>NZ_CP138999.1:7500-4313928 GCF_044597005.1 Maribacter sp. R86514 | reverse complement strand
TAAATAAAAAACGAAAGTTTTTTTACCAAAACATAACTGCATGATTTTGAAAGCGTTGGAGAAGGATAAAATGAGGTGATAATTCAACCATTAAAACCACTGCAGCATTAAGTAACATTTTTCACTAATAATCCTGCTAATATTTTAAACCACAAACCTTAATTCAAAAGCTAGACAAGCTTCAAAAACTCATCATCTCGTCTATCTATTACTCGAATAAAAACAGAAAAACATATCAATATTTAATTTTCGCCCTTACTAATTGACAAAATGGATAGTCAAAAAAAAAGTGTATTTATTTCTACACCTATATAATGTGTCTAATTATTGATGCAAGCAAACAGAAGATTATTAAACAGCTATTCATTAAAAACCATTACAATTTGAGCTTATGCCATACAGAATAATAAATCTTGATTATCCAACTGTACTTATATATTCAAAAAATAACAACATCAAAACATAGTAACACAGGTATACAGATGTGCGTTTTTCTAAAAGTACTCTCACAGAATTAAAACTATCGCATTATTTAAAACAAAAAAAAGGTCCTGCAAAAGCAAGACCTTAGATTCAAGTGACCTCGAAGGGATTCAAAGTTTTAGATTTACTAAAAATTCAAAAACCCGCACAATCATATCAAATAGCCTTTAAACCCATTGTTTTAGGCTTGAAATTGAAATATAAATTAATTTACAAAAACCAAAATGATTCAATAAGTTCTAAAACAATTCAAAAATGTCGGCTAAATGTCGGCTAAATATATATATTTGTAATGTTCAGATTATAAATAAAATGCCAATATCATTTCTCATTCAAAGTAAAAAGAACCCTGCACCTATATATATACGTGTTACAGAGGGAAAACAAATAGATGCTAAGGTCAGAACCAATTTTGTAATTGACCCAGACCGATTTAACAAATCACAGATAAAAGATAGAACATTACCAAAAGGTGCTACACCCGAGATTAAGGCGGAAATAATTAAGGAGAATCAAAACTTATCTGATTTACGCAGTGAACTTGAAAAATTAAAAAAGCAGGTTAGTACATTAATCAATCAAAGGCAAAAAGATGAGGTTGTAAATGCCGATTGGCTAAGAACTATAATTAACCCAAAACAGGGTTTTACTAAAATCCCAACTTTACTAACTGATTTTTTTGAAGATTACCACCAATTTAAAGATGATAACTTAAAGAGGGGTACCATCAAAAATAACAATGTAATAAAGGCTAGAGTTATTGAATTTGAAAAGGATTTTGGAAAAGTCAAAGTTCAAGACGTAAATAAAAAATTCAGTCTTGCATTTCAGAAATGGTCTAAAGAAAAAGGTTACGACCATAACACTACAGTAAAATCCATCAAAACAATTAAAATGATTTGCCGGCACGCTAGAGATAGAGGTGCCAAAATAAGTTTTGAATTAGATACTATCAATAAAGGTCTTAGGTATAAAAACAATGAACCAATCTTTCTTTCTTTAAAAGAAATTGATTTAATAATCAATGCAGAAATGAGTAACGAACGATTGGAAATTGCCAGAGATTGGCTAGTAATTAGTTGTTTTACGGCACAACGAGTATCTGATTTTTTAAGGTTCGACACTAAGCGCATTATTGAATTAGACGGTGTAAAATTTCTTGATATTACCCAAAGAAAAACCCAGTCACAAGTTCTACTACCTCTTACACCAGAGGTATTACATATAATTGATAAATGGAATGGAAATTTTCCGCCATTATATTCTAAAAATGTTGCGAGTAATGAGGCTATGTATAATGAACACATTAAAACAGTTTGCAGTTTAGCCGAAATTGACGAAATGGTAACCGCTAAATTAAAGAATAAGAAAACCAACAGATACGAAACAGTTCAAGTACCAAAGTATAAGGCTGTAAGTTCACATATAGGTCGCAGATCTTACGCAACTAACTATTATGGAAAAATACCCACACCATTATTAATTAGTGCAACTGGTCACAGTTCGGAAACACAATTTTTAAGATATGTCGGAAAAAAAGGAACGCATAACGCAATGGCATTGGCACGTGCTATGAGGAATCTAGCATCAATTTCAGAAGGTACAGTTCAATTAAAAAAAGTAAACAATTAAAATCATGACAGACAACGAAAAAGATCAACAGCTAGCTAAAGAAATTGAATCTAATACTAAAATTAAAGAAACAGATTTACAACAGAGTTTTATGTCTATGTCAATTGATATTGTTCAGCATTTTAAAAAGCAATTAGATGAAATTGAAAATTTGGATGAAACACAACATTCCATTCGAAAGAATGAAATCAAGGCAAGTCTATTTGATTTTTTAATAAATGATAGTTCAATGGTTAAATCAATTAACGAACCATATCGAAATTTAATAACTAAAGAATTTACCCAATTATCAAAATTACTATAAGAATTATTTAATGGACATTTTTGATACGATAGATGATTTTTTTGAAACAATAAAGGATCCTCGGAATATTTCACCTACTGACTTTGCAAAATATTATCCAGACAAGTACAACCCAAAAAGTTTGAATAATGACGAATTATATAATTATTTTGACCAACTGCAAAAGTTTAATAAAACGAGTGAGTGGAAAGGTTTCAAGCCATTAACCCCGAAAATCGTAAAAATCCTTCTAAAAGTAGATTCTGAAAACAAAGATTTTGGATTAAAGGCAATGGCTTATTTTGTTTCTGTCGAAACTAATGCAAATGCTTTTTCTCTTAATTATGCAATTACAGATGGCATACTATCAAAAGTTGAAAGGAATCAATTATTGGCATCGTATTCTGTTTTTTTTGGAAATATAAAATCTGTAGTCTTACTAGAAATGAATGCTATAATATCCAATATTCAAAAACACCATTTTTATTGTGAAATTGGGGCTCTTTTTGCTCAGGATTTTATAAAAAAAACAACTGTCCGAGGATTGGGTGCTACATATTTTTATCAATCTAAAGAATTTTCCAGTGTAAATTCACTTTCTGATTATATAAGAGAAGAGGTTCTAAAAACTTCTCAAAGGGTTCGACCATATATAAAAGACACATTAAACAATAATGGAGAAAAGAACCTTTTTAAAAAAACCCAACTTAATAAAATAATTGAATATTGCAACGAAAAGAAAATTGTTATAGCTCCCGATTTTCAAAACAAAATAGACATTTTAAAAAATATGAACCAAAACTGAACTGGTTCACCCCTACTAAATAAGTAGGTTATTTAAATATTTGTCGAAGTATTAATAAAATATTTCGATATGTCAGGTACAATTCAATTCATTAACACTACACCAGATCACCTCATTTCAGAGGTAGAAAAAAGATTGGATTTAAAAATCAATCTTTTAAAAAAATCATTTACTCCAAAAGAACCAATTGAGTATCTCACTAGGCATGAAACCGCAGAACTTTTGCGTGTCAACGTTTCTAGTATAAATAATTATACAAAGAAAGGATTATTGACATCCTATGGCCTTTCTGGTCGTGTTTACTACAAACGAAAAGAGGTTGAATCTGCAATTATTCAACTTAACAATCAATAATCATAACCAGTATACAAAATGAAAGTAGTAGGAAAACAAGAAGTTTTATCTATTGATGAAAATAGAATCAAAGAAGATATAAAAGAGATATTTGAAACCACTCCAAAAATCTATAATTATTTAATTGATTCGACCGAAAGTTATTTAGGTTTTGAAATATCAGAAGATCAGAAACGATTAGTAATTAAAAGGAAAGTTTCTGCAGTTCTTCAAATTCTAAAAGACAAGCACAACATGCCAACCGCTAAGGATGAATTTATACTAGGCATACACAACAAAGACATCAACCCTTTAAATCTAATTTTTAATAAATACAGAAGTGTAAAAACTTCAAATTTGGACAGGTACTATTTAAATAAAACTGGTTTTGTTGCACACAAAGAGTTGATTGATGAAATTAGAGAGAATCACACCTATTACATCAAGAACGGCAAACAATCTGCAGTATTTAAGCATGCTAAAATAATAGCGGATGCAATCAACAACGCAAGAAAAGATAATGCAATACAGATGCCTGTTACATCTGACAAATGGAATTACCCAGATTATAAAATTTTCGGGTCTCTAAATGATTTTTTAAAGGACCACCCACAGGGTAACGATTATATAGTTGTACCGGATTGGGAAAAAATTTACAGAATCAGAGAATAGTCTCTTGTATAGTTTTTTGATTAAAGGCCTGCGGTATAATGCCAACGGTCTTTTTTTTTAAAAGCAAAAACCGCTACAGCTGCAACGGTTTTTGTGAATTGTTCAGATTCAAAATCAAATGCAAGCACAATGAAGTTTTGTGCATTTAATAATCCAAATATACCAAAAAAACCTAAAGTGTTAGACCACATTAAAATAGTCGTGAAAGACATGGGTGAAGTGAGTCGTATTTGGAACGACCCAAGACTGATTTGGTATAGCAAAACAGAAAATTTATCTACTATAGACTGGGAATTAATCAAGTGTAAGGAAAGAAAAGTATATAAAAATATAAAATTTGGTAAAACTGATTACGGTTTACATGTTCTTTTCTCCCCTCATAAATTCAGAAACAATGATATTACGAACGCCAATGATTTAAAGTCAATAGATTGTATTGAAACCATTAAAACAATCATAGAATTGTTAAAAATAGATGATGTAGAAAAATGGAAAATAATTAATCTTGAAATGGGTCTAAATTTCATTATGCCTGGTTATGGAAAAGATCTGGTAATGTTCACGGAATACTGGAAAAAGACCCTTTTCAAATACGATAGATCACTTGCTTTTTCTAAAAAGGCAGTCAACCAAAGAAACGGTAAGGACTGCACCTACAAGCGTTTAAAATTATATTGTAAATACACACAATACCCTAAGCATTGCCCACCTGATACCGTTAGACTTGAAATTGCTAGTGGTCAAAGTAGATATATCAAAGGAAAATTAAACATTGACAATATTGAATGTCTATTGAACCCACAAGTATATGAGACTATTAAAAATGAACTAATACAAGTGGTAAAAGATGTTTTGATTTTGGACCATAAGACAGGGTTCGAAAATCTGAACAAAAAAGAAAAACTAAAACTAAAAGAATATTTAACTAATCATACATGGTATATACAGACCCAAAAATATGCTAATGGATTTTGGCAAATGAAACAAAGGTATTTTCAACTTTTGGATAAAACTGGTCGAAATATTCACACCGACCTACTCAATATTATTACTACCAAACTAGATGAATTAACAAGGCAAACACGTTTAAATTCCACAAACAAAAAACTAGCTTCAAAGGAACCCCAAACACGTTTAAATTCCACTGTAGATAAGGGTGGTATATCAACGTATGAAGATTTATCCAAATACAGATGTAAAGTAACCGGGTTGATATTAGAAAATGAGGGACCCGTTAAAGAGGGTGAGAGAGTACCGAACTACATAAGATCGAAAACTTTAAGGTACCTGCAGATAAATGACCCACAAACATTTGAACGATTAAGAATGGATTTAATTCCAAACAACAAACATTCACGCCCCAAGTTCGAAAGGTCATTGATAACGCACATGTGTAAGCAAGTACGTAATCGGTTCCACAATTCAATAAGAATAAAACAGAAAGGTTATAACAAACCAAAGCCAAAGTTTAATGAGCAATTGAATCTATACCAGGCATTTGGTTTAGATCATGCGAGTTGATTAAAGCAATAACAATGAGATATGCAATTAAGGTACTGTAAACCAAAATAAGACCCCACGCAATACGTTGCGCACGGCATAATTTATACACTTGACATTTTTTTGACAACTGCAACACCCTCTGCAACAAAATATTAAGTGCAACAGAGAAAATAGACTAAAATTAACGGTGTTTCACCACTTTAAAACAAAACGAAATGTTATTGAATAAAAAAGATTTTGCAGCCGCATTGGAAATAAATTTTTCAACATTAAGGTCTCATATAAAGAGAAATAAAATTTATACAACTGGTGAATTAATAGATACCGAATCTGAATTGACTATTAATTACATTAAAAATCATACTGATAGATTGGGAATAGATTTAACGAAATATCATAGAAATTTAAATCTTCAATTAAAGAGAAAAATAAAAGTTCAATTGATAGATGAAGTAAATATTATAATTGACAATGCAGTAAAATCCATAAAAGAAGATACTGCGAATAAAATTGAACAATTGGTAAATGATTATTTAGTGGCAGAAAATAAAATCCCAAAAGAATAATATTAATAACTCTGTTAATAGCCTGTTGGCAAATCAGTTTTCAAAATGGATTCTACACCAACCATTTGTATAAGTTTATAATCTAAAGTTCAGATAATGAGTACAGCAACAATAAAAATACCTGCAGAGTTTAGAGCCGTCGATAGGTTCAGCCATGTATTGAAAAAAATGGGTGTAGGTACCCAAAAATTTGCCACCGTTGGTATAGCATCAATAAAGAGATTTGACAACAAAATAAACCAGTCATTTAAAGCAATGGGGAAAATTTCCCAACTGGCATTAGGTCTGGGGATAGGTGCAGTTTTCAGTACTGCAATACAGTCAAATTTAGATTATAATGAATCTTTAATGTCCGTTAGTTCTATAACCGGGGCAACCGGAAAGAACCTAACTATTTTAGAGGGGCATGCAATGGACGTTGCCAAAGCCACTAAGATGATGGGTAAAGATGTGTTATTCGGTTTTGAGCAAATTGCAAGCGCACAACCCGAATTACTGCAAACCCCTAAAGCATTGGCGCAAATAACCAAAAATGCAATAACGTTATCTAAAGCAGCAAAAATGGAACTGGGAACCGCAGCTGATTCACTTACTACATCTTTAAATCAATTTGGTTTAGGTGCCAATAAATCGACAATGGCAATTGATGCACTCGCAGCAGGTTCTATCTATGGGGCTAGTAAAATACCAGAAACCGCACAAGCCTTGCAAAAATTTGGTACAATAGCAGGTGCTACAGGAACCAAATTAAATGAATCGATTGCATTGGTTCAATTGGTATCTAAGTTTGAAAAAGGAAGTGAAGCAGGCAGTAAACTTCGTAACATTTTAGCAACCATGGCTAGTGCCAAAATATTACCATCGGCACACTTAAAGGCACTCAATAAAATGGGTGTTGATTTGGACATAGTAAGCAATGCCGCATTACCGTTTAATCAAAGATTATTGGAATTTTCAAAACTTGGTAAGGATAACACGGCAGTACTGCAGGTTTTAGGTAAAGAAAATGCGGCATTAGGTCAGGCACTTTTTAATAATGCCAGTGGGTTTTCTGCAATGTTGACTAATGTAAATAAGGCAGGTGCGGCAGAACAACAGGCCGCAATCAATACAAAGTCATTTACTGAAAGGTTAACCGCAATGAAAAATCAATTTTTAAATGTTACGACCGCCACAAATTCTAACAACAAAGCACTTACTATTTTGGGCAGTTCAATGGATTGGGCTGCAAACAATATGGAAACATTAGTTGGGATTGGTGCAGGTTTGTTAGGAACCTATGCAACCATGAAAGCATTAATTTGGGGTACACAAGGGGCAATTATTGCATATAACATTGCATTAGGTGTACAATCTGCATTGAGCGGTACCGCATCAATAGCAATTGGAAAAAATGCAGTTGCACTAGGAACATATAAAACTATTCAAATGGCAACCACGGGTGCTACTTGGTTGGCAACAGCTGCAACCACCGCACTAGGGGTTGCAATGAATTTAGGTTTGTGGCCAATACTGGCAATTGTTGCTGCAGTCGCAGGTGTAATAGCGTTATTTTATAATTGGGATAAGGTTACCGCATGGTTTGGCAAACAATGGGGAAAATTTACTGATTGGATTGGTGAAGCATGGGGCAACGTTGTAAACTGGTTTAAAGAATTCGATTTTATAGGATTTTTTAAAGGTATTGGGCAGAGTATTTTAAAATTCTTATTAATGCCAATGCAGCAAATGCTTAAACTAGCTAGTAATATACCTGGTAAAATCGGCAACATAGCAACCACGGCATTAGGGAAAATTGGAGATTTAACGGGAAGTGGTGAAATAGCAGTAAAGAACAAATTAGAGCCGTTGGATGGTCCAGAAATAAAAGCAGCGCAAAGGGATGAAGGAATTAAAAATGCTTTATTGAAAGGCTCTTTAAATGTAAATATTTCCGATCCTGGCAATTTTGTAAAATCTACATCAAGCGATACCAAAGGATTACCGGTTAACCTAACAAGAACCCAAGGAGCATTTTAATTATGGAGTGGCCAACAAGAAACGAATTAAGTATTTGCACATGCTACCAAATTATAGGTGCAGGTTGGGCATATTGGAATTCGGAATCTAAAATGATTTATGAATTTGATATAAATGGAAACCTTATTGGAAACGATAAAAGTGAAAAATGCCCTAGTAATTTGTATACACAACTTGGTAGGGTATTTTTAAAATCAATGTCCGGTGTAAATATGTCTTTTCCTAAAAAGGATGTATTAGATATTGAGAATGTATATGATAATACTACGCATGAAATTTTAAATAATGAAATAGCATATTCCATAAGACAAAAATTACATGTCGGAAATAAAACGGGAAAATCTTTACCAATAAAAAATAAAATTATGAATGAAACATATTTAAAGTTGAACGATCAAGCACTATATAATGAAATTTTTAACCTCGGTGTTACTTCCGGTATTACCGCAGAACGAAAAAGAGTTAATTCATGGTTAGAAAGTGGCATAAAGAATAAATGGCAAATAAGAGACGGAATAAAATCTGGAAAGTCATTTGCAGATTTTCATCAATCGGAAATTAATAATTTTTATGGTGTAGTAGATGAAAAGATTGATTCTAAATTTAACTTTACCAACGGTCAACAAAAAAATATTGTTGAAAATAAAGAACCTGATCACTACCAAAGATTAGAGGCAAAAGATTTTTATGATGAGGTTGACAGCCTATTGAGAAGATAGTACGTTTAAGATTGATTATTATTTGGTTTGACCCACTGCACTAATGTAGTGGGTTTTTTATATCAGGCTAAAACAATTTATTTTCTTTGTAATCAATTAAAATTTCATTCACCCGTAAGAATTTCTTAGACTCATATTCATTCTGATAATATAATTCACCATTTAATTCCAGATTATTCAAAAACCCTAGCACTTCAGATTTTTCCACATCTAAATTAAAACTTAATATGTCTAAAGTTTCACCTGGAAAAATATTAGGTGGGTTCTCATTAGTAATTAATACAGCCGCATCAATTAATGAATAAGAGTAATTTTTACCTTGATCTAAAGCCCCCCAATTTAGGTTTGTAAATTGAACTTCACCAGCCCAAATCAAGTTAACTCGGTAATTTTTTACAAATAATTTTCCAATATTACTTATTGAAACTTTAACATTAAAACGATAGCGTGAATCATCATCTTCATTAGTCATTGGATAAATATCAATACCACTAATTTTTAATTTCGGTTTACCCTGCCTATTGTAAAGTGAACGTACTTGGTATTCTTCCATAGCAATTGATTGAAAATTACTTCGGACATAAAATCTATTATCACCACTCATATGTGGAGCCTCAAGACTTTCAGGGATTTGAACCACATAAAGTGTATTTTCAATTTGGTCTTGATATCTAATTGGAAATATTTTTAATCCAGGAATAGTTCTACTAATTTTTGAAGAAATCACTTGTTCTAAAGATTCCTTTGTAAATAGATTACCATTAACGAATGTTAAGTGACTAGCAACATGATTTTTTTCCGATAATCCGTAAATAATAATCCCTCCATTTGAATTGGCCATTGCTGCCACATCCTTAGAAATTTCATTTTTATTTTTTGGATTTTTATCAAGTGCAGGACCTGCTTTAAAATCCATATTTTGATTTTCTTCTATAGAATTATCTATTAAACTTTGAACAAAATCAAAATCGTAAAAATCTCTTTTATGGATATCCTTCATTTTGTTAATTTTTTAATGTCGACTAAATATCGGCTAAAATATAAACCAAAAAACCTCAATAGCCTTTTAAATAGGCTATTGAGATTAAACTAAGTGACCTCGAAGGGATTCAAACCCCCAACCCTCAGAGCCGAAATCTGATGCGCTATTCAGTTGCGCCACGAGGCCATTTATTTATTAGCAATTAGCAATTAGCAATTAGCAAAATTAAAAATGCCCTAATACGAATCTATATTATGCCAATTTCTTTTTTACGATTGTAGAAATCAACTTACCGTCTGCTTGACCCGCTAATTCCTTAGAAACAATCCCCATCACCTTACCCATATCTTTCATACCTGAAGCACCTGTAGCATCTATAGTTTGAACTACAACCTTTTCTACTTCTTCTTCAGTAAGTTGTTCTGGTAAAAATTGTTCTATTACCGCAATCTGAGCTAATTCTGGATCAGCAAGATCTTGTCTTCCTTGTTCTATAAAAATGGCTGCACTATCTTTTCTTTGTTTTACCAACTTCTGGACAATCTGTATTTCGTCATCTTCGGTAATTTCTTCACCTCCACTCGTACTTGCCACTAACAATGCAGATTTTATAGCTCTAAGCGATTCTAGTGCTACGGAATCCTTTGCTTTCATTGCTAATTTCAACTGTTCCATTACTCTTTGCTGCAAAGCCATATCTAATTTATTTTGGTCTGCGAAGATAAAAAATAAAACCCGAAAACTATATTAGTTTTCGGGTTTTAAAAATATTGTAAGACTTACTATTAGTCTACATTATCATGTAAAAATGAGTTGTTAGATCTCAACTGAATATCATCATTACTATCTCCGCTTAAAGAGGTTCTAGAAATCTTTTTTTCTCTTGAGCTTTCATTCAAATCAACTCCTTGCCTTTGGTATGCCGGCTTCTTTTCGTCATAACTTGTAGGCGCGTTGTTTTTAAACTTGTAATTGAAATCTTTTAGTTTTCTTCTGCGCTCGTCAGCTCTATCTCTCAATAATTCTTCAATAGGAGTTTCCATTGGATCTAACGGTTCCTCTGGACTTGTTTCCCTACTTGGCGCTACTGTCTTTCTTTCAAATACCAACTCATCTTCAATAACCTTAGGCTCAAATTCTTCTGCTTTAGACTTGGCTCCAGTCAGTTTACTTTCTAACTGCATATAGTCATCTAAGCTATAGCGTTTTTCACCATTCTTATTGTATTCTAAAACCGGTACGATTTCAATGCTTTCTTTTACATCAATATCTTTTACTTCATCATGTAAGTCAAACATGATTACATTTTCTTTCTCCTCTTCATCTTTTGAAGAAGACTCAAAACCAACCGTGAATTGATCATCCTTTTCCTCAACTTTCAATTCTTCTGGATCAACAACTTCCATATCTCTAAAAGAAGATGGTGCATCTACTATTACAAAATCTTCTTCTGAAACATTTTCGGCTAATACTTCCTCGTAAAAAACATTGAAATTTTTAATATAGTTCGTTGTAGGTATCAAGTCAAAATCTTCTTCCTCAACGAACTCATACTTTTTTACGGGTTTGACTTGTTTTACCTCCTCTTCCTCATCGTCCATTTCTAAAGTATGAACTGTTTTTTGGTTAGATAACAACATTGCTTCTGCACGTTGCCCTTCTTCTAACGTATGGATAATTTTCTTAGACTCGGTATTTACAATATCATCTTGTTGCTCAATATTAAACCCAGTAGCAATTACCGTTACAGCAATAGCCTCACCTAAGCTCTCATCTTCACCAACACCCATAATAATGTTTGCTCCGTATCCTGCTTCTATTTGAATATGATCATTGATTTCACCAATCTCGTCAATTGTAATTTCTTGTGCACCAGAAACAATTAATAACAATACGTTTTTAGCTCCTTGAATCTTGTTATCGTTCAACAACGGAGAATCCAATGCTTTCATGATCGCTTCATTAGCCCTAGCAGAACCAGATGAAATAGCAGACCCCATTATAGCAGTACCACTATTTGACAGTACTGTTTTAGCATCACGTAAATCTATGTTTTGTGTATAGTGATGTGTAATAACTTCTGCAATACCTCTAGCAGCAGTTGCCAATACTTCATCAGCCTTAGAGAACCCAGCTTTAAAACCAAGGTTACCGTATACTTCTCTTAATTTATTGTTATTAATGACGATCAGCGAATCGACATTATTACGTAATTTTTCAATACCACGTTGTGCCTGCTCAACTCTCATTTTACCTTCGAATTGAAACGGCATAGTAACGATACCAACAGTAAGAACATCCATTTCTTTTGCAAACTTGGCAATTACGGGAGCAGCACCAGTTCCTGTTCCCCCGCCCATACCAGCAGTAATGAATATCATTTTAGTAGTTGTATCCAACATACTCTTAATCTCTTCCATGCTTTCCATGGCAGCCTGTTCACCTACTTCAGGATTGGCACCAGCACCCAAACCTTCTGTTAATGATACACCTAATTGTATTTTGTTTGGCACCGGACTATTGTCTAAAGCCTGAGAATCCGTATTACAGATTACAAAATCAACTCCGTTAATTCCTGCCTGGAACATGTGATTAATGGCATTACTACCACCGCCACCTACACCAATGACTTTTATAACGTTGCTTTGATTCTTTGGTAGATCAAAGGAGATATTATCAAATTCGCTGTTCTTACTCATATTCTAATTATTACTGGTTATGTATTCTCTTATGCTATGCTTATTACTCTGCGTTATCTAAAAATTCTTTCAATTTTTCAGACCACTTATCAAAAACGGATTTTCTTTCTTTATGTAAATTAGGGCGAGCTACTGCTTCCGTATCATGATCTGCATATACCAACTCTTCTTCTTGCTCTAGTTCCTGTTCTTGTAAAATCTCTTCTTGCGTCAATTTCAACTTCTCTTGGTTTTTAATGGCATTCATTAAAAGACCAACAGCTGTTGCGTACAATGGACTAGCAACTTCCTCATCAGAATCGCCAGCCAAGTGTTCGTTAGGGTACCCGATACGAGTATCCATACCTGTTATATATTCTACTAATTGCTTTAAATGCTTCAACTGGCTACCACCACCTGTTAACACGATACCTGCAATCAATTTTTTCTTTTGCTCTTCGTGACCGTAGTTTTTGATTTCTACATACACTTGTTCAATAATTTCAACTACACGGGCGTGAATAATCTTAGATAGATTTTTCAACGATATCTCTTTTGGCTCTCTACCGCGTAAACCTGGTATGGACACAATTTCATTATCTCTGTTCTCACCTGGCCAAGCAGAACCAAATCTTGTTTTCAACAATTCGGCTTGCTTTTCAATAATCGAACATCCTTCTTTTATATCCTCGGTAATAACTCCACCACCAAAAGGAATAACCGCAGTATGCCTAATAATACCATCTTTAAATATGGCAAGATCAGTTGTACCACCACCTATATCGATCAATGCTACACCAGCTTCTTTTTCTTCTTGACTCAGTACAGCGTCAGATGAAGCTAATGGCTCTAGTGTTATATTACCTAAATCCAATCCTGCACTTTTAATGCAACGACCTACGTTTTTAATGGAAACTACCTGACCAACAACCACATGAAAGTTAGCTTCTAGCCTACCACCGTACATACCAACAGGTTCACGGATTTCCGCTTGCCCGTCAACTTTGTATTCTTGTGGTAACACATGAATAATCTCCTCGCCTGGTAGCATAATCAATTTGTGCACTTGATTACACAACAAGTCTACATCTTCCTCTCCTATTACCTCCTCAGAATCTTTTCTGGTGATGTAATCGCTGTGCTGTAGACTTCTAATATGCTGACCGGCAATACCAACAACAACAGATCCAATTTTAAGACCAGAATTTGCTTCTGCCTCTTCAACTGCCTGCTGTATAGATTTTATGGTCTGGGTAATGTTATTTACCACCCCTCTGTGTACACCTAAACTTTTGGACTTACCGATACCCAAAATCTCAATTTTACCATACTCGTTTTGTTTTCCGATTATGGCAACGATTTTCGTTGTTCCTATGTCTAAACCGACTGAATATTTAGTTTGTTCCATTTTATTATATTTTAGTGCACACCACCTGGTTATTGAATTCTAAACTTACTTCTGCATAATCCTCCAAGGTCTCATCCTTGTTCGCTTTGGCATAAAATGCCTTAAAATTGCTAAACTTGGCATCTAAATCTTCAATACCGCCTATGTTTACAACAAAATTGTTAAGCCTTAATCGTAACTGATATTCTTCTTCTCCTTTGATATGAATACCAATTACAGATTCCCGAAAAAAATCATCCATATTTATGTGTTCCAATATGACATAAACATCCTCAAGGCTTTTACCACTGATATTGCCTGTGATGATAGGAACTCTAGCCGAATGATTATTTGAAAGAGGCATTCTCTTTCCTTCATCGTCCAAATAGAACTTTGTGTTCCCTTCTATGCGCCCTATTGGTTTCCTTTGAACAATTTTAGACGTTAGCTGACCATCTATTGTTAGATAGACTTGTGCACTTTTCACCATTTCATTGGCCTCAAGGGCCTTTTCTACAGTATTCAAAACTATATTTTCTTTAGGCACATTATCAAGGCTACCGTAATTTTGTATTAACAATTTATTAACCGTTCCTTCAGTGAGGTATAAATTTTGATCCCCAATGAATTCTACCTTCATTCCCGTAACATTTTTAGCGCTATTACGCTCATTTGAAAAAGCATATAACCCCGTGATTACTAGAACTAAAGCCGCTAACTTTATAAAATTCCAATTAACCTGCATACGACATTTCTTTTTTAATTTTCTCAACTTCTAAACCTATATCTCCGGCTCCCATTGTTAGTAAAACATCAGGATCCTGTTTTTTTATTTCAGAAAGGATTTGTTCTTTCAAAATTAATTTTTTATTACCACTATTTACCTTTTCCAACAACCATTCTGATGTTATCCCCTCAAGTGGTTCTTCTCTAGCCGGATAGATATCCAGCAACAAAATATTCTGGAATTGCGACAAGCTTTTTGCAAACTCATCTGCAAAATCACGTGTTCTTGAAAACAAGTGTGGCTGAAAAATCGCCAATACTTTTTTATCCGGATGCATTTCTGCAACTGCTTGAAAAACAGCATTTATTTCTGTTGGGTGATGCGCATAATCATCTATAAAAACGAAATCATCGTTTTTAATTTTGTATGAAAAACGCCTTTGCACTCCTTTAAATGTTGCTAATGCCTTTGCAAGGCGATGCGGTGGGGAACCTGCTTGCATCGCCATTGCGAAAGCTACCAAACCGTTCAACAGATTATGTCGCCCAGGTTTGTTGAATTCAACCCTTTCTAGTTTAAGGTCAGGGGTCTCCAAATCGAATATGTAGGTGCCATGTTCTATTTTTATGTTTCGAATACAATAATCCGAATCGTCTTCTATACCATAGGTCAACCCTTCTAAAGGCAAACCATTACGAACAAATAGTTTACCACCCGGTTTTAAGCGTTTGGTAAAATCAACAAATGTTCTTTCCAATTCTTGCGCATCACCATAAATATCAAGGTGATCAGCATCCATAGACGTAACACACGCTACATTTGGCGTCAACTGCATAAATGAACGATCAAACTCATCTGCTTCGACTACCGAATAGTCTGTTCCTTCTAAAAGGAAATTACTATTAAAGTCTTCTGAAATTCCGCCTAAGAACACCGTCATTTTTACTCCTGTTTCTTTTAACAAATGCGCCAAAATACTAGAGGTCGTTGTTTTACCATGCGTACCGGCAACTGCCAAACAGAAAGAGTCTTTGGTAATTAAACCAAGTACCTCTGAGCGTTTCTTAATCGTGAACCCATTATTTAAAAAATACTGATATTCAGAATGACTAGCAGGTACCGCTGGCGTATACACTACCAAGGTATGCGCTGCGTCATTCTTATATTCATCTGGCACTGTATCAATATCATCAGTATAGTGAATATTCATACCTGAACTTGCCAATTCTTGTGTAAGCGGAGTCTCGGTTTTATCGTACCCTGCAACCGCTTTATCAATGAACGCAAAATAACGCGCCAAAGCAGACATACCTATGCCCCCAATGCCTATAAAATACACCCTATGTATTTGCGTTACGTTCATTTTATTTGATCAATTTTTCTATTTCATCGCAGATATCAGATGTTGCATTTGGTAATGCCAACGACTTAATATTCTTTGATAATTCTTGTTGCTTTTCTGCGGATTTAAATACAGATTCAAACTCCGTTTTAAATGTTGTATCAAGTTCTTTCTCCCTCATCATAATTGCAGCATTATGACCAACAAGAGATAATGCATTCATGGTCTGGTGATCTTCTGCTACAACTGGCGACGGAATAAAGAATGTTGGTTTCCCAACCAAACACAATTCTGACACCGCACCTGCACCTGCTCTTGAAATGATGAAATCTACAGCTACATAAGCTTTATCCATCGAGTTTAAAAAAGCATGTACTTTAATATTCTCTGACTGATGGGATTTGTAGGTTTCATAATACCCTTTTCCACATTGCCATATCACTTGCAATCCTAATGTCTCAAAATATTCTAAATGATCGGCTACCAATTGGTTGATGCGTCTTGCCCCTAAACTTCCACCTAATACTAAAAGTGTTTTCTTATCGGCATTCAATTCAAAATACTGTAAAGCGTCATTTTTAGTAGCTTTCAATTCCACCAAATCTGAACGTACAGGATTACCCGTTTTTACAATTTTATCTTTCGGAAAAAATTTCTCCATGCCATCATAGGCCACGCAGATTTTTTTCACTTTGTCTTTTAATAGTTTATTGGTAATACCCGCAAAGGAATTCTGTTCTTGCAATACACAAGGTATACCCTTAGTGGTTGCCAATTTTAACAACGGACCACTAGCAAAACCACCCGTACCAATTACGGCGTGTGGTTTAAACTTCGATACGATGCTATTTGCTCTCATTAAACTACTTATCAATTTTATTGGAAAAAGTAGATTTTTAAGGGTCAGTTTCCGCTGAATTCCCGTAATCCACAATCCTTCTATTTTATACCCTGCTTGCGGCACTTTCTCCATCTCCATTCTATCCTTCGCCCCTACGAACAAAAACTCCGCATCAGGATATCTCCTTTTCAGCTCGTTCGCTATGGCAATGGCCGGATAAATATGTCCGCCAGTACCTCCTCCTGATAAAATGAACTTATAACTGCCCACTTAAAATCTCTAAAGGGTTCGTTTCATCTATATCAACATCATTGCCAGAAGCACTCTCCTGCGCTATACTTTTATTACTTGCACTTAAAATGATTCCTATTGCCAAACAGGTCATCCAACTAGAGGTACCACCGCTACTGATCAATGGTAAATTCTGTCCCGTTACCGGAAATAATTCTACCGCAACCGCCATGTTTATCAGTGCTTGAAAAACAATAGGTAATCCTACCCCTAGCACTAATAATTTGCTAAAGATCGATGCACATCCGTTAGCGACGACCACTATCCTAAACAACAGAAACAAGTAAAATAGCATCAAAATAAATCCACCTATTAAACCATATTCTTCAACGATAATCGCATAGATAAAATCTGATGAACTCTGTGGTAAAAAGTTCTTTTGCACACTTTTACCCGCTCCTTTACCCATTACTCCACCTGTAGCTATGGCTATTTTTGCTCTTTCTATTTGATAAGTTCCTTCTGAATCTTCAGGATTAGAGAAACTATCGATCCTGCTCATCCATGTATCTACCCTATTAGGAAACAAATCTGGAAACGCTTTTGCCGTTAATATGAATATGGACAAGCACACTATTCCCGTTCCTACAATACCTAATAAATATTTCATAGGATATCCTCCTAAAAAACACAATACCATAACCATAGAGAAAACAATAGCAGCAGTTGAAAAGTTAGCTGGTAATATTAACGCCACTACAGCAAATACAGGCAACCACAATGGCACTATGCTTTCTGTAAACGTTATTTTAATATCTCTAACCTTAGAGAAATAACGCGCTACATATATCATTAACACTACTGCCGCCAAGTTAGAGGGCTGAAAACCGAAACCTACTAAAGGCAGACGGATCCAACGACTGGCATTGGTACCACCACTTGAAGTACCTTGCGCCAATACGAATATGAGCAATACCAACACTATGGGTAGCGCTATCATGGATAGCCCTTTAAAAAAGTGCGTAGGTATTTTATGTACCCCGTAAATAATTCCAAAGCCTAAAAACAACAGTATGGCATGTTTTACCAAGTGCCCAACCGGCGTACCACTACCTACTACATATACTAAATTACTACTGGCGCTATATACTGGCAAAAATGAAAATAAGGCCAAGAGCGCCGCAATGGCCCAAATAGCTTTATCTCCTTTTATATTTTGAAATATATTCAACACCTTATAGGTTCTTTACACAGTTCTTAAATTGATCTCCGCGATCTTCATAGTTCTTAAACAAATCAAAGCTTGAACATGCCGGTGACAATAAAACCGTATCGCCACGCTCAGCAATTTTATAAGCCACTTTCACAGCTTCTTCCATAGCATAGGTTTCTACCAATAGATCCACAGCATTACCAAATACATGCTTGATTTTTTCATTATCCTCACCTAAGCAAATGATCGCTTTTACTTTTTCACGTACCAATGGCATTAACTCCATGTACTCATTGCCCTTATCTACACCACCTACGATCCAAACAGTAGGTGTTTTCATGCTATCCAATGCGTAATAAGCAGCGTTTACATTCGTTGCTTTTGAGTCATTGATATATTCCACATGATGTATTTTCAACACCTTTTCCAAACGGTGGGGAGCCCCTTGAAAATTAGAAACACAAGCTCTTATCGTCTCCTTACGGATACCGACTAATTTGGCAATTGTTGCCGCTGCCATTGTGTTCTTTACATTGTGCTGACCTTCTAAGGCCAAAGTGTTCTTCGTCATGCTAATAGTGTCTGTTGTTGTTTTTATTATTATCTCGTTTTGTTCTATAAATGCGCCTTGTTCAAATACTTTATTCAATGAAAAGGGCATTAATTTTGATTTGACCGGGTGCTTGTTCAGCCATTCTACCAAAACTGTATCATCTGCATCATAAATCAAATAATCGTTTTCGTCTTGGTTTTCTGCAATTCTAAATTTAGATGCTATGTAGTTTTCAAACTCATATTCATACCGATCTAAGTGATCTGGTGTAATATTCGTAATCACGGCAATGTGTGGTTTAAAATCCACTATACCGTCTAATTGAAAACTGCTGATCTCAAGTACGTAATACTCAAAATCATTCTCTGCTACCATTTTCGCATAGCTATCACCAATGTTTCCTGCCATACCCACTTTCAATTCGGCATTGGCCAAAATGTGGTTGGTTAGCATGGTAGTCGTTGTTTTTCCGTTGCTACCTGTTATACCAATAATTTTTGCATCGGTGTATTTTGATGCAAATTCTATCTCTGATATTACAGGAACACCTTTCGCTACCAACTGCTTTACCAAGGGTACTTTGTCTGGTATACCCGGACTCTTCATTACCAAATCGGCTTTTAGTATGCGGTCTTCAGAATGCTGTTCTTCTTCCCAATCAATTCCAAAATGTTCAAGAACGTTTTTATACTTCTCTTTAATTTTTCCTTTATCGGATACAAATACATCGTATCCTTTTTTCAATCCTAAAATGGCTGTTCCTACTCCACTTTCTCCTCCTCCAAGAACTACCAAAAGTCCTCCCTCAATCCCTCCAAGGGAGGGAAGCTTTACTAACTGTTCTTTTTCATTTCCCATTTCTTTACTAATTAACTCTTTTTTCCTTCCCTTCGGGAAGGGTCAGGGATGGGATTTATCTAATTTTTAAGGTCACTACAGTTACAATTGCCAATAGTATACCTACAATCCAAAAACGGGTTACGATCTTACTTTCATGGTATCCCATTTTCTGGTAGTGGTGATGTAATGGAGACATTAAAAATATACGTCTACCCTCACCAAATTTTTTCTTTGTGTATTTAAAATACCCTACTTGTATCATCACTGAAAGCGACTCTGCAAAGAAGATTCCACACAACACGGGTATCAGTAATTCTTTACGTACTATAATTGCGATTACAGCAATTACTCCACCAATAGTTAAACTACCCGTATCGCCCATAAACACTTGTGCCGGGAATGCATTGTACCATAAGAATCCGATCAATGCACCTGCAAAGGCGGTAATGAATACTAGCAACTCACCTACTCGTGGTATGTACATTATGTCCAAATAATCAGAAAAAATAATGTTACCAGATACCAAGGCAAAAATGCCCAACGTAAATACAATGATTGCGGATGTACCCGCAGCGAGACCATCTATACCATCGGTTAAATTTGCGCCGTTAGATACTGCAGTTACAATTAATATGATAATTGGTATAAACAGCAACCAAGCATATTCTTTTGCTCCATCGCCCGCCCATGATATGAGGCTACCATAATCAAACTCATTATTCTTAAAGAAAGGTACCGTAGTCATGGTCGACTTAATCTCAGCGCCTTTTACTTGTTCTACCGTATAGTCTTGCGTAATAATTGTTTTGTCATGATCACGCATGGTCACCTCTGGGTGAAAATAAAGTACTGCACCTACTATTAGCCCTAATACTATCTGCCCTAAAACCTTAAAACGACCTTTTAACCCTTCTTTGTTCTTTTTAAATACTTTGATGTAATCATCTAAAAAACCGATTGCTCCCATCCACAAAGTGGTGAATATCAATAGTATAATGTAAATATTCTCTAACCTTGCAAACAGCAATACCGGTATCAATGTGGACATGATGATAATAACCCCACCCATAGTTGGCGTACCTGCTTTTTGCTTTTGACCATCCAGACCTAAATCGCGAATAGTCTCTCCTACTTGTTGCTTTTGTAAAAATAGAATTACACGCTTACCGTACACTGTCGCAATCATCAATGAAAACAGAATAGCCATTGCCGCACGGAATGTGCTGAACTGAAACAGCGAAGCTCCAGGCAACTGGTATTGTTTTTCTAAATATTCGAACAGGTAGGTTAACATATAATCTGTATTCTTTGCTACTAAGCTTTGGTTATTTTTCTAAGCTTGCTAAAAGCTCTTTTACTATTTTAAAATCGTCGAAATCTATGCGTACGCCATTGGTTTCTTGGTAGGTCTCATGACCTTTGCCGGCTACTAATATGATATCGTTATCGTCTGCTAGTTGACATGCCGTTTTTATGGCTTGCTCCCTATTTTCAATGGATAAAATCTTCTTTACATTCTGAGGTTCTACCCCCGCCTCCATTTCTGCAATAATTTCAGTAGGGGATTCAGTTCTAGGATTATCTGAAGTAAGAATAACTTTATTACTCATTTCAGATGCGATATTACCCATTACCGGACGCTTTGATCTGTCTCTATCGCCACCACACCCCACAACGGTGATGACGTTTTCATTTCCAGTTCTCAACGTGTTGATTGTCTCAAGCACATTTTTTAGGGCGTCCGGCGTATGGGCATAATCAACTATAGCCGTAATTCTTTTCTTTGATATATAATATTGAAACCTTCCATCCACATTCTCCAACTCACTCAATAAGCGAAGGGTTTCTAATTGCTCCAATCCCAATAAATCTGCTGTGGCAAAAATCGCAAGCATATTATAGGCATTGAAATGACCTATTAATTTTGTCCATAGTTCATGGTCATTGATTTTCAACAATTGACCGTCGAACTGATTTTCTAAAATCTGTGCTCTGTAATCTGCATAGTTCTTTAAGGCGTAGCTTGCTTTTCTAGCCTTAGTATTCTGCAACATGACCAAACCATTCTTATCATCAACATTAGTTAATGCAAATGCAGTTTTTGGCAGTTGATCAAACAGTATTTTCTTAGTATCGCGGTACTCTGCAAATGTTTTATGATAGTCTAGGTGATCGTGAGACAGATTAGTGAAAATCGCCCCTTCAAACACCAAACCTTCGGTTCTTTTCTGGTGAATACCATGAGAACTTACTTCCATAAAGCAATACTCTACACCAGCATCGTTCATCAATTTCAAATGCTGATTGATCACCAATGCATCGGGAGTAGTATGTTTTGTTGGATAAACCGTATCATCTACCATAATTTTAATGGTGGACAACAAGCCTACTTTATATCCTGCTTTTTTGAATAACTGATATAACAAACTAGATACCGTGGTTTTACCATTGGTACCCGTAACACCTACTAATTTTAAATTTTTTGATGGCGTACCGTAGTAATTTGAAGCCATCAATGCCAATGCCTGATTACCACTTTCTACTTGTACATACGTAACATCATCTATCATCTCAGCTGGTAACTGTTCGCAAACTATTGCTCTTGCTCCCGCAGCAACTACCTGATCAATATATTTATGACCATCGGTCAACGTGCCTTTTATAGCTACGAAGGCATCGGACTTTTGCACCTCGCGAGAATCAAAACGAACTGATGCTATATCACAAGAGGTAGTACCGCTAACAGCAGTGATACGCACTCCATATAACATGTCCTTTAATTGCTTCATATTAATTCTAATACTATTTTTTTCACTGATTTTAAATCGGTGCCTTTGGTGATGGACTGTTTTTTTACTTTGCCATTACCTCTTACTTCTACTTCAATACCCAAATTCTCAAGAATCGCGACCGCATCCATACCACACATGCCTTTTACATTTGGCATTGCAGAATACTTTTGTTGTGCCACCTTATAGTATCCTTGGTGAGAATCTTCATTTTTAGCAATCAACACATTTTTTACATCTACCTCACTTGTTAAAGGTGATGTTGCATATACTTTTTGTGCTACAGATTTAAATACCGGACCGGATACATCTGCACCATAATACCCAACACTTTTGTCTGGCTTATGGATTACCACGATACAAGAGTATTTTGGATCATCTGCCGGAAAATATCCTGCGAACGATGAAATGTATTCGTACTTAGACTTATCCTTAGATACATAGTTGGTTTGCGTAGTACCCGTTTTCCCTGCCATAGAAAAATTCCTTGAATACATACGGTGACCCGTACCATGCTCCTTCTCTACTACATTCTTTAATATCTGCTGCACTTTCTTCACCGTAGCTTGTGAGCATATTTCAGAATTCAACACTTTTTTATCGAACTTCTCAATCGTCTTGTTCCACTCTTTTACTTCTTTCAACAAACGCGGCTTAACCATTTCGCCATCATTTGCAATAGCGTTATAAAATGCTAATGTTTGCAACGGAGTCATAGACACCTCATAGCCATAAGCCATTTGCGCCAATGAAAGACCTGACCACCCTTTATCACCTGGGTAACGCAATACAGGTTTTCCTTCGCCAACGACTGGCAACCCTAATTCTTTGTGAATACCCATACTCATTAATCTGTTCACATATTTCTCTGGGTCATTCTTATACCCTTCATGTATCATTTTAGCAAAGGCTACATTTGACGATACTTCAAAAGCTTCTGACATGGTAATTTCACCGTGACCACCACGTTTGGTATCTCTAATGGTATGCTTATATAATTTCCAAGCTCCTTTTTCGGTATCGATTACAGAACTGGTATCTATCACCTTATCTTCTAAAGCCGCCACCAAATTCACTAACTTAAAAGTAGAACCAGGCTCATGAGATTCACCGATAGCGTAATTCAATCGCTCGTAATATTTACCTTCTGAGGTCTGACCTAAATTAGATATCGCCTTTACCTCACCGGTTTTCACTTCCATTACTATTACCGTTCCGTGGTCTGCTTGATATTTCTCTAACTGACCCAATAATGCATGGTGCGCTATATCTTGTATATTAATGTCTATGGTAGAATACACATCATAACCATCTTTTGGCTCAATGATATTATCATTACCAATTGGCTTCCACTGCCCTTTTGCAATTTTTTGCTTTAAACGCTTTCCTGAAATTCCTCTTAGGTATTCCCCAAAAGCACCTTCCATACCTACACGGGTATAATATCCGTTTTCATCTACACGCTCATACCCAACACTACGCTCGGCAATTTTACCTAAAGGATGCTCTCTTTTCGTTTTCTGCTCAATAATGAGTCCGCCTTTGAACGCTCCTTTATTGAATAGTGGAAATTCTTTCACCGCCATGTATTCAGAATAATCTAAGTTTCGCACAATTAGCGCATACCTATTTTTATTCTCTCTCGCTTTTCTTAAAAGTTGCTGATAGTGAGAAGATGTTTTACCAAATTGTTTCGCCAAGGCATCTGCCAATGGTTTTACATTTTCCTTAAAATCTTCGCTACTTACCGTTACGGCATCAAAACGTATAGTGTATTTAGATACTGAAGTTGCCAAAAGGCTACCGTCGTCAGAATATAGGTTACCTCTATTCGGTTCAATAGTAAACATACGCTCGGTACGTGTATCTGCAAGCGCTTGGTATTTTTCACCATCTACTATCTGTATAGAAACCAGCTTAAACAACACAGCACCCGCAAAGAGCACCATGAAACCCGCCACTATGTAGAGCCTTTTTAATATGCTTTTATCCGTTGCCGCCATTATTCCTCCTCTTTTAAAGATTTCACCTTAATTTTCTGCGGGGGATTCTCTGAAGGATACAGTCCTTTTTCAGATATTTTACCGGTAATGCTCGATTCTAATTTTAGCTGCTGCACATCTGATCGCATATCTACGAACTCATTACGCAATTCTTTTACTTCTTCATTCAATAAAGCAATGCGGTGTACTTTTTGATCGGCACTATGAGAGCTACTAATCATAACCGTTGCCAAAAACGAAATGAAAATAATGAACAGCCAATTTTTAGGGGCGTCATCGCTCACCAAAAATTTACCCTTCAAAAGGTCAAAAACACCTGTTTTCACTTTACTTTTCGCCATTACGCTCTGCTATTCTTAATTTTGCACTACGTGCTCTATTATTCAACTTTATCTCTTCTCTTGTCGGCACTATCAATCCGCCAACCTTTTTTAACGGTACATCTATATTGCCGTAAAAATCCTTTTCCGGCTCTCCTTCAAACTGACCCGCCCTTATAAATCTTTTTACAAGCCTGTCTTCTAAAGAGTGGTAGCTAATTACACTTAGCCTTCCTTTTTCATTCAATAAATCCGGAGCTTGCTCCAAAAACTCTTTGATCACTTCTATCTCTTGATTCACCTCTATGCGAATCGCTTGATATATCTGTGCCAATATTTTATGCTGCCTATGTTCCGGCAAAAACTGCTTCAACACTGTTTTCAATGCATCGGTAGTCTGTATCTCTTCTTCTTCCCTATTGGCAACAATTACTTTTGCCATGGCGTTCGCGTTTCTGATATCGCCGTACTCGAACAACACTTTACGCAAGTCATCATATGAGTACTTATTCACTACCTCAAAAGCAGATAGCGTATTGCGCTTGCTCATTCGCATATCCAAATCCGCATCAAAACGTGTAGAGAATCCTCTTTCCGCTTGATCGAACTGATGCGATGACACTCCGTAATCCGCAAGAATACCATCTACCTTCTTTATGCCATAGAACTTTAAAAACTGGGTGATGTATCTAAAATTCTCCGCTATCAGCGTAAATCTTGGATCACCTAATGCATTTGCCTGTGCATCTTCATCTTGATCAAAGGCATATAATTTGCCTTCTTTGCCCAATCTTTTCAATATCTCTTTAGAGTGACCGCCACCGCCAAATGTCACATCTACATATATACCATCTTCTTTGATGTTTAAACCGTCTACCGATTCTTTCAGCAATACAGGATTATGATACATCTCCACTTGGTTTTTCACCTAACATTACACGCTTTGCCAACTTCACCTTCTCTTCTTTCGTTGCGTTTATAGATTCGTCATACGCCTTCTTGTCCCAAATCTCTAATCGTTTACCAATTGGTGCAATGACCACTTCTTTGGTTATACCACCTAACGAGATAATGTCTTTAGGGATCAATAATCTACCGGTAGCATCTACTTCTACTTGACGAAGCCCAGCAGTATACATTCTTATAAACTGTAGGTTTTCTTCATCGAACCTGCTCTTTTCGTTCAATTCTGCCATTACTCTGTGCCACTCGTAAGCAGGGTATAATTCTAAACACTCGCTCAAATATGATTTTTTGATAAAGAAGCCATCTTTTAGGATCGGAGCCACTTGATTGCGTAGCGCAACAGGGAGCATAATACGCCCCTTAGCATCAGCTTTGCAGTTAAATGTCCCAAAGAAAAAGATGTCCAAATTGGTTCTGTTTAGTTTATATAACTCAAATATATAAATATTATTACCACATTTTACCACTAAAAACCACTTTGTTAATAAATTACCCCACTTTTGAACACGTTTTTGCACTTCATCGGATTTTATGGGATAATTTTCCCACTCAACCCCTAAATCTTGAAAAAGTGAATTCTTAAAGTTTCTTATGGTCACCTTATCGAAAAGAGTTGTTTGCTATTCTCGGTAATTACCTATATTTGGACAATTACTGATGAGTAGTGCGCATGGAAAACGAATTGATCAACGACGGAGGATTTAAGTATATAGAAAAAGGCGAAGGAAAACCCATTATTATTCTACACGGATTAATGGGCGGACTCAGTAATTTTGAGGGAGTGAATACTTATTTCCCTCCTAAAGGTTACAAAGTACTGATTCCTGAATTGCCCCTATACTCAATGCCGATGTTAAAGACAACGGTAAAGAATTTTGCCAAATACCTTAAGAAATTCATTGACTATAAAGAGCTGGACGATGTTATTCTTTTAGGCAACTCTTTAGGTGGCCATATTGGTCTTTTACATACTAAATTATACCCGGCCAAAGTAAAAGCTTTGGTGATTACCGGTAGTTCTGGTCTTTACGAAAGTGCTATGGGCGACGGTTACCCAAAACGTGGTGATTATGAGTTCATTAAAAAGAAGGCACAAGATGTTTTCTATGACCCGGCAGTTGCTACCAAAGAGATTGTAGATGAAGTTTTTGCTACGGTCAATAATCGTGTAAAATTGGTAAAGACTTTGGCAATCGCTAAAAGTGCCATTCGCCATAACATGGCGCAAGATCTACCTAGCATGAAAACCCCTACTTGTATTATATGGGGAAAAAATGATACGGTTACTCCGCCAGACGTTGCAGAACTGTTCGATGAGCTTTTACCTAATTCAGATTTATTTTGGATGGATAAATGTGGACATGCACCTATGATGGAGCACCCAGACCAATTCAATACCATTCTTGATGAGTGGTTGACGAAAAACAATTTCTAAATACCCTACGGATGAAAATAAAGTCGGCCGACTTTGTAATGAGCAACTCTGATGTTGCCAAATGCCCTAAAGAGCCTTTACCCGAGTACGCCTTTATTGGTCGTTCTAACGTGGGTAAGTCTTCTTTGATCAATATGTTGACCGAGCGTAAAAGCTTGGCAAAAACATCTGGCAGACCTGGTAAGACACAATTGATCAACCATTTTAAGATCAATGAAAATTGGTTTCTGGTAGATTTACCCGGTTACGGTTATGCCCGTGTTTCTAAAAGAGATAAAAATACCTTTCAAAAATACATCACCAATTACTTTTTACAAAGAGAGCAGCTGGTGTGTTCTTTTGTGCTTGTAGATATTCGCCATGACCCACAACCTATAGATATGGAATTCATGCAGTGGATGGGTGAAAACGGAGTACCATTTGCCATTATCTTCACCAAGGCAGATAAATTAAAACCGAAAGCCATTGAGCGCCAGGTAAAACAATATCTGGACAAACTTTTAGCCGATATGTGGGAAGAAGCACCACCACATTTTGTAACCAGCTCTAGCCACCGTAGCGGTCGTGATGAAGTACTGGCGTACATAGATGATATCAACGAGAAGTTTTTTGAGGCAACGAAGTAGTTGTTCGTTGATGGTTGTTCGTTGTTCGTTGTTCGTTGTTCGTTGTTCGTTGTTCGTTGTTCGTTGTTCGTTGTTCGTTGTTCGTTGTTTAACGCTGCGCGTTTTTTGTATTACGTATTAAGTACAAAGTACATAGCTGTTTGTGTTAGTTCTTTGTACTTCGCATTCAGAGCTGTTCGCTTTATGCTATCCTCTTTACACTGCACATCCACTACTTAATACTCTGTACTTATTACTTTGTACTCTTTAATTACTTACGACTTCATACGCTGTACTTTTTACTCTTTAAAACCGAAATGTCACATCGAGCGCAGTCGAGAACTTTGGAACACGAATCACTTCGGCTACGCTCAGCGACCGAGTAAGCTCAGAGACAGAGTAAGACCAACAAATGACGGCCAAAAACCATCAACTAAGCGTAGCGATCAACTCCTCCACCGTCTCCATAGCGTTCAACTTCTCGGCAGACACCAACACCTCTAGGTCATGATCTGTTTCCACCAATATAATAGGATAGGTATACTTATGCCCAAATTTGCTTTTGTAGCTTTCTTGGAATTCATCTTTATGAAAGAATTCTAACTCGTAGCCTTTGGCTAGCAAACTTTCCCTGAACCCTTTCCATTGTTTGTTCTCGGTAAAACTGCCATAGGTTAAACTGCAGAGATTGCAGTTATAGGTAGCTGGGTTAATGATTTTATGGGCGAAATCTAGCATTTTGCTGCCCGTATCGCTATTGGCATTATAGATAAATAGAATTTTCTTTGACATGCTTTTTTTTGTCGTAAAAATACCCAAACCATACATAATCTTTGACCGATTATGGTTTCCCGTAAAGGAGTGTGATTTCAAAATTGTAGGTTTATTCTTTAGTGGTATATTAGGAGAGTGATTGCACATATTTCTGATTATTACCGAATATGTGTAATTGTACACATATTCAATAGTTGCCAACCATTTGAATGAACCGACTGGACGAACTTACCGACATTAATTTTCGACTTATTTGCCAAAGCAAATCTAAGTCAATGTACTCCGTGCATTTTGTGGACGAAAAAGGTGAACAGCTAAAAGGACAAATTTGCAGCCAATTAGCCGAATACATGTCTGAAAATGGACTTGTCAAGATTAATGGTGAAAACTGCCACTTGGACTTAAAATCGGAACATATATGTAAAAGTGGATGGATTGAACATTTGAAATCAGAAAACAATTTACCAAAAAATACAGATTTGAGTTTTGATGCAACTACCTTAGAAAATTTGGAAAGGCTAAAAAATGGACAAACCATTACATTGACCAAGGATAGCCACAAAGAAAGCTCCACACTAATAAGAAATCTCGGTAATCTAGGGATTTTGCACAAACCGACAAGGTTCGGGTATGCATGTGATTTAAAGAATCGGAAATACCTAACCAAACTCATTGAACTAAAATCTTGGGAAAAATTCCTTGAATGGTCGGAAAACGATAATAGCAAATCTGATTTCATAAATGATTTTTCTGGTTCAACAATTGCACAGGTAAATCAGTCGGAATCTTTAAATGTTGAAAAGACAGAAATCAAACAAACTAACCACCCAAAGACAAAAGAAAAACAGCAAAACGCAATCACTTCTTTTATTGTAAAGTTTTGGTGGCAAATACTTATTCCACTTGCAATTGGAATTATATTGATTATGATTGAAAAAGGAATCATCGATATTGGAATTTAAAAATTAAAAAAAACGGTTGGCAACACGGTGTATAATTAATTGCGGTCGGATTTCCCAAAATGGAAATCCTTGCAATCAATTATCTTTATTACTGGCGGACATTTTCCGTTGGAAAAGTCCGCAACTAATCATACACAAACCGTTTTAGCCAATTAAAAAAACCCAATCGTTAATGAACATAAAGAATACGAAAATATCATTTGAATTAGTCTTCAGGCAATGTGTTTTTCTTATTCTCAACGTTTACGCAATTCGAAAAATGTTTGGCGGACAGTTTTATATGAATGGAGAAATACCCACGGAAGTTGCAAATATAACTTTGGGAGAAGTAGATAGTTTCACTTTAGCTTGGACATTTATGGGACATTCCTATTATTATGTTTCGTTTATAGGAATAACTCAATTAATTGGAGCTTGGTTTTTATTGTGGAATAAAACAAAACTATTAGGCGTAATGATATTGATACCAATTATGGTAAATATTATAATGTTTGACCTTATTTTTCTTGGTGTTTATTCTGCATTGGCAATGTCAATAATCATTTTGACAATGTTGTTGATGATAGTAAACTTCAATAAAGAAAAAGTAACTCACGCATTTAATTCATTGACGAGTTTTCAATCAAAGCCAAAAGTTCAATTTAAAAGTAGAGTATTAACAATCGGAATTTCTATAATAACATTAATTTTCATTTTTATTATCTGTTATTTAATCGAAATGAAAACTTGGATTGCTTGAAAATATAGCACAGAATAACTGGCTACAACAATGCCTAAACGTAATGCGGACTTTTAGCTAAACCGAAAGGTCTGTGTATACCTGCCTGCCGGCAGGCAGGTTTATGATGTCGCTAAATCTTTGGGATTTAGCTTTGGACAAAAAAAGAAAAAGCGAAACCAAAAGCTTTAGCTTCGTGCGCAGACGGAAACGAAAAGTTTCCTTACTACCGCACTACGCTTAGCCGAGACGTCAGATTTAATTCAAGACAATAAACATACAATGCATTTCAATTCTAATCAGAAATTTAAAAACTCAAATATTTATAGATTGTCTGAATTGAAACCTGCGGCTACAAAACTCATTTTAGAACCTAAAACTGAGTTAATAGAACTCTTAAAGTTGACATTATTTGACTTGACTTTAAAGCAGGTTTTAAGAATCAAGAAAGCTCAATTAAAATCTCACCCAAGAGACCCATACTTAAGAGAATATGTAGTTGTAGAAACTGGAAAGAATTTCACAAAATATAAGCCAAATAAATTTGAAGAATATTTTACAGAACTGATTGACGAGGATAGTTATTTTAAGTTAAAACCATATTTAAGAGCCATATTCAAAAAAATACCATCTGAATACCAATATAAAAAAGAGATTGTTCGTAATTTAAAACTGAAATCTTATTTTAAAAGTGATTTAGTTTCAAGTATTTTTTCATTGTTCAAAACCAATTTCAAGGGAAATAATCTAAAAAAAGAACTACGAGAGTACCTAGATGAAGTAGACGAAAACATTGTAACTTTTATTGAAAACGAACCAAATAAGGCATTAGAATTAATTCTATTTCTTCAAGGAAACATCTTTCTTCTTAAGAACTTAAAATTTGAACTTTTAGAAAAACTCAAATCAATATCTCCAGTAATCTCAAATAATAATGATGAAGACTTTTTAAACGATTGGTATTGGATCGATTTTATCTACGACCCTGAACTTTCATTTTCTGATTTATTCACTGATATATCTGAAATGTTCCATACCATCGATGATTACTTCGATTTTGACAGTGGCGGAAATTGGGGTGGAGATTATGACTTTGACATTGACTAATAAAAATGGAATGTGAATCACAAAAATTAAAATTACCTTAGTCATCAATTCAACAAATCATTTAAAACAACACTTCCCACAAAAACAAAACATGGAACAACAAGGCTCAGATATCATTGAAAATAGATACCAAAAATTTATAAAAACGGTTTGCAACACAGACATTGTTTATGCACTACAAAATCATGAAGGCTTTGCCACCTCAGCTTCTGCGCATTATGAAAATGAACGTGGTAAACCTGTTGACATTCTATGTTTTTGGGGAGAAGGTGCTAGACCTAAATCTTGCACCATAAACCATTGGGCGAACTACCAGATTACAGAAATAGCATTAGTAGATTTTATAGAAAATTGGGGTGTTGGCATGGAAAACGACGGCATATTAGCCGGTATCGAATTCGATCAAAACATGTTTGGCTATGAAGCAAAACCTTTAGATTTAATTCTTGCCTTAATTGCGGAAATAAAAGCGACCAATAAAAAACTACCGCTTCAAAAATTTGAAAATATTGCCGATTTAGAAGAACAGGCGAAAGAGGCGAATGGGTAAATATTTAATTATAATAAGAATCACCTTTTTCTCTTTATTGAATACTCATTTGTATTAAAGCATCTAGTATTGTAATACTTAGAGTAATTCTAGATCACTGTACTTACAACAAACTAAGATAATGTGCGTTGTTAAGCCATACCAACATTCAAACCCTTTAAATGAAAATCGCCATAAAAAACATTTTTCTGCTCACTTTATTTACATCTCTAATTCTAAGTTTTATTTCTTGTGAGCTTGAAGATGAAATAAATGAGCAAATTGAAGAATCTATAGATACAGAAGAAACTGAAGAAAGTGAGCCGGAAGTTGTTTTAAGTAAAGAAAGTAATATAACTTCTATTTCAGTCATCCTAAACGATGTCCAATATAATGCCAAAATTGATTTTTTAAATAAAACCATTCTACTGACTTTACCTTCAGGAACCAACTTAAGCGAAATCATACCTGCTATAACAATATCCGATTTTGCAACAATCTCACCGGACCCGACTTCTGTAAAAAATTATGAGGAAGGTGTTCTTTTTACGATTACCGCAGAAGATGGTACCACTCAAGAATATGAAGTTACAATAATAGCACCTAGTAATGAAAATAGTATCATTAGCATTACTTTGGATGATGAACTTATGGAACCTATTACAGGTTATATAGATGAAGAATCTAAATCAATTTTATTCGAAGTTCCCAACACATTAGATTTATCGGCCGTAAAGATAAATATTACTATACCTGAGAATGCAGTTGCTTCTCTAGAAACTGAGAGTATCGTAGATTTAAGTAGCACAATTGCCTTGAATATCACTGCTGAAAATGGAGATGTTTCTGAATACTCGGTCAGTAGCTACACGACCAATCTCCTAACGAACCCTTCTGGGGACAATAATGGATCTGGATGGGATTTTGACCCAAATACTGGAATTGAAACCACTGCTGAATATGGTAACATTTTTTATATCACTGCATATGAAGGTGATTCTTCTCCTCATATTTATCAAACTATCACTTTTCCTAGAGATTACAGCGAAAAATATGTTTTGTTCATTGGTAATTTAACTACCGAAAAGGTACTTGAAAATTCTATTACTAGACACTCTTATTTATGGGCTAAGCAAATAGGCGAATTCTCTCCAGATGATTGGATTTACATGCAAGGTATGGGTCATAGTGCTGGTGCAAATGAATGGGAGGTAGTATCTGGCAGTCATAAATTATTACCTAATGTTACTGGTACTTATTTTCAACTTGGTCAAGGTCGTAGAAATGGAGATCCATATGATGGTACTACTTGCAAATTCAGAGATTTAGAAGTAAGGCTTTTTGAATCTGCCGAAGAAGCAGCTATCTATGTAAATCAAGTATATAATCAATAGCAAAACTTACACTTTAACTTTTGACAAACTACCACTTTAAGTAGCTTTTATAATTCGAGGATCTTGGCGATTTAGAAGAACAGGCGAAAGAGGCGAATGGGTAATATAACCTGACCTTTCTTATCGGTGAACCTATTAGATAAGTGATTTTAAAAAATAAAATGGTCAACCTAAATTTGACATAAAGTTTTTAATCACTCAAGAATCAAGCATTAGAAAACTTGAAATTGACAAATGGCATAAATTCTTTAAACTTTTAACGAATACAAAGTGTCATACTTAAGTTTATGCAGATAATATTGGACAAGCTAATTGGTAAGATTTTATTTACAAATTTGATATAATTAACTTAAATTAAGCGAGTATTAATTTCATTTTGATTGTACCTAAACCAATTAAGTTTCTTTTAAACCACTATATATCTATGAAAAATCTAATCATTCTATTACTAGTTATCTGTTTTACATCTTGCAAGGAAAATAAAACTTCACAAAAAACAAGTATTGAAAATGAAGCACCCAAATTAGATGTCGATGTAGACATAAATGTTTTAGAATCGGACTGGGAAAAGTGGTGGGATTATCATGAAAATAACATCATTTTATCTTCAGAATTTATTGCTATAAACGATAAATCTGAAACCATTAGTAAAGACGATTTTCTAAAATCTTTGACTACTGGAGATTATATAGCCGTAAAACTTGTTGCTCCAGACAATGTAAAGAAATACCAACTCTACAAATTACCTAACTCTGCAGTCAAACAAATTGGAAATACTATTAAAACCACTTCAGAGGGAATCTACTCTAAATTTAAAATGGAAGGAACTCCATTTCCTGATTTTAATTTTACCGATTTAAACGGAAAAGTTTACACCAATGATAATACCAAAGGAAAAACTCTAATTTTTAAATGTTGGTTTATTAATTGTAAACCTTGCGTAGCTGAATTTCCTGAGCTGAATGAGTTCGCCGACGAATATTCAAAAAGAGAAGATGTTGAATTTATAAGTTTGGCATTAGACGATAAGACAGCATTAGATAGATTCTTCACTAAGAAAATTTTTAAATATAATACTGTACCAGACCAAGAAGATTTTATTGAACATAAACTTTTAATAAATGTATATCCTACCCATATAGTTGTCAATAAAAATGGTAGTATTGAAAAGGTAGTAAGCAAAGCAACGGAGCTTATTTCTTTTTTGGAAAATGGTGATATTTTACAAACAACAGATTATAAAGAATCCCTACCAACTCCACCACCTCCAGCACCTATGTAATAGTTTTCATAACAAAAACTTCCAAATTAAGACTAACCAAAACCAAATGAAAAAAGCACTATTATTAATTGCTACCCTATTTCTATTCATAACTTCTTGTAGCGAAAGCAAACCTGCAAAATTGGAAAGAGACGGGGTTTTAATAACCAGCCCAACAGGTTGGGAAATTACAGATCAAGAAAACATAGATGATCAAGGATATTACCTTTCTATAGAAAAAGATGGTTTTGATTCTAGTGGCATTGTAACTATGACATGGATCAATGGTGAAATTGACCTTGGTGAATGGGCGTATATTTTTCAAGAAGAATTGACGAATAATATTATTTATAGAAATTCTAATATTCAATTTGAAGATGCCGTTGATGACACCTATAACAACATTGATACTTCTTCCATAAGATTTACCGCAAGTATTCTAGGCTTAGATCATGAAGGTAATATTCACTTCTTTTATAAGGGAAATAAAACTTTTGCAATTCTAATACAAGAAGCTATGGAAGATAATGTGACAAATAAACCAGGCTTTGATTTGATCGAGAAGGGTTTTAAAGTGCAATAAATTATTACATATTTATAAATTTTAGAATTATAATTATGCTACACCTCATCGTCGGGAATACAGGATCAGGTAAAACCACCTACTCCAACAAGCTTAAAAAGAAAACCAAAGGAGTACTCTTTTCTATTGACACTTGGAACAATACGTTGTTTCTACCCGACAAGAAAGAAACCGATGGATTACAATGGTTTTTAGAACGTATAGAGCGGGCGGAGAAATTGATATTGAACGTGGTAAGGCAATTAGAAGAATCTGGTACAGACGCTATTCTAGATTTGGGCTTATCTAAATTTAAACATCGCGAGAAGTTTAGAGCTTTTGCAGCTTCTAATGGATTCGAAATTCAACTTCACTTTTTAGATATTTCTAAAGAAACCAGATGGCAAAGTGTACAACAGCGCAACACCGAAAAAGGAGCTACGTTTTAGTTTGAAGTTAGCCAAGAGAATTTCCATTTCATGGAAACCTGGTTTGAAAAACCTACCGAAAATGAATTAAAAGGTAGTGTCATTATCACCGAATAATACTAATTTTACGCCAGCGTTCTTCGCTAAACCTCAACAAAAAACCATACTCCTAACCAAACCAGTTACTTGAACGTAAAACATACCTTCGTCAACTTTTTTCTAAAATCTAGCAGCAAGCATGAATGCCATGAAGTGCTTAGCAAATGGAACGCGTATTACACCGCCTTATCCAAAAAACACCAACAGTCTTTTGTGGTGAGAACTTTGTTGTTCTTAAATACTACAAATTTTGGTTCTACCGAAGGTTTTGAACTTACAACAGAAATGAAACTAGTCATTTCCAGTGCTTTTGTTGAGATTACTTTTGGTCTAAAGCAAGATGTTTTAAGCATCTTTAAAACCGTATTCGTAACTCCGTCTTCATACACATACACAGGTAGGGATGTTTTGTACGATGGCGATGTTAATACGGTGACCAAGCGTGTAAACATGTCATGGCCTGCCGTAGAGAAGGGTTTTATCATTAACGATGACGGACTAAACATTGCCATACACGAATTCAGCCATTGCCTGATTATTGAACATGCTAAAGGTTCCTATTTCTCTAAGGTATTCAATGATACGGATCTTAACGCTTGGAAAGAATTGGCAACCAAAAAAATACCGCTTATTCGTGCCGGTAAATACACCATTTTCAGGGATTATGGTGGTACTAATCTAATGGAGCTTTTTGCCATTACGTTAGAAACGTTTTTTAGCAACCTCATGAGTTTTATTCTTATTCGCCCACCTTTTACCGTACCACCGCCAAGGTACTTAAACAAGACCCACGGAACGGTAAGAATCCGAAGTAACCTTACTTGGTCTAGAGCTTATAAAATTCTTGTTATTTAAGTGAAACAATAGAAAGAATATTCCGTTGTGCTTGGTAGTACCACAATTTAAATTAAATAATACAGAAACTTATCCTATGAAGAAATCTCTAATTTTTATCGCATCACTACTTTTTATGCTAACTTCTTGCAAAGAAGGTTCTGCCGATAAAACGGAACGCTCTGGTGAACCAGATGTTTACAATGTGGAAGATGATGATGCTAGAATGAACCAAGCCATTGTAGATGCTAAAAATTCTATTGATGAATTTAAAGAGGCATTAGCCAGCGAGAATCCTGATCATTCATTTTTTACAATTAAACAGAAATTTGATGCTGATGGTGGTGCGGAACATATTTGGGTAGGTGACATTCAATTAATAGATGATGACTTTATGGGTATCATTGCCAATGAACCCATGTATACCAACCAAGTTCAATTAGGTGATACCATTACCGTAAACCGAGCTAATATTAGTGATTGGATGTATTATGAAGAAGGCAAAGTAGTTGGCGGATTTACAGTTCGTGCTATCCGCGACGGATTATCCCCTGAAGAACAAGCACAATTTGATGCTGAAAACGGACTAATATTTAAATAACTTATGTTCTCTTTCTTAAAGAAAAAACCGAAACCTATACATATTGTAGGTACTGATGAGCAACTTCTTATAAATGACATTGCCGTAACTTTCCCAACAAACTACGAGACGTTAGTTTCGGCTTTTGGGGAACCTTCACGTACCGGAAAGACAAAACTTTCTAAAAGTCCGGTAATTTGTTGGGATAATGAAGGTGTATACTGCTCATGTGGTAGTTATGGCAACATATTCAGTTTTAGCCTTATACTTTCTAAGAAACATGAACTTGATCTGCCTCCTAAAAATAAATTTTCAGGATCTATCCTCATTAATAATAAAGAAGTGCAGTTCAATGATTTTTCAAAAATCAAGCTCCCCAACTATATAGTCAGTAAACTAACTTATAAAGGTCAAGAAGAACCATACGCGCTTTCGTTAGGTGCCAATTTAGAAGACAAAAAAGAAATACCGAAAGATAAATACATACTACTACCGCTAGCAGAGGAGCATATTGAATTCACGGACTTCGGGTTTAAATTAGCGGTTATTGAAGAATTGATGTACACCCAAGAGATACTTCAGCCTAAATTTGAATTGTATGAATTTATAGAATGGTATACCGAACGAGAAATTGATATTGAAGAAGAGGGCTATGAACCTATTGCAGAAGTAACCCAGTTCTTTAGAGATATTAAAATACCGAAACATATGGCACCCCTTTTGACCGAAATTTACCAAGATGGCGGAAATGATGTTTACATGAACCTACTACGATTTGGTAGTGGTAGTGAAGATTACTGGGATATTAAAAGTGCTGCGGATGCAAAAAAATTTCCCAATCTAAAAAAAGCTACTTTGTGCTATGCCGAAAATGCCGTTTTCGATGAAATGATTGCCCTAGGTATTGATGCCGAGAGTTTATAATTACCTGAGAAGTGTCATAGTTTAGCATACCAATGTTTTATACTATTGTAAAAACACGAGCATGCAAAAGGTATCTTTTACTGAAAATTTAGATTTTAACGATCAAAAAATTATTACCAAGGTTCTTTTAGAAACTTCTTTCTCAAAAGAAATTAGAATTCTTTTAAAAAAAGGGCAACTCATGAAAGAGCATAAGGCTCCTTTTTCCATTATCATCCATATGGTTGAAGGGAGTATTGACTTTGGTGTTGAAGGCAAAGTTCATATGCTAAAACAAGGAGATATCATTACCTTAGCTGCCAATGTTCCGCATGACCTTTTAGCAAAATCCGACAGTATAGTGCGTGTTACCCTTTCTAAACAAGATGCCGCTGAACGAGTAGAAAAAGTTGTTGCCGATTCATAAAAAGAGACTATGACCCAAATTACCAATAGAGAAGATGTGCGTGTATTGGTACATACCTTTTACGATAAAATAAGGCAAAACGAAATGCTAGGACCCATTTTCAACGGACATATTACAGACGAGCAATGGCCTACGCATTTAAGTAAACTCACAGATTTCTGGGAGTCTAATCTTTTTGGTGTCCGCACGTTTAGGGGAAGTCCGTCCAAGGCCCACGTCAAGGTCGATAAAAATCTTCATCACTCTATATCACAAGACCACTTTGCACAATGGCTACAACTTTGGTTCGAAACCATTGACGAACTGTACGAGGGCGAATTGGCTACGAGAGCTAAAGACATGGCCCGCAGAATGTCTACAGGGCAGTATATTCATATTTGGCAGAGTAGACCGGAAGAATTTAAGAACTAGGTTTTTATATTTAGTAGGCAGTATTCAGTAACTGTTGGCTGTTGGCTGTTGGCTGTTGGCTGTTGGCTGTTGGCTGTTGGCTGTTGGCTGTTGGCTGTTGGCTGTTGGCTGTTGGCTGTGTAAACAATTTAGCTTAGCTAAATACAAATTAAAAATAAGTCTAACATCTATTTTCTATCCTCTATTTTCTCTATTCCACTTTACAATTATTATTTAATACTTTGTACTTAATACTGATTTTAAGCTTCTGATAAAACAAGTCTATTCTCTATCCTCTGATTTCTCTATTCCACTTTACAATAGCTACTTAATACTTAATTAAACCCTCTACCGTTGACGAGGCATGTATGCCAAAACTATTTCGTAAATTGAACATGAAACATTTTTCAAATTGAAACTTCTATGGACTACCTATCCCCTACCTATTTTTTTGATTATGAAAGTGACGAGATACAAGATCTAGTATCGGATTTTAAAAACACTTCACTTTCGGAGAAAGAAATTACTATCGCACTTTACAACAAAGTACGCGATACATGGCGATATGATCCATATAGCTTAAGCTTCAACAAAGAAAAATACCGAGCCAGTGAAATCGTAAAAAGACCAAAGGGTCACTGTATCGATAAGTCTATCATCTTAATTGCAGGACTTCGTGCCCTAGGTATACCCGCTAGAATCCATTTGGCGAAAGTTAAAAACCATATTGGCGTAGAACGATTAATAGAGAAATTTGGCTCAAACGAACTTACGCCCCATGGCATGGTGGATGCTTATATTAACGGCAAATGGCTGAAACTCTCCCCTACTTTTAACGCATCGTTATGTGAAATGCTTAATGTTGCTCCTTTAGATTTTGATGGTGAAAATGATGCTGTTTTACAAGAATTCAGTGCAGACGGAACGCAATTTATGGAGTACCTAGAAGACTACGGTCATTTTGAAGATGTACCTATGGAATTTATGGAACGGAATGCACGAGAACACTACCCAAATATTTTTGACCCCAATAGTAACCAGACCGAGTTTCAATTGTAGGTTTTAACAAACTTTAATATTCAAAACTTCACCAATCTACTTTACAGATTATTTTTTATAGTACATTCGATGGAAAATACAATTCCCTTGAAAAAAATCATCTTTACTTTATTTATAGCATTTTCATCTTCATTGGTATTTGCTCAAGAACCCATGGCATGGACGCCAGATTATGAATTACAACTAAGTGACTACCAATCTCCAGAATCGGAAATCGACTCTACGCTTACATCTTATTCCATCTATTCAGGTGCTAAAATTGATTTTAGTTTTAACATGAATTCGGTCTCTTTCATGTTCACCAAAAACTTCAACGACAAAGTAAAAGCTATTTTTCAAAGAAATTTGGCCGTTTTGGTTGCTCCAGATTCGTTGACCGCAAATCAATTACTACAATTTGGACGCTATGATTTTGATCTGGTAGAGTTATACTCCAGAAAAATTCGCAAGAAAATCTATGAGGAAAAAGGTGCTTTTAGCGACGCTAGTTTATTTCAACCTATTTTCAATGAGCTACAAGAAGAAATGAACACCGTAAGTGCCCAAGTCTTTAAAGCAACCGATTTTGGGAAAGATGCCGAATTACTTCAAAGAGAACATAACAAGGTGATTGATGAAATCAATGCCCTTTCCGATTTTTGCATGACCTGTAAGCCGAAGAAGAATAGGAAGTAGTTGTTCGTTGATGGTTGTTCGTTGATGGTTGTTCGTTGATGGTTGTTCGTTGATGGTTGTTCGTTGATGGTTGTTCGTTGATGGTTGTTTAAACGCTGCGCGTTTTTTGTATTAAGTATTCAGTACAAAGTATTAAGCCGTTCGGAATGTCTTTTGTCTATAAAAATTGGTACTACGCACCTTTTACTATGGCAAAATGAAATGTCAGTTCGAGTGAATTTTCGAAGTATGAGAAAATTTGCCTGCCTGCCGATGTGCAGGTATCGAGAACCTATCGTGTTCCCAACCTGTTCTCGATACAATTTTATGCTTCCGCTATGCTACATCATAAAACCACTCGAACTGACATTGTTAATATAAAGACCACAGGTTGCCACGTCGCGAAAAATTCCTAGCAATGACGTTTACTTTTTACTTAATACTCTTTACCATAGCAAAACGTATTGTCAGTTCGAGTGAATTTTCGAAGTATGAGAAAATTTGCCTGCCTGTCTGCCGATGTGCAGGTATCGAGAACATATCGTATTCCTAACCTGTTCTCGATACAATTTTATATTTCCGCTATGCTACATCAAAAACCACCCGAACTGACATTGTTATTATAAAGACCACAGATTGCCACGTCGCGAAAAATTCCTAGCAATTACGTTTACTTTTTACTTAATACTCTTTACCATAGCAAAACGTATTGTCAGTTCGAGTGAATTTTCGAAGCATGAGAAAATTTGCCTGCCTGCCGATGTGCAGGTATCGAGAACATATCGTATTCCTAACCTGTTCTCGATACAATTTTATGCTTCCGCTATGCTACATCATAAAGCCACTCGAACTGACATTGATAATATTAATACCACAGATTGTCATGTTGCGAAACATTGCTCCCAATGACGTTTACTTTTTACTTAAGACTTTATACTTTGTACTCACTACCTCCCAGCACAACTCAGCACCCAAAACTTACAATTGAGTAACTTATCTTCACTTCTGAACAATGATTACTTCATCTTTGAGTAAGATAAAACAAACCGACCATGGAAAACATCATTACAATATTTATTTATATACACGCCTTTTTTGGTGGTGTGGGACTTATTACCGGTATAACAAGTATTATTGTAAAAAAAGGACAGCAAAACCATAAACGCCTTGGCAAATGGTTTTCTTGGTCTATGATTATAAGCTCTGCTATTTCTTTGGTGGTAGCTAGAATGCCCAATCACATCAATACCTTTTTATTCTTAATGGGAATTTTTACCATTTACATGATACTAGCAGGTAATAGAGCACTTACCTTTAAATCTGTCAAAAAAACAAAAGCAAATTTGACCGATATTTTAGTTTCAGCAATTATGGCTGTTTGCGCGCTCTTAATGATTGGCTTTGGTACTACCGGACTTATACAAGGTTATTCTCACAGTATCCTATATCTAGTATTTGGTCTAACCGGTCTCTTTTTAACCTTTGGCGACTACAAACTATTTAAGACCACATTAAAAAACAGAAAACTTTGGCTCATAAATCACCTAAGCAGAATGTTAGGCGCTCTAATAGCCTCTGTTACCGCATTTATAGTTGCAGGTATGCACCAAGATAATCTTTGGGCATGGCTAACTCCGTCCGTTTTAGGAACTGCCTATATTATTTACTGGATAAAAAAAACAAAAGGAAAAAAGAAGTTGAAAACTGCTTAACCTTGATCTTTAAGATTTAGGTTTTCTGCGAAGTAATCACAGAAATCTTTCATGGTAGCAGTCATTTTTTCGTCTTGTGTTGCCTTTAAAAAAGTATCTGACAAAGAAACCAAGGTTTGGTGAAAGAAGGTCTTCATCTCATCTACAGGCATATCTTTAGTCCATAAGTCAATTTTCAAAGACTCTTGGTTTTTGCTATCCCAAACGGATAATAGCATCGCCTTTGCGGCTTCATTCTCTATACCACCGTCTTGTGCAGACCAGTTTAATGTTTCCGGAATTCTATTCTCATCTAATCCTACGCGCAGTGTAATTTCTGAAGTATGTAAATCTGCCATCTAATTTCTCGGTTTATAATTTGATTTCTTAAATATTTCATCCGCAGGCATCGGCATTAACTGCATCATGCTTACATCATTGTTTTCCATAAAGGCACGTACTATTTGCCAGCCTACGTAACGACCTAACCTTCCTGGCGACTCATTGTCCAACTCTAATCCGAATTTAGAAAAGGGTGCTGGTTCTAAAAATCGTTGATTTAATTTGTTATCGGTGCTATATAAATATTCGTTCTCTATAAAGTTTCTCCACATAGGCTCTTCATTCGCAATTGCCCAGTCTATTTCTTCTTGAGAATACCCTATTTTTTTTCCATCGCTGGCCTTGGGCATCAATTTATCCTTAAGGTATAGTTCTTTTCCAAAATAAACCATACGCGCCAGGTATGTGCGGTCTCTAGGTCTTGGCACGACCTGCTTGGCAAATGCGCTTGCAACATCACTAAGTAGATAATTACGATCTAAAGATTGTGCTATGTAACGCTGAAAACCACCATAGTACTTATGCTCAGACCCCAAGTAATTATCAAGGCTGATGAACAACAAACTATCTGTTAAAATAATTCTGTTATTATAATCAACATCATTGGTTACCGTTAGTATTTTTGGAACCTTATACTGCGGAAAATAATATTTAATATGCTTGAACAATTGTACCAAACCTTCTTGCTCATCTTCAAAACTACGAAAGGCATTACCCACCTCTTGAAATAATTCTATTTGCAGAGAATCTTGCATTTTTGCAATCCAAACACTATCTGGCGCAGGAAACAAGTACGGATATGCTTTACGTAATGCCGGCAAACCTTTTTCACCTGCAGCGGCGAACTCACGATCAAATCGAGAAATCTTTAGGTCCATCGGTATAGCGGCAATCTCTTTTGCTACCTTATCACTATCATTACAGCTAGAAAGAATGAAAAAAACTGATAATAGCATAAAAATAGGTTTGACCTTGGTAAGTATTTTACAATACATTTTATTATTTACAGTGTTCAACTTATTTTTAGGGCAAAGTTAATTGATTTTACTAAATAATTAGAGCGGTATGCAAACGGAAAAGGTAATTGAGCACATTGTTAAATGGTTAAAAGATTATGCTACAAATGCAAAACAGAAAGGTTTTGTAATTGGCGTGTCTGGCGGAATTGATTCTGCCGTTACTTCCACCCTCTGTGCTAAGACGGGTTTAGACCTACTTTGTCTAGAGATGCCAATTCACCAAGCGGAGAACCAAAGTGATCGTGCTTCTAGACATATTGACTGGTTAATAAACAATTTTCCGAATGTTAGAAGACAACCGGTTAATCTTACACCGGTATTCGATAGTTTAGTGGATGCTTTGCCAAGTGTTGATAATGAAGAAGACAGATTTATGTCTTTAGCCAATACAAGAGCTCGTTTACGTATGACCAGTTTATACTACTTTGCCGCTCTAGAGAGATATTTGGTAGCAGGTACAGGAAATAAAGTGGAGGACTTTGGTGTAGGATTTTATACCAAGTACGGCGATGGCGGGGTAGATTTGAGCCCGATAGCCGACCTAATGAAGACCGAAGTATATGATATTGCAAAGACCTTAGGTGTAAACGAAGAAATTATTAAAGCTGCACCGACCGATGGCCTCTGGGGCGATGACAGAACAGATGAAGATCAAATAGGAGCCTCTTACCCAGAGCTAGAATGGGCAATGAAAATGAAAGACGAAGGCAAAAAAATCGATGATTTCGAGGGTAAAAAAAAGGAGGTTTACACCATCTTTACGAGGTTTAATACTATGAACCAACATAAAATGTTGCCCATACCCGTATGTGAGATACCAAATGAGTTAAAATGACAACTTATCTAAGAATCAAGGTATTAAAACGAAAATAAATTCCAAAATTTTACGTTAAAAAGAAAATAATGCAACTTTGACTTCTAATTTAGAATTTTAAGCCTTACATTGCATGTTGTCTTTTCAGACATGGTTAAGTCCTGAAATCTATATAAAAAAATAATTAATGATCAAAGTTTTAATAGCGGATAACCACCCTATCATTAGAATGGGAGTTAGGAAGGTTCTAGAATCCGCTGAGGGATTTGAACTGATCGATGAGGTAGCTACTACCGAAGAACTTTTTGAAAAACTCAAAGACACAACCCCCGATGTGGTCATGCTAGAAATGGATATTCCAGATATTAATGGAATAGCGGCATTACGCAAAATCAAAAAAGATTACGCTGACGTAAAAGTACTTATGTATAGCGGTCAATCTGAAGATGTTTATGCCCTTAGCGCCATAAGAGCCGGTGCTTTTGGATATTTATCTAAATCTTCTGGTGTAGAATACATTACTGCAGCAGTAACTAAAGTAAGTGAAGGTAGCATGTTCATTACAAACGAACTTGCACAACGTCTTGCTTTCGATGAAGGAACTAAAAAACCAAGAAGGTTCTTTAGAAAACTATCAACTAGAGAAATAGAAGTATTAAAACTTTTAGCTAGTGGTAAACGTAACAAAGAAGTTGCATTAGGTTTGAACCTAAATGAAAAAACAGTTAGTACCTATAAAGCTCGTTTAATGAAAAAATTAAATGTAGACAACATGGTAGATTTATTACAACAGGCAAAAGCCTTAGAATTGTACTAAATTCTTACAATTGTAGAAAATAAAAAAAGACCTGCTTTTAGCAGGTCTTTTTATTTATACATTCTTCGCTATTCTATGATAGCACCCTATTCAACTTTTTATTCAACAATTTATTCAACTGAATGTAGTTCATAATCTCCTCAAGAACTTCCCTATGATCCGTAGTAGAATCTTCAGTAGTGTTTTGCAAAGTGTTCATCCTCTTTTTTATCAAAAAACAACGTAGCGTAAGTATGGTCTCACTTACTAACTGTGCCACACCTATTTCCTTACTCTTGGGGAAAATTTCCTTTCGCTCCCAATCATGCAAAATGTAACGTTCTTCTTCCATTAAAATAGAAGATATTTGATTGGCCATTTCTTGCTCTAGACTATTAACGAATGTAGTTATGGAAAATTCCTCCTTTTCATTTAAAGCCTCTATTAACCTAGCATACATTTTACGAAAATCTTCATTGGCCAGCTCTATTTCATCTTCCTGCAGATCCAAGTAGATTTTCTCGTACACTTTAATTTCTGATATTTCCGGCTCCAGTACTAAATCTCCGGCATCATTTTCTTTTAAAACCAGGTCTTCAAAATGTTCTTTATGATTACCATACAGCATAAGCGATTCAATAATTTTTCGCTCTAACAAATACTGTACATCTACTTTTTCTTGTTTTTCCTCATTGGTATTTCGAACAACATCAAAAGCCTTTTGCTCCTCTTTTTGTTGTGCTTGTACATTTTTATCTTCCTTTTTGCCTATCTGCGCTAGTGTATTGAACAATACAGCTTCAGATATATTCATGATCTGTGCGCACTCTTGTATATAAATCTCTTTTTGAATACGATCGGGAATCTTAGCTATACTGTTCACGATATCCCTTACCGTATCCGCCCTTTTAATTGGATCGTTATCCGCCTCTTTTACAAGTAGTGACGCCTTAAACTGTATAAAATCTTTAGAGTTGTCATTAAGGTAGCCCATGACATCATCTAGTTCATTATTTTTTGCAAAACTATCTGGATCTTCACCTTCTGGGAATGTACATACACGTACATTCATACCCTGCTCCAAAATTAAATCTATACCCCGAAGCGACGCACGCAGACCTGCCGCATCCCCATCAAACAACACAGTTATATTTTTGGTCAATCTGTTGATCAATCGAATTTGCTCTGGCGTTAATGCCGTACCACTAGAAGACACCACGTTATCAATACCACGTTGCGCAAATTGAATAACATCAGTATAGCCCTCTACCAAATAACAATTGTCTTCTTTTGCAATAGACTGCTTTGCATGATAAATACCATACAACACCTTACTCTTATGGTAAATCTCACTTTCGGGAGAATTCAAATATTTGGCTGCCTTTTTATCGTTCGTTAAAATACGACCGCCAAAACCTAGTACACGACCACTTAAGGAGTGAATAGGAAACATAACCCGACCTTTAAATCGGTCAAACTTTCTTGAACCGTTTGGGTTGTTCGGATCTTCTTTTACAATAGTGAGTCCCGTTTTTGAGAGGTATTCCAGTTTATACCCCTTATCTAATGCTGCAGTTGTAAAACCGTCCCATTGATCAAGACAATATCCTAATTCAAATTTCTTAATAGTTTCATCTGTAAAACCACGCTCTTTGAAATAGCTTAAACCAATTGCCTTACCCAACTCAGATTCCCACAACATTTCCTTAAAATGTGTTTGGGCGAATTCAGATACCAGATACATGCTTTCGCGCTCACTGGCTTGCTCTTTTTGTTCGTTAGACTGTTCTGTCTCCTCTACTTCAATATTATATTTCTTTGCTAAATACTTTATAGCCTCAGGATAGGTGAAATGCTCATGCTCCATTAAAAAAGCAACCACATTACCCCCTTTTCCACTACTGAAATCTTTCCAAATCTGTTTTACGGGAGATACCATAAAACTTGGGGAACGTTCATCTGTAAACGGACTAAGACCTTTAAAATTAGAGCCTGACTTCTTCAACTGTACAAAATCACCAATTACCTCTTCTAAACGAGCGGTTTCATATACTTTATCTATGGTAATTTTTGAAATCATAATCCTCCCTTAATCCCTCCTAAGGAGGGAAACTCTATTATTAAATAATTTATAAAAGTATTAAAATTAAAGCGGTTGACATATGCAATCAAAAATGAATCTACTTTCTAAATTATAAAAAACTAACCTATTTTATTATTTTAGTCTATGTGACCATTTTAAAGTGTGATGAAAAATAATTTGTATGCCTATTCAAATGCTTTATTTGATAATATTATTAATGGAAAAATAAGGTGAATCGAGAACCTTAGCACAAGAAAAGTTCTTGATACAAATTTTGTTCCCGAAAAGGTCTCAAAATTCACTCGAAGTGACAACCGTTTTTAAATACCATTTTAAATTGTTCTCCGAAAAACACTGATAATATACTATGATTCTATTCTTTGGTACTAGACCTGGAAAGCCCGAAACTAAACATCTTTTTAATTGTGAATGCCCATATTGTAAACAACTAGGGACGTTGATCGCTGTTACCGAAAAGAACTACTTTCATATTTTTTGGATTAAGCTTTTTAAAATCTCTAGTGCTACTACCATAGAATGTAGTCACTGTAAACGTGGTTACTATGAGAACGAGTTTACCGAAGAGATGAATTTAGAACTTTCTAAAACAACTGATTAGCTGCAGTTACCAGTAATTGAACACGGCACCACAGCTAATTAGATTGATGAATATTTTATTAAAGGTCGAAACGAAGACCTAAGGAAACATTTCGTTGTTCTACAGCTGCATCTTTGAAAATAGGATTTAAATCATACTTCACGTATAATAGAAAACCGTCAACACCGGCGTAGGCGCTTAAACCATAAATTAAATCATTGGTATTGTAGCTACGCTTCAACTTATCCTTTACATTATCACCGTCAAGGTTGTATTTTAATTTTTGACGTGTGCCTAAATTAAATCCTCCATACCCCCCAATTCCGACTCTGAATTGGTTCTTTAAAGAGTACCTCATCTTTTTCTCTGTAGTAGTTTGCTTGGAAGGTCCAAACTCTAAATGCATAGGGAAAACAAGATTATCCATTCTGAATTTCGACTTATCTAACTCATATTCAAACTCCTGTAGTTCTGATTGTCCGTTTTCCAGTGACACCAAATACTGATTATCTTTAGGTTTTAAACCATTAAACTGAAATGAGAATCCGTAATTGAATCTTAAGAAATTTGTGTTTTTAAATACTCTGGTACGCCACTGCCATCCCATTTCAAAAAATCTACTACCGCCTATTTTATAAGGTGAATCATTAAGAGACTGACCTTCAACTATTGCATTATTTAGACCCACTGCAATTACCAAATCTGAATATGTTCTTCTATCATAAATAGGTTCTTTTCTATTCTGGTTTTCATTAAGTCTAAAACCCAGTAGTTTACCTCCATCCTTATCATCATCACCAAATCCGATTTGAAATGCAAATTTATAATTCAAGGTATCCAATTCTTTCACTTCGCCGTTGTTCCTTTCTAGCAATGAAATTTTATTGTTGATAATAGCGATTCTATCTTCAATATTTAACGCATGCTTTTCAGCTGCTTTCATTTTCAAATCATCCGCCTCTTCTTGTGTAATTTCTCCACCCTCTAACTGTTTTACAATTTTCGCTATTTCAAATTTTAATGCTTCTTTCTCTTGCCTAGTAATACTAAGCTTTTGCTCATTTAAAACATCGATCGTCTTTTGATAATCTTCTTGCGCTACTGAATTTTGCACCATAAAGAGTGTCAGCAACACCATTAAATACATTGTAATTGTTCTCATTTCGATATTGATTTTTTTGATGAATAAAACTCCGCTCCCTGTCCCTATAGCATTTTATAGAGATGTAGGATAAAACGATTTGTGATTGATTAATTATTGCGGTCTGCCACTGCAGTTCGCACTTTTATAAAACCGGCTTTTAGGGAATCAAAAATTTGGTCTCGGAAAGATTGATCAAGTTCTTCTTCAACCTCTGTCAACAAAGCCATAGCATCGACAGTATTATCTGTATTAAATATTCGCTCTCTTAAAATTTCATCTTGTGCCCGTTTCAATAATGAATCTACTTCTGCATCTGTAACCACGCTACTTTGCTCCAAAACATCTACTTGAGCTACTATATCCGCAACTTTTGAATTAATGATTTCATCTGATACTTCTAATCTAGTATTGGAAATATCTGTAGACACATGTTCTACTGCAGCTACTTCTATAGCATCATTTAAAATGATATTTTCTTTTGTATTAGACACTTCAACTTCTACCTTTTCTACAGGTATACTCTTTGGCTTAGTTTCTGTTTGCAGAACAACTATGTGTTTTTCTTTAAGATGAACTGGGTCTTTAGTGATTACTTCTTCAACCTTATCTTCGTTTTCTATCTCTACCAATTCTATTGGAGATTCGTTTAACTCATTAATACCATTAAAATAAAATAATGCAACACCCAACAACACTATAACGCTAGCGGCAACACCCATCCATAAATACACAGGTTTCTTCTTTGTATCATCATCTTTTAATTCTGATGCTATTTTAGACCACCCATTTTCTGACGGATTAATCTCCCGTTCTTGAAACTTGGTTTTTATATGTTTTTCAAATTTATCGGTTTCCATACCCTATAATATTTTGTTGCCTTAATTGATCTTGAAGCAATTTTCGGGCTTTTAATAACTGAGTTTTTGAAGTGCTTTCGGTTATAGAAAGCATTTCTGCAATTTCTTTATGCTTATACCCTTCTACGGTATACAGCACAAATACCATTTTATAGCCTTGTGGCAAAACATCTATCAATTGTTGAATATGCTCTGTATCTAAATCTGTACTTTGCGATATTTCTTCAGATTGATTCTTTTCGTACACCTCATCATCATACACTACAAACTGTTGTTTTCGTAAATAAGAGATACTTTCCCTGATCATTATCCGCCGTAACCAACCTTCAAAACTACCTTCAAACTTAAATGTATCTAGCTTGTTGAATATTTTTAGAAAACCTTGCACCATTACATCTTCTGCAAAATGAATATCTTTAATATACTGACGGCAGACACTCAACATTTTTGGAGCATGTTTTTTATACAAACGCTCTTGCGCATCGCGGTTACCCGATGTTGCTTTTTTAATGAGCTGCTTCTCGTTTTTATAAAAAGGTATAATTTTCAAAATATTGGTTTGGTCTTCTATTAGCATAGACGCAGAAGAAGAACATATAGTTGCCTGAAGATAAATAAAAATTAAAAATAATTTACAACTAACTGAAATACAATTAATTAAACTTAAAAATTATTAATAGAAATATTTACTTTTTACGATCTACCACATAGTTTACCATCAATTCCAATGCACTTTTGTACTCAGATTCTGGATATTCACTTAGCAGTCCCAAAGCCTCATCTTTATACTGTAACATTTTAGTTACCGCATAATCCAATCCGCCTTTTTCTTTTACAAAAGCAATAACTTCCTTGACGCGCTTTTTATCTTGGTTATGGTTTTTGATAGAATTGATGACCCAGCTTTTCTCTTTTTTGGTACAGTGGTTTAGCGCATATATTAATGGCAAAGTCATTTTTTGCTCTTTAATATCAATACCGGTAGGCTTACCTATTTGTTTGGTTCCATAGTCAAAAAGGTCATCTTTGATTTGAAATGCCATTCCGCAGAGTTCTCCGAATTTTCTGAAAGTTTCTACATCTTCGCTTTCTGGCTTTACTGAACAAGCACCGAGAGAACAGCAGGCTGCTATCAATGTTGCCGTTTTTTGTCTGATAATATCATAATAGACATCTTCGGTGATATCTAAACGTCTAGCTTTCTCTATTTGCAACAACTCGCCTTCGCTCATTTCACGAACGGCAACAGAGATAATTTTAAGTAAATCGAAATCTTCATTATCTATAGAAAGTAAAAGACCTTTAGACAACAAGTAATCGCCTACTAAAACAGCTATCTTATTTTTCCACAGCGCATTTATGGAGAAGAATCCTCTACGTTTATTACTTTCATCAACCACATCATCATGTACCAATGTTGCGGTATGTATCAGCTCTATAACCGATGCTCCGCGATAGGTACGCTCGTTCACCTCTCCGTTATTCAGCATTTTTGCCGTTAGAAAAACGAACATAGGGCGCATTTGCTTTCCCTTGCGGTTTACAATATAATGGGTGATTCTATTGAGTAGTGCAACCTGAGAGGTCATTGAATCTCTAAACTTCGATTCAAACAGCTCCATTTCCTGATAGACAGGTTCCTTTATTTGTGCTACTATTTTCAGTTGCTCTGTATTAGAACGCTAAAATTAGTCAAAAGCTAGCAGTTAACAGTACTAGGAAAGGAGATAATGGTTTAAAGGGATTGGTTGTTGGTTGTTGGTTGTTGGTTGTTGGTTGTTGGTTGTTGGTTGTTGGTTGTTGGTTGTTGGTTGTTGGTTGTTGGTTGTTGGTTGTTGGTTTAAACGCTTCGCGTTTTTAGTATTAAGTATAAAGTACTAAGATGTTACGTTAGCAATTACTCCAGTAATTCATATTAATTAATACCTTGTATTTTCTAAGTTTAGCTTTGCTAAATACAACACTTCGCAACAAGTCTGTTTTCTAAACTCTATTTTCTCTTTTCTTACTTCAGACTTCCTACTTAATACTTTGTACTCTTTACTTTGTACTTTCTAAGTTTAGCTTTGCTAAATATAACACTTCGTAACAAGTCTATTTTCTAAACTCTATTTTCTCTTTTCTTACTTCAGACTTCCTACTTAATACTTTGTACTCTTTACTTTGTATTTTCTAAGTTTAGCTTTGCTAAATATAACACTTCGCAACAAGTCTATTTTCTAAACTCTATTTTTTCTTTTCTAACTTTAGACTTCCTACTTAATACTTTGTACTCATTACTTTGTACTTTCCACTTCGTACCTTGCACTTATTACTTTGTACTTCTAACTTTTATTCGCCAACTGCCCACATGCGGCATCTATATCCTTTCCTCTAGAACGACGAACGGTTACTATAATATTATTCTTCTCCAATGAATTTACGTAGCGGTCTATGGCTGCGTTAGAGGCTTGTTTGAACTCTCCGTCATCAATAGGATTATATTCTATCAAATTTACTTTTGATGGTGCAAATCGACAGAATTCCACCAAAGCATCTACATCTTTCTGTGTATCGTTGATTCCGTCCCAAACTACATATTCATACGTAATCCGACTTCTTGTTTTTTCATACCAATACTGTAACGACTCTCTTAAATCGCTCAAGGTAAACTTGGCATTGAATGGCATTATAGAAGTACGTATTTCATCAACTGCGGAATGTAAAGAAACCGCCAGTTTGAATTTTACTTCATCGTCTGCCATTTTACGAATCAACTTTGGCACTCCGGAAGTGGAAACCGTAATTCGCTTTGGAGACATTCCCAATCCGTCAGGGGAAGTAATCTTATCAATTGCCTTTAAGACATTGTTATAGTTCATTAAAGGCTCTCCCATCCCCATAAAAACGATATTGCTCAACGGTCTTTCAAAATACAATCTACTTTCATTGTCTATAGCAACTACTTGATCGTAAATTTCATCGGGATTCAAATTACGCATTCGTTTTAAACGAGACGTTGCACAGAACCTACAGTCTAAACTACAACCTACCTGACTAGATACACAGGCAGTGGTTCTTGATTTTGTAGGAATCAATACCGACTCCACAATTAAATCGTCATGCAAACGAACGGCGTTTTTAATGGTACCGTCACTACTACGCTGCATTTGATCCACCTTAATATGGTTGATAACAAAATTAGCTTCTAGCATTTCCCTGGTTTCTTTTGACAGATTTGTCATTACATCAAAAGAATAAGCGGCTTTTTGCCATAACCATTCGTAAACTTGATTACCACGAAAAGCTTTGTCACCATTAGAAACAAAGAACTCCCTAAGCTGCTCTCGCGTTAGTGCCCGGATATCTTTTTTCTTTATTTCTTCCATCTGTTTAAAGGTAGGTATTACTAGTGATAAAAATCCCGCTTTCTCAATATGTAGATAAAGCGGGATTTTTTAATTGTCCTTTTAAAATAAGGAATTTTGTATACTTAGATAATCAACATGGCATCACCATAAGAATAGAACTTATAGCTTTCCAATATTGCTTCTTTATATGCTTTGTTCATTAAATCATGACCCATAAATGCAGATACCATCATCAATAATGTCGATTTTGGTAAGTGGAAATTGGTAATCATGGCATTTGCAATACTAAAATCATACGGAGGGAAAATGAACTTATTCGTCCAACCTTCATATGTATTCAATGTTTGCTTAGAAGAAACCGCACTTTCCAATCCACGCATTGCAGTTGTACCTACAGCACAAATACGACGCTTCTGTAACTTTGCATTATTAACGATTTCCGCAGCTTTTTCATCAATGAACATTTCTTCACTGTCCATTTTGTGCTTAGAAAGATCTTCAACCTCAACTGGGTTAAAAGTACCTAAACCAACATGCAATGTAAGCTCAGCAAAATCAACACCTTTAATTTCTAAACGCTTTAATAAGTGCTTAGAAAAGTGAAGACCAGCAGTAGGGGCAGCAACTGCACCTTCATGTTTTGCATAGATAGTTTGGTAACGACCCTCATCTTCTGGCTCAACATCTCTCTTTATATACTTAGGCAAAGGTGTTTCACCCAGCTCTCTCAATTTTCTTCTGAAATCTAAGTAAGCACCATCATATAAGAAACGTAATGTTCTACCTCTAGATGTAGTATTATCAATAACCTCAGCTACCAACGTTTCATCATCACCAAAATATAGCTTGTTACCAATACGTATTTTACGTGCTGGATCTACAAGAACATCCCAAAGACGTTGCTCTTCGTTCAACTCACGTAAAAGAAAAACCTCGATACGAGCACCTGTTTTTTCCTTGTTACCGTATAAACGTGCAGGAAAAACTTTAGTGTTGTTCAAAACCATAACATCACCTTCATCAAAATAGTCGATCATGTCTTTGAACATCTTGTGCTCAATTTTTCCGGTATCTCTGTGGATTACCATTAATTTAGACTCATCTCTATTTTCAGATGGATGCTCCGCCAATAATTCTTCTGGAAGCTCAAAATTAAAATTTGATAATTTCATGTAGCTGTTATATTTAATGTAGCAAATTGCGGCTGCAAATATACAATCTGCAGGTAGGCCTTGTCAAGTAAAACACTAATTATAATTCTTTTATCCCGAAATCAAGCTGTTTTAAGTCGTTCCAAAAATCTGGATAAGACTTTGAAACTACTTCTGCATCATTCACAAACAGCGTAGTTTTCATAGCCAATGGAGCAAAAGCCATAGCCATTCTATGATCGTTATAGGTATCTATAGCCACATCTGCATTGATTTCAGTACTTGGCACTATGGTAAGCGTTTTATCAGTTACTGAAATATTTGCCCCCAATTTAGATAGTTCTGTATTAAGAGCTTCCAATCGATCGGTTTCTTTAATTTTTAAGGTATGTAGACCTGTTAAATGGCACCCTACTCCTAACCCGAAACACGTTACCGCAATTGTTTGTGCAATATCAGGTGCGTTGGCCAAATCGATTTCATTTTCTGTCAATACCTTTTTGTCTGTCTTTTTTAAGGTAACCTTATTTTCGCCAAAAGTAGTTTCTACACCAAATGCCGTATAAATATCCGCAAGAACGCTATCTCCTTGAAGACTTTTCTGCTTGTATGCAGATAACGTGATTTCAGTACCCGGAGCGCCAAGTGCACAAATTCCATAAAAATAAGATGCTGAACTCCAGTCAGATTCAACCACTAATGTTGTTGGCTCTACTTTTGCTTTCGGCCATACTTTAATAATATTACCTTCAAAAGAGGTTTCTACACCTATTTCTTCAAGTAATGCCAAGGTCATTTTTATATATGGTACCGAAGTAATTTTACCGACCAGTTCTAATTCCAATCCGTTTTCTAAACTTGGTGCAATTAACAACAAAGAAGATATGTACTGACTGCTCACATTTGCAGGTAAACTTACTCTCTCTTTTACAATACGTTGACCTTTTATTTTTATAGGTGGATAACCTTCATCTTGAACATAAGAGATTTCTGCCCCTAAGGTTCTTAATGCTTCTACAAGTATTTTTATAGGTCTTTCGGTCATTCTTTTGGATCCCGTAAGAATAACATCTTTACCTTCTTGAGAAGAGAAATACCCTGTTAAAAAACGCATTGCCGTACCCGCATGATGAATATCTACCGTACCTTCTGAAATTTCCAATCCCTTTGCCATTACCTGGGCATCATCAGAATTTGAGATATTCTCTATTTTGATATCCGGAAATAATGCAGCCAATAATAAACTACGGTTAGATTCACTTTTAGAACCTGTAATAGTTATTGTATCTTTTAATTGATGATTTGACGGACCAGTTAGGTGAAGTTTCAAAGCGTATGGTTTTAAAAATAGAACGCCAAATATACGCCTATTTCAACTTTTTATTGTTGTGATGACGGTCATGATCACGCTTTGTTTTTAAATCTAACTTTTTATCAAAAGCTTGTTGTAAATCGATACCAGTTTGATTTGCCAAACACAGCACTACAAACATTACATCTGCCAATTCTTCACCAAGATCTTTGTTCTTGTCAGATTCCTTTTCACTCTGCTCACCATAGCGTCTAGCAATAATTCTAGCGACCTCTCCTACTTCTTCGGTTAACTGCGCCATATTGGTAAGCTCGTTAAAGTAACGAACGCCATGTTCCTTAATCCAATTATCTACTTCTAGTTGTGCGTTTTTGATGTTCATATGATATTCTAAATTTTTTCAAAAACAATTAAGGATTGATTTTGACTTTTTACGGCTTCATTAAAAATTTGTTTTAATCCTGTATAATATCCATTAGGATAATGTGCTGAATTCAAATCAAAAGTAAAAAATAAATTAAGGGTACCACTTGTATTAGCAGATACATTTAACTTTAGAACACCTCCATTATCTGGCATGGTAAAACTTTTATTTTCCGGTATTGATTTTACCTGATACCCATCTGGTATTTTAATGTTCACAACATATTGATATTTCATTGGATAACCAAAATCAACCGGGTAGTTTCTCTCTGAAGCTACAAAAGGATTCTTATCAAAGAATTTAATCACAAATGGATTTAAGTAAATATTATCTCCCTGAATTAAATTTTCAATTTCAAAATTAAACCTTTCGGTAATTTTCTTTTCATTAGAGTATTTTAATATTTTTTCGTGTGAAGTAATATAGAAATCGTCTGAAATCTCTTCTTCTAATTTTTCAATATAACTTTCTTCCTTTACTGTTGACAATACTTCATCTTGAGCTACTTTGTTATACCCAGAATTTATTAAATCAAACATCCCTGTTAGCTTTTCTTCATTTGGATCGATAGTCATTTGAGCACGTAACATAACAGCATTTGACTTTTCTGGCATAATATCATACCAATAACTATTATTATCAAAATCCATAACCCTACCGTAGTAATTTAAACAACGAAAAGGTAGCATTCCAAAAGGCATATACTTATCAGTAGCATCCAACAAATATGATTCACCATCAATATCAACTTTTGCAACTATATAATTAAAATCGTTCATTACCGGATGGGTCTTCTTTGGTAATCCTCTTTTTCGAGTGGCCATAACCATCATATTTGTTTTAATGCCAGCAGCGTTTAAAAGGTTTATTAACGCAATATTTATTTCGGCTACATTACCTTTTTTTTCATCAAAAGCCTTTTTAACCTTATTACCTTGCCAAATACTATATTTTTCATTCCAAGTGAAATGATTTTTCACAAACTCATAAATGTTCTTGGCACGGGTAATTTCATCACCTTCCGTCAATAAACTTACATCTACATTCTTTTCGAAAAAATTCTTCTTCCTTAGTTGACTACCTATATCCTTGTCCGTTTTAAATTCTTTATCTACATCTTCCCAAGATTTGGTATATCTATCTGTACTGCCGTAAAAACTTTTATATTCAGAAAGTTCAAACTCTAACTTAGATTTATAGTTATTAGATGAAAGCATAAATTCTTCAGAATCTTTAAATGCAGGAATATCTTTCATGATATATTTTAAAGATTCGCAATCGCTATCATCTTTAGTACCTGGAAAACTAAAACAACCTTTTACAATATCAGCGTCATTTACATCTAAATCCAAACTTCCTTTCAAACTTCTATTATAAAGCCAATTACCGGGTATTTTAGCATTAAATTCAGAGTACAGCTTAGGAATATCGGATTGAAAATCCCAACCTGTAAAATTAAAGTAAAAAGGAGATTGCATTTCATATTCATATTCAACGATAGACCCTTCTTTTACATTAGGAAAAGTGAATTTTGTTTGCGTCCATTTATCATTAACTTCCTCATTGAAAAACTCACTAGTCTTTACAGAATGCTTAATTTCTCCGTTATGTGTAAAAGCCTTTATATTAACAATTTTCTCTTTTCTCTTCTTGGAACGGTACAATGGTATTTCAATATTTGTATATTCAAAACCTTCTTTTTCTAGTATTTTAATCTTAGCATGATACTTTGTTATTAAGTAGATATAATCATCTCTAATTTCAAAATAATTGTCACCATACTCATACAGATAAACTGCTGTTGCTTCCGCATCTTTTTGATATGAAGCAAATTCACTTTCTGATTTTGAAATAACACCGAATTCTGGCTTTTCTTGAGAGATACCGCTTTGAAAGTAAAAAAATAATGCGCAAAAGATTGTTGTTACTCTAAAATAGGGCATAAATAAATAGTAATAAATTGATGAATATTATTGGATAAAGATTTATCCTCAAACTTGATTCTTGAGTTTCCTAAATTTTCTCTAACATGACTTTTTCCGAGTGTTTCTCAATAATCTGGCGATAAAATTCTTTCAGCTGCTCGTAATTCTCACTAGAAACCAAAGATTTATTAAAACTGATTTTAGAAGAAATTTGAAGGGTATTTTTCAAATTAGTTACTTGAAAGTGAAATTGCCCTAATTTATTTGGTAAAGAAAGTATTTTATTCTCCGGTAAAGCTCCTACTTGATAATTTTCTGGAAGTTCAATATTAATTATAAAACGATCTTCCCATGGATAACCAAAATCAACTGGAAATTCCCTTTTTTCAGTTTTAAAAGGCGACTCTAGTTGAGATAAGTATAATAATGGGGAAAAATATAATTTATCTCCAGTATCATCAACACTCTCTTCTATATTAACATTATAAGCTTGATTTAAATTTTTGTCTGGTTGAACTGCATCCTTAATGTTAAAATCAGATATTTCAACTCCAACATATTCTGTTTCCAAATCTTGAATATATTCTGCTTCAGTTATATTATTATACCTTTCCCTTAAAAGCATTGCATAATAATCTGAATAACGTTGTTTTACAGAACCTTCAAAATTTAAAGCATCATTAAGAACCAAGTTCACCATAGTGGTCTCTATAGATTTTCTTTCAGGGGACATATCAACCATCTCTCCGGTGCCGTCTTTTTTAATCGCTCTCCCAAACCAATTTAAATCTCGCATGGGCAAAACATCGACAGCACTATACTTTTCAGTAGCATCTAAGACAGTATAAGAATCGCCATTTTTTATACCAGCGATTACATAATTGAACCCTTTTAAGGTAGGAAATAATTGAACTCCATGATCTCTGGTGCTTAAAATTACTGGGTAAGCGTCTAGGCCGGCATATTTTAGACAATTCACTAACAATAAATTTATGTCACCAGTATTACCTATCCCCTCTTTATATGCCTTTTTTACACCTTCCTCAGTCGCAACACCGTAATTTTTGTTCCATTTGACCTTGTCTTTTACAAATTGTAGAACGGTCTGCGTTCGTTGTTTATCATCTGTAATCGCTTGCAAGGCTTTGTCCAAATCCTCTTCAAAAAAGTTTTTCTTTTTCAACTCATTTCCAAATGAAGTATTCTTGTAAATCGTCTCCACAACATTTTCCCAAGATTTTGCAAAATTTTCCGTCATCTCACCCGGAAATTGAACAGATACAATTTCAAAATCTACTCCTGCTCTGTAATTGTTAATATTGCTAACATAGCTCTCATCTATTAAAGCTGGAATATTTGTAAGGCTATATGAAGTTACAATATCATAGGTGCCAACTTGATTGTTCATTACTCGATCTGTTTTTGGGTTTAGTACCAAAAAACCTTTTTGACGTTGATTGAATCTGAAGTAATCGAAAATAGCCATACTAGCTTTAAGTCGTTTTACGGGTATTCCTTCTTGAAAACGAAACTCATCAATACTGCCATAGTAAGGAGATATAATTTTATACTTATACTCCAAAACACTACCTTCCTTCACCTTTGGCATAGTAAGTTTTACTTGGTTCAAACCTTTTGAAAACTCAGATTTAAATATGCCATCTTTTTCTAACTTAGTCTCAACTATTTTATCATCTATTAAAGAGTACGTAAAACCCTTTATCTTGGAAACCACCTCTGAACTGCCAACACCTTTACTTAAATTTATAATTTTGGTCGCGTAATCAAAGCCGGCTTTATCATAAATCTTTACACGCTCATGTATGTCTGTTACAAGGGACAATCCGCTATTTTGAGTGTAGACGTAATAAGACTTTCTATATTTATAAAGGTAAGCTGCGACAGCAGAAGAATCTGAAGGATACGATTGCTCGATTAATTCTTCTTTCGACACCTTTCCAAAATCAAACTCTTGAGCATTACATATTAATGAAAAGAACAGAGTTATGGATATAACTATTTTAATCTGAGACATATTTACTAATTATTTATTTAATACAATTTTCATGTTATCATACTTTTTAATTTTCTTTCGAAAATCGCGATAACCATCATATTTACTTTTATCGTAGAGCCCGCTCTTCATCTGAATTTTTCGTTTGTAACGCAATTGATTTTCAGCAATTCTCTCTATTGACATTTCATAATTGCCAAACTCTGAAGTTATGATTACTGGAGTGGGTAATTTTCCGAGCTTATAATTTACAGGCAGTTTTATATCTATTTCATCATTGTCTGTATAACCTCTATCTATTTCAAAAGATAATTTCCTATCATTATACCGACTTGGAACATATTTACTCGCATTAAAAGCATTGGGTTTGAACAATAAGTCATCTCCCATTTTCGTAACGTATGATTGTGTTGACAACCTTATTTTTTCAGTTAATCGAATATTGTTCTTATCATGGTCAAAAATTATCTCATCTAAGTTTAAGCCATTGATATTACTCCAATATTCAGTATAATAGTCGTTTTTATCTTTTTCAGATAGTGACAATACTTCAGCATGACTATCATACTGAATACCATAGGTTTCCATTTCTAAATTAGCGGTTATACCTCCAGAATCAGTAACTTCCATTTCACCTATGGTTTTCTGTAAATTATTGTCGTTCAAATATTTGTGGGTATGCTTTATTTCACCTCCAGATGGTTTAATCACGAGCACGTCCCTATCATCTGTAAAATCACCTAAAAATCCGAATGGAATCTTTTGACTTGTACATTCTAGCCATATATCATTTTCTTCGTTAGGTACATTCAGAATAACATGGTTACCTTGCATGATCGCAAAATCTTTTTCCATGCTAAGTTTTGATCTACCAGCATGTACCACACTGTAGTAAGATTCTATACCTTGAGATTTTAGTAGTGCTTTTGTGTAATTTGTTAAACCCTTACAATCCCCGTATTTTACTCTATCTACTTCTTCTGCCGAGATTGGCTGCCAACCTCCTATACCAAGTTGTACCGAAATATAGCGCGTATTATTTTGAACATATTCATATACTTTCTTTATTTTTTCAACCCTGTCTGTAATCCCAGTAAGCTTTTGTTTCATTAGGCTGATAGTAGCCTCAGGTAATATATCACGGTTAACCAGTAAACTATTATACTGCCAATTCCCCATCGATTCCCAATCTTTAGCGACCCCATCAACTCCTTCTAAATGAAACTCTTCTAAAGCAATCATAAGCTGAGGTTCGTAGTGATAAAAAGAAGGACTTAAAGCTTCTCTTTTTTGTGCAGCTATATCGTTCATTTCATAACTTACATGAAATTCAGATGATTTATTTACAATAGCATAATTATCAAAATTCTTTTCTTTTTTCCTCCACTTTAATGATTTATCAATCTGCATATTAAAAAGACTTCGCTCAACACTAACCATATAGTCATCAATAGGCATCCATCGAGGTAAGAATGCCGTGTTAGGTGTTGTATAAGTATATGAAAAATCAACAGTATAAGGGTAGGAAGTCGGTGTATATCGAAATACCTTGACCCTAGAATCGCCATACAATGTTCCTCCATCAACTGCACTAACATCTATAAAATCCTTTCTTCTTATTTTTTCAATTTCTACCCCTCTATCATTATAAATATGCGCTATTATATCTGTTATTTTAGTTTTGGGATTGTAAAACGCGTAGGGTTTTATCGAACTCTCACCCGCTTTCTTTAGAATGGTAATAACCCTACGATTGGTTACCTCCATTTTATTTTTTGCAGTGATTTCAACATATGTTTCATCTAACCGAACTACCGCATTGGCATTTTCTTTTAAAGAGTCATTTATTGAAGAGACAGAGTAGTTTGTTTGAGCGCTTAAGACCGTAGTAAAGATCAAGCTCACTAATAAAAAAAATCGCATTATTTTTAGTTTGGCTGAGCAATACTAACGATAAAATATAATTTTTCTTACAAAATTTTTAAAAAAAATTAATAATGCTTATTCTTTATTTTTCGTATCTATTTGTATGGTAACAGGTCCATCATTCAACAGTTCTACCTTCATATCCGCACCAAATATACCTGTACCTATTTTCTTCCCCAACTTTGATTCTAGCGTAGAAATGAAAGATTTATATAACGGAATAGCTACGTCAGGTCCCGCTGCTCTTATATATGAAGGGCGATTCCCTTTTTTTGTACTGGCATGTAAAGTAAACTGACTGACAACTATTGCATCACCTTTTGTAGCTAAAAGCGACCTATTCATCACTCCGTCTTCATCGTTGAAAATACGTAGGTTTGCTATTTTATTCGTTAACCAGTCAATATCAACTTGGTTATCTTCATCCTCAATTCCTACAAAAATGAGCAGTCCTTCATTTATGGAACTGATTTTTTTCCCTTCAACCGTTACACTTGCTTTTGAAACTCTTTGCAGTACTACTCTCATTTTTTCTCGTCATGTATATCTACCCTGTAATTCTCGTCTTCGCCTTTTATCATCTGTAAGTAACTATTATACCTACTCCATGCAATATCACCATTTTCCAAGGCATCTTTTACAGCACATTTTGGTTCGTCTACATGAATACAGTTATTGAATTTGCAATCTTGTTTCAGTTCAAAGAACTCTGGAAAATAGTTTCCTATTTCCTCTTTTTCCATATCTACGATCCCGAATCCCTTAATACCCGGAGTATCTATAATTCTGGCATTAAAACTCAGGTCGAACATTTCTGCAAAGGTGGTTGTATGCTGACCTTGAGCGTGCTGTTGAGAAATTTGTTTGGTCTTAATATCTAAATCTGGTTCAATGGCATTTACCAATGTGGATTTACCTACACCTGAGTGACCGGAAAACATAGAGGTTTTACCTTTCATCATTTCTTTGACCTTATCTACATTCTTACCTGTAGCCGCAGAAATACCAATACAGGTATAACCTATATTACGATATAAGGCTGCCAAAAATTTAATCTCATCTAACTCCTCTGGCGCATATGTATCCACTTTATTGAAAAGTAATACTACAGGAATCTCATAAGCTTCGGCAGTAATTAAAAAACGGTCTATAAAAACCGGATAGGTTGGCGGGTTGTTCAACGTAACCAATAAAAAAACTTGATCTAAATTGGCTGCTATGATATGGGTCTGTTTAGAAAGGTTTACCGACTTACGTATAATGTAATTCTTGCGGGTTTCAATTTCATTGATAATACCAATGGTATCATCGCCAATTGTCTCAACCTCAAAGCGAACGCTATCACCAACAGCAACCGGATTCGTACTTTTAATTCCTTTAATTCTAAACTTCCCTTTTATTCTACATTCATAGAAATCACCATCTTCTGCCTTAACAGTGTACCAACTCCCCGTAGATTTATAAACAATTCCTACCATTTACCCTTAAATCCGTCCATTTATACAAAGTAAGTGCTTTAAATATAAAAATTAATATAAATTTGAAAATAGAACTACAATAGTAAATAATAACCAAACTCTAGAAAATGAAATTCATTAAAAAATCATTACTGATACTATCGTTATCGGTATTCACTTTTGGGGCCGCCCAAGAAACTATCACGAATGAATCTGTAGTACAAATGGTCGAACTTGGTTTTGACGATTATATGATCATAGATAAAATAAATACTTCTGATGTTAAGTTCGATGCCTCTATTACAGCATTGGGTCAAATGAAAAATGCAGGTGTTTCATCTGAAATTCTGTCATTGATAATGGATAAATCAAAACAGAACACAAAATCAAAAACAGGTATCTATTATACCGATGCCAATGGTGAAGATAAATTGGTTCAGCCAAGTGTTTTCTCTGGTTCCAACTCTAACCAAGTAGCACAGAAACTGGTTTCTAGTTTTATCAACGCAAAGAAAAAAGCACAATTGCCTAAAACAAAATCTAATAATGTTATTCGCCAAAGTCAGCCTGAATTCACCTTTATCTTTGACCCAAGTGTAACCGAGGTTGATAACATGCAGAACAACCAAGGTAATAACGCAGGTATATTTAACTGGTGGTTTAGAATGGCAAGTAACCCTAACGAGTTTGTTTTGGTTAAACTTACGGTAAAAGAGAAAAAGAATCTTAGAGAGGTAATTACCGGCAAAAGCAGCTGGGTCACTAGCAGTAGCGGTATTGACCCAAAATACGCCCTTAACTTCGCTATAGAGGAAATTGAAGGTAACAAGTTTAAAGTTACTCCTGATTCTTTAGAGCCAGGTGAATATTGCTTCATCTACCAAGGTCAAGTACCACAGGGTAGAGAGAACCAATCTGTTTTTGATTTCTCGATTCAATAGAACAAGAACATATAATTTATAGTCTGTCCCGATGCTTTCAGTATCGGGACTTTTTTTTTGACTACTGGTTTTTAGGTATTTTTTCGTGATGGTTTCATATTATTTTACAATGATATTAAGGGTATTTCTTGCTGTTCTTTATTTTACATTTTACTTTTCATGCTAAATAAACTTTAAGAAAAATCACTATCATGAAAAAAATCATTTTACTCAGTTTTGCCCTTATGGGAATGGCTACAATTACAGCACAGGAATACAAGGTCATTACCAGTGTTGAATCTATTGTACCTAGCGGATTAGGCAGATCAAGAATCATAGATGCCAATGCCGATAGAGATTTTAAGGAATTTACGTCTGAGCAGACCGAAGAAGACAATACACGAAACAAATCTAAACGTGGAGATATTAGGGTTGAGGATTTTGAAGAAACCAAATTGCTTAACTTTTATAATATTGCGGGAATTCGTTTTCAGAACATTGCAGCAAATGATGCCCTTATCTCTTCAAAACTAAGTGATATGGCACAAAATGGATGGGAGCTTGTTTTTGTTACCAGTGGTGTTGAAGCAGATGCAGGTAATACAGATGGTCAAGGTATTTTCATTACCCGTTATATCTTTAAAAGATAAAACCAAAAAGCATAAAAAGCCCGGTAAAACCGGGCTTTCAATTTTTATCTACTTGAGTTTACTGCGCTAAGTTGATCTCTACACGCCTGTTCTTCTGCCTGCCATCTTTATACATATTGGTAGCAATTGGTTTGCTTTCCCCATAACCTATTGCGGTTAATCTAGAGGGTGAAATACCGCCGTTGATTAGAAATTGTAGTACGGCTTGTGCTCTTTTTTCTGATAATTTTTGATTGGTTGCTTCTGAACCTATACTATCCGTATGACCTTCAATAGTGAAATTAGCATTTGGGTATTCATTTAAAATACCAATAATATCTACTAAAACAGGTGTTGATTCATCTTTAAGTGTTGATCTACCTGTGTTAAACAAGATTGTTTTTGCATACTCGTTCAATGATTTTTGAACCTCAGCGGTAACCACCGGCTCAGGACAACCCTTATTAGCCACAGTTCCCATTTCATTAGGGCACTCATCATCTTTATCTAAAACAGCATCGCCATCAGAATCTGCCCAAGGACAACCGTTATTTTCTGCCGGACCAACCTCATCAGGACATTGATCTTCATTATCCAATATACTATCACCATCACTATCAACCCATGGACAACCGTTATTTTCAACTGGTCCGGCTTCATCTGGGCATTGATCTTCATTATCCAAAACAGAATCTCCGTCCGTATCTCCCCAAGGGCAACCATTATTTTCTATAGGTCCGGCTTTTTTAGGACAACCGTCTTCTTTATTTGGTATACCGTCTCCATCAGAATCTTTTGGCTGACCATAATAAACAGGCACTTTTAAACCTGCATATACATCCGCCCCTTGAATTTCATTTCTTGTAAATGTAGATATCAACGAACCTGAGCCGATATAAAGTGGCCCAGCACGTAACCCCGCACCTATTTGCATACCGCTATACTGATAGCTACTAAAAGGCAAATAGAAACTAAACCACTTACTTTCAAAACGAGGAGTCAAAGAAAATACATTTGCGACCCTTTGATTGTTTTCACCGGCCGAACGCATTGACAAATCTGTATTGAAGTTTAAATAAAAATGGTTTTTGATATTCCAATCTGCATTGAAATGTAAAGCCGTAGGCAAACCTGCCTTTAAATCTTCTGTAGCTTCTGTAAACGTGTACAAATTTTGTAAATCATCAGAATCTTCGATATTATCGTAATCTTCTTGCGTAATGGTGTTATTGATATTGTATATATCTACCAAACCAGCTTTATAATTTACCGACCCTACATCTGTAAGTGACAAGCCAAACTTAAGCTTGTACTTATTCTTATCTTTCATTACTGTTTTTTCACCGTCAGCACCGGTAACTACATAATCTTCATAATTAGGTCTCCATTCATAAACGAAACCTAAATCAAAGCCAAATCCGTTTGCATCGGGTACTTCATAATCGTAATTATCATCATCATAGTCATCTGCACGACCGTAAATTAAATCTCCGGTAGATTCCAACGTACCTATTGTTGAATTATCAGGTAAGGTGGCACCATCAGCATCATAATCAATGGTTACATTTCTTCCGCTTCCATAGGCATTACCAAATCCTTTTAAGTATTTCAACGAAAGACCCGCTTTTAAAAAATGCTCGTCTTTGTTCCATAATTCTTGTGCGTAAGTAACACCTACTTCTGCCCAACCGTGACCAGAGGCAAAGAAATCGCCCTCATCGACCAAAAAGTCTTGACTTTCATCAATACTGTCATCAAGGTCGTCAATACTTTCACCGTTAAATTCATTACCGGTAACAAAACTTCTTGCTCTGGTAAATATGGCTATAGATGATTTTTTACCTATGTTGAACATGAATGATGGTCCTAATATATCTACGTTACCAGAAAAATTATTATTGTCGGTCAACATGAGGTTGGCATCCCTATCAAAATCAAAATCGCTTGAAATTAAATCTGAATAACCTACACCTACGTAATCATTGGCAAGAAAACCACTAGCCCCTATTAAGTTGATATCGGTTTTAAAACGAGAATCGGCTATGTTAGCCGGGTTTGATATTACACTGTTTACACCACTGTAATTGTCAGTCAAAAACCCAACGTACGATTGTGCTTTTGCCGATAATGAGGCAATCATTAAAATTGCCACTAATGCTACTTTCTTCATATTTTTTGATTGATTAAAAATGGTTCTTTAGTCCCCTAACGATACCTATTTAAGAATATTGTTAAAATGTATTATTTTTCTTACTTGTAAAAATTTAGGCATAAAAAAACATCCGCATATTACGGATGTTTTGTTTATATAAAGTTAAGCTAACCTTAAGCGTTTACTATCTTCTCTTGGTGGTTGATAGACTCTTGGTGAATAGCTTTGAACATGCGAAGCACAAACTCTTCGCTAAGCCCTTTGCTTTCCCCTTCTAATATCATAGCACCTAAAATCTGGTTCCATCTATTAGACTGAAGAACAGCAACATTCTTCTGCTTTTTAAGCTCCCCAATACCATCGGAAACCTTCATTCTCTTTCCTAGTATTTCTATCAATTGGTTATCGATAACATCGATTTGAGCTCTTAGGTTACTCAATTCTGAGTTATATTCCGCTTCTGGATCACTTTCTTTTCTTATTCTAAGATCTCTCATGATTTGAACAAGTTTCTCTGGCGTAACTTGTTGTGCAGCATCACTCCATGCGTTATCTGGATCATGGTGCGTTTCAATCATCAATCCGTCGAAATTCAAATCTAAAGCTGTTTGCGATACATCAAAAATCATATCACGCTTACCGGTAATATGTGAAGGATCGTTTATTAATGGAAGATCAGGAAACTTGTTCTGAAATTCAATCGCCACTTGCCATTCTGGTATATTTCTATACTTAGTTTTCTCGTACGTAGAAAAACCTCTGTGTATTGCACCTAATTTTTTTATACCTGCCGTATGCAATCTTTCGATACCACCTAACCATAAAGCTAAATCTGGATTTACCGGATTCTTAACCAATACGATTTTGTCAGTACCTTTTAAGGCATCTGCCAATTCTTGCATGATAAAAGGACTAACGGTTGATCTTGCACCGATCCACAATAAATCGATATCATGTTCCAATGCCAACTCTACGTGTGCACGGTTTGCAACCTCGGTAGCTGTTTTTAAACCTGTTTCTTCCTTAACTTTTTGCAACCATTTTAGCCCTAAAGCACCAACACCTTCAAAATTTCCTGGGCGAGTACGAGGTTTCCAAATACCGGCTCTGTAATAATTTACATCGGTATCTTTTAAAGAGTGTGCTATACCTAACACTTGTTCCTCAGTCTCTGCACTACATGGCCCTGCTATTACTAGTGGATGGTCAAGGTTTAAATCATCCAACCATGTTCTCATTTGTTTTGAATTTTCCATTTTTACTTATTCTATTTCTTGTTTAACGGTATTTCTTTTTAATATTCCTTTAATCTTATTCGTATTGTTCATTTCATTATAAATGCCCTCGTAATCATCTTTCTGCAACATTTCTTTAAATGCCGTAAGGTTGTGAATGTACTCTTCTAATGTCTCTACCACATTCTCTTTGTTCTGCTTAAAAATTGGTGTCCACATTGCTGGCGAACTCTTTGCCAAACGTACCGTACTTTCAAATCCACTACCCGCCATATCAAAAATATCACGCTCGTTCTTCTCTTTTTCAATCACCGTTTTACCTAACATAAATGAACTTATGTGCGATAAATGAGAAACGTAGGCAATGTGCTTATCATGAGCAACAGGGTTCATATACCTTATTCGCATACCAACTGCTTGAAAAACTTTCAAAGCTCTTTCCTGAAGCTTAAATGCGGTTAATTCTACCTCGCAAATGATATTGGTTTTGTCTTTGAACAAATTGTTTATCGCCGCAGACGGACCTGAAAATTCTGTTCCTGCAATGGGGTGACATGCTAAAAAATTTCTTCTCTTTGGATGATTCTCTAAAACCTTACAGATTAAAGATTTGGTTGATCCCACATCAAAAACTACGCAATCTTCATGTACAGCATCCAATATTACCGGAAGCTCTGTAACCATAACATCAACAGGTATACTTACAATGACCATATCCGCTAATTGTAAATCTTGATAGGTTGCCGTCTTATCGATGATACCCAAAGACAATGCCTCAGCTAAATTTGCTTCATTAGATTCTATACCAAAAACGGTAACATTTTCAACTGTCGACTTTATGTCTTTCGCTAAAGAACCCCCTATTAAACCGATACCTATTACAAATACATTCATCACACTAAAATCTTGCGATTGCCTCTTTAATCTTTCCTTTATTTATACACAGTGAAAAGCGAATATACCCTTCACCATTACTACCGAATATAGTACCCGGTGTAATGAACAAATCTTTTGTATACAATATATTGTCTATAAACTCTTCTGATGATACACTACCCTCTGGTAATTTTGCCCAAACGAATAAGCCAACGGCATTTCTATCATACGAACAACCAAGCTTGTCTACCAATTCATAAATCAGCTCTCTACGTGCACTATACACTGCGTTCAAGTCTGCAAACCAATCATCACTGCTCTCTAATGCTACTATTGCACCTTTCTGTATACCGTAGAACATACCAGAGTCCATATTGCTCTTCACTTTCAAAATAGCGTTTATATGGGCTTCGCTACCCAAAACAAAACCAACGCGCCAACCGGCCATGTTAAAAGTTTTGCTCAATGAATTCAATTCTAAACACACCTCTTTTGCATTAGGTATGCTCAAAATACTTGCAGGTTCGTCATTTAAAATAAAGCTGTACGGATTGTCGTTTACCAACAGTATACCATGCTGTTTCGCAAAGTCCACTATTTTCACAAACTGTTCTTTCGTTGCCGTAGCACCTGTAGGCATGTGCGGGTAACTCAACCACATGATCTTTACCTTAGATAAATTTTGCTTTGACAATGCATCTAAATCTGGAAACCAGCCAGCATCTTCAGTTAAATCATAATACTTGGGCACTGCGCCTACCAAATTAGTTACTGAAGTATACGTTGGATAGCCCGGATTAGGAATTAGAACCTCATCACCTTCGTTAAGAAAAGAAAGGCTAATATGCATTATACCCTCTTTTGATCCCATTAATGGTAAAATCTCAGTATCTGGATCAGCCTTTACGTCAAACCTTTTCTTATAAAAATCTGAGATAGCTCCCCTTAACCGAGGTAGCCCTTGGTAACTTTGATATTGGTGCGCCCCACTTTCAAGTACGGCTTCCTGTATGGCATTCAACACTTTTTGGGACGGAGCCAAATCTGGACTACCGATACCCATATTTATGATAGGTTTACCCTGCGCCATTAAACCGCGTACCTCTCTCAACTTTTTTGAGAAGTAGTATTCCTGTATGGTATTTAACCTTTCAGCGGTACGTATCATTGTCTTACATTTTTATATTCACCCAAAATCTTAAAGTCTTCTGCCATGATGTTCAATAGACTTTTAGCCTTTGTAAAATCTGTATAATCGGTAAAAGTGACATCCACAAAAAATGCATATTTCCATGGTGTTTCTATCACCGGTAACGACTGTATTTTTGTCAAATTCAATCGGCAATCGCTCATAACATTAAGCACAGCAGCCAAACTTCCCCTTTTATGGTCGGTAATAAACCTTACCGAAGCCTTGGTAATTTCAACCTCTGGCAACGCATTATTTTTTGTCTTTACAATGATAAAACGAGTAGCATTATTTTTAATAGTCTGTATGTCGCTCGCTACGATGTCCAACCCATATAATTCTGCCGCAACGTTTGGTGCTATCGCAGCAACATGTTTTAATTCTTGCTCTTGAATTCTTTGTGCAGTCTCGGCAGTATCTACATCTTCTACCAATTTTATATGCGGATATTGCCTAAAATATTCTTTACACTGCAACAAAGCCATCGGGTGAGAACTAACCTCTGTTATATCTTCTATTTTCTGCCCTTGTAACACCATTAAATTATGATGAATATTCAAATAATACTCGCCAATAATATGTAGATCATTATGGTTTACCAACGCGTAATTAGGTATTATAGAACCTGCTATTGAATTCTCTATAGCCATAACACCTTGATCCGCTTCGTTAGACAATAACTTGTCTACCAAAACATCGAAAGAAAGGCATTCTACCAACTCGATATCATCACCAAAACAATCTTTAGCTACCTGATGATGGTTGCTTCCTTTAATTCCCTGTATGGCTATTTTTAAACTCATAATTCACATTTCAACTTACCGCAAAACCCTTCTACTACGTTCAGGGTGATTTCAATTTTTGAACAAAAAAAAAGTTCCGATACATATCGGAACTTAGATTCTATTTTATTTTTAAAATATACTACAACAGTCCCGTACCTCTCTTAAAAAAGAAGTAAAAATAAAAACCGTTCCAGAAATATTGTTTTGTCATTGTGCTTGTAAACTTTGGCTAAAGTAGTAATTATATTTAAAAATGGTCGTTTTACATTTTATTATTTTGAAAAATTCAATTTCTATCTCAAAAAGCGAAGGTTTTGTGTTAAAAATTAAATTAATTATGAATTACCAATAGAAACAAAAAAGACCTCTAAAAAGAGGTCTTTTACGTATAATATAGAATTACACTTTATTTTTTACTGAAAAAATATTCGTAAACATCTGTTTCACCATTAAACGTATCTGATTCAGAAATAATTAATTCATTAGCTGAAAGTGTTATTTCTCCTTCTAGCAATAAGTAACCATCTGGTTCTACGTCAGTATAAGTTTCACCGTCTCCAGTTTCAGTATATTCAAATTCTACCAAGGTCAAAATATTCTCCTCTTCGTTAAAAGCCCAATTACCTGAAGATGTATAAGCCTCACCACCATCTTCTTCATATATAACCTCGCAAGCCTCATTAGATGCAGCGTAATCATAGCTTTTATAATTAGATTCTTGACTAAAGAAATAAGTTCCGTTTTCATTAAATGTTATGGCCAGGTCGTTAAGGGTATAGCATTCTTCTAACTCAACATCTAATTGAGCTCCATTTTCACAGTACAATGTAGAATCATAGCTATCGCAAGACTCTTCACCGACGTTAATGGTTTCGCCATTATCAATTTGCTTTGTAAAATCCCAATTACCTACAAGATTTACATTACCTCCCCAAGATTCAACTGTTACACAAACTTCTTGTGGCTGACTAATATTACCTTGACTATCATAAACGCAAATAGCATAACAGAATGTACCGGCTGGGACAGTATTAGAAAAATTGACATCTATTACCGTATCTTCATCTTTCTGAGTAGATGCTCCCTTTTTAGCGAAAATATCTTTTCTTTCTTTTGATAAAAATTTACCACCATAATAACTTTCTGTGGCGCTTGAAGGTACATCTATATAACTATCGGCCATTCCGTTTTCATCGAACAACTGAATATAGGCACCGGCAAAATCTGTTGGTGCATCTAAAATTATTTCAAATCCGTAATCTTGAAATGCAGTTTGGGAAGTATAATCTAAACTAAAATCTATACCTCCTGTTGGCGTTACCCCGCCATCATTCATTGTTGCCCCCTCTATTGCTAAACCAGAAGAGGTTGCATTTACATCTAATAAAACTTCTTCTTTCACATTAACTCCATCTGGATCAATGTCACCAGAGAGACCTTCATTACCATCATCTTTTGAACAAGAAAAAATGATAAGACTTAAAAAGAACAGGATAAATAAATTCGGTTTTTTCATAATTACAATTGGTTGTCTTTTAATATTAACTGTATGAATATTAAGTACTAACTGAAAATTTAAATGAAAATTGTAGCAGTAAAGCATTTAGCAGCAATGGTAACTTTTTATTAAAGTTTATTTTGCACTTAAAATACTATCAATAACAGCACCTAAATCTTCTTGTATTTTAGGATCTGTACAATTTATAAGAATCGAAAACACCACTTGCTCTTTAGGGTAGACAAAGAAATTAGCATAGCCTCCTACTCCGTTACCAACATGCCCAAAGAACTTTCTTCCTTTTGCATCTTGGCTTACCTGCCAACCTAAGCCGTAGTACGTAGAATTACCAGCTATTTGCCGAGCGGTTAAAAAATAAATAATTCTTATTTATTTAAAATGAGCTTTAAATACCTAGTTTCCGAATCACTTAATACTCGAGGACTACTAAGACCGTGAATTTTCATTTTATCATCAAGCTTTTTAATTAGAAAATATAATGAAATTAAATCTTCTTTATATTCACTAATTTTTCCGTTCATCACATAATGATATTCCTCCAACATTTTATAAAAATACTTCTCTAAAATAATGTTCAAATTTAATGTCGGTTTTTGCGAGTTGAGATAATTTAGTGCATTTATCAAACCTTGCTTTCTTTTCTTCGAATTTTCTATTTCAATTTTTAAGTAATCTTCAATCTTATTAACTTGAAGACTTTCATATCTTGATTCAGTCTTTTGATTAATTTCAAATCTAGAACTTAATGGAAAAAAACCTTTATGAATAGAATAATTTCTTAGTTCTTTGATGAAACAATGGAAATCGTCTTTAATATCTTCCTGAACATATTGCTCAGTAAAAACTCTTGCGCTAGACAAGTAATTATGGTATAGTCTTATTAATTTTTTTTGACTTGTTCTTCGCAACAAACCATTTTCCAACTCAAAAGTTTCTGAATAGTATATTTGAATTTCTTTTTTTAACTCAATATAATTATTTAAAAAAATGTAGAATACAGTGCGTGGATTCGTTAATGACTTGAAAATATTATAAACACGTAAAGATTTAGTGTTTTGTATTTCACTTAAAACCTCTATTAATTGTTTATCCATAACTATTAAATAAATATTCAAAACTCTTAAAAAAAACAATCTATTATTGCATCTAGCTCTTCTTGTATTTTAGGATCTGTACAATTTATAAGAATCGAAAACACCACTTGCTCATTAGGGTAGACAAAGAAATTAGCATAGCCTCCTACTCCATTACCAACATGCCCAAAAAACTTTCTACCTTTTGCATCTTCGCTTACCTGCCAGCCTAAACCGTAATATGTAGAATTCCCTTCAACTTGTCGTGCAGTTAAAAATTGATTTAGAATAGCCTCTTTGACTTCAACTTTATTGTCTAAAAATGCTTGTCCGAATTTTGCGATGTCCTCTGAAGTAGATAAATAACCGCCGCCTGCTAGTTTATAAAAATTGTCGACAGGTATCGCTTTTCTAAATCCTGAAATGCCCTTAGTGTAAAATTTAGCTACTTGGTTTTGTTCTTCGGATGTAGAAATAATATTTACCGCACAATCGTCAAGTTTTTGATTACTGTTCTGTGAGCCGGACTCATTATAACATTGGGGGCAATAAGTAGAATTCATCCCTAGCGGATTCAGCACCTTCTCTTGCACATATTCCTCAAACGGAATTCCGCTTGCTTCTTGCATTGCCGCAGAAATCATTGCCCAGTCAAAACTATTATATAAATATTCGGTACCTGGTTGGTATACCAAAGGATCATCTTTAAATATCTTAAGACCCTGTTTGATGGATAATGGTTCGTTCAAACCATATTCCTTGCCTTTATAAACACGTATACCTGCGGTATGACCAGCTAATTGGCGAATGGTAAAATCCCATTCTTTCTTAGGGTAATCTGGAAGGTAAGTATAGTAAGACTCATCTAAATCAATAAGTCCTTCTTGTACCATATGCGCCAAAGCTGTTGCTGCAATAGGCTTTGAGACACTAGCGATTCTAAAAATAGATTTTTTAGCGTCTATATACTGTTTCTCGTCAATATTGGCATACCCATACCCTTTTTGGAAAACTGACTTTCCCTCTTTTAAAACCGTAATTGCAATTCCGGGTACTTTATCTTCTATTATTAATTGTTGAAGTAAGTAATCTGCTTTTACCAATCCTGTTAACTCAGTATCATCCGCCAAAATACGTTTAGCAGCAAACACGTTTTTTAGATATTTGAGTATAGGATTCATTCCACAAAGATCAAGCGACCATTATACAATTCTTCAACATCCACTGTTGCCGGTCGGTTATAACTCTGTAAGTCTCCCGTACCTCTTAAAACTCCGGTTAAACTTTCTTGCGGATTTACTAAAATATCATTTGAACCTCTATGGTTAAAATTTATCCGCTGGGTTATAAGTTCTTCTGCCTCTACCCTAGAATCGCCTGCTGCAATACTTACATTAAAGCTATCTGCGCTACCCTTTAACTTGAAATATGATATTCCGTTGCTTGTTATACTTAAACTAGTAACGTCTAATTCTAAATTGAATTCCCCATCTGTAGTTTCTGCTTCTGGATCTGTAAAACTCTCTGACAGCAAGCTTAAACTTTCAAAAGCCAGAACTCCATCACTTTGAATAGGAAAACCGGTACTACTACGTATACTGATTAAATTGGGAGTGGTCACATAAACTACCGTGGTACCATAATCACGTACATAATTACAGTCATTTGTATCAGTCAATAACAATTGTTCATCCTCCACAACCGCAGCTACTTCATTACGCAAATTTTCACCGGTTTCAATTTCTACTTTTTGTGTATCTCCTTGTTTAATAACTAGAGCTACATTCTCAAAAACTGTTATTGAAGAGAACTCGGCAACAGAAACTTCTTGTCTTGTAATCTCACCAGTGCTTTGAAAACAATCTGTCGCATTTTCAGAATCGCAAGAAACAAATAGGGAAACCAAAATTACCTTCAAGACAATAAGGTCTCGACTGCGCTTGACCAGACAACTAAGTGAATTATTTATCATTTTTATCATCTTATAATCGTATTCCTATCCCGAATTCTACCGCTTCTGCTTTTGCTCCGTGAGATTTTAAGGTAACCGCCCCAAATATCTTTTCTCCAAAATAACGTTTTAGCCCTACACGTAGATATGTACGCCCTTCAAAATCAAACGGATAATAAACATAATATCCGAATTGCGAAACTACCGAAGTTCGATTTATGAACAACTCATGTCCAGCAAATATTCCTACTCTTTTATAATCGTCATCTGCAGCAACACCATTTTCTGGAAAAGCTATACTTTGATAGCGAATCAACTCCTTTAAAAAATTAGAGAAATAGGCATCTACTCCAAATTGTAGCGCACTTTTTCTTCCCACCCTTTTATCTGCATAGGCAGAGAAGACAACAAAACCATACTGACCGGAATCAATGACATCACTTTCATTTACGCCTGTTCTAAAAGCAAAATTATAACGCAAAGGCTCTGTTACTTTTTCTTTTTCGCGATGTATATATTCTATTTCTTTTCCTCCATCTAAATCGTATACTACTCCGGCATTGAAAGCCAAGGTATTGGTAGAGGTATTTGGAGCCCTAAAATTAGCATTTGAATAATGTATTAAAGAAATACCCGCTTTGAGTCCTAGTCCTTTAATAATATTCTCTTTATGATAATTGAACATTAAATACGTAGAACTTAATACATCTGATCCGTATGCGTTATTTCTAAAATTTGTTACTTTATCATATGGGTTAGTAGCATACGAGATGCCTTGCCCAACGCGAAGCTGCACGTTAAGCTTAAAAAGATAAAAATTATAATGCGCGTAGAGTCCGTAATTATCACCTAGTGTGCTATTATTAGAATTCTGATAAATGAAAGAGTATCCAAAATCAGGATAGTTATATAACTCTTCCCATGCATTTAAGCCATAGGTTTTTCTATTGTAACTCAAAATTACACCCGCAGGGTGCGAAGTGATTAAATGCGAAATATCAGGATTATGTAAAATTATAGACCCGTAAAACTGACTAGCATCAAGGGTATACTTTTTTTGCTCACCAGATTCTTGTGCGAAACAACAACTTACTGAAATCAGTAAAATGGATAGAAACTTAAAATTCATTGAAGGCAAAAATAGTTATAAGTATTAAGTACGAAGTATTTAGTAAAGAGTATTATCATTAACGAACGCTTTATACTTAATACTCGTTACTTAATACTATTTTACAAATTAAAAAAGTGCTTCCGCTATCGCCTTAATATTATCGGATTTCCCCATAGAATAGTAATGCAATACAGGCACACCAGCAGCTTTCAGCTCTCTAGATTGCTGAATTGCCCATTCAATACCTACTTTTCGCACATCTTTGTTTGTTGCACAACCATCTACCGCTTCTATTAAATCTTGCGGCATATCAATTCTAAATACCTGTGGTAATAATTGCATATGTCTTTTAACTGCAATAGGCTTTATTCCCGGAATAATCGGTACGGTAATACCCATACTTTTTGCGGCTTCTACAAACTCAAAATACTTTTTATTATCGAAGAACATTTGTGTTACCACATAATCGGCACCTGCATCTACTTTCTCTTTCAATCGTTTTAAATCTGATTGTAATGAAGGTGATTCCAAGTGCTTTTCTGGATAGCCCGCTACACCTATACAAAAATCGCTACAGTGTTCGCTTTCTATGGTTTCATGCAGATACTTACCACAGTTTAATTCTTGAATTTGTTTTACCAAATCAATCGCAAAAGGGTGCCCCCCTTCCGTAGGCTCAAAATACTTTTGCTCGCTACGGGCATCACCACGTAAAGCCATTACATTTTGTATGCCTAAATAATGACAATCAACCAACATATATTCTGTTTCTTCTTTAGTAAAACCTCCACAAAGAACATGTGGTACGGTATCTACATCATACTTATGCTGAATAGAAGCACAAATACCCACTGTACCTGGTCTCATACGTGTAGTTTTCTTATCTAAAAGTCCTTCTTTCTTAATATAGATAGTTTCTTCACGAGATGTGGTCACATCAATAAATGGAGGTTTAAATTCCATTAACGGATCGATATTATTGTACAATTCTTGAATATTCTTACCCTTTACCGGAGGCACTATTTCAAATGAAAAAAGTGTCTTTCCGTTAGCATTATCGATATGGTCTGTTACTTTCATAAGCCCCCTAGCCCCCCAAGGGGGAACTTTTACTCGGGTATTTTTAATTATCTAATAATTTATTTAACTATTTGAGTATAACTCAATTTACTATTTTGCCTCCAATTTTCATTATTAATCAACTGCAAATGCTTTTTATAATAAGAAAATAAGTCCCCCTTTGGGGGCTAGGGGGCTTCTACGATATTCGGCGCTAGCCATCTTTCGGCATCCTCTAAGGGTATGCCTTTTCGTTCTGCGAAATCTTTTACCTGATCGTCTTTTATTTTTCCTAACCCGAAATATCGCGCTTGCGGATTTCCAAAATAATATCCACTTACAGATGCTGCCGGCCACATAGCCAAACTATCCGTCAGTTCAACACCAATGGTCTCTTTCACTTTTAAAACATCCCAAATGGTCAATTTCTCTAAATGATCAGGACAAGCAGGGTAACCTGGTGCAGGACGAATTCCCTTGTAAGATTCCTTAATTAAATCTTCATTGCTCAACTCCTCATTTGAAGCATAGCCCCAATGTTTCAGCCGAACTTCCTTATGTAAATATTCCGCAAAGGCTTCTGCCAATCTATCTGCAAGAGCTTTAACCATAATGGAATTATAATCATCTAAATCGGCTTCATATTTCGCCGCTAATTCTGCAGTACCAAAACCTGTAGACACGCAGAAGCAACCCATATAATCTTGTTTCCCTGATTCTTTAGGTGCTATAAAATCCGCCAGGGCATAATCTGCCACACCTTCTCTACGCTCTAATTGTTGGCGTAGGGTTCTGAAAGTGTAGCTCTCTTTCGCTTCGGCTCCGCTCAGCGACCCAGTATTCTCATCTGGATTGGAGCTTGTGTCAACTAAAATATCGTCATCGTTGACGGAGTTAGCAGGAAAGAGTCCAAAAATACCTTTTGCCTTTAATTTCTTCTCAGAAATTATCTTGCTCAGCATCTCTTGGGCGTCTGCGAATAAATCTGTTGCTTGTTCTCCAACAACCTCATCGGTCAATATTGCAGGGTATTTTCCATGCAGTTCCCAACTTCTAAAGAATGGAGTCCAATCTATATACGGCACTAGAATATTTAAATCTAAATCTTCTATTACCTGTATACCAAGCTTATTCGGTTTTACGATTTCTGAAGTTTCCCAGTCTATTTTAAACTTATTTCTACGGGCCGCAGAAATAGATTTATACGTTTTACTTGATGAGCGATTTAAAAACTTCTCACGAAAAACGTCATAATCATCTTTAATGCTTTTCTTATAACCATTAGAAGTTTCTTTCTGCAGTAAATCTCCCACTACAGTAACCGCTCTAGAGGCATCATTTACATGAACTACAGCTTCTTTGTATTGTGGATCAATTTTTACTGCAGTATGTGCCTTACTGGTTGTTGCCCCACCAATTAGCAATGGAATCTTAAAGTCTTTACGTTCCATTTCCTTTGCCAAATGCACCATTTCATCCAAAGAAGGTGTAATCAATCCGCTAAGCCCTATAATATCGACATTGTGTTCTATGGCTGCGGCAATAATTTTTTCGGGAGGTACCATCACTCCCAAATCAACAATCTCATAATTGTTACATGCCAGTACAACACCCACAATATTTTTGCCGATATCATGGACATCGCCCTTTACCGTTGCCATTAATATTTTACCGGGAGCCCCTGACCCATCTGTGACAGGATTCAATAACTTTTCTTCTTCAATATATGGCAATAAATAAGCTACCGCTTTTTTCATTACACGGGCAGATTTAACCACTTGTGGCAAGAACATTTTTCCGCTCCCGAATAAATCGCCTACCACGTTCATACCGGTCATTAAATTACCTTCAATGACCTCAATAGGTTTATCTGAAGCAACTCTAGCTTCTTCTACGTCTTCAACAATATATTGGTCAATACCTTTTACCAAGGCACGTGTAATTCTATCTTGTAATGGCTCTTCTCTCCATGAAAGATCTATCTTACTTTCTTTAGTTTTCCCAACTACAGATTCTGCAAAATCAAGTAATCGCTCGGTTGCATCGTCTCTTCTATTTAAGATAACATCTTCAACACGCTCCAATAAATCTTTAGGTATATCATCGTATACCTCTAACATACTTGGGTTTACAATACCCATGTTCATACCTGCTTTTATCGCATGATATAAGAAAACCGAGTGCATTGCCTCACGAACAGGGTTGTTTCCCCTAAAGGAGAAAGAAACATTACTTACCCCTCCACTTACACTGGCAAGTGGTAAATTTTCACGTACCCAACGTGTAGCTTCTATAAAATCGATGGCGTTGAGTTTATGCTCATCCATACCTGTGGCCACAGGAAATATATTTAAATCGAAAATAATATCTTCTGGTGCAAAATTCACTTTGTTCACCAAAACATCATAAGAGCGTTTTGCTATTTCAATTCTACGGTCATAATTATCTGCTTGACCTACCTCATCGAATGCCATAACGATTACCGCGGCACCATATCTTTTTATCAGCTTAGCATGATGTATAAACTGTTCTTCACCCTCTTTTAAACTGATAGAATTCACCACACATTTACCCTGAACTACTTGCAGACCCGCCTCAATGATTTCCCATTTAGAGCTATCTATCATTATAGGTACACGAGAAATATCTGGCTCAGAAATAACAAGATTCAAAAATTTGACCATGGCTTCCTTACCATCGATCAATCCGTCATCCATGTTAATATCAATAACCTGTGCGCCATTCTCTACCTGTTCTCTAGCAACAGCCAATGCCTCTTCAAACTTCTCTTCTTTTACAAGACGTAGAAACTTTTTTGAACCAGCAACGTTTGTCCGTTCACCAACGTTTATAAAGTTGGTTTCGGGAGTGACTATCAGGGGTTCTAAACCGCTAAGCTTTAGAAAGCGTTGCTCGTTGTTCGTTGTTCGTTGTTCGTTTTCTATACTCATAATTTCTTGTGATAATTTATGAATCCGTTCAACAACTTTTTCACTCTTTCTATTTCTTTCAAAACGTTATCTATATCTGAAATATAATTTAAATCTCCTGCTAAAATTAACTGAGTCTCCAACTCAAACAAGGAGCCTCTTGCTATATGTAAAAAATGGATTGTTTCTATATTGGATTGCCTTCCACAACCTTCAGCAATATTTGATGGCACAGAAATAACACATCGTCTAACCTGTGCGGTTAATGAAAATTGTTCATCACGAGGAAAGGACTTAGTCAAAACATAAACCGTTTTCACTAGCATTCTAGCCTGCACCCAAATATCTAATTCTTTATAATCCATTTATTATTTGAAAAACTACGATAAACCATTAACGAGAAACGAAAAACGATTTATCAACCATCAACCGACAACTGTCAACTTTCTAGGTTCAAAATTCTCAACAATCTTCGCTATTGCAGAAATATGTTCCGGAGTGGTACCGCAGCATCCACCTACTATATTTACTAATCCTTTTTCTGCGTATTCTTTAATTTGTTCTGCCATTTGATCAGGAGTCTCATCGTACTCTCCGAATGCATTTGGTAAACCTGCATTGGGGTGTGCCGAAACCGCATGCTCACTTTTGGTTGACAGTACCTCTAGATGCGGAACCAATTGATTAGCTCCTAATGCACAATTGAAACCGACCGATAAAATAGGAATATGGGAAATGGATATAAGAAATGCTTCTGCCGTTTGACCAGACAACGTTCTACCTGACGCATCGGTAATGGTACCACTCACCATGATGGGCACATCTATATTTCGATCTTCTTTTACTTCTTCTATGGCAAACAAAGCCGCTTTTGCATTTAACGTATCAAAAATAGTTTCTACCAATAAAATATCCGACCCACCATCTAACAAGGCTTCTACTTGTTGTTTATATGCAATACGTAGCTCATCAAAAGAAACTGCTCTATACCCCGGATCATTTACATCAGGGGACATACTTGCCGTTTTGTTCGTAGGACCGATACTACCGGCTACAAATCTTGGCTTATGCGGTTCTTTAGCTGTGAATTCATCTGCTACCGTTTTAGCGATACGCGCAGATTCATAATTCAACTCATACACCAAGTCTTCCATGTAATAATCTGCCATCGCTATCGTGGTTCCAGAAAATGTATTGGTCTCTACGATATCGGCACCCGCAGCGAAATACTTACGATGAACCTCAGCAATTGCATCAGGCTGAGTTAGTGACAACAAATCATTATTGCCTTGTAATGGGTGTTCCCAGTCTTTAAAACGTTCTCCCCTAAAATCTTCCTCAGTAAATTTATAACGCTGTAGCATAGTACCCATGGCACCATCTAATATGAGAATTCGCTCTTTTAATATTTCCTTTATATCCTTCATTTTACGGTGTAAAATATTATTGGTTCAATAAAAATCTAATTCGTAATCAAGTAAGGAAAGTTCGGCTAGATGCCTTTTCTTAAGTTATCTGTCTTTGTAATGCCATATAGAATAACATCTTCTGCACAAGTACACAGAATAAAGATAGAATGTAGCACCTTCTTTTCCATATTGGAAAGGGTTGCCAAGGTTTCAATGGGTCTAGTCCCTCCACCTTTCTTGATAACGTTTCAATCTATTTATGAACGATTTGCAAAGTAACGGCACAGTATACTCTTATCCAAGAGTAAACTTGTTTTTTAGCCAACGAAATTTTTAAAAAATGTCATAAAAAAAGCCTCTAGATTCATATGGAGTCTAGAGGCCTTATTAATCAAATAATAACTTTATGCTATACTCTGTACTACTTCTTTCTTAGCTTCTTTCTTAGAACCATCAAATCCTTCGACACCACCAACAGTTGTATACTTCATTACATAGCGCTTACCTGGATTAATTTGTTGGTATGCAAACTGACACATTACCGCAGCTTCATGGAAACCTGAAAGGATCAATTTCAATTTACCTTCATAAGTATTTACATCACCAATAGCGTATACTCCCGGTATATTTGTTTGGTAATCCTTTGCATTGTTTACCTTAATGGCATTCTTCTGAATTTCTAGACCCCAATCCCCAATAGGACCTAATTTTGGTGAAAGACCAAATAACGGAATAAAATTATCTACCTCTAAATAAGTATCTTCCTTTTCCTTATCGGTATGTTTAATCACAACAGCTTCCAAATGATCTTTGCCGTGCAATTCTTTTACCTCTGCTTTTGTAATTAATTTTATTTTACCAAGCTTTGCCAGTTCAGATGCTTTTTCAACAGAATCCAAAGCCCCTCTAAATTCATCTCTTCTATGTACCAAAGTTACTTCTGAAGCTACATCGGTTAAAAATATAGCCCAATCTAAAGCTGAATCTCCACCACCTGCAATCACTACTTTTTTGTCACGATATACTTCTGGATCCTTAATCATATAAGAAACACCGGTATCTTCAAAATTTACAATATTTGAAATAGGTGGTTTTCGTGGTTCAAATGAACCTAACCCGCCTGCTATAACAACAACTGGCGCATTATGCTGAGTTCCTTTATTTGTAGTAACTACGAATGAACCATCTTCTAATTTATCTAAAGTTTCTGCTCTTTCACCTAAGGTAAAACCTGGCTCAAAAGGTTTGATTTGCTCCATTAAGTTATCTATCAAAGTACCTGCCAAAATTTCTGGAAATGCAGGAATATCATAAATAGGCTTCTTAGGATATATCTCTGAACACTGCCCACCTGGCTGTGGCAATGCATCTATTAAATGCGTTTTTAATTTTAACAATCCTGCTTCAAACACCGTAAATAAACCGGTTGGTCCCGCTCCTATAATGAGCATATCTGTTTTAATCATAATTTTCTTTTTAGTAAAAAGTAATTAGAAATCACTTTTCAACTTCTTTTAATTTCACTTACACTATGTACTTAATACTTTGCACTTTTATACTTCGCTCAACTTAGCATTCTCATTTGAATACTGATTCTTTGCCTGAATTAATGCCTCTCTATGTTTTACCACTTCACCTATGATGATAATTGCAGGGTTCGATAATTTTTCTTTTTCTACAACCTCAACAATAGTTTCAATAGTTGCAATGCCCAGTTTTTCATTCTTACGGGTCCCATTTTGAATAATGGCTATTGGCATATCCGATTTTCCCTCACCTTTGAACAGTTCTACAATTTGTGGAAGTTTTGACATTCCCATTAATATAACTACCGTTGCACTACTCTTTGCAGCTAAAGCAACATCTGTTGATAGCTTATGCTCTTTTGTTGTACCTGTAATTACCCAAAAACTTTCTGATGCTCCTCTTTTTGTTACTGGAATATTCTGATAAGCCGGCACACTTAAACTTGAAGAAATACCTGGTACCATTGCTACCTCTAAACCATGTGAAGCTGCATATTCCATCTCTTCAGAACCACGACCGAATACAAAAGGATCACCGCCTTTTAAGCGCACCACATGTCCCGCAGATTTTGCCCGGCTAACAATCAACTCATTTATTTGTTCCTGCTGATATGCATAACATCCTCTTCGCTTGCCCACAAAAATCAATTCTGCATTATTGGCATACTTCAGCAACTCTTCGTTAACCAAAGCATCATACAAAACCACATTGGCATTTTCCAGCGTTTTTATTGCTTTTAAAGTGATGAGCTCTATATCGCCAGGTCCCGCGCCTACAACAGTCAACCTCCCTTGACTCTGCGAGGGAGTATCAACTATTGAATTGATTGTTTTTTGATTGGATAGATTATCGGTATGCATATTATGCTTCTGCTAATTCTTGTTCTCTAAACTTTGCAACCGTCTCTAAAAATACTTTCGCATCTTTGATATATGACTCGGCAAATTCTTTTGTTGGTTCATTCTGATTCAATTGCAGTACCAATTTCTCGAATCCGCCAGCAACGGCAATTCTTCCATCGGCTACAAACTTCTCATCAAAATCTTTAATGATACTTACATGTGTATTCACTTTTGTATTCTCTGAGGTTAACATCGCTTTCGCTGAATTCACCATTGAAGAATATGCGTGGTAGATACTTGCAGACCATTTCTCTGCATCGAACATAGCTTGGGCATTCTGTATTTTCTCTTCACTTTCAAAAAGAAGTGTAGCAATCAAGTCAATAACCACACCTGCGCACTCACCTACACCAATTGCTTTTTCATAACGTTCTGTATTCCCCCAGTCGATGAAATCTTCTGGCGTTAAATCATCTACAGATGATAATGGCGTTAGAAAATCATAGAAATACATTTGTCCTTTTTCAGCATAGTAATCCGGAAATGATAAATCGCCACCATTAGCATCGTAATCATTCAAGATTAAACGTAATGCTTCAGGACCTCTTTTACTAGGCACTTTTACCACTTTATCAGCAAAACGACCTTGACCGTTACCATCTGTGCTACCACCTAACAATACTTGTAGTGCCGGAGCAACTAATTTATCTTTTGTACGAACGGACATTCCCTGAAAACCAATATTTGCCATATTGTGCTGTCCACATGCGTTCATACAACCACTGATTTTTATTACAACATCTTCGTTATTGATATAATCAGGATATTCTGTTTTTATAACTCTTTCCAGTTCTTCTGCAATACCTGTACTACTAGCGATACCTAAGTTACAGGTATCTGTACCTGGGCAAGCTGTAATATCAAGCGCTTTATTATAACCCGCCTCTGCAAAACCTAATTTCTTTAATTCTGTATAGAAAAATTGAACATTCTCTTCTTTTACGAAAGGAATTAAAATGTTTTGACGTAAAGACAACCTTAATTCACCTGCTGCATATTTCTGCACCAGATTGGCTAATAAACGTGCCTTGTCGGTATAAAAATCACCTAGCAATACTTTAATACCCAAAGCAACATAACCAGGTTGTTTTTGAGGAACAACATTCGTTACTTTCCACTTTTCAAATTCTTTTAAATCTTCTATTTCTACTGCAGGGACTTTTAAATCTGACACTTTAGTCTTTGGATAGTCTTCTGGATCAATAGGAAAAGTATCAAAAGGCACAGCCGTTTTCTCAGCAGCCAATAATTCTTTGAACCCGTCCAAGCCTAAATCTTTCAACAAAAATTTCATTCTTGCCTTTGCTCTACTCTTACGTTCACCGTAGCGATCAAAAACACGTATTACCGTTTCCATTAACGGAATAATCTGATCTGCAGGTAAGAAACTATATAATTCGTCCGCATGTCTTGGCTGAGAACCTAATCCGCCACCCAACATCACTTTAAAACCGACTTCTCCATTTTCAATTTTGGCGATAAAACCTAAATCGTGCATGTATGATAATCCTGTATCAGCATCACTTGCCGAGAAAGAAACTTTGAACTTACGTCCCATTTCTTGACTTATAGGGTTTCTAAGGAAATACTGAAATAATGCATGTGCATATGGCGAAACATCAAAAGGCTCATCTACATCAACACCAGCCGTTTCACTTGCCGTTACATTCCGTACGGTGTTACCACAAGCTTCTCTCAACGTAATATCGTCTTTCTCAAGTTCTGACCATAACTCTGGAGTTCTGTTCAAATCTACATAGTGAATCTGAATATCTTGACGCGTTGTAATATGTAATCTACCAGTAGAATATTCATCGGACACATCGCAAATACGTAGCAATTGCTGAGAAGTCACCTTACCATATGGCAATTTTATACGGATCATTTGAACGCCTTCTTGACGCTGACCATATACGCCACGAGCTAAACGAAGGCTTCTAAATTTCTCTTCATCTAATTTGCCGCCATGGAACTCATGAATCTTGCGTTCCAATTCTAAAATATCATTCGCAACTACTTGATTCTCTATTTCTGTTCTAAAACTCTGCATGCTTCGGTATTAAGTATTCAGTATAAAGTACTGAGATGTATTATTACTATATTTTGCCTATAGATTTTATAGACTTAATGAAAATAGCCAATATTAAAATTGACCTTTTTTTATTTAACTAATGAAACCCGCACCTACGGTACTATTGGATTTTGTATCTATCAAAATAAAAGAACCGTTTGTTCTATGATCTTTAAATTGATCGAAAAAAATTGGCTTATTTAAACGAAAACTTACCTGGGCAATATCATTCATACCTAATGAATCTGTTTCTGTATCGATACCCGAATAATCAGGCGCAATTTTATGATGTACCTGTTCCACTTTTGCCAATACTTTATTGACACCGTGTTGTACAATATATTTATTTCCAGCAGCCAACGGTAATGAATCCATCCAAGAAATAGTAGCGGTAAATTGCTTATCAACCGTTGGTAAATCTCCAGCTTTCACTAACATATCTCCACGACTCAAGTTAATTTCATCTTCTAAAGTAATCGTTACCGATGAACGTCTAGAAGCAGTGTTATACTTCTTGTCATGAAAATAGATTTCTTTTATTTTAGAACGTGTTTGGGAAGGAAGCGCTACCACTTCATCACCTACACTCAACTCGCCACCATAAACCTTGCCGGCAAATCCTCTGAAATCATGATGCTCATCCGTTTTTGGACGGATAACATATTGTACCGGGAAACGAGGTGTACCTGCATTGAAAATATCTTTTCTATCTAAGGCTTCAAAATGTTCTAACAAAGTAGGACCAGTATACCAAGGTGTCTTATCTGTTTTATTAACTACATTATCACCCTTCAATGCACTTACCGGAATGAAGGTTATCTTCTGATCCTGGTAATCTCTTTTCGCCATCAATTCTTCAAAATCAGCTTTGATAGCGTTGTAAGTTTCCTCAGAATAATCTACCAAATCCATTTTATTAATAGCCACTACAACATCTTTAATACGTAATAAGTTATTGATAAAAAAGTGTCTGTTCGTTTGTTCGATAACACCCTTTCGTGCATCGATCAATATAATCGCTGCTTGTGAAGTAGATGCTCCTGTAACCATGTTACGGGTATATTCTACGTGACCGGGAGTATCTGCAATAATGTAACTTTTCTTTGCTGTAGAGAAATAGATATGGGCAACATCTATAGTAATACCCTGTTCGCGTTCTGCTACCAAACCATCTGTAGCCAAAGAGAAATCTAAATAATCGTATCCCTTTTGCTTACTAGTCTTTTCTATTGCTTCTAATTTATCGCTGGTCAAAGATTTTGTATCGTAAAGCATTCTCCCTATCAAGGTACTTTTACCATCATCTACACTACCTGCCGTTGCTATTTTTAGTACTTCCATTCTTATGCTGTTAGCCCTTAGCTTTTAGCTTCTGGCTATTAAATTATTAATTAAGGCTAATAGCCGATAGCTTAAAGCTAAAGGCTGAATTTTCTAAAGAAAATTCTAAAAATACCCTTGTTGTTTTCTTTTCTCCATGGCAGCTTCTGAACGCTTATCGTCAATACGCGCACCACGCTCTGAAATAGATGAATCTCTAATTTCTTCTACTACTTTATCAATTGACTCTGCATCTGAAAGTACGGCTGCTGTACAAGACATATCACCTACTGTACGGAAACGAACCAATCTTTCTTCTACAACCTCATCTTCTTCTCTAAATACAATACCGTCTTCTGCAGACCATATCATACCATCTCTTAAAAATGTCTTACGCTTATGTGCGAAATAGATTGACGGAATTTCAATTTGCTCTTCTTTTATATAAGACCACACATCTAATTCTGTCCAGTTAGATATTGGGAACACTCTTACATTCTGACCCAATTCTATTTGTCCGTTTAACATATCGAACAACTCTGGGCGTTGGTTACGCTCATCCCACTGTCCGAAATCATCACGAACAGAAAAAATACGTTCTTTAGCACGAGCCTTTTCTTCATCTCTACGCGCACCACCGATACAAGCATCGAACTTAAATTCTTCAATTGCATCTAATAATGTCGTAGTCTGCAAGCTATTTCTACTTGAGTATCTACCTGACTCTTCTTTAACCTTACCTTGATCGATTGAATCTTGAACATTACGCACAATTAACTCTAACCCTAACTCCTTAACCAATCTATCTCTAAATTCGATAGTTTCAGGAAAGTTGTGACCCGTATCTATATGCATTAATGGGAAAGGAATTTTCGATGGCCAAAATGCTTTTTGCGCCAAACGAACCAGTGTAATAGAATCTTTTCCTCCTGAGAATAAAAGAACCGGCTTCTCAAACTGAGCGGCAACCTCCCTAATGATATAAATTGCCTCATTCTCAAGTGCATTTATATGGGCTGTATCTTTTAAAAGTTCTTGGGAAGGCGTTACTTCCAATTCCGTACTTGTATTACTCATTCTATATTTTCTTAGATAAATTATCTTATTCTTTTCTACCACCTTAGATTAACTATGCAATCCGCATTCTCTGTTCTCCAACACCTTGGTTGGGTCAAAATAGTTATGCTCGTTAGGAAGATTATATTTTCTTAAATAGGCATCTAATTGTGTATCGTTCCAGTGGTAAAACGGACTTACCTTCAACACTCCGTCTTTACTTAGACTTAAAATATCTAAACTATCGCGGTGTGTGGTCTGCCCTTTTCTTAGGTTCGTAAACCACACATCTGGTTGGAATTCTGCCATGGCTCTTTTAAAAGGCTCCAACTTTACTTGCTCAGTAAACTCGGCATGCCTAGGGTCATCAATTTGTGGAATACCCATTACAGCATCTCTATGTGCAGTGGTTTGTTTTGGCACAAACAATTTTACGTTCAAATTCAATTTGCCGATTATTTCATCTGCGTGTTTATATGTTTTTGGAGTGTTATAACCCGTATCGCACCAAACTACAGGAATATCTTTTTTCACTCCTGATACCGCATGTAAAATAGCAACTTCATAGGGTCTGAAGTTTGTTGTAACTACAGGCGTTTCCGCATGCTTTACTGCCCAAGAAATAATTTCTTCCGGCGGTATACCTTTAAATTGAATGTTCAACTTCTGAACTTGTGCTTCTGTCAATGCCATAATACTATTCTTTATTATTTACCCCACTTTACTAAATTCCAAAAACGCTCGTGAAAGAAATACAAAATCATTTTTGTCACGAAATCTATAGAGGCTATTGATGCTGCTACTGAAAACTCACCTGTAAGTATATAAGATATAATCAGCGTATCTACTGTTCCTATTACTCTCCAACTAAAAGCCTTGGCTATACTACGAATTGGCTTTTCAGATGTTTTATCATCTTGATACGTAGTTTTGTTTTCTTTTTTATTTAATATAAGTTGATCTGCAATCATCTTTTACTCAATTTTTATTACCCTACTAATTTAATAGAGTTTTCAAAAATAGTATTATTTTCCAATGTAGTCGCCCTAATTTCAGATAAATTTCATTTACCCTATAGATTTAGTAGATTATTAACAAAAGCCCATGAAAAATTAATATTTCGCAACAAACTGAAGCATCGCGAATTGCAGAATGAAATAAAAATATGATTTTATGAGATGATGTCTTTCAGTGTATTATTACGGTATACATCTAAGGCGCTATCACGCACTTGCAGCATTAGCTTATGAACGGAACAAGTGTTTTCATCGGGACAATCATCACAGGTTTCATAAAAATTTAGACTTACACAGGGCACCATGGCAATTGGACCTTCTAAAACCCTCATAACATCCGTCATCGAAATTTCCTCAGATGTTCTTAACAAATAGTAACCGCCACCTTTACCTTTTTTTGAACCTAAGAATCCTGTCTTTCTTAAGCTAAGAAGTATACTCTCCAAGAATTTTTGGGAGATGTTCTCCTTTTCGGCTATTTCTGATATTTGAACTGGTTTCTTATCTGGCTGTGCCGCTAAGTAGGCAAGCGCTTTTAACCCATATTTTGTCTTTTTCGAGAGCATAACGCTAAGATAGCCAAATAATAAAAATATCAGCAAAATACTTGAGCACACCATTTTTACGTTATAAGTTTCCAAATCAATTCTACCTACTTATGAAAAAAGTATTTTTATTATCGCTTATAGGCGTATTTACATTAGTTTTTACATCTTGTTCAGATGACGACAGCGTTGGCGTTTCCAACGCAAGTGAATCACAAATTATCGGCACATGGAACCTTACCGCTCTTGAAACAAGAGATGGCAGGTCTGACACTAATTTTGATGGAACATCAATACCCACTACGTTTACAGCTGTTGGTAAAGATTTTGATACTGTTGTTATTTTTTCTGAAGAACCACAAACAGTAACGAGTGAAGGATCATATACAACGGTGATAACCACTACTGTTATGGGTGAAACCTCAACAGAAGAAGAAACCGGAGAAGACTTTTTCGAAAGTAATGAATGGAGACTGAATGGAAGCATCCTTTATTTTGGTTCTGGCGAAGAAGAAATTGGTTTTACGATTACAGAATTAACAGATTCTCAAATGTCATTACGATATGAGTTAGATGAAACTGTAGATTTTTTAGGGTTCGAAACTAGTGTTAGCGCGACCTACAATATGACTTTGAGTAAATAAACACTTTAATTTATCATATAAAAAAAACGCCCGGCACATACCGGGCGTTTTTTGTTTCTACTATCCTAATGCCTGAGCAATATCTGCGATAATATCATCTATATGTTCTAACCCTACAGAAATACGAACTGTGCCATCAGAGATACCTACTGCAGCACGTTCTTCTACACTCAACTTACTATGCGTTGTAGATGCCGGGTGCGTAACTATAGTTCTTGAATCTCCTAAATTGGCAGAAAGTGACAACAGTTTAATAGAGTCAAAGAACTCTCTACCTGCATCTAATCCTCCTTTAACTTCAAAAGCTACTACACAACCACCTGCTTTCATTTGCTTAATAGCTATCTCATATTTTGGATGCGATTTTAAGAACGGATATTTCACCCAATTCACTTTATCGTTCCCCTCTAGATACTCCGCTAATTTCAATGCGTTTTCACAATGCCTATCTACTCGTATAGCCAAAGTCTCTAAACTTTTAGACAACACCCATGCATTAAACGGTGATAAAGCGGGACCTGTAATTCTTGAAAAACGATACACCTTATCCATCAACTCTGCACTACCCACTGTAATACCTGCTAATACTCTACCTTGACCATCCATCAGTTTTGTGCCAGAATGAATGACCAAATCTGCACCAAACTTTATGGGCTGCTGTAAATAAGGCGATGCAAAACAGTTATCGATCACAAGTATTAAATTATTCTTTTTTGCAATCTTACCCAACTCTTCTAAATCTAACACATCAACACCAGGATTCGTAGGAGTCTCTGCATAAATGATTTTTGTTTTCGGAGTAATTAGACTTTCGATTTCCTCTAATGCATCTATCTTGAAATAGGTATGGTCAATATTCCACTTTGGGAAGAAGTTCGTAAACAACGAATGCGTTGAACCAAATATGCTTCTTGCCGAAAGTACATGATCACCACTATCCAATAACGCCGCCAAAGTTGAAAACACTGCCGCCATACCCGATGCAAATGCGAATCCGCTTTCTGCACCTTCCATTTGGCAAACCTTATCTATAAACTCAGATGAATTAGGGTTTGAGTATCTTGAATATATATTACGATCTTTCTCTTCTGCAAACGACGCACGCATATCTTCAGCATCTTCAAATACAAAGCTTGAAGTCAAGTACAACGGAACCGAATGTTCCAAGTTTTCACTTCTTTTTAGTTGCGTACGGATCGCATTCGTTTCAAATTTATTGTTGTTTTTGTTCATTTCTTTACTTTTTGGCTTCGGCTACGCTCAGCCATTTACCTTCACCTTATTTAATCTTATCCAACTTATTTGGCTTCGGCTACGCTCAGCCACCTGTCTTAAACATACTACCTTTTTTTATGCTGATCGTTAAGCTCCGCCGAATTGACATTTTACTTTTCTTTAAAATATCTATAATGTGTATCGTTTATACATTCTGCTAAACTAGGCAACTTCTCTAATTCACCATTTATTAATGCTTCTTTCTTTTCTCTTCTCCAACCTTGTATTTGCTTCTCTCTGTAAAATGCAGAATCAATTCTTAAATACTCTTCTACATAAACCAATTTCACAGGTAATCTTTTTCTTGTATGATTAGCCCCTTTACCATCTTGGTGTTCTAATAATCTTTTATCTAAGTCTTTTGTACTACCTGTATAATAACTTCCGTCTGAACATTCCAAAATATACATGAATCCTGACATACAATTATCATTTATCGGCTTCGGCTACGCTCAGCCACCAACATTAAAATTTCTTACTTTCATTCATCTGATTTGGCTTCAGCTACGCTCAGCCATCAGCCTTTCACCTAACTACTCATTTGTACGCGATGACTGAGCGGAGCCGAAGTCATCCTTTCTCCGCAATCCTCAATATATCTCCAAATACCCCTCTTGCGGTAACGGCTGCCCCGGCTCCGGCTCCTTGAATTACTAACGGATTTTCTCCGTAAGATTCGGTATAAATTTCTATGATAGAATCTGATCCCTTTACCTGCCCCAAGGCACTTTCTTTTGGCACTGATATCAACTTCACATCTAATACTCCTTTTTCCTTTTGAAGGTTTCCATGTAAATCACCAACATATCGTAATACATGATTTGGCTTCTGATTCTTTTTAATTTCACTGAATTTAGCATCCAATACATCTAAATTCTCTAAAAAGAAAGCCACTTCCCCATCTTGTAATTTCTTCGGGATAAGGTTATCAATATTTATATCTGCAAACTCATTATGCAAATCTAGTTCACGTGCTAAAATCAACAGCTTTCTACCAACATCATTTCCAGATAAATCTTCACGTGGATCTGGCTCTGTAAATCCTTGTTGCATCGCATCTTTTAAAATGGATGAAAATGGCACATCGCTTTCTGAAAAAGTATTGAATATATAACTTAAAGAACCAGAGAACACTCCTTTAATTCTGGTTATATTCTCACCTGATAAATGCAATAACTTAATGGTATCTATCAATGGTAATCCTGCACCTACATTAGTTTCATACAAATATTGCTTTTGATTCTTTTGCAGCTCTTCTCGTAGCAACTGATAAAAATCATAACGTAAGGTATTGGCAATTTTGTTTGAAGACACAATGTCAAAACCATGTTCTACGAATTCAAAATAGTTAGCCACAAAGTCTTTACTCGCCGTATTGTCAATAACGATCAGGTTTTCTAAATGATGTCGTTTTGCAAAATCAAAAACATCTTCTACTTTATACGCCTTACCTTTTTGTTTTAAATTCGTTTTCCAGCTTTTGGTAATCCCCTTTTCATTCAACAAAATCTTCTTGGAATTGGCGATACCAAATACGCGCAAATCTAATTTCTTACGATCCTTAATTGTTTTGGCTGATTTTAGAATTTGATCGATCAGTGTTCCTCCTACATTCCCATGCCCAAAAATTAGAATATTTATTTTTCTACTGATACCAAACACTTGTCCGTGCATGACATTTACCGCCTTGTGTAAATCTGCTTTCTTCACCACCAGACTCACATTATTACCTGATACCGTGTTATTAAACAACAAAGGCACAATCTGGTTTTTGATCAGTGCGTTAAAAGGATTATGGAACGTACTTAAATCTTGACCTACAATAGATATGATAGACACATCATCTATTACCGTGATCATATTTACATCTTTAGATTCAAAATCATTACTGAATTCATTCTCTAAAGCCAATTTCGCTCTTTTCGCCTTGTCTTTCTTCACCACAAGACCAATACCCCTTTCTGAAGAACCTTGAGATATGATACTAACACTAATATTACTTGCTTCTAAAGCCTTAAATATTCGTGCATCTACACCTACTTTACCTAACAAACCGCGACCTTCAATATTGATCATCGCAACATCTTCAATAACAGAAAGTGATTTTATTCCTTCTTTACTAGATTTTGCACTAATCAATGTTCCTTCACTATCATCATTATACGTATTTAATATACGTAACGGAATGTTCTTTTCAATAAGCGGAATTATAGTTTTCGCATGTAAAATAGTTGCTCCGAAATTCGCCAACTCATTTGCCTCTTCATAAGACAAGTTTTCCAACTTTTTAGCTTCGGGCACATAATCTGGGTTTGCTGTGTAAATTCCGTCTACATGTGTATAATTCTGTAATTCTTCAGCATCTAGAAAATTCGCTAATAAGGCTGCTGAATAATTACTGCCGTTTCTACCCAATGTTGTTGTCTCCCCATCTAAAGTAGATGAAATAAAACCGGTTACTACCGCAACAGTATCTTTAGGAATATCCGCAAACTTTAATAATACCTGCTCTTTAGACTCTGCCTCCAATACCTTGGCATCACCAAATGTATTATCGGTCTTTATCACCTTACGCGTATCTACCAGCTCTGCATTGATACCTTTACCTATCAATAATTTAGTAACCAATTTGGCTGAAATTAATTCACCATAAGCCAGTACCTCATCTTTAATCTTAGCACTATAATCTCCAAGTAAAGAAACACCTTCGTACAATTTCGCCAAGCCTTTAAACTCTGCCGACAAACTGATATTCTTATAAGTATGCTTTTGATATTTTTCTAAAGCCTCAAACTGAGTTTTATAGTCTTTACCTTTTGCGGCTTTCTCCAGCATCTCTTCTAACTGATCCGTTGCTTTTTCCCTAGCGGATAAAACAATGGCAATGTTCTCTTCATTCTTAACCTTATTGGCAACGATATCCAATACTCGCTCTAGTCCTTCTCCATTGCTCAGGGACTTACCACCAAACTTCAGAATCTTTATTTTCTTGATATTGCCGTTGGTATTGAAAATACCACCGAGCAATTTCTCCATTTGATCGAACTCGATCAAAAAGGCATCATGCCCATGTAGCGACTGTACTTCGCCATAGGTTACGTTGCTTTTCGCTTGCGCCAATTGCTTAAACGTATCTTTATTTTCTTGAGCGGTAAAGAACATATCAGAATCGACACCTATGATATGAATATTGGTATCGCTATTTTGAAGTCTGATGAAATTCTCATCTCCACCTCTAGTGACATCAATGGTTTTCAATAACTGATTCATCAATTTATATGCAGATAATTGAAAACGCTCTTGCAACTTATCGCCATGATGCATTAACCAACTTTCTACATTAAAGACCTGCAGCTCTTCGTTCGTGCTTCTTTTGAAACGCTCTTTAAAGGACGCCGGAGTTCTATAACATAACATTGCATGCATACGGGCATCATGTACAGGTTGCTTAGAATTCACCAAAAACTGCTCTTGAATCTGACAATTGGCAATTAACCAGTCGGTCGATTTCCAGTCGGATGCCACAGGTATTAAATGCTCGGTTAAATCTGGTTGTAATGCTGCCATTTCCCAGGCAATACCACCACCTAAAGAACCACCGATCAAAGCAAAAAGACGTTCTACCTTTAACTGCTGCAAACCCAATAAAAACATTCTCGCTACATCGCCAGCAACAAAATCCTTATAGTTTTTAATCACGAATTTATCATGACCGTTACCCGGAATATTGAATGCCAGAATGGTATACTTTTGGGTATCGATACATTTTTCATCACCAATAAGTGCTGACCACCAGCCATCTTCACCAGTAACATTAGAGTTTCCGGTCAAAGCATGGTTCACCAAAATAATAGGTGCCGTGTGCAGTTCTTTACCAAATACCTGATAAGACAATTGAATATCTTGAGAGGCACCACTTAAGGTCTTGTATTTTTTAATCTGTAATTGATGTAGCATCTATTTCAAAATCAATTTATGGCTTCGACTACGCTCAGCCACCTTATATAAATTTTATAAATAATCGGACACTGAGCGGAGCCGAAGTGTATGATTGCTTCGGCTCTGCTCAGTCACCCAAATTAAAGACTTGCAAATGCCTGTTCTAAATCGGCTTTTAAATCTTCAATATCTTCTAGACCAACAGACAAACGAATTAAATCTTGACCTACACCAGCACCTTCTTGCTGCTCTGCAGTTAATTGTTGGTGTGTGGTACTTGCTGGGTGAATGATCAATGATTTGGTATCACCAATATTTGCCAACAATGAGAATATTTTGGTCGCATCGGTCAATTTTTTAGCAGCTTCAAATCCGCCTTTGACGCCAAAAGTAACCAATCCGCTTTGTCCTTTTGGCAAGTATTCTTTTGCCAAGTCGTTGTACTTATTGCTCTTCAATCCTGGGTAATTTACCCATTCCACTTCTGACCTACCTTCTAACCATGTAGCCAATTCTAATGCATTTGCACTATGCTGCTTAATACGCACAGGTAATGTTTCTAAACCTTGAATAATTTGGAATGCGTTAAACGGACTCAATGCTCCACCAAAATCACGTAAGCCTTCTAATATTAATTTAAAGGTAAATGCTGCCGCACCTAATGCTTCGCTATAGACCAAACCGTGGTATCCCGCAGATGGCTCAGTAAATTCTGGGAATTTTCCGTTGGTCCAATCAAAAGTACCGGCATCAATAATGGCACCGCCTAAGGAAGTTCCTTGTCCGCCAATATATTTTGTCAATGAATGAATTACGAGGTTCGCCCCGTGTTCTATAGGATTCAATAATGACGGAGTAGCCACCGTATTATCTACTATAAATGGTACACCTGCCGCTTTTGATTCTTTTGAAATCCCTTTTAAATCCAACACATCTAACTTAGGATTCCCTAAAGATTCTACAAAAAATGCTCTTGTATTTTCCTGTACCGCTTTTCCAAAATTCTCAGGATCAGATGCATCTACGAAGGTTGTTGTGATTCCGAATCTTGGTAAGGTTACATTCAATAAATTAAAAGTACCACCATATAAACTGCTCGATGCCACAATATGGTCACCTGCCTTTAACAATGTCAACAACCCTGTAGAGATTGCCGCTGTCCCCGATGCAAAAACCACCGCTCCAATTCCGCCTTCTACCGCAGCTAACCTGTCTTGTAGAATTTGATTGGTGGGGTTGTTTAATCTTGTATAAATGAAACCTAATTCCGCTAACGAAAATAAGTTTGCAGCATGATCTGTATCATTGAACACATAAGATGATGTTTGATAAATAGGCACTGCTCTTGTACCACCGTTGGTAGTTGTGTCGTGACCTGCGTGTAATGCGTTTGTTGCTAATTTGTGATTACTCATGATTTTGTTGTTTTTAAAAAATTAATCCTTCAGCTACGCTCAGGATGCAAAAAATTAAAAGCCAAACCTTGACCAGCATTATATGCGGGTAGGTAAAATCAAAAAGTTATAAGAAAGTAATATCGAAGAAAATTCGATTACTGTTATCCATCCCCTAAGGGTAGAATGTAGCACCTTCTTTGTATGGAACAAAGGGTTGCTAAGGTTTCAAAGGGTCTAATCCCTCCACCTTTCTTGATAACTATTCAATACGTGTTTGAACTTTGAGCTACAAATATTGGGCAGAAGTTTTTAATAACCTAAGATTTTAAGAAAAAAATATAATTTGAGGTCTTGTTGTTATTTTTCTAAAAGCGTAATTAATCATATACCGCATTTTCCCTCAAAGCCTCTTTGCCCATTAAAACAAAGATTACCCCGATGATAAACCCACTTGCAAGACCGCCTACATGAGCTGCATTATCTACTGATGCAATAGTACCAAACAACAAACTCAATCCTATGCAAAGACCTAAAAAAATCCATGTAAATCTTAGAATGAAATTTGAATAAATCTTTAAAATAGCAAAAGCCAACATTACTCCATATAATCCAAAAATTGCACCCGAAGCTCCAACACTTACTACATCCTCGTGCCAATAAAAGCTTGCTAAAGCTGCAAAAATTCCACAAACAACATAAGTCAAGATGAATTTCAAGTAGCCGATTATTTTTTCTAAAAAAACTATACTAATAGCTAAACCGAGTAAATTTTGAAACAAATGAAAAACACCACTATGAATAAAATTTGATGATAATAAGCGCCAATATTCACCATTTAAAATTTCCTGTCTCCGATTTCCTCCAATATCAAGTAACTCTTTAGCGGCAGGAGAAACAAAATCAAGACCTATAAATATCATTATTAAGAATATAATCATATTTAAAATCATAAGAATGGCTCCACCTTTATAAGTTCCTATCGGATTCAAAAATTCAAGAAAATCTTTAAAATCATCATCCCTCAATGGCTTATTTCGCTTAAATCTATTTAATTCATTAGTGTCTATTTTTGGTAAAATAATTAAAATCAAAATAATTAAAGTTCCTATTAAAAAAGCAATAATCGTATTCTTAAGTGAATCATTATTTTGATTTTTAAAGGCAACATTCTTAGGAACTAAGAATATTTGATCGTTCATATTAATTACAGGATATTCATTTTTCACTGCATTTATAAAACCATCTCTTTCTTTAGAAATAGCTAGTTTTTCAAAATAAGTAACCGAATAGAAATTATATGTATTAAATTCTTTATTAGACCTACTTAAGAAACTTGAATACTCTAAATTCTTTCTTTGCTTATTTAAATTATTACTAATAGTTCTTTTATATTCAACACAATGCCAAACCGAAGCAGAACCCCTTAGAGGTGTAGCATAAAACAGGTTGAAATTCAAACTTCCATTATATCTACCAGAGGTCCCGACAGTAACATGGGAAAGACTTGCATTATCCTCAACATCAAACGAATTCACTTTAAAATACTTTCCTTCTTTAACTTTAGGTATTTCAGATATAGAATTTACTTCAATTAAATCATAAGATATTTTATCAACATATTCCTGACTTACTACCAAAGGTGCAGCTATTGCAGCAACCATGGCAAACTGATAGCCAAAATAACCATCTCCACCTTTTCCTCTTATTCGTAATAATCTAATTCTTTTTCTTAACCATATTAAAACGGTTACCCATGGTAAAATAATCGGTATCCACAAATCAAGAATATCTTCTCTTAAGGTCAATAGACCTAATTTAATATCAAAAATCCACCGAAACAAACAATACAAAATAACCGTTCCTAATGACACAATTAGAAACGGAATATATATTTCTCGTAGTTTTATTTTTGAAGAATTCAATATTAAAATAGATAGAAACTAATCAAAGGGTTTTATTAGTCATTTTATAATAAACCCTAACTTACTCCAATACCGAAAACTCAATACTAGAATCTGTAAAAACCGTATGTGTTTGCGTTTTGAAATCGGACTCATCTGCTTTAAAGATATTATCTACATAGGTCTGCGGATTCAAATCGATTAAGGGGAACCACGTACTCTGTACTTGTACTTGTAGCTTATGCCCTTTTTTAATGGTGTGGAAAACGTCTTGTAACTTTATGTTGACATCGGTCTTTTCATTAGCCACAAATGGCTCTGGCTCTGCAAAGCTGTTTCTAAATCGCCCCCTCAATACCTCACTACGAACCATTAAATGATAATTGCTCATTTTTAAGTGGTCTTGCATTCCTTCATACGCTGGCTCATCGGCTGGGTGTACATCAATAATTTTTACGATCCAATCTGCAGCAGTACCCGTAGTGGCTACTTTCAACTTCGCTAGAATATCACCTGCCAAGGTCATATCATTTTCCATCACTTCGGTTTCAAATACCAACACATCACCACGGCGAGCCGCAAAACGCTGGTCATCTGTCATATATTTTCTTGGGGTAAATACCGTTTTAATATCTTCTGAATACGGAACCGGCTTTTTAATATCACTAATAAACTTCACTTCTTCAACTGCTTTTGGCTCAAAGGTCAATTCTTGGTCTGCGGATAAATACATATCTTTTTTAACAACTCCTGCCGGTGGCCAGGTATCATACGTTTTCCAATCTTTTTTACCGGTATCAAAAACATAGGCTTCCGGTAATCCGCTATTTTTATCCCCATCTCCTTTTAAGAAATGGTCAAAAAATTTAGTTTCAATATTTTCTTGAAAAAATTCTGAAATTCCATCACCAAAATAATAATTACCTACAATATTCTGCCCTTTTCTTCGCGCCCATCCGCCGTGATCCCATGGTCCAAAAACTAAAGTATTGTAATTATCGGCATTGTATTTTTCAATATTCTTATAGGTTTCTAAAGGTCCGTACAAATCTTCGGCATCAAACTCACCAGCAACAACCATTGTTGCCACGGTAGGCTTTACATCTTTTAAATGCTGAATCAAACCTTTACTTTGCCACATTTCATCATAGTTAGGGTGCTCTTTGAGTTCGTTCCAGAAGTAATCGTCTGTAACACCTTCTTTTGCCATACGTGGCGTATCGGCAGTTTCGTATTCAAAGAAGCGATCTAAGTTTTTCAACGGACCCTCATCTAAAAAGAACTGGTACTGATCTTCAGTAGGTAAATCAGGTAGTGAATACCACGCAGTATCTATAGGTTTATCACCATCTGGTCTTGGCGTACCAAATAATGAGGTTGCCCTAAAATAGCTCAATAAATAGGCTCCGTTATGGTGAAAATCATCAAAAAAGAAATCGGCTATACTTGCCTGAGGAGATGCTGCTTTTAATGCTGGGTGTGCATCTACAACGGCATACGTAGAATAATAACCAGGATAGGAAATACCCCATATACCCACATTGCCATTATTGTTTTCTACATTGTTTACCAACCAGTCTATGGTATCATACGTATCTGAACTTTCATCGATATCTTTTTCCGTTTTTTTATCTGGATTAAAAGCGCGCATGTTTTCATAATGACCCTCACTTAACCAACGCCCACGTACATCTTGGTAGACTACTATGTAGCCATCTTGCATCATATGAATATTGGGTGCTATTTTGGTTTTAAAATTACCTTCTCCATAGGGTTTTGAACTATATGGAGTTCGCTGCATTATAATCGGGTATTCTTTTGAGGTGTCTTTTGGGGAATATATTGTAGTGTGCAGTTTAATACCGTCACGCATGGTAATATCTACTTCTTTTTTAGTGTAATTTTCTTCCACATATGTTTCAGAAACCTCAGCTTCTGCTGTTTTGGGAGCTGTTTTTCTACAGGAAACAATCGCTGTAGCCAATAATATAAAGGCAAAAAGGTGTTTGATGGTAATCTTTGGCATATCTTAAGAATTTGAAGTCTTAAAGCTAAGAAAGTTTACTCGATTTTTGAAGGTTTATAGATAGGTAGACGCAGGAAAATGTTGCGTTATTTGATTACATGAGCAAAAGTATGCCGAATTGCATCATAGTCTAGTTACCATGCAAAACCAAATTAGATGGAAGCTGAATAAAATTTAAAAATAAACGCTGTAATAAATAATCGGAAATTGCTCATAAATGCTATCTAAAAACAGCATTTATGAAGCAATTGCGAACAAGATTATATCATGAACAACTTTCTTACAAGCATAAGTATGCCAGTAAAAAAATCACCTTTATATTCTTGAACAGTAGTTTCTTGGAGTAATTGTTTTTTCATTTGGTTAGTGTTTAGTGGCATGGAATTTAATCAGAAAAAGGAATCAATGCAACTGTTTCTTCAGATTTTTTATTTTCAAAATCCGAGGTGATTTTTACCGAACGATATTCGGTTTTTGTAGCATCTAAAACAACATACTCAGAAATTAGGTCGGTTTCTTTTGAGCAAGATTGTAGGGCTATACAAGCCATAATGGCTAAGATAATTTTGCTAGGTTTTGACATGGCATACGTAGGTTAAGTTTTTATTTAAATAGGTTAATTAAAGATTCCATATCTTTAAACAGCGTCAAAAACAAGCTGACTTTTGGGGCTTCAACTTGAACAATATGCTGTTCGTTTTTCGTTTGTACTAATACTATATATTTCATCTTTTGTAGGTGGCGAGATTTGGGATTCTCTATTTATTACACTTCAAATATATGTAATATTTTTCCTACAAAATAGATTTTGTGGTCAAACCATCTTAACTTGTTGTGAAGGGGTGTTAATTGTCTTGTGAGGTAAAATCAGTGCATAAAAAAAGCTCCTTTAAAGGAGCTTCTTATTTATTTATGGAACAGTGCTATAACTAAAGACCAAAGGCTGACTTTATATCTGCTACTTTATCTAATTTTTCCCAAGTGAACAATTCCACTTCTTTTTCTATACGCCCGTTATATGGCGATTCAAAAACCTTAGTTACCATAGTTGGCTGCTTACCCATATGACCATAGGCTGCAGTTTCCAAGTAAATTGGGTTTCTTAGCTTCAATCTATCTTCAATAGCAAAAGGTCTCATATCAAACAACTCCGCTACTTTCTTGGCAATATCACCATCACTTAAGCCTACTTTAGAAGTACCATAGGTATCGACAAAAATAGAGGTAGGTTCTACTACACCGATGGCATAACTTACTTGCACCAGAATTTCGGTTGCTACACCTGCAGCTACCAAATTCTTAGCTGCATGACGCGCTGCATAAGCGGCACTACGGTCTACTTTACTTGGATCCTTACCACTAAAAGCACCACCACCGTGAGCTCCTTTACCACCATAAGTATCAACAATAATCTTACGACCTGTTAAACCGGTATCGCCATGAGGACCACCAATCACAAACTTACCTGTTGGGTTAATATGATACTTGATCTGATCATCAAATAACTTCTGAGTTTCTGCCGGTAATTGTGCTTTTACTTTTGAGATTAAAATTGAAATAATATCAGACTTTATTTTCGCTAACATTTTCTCGTCATCCGTATCAAAAGCATCGTGTTGTGTAGATACTACAATCGTATCTATACGAATTGGCTCATTGGCATCTGAATATTCTATAGTAACCTGCGCCTTGGCATCTGGTCTTAAATATGCAATTTCATTTCCTTCACGACGTAATTCTGCTAATGTGTGCAGAATTTTGTGCGATATATCCAAAGCTAACGGCATGTAGTTCTCGGTCTCACTAGTTGCGTAACCAAACATCATACCTTGATCACCTGCACCTTGCTCTTCTTTTGAACCACGATCTACACCTTGGCTAATATCTTGAGACTGCTCGTGTATCAACGATATCACTCCACAAGAATCTCCACTAAACTGATATTCTCCTTTTGTATATCCTATTTTATTGATGACCTCACGGGCAATGTTCTGTACATCTAAATAGGTACCGCTTTTTACCTCACCTGCCAAAACAACTTGACCGGTAGTTACCAAAGTTTCACAGGCAACCTTACTTTCTGGATCAAAGGCAAGAAAATTATCTAATAACGCGTCACTGATTTGATCCGCAACTTTGTCCGGATGTCCTTCACTAACAGATTCTGATGTAAATAAATATGGCATAACAATCTTTTTATTCTACAAAGGATTTGAATGAATGCCGAAAAGAAGTGTGATGCGATACGATATCAACATCAACTGCTTTAGCATTTTTTTGCTTTATACCCTAAGGCTAAAACAGAGGTTGCAATCAGTCAAATCCCTCCTCTTTTTTTATTCAGATGCAAAAATAGAAAAAATGTTCTGTTCAATTCTTAATATGATGTTATTTATTGACTCATTTAAAAGATTCATTAAAAAATGACCCCAAAGCTTTACGTTCTAAATATCAAATAGTACTAAACAACACATATCATAGTCTTGTTTTCATCAATTTCGGTCAATAAATGCACAGAGGTAATTATTTTTATGCCATACATCAAATATGTTTTTACTTCCTGTAGTTATCTTGTATCTTGTACCATCTAATATTCTTATAGAACAAGAACACAACCATTAATCAATTTTATTCTATGCACATAGCAGTTGCCGGAAATATAGGTGCCGGGAAAACTACCCTAACCAGATTACTTGCAAAACATTATAAATGGGAACCTCATTTTGAAGATGTAGTCGAGAACCCATATTTAGATGATTTTTACAACCAAATGGAACGCTGGAGTTTTAACCTTCAGATTTACTTTTTAAATAGTAGATATAGACAAATTCTACAAATCAAAGAAAGCGGTAAGGAAATCATACAGGATAGAACCATTTACGAGGATGCACATATTTTTGCACCCAACTTACACGCCATGGGTCTAATGACCAATAGAGATTTTCAAAACTACTCTAGTTTGTTTGAACTGATGGAGACCTTAGTTGACCCACCAGATCTTCTTATCTACTTACGCAGCTCTATACCTAACTTGGTAAAGCAAATACACAAGAGAGGAAGAGAATATGAAAACACGATTTCAATTGATTACTTAAGCCGATTGAACGAGCGCTACGAAGCTTGGATACATGGGTATAACAAAGGTAATCTATTGATTATCGATGTTGACGATTTAGATTTTGTTGACAACCCTGAAGATCTAGGTAGTATACTTAATAAAATTGATGCAGAAATCAACGGTCTATTTTAAATCCACTTTCTTAAAAGCCCAAAGACATTGCAAGATTTTGAAAAAAAAGTAACACGTTTTCTTCAAGATGAAATTCCATTTTTCTTTATTATAGATTTTGAAAAAAAAGTAAAACAGGTTTATACTTTTGACGAAGCGGCAAACGAAAATATCTATTTCAATATCAAAGGTCTTGGTAATGATGAAAACCTAACCAAAACCTCACGTGAAAGCCCCAATTTCGACTTAAAACCTACATTGATTTCTAAAGAAATTTATGAGAAGGCATTTACGACCGTTAAGCACGAACTAAATACAGGCAATAGCTTTTTGCTAAATCTTACCTTTCCTACGGCACTCGACACCACTGTAGATTTAGATGATATCTATCAAAAAGCACATGCTCCGTACAAGCTGTTATACAAAGATAAGTTCGTTGTTTTTTCTCCAGAATGCTACTTAAAAGTAAAAGACGGAAATATTTTCTCATACCCAATGAAAGGCACTATCAATAGTGATGTGCCCAATGCAGAAGAACTTTTACTTTCCAATAAAAAGGAATTATACGAGCATAATACCATTGTAGACCTTATACGAAACGACCTTTCTATGATAGCTAAAAAAGTTAAGGTCAATAAATTTAGATTTGTAGATACCATTAAAAAAGGAGACCAAGAACTACTGCAAACGAGTACTGAAATACAAGGGGAACTACCTGAGAACTGGAAAAATGAATTTGCCACCTTATTATTAAAAACACTACCCGCAGGCTCTATAAGCGGAGCACCTAAAAAGAAAACCTTGGAGATTATTTCTAATGCGGAAATTGCACCAAGAGGATTCTATACCGGAATCTTTGGCGTATTTAACGGACAACAGATAGACAGTGCAGTAAGTATTCGATTTATTGAAAAAATAGATGGTAACCTAGTGTATAAAAGTGGTGGTGGAATTACCCACCTCAGCGAGATGGAAGATGAATATCAAGAACTTTTAGAAAAAATTTATGTACCCATTATTTGAATCTGTTTGTATTGAAAATAGCCAAATTAAAAATGCCGACTATCACGAAGCTAGATTTAGAAGGTCTTATATGCAACTATACAAAACCCACTCTACCTATTCTTTATTCGACGGGATACATTTGACTAATTTAGACCCTAATTTAAAATACAAATTGCGTATAGGCTACAAGCAACATGGTACACGATTCTCGTTTTCTTCATATGAAAATAGTATACCTTCTTCGCTCAAGCTAGTAAGCGATGACACCATATCTTACCATGTAAAAAGGAACAACCGTAAAAAATTGAACAATCTCTACAAGTTAAAAGAAGATTTCGATGATGTTCTAATTATTAAGAACGGACTCGTAACAGACACTTCTTATGCCAATATTCTATTTACAGATGGCAAACAAATTGTAACTCCGGCAACCCCTTTACTTGAAGGTACCTGCAGAGCTAGATTATTAGATCATAATAAGATTTCAGAAAAAAGGATATTAGAAGCTGAAATACAAAATTTTGAAAGCTTTCAATTGATTAACGCCCTCAATGACTTTGATGAAAATAGATGGATTCCCATTAAGAATATACAACGCTAGCTGTTATATAAATCCGTTTTGTTTAGCGTGCTCAATTGCTTCTTCTGTTTTATTGACCATTAGAAAGGGGATATCCTTAAAATCTGCAAATAGATTTTCAATACGTGCCATTCTTTTGCTGTGGTCGACACTACGTAAATAAATTGCTTTTATTCTACCCGGAAAAAGCATAGATATCTCTTGATAGATATCACCATCTTTTTCACCGCTATCACCAATTAATATAAAAGGTAATTCTGGATAGGACTTTAATAAATTACTGATTTCTTTTTGCTTCTGCGGCTTGTCGTCATTCTTCTTTCTCATTTTAAAACTTGCCATACTACGCAATAGAATGGGACCTTTGGGAAAATTGTTGGTCTTTAAAAAAAGTTCAAGATATCTATATAAATTCCAAGGACTATGACTCACATAAAAAATAGGGTTGGCTTCAACGCCTGTTTTGCCTTGATGAAGTTTTGTATAAAAATCGGATGCACCATCTAGTTGAGCCCGTTTAGTGGCTCTTTTAAACATCGTATTAATAATGACCTTCCATTTTAAAGAAGACACCACCCCAGTATGCAATATAGTATCATCAATATCACTGATTACGCCAAATTTGGCTTGCTTACATGGTATTAGCATTTCACCAGGAAAACGATTTTGCAGAAGTACTTCCCTTTTTAAATTAGTATTGCCAAACGAAAGCTCAAATCTTACCCAACCTTCATCATTTGCCAAATCTTGAAGTCCCTCTATATTCTTATCAATTAAATAATAACCATCACCATCGGTAGCACCTTCTACGGTTTCACCATTAGAAAATGTAATTTTTAAAGGAGCATTTTTTATTTCATCGGTTTCAAAACGCTTCCATGTATTTTTAATTAAATTAAAAAAACCTTTTTGATCCAAATCAATATTTTCATCTTCAATTGCCCTACCTCTTACATATAACCGTGTAGCATTACCGTAAGATTGAAAATTAATAATTTGAAGTTTATCTTTCTTAAAAATACCCATGGCTTAAAATTACGGTCTTTCAACAACCTTTAAAATTTTTATTTCAAGAATTATCAAATTTACCTATCATAATTCTTTAATCTACACCTGTGTTTTAAAGGAAAGTCGTTTTTACTCACCCAAAAGCAGCGTTAACTCATTGCTCGTTTTAAAACCTATAGCATAACCATAGTTTTAGACAAGCAAAAATGAATAATAACCCACTTGTGTAGGCAAGTCTAAAATTTAAACATTATGAGACCAAAAAAAAATCCACAAAAAGACCTGAACAAAAAGAGCGGAATGTTCTTTGTTATTGGACTACTATTAGTATTGGCCATGGTATATACTGCGTTGGAATGGAAAACGTTCGATTCACTTAAAGAATATGATCTAGCTTTAAATAAAACTGACACCTCAATTGAAGAAGATGCTCCTATATTTCAGTTACAAGTTACGCCACCACCAAAACCACCAGTTCTACCAACTGAAATAGAAATTATTGAAGATGATGACCCTATTGAAGAAACTGAAGTAATCGCTATCGAAGTAACACCAGATACCGAGATTGTAGACGTTAAAGATTTTGAAGTTATCGAAGAAGAGGAAGAAGTGAAAGTTATCTGGAGTACAATTGAAGAAGTACCCGTATTCCCAGGTTGTGAAAATGAAAAAGATAAAAGAGCTTGTTTTAATGACATGATGCAAAAGCATATTCGTAAAAACTTTCGTTATCCAGAATTAGCACAAGAAATGAACATTGAAGGTAGAGTGAATACAACATTTATGATTAAGAACGATGGCACTATTGGCACTATTCAAAAAAGAGGTCCGCACGATGTACTAGAAAAAGAAGCTGTTAGAATCTTATCGAAACTGCCAAAAATGACCCCTGGCAAACAAAGAGGTTCTGCTGTAAAAGTATCATTCGCAATTCCTATTACATTCAAATTACAATAACTCTAAAAACAAAAAACCATCAGCAAAGCTGATGGTTTTTTATATTTTATATATAAAATTACTGTTTATTGATTTCTACTTTTTCTATAGTTATTTCTGTAGCTGTACCTTTTTTCTCAACGGTAGCATTTTCAAAAGCTTTCAATTGAGCTTCTACTTCTGCCTTAGTACCATTATAAATTACTTCTTCCGTAACAGACTTACCATTAACAGTAGTAGAATAAGTAACAATAGCTTCCGCCAAACTTACACTTTCTACATTCATTTCTATAGTTACTTCTTTCGTATCATTGAACGATGCAACACCTTCTTCTGCATGACCACCTAATATTGGTGCAATTACCAAACCTATTAAACAAGTCAATTTAATTAAGATGTTCATCGAAGGTCCAGATGTGTCTTTAAAAGGATCACCAACAGTATCACCAGTTACAGCTGCCTTATGAGCTTCTGAGCCTTTATAGGTCATTTCGCCATTAATCTCAACACCTGCTTCAAATGATTTTTTGGCATTATCCCAAGCACCACCAGCATTGTTCTGAAAGATTGCCCACAATACACCAGATACCGTTACACCAGCCATATAACCACCTAACATCTCTGCGATGTCTAACTTGTTCATTCCAAATAACATTGGAACAAAAGCAATGATTAAAGGAAAACCAATGGTCAACAATCCTGGTAACATCATTTCTTTTAATGACGCTTGTGTAGATATCGCTACACATTTATCATATTCAGGTTTACCCGTACCTTCCATTATACCGGGTATATCCTTAAACTGACGTCTAACCTCTTGTACCATTTCCATAGCTGCTTTACCAACCGCATTCATTGCCAAGGCAGAGAATACTACTGGCACCATACCGCCAACAAATAACATTGCCAATACCGGAGCCTTAAAAATGTTGATTCCGTCAATTCCCGTAAAAGTTACATACGCCGCAAATAACGCCAAAGAAGTCAATGCCGCAGAAGCAATAGCAAAACCTTTACCAGTAGCGGCAGTGGTATTACCAACTGAATCTAAAATATCCGTTCTCTCCCTTACAATAGGTTCTTGCTCACTCATTTCGGCTATACCACCTGCATTATCGGATATTGGACCGAAGGCATCAATTGCCAATTGCATAGCCGTAGTTGCCATCATTGCAGAGGCAGCCAACGCTACACCGTAAAAACCTGCAAAAGCATAAGATGCCCAAATAGCACCTGCAAATAATAATACCGATGGGAATGTAGAAATCATACCCGTTGCCAAACCTGCAATAATATTCGTTCCTGCACCGGTACTTGATTGTTGTACTATTTTTAAGATAGGAGACTTCCCTAGCCCTGTATAATATTCGGTTACCGAAGAAATAACGGCACCTACTACCAAACCTACCAAAGTGGCATAAAAAACACGCATTGCTGAAATCTCCACTAATCCTTCACCAAAAAATTCCATTTTCATAGTTTCCGGCAGCATCCACGTTACTAAACCAAAACAAGAAACTGCAACCAAAATAATCGATGTCCAGTTTCCAATATTCAAAGCGCCCATTACTTGGGCTTCTTTTGCATCATTATTTTTAATTTTCACCAACATGGTACCGATGATCGATATAATAATACCTACCCCAGCTATTGCCATTGGTAATAAAATAGGACCTATACCACCAAAGGCATCGGTTATACTACCGCCCATATCTTTTATGACATAGTTACCTAGAACCATAGCCGCTAGAACAGTTGCCACATACGAACCAAACAAATCTGCACCCATACCAGCAACATCACCAACATTATCACCTACATTATCCGCAATAGTAGCAGGGTTACGAGGATCATCTTCAGGAATTCCCGCTTCTACCTTACCTACTAAATCAGCACCAACATCTGCAGCTTTTGTATAAATACCACCGCCCACACGTGCAAAAAGTGCAATTGACTCCGCTCCTAAAGAGAAACCTGCAAGTGTTTCAAGAACTACGGTCATATCCATAGTCGATGTCCAAACACCGCCCATGAAAAATTGAAAAAATATGATAAAAAATACGGTCAGTCCCAATACCGCCAATCCAGCAACACCTAGTCCCATTACGGTACCACCACCAAAAGATATCTTTAAGGCATTTGGCAAACTTGTACGTGCCGCTTGTGTTGTTCTTACATTCGTTTTTGTTGCTATTTTCATACCTATATTACCTGCGTATGCAGAAAATATAGCTCCAAAAATAAATGCGACCACAATTAGCATATGTGTTGTGGGCACTACAAAAGAAACGATAGCAAGCAAAACACTCACAATTACCACGAATACAGCTAAAAGCTTGTACTCTGCACTTAAAAAGGCCAAGGCGCCTTCATAAATGTAATCCGATATTTCTTTCATTTTTCCATCTCCGGCATGTTGTTTCATTACCCAAGATCTCTTTACGCCCATGTAAACTAGGCCTAGTACTGCCATAAGAATTGGCATGTAAATCATAATTGACTCCATTTAATCTATTGTTAGTTGTTAGATCAACTAATGTAGTAAATTAGAATAGAATAAAAAAAGCCACTTTTTATTATTAAAAGTGGCTTAAATGAAGTTAAATATTATTTATATCATAAAAGTGCGCTTCGCTTTGTGCTCACTGTTATCATATCTTTCAACACATTCATGGTAAATCTCTACCGCTTTCGCGGCATCGCTCCATCCGCCTGTGTCAACTTTTTTCTCTTCTAAATCTTTATATACTTGAAAGAAATGTTCTATTTCTTTTAATCTATGCGGATTTAAATCGCTAATATCATTGTTATTGCTCCAAATTGGATCAGAAACCGGTACACAGATAATTTTCTCATCTGGTCCTTTTTCATCTGTCATGTGGAAAACTCCTATTGGTTTCACCTCCATTACCGTCATTGGGTATGTAGGCTCTGTACCCATTACCAAAACATCTAATGGATCTTTATCCAATGCTAAAGTTTCAGGTATGAATCCGTAATCACCTGGATACATCATGGAGGAAAATAACATACGATCAAAACGAATTTTATGTAAATCGAAGTCGTATTCGTACTTGTTTCTGCTTCCTTTCGGAATTTCTATTAAAACATCAAAGGTCAATCCTTTTGCTGCTGCCATATTTAAAGTTGTTTAAATTCTAATTTGTTATGAAACGTTACTTATTAGTTATAATTGTAAAAATTAATCGAATTAAAAGACAAATCCAAAAGTTCCTGTAACTCCGAACTTTCTTGCATCTGGATTATCCAGATAATTTCCCCTAAAATTAAAATCTAATCTAAATACCTTAAAAATATTCCCTATACCAAAGGAGTACTCGTAATATATTTGATCAGATGGTGCGTTTAACGGTGTATTTATAGTTGCCGGGGCGCTCAATGCTATATTTTCATCAGACAAATCTCCCCACACCCCACGTATTGCAACGATTTCTCTCAAGTTATATTTTCTTAAAAAAGGAATTCTCGAGAAAAATCTTCCGTTAAAATTATGCTGCAAATGTACGGCCGCATAGGTATCAGTCACAAATTCATAGAAATCTAAATTTGGAAATGTGCCGTAATTGGAGAAAAAAGTTTGGTTACCGGGCACCACACTTAAAAGTCCTAAAGGTACTTCACCAAATGTTTTACCCAATTCTACCGTACTTAACAACCTGCCAAAACCACCTAATTGCCAAGGTTGGCTATACGAAAATTGGAGCTTACTGTAATCGAAATCACTATTCAACACTCCCTTTGTTCCCTTCGTATAATTTAACAATATAGTACTATACGTATCATTTACATCTCTACGCTCTACACCATAACCTATGGTTTTTTTACCTGGCGTATATAAGACCAATGCATTAAAATCGAATTGTCTTATCTCTGAAGAAACGCCTGTTGGAGATTCAGGATTTACATAATCTAAACTAAAATCATTTGGCAATGCCGAACTCAATGTTCTAAAGGTACCACCTACAGATAATTTTAAATTGGTCAATGGTTCTATTTCAAAATTCAGGGCGCTTAGATTAATATTTGTAAGCCTATTATTAGCACCAACGGTCAATAATGAAGAAGATGCTATACTACGGCCCAAAACATCATTCGTGGCCGTTAAACTTACGCCAAGCTGCTCAATATCCCTACGGTTTCCACCAGACACTATAAACCTGCTATTCTTGTCTAAAAGCATTTTACCGGCCAAACCATGTTTGAATTTATGGTCTTTAAAGCCGTAAGCCGTGTAACCCTCTACGCGCCAAAGGTCGTTTTGACCATAGTATGTTCTTGCCCCAAGTCGTATTCTAGCTCCTTCGGCGGTATTATACCCAAAAAAATCATAGACCGAACCCAGGTCTAAATTCCATTTATCCACTTCAACATAGCCCGATCCCAAAATGCTGACAAAATTGTAATAGTTTTTAAATTTAGGTACGGTTTTAAGCGTATCGAGCAAGCTATATATTCCTTGCTCATCTTTATTTAAGCTTTCTAGTCTATTCTTTTCCCAAAAAGCATCGTCTTTTAAAATCTGGGTAACATCTAAAGGGTTTCTATCCTTTTTATATACCTCTTTAGGTCTTACCTTATCAAACACATAGTTATCATATACAGATGTTCGCTTACCGTATAATCCACGGGATTCTTCTTTTTTATTAAAACTGAAATCACTTAACATGTAATCGCGTTTTAAAAGAAAAACAGAATCGTTCATTACCTCGAAATCTTGTTCGATGTAGATATCTTTGACCCAGTTTATATTGGCACTCTTGGTAACTTGTAAATTAATATTCTTGACCGCCCAGGTAGAATCGTTTACCCAAAAATCGCCTTTAAAGGTCAATTCATTTTTACGACGTGGATAATAGACAATATTATAACACCACTTGTTATCAATATATGCACTGTCCCTAAGGGCATAGTTATACACATCTACTCCTGTTTTTGATAGCGGACTAGTGAAACTTTTATCGAAGAACTTTAAGTAATTATTATAGACATCGTACTCTTGATACAAGTCTTGAACAAACGCTATTATTGCCTGATTGTTTTCAAAGCCAGAATTCTTATTTCCCAAAACCTCTTCTTTCTCTTCCTTCAGCTTATTATCACCATATATTTTAGAAAAAGTCTCGTTCAAGAAAATTGGTAAATAGGTTTTACCTGTTATGCGGGAAGTATCCAAATCTTGAAAAACGAACTCCAAACCTTTAAATACTTTACTTTTTATGAGTGAACTATCAATAGTATTTAAATCGAATTCTACCTTTTCATACTTATCAAAAGCATATTGGTTAAACTGACGTACCCCATTCTGACGCTTCTTTGACCAAATTTTGCGTAGAATATCAACAGCAGGATTATTCTTTTTTGACTGTTTACCGGCTATTAAAACTACCTCGTTCAACTGCTCGGCAGCTTCAACCATGGTTATTTTTAAATCATAGGCGACTTTAGCATCTAACTGAAGTTCGTAATCAGTATAACCAATAAAAGAAATGATAACCGTACTATATTCATTTTCAGACTCTAAATAAAACCTACCATCGTCATTAGTAATGGTACCCTCAGTAGAATTTTTGAAGAATACATTGGCAAAGGAAACGGGATCGCCTTGCTCGTCAATGACCATACCACCTATTTTGGTCTGACCTTGAGCTATGAAAAAGCATAAACTTAAGAATGTAAATAGTATCCCTCTCATTAGAAATAGTCGTTCAACAGAAAATCTTTTAGTAAATAACATACCAATAAAAAAAGCTTCTCCAGACTTGGTCGGAGAAGCTAAGGTACTTTACAAAAGTAAACTTTTATTTGTATAAAACTTTTTTAACAGCTTTTACTACATCTTTATGGTTAGGCAACCACTCTTCCAATAATACAGGAGAATATGGAGCCGGTGTATCTGCTGTGTTGATCTTAACAATAGGAGCATCTAAATAATCAAATGCATGTGCTTGTATATGATAAGTGATTTCAGTTGCCACGTTACCAAATGGCCAGGCTTCTTCCAGAACCACTAATCGGTTTGTTTTCTTAACGGATTTTAAAACAGCTTCATAATCCAAAGGTTTTACCGTACGTAAATCAATGATCTCACAGCTGATCCCTTCTTTCTCCAATTCATCTGCAGCTTTGTCAGCCTCTTTTATAATTTTACCAAAAGAAACGATAGTAACATCTTTACCTTCTCTACGAATGTCTGCCACCCCTAATGGAATAGTGTAATCACCCTCTGGCACTTCACCCTTATCACCATACATTTGTTCAGACTCCATAAATATTACAGGATCATTATCACGTATAGCTGCTTTCAACAAACCTTTCGCATCTGCCGGATTAGAAGGTACAACCACTTTTAACCCCGGACAGTTAGCGTACCAACTCTCAAAAGCTTGTGAGTGCGTTGCCGCCAATTGACCTGCTGATGCCGTAGGACCTCTAAATACTATAGGACAAGGAAATTGCCCCCCAGACATTTGTCTGATCTTCGCCGCATTGTTTATAATTTGATCTATACCTACCAACGCAAAGTTGAAAGTCATGAATTCTATAATAGGTCTATTACCGGTCATAGTAGAACCAACACCTATACCCGCAAAACCAAGTTCAGATATTGGAGTATCGATTACCCTCTTAGGACCAAACTCGTCCAACATCCCTTTAGAAGCCTTATATGCGCCATTATATTCCGCTACCTCTTCACCCATTAAATAGATAGATTCATCCTTCCTCATTTCTTCGGACATGGCCTCGGCTATTGCTTGCCTAAATTGTAGTGTTTTCATGTATGGTAATTATTAATCTTTGTTATATGCTAGAAAGCAAGCAAAAATAGGAAATATAATATCAAAAAATAGAATGCGATATTTAAAAAAAGTTATAAAATTTACTATGCATGCATAGTAAATTCGGATTTTATTAGCTATCTTCGTCACCATTGATATAAAGTTTTTTAAACATGAAGATATTAGTTTGCATAAGTAATGTACCAGACACAACGTCTAAGATAAATTTCACGGATGGCGATACAAAATTTGACACCAATGGTGTACAGTTTGTAATTAACCCGAACGATGAATTCGGATTAACAAGAGCTATGTGGTTTAAAGAAAAACAAGGCGCTACAGTGCATATTGCCACTGTTGGCGGACCAACTGTTGAACCAACAATGCGTAAAGCACTTGCTATTGGCGCAGATGAAGCTTTTAGAATCAACACAGAACCTACAGACGGATTTTCTGTTGCCCAACAGTTAGCGGCAGTCGTTAAAGATGGTGGGTACGACCTAGTTATTGGCGGTAGAGAATCTATTGACTATAATGGAGGAATGGTACCTGGAATTTTAGCTTCTTTAACAAATATGAATTTCATCAACTCTTGTATTAGCCTTGAGATCGACGGAAACAATGTTACCGCAGTTAGAGAAATAGATGGAGGAAAAGAAAAGTTGAGCAGCTCTCTACCTTTAGTAGTAGGTGGTCAAAAAGGTCTTGTTGAAGAAAGTGATCTTCGTATTCCAAATATGCGCGGTATTATGATGGCGAGAAAGAAAGCATTAACGGTTGTTGAACCTGTTGATGCTATTAAAGCTACCGAAGACAAAAAATTCGACAAACCGGCTCCAAAAGGTCAAGTTAAACTTGCCGACAGTGTAGATCAATTGGTTGATCTGCTACATAATGAAGCCAAAGTAATTTAATAACCTATATAATAGGTAGTAATTAAAAACAAAAAAGATGTCAGTTTTAGTATATACAGAATCAGAACAAGGAAAATTTAAAAAGAATGCGTTCGAGGTTGCCTCTTACGCTTCTGCAGTTGCCCAAATGATGGGTACAACTGTTACCGCTATTGCTTTCAATAGCACTGAGAACGAATCGCTGGGTGAATACGGAGTTTCAAAAGTAATAAACGTAAAGGATGATGCTCTAGCAACTTTCAATGCTGGGTCATATGCCTCTTCTATTGCTGAAGCCGTTAAGAGCACAGATGCAAAAGTGGTTATTTTAAGCTCTAGCACAGACACAAAGTATTTGGCACCATTGTTATCGGCAAAATTATCTGCAGGTTACGCACCTAATGTAGTTCAGGCTCCAGATAGCACATCGCCATTTACAGTAAAGAGAACGGCTTTCAGTAACAAAGGTTTTGCACACACGCAAATAGATACCGATATTAAAATAGTAGGTGTATCTAACAATGCATTTGGTGCTCATGAAAACAAAGCGGATATTTCTGTCGAAGAAATAGGCGCAGCTTCTGATGCAGCTACAAATGACACCAAATCTGTTGAAGTCGATAAAGTTGTTGGTAAGGCCACTATTGCCGATGCCGATATCGTCGTTTCTGCCGGTAGAGGAATGAAAGGTCCAGAAAACTGGGGAATGATCGAAGAATTAGCAGATGTTCTAGGCGCTGCAACTGCATGTTCCAAACCTGTATCCGACCTTGGATGGAGACCTCACGGTGAGCACGTAGGACAAACAGGAAAGCCCGTAGCAAGTAATCTTTACATCGCTATCGGTATTTCTGGAGCAATTCAACATTTAGCAGGCGTAAGTGCTTCTAAAACCAAAGTCGTGATCAATAATGACCCTGAAGCTCCTTTCTTTAAAGCAGCTGATTATGGAATTGTTGGAGACGCCTTCGAAGTTGTTCCTCAATTGATTGAAAAATTAAAGGATTTTAAAGCGCAAAACGGCTAATTTTTTGTTATTTTGTGCCCCTTAAAGGGCTGTTCGAATAGTTGGAGCCCAAGTATTCGAGCAGCCTTTTTTAGTTGAAAATCTATGAGTCTAGTACGATTAAAAATAAAAGGTATCTCTTACAGCCAAACTCAGAACGGTGCATACGCTCTAATTTTGAACGAGGTTGAAGGCGATAGAAAATTACCTATTGTTATTGGCGCTTTTGAAGCGCAGTCTATTGCAATTGCTTTAGAGAAAGAGATCAAACCCCCAAGACCACTTACACATGACCTCTTTAAAAATTTCTCTGACCGATTCGATATCGTTGTCAAACAAGTAATAATTCACAAATTGGTAGATGGTGTATTTTACTCTAGCATTATCTGCGAAAGAGATGGTATCGAAGAAATCATAGATGCAAGAACTAGTGATGCCATTGCTTTGGCATTACGTTTCAATGCTCCGATTTTTACTTATAAAACGATATTGGACAAAGCCGGTATTTTCTTGAAATTCTCTTCTAAAGAGAAAGACCAAAAAGATAACGATGACAGTATTATGGTCGATGAAATTTTGCAAGAAGGGGAAACTATAGAAATAGAATCGGGTGCAACCGATGGGTATACCGAGCTTACTATAGATGAATTGGAAGCAGAATTAAAAAAGGCAGTCACCAACGAAGACTACGAAAAGGCGGCAAAATTGAGAGACGAAATCTCAAAACGCAACTAAATTTTAAATTACAGTTTATGAAAAAGGGCAAATGGTTGCTATTTTTTGCACTAATTCTTACCTCAATTACTTTTGCTCAAGACGTAGACGTAAATATTCCTATAGAAAATACAACTGATACTACTTTGGTTGAAGATGTAGCCACTGCAGGCGTAATGGGTATGGAAACCAGTGAAGGCTTTTCCATCAATAGCCTTGGAAGAGGTATTCTTGGCATGGCAGTCTTACTACTTTTGGCATTTTTATTTAGCTCTAACAGAAGGGCCATCAATTGGAAAACAGTTGGTATAGGCCTAGCGTTACAATTGGTAATTGCCATAGGCGTTCTTAAAATACCTTTTGTACAATTGGTTTTTGAGCAAATAGGAAAAATCTTCGTTAGTATTTTAGAGTTTACACGCGCAGGTAGTAAATTCCTTTTTGAAGGCTTAGTTGTAGACACTGGCACATTTGGATATATATTTGCCTTTCAAGTATTACCTACCATCATATTTTTCTCTGCCCTAACTTCATTATTATTTTATTTAGGACTGATACAGAAAGTGGTAAAATGGCTTGCTTGGGCACTTTCTAAAACTTTAGGCATCTCAGGACCGGAAAGCCTCTCGGTTGCCGGGAATATCTTTCTTGGACAAACGGAAGCTCCTCTACTTATAAAGGCATACCTAGAAAAAATGACCAAATCAGAAATTCTATTGGTTATGATCGGTGGCATGGCTACAGTTGCCGGTGCAGTACTAGCGGCCTACATTGGTTTCTTAGGTGGTGAAGATGAATTGCTACAACTCATTTTTGCCAAACATTTATTAGCAGCATCTGTAATGGCTGCCCCAGGAGCAATAGTTATTTCTAAAATATTATATCCACAGACCGAAGAAGTAAATAGTGATGTGCACGTTTCTTCTGAAAAAATCGGTGCCAATGTATTGGATGCTATTGCAAACGGAACCACAGAAGGTTTAAAATTAGCAGTAAACGTTGGCGCAATGTTATTGGTTTTCGTTGCCATTATAGCAATGGTAAACGGTATTTTAGAGTGGACGGGAGACCTAACTCACTTAAACAGCTGGATAGCGGACAACACTTCTTATTCCAAATTTTCCCTTGAAGCAATCTTAGGAACCGTATTTGCTCCATTAATGTGGTTAATTGGTGTTGCCAACGAAGATATTATGCTTATGGGGCAATTACTGGGTATTAAATTGGTAGCAAGTGAATTCGTAGGCTATATACAATTGGCAGAACTTAAAGACCTTAGCACCTTACCACATTTAAAGTTTAATAAGTCGGTTATTATGGCAACTTATATGTTATGTGGCTTTGCAAACTTTGCTTCTATTGGTATTCAAATTGGAGGTATTGGGTCTCTTGCTCCAGGGCAAAGAAAAACGTTATCTGAATTTGGAATGAAAGCTGTTCTTGGTGGCTCTTTAGCATCTCTACTTTCTGCAACTATTGCAGGTATGATCTTAGGGTAAAAAGCCCCTTAGACCCCAAAATGGGAACACTAATTATTTAGTTGATAATTATTGATAACTGAGAAGTTATTCCTCTGTTTTACATATCATCTTTCTTTATTTTTGAAGCAACAAAAATCATTACTCTGTAAAAGTTCTATGCATAGGGCTTTGCAGGAGCTCTATTCTTATGAAACAATACCACGACTTACTTAATCACGTATTAGCTGAAGGAAATCAAAAAGGTGACCGTACAGGTACAGGAACCAAAAGTGTTTTTGGGTATCAAATGCGTTTTGACCTCAGCGAAGGTTTTCCCATGGTAACCACCAAAAAATTACATTTAAAATCTATAGTGTATGAATTACTTTGGTTTTTAAAAGGGGATACCAATATTAAGTATTTACAAGAGAACGGTGTTCGTATTTGGAACGAATGGGCAGATGAAAACGGAGATCTTGGTCCGGTTTACGGGCATCAATGGCGTAATTGGAACGATGATGAAATCGATCAAATAAAAGAGGTAATTCATTCTTTAAAAACGAATCCTAACAGCAGAAGAATGTTAGTTTCCGCTTGGAACCCTAGTGTTTTACCAGATACATCCAAGTCTTTTTCAGAGAACGTAGCTAACGGCAAAGCTGCTTTACCACCCTGCCATGCATTCTTTCAGTTTTATGTTGCAGACGGCAAATTATCTTGCCAATTATACCAACGTAGTGCAGATATCTTTTTAGGAGTACCTTTCAATATTGCATCTTACGCCTTGTTTACTATGATGATGGCACAAGTATGTGGTTATGAAGCTGGAGATTTCATTCACACTTTCGGTGATGCCCATATCTACAACAACCATATGGAGCAGGTTGAATTACAATTAAGTAGAGAACCTAGAGCATTGCCAAAAATGAAAATAAATCCGGATGTGAAAGATATTTTCGATTTTAAATTTGAGGACTTTTCATTAGAGAATTATAATCCGCATCCTCATATAAAAGGGGAAGTAGCTGTTTAGTATCAATTTCTTAATTTATCAGGTTAAAACCGGTTGCTCAATTTTATTTATCTTTCAATAAAATTGTTCTTATGGTTAGTACTGATACGCTCATAGATTTCTTTTTAGAAACTAGAGCGCATACCGAGGTTATTTGCAAACCTCTTGAAATTGAAGATTATGTGGTACAACCTATCATAGACGTCTCACCACCAAAATGGCACTTAGGGCATACTACCTGGTTCTTTGAAGAATTCATTTTAAAAAACTACGATACAACTTACCAGATATTTGATGAAGATTTTTCTTTTGTATTCAATAGCTACTATGAAACCGTTGGTAAACGAGTTGTACGTGCCGACCGTGGCAACCTTTCTAGACCTTCAGTAAAAAAGGTTTATGAATACCGTAGCTACGTAACCCAAGCAATGAACAAATTACTAGAATCAAATAATGACCAAACACTATTAGAAGTTCTTGAAATAGGGATTCACCACGAAAAACAACACCAAGAATTATTACTGACGGATATTAAATATATTCTAGGCAACAATCCGCTTTTACCGAAATACAGGGACTCTTTTGAGGAATATACTATTGAGAAAGACCCTCAACGTTGGATAGCCATGAGCGAAGGTATTTATGAAATAGGTCATGATTCAACAGAATTCTGTTTTGACAATGAATTAGGAAGACACAAGGTATACCTACATGATTATCAAATATCAAACAAACTAGTTACCAATGCAGAATATATAGAATTCATAAAATCGGATGGTTACAAACGTTTTGACCTTTGGCATGCCGCTGGATGGGATTGGGTTCAGCAAAATCAAGTAAACGCGCCATTGTACTGGCACGAAATTGATGGAGTTTGGCATTATTATAGTCTCAAAGGATTGACTGAAGTTGATTTGCAAGCCCCTGTTACCCATATTTCTTATTTTGAAGCATTTGCCTTTGCTCAATTTAAAGGATGTCGCCTGCCTACCGAATTTGAATGGGAAGCCGCACAGAATCTTTTCAATTGGGGACAACGATGGGAATGGACCGAAAGTGCGTACCTACCCTACCCTAATTACAAAAAAGTAGATGGGGCATTAGGCGAATACAACGGCAAGTTCATGGTCAACCAGAAAGTTCTTAGAGGAAGCTCCATAGCCACACCTAGTAAACATGCTAGACATACCTATCGCAATTTTTTCCCAACAGATTTAAAATGGCAGTTTACCGGAATAAGGTTAGCCAAATAATTACGACATACTAATTATGCAAGACACTAAAACAGTACCGGTTGTTTCAACTGAATTTGAAAAAGAGGTTTATTCTGGATTAACCGATTCCCCTAAACACCTCTCCTCAAAATATTTTTACGATAAGAAAGGTGATAAGCTTTTTCAAGACATTATGGCGATGCCAACTTACTATCTTACTGATTGTGAGTATGAAATCCTTGAAAGTAATAAAGAAGAAATTACCGAATTGTTCACCGGTTTTGGTTCCTTTGATTTAATAGAACTTGGAGCAGGAGATGGTAAAAAGACTAAAATTTTACTGAAAGAATTCAGCAACAAGAATATAGATTTCACATATGTGCCTATAGATATTAGTGACAATGCGTTGAACCAACTTCATAATTCTATTGAAAAAGAATTACCAAAAATTAATGTTCAGCCTTTTCAAGGCACCTACTTTGAAGCGCTAAAAGAAATTAATAACCGTAAGAACAGAAAAATCATTTTATTCTTAGGGTCTAATATTGGTAATTTAGAACACGATCAAGCAGTTGGTTTCATGAATAATATTCAAAAACTAATGCAATCGAACGATTTACTTTTTATGGGGTTTGACCAAAAGAAAAATCCGCAGACCATATTAGATGCATATAACGACCAAGAAGGTGTTACTGCAGCATTCAATAAAAATGTTCTTGCTAGAATAAATACAGAGCTTAATGCAGATTTTAACTTAGACCATTTTTTACATTGGGAAGTGTACAACCCAGAAACAGGATCTGCTAAAAGTTACTTAGTCTCTAAGATTGAACAAACAGTAAAAATTGACAAACTTGATTTAACGGTTAATTTCAACCAATGGGAAACCATACACACAGAAATTTCACAAAAATATGATGACGAAATCATTTCATGGTTAGCCAATGAATCTGGACTGCAAATGACCACAGAGTACGAATCTAAAGCGCATGGATATAAAAATTGTGTATTTAAAAAATCTTGATTTTTAGATACATAAATCTCATAAAAAAACCTGCTATTTTTAATAGCAGGCTTTTGTTTTATATCAGTATGATTATTCTACAATTCTAAAACAGCATTTTCAGAACCAGCAAAATCATTCCATTGGTAACGATCAGCTTCACCATCATTTACATACTCACCATCTACAATATATTTAAACTCAAAAGAATTCTCTTTTGGCAGATCAAATGTTCCTTTGAAAGTACCGTTCTTTTGTTTTTTTAAAGCGCTCTTCTTAGCATTCCAATTGTTGAAATCGCCTACTACAGCTACTTTCTTTGCATCGTCTGTAGCCACTGTAAAAGTAACCTTACAAACTGGCTTAGTCTTTAAATATTTTTTTGCAATTGCCATGATATTAAATTTAATATTTTAAGCAAAATTAGCACAATAAAACACTCATTTACAATACTTAAGGCATTTTTATCAAATCCTTAATAATTATCCTTTTTATAGATGCACAACAAAATTTAAGGATAAAAAAATTCTTTATTACGAATACCGTTAGCTTGTTTTTAAAATTTTAACAATGGCATCTATCTCTGCTTCCGTATTGTAGAAATGAAAACTTAACCTTACACCATTACCACGTTGTGCACAAAATACATCGTTATCTTTCAATTTTTGAAAAGTAGCGTCATCCGCTTTAATATTGAAAATGGTACTATGTTCTTTTCTATTTTTAATTTCATCAGATAACAGACCTAATTTTTCAAATTCAGACTTTGCCTTCTTTGCCAACCTACGGTTATGTGTCGTAATCTTATCCATCCCTATTCTTTCAAAGAAATCAATAGAATACTTTAAGCTTCCAAAAATCAATGAAGATAAATGACCAGGTTCAAATTTCTTGGCAAACCTAATTTCATCCTTTTTACCGAAATCACCATCTGCCGCATTAAAACCTATATTATTTATGGCAAATTCATTCTTAACTTGATCTGAGAATAACATAAAACCATTACCATAACCAGCCAATAACCATTTATACGCACTAGCTCCCAGAACGTCAATTCCAGAATTATCAAAATCAAAACTAGCACTACCACAAAACTGGGTACCATCTACCATGATAATTAATTTGGGATTATCTTTTTTTAATTCCTTCAAGAAATCCAAATCAATTGTAAATCCGTCTAACCACTGCACCAAGCTCAAGGCAAGGACATCAATTTTTTGATTGGATACGGCTTCTTTAATTCGCTCTTCTAAATCAGTTGTCTGTGCTATATAAGACACCTCAAAATCTCTATTTTCAAAACTCCAATTAAGAGAAGGATAATCATTCTCTACAAGTAATACCTTTTTATCCTCATCCAATCCTTCTAGCAAAATATTGAGTCCTGATGAAAAATTACTGACTAATGCAACATTCTGTCGTTTGCAATTAAAAAACTTACCAATGGTAGAACGTGTATCTGATATTACTTTTAAAGACTTTTCGCGCATATCGCTACCATCTATAAGAAAATCTAAATCATGCTCTTGACGCCATTCTAATAAAGAATCATATAGCAAACCATACACTGCGGTGTTCGCATAAATACCTTTTCGTAATACTGGGAATTCCTTTCTAATTTTTTCCATTGGTTATAGGGTATACTACAATTGCTGTATATTTATACCAAAGATAGGCAGCGAATGTTTTCTAGAAACAAAAACACCTCCAAATTAGATTTAGAACAGCATGAGCTTTTAGAGAACGCTCAAAAAAGAGTGAAACAAAAGAAACGTCTTTATACGCATTTTGTAGTCTTTTTGGTAGGTAGCGTCTTCTTGGTCCTTATCAATAAAATATTAAAATACGGACAAGAATATAATTGGTTCGTTTGGGCAATTACCTTTTGGGGCTTTTTATTTGTGCTTCATATTTTCAATGTTTTTATTACCAATAAATTCATGGGCACCGATTGGGAGCGCGCTCAACGAGAGAAATTGGTTGAGAAGCAAAAAAAACGCATTGCCGAAATGGAGAAAGAAATTGAACAAGAAATAACACCACCTTTATCAATTAAGGAAGAACCTAAAAATAAATTGCTTTGAGAACACTTATAATGATAGCGGCCGCTGCAGAAAATAATGCATTAGGCAAAGACAATGATCTACTTTGGCATTTACCAGATGATTTTAAAAGGTTTAAAAAATTAACCTCTGGGCACAAAATTATAATGGGTAGAAAAACATATGAGAGTTTTCCAAAGCCGTTACCAAACAGAACACACATAATTATTACCAGAGACAAGGACTACAGTGTTGAATTCGATGAATGTATAGTGGTTCATTCTCTTGACGAAGCTATAGATTTAGTTGAAAACGAAATTGCATTTATAATTGGAGGTGGAGAAATATATAAGCAAGGTGAAAAAGAATCTGACAAAATTGAGCTTACCAGAGTTCATGGTTCTTTTGAAGATGCCGATACTTTCTTTCCCGAAATAGATGAGAATTATTGGATGCTTACCAAACAAGAATTTCATCCAACAGATGAAAAGCATAAGCTTTCTTTCACCTATTTAACATACTTAAAAAAAGAAACAGCCCTTAAAAATCTTTAAAGGATACAGAATGTTTGACTTTTGCCGGACTTAAAATGGAAGCTAGCACTCTCTCATCCCCATTAGTGAAAAATTGATGCGTACCCAACTCGTTGGAATTGGTTAATAAATTATTTTGCTCCAGCACTGATTTAGTCTGTCTTGCCACTGCCTGACCTGAGTCTATTATAGTAACATTTTCTGGCAACATTTTTTTCAATAACGGAATAAGATATGGGTAGTGCGTACAGCCTAATACCAGATAATCCATTCCTTTTTCTAGCATTGGCATCATATAACTTTCTAAGAGAAGGTACAATTCTTCACTTTCAAGATGACCGTTTTCAATCATTTCAACCAAGCCTGTGCCTCGCTGCTCCAATATGGTAATACCTGCTGCATGATTTTTAGAAGTACTATGAAATAAACTACTTGACAAGGTTCCTTTTGTAGCCAATACACCTACAATCTTGGATTTTGAATTTATAGCCGCAGGTTTTATTGCAGGTTCTATACCTATAAAGGGAACGTTGTAATTTTCCCTTAAATAATCTATTGCATTGGTCGTTGCCGTATTACAGGCAACGACTATTAATTTACAACCCTTGCTCAACAAGAATTCAGTATTCTTTATACTGAGCGCTAGAATTTTTTCTCCTGGTTTTTCTCCATAAGGTGCATTCTTGCTATCTGCCAAATAAATACAATTCTCTAAGGGTAAAAGTTCTTGAATTTCTCCCCAAATAGATGTTCCTCCAATACCTGAGTCAAAAATACCTATGCGCCTGTCATCCATATTATTTTATCACCTCGGTTATAGGTTTGCCAGTTGTACCATTTGGAAAAGATATACCCAACAAAGCCGAAATAGTTGGCGCGATATCTGGTATTTCTGTTCTGTTAACCGTTGACCCAGATTTTACACCCTTACCATAAAACAATAACGGTGCATGCGTATCATATATTTGAGGGGATCCATGTGTAGAACCCGTTGTACCGTATGTAATATAACCTGGTTTTAAAACTACCAACACGTCACCAGATCTCTTTTGATTATACCCATTCTGAAGTATATAAGGAATACCTGATGTATATTCATTGCTCCACATTTGACTTGCAGTATACACCCTATCTATTGCATCATAACCCAAAACTTCTTGAGCTATTTCAACTTGTACGTCTGCCAAACTAAGATCTAAATTCTTTACTATTTTATGGTCCAAGAATATTTGATCATTAGAATAGTTTTTAATAATATCTTCAGTACCATATTTATACTGTAAAAACTCGTTTAATCTTTTTTTATTAGCAGCTGTGTCCACATATCCAGAAGGTATTTTTTCACTTTTTAGATAGGTTGGCACCTCTACAGCACCATGATCCGCAGTTAAGAACAGGGTATACTCCCCTTCGCCCACATTCTTATCCAATGCCTTGAACAGTCTTGCCAAGTCAGCATCTAATCTCAAGTAGGTGTCTTGAATCTCTTTTGAGTTTACACCGAACATATGCCCTACGTAATCTGTACTTGAAAAACTTACTGCAAGAAAATCTGTAATATCATCCTTACCCAAATTCTCTTGCTTCAATGCTTCAATAGCAAAATCAGCAGTTAACGAATTTCCATAAGGTGTTGCCTTAATGATATCAAAACTTTTATTTTTATCTAAAAGTTCTGCAGGGTTATGGGGAAAGGTAGTGGTTGCTTCTCCCTCAAATTTACCTTCAAACAAATTATTATCGGTTCCACTCTCTTTATACTCTTTTATATCTTTTAAAGTATTCCAAACCTTTTTGTATGATTGGGCTGTGCCTGATGAATTAAAATCATTTACCCATTTAGGCAATTGCGTCATATAAAATGAACTTGTTATCCAATTACCTTCATCTGCGCCATGAAACCAATATGCAGCGTTAGCTGTATGTCCACCAGGCAACACTGCACCTCTATCCTTTAACGCAATAGCAATAGTTTTGCCTTTCTTTTGGTTACTTAAACGCACTTCATCCGTTATGGTCGTAACACCCATACGATGTGGAGACATTTTACCCGCATCTGCAGTTGTACCAACAGAAGTATATGTATCGTCACTTGCGCAATATACACTGGCATCTAATTTCTTATCATACCAATAATTACCAATAATACCATGTACCGCAGGCGTAGTACCTGTATACACCGAAGTGTGCCCAGGCCCTGTACTAGTTGGTGCGTAGTTGAAATGATTATTCTTACAATTAAAACCTTGCTCAACAAGTCTTTTAAATCCGTCGTTTCCAAAGTGATTATAAAAACGAGTTAAATAATCATAACGCATTTGATCTACAACAATACCTACCACCATTTTAGGCTTTACCCTTAAAAGATTGTCATTGCCGGTTTGCTTATTTTTCTTTTGAGCGCTTAATACGCCTACAAATAACATGGTGCTTACTAACAAAGAAGCAACAAAATAATTTTTCATTTTCATTGAGATAGGATTGTAGCACAAATGTAAATAATTTACACCTTTAAAGATTAAACCGAGGTTAAATCAAGTCCTTTATTGTTATTTTTACGGTAAGAATTTTATTTTTAATAAATGAACTATTTAGCATCTGTAGGAAGCTATGCAATTATGATCCGTGAGGTTTTCAAAAAACCTACCAAATGGAGAATAATGAAGTCACTTATATTCAAGGAAATAGACGAGTTGATTTTTAGCTCATTAGGTATTATCATATTTATCTCCTTTTTTATTGGTGCCGTTGTAGCCATACAAACAGCACTTAACCTTACCAACCCGTTAATACCAAGAGACTTAATTGGTTTCGCAACGCGCCAGTCGGTTATTCTGGAGTTTGCACCAACTTTCGTTTCTATTATCATGGCAGGTAAGGTAGGCTCTTATATTACTTCTAGTATTGGTACAATGCGTGTTACAGAGCAAATAGATGCTTTGGAGGTTATGGGCGTAAACTCATTGAACTATTTAGTTTTTCCTAAAATCATCGCCATGTTATTTTATCCTTTTGCCATTGCCATTTCTATGTATGTAGGAATATTTGGTGGATGGATGGCCGGCGTTTTCGGCGGATTCTTAACCAGTGAGGACTTTGCTATGGGACTACAATCAGATTTTGTTCCATTTCATATTGCATACGCGTTCGTAAAAACCTTAATATTCGCCTTTGTTATTGCTACTGTACCTTCTTTTCATGGTTTTTATATGAAAGGTGGCGCATTAGAGGTAGGTAAGGCAAGTACAACTTCATTTGTTTGGACGAGTGTTGTAATCATCATTCTTAATTATATTTTAACTCAACTTTTACTAGGATAATGATAGAGGTACGAGACATACACAAATCTTTTGGCGAGGCTCATATTCTCAAGGGCATTACCACCACCTTTGAAAAAGGAAAAACCAATTTAGTAATCGGACAAAGTGGCTCAGGTAAGACCGTTTTTCTCAAATGTCTATTAGGTCTTTTCGTACCTGAAGATGGTGGCATTGCATACGATGGTAAGCTCTACTCGGAACATACGGATGATGAAAAGCGCGATTTGCGTCAAGAAATGGGTATGGTATTTCAAGGTAGTGCGCTATTTGATAGCATGACTGTGGAAGGAAACGTTATGTTCCCTCTAGAAATGTTTACCAAGCAGTCTAAATCAGAGATGAAAGACCGTGTAAATGCTGTTTTAAAAAGAGTAAATCTAGTTGATGCACATCATAAGTTTCCTTCCGAAATTTCTGGTGGTATGCAAAAACGTGTAGCTATTGCCCGTGCAATTGTGATGAATCCGAAATATCTATTTTGTGATGAACCAAATTCTGGATTAGACCCTAAAACAGCGATTGTCATTGACGACCTCATTAAAGAAATTACCGAAGAATACAATATAACCACCGTTATAAATACTCATGACATGAATTCTGTAATGCAAATTGGGGAAAAAATTATTTTCCTTAAAGATGGGCTTTTAGAATGGGAAGGCACTAAAAATGAAATCTTTAAAACCGATAACGAAGCGGTAACCAATTTTGTGTATTCATCTGACCTTTTTAAGAAAGTACGCCAAATGTATATACAAGAACAAAATTAATCTTTAGGCATTTCCTTAATTTGAATATTCTTATTATTCAATCTAAGTCTCAACCATTCTTGCATCTTAGCCATATCCTTAACAGTTTCGGCTCTTTTAGCTTCCTTTTTCCAAGTGACCTCAAACAAGGGAATACTATCCGTCTTTGTAAAATCTGTCGAAATTAAATATGCATATCCAATTCGATCTAAGTTTTCGTAGTTGGTCTTTGCTTCAAGACTAATCTCTTTAAAAGGGATTTGATTGGATGAAATTTGATTTAAACGCATTAGCTCAGTCTCTAAAACCTGTATTTTCTCATCTTTACTGGTCAGAATACTTTTCTGAGATTCATATAACTCATTTACGTATTTAAGTTCATTTGCCTCATCGCTTCTAGAACCCTGTACAACGGCAAGTTCAGTACCATTTAATTGTTTATAATCTGCCATCTGTGTACGCCACGTAGCAATTACATTTTCTGGTATACCCTCATTACCCATAAAGAACAATTCAATTTTAGAATTACCTTCATCATCATAAACCACCTCACTAAAATCTCTTAGAAACTTACCTTCTCCGGTAAATTGATATGGTTCTATTTTCTCTGTAATAAATGATTCTGCATCTCTATTAAATAACGATTTTTTAAAAACGCTATAAAATGTAAATCCTGCTGGTATCATTACCAGTACAGCCAATAAAGAAGCCAACCTAGCAATTAACTTTCTTCGTTGCGAATTTACATAACGAACCATAGGGAATTTTAAGAGCTTAATCACCAAAAACGTCGCTAAGGCTATAAAAATAGTATTGATAATAAACAGGTACATTGCCCCTGTAGCATACTCAAAATTACCAATGGCCAAACCGAAACCTACGGTACATAAAGGCGGCATTAACGCTGTTGCAATTGCAACACCAAATATAACACTGGCTATAGTACCCTTTTTAGCACGGGCTATTACTAATGCCAAACCACCAAAAAATGCTATTAAAACATCTCTAATATCTGGCTCTGTTCTAGCTAAAAGCTCTGAAGACTCATCTCTAAGCGGGAAAAAACGATAAAATAAATATGCGGTAATGACACTAAGTACCACCATTACCGCAAAATTCTTTAATGATCTTTTTAAGGTATCTATATCATTGATTGCCACAGACATCCCTATGCCTAAAATAGGTCCCATTAATGGCGATATTAACATTGCGCCGATTACTACAGCTGTAGAATTGGCATTAAGACCAATAGATGCAATAAAAATAGAACATATCAAAATCCAAGAAGTATGCCCCTTAAAAGGAATATCGGCTATAATAGCTTCTTTAGTTGCTTGCTGATCTGTATTGGTTCTAATATCCAATAGCTCAGAGAGGAACTTTTTTACACTACCTAAAAGACCTTGAAAATCTTTCTTTACTTCTTCACTACCTCCAACTTCATTACTAGTAGGGGTAATATTATCTTGATTAAGATTGTTCTCCATATTTATTAAGCGAATTCATCACCAAAGGTATCTTTCACCTTATTTAAAACCTGTTTGATATCTTGTTCTTTCGTCTTTGGATAGATCAAAAGTACTTCATCTTTATCAACTATGATATAATCATTAAGACCATCTACAACAACAACCTTACCGGCTTTAGACCTTATCATGTTACCACTAGCATCTTGCGATAACACTTTCGCATTTACTACAGCATTTTTATTGTCGTCCTTATCTAACTTATCATATAACGATCCCCAAGTACCTAAATCATTCCAATCAAACGTAGCCTCTTTAACGTAAATAGCTTTCGAATTTTCTAAAATGGCATAATCAATAGAAATGTTTTCAGCCTTTGGATAGTTCTCAGAGATAAACTTCTTTTCATCGTCTGTATTATAACATACTAGACCATCTCTAAATAGTGCATACTGCTTTGGCTGAAAATTTTGAAATGCATTGACTATCGTTTTTGCACTCCACATAAATATCCCTGCATTCCACAAAAAGTTACCTTGAGCAAGGAAATCTTTTGCAGTTTCATAATCAGGTTTTTCTCTAAACTGATTTACTTTTTTAATTGAAGCAGTATCCGTTTTATTAGACTCTATATACCCAAAACCGGTATTTGGAAAAGAAGGCTTAATACCTAACGTACACAAAACATCTTCTTTTTCACACTTTTTAAAACACGCCGTTACATCTTTTGCAAATGCATCTTCATCTTCGATCCAGTGATCACTTGGTGCCACAATCATAACCGCATCTTCATTCATTTTCTGAATTTTCATAGCAGCATATAAAATACATGGTGCTGTATTTCTCATGGCAGGCTCAAGAACTACTTGCTCTTGTTTCACCAAAGGTAATTGCTCTAAGACTAAATCATTATAACGCTCGTTGGTAAGAATTAAAATATTCTCGGTAGGTACAAATTTATTCAACCTTTGAAACGTTTTCTGAATAAGGGTATCACCTGTACCCAACATATCATGAAATTGTTTCGGGTTTTCGCTTGTACTGATTGGCCAGAATCTCGATCCTACTCCTCCTGCCATTAAAACGGCATAATAATTTTTATTCATGTCAGCTTTTTATTAATTCTACTTCAGCATTTGGTTGAAATAAAAACATCCTTCCTGTAGATATTTCTATACATTCATAACGCTTGGTTCGTTTATTTCCTTTTTTAAATAATTTTCCACTATAAATGCGAAAAACGCACCCTATGGGTAATTCGTAAACGTAAGTTTTTTCCGATTGTTGTTCATCGAATTGTTTTAAAGCAATAGATAACTGAGCATCAGTACTACTACTAGCCTTTGGATTCTTAAAATGTCTAGCTAATAACGGTAATAACTGCGATGGAAAAATCTCTGGTCTAATAAACGGAATCATTAAATGTTGAAATGTTTTTTTCCATTCTAGGCCATGTGGCTTTATACCATGACCATATTTCTCAAATGCGATTAAATGGGCGATTTCGTGAATTAAAGTAATTAAGAACCTATATTTATTTAAAGACGCATTTACCGTTATTTGATGATTACCGTCTTTTCTTCTTCTATAATCTCCATGCCTAGTTACACGCTCATTAACGATTTTTAAATGCACCTGAGTATCCTTAATTAGTTCAAAACAAGGACTAACCGCTAACTCTGGAAGATATTTAGCTAATGTCTGCTGCATTATTATGGCGTACTACTACTAACCTGCAATATTTTACCGTTATACATTTTCTGTCCCTTTAATGCAAAGTCCATTACATATTCTGCCATTTCTGTTGCACTTACCGGAGCTTCATAACCCGGGAATGCCTCTTCTAACATTTCTGTTTGTACCGCCCCTAAAGCCAATGCGTTAAATGACGGACCAGTTTCTTTAAATTCTTCAGCCAATAATTCCGTCAAAGTCAATACCGCTCCTTTACTAGAACTGTAAGCTGAAAGCCCCGGAAATTTAGCACTACCCTGAATACCGCCCATTGAACTAATGGTAAGAACATGACCGCTTTTACTCATGAAAGGAATAACAAGTCTTGTAACAGCGGCCACGCCAAATACATTTACATCATATACCGCCTTAAATTCCTCTTCTGTTATTTCTAGAAATGGCTTATTTATAAGCTTACCTGCATTATTTATAAGCGCTAACACACTAGCACTTTTATCTTTTAAAAACTTAGAAAGTTGATCTCTACTTTCTTTAGCGGAAACATCAAAAGAAAATGCCTCAATATTTTTATGATCAAGATTCTTAATCGGTCCTGCATTTCTAGAAAGCGCTAAAACCTTATACCCAGCGTCAGCCAATAATTTGCTTAGCTCAAATCCTATTCCTCTACTGGTACCTGTTACTATAATGTATTCCATTAGTTATACTTTACTTCTTTTATCGGTGCATTGATAATACCTTCTAGCATTGGTACAGTTTCACTTACAATTGTAGCCATAAAATCATAATCCATTAACGATGCTTCATCACCTACCTTATGATACTCACCAAAATTGGTAAAATCAAAGGAACTATAGGTTTGGGAAGGCACATTAAACTCATCATGAAATGGCGCATTGTCCGAACGTCTGAATAAATTAAATTCTTTTGCCTTTGGAAGAAACCCTACCAAATTTTTATTGGCATATCCATTACTGATTTCTGCTAAATTAGATAATTCATAACCTGTTAAATACAGATTATGATCTTTGTTTATCATTGGCACACCAACCATTTCAAAATTTAGCATGGTATACAAATTAATATTCTGATCTTTTAATGTTTTAGCTAAATGCTTAGAACCCACCAATCCTTTTTCTTCTGCAGTGAATAGTGCGAAAATTATGCTGCGTTTGTTTTTTTTATGTTCACCAAAATATTTAGCAAATTCCAAAACAGTAGTAGTACCTGATGCATTGTCATTGGCACCATTTGCTATAGTATCATCTCCGCCTCCGCTAATCAAGCCTATATGATCATAATGTGCGCCAATGACCACGAACTCATTTTTAAGTTCTGGATCTGTCCCAGGTAGAAAACCTACTATATTATAAGCTACACCGTCATTATAATTCTCTAATGTATCTTTATATGATGTGAAATAAGGCAGAATGTTATTGTTCTTGAACATATTTTGAATATAATCCGCAGCCTTTTCAATTCCCTCACTCCCAGTATCTCTACCCTTTAATTCATCTGACGTCAAGAAAATCATGGTTGCTTCTATATCAACGGACAAAGCCTTGGCAGAAACTTTTGACTTTACCCTTTCCAATTCAGCATCTTTCGATACAGGCAGAACCGAACCCTTAACACCTTTTGGATTCGTAGGATTCAACACCGTTGACTGATTCACTTTTGCGCTTCCACAACTTAAAAGTAAAAAGCTAAAAAAAGCTACATATATATGTTTCATTATATTATCCATTTTAGAATATAAAGATAAAAAAAAGCATCCCTATGAAAGGATGCTTTTCTAATTCTATTTTTAAATCAATGTTCTACGCTAACATAGTAACAGGATTTTCTACATAATATCTCAATGTCTGAAGAAATTGTGCTCCGACAGCACCATCCACTGTTCTATGATCACAAGCAAGAGTCAACTTCATAGTATTACCTACTACTATTTCCCCATTTTTAACAACTGGTTTTTCTACAATTGCTCCAACGGAAAGTATAGCTGAATTTGGCTGATTGATGATACTTGTAAACTCAAGAATACCGAACATACCTAAGTTAGAAACGGTAAAAGTACTACCCTCCATTTCAGATGGAGCAATCTTCTTGTTTCTTGCCTTACCCGCTAAATCTTTTACAGCACTACCTATTTGTGTTAAGCCCAATAAATCAGCATGTTTTACAACTGGTACAACTAGACCTTCATCTACTGCCACAGCAACACCCATATGAATATGCTTGTGAAATTTTGTAGCATCAGCACTCCAAGTAGTATTTACCTGTGGATGCTTCTTCAGTGCCATTGCACAAGCTTTCAATACCATATCATTAAATGATACTTTGGTATCAGGCAAACTATTTATTTGTGCACGTGAAGCTTTTGCATTATCCATATCCACCTCTATTGTAAGATAGAAATGCGGTGCATTAAATTTAGAATTACCCAATGCTTTGGCAATAGCCTTACGCATATTAGAATTCTTAACTTCTTCAGTACCTTCCTCACCAGATGGCAAAGCCATAGAAACCGGCTGAGAAGCAATTGCATTATCAGCCTTTGCACTAGATGAAGCAACAGGAGCTGCAGCTGTACTTGGCGTATAATTTTCTATATCTTTTTTAGTAATTCTGCCATTATCCCCAGAACCGGAAACATTAGCCAAATCTATACCTTTATCCGCTGCTATTTTTTTAGCTAAAGGAGATGCAAAAATACGTTCACCATCTGCAACCGATTTAGAAACTTCTTTCTTATCAGTAGTATCGGCAGATTTTTCATCTTCTTTTTTATCCTCGGTAGCAGAGCTCTTTTTGCTTCCGCCAGATTTATTACTTAAAACGGCATCAACATCTGTTCCTTCTGGACCTATAACCGCTAAAACTGCATCTACAGGAGAAGACTCACCTTCTTGAATACCTATATATAGCAATTTACCGTTATAGAAAGACTCAAATTCCATTGTAGCCTTGTCGGTTTCTATCTCTGCAAGAATATCGCCTTCTTCAACATCATCACCAACTTTCTTCAACCAGCTAGCCACAGTACCTTCTTCCATGGTGTCACTTAAACGAGGCATCTTTACGATTTCAACTCCTTCAGGAATTTCGCCAGAACCTGGAGCTTCTGCATCGTCAGAAGAGTTCTCAGCAACAGGCTCTTCAGCAGATTCCTCTTCTGAAGCAGTTGCACCGCCGCCATTGATCAAAGCAGAAATATCTTCTCCATCGTCACCGATAATCGCCAAAAGACTATCTACTGGAGCAGTATCACCTTCTTGAATACCAATATGCAACAAAGTACCTTCATTAAAAGATTCGAATTCCATCGTCGCCTTATCGGTTTCGATTTCAGCCAATATATCTCCTTCTTCTATTTTATCACCAACGCTTTTTAACCATTTAGCTACGGTACCTTCTTCCATGGTATCGCTTAAACGGGGCATGTTTACTACTATAGCCATCTAATTATAATTTATGTTGAACAAATGGAAAATCCTCTTGTTCGTAAACCATATCGTACAATTGGTTTACTGGTGGATAATCTGATTCTTCCGCAAACTTTTCACATTCCTTAACCATAGATTTAACCTTCTTGTCAATATCTTTGATCTCAGCTTCAGTAGCGTATTTATTTTCTTTGATTATATCCAATACCTGAGTAATTGGATCGATTTTTTTGTATTCTTCAACTTCGTCTTTGGTTCTATAATGCTGAGCATCAGACATTGAATGACCTCTGTATCTGTAAGTCTTCATTTCTAAGAAAGTTGGTCCACCACCAGTACGGGCTCTTTCAATAGCTTTACTCATTTCTTGAGCAACTGTAACAGGATTCATACCATCAACAGGTCCACAAGGCATTTCATAACCTAAACCTAACTTCCATATTTCTGTAGAAAAAGAAGTTCTTTCAACTGAAGTACCCATTGCATAACCGTTATTCTCACAAATGAAAACAACAGGTAACTGCCACAACATAGCCAAGTTAAATGTCTCATGCAAAGACCCTTGCCTTACAGCACCATCACCCATATAACACAAGGTAACATTATCTCTACCCGCATACTTATCACCAAAGGCCATACCGGCACCAAGAGGAATCTGCCCTCCTACAATACCATGACCACCATGAAAGCGATGCTCTTTAGAGAATATATGCATAGATCCACCCATACCTTTTGAAGTACCGGTTACTTTTCCATAAAGCTCGGCCATTACCATTTTTGGATCAACACCCATACCAATTGGCTGAACGTGATTTCTATATGCAGTTATCATTCGGTCTTTGGTCAGATCCATTGCATGAAGAGCACCCGCCAAAACAGCTTCTTGCCCATTATACAAATGAAGAAATCCTCTTACCTTTTGCTGAATGTACACAGCAGCCAATTTATCCTCAAATTTTCTCCAAAACAGCATGTCCGCATACCATTTCAAATACGTTTCCTTGGTGATTTTTTTCATCAATTTTAACTAAAGGTTTAACATCTTTATTATGATAACTGAGGTATTATGACCTAGGTATCCAAGAAGAACAAAAATACACATATAAATGAATCGATAAAAATAATAGAAGTAAATCCATCCAGAAATTATATGCTTAACAAATAAACCATATAACGTGTTTATTTACAATACTTTTTGCAGATTTTCTTAATTTAAAAAACTACTATTAAAGCCAAGAGGCAGTAAATCTGAGAGAGAATCACACTCCACTATACTACCAGTCTCGCCCATAAGCAAGATTTTAATAGGTTCTTGTTGCCGAAATTCATATTCAGAAATTGCCTGTCTACAGTTACCACAGGGTGCAGCGGGTTCTTTAACTTCATGATTCAATGATGCTGCGGTAATTGCAATTGCCTTAATTTTCATACCAGGATATTTAGCCCCGGCATAAAAAATAGCCACCCTTTCTGCACACAGCCCAGATGGATAAGATGCATTTTCTTGATTGTTGCCTTCTATAATTTCGCCGTTTTCCAACAAAACGGCGGCGCCAACATTAAAACTAGAGTAAGGAGCATAAGCCCTACTCCTAGCTTCTACGGCTGCTGACATTAGATTTTGATCATCATTACTTAATTCGATTACCGAATCATACACTGTTATTTCAAAGCTTATCTTCTTTTGACTGATCATATCTTGTTTTATTTTTCAATCTACAAATATATACTTGACACTAATAATAATTGAACAAAAATAGTTAACGCATAAAAAAACCTGCTTAAAGCAGGTTTTTTTTAAAATATATCTATATCAAGTCTTAATCGTTGTAAAACTCTTCACCTAAATTAAATGTAAGAGCAAAACGAAGAGTATTTTCTAAAGGATTTCTCACTTGAGATGTTGAGAACAAGTAAGATAAATCTACTTGTGCCGCTTTAAATTTAAAACCTGCACCAAGTGTAAAAAACTTTCTTGATCCCTTTTCTTCACTTTCATTAAAGTAACCTGTTCTAAGCATGAATGCATCTTGATACGTATATTCAGCCCCTAATGCCCAAGTAAATTCTTTTAACTCTTCACTAAAACCATCTGGAGCATCAGTAAAAGAATTAAAAATACCACTAAATCCGCTTTCATTTTGATAGATATCATTATCAGCGGCATCAACATCTCCATCATTATCAAAATCTTGCGGTGTTGGCACTAACAACTTAGTAAATTCCGTTGTTATACCTATTACATTGTCTTGATCTAAAATAAAGTCGAAACCACCACCAACACTTAACTTACTAGGCAAGAAGTTCTCCTGCCCCCCTTCATCGTACTGAATTTTACCTCCAATATTTGAAAGATTAAAACCAGCTCTCCATCTACCATCGAAACTATTATACGCTATTTCGCGTGATCTATAGAAACCAGCAACATCTACAGCAAATGAACCTGCAGCCTGAGAATCTTCACTTCCGTTTTGTGGTAATTTAAGATTTGATCTTATATATCTTCCTCCAACGGCCATTGAGAAAGTCGGACTTAACTTTAAAGAATAAGAACCGTCCAAGGCTAATTCGTTCGGTTTTGCAATGGTACCTGGGTCATTGGCAAATTGCCTTAATTCAATTTCACCCAAAGTAAAATATCTTAAACTAACGGCAAAAGCGCTCTGCTCATCTAATTTATTGTAAAAACTGGCATTCAACAAAGAAATATCAGTGATAATACTTTCTAGATATGGAGTATAACTCACACCAATACCCATTTTTTGTTCTGCGAAAGCGAATTTAGCAGGGTTCCATTGTTGAGAAAAAGCATCTGTAGAAGTTGCTACACCCATATCTCCCATACCTGCAGACCTAGCATCTGCCGCAATGGTTAAAAACGGTACCGCCGTGGTAATTACACGCTGATCTTCTTGCGAAAAAACTTTACCGATTATTAATGCAAAGAAAATTATTGAAATTTTTCTCATTTTAGAATAGTTCTTTTAATTTTTGAAGCTGAAATATAAGGATTACCTTATTTCAGGCTTCAATATTTTACATGTAAACGCACATTTTCCCGTTATCTTGCATGAATCTAAAGTTTTTTACAACATTTTATGATTCCAATATCGATACTAACATCTTCGGCATATTAATTCCTAACAGATACCTGTTAATTATCGTTATTAAAAGATTTACTAAAAACCATACTAATTAGTTGTTTTAAGCGTTTACCTAATAAAGCGAGCTTAAAATTATTGACTGTTCGCCATGAGAATTTTAAAATTATTTTCAATTGTAAAATAATCTCACAAAAACACCGTTCTATTGAGCGAAAGTGACAAACAAATTAAAAGAAATTACAGTATCACATCTATAGTTACCAAACTTCTATAGTGTGTGTAAATTGAACTCAAGTCCTAATTATGAAGAAACATTTAATAAAAGTTGTACTCTCATGCACGGTATTAGTAGGAGGTTTTACAGTAAGTAGCTGTTCTAAATCCTCATCTGGAAAAAATACGTCTAGAGCTACAGGTTGGAAGATAAATGCCAAGGAAGGTGGTTTTCAATACAATACCGACTTTAAAGAGCAAGAAACCGCTCCTGGATTGGTATTTGTTGAAGGTGGTACATTTACCAAAGGCAAAGTACAAGATGATGTAATGCATGATTGGAACAATACTCCTACAGCACAGCATGTTCAATCTTTTTATATGGATGAAACCGAGGTTACCAATGTAATGTATTTGGAATACCTAGATTATCTAAAAAGTGTCTACCCTCCAGAGAACCCAAAGTACACTAACATTTATGTAGGCGCTTTACCTGATACTTTGGTTTGGAGAAACAGATTAGGTTTCAATGAAACCATGACAAATAACTACCTGAGACACCCGGCATATGCAGAGTATCCTGTAGTTGGTGTAAACTGGATCCAGGCTACTCAATTTGCAGAATGGAGAACCGACCGTGTAAACGAAGTTATGTTAGAAAGAGAAGGATACTTATCTGAAGACGCTAAATATCAAGCAGCTACAGGAGAGGTTCAAGGTACTTTCAGTACTGAAGCTTACTTAAACAGACCAGAATCTGTATATAACGGACAAATTGATTCTTTACAAGGAAAACAGAAAAAAGATAGTACATCTACTTTCGCAAAAAGAAGTAGTGGTATTATAATGCCAGAATATAGATTACCTACCGAAACTGAATGGGAATATGCTGCTCAGGCTCAAGTTGGACAAAGAGAATACAACAATTACAGAGGTAGAAAAAAATATCCTTGGGAAGGTGATTACACTCGTAACGGACAACGTGTTGGTAGAGGTGATCAATTAGCAAACTTTAAACAAGGTAAAGGTGATTATGGCGGAATCGCAGGTTGGTCTGATGATGGTGCTGATATCACTGCTCAGGTTATGTCTTACAAGCCAAACGATTTAGGTCTTTACGACATGGCTGGAAACGTTGCAGAATGGGTAGCTGATGTTTACAGACCAATAGTTGACGATGAAGTAAGTGATTTCAACTACTACAGAGGTAACATATACATGAAAACTGCAATTGGTGAAGACGGTAAAGTGAATATTCTTAGAGATTCTATAGTTTATGATACGTTACCAAACGGAAAAGTAGTTGCCGTAAACTTACCAGGTGAAATTAAAATGGTACCCGTTGATGAAGAGGAAACATATTTAAGAACCAACTTCTCTTCCAGTGATAATAGAGGATATAGAGATGGTGACCCAGGTTCTTCTAGATTCTATGATAGATTCAACGATGGTGAAGAGGAAGATGAAAGCAAAAAAATGTATAACTCGCCTAAACATTCTGTTGAAAGAGATTCATTAGGAAATCTTGTTAAAGGGTACGACTCTTCTAACAACAGAACTACTTTAATCAATGATGAAGTAAGAGTTTACAAAGGTGGTTCTTGGAGAGATAGAGCTTACTGGTTAGACCCAGCACAAAGAAGATACTTGCCACAATATATGGCTACCGATTATATTGGTTTTAGATGTGCAATGTCTAGAGTTGGTTCTAAATCGAAAACAAAAAACAAAACAGTTAGAGGAAAGAAAGCAAAATAATTCTCTTCCTTACAAATTAAAAAAGCCCCTTATTTAAGGGGCTTTTTTTTATCTTCGATTTTATGAACATTCAAGAATTACATTCAGCTTTCCTAGCAAACCCTTCAGTAAGTACAGATACTAGAAAAATTAAAGAAAATGATATTTTCTTTGCTTTGAAGGGAGAGAATTTTAACGGTAACACTTATGCTCAAAAAGCACTTGACTGCGGAGCAAGTTTGGTCATTATAGATGAGGAAGAATACTATATCGATAACAGAACAGTAATCGTAGATGATGTTTTAACCACTTTACAGCAGCTATCCAATTATCACAGAAAACAATGCAAAGCACAAGTTATAAGTCTTACCGGTAGTAATGGAAAAACAACTACCAAAGAACTAATAAATGGCGTTTTAAGTACTACCTACAAAACGATTGCGACCAAAGGCAATCTCAACAATCATATCGGTGTACCCCTAACATTATTAAGTATTAAGCCAGATACTGAAATTGCCATTGTAGAAATGGGAGCCAACCACCAGAAAGAGATCAGCTTTTTATGCTCTATTGCCGAACCTGATTTTGGTTACATCACTAATTTTGGCAAAGCACATTTAGAAGGTTTTGGCGGCGTTGATGGTGTTATAAAAGGTAAGAGCGAATTATATGATTATTTAATTTCAAATAAAAAGTCGATATTCTTAAATGCCGATGATTCCATACAATTAAAAAAACTTGCTACGTACATCAAAAAATATGGTTTCAGTATTGAAAATTCCAAATATTATAACATAAAGTTAGTAGAAGCCCAACCGTTCGTTACAATCGAAGCTGATGGGGTAATTTTAAAATCTAACCTTATTGGCACATATAATTTTACAAACTGTTGCGCCGCAATCATTATTGGAAAATATTTTAATGTAGATTTAAGCGAAATTAAAAAAGCAATCGAAAGCTACACGCCAGACAATAACAGATCTCAGATAATAGACAAAAACGGACATTACATAATTCTTGACGCTTATAATGCAAACCCCTCAAGTATGAAGGTGGCATTAGAAAACTTTGCCACCTTAAAAAAAGATAAAAAAGTTTTAATCCTTGGCGATATGTTTGAATTGGGAGGCTCTGCTATGGAAGAACATCAACATATTGCCGATTTGGCTTTAGACCTAAGTTTTGAAAAAATAATATTAGTAGGTGAAAATTTTAATACAACTAGTACTAAATCTATAAAGTTGAAAAACTTTGATGATTTGAAAGTTTACTTAACAGAGAGTAAAATAAAACCAAAATCAAGTATTCTAATAAAAGGCTCTAGAGGTATGGCTCTAGAACGTGTTTTGGATATTATTTAATCTTACATCGATTAAAACTGTGGGATATACTGGATTCGAACCGGTGACCTCTGCCCTGTCAAGGCAGCGCTCTAAACCAACTGAGCTAATATCCCATTATAATTCTTTAAAAGGGGACAAAGATACTATTAATCTTATTTTAAAATGATTCGATAAATTGAAAAGTGATACCTACATTACCTGAAGTTTAAAAATAATCCAATAATGCTACTATTCCATTATAAGAAATTACGCAAGAAAAGAAAAGAGCTGCAAACAAACCCAAATTAAGCCATATACCCGCCTTGTACTTCGTCATAAGTTTTTTGTTGTTAATAAGGAGGATTATACCAAATATCACTAATGGTAAAACAAATACATTAAAAACCTGTGACAGTATTTGCATTTGAATAGGATTAGCTCCATATATTGGAACAATAAGAGCAAACAGACAAGCTATGGCCGTTATGATTCTAAATTGTTTTGAATTCGTATCCAATTCACCTGATTGATAATCTGCCAACAAAATAGGTGCAATTAACAAACACGGAAATATAGATGATAAGCCTGCACTTAACGTACCGAAAAAGAAGAGTGTAAGGGCAAATTTACCAGCCACAGGCTCTAAAGTATTCACCATATCCAACACCTTCGTCACTGGTTGTCCCTGATGAAATAAGGCGCCGCAGGCTACAGCCATTACAGAAGCGCTTATGAAAAATACAAGTGTTGCTGCTATTATCGCATCTTTCTTTTGTTGGGGGCGGTTTATAATTGTCCATCCTTTTCCTTTTACAAAAAGCGGTCTAGAAAGAAACGTAGCCGCGGCCATTGTTGTACCAACAAATGCAGCAACCATCATTTGCCCACCCTCAACTTTTGGAATAGTTGGAATCAATCCTTTTATAACCTCTATCGGCAAAGGGTTAACCATAAACAGTGAGATAATGAAGGACAGTCCCATTATAGTTACGAAAATGACTAATATCTTTTCAAAAAAAGCATATTTACCTACCAGCAACAGTCCATAAAACAAAACAATAACAGTTATAGCTATTACTAAAACAGACTCATATTTTAAATTCGCAAGGCTAGGAAAATAGATCAAGAATATCTCATAAATGATATTTGCTGAAATACCTAGAATTCCCATTAATGAATTCCACTGACCAAAAGAAATACCTAGTATTATTAGAATAGCAATCAACTTACCCCATTTTAAATGCTTTTTAAAAGCATACAAAGCAGTTTCACCAGTAACCAAAGCAAAATTTCCGTAAGCATACATTAATAAGCCAGAAAAAATACAACTTAAGAGTAGCACCCATAAAAGTTGCATACCATAGGTACTACCGGCCACAATCATTGAAGTAACACTCCCCGTACCAATTGTATAACCAATAGCAAAGATACCCGGGCCAAATGCTAATACTAACGCCAATATTTTTTTCCAAATTGATAGCTTGGGCTCTTTATCCATTTTAATTGTTCATTAGGTAAATAATAATAACGTATAAATTTTAGCTCTTAAATATTGAGTTAAGTATTTAGTTTTAAATAGAATTTTTCTACTAAATATTATAGCAAAACTGGTATAAATTCTTAAAATGAACTTTCATTTTTGCTTTTGCCAATTGAGGGTCTTGTTTTTCAATAGCATTAAAAATATCTTGATGCTCTTCAATACCCCTAAATGCCATGTCTTTATCACAGACATGATATTTTTCAAAATTTGTAAGTATTTCAGGAGTAATTATCAACATAAACGTGTTCATTGTACTATTGCCACTAGCTCTGGCGATTGCCAAATGAAACAATAAATCTTCTTGAACAGCGTCTTCGCCATTTTCAGCTTTTGCACGGTAAGCATCTAAAGCGCTTTTCATTAATTTTAAATCATCCTCGGTTCTTTTTGTAGCTGCCAACTTTACTGTTTTCAGTTCCAACAAAATTCTCGTTTCTACCAAAGATTTAAAATCTGGCTCATCCAATCTTAAAATATCGTTTACCATACCATTCATAGCTACCTGACCAATATCCGCTACAAATGTTCCACTTTGAGGTTTTGACACCAAAATACCGTAAAATTCTAATTTTTGAATTGCTTCCCGAACACTGCTTCTACTTACGCCAAATTTATCTGACAACATTCTTTCTGATGGTAATTTATCACCAGGCTCCAGATTTTTGTTGTTCATTAAATCTCTAAGCTGCTCTATAATCCCATTTTGTATTTCCTGATTTTCTGTCCTTGTGAGGATTTCTATTTTCATATATATCTTGTTTTAAAGGAAAATTGTCCCCTGCATTTGTTTACCAAAAATGTTATATTAACACGCTAAAATAAGAAGTTTTATTTTCAACGATAATCACATGCCTTAATTAACCTATTTTAATGAAGATTACCAGCCCTAAAAAAGACTGGCAAACTCATTTTCAACAAATTTAAATCAAACAACTCTCTTACTTATACTAGGTATATTTATCTTACAAACTAATGTGTAACTTCTAATTCGTAATATTTAACTATGGCAGATGCCCCGGCATCTAAGGTTTGTAAATAGTTACCCGCTTTAAAATAATTTTCGAAAACGCTCCACTTTTGCATATGAATATCTTCATAAACAACCGTATCAGTTTCGTTTAAAATAACCTCTAACCTACCGTGGGAAGCAATGATTTCTAAATTAAATGTATCAGTTCCAATAACTTCAGGAAAGGTGTACCCTTCATTATCCTCCCAAGCATTTGTATACAGTATTTCCTCTTCGGGGGCATCAACATCTTTTAATTTCTTAGTTAGCACCCTAATTTGGTCTTTCTGCCAATATATCTTAAGTACCGGAGGAGCATTATTATCATCTTCGCCTATTAAATCTCGTTGTTCATTAGTTAGCCTACCATGAATCTGCATAACCAATGTTCTATGAGAATTACCGCCTGCATCTGAAGAAATTTCAGGCACTGATAATGTACCCTTCATCCGACCTCCTTCCGTAAAAGTCCAATTTGTGCTATTACTACCTGGTACCATTTGCTCTCTTAATTCTGTACGTGAATAGGAAGAATTAGCTGTAGACGAACCAGGCGTTGTGTAAAACACCAAGGAACCATCTGTAGAATCATTGTACATGTAAGGCATTAATCTTTCATCAGTAGCATAATCAATAATTTCTGGTGGCTCTACCTCATCTGGGCTACCAATGGGCAATGTAACTTTCCAATTACTTAAATCAATATTCGGCAAAAAAAAGTCTACACCTTCAATTTGTTCTTCTTCAACCACAACTTCCTCTTCGGTCTCGGTATTTTCTTCAACCTCTTTTTCTTCGATTACTTCTTCTACAACTATTTCCTCTTCAGGTACTTCTGCATCATTACTACAGCTTGTTGCAGCGAGCATTACAATAAATGCAAAAAAGCAATTTAATACTACTGGTTTACCGAAAAGTAACTTATAATTTACAATCATAAAATTCTTATTAATGCTTTACTTCAAGTTCGTAAAAACTGACCTTGGCAAATGAACCTTCATCTCTACTTTGAAAATAATTACCTGCTTTGAAGTAATTTTCGAAAACACCCCATCTTTTCATATTAAAATCATCGTAGACGGCGTATTCTGTTTTATTCATCGAAACTACCATTTTGCCATCTGTAACTTTAATTTCAATCTGAAACTTACCGAAGCCTACCTCTTGTTCAAAATTGAAACCTTCATCATCTGTCCAAGCCTCTTCATGCAATATGCCGATAGCATTTACATCGGTAAATTTCAACTTCTTTGTTTTGACTCTAATTTTCCCATTCTGCCAATATATTTTTAATACCGGCGGTGCGTTATTATCTTTTTGTTTTATTAAATCTTTTTGTTCATTCGTCAATCGACCATGAATCTGTAAAATAATTACTTTATGGTATTTACCATTTTTATCTCTAGAAACTTCATCAACCGATAGTTTTGCCCTTAAAGTACCACCTTGCTCAAATGTCCAATTAACATTGTCATCGCCCGGAACCATTTGTTCTCTTAGTTCTGACCTAGAATATTTCGTATTAGCCGTGGTTGCCGAAGTTGGGTATGCATAGAAAGTGAGGGCTCCTTTTGTAGAATCATTGTACATAAAAGGTTTTAGCTCCTTATTTGTGGCATAATTTAATATTTCTGGCGGCGCTACACTTATGGCCCCTCCTTTACCACTACCTTCTGGTATAGTAACCTTCCAATTACTTAAATCGATTTGAGGTAACTTGACCTTCTTTTTCTTACTTTTTTTCGATTTTTTTAGTTCCACATCCGATTCTGAAACGCTACTTTTCTGATTTTGAGAAGTAGCGCTTACAGATAGAAATAGTAATACTAAAAATACCAATATTCCTTTTCGGGTGTTTTGCATAAATTACAAATTATGGGTTCACTGAACGAACCTTTACATTATCTATGTATGCGTCTTTTGGTGTTACGGCGTAGAACATTACAGCGACTTCACCACTGTCATTTGCTGTAAAAGGAATTTGTACTAATGTACCGGCACCATCTGTAGTATCCGAAAACTTACCTTCTGCAACATAGCCTTCTTTAAAACCTAAATTATTACTCAAATTATCTACCGCGTCAGCACCATCTTCATAATGCGCATCTAAAATTAGACCTACCACCTTTCTTCCGCCCAAAGGATCGGTACCACTGTCATCTTTTATAGCATATTGGTATTCCAAAACATAATCTGCACCAGGTGTTAAATTTAATTCTTGGTATGCATATCTAGAACTTTCCGTTCTAAAATCACCACCAGATTGACTTGAAGACCACTTTGCCCCCCTTGTTTTACTACCTTGATTAACGCCATCATAGTCTATATTCGAACCATCTGAACTTGATCCGAAAGGGTTTGTATTTCCATCGGTAAATGTTGACCACTTCCAAAAGTCTTGACCATCTTCAAAATCACCATTTAAAATAGTGGAACCGGTCATTCTTGTCATGTAAATATTATCTACAGTTATGGTGGCGTGATCATTTGCCGTACCCGAACTACCTAATTCAAAAAGTATAGTCTCGAATTGAGAAACCGGTGATGAAAAATCAGTAGCCAAATCAAAATCAAAACCTGTCCATTCACCATTGGTCAAATCCAAGTCATCAATTATATGACTAGTTCCATTTGTATTATCCACCAAAGTTATTTTCAACTTATCTATACCAGTGGCAAATTCAGAATACACATCAAAATGAATATCATTTGAACTAACACCAGTATAAAATGCATCTGCCGCAACTACTTCATCACTTAATGCAAATTCACCAACATCGCTATGAAGTCTTGAAAATTCCAATAAGTTGTTTCCTGATTCTAAAACTATAGCTTTTCCTCCAGTACCAGCAGTACCCACAGAACTTGCATCTGTATATATGTTCAAAAGATTATATCTTTTAAAATCTGGTGATGTAGGTGCAGTATCAATAGAAGGTACGGTATGTTCTACCGTAATATCTTCAGCTTTGACAAGATCAGTTTGACCTGAAGCCTTTGTAGTAACTGTTATCGTATAGTCTGCTGACGCTTCTACATTAGAATAGTCATATGTTGCAGATTCTCCTTGTAATGCGGTTAAAGGTTCACTACCGTCACCAAAATCAATTACGTACGAATCTACACCTACCGTTAAAGGCTTTACGGTAACAATAGTTCCATCACCACTAGCGGATACGTCAAAACTTGAAAAAACACTTCCAATAGAACCACCAGATGAATCTACAGGCTCAATTGGCTCATAACCATCTTCATCACACGACATGATCAGACCAGCTATCAAAAGGGCACTAATTCCTTTTTTTATTAAACTCATAATATTATAATTTTTTAAATTTTTGTTAGATGCTTCTTAAACATTTGAAATTTCAGTTTAAGAATATACATGATGTCTTGAAAGATAATTTAAAAATGAAATCGCAATTAATAGCAATAACCTATCTAAACTATCTTTTCAAGAACTATCATTAATTTAGCCTATCAATACTAATTTTAGAGAACCTACATTCTGTGCCCGCATACTCGATGTTAAATCTCATATTCTCAGTTTCATCACCTGTAGCAAACGTAAAAGATGTTTCTACATATGAAGAAGCTTGATCAGTTAACGGAATTTCTTGCAAAAGAAAATCATCGCCTGTATCTGCATCTTCTATCAACAATGTACCTGCAGAAGTACCGGTAGTTTTACTTACATACCAGAACGTTATTTCATAAGTTGCACCAGAAACCACACGAATACTTTGATCCAAAAAGTTAGAACTACTACTTAATTTAGCCGCTCCGTTACCTTCTGGCGGTGTAGGGGAAGAGCTTGCAGAGTAAGAACTTGTAGTACCTCTATCCACACCAGCCCATGGTGTTCTTGGACTACATAAAAAATCTGGACATTGAAATGCAGCGATCAATTCATCAACTACTACAACATCTAACGTTATGGTAGATGTAACACCATTACCATCACTGGAAACCAAGGTTACAGGAAATGTACCCTCACCAGGAAATTGAAATGTAGGATCGCGATCAGTTGATGTTTCACCACCTCCAAAATCCCATAAATAGGAAGATGCCTCTGTTGAAAGATCCGTAAAATTTATTATCGTAAAATCTTCTTGATCAGCTGTATAATCAAAATTAGCTTCTGGAAATATCGTATCTGCCTTAGAATTTGAATCTGGCAAATCATCTCTAAAAGTATCTGAACCAACACAACCAACAAAAGAACTTGCCAGCACTACAGTAAATAGCAGCAGCGTTGTTTTTCGGAAAATATTTTGTTTAATTTTCATAGTTTAAAAGTTTTAAATTTTAATATCCCGGGTTTTGTGTTAAAAGTCCGCCGCTTATATTTATTTCTCTTGCCGGTATTGGCAACAATAATTTTCTAGCATCAAAAACATAACCCATTTCAGCTGAATGTGCACTTAAAACAGCTTCTGCTACACCGAACCTCAACAAATCGAACCAACGTTGGTTCTCAAAGGCCAACTCTACTCTTCTTTCTGTTAAAAGTTCTTCTTTGGTAATACTTGAAACCGCGGTAGTTAAACCAGCTCTATCTCTTACAGCTTGAAATGATGCCAAAGCAGCAGCATCTGTAGTAGATGCAGAACCTGCCAGTATTGCTTCAACATGCATTAAAAGTACATCTGCATAACGTAATGCTATATAATCATTACCGGCATTACGGGCATTAGGACCGTATGCTGGCTCAGCAGACGAATCAAAACCATCTGGAAAAAACTTTGCCACCTCATTTCTATCATCTAAAAGCGAACCATTCAAATCAGTAATTGAAGTTTCCGTTCTATTTCCTCCAAAGGCCACGAAATCTAATCTTAAATTATCATTGACAATGTTTTGACCGTCTTCTGATCCTGCACGTATAGAAGATGTAAACTCAGCTGAAAAACTTTGACTTTCTGCGCTGTTACCAGGTATATATTGAATTGCGAAAATAATTTCGTTGTTCAATTCATCATAAAAAACATCATGAAAATCACTCATTAAGTTAAAATTTCCACTATTAACTATTGCTTCGCACAATTGCTGCGCAGCACCATAATCTGGGGATGATAATGATAAATACACCTTTGCCAAAATACCTTGAGCCGCAGCTTTTGATGCTCTTGATTTAGATGAATTATCTAAAACATCAACCGCTTCTTGTAAATCGGCGATGATTTGACCATAAATTTGCTCCTCTGGAATTCTGGTAAACAATGCTTCATTATCCGTAGGGCCCACGACTGAAGTTACTAATGGTACGGCACCAAACATTCTTACCAACTTAAAGTATGCATAAGCTCTTAAAAATTTAGCCTCTGCAGCATATTCAGCTTGATTATTTTCATCTGCCACATCTATAAAATCCAAGATATTGTTAGCTCTAAAAATTACTTCATACATAGAAGCGTAATAATCTTCAGATTCTACATTATTGGCATTTACAACGTATCTGTGAAAATCAGCTTTAGACCCTTCAAGGGTTGCATTTCTAGTATTATCTGTTCTATGCTCTGTTAACAGGTGTTCGAATTGTACACCTCTATTGAAGTTTCCTATATTAGATTCGGTATTACTATTTACACCTTGTAAGGCATCATATATACCGTATATACCAGATAACACATCTGCATCTGATTGAAAGAACCCGTCTACCGCTACAGCCGTATCTGGTAAAGGATTCAAAAACTCTTCAGTATCACAGGAAACAAATACGGATACCGTCACTGCAATTATTAAATATTTTATATGTTTCATCGTTTGTTTGTTTTTTAGATTAAAAATCAACGTTAAGACCAACCGTAACCGTTCTAAATATTGGTGTACCTGCTCTTTGAGAACCATAAGCTCTTGGATTACTACCATCTATATGCTCTGGATTGAAACCATGATAATCATCTGCAGTGATATATAGTAAATTCTGAGCAGTAGCATAAACTCTTAAGCCACTTACGCCTATACGTTCTGCTACATCATTTGAAAAATTATAACCAAGATTAACATTACGTAAAGAGAAATAATCTGCGCTTGCAATGACATCACTTGTCAATACCTTTTCTTGAATGAAAGAAACATCAGATACTAGACCATTGGCCACAGCTTCCAACTCACCACCACTTCTTGTTCTATTACCGAACCAGTTGTAGAAATATTGATCTCCAATATTATTGACTTGAGCACCTAAGCTACCTTGTACCATGAAAGAAAAATCAAAGTCACCGAACTTAAATTCGTTGGTAAAACTATAAACCAAATCAGGATAAGGACTACCTAAAATAGTTTTATCTTCTTCAGTAATCAATCCATCACCATTTAAATCTTTTACTATAGTGTCATCAGACTGACCATTAATTCTATTCCAAGGACTATCTACATAAGTAGTTCTAAATGAAGTTTCATCAAAAGCCTCTTCATCTACAACGTAACCCCAGAAAGAAGAAATCGGCTCACCAATTCTATTAATCCATTGAGAGTTTCTTCCGTAAGTATCTTCAATGAGAGCATTATTAGAATCACCAAAACTTAAAAGTTCATTTTGGTTGGTTGAAGCAATTAATGTTGAATTCCATGAGAATTTTTCGTTTGAAACATTCCTTGTTCTAATTTCAAGTTCCAAACCTTTATTCTGGACTTCGCCCAAATTTACTATACCACTGTTAAAACCAGATATATAAGAAACAGGATTATTCAATAATAATTCATCACTTGTTCTTTCATAATAATCAATAGAACCAGAAATTCTATTATTGAAAAAACCATAATCCAAACCAACAGTAAATTCCTTTGAAGCTTCCCATTGCAATAATGTGTTAGCAATATTTAATGGAGATACACCAGCTGCAATACTACCATCATCTATAGAATTTGAATTCTGCAATAATGCCAAGTAAGGCCAAGCATTAACAATAGCATCGCCAACATTAAAGTTTTCAGCCCCTGTAAGACCATAACTAGCTCTGAATTTTAAAGTATTAACAGCATCGCTGTCTAATAAAAAGTTTTCTTTGGCAACATTCCACCCTAATGAAACTGCAGGGAAATTACCCCATTTAGAATCAACACCGAATACAGAACTACCATCTCGTCTAAAAGATGCGTTTACCAAATACTTTCCTTTGTAAGCATAGTTTACACGAGCAAAGTAACCTATTTTCTTAAGCTCTGTATTAATTTCCGTAGGAAGATCCACTACAGTTGCTCCTTGAAAGTTTTTTAACAAATCGTTTGAAAATCCACTACCCTCAGCAATACTTTCCTCTGATTTTCTTTTTTGAATGGTAGCCCCTGCCAATACATTTAAATCATGGTCATCACCAAAGGTCTTGTTATAATTTAAGGTATTATCGGAAATTATTCTTGTTCTAAATCTATTTGCTAGATAATATGCAGATCTAGCCGCACCACTGGCATGATGTTTTGTACCGTCATATCTAGTTCTCTTTCTCTGCTCTAACGTAACCCCTAACTGGGTTTTAGCTGTAAGACCGTCTAAAAGCTCATAGCTTAAATATGTAGACCCAAATAATTTAGTGTTATATTCAAAATGTTCTCTTTCTACATATTGCGCATATGGATTAGAATCTCCAGATGTACGAGGTCTACTATCACTACCATCTCCGTTTATATCCAATTCTACCAGATGATTTTCAAAGAAATAATCCCCTACACCAACATCAGCATACTGCCCATTACCTGACTCTCTGTCTATAAACTGAAGTGATTCTTCTGTGTGATAAATAGGTAACCATGGAGATTGACGTGTAGGATTGTGAATAGAAGTTGGCAATCTTCTTTGTTTTGTATAGGAAGGTGTTGCCCTGATTCCAAATCTTGCTTTTTCGCCAATTTTAGAATCTACTTTCATGTTAGCCGAAAACAACTTAAAATCATCTGTAATAACCACACCTTCATCATGAAGGTACCTTAAAGAAGTACTGAACTTTGTATCTTCTGATCCACCCCTTGCAGATAATGAGTGACTAGTAATAGCCCCTCCATCAAAGAACACATCTTGCCAATCTCTATCAACGCCTGTAGCTTGAACTAATAATTGAGCATATTGAGTTTCATTAGAAAGCGTACCGGTTGCCGCTTGTTCTATTTTAGCCCACTCAGATACACTTTTTCTGTAATCATCACTACCATGTGCACTTTTAATACCTGTGTAAGTCTGGTAGCTGAATTTAGTTTTACCGGCTTTACCGCTTTTGGTGGTAATTAAAATTACACCGTTAGAACCCTCACTACCATAAATAGCAGCAGAAGCAGCATCTTTTAATACTTCAAAAGACTCAACATCATTCATATCAAGGTTGCCCAAAAATTCTGAACTTACCACTACTCCATCAATCACTAATGCAGGACCAGAATCAGCAGTTACAGAACCAACACCCCTAATTGTAATGGTTGGTGCCCCACCTGCCTCTGCATTGGTAGCCTGAATGTTTACACCTGAAACCTGACCTATTAATGCATCATCTACCCTTGATACCGCAATTTGATCCAGCGTTTCGTTAGTCACTTTAGAAATTGAACCAGTTACGGTAGATTTTTTCTGGGTTCCGTAACCTACCACAACAACTTCATCAAGTTGACTGGCATCTTCATTTAAAGTAACACTCACTGTTTTTTGAGAAACAATTGCTACTGTCTCGGTAGTGTATCCTATATAAGAAAAACGTAAAATATCCCCGCTGGTGACCTGAATGGTAAAATTTCCATCAAAATCACTTTGAGTTCCTCTTGTTGTATTTGCAACAACAATATTAGCACCTGGTATAGGCACATTATTTGCATCTACCACCGTACCCGTTAAGTCATAGGAGTCTTGTGCAAATAATTGAATGTTGACCAGCAACATTACAACCATAAAAATTTTTAGTTTAAAATTCATCTGTGTTAAATTAAGTTAGTTCTATTGAATTGGCTTTTGCCATCTTTATGATCTACTTAAAATGCGTTTACTTATTTCGCATCATGATCTTCAATTCACCAATACACTGCTTTCATTCTTAAATCAATGAAAATTCCTATTTTTACAGGAAATGTGTATTTAGCAATACTTACATGTTTGTTCTTTACTTCCCTTCAAAACGAAGTAATTTTTAATTTAAAGGATGGGCGAGCACCCGTCCTTTTTTTTTGAATTTTGTTAGCGTTTCATTTCTTTGTTTTTAATTAGTATTGAGTTTATTGTTAAGTTTTTTTAAACTGGTTTACCAAATTGGTTCATCAAACTGGTTTACCAAATATATGTTATTATCTTGTTAAAAAAAATTACTTTGATAATTTAAGAGTGTTTTTGTTGTGATTTTGATAAATAAAATTTCAGAAATTACACTATTAACAATAAATAAAACCTAATTTGAGAATTTCATAAAGTTATACCTGTAGCCCGCTATCATTGCGATCACAACCATATAAAATATCGAATACTCAGTATCTATATTAAACAGCATCGCACACTATAATAAAGAAATAATAATTTGCAGCTATACTTCTTTTTTCAAAAAAAAGGAATAAAAATGCCAGTCAAAGGCAAGTTTTCATACTAGTAAAGTTTTATCTATTTTAAGAAAATTCATTAAAAACAGTAAAACTATTAGCAAAGTAAATTTCTTGCTTATACCTCTATTGAAGTGATCGAAAATTACACTTATAACCTAATTGTGAATTAAGTTGAGATAATTAAACAAGTTTCAGAATTGTTAATTGAGGTGATAAATAATATGATGTGTATTTCATTTTAGGAAAGACATAAAAACAAAAAAAGCTTTCATTTTCATGAAAGCTTTTTTACCTGTGGGCCCTACTGGATTCGAACCAGTGACCCCCTGCTTGTAAGGCAGGTGCTCTGAACCAACTGAGCTAAGAGCCCCAATGGGGGTGCAAATATATAATACTTTTACGTTTCACAAAAGAAAAATCAAAAAAAAAATTAAAGAACTTCAGCTACAACAAAATTACTTCCTCCAACATAAATAAAATCATTAGCATCAGCTTGTTTTTTAGCAGCTATAAGTGCCTTATTTACAGAATTATAAACATTACCCATATACCCTTTGTCAGAAAAAACCTTAAATAAAACTTTTTCATCGAGCCCTCTAAAATTTTTTGGGCTACAGAAGTAATATGTAGCATTTTTAGGAAATAAAGTTGAGATATTATCAATATCCTTATCTTTTACAAAACCTATAACTATATGTAATCTTTCAAATTTCTGCTTTTGTAATTGCTCTAAGACAATTGAAATACCTTCCTTGTTATGCGCTGTATCGCAAATAATTTTAGGGTCTGTACCAATTTGCTGCCAACGCCCCATTAATTGTGTATTTTCCACTACATTTTTCAAACCATTTATTATACTGGTTTCGTTCACCTCAAAGCCGCGTAATGTCTTTAAAGTAGCCAGTACTCCTTTTACATTCTTCTTTTGATACGCCCCTAATAACCCGATTTTATATTTGGAAAATTCAGATTCTTCAGCAAAGATAATTTCAGAACCTTTTTCTTTGGCGACATTTTTAAATATCACAGATGTTTCTTTATTGAATTCACTGATTACTACCGGAACCTTATTCTTAATGATTCCGGCTTTTTCCCTAGCTATCTTAGTAAGGGTGTCTCCTAGAATATCAGTGTGATCAAAACCAATATTTGTAATCAAACTCACTTCTGGTTCAATAATATTAGTAGAGTCTAGTCTTCCACCAAGACCCACTTCTATAATTGCAATATCTACCATTTCATCGGCAAAATATGAAAAAGCCATACCAACGGTCATCTCAAAAAAAGAAAGCTTCTTAGCAGATAAGAACGGCTTATTTTCCTGTATAAACCGAACTACCCAATTCTCACTTACTTTTTGCCCATTTATTCGTATTCGCTCCCTAAAGTCTTTTAAATGTGGCGATGTATATAAGCCGACTTTATAACCAGCCTCTTGAAGAACCGAAGCCAATAGATGACTACTAGAACCTTTTCCATTGGTACCGGCTACATGTATACTCTTAAATTGCGTGTGAGGATCGTTTAAATGCTTGGCAAATGAAGTAATACCATCTAGTTTTGAATTGAAGGCACTTTTACCTTTATTCTGATACATTGGAAGTTGGGCAAACATCCAATCTAATGTTTCTTTATAGATCACTCTCCTAGTTTGAAATTTACGACTACAAAACCTACTTGCTTACTTGGCGCATTGCCATCTAAATTCCATTTGTGCATGAATGCAGTTTTCTTTGCCGGATCCAACAAACAAGGGTCATTATTGGTAGTACCCTTTACACCGGGTTCTGCACTAATGACTTTTCCATTACGGTCAACAATTATCTTTACAACCACCCTACCAGACTGGTTACATTCTTGCTGTACTTTTCCTTTATTCACCAATGAACGTCCATTTAACCCGTAACCACCGGTTCCACTCCCACTGCCGGGGCTACCATAGTAACTTGTAGCATAAGGATCACCGTTTGGCTGCCCTTTATCTCCTGCTTTATTATCATCACCTTCACTGCCAGACGCCGTACCGTCAGACTTATTTAGACCACCCATCATAGCATCTAAAGCTTTTCTTTTAGCTTCTTGCTCTTTACGGGCTTTTTCATCTGCATCTTTCTTTTGTTTTGCAATTCTAGCTGCTTCTGCCTTTTTCTTGTTCTCTGCCGCTTCCGCCTTTCTCTTTGCATCGGCAGCTGCCTCATCAGCCTTTCTTTTAGCTTCTTTTGCTTGATTTATTTTTATAGACTCTTCGTTTTCTTGGGTTAAAACCTTTTCTGCAGGCGCTTCTTTCTCAACCACAGCTTCCTGAACTTCTTCTAAACGCTCTTCGACGGTTTCTGCAACTTCCTGTTCTGTAGGTTCAACTGGTGGAGTATCTAAAGGTTTTGATTGTATTTTCTCTTTGGGTTGTATTTTTCCACTACCAAACTCCATCGTACCAAAATTAACGGAGATTCCGTTCTCTTCTGGTGGATCCATATAATTTAGACCGATGTAAAACAAAAGCAATAAAAGTGCACTTAACAACAATGTGGTAAGTGTCAATGATTTCTTTTTATGTTTCGTATCTAAAAATGCCATTTAATTTGGGCGCACTGCCAAAATAACCTTATAATTATTTCTATTTGCGATGTCCATAACATTTACAGCTTCTTTAATCGCAACGCTTTCTTCAGCTCTAAGTATGATAGTAGGACTATCTTGACCTGCTAAAGCCTTTTTTAACTCGATTTCAACATACTCTCCATTAATACGTTCATCGTTAACAAAGTATTGAAGATTCTTATCTATACTTACAGATACATTTTGAGTATTCGTAGATTTCCCTTTCGCTTTAGGAAGCAATAAGTCTAAAGCATTGGGTGAATTTGCGGTTAGCATGAAAAACACCAATAACAAGAATACGATATCTGTCATTGATGACATGCTAAAGTCTGGACTGACTTTATTTCTTCCTTTTAATTTCATAGTAAAAAATTAAAGAGGTTCGTTTAATAAATCTAGAAATTCCACAGCATTGGCTTCCATTTTATGAACCACCTTATCAGTTCTGTTCACTAAATGATTATAGCCCACATAAGCTATAATACCAACTATAAGACCTGCAACCGTTGTTGTCATCGCCGTATAAATACCGGATGCCAATGAACCCATTTCTGCCTGACCACCACTACTTGCCATCTCATGAAAAGCAAGAATCATACCAATAACAGTTCCTAAAAAACCGATCATTGGGGCAGCACCGGCTACTGTTGCCAAAATACTTACATTTTTTTCTAGTTTATAAACTTCTAAAGTACCTGCGTTTTCTATTGCGGTATTTATATCATCTAAAGGCTTACCTATTCTTGAAACACCTTTCTCTGTTAATCTTGCTACAGGAGAGTCGGTTTGGGCACATAGAATCTTTGCAGCATCTAATTTGCCGGTCGTTACGTAGTCCCTGATTTGATTCATAAAATTCTTATCTATTTTAGAAGCCGCATTCACTGCCAACAAACGTTCAAAATAGATATAAAGGGCTACGCCCAACATTATAAATAAAACCGATATAATAATCACACTACCCGTACCGCCATTAAATATTAAATCTATGACCGAAAGTGTTTTTTCTTCAGATAATAATTCTTCGCTCGCATCTTGAGCCAAATCCTGGAATAATAACATAATATTCTTTAAGTATTGAATTTGCCTTTATAACGATGATTTGCGAATTAAATTATCCGTGAAGAACAAAATCTCTTAATAATATAAATACGATTGCACCACTAACAAAACCTACGAATGCCAACCATGCAATCTTTTTAAGATACCAGAAAAAATCAATTTTTTCCATACCCATTGCAACTACACCTGCCGCAGATCCTATTATCAACATACTACCGCCTGTACCGGCAGAGTAAGCTATAAAGTGCCAAAGAGGACTATCTAAAGGCTCACTAAACATACCCATACTTGCAGCCACCAATGGTACGTTGTCAATTACCGCAGAACCTATACCAAAAAGCATTACAACAATATCGGTATTAGGTATAGCCTCATTAAGGGCTCCAGCTGCATTAAACAATATACCTAATGACTCCATAGCTGCCACGGCCAATAAAATCCCCAAGAAGAACAATATACTTGGCAATTCAATTTTAGACAACGAATGATGCACAGGACTATGGTGCCCTTCACTATCTTGACCCTCTTGATCAACTGAAGAAATACTAAATTTCTTATTACTGTATATTTCAGCAAAAGTTGCTACCACAGCCAATGATAACATCATGCCCACATAAGGTGGCAAATGTGTTACGGTCTTAAAAATAGGCACGAATAAAATAGCCCCTAGCCCTAAGTACAACATTACCCCGCTGTACTTAGATTTAGAATTATCGCCATCTAATTCACCATCTATTAAACCTTTAAAAACTTTGAATCTACTAGCTATAATTACAGGAACCAGCATACATACTAACGAAGGCAACAATACGTGAAGTACTAACTGACCGGCACTTACCCTATTCGCAATCCATAACATCGTAGTGGTAACATCACCAATTGGAGACCATGCTCCACCTGCATTTGCCGTAATCACTATCATACCGGCAAACCATAATTTTGTCTCTCTATCCTTAATTACTTTCTGTAATATGGTAATCAATACAATCGTCGCAGTTAAGTTATCGATAATAGCAGATAATATGAATGCCAATATCGAAAATAACCAAAGTAACTTACTTTTTTGCTTTGTTTTTATAAAGCCCTTTATTGTTGCAAAACCATCGAAATAATCAATAATTTCTACAATGGTCATAGCCCCTAGAAGAAAGAATAGAATCTCTGCTGTCTTACCTAAATGATGCAAAAGAGACTCTTCCATCATATGCATCTTATCTAGATGGCCCATTTTACCAAAACCTTCTACAAGACTTTGATGAGCAGAATCGAACCAATTTTCATAGCCATCTATTCCAAGCGCAATAAGCGCCCAAAGTATAGCCATCATAGCTAATGCAGGAATTAATTTATCTATTTTAAGATTGTGTTCTAGGGTAATGGCAAGATATCCGGCCAAAAAAACAATAACAATGATGGTTTCCATATTCGCTGGTTTTTTGAGTAACTAGTTATTAGTTGTAAATATAGGTTGTAATTCTAAAATATAAATCTTCCAAATATATCTAAAATTGTCTGTGAAATCCTAATGAATTAACAATAATACCGAAGTTATCTGACATCCAAATACTTAAATCATTAGCAAATTAAATTTAACACGTTTTTGGCGACTATTTTTTAACGCATAAGAAAATGTTAAAAATGAACCATCATTATATCACCCAAATACAATTGTTATAAAATCGTTCAAAAGCACATACATAAGTACCATATTTAACTACTATATCTTTATCTTTGAGAAGTTAACCTTTATATATATTTAGATGGATTTTTCATTAAATGAAGAACAAAAACTTATACAAGAAGCTGCACGAGATTTTGCACAAACCGAGCTATTAGCCGAAGTGATCGAACGTGATGATGCCCAAAGATTCCCCACAGAAGAAATTAAAAAACTAGGAGAACTCGGTTTTTTAGGAATGATGGTAGATCCCAAGTATGGTGGTAGTGGTCTAGACACCCTTTCATATGTGTTGGCTATGGAAGAAATCTCTAAAATTGACGCATCAACTTCAGTAGTAATGTCAGTAAACAATTCTTTAGTATGCTGGGGATTGGAAAAATTCGGCTCTGAAGCTCAAAAAGATAAATACCTTACCAAGCTTACTACAGGAGAGCAAATTGGTGCTTTTTGTCTTTCAGAACCAGAAGCGGGAAGCGATGCCACTTCTCAAAAAACAACCGCTATTGACATGGGAGACCATTATATAGTCAATGGCACTAAAAACTGGATTACCAATGGTGGTACCGCAAGTACATATATCGTAATTGCCCAAACTGACAAGGATAAAAAACACAGAGGTATCAATGCCTTGATTATTGAAAAAGGTACTCCCGGATTTGAAATTGGACCCAAAGAAAATAAATTGGGTATTAGAGGTAGCGATACACATTCTTTAATCTTTAACGATGTTAAGGTTCCAAAAGAAAATAGAATTGGCGAAGATGGCTTCGGTTTTAAATTTGCTATGAAAACTTTGGCAGGTGGTCGTATCGGTATTGCAGCCCAAGCTTTAGGCATTGCCGCAGGTGCATATGAACTAGCTTTAAAATATTCAAAAGAACGTAAAGCTTTCGGTACTGAAATTAGCAACCACCAAGCTATCGCTTTTAAACTTGCAGATATGCACACCGATATCCAGGCGGCTCGACTATTGGTTTATCAATCTGCTTTAGATAAGGACAACGGTAATGATTATGACCTATCTGGCGCCATGGCCAAATTATACGCGTCAAAAGTAGCAATGGAAACTACGGTCGAAGCCGTTCAAATACACGGTGGAAACGGATTCGTAAAAGACTATCACGTAGAACGCTTAATGAGAGATGCAAAAATAACACAAATCTACGAAGGCACTTCTGAAATACAAAAAATTGTAATTTCAAGAAGTATTTTAAAGTAAATATTAGTTAATTTTCGATTCACCCCTATTTTTTATAGGGGTGAATTTAATTATTATACAATCTTAGTTTGTTAACCTCTCAATAAAGTTAACCTTTATTGTTAGAAAGTTGTAAAAATTAGACTTTACCCCCTACTTACTTCATCCCTTTATATAATTTTAACTTAAATTTATCAATCTGATAAATTGAAGGTTTTAAAAATCCATAATTATAGATTTTTTAAGCTTTTATTTATTTCGTTGAATTTTTTATTTGAATTTGTTCTAATCATTGAATATAATTCAAATAAATTGATATTTTTGAAGAAATACCACAAAGGATGACACTGAAGAAGCAAGGATTATATCTACCGGAATTTGAACATGATAACTGTGGGGCTGGTTTTATATGCAGTCTTAAAGGGAAAAAATCTAACGACATTATTCACAAAGCGTTAGAAATACTTGAACGTTTAGAACATAGAGGGGCAGTAAGTGCCGATGGTAAAACAGGAGATGGTGCTGGGATATTAATAGATATACCACATGATTTTTTTCAGGCCGTTTGCAACTTCGACCTTCCTAAGGCTGGTGATTATGCAGTTGGTAATATTTTCTTCCCTAGAAAAGAAAACCAAAGAGATTTTTGTATTTCGGTTTTTGAAGAAAACATCAAAAAGCAAGGTTTAAAATTATTAGGTTGGAGAGATGTACCGGTAAACAGATCTATACCAGGTAGAATTGCTGCTGAAACAGAACCTTTTGTCAAACAAATATTTGTTGCAAAAGAAAGTGACGATCAAGACTATTTTGATTTTAACTTAAAACTTTTTATCGCTAGAAAAGTAACCGAGCATACTATCATAAAATCTAAGCTATCCGAGAGCAAATTCTTTTATGTACCTAGCTTATCTACTAAGATAATTATATTTAAAGGGCTACTAATGCCTTTAGATATTAGCTTATACTATTCTGACCTTATGGACTCTAGAGTGGTTACTAGATTGGCATTGGTACACCAACGTTTCTCTACAAATACTTTCCCTACTTGGGATCTGGCACAACCATTTAGATACATGTGCCATAATGGTGAGATAAACACGCTAAGGGGTAATGTTACCCGCATGTTCTCTAGAGAAGAGTTGCTTAAGAGCGACATGTTCGGAGATGAAATAAAGAATGTTCTTCCTATTATACTACCGGGCAAGTCTGATTCTGCTACTATGGATATGGTTGTGGAACTTTTATTGATGACAGGTAGATCATTACCAGAGGTAATGATGATATTAGTTCCTGAAGCATGGGAGAAAAATACAGAAATGTCTGAAGCTAAAAGGTCATTTTACGAGTATCATTCATGTATGATGGAACCATGGGATGGACCAGCTTCTATACCATTTACAGACGGAAACTTTATTGGTGCGGTCTTGGATAGAAACGGACTAAGACCATCTAGATACACAGTAACTAAAGATGATTATGTAGTTATGTCATCTGAGACAGGTGTCGTAGATATTGCTCCAGACAATGTGGAATTCCACGGAAGGTTACAGCCAGGAAAAATGTTCTTGGTAAACATGGAAGAAGGAAGAATTGTTAACGATGAAGAAATTAAAGAGAACATCGCACAAAAATTCCCATACAAAAAATGGCTGAACGACAACTTGGTTCATCTAAAGGACATTCCTTATAATGATTGTCCATTATTTTTAGGCGAAGAAAGTTTAGAAAATAGAAAATCTGTCTTTGGGTACACTATAGAAGATATTAATACCATTGTACTTCCAATGGCGAAAGCCGGTAAAGAACCAATCGGCTCAATGGGGTCAGATACACCTATCGCTGTACTGTCTCAACGCCCTCAGTTAATTTACAATTATTTCAAGCAATTATTCGCTCAGGTAACCAATCCTCCTTTAGATGGTATTCGTGAAGAACTGATTACAGATATCAGTTTAACTTTAGGTAGCGATCATAACATATTTGAATTTTCAGAATTACATTGTAGAAAACTTAAAATTCAGAATCCTGTAATTTCTAAAGAGGATTTAGATAAAATTAAAAATTACGATGTAAGTCCAGATTACAAAGTTGTCTCAATATCTATGTTATATGCCATTGAAAAAGGACATAACGGATTAGAGGATGCTTTGCAATCGGTATTGAACCAAGCATCTAAAGCAGTTGATGACGGTGCCAATATCATTATACTTTCCGATCGAAATGTCTCAGAAGATTTAGCACCTATTCCAGCATTATTGGCTTGTTCATTTGTAAACAGTGGATTACAAAAATTAGGCAAACGCTCTAAACTAAGTGTAATCATAGAATCTGCAGAGCCACGTGAAGTACATCATTTTGCATTATTATTCGGTTTTGGCGCTAGTGCTATTAATCCGTACTTGGTTAATGAAATTATTGCAGAACAAATAGAAGAACATGATATTACAGAAATATCATTTGACGACGCCATCAAAAATTACAATAAAGCTGTTGGAAAAGGCATCTTAAAAGTGATGAACAAAATCGGTATTTCAACACTTAATTCTTACCGTGGTTCGCAACTTTTTGAATGTATTGGTATCAACACCAAAGTAGTTGAAAAATACTTCCCTAATACCCCTACTCGTATACAAGGTATTGGTCTATATCAAATTGAAAAAGAAATTTCTTTGCGCCATCATAAAACATTTAGTAAAAAACACATTGATGCTAGTTTAGATTTAGAAATTGGCGGTGAATATAGATGGCGAAGAGATGGTGAAAAACATATGTTTAACCCACTATCTATTGCAAAACTTCAAAAATCAGTTCGAAATAACGAGCCAGATACGTACAAAGAGTATTCTAGTATGGTTAATGAGCAATCAAAAAACCTTATGACAATAAGAGGTCTCTTTGAATTCTCTAACTATGACCCTATTCCTCTAGAAGATGTGGAACCATGGACTGAAATTGTAAAAAGGTTTAAAACCGGTGCAATGTCTTACGGATCAATTAGTAAAGAAGCTCATGAGAATTTAGCGATCGCCATGAACCGTATTGGCGGAAAGAGCAATTCTGGTGAAGGTGGAGAAGATCAAAATAGATTTTACAAAAATTCTACCGGTGACTGGAGAAACAGTGCAATAAAACAAGTTGCCTCAGGTAGGTTTGGTGTTACTTCGAACTACTTGACTAACGCAAAAGAAATTCAAATAAAAATGGCGCAAGGTGCCAAACCAGGTGAAGGTGGTCAATTACCAGGTCCTAAAGTAAATCCTGAAATTGCCAAAACAAGAAATTCTACTCCATATGTAGGTTTAATTTCTCCACCACCGCATCACGACATCTATTCTATTGAAGATTTATCTCAGCTTATATATGATTTAAAATCTGCAAACAGAAAGGCAAGAGTTAATGTAAAATTAGTTTCTGAAGTAGGTGTAGGTACCGTTGCAGCAGGTGTTGCAAAAGCAAAAGCTGATGTTGTTCTGGTTTCCGGTTTTGATGGTGGTACTGGAGCTTCTCCTCTGACATCACTGAAACATTGTGGTTTACCATGGGAACTTGGTATTGCAGAGGCACAACAAACACTTGTTTTAAATGATTTGAGAAACCGTATAGTTCTTGAATGTGACGGCCAATTGAAAACCGGTAGAGATGTTGCCGTTGCCTGTCTATTAGGTGCAGAAGAATTTGGTTTCGCAACTGCCCCTCTAGTAGCTTCAGGTTGTATAATGATGCGTGTATGCCACTTAAACACTTGTCCTGTTGGTATTGCAACTCAAAATCCTGAATTGAGAAAGAAATTTAAGGGTAAACCTGAACATGTAGTTAACTACATGTATTTTGTAGCACAAGAGTTACGTGAAATTATGGCACAACTTGGCTTTAAGACCATTAATGAAATGGTAGGTCAGGTTCAAAAATTAGATCGTAAGAAAGCTATTGATCACTATAAAGCTGCTGGTATAGATTTAACGCCAATTTTACATCAAGTAGATGTGCCTAAAGGAACTAAATTTTATAATACGGAAAAACAAAAACACGATATAGACAAATCAATAGAGTTTGATATTATAGCAAAAGCTAATCCATCATTATTCAGAAAAGAGAAATTAACTTTAGATTACCCAATTTGTAATACCGATCGTGCAGTTGGTGCAATTATCAGTAATGAAATCTCTAAAACATACGGTGCAGAAGGATTACCAATTAACACGTTGAGATTGAATTTTACAGGTTCTGCCGGTCAAAGTTTTGGTGCATTTGCGACTAGAGGTCTAACAATGATCGTTAATGGAAATACCAATGATTATTTAGGAAAAGGACTTTCTGGTGCCAAATTAGTTATCAAAGTACCTGAAAATTCTACAATAGTACCTGAAGATAATGTAATTACAGGTAACGTTACCTTATACGGAGCTACCGCCGGTAGAGCATATATTAATGGTAAAGCTGGTGAACGTTTTTGTGTTCGTAACTCAGGAGCCAAAGCTGTCGTTGAAGGAATCGGAGATCACGGTTGTGAATATATGACGGGTGGTGTTGCTGTTATTCTTGGTGAAGTCGGAAGAAATTTTGGAGCTGGTATGAGTGGAGGTATCGCTTATGTATTAGACAACAATAAAACCTTTAAAGAGAGATGTAGCACAGAAGGTCTAAACCTTTTAGAGGTTACCGAGAATAATGATATTAAACAGTTAAAAGATTTAATTGAGAGTCATTACAACTCTACATCAAGTCCATTAGCGCAACGTATTTTAGAGAATTGGGAATCATACTTACCTAAATTCGTTAAGGTTTTGCCGGAAGAATACAGACAAGCTTTAATTAGATTAGAGCAAGAAAATTTACAAACTATTTAAGATCGGAAAATGGGAAAGATAACAGGATTTTTGGAATTTGACAGAAAAATCGAAGCATACGAACCGGTTGAGGAGCGTTTAAAAAATTATAAAGAATTTACAGTGCCGCTTCCTGAAAAGGAACTGAAAGAACAAGGTGCTCGTTGCATGGATTGTGGTATTCCTTTTTGCCATAGCGGTTGTCCTCTAGGGAATTTAATTCCTGATTTTAATGACGCCGTTTATCGTGGAAAATGGGAAAAAGCAAGTGAGATTTTACACTCTACGAATAATTTTCCTGAATTTACTGGAAGATTGTGTCCAGCACCATGTGAAGAAGCATGTGTTCTTGGTATAAATGAAGATCCAGTTTCAATAGAAAATATAGAAAAGAACATTGTAGAGACCGCTTTTAAGAAAGGATGGATTACTGCAAAACTACCTTTAAATAAAACCGGAAAAAAAGTTGCAATTGTAGGTTCGGGACCTGCAGGTCTAGCTACTGCACAACAACTGAACAGAGCAGGGCATGATGTTACTGTATTCGAAAGAGATGAAAAACCTGGTGGATTATTGCGTTACGGAATTCCAGATTTTAAAATGGAGAAAAACGTAATCGATAGACGTTTAGATGTTTTAAAGGAAGAAGGAATTACTTTCAAATGTGGAGTTCATATCGGTATAGATATTAAAGCCGATACACTTAAAGAAGAATATGACGCTATCGTATTAACGGGAGGTGCAACTATTAGAAGAAATTTACCTATTGAAGGCTCCGACTTAAAAGGTGTTGTTCAAGCAATGGATTTTTTAGGTCAAAATAACAGACGTGTAGACGGTATTACAGAATTAGGCGAAGAAATTAAAGCTACAGGTAAAGACGTGGTCGTTATTGGTGGTGGTGATACTGGTTCAGATTGTATAGGTACTTCTTTTCGTCATGGCGCAACATCAGTTTCAAATTTTGAAATTATGCCAATGTCAACCACTGAAAGACCAGAAGGTCAGCCTTGGCCTTTTTGGCCGATGAGACTAAGGACCAGTTCTTCTCATAAAGAAGGTGCTGAACGTTTCTTCAGTATTTCTACGAAAAAATTTCTTGGTGACGGTAATGGTAATTTAAAAGGATTAATAACTTCTGAAGTTGAATGGATTAAAACTCCGGGTGAACACCCAAAACTTAAAGAAGTACCTGGTACTGAAAAAGAATGGAAATGTGAACTGGCATTATTAGCTTTAGGCTTTACAGGTTCTGAAAATACCGTTGCTAGCCAGTTAGGTTTAGAAATGGATGCGAGAACAAATATCAAAGCATCTGAAAATGATTATAAAACAAATGTTGCAGGCGTGTTTGCTGCTGGTGACCAAAGAAGAGGTCAATCTCTTATAGTCTGGGCAATATCCGAAGGTAGACAAGCTGCACATCATGTAGATAAATACTTAATGGGCGAAACTGCATTACCTCTTAAAGGCGAAGGAGATTTACCTAGAGTGTAATAATACCTTATTATATCATAAAAGTCCACAACTATATATTATAGTTGTGGACTTTTTATTTTATGACATTACCTCTATCGTATACATTCATCACTAGTATATTTTAACCTCATTTACCGCATACTTTACTCTGGTTTTAAACTACTATTAGATTCTTCTCAATCATGTTAAATCTATATCCTTTTATCTAAGATATTTCAACTGTTTAAAACAACCCATTCCTTTATAGACTCTGATAAAATTTTAAGGTCATTAGATAGAGACAAGATTAATTTCCGCACAGAAAATGGAATATTCTTTTATTAACGTTAAAAAGATTATTTCTAAACCGTGAGATAGCTATTTCTATCATAATGTAATATATAGTAGTAACTTTATTCCCAGTGATCATTTTCCTTGGTATTCCAAGGTTATTTCTCTTTTAAACCTCGATTTTATTCCATAAAAAAAGCCCCTTACATTACTGTAAAGGGCTTTCGAAAAAGGCGGCTACCTACTCTCCCACTTGGTATAGCAGTACCATCGGCGCAAACGGTCTTAACTTCCCTGTTCGGAATGGTAAGGGGTGGGCCCCGTCGCCATGGCCACCTAAGTTTTGAATCGGGTTTTCCCGACCGCGGCCTTCGCCGCAATATCGTTGACATGAATGGAACAGGATCCTATAAAGGAAAGAAGCACTTATAATATAAAGTATGTTTCGGTATAAAAAGAAAGAGGTTAAAGATCGTCGTCCGCCCCTCCGCAAGGGAAGGGCGTACGTATGCGCAAGCCTGACGGGCAATTAGTACTACTCGGCTACGGACATTACTGCCCTTCTACCTATAGCCTATCAACGTGGTCATCTCCCACGGCCCTTTAAAGAAATCTCATCTTGTGGCCGGTTTCGCGCTTATATGCTTTCAGCGCTTATCCGATCCCGACATAGCTACCCAGCGATGCTCCTGGCGGAACAACTGGTGCACCAGCGGTCAGTCCAACTCGGTCCTCTCGTACTAGAGTCAGATCCACTCAAATTTCTAACGCCCGCAGTAGATAGAGACCGAACTGTCTCACGACGTTCTGAACCCAGCTCGCGTGCCACTTTAATGGGCGAACAGCCCAACCCTTGGGACCTTCTCCAGCCCCAGGATGTGACGAGCCGACATCGAGGTGCCAAACCCCCCCGTCGATATGAGCTCTTGGGGGAGATCAGCCTGTTATCCCCGGCGTACCTTTTATCCTTTGAGCGATGGCCCTTCCATGCGGAACCACCGGATCACTATGCTCTTGTTTCCAACCTGATCGACCTGTATGTCTCTCAGTCAAGCGCCCTTGTGCCATTGCACTCTACACACGATTGCCAACCGTATTGAGGGCACCTTTAGAAGCCTCCGTTACTCTTTTGGAGGCGACCACCCCAGTCAAACTACCCACCACGCACTGTTCTCTCATTGAGAGTTAGGCCCCGGACAAGCAAAGGCTGGTATTTCAACAATGACTCCACCACACCTGGCGATGCAGCTTCAAAGTCTCCCAGCTATCCTACACATTGCTTGACCAAGGTCAATACGAAGCTATAGTAAAGGTGCACGGGGTCTTTTCGTCCCACTGCGGGTAACCGGCATCTTCACCGATACTACAATTTCACCGAGCTCATGGCCGAGACAGTGTCCAGATCGTTGCACCATTCGTGCAGGTCGGAACTTACCCGACAAGGAATTTCGCTACCTTAGGACCGTTATAGTTACGGCCGCCGTTTACTGGGGCTTCAATTCAATGCTTCGCCGAAGCTGACATCTCCTCTTAACCTTCCAGCACCGGGCAGGTGTCAGGCCCTATACTTCATCTTTCGATTTTGCAGAGCCCTGTGTTTTTGATAAACAGTCGCCTGGACCTCTTCACTGCGGCCCCCCATAAGGGGGCGACCCTTCTCCCGAAGTTACGGGTCTATTTTGCCTAGTTCCTTAGCCATGAATCTCTCGAGCGCCTTAGAATACTCATCCCAACCACCTGTGTCGGTTTACGGTACGGGCTGCTTCACTCGCTTTTCTTGGAAGTCGATATGCTGGATTATCACCTTGACCGTGGTCTCGGTGTACTATCGGGGCGTTACCGCTCCCTTCAACGTACAATTCCGTCTGTACGCACCAACTTCTCGCCTCCGTCACTTTTAGCGTGAGCAGGTACAGAAATATTAATCTGTTGTCCATCCACTATCCCCTTCGGGTTCGCGTTAGGTCCCGACTGACCCCCAGCTGATTAGCATAGCTGGGGAAACCTTGGTCTTTCGGCGTGCGGGTTTCTCGCCCGCATTATCGTTACTTATGCCTACATTTTCGTTTGTAACCGCTCCAGCATCCCTCGCAGGTACGCCTTCGACGCAGTTACAATGCTCCCCTACCCCTCATATAAATATGAAGTCACGGCTTCGGTGATATACTTATGCCCGATTATTATCCATGCGGAACCGCTCGACCAGTGAGCTGTTACGCACTCTTTAAATGAATGGCTGCTTCCAAGCCAACATCCTGGCTGTCAATGCAGTTCCACCGCGTTATATCAACTTAGTATATACTTTGGGACCTTAGCCGGTGATCCGGGTTCTTTCCCTCTCGGACATGGACCTTAGCACCCATGCCCTCACTGCGCAGAAACATTTTATAGCATTCGGAGTTTGTCAGGAATTGGTAGGCGGTGAAGCCCCCGCATCCAATCAGTAGCTCTACCTCTATAAAACTATCTACACGCTGCACCTAAATGCATTTCGGGGAGTACGAGCTATTTCCGAGCTTGATTGGCCTTTCACCCCTACCCACAGGTCATCCCAAGACTTTTCAACGTCAACGGGTTCGGTCCTCCACTATGTGTTACCACAGCTTCAACCTGCCCATGGGTAGATCGCACGGTTTCGCGTCTACTACTACTGACTATGGCGCCCTATTAAGACTCGCTTTCGCTACGGCTCCGTTCCTGAAGAACTTAACCTTGCCAGTAAAAGTAACTCGTAGGCTCATTATGCAAAAGGCACGCCGTCACCCATATGGGCTCCGACCGCTTGTAAGCGTATGGTTTCAGGATCTATTTCACTCCGTTATTCACGGTTCTTTTCACCTTTCCCTCACGGTACTGGTTCACTATCGGTCTCTCAGGAGTATTTAGTCTTGGCGGATGGTCCCGCCGGATTCATACAGGGTTTCACGTGCCCCGCACTACTCAGGATACCACTATCTAAATGCTCTTTGCCTATACGGGACTATCACCCTCTATGGTCGCTATTTCCAAAGCGTTCTAGTTCATCACATCTCGAATGTCGTGGTCCTACAACCCCGCACATGCCGGAACATGTACGGTTTGGACTAATCCGATTTCGCTCGCCGCTACTATCGGAATCACTTTTGTTTTCTCCTCCTCCGGGTACTTAGATGTTTCAGTTCCCCGGGTTTACCTCCATTACTGGATGACATATCTTCAATATGCCGGGTTGCCCCATTCGGATATCTACGGATCATATCGTGTGTGCCGATCCCCGTAGCTTTTCGCAGCTTATCACGTCCTTCTTCGCCTCTGAGAGCCTAGGCATTCCCCATACGCCCTTTTCCAGCTTGTCGCCAGATCTTTAATCTATTATATCTTATTCGTACTCTTTACTTAATAAAGATTCGTGTTTCTTTCTTTTTTAGTCGATAATACACCTAAATGTATTACCTCCTGTTCCAATATGTCAATGAACGTTGAACAGTTAACAATTACCAGTCAACAATGAACAATCTAAAATTGTTTATCGTTAATTGAACATTGTCAATTGTAATGTGGAGAATATCGGAGTCGAACCGATGACCTCCTGCGTGCAAGGCAGGCGCTCTAGCCAGCTGAGCTAATCCCCCATTCTATAAGTCGGCAGTTGCCAGTTTACAGTTGACAGGTAGCACAACTTCTAAAATTTCCTTCAATATTTCAATATATGAACGTTTCGCTTATCTCTAAACGAATTCCTTTTTTGTAGTCCCAGGCAGACTCGAACTGCCGACCTCTACATTATCAGTGTAGCGCTCTAACCAGCTGAGCTATGGGACTGTCCCTACTCTTTCCTCTTAGTATAAATACCTTTTTTGGAAAAAGCAATTACTTATATATCATAATTATGGAGATTATTTTTTTCGAACAATTCTTAAAGCGAAAACATTATTAAATCAAAAGACCGGGACCGTTATTCCGATTCTTTACTTCGTCAGGGACCGTCCTTAAAGGACAATCTCTAGAAAGGAGGTGTTCCAGCCGCACCTTCCGGTACGGCTACCTTGTTACGACTTAGCCCTAGTTACCGATCTTGCCCTAGGCCGCTCCTTACGGTGACGGACTTCAGGCACTCCCGGCTTCCATGGCTTGACGGGCGGTGTGTACAAGGCCCGGGAACGTATTCACCGGATCATGGCTGATATCCGATTACTAGCGATTCCAGCTTCACGGGGTCGAGTTGCAGACCCCGATCCGAACTGTGATAGGTTTTATAGATTCGCTCCGCCTTGCGACGTGGCTGCTCTCTGTACCTACCATTGTAGCACGTGTGTGGCCCAGGACGTAAGGGCCGTGATGATTTGACGTCATCCCCACCTTCCTCACGGTTTGCACCGGCAGTCCCGTTAGAGTCCCCATCATGACATGCTGGCAACTAACGGTAGGGGTTGCGCTCGTTATAGGACTTAACCTGACACCTCACGGCACGAGCTGACGACAACCATGCAGCACCTTGCAAATTGCCCGAAGGAAAATCTATCTCTAGACCTGTCAATATGCATTTAAGCCCTGGTAAGGTTCCTCGCGTATCATCGAATTAAACCACATGCTCCACCGCTTGTGCGGGCCCCCGTCAATTCCTTTGAGTTTCATTCTTGCGAACGTACTCCCCAGGTGGGATACTTATCACTTTCGCTTGGCCGCCCAAGACTCAAGGCCCCGAACAGCTAGTATCCATCGTTTACGGCGTGGACTACCAGGGTATCTAATCCTGTTCGCTCCCCACGCTTTCGTCCATCAGCGTCAGTATATAGTTAGTCACCTGCCTTCGCAATCGGTGTTCTATGTAATATCTATGCATTTCACCGCTACACTACATATTCCGGCAACTTCACTATAACTCAAGACCAACAGTATCAAAGGCAATTTTACAGTTGAGCTGCAAACTTTCACCCCTGACTTATCGGCCCGCCTACGGACCCTTTAAACCCAATAATTCCGGATAACGCTCGGACCCTCCGTATTACCGCGGCTGCTGGCACGGAGTTAGCCGGTCCTTATTCTTACGGTACCGTCAGTAGAGTACACGTACTCTTTTTTCTTCCCGTATAAAAGCAGTTTACTACCCATAGGGCATTCTTCCTGCACGCGGCATGGCTGGATCAGAGTCTCCTCCATTGTCCAATATTCCTCACTGCTGCCTCCCGTAGGAGTCTGGTCCGTGTCTCAGTACCAGTGTGGGGGATCCCCCTCTCAGGGCCCCTACCCATCGTAGCCTTGGTAAGCCGTTACCTTACCAACTAGCTAATGGGACGCATGGCCATCTTATACCGCCCGAAGGCTTTAACCGTATCCCGATGCCGGGTCACGGTACTACGGGACATTAATCCAAGTTTCCCTGGGCTATTCCCCTGTACAAGGCAGGTTCCATACGCGGTGCGCACCCGTGCGCCGGTCGTCATCTTGTGCAAGCACAAATGTTACCCCTCGACTTGCATGTGTTAGGCCTGCCGCTAGCGTTCATCCTGAGCCAGGATCAAACTCTTCATCGTTGTTTTGTAAATATTCGTCCCAACGAAGTCCAAATCAATCCCGGCCCCGACTCTCGATTCAATTCCTTATATATACCCTTGGGCATATACTGAATTTTCATGTTTCCTTAATTCTTGTTCCTCTCATCCAGGTCCTCACCTGAACTCGATTCTTATCTCCACAATATTTCAATGAACTTCTATCCACTCCGCCCTCAAATCCCATGACTTTCCGACTTCGTTTCCCTTAGGTGTTTCCCTAAGCGGCTGCAAATATACAACTGTTTTTTAACCTGACAACTTTTATCGAAAAAAAATTATTTTCTTTTTTTTCGCCAGACCTAAACAACATATCCAAGAACCTTTTTCCTACTCCCGTTTCCGAAATCATCTTCCTCGTTTGCGGGGTGCAAATGTACACACTATTATTAATTACACAACCATTTTTTAAAATAAAAAACGAAAGTTTTTTCACCAAAACATAACTGCATGATTTTGATTAGGTTACTATATAAATAAAATCATTAAAAGTTAAGGTTTTGATAACCAATAAGTTAACCAAAAGCACTCTTTCAACACCCATATTTTCAATGCATTACAGACTAGAGTACAAAGATTAAGAAAAGAAATTCCACACTAAACCAAAGCGTATAACAAAATCGCGGTATGGATAATTTGGTGCCGCATAATAGTCATACCCGGAAAAAGCAGCATTAAAGTGTTCTGCCTTCAAATAAACCCTGGTTTGTTTTATACGGGCATTAATAAAGAAATCCAATAAAGGATACCCACCTAACTCTTCTTTATTCTGTACATAGAACTCACCAAGTATAGGATTGTAACCATTCATGTTATAACTGGAGAAATATTTAAAGGTAATACCGGTTTGCAAGTACATTGCTTTCTTAAATACATCTGAAGAAAAATATAGGGTATTTCTTGTTACCAATTGAGGCACATTTAATACTTGGGTATCTTGAGTTACATTCTGATACATAACGGTATTGTTCAATGCAAACATACCTACCTTGAATTCTTTTTCGTACTTCACCTTTAAATGCGAAACGGCACTGCCCTCTTGTAAAGGTTTTACGAATGCATTTTCCATATCATCATCAATAGTGGCATCCGAAACCGGTGCGAAATAGGTATAGTTATCTAAATTACTATACTTAACCATAAGATTACCCCAAGTTTTGGAAAGCAATTCCCCTTTTAAACTGCTAGCACGTTCTTTTTCGAACACTTCACTATTGTTCCAATTATAATTGAGATATTCACTTTGGTATAATAGATAATTGAAATTTGGCATTCTACTAGAGGTATGCAAAGAGAATCTTAATTTATTCTTCTTATTAATGGCGTACGATGCCGAGACGTTAAAAAGGTTTCCTGCTAATTCTCCTGAAATATTATACTTTAAATCCGCTTTAAAATCGAATTCCCCTATTCGCTTTTCATACTTACCAACTATCCCAAACTCTGATCCATTTAATCTACTTGGTATAACGGTACCATCTTCTTGTGTAAGTCGACTATTAAAATAATAATCATAATTATATACATTAACACCCCCTGTAAGCCTACCTAATGTTTTATTATAGAATTCAGCATTAACTTCATTATAAAAGGTTTTTAGAATTGCCTTATCATCAATAGTGCTTAAAATAGCATCACCAAACAAAGTGTCACTAGCTGTTTCCACAAATTGATAATATTTAGTTTCATAATCAAAGGTATGACCTAAAGACAAGGATGTTTTTTCGAAACGAGTAGAATCTAACTGAGTTCTCACTAATTTGTAAGTATGGTCCAAGTAATATCTTTTACCTAATATTTTATTACTTGCATCATCTAAATAAACATCTACCCTTGGTCTATTAATAAAATCCTCATCACCAGATTCAAACTGTTCTTCTTTATCGGACAGACCGCCATTTTCCTCAGAAAAAATATTCTGAGCAGCTATATGCGCCCTTAATGCATATCTTCCGTTTTTAGACAAGTAATTTGCTGTCGTAATAAAATTTCCAGATTCTATTTGAATATCATTATACTTACCAAGCGAACGAAAACCAGTATACCCTATGGAGAAATTTAACCTTCTGGAGGTATTAAATGTCAAATTCGCATCTAAGAGCTGACCTTGTTCCAAGGTTGTTTTAAAAAACAACTCGGTCATTGGCGTGGCAACATTATAATAATTAATCTGCTCTTTCTCTAAATACTTTCTATCTTTTGCCTTCGCTCCTAAACTTGGATAACTCGCTACCCTTTCAAAATCAACACCCAATTCATTGTATGCTTGACCAATATTACCAAATGGCATTAGCTCAAAATCATCCTCTCGCAAATAATTATACTTGTATTCTTTATGAATAGTTAAGGTGGTGTCTAGATATGTAGTATCTCTTTCAAAGGAAATAATTTTATAATCTTCAATAGACAAGATTATCGAATCCACTTCTATTTTATCCTTAGGGCTTAATGGTTTTGTTTTTTTATCCAAAGAAAGTGAATCATTCTTTTTTTCTGGTCTTTTAAGAGGATTTTGCCCAAATATAATTGCGGTAGTCAAAAACAATAAAACTAAAAGTATATATTTCATGAAGAGTTATTACCCTTGCAAAGTTAATTTTTTTGTTGCTAAGTAAATGTGAAAGTTTACCATAAAAAAAGCCCCTATTAGAAATAGGGGCTTTCATCAATTTAACAGATAAAGTTTATTCAAAAGGAACTACTTGATCAGATGTTTTATTTGCAACAAGAATATCATTTAAATCTATTACAGTAGTAGCTACCCCTGTAGCCGCATCGTAAGTAATCGCATCTAAATCTGCAACAACTGCAGAAATAAAAGAAGGAACAACCGGAGTTGTACCCAAATCACCTTCGTTGATATTTTCATTAATCAAAATTTCATTTTCATCGATAACAAGTTTTACACCCATATCTACCATACGTAACCCTTCAGCAATAAAAACCTCTTGCCTAGTTCTATATACTAAAGACAAGCCTTCATCATCATCTTGCATAGCCGCAATATCTTCTGCGGTTAATGACGTACCAGAAACCGAGGGCACATCAATATCACCTAATTGACGGTCCAAAACAAGACCTGCTCTACCATTTACCACTACAGCGGAATTATCAGGTCGAGAACCTTCGTCTACCTGAGAACGTTGCTCAATAGAATCATCAATACTACGCACTTCCCTTGTAGATATTAAATTTAAAAGAGCCGTCAAATTTGTTCTTGCACCAGCAATATCATCATCAGAAAGATTCGCTTCAGCTAATATCAAATAAGCTTCTTCCGCTTTTAAATAATGAACAGGTGCATCCTCGTTCGGATCTAAAAATGAATACTTAGGATCTACAAAATCAAGCGTTGGAAGAGGCTGAAGATCGTCAAACGTAGCTCTCTCGTATAATGCATCTTCAAAAGTATTACTCGGACCATTTGATTCGTCAAACATAGCCACTCTATCAAAAGAACCATCTAAAGATAATGCCGCCGTAGCTGCGGTAACAGCTTCGGACTTATTACCTAAATAATAGTTAGCTCTTGCTTTAGCCAAATAATATTCTGGCTTTGCATTTAAAGCTATTGCCGCATCCAAAGAGGTAATTGCATTTACATAATGCTCATTGGAAGTAACAGGCACACCTACTGGCTCTTGAGGCAATGCAGAAAAATACATTCCAGAAAACAAATAAGATATTCCTTCAAAATAATTAAACTCAGCCTCTATTTCAGCATTATAATTAGGATCACCTGGACCAACTTGCCCAATACCAAATACCGCTAATTCTCTTAAGCGCTGAATTTGTCTCTGAGTATCTCTCATATCTGGATCGGTAATCTGAATTAACAATCCATCCATAAACTGATTAAAAAAGGTCTGGGTATTTACATAATTATCTGAACCCAATTCTGAAAGCACCAAAGTCTCATTAAAGACATTTGCCAACTGCCTTTCAAGACCAGTAAGCCAAATCGAAGCTGAATTAGGCTGACCAACAACCGAAGCCTCTGATAAATTAGGATTCTCAACTTCTTTATAATCAACAACGTCGCCGAAGTCTCCTGTACAGCCAAATACTAAGATGGCTGTAGAAATTATTATTAATTTTTTCATTTTTACAATATTTTTTTTTAAAATTCAAATCTTAAAGAAGCTATATATGTTCTTGGAGCAGATTCTGTACCATAGGCAAACCCTCCACTAGCAAAACCATTTTGTGCCGCAATACCAGAACCTGTAGTTTCTGGATCAAAATTACCTGCTGTCCAATTAAATGGATTCGTTACGGTAACACCTAATCTGATATTACTAAACAAAGGCTTCGCAATATCTCCAAAATTATAAGAAGCACCAATATTTCTCACCTTCAAGAAATCATTGTCAAACACGAAGAAATTAACATAGTTAAAAGGAGAAGTTGTTCCAATCAATTCTTCAGGAATACCAGTATCATCCGTTCCTCTCAAATGTCTTAACAAGAAACTTAAGTCTGTAATCTTGCCTCCAAATTGGTAGTCTGCAGTTGCAAAGAAATTAAAATCACCATAGGTATAATTTAATCCCATTGACCCAAAATTAGGAGCGAAAGTATCCCCTAAAGCAGTATTAGCTTCAAATTCATAAGAACCATCATCTTGAAGTACAGCAGCCGTACCTCTTAAATAACCAAGGCTTTGCCCCTCTTCAACAACAGAACCCAATACCGTAAAACCACCGACAACAAATGGTGGGGCTCCTCCAGAATCGGTAACTAAGTTTTCATTTGTATTGTATGAGAGATTTAATGTAAGATTTTGTTTCTCCGTCTGAATAGGTGTTACCGTAAGTGCCAATTCATAACCCTTATTCTCAACCTCTCCAATATTTTGTATTTGATTCAATTGACCAGATGAAGGAGCCGATTGAGGCGTAAATAAAGCATCTTCGGTAATTCCAATATACCTTGTACCACTGAAAGTTAATCTATCTCTAAAAAAACCAAGTTCCAAACCAAATTCAGTTGTCTTAACTCTTTCCGAAACTAACTCGTCATTACCAGGATTATCGAATGTAAACGACGGACCACCCAAAAACGGATTTTGAGCAAATGTCCTATCTTGATCAAAAGGCTGTGCGAAATTAGTCGCTTCACCATAATTGGCTCTTAATTTAATCGTAGATATTGTATTACTAATAGCGGCATTCTGATAAAAATCATGGTCACTAAGGTTATACGTAAGACCTATTTTAGGCAATAGTAATGGATCAGTATTTTGTCCGGAAATGGTGTTCTTATCCAATCTACCACCAAACTCTAAAAAAGCAACATTATAAATACCAATATTTTCCAGAAAATACAAACCGTAATTAGCATTCTCCAATACAAAATCAGAAAAAGTCTGCTCAGAGAAATTGTTTAACGACCTTGTACCATCAACACCACCAGAACCATTTAATCTATTTTGCCTATCTGTAGTTCTAAAGAACTGTCCACCAAAAATACTTACAAAAGAAAAATTGTCTGTATATGCTTTATGAGTTAGATTTAAATCTGTCGTTAAAGTAAATGCCGACCTTAAAACTCTTGTAAGCTCACCTTGATCCGTTGTACCTTCGGCAACAGAACCAAGCTCTACTTGCAAAGCATTACTTAACAGCTCTTCCTGAACCGTATTTCTATTATCAATACCAATAGTTGCATTAACCTGAAAATTTTCATTAATATCGTAAATGAATTTATTTGAAGCTGTAATACGGTTGGTAGTACTTGATATATCTACTAACTGACCTATTCGGCTGTACCTTGCAAGCTCATCTTGCCATTCTGAATCCGTAAATTCATCCGTAGCACCTCTTGCAGACCCTTCTATACCAGAGAATCTAGAAAAACTTGTGTTGGCATTATAATCAAGATTAGACTCAAAATTCACATAAGAAAAAGAGCCTTGGTACCTTAATTTATCAGTTACTCGAGCAGTCAAACCAAAAGTAAATGTTCTTCTAATTTGCTCGTTAATATCATTATAGCTATCATCTTTATATAAACTTCCACCAAAATTGTATGAAAACTTATCAGACCCACCATTTAATCCAACCCTATATTGCTGTGACCAACCTGGTTGAAATATTGCTTCGGCAGTTCTATCATATCTCAAGTAATCTTCGGTCGCCTTAATAGCTCCAACACTACTTTCAAAGTAAGCAGAGCTTTTTCCATCCTTACCTTTTTTCGTTATAATCTGAATAATACCATTAGCAGCATCAGCACCGTACAAAGTAGTTGCCGCACCACCTTTAATATATTCAATTCTCTCAATTGATTCCATAGGAATATCCGCTAGAGCAGACACGTTGGCACCACCTGTAGCAATACCTAATTGCGGGTTTGAATTTAAGTTATCTACACGAATACCATCAATTATAACAACCGGTGTAGCCGATGAAGCTGCCGATATAGGTCCACGAGTACGAATAATGGCCGCTGTACCCGGTTGACCTGAACTCAACCTAACCTGTGCGCTTGGGGTCGTAGACTGTAACAACTGATCTATTTGATTCGCTGGCAACTTTTCGATTTCCTCAGAATCTAAAACATCAACGGTTGTTGACAGTTTTCTACGAGCAATACCCGAACCCTGACCTGTTACAATTACCTCTTCTAATGCTTCTGCATCTTCTTCCATTTGTACATTAATAGTACTGGACACACCAATTGTCATTGTTACTGTTTTCTGACCTAAGTAAGAAAATCTTAATTGTTCACCTTCGTTCGCATTAACGGCAAAATTACCATCAAAGTCTGTTTGAGACCCGTTAGTTGTTCCAACAACTACAACGGACACTCCCGGTAAAGGCAAACCGTTTTGATCGGTTACAACACCGGTCACTGTTTTTTCCTGTGCAAAGGAAAATGTCATGAAGAGCACCAACAAAGGTGTCAACATCCACGTCAACTTCTGTTTCATAAAATTTGTTTTTTGAATTAGCTTGCGCCAAAAGTCTTAAAATTTGCTTAGTATTCCAAAAGCTATATTAACCCAAAAAAAATATATGTTAAAAAAACACTTATTATTATTTTTTTTTCGAATAAATCGCGATTCTGTTGAAAATAAAACAATTAATTAACATTAATTTGTTATTGAAAATTCAATATTTTAAGTTAAAAAATTCTTAATGCTTCTTAAATTTTATAAAAATATTAACGAAACAGGAACTGATGAGGCTGGTAGAGGCTGCTTAGCGGGACCTGTGACCGCTGCAGCAATAATTCTGCCAGAATCTTTCCAGAATTCAATTTTAACAGATTCAAAACTTTTATCTGAACGAAAGAGAGAAATGCTCGAACCTTTGATAAAACAAGAAAGCACTTGTTTTGGAATAGTACATATTCAGCCTATAATAATAGACGAAATCAATATTTTAAACGCATCTATTTTGGGCATGCATCGGGCTATAGATCAATTGTCACAAAAACCTGAATATATAATTGTCGACGGCAATAGGTTCAAATCCTACAGAGACATTCAGCACTCTTGTATCATAAAAGGAGACTCAAAGTACTTAAGTATTGCCGCAGCTTCGGTACTGGCAAAAACAGCACGTGATGCCTACATGATAAAATTACACGAAGAATACCCTATGTACAATTGGAAGAAAAACAAAGGTTACCCTACCAAAGAACATAGAGCTGCCATTAAAAAATACGGTCCTACAAAATACCACAGAATGAGTTTTAAGCTTTTGGCAGACAACTAAAGTTTATTTAACAAATAGTATAACTTTGCATAAACTTTTCGCATGAGGCTTACTTTATTATATGCTTTAATTATTGTTTTAAGCTTATCCTGTACATCTAAAAAGCAATCTGAGAATTCTATCTTAGACCTAACTCCCAGTAACGCCACTTTAGTTCTGAAAATAAATGATTTTGAAACCCTTAGTAAAGAACTTTTTACGAATGAGATTTATAATTCTATTGAATCGCAAAAGCCGTTTGTAACTATAAAAAACATTTTATCTCCTATTTCTCATTTTTCAAATAAAACGAAAGGATTATTAGCCCTATCTGCCGATAGTACAAAAATAGATTTTACCTATATTTCAACAGATAGCCTAAATATTTCCAATCATGATAGCATAACCAACAAAAACATAGAAACGCTTTCTTTTAACGACTATAATGTCACCAGATACGAAATTGAAAAGGATACATTTTACAGTACATTTTTAGAAAAAAATTGGGTATTAAGCTCTTCTCAATCCTTACTAGAAAGCATAATAAATTCTCTTGACACTCCTTTGAAAAACGAATCCTTAAAAAGATTTTACGCTGTATCCGATGATGAAAAAGTCGCAAATATTTGGATAGATATTGAGAGAGGAAAATTGCTATTCAATAAATTACTTTCTGATAATAAAGACATTGCAGATTTCACAAGTTGGATAACCCTTGATCTAACTTTTAACGATACCGAAATTCTTCTAAATGGCGTAGCAGAATCAAATACAGACAAAAATCAGTTCCTCAATCTACTTAATGGTACTAAACCAATTCAAAATAATACATGGAACTTTACTCCCAGTAATGCAAACACATTTACATCTTTTGGATTAGATGATTTTACAAAATACACTCAAAACAAAACCCTAAACAACCATGCCACTACAAATTTAGATTCATTACTTAATACTGTAGAAGAAATTGGGATAACCAAATATGACAACGAATCTATTTTGTTTCTAAGAACATACGGTACCGCCACATTATTAGATTATATTAATGAAGAGAAGATTAGTACGGAGGAATTTAGCAGTAACGAAATCTGGGGGTTAAAATCTGATATTGAAATTTTTGACCCACTAACTCCCTTGATCGGAGAACAATCTTTTGAATACGCCAGTATTATAGAGAATACTTTTCTCTTTTCTAAATCACAGAGCACGCTAGAATCTGTTATTACCAAAATAAAAACAGAAGACACTTTTAACAACACCTCTTTATTCAAAAATGCCGAAAACAAACTGACCTCATCTGCCAGTGTATTGTCTATTTCTAATTTGAAAGGTTTTGTTTTCCTCTTAAATGAATCGGTATCCAAGACTTTAGGAGATTCTTTTGAACAGAGTAAACTGAACGACTATGTTTTTGGATCACAATTAATTGCTGATGCAGACTTTTTTCATATCAATTTTTTAATCAAAAAAAACACGAAAGAAGAGGAACAGAACTCGGTCTCTTCCGCATTTGAAGTTCAATTTGATACCGACTTGGCTACATTACCCCAATTTGTAACCAACCATAGCTCTGGCAGAAAAGAAATTATTGTTCAAGACCAAGAAAATACGCTCTACTTAATCTCAAGCAGCGGTAAAGTTCTTTGGAAAAAACAACTTAATGGAACTGTACAAGGTAAAATTCAACAGGTAGACCTTTTTAAAAATGGGAAGCTACAGTTTGCATTTACCACGAACAACGAGTTTTTAATCTTGGATAGAAATGGTAAAGAAGTTGCTCCGATTACTAAAAAATATTCCGGTGGCAATTTAAATTCTTTAGCAGTTTTTGACTACGAGGGTCGTAAAAATTACAGATTTGTAGTTACCCAAGGTAAAAAAGTTTTCATGTTTAACAGTAAAGGTGATATCGTCAAAGGCTTTACCTATAATACTGCAGAAGCCAATATTCTTGATGCCCCGCAACATTTTAGAATTGGTAATAAAGACTACCTCGTTTTTAAGCTTGAAAATGGTCAATTAAAAATTACAAATAGAGTTGGCAAAACACGAATTAACATAAAGGATAAATTCTCTTTCTCTGAAAATGAAATAAGGCTTTATCAAAATAAGTTCACTTTTACTTCTAATAATGGTATTCTATATCAAGTAGATTCTCAAGGAAAAATAAGTTCAAGTAACTTGAATCTTGCTAAAGACCATGGCATGGATGCTACTTCAAGAACTTTAGCAATAATGAACGACAATATTTTAAAGATTCGCAACAAGAAAATAGAGCTTGAACTAGGAGTATACACCAAACCCACTATTTTCTATCTTAACGATAAAATTTATGTCTCAGTAACCGATATTCAAAATCAGAAAATATATCTGTTCGATAGTCAAGCTGAGCCAATCCCTAGTTTTCCAGTATTTGGAAGTTCTGCAATTGATATGGCGGATATGAATTTAAACAAGAAGGTCGAATTCGTTTATAAGGACCAAGATAACAGCATTAAAGTTTTTAAAATACGATGACACGTTAGATTGCTTAATTTATAAATGTTTATTTGCAAACTACACACATTCCCTGAAAACACAATTTGAATTACGTATTTTTAAATAGTTATTAATCAGAACCTTAACTATATAAAAATGAAAATTAAATTACTGAACGTATTATTCTTTTTAATCGGAATCACATTCGTTACCGCACAAGACAACTGTAGCACGTTCTACCCTATGAACGAAGGTGTTTCGATGGAATACACCAATTACAATAAAAAGGGCAAAGTTGAAGGGGTTAGCACTTATAAGGTGACAGAAGCAAACCATGCTGGCGACACCACTACCGCTACCATGTCTATAAACTTAAAAGACAACAAAGGCAAAGATATTTATAGCACAAGCTACAATTTAACATGTACTGGCAATATGGTCACTTTAGATTACGAATCTCTACTACCTACTGAAATGATGGAACAGTATGGTGATATGGATATTGAGATATCCGGTAATGATATTGAAATACCCAATAAGCTAAGTGTAGGACAAAACCTTAAAGATGCCAATGTTGCCATGAAGATCAGTATGAGCGGTATTAATATGAACATGACCGTTGATATGACGAATAGAAAGGTTGAGGAAAAAGAAAGTGTAACTACTACTGCAGGCACATACGATTGTTTTGTTTTATATAGTGAAAACCGTTCTAAAATGATGATGGCTAACCAGGTTTATCCATCGAGAGTTTGGCTAGCAGAAGGTATTGGCATGGTTAAACAAGAAACCTACAAGAAAAACGGAGACGTTATGAGCAGCACGATGCTTACGGCACAAAGAAAATAATAACTTGACCAAATTCATAAAAAACCGAGGCTTACACCTCGGTTTTTTCATTTATTTCAGCTTCAAACAGTATTAGAAAATGCTTTAATAGCTTTTGTTTTACCTCATCTAAATCAACCTCCTTTTTACCTAATTCCACATTCAACGAAGTAACTGCCTTACCTTTTATTCCGCATGGGATCATCATATCAAAATAACCTAAATCGGCATTTACGTTCAATGCAAAACCATGCATGGTTACCCAGCGTGAAGCTCGTACACCCATAGCACAAATTTTACGAGCAAACGGAGTACCTACATCTAACCACACTCCGGTTTCACCTGGTGAACGTTCGGATTTTATTCCGTACTCCCCTAAGGTCAAGATGACCATTTCCTCTAGAAAACGAAGGTATTTATGAATATCTGTAAAGAAGTTATCTAAATCCAATATAGGGTAACCCACTATTTGCCCAGGACCATGATAGGTTATATCTCCTCCCCTATTTATTTTATAAAAAGTTGCTCCTTTGTCTTCTAATACTTTTTCATCTACTAGCAGATTAGAAATATCCCCACTTTTACCTAGTGTATAAACATGTGGGTGTTCTACAAAAAGAAAATGATTGGGAGTCTCTAGATTCAACTCTTCTCTTCTATTTCTTATTTTAAGATCAAGAGTTTCTTGAAACAGTTGTTCTTGGTAATCCCAAGTTTCTTTATAATCTTTAAGACCTAAATCTTGTACGCGCACCTTCTTATTCATCTTACAAAGATATGAAAAGCAAAAACCTATTTTTCTAACTCTACCTCGATGACCATAGACTCTGGATCCTTCATCATCTCCAAGAAGTTTACTTCATGAATCATAGTTTTTCCATCCATTGAGAATGTAGCTTCTTCAATATTGGTAGATTTCACTCTTCTTGGAAAATGATACTTAAATGTATATGTAGACCCAGATAAAAACATTTCGGCACTTGCCAAGCTGTCTATACTTTGTTCAAACAACTCTTGATTTAAGATAACGGTCTCACGCTTAAATGTATTTTTTTTAAAACTATAATTAACGGTAGTAGTTTCTTCTGTTGCACCACCGGGCATTGTCTTACCACCTGCAACCGGACCTATCGAACTTGCATTTTGGAAAGCATTGAACGCATCATTAACTTCTGACACTTTCTTAAAGTCTGTAAACATATTAAAATTCATGACTCTGCCTTCTGGATCTACTATCATACGTAAGCTGAAAGGTTCTAATTTTTTAAGCTTAGCTTGCTCTTCTGGCGACAACTGCGCTATACTATCCTTTTTCTCTCGCAATAAGTCTTTAAAAACCAACGTAGAATCTATTGCTTTATCCAATTCCGTAGAATCGGTTTCGGGTATCATTTGCATCATCTCATCACCATCGAAAAGAATGCTCATTTTACCTGACCCGTCTTCGTTGAAATAAATTTCTTCTGTAAAATTACAGGCAGCAATACATACTGTTATAATAATAACAGCTAATATTTTAAAAAGTCTCATGTGTTTTGGTTCTAGTTAGGATTATTCAGTATGACCAATGCAGCGATTACACCTGGCACCCAGCCGCAAAAAGTCAAAAGTAGAACAATTACAAAAGAACCGCAACCTTTACCTAGAACTGCTAAAGGTGGAAAAAAAATGGCAAGTAATACTCTTATTAAACTCATTTGATTATTATTTTGATTGATTGATGTACCTATAAGTCGCAATTGTAAACACTTTGTTACAAAATCAGCTAATTTTATTGACCAAAACGCTACCAATGCTCAGAACAATATTCTTTTTTCCTGCTTAATAGCTTCATCTCAATATAAATTTGAAGGTCAGATTGCAGACCAACAAAGCGGAAAAACCATTTACCTATCAATCATTGAAGATTACAGGAAGTTTGGTAGAATATCAATGGAACAGATTCTCAAAAAAACAACTACCGATTCTTTAGGATATTTCAAATTTACCGGAGATAATCTTTTCGATGAAAATAGAGTCTATAGAATACACTTAGATGATTGTTCTGACGCTTCTGCAAACTCTGAACACTTCTTTGGAAGCTGTGAGTATAATAAAAATGTTCTTTTTATTGCTAATAATAACGACACTATCACCTTCCCTACATCATTTGCCAATGAAGTACTTTGTGAAATTACCTCAACCAATAGTAAGTCTGCCGCATTTTTAAATATTGACATTTTAAAAGAAGAAATGGCTTTTGACTTTAGTGAATTTAGAAGTGCAGCGAACAAAAAACTGAATTCCAAAAAGTGGTTCAAGACTTTACAGAAGTATGGAGAAAATTTAAACGAACCCTTAGCTGAACTATATATTTTCGATTTTTTATCAGATAAGCGAAACGAAACATATGCCTATTATTTGAAAAATATTGAGAACACCAATTATTATGATGAACTTGGCGAAAGACTAGTGGTGAAATACCCTAATGCGTCCTTTACAGAGTTGTATTTAAACGATATAGCCACAGATCAACAAGTAGCCAATAGAAATTCGCCTAGCTCTAATTTCTGGCAATGGTTGTTACCTGCTTTGCTTATACTTTCCATTTTATTGAATATATATATAATTCTGAGACAAAGAAGACATTCACAAACCCTACAAAACCAGTCTTTAGCAAAGCTAACCGAGCAAGAAAATAACATTATACAACAAATTCTAGAAAACAAAACCAATAAGGAAATTGCTGCAATTATGTTTATCAGTGTAAGCACCGTAAAAACCCACATTAACAACGTCTACAAGAAATTAGAGATATCTTCAAGAGATGAAATAAAGCAACGTTTTCAATAATTCTTTTTAAATATCCACCTAGGTTCTAGTACTCATTTCCACCCCACGAAATCGATTTTTCTTTAACAATTTCAAGAATTTTCAGGTCTAATCTAAAAACCGAAAATCATGAAATTATCATTTCTATTAACCACTCTATTATTCAGCTTTTACTTAACGAGCTTCTCACAGCATACAAACCAAGAGGTAATCCTAGAAAACCAACAACCCTTTTTATTAGGAGAAATTACGGCGAAGACACTTTCATCTAACTCCTACCGATCATGGTATGAACAAAACTTTGAAAATTATGAAGCCGACCAAAACAAAATTGATGTTCTTAAAGACAAACTATCTTCATTTAAAATTCTAGTCTTTATGGGTACTTGGTGCGGCGATAGTAAACGTGAAGTACCAAGATTTTTTAAAATTCTAGAATCAGCAGACTTCCCTCTTGAGAACTTAAAAATAGTTGCACTAGACAAACGAAAAGAATCTTACAAGAAAAGCCCACAAGGGGAAGAGTGGGGATTGAACATCCGCAGGGTTCCCACATTTATTTTTTACAAGAACGGAAAAGAGGTGAATAGAATTATTGAAACACCAATTACAACATTGGAAGAGGACATCTTAAAAATTATTTCAGAACAAGAGTACATACCCAATTACACATCATCATTACATTTCGATTAGAATCATCAATCGATAACCTGTGTTTAATTGAGTATCTTATGCTAACTTTTAGAACCTTTACAATAGTTGTTACGTTAAGTAAACATGAAATACTCACACATGCTTTATAATTTGACCTTAGTTACTTTTCTATTAAGCTTTTTAACATCATGCAGTCAAACCGAAGAAATAAGGTCAGAACAAATAGAGAACGTTACAATTGATGAAGAAATCATCACCTACCTAGCTCTTGGCGATAGTTATACGGTTGGGGAGAGCGTTGCTTTTGAAGATAGTTTTCCCACTCAGTTAAGTACAGAAATAGAGAAAACCAAAAATCGTGTGCTCAATACGACCGTTATTGCACAAACCGGCTGGAGAACAGACCAACTTATCGCCTCTATTGGCAATCGAGAATCTGCAGATTATAATTTGGTAACGTTGTTGATCGGTGTAAACAACCAGTTTCAGTCTAGACCATTTTCTCAATATGAAGCCGAATTTGAAATATTATTGAATAAAGCTATCAGCCTAGCTGGCAATGATTCCAATAAGGTAATCGTTCTTTCAATTCCTGATTACTATTTTACACCATACGGACAAAGTAATGGTAATGAACTAATCTCAATTGAACTTGACGGATATAACAATTTTGCAAAATCTACAGCGAAAGCAAAAGGAGTTACTTTTCTTGATATTACGGATATTACCCGAAGAGGATTAGACGAAAAAGAATTGGTTGCCAATGACGGTTTGCACCCATCGGCACTAGCATATCAAAAATTTGTTGAAAGACTCTATCCTTTAGTGTCTACAAGATTGAAAGATTAAGACATATCGATTATATTTGCCAGCTAAATAAACGTCGGCATGCAATTATCGGAGCAAGAGCTTATCAGAAGAGAGAAATTAGACAAATTAAGAGCACTGGGTATCAATCCTTATCCTGCTGCTTTATATCCTGTAAATTCCACATCAGAAAGTATAAAATCTGACTATGAAGAAGGCAAGCAGGTAATTGTTGCCGGTAGACTTATGTCTCGTCGTATTCAAGGTAAGGCTTCTTTTGCCGAACTTCAAGATAGTACCGGTCGTATTCAAGTTTATTTTAACAGAGATGAAATTTGCCCTGGCGAAGACAAAACCTTGTATAACGATGTTTACAAGAAGTTGCTTGATATTGGTGATATCATTGGTATTGAAGGCGAACTTTTTACCACTCAGGTAGGTGAAAAAACGATTATGGTGAAGAAATTTACCATGCTAAGCAAATCGCTAAGACCTTTACCATTACCTAAAAAAGATGCCGAAGGCAAAGTATATGACGAATTCAATGACCCTGAATTACGTTACCGCCAACGTTATGTTGATTTAGTAGTAAACCCAAAGGTGAAAGAGAATTTTATTAAAAGAACGAAAATCACCAATAGTATTCGTGAATTTTATAACGCAGCCGGTTATTTGGAAGTAGAGACTCCTATTTTACAGCCTATACCTGGTGGTGCTACTGCTCGTCCGTTTTTAACGCATCATAATGCATTGAACATTCCTTTATATTTAAGAATTGCCAACGAGCTTTACTTGAAAAGGTTGATTGTTGGTGGTTTTGATGGTGTCTATGAATTCTCAAAGGATTTTAGAAACGAAGGTATGGACCGTACCCATAACCCAGAATTTACCGTAATGGAATTGTATGTTGCATACAAAGATTACAACTGGATGATGGATACTACAGAGAAACTATTGGAGAAAATTGCGATGGATTCTAACGGTACAACGAAAGTTACCGTTGGTGAAAACGAAATTGAATTTAAAGCTCCGTACGCTCGTGTGCCAATTTTAGAAGCTATAAAAATACATACAGGTTATGATGTTGCAGGTATGCCTGAAGACGAACTTCGCGAAACTGCCAAGAAACTAGGTCTGGAAGTTGACGAAACAATGGGTATCGGTAAACTTATCGATGAAATATTCGGTGAAAAATGTGAGCACTTCTACGTGCAGCCAACATTTATTACGGACTACCCAAAAGAAATGAGTCCGCTAACCAAAGAACATAGAGACAACCCGGCTTTGACAGAGCGTTTTGAGCTAATGGTAAATGGTAAAGAGCTTGCTAACGCTTACTCTGAGCTTAATGACCCTATAGACCAAAGAGAGCGTTTCGAAGAACAATTAAAGCTGTCTGAAAAGGGAGATGACGAGGCAATGTTCATTGATCAAGATTTTCTTAGAGCTTTGGAATATGGTATGCCCCCAACTTCTGGTATTGGTATCGGTATTGATCGTTTAGTTATGTTGATGACCAATAATGCATCTATACAAGAAGTATTATTCTTCCCTCAAATGAGACCAGAGAAGAAACCTTTACAATTGTCTGACAATGAAAAGGTAATTTTTGACATTCTAAAAGGCGAAAAGAAAATGGAACTTGACGCCCTTAAAACAAAAGCGGATTTAAGTAATAAAGCTTGGGACAAAGGGATAAAAGGGATTACGAAGCAACAGTTGGCTAAAATCTACAAAGAAGAGGACGTTCTTTTAGTGGAAATTTTATAATAGTCATTTCAAGGAACGGTAAAAAATAGTAGCTTAGAAGCTGGCAAAACCAACCAGTATGAATCTAAGTAGTAAAATAGGTCTGTTTACAGGTCCTATCATATTTTTCATTCTTATTTCTTTACCCAGTGTATTAATTTCTGAAAATGCGGATGCCGTCATAGCTGTTGCACTTTGGATGGTTATTTGGTGGGTTACCGAAGCTGTTTCTATTTCTGTAACCGCGCTACTACCATTGCTTCTATTTCCTATTTTGAAAGTGATGCCCATTGGTGATGTTGGAGCTAATTATGGCAGTCCTATAGTTTTTCTATTCTTTGGGGGTTTTGTCATGGCATTAGCTTTAGAAAAAGTTAATCTCCACAAACGTATTGCCTTAAATATCATTAGACTTACAGGTACAACGGCGAATAAAGTAGTTCTTGGTTTTATGATCGCTACCGCTGTTTTAAGTATGTGGATCAGTAATACGGCGAGTACCGTAGTCATGTTACCCATTGCCATGTCGGTTATCAACTTACTGATTCAAGATGAAGACGGATTTACAAAGCGAGACCGAAACTTTGCCTTAAGCGTGATGTTAGGTATTGCCTTTGCTGCCAACGCTGGTGGAATTGCAACTGTTATTGGCACGCCCCCAAATTCAGTTCTAATTGGCTTACTAGAAAATGAATACAATATTGAAATATCATTTTTAAAATGGATGATCATTGGGCTTCCGTTTTCCCTTATCATGATTTCCATTTGCTATTTTGTTCTGGTAAAAGTGTTTTTTCCTACTCAGGGTTTAAAATTTAAAGCTTCAAAAACCATAATTCATGAAGAGCTAAATAAATTAGGCCCTACTTCAGGGAAAGAAAAAATGGTGCTTATCATTTTCGGAGTTACTATTTTCTTATGGGTGTTTAGAACTTTGATCAATTCGATATTTCCGAGGTTAGGTTTATCTGATACCCTAATCAGCATGTTTGCCGCCATTGCGCTATTCGCACTTCCATATAATCTTAAAAGAGGAGATTTTATCCTGCAATGGAAAGACACCCAAAAGCTCGCATGGGGAATTCTTATTTTATTTGGTGGCGGACTCTCATTAGCCAAAGGCATGTCGGTTTCTGGTATCGTCGATTTAGTAGCTGAAGTTATTGGGCAAAGCGACCTTAGTATTCTACTAACCGCATCTTTATTGATTTTGTTAATGTTGTTTATGACAGAGCTGATGAGTAACGTAGCACTTGTAGCAGTTCTTGCCCCAGTAGTGGCAGGTATCGCAATTGGTCTAGGCTTACCTATTACATATTTATTGATACCAATAACCATTGCCAGCAGCTGTGCTTTTATGTTACCCATGGCTACACCACCAAATGCTATTGTATTTGCTAGCGGTTATATAAAAGTCCACGAAATGGCACGTGCAGGAGTAATTCTTAATCTTATTGCAGTGCTCTTATTAATTGGATTATTTCAATTTGTGCTGCCATTATTATTCTAGCAATTTTCTTAAATAAATAAAGCCCTTACCATAGCAAGGGCTTTATAAGCGACTAATTCAGAATTAACAAATGTTTATTCCTACTTAATAGACGCCTTTCATTCAGCATTGTTACAAATAGGCTTAAGAAATTATTAACTATTTGTTACAGATATTATTTCAATCTTTGAAAGATTACCAAACTAACTCACAAATGAAAAGAAAATTACTAGTACAATTATTGCTGTTTATGTGTGTTTTCGGTTACCAAAATGCCGAAGCCCAAATTTTTAAGAAAAAGAAAAAAAATACGGAGCAAGAATCTAAAAAACCTTCAAAAGATAAAATTCAACCTTACAATAAGGTGATCACTAAAGATGCCGTAAGCGATGCGGGACTTTTTACTACCCACGTAGTTGACGAGAATCACTTTTTTGAAATTCCAGATTCACTGTTTAACAAAGAAATGTTGATGGTAAGCCGTATTTCTAAAACTGCCTCAGGTATTGGTTTTGGTGGTGGAAAAATAAACACTCAGGTTTTACGATGGGAAAAGAAAGATAAAAAAGTATTGCTTCGCGTAGTATCACATGACGTAGTGGCGGCAGATTCTTTACCTGTACATGAAGCCGTTGTTAATTCAAATTTTGAACCTGTTTTATACTCATTCGATATAAAGGCTGTTCAGAAAGATTCACTTAACCCAACTACTGTCATAGAAGTAAACGATATTTTTACCAAGGATACCAAAGCTCTAGGTATGCCTGAAAGATTTAGAAAAAGATATAAAGTATCTCGTTTAGATGAAGGCAGAGGCTATATTGAATCTATCAAAAGTTACCCTTTAAATGTTGAAGTACGCCATGTGAAGACGTATTTAGCAAGTGCAGCACCTAGCAACCAAACCCTTGGTTCTATTTCTGTTGAAATCAACAACTCAATGGTTTTGTTACCTGAAGAACAAATGAAACGCAGATATTTTGATGAACGTGTCGGGTGGTTCTCTAGAGGTCAAGTTGATTACGGTTTAGAAGCTCAAGAGAGTAAGACCGTTAAATTTCTTGATAGATGGCGTTTAGAAGTAAAAGATGAAGATCTTGAAAAATATAAGAATGGTGAACTGGTAGAACCTAAAAAACAAATTGTCTATTATGTTGATAGAGCTACACCAAAAAAATGGGTGCCGTTCATTAAACAAGGTATAGAAGATTGGCAAGTTGCCTTTGAAGAGGCTGGTTTTAAAAATGCAATTATTGCTAAAGAACCACCTTCGGTAGAAGATGATCCAGAATGGTCTCCAGAAGATATTCGTTATTCCGTAGTACGTTATTTAGCATCACCTATACCAAATGCGAACGGACCTCATGTTAGCGATCCTCGTAGTGGCGAAATTTTAGAGTCCGACATTAACTGGTACCATAATGTAATGACGTTGTTGAGAAACTGGTACTTTGTACAAACAGCAGCTATTAACCCTGCGGCTAGAGGCGTTTCTTTCGATGATGACGTAATGGGTCGCCTAATTCGTTTTGTATCGTCTCATGAAGTCGGGCACACCTTAGGTTTACCACATAACATGGGTAGTAGTGTTGCTTATCCTGTAGATTCGCTTCGTTCTAAAACCTTTACAAAGAAATTCGGCACAGCTCCATCGATTATGGATTATGCGCGTTTTAACTATATAGCTCAACCCGGCGATGAAGGTGTCGCTTTAATGCCAGATATCGGTGTTTATGATAAATATGCAATTAAATGGGGATACAAGCCTATTTTAAACACTACTGCAGAAGAAGAAAAATCTACTCTAGACAAATGGATCATTGCACACGCAGGTGACCCTCTATACCGTTTTGGACACCAACAGGTAGGTGATATCGTAGATCCTAGCTCACAAACCGAAGATTTAGGTGACGATGCCATGAAAGCTAGTGAGTATGGTATTGCCAATCTTAAAAGGATTGTACCAAAATTAATTGAGTGGACCGCAGAGGACGGTAAGACTTATGAAGATCTGGACAAGTTATACGGTCAGGTATTCTCCCAATTCAATAGATACATGGGGCATGTCTCGAATAACATTGGCGGAGTTTATGAAAACCATAAGACCTACGATCAAGAAGGTGCCGTCTATACAGCAGTAGCTAAAGAAAAACAACAAAGAGCGATGGCCTTTCTTCATGAACAGCTATTCAATACCCCAATGTGGATGCTTGACCAAGATATTTTGGAACGCACAGAGTACTCTGGCTTCTTAGAGCAAATGCGTTCTATGCAAGTACGTACACTAAACAATGTATTAAGCTTAGGGAAGATGGCTAGGTTAATTGAAAATGAGACCATAGATAAGTCTGAAGCATATACACTTGCTCAAATGATGAGCGAATTAAGAAAAGGAATATGGTCTGAAGCTAAAAATGGCAAAGCCGTAGATACCTACAGAAGAAACTTGCAAAAAGCACATATAGATCGTTTAGCATATTTATTGACAGCTGACAATCAAGCGAAAGCTTCTGATTTCGGTGGCTACAGAAAATCAACAGTTGTCAACACTAGCCAATCTGACATTAGGACTATTGCAAGGGCAGAACTGAACATTTTAAAGCGCGATATTAGAAATGCACGAAATAGAACCTCTGATTTGATGACAAAATATCATTACGACGATGTTTTTGAGCGTATTAACGTCATTTTAGACCCTAAATAATCATACGTTTTATGATCGACAAAATGCACCTCTCGATGAACAACCAATATCATCGATGAATGAAATGTATTAACCACATTTTAAATATTCTAGACATCAAAAAAAGCCCATTACACAACAATGGGCTTTTTCATGCGTTATTCTTTTTTAGATTAGCAATGAATTTAAAACCCCCAAATCATGACAAATAAATTAAAGAGTCTTATTTACCTAGCTTGTTTCATTTGTGCATCTGTTGTATATCACCAAAACACTAATGATAACGTACAAGAAGAAATCGTAACTAATACTTATGATCAAGAAGCCGATATCGTAATCAACCCTTACAAAACAATGGAGGGAAGAGCACCGGCAAATTAAAACATTTAAAATATTTACCTACTTAAAAGCGCGGCTACCTACAGCCGCGCTTTTTTATTTGATGCATATTAGCCAGCCGTTAAACTTTTACTAAAATCAGGCTTGCAATTAAACCAATTTGAAATCTTCGTGTCAAAGTACCAAATAATAAAAACAATAAGTATGAAAAAAATTATAATCGCCATTTTAGTAATGGCAGGAATATCAGCAACGGCACAGGATCATAACATGAAAGGCAAAAGAGGTGATATGAAAGATTTATCTCCTGTACAAATTGCCACTTTACAGACGAAGAAAATGACCTTGGCGTTAGATTTAAATGAATCGCAACAGTCAAAAATCAAAACTATTCTTACCGAAGATGCTACTGCTAGAAAAGCAAAAATGGAAGAGCGAAAAGCGAACAAGGAAGATGGTAAAAAAGTTTTGACCGCAGATGAAAAATACGCGATGCAAAACGAGCGATTAGATCATAAAATTGCACGTAAAGAGCAAATGAAATCTATTCTTAATACGGATCAATATGAGAAGTGGGTAAAAATGGAAGGCAGAAAAAAAATGCGTGGTAAAGGAAAACATCGTGGCGACAAAAAAGAAAAACGCTCTTCTAAACAATAGAATTTTGACAATATTGATTGAAAAAGACTTGCTTTAAGCAGGTCTTTTTTGCATTTCAACGAAGGGTGATTTTTGACCCAAGTGTACTAAAATACAGCATTGAGGACATAATACATTCGTTCATGGATGAATTTGAGTATTTGACCAATAAATTTTACGTTAACACACTAATTAAGGTACTTAGGTATTTCAAATTCGAGACAAATTTAATTTTAACCAGCAGTCTCTATTTTGAATTTCAAGATACTAAGCCATGATAACAAAAAAATTAGGTTATTTAATATTTCTTCTAACCTTAAATCTTTTGACCGGTTGTCAACAAGAACTTTATAAGTCTAACAACAAATTCAATATTCCTGAAAAAAGTACCGAAGAGCCACTTGTTCAGTTTTTGATCGAGCCTACCAATTATAGCGCTATTCTTGAAACAGAGAATTTGGCTAAGGCTTTCGACTATTCTAAAATTGCACATAAAACCCTATGGGTAAATCAATTTAATGAAAAACGCAACATATCTCCTACTACAAGAGTCGTAACGGTACACGAAACAGCCGGCTTAAGCACTATTGCCATAGATAGCCTTTTAAAGTTTGTATCTAAAGGTGGTACTCTGTTGATCACTAAAGCTGCTAAAGACGAACGTATGTCTTACTTTTTTGGTATGACACCAGATGCAGATTGGAGCACGAACATAGAAGCCTCTGGCCTATTCTTCAACAAAGCTCTTTTTCCTGGTATGCAAGGGCGCGGTTTTGATAACAAAACGGTTCATCTTGGCTTTGACAGCTCTAATTTTTCCAGTAACATAAATGTTTTAGTTTCAGCACACAACAACCAAGATTATCCGGTGTTAATTGAAAATAGAATTGGTAACGGAAAAGTGATTTTATATAATTCATCTCAAATTCTTAAAAAAGAAATGAGAGGTCTTCTGTTTTCTGCAAGTCTACTAGGTCTAGAGGGTATACCCTACCCTATTGCAAATATCGGAACCTTGTTTCTTGATGATTTTCCTTCCGCAATGTATGATGATAACGGTAAGGCAATCAATATACAAAATGGCATAACCAAATCTGAGATGCTAAAAACCGATTGGTGGCCAAAAATGAAAGCGCTTGCACAAGAAGAAGATATTAAATACTCTGCCTACGTCACTTTCAATGCCAATGAAAAAAATACAGGCGACCCTAATTTTAAAAGTTGGGACCAAACCGGTTTGCTAGAAGGTAAAAATGAGAACGGCAAAAATAAATGGCTAACCAACGAATTTACGAATCGAGGTCATGAGCTTGGATTTCGTGGTTATAACGATCTTCCACTTTCCAAAAATTTATGGAAAGACACCGATATTATCTTAGACAACGCAAAGGCTTCTAGAGAAAAATGGGAAGACAATATTGCAAATACTCTGCCTAGTTCTTACGTAGCGCCTGACAATACGATCGATAGCCTAGGACTAATTTCTCTTAAAAAAGGATTTCCTAGTTTAAGTTTTCTTCACACCTCTTTTTTAGGCGATGTATACAAAGGTGGAAATAGGGAATTTGACCCAGACCCGTTAAACAATAGATTTTTTGATTACCCTAGATTAAGTAGTGGTTATACTATCTCTGAACAAGAGCAATGGGCCATAGAGTCTACATATTTATATACCGGTATTTGGTCTCATGTATTAAACACTAGTGATATTTTAAAGATAGGTAGCACAACAAATGCTATTGGTGAATTAAAAAAGCACATTGTTGATTACAAAAAAAGACACCCTTACATGAAGTTTCTAACTGCAAAACAGTCTACCGAAGCAGCAATGGACTGGCGTTACCAAAGTATTCGCCATTTAAGTTACGAAGGGCAATATGAAGTTTCCAGTTCCTTGAATTCTGATGAGAAAAAAGACTCTTATTGGTTAATGTACGTTGAAGAACATAATAATGTAAACGTACACGAAGCACTTTCGTTCGATCAAGCAGAATTTTCTTCAGTTCCTTTATTGAACGGATTTCTTTATAGTATTCAAACAAAATCACCTAATATAAGCGTTCCTGATATTCGACCGGAAATAAGAACTTTAATCGGCACAACTTCAACATTGATCACAAATACCAAGAGTGATTACAAATCTTACAACAAGAGTAAACAAACCATGGTTCCGCTGAAACAAAAAATCGATAGATTGATTGTTGAGGAGAAAACAGAAGAGGCAACGAACTTAATGGAAAAGTTATTTAAGGATAACAAATTCATTAACGCTCAACAGATCATCACCTATGCCGAAGGGATGGAGTCACAAGGTAAAACCGAACAACTTTGGTCTCAGTTAAACGAATTATATTTAAAAAATCCTTCTGGCTCATATGCTGATTTTTCTAGAGATATAAGCACCGTAAGTAATTACCCCTCACCTGCCATTAAAAAAATGTGGATGGAGAGACAAATGGAATGGGGACAAAATGATGAAACTATTTTAAAAGAATACTACAACAGTTTTAATACTGAAGATAACACTGAAATTATTGAACAGGTTTTAGAAGTTCTTTACACGATAGAGCCAACGGAAGAGAACAAGTTGACGTATTACGAATTTCTAGTAAACTCTAATAATGAAGATCTTCTATCAAAACTAGATATCATTGAACCTTGTAGTATTTTAAATAGAGATTTAGCTACATCAATTAGTCAAGTCTATGCAGACAAACTAAATTTCGAAAGAGCTGAGCAATGGCAAAAATGCGGTAACATTTCTCCAGAAACCGTTAAAGAATGGAAAGAAAAAACAAGAACAATAGAAAGTAAAAAGTTTTCGGATTTCGAATATTATGTAAGATACCTATTGGTAAATGACCCCGACAAAGCGTTTACAGAGTTAAGGGAAATTGAAACATGTAGACCTGACCTAATAAGAATATCTAAAAACATAGCATTTCTATTTGCCGATTATACTCAATACCAAAAAGCTTTGGATTGGAGCACTTGTACAAATACCGTACCTGTAGCTAAATTGCTAGACTGGAACTTAGAGTTTGCCAATGGTAGATACTTAAAAAAAGTTTATGCTAAGCATATAGAGAAAAATCCTAGAGATTACAACACCATGAACCACATGGCAAAAATCTTATTATTAAAAGGTGATGTAAATAGTGCCGGTGAAATTGCAGTAAACATACCACCTGCTAAAATTGATCCAGATTTTAAAATTGCATTTAACAATGAAGTAAAAGCAACATCTAAAGAAAAGCAATCTTTATACATAACCAAGTTTAAAGTGCTAATGGATGATGCCATCGTAAAAAAATCAGAAACTGAATCTCGAAAAAAGAAAGGTCATTCCATCGGGCTTACTTCAACGGCTATAGCAGATGAGTTTAACCCTACACTTTTCAATAATGCATTTCACTTTAGTTTTTATAATAAAAAGCTAGATTTTCACCAATTTTCTATTGCTCAAGGTACGGCATATACCATTTTAAAAGATACGATTGTACCTAATGATATTGGCAGAGATTTATTAGGTATAGCATATGTCTATAAAAAAGAATCTAATCAAAAAAAGCCATTTTATGTTGGCGCAAGGGTAGAGATGGATAACTTCAATAAAGTATTTTTCCATTTTAGATCTGGAATAGATTTTATCGGTGATACCAGTACATCTTCTTTAAGTGTAAAAGCTCATCCTGTTACAACAGGACCTGGGTATGATTTAAATATTTACAATATACAGGCAAAAGCGGCACAAGAGTTTGAATATTCATCTAATTTAAATCACGAGTTTTATATAAAAGCCGATTATTATACCGATAGTCAATATTATTCTATTGGTGGTACACGCGTAGAATATAACTTATTGAATTTAGATAAATTTAAACTAGGACCGTTAATTGAGGGTGCCTATGGTGTTGGTTCTGAAGATAGACGAAATGGATTCCCTTACTGGCTAACAAAAGACAGACTTTTTGCCGGTGGCGGACTGCAATTTCAACTAGGTAATGATGATTCTGATTTTAATCTGAAAAGCGATTTCTCCCTTTTTGCCGAGCAAGATGAAGATAGCTTTCAACGCTATGAAGGTGAATTATCATATAGAATCAAAAACTTCACCACTATTAACCTAAACTACTCTTACTTTACAATTGATCAGTTTTTCTCTAATGCCGTACAATTAGGTATTCAGTATAATTTTAAATAGCATTATAACTAACTTAAATAAAAGAGCCCTCATAAGAGGGCTCTTTTTATATATTCGATTATATTACGCTTTAGATATAGTAATTACATGCACTATTTCTAACTTAAATATATTTTATGAAAATTTTACAAATCATTCTTATATACTTATTAGCTCTTTTAATGCTTGCAGGAGCATTTAACCATATTTATGCACCAGAAACTTATAAAGCATTTATACCAAGTTTTATTTCTGAAAATTTAGCAAATATAGTATCCGCTGCTATCGAAGCAATTATTGGTGTTGCTTTAATTATTCCTAAATACAGAAAATGGGGCGGACTCGGTTTTGCTCTACTAATGATGTTCTTTTTGCCAATTCATATATGGGATTTAACAAAAGAAATACCTGCAATCGGTTCTAAAATCGGTGCTATAGTCCGTCTTGTTGTTCAAATACTATTTATAGCTGCCGGTTGGTGGATTTACAAATCTTATAAAGGCAAAGATTAAAATTCTATATCTCTCAACGCATTTATAGTAGCATCTAAATCTTCGTAACTCAAAGCATCATTTAAAAAATAACTTTCAAAAGCACTTGGCGGCAAGTAAACACCGCGTTCTAACATACCGTGAAAGTATTTCTTGAACGTTTCATTATTACCTTTTGCAGAAGAAGCAAAATCAACAACAGGCTCATCAGTAAAATGTACAGATATCATACTACCATAACGGTTAATTTGATATGCTACCTTTTTCTCGGTTAACACTTCTGCAATACCTTTATGTAAGTATTCTGCCTTATCAGCCAAACTTTCAAATACTGTAGGGTTATTGTTTAATTCGGTCAGCATAGCCAAACCTGCGCTCATGGCCAACGGATTACCACTTAAGGTACCTGCTTGATAAACTGGACCATCTGGAGCAAGAAAATCCATTATTTCTGTTCTGGCCGCAAAGGCACCTACTGGTAATCCACCTCCAATTACTTTACCATAAGTAACGATATCAGCTTTAATATCCAGAACTTCCTGTGCTCCGCCTTTAGCTAAACGAAATCCGGTCATTACCTCATCGAAAATCAATAGAATTCCCTCTTGGGTACAAATATCACGTAACCCTTTCATAAAAGCGTCCGTAGGTACAATACAACCCATATTACCCGCAATTGGCTCAATGATTATGGCAGCCAACTCACCTTTATTGGCTTGCACCAATTCTTTCACTCCTTCTAAATCATTATAATCTGCCAACAAGGTATCTTTTGCGGTACCCTGAGTAACACCTGGGCTGTTAGGGCTACCAAAAGTAACGGCACCACTACCCGCTTGAATCAAAAACGAATCTGAATGACCGTGATAACAACCGGCAAATTTTATAATCTTGTCTTTACCTGTAAATCCTCTTGCCAAACGAACTGCACTCATGCAAGCTTCCGTTCCACTGTTCACAAACCTTATTTTATCCATATTAGGCACCATAGAGATAGCCAGTTTCGCAAGCTCTGTTTCTATTTCAGTTGGCATACCAAATGAAGTACCGTTCTGTGCCTTTTCTACAACTGCATTAATTACAGGCTCATGGGCATGACCCAATATTAACGGACCCCAAGATGCGATATAGTCAATTAACTTGTTACCATCTTCATCATACAAATAAGCACCTTTAGCTTTTTTTACAAATATCGGATCTCCACCAACTGCTTTAAATGCTCTTACAGGTGAATTTACTCCGCCCGGTATATATTTTTTCGCCTCTGCAAACAGGGCGCTACTTCTTTGATAAATCATGCTCTTACTAAATTTTACTATTATTTGACTTTAATTGGCTGACCAATAGATAAGTCTGCACTACGTAAATTATTCAACTTCATTAATTCATCTACGCTCATATAATACTTTCTAGATAATGAATACAAGGTATCACCCTTTTGTACGGTGTGTATGTTACTCGCATCGTTTGTAACTACTGTTGTATTTTTATAATTGTTTTTTCTAGATTGTTTGTCATATTTATGCAAATCATACTTTTCTATTAAATAGATAAGTTTTTGCGGATATTTTGGATCGGTTGCATAGCCTGCCTTTCTTAAGCCTCTTGCCCACCCTTTATAATCGGTATGTCTTAAATTGAAAAGAAACGCATACCTAGATCTTGTCGTCAAGAAAATACTATGGTCTCTAAAAGAATACATGGGATGGTTATATTTTCTAAAACACTCTCCTTTTTCGTCATCATCATGAAAATCATAATCACCTTCCCAACCTTTATGACATTTTATACCAAAGTGATTGTTGGTTTTCATCGCCAATTCCCCTTTTCCGTTTCCACTCTCCAAAAGTCCTTGTGCCAAGGTAATACTTGCAGGTATACCGTAGCCCATCATCTCTAATTGCGCCGTCTCGGCAAATGTGTTAATGTAATCTGAAGGTGAATCTATACGGAAACGAACAAATTTAGAGGGTTCTGCCGGTAGACTTGCTTTTTCTTCATTCCTTGAAATATCTAAAGTTGATTTTCTACGTTCTGCCTGTACATTTTTGGTACGTAATTGGTCTGAATATTTTTTCTTGGATTTACAAGATGACAACCCGATACCCATTAACAATACCAATAAAATTATCTTTTTCATATATGTAACAAAGGTAAATTTTTCTTTTTCAGTACACTATTCATGCCAGCAATACCTTGTAAACCACCTGTATGTACTGCCATAATTTTGGTTCCTACGGCAAAAGTATCACGCTTAACCATATCGAACAACCCAAAAATCATTTTTCCCGTATAAATTGGATCTAAAGGAATACCTGTTTTTTCTTTAAACTCATTTATAAATAGAATTAGCTCTTCGGATGTTTTTGCGTAACCCCCAAAATGATAATCGGTCAATAGTTGCCAACGTGTATTGTTGACCATTTTATTAATTTCATCTTTTAAAAAATCGCCTTTCAACGCTGAAAACCCCAAAACTTTCTGATGTGGAAAAGATGATTTTATTAATCCGGATACTGTACCTCCTGTACCTACGCTACTGCACACAACATCAAATTCTTTGTCATCATTTGTGATAATCTCTTCGCAACCTTTTATCGCCAAATCATTTGTACCACCCTCTGGCACCAGATAAAACGGACCGAAGTCATTATGTAATGTATCAATAAATACTTGGCTTTTCTTTTCTCTATAGTCGCTTCTACTTATAAATTTAAAACGCATACCATCATCATATGCCCTCTTTAACGTGGCATTCGTTTTCCAAGAATTTTCTAGCTCTTCTCCACGTATAATTCCTATTGCTTTGAAACCCTTTTCCTTTGCCGCATAAGCAGTGGCGGCTATATGATTAGAATATGCCCCGCCAAAGGTTAATATGGTATGCTGATTTTCTGCCTTTGCAGCCAATAAATTGTATTTGAGCTTTCTGTACTTATTACCAGAAATGAAAGGATGCAGAAGATCTTCGCGTTTAATAACAAGGGTAACTTGCTTTTCTGCTAATAACGGATGTTCAACAAGTTGATTTATGCTTTGCAAGAAGGGCGAATTTAACGCCAAAGATATTTAATAAAGCTGAACGCTCTGCGATTTGTAAGATAATCCATGTCATTTTCATGAATGTAAGCTTCACGCTCAAAACTTAAATTTTGGTATGCCTTATACGTATCCAAATAGCAAATTGCACGAATTGCCCATTCGGTCAAATACAAAACATAAAAAGGTAGAATCAATAATTCTTGCTGCTGGCGCAAATGAATTTTCTCATGATTTATAAGTACATCATCATTTTTTAAACTTCCATTTTTTAAAAATATAAAGGGCCATAGTGAGAGCCCCACGTAATTTTTATAGAAGAAATGCCTAAAAACCAATATCATAGATTTAATTTGATAATGTTATAACAAAGATAAAGCCAAAATTACACTGTAAGAAAATTACCGGTTTTTGTTGCCAACAAAACCGTTTAATGGTGAAAACACCTTTTAAGCGCTTTAACAACTACCTTCATAACTTCTTACTTCTGGGTTATCAACAGAAAGAAGTAACTTTATACCTCAAAAAAGCGTTGATCATATGAAAGAAATAATACCTATTGAAGAAGGTGATTTTTACTGGTCTGAAAACGGCTTTAGGGTATTCACCAAACAATACCACCTTAAACGAGGGTATTGCTGCGAAAGTGGTTGCCGACATTGCCCGTATGGCTATGATCCTAAAACGAATACGCAATAAATTTTAACATAGCTCGGCATGATATTTGCAAATGTTTTTATTAGAAAAAATAAGTACTTAAAACATATAACGTTATGAAAAGCATCAAATTCCTTGGTTTACCACTACTCCTTTTAGTTTTTATTACTTCCTGCTCATCGGTCAGCGTACTTTCCGATTATGATCAAAAAGTAGATTTTAACGGTTATAAATCTTACGCCTTTTACAAAACAGGCATAGATAAAGCTCAGATATCAGATTTGGACAAGAAGCGTATTTTACGAGCTATTGAAACCGAAATGAGCTCTAGAGGCTTTGTAAAGTCTGAAACACCAGATATTTTAGTTAGCATTTTCACTAAAGAACAAGAAAGAGTCGATGTTTACAATAACAACTATGGCTGGGGCGGCGCCTGGGGATGGGGTTATAACCCATGGGCATGGGGACCTGGTTTTGGCTGGGGAGGAACTAGTGTTAGTGCAAGTACGCAAGGGTCTCTTTACATTGACCTTATCGATAATAAAACCAGCGAATTGGTTTGGCAAGGTAAAGGCGTAGGTACACTTTCAAACACTAAAAATATCGCTAAAAAAGAAGAACGTATTAGAGAATTCGTTTCTCAAATTTTAGAGCAATACCCACCTAATGCGGTTGCTTTGAAATAATAAAAGAACAACTTTAAACGAGGGCTTGTAGATAAAATCATCTGCAAGCCCTTTTTATTTATAGCAAAGGAAAATGGCTATCGTTTTTAACTTCATTCAAAACGAAGGCACTTTTAACATTACCTACACTTGGTAGAGATGCAATTTTAAATTTCGCAAAATTATAATAAGCATCTAGATTTTTAACAACTACTTTTAAGTGGAAATCGAATTCCCCACCTACCACAAAGCACTCTACCACCTCTGGATATTTCATTACCTGTTCAAAAAAATCATCCATCATGGCTCCTTTTTGGGCTTCTAATGAAACAAAACTGAAAACCGTAATACTTTCTTCAATTTTATCTTTGTCTAAAATGGCTACATAGTTTTTGATATACCCTTCTTGCTCCAACCTTTTAATACGTTCATAAACCGGAGTTTTGGTAAGCCCCAATTGTTCTGCAATAGATTTAGCAACCGTCTTAGCATCTTTCTGTAAAATTTTTAGGATTTCCCTATCTATATCATCTAATTTTTCTGTCATTACTTTTTCCTGTTTTATTATTGCTATCCGCACTTAAAAAGATCTTATTCCTTTTTAATCTACAATTAAAAGTATTATTTCCTAATTTAAACAATATTAACAATTAATAAGTCTTTAAATCATATATTTAAAAGAAACAATTTGAATCTATCGCAAAAAAATTAAGGGCATGAGTACTTCCGAATATGAAAGCAATCCTATTTTAGATAAGCTTCCTAAGCATTTAAGACAATACATTAAACCTCAAAATTATGAGGACTATACGCCTATCAATCAAGCTGTGTGGCGTTATGTGATGCGAAAGAATGTAGATTACCTAAGTAAGGTTGCACATAAATCTTATTCTGAAGGATTACGAAAAACAGGTATTTCAATTGACAATATCCCAAACATGTACGGCATGAACCGTATTCTTAAGGATTTAGGTTGGGCTGCTGTTGCTGTAGACGGATTTATACCACCTGCTGCATTTATGGAATTTCAAGCATACAACGTACTGGTAATTGCGTCAGACATTCGACAGTTAGAAAACATCGCCTACACTCCCGCTCCAGATATTATTCATGAAGGTGCCGGTCACGCCCCTATAATTGCCAACCCAGAATATGCTGCTTATTTAAGACGTTTTGGTGAAATAGGATGCAAGGCTATATCAAGCGCTAAAGATTTTGAACTGTATGAAGCTGTTCGTCATTTATCAATTATTAAAGAGGCTAAGGGCACTCCCGAAGAGGATATCGAAAAGGCAGAAAAACATATTGAATTTCTTCAAGAGAATATGGGCGAACCCAGCGAAATGGCGCTTATTAGAAATTTACATTGGTGGACCGTTGAATACGGACTTATAGGCACTTTAGAAGACCCAAAGATTTATGGAGCCGGATTGTTATCATCTATTGGCGAAAGTCAGTGGTGTATGACCGACAAAGTCAAAAAACTGCCTTACTCTATAGAAGCGGCTAAAACATCTTTTGATATCACCAAAAAGCAACCGCAACTATTCGTCACTCCCGATTTTGCATTTTTAAGTCAGGTGTTAGAAGATTTTGCCAATACCATGGCATTACGAAAAGGCGGACTTACAGGTTTACAGAAACTTATAGACTCTAAAGAATTAGGCACAATTGAACTAAGTACGGGCTTACAGGTATCTGGTAATTTTGAATCTTTGATTTCTCATGATGGCAAACCTATTTACTTTCAAACGAAAGGTAAATCTGCCCTGGCTTACCGTGAAAAAGAGTTGGTGGGGCAAGATATCAATCAGCATGAAACCGGTTTTGGCTCTCCTATTGGTAGACTTAAAGGAATCAATATTCCTATTGAAGATATGAGTCCGCGTGATCTAAAAGCCTATAAAATCTATGAAGGGGAAATTGTTTCATTAGATTTTGATGGTGGTATAAATGTTACCGGTAAAATCATAACCGGTACTCGTAATCTTCTGGGGCGTATAATACTAATTACTTTTGAAAATTGTAAAGTGACACATAAAGGCATTACACTTTTCGAATCTAACGAAGAATTGTACAACATGGCAATTGGTGAAGAAATTGTTTCCGCCTATCATGGTCCTGCAGATTTAAAGAGTTTTGACCTTTTAGACCATTCGCTAAGTACCGGAAGCCAAAATAATGAAGACGTAGGTTTAAGCGAACTGGAATCTTACTATAAATTAATTCGTGATTTTAGAGAAGGCAACAACACCATTATCTCTAGAACAAAGGTTTTTGAAGTAATACAAGAAAAATATCCGAAAGACTGGCTACTGCCTATTGAAATTTATGAATTGGCAATTTTAAGTAACGAAAAAATACTACCAGAGAGAATAAAGGCACATCTTGAAAATATTAAGCAAGATCAACCTAACCTTGGACAATTAATTGATGACGGATTAGAATTGGCAGCTATAAAATCTAAGGTTTAATAACTTGCAAACCTTCTAAAGATTCAATGGTCTGTTCTTGATACGTTAATCGCCACCCCATTGAATTAGTTAGAATATAGAATTTTTGTAATTCGCTAATCAACCTGTTTTCTGCATTGGTACGCAATGCTGAAGCTTCTACCTTTTTCATTAAAGAAGCATTTACTGTTTTCTTTATTTTATTATAGTCGGCAGCATCAAATTGGTTCAAGTAATCTGCGGTGACGTCATAATATTCAAAATCAGGATTCAGATTAATTTCTGCATCTGGTATGCTTTTGATTTTTACCGTTTTGGTTGCCTCGTCAATTTCAAAATCAATCTTACTTAAATCATAAGCGACAGTTACATCTGCATTTACCACTACTAATGCTTTTTTCTCTGCTCTCAACAACGGACCAAAAAGTTCTTTTGAGTCTTTATAATTATAGACCTCAGCAAAATGACCCTCTGTTACCACTAATTTAGAAACATTGGTTATTTCTTGCTGAATGAGCATAGAATTTTCCTCTAGAATAGATTTATCTTCTTTACTGTCATTACAAGAACGAACAATAAAAACCAATGCCAAGGTTATTATAACGCCAGCTATAAATTTCTTCATGTTTTTAATGTGTTAAATTCCATAAACGGATAATCTTTCTGTATGCGAAATATTTTTTTGCTTAGTGATGTCAAAAACTTTTGATGTGCCTCACCTACAGGATTAAAAGGTCGATGCTTTAAACCGCGTTGAATTTCATCAACGTTTTTCATGACAGTAGCCATACTTTCATCAACCCAAACACTTTTAAACTTCCCCCATATATAATCTACAGCCACTTCGTTAGGGTGTATCATATCCTTAGCATAAAAACGATAATCCCGAAGTTCATCCATCATAATTTCATAACTAGGGAAATAAGAAATACCCTCATTCAGCACCTTATGTATTGCAGAAATTAAATGAGCCTTACTTAATTGATTTTCAACAAAGCCGTCTTTTAAATGCCTAACAGGCGATACCGTAAATATACATTGTGCAGCTGGGTTTATTGAACGCACCATTTTAATAGTACGCTCTAAACTCTCTTTAACATCATCAACATTCAACAACTCTTTTGTAAAATTTGCCTGAGGTACTTTATGACAATTGGCAACAACTTTTTCACTCGCATTATTACGGTATACCCAAGCAGTACCTAAAGTGATAATGATGTGACTTGCTTTTTTTAGTTGCGCAGTAGTGTTTTGTACTGCTTCATTTAAATTGTCAATAATTTTTTCTTTGGATGGATTACTCAGCACTGAATGTGCGTAAAAACTATGCCATTGCTCATTGGCATGAAACACATCTTTTTCCGTTACCACCTCTTGATAAACTGACTTTTGAATAAGTTTTTCAATTGCCAAAGGATGAAATAAAATACCAAACGGATTCTGTAATCCCTGAAATTTAAAGTATTCTAGTTTAGCCCCAATATTCTCTGAAAAACATGAACCCAGAAGTAATAACTGACTTGAATAATCAATTGGGTTTTCAGATTTCGTTAATGGTATTTGAGTTAACAGATTCATTTAGGTCGCGCACTCTCGTTTAACTTATGAAACACTTGATATGGATAAATTTCATAAATAACATTATCCTCATTTATAGTATTTTCTGCATTCTCAAAGGCTTTTTTCTCCCATTCAGCACCTTCTTCATTTCCTAACTTGGTCATACCTTTACCCTTAAAATAAAGCGCCTCGGCAAAATTTTCATATACTTTCAAAGACATATCAAAAGAAGTAATCGCCTCTTGATAATTACCCAATTCAAAATCTGCAATACCCAAATAATACCAATCTAAGTAGTGACAGGCTTCTTGCGGAGGGTCATCAGAAAAATCTTTAAACTGCTGTTCTTTACTTAACAACAAGAATTCTTTGGCTTTTGAGAATTCATTTAATTGAAGGTAGTCTAATCCAATATAAAAATTATAAGTGTGATCCATTACATAACCATCACCAAACTCTTTTTTGGCTCTCATGAATTCAGAAATCGATCCTATGTAATCTTTTGAGAAAATACATCTCATGAAACCGCTATAATCCAAATATTTCTCGGGTGCATATTCAACGGCCTTTTCTAAAAACGGTTCTCCTAATTGATATTTTCTAGATTTGTATAGTCCCATAGCTTTTAATTGCCATAGCCAAGCGCTCTCAGGAACAATCGTAAGCGCAGAATCTAAATATTGCTGATACTCCAAAGAATGCATAGGGTTCTGAAAAGATTTCTCCACATAACCCCTAACTCGAATAGAATCGCTAGCTGACAAGACTTTTTTCTCTACCTTTTTATCATCTTTCGCAACATCTTCTTTTTTATTTGAAAGATTACAAGACGCTATAACCAATAATAAAATAAAATATCTCTTCATAAATTATAGTGTTGCAAGAATCCATACCTGATCAAAAACAGAGCATCATCAAAACGCTGGTAAGATAACCTTACCCTAAGTAACTTTTAGCCTGTGCCAATGCCTCTTCTATACCTGCCGGTTTTTTACCTCCCGCCGTTGCAAAGAAGGGTTGACCTCCTCCACCACCTTGTATATACTTACCAAGCTCACGAACAATGGTTCCAGCATTCAAATTTTTAGAAGCCACCAATTCTTTAGATATATAACAAGACAATAAAGCTTTACCATTTTGCTCCGTACCAAAAAGTAAAAACAAATTATCCTTATTACTTCCCATTTCAAAGCTTAAGTCCTTTATACCGGCAGCATCCAAGTCAATTTTCTTTGCTAGAAATTGAACTCCGTTTACCTCTTCAAGCTCAGAAAGCAGATCACCTTTTAAGTTTTTCGCTTTGTCTTTCAATAACTCGGCTACCTGCTTTTTAAGACTACTGTTCTCTTCTTGAAGACTAGAAACCGACTTCACTGGGTCTTGTGTATTGCCCAAAACCCCTTTTATTTCGGTCAATAATTTATCGTTATCTACATGTAAATCCTTCACCGCATCACCTGTAATTGCTTCAATTCTTCTTATTCCTGCAGCAACTGCCCCTTCTGACTTTATTTTAAACTGCCAGATATCCGCTGTGTTTTTCACATGCGTACCACCACATAATTCTATAGACTGACCAAAGCGAATTGTTCTAACGGCGTCTCCATATTTTTCTCCAAACAATGCCATTGCACCATCTGCAATTGCAGCTTTCATTGGTACATTTCTTTCTTCTTGAAGTTGTAAATGTCCGTCTATACGAGCATTCACAAAATTCTCCACTTCCTGTAATTCTTCTGGCGTCATTTTAGAAAAATGTGAAAAATCGAATCGTAAATATTTAGAATGTACAGAAGATCCTTTTTGTTCTACGTGTTTTCCTAAAATTTCGCGTAAAGCCTGATGCAACAAATGCGTTGCCGTATGGTTTGCTTCTGTTCTATAACGCTGTTTTTTATCAACCACTGCTTTAAAACTCTCGTCTAAATACTTTGGTAGGTTTTTAGCAAAATGTATGATTTCATTATTCTCTTTTTTGGTATCCGTAATATACACTACATCTCCATGAGTATCCTCTAAATATCCTTTATCACCAACTTGACCACCACCTTCTGCGTAAAATGGAGTTAGATTAAATACCAACTGAAACTGAGTACCGTCTTTTTTTGAAACTACTTTACGGTATTTTGTAATTTTCACTTCAACATCTAGCATATCATAACCAACGAACTCCTGTTCGTTATCGTCCTGTAAAACTTCCCAATCTTCTTTAGATATTGTTGATGCGGATTTTGATCTATTCTTCTGCTGTTGCATAGCCGCATCAAACCCCGCTTCATCTAATTGATATCCTTTTTCACTTAGAATTAGAGCAGTTAAATCTATAGGAAACCCAAATGTATCATACAATTCAAAAGCTTTACCGCCATCAACTGTTTTGCCTTTGGTATTCTTGATTATAGTATCTAATAGCAACAATCCTTGATCAAGGGTTTTTAAGAAAGAATGCTCTTCCTCCTTGATTACGTTTTCAATCAGTTGCTTTTGTTCCTTTAATTCAGGGTATGCATCACCCAAAGATTTGATAAGTACATTTACCAAACGAAACATAAAAGGCTCTTTAATATCTAAAAATGTGAATCCGTACCTTACTGCCCTTCTTAATATTCTTCTTATTACATAACCTGCACCAGTATTACTTGGTAACTGACCATCTGCAATTGAAAACGCCACAGCCCTTATATGATCACTAATTACGCGAATGGCTATATCAATTTCTTCATTTTTACCGTAATCAGAATCTGTAATAGTTTCTATTTCTCTAATTAACGGAGTAAAAATATCGGTGTCGTAATTACTTTGAACTCCCTGTAAAACCATACAAAGACGCTCAAAACCCATACCCGTATCTACATGTTTCGCCGGTAAATTTTCTAAAGAGCCATCTGCCTTACGGTTGTATTGCATAAATACCAGATTCCAAATCTCCACTACCTGCGGATGGTCTTGGTTGACCAAGCTTGCTCCAGAAACTTTTGCCTTTTCTTCTTTTGAACGAATATCTACATGGATCTCTGAACATGGTCCACAAGGACCTTGGTCGCCCATTTCCCAAAAATTATCCTTCTTGTTGCCCATGATAATTCTATCTTCGGGCACAATACCTTTCCAAAGATCAAAAGCTTCGGTATCCAATTTTAATTGATCAGCATCATCACTTCCTTCGAAAACCGACACATACAAACTGTCCTTATCAATTTTAAGAACTTCCGTCAATAACTCCCAGGCCCAGGTAATGGCTTCTTCCTTAAAATAATCGCCAAAACTCCAATTACCCAACATCTCAAACATCGTATGGTGGTAAGTATCTTTACCTACCTCCTCTAAATCATTATGTTTACCACTTACACGTAGACATTTTTGGGTATCTACCACTCTAGAACTTTTTGGCTGACTTATACCTAAAAAGTATTCTTTAAACTGATTCATACCCGCATTTGTAAAAAGCAAGGTTGGGTCATCTTTTATGACCATAGGTGCAGAAGGCACTATTTTGTGTTCTTTACCTTTGAAAAAATTCAGAAATTGTGTTCTTGTATCTTTGGAATTCATCTAAAATGCTAAGCTTTTACAAATTTTAACGGTTTATATAAAACTATCTTTATATTTGTTTGTTCCCTAATAATTGAAAAAACAAAAATAGGATAAATAACATTCATGTCTAAGGTAAAATACTATTACGACCCAGACACGCTGTCGTACCGTAAAATAGAACCCGAAAAATCTAAACGTTATAGAAATATAGCCTTCTTTATTTTGGGCTCATGCCTTTTTGGTTTTTTAGCGTTAATTCTCCTGCTTAACACTAACTTAGTCAATACACCAAGGGAACTTTCTTTATCTCGTGAAGTCAAAAATTACGAACTGCAGTACGAGCTCTTGAATAAGAAAATGGAACAAATTGAAGAGGTTCTAGGGAACATAGAAGATAGAGATAACAATATCTACCGCTTATATTTTGAAGCCAACCCTATACCAGATGAACAACGTAAAGCTGGTTTTGGGGGTATTAACCGATACAAATCTTTAGAAGGTTTCAATAATTCTGAGATGATTGTTTCTACTACAAAGAGACTGGATATCATTAAGAAACAAATGGCCATTCAATCTAAATCATTGGATGAAATTACCAAGCTAGCAGAGGAAAAAGAAAAATTATTAATGTCGATACCTGCTATTCAGCCTATCAGCAATGAAGATTTAAAACGTATGGCATCTGGATACGGATGGAGGTCCGATCCTTTTACCAAGGCCAGAAAAATGCATTACGGCATGGATTTCACCGCTCCAAAAGGTACACCCATATATGCTGCAGGTGATGGTAAAATTACGAGAGCAGACAACAACTCATCTGGATACGGAAAACATATTCGCATTGAACATGGATACGGATATTTAAGTCTTTACGCTCACTTAAGCCAATACAATGTTAAGAAAGGTCAAAAAGTAAAAAGGGGCGACCTTATAGGTTTTGTAGGAAGCACAGGTAGATCAGAGGCACCACACTTACATTATGAAGTATGGAAAGATAACGAGAGAATAAACCCTATGAATTTCTATTATGGTAGTTTATCGCCAGAAGAATTCGAAAACATGTTGAAATTCGCTAATCAAGAAAACCAATCATTGGATTAATGCAGATAGATCTCCCAGAAAAAAGATATTATGGTATTGGCGAAGTTGCCCGTGCCTTTGGCGTAAACGCTTCACTAATTCGTTTTTGGGAGAAAGAATTCGATGTACTTCAACCTAAAAAAAATGCAAAGGGAAATAGAAAATTCACCCCTCAAGACATTAAAAATCTTCAATTGATATATCATTTGGTAAAAGAAAGAGGTTTTACCCTTGATGGTGCCAAAACTCATTTAAAAGAAGAAAAGCAGAAAACACTTTCTAATTTTGATATTATTCAAAAACTGGAACGGGTTAAAGCTGAATTAAATAAAATCAAAGATCAATTATAACACAACCATTATGAAAAAAGGATTAATTGCATTAATTGTCATCGCTGTTTTAGCATTTGGACTATACCAGTGGGGCGTTGGCTTTAACAACACTGCCGTTGCATTAAAAGAAACATCTACCAAAACTTGGGCAAATGTAGAAAGTGCCTACCAACGTAGAAATGACCTCATAGGCAATCTTGTAAAAACAGTACAAGGTGCTGCAGATTTTGAAAGAGGTACTTTAACGGATGTTATCGAAGCTAGAGCAAAAGCAACATCGGTCAATATTGACCCCACTAACATTACACCAGAGCAACTGGCACAATTCAACCAAGCACAAAGTGGATTAAGTGGTGCATTAAGCAAATTATTGGTGACTGTAGAACGCTACCCTGATCTTAAAGCAAACCAAAACTTTCTAGAGCTACAATCGCAATTAGAAGGTACAGAAAACAGAATAAATGTCGCAAGAGATAGATTCAACGCAACTGTAGAACCTTACAACCTACACATTAAAAAATTCCCTAATTCTATATTGGCTGGTTTTCTAAACTTTGATGAACTAGCTTACTACAAAGCAGATGCCGGTTCAGAAGATGCCCCTGATGTAGATTTTGATTTTGAATAACAGCCTATGTCTAGAGTAGAAGATTTTTTATCGGCAACAGAAGAGCAAGAGGTAGTAGAGGCTATTCTTAAGGCTGAAAAGAACACTTCTGGAGAAATCAGGGTACATATTGAGGGTCACACCCGAAAAGACCACTACGAGCGCGCTAAAGAAGTTTTTCATTTATTGAAAATGGATAACACTAAGCAAGAAAACGGCGTTTTGATTTATGTTGCCGTAACCGATAAGAAGTTTGTTATATGTGGTGACAAAGGTATAGACAAGGTCGTACCAAAAGATTTTTGGCAAACCACTAGAAATAGTATTCAAACACATTTTGAAAAGGGAGCTTTTAAAGACGGACTCGTTGCCGGGGTTTTAAAAGCTGGCGAAGAATTAAGAAGTCATTTTCCTTGGCAATCAGATGACACCAACGAATTAAGCAATGAGATATCTAAAGGTTAGCCTTATAATTCTTTTTCTTTGGTGTACTCCGTCATGGAGCCAATTTGAGATACCCGAAAAACCGGCATTACAAACCAGTGTTTATGATTACACCAATCTTCTTACCGATCAGCAAAAAGTAGCTTTAAGCCAAAAACTGGTTCGTTATTCAGATAGCACCTCAACACAAATTGTAATTACCATCATTGCAAGTACTAACGGTGAAAACATCAATTACCTTGGTGCAAACTGGGGTCAAAAATGGGGTATTGGACAGAAAGGCAAGGACAATGGTATTCTCATAATTCTAGCTGAAAACGACAGAAAAGTCGCTATTAGCACTGGTTACGGTGTTGAAGGTTCTTTAACCGATGCACTTTCTAAACGAATCATTGAAAATGTAATTCTCCCAGAATTTAGAGTAGGAGATTATTACGGCGGACTTAACAAAGGTTCTGATGTCATTTTTCAAGTATTAAACGGCGAATTTCAAGAAGATAGAACTTTTGGTGATAACGGAGGTACTCCATTTTCATCTCTTCTACCATTTATCATATTTGTAGTAATCCTCTTCATTCTGTGGAGTCGCAAAAATGACGATAACGATAGTAATGGTGGCAGAAGACGAGGAGGCTTAAGTCCGTGGGACATGATTATTCTCAGCAACATGGGTCGCTCAAGCGGTTCTAGTGGCGGATTCGGTAGCGGCGGAGGCGGAAGCTTTGGTGGTGGCGGATTTGGAGGAGGTTTCGGCGGCGGCGGCTTTGGCGGCGGCGGTGCTTCTGGAGGTTGGTAGTTTTATTTCCAAATAATTACTCAGTCTAGTTTTATCGAAAATGTTTAATACAAGTCAATAACCATTCCCTTCTTGGGAGGGGTTAGGGGTGGGTTGTTGGTTGTTGGTTGTTGGTTGTTGGTTAAAACTCAAAAAAAATGGTCAAATAATTCTGCTGTGCAAAATATTTAACCATTTCTTATTTCTCTACTCGATGACCAGAGTTTATTCTTAAACCTGATTAACTTAATCCCATAGCAACCTACTTCTTTCTCATAAACACAGTGATAGGCACACCAGAGAAATCATATTCTTCACGAATTTTATTCTCTAAATAACGCTTATATGGCTCACGCACATATTGTGGCAGGTTACAAAAGAATGCAAACTGCGGATACGGAGTCGGTAATTGTGTACAGAATTTAATCTTAACAAACTTTCCTTTATATGCCGGCGGCGGATAGTTCTCAATTATTGGCAACATCGTTTCATTGAACTTACGGGTTATAATTTTTTTATTACGATTATTATACACTTCTACAGCAGTTTCAATTGCCTTAAAAATTCGTTGCTTAGTCAATACAGAAACAAAAAGAATAGGTACATCGGTAAATGGCTCAATGGCTTTTTTAATTTTATCGGTATAATGTTTTATGGTATTGGTCTCTTTATCCTCGACCAAATCCCACTTATTCACAAGAATTACTATTCCCTTATGGTTACGCTGAGCAAGCCAAAAGATATTTTCTACTTGACCATCAAATCCTCTTGTTGCATCCAACATTAAAATACAGACATCGCAATGCTCAATCGCTCTTACGGAACGCATTACAGAATAAAATTCCAAATCTTCTTTCACCTTCGCCTTACGACGAATACCTGCCGTATCTACGAGGTTAAATTCAAATCCGAATCTATTATATTTTGTATCGATACTATCTCTTGTAGTACCGGCGATATCCGTTACTATATATCTATCCTCACCAATCAATGCATTTATGAATGAAGACTTACCAGCGTTGGGTCTACCAACTACCGCAAATCTTGGTAAGTCACTTTCTTCCTCAACTACATCTGGCAATTTTTCTACCAAAGCATCTAGCAGTTCTCCAGATCCACCACCATTTATACTGGACAATGTAAAATACTCACCAAGACCTAAAGAATAAAATTCAACAGCATCTTCCGCTCTTTTGGCATTGTCCACTTTATTCACCGCTAAAAAAACCGGCTTTTTAACTCGTCTTAATAATTTAGCAACATCTTCATCCATACCGGTTACCCCGGTCTCCACATCTACCATAAATATTATGGCATCAGCTTCTTCTATTGCCAGTTCAACTTGCCTATCAATTTCCTTCTCAAAGACATCATCACTACCAACAACATATCCACCGGTATCGATAATTGAAAACTCTTTACCGTTCCAATCACTCTTACCATAATGGCGATCACGAGTAACACCGCTAACGGCATCAACAATAGCCTCGCGTCTTTGAATTAATCTATTAAAAAATGTTGATTTTCCTACATTAGGTCTCCCTACAATGGCAACAATAGCACCCATAGCTTAAATTTGGTGCAAAGGTAATATTTAAAGTGGCAATTACACTATATATCTTGAATAGAGAGATTTAATTGAACATTATCAAAATTTTCCAATTTATAAAATTGTTGCTTTTTAGGTGTAGATAAATAAGATTCTCCAACGTCTCTTTTGCGAATGATTTTTGCGGGCGAACCATAAGCAACAATGTTATTACCAAAATGGTCTACGACAAGAGAACCAGCTCCAATAATAGTATGTTGGCCAATTTCAATACCATTTACAATATTTGCCCCTAGACTAACCGCAGAAAACCTACCTAGTTTTAAATTTCCACCTGTACATACCGATGGCGCTAAACTTGAATATGAATCCATTATACCATCATGACCTAATGAAGAATTTGTATTAATAATACAAAAGTCATGGACAATAGAGTTTGCATTTACTATAGCACCTGGCATAAATACATTACCACAACCTAAAAGAACATCTTTTCCTAAAATAGCTTTGGGGTGGATAGTATTTATAAAACTAAAATCTGGAACTATTTTAAAAATTTTATCTACTATAAATTTTCTTACCCAATTATCCCCAATAGCTACAATACCACCAACAATATTGAAACTATCAATTAAATACGGTAAATCTTTTTCAGAACCTAGAATTTGATATCCATTAATATTAGTTCCTTTTTGCTTGAAAGAATCAACAAAACCCACAACATTATATTTACCCTCTTTTTCTATGCAATCCAAAACGACACTACCATGACCAGAGGCACCAAAAATAATTACATTTTGCATTTCATCGGGGATTTATGACATTTTATCGATAAATCAAAAATAATGTATTCTTTTCAAATTAAAGACTAAAACCTTCAATTGAGGTAAAAAATTTATGATGTCAGCTAATATTGAAAGCTTAGTTCTCATCAATACACTGATAACTAAAGCTTTCAAAAACAGACAAAGATTTTTTAAAAAAATAAAATCTAACCCCTGATTATAATGGCACTGAACTGTAACTTAGATTATTTCTATTTATTATAACCAAATCGCTTCAGTTGACGCGCATTACTACGCCAGTTTTTATTCACTTTTACATATAATTCTATATGGACTTGTTTGCCGAAGAATTTCTCCAAGTCTTTTCTAGCTTCTACCCCTACTTTTTTTAGAGCCGAACCTTTATGACCAATAATAATACCTTTTTGAGAATCGCGCTCTACCATAATTACGGCACGCATGCGAATAATATCTTCATCTTCAAAAAACTCCTCAGTTTCTATTTCAACTGCATACGGAATTTCCTTTTTGTAATTCAATAAGATTTTCTCTCGTATCGTTTCATTTACAAAGAAACGTTCTGGCTTATCCGTTAATTGGTCTTTTGGATAATATGCCGGTGACATTGGCAACAATTCTATAATACGCTCAAAAACACCTTTAACATTAAAATTAGATAATGCAGAAATAGGATGCAACTCTACACTCGGCAGCATTTCTTGCCAATACTGAACCTGCTCTTCCAACAATTCTTGCGTAGCGGTATCTACCTTGTTCAACAATAATAAAACAGGAATTTTACTATTTTTAATTTTCTCAAAGAAAGCCTCATCTTTCAATGCCTTCTCACCTATTTCAACCATATACAAAAGTACATCGGCATCTTCGAATGCAGATTTCACAAAATCCATCATACTGCTTTGAAGTTGATATGCAGGTTTTATGATACCTGGAGTATCAGATAAAATAACCTGGAAATCATCCCCATTCACAATACCCAAAATACGATGTCTCGTAGTTTGTGCCTTTGAAGTAATAATGGATAATTTTTCACCCACAAAAGCATTCATCAATGTTGACTTACCTACATTAGGATTTCCTATTATATTTACAAATCCGGATTTATGATCTCCCATAATTTTATCTTTTAACGCATACGCGGTTTTGATAGATTTCTATCATACATAACAATACTACCGGCTACTGCCACATTAAGGCTTTTAACCGATTTAAAACGAACTAAATGGTGCGATTTTTCACAAGCTTTATTCGACAGTCCGTGATCCTCTGCCCCAAGTAAATATACACATCTTCTAGGATGCTTAAATGTTTCTAAGTCTACCGCACTTTTTATCATTTCTACACCAACCAGCATAGCACCTTTCGGTAAATTATCATAGAACGCATCAAACGTTTCGTAATGAAAATAAGGCATAGCCTTCACCGCATGGTGCGTATCACTTGCTTGTTTGGCATATCTATTACCAATGGTGAAGATAAAACTAGCTCCAAGATTTTGTGCCGTTCGCCACAACACTCCCAAATTTTCAGGTGTTTTTCCGTTTTGGATACCAATACCAAAAAATTCATGTTCAAAATTATCAGTGCTCACTCTTTAACTTCTGAAAGTATTTCTTTGCTTCTTTATTAACCTTTGGAGCCAACAAAAGTACGGCAATCATATTAGGTATCACCATTAGTGCGTATGACAAATCAATTAAATTCTTTACCAACTCCAATGATGCTACTGCAGCGAAGACAATCATTATTACAAAATACCAGTTGTAAAACTTACCGATTTTAGCATTGGTCAAGAAAGACAATGATTTTACACCGTAATACGAATAAGTAAACAAGGTAGACAATGCAAAAGCAGTAACAATAACCATTAATAATACATCTCCCCAACCAAATAAGGTTTTTTTAAAGGCCGATAACGTCATTACTATTCCGCTTGAGTCTTCTAAATACGCTCCACTTAATATGATTACAATTGCGGTAAACGTACATACTAAAATGGTATCAATAAACGGACCCAACATGGCAACCAACCCTTCACGAATTGGTTCATCATTCTTAGATTGCCCATGGTACATAGGCGCACTACCTAAACCAGCTTCGTTAGAAAACATTGCCCTACGGACACCTATAATTACAAGACCCCAAAATCCGCCCGTAGCTAAAGATTTAAAATTCCAAGCTTCTACAAATATCATTTTCAAAGCCGGCATTATTTGACCGGAATTCATAGCCATTACCGCTATTACAGCAATTAAATATACAGCTACCATGAACGGAACTATTGCAGATGCAACTTTCGCTATCTTGGTTAATCCGCCGAAGATTACAAATGAGGTTATGACAGCCAATATAAGACCTATAGTCCATTTCCAATTCTCGTCACTCATATCCATGATGGTAGCCCCAGGATCAACTACGCTCATGAATGTTTCCGTAAACTGGTTAGCAGTGAACACACCTAAAAATCCAAACAGTCCACAAACTGCGAAAAATATAGCTAAAGGTCTAGCCTTTTCACCTAATCCTTTAGTTATATAATACATAGGTCCACCTTGCAACTTACCATCCGAATCCGTTCCGCGATACATAATTGCCAAACTACAGGAATAAAACTTTATACACATACCGATCAATGCAGTCATCCATATCCAAAAAACCACACCTGGCCCGCCATCATGTATTGCGATCGCAACTCCTGAAATATTTCCTAAACCAACTGTTGCCGCAACAGCTGCTGACAAAGCTTGAAAAGAACTAACATCTCCCTTGGAGTCTTTATTATCATATTTACCCGCAGTAATTGCGATTGCATGACCAAAAAAACGATAAGGCATTAGTTTTGAATAAAAGACAAGAAAGAGTCCACCGCCTATTAATAAAAGAAACATTGGCCACTCAGTATATGGCAATGCGCTTGCTATAAAGTCATTAATTGTATCCATAGAATTGTAAAAAACCGAAGTTATGGATTTAATGTTTTTTAAAAGATAATGCTCTTAAAAAATATTATTTAAATAAGTTTGGAATTAAGAGAAAATGTGTTGTATATTTGCAGCCCGTTACAAATAGTAGCGCACCTTTATTTCGTCAGCTTAATGACCTGAAGTCGCAAGACAAGTGAGATAAAAACCCATATCGCGGGGTAGAGCAGTAGGTAGCTCGTCGGGCTCATAACCCGAAGGTCGCTGGTTCGAGTCCAGTCCCCGCTACTAATAAAATCAAGCCTTTCAAGAAATTGAGAGGCTTTTTTTATGCTTGGGTACAACATAGGTACAACATTTCTTTGTTTTGCTAATCAAAATAAAAATTATCATTATTTGACATTAAAAACAGTCAATAGCAATTATTTGAGTACTACTCCCAAAGATTTTAAATTGTAAGTCCCCGATTTTCAGCTTACTTGGTTCAAACCATTACAAATTAAATTATTGTTAAACTCAATAAAAATTTTAAATTTTTATATATTTGTGCTAATGAAAAAAGTATCTCAAAAAATAATGTCAATCTTGATGGCGTTCGTAGTGTTATTCTCTACGATGTCATTTACCATTGATTTGCATTACTGTGGAGATACTATGGTCGATTATTCTTTCTTTCATAATGTGGAAACTTGTGGAATGAAAAAAGAGCAAGTTGTATCAACTTGTGAAAATCCAGAAATGAAAAATAAATCCTGTTGCTCAGATGAACAAATCATCATCGAGGGACAAGAAGATTTAAAAAATAATTTCAGCACACTCACATTTGAGCAACAGATTTTTGTTGCATCATTCCTTTACTCTTACATCAATCTTTTTGAAGGAACGGCATCAGAGGAGGTTCCTTATAAAGATTATCCACCACCATTTGTCATACGGGATGTGCAAGTCTTGCACCAGACCTTCTTAATTTGATTTATTAAACATTCGTGATTCGCCCTTCGATAACTATCGACTAGGGCTCAATTTGTTGTATTTGTATTTCTGTGTTTCAGGATTTCAAATCATTCGTAAATGTTTAATAATCAAAGTATATGCTTAATAAAGCTATCAAATTTCTTATCGAGAATAAGCTCGTTGCAGCTCTATTGTTTTCCCTGTTTGTAAGCTGGGGAATTATAAGCACTCCATTTAATTGGAATACCGGAATTCTACCATCAAATCCTGTTGCCGTAGATGCAATACCAGATATAGGAGAAAATCAACAAATAGTATTTAGCAAATGGGTTGGTAGGTCTCCTCAAGATATAGAAGACCAAATTACGTACCCTTTAACAACCACTCTTTTGGGAATACCTGGAGTTAAAACTATTCGTAGTTCATCTATGTTCGGCTTTTCTAGTATTTACATCATTTTTGAGGAGGATGTTGAATTTTACTGGACTAGAAGCCGAATTCTTGAGAAAATAAATTCTTTACCAAATGGTTTGCTTCCCGATGGTGTCAACCCCACATTAGGACCTGATGCTACAGGATTAGGACAAATTTATTGGTACACTTTAGAAGGTCGAGATAAGGATGGTAATGTAACCGGTGGATGGGATTTACAAGAACTACGAAGCATTCAAGATTATTATGTTAAGTATGGCTTGGCTTCTGCAGGTGGTGTTTCTGAGGTTGCATCAATTGGTGGTTATGTGCAAGAATACCAAATTGATGTTGAGCCTGAAAAAATGCGTCAATATGGTATTGGATTAAGTGATGTCGTTAAGGCGGTTAAAAGGTCTAATCAAGATATTGGTGTACAGACTTTAGAAATGAATCAAGCGGAATATTTAGTTCGTGGCTTAGGTTATGTGAAATCTATTTCTGACCTAGAAGATGCTGTGGTTACTTCAAAAAACTTTACCTCAATTCATATCAAGGATATTGCGAATGTACATTTAGGCCCCCAAACGAGAAGAGGTATTCTAGATAAAGAAGGAGCTGAAGTTGTAGGTGGCGTTGTGGTTGCTAGATATGGTGCCAATCCATTAGAGGTAATTAACAATGTAAAAGAACAGATTGTAGAAATTTCATCAGGTTTACCCTCAAAAGTATTGAAAGATGGGAGAACATCTCAGTTAACAATTGTCCCCTTTTATGATCGTACAGAGCTTATTCAAGAAACCTTACATACGTTAAACGAAGCACTTACGCTAGAAATTCTTATTACTATTCTTGTAATTATAGTTATGGTGTTCAATCTACGTGCATCTATACTTATTTCGGGTTTATTACCGGTTGCAGTATTGATGGTCTTCATTGCCATGAAATTGTTTAATGTAGACGCAAATATCGTTGCTTTATCTGGAATTGCGATCGCTATAGGTACTATGGTAGATGTCGGGGTAATACTCGCTGAGAATATGATTCGGCATTTAGAAGATGAGAAACTGCGCTTTCAAGCAAATGGTGTAGAGTATACAACCAATGAAATTATATATAACGCAACGGCAGAAGTATCAGGGGCAATATTAACAGCTGTTCTAACAACGATTATTAGTTTTTTACCCGTATTTACAATGATAGGTGCAGAAGGTAAACTTTTTCGTCCGCTAGCATTTACCAAAACAATGGCATTAACGGCATCTTTGGTAATTGCACTTTTCTTGATACCACCAATCGCCGCATTTCTTTTTAGAAAGCGAAGTTTAAAAACAGCAACAAAATTCGTTATTAATGGGTTATTAATAATTCTAGGTTGTATCGCCATTTTTTATGGCTATTGGTTGGGCTTATTGTTAATTGCTTTTGGTGCTGTGGCTTTTTTAAAGATCAGGTCTTTTATATCATCGAAACAAGAGAATTTGACAAACATCGTACTATCAACGTTAGCGATTGTAATCTTACTTGCAGAATACTGGAGACCACTTGGGTTTGATCGTAGCATTATCATGAATTTGATTTTTGTTTCTATTATTTGTTTCGGTCTATTGGGAGTATTTACCGTTTTTAAAAAGTATTATGACCAAATTCTTCGCTGGGCTTTAGAGAATCGACTTCTTTTCTTAACGATACCAACAGTGATTTTAATACTGGGGGTTCTCATTATGAGAAATACTGGCAAAGAATTTATGCCTGCTCTTAATGAAGGCTCTTTTCTTTTGATGCCTACTTCTTTACCGCATGCTGGTGTTGAAGAAAATAAACGTGTTTTGCAACAACTAGATATGGCTGTTGCCAGTATTCCAGAAATAGAGACTGTGGTTGGCAAATCTGGTAGAACAGAATCTGCGCTTGACCCAGCTCCTTTATCTATGTACGAAAACATGATTCAGTATAAGTCTGAATATATGAGAAATAGTAATGGATTAAGGCAACGTTACAAGGTTAACGATGACGGATTGTTTGTCCTTAATAATGACAAGTATATCATCAACCCGAACAATGACATAAATGATGATGCAATTTATGAAGCTTCAAAACTAAAAACTACAGCTACTAACAGAGATTTAATTGCTGATGATGACGGAGAATATTACCGAAATTGGCGACCAGAAATAAACAGTCCAGATGATATTTGGAATGAGATAGTTAAGGTAACCAAATTTCCAGGTGTAACATCTGCCCCAAAATTACAGCCTATTGAAACTAGACTTGTAATGTTACAGACCGGTATGCGAGCTCCAATGGGTATTAAGGTAAAAGGTCCCGATTTAAAAACTATCGAAGATTTCGGTTTGCAATTGGAAACCATTTTAAAGGAGGTGAATGGTGTAAAGAAACAAGCTGTTTTTGCAGATCGCATCGTTGGTAAGCCCTATTTACTAATTGACATTACGAGGAAGCAATTAGCCCGTTACGGATTAACCATAATGGACGTTCAAGAGGTATTACAAGTAGCGGTTGGCGGTATGTCTCTTACGCAAACGGTAGAAGGAAGGGAACGATATGGAGTAAGAGTTCGTTACCCAAGAGAATTAAGGTCAAACCCAGAAGATTTGAAAAATATCTATGTTCCCATTAAAAACGGTACACAAGTGCCACTTGGTGATCTTGTAGATATAAGATATGAACAAGGACCACAGGTTATTAAAAGTGAGGACACCTTTTTAATAGGTTATGTATTGTTTGATAAATTAGATGGTTTCGCTGAAGTTAATGTTGTAGAAAGTGCACAAGCTCGAATTGAACAAAAAATCGAAAATGGTAGTTTAATAGTTCCGCAGGGTGTCAGTTATCGCTTTACCGGAACCTATGAGAATCAGCTAAGGGCAGAGAAAACACTTTCAATCGTAGTGCCTATGGCGCTGTTAATTATTTTCTTGATATTATATTTTCAGTTTAAATCGGTAGCCACATCATTAATGGTATTTACAGGAATCTCGGTTGCATTTGCTGGTGGCTTTATTATGATCTGGTTATATGGTCAAGATTGGTTTTTCAATTTTAGTTTATTCGGAGAAAATCTACGGACACTTTTTAATATGAAAACCATTAACCTAAGTGTAGCTGTCTGGGTTGGTTTTATTGCACTGTTCGGTATAGCTACTGACGACGGTGTTGTTATGGCCACCTACCTGACCCAAACATTTGATAGAGAAAACCCTACTGATAAAAAAGGGATTAGACAAGCAACTTTAGAAGCTGCAGGCAAGCGAATAAGACCTTGTTTAATGACAACCGTAACTACCATATTGGCACTACTGCCTGTATTAACATCTACAGGAAAGGGAAGTGATATTATGATACCGATGGCCATTCCCATATTTGGAGGAATGATCATAGATATAACTTCCTATTTTTTGGTTCCTGTTCTGTATAGCTGGAAAAAGGAGTATGAACTTAAAAAAGTATACAAATGAAACAGTTAAATCTAGTTATTTGCTTATTCCTTCTAACTGCATTTGTTAATGCCCAAGAATTACAGTCTTTTATACAGGAAGCTGAAAGTAATAGTCCAGAGATACAAGCATACAATCTTCGCCATAACATAGCTGAAGAAAAAGTGAACGAAGCTAATTGGATTCCGAATACGGAATTTAGCGCTGGCTATTTTGTAAGTGAGCCAGAAACTAGAACGGGAGCTCAACGGGCACGTTTTTCAGCAAAACAAATGCTGCCTTGGTTTGGTACTATCACAGCTAGAGAAAATTACGCGAGTTCAATAGCTAATGCCGAATATGTAGAAATCGTAATCGCCAAGCGTAAACTAGCACTTTCCGTCTCTCAGTCGTATTACAGCTTATACACAATTAAGACAAAACAAAAAGTGCTTGACGAGAATATAGAGCTACTTAAGACCTATGAAAAATTGGCACTTACTTCCGTAGAAGTTGGCAAAGCTTCAGCGGTAGATGTGTTGCGATTGCAGATTAGACAAAACGAATTGCAGCAACAAAAAGAGGTGCTGGAGGAAACCTATTTGGGAGAGCAAACTTCCTTCAACAAGTTGCTGAATCGAGATGGAAATACAGGTGTAACCATTCTCGAAGCATTGATGTTGCCCAGCGAAGACATCTTTTACGATGAAAATAACCTATCACTTAATCCAGAGTTGCTTAAATATGACAAACTCTATGAATCCATAGCACAATCAGAACTGTTGAATCAAGCCGAAAGCAATCCTATGATTGGTTTTGGATTGGATTATTTGCCAGTTTCTGAGCGTCCCGATATGAATTTTAGTGATAATGGGAAGGATATTTTAATGCCGATGGTTTCGGTCTCTATCCCCATTTTCAATAAGCAGTACGATTCTAGAAGCAAGCAAAACGAATTGAAACAGTTAGAAATCAACGCTCAAAAAGAGAATCGATTGAATGTTTTAGAATCCGCTTTCGCGAAAGCGCAATCGCAACGTAATCAATCCAGAATAGCATACAATACACAAGCTAAAAATTTAAAGCAAGCTAAAGATGCTGAGCAAATTCTTATTAAAAACTATGAAACAGGCACTATCGATTTTAACGATGTACTGGATATACAGGAGCTTCAACTCAAATTTGAGTTGAATCAGGTGGAATCCATACAAATGTATTACATACAATCTGCACTGATTAATTACCTAATTAACTAACCGATGGAAAAGAAATTATTCATAAAAAATATGGTGTGTAATCGCTGTATTAAAGCAATTCAGAGGGATGTTGAAATATTAGGTATTCAATTAAAGCATATTCAATTAGGCTCTATAATCTATGAAGAGAGGTCTAAAGATGATTTTAATAATATAAAAACGATTTTAGAAAATAATGGTTTTGAAATTCTACTTGCTCAAGACCAGCAACTAGTAGAACAAATTAAAATTGAACTCATCAAGTTACTGCAAAAACTGCCTTTACAATTGGAAAAAACTCTCTCTAAATATTTAGAAAGCACGATGAGTATCGAGTACTCAAAAATCAGTAAGATTTTTTCATTTAATGAAAGTATAACTATAGAAAAATACTTTATCAAGTTAAAAATAGAAAAAGTAAAAGAGTTGATACAATTACAAGAAAACAACTTTACAGAAATTTCACAACTACTTGATTATAGCAATGTCAATCATTTAAGTAGGCTATTTAAGAATGAAACTGGTATGAGTTTAACGGAATATAAGAATAGTCAAAAAAGCATAAGAAACGCCTTAGACCAAATTAGGTAGATAAGAACCATAATTGTGATACAAAAAGCTTTAAATCAAGAGTAATTTCGTGTCTACAAAATAAAAGCTAAAATGAAAACTAAAATAATTTTGTTGTTTCTAATTGGGTTAACTACAGGTGTTTATGCACAAGACACACAAGGAAATATAGATAACCTTCCAGTAAGAGAACACACTATTACCTTGCGTGAGGCTACTGTGAATAAAGCAGGCAAAGATGTTGTGGGAATGACCGTTAACGGGACAATTCCCGGTCCAACTTTAGAGTTTACAGAAGGTGAATATGCAATAATATATGTAAAAAATGAAATGAGTGTAGAAACCTCAGTGCATTGGCACGGACTTTTACTTCCTAACTTTTACGATGGTGTACCGTACTTAAATACACCACCTATAGAACCAGGACATACACAGAAATACGAATTTCCTATCAAACAATCTGGAACCTATTGGTACCATTCCCATACAATGTTACAAGAACAAAGCGGCGTATACGGTTCCATTGTTATTCAGCCTAAAGAAAAAGTGTTGGATTATGACAAAGAATTGGTGTTGGTCTTATCTGACTGGACGAATGAAAAGCCGATGAACGTTCTGCGTAATTTAAAGCGTGGGAATGAATGGTACAGTATTAAAAAAGGAACAGCTACACCTTTAAATCAAGTAATTGCGCGTGGCGCTTTTGGAGCACAACTCAATTTTTGGAGGCAACGTATGGAAGGTGCAGATATAGCAGATGTATATTATCCTGCATTTTTAATTAATGGAGAAGAAAGCATTGACTATCCAGAATTTAAAGCTGGTGAGAAAATAAGACTGCGAATGATTAATGGAGGAGCTTCTACCTCTTTTTGGATGACGTTTGGAGGAGAGATACCTGTACTGGTTTCTTCAGATGGATTAGATGTGGTTCCTGTCGAAAGAAATAAAACTTTTATAGGAGTAGCCGAAACGTATGATTTTATTGTCACGGTACCAAAAGAAGGTAAGATGGAATTTAGAATTACTGCACAAGATGGTTCTGGTACAGCCTCTGCTTTTATAGGTAATGGTACAATTTTACCTGCAATGGATGTTGCTCGACCAGATAAAATCGGGATGATGCAGAAAATGGCTAAAATGGATATGAAAATGGGTGCACACGCCTTAAAATTTCAGCCAGGTAAGGATGAGCGTTTTGAGATGAAAGAGGAATACGGGATGCAGATGGATAAAATGGAAGGAATGAAAATGGATGGAGAGATGAAAATGGATCATTCTAAAATGAAAGGTATGAAGATGGATCATTCAAAAATGTCTGGAATGGATATGAATAAGCCAAAAGATACTACAGAAATGGGTAAGATGGACCATTCTAATATGGCAGGAATGGATATGAAGAAAGACAAAACAATGTCTGGAATGAATATGAAGAAAGAGAATTCTATGCCAGGAATGAAGATGGAGGGAATGGATCTATTTGCCGAATACAATTATGATTATTTGAAGTCGCCCAGCAAAACAACATACGACAAAGATGTTCCCGTTAAGGAAATATTACTAAATCTTACTGGTAATATGAATCGTTACATCTGGAGTATGAATGGTGTACCACTATCTGAGGCTGATAATATCAAAATAAATAATAAGGAGGTAACGCGCATTACATTCAATAACCTGACGATGATGCACCACCCAATGCACTTACACGGTCACTTCTTTAGAGTACTTAATGAAAATGGAGAGTACTCGCCATTAAAGCACACGGTAAATGTGCCCCCAATGGAAGAAATGACTATCGAGTTTTATGGAAATAATGGCGATGAGGCTGGAGACTGGTTTTTCCATTGCCACATTTTATATCATATGATGGGTGGTATGGCAAGAGTAGTGTCTTATGATACGCCACGAGACCCAAGAATGGATGAATTTCCAGCTTCTAAAATTATTGAAGAAACAGATAAATGGTATTCTTGGGGATTGGTAGATGTGGCGTCGCATACTACTGGTTTTAATTTGATGACCTCTAATATTAGAAATCAATTTAATGCCTCTTTTGAATATGGATGGAATGAAAATCTGGAAGGAGAATTTACGTATGAACGGTATCTACACGATTATTTAAGAGTTTTTGGTGGTGTTAATATTGAGAATTCAACACGTGATAGCTTAGATAAATTTAGTACCACAGCAGTTGTTGGAGTTAGATATTTAACACCTTATTTATTCAATTTAGATGTGCGCGTTGATAATAAATTAAGACCAAGAATTGGTGTAGGTCGCAGTATAATGATTTTCCCTAAGCTGTCTGTATTCGGCTACTATGAATACCAAATAGATTTAGGTTTCGTAGATGATTTACCAATGAACCAAGATTATCTGTCCGAAACAGTCTGGAGCGCAGGAGCTGAATATATGCTATCAAGAAATTTTTCTCTTATGGCGAGTTACGATAACCGTTTTGGAGCTGGCGGAGGATTATCAGTAAGATTTTAAATAATTTAATAACCTAAAATAAATAAAAATGAAAACAATTAAAAGAAGTATTGGAACCGTAGCCTTAGTCGCTACAATGATTTTAACCGTGTCTTGTAAAGATGCTAATAAGAATGAAGCACCTTCGTCTGCTAGCAATGAAGTAATCCAAGAAAATATGGATAGCTCAAAAAATATGGCAATGAATAATTCTCAAAACGCAATGGCAGAAGCTATTTTAAAAGATTATTTCAATCTTAAAGATGCGCTAGTAGGAGATGATAATGACAAGGCTAAGATGCTTGGTGGAACACTTGCTAAATCACTTGGCAATCTTGACAAGTCAACATATTCTGAAAGTCAACAAAAGGAATTAACAGACATCATTGAAGATGCAACAGAACACGCAGAGCATATTTCTGAGAGCGATATCAAACATCAACGTGAACATTTTAAAATTTTGAGCAAGGACATTACAGATATGGTTGCCATAACAGGAACAGCGACAAAGTTGTACGAGCAATTTTGCCCAATGTATGATGGCGGTACAGCTTGGTTAAGCACAAAAGAAGAAGTGAGAAACCCATATTACGGAAGCTCAATGTTGAAGTGTGGTAAAGTACAGCGAGAAATCAACTAAATGAAGGTTTTTAAGGCAATAGCTTGGATAGCGTTAATCTCATTCGTAGTGATACAATTCTTTCCAACGGATAGGAATGAAAGCTATACCACACCTACAACTGATTTTATGTTGGTAAACAAAGTACCGACTGAAATTGAGAACCAGCTCAAGGTGTCTTGCTATGATTGCCACAGTAATAATACTGTATATCCTTGGTATAGCAAAATTCAGCCAGCAGCTTGGTTTTTAAAAGACCATATTAAAGAAGGAAAAGCAGAATTGAATTTTAATGAGTGGAGCAATTATTCTGATAGAAGAAAGAAAAGTAAGTTACGGTCTATCATTAAACAGATAGAAAGTGGCGAGATGCCTATGAATAGTTACACGCTTATTCACAAGGATGCTATACTATCAGAAAACGATAAAAAGGTCGTCATAGATTTCATCACAAAATTGAAGGATAGTATAAAATAAAGCCCTGACTAGGAAAGGATGTTTTTTTAACATTGATTATGGAACTTTTCCTTTTCAGGCACAAATTAAAGTCCTATTAAGAGAAAGGAATATTTTTATTGGTTGGTTAGTAAACCCTTTCTCTTTTTTAGGCAAAAGAAATATTATGAAACAATGCTGTAAAACAGGAAATAATAATTCATCAAACGCACTTAGCAGACTGTTGAACTACATTCTATATGGAGTACTTCTCATCATCTTATCGGGTGCGCTTTTCTTGCAATTAAAATAATATACTATACTATGAAACACACCTATCATATTCAAGGAATGACCTGTAACGGTTGTCGAAATCACGTAGAGCAGACACTTTCTAAAGTGGAAGGTGTGTCTAATGCTTCGGTAAATTTAGAAAAAGCAGAAGCGACGATTGAAATGGAATCACATATCCCTATTGAAACGTTTCAAAAAGCGATGCAAGATGATGATGGCTCATACATAATTCACAAACTTGGAGAGCATCATAAAATGGAAGAAACCAAAAAGGAAAAACCTAAAGGCAAAGGAACTGGCACTTTCTACTGCCCGATGCATTGCGAGGGCGACAAAACATACGACCAGCCTGGCGATTGCCCAGTCTGCGGTATGGATTTGGTGGAAGAAGTCAATCTTTCCGCAACCACTACAGAACAATGGACGTGCCCTATGCACCCAGAAATCGTAAAAGATGAAGCTGGAGCTTGCCCTATTTGCGGAATGGATTTAGTACCGATGGAAGCAGATAGTTCAGCAGAAGAAAAGACCTATAAAAAGCTATTGAAAAAATTCTGGATAGCTGTTGGGTTCACGTTGCCCATTTTTATAATCGCAATGAGCGAGATGATTCCCAGCAATCCATTGTACGATGTAATGGAGCAAAAATGGTGGAACTGGATTCAGTTTGGGCTGTCAATTCCTGTAGTGTTTTATGCCACGTGGATGTTCTTTGAGCGTGCCTACCGAAGCATCAAAACTTGGAATCTCAATATGTTTACGTTAATAGGAATAGGTGCTGGTGTGGCGTGGCTATTTAGTGTGTTCGGAATGTTGTTTCCAGACTTTTTCCCTGAACAGTTTAAAACCGAATCAGGAGCTGTTCACGTTTATTTTGAGGCAGCAACCGTGATACTTACATTAGTATTGATGGGTCAAGTTTTAGAAGCGCGGGCACATAGCAAAACAAACTCCGCAGTAAAGGAATTATTAAAGCTTGCTCCTAACAAAGCCATACGTGTTGTAAATGGTAGTGAGGAAGAAGTCAGTATCGACCAGATAGAAAAAGGCGACATACTTCGAGTAAAACCAGGAGATAAAATACCAGTAGATGGCAAGATTACAGAAGGCGAAACTACTGTAGATGAATCGATGATTTCGGGAGAACCTATTCCAGTTAATAAAACTACAGATGATAAAGTAAGTAGTGGTACAATTAACGGTAATCAGTCTTTCTTAATGGAAGCCGAAAAAGTCGGTAGTGAGACCTTGCTTTCTCAGATTATTCATATGGTAAACGATGCCAGTCGCAGTCGTGCACCTATTCAGAAGTTGGCAGATACCGTTTCAGGATATTTTGTACCTGTAGTGGTTATAATTTCACTTATAACATTTGCAGTTTGGGCGATTTGGGGACCAGAACCAGCCTATGTGTTTGCTCTTGTAAATGCTATTGCGGTATTGATAATCGCTTGTCCTTGTGCATTGGGATTGGCTACACCTATGTCTGTAATGGTAGGTGTTGGTAAAGGAGCGCAAAACGGTGTGCTGATTAAGAACGCTGAAGCACTCGAAAAAATGGATAAGGTAGATACTTTAATCGTAGATAAGACAGGTACGATTACCGAAGGAAAACCTACGGTAGAGAAAATGGGCTCGTTTTTAGACCGCTTTCGCGAAAGCGATATCACTCAACTTATAGCTTCATTAAATAGTTCAAGCGAACATCCTCTTGCAGAGGCTACCGTAAAATATGGTAAAGAACAGAAAACGGAAATCTATAAAGTAGAAGGATTCAGTGCAGTTACAGGAAAAGGAGTTGAAGGAACTGTTAATGGTAAAAAGCTTGATTTAGGTAATGATAAGATGATGGAATATGCAAAGGCAACTATTTCCACCGTTATGAGAGATAAAGCACAATCTTTTCAAAAACAAGGAAAGACCGTTTCGTACTTATCTGTAGATGGCGAGGTAGCTGGTTATGTGGTTATAGGCGATAAAATCAAAGAGACTAGTGCAAAAGCCATCAAGGAACTTCAAGACAAAGGTATTGATGTGATTATGCTTACAGGCGATAATCACGACACGGCGCAAGCCGTTGCAAGTGAATTAAATCTTGCCAACTTTAAAGCAGGAATGTTACCAGAAAGCAAACTTGATGAAGTTAAAAAACTTCAAGAAAATGGACACGTAGTTGCGATGGCTGGCGATGGCATAAATGATGCGCCAGCACTTGCCAAAAGTGATGTAGGTATCGCAATGGGTACTGGTACTGATGTGGCTATCGAAAGCGCAATGATAACGCTAGTAAAAGGCGATTTACACGGTATTGTAAAAGCAAGAAACTTAAGTCATAAAGTAATGAGAAACATCAAGCAAAATTTATTTTTTGCATTGATATATAATACACTAGGTGTTCCTGTAGCCGCAGGAGTATTGTTTCCGGTTTTCGGAATATTATTATCGCCTATGATTGCTGCATTAGCAATGAGTTTTAGCTCGGTTTCGGTAATTGCAAATGCACTTAGACTAAAAACAAAATCAATTAATTAAAAAACTAAAAGCCATTAGAAATGAAATCACAAAACGAAAATCACAAAGAAATGAAAAAAGGGAATTACTCAAAGTTTATAGGAATGCTTTTAGCATCTTTTATTGCGATGTACATTACAATGTATTTAAATACTTATGCTATAGACCACGTATATTTTAGTCTAACTCGCTTTTATATGAGTTGTTTGGGCATCGCAGCTATGGCAATAATTATGTTTGTTGCTATGCGTGGTATGTATCAAAGTAAGAAGAAAAATATTGCAATAGTTCTTGGAAGTATCGTTCTATTTGTAGGTGCGTTAGGACTGGTACGTGACCAAAAATCAACTGTGGGCGATGTACTCTGGATGAAAGCTATGATACCGCACCACTCGATAGCAATATTAACCAGTGAGCGTGCAAATATTCAAGACCCAGAAGTGAAAAAATTAGCCAATGATATCATTAAAGCTCAAAAGAAGGAGATAGAAGAAATGAAACAAATGATTGACCGATTGCAAAACCAGAAATAGAGCGTTCGAGCAGTCTTTTCGCTATATCTTTTGTTTGCAGAAATAGCAAAAAAAGGATGCCGCTACAATCCCTAACACACATCGTGCTACACATTAAACAATTTTTATTATGAACAAAAACATATTATATATAGCAGTCGCAGTAATAGTGGGATTATTTGCAGGCTGGCTCATTTTCGGAAATTCTGAGATTGATGTTGACGCAAGCAAGGATTCGTCTAATATGTCAGATTCCCACAACCACTCTAGCGATACGGCAAACCAAATGTGGACTTGCTCAATGCACCCACAGATTATGCAACCAGAAGCAGGCGATTGTCCCATATGCGGGATGGATTTGATTCCTGCGGAAACAAGTGCCGAAGGTCTAGCGATGAACGAAATCAAAATGACAGAAAACGCTATGGCACTTGCAAATATTCAAACGACCATAGTGGGTAGTGCTCAGGCGTCCGATGACGATGGAATGATATCCCTATCTGGGAAGATTGCCGAAAATGAAGAAAATAACGCTGTTCAAGCTAGTTATTTTGATGGTCGTATTGAAAAATTGAACGTCAATTACGAAGGACAAAAAGTAAATAAAGGCCAATTGTTGGCTACTATTTATGCACCCAACCTTGTAGCGGCTCAACAGGAATTAATTACAGCGGCCTCTTTAAAAAAGTCGCAACTCGATTTGTATAAAGCGGTACGTAATAAATTGAAAAACTGGAAATTATCGGCCAAGCAAATCGATGCTATTGAAGCATCAGGAAGTGTGCGAGATAATTTTCCAATCTATGCTGCCGTTTCCGGAACTGTGGCCGAAGTGATTGCCAAAGAAGGCGACTATGTAAAACAAGGTCAGCCCATACTTAGGGTAAGTAATTTGAATTCGGTTTGGGCAGAATTTGATGCCTACGAAAATCAGATTTCAAATCTAAAGGAAGGCCAAAATATCAAGATTGTAACCAATGCCTATCCTAACAAAGAGTTTGATGCCAAAGTTTCATTTATTGACCCGGTATTAAACAATGCAACAAGAACCGTTACTATAAGGGCAACACTAGAAAATACAGAAGGCCTATTTAAGCCAGGAATGTTCGTGAACGGAAAGCTTAAAGTATCATCAGAATCGAATAACGACCTAATTTCCATACCTGCAACTGCGGTTATGTGGACGGGAGAACGCTCTTTAATCTATGTAAAAACGAATCCTAACGAACCCGTTTTCGAAATGCGCGAAATCGTGATTGCGAATCGAAATGGAGAAAATTTTACAGTAAAAGGAGGACTTGAAAATGGCGATGAAATCGTGACTAATGGAACATTCTCAGTCGATGCCGCTGCTCAATTACAAGGAAAAAAATCGATGATGAATAAGAGCAAAAAAGAAACGTCGGATATGCCATTGTCTCAAATGAAAATAGACTTACCATCAAGTTTTCAGAAGGAATTTGAAAAAGTGCTCACATCCTATCTTCAAATGAAAGATGCATTTGTCTCAAACGATGCTAACCAAGTTTCCGCTTTTGCAAAAGAGACATCCAAGACCTTAAAATCTATAGATATTAGTGGTTTAGGAAAGATGGAGCAAGCACACTTAAATAAAACTATTAAAATGTTTGACGCCATTGTAGAAAATGATAATCTGGAAAATCAACGTGACCATTTTGTAATTCTGAATGAAAATATAGTGCCTATTGCTATGAATATTGAGAATGTTGATCCCATTTTATATTTGCAAAAATGTCCTATGGCAAATAAAAATAAAGGCGCTGTTTGGCTAAGTAAAGATAAGGATATTCGAAATCCATATTATGGAGATGAAATGTTGACTTGTGGAAGTATCATTAACATAACTAAGTAAACTGTCAAAGAATAGAACATAAATTTTTCAAATAGTCCAGATTAAAATAGTTTAAGCTAAAACCTTAGGAAAGATAAATTTTTCTAGGATATAAAAAGAACCAAACTATAGAATTAAAGAAATAAATGTTATAGCACACTAGCAAATGAAAAAAATAATTAAAGAATTTATTGGCACAATTTTGGTTAAGTTACAACCCGAAAAAGTGGAAACATTAATAAAAAAAGGTATAAGCTTTAATGTCAAAAACGGACTTAGTTTAAGTGAGCGATTCATGCGTTCGGCACTTTTGAAAAATGCTGAAAAAAATAAAGATTTCAACATGTTGGCAGAGTATCATGAAAATTTTTGGAAAGAAACAGGTAGAAAATATTTTTCTGAGAAAGAGAATGTTTTACAAGATTTTTTCTTGTCCAAAAGCTTACTCGTATTTGAGGAGCTTCAAGACTTATTGAAAGATACATCTCAAAATTTCCATACCATGGTAGAGATTGGAACAGGTACTGGAGATGTACTAAATTATTTGACAACAGAATTTCCGGGAATCGATAGATTTGTAGGAATAGATTTAAGTGTTGAACAAATAGATTTCAATAAGAAAAAGTACGAGCAAAACATTAAAATTGAATTTGTAGCGACAGATGGATTTGATTGGATTAAAGAAAATGGAACCAAAAACATGATCATTTTTACCTCAGGTGGTGTCCTTGAATATTTTTCGGAACAAAAATTACAAAAATTCTTTTCTTATTTAAACAAATTAGGAACTTCCATCTTTATTGCAATTGAGCCCATTGGAGCAAATATTGATTTTACCAAGAATCCAACTTCTCAGCCTTATGGTGTAGAGCGATCATTCTCTCATGATTACGTAAGACTTTTTAAAAATGCGGGTTTTACTTTATGGTACGAGTCTAAGGCACCAGGTAAAATGCATGAAGATTATTTTGGAATTTTCGGAGCGATTAATACTTGATTATTAATCTTTAAATAATAAGGAAATTGGTGCTTAATCCTGAATAATAGTTGGGATAACTATAAAGTGTGGTGAAAAAAAATGATAAAACTATATTTAGCAAATAGTTATTTCATCAATAGATTAACTCATTATATTAGATAATAAGTACCAACTTATAATTAGAAATTACCGATGACCACAAAAATGATTGACTTTTTAAGAAAGTATGAAATATGGATTTTTTTATCTCTCGCACCTTTACTTAATTTTGTAATCACTTACTTGAAAAGTAAGGGACTAATAGATTTTTTTCCTTATACCAATGGTCGCTTTTATGCACTAATGTTCTTATTACTTTTTATTGTAAAAATCACAAAAGGTACTGAGGGAATCAAGAATTTGTTTAGACCTATGCTAGTTTGGAAAGTACACCCAAAGTGGTATGTATTTAGCTTACTGTTCGCATTTACCATAGGTTTAATAACTTTAGTAATTGTAGCTTTTTATAATGGAGATATGTCCATTCTTGATTTCGAAATTTATATACCTACCTTAAAATTCACTTTATTTCTTTTGTCTTGGGCTTTTCTCGGTGAAGTAGTATGGATCGGCTAAGCATTTCGTGAACTTTCAAAAATTACCAAACTATTTTACGCAACTCAGGTTATCGGCTTTGTATGGTCTTTATGGTGGTTACCTTCCGTTTTAATTAATGTCGGAGTAATAGAAGATTTACCAGTATGGCCATTGTTTTTAAATATGATGGGCGCTGCTGGTATGTGTGCTATTGTATATTCAAAAACCAGAAGTGGAATATGTGTATTGGTAATACAATCGATGTTAAATATGTCTCTTGTTTTGTTGCCGATTTCACCAGATGCGGGTGACCATACCTATACTATATTTGCGGTTCTTTACTTTATAATAATGTTGGTCTTTATGTATTTTATGCCACCAAAGATAGATTCTAATTCATTGAAATTGTAGTCTTTCTTATTAATCAATTAATTTAAAAAATTTTAAATATTATCCGTCAGCACATACCCCAACATTCCGCGAAGAGCTTCATTTCGGGAAAAGCGCTTCCCTACAATAGTCTTGGACACAACTTCAAAGCTTCCGTTTTCCATTCCACTTGCCCGCTGATTCCCGAAAAAAATCGGGGAGCGGTCAAACTGCATTCCAAACTTCACCTTTAAAGTCAAGTCCGCTTTAAATCCTATATTATAAGAATAAATAGTTTTCATAATCCGTTCAGCACATCCCCCTACATTCCGTAAAAAACTCCATTTTGGGAAAAGAGCTTCCCTATACATATCTTGGACACAATCCCCAATTTCAGCTTTCCATTCCGTTAACCCTTTCCGCTATGCTGGAAAGAAACACTTTATTCCAAGCCAAAATTGTGATTTAAGTCCGCTTTTCAACGGAAAGTCATCACTTCGGTTTTCTTAACAGGATTTTCGGCGAAGTCTTCTTGAGCCTTCACTCGAAAATCCTTAAAAACCAAACCGCTGTCTTACACATTTTAAGGGGTTTATAATGGATAAAGCCTTTGTTGTTTTTCGGGCCGTCGAAAAACAGGCAGAACATAACCAATTCTAGATTAAACCCAGCTACTTATTTCGCTTAACTATCGGTACGCTCAAACGCAACTGCGTTTAAAAGAATTGCTAATGCCCTTATGGAACTTGTCAAGACTATACAAGTTTTAGTGAAAAATAAGGTTTCTACTTCCTTGAAATTCCAAGGAATTTACTACGTCGCAAACACACCTGATTTATTCCCGAAAAGTCTTGACAAAACCCACTCTATCCATTGTGCGGTGCACAGAAGAAAAGAACAAACACCCCTTAAAATTTAATTCAGTTTAAAACAAATAAGGGAAATATAAACCAGTCTGTAATAAAGCAGACACAAATCTTTTTATTATGAGTACTATTAAAAATTACGTACAGTTAATTGGAAACGTTGGACAAGAACCAACCATTACGAACCTTGAAAGTGGAAAGAAAGTAGCCCGTTTTTCACTCGCCACAAATGAGTATTACAAAGATGCCAAAGGCGAAAAACAAACTGACACTAATTGGCATACGGTAGTTGCTTGGGGCAAGACTGCGGAAATTGTAGAGAAGTATGTCATTAAAGGTAAAGAAGTTGGAATATCGGGAAAACTTAAAACCCGAAGTTATACAACCGATAAAGATGAACAACGCTACGTTACCGAAGTGGTAGCCGATGAAATTCTATTACTTGGAAACAAAGACGACAAGTAAATCTTAAAATGAAAGAGGGCGTAACCGTCGAAAGATGCGCCCTCTTTTTCATTATTCACACTTTAAATAATATGTACAATGAAAATACAAGTTAACGAAATCAAAGAAGGATTGCAACATTTTCACGGAACGGAAATGTTCTATCAAATCCCATTATTAAGAACACGTTTTACAGACGGTTTAAAATACCTTGCTAACGTGGCAGAATGTTTTTGGCTCATTACCGACACGTCCGTAATTGCAAAAAGTCTGATGAACCGAAGCGAATTTATTACAATCGACTTTAAAAGATTGTCCGAAGAAAAACAGGATTATTCTGGTTATGAAGCGGAGATAATTTACAGCGATGGCAACGACAATATTTTGGAAAAACACGGTTACAGGGCAACCGATTTTCCACTCGATGAACTGCGGTTATTTTTTGTAAATGATACGCTGATGTTACCGAGCGAATACTAAAATTTTGAAGTTATGATTTACATTAAATTTCAAGATTTGAGCGAGGAAAAACAAAAGGAACTCTTACAGGTTTCGAGAGAACACGTTACACATCTTTATGGGGAATCCATAAAAAAATATGTGGAAGAAACTGGTGCAAATTATGAAAACTTGATTGATGAGGAAATGATTAAAAATCTATACTCATACAGTTATGTTTTCAATATCTGAAACTTTAAAGTTTTATAAAACACCTCTGAATTTTTAGAGGTGCTTTTGTATGTAATTAGTATCAAGTCAATAAAAAAACGTATCTTTATTTCGCTGAAATTCAGCATTCAAAATTACGTAGGGTTATCCACTTTTCGACTTTCGCCGATAACCGTACACATCGAAAAATAACATATCGGAAAATCATTTTCCCTGAAAATGGCAATCGGCTTTTTAGCCGGGTTGTATGGATTTTTGTCACGCTTGCGCGTGACGAAAAGGAATAGCAAGAGGGTAACACGCTGCGCGATGTTTCGGATTCCTTTTCGTTTTCAAATAGCTGATTATCAGCGATTTGAATATATATTAATTTCCTGACAATCAGAGATTTGCGACAAACGAGCTGTAAATGCCCATTTTTAGTAAAGATTTTGCGACAAATAGGCGAAATATGGACTCATTTATTGGAATTAGATTTAAAAAGGAAACTGCAAAACGTTTCCAGACTTTCTCACGCACTTACTTCAAATCGCACACCGAGGCAATGTCCACGATGCTTGATTTTTTCTTCTACAATGAAATCTCGCCAAAGGAAAAATTGGGTCCGACGGGGCGAACCATCGAAGCCAAATTACTTAAAAGAATCAATGCTGTAATTGCCATAATGAGGGATGTGGAAAAGACACAAACCAAACCTACGGTAGCGATGATTCAATCTCTTTTTCAGACAGAAGAACCAAATGAAAAGCCTCTGATTGTGGAAAAGAAATATGCCAAAGAGAAAAAGGAAGTACGCTTTCGTGAAAAGAAAAACCCAAGTAATCAACTTTAAATTTTTGAGCTATGTACATCACAATAACACCTCAAAAATTAGGCGGCACTTATAGTCAGGGTTCAGCGGATTTTGTAGGCTATTTAGACAAAGAAAATCAAGGTTTGGAACAACAAGATGTAGAACACTTTTTTAACCTATATGGCGATGAAATTTCCGCTGAAGAAGTGGTCAAAGAAATTGATGGAAATACCGCAAAATTAAAAAAGAAAGAACCCAAGTTTTATTCGATTACGGTCAGTCCTTCAAAGTATGAATTACGAAAACTAAAGAACAATAGCCAAGATTTAAAAACCTACACGCGTGAGCTGATGAAGGATTATGTTGCCAGTTTCAACCGTGAAATTAATGGGCGACCTATAACTATTGATGACATAAAATACTATGCGAAAATTGAACATCAACGAACCTTTAAAGGCACAGATATTCAGGTAAAAGAGAACCAACCTTTCGCGACAGAAATACTTCAGCTAAAAACAGAAATCCGAAATATTCAAGATGGACGAGCAAAAGGGAATATTAAAAAGATGAACAGGGAAATTGCCAAACTGGAACGCCAAGCACCGCATCAACAAAATGGAAAACGCATTGTCCAAGGAATGTCAAAAGATGGAAACCAAAGTCATATCCATATTATCGTAAGCAGAAAGGATGCTTCCAATTCGGTAAGTCTTTCGCCTGGTAGTAAACACAAAGCTTCTGAAGTAGAGATGCACGGCAAAAAGGTAAAGCGAGGTTTTGATAGGGATGCCTTTTTCGTTAAAGCGGAAAAGACGTTTGACAAAACTTTTGGATATAAACGCAATTTTGCCGAGACCTATAAAGCAAGAAAAGATTTTGTTAAAAACCCTAACCTCTATTTTGCTGCCTTGATGAAACTACCAGCTAACGAAAAGGCATTGGCTTTTAAAATGATTACAAAAACAGGCTTGCCAGTAATACCTAGTATTCCTTTAAGCCAAGCACAAATTGCGCTTCGGGTTTTCAAACGGTTAAGACGTGGTGCAGAAATAGCAATTAAATCAAGTTCCATCGGAATATAAGTAGTATGCAGATAGATAATATCATAACGACACTTTCAATTATTGGTTTTACCAGTACTGTTTTCTATGCGATGTTTCGGGTAAGTAAGTTTGCGTTTCTTTTGAATATCGCAATACTGTCATTTTTCGTATTCTATGTTGCTGCTGGAAATGAATTAACATTCATTTTGTTGTATCTAGTTTGTCCGATACTATTAATTAATACAGGACTATACGTTTTTCTGCATAAAACTGAAAATTCGCAAAATGGCGATAGTAAATACCAAGTCAACTTTGCTACGAGCAAAGGGAATTTTAAATTGGATAATATTAAACGTGGCGCATCCGTCATCGGATCCGCTGGAAGCGGAAAAACCGAAAGTGTCGTTTACGGATTTCTTAAACACTTCCAAAAAGAAGGCTTTTGCGGAATCATTCACGATTACAAAGATTTTGAATTGACCGAAATGGCATATCCACTTTTCAAGGATAGCGATATTCCATTTAAGGTCATTTCCTTCGATAAAATCATCCATAGGGTAAATCCTATTGCGCCACGCTATTTAGAGAACGAGGAAAGCGTCAATGAGGTGTCAAGGGTGTTAATCGAAAACCTTTTAGAGCAAAGAGAAAGCGGAACAACTGGCACGACAAAATTCTTTAACGATGCTGCAGAGGGGTTGATTGGTGGTTTGATTTGGAAACTGAAAACGGAATATCCAAAATACTGTACGTTACCCCATTTGATAGCTGTTTATCAATTCCTTGATACAAAAAGCCTAATCCAGTTTCTGGAAACCAACACCACCTCAAGGGCGATGGCAGATGCTTTTATTAGTGGCAAAGATTCTGAAAGACAGACTGCTGGTGTAAAAAGCACCTTGGCCAATGCGCTCAAACGAATTAGTACCCAACGTATTTTTATGGCATTGTCCGCAGACGAAGTGCCATTGAATATTAATAGCGAGGAAAATCCATCAGTAATTTCAATAGTGAACAACCCAAAATTTGAAACCTCCTATTCGCCCGTCATCGCTACCATCATTCATACTATTACCAAGCAAATGAGCGTGCGGAATTCAAAACCATCATTTCTATTAATGGAAGAAGCACCAACCATACGACTGTTGAATATGCACCGTATTCCGGCAACATTACGTAGTTATAACATCTCAACTATTTATGTGATGCAAGACAAAATTCAGAATGATATGATGTATGGCGATAAAGCAAGTAAAGCGATTTTGAGCAATTTATCCTATCAATTCTTCGGTAAGGTCAATGACCCAGATACCGCTAAATATTACGAACGCTTTTTTGAAATTATTAAAGACCCAACCAAGAGTATCAGTCGAGGACATAACCTTGATTTTGATACGCGTATTACTACGGGCGAAAAGGAAATTCCAAAGATTAGAGCTGATGTTTTCTTCAGGTTGAAACAAGGCGAATTTATTACTTACGCGGATGGAAAGGATAAGAAAATTCAATTTAAATTGGATGATATTCAAAGAGAATTACCAAAGGAATCGAAACAGTTTGCACAGGCTGATTTAGCAGCTAATTTTGAACGGGTTTATGATGAGGCGCGTTCGATATTTGAAAAGCGACTGTATGTGAGTTAAAGTAGCGACGTTCTTTGTACTCTTAGCAAAAAGCGGATTTTGTAAAGAGTGTGGCATTTTTGAAGCATACTTTAATGAGTTTGACTGCAATAACGAAACGAAGCACAACAAGTATAATGTTAAGAGTACATTTAAACAATCGTTTAATTATACTTTTTTAGTTCCGTAAAAGGTGAATTACCGGAACTACTAAAAAGAACGACAAATTGAACTGGAAGCGAATATGTTAGCAACATTTTCAAGTCATTTCGTAAAACGACCGTTTTAAAGAACTAAAATCTATGTATTTTATTTCTTTACTAACTCCACTTCATCTTCTGCAATCGCACCGCATTCAATATAGCTAGCAACGCCACCCCCACATCCGCAAAAACGGCTTCCCACATTGTGGCAAGTCCACCAGCACCAAGAATAAGAACTATAATCTTTACACCAAATGCCAAACCAATATTTTGCCAAACAATTTTTCGGGTAGAACGCCCAATTTTAATTGCTCTTGCGATTTTTGAAGGTTGGTCCGTCTGGATAATGACATCCGCCGTTTCAATGGCAACATCGCTACCCAAACCGCCCATCGCGATACCTACATCACTTGCTGCCAATACCGGTGCATCGTTGATACCGTCGCCTATGAAGGCAACCTTCGTATCTGGTTGTGCTTTGAGCTTTTCGACTTCGTTCAATTTATCTTCCGGTAATAGACCGCCCTTAGCCCAATCTATGCCCAATTCTTTTGCGACCTGTTGAGTTATGGAATCCTTATCGCCCGAAAGCATAATGATTTTGGAAATCCCAGAATCCCTAATTTGCTTTATGGCTTGGTGCGCATCTTCCTTTAGTTCATCGGCAATGGTCACATAGCCCGCAAATTTTCCATCAATGGCGACCATGACGATGGATTCCACAATGTCATTGGTTGCAGATGGAGCTTCGATGTTATTTGAGGTCATCAAAGCCTTATTCCCTACCAGAACAGTCTTACCATTAACCGTTCCCAATAAGCCTTTTCCAGCAACCTCAGAAACATTCGTGGCATCTAAATCTGCACCTTCAGCTTTATATTCCAGAATTGCTTTTGCAATAGGATGGGTAGATTGTTCTTCCATTGCCATCAAGTATTTCATAAATACCGCTTCCGAGAAATTGGAACTGTTTATTACTTCCTTAATCTTGAAAACACCTTTGGTCACGGTTCCCGTTTTGTCCATTACCACAGTAGTCACTTTGGTCATTGCATCCAAAAATGAAGCTCCTTTAAATAGTATACCGTTGTGCGAGGCTGCACCCAGACCACCGAAATAGCCGAGAGGAATCGAGATGACCAATGCACAAGGACACGAAATCACGAGAAATATTAAAGCTCTGTACAGCCAATCACGAAACACATAATCATCCACGAAAAAGTAAGGCAAGAATGTCAGACCGATAGCGAGAAAAACAACGATAGGCGTATAAATCCTTGCGAACTTCCTTATAAATAATTCCGTCTTTGATTTTCTTGCAGTCGCATTCTGTACCATATCAAGAATTCGTGCAATGGAACTATCTTTAAACTCTTTTGTGGTCTCGATTTCGATTACACCATCGAGATTTATGCTTCCGGCAAAAACACTATCTCCTTTGGCGATAGTATCGGGTTTGCTTTCGCCTGTTAAAGCTGCGGTATTAAATGAACCTTTATCAGAAAGCAGAATACCATCGAGTGGTACTTTTTCGCCCACACGCACCTGAATCTTTTCGCCTATCTGAACAGTCTCGGGATTGACCGAAATGAAATCGCCATCACGGTTTACCAAGGCTTCATTAGGGCGCACGTCCAATAATGCTTTTATATTTCTTTTAGCACGGTTAACAGCAGCATTCTGAAACAGTTCTCCAACGGCATAGAAAAGCATTACCGCAACACCCTCGGGATATTCGCCTATGGCAAATGCGCCCAAGGTTGCAATGGACATTAGAAAAAATTCTGTAAAGAAATCGCCATTCTTGATACTGTTCCATCCTTCTTTTATGACTGGAAATCCAACTGGAATATAGGCTACCGTATACCAGACAACACGAATCCAACCCTTAAAAAATGGAAAAGCATCGAAATAATCAATGGCGATTCCTGCTATCAACATTACAAAGCTAAAAATCGCTGGTAAATAAGTTCTGAAATTGGAGGCTTCTTCTGGACTGCCGTGATTGTGTCCGTCATCGTGATTGTGCCCGCCTTGGTGTTCCTTTGGGTCTAAATCCCGTAAGTTTACTTTTTTCTTTTTCATGAGTGTAATTTCCTAATTATTTTGATGCAACAGAAGTGCATTTATTGCCTGCTGCATTTGTCACAGATTCCCTTCAAAACCAAATTTGCGTCTTCGGCAACGTAACCGTCCGGGAGGTTGATATGTGGAATCTTATGTTCAGTCAGACAGACCGTCTCATTGCAGTTGCTGCAATGAAAATGAAGGTGTAAATCCTGTTCAATCTCACAGTTACAACCGGGCTCACATAAGGCATACTTGGTTGTGCTAGTGCCATCGTCTATCTGGTGTACGATTCCTTTTTCCTCAAAGGTTTTCAGCGTTCGGTATAACGTAGTCCTGTCAGATTTCGCGAAAGCGTTCTCAATATCCGTAAGGGCGACCGCAATTTCCTTTTCGGCCATATATTTATAGATCAAGATGCGCATTGCCGTAGGACGCACATTTTTATTTTCCAATGTTTTTTCTATTTCCTTCATGCTTTATTATTAATTGCCGTGACCTCCTTCTTCTTCGCTATTCTTTGCTTTTGCCAAAAGGGTAAAAGAATCCTTTAAAACAATTTCCATAGAAGTAATGTCCTGCGTTTCATCGACAAATTCGAACGCAACAAAACCTTCTTCCTCGTTACCTTTTGTGATTTCGAGCATTTCAAAATCATTCATCGGGTTTTCACCTTCTCTCCGTTTTCCGAGGGATTTAAAAATATACTGTTTTGCTTCAAATCGAACTATGGCTTCTTCTGGAACGGCATATCGTTCCTGCGCTTCCACTTCAATAGCTGCATTGACGAACATTCCTGGCAATAAGTCTTCATTTTTTTCCTTTAAATGACCGTGAATCGTAATAGACCTATCGTCACGCACGTTGCTTCCAATGAGAAATACTTCGGCTTCCATCCATTCTTCCGGTGCATTTGCCAGTCTAAAGCGAATGCGTTGCCCATTACGAATCAAGGGAATATCATCTTCATATACCTTAAGTTCTACATGTAAATCTGTTGCATCGGTAATATCCATTATTACATCTTGGGGATTGAAATATTTTCCTGTGTTGATATAAACATCCCGAACCACACCATTTATGGGCAAATACACATTCACGACAGTTGATAGATTACCATTTTTTACACTTGTTGGGTTTATACCTATCAATCGAAGTTTACTTTCAAGCGACTTGATGTTTGCCTGATTGGTCAAATACATACTTTTCGCCTTTTGGAATACTTTTGTTGATGTTACATTTTCATCGTTCAAGGTTTGCTGACGGTCAAAATCTGCTTTGAGATAATCATTATTTGCCAGAGCTTCCAAATATTCCCTTTGGAACTCGATAAATTCTGGATTTTCCACACTTGCTATTACCTGACCCTTTTTAATTCTGCTACCAGGAAGCATTTCGGTATATTTCAAAAATCCCCCGTACAGTACTGTAACTGAAATATTGCCCTGTGGTGGCACATCAATCATTCCGTTTACCGAGATTTCGTGTCCTATTTTTCGTTTTTCAACCTTACCAATGACAATGTTGGTCTGTTCCATTTGCGCATCGGTCAGTTCAACTTGATTTTCTTCTCCTTTGTGGTCATCTTCAACCATTGGTTGTGCATTATCCTTACAACCTGTTGACATTAAAGCGACGATAAAAAAGATTGTTATATATATATTCTTCATTTTATTGATTATTAGCGATGAGTTCTTCGATTTTTATGAGTGTTTGATTGTACTGGTTTACAAAATCCAAATATTTCACTTGAATAGTCATTGCCCTGTTAAGCCCTTGGATGTATTCGATATACCCAACTTCCCCTTCCTGAAATCCACGTTGGGAATTTTTCAACAGCAATTCCGCTTGCGGCAAAGCATTGTTTTTGTACGATTCCAGATTTGTTTGCTCCGTTTGAAGCGTTTCCCATAAGGTATCAAACTGGGTCTGCGCTCTGTTTTTTATAGCTTCCAATTGTGCTTCGTTCTCCATTTTTTGGATTTTGGCAGCTTTGATTTTCGCTGTGTGTGGTTTTAACCAAATTGGGATACTCAAACCCAATTGCACACCTGTAAATCTATCTCCAGAATCGAATACTGTTGGTGTTCCGTTTGCGGTTTCGCCATTGCCTATAAAGGATTGATTGAAATAACCCAATGTGATATCTGGTAATAGTTTTGAAACAGCCACGGATTTTTCATTTTCGGCAAGTTCGATTTGCTTTTGGTAAAAAGCGAGCGTTGGATTATTTGAGATTGCTGTGGAATCCTTCAACTGGGGTAACATTTCAGTTTTTACTTCTAAATTTCCTACATTGATATCAACCAAACTATCTGTATTCATCAGATTTTGCAATTGTAGTTGATGGTTTTTAAGGACAGAAGCGTTATCCAAAATCATAATCTGAATATCTGCCAGTTCCACATTGGCTGTTGCCTGCTCCAATGCATTGCTTTCGCCTGTTTTATAACGCAAGTTCGCGGCGTAGGCAAACCGTTCATAAATGCTGTCCTGTTTTTGCAGTACCATTTGTTTGCTCTTGATATACCACAATTCGTAATACGTGGATTTAACTTGGGCAATCAAATCATTTTTTAGAACCGCTTCATTCAGTTCGCTTGCCTCAATTTTGGTTTTTACCAATTTATTTTGGCTTCCATAAAGTGTTGGGAACGCAAACTTTTGACTAACGCTAAAACGTGTATCATTATCTGCAATGCTATTGATTTGTCCATATTCCAAACCAAAATCAGTTTTAGGTAAATCGAAACTACTGCCTTTCAATGCCTGCTGCTGTTCTGTCTGCAAACGTGACACCTTGATATTGGGATTGTTTTTTAATGCTGTTTCAATTACTTCATCAATATTTTGATAGACTTTTACTTGAGAAGTTGTCTGCGCATTTATGGAAAAGGCACTTCCGAATAATGCCATCAGCATAACAAGAGCTGTCTTATTAGGTTTCATCTTTAATTTTTTTTCAGAATAATAATAGAGGATTGGCAATACCACGAGTGTTAAAAAGGTTGCTGTAATCAAACCACCAATCACTACGGTTGCCAAAGGTCGCTGTACTTCTGCGCCAGAAGTTTGGGAAATTGCCATTGGCAAAAACCCTAGAGAGGCTACGGAAGCGGTCAAAATTACAGGACGTAAACGGGTCTTTGTGCCTTGATAGATGCGTTGGAAAATATCTGAAATTCCGTCTTTTTTAAGTCGGTTAAATTCCGCAATTAAAACGATACCATTTAGGACCGCTACACCAAACAAAGCAATAAATCCAACTCCTGCAGAAATACTAAATGGCATATCTCGAAGCCAAAGTGCAAACACACCCCCAATGGCTGATAATGGAATTGCCGTAAAAATGAGCACACCTTGTTTGATTGACCCAAACGTAAAGTATAACAGAATAAAAATGAGCAACAATGCGAGTGGAACTGCAATTGCCAAACGTTCTCGTGCTTCCACAAGATTTTCAAACTGCCCTCCATACGAAATAGTATAGCCTGGTTTCAGATTGATTTGTGAATCGATTTTTGAACTTATTTCATCAACAACGCTTTCCACATCCCGATTACGCACATTGAAGGCTACGATTATTCGTCGTCGTGTATCATCTCGTTGAATTTGGTAAGGTCCATCTTTTATGGAAACATTTGCTACCTGTTGCAAGGGAATCTGTTGGCCATTGGCACCATTGAGATACAGATTCTGGACATCGTGAAGGTCTGTTCTGTTTTTATTTTCCAAACGTACTACCAAGTCAAACTGCTTTTCGCCTTCATACACCAAGCCTGTGGAAGCTCCAGCGAATGCAGCTTGAATCGTATTGTTTACCGATTTTATATCCAATCCGTATTTTGCAAGTTGTCCACGATTGTAGTTGATGACTATTTGTGGCACTCCCGTGACCTCCTCCGTATAGACATCCACAGCACCTTCCACCGTTCCTGCCAATTTTCCGATTTGGCTTGCATAGGTAGAAAGTTGATTTAAATCTTCGCCATAAATCTTGATGGCGACATCTTGACGCACACCTGTCATCAACTCATTAAAACGCATTTGAATCGGTTGTTGAAAACCAAAGGTAACACCAGGAATAACTTCAAGTGCTTCAGCCATTTTATTTGCCAAATCTTCCCTGTTGGATGCCGAAACCCATTCTGATTTATCTTTAAGAATTATCATTAAATCGGCAGCCTCAATCGGCATCGGATCTGTTGGGATTTCTCCCGAACCAATTTTAGATACGACTTGTTCCACCTCTGGAAAATTATCCAAGAGGATTTTTTCAGCTTTGGTAGTCGCTTTTATTGTATTTGAAAGGGAACTTCCCGTAATAACTCGTGTTTCTACCGCAAAATCGCCTTCTTCAAGTGTTGGAATAAATTCGCCACCCAAGCTTTGGAACACTAAAAAAGCGGTGACGAAAAGTGCAATGGTACTACCAACTACAATAATTCTTGTACGCATTGCCCAATGTATGATTGGTTCGTAAATGCAATAAAAGAAGTCCATTATTTTATCGGAAATATTCCGCTTGTGTTCTGTTTTTTTGCTCAAGACCAATGCCGACATCATTGGAATGTAAGTCAGCGACAATAAGAATGCTCCCAAAATAGCGAAACTTACCGTTTGCGCCATCGGTCCGAACATTTTGCCTTCCGTTCCCACCAAGGCTAAAATAGGTAGATATACAATTAGGATGATGATTTCTCCGAAAGCTGCTGAATTTCGAATTTTACTTGCAGATTGATACACTTCTTCATCCATTTCAGCCTGCGTCAATTTTCTGGAAATTTTTAACGCCCCTAAATGGAATAGGGTCGCTTCCACAATAATGACCGCACCATCCACAATTAAACCAAAATCAACTGCTCCCAAACTCATCAGGTTTGCCGAAACACCAAAAATATGCATCATACTAAACGCAAATAGTAAAGCGAGAGGAATAACGGATGCTGTAATCAAACCAGCACGCCAATTGCCCAACAATAAAAGTAAAATGAAAATCACGATAAGCGCACCTTCCACAAGATTCGTGGTAACTGTACCAATGGCATTGTCCACCAATTTAGTTCTATCCAGAAAGGGTTCGATAACCACACCTTCGGGCAAGGTTTTGCTAATGGTTTCAATTCTATCTTTTACATCCTTTATTACTTTGGCGGAGTTAGCGCCTTTCAACATCATAACAATCGCACTAACCACTTCGCCTTCGCCATTTCGGGTTGTTGCGCCATAACGAATCGCCTTTCCTGTTTGAACTGTTGCAACATCACTTATCAAAATAGGAATGCCACTTTCTGTCTGCTTTACAAGAATATTCTTGATATCTTCTATCGAACCAACAAGGCCTTCGCTTCTAATAAAAAGTGCTTTGTCATTTTTTTCAATATAAGCACCGCCAGTATTTTGATTGTTATTTTCGAGTGCGCTGAAAAGGTCGGAAATGGAAACACCCATACCGTTCAAGCGTTCTGGACGAACTGCAATTTCATATTGTTTTAGATAGCCACCAAAACTACTGACGTCTGCAACGCCTTTCGTTCCCAATAGCTGGCGTTTAATGACCCAATCTTGTATCGTCCGAAGCTCTGTTGCTGTGTATTTGTCCTCATAACCAGGCTTTGTAGCAATGACATATTGATAAATTTCACCAAGTCCCGTAGTCAATGGTGCGATTCCTGGCTTACCGATGCCCTCTGGAATTTGGGATTGAGCATCCGCCAGACGTTCGTTTACCTGTTGTCTTGCCCAATACACATCTACATTCTCCTCAAAAACAATGGTTACAACCGATAATCCAAAACGTGAAAAAGAACGAATTTCATCGATTTGGGGAATGGTTGCCATTGTGAGTTCAATGGGAAAAGTGATTAATCGCTCAACCTCTTGGGCTGCAAGTGTTGGCGAGGTCGTAATGACCTGTACTTGATTATTGGTAATATCCGGAACGGCATCTACAGGAAGCTGTTGCAATGAATAAGCACCCGTGATAATCAAGGCTAGAGTGAGTAAACCAATAACCAGCTTATGGGTTATGGAATACCTAATAATTTTATTAAGCATAGAAAGAATTTAATACAGTTAAACATCACGGAATTATGCCAAAAAATTGCAATTGTCCGCAGCGGAGTGTGACCTTTCTCGGTCAAAATCGGATATAGTTATCCTAGTGTAAAACTGACTATGCCTTTGGAGGCTGGAAAAGAGAGTGTGAAATGTCATTGCCGAAGCTATCGAAATGCGCAAATTTTTCCTTGAAATTCATAAGAATCAAGGGTTCGAACGAAATAATGTTGGATTCGATGGTATGGATATGGCAGCAATGGCAATTGCAAAATGGGGAACACAGGTCGGTTGCGCCATGGTCATGATTTCCATCCATCGCGATTACATTTTCGATTTCCGCATCATCACTTGACATCTTCCCATCATTACACGGAATGAAATTGAGTGCCAAAAAATATAGCGATAATATGATTGCGATTGATTTCACTTTCCAAAGATAACAAGAAATTCATGCAACTGTGTTGCAAAGCTTTACTATGCTATGAGTTCCTAAAAAAAGAAAGTTGTACGGGACTGCATTTAATTTCTAAAGTTCAAATAAGGGTATTTCCACAGAATTTAACTAGTACGTTTAAACCCACCTTTATTTAGACTTTCAAAATTGCAGATTTAGTCTACTTATAACGACCGTTTAAATGGACCTTTCTCAACATTATTTAGTAACTATTTACAAATAGCACTTTTAATAGAAAGTTTTTGCATAGAGGACTATTACATAAAAGGTGCAAATAGTGAAGTAATCTCTTCTAGATAAAATTAACGATAAAATCTATTTTAGACAGAGTTCAGTTTACACCATCATTCATGGACTAACCGATTGTAATAGGATACAAATTCCACAACATCCTCATCGCTGATTTCATCCGAAATTTGTTTAGATGAGATGACCATATCTTTGATATTAATTTTCAAAATATCGTTGAGTTCTATTAAGTCTGATTGGTTATGACCAAAAGCGGTATAGGCTTCAATTTTACCTTTTATAATACTCTTGAAAATATCCAGCGCTATAAACGCGGTATCAGGGATATTATTGTTATGGACCTGTTCATTATCCATAGCTTAAAAAGGCCCTTTTTCCCTCGGTCTTTTACTGGTAACTTTCCATTGACCGTTTTCTTTAACCAACTTGAAAATTCCAGTTTTCCCATCGTAGGTGCTGCTGTATTTTATCCAGGCAATTTCGCCATCAACAGCTTCATCTAAAATTTCCACTTCGATGTTTTTATCAGAATCCGGTATCATATTCTGTACAGTAATCAAACTGGCATAGCCTTCTGTAGTAGTATGTTTTTTTAAAGCTGATTCATCTTTTGAAAAAAAACTTCCCGCAACTGCCTTGGCAGTTTCAGAAGGGGATTTTGTTGTGCTTTCTGAACAAGAAAGGAACAACAGTACAAGCGAGCAAATGACGATTTTTTTCATAACAATTTTAATTTGGGTTATTGATATACTTATGCGATACCTTCAATTTTAAATCCCTTTCCCCATTTTTCTCATTCAGCTCAACCACTAATCTACGGTCATTAATTATTGAAAATTTAGGCATTACATAAACTAATTTTACAACTTCGCCCTCAGCTATTCTGGACGGTACGTTGTGCTTAAAAATGGGTTCTTGAAGCAGCTTTTGTAACGATTTTCTTTTGCCTTTTTGTCTTGTTTCTAGCGAGAGATTTAAGAAATTTAAGTCGTAATCCAAACTCGATTTATTCTCAATCTGGATAACAAAGTAGAGTTCTTCCTTATCAAAAACTATATTCTCAACACTCAAAACGATGCTTTCATTTCGTTTTTGTATCGTACCTATTCGTTGCTTTCTTTCAAGAAGATAAGAAGAGAATTTTGTGTAGTAAAATCTGCTGTTATCTACTAAATTCTCAACTTCAGTTACTTCGGTAGTATCAATGATGATAGGTTTTTCATTGCCTATACTACTTGATTGTGACACGAAATAATTGAGCTTCGATAGCTGCTTTCTATATCTTATAATATACGAAAAAATTGCCCCATTTCTATTGATTATCAATAAATTACTTTCTTTCCCAGGGGTTGCCTGAAGCAATCCAAAGTACTGTTCTTTTTCACGATTGTAGGTAAAGACAAAATTATCCGAACCAGTTACACCTTGCCTAATAGGTTCTGGAAAGAACAGCGCAACGTTTTTGGTGTCGTTGGCATAAATGGTGTCGAGAACTTTGGTTGTTTGTGCTTTCGCGAAAGCGGAAATACATATGACTGCTATTATTAAGACTGAATTTTTCATAAGAGTGCGTTTTTAAATACCCATTATAGGCCTCATAATTTTGGTTTTAAGATTAATTTGTAATTGTTCAAAACCGTAACTTTTACGTTACGATTACTACGTCTAAGAACTTTTGTAATTCCACCTACTTGCGGAACGGCAGGTATGTTAATGTCGCCAATAATGTCGTCAAGAACTTCGGTGGTGGCTTCTGCTCGAAAGTTATTTTCCACATAGATACCTTCACTACCATCCAACAAATCAAAAGCTTTGAGTTTGGTGGGATGATGCTTTATGTTTTCAATCTCAATCAAGGCACGGTTGGGTTGAAAGCTTGTGAATCCGAAAATGAATGTGTTCTTTGGTATCTGTTTGCCATTGATTAGTGCAGACTTGGTCAGGCGCATTCTTAATCGGGTATTTGCCATAACTATTTGGTCGCCGTCAACGACCACGTAAATAGTTTCATCTGTAGTGCCTAAAATTGAAAATTCATTTGGTTTTGGCGATGCAGCAAAGAACAGTTGATGTTCTAGTCCTAATTCTTTAGCTTCAATCTTTTGTTCTCGTTTTATTTCGGCTGAGTCAATCTGTTGTACATTTTTTTGAGTAACTTTCTTTTGTCCAATATTTTGATACTGCTTTTCGGAATATTGAATTTTACCAGCATTGTAAATACTATCTATAATGCGTTCTTTTTCAAGTTCCGGAAGGTCAGGGTCATAGAAGCCTAAAGAATCAATTAGTTTTTCGTCATAGATACTCGGTGCATTGGTTTCCCTTGCTACCTTCAAATCGTTGATGGCATCTAGTTTGGAATCGTATTCTTTTTGGTTTTCATCCAAATCTGGAACTAAGGTCTGTTCTAGATTATCATTTTCGCTTTCATCATCGCCCATAACCATCATAGAATAGGAAATCAGGAATATGAGAATCACAGCCAATACAGCTGCAAAGACAATTTTATTTTTTTCTATCTTCATCTGTACGTTTTTTTAAAGTGTTTTCGAAATAGTTTGTAATCAACAATCCGTGCGGATTATTTGGAAAGTTCCGGTCAACCGTTATCAGGTTTCCGGTAGAAACCAACTCATATTTATCGATAATAGTCCCTCTGTTGATTTCAAAAATGGTCGTTGTGGTAAAGCTATATGATCCCTTGTTTTCTTCTATTTTGGAATCGATGCTAACTACCTTTTCTACCAAAGAATACTGTAACAACCGGTTGTAGACACCATCCGCCTTTTTTTGTCGGTATAGGTTATCCACGGAACTATTGCCGAGCCAAAGCGCCTTTTCTAGATTGCGTTCATAATTGCTGGCATCGATATTATAGAAGTAGTTGTGGAACAGGTCTAAATGTGCTAAAGCTTCAACCTTAAAATTCTCTTTTTGCGTAACGAGCTTCAGCGGAATAATACTGCCATCGGTATTTATGGCGAAGGCGCTATTAAGTGCTTTTTGATTGGTATTGAACGCTATCCAAACCGAAAAGGTGCTGGACAGAAAAGCGCAAACAATAACTGCTATTACTATAAATCGGTTCACTTTTAGAACGGCATATATGTTTTTGTATGGTGTTTTCATAATTCTATCTTTAATCTACTTTAAGCCGTAAATAACCTAAGTGTAAATGATGTGGCGCGTTTGTATAATTTGAATTTCAGAAAAACAATGAAACCAACTGACCCAAGTTGAACGACTGGCGCAAAAAAGCCCTGGCCAACATCTGTCCCAAAAAGGTTTGTCCAGAAATTAGTATTGATTTCCGTATAGAGGGCATTCACAAATACATTGACCAAAAAGAAGGCTGGCACCAACATATAAACGGCAGCGTACAATTTGAAAAATGTGTAGGCAAGCGAGCGGAACTTTTCAAAAACGGCCAAACTTATAACCAACGGAAAGAAAGCTTGCATTATTCCAAGTAAAAAGTAGCGTTCTGCAAGAAATAATGGGTAGATGAACAAATCCAGAATCCAAAGGAAAAAACTAATGATAAATGCAAATATTTTGAATCCGTAAAGCGGTGTAACTAAGGCTTCGTATAAAAGCGTCATAGCTGCTTGCGCTACCTCAATGATACTTACATCTTCCTCAATAGGAATATCTTGCATCTGCAATGGCAATAAGGCTGGTGCGGTGCCTCGATATTGTCCTTCTATGGAAACCAATATACTATCGAAGAAACCTAATACTTGTGTAGAAAAGATGACCAGCACGACAATGGCAAAGTTCTTCATCAATTCCTCTGGGCTTAATCCCCAAGTATACCCATATTTGTCCGCAATGCCCTCGTTATACTTTTTAAGGATATTGACCAGAAAAAACAATATAGCAAGCGTTTTCATTCCTGCAATAGTGTATTGTGAGAAACTGCTGTTCTGGATGGTTTGAAACACCGTATCGATGTATTCCAACCCAATCCCTAAAAGTATAGTTGCGGTCATTTTTAGTATTCTGTTTCGCGATTATTTATTTTATCCTGCATTTTTCTGAAGGAAATAATGTCCCTATATCGTTTGGTTCTTGTGTTAATATTGGAAACCATTTCCTTAGATTCCTGTTTTTTCTGTTCTAACACTTCAGCACGTTCTGCATCAGACATTTTTAGATTATCACTTGATAAAATTTCTCCCATAAAATCATCCGTGTCTAAAGAGTTTTGGACTATAGCATCAAAAGATTCCGCAACCCGTGTGACTTCCTCTGGTTTGATGTAAGGCGAGTTCAGAATATCCTGCAAATCGTTTTGCATTACATTGATAAGGCGTTGATTGTTCTGTGCAATTTCCTGAACTGCCCTAAGCTGTTGTACCACACTTGATACCTTTTCTATACTTTCTTTTGCATCTTTTAAGAACTGTACTGACTTAATCATTTGAGCCGTCTGCTTTCCAGATTCTACAAGTTGTTTTATCAAACTGACAAAATTTGTATTGTCATAAGTGGGCATTCCCTGTGCTTTGATATTTAAGCTGAACAGTAATGCCATTGCGAGTACTAAGATTTTTGCTTTCATATTATTACGTTTTAGATGTGAATTGAATTATTGCTTTTTCCATATCGTGATGCTCATCGTAGAGCTTCATTATTTCTTCATTTTCCTGTCCATCGGTCAAATAAGCCGCATAAACTTCCTTCGGAACTTCGAGCCTAAAAATGTTACTTTCCTTTCCTATTTTGATGAACATTTCGGTGTATTTGCGAGGACCGGAAAGATTGTTTTTGATGGACTTTAATTGGTTTAAATCGTGGCTAGATAGATTGAGTCTTTTGACTAATTCGTCATAGCCTTTTTCATTATTCAAGCTGTAAACAACTTGTGTGTTTTCTAGGATGCTGGCGGAAGTAGAATTGTTAGGAAGCTGATTAATAGATTGTAGAATAATCCCAATCGCACCATTCTGTTTACGAATGGCTTGATAGTAGAATTCTACGCTTTCCAATACGTTATCAAACTTTAGTTGTTTAGCAAACTCATCAAATAGAATGATACCCTTTTCAGCTCTGTTCTTCCAAATGGTTCTTTGGATGGCTGACTTAATCAGCTTCAACATAACGGACAGGATTTCCTTATTGTCCTTCACTTCATCCAGTTCAAAAACAATCAATCGTTTATCCTCGATTTTATAGGTCTGGTCTTCGCTAACTTCAAAAAGGAAGCTGTATAGACCATCGCCGACATATTCAGACATTACGTGCAAGAAGCTCGTAATATTGAAGTAGTCGGGATGGATTTTTAGGTTATCAAGAAGATTTTCTTGATTCCTTTCTATAAAATCATAGAAGCCTTCCAAAGAATGATTCTCAGAAGTGCTATCATAATAATGTTTCAGTATTTTCTTTACGGAAACCGATTGTGCTTTGGTTACTTTTAAATCTGAGGCGAACAGTTCAAAGAGAAACACGGATAAATCCTCTAGCCGTTCTGGTGTGAGGTCATTTATATCGCTAATATAAAAAGGGTTGATACCTAAGTTTTTTCCGCTTTCGTAGCGAAGTACTGTATATTGTTCAGGATAGAGCTTTGCGAATTTGGTGTAAGAACCACCTAAATCAATGATGACTAACCGAACACCACTTTCAAAATACTGGCGTAGAATGTTATTCGCCAAAAAGGATTTCCCTTCCCCTGTTGGCGCAAAAATGGCAAAGTTCCGAGCCTTGATGCGTTTCTTCTTTTCGTCCCAAACATCCTTTAAAACGGGAATGTTATGTTCACGGTCGTTAAAGATGATTCCTGTAGTGTCGCTTTTGTAGTTGGTGTTATTGATGAACAGGCACAAAGCGTGCTTTAAATCGGTTACATACAAATCGTTGTTTGAGAAATTGGACGAAAAACAGCAGTAACTGTTCAGGATATAATTCTTTCGTTCTTCGCCTCTAGGGTAATACGGAATGATATCCAGTTCCTTAAACTCGGTCTTTATTTTAGAACCGATTCGGCTTAGGTTTTCAGGATTTTTATCCCAGAAAACAATGTTTAAATGACCACGAATTATCCGTGCATTATCATCCGCATTGATTTGGTCAAGGATATGCTGAATTTTGCCAAGTACTACTTTATTTTGCGAACCGAAGTTTGAACTCTTGTTGAGTTCCTCAATTTTCTTATCTAGCAGCTTGCGCCATTTCTGTTTGTCATCCAAATACAAAATTTGGTTGACGATATGGTTTTCGTTAAACGTAAGCCCTAAGCCATCAATAAACCCTTGATGAAACACAAAATCGTCAGAAGTGAATTTCTCGTTGGTTTTGCTACTCTGTACACTTTCGCCAAAGCACAGTTCGCTATTGATGGCCAGGGCATCAAAATGGTTTTCGCCAATATTGACGCTTTTCTTTTCTAATAAAATATCGGTATCAAAGCCTTCGTTAAAGCCATTGAAATAGCTCTTGGTTAAATGTTGGATTTCCTTTGTATCCATCGGAAGGAATTCCATTTTACGACTGTTATTGATGAAGGAAACCGAATCGCTAACCGAGTTGACGAAACTTTGCACGTTATCATCCAGTTCCTGCACGATTCCTTTTGAAACGTTACGGAACGGATTCACATATTTTGAGTTATTGAGTGCCTTGTTCTTTGTCAAAGTAAAAAACAGGTAACACTTATGTTCTATATGTCCGCGACCTTTAAAATGCTCGTGTGTGGCTTTTTCCAAAAAGGTGCTATTTGGTAATTGTTCCGATGTATAAGTTTTCTTCAGGTAGATATCTTGCTTATGAATTACTGTGCCAACTGGTAAAGATTTTAGGGCTTGAAACCAAGCACCGTGCATATCCTCAAAGTCATTTTCAGAAAGCGAATAGATTTCTGGTAGATTCCCTTTATAACACAAAACCACATTGCCATTATTGGCAAATACCATATTATCCTGAATATCTGCTATGGGTTGATATGCCGAAAGGTTAATCTTGTTCATAATCGAAGCCAGAGTTTTGTTTATTACTTATAATTTGTGGGAAGACTTTTGCCACCTGAAACAGTTGTGGATTATTGCTAATTCTCGTGAGCGCGATATATAAAGCAGCGTTGAAAATGGCAACACCTATGATTATTCCAAAACTGAACGAGAAGATGATAACCATTAGCGAAGCGAGAATGGACATCATCATTAGGGCAAACAAGGAAATTGGCAGCCCAAAAATGACAGCCTTTTTCCTTATGTTTTTATAGGGTTCGAATTTTTTCATAAAGCTTTGATAACAAAGCCCTCGATGAGGGTTCATTAAACAACGATTGAGATTAAATAAGTAAATATGCCGACAACCGCACCTGCGATTAAAACAAAGACAAGAACGCGGGTAATCCCTTTTTTAAGGTCTGCATTTTCCCCAAAGAAGTGTCCTGCATTAAATAGGAAACCTACTAGGAAAATAACCCCAAGTAGAATTGGAAAAATGGTTCTGATGGTATCGCCCACATCATTAACAGAATCTTCGATTCCCCCAATTTGAGCAAAAAGTGATGTTGAGAGCAGCGACAAAAAAGTTGCCAAATAGATTGATTTTTTCATAATAAAAGGTTTAGAATTTTTATTCATTTTAGCTTTCTGAAATTTACATATATTTGTACATAAATAACTGAAAATCAATTATTTGTGAATAAAATATTATCTGATATCAATTGAATTTAATTGTTATTATTTGGCATCAAATGCTATGGATTCTGAAAGGGAAGTTGTTGATAACGTGAAAATTGAAAATGAAAAAAGTGCTTAAAAACGTTAGTTTTGTCTTTTTGCTTCTGAAAATGTGCATCATTTTTGGACAGGAAACGAGTGTTCAAAAACAAATACTAATTGATGTTGGACACGGTGGAAAAGATTCTGGCGCTATCGGTATAAATAGAATCCAAGAAAAAGATGTTGTACTCAATATTGCTAATGCCATTTTAAAACTAAATAATAGTTTAGATAAGCCTTTGGATATTTATTTGACACGATATAGCGATACACTTATTTCTTTGTCGGATAGAACAAAATTGGCTAAAGCCTTGAATGCTGATTTGTTTGTGTCGTTACATTGTAATCATTCAGATAATCCGAATGCTAGGGGTGTTGAAGTTTATGTGGCTGATAAGCAATCTAAGTATATAGATGATTCCACTTGGTTCGCTTTTCAGTTGCAGGAAGTGTTCAAAAAGGAATTGGGTTTTGAGAGTCGTGGTGTAAAGTTTGCGAAATTTCAGGTGTTGCGCGAAACTGTTGATTATTGTCCAGCGGTGCTATTAGAGCTTGGTTTCTTGTCGTCTGATGACGAAGCTAAGTATTTTAGCAAGATAGAAAAACATAATGATACCGCTCTCGCGATATTGAAATTCATTATTAAAATTAAATAGTTATGGCAGAGTTGTATGTTGAGGTCGTTAAAATTTTAAAGGGAATTTCCAATGTATCATTAAATGAGATTGTTTTATTCTTTAAAAACCTCACAAAAAAGTAATTTACTTTTTATGACAAATAAAATCCATTTTGATTTTAAAATTATCTAAAAGACCTGTATCACTTTTAGTTCTTAAAATTTTAATATACTCTTCTAACTCTATTTTTATTTTTTCATGAAATAAATGTCTGTTTACAATTACAAAACCGTTATTTTTCAGAATTAAATCTCCTACAGACCAAACCTTTGTATCTCGACCAGTTTGACCTTGATGTAAAATTCCACAACGAAAATCTTTATAAAATTTTACTGCATCAAGTTCTGTTTTAAAGTACTCCTTGAAGTTTTTCCTGTTTTGTAGAAATTGTATAAATAAGGCTTTACTTTTGCCTGATGAATTGGATATACCTTCATAAAACGATTGAATAGTCTCTAGTAATAAGCAATCTAGAGCTAAAACTGCAAATCCATATTTTTTGTCAATGGCATTTTTATCACTCTCTAATTTGATTAATTGGTCTGCAGGTTCTATGAATCTATCCGTAAGCCTTTTTTCTAAATAACCAATTGCTATCATCCAATCATCATTTTCATAATCTGATAGATTCAATTTTAAATAGTCTTTATAACCTATACCTTTAGCTATTTCCATTTTCACCTATTACTAAATCATAAAAATTTTGTAGAACAGTACTCTTTAATTCTTCATTATTAGATTTCTTTAAAAGACATAGATTATCTAATATCATATTTACCATTAATGGTGTGAATATTTTAGGTCCTTTCGATATAAAAGGGCCATCTGATTCCAACAAAATTTGTTGATTAGGTATACAATCAATAATTTTTTGACCATTTTTAGATTTCGTCATTTGATAATTTACTGAAATATAATAGCCTCTTGAAATTGCTTTTTCAAGATTTTGAAGAGAACCTGAATACCAATGTAAAATAATTTTTCCTGGAAAATTCTCACCTAATACTTCAAGAACATCACTTTCCGCTTTTCTACTATGAATCGTGATTATTTTATCTCCACTGGCAGCGCAAGCATTAACAATACTCTCAAAAACTTGTTTTTGTTTTTTATAATCTAAAAGTGATTTATTGGAATTGTCCAATCCTATTTCTCCGATATATTTGGTTTTATCAATTATTTCGATAAATTTTTTAATTTCTCTATAGCGCTCTCCAACTAATTCTGGATGTAAACCAAGGGCTGCTCTTATATATTTAGTGTTTTTTGTTATGTTTTCAGTATAATAAAAAACTTCGGGACTGTTAGTTACGGCAATAGTATATACTTTAGATTTTTCTATTTGTTTTACAACATCTAGGGGGTCGGACATTAAATCTAAATGAAAATGAGTGTCATGATATTTCATTCTAAGAATTCTTTTACTTCCTTCATGCCACGTTGATATACATTGATATACTCATCAAGTTCATTTCTATTTTCGAAAGGTAAAGGACCTGAACTTAGAATGTCGAACATTATATTTCTTGTTGATTTGGTTTCGAGGCGTTTGAGAGATAGTTTGAATGCCCTAATATCACTTCCTGAAACTAATTTTTGTGACGGAACACTTTGAGTTATATTATGAACATATTCAGTTCCTATTATTCCACCTTTTTTCTCAGCAGCTTGTCTTATAATGCAAGGAACACAATATCCACATTGGATACCTGGCCTCATCCCAGAGTATCTACTATTTTCTGAATGAGAGCAGGAAAGTGTTTCTGCGTTAAGGCTTTTAAGAAGATTTTGATTATCACACTCAATCATCATTTCGCCTTTCGTCATCCATTGATATGGGTTGATAATTTTATTATTTATTCCTAATTCAAGAATAACTTTTTTAAAAGTAGACAAGTAATATGGATGGGTAGTTCTTGTGCTATGGCTACTTAGTCTAGTTCCTGTCAAGGGAACATTTAAGGAAATTAAACCGTTTTCTGGAACTATGAAATCAATTTTTTCATCTAGAGTATTTGCTATAATTAATCCAAGACATAAAAACAAAAACGACCTAGCCCTCGAGGTTTCTTCTTTTGTTGCATTTTTATGTTGTTGATTAGGTTGTAAGTAAAATTGATAATTTGTAAAAGAATCATCGCCATATTTCTTCCTCAAAGTATCATACAATTTAGTTTGAGCACTCTTGTCTGCACCTCTCTTATAGTGACTAACAAAAGACACCTTATTCTTGCCTTCTATTAAATCAATCGCCCCAATGAATGAATCCATTCCTCCTGAAAACAAAGCGACTTTTTCTATTTTTTTAGGATTACTATCATTAAGAAGTTTAATTTGTTTTCCGTCTTCTATTATTTTTTGTCTAAAACAAATCTCCCATTTATCTCCACTTAAGAATGAAAGTAATTTTTCTAAATCTTCTTTTGCATTTTCCCATTTTTCAAGAGAGGTGACAGGCATGTAAAGTTTAAAATGACGACTCCATTCTTGGAAGCCATATATTTTTCTAGAAACAACTTGGTCAGTTGTATAGACCCCAAGAGATAGGTGCAACAAATCCTCAACAGTATCTCTAGGTTCAATTTTAGATAATCTAAATTCTTTAAATATATTAGTTCCAAATGCGGATGGAATATCTGGTAATTGAACCGTATTTAGAATATATTTTTCCTCAGAATTAGATATTTTCTTATCAAAAATATCTTTTTCATTATTTTTTATTATTATGTGCCAAATACTCATTTTTCTAGTGTTGAATATGCGAGTTCAAATATGTCCTCAATTAGTTTACGTCCTTTACCTTGAGCTAAATCTATTTTCGAAATGTCTGTTTTTTTGAATTCACTTTTCACTTCATCTCTGATGAAAAAGCGCATTTCATTTTCTAATTTTATTGCTTCACTTTCGGATAAATCGTTTCGTTCGAGGGCAATTCCCGCTTCGTACACCCATTTTTTAAAAATATATGCACTAACAAACTCAATTACTGTATCTGATAATGTTTCAGAATCAATATTATCAAGTGACTCAATATCTTTTCCACTATCAAGAATTTTTTCGTAAAGCTTATCGAATGCTATCATTACGGCAGCGCGAGCTATAGCCTCATCATTAGTACTACCAGTTGGAGCTATTCTATCAGCAATCTTTGCCATGACCTCCTCACTAGATTTGCCAATGCAATCTGAGAGGTTATATTTCTGTAAAGTTTCATTTAAACCATCTTTTGAAACGTCCGATAAGAATCCAAGATAGCTTCTACCAACATTAATTCCCGCTATTGATGCTTTTGTAGCGGCTTTGCTACCTCCTGATGACTTTATATAAGATTTTGCAAAAGTTTTAAAGCTAGAACCGCCACCTCCATTTGAAATTCTTGTAAGAATACTTTTTGTTCCAGTCAATTTTTGGGATGGAATCATATCAGTTGTTGAATCTGACGTTACATTTGGAGTATCTTCAGCTTGTTGACTGTTTTCATCGTCTTGTTCCGCTTCTGGAGAGCTATCCGGACTGTTTGCCCAACTAGGCAATAATGGTGTTTTTCCCTTTGGTCCTGTACCTGATGCAGAAGTTCCCATAATCTATTTTATACTTTTTAATTTACGCTTAGCAATTGCTGCCAAACGTTTATTAGTTGAACTTTGACTCCAATCTTGTATCATTTTAATTACCGTTGATTGATGGGAAGTACCTTCTGATATTTCTTGTAACCAAGTTGTAATACTCAGAGGCAAAACTTGATGAGGTAACTTGTCTATTAAACTTAATAATTGTGAAATGAGTTCTTTTCTAGCATTACAGAAGTCAATCAAACGTTTTATAGACGGTGACTCACCTGACTGTTCACCTTCATTCTTCATCTTATCTGCAAGTGATTCAAATATAGCTGAAGAATCTCCTTCACTTAGAGAGCCTGATTCCTTTAAAGCTAAGCTTCTTATCGTTTCGGAATCATTAAGGATTTTAATATACAAATCTTGAGCTTGGGAACTCATTCTTTGAATGTTTGTTCCTGATACAGATAATTTATCTCTTGAATAGTAGAAATAGGACTGCAAGTTTACATCCGATAAGTAAGGCTCCGATGATAACCATTTTCTAATCCAAGAATCTTGTAGATAACTTTGATATTCAACAGGTAATTCCTCATATTTCTCGTCATCATCTTTAAGCGCAACTTCTTCCATCAACTTTAATTCGAGAATTATGCCCTGATTTTTTGCTTGTTGCTGGTAAAAACTTTTAAAAGTTTCTGATTTGAAGTATTCTAACAACATTAGTTTTGCTAATATACGTTTGTCAAGATTCTCTCCTTTTGACTTTGCCATTTGATGTCTTAGCAAAAGTGTATTTAAAAACCTTTTTGTTTGTCTTGGATTTCCATTAAGACCTACAGCTAGAACAGAGACTAATTGAGCAGAAAGAAGTAAAGCTTCCTTTAAGTCATCATTTACATGATTTATAAAACTACCAGCATTTTCGAGCCTAAATGTAAAACCAAATTGGTCTTTATTTTTTTCTTCTAATACCCCGATTCTTATATGCTCAAATTCACCAACATCAGTATACAGGTTTGTAAATAATAAATTAACATAGGTTGTCAATTCTAAATCACTAAGTGGAGGTATTCGTATTGGGTACTGTATAAGTTTTTCAAGATAATCACGTCCTACTTCTGTATTATCTCCAGGAATTTCAGGAAACCTTCTTCTAACAGCATGTTTAATAAGTCGTTCATCTGCTCCAATTATAAAAGCTGTTTTTTTTGCAAATAAAAATAGTTTTATTGCCTCAAGAGTTCCTATAACTGTATCGTGAGAACACCTATCCAAATCATCAATGAAGACTACTATTTTTTCAATATTGGTTTCTTCAATTAATTCCTCAAATGATAAATGAAATTCTTGAATATCATTTTTTAGAATTTCATCTGGGTCAGTATTTTCGTTTTGCTTTTTTATATAATCTTCGTAATTCGCATTGGACAGTTTCCCTAAAATATCTGAAGTAGTAGTTAATGCAAGACCAGCTGGTCCCATCAACATAAATCCTGCTCCGTGTTTTACTGCCGATTGCCCTATTTTTAACAAATCTATTTTTTGAAGTAGTTTTGCTGCTATTTTTAATGCCTTGTCTTGAGGTTTTCTTTTTTTGATAATTTCATTAACTATCTTTCCCATTAGTACTGTTTTGGTGTCCTCATAGCCTTCAAATAGCCATCCATTAAAATTTATGACTAGGACATCTTTGTCTTCCGAGTAGGTTTCTTCAACCATTTTCATAAGACTAGATTTTCCGCTTCCCCAATCACCAAATACTCCTATGCTGCATGGAAGTAAACGTGTATTATTTACAATACTTGTAACTGCATTCACTAGATGTTGATAGTCTATGAAGTCAGAATTAGTTTCATTATCATTCCACATATATTGATATTGTTTTTTAAATAAAAAAAGCCAATGAAAATCCATTAGCTTTATAAAATCGATGGCTGGTCTTATTGCCTATAAATATATTGAAATTTTAACATAATTTCTTACGGATTTCCTCAATTAGCTACATTTTTTATAAGATTATGCTCTCTTATCCCTGCATTTTTTATCAAATGCTATCAAATTAAACAGTTCTCGCATTCGACTACGAACTCGGTTACCATAGCGTTCTTCCAATTCTTCGGCATTTAGGTTGGTGGTCGCGTGGGTTTTGACTTTGTGTTTGGTTTCGAGGTAAAGTTCGTATCGGGAAAGTAATACTTCGCCCATTACGTTTAAGTCTTTGCCATAAAACCGTCCGGCAGGCTCAATACCCAAATCATCAAAGCAGTAGAATTTAGTATTGCCGTAATCCTCAATGGTTTTAAAGCCCAGGTGGTTAAAACTAAAGGCGACATTTCTGCACGGAATCATTTCGTATGGTCGTTGCAGCGGTACGATGTGTCGCAATAATTTCATTAAACTTGTCTTTCCACAGCCTACTGGTCCAGATAGCAAAATGCCCTTGTCAATATCTATTTCATACTTTTCACAATTGTCCTTGTCCTTGATGAAATAGTGGCAAAGCTTTCGGACGATTGTGATGTCTTCATCGTAGATTCTGAAATTTTTTCCGAATAATTGTCTGCCTTTGGCATTCAAGTAAATCAAGATTTTATCAAAATCGTAGAGAACACTTTTGCCATCAAATTTTCCTAGCGAATATTCCACGCCACCTTCGGTAATTTTAGAGGGGTTGTCCATAGTCTTTGTTTTTAGTGGTTCGCAAGTTGTCCTTTATTTGGGACGCCTCTTTAAAGTTTGGTTTGTTTTCCTCAGCAAAAAGTTCAGTCCTATCCATCCAATTTGTGGCTACGGCGCGCCAATCTCTAATCAGTTTTCCATCGCTAGTTTTCCAATTGCGAGTTTCATAATGCTCAAAGAATTTTTTTCCTTCATCAGCATTAAAACCTTTTTCAATAAAAAAATCAATAACGACCTGCCAGCCCTTTGGTTGTTTTATATTGTTTTCTTGTTTGGTATTGTTTATAGTAGATACCAATGCTTGTCCATCTGTGGGACGGTGTAAGTCCACAGCTTGTCCGTTTATGGGACGGTGCTGTTCCGTAGGCGGTACACCGTTGGGACGGTACTGTTCCGCAACCTGTTCTAATATGGGATTGTACCGTCCCATATCCGGTTCATCACTTGTCCCGATAATGGACATCTTGATTTTACTGCCCTTGTATGGATTGTTAGAAGGAAAGTAGCTTAGGTAGTCCCAAGCATTTAAATCGGTCACACATCTGTGGTATGTGGATTTTGAGCCTATTTTAGACGCAAGCATCAAATCCCTGCGGTTCACGTAAAATTCATCCGCAAATCTAGAGCTGTTCCATTCTTGGAACAGCGCCATATACAAACTGATATGTGTAGGATTGAGCCGGTCATCAAAAAAGAACTTTTCAAAAGCCGCATTGAGTAGCTTTATATAGTTCATCGCCTAAGAATTAAGACCGTGCTGCACACGGTTGGCGGTCATTATCGTTTGAATTTCTTCAGAATCATAGTAAATGATTCCCCCAACTTTGGTGTAAGGCAATGTACCATTGATACGAAGATTTTGTAAAGTGCCTGGACTTACTTGTAATAAATCCATAACCTCGGAAGATTTGAGGTATTTCTTGAGCTTTCCCTTGGCCTGATTGGTCAATATTTTTTTAATGTCATCGAGTAATTCTAGTTTGAATTCCCGAAGGTCGTCTGTGGTAATAATACTTGTCGGCATAATAAAACGGGTTTAATGGTGAGGGACTATCCGAGTTTGATCTTTTAATTGATAGCCCCTGACCTGATTTGACTTTCGTTCTACAAATTTGAATAGGTTTATCGGATTTTATTCCCCAGTACGACCGTAGTACGGGCAAAATTTAACATATTGAAATTTGATGTGTTCTGTAGTGTTTTGAAGGTCATAAAATAGAAATCACACGCCAAATCATAGTAAAATAAATGAAAAAAGTATTCAAAATCGAAAGACCGTAGGTCTACCGTAGTACGGTCTTATTTTAACATTTTAAAATTAAGTTTAAGGAAGTCATTAAACGCTTATTCTTCGCTCTTTTTTATTTCGATTTGAAGTGCTATCGAAAGGTCGTCAAGAAATAGAGTTCTACTATTTTTCCGATTTTTAATGTCCTGAAATGTTTTGTAAATGTCTTTTGGCTCAAAAGCGAATACCTGCTGCAATCGCTTAGAAACTTTCATTATACTTTGATTATCCTGCTTGCCTAAGCCTTTTGCACAAAGCGCATAGACCAATTCAACCCAATCCGTATTAGAAAATGGCCACTGTATTTTTTTTAGAGATGTAGCTGGAATTAGTAGACCGTTTGAACCATTCTGAATTCGAGTTTTTTTTTCATCGAGATAAACTATTAAAGAGTTGAACGCCTTGAACTTTCCTAAAAGCATATCTCTTGGTGTGCAAAATTCTGGGTCTTGAAAATAGAATTTTGAGGTAATAATGCGAAAAGTGTTAATATGATTTCTTGTGTAATACTCTTTATCAAAATGAACGGCGTCTGAATCAATATAACGTCCAAAATCAATATTATACAAGAAGAATCGATTAAGCTTGTTGATTTTCTTTTTAATATATTTTAACTGATAATTTTTACCCGCCTTCGGGAACTGTGTTTCAAAAGAATGTATCTCTGAAAAATAAATTAGTTCTATCAGTGGAATTTGCTTGGTTTCCTTGAAGAATATTATTTCGTCCTTTATGGTATTAAATCCTTCTCTAAGAATTTTTTTCTTAAAGGTGCTGAGTAAACTGCTGCATAATGCGATGGATTGATACGCCCTTTCCAAGATGTCATCATTTTGAATTCTAACATCATCCAAATCTTTTATCAGCTTTTTTGATAATAATTGTAAATTCATAAGAAGGCGTATTAAAATTGTAAAACATATTAACGTGTTTTAATTGAAGGTTTCAAAAGGGATATTTTCGTGATTTAAACTAGATTAAATCGCACCCATATTCTAAAAAAATCAAGTTTAGCAAGGGTTGTAATGGAATTCTTGTTAATTTACTTTTTTTATAAAATAAAGTCAAGAAAATGTGACGTACTTAATTACGGAATATACCGTATTTTTCTACGGAACTACAGTCATTCATTGTAAACCCTAGGATTGAAGTCTATGGTAGCTATTACTTTTTCTTCCGGAATCGTTTTAAAAATTCAGTTCTATTTTTCACGCCACTCTTTTTAAAAATATTGGAAGCGTGTTTTGATACTGTACTTTCCGCGATGAATAAATCTTTAGCGATATTTTTGTAGCTCAAGTTACTCAAAATGGAAACTGCAACCTCGATTTCACGCCGGGTCAAATCTTCATAGATAATCTTATTTTTTATCAATTCGGTTCTATGCTTTTTCTTCAACGCAAAAACCTGAAACATCCTGTTCTTGTTTTCGATAAAATAAAGATACCTGTCGATTTCTATGGTCGTAATGGCGTAAAATGCAATATTCATTACGCTAAATGTAAGCCATTGATAATCGCCTATCAGGGTGCAGACGGGAAGCAATGCAATGCTTGATGCGCCAATTAATGAAAGTTTGTTCCTTCTCAAGATAACGGGCTTAGGATTATTTGGTATTGATATTCGACGATAGAAAATGACTAGAAAAATGAAGGCAATTATCGAAATCGGAATCGTAAAAAAAAGTCTTGCCGTATCAAGATTGTCCGTTAGCAAATAAGGAATTATAAATAATATTAAAAAACAGACTGCTACCATTATAGCAACATTCCGAACAGATGATTTGAAGGATAGAACTACTATATCGTATTCTTTATATAAGTGGTATATTATGAAAACGCAAAGAGTAATGGCCACGCTGTAGGTAACGATATATTGAAGAATAATTGGATCTGGTAAGCTATCTACAGGAAGTAAACCGCCTGTAATATTGTATGTAATAAAAAGTAAGCCAAGACTGATAAAACGTTTAAGGCTCCTACAGTTCTGTTTTCTGGAAGCGTAAATTGCAAACAATACAATGAACGTATCTAGCAATAGATAGAAAAACGTTGTCCAATGTATAGATGTCCCAAACATTTATAATGTTACTATTCATTATGCTCAAATTTGTTGGTTTCTAAGTTTTTTGAAACATTGTTCCAATGAAATACTTTTCCGTTCATAGCAATATAAACATCTGGCTTTAGAAATTGTAGTGAGCTAATTGCATACCCTAAATTAAATGGGGCATCCGTATTAGCAGACGACCCTAAAATGAAAGACCCAACTAAAACTATAGTTTTGCCAATATTGAGCTTTCCTATATAGTTTGCGGTAGCTTCCATCGTGAAAGTACCGTGTGTAATTAATACTTTGGTCGCATTAGTTCCAATTATCTTACTGAGAAGCAATTCAAGGTCATTTTCAGTAATAGCTCGACTATCCTTTTTAAAGATACTTTCGATGGTATATTCAAAGTCAACATTTGCACTATCTAAAAAGTCTTTAATTGTTATATTAGTTTCTGTAACACCTTGGTCATTTTCATAATCCAAACCTTCGATTGTGCCGCCCGTTGTGAATATATGTATCATAATTAATTGTCATTGTAATACTTTTAAAGTTAACCGAAATATTTTATAATGGTTTTGAGGGGATTTAATGTAGATAAATTTTAAGATTAAACATACAAGTATGATTAGAAATTAATGACACTATCAAGCGCATCATCAGTATCTTTATTGATGAAGTTTGCTTGGTAGCGTATTGTTGTGGTCACCGAAGAATGACGATATAATTTTTGTAACATTTGAATTGGTATTTTATCCCCAGAAATATTTCCGAAACTATGTCGAGCTATATGCATACTTATGTTTTTAGTTATGCCTAGTTGCTTTGCTGCAATTTTTAGCCTTCTGTTTAGGTTTCTGGTAATGGATTGTGACCTTTTTGAAACTTCCTCGGTATTATTTAGGTCTATATGATTCAATTGAGGAAACACCAATCCGTTGCTTTCTGATTCATCCTTATAATTTTCGAATATTTTAATTGCTTTTTCAGGAATTTTTAGAGAAACCAGTTTGCTATTTTTATTCATTCTATAAAGTAGCCTACCATCATTAAAATCCGACCATTTTAGTTGAAGTACATCCCCAACTCGTATGCCAGCGAAATAAAAACTAATAAGCCAAATATGAATTGCCTTTTGTTGGGCTTCCGTTATACCTTGCGCATTTTCAAGTTTTTGTATTTCATCGGCGGTAAACCCTATTTTTTGAGATTCAGGAATTCTAATGGTCATCTTACCTTTCCCAAAAGGATACAACCCCCTATCTACAATAGATTCTGAAATAGCTAAATTATAAATGGTTCTTATAAGAATCAGATAATTTACAACAGTTCTAGGCGATAGGTTTTTGCGATGCAATAAGTGTGTTTCAAACTTCTTTAGAATTGTAACGTCCAGCTTATTAAAAGGAAGTGAATCCTTACCTAGAAACTCTTTAAACTTTTTCAATCGACCAAATTCGGTATCGTACTGATGGTGTTTGTTTCTGTTCTTAAGATTTTGAAGATGCATATCCGCAACCGTAAAAAAGTCTAAACCCTTCTTCTTAATTATTTTATTTCTTATTTCTGATACAGTTTCATACTCAGATTTCATTTCCGATTTGAGAACCTTGTCATTTGCTTCGGCCAGCTTACCTATTATAAAATTGTTGAGGACTTTGGAGTTAGGGTGGGATTTTCTTACATTACGATTCCTTTCATCCCAAAATTTTTCATCGATGTATTGACCCGTATTTAGAAAAGTACTTTTACGGTCTTTTGTGATTCGAATAGCAATAGGAAGCTGTCCAGCTTTGTTTTTTTTCTTTCTCGTAACTGCTCTAATTGTTGCCATATCGAATTTATTAAATCTTCAGTATAAAGGTAATCATTTTGGGTACAACATAGGTACAACATTTGTTGATTTCGTTTGATATTATTTGATACCAAATTGTATTAATTTTTAATTAAATAATTGAATATCAGTATGTTTATATTATTACGATGCATTAGTATCAAAAACTCATAACCCGAAGGTCGCTGGTTCGAGTCCAGTCCCCGCTACTAAGAAAAAAGCCACTGAAAATTCAGTGGCTTTTTTGTTATATTCTAATTGAATAAAGTAATTACAAATATAGATAACCCCATATTATTTAATCTTCTTCTAGTTCAAAAGTTCCATTAAACTTTGCCATTTCTTGTTCTTCCCAATCTTTTTGCAACTCTTCTGGATCAAACCATTGCGGTTCCGTATGGGTCTTGCTCCAGTTTTGAGCCTTTGAAACCATTTGTCTTAACTGCTCTGGGTAATCGTTGCTAAGGTCATGATTTTCTCCCAAATCATTTTCAATATTGAAGAGTTTCCATGGGTCTTTATTTGTTTTTAAAGCCTTCCATTCATTTTGCCTTATGCCTACATCACTATACCCAGCTCTATGTCTTAGCACAAATATGGGTTCATCTTTTCTTGGATTATTGCCATGAATTAAATCTTGCCAAATATCCTTACCATCTAACTTTTTATCTTTTGAAATAGTGGTTTGTGCCAATGTGGCAAAAGTAGGATATAAATCTAGTGCCGATATAGGGTAATTGAACTTTTTGCCGGCAGCAATTTTACCTGGCCAATGGAAAAACATAGGTACTCGATAACCGCCTTCGGCAGTGCTACCTTTTCCTTCTCTTAAAGGATAGTTTGTTGCTCCCTTTGAGAGTTTACCTCCGTTATCACTTAAGAATACTATAAGCGTATTCTCATACTCTTTTTTTTCCTTGAGCGCTTTTACCAATTCACCCACTCCTCTATCAACCGCATACACCATGGCAGCATAGGTTCTTCTATCTTTATCTTCAATATACTTAAACAACTCTAAATCTTCTGCTTTTGCTTCAAGAGGTACATGTGGGGCATTATAAGCCAAATACAAAAAGAAAGGATTCTCGTCAGTACTGGCATTCATTACAAAATCGAAAGCTTTTCTAGATAGCTCATCTGTTAGATATTCTGTAGGGTTTGCTACATTTACCCCATTATGCTCTAAAGGTTTTAGGTAATCGAAAATAACCTCTCGCCCTTCTGCTTTTTGCTTATTATAGGTTGCCGTATATTCCTCTGGAAAATACTTATGACCACCACCTAAAAATCCATAAAAATCATCAAAACCTCTTTTATTCGGATGGTAATCTGCAACCGCACCTAAATGCCATTTGCCAATAGCACCGGTGGTATAGCCAGCATTTTTAAGCATTTTACTCATAAAAACCTCTTGTAACGGTATTCCTTTACCAACACTAACCTCGCTATTTGCGGGCAAGTTAAATTGAGACCCTATCCTATGCGGATATCTACCGGTCAACAAGGCCGCCCTACTTGGACCACAGAAAGGATGGGCAACATAACCAGAAGTTGCAATAGTACCATTGGATGCCAGTTCGTCTAATTGCGGAGTAACAATATCTTTGGAGCCATTAAAACCAACATCTGAATATCCTAAATCGTCTGTGACAATGAGTATTATGTTAGGTTTAATTTTTACATTTTCCAACTTTGAATTTTTTTTCATCTCGGCATCTTTACACCCTGTAACAACGAGTAATACCAATACTGCCTTTATACTGAGACTTAAATTTTTTATTCTTTTAAACATAAATCTTATATTTTTTTGCTGTTCTTTTTCTTAAAATTTTTGAGTTCTAATTCTGATTCTTCAGATAAATTTTGCCCTGACAAATACCAGTACACCCTGCGCGACATTAAAAAATTAGTGTGCTGCAATATCGAAATCAAATCATTATGTATTGGCGGATATGTTATGGATTTCGTTTCTAATATTGTAAGAAACACTTCTAATTGTTGGTATGAATTTGAGTTGATAACGTATTTACCAACCGATTGTAAAAACTCATTTGGCATTTCATGAGCTGAATTTAACATAGACCGCAACGCCAGGTGTGCAAACTGATCGTTTCTTTTTTCCAATAGATACCCTATACCTATCATATAATTTTTTTTTGAAACTTGACTTAAGTATTTTATGACAAGTTTTTGTAATCTTAAGTTCTCGCCCGTTCGTAAACCCAAAACAGCATTTTGTATTTCCATACCAAAATGCTTTAACCGAATAAGCTGTTCTAAAGCAAATATTTTATTGATAGGCGACGTGTCTTTTAATAATGCTACCAGTTCTTTTACGGTCATTGAATTTCCCGTTTTATTTTGAATAATTGGAACCACCTCTCCATTTGCCCAATGCCATAACGTATAGCAGGTCCAAACCGCACCTTTAACATATGATTTCGTATTCAAGGCTATAGTCTCGCCCGCCATAGCATCTACGCCCTCACTGGTCTCTGAACCAGTAACTTCATATTTTTGAACATCTTTTAAACTTGACTTTTTATTACATAAAATACGGTTTAACTTTTCATAATCTTCTTTTGAAAATGATATACCTCCCGCCTTTTCTAAATCTACCCCAGTTGGCAATTCTATTCGCTTAAAAACCCCAAAAGCATCCCAATACATTCTTATTACATCAATTCTACATTGAGAATCGCCACAAACTACAGATTCCACATCCATATAAAACAATACCGGCTCTAAGGAACTACAAGTTGACCTTACCAATACTTTCTCTGCAGGCTCACTACTTTCCATACCGGAGTGATGCACTTTTACACGATACTTTTTTTCACATACAACCGTCCGATCCGAAATCGACCATCCAAAGAAAAAAAACGCTATAACTATCTGTAATCTTAAAAAATTCATCAATCTTGGTAAGCTCTTATCTCAAATAATTTTGCATTTTCATGACCATAAGTTTCTTTTAAAGTAACTCTAACGGCTGAGGTTCGTACCTTATCAATTGTAAATTTCACAAGTCGGGTTTTATTTTTATCAAGCTCGCCAATGTTCACCCACCTACCACTTATTCGAGCTTCTAACGATATTGATTTCATTAACTCTTCTGGAATATTATTTCTATATATGCCTTCGTTACTAGAATCTTTACGCATCATAATATTTCGTTTTACATTGGTATCGCATTTCAGTTCTACCGTTGACAACAAAACCGGCTCTTCCCATTCGATTTGTACCGTTGCAGGCAAACCGTCTGACTGCCAGTGATGAATATTACCGGCTATATCTCTAGACATACCATCTGTCAAAAAATTGGCATCGCCAGACAATGTTGACGAAGCAAATATCAAACTTGCATTTTTAGCTAGATCATTTGAGTCTTTCGCAGGTCTTTTAGGTATAAAGACATCGTCACGCAACAGCTGCTCCTGTAGCTCATCAATATATTTTTTACCAATTTCCCTAGGGTTTGCCTCATGCTTTAAACAAAGTGCGGCCGCCGTACCTACCGCTTGACCTTCAAGCGCACAGGTAGCCATAATTCTAGATGAGGATAAAGCCATATGGGTCTGACTTATATTTCGACCGGCAAATAATAGATTTGATACATTTTTTGAGTACAAAGAACGAAATGGAATCTGGTATACCTCTGCAAACTTGGAATGAAAATAACTTGGCGGTTCCGATAAATTTTCGATACCACCAGGGTTGTGCTCATCTAAAGACCAACCACCATAAGCAACGGCATCATCAAAATTACGATTGTTCAACAAATCACCTTCCGATAAAATGAAATCACCGATAAACCTTCTTGATTCTCTTTTACCAGGTAAAGAACATACCCAGTCTAACGCGTAATTTTCGGCTTCAGGAAATTTACCCGAATTTTTTACGTGGTCCCATACACCATAGGCATACCCCATCAACTTATGCCTATTTTCTTCATAATCGCCAATAATATCATCATCACTACCCAATTCTACCCACCAAAACCCTTCTACAAATGGTATTAGTTTTCTACCTTTATGAGATTCTTCTGCATTATATTCCCTAACGAACGAAGGCGGTTCAAATGGCATTGGTCTGCCCATGTCTTTTGAAGATAGTAAAACCGTGCCGCCCATTTGCCAACCGTCTGCTTCCTTAGGGGCATATTTCTCGTTGAATTCAGCAGCTGCTTCACGACCTGTTCTATATAATGCACCTGCCGTCGCCGCTAATAAACCATCGCCAGAACAGTCAATAAACTGTTTTCCTTTGATAGTGAACTCCATCTCTGTTGTCAGCTGAAAACAATACGCAGAAATAATTTTTCCATTTTCAGTATTGGCTCGCATTGCCGTTGTATTCAGCATTAAATCTAAATTCGGCTCTCTTGTTACGAAATCATACAATACATGATCCCAAACGGTAAAAGATTCTTGAGGATTCTGAAATCTGTTTAACAACAATATTTCTTCAATGATTCCTGTTTCTCGCTCCGGAAGTCCGTCTTTTAGATGATTTACCCCATTCAAATGCACTCGTATTTCACTAGATGCGTTACCACCAAGCACAGGTCTATCTTGTACCAAAACAGTTCTTGCACCGTTTCGAGCTGCTGCAACCGCTGCACAAATACCCGCTGCACCACCCCCAATAACCACAACATCGTAATCAAGATCTTTTTTTCTATCTGGTCTTGGTCTCTTGCCCGTACCCATCTGATGCCATTGCTCTGGATTTTTATCTGTAATAGTAGAATAATGCTCTTTTGATATGAGATCACTATCTTCAGAAATAGTTTTTGATATACCGGTCATTGGTAACATACTAGCAGCTATGGCTCCTTTTGTTCCTTTCTTAAAAAAATTTCTTCTTTTCATACCGCCTTATTTATCTTTATTAGTGAACCAACTTTCATAATTTTCATTGAACTGTACCAAGAGCTTATCGACAATTAACGTATTTTCTTTGGCTATATTCACACTTTCGGCAGGGTCTGTATTATGGTCATAAAGCTCAATGAAAAGGGGATATTCATGAGGTGTTTTCCTATTTTTCCAAGCTACCAATCGATATTGTTCTGTTCGCATAGCATAGCCTACCAAATCATTTTCGAATAACTCTCTGTTCCATTTTTCTTTTTGTTGAATTATAATTCGCTCTTCTACTTCTTTTAATAAAGGCCCGAAATAAGTTTCACGCATTCCCTGACGTAAAGGAATAGATCCCCATTCGCGTAATGCGGGAGAAGGAAATTGACTAAATACCGCTGTTTTCCAAGGCATATACGGCTGCTTTATAAGCGGCATAAAACTGGTTCCGTCAAGGTAATTTGGCTTATCCAAACCAGCCAATTCACATAAGGTCGGGTACATATCAACCAGTTCTACCAAGGCATTTGTCTTTGTACCTCGATTCTTTTCTATCATATTGGGTGTCCAGATCATCATAGGCACCCGGGTTGCTATTTCGTAGTTGGTGGCCTTGCCCCAAACACCCATGTCACCTAAATGATAACCATGATCGCTCCATACTATTATAATGGTATTGTCACGTACGCCAGCTTCTTCCAAAGCTTTAATCATTCGCCCTATTTGTGCATCAACATAGCTAATACATGCTAAATATGCATGCATAAGTGTACGCTCTAATTTGGGGTCTAGGTTTCCTTTTTTAGGAATACCGTCACGTACACGAAGCTCAAAAGAAGGATGCAACCCCATTGCCGCACCATCTTCTGGCCCAAGTTTCTGATTTGTCAACACAATATCATTTGGGTTGTACATGTCCCAGTACTTCTTAGGAGCGATCCAATTTAAATGTGGCTTGTTCATGCCTAAGCCTAAAAAAAAGGGTTTATCTCCCTTATTGACCATTTCTTTCATAGTCGCTATGGCCAAATCCGTATTATATCCGTCCACATAAGTATTATCAGGTACATCGGCAGACTCATATGCTGCACCCATAGCCAGACCAAACTTTGCTACATCGCCATATTTAGCGAACATTGCTTTTCTTACCTTATTCTTCTTATCTCTATTTTCCTGTAAAGCAAAACCACTTGTTCCTAAAATTTCTTGTTTTCCTTTAAGTGGATGAACTACCGGTCTTCTGCTCCAAGACAGCTCTTCATCTTTATCCCCATGGTGAAAAATCTTACCTGCATAGACCGTCTCATAGCCATTATTTTTGAAGTGCTGCGGCAAGGTTACAACATCAGGAAATTGATCGCGAATTTTTATGTAGTTATGCGTTACACCACTACTTTCTGGTCGCATTCCCGTTAAAACACTTGCACGAGATGGCCCGCAAATAGCTTGTTGACAATATGCATTATTAAACTGTAAACCTTGGGCTGCTAATTTATCTAGATTGGGACTAATAGCAATTTCAGAACCGTAACTACCTAGTTCAGGTCTTAGATCATCTATTGCGATGAATAATATGTTTGGTTTATTAACCTCTTTTGCATCTTTATTCTGCTTTTGCGCATACATGCTAACGGAAATTAACATCAGCAGCAAACCGATGGCTGTTCTACAGATAGATTTTATTTTTTGGTAATCACTCATATACATATCAAGGGATTAAATTTCGACAGAACCTTATGATTAAAACCACCTCTATTCTGAACTACTAAGTATTATTTGGCTTTATTACCTTGCCAACCCTTATTAAATTGAACCAAGAGTTCTTGTACTATCTCAGGATTGTCATTTGCTACATTTACCGTTTCCTTGGGGTCATTTTTGTGATCGTACAGTTCAAAAAATACAGGTTCAGATTCTTTGTCGGTATAATCTTTCCAGACCGTGAAACGATATTCGGCAGTTCTCATAGAATACCCCATAAGTCTATTTTCAAAGAGGTCTCTATTCCATTTATCACCTTGCTGTGCTATAATTTTTTCTTCAACCTCTTCTAACAAAGGACCAAAGGATGTTTCTCTCATTCCTTTCGATAGTGGATTAGCTGCCCATTCTCGTAATGCCGGACTAGGAAATTGGGTAAATGCAGCATCTTTCCATTCTCGGTCGGGATTACTCAATAAAGGTTTAAAACTTTGTCCCTCTAAAGTCGTAGGAATTGATACTCCCGCCAAATCACATAATGTTGGATACATATCAACCAATTCTACTAAAGCTTTGGTTTTGGTTCCTCTTACCGCTTGGGGCATGTTTGGCGTAGAAACAATTAATGGCACCCGAGTTGCTATTTCATAGTTTGTCGCTTTTCCCCAAATACCCATATCACCTAAATGCCATCCGTGATCGCTCCACAGCATAATAATTGTATTATCTCTTAACCCTTCATCATCCAAAGCTTGCAGCATCTTCCCTATTTGTGCATCAACATAGCTTACCGTTGCCAAATAAGCGCGTTTTAGATTTTTAGCCTGCTCTTCATCAATATCACCTTGGTTAGGAATATCGGCTCTTGCACGTAATTCGAACGAAGCGTGAAGGCCCATTGCGGCACCATTTTTCGGACCTTCATGTTGACCTGTCAATTGCAAATCTATACCCTCATACAAATCCCAATATTTCTTTGGTGCAATCCATTCTAAATGGGGTTTTAAAAAACCAAGCCCTAAGAAAAAAGGCTTATCGTTTTTTGCCATTTCTTTCATGGTCTCAATCGCCAACTCTGTATTATGACCATCTTCATAAGTATTATCCGGTGCATCTGCGAATTCATAAGCCGGACCTTTGCCTAAACCATTTCTTGGTGCATTTTTACCGTATTTAGCAACAACCTCAGCTCGGTTTTTCTTGAACATCTCTTGATTTTCTGAAAGTACATACCCTCTTACCCTTTCTGGCATTGCCGCCACATTAGGTCCTGAATATGCTTTTCTACTCCATGAGAGTTCCTCATCAGTATAACCAGGATGAAATATTTTACCTGCATAAACGGTCTCGTATCCTTCTGTCTGCAAGTGCTGTGGCAAAGTTACGATGTCAGGATTCAAATCCCTGAAATAAGAGAAATTCTCTATGACCTTAATAGTCTCTGGTCGGGCACCCGTCATTACACTTGCTCTAGACGGGCTGCAAATAGCTTCTTGACAATAGGCGTTATTAAATAAAAGGCCTTGAGCCGCAAGAGCGTCCATATTTGGGGTTATTGCAACTTCTGACCCATAAGCGCCTAATTCTGGACGAAGGTCATCTATCGCAATAAAAAGAATATTCGGTTTATTAACAGAGTCGTCTGATGGTTTTTCTATTTGAGCCTTACAGCTTAATAGTAATATATTTAATAGAAAAAAGAAGGTTATTCTTTTCATAATACTTCAGCTTTTAGATATTTTTTCTACTTCTTCCCTACAAATACCTTAGTATTCGTTTGAAGATCTTTACTTACACTTTCTCCATTGGTCCACGTGATTGTAACATTTACCTGTGCATTGCACTTTCCTAATCCGAAATGCAGATACGGATTAAAACTTGAAGAATAAACAGAACCTGTTGCACCAACTCTTTGTAGTTGTTTGTTTTTACAGCTAACCACACTTACCAGTGCACCTAAGGCAGTGGCTTTACCTGAAGGAGAATTACCTACCTCTATAGATATATTTTTTTTATCGGAACTTGATACTATATCATTCTCAAACAGATGCCATTTACCACGCTCATTACCGATTACCACATCAACATCGCCATCAAGGTCATAGTCCAATACCTCAACCGCCATACCCAAAGAACCTATATCTATGGTTGAGATACCATGATGACGCAACTGCTTAAATGTCGCATCACCTTGATTCAAATAGATAATGGCGTTATTTTCATATACCAATTCACCTCTTCTTATCATCAGTATATCTTGATGCCCATTGTTATCAAAATCGGCGACCGAAACGCCTACAGTGTGATCTTCTAGTAAAAGGTTCGCTTTTTTCGTGACATCAATAAACTTTCCGTTTCTATTTTCCAATAAAACATCGGTCAATCCTTCTGAATGTTTATATGCAGGATATTTTTTAACACCTACGACAGTCCCTGTAGTGGGCGACCATGTACTACCTGCAACACGCCAACGATCATTACCTACATACCCTACATGTATACCACCCTTTTCATTTAAAACATCGGGGAAACCCAATGCATTACTGTTTACCAAACGTATGTCTTTGCCTGAATGTGTTTCGCCAAGAAATTCATACTGATAAGCGGACTCGCCAATATAATAAGCATCGTTAAACGGCCATTGCGATTGAAAATTTTTCATATTCAACACATTGCCTGCCAGTAAATCATTAAACTGAAAATCGCCTCTTTTGGTAAAAAAGCCCCATGTTTCGGTTTCCTTATTAAAAAATGTTTCTCCTATTTCGAATTCTTTTCCCCTGGTCATAATTAAATCGAAATCTCCATCATTGTCAAAATCGATTTCACTTATTGCCGTAACATCTTTTAATTCAAAAGGTAATAGTTGCGATTTTTCATCATAGGTTAAATCACCATTACCTATATAAAGTCTAACCTTATCGTTACCAAATACTAGTATATCTATAATACCATCATTATTTACATCTGTTAAAGTGGTTTTTTGACCATTTGCCTTAATCATAGGCAGCGTAGCTTTTAAAAGAAGTTGGCCTTGGTTATCATTTTCATAAATGTAATTTTCAGATTGACCTTTTTTTTCTTTGGATGGAAAAGCGAAGTTCAACAGATCTAAGTCCCCATCTTGATCACCATCATAAAATTTTAAGGTTCTGCCTCTCATCATTTCAAAAGGCACCTTAAAATCTGGCATAGCAATGAACTCTCGTTGCTTGGTAACCTTGTACATTTTTGAATTACGTGCATTACTGCCCGAACCGCCACCTCTTGACAATACCATTTCATTAATACCATCAAAATCAAAATCACCAACGGCAACACCGTGTAAATCACCCATGATAACATCATAGGGTTTTTCGAATTTGCCTTGATTATTCCAACAAACACTGATTCCTAGACCATGATCATTTAGAATTAAATCAGGATAACCATCTTTATCCAAATCAGAAATAACCGGTGCATCCCATTTTCTTAGATCTACATCTTTTCTTGGGAAATCCTCAAAATTTTCTTTAAAAAAAGTCGTTGTATCCGATTTATCTTGTGACCATCCGCATACCAAGCATCCTAAAAAAATTAGACTGAAAACTACTTGCACTTTGGTTCCGTACCGCTTCATATCGCTCTTCATTTTAACACCGGAAACCCGAATTAATTCCAAATCATTGGCATAAAAACCGTCATTTCTCCAATACCTCTATTACTCCAAGCATAGTATGGTATTAGATGGGTTTTATATGTATCGAATTTTGGCATACCTACCTCTTGATACATACCCAAAGCTTTATCTTTACGAATCATAAGCTCACCATCTAATGTGGTCATACCCCCAAGGTAATCTGGTCTGTAAGTCGGTTTCAATTCGTTACTACCTTTCACATACACATCAAATATGCTAGTGTCTTTTGGTAAATCGGCAGATTCTACACAGTAAACCACTGGACCTCTTTTAACGGCAACTTGGTTACGTACTTCTTCAATTCTAGGATGCCCTTCAATAAACTTTACGTTCATTGGCATATCTAACGTAATAACATCACCTGCTTTCCACTCGCGTTCTATTTTAGCAAAACTGCCAGCTACTACATTTTCAATTGCTTTGCCATTAACATTAAGCGTGCTGCCTTCTGCCCAAGCCGGTATTCTCAATAACATTTCAAAGGCTTCTGGCTTACTTTCTTCTATCGTAATCTTTACTTCACCATCCCAAGGATAATTACTTTTTTGATTCAGTTTTATTGCCGAACCATCTAACAGGGTAGTTTCTAATTTGTTACCACCATATAAATTTACCGCAATACCATTTTCTGATTTACTATAGGCCCAACCTGGAGATTTTGCTATGGTACGCACTAAATTCGGTGGACAACAAAAGCATTTTAGATAAGGTTGACGCTCAGGAAACTCAACATTCATCTTTTCATAATCCAAGGCACCATCAACTTTTCGCAAAGGGTTGGAGTAGTAATAATCTTTTCCTTCAAGACTAATACCTGAAAGTCCGCTATTGTGCAATACCAACTCCATAACATCGGCATGCTTGGAATCGCCACTTAAAGTCAACATTCTGTAATTAAACATTGAATTACATATGTTGGCGCATGTTTCGTTATATGCGGTCATATTTGGCATCATATACTCATCAATGAAACCTTCTTCAATTTTATCTAATCGAGATGACCTACCATAATGTGTTTGCCCTACCGCACCGGTAACATACATTTTTTTATTTGTCACATTATCCCAAAGTCTGTTCAAGGCATCTATCAGCTCTTTCTCGCCCGTTTCTGCATAAACATCTGCGGCACCGGCATAGTAATACAGCGCAAGTACTGCATGACCAACTGCCTCTGTCTCTTCTCTCAACGGTACTCTTTCTTGAACCATATCACCAATAGGGTAACCCTTTGTCGTAGAATCTTCAACAATATCAAACGTACCCCTAAGGTTAATAAACTGTTCTGCAAGCTCTAAATAGCGTTCATCTTTTGTAGTGCGATATAGTTCTACCAAGCCCATTATTTGAGTCTGATTGAACCCGAATCTTTTTAACGGGTCTTTTATTGGCACGAATAACTCGTATAGATAATCTGCATGTTTAATTGCGATATCTAAAAAGTTAGTTTTTCCGGTAACACGATTATGAATACATGCCGCAGTCATTAAATGACCACTGTTATACAGCTCATGATACCTTCTATTGGTAAAGGGATTAATAGTGTCATTTATGATAATCGGGGTAGACAAGTAACCATCTTCTTTTTGCGCCTTGCCTATGACCTCTATAATCTCATCAAGTTCGTTAGCTATGGCTTCATCTTTATTAACGGCATATAGATATAAACTAGCTTCCATCCATTTATAAAAGTCACCATCGTGCCACCAAAAACCTTTATGTTTACCCTCTTTTAGCCCAGCAGCTATTTTAAAGTTATTATACCCGTGACCTACATCTCCTTTAAGGATTTCGCCCATATGCGGAATCATAACTTCTTCGGCGACCCTCCATTTATCTGCCCAAAAACCTTCGGTCCAACGGCATTCGCCTATGTCAATGCTTTTAAGTTTAACATGCGGACTGTTTGTATTATTGACTATACCACCGTTTTTATCTAGTGCTAAAACTTTGTTGTCTTTTATAATATCTATTGATGCCGTTTCTTTATTTTCTTTGCAAGAGAAGAATAAGGCAAATAGACATAAGCTGAGTAAAGTGATTTTTTTCATTTTATTGAGTGTTGAAATAAGGACTACAAGTAACGTATAATCACAGTAAAACATAATGTAATTATTAACTAAGACCTACACTATTTTACCCTTTTATTAAATATTTAGAATTATTTTTCAACCATTAAGGTTTACTCCCAAACAACTGGCATGAACACGGTCATTTCTGCTTGCCCCCTATTGCTCCATGCAAAATAAGGAACGAACTGCGTTTTACAAACATCCCACTGGGGCTTTGTGACCGTTTGGTACATACCATTCGCTTTATCTTTACGTACTAAAATCTCGCCTTTTATAACAGATACTCCGCCTAAAAATTCAGGTCTAAATTCCTCTTCGAGCTCAGTATTACCATTAAAATATACATTTAACACTTCTGTGTTTTTAGGTAAATCTGGAGATTCTACACAATACACAACAGGACCACGTTTTATCGCAATTTGATTACGAACTTCTTCAATTCTAGGATGACCTTCTACTAGATTAATCTCCATAGGTAAATCTAAAAGAACAACGTCGCCTATTTTCCAAACCCTATTAATTCTAGCAAAAGTCCCAGAATCTAGTTGTATTGAAGTAGGCTCTCCATTAACTTTTAATGTAGCAGATTTAGCCCAACCTGGTATTCTAAATGCAATTTCGAACGATTCAGCTTTACATTCCTCAACAGTGATTTTTATGCGACCTTTCCAAGGATAATCAGTTTCTTGACGAAGCCCAATGGCAGTTCCGTCAGATAGCTTTGTTTTTAAGTGATTTGACCCATAAAGATTTACGGAAACCCCGTTATCAGACACACTATATGCCCATCCTGAAACTTTTGATATAGTCCTTACCAAATTTGGAGGACAACAAAAGCACTCTAAATAAGGTTCCCTATTAGGTGTTTCTGTTATATTTTCATGGGCATCATAGTCTCGCGTATTATTGATCATTCGTAACGGATTGGCGTAGAAATACTCTTTACCCTCTACACTTATACCAGATAGCCCACTGTTATAAAGCACCAATTCTATGATATCCATATATTTAGATTCTCCATGTATACCAAACATGCGATAACTGAACATTGCATTACATAAATTGGCACATGTCTCGTTGTAAGCGGTCATATTAGGCATCATATATGCATCTATAAATCCCTCTTCAATCATATCTAAATTTGTAGAGGCACCGTAATGCGCTTGACCGACTGCACCGGTTACGTACATTTTCTTTTGGGTAACATTATCCCAAAGTACATCTAACGCATTTAATAATGACTGCTCCCCGGTTTCTGAATAAACATCTGCAGCACCGGCATAATAATACAAAGCTAATACAGCATGACCTACAGCTTCTTTAGATTCGCGTAAAGGAGTACGCTCTTGAACCATATCACCTATAGGGTACCCTATTGTGGTAGAATCATGTTTTACCTCATACTTACCACGGTTATTTATGAATTTTTCTGCTAACCTCAAATACTTTGCATCACCAACTGTTCTATACAACTCTACCAAACCCATAATTTGAGTTTGGTTAAATCCAAATCGTCCAAAATGTTTCGTTTCGGGCATGAATATGGTATAGAGTAAATTGGCATGTTTTATGGCGATATTCAAAAAATTATTTTGTCCGGTAACTTTATGATGAATACACGCACTTATTAATAAATGCCCTGTATTGTACATCTCATGATATTTTCTGTTTTCATAACGATCAGCATCTTTACGAAGTTGTATTTGTGTTTGCAGATAACCATCTTCTTCTTGAGCCTGTGAGATAATAGAAATATACTCATCTATTTCAGAAAGTAAGCCGGCATTTTTAGTATACGCATAGATATATGTTTTTGCCTCAATGAATTTATAAAAATCACCATCATGCCAAAACATCCCTTTATGCTCACCTTCTTTAAGACCAGCGGCAATTTTAAAGTTGTTTAAGGCATGCCCAATATCACCGCATAGTAAATCTCCCATGTAGGGTACCATAATTTCCTCTGCAGTCTTAAACTTATCTGCCCAAAAACCTCCTGTCCAATTACAATCTCCAATACCAATGCTTTTCAACTGGGTATTTGCATTAAAAGTCAAATTTCTGGCTAGTTGCTGATCTATTTTAGAAGTGCTCATATTCAAAGGATATGTTTAATTACGATATTAAATTTATTTTTTTAGAAGTGCCAATTGTATTTCTTCAATGCTCATATTCTTGGTTTCTTTTAAATACCTCCATATAATAATCACACCTACGGTAACGGTAGCTGCATAAAAAAGAAAAATAGCACTACCACCCATTGTGGCTAATTGCCACGGAAAAAATTGTTGTACTACATAGTTGGTTAAACTTGTAATTATAGTAAAGAAGGGTATGGCAATACCCCGTATAGAAATTGGGAATATCTCAGAAAACAAGACCCACATGATCGGTCCGACAGAAAAATGGAATGCCGCAATAAAACTTAAAAGACCAATTAGAATTAAAGTAGCGTTTAAATCTGCCGCTTTTTCCAAGAGCATGCTGCTATTATTACGCGCACCCTCTTCCCCTAACACTTCTTTTAAAGCGCCTTTAAACTCAGTATCACTACCAAATTCTTTACCCACAAGTACATGAAGTTTATCAACACCCACCATATCCGTCATTTGAGAAATAGCATCTTGGGTAATAGTATAGCGGGCACTTTTAAATCCGTAAGAACACATACCTAAACTAATGATAATCCATATCATGCCAAAAATAATCATTGGTTTACGCCCAATCCTATCAATCAACAAAATGGCAAGTACGGTAAATATAATACTGGTTAGTCCAATCCAAATAGCTTGAGCAAATGCAGCATCCGTTCCTAGACCTAACTGTTCAAAAACCGTAGGTGCATAAAACAAAATTGCATTTATTCCAGTAGATTGTTGCACAATGGCTATCGTTGTAGCGATGATTAAAATATTGCGCATTGGTTTACTGAAAATCTCCTTAAACTGAGCCACCATTGAACGATTTTCATCTCCCTTATCCAAACTCTTTTGAGTCTCTTGAATATGTTGGTCAATTTCATTAGAAGGAATAATTTTTGACAAGGTTCTTTTGGCATCGGCGATTCTGTTTTTATACACCAACCAAGCAGGACTTTCTGGTATAAAAAATAAAAGTACCAACCATACCAAGGCAGGTAATATTTCGGAAGCAAGCATCCACCGCCATGTATTTTCATTAACACCCCAACTTATTGCCCATTCTGCCCCAGACCCAATAGCTTGCAAAATCAAATAATTAATAAAATATGCCATTGATAAACCTACCACTATATTAATTTGGGTCATGGATACTAGTTTACCACGTAATTTTGGAGGTGCTATTTCACCAATGTACATTGATGCCAATGAGATGGAACTAAAAGCTAAACCACCTATAAAACGAGCAATAACCAAAGTCCAATAGTCTGGTGCCAATGCCGAAACTATAGCAGAAAAGAGATAAAGAACGGCCACAATCTGTAGCGTTCGTTTACGACCAAATTGATTACAGGCATAACCTGCAAAAGGTAATGCCAATAATACGCCTAGTGCAGGTGCACTTACAGCTGTACCTAGTTGTAAATCTGTTAAACCGAATTCTTGAGAAATAAAGTTTACCGTCCCCGATATTAATGCAGCATCTAACCCAAAAATAAATCCACCAATTGCAACTATTACAGCATAGGTAAATGCTCTATTATTCTGTGCTTTCATATGTTATTAATTAGCGATTTTGTATCTTTTTCTACTTAATATCCATCCGTTTTACATCGACAAATAGCGGTCCTGTTGCCAACCTTCCAATTTTGAAATAGGCATGAAAATTACCTTCTCCTTTTGGTAATGGGACATCGCTGAAAACAACGTTTTTTTGACCTTTACGAATTGGTTTTTTAAGATGCATGTCATTATATTTTAGATGAGCGACACCATCTGAAGTCACCTCTGGCAAATCTAAGCTTACCGAATACGCCCCTAATTCTGTGGTTACCCGCCAATGCCCCAATTCGTTTTTAGAAATTACTCGTGGTCCGCCCCAATCGAACCTCGATAGATTTACTTCTAATTGTTGCGACGTGCCTAAATGTATTCTTTGAATGCCTTTGGCGTCTCGTTCTTCTGTAACCTCATCGAACCAATTTTCATATTCAGCCAATAGCTGCTCTACCATTTCAGGATGTTTTGCAGCTAGATTGATTCGTTCGCTTGGATCATTTTCAACGTCATAGAGTTCTAAATTTGCAAGTACTTCTTGCAATTCTTCATCTTTAGGCTGGTACAAAATACCATGTGGAAAATCGTGCGGACTAATCAATTTATATTTTTGTCCCCGTACAGCAAAATGCATGTATTTAAAAGGCGTGGGCCCATAATGCATTTGGGTAAAGAACAAACTATTCTCAAAAGCATCTGCTTCTCCTTTCCATAATGGCAAAAGAGATTTACCATCTATATTCTCTGGAGCAGCTACGTCACAAGCATCTAATATGGTAGGTAAAATATCAATGACGGTACCCATGGTTTTTGAGGTTTGATCAGGATTTATTTTACCCGGCCACCTTACAAAAAAGGGCACTCTTATTCCGCATTCATATACACTTGTTTTAGTCCCTCTTAAATTAGCCGTCCAACGGCCAGGATATACGTCGTTTTTAGTTCTTCTATTTCTTGGACCGTTGTCAGATAAAAAAATTACAATGGTATTTTCCTCAATCCCCAACTCCTTTAATTTTTCTAATACACGACCTACATTATAGTCTATATTATCGATCATTCCATAGGTTAACGCATTGTCTTCATGCAATCCTTTTTTACGATATGGCTCAGCACGTTCATCAGGAACTTGTAATGGAAAATGCGGTAAATTGGTCGCTAAATAAGCTAAAAAAGGCTTTTTATTCTCTTGAGCAATGAAATCTATAGCGGCATCGGTAAAAATATCATCGCAATAGCCTTCATACTTTTTAGACACGTTATTATGCTCTAAAACTGGATCGAAATACGTGTTTCCTGCAGGACCTGCAGCCTGCCCTATTCCGCCGCCTTTATGCACCAAAGCTTCTTGAAATCCCTGATCTGTTGGTCTCATTGGAACATTATCGCCTAAGTGCCATTTTCCAAAAATGCCTGTTCTGTATCCGTTTTCCGCAAGAATTTCAGCCAAAGTTTCTTCAGAGGTATTCATGAAATGATCTACTTGAGTTACCGCGGTTACCCCGGTTCTATATGGATACCTACCTGTTAGTACTGCTGCACGAGAAGCAGAACAATTAGGGTATGCAAAAAAATGGGTCATCTCTACACCTTGCTCTCCAATAGATTCCATATTCGGAGTTTTTAAATACGGATTACCGTGAGCACCAATATCACCGTAGCCCTGATCATCGCTCATCATAATAATGACATTTGGGCGATCTTGTGATCGTAAAATTGAACCTGCAGCAATAATTGTTACCACTAACAATATTCTTGACCATTTGAACTTTAGGTGTGTACTCATAATTCTATTTCTTTACCAATTTGTATAAGATCCGTCTCTCTTTTTTAAACGAGGGGTTTCTACCGGAATAAATTTTTTGGACGAGGCTAATTCTTCATTAAACTCAACACCTAACCCTGGCACATTTGGGATAATATATTTGGCACCATCTAATTGGGGTTGTATCGGATAAAATTCAGCATCATTGGTACCCGGTTGCTCTGCAGGTGTATTAATTTCTTCTAACCATGCTACATTAGGGCATGCTGCCGCCAAATGAATAGAAGCCGCCGTACAGATCGGACCTAACGGATTGTGCGGCATTAAGTCAATATAATGGGCTTCTGCTATAGCAGCAACTTTCATCGCTTCTGTTATACCGCCCACATTACATACATCTACCCTAGCAAATTGTGTTATACCTCTTTCTATATACGGCAAAAATTGCCATTTACTTGCAAACTCCTCTCCTATGGCAAATGGTATATCTATCATATTACGAAGACTTTCATATGCTTCTGGCGTTTCATCTCTAATGGGCTCTTCGATAAAATCTAAAGTTCCATGCGGCATTTTAGATAGAAACGAAAAAGTCTCGGCGGCAGATAGTCGATGGTGATAGTCGATACCCACAACTGGATCAGGCCCTATTACTTCTCGCAATTTTGTAATCCACTTAGAGATTTTGGCGATAGATTCCCTTGGTTCAAAAAAAGCCCGACTGTTCTCTTCATATTCAGCTGGTGCCAAACGAAGTACTTTCCACCCCTCTTTAATTAAAACCCGAGCTCTATTGATCAGTTCTTCTTCTGTAGTAAATCTTAAAGAGGCAAAACAATCTACATGGTTTCTTTGTTTACCACCCAATAATTCATAAACAGGCACACCTAAAGATTTACCTTTAATATCATATAAGGCAATATCTATAGCAGAAATAGCCGCAGTTAACACACGACCTCCTTCAAAATATTGACCTCTATACAAATCTTGCCAAATGGCTCCAATTTGATTTGGATCTTTACCTAGTATATTAGGTCTAAAATGGTCTACTGCACCCATGACCGCTAGTTCTCTTCCTGACAAACCAGATGCACCCCAACCATAAATACCGGCATCAGTCTCCACTTTAATAATCAATTGGCTACCAAAACCTATATTGATCGGAAATGTTTTTACTGCTGTAATCTTCATATATTATTTTTAAACTTGGGATTTTACCACTTCAATTCTTTTTACTTTACCAACGATCAACAAAAAGGATAGGAAACCAAGCAGAGTCATTGCGCCTATAAAATATAATGCCGGACTAAAATCTCCATCCTTGACAAGTAACCCTATTACTACCGGAACTACCACTGCAGACAACCCGCCTATTAAATTAAATACGCCTCCAACCAAACCGATCAAATGTTTTGGCGCCATTAACGAAACAAATACCCATGTGATCGAAGCAAGTCCATTACCGAAAAAAGCAAGGGTCATAAATAAAATGACGTAAAAGGTATCATCTGTAAAATTGGCTCCGATAATACTGACCGATAACAATAAACCACATAATACCGGTGCTTTTCTTGCAATCTCCTTAGACTTTCCTTTTTTAATCAAATAGTCTGATGTGAAACCAGAAAGTAAAACACCTGCAAATGCAGCGAGAAAAGGAAGCGATGCCAAAAAGCCCGACTTTATAAAATCCAACCCTCTATATTCTACCAAGTAAGTCGGAAACCATGTCAAGAAAAATATGGAAACAGATCCAACACAAAATTGACCTAGATATACTCCCCACAATTTTCTGTGTTTAAAAGCTTGCGCTAAATCTGACCAACTAAATTTTGTTTTTTCGACAGATGTATTACTGGCTTTTACTAATCCGTCCCCTTCTCTAATATGCGCTAATTCTTCGGTACTTACAGATTTATGTTTCTCTGGGTCACGGTAAAATACATACCATACAATAGCCCAAAGTATACCTATAATACCTGATATTATAAATAACCCTCTCCATCCCAATTGATCTTGAATTACCGTAAGAACAGGAAATAAAAATGCCAAACCAATAAATTGCCCCGAAGTATAAATAGCTATTGCAGAAGCCCTTTCATTCTCGGGAAACCACTTTGTAACGATAGCATTATTTGCGGGATATGCCGGTGCTTCGAATATTCCGATACTTGCACGTAAGCCCAACAAGATTATAAATGAATTCACAAAACCTTGCAAAAGGGTAGCTATGGACCAAAAGAAAAGCATAAGACCATATAACAACCTAGCACCTATTTTATCTACAACAATACCACCTGGTATTTGCAGCGCAACATAGGTCCACCCAAAGGCAGAAAATATTAACCCTAACTGAACCGATGACAGATCTAAGGCTTCTTTTATGGCAGGGGCGGCAACAGATATATTGGTTCTATCCAAATAATTGATAACTACACTTCCGAAAATTAAAGCAAGTATGTTATAACGTTTCTTGGTCATAAAATTGACATTCTATTTTTGAGATTCTCCATTTAAATACTTTGATTGATCTCTGTACTCGTCCATACGATCTATATCGACTTTTTCAAAAGATTTTTTAAGCATCCATCGGGGTCTTTCTAAGGTAAGTTCCCAAGCAAAAAGCTCTTTGAAAAGTTCTTTCACCATTTCTGGATGATCGGCTACCACATTATTAGTTTCTGAAATATCTAACGGTATATTATAAAGTTCTGCAGGCCTATCTGGATATCTTATAAGTTTCCAATCTCCTTTACGAATAACACCTCTTGCATCTTTCTTCCAAAAAAGTGTTTCGTGAGGTCTTGCTTTATTATTACCATTGATAAAAGGCATAAGATTTACACCGTCAATATCTTTCAATTCCTTTTCATTACCACCTGCGGCTGCATAAAAGATAGGCAACAGATCCAATGTACTTATAGGATAATCATATACCGTATTCGGTTTTATTTTTCCTGGCCACTTCATTAGAAACGGCACTCGTATTCCACCTTCTAAATGACTAGACTTGGTTCCGCTTAACGGATAATTTACACCTGCATTCTTATCGGTAGGTCCGCCGTTATCATTCGTAAATATTACAATGGTATTGTCTTCAATACCTAATTCTTTTAATTTATCTAAAACCTTACCACAGGCACGGTCTAGTGCCAAGGTCATAGCGGCAACGGTCTTTCGCTTACCTTGTAAATTCGGAAATTGTTTTAAATCATCTTCCGTAGCATCCATGGGCGTATGAACCGCATTAAAAGATAATATGGTAAAAAATGGTTTTGATGCTTTTGCATTTCTTTCAATAAAATCTAGGGATTCTTTGGCAAGGGCATCTGTCAGATAATTTTCTGGCTCTACAAAATTCCCAAATCCGCGTTCCATTAGATCCAATTCACTTGCAGGTGCATCTGAATATGGAAAATAACTTCTTGCACCGCCTCTAAATCCATAAAATTCATCGAAACCACGCTTTGTTGGGTGAAATCTATCATCTCCCCCTAAATGCCATTTACCATAAAATGAAGTGGCATAGCCTTGTTCTTTCAAATAATCTGCAATGGTCACTTCTTCTACAGGTACGCCCATTTCTCGGTCATCTGCAGCGGAAACGGCACTCATGTAACCAGGCACATTATTTTCTTCAAAACCGAATCTTTGTTGATATTTACCTGTAATCAAACCTGCCCGTGATGGACCGCAGGTTGGATCAGATACGTAAGCTTGTGAAAAACGTACGCCCTGTTTTGCCAACTTATCTAGATTAGGGGTCTTCATTATCTTACTGCCATGAAAACCAAAATCGGCATAACCTGCATCATCTGAGAACAATAGCACAATGTTTGGTTTTTTCTGTGCCGAAGAACATAAAGCCATAAGACAAATTGCTACAACAACTATTTTTTTCATTACATTTTTTTTAGAGTTCTACATACTTTTTAGAAGGAAAGCCGGAGACATGCTCCGGCTTTGAACCTCTTAAATTAAACAAACTACTATTAATTAATATCCTTCATTTTGCACAAGTGCCTCAGTTCTATTTATTTCCGATTGCGGTATTGGTAAATAGTACTGCTTTTGATCAAATGGTCTTGTTTCAATCGTAAATTCTTCATATGAAACATTTTCGTCAAGCTCTTTTGTCCAGGCCAAACCTTTCACATCAAAACCAAGATTATCTTCATTTAACCAACGTCTTTCGTCAAAGAAGTTATGACCTTCAAAGGCAAGCTCAACCCTTCTCTCTCTTTTAATCGCCTCTAAAAGTTCTGGACCGCTTGCGGTAATGGCAGGTTGTAAAGCTCTTTCAGAAACTCTACTTACATACCTTCTTGCCGTCTCTTCATCTCCAGCTCTATACGAAGCCTCTGCATAATTTAAATAAATTTCTGCGAGTCTATATATGATATAAGGTCTTCCAGGACTTGCTTGTTTTACGTCTGTACCCAATGCCTCATTTTGAAATTTACGCATTGCATAACCTGTTGTAGAACCATGTCTAAAATTCCCTAAAGTTTGTTGGTCTTGCGAAAAAGAATCCAAACCATCTGGCACCACAGTGTTATCTACAGAAATAGAATAATCAATAGGTCTTCCTCTAAAAACCGCCCCTTGATAATTGATGTTGGCATAAAAACGCATTTCGCGGTTCTCGTAAGGGTTGGCAGCATCAAAAGAAGGACTTTCAGTAGTAGTACCATCTTCCATATTGTAGATCATAGTATAGTTGTGCAATGGTGTTGAAAGACCCCATCCATCAAAACCTCTAGGCGACTGCGCATTGTCTGGCTGTGTCGTAACATCTGTACCGAACCCAAAAACAGTACCGCCAAAAGGTCTAGCGAACAAAATATCTTGATTTGCCGATAAAAACAGTTCTTGGTAAGCCTTTGCATTTGGTGTGCTAATCAAATCTCTGTCACCGACCAAATCAATTACGGCTGCGGCAGCATCTGCGGCATCTTGCCATTTATTTGGCTTATCATATGTATACAACTCTAGATTAGATGATTGCGGTGCCATAGCCGGGTCGTGCAAATCACTGGCCGCATATAACAATGTCCTAGATTTAAGGGCCAATGCAGCTAATCTTGTAGCTCTACCAAATTCTCCACTATCTCTAGTCAAAGGTAAAAGGGGTGCAATTTCATCGATTTCACTTACTATAAATTCTACAACCTCTTGATAGCTGTTACGTGGTATATTAAAATCATCATCTAGTGTGGCAGCAGAAGTCAATAATGGTACACCGCCATAGAATTTTAATAATTTTGAATACTGATTGGCTCTCAAAAATCGCATCTCTGCCTTAAGTGCTTCAATTTCATCAGGATTATTTTGTTGTGCCTCACTTTCTTCGACCAATTCCAAAAATACATTTGCTTGCCTTACATAGGTCCAAAGATCTTGCCACTTTTGACCCAACTGACCTACATTCGCAGAAGTCCACCCTCTAACTACATTGAAACGATCTAGTGCTTGCGTAGCCGCGTTAAAATTCATTCTTGCTTCAAAAGAGGCAATTTCCACATTCATATAGCGCGCCCAAAACTGACTACCGGCCCCAAATGATTCTGTACTATTATATGTGGTAAGTAACAATAATTCTACTTGCTCAGGCGTACTAAGTACCAAATCACTGGCAAAAGAATCCCTCACATCTATTTCCAAACTATCTTCACAAGCACCCAAGCTAAAGAGGATGATTGTTAGTACCATGGTACTATATCTTTTAATCGATTTATATTTTTTCATGATCATTTTTTTTTAGAAACTAAAATTAACACCCAAAGTATATGTTTTTAGAGGGGTATATTGTGCTCCTCTAAAGTTGTTATAACCCGTAGCTTCCGGGTCAAGACCCAAATCCCATATATCCGAGAAGAAAGTGGCTAAGTTAAAGCCTCTAGCAAACAGGCGAACATCAGCAAATTTGACAACATCGCTTTTTAAAGTGTACGACAGTTCAACTTCTTTAAGTCGCACAAAAGAGGCATCAAAATAATATATGTCGGCAAAACCATCAACTCCGTCTACTTGTCCTCCACTAATTGCATCACCTTGCGCAAAGGCTCTTGGATAGATTGAATTTGTGTTGCTCGGTGTCCATCTTTCATTGAATACAAATTCTGGTTTCGCACCTGATTGATCAAAGAATACCAGGGTTTCAGCTTCAGCTTGTCCTTGGAACAAGAAATTCAAGCCAAAAGATTTATAATTAAAGCCCCCGTAAATACCATATTGTACCTGCGGAATGTTAGAAGTCGATGTTCTGATAAAATCATTTCCATCTACTATACCATCTTCATTTACGTCTACGTAAATTGGTTCTCCTGGCACAGTACCCTCTCTTTTTATTGCAGTAGCATCAACTTGCGCTTGATCTCTAAAAATACCATTGGTAGGGAAAACTCTATTATATGAATCTATAGGCTTACCGGCTTGTTTTTGGGAATCTAGAATATTATCACCTTCTGGTAATGAGATTACCTCGTTACGAGCGTTCGTAAAATTCATTCCTAAATTATAAGAGAAGTTATCGCTTACTTGATCATTCCAAGCTAATTCAAATTCGTAACCCCAGCTTCTGGTCTCACCTATGTTTTCAGCCGGAATTTGACTGTTCTGTAGTCCAATAAACCCAGGGATAGCTCCTGATCTGTTCACCAAAATATCTGCCCTATCTTGTTCATAGTAGTTGAAATCACCAGATAGTTTATTATCGAACAAAGTAAAATTCAAACCAATATTCCAAAGTTTGGCCGTTTCCCAGGTAACATCGGTATTTGCCAATCTAGAAAGGTTATAGGTATTGAAAAAACTTTCGCCTCCTTCACCCAAAACGTAGTAATTTGGAAATCTCGTCGCCAATGGGTTGTTTGCATTACCTGTATTCGTTCCAAGATCGAACAAGGAAAGGAATTGGTTTGGACCAATACGATCGTTACCCATTTCTGACCAAGAAGCCCTAAGTTTTAACCCGTCGATCCAACTTACATTCTCTAAAAAACCCTCTTTGTCTATTGCCCAGGAGCCTGCTACACTAGGGAATGTACCATAACGATTGCCTTCTCCAAATCTACTGGACCCATCATAACGCATGGTAAAATCAATGAAGTATTTTTTCTTGAAATCATAAGATAACGACCCAAAGAAATCTTGTCTCTTAAACTCAGAACTTGTTCCCCCAGACGACTGTCTATCATCATTGTTACCTTGAAACAATTCGCCTCTGCTAGCATCAGGAAATCCACCGACTTTCGTTGCAAAGAAATTATTAGAATCGTTGGTCAACCTTTCCATTCCTACGAAGGTGCTTATGGAATGATTACCAAAAGTATTATCGTAATGTAAACGTGCATTGTAAATTTGCTCATCAAACTTGCTAAAACTTTCCGTTAAGATACGTTCTGTTCCTTGCTGGTTAGATCCAATTCTAGGTTCAAAAGTACCATCATCCAATTGAGCATAAAACGTCCACGGAGAATACCAAGATTTTGAATTGGTTTCAATTTTTCTGAACCCTGTAAATCCTTTTATACTTAAACCCTTTAAAACTTTATCCAAGTTCCAATCTGCCGTGAAACGACCTGTTGTCGTGTTCGTGAAATTATCTTCAAAACCAGAGGCATTACTTGAGGTTAAAATAGGATTACCTTCATCCCCTCCTCTTGCCGGAAGACCATTAGGGTATCTTGCTATTTCGTTTGGCGGTAGTGCAAAAATTAGCTTATAAATATTATTTGCGTTAACACCTGGCGCAGTCCTTTTACCAAAACGTGTAGCCAAATCCACTCCTAGCTTAAAGCTATCCGTTAAATTGACATCGATATTAGAACGTAATTGATATTGCTTAAAACCCAAGTCTCCTGATTTATACAAACCCTTTTGGTCAATAAAATCTCCACTGACAAAATATTTAGCCTTTTCGGTTCCACCAGAAACAGATAAAGATGTTCTTGATTCTGGAGAAGTCTTTGCCAATACCTCATCGGCCCAGTCTGTATTTGGAAAACCTGCAATATCCCCAGGTGTAAATACAGGGTCTGCATCGGCACCATTAACTCTTGCATTTATTTCATTCTCGTAAGTTGCATACTGGTTTACATCCATCAACTTTGGACGCTTTGTAAAAGACGAAACGTTATAAGCATGCGAGAAATTTATTTTCGGCTTTCCGCTCTTACCTCTTTTTGTGGTTACTAAAATAACCCCATTGGCCGCTCTTGAACCATAAATTGCCGCCGAACCATCTTTAAGAACTGTAAGTGATGCAATGTCTTGTGGCGCCAATTGCGAGAACGATCCCGAAGGAACACCATCTATAAGTATCAATGGAGTGTTATTACCTAAGGTAGATTTTCCCCTGATCAAGATCGTAGTGGCATCATCATCTGTACTGCCACCACCGCCGTTGCCTGCACCTGGCACACCACCACGGTCACTAATAATTAGACCAGAAGCTCTACCTGCCAATGATTTGGCAACATCTTTACTTGATGATTGTTCAATTGCCTTACTATCAATAGTACTTACCGATCCTGTTACTTCTCCCTTTTTCTTGGTGGTATACCCTAAAACTACCACTTCATCTAATTTTGAAGCGTCTTCTTCTAAAGTTACGTTGATTACTGATTGACCGTCAACCGTAATTTCTTGGGTTGCATAGCCGATATAGGAAAAAACCAAAACCGAACCGTTAGCTACGGTCAAGGAATAATTTCCATCAAAATCTGACTGGGCTCCTGAAGTAGTACCTTTTACCACAACACTTGCGCCAGGCAAAGGACCTTGAGCATCTGATATAATACCGGACACCGAAACATCTTGAGCCAATGCATTAGTTACACTCAAGAACATAAATAGAATAGTGCAAAGCCATATTCCATGAATTTTTTTAAAATAAAAACAACTCCCCATAAGGTTGTTTTTATTTGCGACTGCTTTTTTCAATTTTTCCATAAAGCTTTCTCTTGTTGATTTAAGTTTAGTTTAAGTATTTCAATGTGTTTACATGTTTGAATTTGAGCTAGATACGCAATACCCTTAACCCACCTTTAACATTTACTTTACAAAAGAAGCGGAAGCTACGCTGTTTTAACACCAAAAAATTACCTAGTACTAGCATTATTTTAACCCTTTTGATTTCTTGTTAAATTTTAGGGTAAAATTTTGCGAATATAATATTATGATATGTGCGTTTTAAGCACATACTTAAAAAAAGAGCTATAAACAAAGAATAGTGTAAACAGAGGGTTTGAGAACCAGGTATTTATAGCCTTACCTAAAAAAACCGGTTTACTAAAAGTAGAAATGTAAATAATGTATAGTCTAACCTATTCGCTAATCTCCATGAATTCGACAGGTGAACCGTTATGCTTGATGAAGGCTACACGAACGCCATCAGCCGGAGAGAATGTTTTTACCAATATATCTTTACCTGATAATGCCTCATCAATATCATCTACCAAATAAGCCACATGAGGGACAGTACGCATCATTTCGGGCATTGGACTATCAGCATCGAATTTCACCCACTCTATCGCATACTCATCATTATTAAAATTCGTATAATGTATTTTACCGGGCTCATAATAGCCATCCCAGTCTTTCTCTTCTTGTGTTGGTATCCCTATATGACTGAACTGATAATTCATAATACTAAATTTTTGTAAATAGTTCGATTTCGTTTCTTATTGCCGTAAAATGATTCTGCAAAGCTTCAAAATCATTGTTTTTGATCATTTTCTTATCAAACAAAGAACTTCCCATACCAGCACCTACCACACCTGCTTCAAAAAAAGATTTGATATTATCTTTAGATACGCCACCTGTTGGCATTAACTTAATTTGATTTAATGGTGCCAGAACATCTTTTATGAATTTCGGACCTAATTGGGTTGCCGGAAATACTTTTACTGCAGATGCCCCTAAAGACCAAGCCCTATAAATTTCTGTTGGAGAATACGCTCCAGGGAAAATCGGAATCTGCATTTCTACACATTTCTTTATAACTTCTTCATCAAGTATTGGAGTCACTATAAATTGTGCTCCCGCAGCAATTGCAATATCTAAATCTGCCAGGTTACATACGGTACCCGCACCTACATTTAAATCAGGATAATTTAAACGTAACTCTGTTATGATCTTAGCCACATTGGGCGTATTCATCGTTATCTCTATCGTATAAAACTTAGCGGCAATATAGGCGTTGACAATATGCTTAACCGTATCTAAATCTGAACCTCTAACAATACCAACAATGGGTGTGTTATTATATCTCTGCCAAGAAAAAGCTGTATTATTCTGCATGAAGTTGTATTATTTTTTTCTGACCTATTAACAAAGCTTTTTCTAAAACCTTATCGCCAAAACATATTACTTGTGTTGCATTTAGAATAGTTTCTAACGCCAACTTGTACATACTGTAAAAAGGCTCGGTCGCCGCTAGAAAAACTTTCTGATCTTTGTTTTTTAAATAAGAAAGCTCATCTCCTATAAGCATACCGCTCAGTAGATAGAAGTTATCTTTTTTATTGGAATCGTTCAGTATATGCTTAGCTCTTATAGAAAATAGATTTGCACTTAATTCATCAGTAAAGCCAATTTCCAACCCTTGTTTAAATGCATCATGCCTTTTATTGATCCAATGACATTTCTCTACACTATTAGACAAAATGCTATGACGACTTAACAACTCAAAAACCTCGCCTGTCATATAGCTTTTTAAACCATTGAACTTGACTTTTTCATAGTTAATATGCTTACTATGGGTACCTGGCAATATGAGAATACCAGATTGATAAGACTCTAAATATTTTGTGAGCCCGAATGCTTGAATCTCTTCTCCACGCATCATCCCGGTTTCTGTTTTTACTCCAGAAACCAATACGATATCTAAATTTTCCTTAAACGATAATATTTCCCAATTTAAACCATCTCCCTTCTCATTAAAAGGTATCTCGCCATAAGACAACTCCTTCATTCCAATATTTGAAGATGCCATACCAGCCGCAATAATCAAGCCCGCCTTATGATGCTCATCAAGATTATTGATTTGGCTTTCGAGGTAATTCTTGAAAAATTGAGTTTGGTTTATATCATTTTGCTTTAAAAACTTTTGATAGACCACTTTTACACCTTGATCTGTTTTATGCTCGACCAAAACATTTAATGTATCTGTTTCTACCAACCTAAGCCTAAAGTTAGAGGTACCCCAATCGCAACTAATAAAATAATCAGGTATTTTCATGTATTCAAAGCCAGGGAGACTCTCTTTTTAATCAAATAATCATCTAATGCATATGTAGAACAGTCTACACCTATGCCACTATTTTTTACTCCGCCATGAGGCAGGTAAATATCATATTTAACTCCGTTTAGCTGCACCTCTCCAAATTCTAACTTTTCAGCAAAATAATTTAAGGTTTCTCTATTTTCTGAAAAAACATAAGAAGCTAGACCGGCGTCTGTATTATTTGCCAATTCTATTACTTGCTCTTTAGTTTTAAAAGGAACCACTATGGCTACTGGACCAAAAATTTCTTGTTGCAGTATTTCAGCATCATTGTTTTTCATGCGAATAAGCGTTGGCTCAAAATAAAATCCATCGCCTTCTATGGCCTTACCGCCATATATAAGTTCTCCACCTTGATTTACAGCTTCTTTTACTATACCCAGCACTTTTTTAACCGAAGCTTTATTTGCCAAAGGCCCCATATCGGGCTTATTTTCACGTCCAAATCCAATCTTGGTATTTCCGAACTTATTAGCCAAACCTTCAATAAACTTATCGATATTAGATTCATGAACGTAGAAACGATTTGGCGCAACACAAATTTGACCAGTATTGTCTGTTTTCAAAGCAGCGCCAAGGTTTATAGCCGACTCTAAATCAGCATCGTCCATTACAATAAACGGTGCATTACCGCCACACTCCATACTATATCTTTTGATAGAGGTTCGGGCGCTTTGAACTATAAGTTTTTGTGCCGTTTCCGTAGAACCGATCATGGTAATAAGTCTAGGTATTTTACTTTCACACAAAGGAATACCAACATCTTTTAAGTCGCCACAAATTACATTCACCACTCCTTTTGGAAAATTGATTTCCGCACAAAGCTCACCAATTATGTAGGCGGATAATGGTGAAAATTCAGATGGTTTCAATATGATACTAGATCCTGATGCCAGTGCCGGTCCCAGTTTAAAACCTAAATTTAATAGCGGAAAATTATATGCCAAAAATGCAACGGCAACCCCTAGTGGCTGGGATACCATTTTATGTTCATGACTACCCTCTTTATCTTCAATAGGAATATCTTTTCTTAATTGAATTTCGTCAGAATAATATTTTAACGAGTTAACGATACTGGTAAGATCTTCTTCTGAGCCTTCCCAAGTTTTACCCATTTCGTACATGATACTTTCACGCAAAAAATCGCTATTCTCTATTATTTTACTTCTTAGTTTATCTATCCAATTCAACCTTGTTTCCAAAGGCATTACTGACCAGGTTTCAAAACCTTTTTGAGCTGCTATTAACGCCCTTTGTGTATCTTCTTTGGTTGCCCACGCAATTGTAGCGGTAGCTTGCTCATCTGCAGGGCATATTACATCAAAAGTCTTACCATTAGAAGCCTCTACTAGCTGCCCGTCTATATATAATTTCTTATGACCAAATTTTAGTACTTTCTCCATTTTGTTCAATATCTCTATTCCTTATATTCTTCTAGTGCCTCAATATTTACATCTACTCCCAAACCTGGCGAATTAGGTACGTTTATTAAACCATTCACCACTTTGACATCGCTTTTCGTAACGATATCCCTTAGTGCATTTTCGGTACGATCTAGCTCCATTGTAGGCAATTCACAGTACATTCTACCTGGGTTCATATCTAAATTACCCACAAAATGTACGGCGGCACTTATAGCGATCCAGGTACCCCAAGTATGTGGAACAACATCTTTACTGTACGCTTGTGCTAAAGTTGCTATGCGCTTTGCCTCTGTCAACCCACCCGTTGCACAAATATCTGGCTGAGCGATATCTACGCACTCATTCTCTAACAAGCGTTTGAAACCAAATTTTAGATATTCACATTCACCGCCTGCTATTGGGATAGTAGTACTCTCTCGTAGCCTTCTATAGCCTTCGTAATCTTCTGGAGACACTGGCTCTTCAAACCAAGAAATATCAAATTTTTCTACTTTTTGCGCGAGCTTTACAGATTCACGGTAATTATAGGCGTGGTTAGAGTCGATCATCAATCTCATATCTGAACCGATAGCTTTTCTAATGGCAGATATATATTTAATGTCCTCATTAACCCCAAGACCAACTTTCATCTTTATGGCCTTAAAACCTTGACTTTTATACAATAGCGCCTCTTCAACCAAAGTTTCTTCGAGATTCTCTACCCTAGTAAAGTAAAGCCCGGTGGCATAAGGTTCTATAATCGGATTCTTTATTCCTCCCAACAACATAGAAACCGGCTGATTCAATAATTTACCTTTTAGATCCCATAGCGCAACATCTATTGCACTTATTGCCGCTTGTAGACTTCCACTACGAGCATAATCTAATGAACGCCTATACATTTCTTGCCACAATATCTCATGACCCAAAGCATCTTTACCTATTAAAAATGGTGAAAAGAATTCTATACCTGACTTAATAACACCTGCCGGACCATAGCCTTCTCCCCAACCATAAGTACCATCCTCTAAAGTAACTTTTACAATACAAATTCTACGCGTATCATATTGCCATTGAGAAAAATAAAAAGGAGTGTCTAACTTATGTACTATGATATAAGGTTCGATTTTTGCTATTTTCATTTTATATATTGTTTACTTCTTGTGATCTATATGATTTTATCATCTAACCCTATCTTCTTCAATAATTTGCATAGCCTAATATGCATATGGCCAGTATTAGAACAAACAGCCCCATTAGAAGTATTGAAAAAGGCTTTTTCGCATTCTTCCATTCACCTGCCCTATATGCCCATATATTACTTATTATCAATGCCAAACCAAGCAATATCGGCCAACCGATCACCGGCCCCATTTTACCCATTAATGCCGCGCCTTGCCCGTAGACCCCTAAGGCACAAAACCAAAAAATACCTGATGCAATAGCCCATGTGTAAGCTTTACGGCTATCAACGGTTTTGAATGAAGACCATGAATTGTTTTTCGATAATTTAAAGATGGCATAACCACCATTCATTATAAACGCTCCTATTAATACTACCACCCACGATGCCAAGCTTGCATTCTGAGCGCCTACTCCATAAAAGTCGGTGGCCGTATTCGCCACAGGAGCAGCATTCGCAAAACCTACATTTAAAAAAGCAGAAAGCACACCCGATGCTACAGCAATAAGTACCCCGGTTTTTATAGCTCCCTTCTTAGCGTCTTTAGTAATATTCAGTTGATCCCTTTTAACACCGGCAACGGCGGTAATTGCCACGCCTACCAATAATAATGCTACTCCTAATAATACAATGGGAAAAGTAGGTTGTGCCATTGCCCCCTCTATTTGGAACAACGGTATAATCGATCCCATTGAGGCCGCAAGCCCCATTACAATACCGTATGTAATTGAAATACCTGTTTTTTCAACGCTAACACCAAAGAGAATTCCACCAATACCCCATAAGAATCCATAAAAAGCAGCTAGTAGCAATACACTACTTTCTGTACTCATAATGACACCGAACAAATCTGGTATCACCAAAAAAGCCCAAAGCATAGGCACAAATATCATTGCAACAAATGCATGTACCAACCACCATGCCTCCCATTTTAAAGGAGCCATATACTTCATGCCCAAGCCAAAGGTTCCTTGAAAGAAACTTGCCAAAAGCACCAATACCAACGGAAGAAATTCAATATTCATAGTTCATCTTTACACAAAAAAAGCGCTACATAATGCACATATATGACATAGACCAACCATGTACAAACACTATATTACCCTAGATTTAATTTTATATACCAATATGGATATTAAGCTGATTTACCGGCATCTTTAATCAATTGACCGATGTATTAAGCGGTAGGAATTCGCAAATAAAACACGGCAATATTTCTCAAGTATTACCGTGCTTATATGCAACTACTAACTCAACGACTATAAAAGTCTTAATTCAACTAACGATTCAAAGTACGTGGTTAATGAGAAGAGCTACTATGCAATTATTAACTTAGGACTGCACAATATTATCAATTTGACAAAATTTCAATAGACAAATAGATAATATCAATAAATTTTTATGATTTTAAAATGTAATTCAAAGATATCTAGGCTTTTACTAAGATTATTCTTAGTAAAAAAACCAAAATAGTAACATAACCAGCATACCTCCACTAATGGCCACCACGCCAGATAGTACGCTAAACGACCTCAATAATTTGGTCACCGAAATATCATGGACTTCTTTAAACAACCAGAAAAAGCTGCTATTTACATGAATAATACCCAAAGAACCTGCACCAATGGCGGCGGCGGTTAATTCCGGATTCAATACTCCGCCTGTTACCAAGGGAGCAGCTATTGAAGCTGTAGTTATTAAAGAAACGGTAATAGAACCTGTAACCGTTGTAAAAAGAAAGCTCAATAAAAATGGTATGATAACACCTAAAACAGAAAGACTAACCGTATTCACTTCTGTAAACAATGAATTGACTATTTCGGTATCTTTAATTACTTGACCAAAGGCACCACCTGTACCAGTGATAAGTATAACTATGGCACATTTGGCTCCTGCAGATTGAAAATATGTATTTAAGCGTGATGAGAATTTTTTCTTACCAATTAAAGGAAGCGCAAAACAAACCCCGATCATTAATGCCCAAACCGGATTTTTAATAAAATCAACAAGCGGATTATCTGCCGGAAAAATATTCCCCACCGACATTAAAAGCAAAGGAACCAGTAATGCTGCAAAAGGTAATATTCGCTTATACCCAATTAATTCTTTTTTATTTATAATTTCGGTATCACTTTCCAATGAATTTGAGCTTTGCAAATTCAGCTTTTTTGCATTTAGCTTTATCCATACCAACCCTCCAATAACCGCTACTAGCGCAACCATAACATTAAACGGTATCATATCGCCAACATTAATATCAAGTAGCGCTGCTACCGCCAATGGACCCGGTGTTGGTGGAATAAGTGCATGTGCCACCGTTAAACTCATTGCAAGCGACAAACCTAATACCAGAATAGACTGACCAGATCTCTTTGACAACGCTACCATAGTTGGCAACAACGTCAAATAGGCAACATCCATAAAAACAGGTATACCTACCAAAAAACCGATTACCGCCATGCCCAATGGTAAACGATTGATTCCGAAAAGTTTTATGATACTTTCAGCAATGACATCGGCGCCGCCGGTCTCTGCCAATATCTCACCCAATAAAGTACCGAATAAAATGACCAGACCTATCCATTTCAGTGTATTGCCAAAGCCACTCAAAAGACTATCAGTAACAACTTCAACAGAATTACCTGTAGCAAGACCTAAAATTAAACCAGCAACCAATAGCGCAGGGATAGGGTGTACTTTAAAAATAGTGACGGCAACTATCAATAGTACAATACAGGAAATTAAAATAATAAGCGAGGTCATATTCTTTTAAAATATTAAGAAGTCAATATCAATTATTACCTAATCAATATTCATACTCTTACAAACTTAACTGAAATATTATTTAGGCTTAGTTTCATGATTACCCATTACAAACACAATATTACCATAAGCTTAACCAAGCTCAATAAAATGCATCAGTTATAAAAAATAAAAGAATTTTTAGTGTAAGCACATTTACACATCTTCCAATTCTACCACCTTATCTTGAATATAAGGCTCCATATACTCGGTGGGTGTCATATTCATCAATGCCTTAAATTGACGGTTAAAATTTGTTACCGTATTAAAGCCAGATTGATAACAAATCGTTGTAATCTGAAGTTTACCTTCTATCAGCAGCTTACAAGCATGACCGATTCTAATTTCATTTAAAAACTGAACAAAGGACTTTTGAGTCCGCTTTTTAAAGTACCTACAGAATGCATTTGGTGCCATATGTGCAATAGATGCAACGGTCTCTAACTCTATTTTATTCTCGAAATTTTCGTTGAGATATGAAATTATTCTTGCCATACGTTCTTTCTCGCTTTTCTTATACGAATTATCAAAGCCATTGGAACATAGAAAACTAAAATTCTCACTTATGGATAAAATATCCAATATCTTCAATAACCCTACAATTCGAGAAAGCCCTTGCCCACGTACAAGACCCATCATATGAGAATGCACTAAATAGGTAGCTGCCTTTGAAAATATCAATCCTCTATTTGCATTATCAAAAAGTGTTTGTATTTTTTTTGCTTCGGGTAATTCCTTAAAAGTCTCCCCTAAAAAATCACGCTCAAATTTTACCACTATAAGATCTGCAGAATTGTTTTCATCAACACCATCATAATATTCGCGATGGTTTCTAAATAGGTGTGGCACATTACTACCAATTAGATATAATTCACCTTCCTCAAAATTACCGATGGAATTACCCACATAACGTGTACCCGTACTTTTCAAAAAATAAATAAGCTCTATCTCTGGATGAAAATGCCAATCTTGTTCAATACATGGTATTGTATCTTGTCGTGCTAAAAAGGAATTTTCAGGTTTTCTATCGGTTTGTTTATAGGTTAATTTCATAATGTATAGTTCTATTATATAGGAGGTCAAAAAATTAAAGCTCAAAAGAAATAAGAGCTCTAAAATTAAATATATAACAATATATTCACTTAATTTTTATCAAATATACAAATTATAGATAATTTACTACTACATCTTAATTTAATTGATTTATCCCTGATTCTAAATACATTTATAAAAAGCAGAACTTCAATATCTTTTCCTATATTACCAATTAACAAACAGAAAACTAAAACTGCATACGTTTTTGCATACGATTTTATAATTTGATAGCGGCTGAGCCCAATAAAACCGTTGGAAATTTTCCATACGAGGAGCCCGTAACCCGAAGGTCGCTGGTTCGAGTCCAGTCCCCGCTACTAAGAAAAAAAGCCACTGAAAATTCAGTGGCTTTTTTGTTATATCTGTCCCGTCCTGAAATAAGTTGACACAAATTCGACTTATTTACGAAAAAACCTTTCTAGTATGTAATTAAATATTTATAACCGAGCGTATAAGAAGTGTGTTTTTCTTTATAAAATGCTATTACTCTAACTCTATAACAAGTGCGCTTTTACCGGTAATAGTTAAGCTGCTTACATCTTTAAAATGTTTCTCTGTCAATATATCTCTTCCTGTAAGGTTTCCCTTTAGAACTTCTTCATACTCTTTCATATTTATGGTCATGCTATCATCATCTTTATTCAACACCACCATAATCTTTTCATTTTCTATATATCTAAAAAATACGTAAACATTATTTGTAGTTGCAAAATGAATCAAATTGCCTTCATGAATAATAGTATTATTTTTTCGCCAATTAAAAAGTTTAGCTATATAGTTCTTTATTTCTAGCTGTGACTTGCTTAGACCATTACCAGTAAATGAATTAACTTGGTCGTTTGACCAGCCACCTGGAAAATCTGAACGAATTACACCATGATCTTCCGTTCCTTTATTCTTCATCAAAACTTCTGTACCGTAATAAATTTGTGGAATCCCCCTAATAGTGGCTATATATGTAAGTGCAAGTTTTAATAATTCTTTATCTTCATTTAACTGTGTGAATATGCGGCTCATATCATGATTATCAGGAAATACAACCAAATTTTTAGGATCTGGATATAAATAATCTTGCCCTAACTCTTCATACACCGCATTCCAAGATTCAGTATCGTTTAAAGAATTTACCAACGCGTTTTGTAAAGGAAAATCCATTACACTCTTTAGCTCTGATGTGTAGCCATTTGCATTTTGCTTTCCTTTTTGCCAATAAGAAACGATAGTTGGTCTCAACACCCATTCTTCACCAACTATATTAAAATTTGGATATTCTTTCATTACTGCCTTGGTCCAATCATTCATAAAATACATATCTGGATAAGGATAAGTATCCATTCGTATACCAGAAATTCCAGAATATTCAATCCACCATAATGTGTTTTGTATTAAATAATTCGCCATAGATTTATTACGCTGATTTAAATCTGGCATCGTTGGTACGAACCAACCATCAAAAAAGATCTTCTTGTCTTTTTTTGTTGCGTATGGATCTAAGATCACGGTCTTTTTATGGTTAGTTTGGGTGTATGTATCCCAATGATTAATCCAATCTTTAGAAGGCAGGTCTTTGATCCACCAATGCTCTAAACCAGAATGGTTCGCAATCATATCCATAATTACTTTCATTCCTTTTTCGGAAGCCTTATCGCACATTGCCTTAAAAGATGCATTACTACCATAACGCGGATCTACTTTGTAAAAATCGGTAGTAGCATAACCATGATAACTATAACTAGGCATATTATTTTCTAAAATAGGATTTGTCCAGATTGCAGTAAAACCTAGGTTCTTTATATAATCTAAATGATCAACCATACCTGCTACATCACCTCCGTGCCTTCCTCCTTTATCATTTCTATTTAACTTTTCCTTCAATCCTGCTACCTCATCATTGGTAACATCACCATTTGCGAAACGATCAGGTGTTATTAAATAAATGGCATCAGATGAATCAAAACCTTCTATATTTCTTCTATTTAATACACGATTTTTTATAGGATAAGAATAGGTAATTACATCTGCATCAGCCTTACTAAATTTTAATTGTAGCTCTCCAGCAAGTGCTTCTTTAGATATATCAAGCGTAATAAAGAGATAATTCGAGTTTTCGACAGTTTTTATAGTTTTAAGAGATACACCCTTATAAGCATCTAATGTTACTTTATAACTTGCTATATCTTTACCATACACCAATACTTCTATAACATTATATTCCATATCGACCCACCAATTTGGTGGTTCAACCCTCTCTATTGGGTCCTGTGCCCAAATTTTTGAAAGTGTAAAAAATAAAATAAGGATAAAGCTAGTTACGATTTTCATATTATAATTTATTGAATAGGACCTAAATTATCGATAAATAGAGCCTAAATCGACTTAAATTATAATGTGATCTATATTATACCGAATTATGTTACGGTCGATCCATAATCTAGCTTTTCTGAAGATCATTAAAGTACTCTCTTGGAGACTTATTCGTTACTTTCTTGAATGATCGATTAAACGACGACTTTGAGTTAAAACCTACCGCCAAAGCTATGGCCAAGTAGGTCTGGTTTTTATACTTCTCATCTTGCGCCCGCTCAATAAATTCTTCAACTCGGTAATAGTTAACAAAATCTCTGAAATTCTTTGAATATCCTGCGTTAATAGTTTTGGATAAGGCATGCACACTAGTATTCATTTTGGCAGCTAATTCTGGTAAACTTAATTCTGGATTCAAATAAATTTGCTCTTGAGCCATTATTTCGTGAAGTGCATTTTTCTGCTCATCCAAATCAGTAGTGTTGATTTTAGCTTTATCAACTTCTAGTTTCAATTCTTCATCGATAACTGCCATTCTAAAAATTTCGGGCTGTTTAATTGCAAAATAACCCAGCAAATAAACTACGACAGAAAATACCACCCATACAATATCTATTAAAAGATTAGTAGTATAATTTATAGGAATCTCACTATAGGCACTATAAATATCGGCTAAAACAATCACTGTCCAAAAAAACAAACAAACGCCTAGAACCATCATTATAACATTCAAATACTTAATGTTTTGATCGGTAGAATAGTTGAGTTCAATATTTTGAAAATATTGTTTTATCTTCTTCTTGATATTAAACCAATAAAAGATATTGAACACCAATGCCAACAATACCACAACTTCATAAATAGCATATGGTGGCGATTCTAATGATTGAAACAAATTTCGTTCAATAAACGTATGGGTAGGGTTTAATGAAATACTGAAATACACTACCACTTGTAAAACAAAAGGCACAAAATGATACCAATAGGTCAAAAAAGACCTTTTACTTCGTTGTAACAAACGTTCAATATAAATTAGGAAAACCGGACCGTACAGGAAAAAGACCAAATCTGTCAATAACGATAGCTTAGGGTTTTCTGTATAAATTACACGATCATATATTACTACTCTCGCTATTAATGTGATTGATATAATAAAAATCAGCACACTTAATGCTTGATTGGCAGATTTGTTATTGTTGCTGTTGGAATTGATAATAAAAATGAGGAAAAAACCTTGTAGAGCTGTCAGTATCAGAATCAAAGTATAAGGATTGAAAATTCCGTAAGATTGATCTTCCCAATAATCAATAGCATTTTTTATAGGTTTTTTCGAAGCCAGATCCTTATCGCTCAACATACGATTGGGCCTAGGTCTACCGTAACTTTTACCCTCAACAGTCAACCAATTACCTCGTGTAAATTTATATTCCACAGGTTCTGAAAATACCGGAATCTCCACTTGATATATTCCGCTGATCAACTGCTTCATTTTATAGCGCTCATCGCCAGGTACCCAACCGTTGAAATTACCACAAACGTAAAAAGAAGAATTAGGAGGTGTATTTTTAGGAACCTCTGTTAAAATTATAGCAACTTTTTTCTTTTGGTCTTTTAATTTTAATTTGTCTGACCACCCTGCCACTTGTAAGACCAAGGTTTTTTCTGTAGTTCGATTAAAAGAAATTTTTCTGACCGTAAGGGGTGCGCCATCATTTTCAACCTCTACTTTAGACCAACTACCTCTGGTAATTTTGAAGGAAATCCAAGAGGCGTCAAAAAATTTGTTCTTCAGCTCATATGTACCGTCTGCCTGTTTTGTAAATCTGTAATACGGATCCTTAGGATTCCAGTTATTAAACGACCCTGTAAGATATAGGGTATCTGTAATTTTTGTGCTTTGTGGCACATAGTCCAAAACAAAACTGGTTTGAGCGTACAACCCGAATGTGCTTAGAAATACTGCAGCTATCAAAAAGAACATCTTATACTTGCCAACATAAAAAATTGGCTCATGCATTTTACTATAATTCATTTAGTCAACCCCCTTTTTAATTTTATACGATAAGGTTTATAAAACATATTTTTTAAAATCGCCTAAGTTTTGAAGCTACTGTTTATAATTTATTTACTTGTTTAAACTACAAATTATTTTTGCCTTTTTTAATATAAAAGATCGGATACCTAATTACAGTGTACATAGTGTTTGACACCTATGTTGGTAAAAATAAAAAAAGGGTCACCAAAATGGCAACCCCGTGCAAAAATTAACTCAACTAACAACTTAATTTAAACTAATACTATATGTATTCATCTCGGTATTCAATAGAATCGTATAATTTCCTTCTGTGGTTATAACGATATTATCACCATTTTGTTCCAATACACCATCGGCACTATTATCACCTAAGTTAACATCCCAAGAATCTTTAAATCTAAACTTCATTTCGCCAGGTAAAAGAACGACCGATATTGTCCAAACCTTGTCAACGGCATCAAATTCCATATTTGTATCAGGATCATCCCATCCATTAGGTGTTGCAGAACCGATAATGGCCCAATTACCTAAACTAAACGTATTGTTTTCCAAATCAAGATCTACCTGATAACTACCTGCCTGAACCGCAATGTTATCTCCGCCATCATCTAAAACCCCATCGTTGCCGGTATCGCCAAAATTAACATCCCAACCATTGTTGGCCCTGAATTTCAATTCACCATCGGTAAGATTGGCCGTAACTGTCCAAACATTTCGATCAAAATCATAGCTCATATCCGTATCTGGATCATCCCATCCGTTTGGTGTACCAGAACCAATAATCGCCCAAGTAAAGGCAGACCAGCTATTATTGATCAAGTCTACGTTTATTTCATAATCTAAAGGACCAGGCAATATTATATTGTTACCAGGAGCCTCAATACTACCCGATGTACCATCTCCTGCATCTCCATAAATACCATTATCCCAATTGGAAGCATCTGTGAATTTAAATTCATTTGAATCGTTCGTAAAACTTACATGACCTCTATAGGCACCTGTTAAATTAGGAACTTCAAGTGCCGCAAGACTAACGGCAGCACTAGGATCCCAACCTTGGTAGTCACCTGGCACGAACAATTCTTCAGAAAAAGCCTGTTGCTCATCATCAGTAGCCGACCAAATCGCATACCCCATTGCCGGAGCCTTTACATCTACAAGACCACTAGAATCAGATTTTTGAAAGACGATATATTCTTCTGTATAATCTTTAATATTTGCATTGTTCCAATGCGTTTGTATTTCTTTGCTTACTTCAGTATCACTGAGATTGATGTAAAGAACCAATCCTGGTTTTTCACCGTCACCACCCCTTGTCGCTACAAATTCTTGATTATCTACGTAGTTTATTGTCCAATCACCAGCCGCTAATTGCGCACGGATCTGAATCAATTGATTTATTTTATCTTTTTGATCTTCACCGCTATCTTCGTAATGGGAATAAAAAACACATGGATACCCAGGGGCACTCATGATATACGCATAAGCATGTGTCTCAAATTCGTCAGGAAATTCATTACTGCCATCTCTTGACTCCGTATCATGATTACCTACGAACGTAACCGCTTTTTCTGGCATAGTGGATATTAAATTCGGGTTTGTTAATTCATTTAAATTTCCATTTAAAAATGCGTTTCGCATATTGAAAAAGTTTGGAAAATCAAAAGCATTTGCCCCTGTAGCCTCTACCCATGGACCTACAACATCAGAAACGTTACCATCAAAATTTTCACCAACGCTATAACCACCTACAGTACCGATCCATTGTTTTACCACTTCTGGTGAAAACCCCTTTACAAAATCAAATCGCCAACCATCGATTTTAAGCGTATTCATGTAATAGCTTGCAACAGATTCTTCTGATCGCCACAACCAATCCATCACATAATCGTTCTTTAAGTCTAAATCTGGAAAGCCACCGAACCTACCTTCATCTTCAAGGTTTACCGCATTGGGTAAATAATTTAACCAGGTTCTGTTAAAAAGGCCCGATGCGGGTTCAAACAAAGTATATGTTTCTATCTGTCTAAACTCATTATATTCTAGCGCACCACCAGAATTATGATTTAGTACTATATCTGCAATTACGGCTATTTCATTCTCATGTGCCGTGCCGATCATTTTCTCTAGTTCTTCTCTATTACCAAAACGGGTCTCGGTGGTACCATGCTGCTGAAAATCTCCAAAATCAAAATAATCAGCTGGGTCATAACCCATAGAAAAACCTCCACTTTGACCTTTAGAGATCGGCGGTATCCAAATAGCGTCTACGCCATTTGCTGCCCAAGACTCTAGCTTAGAATCTACATTGTCCCACCAAATACCACCTTCGGTAACATCCCAATAGAAAGCTTGCATCATTACACCGCTACCCGGCGTAAGTGCGGTTGTTCTAGCTTGTGCAACACCTGTTGGCGCATCTTCGGCATCATTACTTTCGGTAACTTTTAGCGGCGTAAATTCATCATTGGTACAAGAAGTAACCAGCATAACCAGTGACCCTAGACCAATTTTAATATAATTATTGATTTTCATATTCTTACTTTTTATTCAATGGTATAGGTTGGATTTTCTGTATCTGACAGTAATAGCTTAATCGTATAATTACCCGCACTAACAGGAATATTCGCTCCGTCTACTTCTAGTGTTCCATCATTACCATCATCACCATAGTTAAAATCCCATGCATCGTTTGTTCTAAACTTAATTTCGCCATCTAATAGCGCTACGTTTTTCAATACCCACACTCCTTCATTAGCATAGTCAGGGGTAAATCTCATATTAGGCCCGTCCCAACCATTTGGTGCGGCATCACCAACAAGACCCCATATATCTATAGGTTCAATAGTGTATAAATTATTATTAAAGTCTACGGAAATTAAATAGTTACCTGCTTCAACCGAGATATTAGGACCATCTAGCTCTAAAGAAGCGCTCAACCCAGTACCGCCATAACTTATAGCCCACTCATTGTTCTGCCTAAACTTTACATCACCTGCGGTCAAACTTAACACCGCTCTCCATTGATCAGAAGTTGCATCATATGTTAGCGGAACATCTGGACCATCCCATCCATTAGGAGTAGCATCACCTACTACACCCCAAGAAAAAGGTTCGATAGAGTAGGATAAATCATTTAAACTAAACATAATCCTGTAAGTGCCGGCAGTTACCTGAATATTGTCTCCTTCTAAATCTAATGTGCCGTCTGCCCCTGTATCACCATAATTAACACTCCAGTCATTATTCTCTCGAATTTTCATTTCACCATCAACCAAGGTAACATAAGCTACAAACTCATTCGCAACAGCCGTACTGTACACCGGCACATCGGGTCCATCCCATCCATTGGGAGTCGCAGATCCAACCAGACCCCAAGATGAATTCAAGTCAAACGTGGTCGCGTAACCAGTTATCGATAAAGTTTGAATACCAGAGGTAGCTACAACTTCTTTACCCAATACGGTTTCAATCCAAATATTGATCTTATTTTCAAGTCCTGAGAGTGCACCTGCATCATTAATGGCCTCGTTAAGTTCTTCTGCAACAAATTCTTTTGTCAACGTATTACCTACAGTAACTTTTTTTGGTTCAATATCAGAAACGCCATCTACACCTAAAACAACATTATAACTAGGTACCGCGCCTTCAAAACCAAAATCAGGTACCGTCCAATTTAAAGAAAGAACCGTCTCACCTACCATATCTCTGGACAACACTAGAGCATCGCTCGAAGAAACCGTAAGTTGTGTACTTGTTGTTTCGCTAATTCTTATATTCTCATCGTCATTGCTACAACTACCCAAAACAAGGGCCATTACAATAAAAAAGGAATAGATATATGCTATATTTTTCTTCATCATTTTTATTTTTAATTAGTGTATCCAGGGTTTTGCTCAAGTAAAGGATTGGCTTGTAAAGCTTCTAATGGAAATGGAAACAAATCATAATTTTCAGGTATTGACGTACCCTCTAAGACATTACCTTTCCAAGGCCATATATATGTATCGCCCGTGAAACGGTCAAAACGAATAAGGTCTTGTCTTCGATGACCTTCATAATACAGTTCTCTAGCTCTTTCATCAATTAAAAATTGCTCATTAAAATCCGCTTCCGTAATATTTCCGCTCGTATCTCCGAAAGCTCTTTCCCTAAGCGCATTGATGAAATTTATAGCTTGACCGGTTGTACCGCCCCCACCTCTAAGGTGTGCTTCGGCATACATTAAATAAGCATCGGACAATCTGAATAAGGGAATATCAGTGTCAGAGAAATTACTTTCTCCAGAATCACCTGTTGAATACTGATTTTGAAATTTGAACGTAGGATATCCATTCTCCCAAGTTCTATAATCGGTCATTTCGTAGGTATGACCCTCTGTCCAAAATAGCGCACGGCTATCTTTCGTAGTTTCTAAATCTCCGAACAAACCATATATAGCAGGTGTACAACGGTGACCGAACCAACTATCAGAATTACCGAAATCAGAGATAGGCATAGTCGTATCTCCCATACTACCATTGGTAAGGTATGTAGATGTACCAAAGCTTTGAACCGTATTTCTATCGGCTATTATCGGAAAAATGATTTCGCTAGAAGTATGGTTGTCGCCTTGAAATATAGATTGATAATCATCATCTAGTGTAAAAGAAGACTCAGAAATAACCTTTTCGCTATACATCAATGCATCTGCATACCTAGCTGATCCGGTATATACCTCGGCATTTAAATAAATTTTTGCCAAAAGAAATTGAACAGCGGTCTTGTTCGCCCTGCCATATTCATTTACAGATGGCATTGTTTCTTCTATAGACAACAATTCATTTTCGACAAATTCAAAAACCTCTGTACGTGAATTTTTAGCTCTACGAACCCCAGTGACACCATCTTCTTCGGTAACGACAACAACCCCACCAAACATATCCATTAAATAATAGTAAGATAAGGCACGTAGAAAGCGAGCTTCGGCTATGAACAACTCTGCTTCTGGCTCATCTGCCTTTTGCACATCTAAAATAAAGTTATTGGTCTGCGCTATATTGAAGTAGCTTCTATTGTAGAGGTAACCAAAAAACTTATTCGTTGGCGCCCAATTAGATGCAGTTGTCAAAGGATCTAAACCACCATCACCCCATCTATTTTTCGCGATATCGGTCGTTAATTCTTGCATGTTCCACATACTTCTAAAGAAAACAGTTTCCCCAGGGTCATCACCTGCAATATCAGACTGTTGATTACCACTACCGGGTATTCCTATTCCGTGCAATGCCAGACCTCCATATAGCTTTCCAAGTATACCTAAAGCTGCATCAGGTTCAGACTCCAAAAGGTTCTCTAAGCTCTGCTCTATTCTAGGTTCTGTATCTAAATCGTCAGTGCAACCTATAAAGAGAGCCACGGCGAAAACGGTAAATATTATATTTTTTATCATAGCTTTTTTTTTAAAAATCAAGGTTAAGACCTAAAGTAAATGTTCTTGGACGCGCATATGGAGAAGCTTCGATACCATCAAAATTTTCTGGATCAAGACCTTCATAGTCGGTTATTACGAATACATTGTTTGCCGAACCATATATTCGCAATCCAATCTTTTTATCATCAAAAGGTTTTAGATTGTACCCTAGGGTAATGTTATCTAAACGCAAAAAGGATGCATCGGAAACATAGAAATCTGATAGTGCCTGCAAATCTGAAGGAATATTAGAGAAACCATTATAACGAGTACCATCGTATAAATTCAAGGCATTATTGATGAAGCCAGTATCGGTAAGCGGAATTACAGATTCTGTAAAACCTCTATTCAATAAATTGCCATTATAAATTCGCCCTCCTATTTGCCCTCTAAAATTAGCGGTCAAGTCTAAGCTTTTAAATTGCATATAAGTACCGAAACCATAAGTCCATTTAGGCTCGAACGGAATAAAAATACGATCACTATCAGAAATAACACCATCTCCATTTTGATCTACGAAAGCATCTTCTATAGGCGCACCATCTGCCGTATAGATTTGTTCATATAACCAAAAAGTCCTGTTTCTTTCCCCAACAGCGGTTTGCCCGATATTTACGCCTGTACCACGCCCTATACCGCCACCACTGGCAAACTGTGTTATATTATCTAAATCTTTAATGTATGTTTCATTGAAACCGACATTAGAATTGAACTCCATTCTAAAATTATCTGTCTGTATTGGCCTAAACTGTAAAGCTGCCTCAAAACCTTTACTTTCGGTTTCACCTACATTACTTACAAATCGGTTTCGCAAAGCTCCTTCTGACTGGGGTACTTCTGCCAATAAATCGGTAGTATTTCTTGTATATGCATCAACGGTACCGCTCAAAACACTATTAAATATATCAAAGTCAATACCTATGTTGTAAGTAGATGTTTTCTCCCAAGACAAATCTGGATTAAATGCATTTGCCCTGTAAGTGGTAACGGTTCTATCGCCAAACACATAACTTACAGTTGGATCACCATCGTCATACAATGCGGTATTCGGGTAATACCCAACCGGACCCGTTATATCTTGCTGACCTGTAAGACCCCAACCTATTCGTAATTTTAACTGGCTAAGCCATTCCGCATCTTTTAAGAAATTTTCATTATCCAATTTCCACGCCATCGCTACAGCTGGAAAATACCCCCAACGCTGATCTTTGGCAAATAATGATGAACCATCTGCCCTTAAAGATGCCGTTACTAAGTATTTATCAAAAAAGTTAAGATTGGTTCTTGCGAAATACGATTGCAAATTCAATTCCGTATAATACTTAAATGGTTGTTGTGACTCTCTAAAACCGTTTTCGGTAGTCGTTGGGTAAGTTATACCTTGCGTGGTAAAATTTTGATATGCATAACCCGCTTGTATATCCATTTTTCTAAGCGCCCCGTCCCATGTCTTTTCATACGATAAGTAAGCATCTAACAGGTGGTCGCGTTTTATCTGGTCTTCGCTATAATTTTCACTAAAGTTGTTAAAAATCGGTAAACCTTCGAAAATACTGTATGAGGCAACTGCACTAGGTAAAAAGTATTCGTTTATAGTAGATTCTGAATAATCTATACCCGTATTTATAACCGCCGTCAAATCTTCTAAACCATGAATTTTATAGCGTAACTCCATATTACCAATAAAACGATCTGCATCTTCGTTACGCTCTCTTTGCTTTAATAAAGCCAATGGGTTAGCTGGTCCAACTATACCCTGATCATCGGTCATCTGATAAAATCCACCGAAAATACCTCCGTCGGGATCGTAAACCGGTAAGGTCGGGTTTGCTGTTAATGCACTGCCGATGGCACCACCATCTGGCTGATCCTTTTCTGTGGCAATACCTTTAGCGTTGATAGTCAATTTTAAATGTTGATCAAAAAATTCAGGTGAAATATTTAAAGATGCGGTATATCTGTTTAGTTGCGATTCTTTAAGTATACCATTGATCTCTGAATGCCCGAACGAAGCTCTAATTGGAATTTTATTGAATAAGTTTCCTCTTGCCGTTAAATTATTATTAAGGGTATAGGAAGTTCTATAAATTTCATTTTGCCAATTGGTGTCGTAAACTGTACCGTTAAGACCCAAAAGTCCAGAACTATCTGGAAAGCTGTTCTGAATAAAGTCTACATATTCTGAAGACTCAAAGATATCTATTGTACGACTCAAGGTACCTACCTGAATATTCGAAGAAAAATTAAACTGTGGCGCACCCTTAGTACCAGATTTAGTCGTTATTATAATGACACCGTTAGACGCCCTAGAACCATATATAGCGGTTGAAGATGCATCTTTAAGTACTGAGAAGGACTCTATGTCATTCGGGTTTATAAGTGTTAACGGATTTGCCTGCCCTGCCGGGTTCTGATTAGATAACGGCACACCGTCGATTACAATTAGCGGACTGTTGTTCGCGTTAAGCGATGAGCCCCCACGAATTCTAATGTTAATTCCTGCATCTGGATCCCCGCCATTATTAACTACACGAACACCTGCAGACTTACCCGCTATCATTTGATCTGCAGTAGTAATAGCACCTTTATTAAGGTCTTTGGATGTCAATAATTGAACAGAACCAGTTGCATCTTTTTTCGTAGTAGTACCGTAACCAATAATGACTACTTCATCTAGTTGAGCGACATCATTTTTTAAAGTTACATTGATTACATCTGTGGTTACCTCTTTTTCTACCGGTTCAAAACCGATATAAGAAAAGACCAGAACACTGCCTTCGCTGACTTGAATTGAGTATTTACCGTCAAAATCTGTAGTGACACCGGTAGAAGTTCCTTTAATGACGATTGTTGCACCTGGTAAGGGACTATTTGTTTCGCTATCTGTAACGATACCAGAAATGTTATTTTGAGCCATTAAATAAAAAGGAGCGCACAATAACATCAGCAAAATCATCGAGATTTTCTTTTGCATAAATGAGTTGAGTTTAAGTTAATTGTCAATAGTCGATTATCTACTTTTAGACCATTTAAAACTACTTTAGGAAGCTCCCACATTCGCTTCATTTTATAAAATGACCTAAAATTAACTTATGACACGTTGATTTTAGCGAATTAAACCACCGCACTACACCCAGTTAAAAAACTAAAAATCAGTTATTTAACAACTAAACCTGCCTAAATTCGCTACTAAGAACAGAAACCAAAAAAAATTATAATGCCAACGCTACAAAATGAGAATTCCATAAAAAAAGGTGCAATAATTTACTATTTGAAAATAAAATATCATTTAAAAAATGAATTTCGAAATGAAAATTCAATCAACATATACGCACGATAGGTATTTGTTTTAGTGGTCAGAACATGTTCACTATAATGAAGATTACCCATTCAAATTGTTACGAACGGCAGACCAAAAAGACAATAGTGCAGAGGTGTTTTTCTTAGAAAGATCGGCGAGCAAAGTCATATTGGTAATAAAGATTTCTTTAGAATCATAATACTCAGCATCATCAGCCGGTGCATATAAGGCCATATCCCAATTCGGAAAATACCTTTGTCTAGTAGAACCTTCCCACAATAGATCTAAAGTATGATGTCTATTATCACTTTTGATTTTATCAAACAACTGATATACATTACGCTTCTCACCTTCCAAAATCTGAACAATACTTTCTTCAAAGTACACTAGACATCCGGTTATTCCTCGTGCGTTATTTCTTTTCCGTGCATCAATGAGAATATTCTCGATTTCAGCTACAGTTAATTCTGGTGATATCTTAGAGCGGTAGGTTAATTGGAACATTTATTCTTGTACATCTATTTATACAACTTTAAGTTAATGAAAAAGTTGATTCTTTTAACTCTTTTTATCAAAAATAGTTGTTTTATGATTTACCTATCGTCATAAGTTCTCCCCATTGTGTAGTAAACCGCGGACTGCGATGTTCTTTGATAAGCGCCCATTCTTTGCTGCGATTGCCAACCGTAGCGACCTTGATTTTATTTTTGCCGTACTTGCCATTTAAATTATCGATTAGATCGGTAATTACATCACTCTCACTCTTATGAGGATCATAGAACATATTTGTCTGCACCTCGTTTCGGTGTACCAATGAAGTCAAGTTTACGCCAACCTTTTTATACCGGTAGCCTGGTTTGAATATCTGTCTCAAACCTTTTAATGCTTCTTTTGTTAGTTTGATGGTGCTATCTGTCGGTGTATCTAGGTTTATGCTGATGCTGTTTCTATACTGCTTATCAATCGCACTATGTTGATTGGTCTGCAATGAGATTTCCAATTGAGCGGCTAGACTATGTTGCTGCCGTAATAAATCTGCTACTTCGGCTACATAATAACTACAGGCTTCCTCTATAAGTGAATAATCAGAGAGCTTGAATCCGAATGATTTGGCTGTTCCTATTCCTTTTTTCGCATTTGCTTCTGTCTCCAGTTCTAAACAAGGCACATTGTTCAATTCTCGCCATAAACGCTCTCCTATCACCGTCATTTCTTTGCGCACCCATGCAACGGGCATGTTGGCAAAGTCTAAAGCGGTGTGTATACCGTTGTTTTGAAGTCGAATAGCATGCTTCTTCCCTATTCCCCAAATATCCTTTACTTGAAGATTTCGCAATAAATGTTGTCTCTTTTGTTCGTTATCAACCACATACACATTATTGTTTTTAGGTATTTTCTTAGCAAACTTATTCGCCAACTTCGATAATGATTTTGTCTTTGCAATACCCACACCTACAGGTATGCCCGTATTTTTATGGACCGTGTTTTTAATTGTATGGGCAATTGCATTGTAATCATCCACCTTAATGCATCCTAAATCAACCCAACTTTCGTCAATACTATATTCCTCGACCCTAGGGGAAAATGTCATCAAAGTATCCATCACCCTTCTTGACATATCACTGTACAAGGTATAATTAGAAGAAAAATAGGTGACATTATTGTCGTCTAGCAACTTCCTTATTTTAAAAATGGGCTGAAACATAGGTATATCGGTCAAGGCTTTTGCTTCTTTGTTCGCCGCAATGACGCAACCATCGTTATTACTTAAAACTACAACAGGTTTGCCCATCAAATCTGGTCTAAAGACCTGTTCGCAAGAGGCATAAAAACTATTACAATCAACCAATGCTATCATAATACCGACTTAATAATATAGGTTATGGTTCCCCAAATATTTAATTCAGCGTTTTGAGTATTATCTATTCTAACAATTTTAAAACTATCGTCTACAGCAGCTAATACAAGTTGATTTAACTTCGGAGTCAACGATTTGTCGACAATTAAAACGTCGTTGCTAAAAACACCGAACTCCTCAAATTCATCATCTACTACTCTTATGAAAAATGTAGACGAAGAATTAGAAACTAGTACTTCGTTCAAATCGATTCGTGGTTCACTATAATGAGTTGCCGGACTGGAAAATCCTGTTTGTGTCGGACTTTTAACCCTATGGTTATTATCAGATTTTTTAATCAAATGTTTATCACCTACAATCATAACTAATCGTATTCCTATTTTTTTCGTTCCCTAACCCAATGGTCATGCGGTACGTTCCAAAAGCCTAGTACCGGCATTATAAAACAAACTACTCTAGATGGGTATTTATAATACAGGTTAACATCTTGGGTATCGGTTTCGTACTCCACAAAAAAACCATCCATTGCTATTGGCTTGCTTTCAAAAAGCCCATTATCTTTTAATGCAGCTTCATAGCGCTCCTTCCCTATCTCTTTAAGAAGTGCTTTTATACACTTAAGATCATAATTTCTAAATACTGTTTTGGACATTGTCCAAATTTCAGGATATTATCCAAATAATTTAATGTAAATTTGAAAATATTATTAACAATGGGCAGAAAAGAGATAGATTGCTCCAGAAATAAGATATAGGAACACTTTTATATTGAGGACTTTGTGTAAAAAATCGAGGCTAAAAAACATTAGTATAGTCTACATAAAGAAAATATTATAACTATTAAAAATACCAACCACAACTACTGCTATTTTTATAAGGTTAATCATTAAACAATTAGAGTTATGCTTTTAGGCAAGACCGCAGTAATTTATAAACGATTTAGAATCTCATTCAAACCTTAATCATTAGTAATGAAGCAAGTAATATTAGAACTCTATTTAATATGAAGACTACATGAGTTTAAAAGAAGAACTTAACAAACAACAGTTAAGAGCTGTTGAATTTTCGGGTAAACATCTTCTGGTACTTGCCGGTGCGGGTACTGGAAAAACGCGTACCATAATTGCGAGGGCCGCCTATTTGATCGAAGATGGTGCAAACCCGGCTAAAATACAAATACTCACATTTACCAAAAAAGCCGCCAATGAAATTGTTGAGCGTGTAAAAGCAAGCTTACCACAATCTAGCGGGCGTACGCTTAACGGCGCCACATTTCACTCATGGTGCAATCAACTCATCATTAAGTATCCTAATTTGTTCGGTGCCGCTAATTTTACGGTAATCGACCCAGATGATCAATTAGGTTTAATGAAAATGGTTTCTGGCAGCCATAGCGATGTTTATGGTAAACTTCGTATAAAACCACAGCAGTTATTAGATGTCTATTCTTATGCTAGAAACACCAAAAAGAATTTGACCGAATCTATACGTACCCTAGTTTATAAGGGGAAAGAAGATAAGGATACGGAGTATGAAATAACCGCCATGAAGCCTAATGTAGAGATATTACTTAGGGCATATCAAAAGAAAAAAATGGAGCAGCGTTATTTAGATTATGATGATCTGCTGTTAGTGGTATCTACTCAACTAAAATCTAACCCCGAGGCAAGAAAGCTATTATCTCAAGATCTCGATTATCTTCTTGTTGATGAAATGCAAGATACCAACCCCTTGCAATGGGAGCTACTTTCGCCATTTATCGATATCTGCAGTTTGTTCTGCGTTGGTGATGATGCACAATCGATCTATTCTTTTAGAGGTGCGGATTTTAGAAATGTGCATCAATTTAAAGAACGTGTACCCAACTCTGAGGTTTATAAACTTGAAAAAAATTACCGCTCTACACAAGAGATTTTAGATATTTCAAATTGGTTGTTAGACAAGTCGCCCATTGATTATAAAAAACAATTACAGTCAGTACGAGGAAGCGGAGAGGTACCTATATTATTAAATGTAAGTGATGAGTGGCAAGAAGCCAATTGGGTAGCCGATGAAATTTTAAAAAACTATACAGATGAGGACCGTAAGTTTGCCGATCACCTTGTTTTATCACGCTCTCAGTATTACACCAAAACACTACAGGCAGTATTTATAAGAAGAAAAATACCCTATGTCACTTATGGCGGACGTAAATTTCTACAGGCTGCACATATAAAAGATCTGGTTTCATTATTACGAATAGTCAACAACCCATACGATGAAATTGCGTGGGTAAGATTCCTGACTTTTTGGGAAGGAATAGGAGAAGTAAGGGCTTCTAGAATTATGGCGGTAATCTTGGCAGATGATGGTAAAACCGATATCCCTACCCTTTTGCAAGGTGCCATTCCCGGTAAAGACGGAATTAAAATTGCAGAACTTTACAATGCCGTTCAAAAAGAGAAGGGCAAAGTGGGTAAAATGGTTGACATTGCTTACGATGCCATGTCATTAGGGCTGGCTTTTAGATATCGAAAAGATTGGATAGAAAAGCGTAAAGGAGATTTCCCCGTTTTAAAACTTTTGGCCAATAGTTACTCAAGCTTAGGTGAATTTATTGGTGAAGGGCTATTAGATAATGCCGAAAAGATGAACGGTGCACCTGTTTTAAGTGAATCAAAATTAGAGACCGATGAAGAAAAAGACCATGTTGTTATATCTACCATCCACTCTGCTAAAGGACTGGAAGCCGATGTATGTATTGTTTTAAATGTATCGCCAAAAGCTTTTCCTTCCGCTTGGTCTTTAGATGATGTAGATGCCATTGAAGAAGACCGTAGGGTATTGTACGTTGCATTGACACGTGCCAAGAATAGATTGATCATTACTAGAAACACCGCTTCCATATCGGCAATTCATGGTAAATCAATTCCCACAAATTCAGGTCAGCAAGCAGATGACGCAGAAACCTATTTTTTAACGGCCATACCTGACGGATTGGTAAAACAAGAAACCGTAGGCTATGATTTTAAGCCAGTGAAAGATGCCGCAGAACCGAACAAAATGGATTTATCTTCAGGTATGGATTTTAGCTAAACACCAAAAATGCGAGAGAGAAAATTTGCGATTATTTCGATGACCACTTTTGGCTACAAACCAAATCCCTTAAGAATAGTTCAACTGACTATAAGTAAACTTATGGGTGATTATTACGAAACTATATTTCGAACGAACATTAACCCAGAAGAACGCTTACCAAATTACATTCAGCAAAAAACAGGATTGACCGATACCATGTTGTTGAAGGCACCTACCTTTTCAGAAATTGCCCATAATATATTAACAGAACTTGAAGACCATATATTGGTTGGTCATAACGCATCATTTCTACATTATGCCTTACAATCTGAATTTAAATACTTAGGATATTCATTTAAAATTCCACAACTATGTACTGTGCGGTTGGCAAAGAAGCTAATACCGAATATGACCAGTTATGAATTACCTTATTTGAGCGGTGTTCTCAATATACCATACATAGAATCAAATGATTTAGATGATGATAATGCTGCAGTTGCCATACTATTTCAAAGATTGATTTTACTTGATGATGACGAAATGGTCATCTCTAAATTCTTAGAACCTAAAGTTGAGAAAGAACATATAGCTCCTAAAAACATAGCCTATCAAAAACTAAACTCATTACCGAACTCCCCGGGCATTTACAAGTTCCAGGACCAAAGAGGTGAAGTAATTTATGTAGGTAAGGCCAAGGATATTAAAAAAAGGATATTGAGCCATTTCTATAACTCGAGCGAGAAAGAAATAACTCTTTGTGATGCTACTTACCATATAGATTTTGAAACTACCGGTAGCGAACTCATTGCTTTATTACGAGAAGCAGACCTGATCGATAAATTAGACCCACCGTTTAATTACATTCAAAAGAAAAGTTATATCACCTACCACATTGTACCGCAAAAAAACAGAAAGGGCATTTTGCAATTAAAAATAGAAAGAAGGCCTTTTCAACACTCCCCTACCGAAATATTCTTAAAAAGAGGTGATGCCGTTAAACGCTTACTAGAACTGACTAAAAAGTTTAGATTATGTCCGTTACAAACAGGCTTGAAAAGTAAGTTAGGTAGATGTACCCACGGGGAATATAATGAATGTGATGGTGTCTGTGCTGGAGAAGAAGCCATAGGATTATATAATGAGAAAGTTGAAAATGCCTTGGACTTCCTCAATAATGAAAAGGACAATTATGTAATTTTTGAAAAAGGACGTACAAAAGACGAACGTAGTTTTGTGTTAATCCTTCACGGTGTTTATCAAGGATTCGGATTTCTTGATAATTCTCAATCCGTATCAAGTCTAGAAGATTTAAAGGATATGCTTGACCCTAAAAAACATTCGTACCATACCGCTAAAATTATTTCAAGTTATACTCAGCGAAATCCATGGAAAATTAGAACACTAGAAAAAATAGGGCTTTTTTGAAATCATAACCCGAAAATCACCGGACGGAGTTTTGTTATCGATAAAAAACTATTTGGAAAACTGACGGATATTCTTATGCTCCCCTAAATATTTGAAAAACCAAATCCTTGGTCAATTGCTGACCATTTGCTTTTTCTCGAATAGTTTCAAAGCTAAACCTAAAATCACAACCTGCTTTGTAATCACTACAGCCATACGCAGTTTTTCCTTTTACTATAGTGCCTTTATTACATTTAGGACACCTATTTTCTTCGCTAGCGGATTTTGCTTGAATCTTTGCTTTCTTCGGCTCTAATTTCAACTTAAAATTTTCATCGAACCTAACCAAGCCTTCTACTGAAGTTCCATCAACTTTAAAGCCTTTTAAATTTACCGTCGATCCTTTTTGGAACAGCCTAATATATTGTTTTTCCGATATGGTTTTACCCTCAAACTTAAAGGGTATTACGAAATCGCACGTCTTCTTAAACTCAGAACAACCATAGGCCGTTTTTCCTTTTCGTATACTTCCCTTTTTGCATTTAGGGCAAACCTCCAAAGTCAATGTGGTCGATTTTTTAACCGCTTTCTTTTTAGAAGTCGCAGCTGCCGGTTTGTTATTTACAGAAGATATATTTGCCTTTCTAGTTTCACTGCGTACCTCGTAAACCAGCTGATCTACCATTTGCTTCATTTGTTTAATGAAACTACCGGCATTGAAAGTACCTTTTTCAATATCTTTTAGCTGCTTTTCCCATTTACCTGTAAGCTCGGCAGATTTCAGCATCTCATTTTGTATGGTATCAATTAACTGAATACCGGTAACAGTAGGTATAACTTGTTTTTTATTCCTTTTTATATATTTTCTACGGAACAGGGTTTCTATGATATTGGCACGCGTAGAAGGTCTACCTATACCATTTTCTTTCATTAACTCACGTAGCTCTTCATCTTCAACTTTTTTCCCTGCTGTTTCCATGGCTCGTAAGAGGGATGCTTCTGTATATTGCTTTGGTGGTTTTGTCTGCTTTTCAAGAAAAGAAGGTTCGTGAGGTCCTTTTTCCCCCTTTTTAAATGTGGGTAATATTCCTGATTCTTTAGCTGTACTATTTGGTGTTTCAAAAACTACACGCCATCCTTTTTCTACTATTTCTTTACCGGTGGTTTTAAACTGTACTTTTTCCGCTTTACCGATTACGGTAGTATTGGAAACTTTACAATCTGGATAGAATACGGCAATAAAACGACGGACGATGATATCATAAACCTGCTGCTGATTGTATTGCAAGTTCATTTGTTGACCTGTTGGTATAATAGCATGATGATCCGTAACCTTACTATCATCAAAAACCTTTTTGGTTTTCTTTAATTTTTTACCATTAAGAGGTTTCGTTAGCGTATCGTAATTCGAAAGATTTTTAAGTATTCCCGGAACTTTTGGATATACATCATTAGGTAAAAATGTGGTATCTACCCTTGGGTACGTAACTACTTTTTGCTCATATAACTTCTGTACGATCTTTAAAGTTTCATCTGCGCTAAAACCAAATTTAGTATTACAATATACTTGCAATCCCGTTAAATCAAAAAGCTTGGGCGCATATTCATTACCGGCTTTCTTAGTAGTAGAAACAATTTCAAAATCGTGCTCTTTTACAATATTTGCCAATTTTTCGCCATCCTCTACTTTTAGAAAACGACCTTCTTCGTAGCTAAATAAAGTATCTCGATATAAAGTTTGTAGCTCCCAGTAAGGCTGTGGCTTAAAATTTTCTATTTCTTTAAACCTATGTACCAACATTGCCAAAGTGGGGGTTTGTACTCGCCCTACAGATAATACTTGCTTGTAACCACCATGTTTTAAGGTATACAAACGCGTGGCATTCATACCTAAGAGCCAATCTCCTATAGCTCTCGAAAAACCCGCATAATATAAATTATCATAATCTGTAGAAGGTTTTAAATTCTTAAAACCTTCTTTAATGGCCTCGGTAGTAAGCGAAGAAATCCAAAGCCGCTCTACCTTACCTTTATAATTTGCCTCGTTCAATACCCAACGTTGTATCAATTCTCCTTCCTGACCAGCATCCCCACAATTGATTACAACTTCTGCCTTGTCAAATAATTGCTTGATAATCTTAAACTGTTTTTTGATACCCGAATCTCCAGAAACTTTTGTTCCAAAATGATCAGGTAGCATTGGTAGATTATTCAAATCCCAACTTTTCCAATGTGGCTTGTAATCGTTTGGCTCCTTTAATGTACAGAGATGTCCAAAAGTATAGGTAACTGCATAACCATTGCCTTCGTAGTACCCGTCATGTTTGGCACTTGCACCAAGAACAGATGCAATTTCACGTGCCACAGATGGTTTTTCGGCAATACAGACTTTCATTTTAGGTGTTAAGATTTAGCTTTGAGTTTTCGACCAGCAAATATAGAAATTGTTTAATGAAAGAACCATTATAAAAAAAGCCGCTTAAACTCCGTTTAGCGGCTAATAATATCTTATTACTATTATATCTTATATGGAGAGCATTAGATGAGCGAAACTAGCTTATCAGAATAAATAAAATAGTTGCCGTCATACTTTTTTAATACGTCAACGTATTATAACCATTGGCTTGTAGTTGCAACATGCGAACCGATGCGGTCGGGGTAACATCAAGACCATCAAAAAGTGTTTCTTTTGCCACACCTAATTTTTTCATAGCAACACTACAAACACTTACTTTTACTTTTCCCTTATACTTTTGAAAGAACTTTTCTAACTCTGAATCTCTGACCAATTGTGTAACCACCTTTCCTTTGACTACGATTTCACATTCCTCAATTTCAACACCATTTTCAATCAAAAGGTCATACATATTTAATACTCCCTTAAAATGCCTTTCTGTAGTAAGTATAAAACCATATTTAGGGGTTTTCTGTAAATCCGCTACAGTTTCTTGGCCTAGTTTTTTCTGAGCATTAACTTGAGCTCCACTAATAATCATTAATGTTACTACTATAAGAGTTCTAAGAATATTTTTCATGGGTTATATTTTGATATGTAAATTAATGAAAAGTATGCTTAAATAATATTTTTGATAAGAGAAGAACAGCGATTTTAATTAAGTTAACACGATAAACTCTTCTTTGGGCAAGACTTCGCTATTATTGATAGGTACTGATTTTAATGATTTTAGCAACAACTCCTTTAATTCTTTAAAAGAGGATGATTTTTTTAAAAACTGATTGGCACCATCTTGTTTAAGTTGGTTTACTTCTCTATCTCTATATATTGATGAATACGCTATGATATAAATATTATTGAATTTTTTGAAATTTCTTATATCCATAAGACATTCAAATCCATCCATAATCGGCATATATAAATCTAAAAAAATAACATGGGGTAAATTGACATCAGAAAACAATTTATCCATTAAATCAACGCCATTATCAAATTGAGATACTTCCGTTTTTAAAGGGATGTTCTTTAAAGCTTCCATAAAAAAATCGCGATCATCAAAATCATCATCTGCAATGTATATTTTCAATTCTGTCATGTTGGTCAATCTTAGCGTATACACTTCAAAGCTAATACCATATGTTACATAATTTTCTTCCAATAAAATTGAATTATGACCCAAAACCATTTTACTGATAATTTTTAGCTTGATAATTTAAATATTTGTAGTAAAATACCTACATTTATAATTAAAATGACAATCTATTGATATTCAATTACTTTTTACTTACACCATAACTTATGGCATTTAAAAACTGCAAAGAACTTTCATTAGAACTACAGCGATATCAGCTTGATTATTATACCAAAGGGAAAGCCTTAAAGGTTTATCATATACTTACAGAAACCCTACACAAAATTGAATTTAAAACCGATAAATGTGCTACGGAATTTTATAAGCGATATGAAGATTTGAAAAGAATTGAAGATTTAAAAGATATAAATGAATATTCTAAAAGGTTTGCCCATAATTTACTAAGGCTAATTTTAATTGTACATAATTCTAAATTCTCTTCTGACAAGAGTTTAGATTACTTAAAACAATAGTGTTTATATAATCTTATAGGTAACACTGCGCAAAACACCTCTTAATTGAAATTATTATGGCCTATCTTGTTTAATACGGTTTTTGCAGCGATCCAGAATTTTTTTGAGGTAGGGTTAGGAACTACAGACATATTAGGTATCTCCTCTTCTGGACTCACCATTAATTTTATGTACTTAAAAGCCTCATTAGGTAATTGATTGGACAAATAAGCCATACTCCAAGTATCAAATTCCCTAGAATAAATATTGCCATGAGATAAAAGAATAACTTCATAATGACGCGTATCTACCCTTATCTTATCAAATAAAGCCAAGACTATTTCAGCATCACCTTCTAAGTATTGCACAAAAAAACCTTCATGATAAATAAGACATCCTGTAATATCGTTTTTGCCATTAAAATCTCTTGATTCTATTAGAATTTCATCAATCTGAGCAGGTGTTAGGCTATTGGCAATTGACTTATAAACAAGATTATACATATAGAAGTACTATTGAATTGCTTAAAACAATCATTAAGGTAGTAACTTTAAATCAATTACATGTGCTAAACAGTATTATTTTTCTTACAAAAAAAATAGTAGTCATTAGATTTTTTCCAGTATTATAATAAATAACGACCCTTATGTTCTAAGAGTCAATTTTAAATGTGATAGCGACTATTGAAATTTATTTAAAGCCATAATTTTCTTGGGAATTTTAAAATATGAAAATCATGAAAAATAGAATCATAGTTACGTTAGCCTTAATAGCCATTTTGACCTCATGCTCAAGCACTAAAAAAAACTTAGTGAATACTTCAGAAAAGTCAACTGTAGAAAATGAATTAACTAACACCACGGAAAATGACGGTATTCAAAATACTTCAAAAATTTTAGATGATACATACGCTACTATGTTCACCAAATTAGAAATGAGCAAAGAACAAATTAGCACTTTTACTTCTGAAATGAATCGTTTTAAAAGCAAACAGGCCAACACTGCCAGTGGAGAAATGTCAGGTAGTATTGAAAGTGAGCAAACACGACAGATGGAAAGTATTTTGTCTAGTGCTCAGTATGCAAAATACGAACAATGGTTAGCTGAAAATAAATAGAAACCAATTCTAATCATGTATTGCACTAATACTAAAAGGTATACAACAAACCAATAAAACATGGCTCACATACCTTTATGAAAATATTAATTATAAAATACTATTACAATGATAAAACCCACATCAGAAGTACCTGATTTAAAAATATCTTTAATTAACGATACTCAATGGAGCTTATATGACCAAGCTAGTATATCTTTTACCATGGTCGTATTCTATAGAGGACTACACTGCCCTGTTTGTAAAAACTACCTAGAAGACCTTGCCACAAGATTAAAAGATTTTAGTGATAGAGGCGTTCACCTAATCGCTATTAGCAGCGATAGTGAAGAACGTGCAAAAAAAGCAGGCAAAGAATGGAATATACCCGAACTACCTGTTGGTTATAATTTACCAATTGAGACCGCTAGAGAATGGGGCTTGTATGTATCTAAAAAAACATCGGACAAAGAACCGGATGAATTTTCAGAACCTGGATTATTTTTAATTCGCCCTGACAATACATTATATGCAAGTGCAATTCAAACAATGCCATTTGCTAGACCACATTGGGACGATATTTTGAACGCAATCGACTATGTTACGAAAAATGATTACCCTGCCAGAGGTGGTGAATAATATTGTTTCGATACATTTTAAAAATAAAAAAGGTGGACAATTCCATATAGAATTGTCCACCTTTCTTTATAATATCAAAATTATTAGTTTCTTTCTGACTTCCACTTTTCAAACTTCGCCTTTATACTTTCATCTACCATAGGGTATAGACCTATTACTGCCCTACCTCCTTGAACCTGCTCTATTACAAACTCCTCATACATTGTCATTTGTATACATTCATCTGCAACCTCATCTGCAAGATGCGCTGGTATAACCATTACACCGTCATCATCCCCAAGTATAATATCACCAGGAAAAACAGCTACATCTCCACAACCTATTGGGTCGTTGATAGCAATCGCTTGGTGTAACGTTAAATTAGTTGGCGCCGTTGGTCTATTATGATAGGATGAAAAATTTAAGTCTGCAATTTCTGCAGAATCTCTAAATCCTCCATCAGTAACAATTCCTTCTGCATTTCTCACCATAAGTCTTGTCACCAAAATTGATCCAGCAGATGCCGCTCTGGCATTTTGCCTGCTATCTATAACCATAACAGCTCCTTCTGGGCACTCTTCTACCGCTACTCTCTGTAAATGCTTTGGATCTCTAAATACAGTGATAGGATTCAGATCTTCACGAGCTGGTATGTAACGTAAGGTGTAAGCCTCACCCACCATAGTAGGTCTTCCTAATTTTAATGGCTTTACATGTTGTATGAACTGGTTTTTCAATCCTTTTTTAAATAAACAGGTTGCAACGGTCGCCGTACTCACCTTTCTTAATTTATCTTTTGTTGCTTTAGCTATTTTGGTCATTCTTTTTAATCTGAAAATTTATATTATTCGGCTTTTTTCCATGCTTCTTGTAAAAAGGTCAAATCCTTTTTCATCTTGGCAAACACTTCTTTTTTATCCATTGTAATTTTCGTTGCACCATGCTCCGCTCCACCAAGATCATATTCTAAATGTAATGAAATGGGCACATTGATCTTATATTTTTTAAGTAAAGAGAAATATCTATTAAAATCTACCATACCTTCCCCCAAAGGAGTATTAATAGGCTGCCACAAACCATCTTTCTTTCCCCATTTAAAATCTTTAATTACAATAGATTTTATATACGATTGAATACGGCGCAAATCTAACTCCCAACTTTTTGCTCCTTCTACAACGGCATGTCTTATATCATATTGACAACCTAAAAATTCGCCATTTGTTTTTGAAAAAATTGTAGGCAAATCCCAAATTGGAGCACCCACATGATTACCTGCATGATTTTGATAGCAACCAATAATCCCTAACTCTTTATTTAAAATTTCTAGATTTTTAGCTTCAGTGGCATATTGTAATAGACTTTCATCTATTGACTTATCTTCAGGATAACTTAACCAACCGGTACGATAGTATTCAATACCTAATGTACTAGCCGTTTTCAATACTTCTTGCTGGCGATCATCTGTAATATCCCAAACGTTAGTGGTCATCATTTTTGGTGATAACCCAACTTTCTGCATAGCTTCTACTGCTGCCGGTAAATTTTCACTTACCTTTTCTGGCAGAATGTGTCCTTTTGGGCGCACTGTTAGATCCAATCCATTAAATCCTATTTCTGCGGCGGCTGCAGACATCTCATTATAATTAAGAAATTGTAAATGCTTAGAAAAAAGATGTACCTCAATAGCATCAGTTGTAGCAATTTTTGGCTTTAAAAAACTACCTTCTAATCGCACTAAAGGCAAGCACGCCAATGCCATAGCCGATTTCTTGGTAAAATTTCTTCTAGAAACACCTTTTTTATCTTCTCTCATTTTTAACATCCCTTTTATATTTTATCAATAGGTTTTGTGTTAATTAGTTGCCATTCTTACAAATATATGTATTTTTGGTCAACCAAACTGGTTAACCAGTTTATCTTGATTTCATAGTAAGTCATACATCTAAACCTACATTTGGTTTCAAACCAGATTAACAACATATACAATTACAATGAAAAAGTGTTTCTTATTATTAGCATTTGTTTTTCTACTGCTTTCCTGTGGTGAACAATCAAGCAGCAGTAGCGCAATTACAGTAAAGGATATCAATGAATTGAACACAGCAATTGCCGAGGCAAAACCTGGTGATGATATTGTTATGGCCAATGGAGATTGGAAAGACGTAAATATCAAATTTGTAGCATACGGTAATGAGAAAAACCCTATTACATTAAGAGCAGAAACCCCTGGTGAAGTTTTAATTACCGGTACTTCTGATCTAAAACTTGCAGGTGAGTATTTGAACGTTAATGGTCTGTATTTCACTAACGGATCGTCTCCTTCTTCTGCGGTTATCGATTTTGGTATTAGTGAAGACTCGGTTGCTAACCATTGTAAAATCACCAACAGTGCTATTATAGATTTTAATAAGGCACAACGAAATCAAACCGATTTATGGGTGTTATTCAAAGGGCGACACAATGAGCTAGACCATTGCTACATTGCCGGAAAATCTAATAGAGGACCTACGGTTAGAATTGATTTGGCAGGTAATAACAGCATAAAGAATTACCACAAAATCACCAATAACTATTTTGGTCCTAGACCTCCAAAGGGCGGACCTAGTGCAGAAACCATACAACTGGGAAATAGCTTTACCTCTATGGCACCTAGTCATACCTTGGTCGCCAATAACTTTTTTGACCATTGTAACGGTGAAGTAGAAGTTATCTCTAGTAAAACCAATTTCAATGAATTTAGAAATAATGTCTTTTATAAGAGTGAAGGCTCTTTGGTTACAAGACATGGTAACTATTGTATTATTGACGGGAATGTTTTTATAGGGGATGAAAATTCTGAACAAATTGGCGGTGTTCGCTTAATTGGTACCGGACACTGGGTTACTAATAATTACTTCTACAATTTAAACGGACAAACATTTAGGAGCCCGCTTGCCGTAATGAACGGTATTCCAAAATCACCATTGAACAGATATTTACAAGTTACCGATGTTGTTGTTGCCAATAATTCTTGGGTAAATTGCGTGTCGCCTTGGCAATTTGGAGTAGGATCGAACACAGATCAAAAAGATATTTTACCTAAGTCAGAGATTAGATCCGCAACACCTATACGAACAACTGTGGCAAATAATCTTATTTATAATGACAAAGGAGATAAGCAGCCAATTGTTACCCATGACTCTATAGATGGCATTAGATTTAAAAGTAATGTCATTAATAATCAAGGAGTGATGTTTAAGGCGGTTGACGGACTTACCCAGAAAGATTTTGGTACTTCTATAGCTGATGGTAATATTATAATGCCCGATAGTTCGTTAGCTGAGTTTGAACTTTATAACGGATTTGAATTTGACCAAATCACGGCAGATTTATTCGGTAATTCTAGAGCTGAAAATAATATGGTTGGCGCTGTTATAGGTAAGCCTGTGAACAAAAAGGATATGATGGATGTATCTCTTTATGGAACTGACTGGTATGCTAACACAGCTTCTAAAAATGAATCTGGCAAAATGCATTCAGCCGGTACAACAGATGAACTTGTAAATGTACTTTCAACTGCAAATAGCGGAGATACCATAACCTTAACCGCCCAACAATACAGTTTAACTTCTGCATTAAAAATTGATAAGTCAATAACTATAATGGCTGCTACACCAGAAGCAAAAGCAATTATTGAATATGAGGGAGCAGCTAAAACTCCTGCATTTGAAATGAATCCTAAAGGGCAACTTACCCTTAAGAATATTCAACTAGTAGGAAACAAAGAACAGTACGCTTTTGCTAGTTTAAAAAACAATATGTCCAGCCTTTATAATTTAAACATCATTGATTGTGAAATATCGAATTTCGATTATGTTTTAAAAGCATACAAACTGTCGTTTTCAGAGTACCTTACCTTTACTTCTACACAAATTAAGAATTGTTCAAATGGCATTGAACTGTCTGAAGAAACCGATGACAAAGGTGAATACAATGCTGAGAACATAACCATTGACAATTGCTTTTTTGATGGGGTTGCCAAGAACGTCATTGATTACTATAGAGGTGGGTACGATGAATCTACCGTTGGCGGTAATTTAATAGTGACCAATAGCACATTTACACATTGTGGATCAAAAGCTGAAGAAGGTCTACTTCTTAATACTTACGGAATCATTAATGTAAATCTTGCCAATAATAAATTCATTGACAACCCTGTAAAACTTGTTGCACGTCTATGGGGTGCAAAGAACAACAAGGCTTCTAACAATGAAATAAAAAATTCAGGAGAGCTGGTTGTACAGGAAAACCTTCCTCTTAAACTTATGTACTAATACCACGCAAAAATATATTACCTATGAAAAAATCAATAATTACCATCATAGCAGTTGTAGCTTTATTTGCCTGTAAAGACAACTCAAAGAAAGCTTCTGACACCACTGAAACATCTAATACCGATAGTGTAATGACCACTACATACCCTAGCGATGTCATCCCTTTTATGGATGAATGGAAAATTCTCTTAGGTGATGGCACCTATGAAGATAATCTTAAGGATTACGCTAAAGATGATTTCTTTTATGTTGCCAACGACGGAAAAACGGATTGGGTAGTTTACAAAACACCTAACAGTGGTATTACCTCAAGAACGTCTAGTAACACCAGAACTGAGTTAGGTCAAAAAGCACATTGGATACCTGAAACAGGCGGAAAATTAACCGGCACTTTAAAAGTACAACACGTATCTACCTCTGGTGATGCCAGAGTTGCAGCCTCCTATGCTGTTGTTGTAGGACAAATACATAGTGATGAAGGTCATGAAAATGAACCTATAAAGATATTCTACAAGAAATTTCCCGGACATACAAAAGGTTCTGTTTTCTGGAATTATGAAATAAACACAGAAGGTGACAATTCAAAAAGATGGGATTACTCATCAGCTGTTTGGGGCAATGACATGTCTGTTGTTGGATCAGATGCAACAACCCCTCCCGCAGAACCAGAAAATGGTATCGAATTAGGTGAAGAATTTAGCTATGAAATAAATGTTTATAAAGGTATTATGTACCTAACCTTCGAAAGCGATGGTCATGAAACAGTAAAATTTACTAAGAACCTATTAGCTTCTGAATTCACTAAAACCTTACCTGAGCAAATTAAAACACTATATGCCTCAATAGGGCGTGATGGTCTGGAACGCGAAAATGCATATGCTGGCGAAATTCAATATTTCAAACAAGGTGCTTATAATCAAACTAATGGTAAATCTCCTGAAGATAATATCGTTTGGAGTACTGGCGCCGATACTTATGATGGCGATATCGCAAAGCAATATGTAAATGGTGATTATGCAGAAGTGTGGTTTAGAGAAGCAACGGTAGGCGCAGGAACTTTACCTGCTGAAGAATAAGGTTAGTTTTCTAATGACGGTTTGGTTTCAAAGAGTATTAAAACTGAAAAAAAAGCAACAGTTTACAAATTAAAAGATCTAATTATTTAAAATTTCAACAGTAATTGAATTTATTGAATTGATGATTTCTAAAGTAGATATTTATCGATTTGCAAATTAAACCTCTGTTATTATGTTAAATATTTGCCAGTCTTACAAATATCCTTATTTTTGGTCAACCAATTTGGTTAACCAATTTTGACTTATGAGACGATACCACCTTCTATTCTTATCTGTTTTTATATGCCTAGCATATTCATTCACCAAACCGCAGCAAACTCATATTGTAAAAAATGTAGCAGAGTTTACAGAAGTGCTTCAGAAAGTACAACCTGGTGACAGCATCGTTCTAGCCAATGGTGTTTGGATGGATTCTGAACTTCTGTTTGAAGCGAATGGTACGGCAGAAAAACCTATCACACTTATAGCCGAAGAAAAGGGAAAAGTGATTTTATCCGGAGCTTCTAATCTTAGAATTGCAGGTGATCACTTAATTGTCAAAGGTCTTGTTTTTAAAAATGGGTACACCCCTACCAACGCTGTTATTTCTTTTAGAAAAAGCAGGGAACAAATGGCTAATAATTCTCGCCTTACCGAATGTGTAATCGATAACTTCAATAATCCTGAACGTCAAGTACAAGATTATTGGATAACCATTTACGGAAAAAACAACCGAATTGACCATAACCATATTGCAGGTAAAAAGAATTTAGGAGTTACCATGATCGTTGGTTTGGATACCGAAGATAGTAGAGCCAACAACCACCAAATAGACCATAACTATTTTGGACCAAGACCTACATACGGAAACAATGGTGGAGAAACTTTAAGAATTGGCACTAGTCATCACGCATTAGAAAAATCGAACACCTTAGTGGAATCTAACTACTTTGACAGAACCAATGGTGAACACGAAATCATCTCAAACAAGTCTTGTAACAACACTTTTAAATACAATACATTTTTTGAATGTACAGGTACATTGACCATGCGCCATGGTAACGAAACATTGGTTGACGGCAATGTATTCATTGGTAATAACAAACCAAGTACTGGCGGTATTCGTGTCATAAATGAAACACAAACGGTAATTAACAACTACCATGTTGGCTTAACGGGATATCGTTTTAGAGGTGCCTTTGTAATGATGAACGGTGTACCTAATTCACCACCAAATAGATATGTACCGGTTATAGATTCTAAAGTAAATAGCAACACTTTTGTAAACTGCGATAATATTCTTTTTGGTGCAGGTAGTGATGCAGAAAGAAGTCAGGCACCAAGAACTTCAGAATTTTCAGAAAACATCATTTACAACGATACCAAAAAAGATGTGTTTACCATTGATGATGATATTAGCGGTATTACTTTCAAGAACAATATTCTTGGCGAAAATTCAGAAACTACTATTAAGGAAGGTTTTAAGAATGCTAAGATTAAATTGGTAAAAAACAAAAACGGATTTCCGATTCCTACTTCTAATAAGATTAAAACCAAAGTTGTTATTAGCCCTAAAATCGCAACTAAAGAGAATACTGGCACATCATGGTATTCTAAAGCAGATAATACGGTTGCGTTAAATTCTGGTAATACTATTAACGTAGCTGCTGGTATCAATACCTTATACGATAAAGTAAAAGAAACAAAACCTGGTGATATCATCATTCTTGAAGATGGCGGAACTTATTTACTGACCAAAGCGGTAAAAATTAACCACCCGCTAACCTTTAAAACTCTTGGTAAAGAAAAAGCGACCATCTTATTTGAAAGAATGATGGCTTTTGAAATTGAAAACGGAGGTAGTCTTTCTTTAGAAAATATCACTTTTGATGGCACCAAATCTCCAGATTACGCAGGTAACTCTGTAATCAGTACTAGCAAAAAATCAATGATCGATAATTATAAATTGTTCATTGACAGATGTGAGTTTAAAGATATGGTCGTTAATCATTCTTTTGATGTGCTGCGCGTTTCTAAAGGTACTTTTGCTGACACCATAAGCATACAAAACTCAAACTTCAAGAATATTTCTGGTAGCATTGCGGCCTTAGACAAAGAAACAGATGATATAGGTGCCTATAATGTAGAGTACTTTATAATGAAGAATAATGCCATAAACGATTTACAAGGTGCGGCCTTAAGATTATATAGAGGTGGTAAGGATGAAAGTACCTTTGGTCCGTTTTTAGAAATGGAGCATAACGTATTTGACCATGTTGGCTACGGTTCTAAAAATAAATATGATGCTAGCGTATCTTTATACGGCGTTCAAGAAACAGCTATTAAAAACAACATTTTTAAAGATAGTAAGGCCATTAACATGCATCTGGTTGTCGGTGAACCAATGGTCAAAGTTCTTAATAATGCTTTGAGCAATTCAGAAAAACTTATGGTTACCGGCGATCAGAAATACCAAGTAGAAAACCAATGGGAACTTGCCCCCGAATTTTCTAAAGACACCAACTACGCATTACCTTCAGATTCTCCATTAAAAGGTAAAGGTACCGATGGCAAAGACTTAGGGCTACTAAAAATCGAATAACAAGCATGATTAAATACTTAACAACAATACCCATTTTTATTTGCGCTATTTTAATAACGTTCAGCGCAGCTGCACAAGAACACCCTAGCCTTATTCTCACTAAAGAGGGAGTTGAAAAAATAAGAGCAGAATTAGGTTCTGTACCTCTGTTTGATGCCTCATTACAACAGTTAGAAGAAGAGATTGATGCTGAAATCGCTTTAGGTATCGACACACCTATACCAAAAGATTATTCTGGCGGCTATACTCATGTTCGTCATAAACGCAACATGATCGTAATGCAACAGGCTGGTGTTTTATATCAAATATTAAACGATGAAAAATATGCAAAGTATGTAAAGGATATGCTTATGCAATATGAAGGCATGTATAAAACATTACCCCTGCACCCCAAAACCAGATCTTATGCACGAGGTAAATTGTTTTGGCAATGTTTAAACGACTCTAACTGGTTGGTTTACGTTAGCCAAGCTTATGATTGCATTTATAATTACCTAAGTGCAGCCGAAAGAAAGAAGCTAGAGAAAAATCTCTTCAAACCATTCGCGGATCACATTTCAGTTGATAGTCCGCAGTTTTACCAAAGAGTACACAACCATAGTACATGGGGTAATGCTGCTGTAGGTATGATTGGTTTAGTAATGAACGATAAAGAACTGATTGATCGTGCATTATATGGCATTCCAAATTTAGAAATGGACAAAACCGCTAAAGACGATGATGGCGGCTTTATAAATAAAGAAGGCAAAGCCGGATTCTTGGCAAATATTGAAGAACCTTTTTCTCCTGATGGGTATTATAATGAAGGTCCTTACTACCAGCGTTATGCCATGTATCCATTTTTGATTTTTGCAGAAGGATTACACAATGTAAAACCAGAATTGAAAATCTTTGAATATAAAGACGGTGTTCTTTTAAAATCTATCAATGCACTTTTAAATTTATCTGATGCTGATGGAGATTTCTTTCCCCTTAACGACGGGCAAAAAGGAATGTCTTATTATACCGATGCTTTAGTAACAGCGGTAGACATCTCTTATTATTACGGAAACCAAGACCCTGGATTATTAAGTATTGCAGAAAAACAAAACAAAGTCTTATTAGATGATTCAGGCTTAGCTGTTGCGCTAGGGGTTAAAAATGGCAAAGCAGAACCATTCGCGAAACAATCAATTAATTTATCTGATGGACCTAACGGTAAACAAGGCGGTGTGGGTATTTTACGAAGCGATGATTTAGAACTTGTTTTTAAATATGCGGCGCAAGGCTCAAGCCATGGGCACTATGATAAGCTATCCTACTCTTACTACGAAAATGGTGATGAAGTATTGCAAGATTACGGTCTTGCACGTTTTGTAAATATTGAACAAAAAGGTGGCGGTAATTATCTGAAAGAAAATAAAACCTGGGCCAAGCAAACCATTGCCCATAATACTCTTGTGCAAAATGAGAAATCTCACTACCAAGGCAAATATGATATTGGCAGCAAGCACAACCCTACTTTATATATTTTTGATGATTCTAATGCCAATATACAATTAGTAAGTGCCAAAGAATCTAACGCATATCCTGGCACTGAGATGCATAGAACTATGGCTATCATTAAAAATGGTGAATTTGAAAAGCCTATTATGCTTGATATTCTAAGAGTTAAATCTGACAGTACAAACCAATATGATCTACCCTTTTATTTTATGGGTCAAGTATTGAAAACAAATTTTGAATATGAAGTCCCTAAAACACTGGAGCCATTAGGTAGCGACAACGGTTATCAACATTTATGGTCAGAAGGTTGCGGAAGCACAACAGAAGAAAACACAAAATTAAGTTGGCTAGAAAAAGGGAAGTTCTATACCTTAACATCGGCAGCCTCAAAAGATGACGAGTTGAGATTTGTAAGAATAGGTGCCAATGACCCTGAGTTTAATTTAAGAAGAGAAGCTGGTTTTATTATCCGTAGAAAAGATACTGAAAACTCACTTTTTGTCTCAACTATAGAAGCGCATGGAAGCTATAGCCCGGTTTCAGAATCAGCTGTTAATTCCAATAGTTATATCTCAGCACTAAAAATAGTTTTAGACACTGTAGACTACACTGCTATTTCAATTACAACTGTTAAAGGAACTACTAAACTGTTTATAATAGCAAATACCGATGCTTCAAAGGAGGCAAAACATACGTTAAAAATCAACAATGAGAATTATGAGTGGTCTGGTTCTTATTATTTAAAATAAATATTAAAGCATAAAAATTATGAAAAGATTCAGTGAAAAATACGTCATCACAAAAGACATGGAATGGGAAGTGCTTGGAGGAGGAGTTTCAAGAAAGTTCTTAGGCTATGACAACCAAATTATGATGGTTAGAGTAAAATTCGACAAAGGAGCATTAGGTGCCCCTCATCAACATTTTCACACACAAGCTACTTATTGCGTTTCAGGAAAATTCGAATTTGAAATCGATGGTGAGAAGCAAATAGTAGAAGCAGGTGACGGAGTTTATATTGAACCAAATTTATTACATAGCGCTGTTTGCCTAGAAGAAGGAGAACTTATTGATACTTTTAGCCCTGTCAGAGAAGATTTCTTAAGTGGTGTGGGTCCATCTTATTTTGGAGATAAAAAGTAAGATCTAATCTATTTACAGTTGCTTTTAGTGATTTTAAATAGATTTTTTGAAGTACTATTTTGTAATATTTGAAATGCTGAACCAATACTTATGACAACAGAAAATATGTCCTTTTCAGGAAAATTTAAAAAACGTCTTAAAGATTTTGGTCCAGCATTTTTTATTATTGGTTACGTTGTAGGTACCGGTAGTGTCACTTCAATGGTAGTTTCTGGTGCTAAATATGGTCTTAGCCTTTCATGGGCGCTACTACTTTCTTGTTTTTTCACCTACTTCTTATTGGTGTCTATTAGTAAATTGACCATCGTTTCTGGAAATACCCTCATGTACAATTTCAAAAAAACATTCGGTAAACCGCTCACTATTTTTATTATTACTGCATTACTCGTCTCCATAGTTTCTTCTTGTATTGGCGTTATGGGCGTAGTTGCAGAAGTAACAATGGAATGGATTTCAGTAAAAACCTCCATTTCATTTCTTAACAAACCTATAGTTTCCATTTTTTTTATCGCCTTACTTATAGGACTTTTTTGGACCGGTAAACACGAAAATTTCATAAAAGCCATGAGTATCATGGTTGGCTTTATGGCATTAGCTTTTATTATCACCAGTTTTATGGTGGTTAAAGAAGCAGGCACTTCCATTACCGAATTTTTTCCTGAATTACCTAAAGGTGATAACAACGGTTTGGTAATTGCCGGTATAGTAGGTACTACTATGGCAGGTGTTTGTTTAGCATCTCGAAGCATTCTTGTACAAGAGCAAAACTGGGGACTAAAAGATTTAAAAACTGAAAACAAAGATGCGATGTCTTCTATGGTAATGACTTTTTTAATAAGTCTTGCCATAATGATCAGTGCAACAGGTACGCTATACTTTAAAGGAGCACCTGTTGAAGACGCTACTGATATGATGCACGCATTGGGACCATGGGCTGGCGATTTTACCCTAACCCTTTTTACATTAGGAATTATTGGTGCAGGTTTATCTTCAATTTTTCCCAACCTATTGTTATTTCCTTGGCTGATGGCTGATTACACAGGTACGGAGCGCGACATGAAAAAACCGCTGTATAAACTAATTGTAGTTTTGGTAGCACTATCTGGTTTAATTGTTCCAATACTAGGAGGAAAACCAGTTTGGATATTAATTGCGTCACAAGCATTAAGCCCGTTTGTAATGCCATTGATTACACTGTTTCTACTTATTCTTTTAAATAAGGAGCGTATTATGAAAGAACATAAAATTGGCATTGGTATGAATTTAGCATTGGGAGCCACTTTTATTTTTAACTGTTACATGCTGTATGTTGCGTTAAACGGATTTATTGATTTCCTTTAGGATCACATCTAAAGAAATAAATTAGATTGAAATAAAAAAGGGCAAACAAATAACTTAATATTTGTTTGCCCTTTTTTTATCATGTTTGGATTGAAAATTAATCTCTTAACTTGGAGGATAACATAACAAAATCTTGGATGCTACGGTAGATGTAAATTTCACTTCGTCTATTGCTGCAGAAAAGAATATTTCATCACCTTGTGCAAAGCTATACTCTTTACCACCACATACGATAGTACCTTCACCAAAGTAAATAACCGCAACGAAAAAACTTCCTTTTGCCTTAATCGTATATGAACCATTTAAATCTAGTTCACTTAGCCCAAAACAATCCGTATGGGTTTCGTTAAATATGGTATTCAATGTATGAGTATCTGATGAATCTATAGTTTTAGGGGAAACCTTCCATCTTTTAATTGCTTCTTCATGCGAACAGCCATCATAATGAAAACAATCTAGCATATTTTGTTCCCCTACCCCTTGGTGTATTAATTCATCGGAAATCGTTAATCCTGCAGGAGTAACTTTCTCTACACGCATAGTATAATCCGTAGGTTCTTGAACTTCCATTAAAAAGCACCCACTACCAATTGCATGTGGTACACCGCCATATATCATATATGCATCACCAGGGTTCACTTCTATCTTGTGAAGACTATTAAGCATACCCTCAATATCCTGATTTACAAAGAGAGTTTCCCATTGTGCTCTGGTAACCCCTTCTTTAAAGCCCATATAAATGACACTTTTCTCTCCATTTATTTCACGCTTATTTAAAACATACCATGATTCAGTTTTTCCAAAAGCGGAATTCAACATGGTCCTTGCGTAATCTTTATCTGGGTGTACCTGTATTGTAAGTCGTTCTTTAGAGTCAAGCATTTTAATCAACACCCCAGTGGCGCCAAATTTATCTGCCAGTGACTTACCTAGAAATAGTTCTTTGTTAGAATCCACTAATTCTTTTAGAGAATGGGTACCGGATGGAGTCTCTACAAGAGAAAGTCCTTCATTTTCCGGTCTTCCGTTTCCTCTCGCTGTTACAGTAGACATTATCCACTCTTCTGGCATACTGCCATCAACTTCTGGACTATCTTTTTTCCATCTATCTATTAGTGCGCCTCCTTCATAAGTACGCCAAACTCGGTTAGAAAATTGCTTTAATGGAGTATATGCGTATTGTTCAAAATCAGTATTCATATTAGTCTAATAATGTTCGTTAAAATCACAAAAACAATGAAAAATCAAAATATTGATTTCATTTATTTTATCTAAAAACCAAATGAATTCTTAAAAAAATAGAGAGGAAAACCGTTCAAATCTAGCAATTTATAAGTGATTTTTAGAGAAAAAGATAGTTCAAATGGTATAAAAAAGACCTTTCAAGCAAAAACTTCATTTGTTAACGAAATATCATATCCTCAATATTTAAAGGGCTTAAAAGAGGAATTACAAAAAAATGACCCAGCAAAAGTTGTTAAAATGTAGAATTCTCTTTTTTTAACGATTAAATAACATATATTTGGTAAACCAATTTGGATAACCAATTTGGAAAACCAAAATATTTAAACTCAAATTAACATCGAACTTAATTTTAATTCAAATCAATGACTGAAAATTTAGATTAACACATTATCATCTCTTATTTCAAATAAGAATGCAATTAAAAAAAATGAACTATTTACTGTTAGTATTTTCTAAAAAACAAGTAGTAGAAATTAAAGAAACCTAGCAGATATAAAATGAAACTTGATTCAATTTTCATTTTAGAATGCTTTAATCAGACTTTAATTAGTCGAACTTAAATTAACATAACAAGACTACAAATGAATTTAAAAACAAGATTAACGTTAGTGATGATGTTGTTACTCAACATCTCCTTATTCGCACAAGACGGATATACTTTGACGGGTACGGTTACCGACGAGACAAGTATGCCGGTACCAGGTGCCAATGTTGTTATACAAAATACAACAACGGGTACTTCTACCGATTTTGATGGTAATTTCTCTATTACAGTTTCTAACGGAGACGTTTTAGAATTTTCTTCTATTGGTTATGCTACAAAAGCGGTCAATATTACTGGACAACAAACCTTAAACGTTGTACTTGCAGAAGATGCAAGCCAACTTGAAGAGGTTGTTGTAGTAGGTTATGGTACTAGAAAAAAATCGCATTTAACAGGTGCGGTTGCACAAATTGGCGGCGATGACGTTGCTGCCGTGCAAGCCACTCGTGTTGATGATGCTTTAGCAGGAAAGTTGCCTGGTGTCTTTATTCAGAACCAAGACGGTGCGCCAGGTGCGGACCCAAAGATTCAGATTAGGGCAGCATCATCTATTTCAGGTGCATCAAATCCGTTGATTGTTGTTGATGGCTACCCTATTTCTGGAGGTATAGCATCGGTCAACCCAAATGACATTGAGAGTTTAGAGGTATTAAAAGATGCTGCTTCTGCTGCAATTTATGGTTCTAGAGGGGCAAATGGTGTTATTTTGATTACTACTAAAAAAGGAAAATCAGGTAAGGCTAGTTTTAGTTATAATGCTTACACAAGTACTTCAAGTAAGTATAGAGACAATATACTTCAATCTGGTCCAGAATGGGCTGCTCATGCAAGAGCAGAGATTGCTGCTGGTAATTGGGGTAGTACTGTTGCTACGCAGGATCCTGCTTTTCTAGAATATAGATTAAGTGCTTATGAAAATTCTCCTGGAGCTATAAGCCCAGAAGACTGGCTTTTTCAAAATGGTACTACGACCAGTCATGATTTCAATATGAGCGGAGGAACCGACGATGTGAATTATTTTGCATCTATTGGTTATCAAAATGCAGAAGGTGTTGTTATTACACAGGGTTTTGAAAGATTAAATGCTCGTTTAAATATTGATGCGAAGTTAGGTGACAAGTTCAAAACAGGAGTGAATTTTAATGGGTTTACTTCTAAAAGAGATATTTTGGGTCATGATATGAGAGACCTTTTAAGGTCTTACGGTGTTCATCCTATATACCATACTGCTGAATCAATTGCTTTTGTTCAAGATTTAGATCAACAAGCGCAAGCTTTAGGTTTGGCTGCTTTCGATAACGGATATAGAGGTTCAGGTTATGAGGCTAACAGTATTTATGCATTAGAGCCTGGTATGGCGGCTCAAGATTGGCATTATGGTAGAGCGAATAACGGTATTGGAGGTTCTGGTGATGCTGGTCCTGCAGCAAAGCTTGATAATACAGAAAGCTGGGAAAGAACATTTTTCGGTAACGTATCTGGATATCTTCAATATAGTATTCTTGACGGTTTAAATCTTAAAACTGTTTTAGGTGGAGATATGAATGACACTCAAATTTATAATCATAGATTATTAGGATTTGATTCAAGAGCAAGAGATTCTCAAACATTTATGAATCAAACCGATTTAAAAGTAACTTCTGTTTTAAGTGAAACTACTTTGAATTATGCGAAAGTATTCGGTAAGCATGACATTTCTGCGGTAGCAGGTGTAGAATTTCAATCTACTAATTTCAAGGGAACAGCCTTGTCGGGCGCTAATGTGCCAGATACTGCTATTCTTAATTTCAATTTGTTTGATCCAGCAGATATAACGGTAACCGAACGTGATGAAAATAGAGTGAGAGAAAGTGTTTTCGGAAGGGTCAATTATGCATATGATGATCGTTACTTAGCTTCAGTTTCTGTAAGAAGAGATGGTGATTCACGTTTCGGTGCGAACAAAAAGTATGCTACGTTTCCTGCATTATCTTTAGGTTGGAATGTTCATAATGAATCTTTTTTGAAGGATAATGAAACTTTGAGTCAGTTAAAGTTAAGATTTAGTACTGGTTCGTTAGGAACAACTTCCTTTTTAGGATCATACGATGCTTTAAGCCTTTTAGAGCCTCAAGCAACCTTATATGGAACTGGCTATTTAATTCCTGATAACGTAGCAAATGAAAATTTAACTTGGCAGACAAATACTGAAACAAACTATGGTATTGATTTAGGTTTTTTCAATAACCGAGTGAGATTAGGTGTAGATTACTATACTTCTGATATTGAAGATATCTTAATCAACCAAAGTGTTTCTGAAGTTTTAGGTACTTCTTCAATAGTACTTAACTCTGGTGATGTAAGAAGTTCAGGTATGGAATTTGTTTTAAACGTCAATGCAATTAGCAATGAAGATTTCTCATGGAGTTTTAATGGAAATTTATCTACTGTTGAAACTGAAATTACTGATTTAGGTGGTTTAACTGAATTACCTCAGGTAATCTTTGGTCAAAGTGGTAGAGGTGCTGTCTTTAGAAACTACGTAGGTGGTGGAATTGGTGAAATGTGGGGCTTGGAAACTACCGGAGATGTCGAGATGGAATACCTTGCAGATGGATCTAGACATCCTAACAGCCAAACTGGTGAGTCTTATGTTGTTGATCAGAACAATGACGGTGTTATCGATAGAACTAAAACTGTTGAAGACGGTGGTGATTTAGTGAAAATCGGACAAAACACTCCGGATTTTTATTGGGGTATGTCTCATAACTTTAGATATAAAGATTTTGATATGTCATTCCAACTTCAAGGTTCTCACGGAGCTGAAGTATATAACATAGATCCACTTTATTATGGCTCTCAATGGGGCGGTAGATTAGATTACGATAGTTTAGATGCCGACGGTGATGGAATCGCTGATCATAATGGACAGTACTACGAGCGAAATAGAAATCAAACAGATGCCATGATTCAAGATGCTTCTTATGTTGCACTTAGAAATTTAACTTTAGGCTATACGATCAATTCAGATGTGACCGAGAGAATGGGTTTAAATTCTGTGAGAATTTACGGAGCGGCTACAAATTTATTGTACTTATGGGCTGACAACTACACATCGTATAATCCTGAAGGTGTAAAGACTACAGGTGGCGATTACTTAGGTCCAACAACATACGGTGCACAAGTTGGTGCTAGTCCAATTGTAAGAAGCTTTACATTAGGTTTGAATCTTAATTTTTAAATAAGTAAAAATGAAAAAAGTATATATATTATTAATGGGATCATTGTTGTTGACAACGGCATGTGATAGTGATTTAGATCAATTTCCTTCTAATATTGCAAGTTCAGATTCATTGACCGATTTTGAAGGAGTCTTAAATGCAGCATATTATTACCAGCTTGGTACTGTAACTCCGATGGCAATAATGGGTGAATTTAGAGCGGACAATGCACTAATGGATGAAGCGCCGTATACGGCATTCGACGTCTTTGACAATGAATTGACGACTATGGAAGATCAATTTTTTGGACCGTTCTATACTGCGGCATATAAGTCAATTTTGTCTGCCAATAACGTAATTGAAAATTCTACTGACGCAGTAGAAATTGGTGAAGCAAAGTTTTTAAGAGCTTTATCATATTTTAAATTAGTGCAAGTTTTTGGTGATGTCACTGTTAATTTATCTGCCTCTCCAAGTATAGAAGATACCGCTTCTTTGGTTAGACAGCCTGCATCCGATGTTTACAATAATGTTATCATTCCGGATTTGAACGATGCAATAGCAGTTCTAGGAACCGAAATTGTTGATGGTAGAGCTTCTAAATTAGCAGCTCAAAGTTTACTAGGCAAAGCTTATGCAGCTCAAGGTGATTATGCAAGTGCGGCTCCAATATTAGCGGAAGTAGTAAATGCAACAAATATTAGTTTGAAAGAGAATTTCAATGAAATTTTCGGAGCTGAAAACGAAGTAGGTAATTCTGAAATTATATATGCTACCCAAATATCAAGCTCTATAGTAGATGAGTATTCTTTTGGTTCTGACTTCTGGAACTGGTTTGTTGGAGATGATTCAAAATCCGATTTACCGGTAGATGCCGATTTAGTAGCTGCTTTTGATGCTAGCGATGCAAATGGTGGTGGTACTGATTTAAGAAGGGCCATAACCCTTAGTGAAGACGGTACAACTGCTATAAAGTTTCCTAAAGAAGGTGGTCTAGGTGGTGAACACGATTGGATCGAGATTCGATTGGCAGATGTTATTTTGTTATATGCCGAAGCATTGAATGAAAATGGTTCTAGTGCCGATGATGTACTTGCTTTGTTGGATCCAATAAGAACAAGAGCTGGTTTAACAAGTTTAGTAGGTACAGCGACCACACAATCTGAAGTTAGAAAAGTAATTCTTGATGAAAGAAGACTTGAGTTAGCATTTGAAGGACAAAGATGGTTCGATTTAGTAAGAACAGGTGCTGTTGATGCAGAAATGGGAGAAACAGTTAGTTCTAATTACTATTTGTTTCCAATACCAATTTCTGAAATACTCGCTACTGACGGTGTTATTCAGCAAAATGACGGGTACTAAAATTAATATCTACAAAGAAAGTTGTTTGAGTTAGTTTTTTAAGATGGCTGGCTTTTTTGAGAGAGCCAGTCCATCTTTTTATAAAATTTAAATGAAGTTTCTAACATTATTGTCATGAAAAATTTGATTACACAGTTATTTGTTTAAATTTGACAAACCAATCTGGTTAACCAATTTTTTAACTAAGAATTTAATATATGAAGTTAGAGATCTTGACTAAAAATGACCACCAGCAACTTCACAATGATATCATTGCCAAAATAAGAGATTTGATCAATAATAAAAATCTTGAACCTGGTGATAAATTACCTTCAGAACGTATGTTGTCTGAACGTTTTGAAGTAAGTAGAGGCAATGTGCGAGAAACAATTCAGAAACTTGAATTTTACGGCATATTAAAATCAAAACCACAAAGTGGAACCTTTGTCGCAGACATTGGTAGAGTAGCCATGAATGGTATGATAGATGACATTCTTGCTTTAGAAGACCCAGATTTTAAATCATTGGTTGAAACAAGAATTCTACTAGAGCTTAAAACAGTAAGGTTAGCCGCGAAACGTAGAACTAATGACGATTTAGAAAAAATAGAAGCTGCATTAGAGTCATACAAAGAAAAAGTATTGAACAATGAAGATGCCGTTCAAGAAGACTTGCTTTTTCATTTAGCAATTGCTCAGGCATGTAGAAATAGCACCATTAATAGAATGATGCTGATTATTACACCTGAAATTATCAACAACTTTGAAAAGTATCATGTTTGTGACAAGAATCAAGGTCCAAAAAGAATTAAAGAGCATCAAGACATATTTAATGCCATAAAGGAACAGAATACTCAAAAAGCCAAAGAAATGATGAAAGTACATTTTAATGAGCTTTATAAATATTGTTACAATATATAAGAGATACAGGTATATCTCTATTAACCAACCAGTGAAAACAAAAGTTTTTAGATTATTTAAGGAATCAAAGACGCTTTCTTTCATCAACATACTAGACCAAAAAGCAAAGAATTATGAAAATTAAAGGATTAAGATGGTGGGTTATAGCTTTAATCGCAATAGCAACAATTATCAATTACATCGATCGTCAGTCCATCGGAGTTCTTTGGCCAGACATTGCAGAAGATTTATTTCCCGATAAATCAAATGATGAACGTAAAGAAATATTTGCCACTATATCTGTAGTTTTCATGTTTGCCTATGCATTCGGACAAGCTATTTTCGGTAAAATTCTAGACTGGTTAGGCACACGAATTGGTTTCGCCATTTCAATTGGTGTATGGTCTATTGCGACTGCACTTCATGCACTTGCTCAAGGTGTTTTAAGCTTTGGCTTCTTTAGAACAATTTTAGGAATTGCAGAAGCGGGTAACTGGCCGGGTGCTGCAAAAGCAAATGGAGAATGGTTCCCGACTGAAGAAAGAGCATTTGCTCAAGGCTTGTTTAATTCTGGAGCAGCAATCGGAGGTATTGTCGCTATACCTGCAATAGCCACCATGACTATATATTTCAGTTGGCAAATGATATTCATTATAGTTGGTGCCCTAGGATTACTCTGGTTGATACCTTGGTTAATATTAGTAAAAGCACCACCGAAAAAACATCCATGGATTTCAGATGAAGAACGAAACTATATCTTAACAGGTCAACAAAATCAAGATATAGATAACGACGGTACTCCAGACGATGGGTATAACCCAGATACCGGTAAACTATTAAAGCATAAACAAAGTTGGGGAGTAATCATCGCCTCAGCAGCTATTGACCCTATCTGGTGGTTATTTGTAGTATGGATTCCGATTTACCTAAACGAAGTTTATGGAATGGACGTAAAAACAATTGGTATCTATGGTTGGGTTCCCTACGTAGGTGCAATGCTAGGTGCTTGGTTCGGTGGGTTATTTGCCCAAAATCGTTTAAAAGCGGGATGGACGGTCGATAAAACCAGAAAAATAATAATTACTATAGGTTGCCTGATTATGTTACCAAGTTTGTTAGCCATGGCCAACCCTGGTGGACCAACCGGAGCCGTACTGATTATGGCACTAATACTTTTTGGTTTTCAAACCGCAATTGGTAATGTTCAAACGTTACCTAGTGATTTCTTCGGAGGAAAAACAATCGGAACTTTATCAGGTATAGCAGGAATGGCCGCTAAGTTAACAGCTGCAGCATTAATCTATTTAGTGCCTTGGTTAACTTCTGGCGGAAATTATACACCTGCATTTGTAATAGGTGCAACAATGGCAATTATTGCTTTAGCAAGTATCTGGTTATTATGTGGTAAAATTGAACCGTTAAATGGAAATAAATAAATTGAATTAAGAATAGATTAAATAAATTATAACATGAGTACAGAAGGAAAAATAGCAGTAATTACAGGAGCAACTGGAGGAATCGGATTTGCAGTTGCTAAAAGATTAGGACAAGATGGTTACACCGTTATCTTAAATGGTATTGATGACGCAGCTGGTGCCGAAAGAATTAAAGAACTTACTGCAGAAGGTATTACTGCTGAGTACTTAGGTTTTGATGTTACCAATGAAGAAGCAGTGGCTAAAAACATTAAAGCTATCGGTGAGAAATATGGTAAAATAGATACACTTATAAATAATGCAGGTGGTCTAGGCGGTAGAGCTCGTTTCGAAGAAATGACTACTGAATTCTATAGAGGTGTAATGGCTTTGAACTTAGATTCAGCTTTCTTTGCTTCTAGAGCTGCAATACCTTACCTTAAAAAAGGTGATCACCCTTCTATAATTAACTATACATCTAACGCAGGATGGACAGCTGGTGGACCAGGTGCTGGTATCTACGGTACTTCTAAAGCAGGAGTTCATGCGTTAACTAGAGCTTTGGCAAAAGATTTAGCTGAATATGGTATTAGAGCAAATGCAGTATCTCCTGGTACTATCGACACTCCTTTTCATGCTCAAATTAAAGCTACAAAACCAGAAGTTTTCGCTTCTTGGGCAAATAACATTATGTTAGGTAGATTAGGTCAGCCAGAAGATGTTGCTGGTGTTGTTTCTTTCTTAGCTAGCAAAGATGCTGCTTTCATTACTGCCGAAACTGTACAAATTGGTGGTGGTCAAGCTTTAGGTATCTAATAATTGTTCATACTTTATAAAAAAGCGTTATTGTGAATTCACAATAACGCTTTTTCTATTTAGAGGAATCTCGTACAATTAATTCAGAATCTAGAATTATCTTATTCAAAGATTGCCGTATCACCTCTTTGTCGACATAACCCAAAAAAGTTTCTGCTGCCAATTTTCCTATTTGCTTACTGTGCTGACTAATACTTGTAATTGTAGGTGTTACCAAAGACGTAAAGGGTTCATTACCAAAACCTACTAGTTTTATTTCCTCCGGTACTTTAATATTTCTCTCTTTTAAAACCTGCAATGCTCCCAATGCGGCATAATCACTTGCTACATACACGGCATCGGGTCTATTTTTTAACGCCAATAATTCTTCCATTTGATGTCTCCCATCTTCTAATGTCAGGCTACTTTCAATAAGCAATTCATCATCATGTGGTAGGTTGTGCTTTTTAATTGCATCTATATAACCTCGTATTCTGTTATTGAATATTCGTGTTCTGCGGTAACCTCCTATATGGGCTATTCGTTTACAACCTTGCGCTATCAAATGCTCTATAATCATATGACTACTATCATAATCATTGATCCCTATATAATCAACATTTAAATCGTTCTCCCCCCTATCAAAAAGAATTAAAGGAATTCCGTTAGACTTTATTTTCTCATAGAAAGATAAATCAACTGTTTCATTTGCCATTGATGCGATAATACCATCAACCTGTAAATACAATAACGTATCTATATTATCACATTCCTTTTCAAAAGACTCGTTAGACTGGGTTATTATAATATTGTATCCGGCTTTATTAAGAACCTCTTCCATATTCTCTACTACAGAAGAAAAGAAATTACTATTAGTTCTAGGCACAATTAGACCTACTAACTTACTTTTCCCTTTCCTTAAGGCACTAGCCAAATGATTAGGTTGATAATTTAATTCTTTTGCTACCTGTTTTACGGCATTCTTAGTTTTTACACTTATACGCGCATCATCATTTAAAGCTTTTGAAACAGCCGCAGTCGAAATACTCAAAGCATTTGCAATGTCTTTTAAAGTTGTTCTTTTTTTATTCAATTACTTTATATATATTTGTTTAATCGATTAACCAAAAGTAAGACTTTAATTAGCTTTAACAAAAAATGTCTGTTTTGGTTATTTTTTACCTCAACTGGTTAATCGATTAAACAAATTGTAAATCAGTATATAAAACTTATAAAACAACATGAAAAAAGTAGTAACATTCGGTGAAATCATGCTTCGTTTAGCACCACAAGGATTTTTAAGATTTTCTCAGGCTAATAATTTTGATGTAATATATGGTGGAGGAGAATCTAACGTAGCTGTATCTTTAGCTAACTATGGTGTTCCTGTAGATTTCGTAACACGTTTACCAAAAAATGATATTGGAGAATGTGCAATGATGGAAATGCGTAAAAGAGGCGTTGGCGTAGATAAAATCGTTTACGGTGGTGATCGTTTAGGTATCTATTTCTTAGAAACCGGAGCGGTATCTAGAGGTAGTAAAGTAGTTTACGATAGAGCACACTCCGCTATTTCAGAAATTGAATCTGGAATGATCGATTGGGATGCTGTTTTTGAAGATGTTGAATGGTTTCATTGGACAGGTATTACACCAGCTATTTCTCAAGGAGCTGCAGATGTTTGTTTAGAAGCTGTTAAAGCTGCTAGTGCAAAAGGAATTACAATCTCTACAGATTTAAATTATAGAGCTAAACTTTGGACATACTGTGACGATGCTCACAGAGAAAAAGTAATGGCAGGATTAACCGAATATTGTGACATCATTTTAGGGAACGAAGAAGATGCTGAAAAGCATTTTGGAATTCACCCAGAAGGACTTGATGTTCATAAAGATGGTGCCGATGTTAAAGCGGAAGCTTTCTTATCTGTTTGTAAGCAGATGATGAAGAAATTCCCTAAAGCTAAAAAGGTAATTACAACATTAAGAGGTTCTATTTCCGCATCGCACAACACATGGGCAGGTGTATTATGGGACGGTACTAAAATGTACGAAACTCGTCAATACCAAATTACCGATATCGTTGACCGTGTTGGTGGTGGTGATTCTTTTATGGGTGGTTTGATCTACGGATTATTGAAATACCCAGAAGATGATCAGAATGCTCTTGACTTTGCAGTTGCTGCATCTTGTTTAAAGCATACCATTAAAGGTGATGCCAACCTTGTAACGGTTTCTGAAGTTGAGAAACTTATGGGTGGTGATGCTTCTGGTAGAGTTGCTAGATAATTAGAAAACCTCTTTAGATCTTCTAAAAATAAAAAAATGTCGAAAAAATCTGTTTTAATTCTTTGCGGTGGCGGACCTGCACCTGGTATAAATACCGTAATCAGTACCGTGGCAAAGGCTTTCTTAAAAGATAATTATCGCGTTTTAGGTTTGCATGAAGGTTTTAAAGGAATTTTCGATGAAAATCCGCAGATCAAGGAATTCGATTTCTTCCATGCCGACCGGATTTTTAGTAGGGGTGGCTCAACATTGATCATGAGCCGTTTTAAACCTAAAAACGAAAAACTAAACACTAGCCTTTTTATTGATAATAATGTAAAACTGTTGGTAAGTATAGGTGGTGACGACACTGCTTCTACTGCCAACAGAATTACGGGTTTCTTAAAGAAAGAGGGTATCTCCATTGCTAACATTCACGTACCTAAAACTATTGATAACGATTTACCGTTACCGGATAGGAACCCAACTTTTGGTTTTCATTCTGCAAAAGATGAAGGTGTACGTATTGGTAATACCACATATGAAGATGCGCGTACCAGCCAAAACTGGTTCGTAATGTCTACCATGGGTAGATCTGCAGGTCATTTAGCATTTGGTATTGCAGCAAGCTGCCACTACCCTATGATGATCATTCCAGAAATGTTTGATCGTACCGCTATCACTTTTGATAAAGTGGTTCGTATGGTCATTTCTTCAATGATCAAACGTAAGATTGAAGATATTCATTACGGTGTAGCTCTAATTAGCGAAGGTGTTTTTCATAATATGCCAGAGTCTGAGCTAGACAAATGTGAAATTAAATTCACTTATGACGATCATGGACACCCAGAGCTAGGGAATGTTAGTAAAGCGCATATTTTTAATATGCTCGTTCAAAAGAAATTAAAGGAGCTAGGTATAGATATTAAAAGTAGACCGGTAGAATTGGGCTACGAATTACGCTGCTGTAGACCAATAGGGTTTGACCTTACCTTATGTACGGTTCTAGGTCTTGGCGTAAAAAAATTATTTGATGAAGGCAAGAGTGGCTGTATGGTCACCGCAAATTCTAGAGGTGAAATTACTCCGTTGTTCTTATCGGAAATTCAAGATGAGAACGGTAAAATCGCTCCTCGCTTGGTCAATATCAATTCAGAATTGGCAGAATTATGTTTTCAAAATTTATTCTATGTAGGTGAAGATGATTATGAGGATGCAAAAAAATATGTGGACAATCCTTCAGACTACGATTTCAACAAAATTTTAACTGAGAAATAAAAAATTCAAATGGCACAATATTCAAGAATAGAAGTAGCGAATGTAATGAAGGAATCTGGTATGGTACCTTTATTCTATCACCCAGACATTGAGCTTGGTAAAAAAATTTTACAGGCTTGTTATGACGGTGGTGCGCGTTTAATGGAATTTACAGCTCGTGGCGATTTCGCTTTCGAAGTGTTTTCTGAATTGAACAAATACGCAATAAAAAACCTACCTGGTATGATCATGGGCGTAGGATCAATTACTGATGCCGGTGCAGCTTCTTATTACATGTCTCTTGGTGCAAATTTCATTGTAACTCCTTCTTTAAGAGAAGATATTGCAATAGTTTGTAACCGTAGAAAAGTATTATGGTCTCCTGGTTGTGGTTCATTGACCGAAATCAACAAAGCCGAAGAAATGGGCTGTGAGATTGTAAAATTATTCCCTGGTTCTCTTTACGGACCTGGATTTGTAAAAGGAATTAAAGGACCTCAACCATGGACTAGCATTATGCCAACAGGTGGGGTGAGTACAGATGAAGACAACCTTAAAGGTTGGTTTGATGCCGGAGTTACTTGTGTTGGTATGGGATCAAAATTGATCAGTAAAGATATTTTAGCAAATAAAGATTATGCAGGTTTAGAAGCTTTGGTTAAAGATACTTTAGCCAAAATCAAAAAACTGAGATCATAAAATATATAGATTTCACCGTATGGGCAAACCCATACAGTGTCATCTACTAAAAGTGCATATTTAAGTTGTTAGTTGGAAAAGGGCATTTAAACTTTGACATTACGTTGAAGTTTGGTGCTCTTTTTGTTTGCTGTACATTACTATATAAACTCTTTTGAATAATAAGTAGTTGCATCTTCAATAAGCATTTCTAATTTTTCTTTTTCATCTTTAGCATGCAAATCATTCCAGTTCAAGTACATTTTACAATCTTCTAGAATTAAACTAGCGTACTTTTTAACGCTAGGGATATCAAAATACAACCTACCTGTTCTACGAACAAAGAAGTCGGTAAGGGTATTGGTCATTTCATGATGAATGCAAAACCATAATTCTGCCCTAATTATTCTCTCTAAAGCGTCTTCATTATCGAAAGATTTTGATTTAGTTAAAATAGTTTCGGCCTGTTTGCCATAAGTTGTGCATAAATACCAAGCATGATAGGTATCAACAACTCCCATTTCTTTTAACTTATCCTCAAGTGCTTTTTGGTATTCAACAACATCTTTTGAATCACCTAAAGATGGTGACACCAATGCTATTTTAGCCGTGTCAGACTTCTTTAAATCAGCAGTGTGTTTTTTCTTCATGGTTTTCAGCACAGCTTCAATTACACGGTCTGCCATTCTACGGTAACCGGTCAATTTACCTCCTGCTATAGATATTAATCCGCTGTCTGAAACAAATAATTCATCTTTTCTAGATAATTCGGACGGATCTTTATCTTCCTCATGAATTAAAGGTCGTAAACCTGCCCAATTAGATTCTATATCATTTATGGTAAGATCAACAGCCGGAAAAGTACTATTGATAGCATTTAAAATATAATTAGCGTCATCTTCCGTAGCCACTACCCTATCTAAACTACCAGAATAATTGGTATCTGTAGTACCAACATACGTAGCCCTACCCCTTGGTATCGCAAAAATCATTCTACCATCTGGCACATCAAAATATAAAGGTTGCTTTACTGGCAGTTTATCGTAAGGAAAAACAATATGCACCCCTTTGGTCAAATGTAAATGCTTATTATTCATAGATTCATCTTTGACCCTCAAAGTATCTACCCACGGACCTGCGGCAGAAACATAATTTCTTGCATTTATTTTTAATGTCGCTCCTGTATTGACGTCTTTACAATTCAGGTTTTTAATCTTATGGTTTTCATCATAATCAAATGATTCCATCTCACAGTAATTAATAATCGTTGCACCATAAGATGCTGCTTTTTTTAATATCTCAATGGTTAAGCGTGCATCATCAGTTCTATATTCGGCATAAAGACCACCACCTAAAACAACTTTTTCGTTAAGTAGCGGTTCTTTTTCCAATGTTTTTCCCTTGTCAAGCATTTTACGCCTATCATCACCTTTTACATCAGCTAAAAAATCATACACCTGTAAACCGATAGAGGTCATCATTTTACCGTAGGTACCCCCTTCAACTAAAGGTAAAAGCATTTTTTCGGGTATTACTAAATGCGGTGCCAATTTATGAACTATAGCCCGCTCAGATCCTGATTCCCTTACCAAACCAATTTCAAATTGTTTTAGGTAACGCAAACCTCCGTGTATAAGTTTGGTAGATTTATTACTTGTACCCGATGCAAAATCGCTCTTCTCTACCAAGCATACCTTCAAGCCTCGTGAAGCAGCATCCAATGCAATACCTGCACCGGTAACACCACCACCTATAATAGCCAGATCAAATTTATCTTCCTGTAGTTTTTTGATTTGCTCGGCTCTGTTCAATACCGAAAATGCCAACATTTTATCCTCCTTCATTGCCTTACTTTGTTTTTGTTCTTTTAACCGCTTTTTTCCAGCCTTTATAATTTAATTTCCTTTCCTTTTTATCCATTTTAGGACTAAAAATTGTGTCTATCTGCCTGATCTTGGCTATATCGCTCTTCGTCCAAACCCCTGCTTTAATACCAGCAAGTAAAGCTGCACCAAATGCCGTAACTTCTATCATTTTTGGACGATCAACCTCAACATTCAAAATATCTGATTGAAACTGCATCAAATAATTATTTGCACTAGCACCACCATCAACCTTTAACGTAACGCTTTTACTCTTACAATCTTTTTCCATTGCACCGATGACATCTTTGGTTTGATATGCCAAAGAATTTACCGTGGCCTTGATCAATTCATCCCTACCGGTATCCAAGGTCATACCATAAATACTGCCCTTTGCATCAGAATCCCAATGCGGGGCACCTAAACCGGCAAATGCAGGTACTACATATACATTCTTTAATGGACCTATACTTTTACAAATAGCTTCTGTTTCACTTGCGCTATCTATAACTTTCATTCTATCCCTTAACCATTGAATAGATGCGCCACCGGCAAAAATACTGCCCTCCAAAGCATAGTGTACAGGTTCATTTTCTAAACTACACGTTAAGGTAGTTAGTAAGCCTCTTTTTGAATTCACTAATTTCTCGCCGGTATTTAACAGTATAAAACAACCAGTACCGAACGTACTTTTTGCAATACCTTCTTCAAAACCACCCTGACCGAACAATGCAGCTTGTTGATCTCCTGCAACGCCATAGATAGGAATAAGATGATCTTTATACTGTATTGCTCCAAAATCTGAAGATGAATTTAGAACCTTTGGTAACAGTGATTTCGGAATATTTAATTCTTCAAGTAATTTATCGTCCCATTCTAACTTTTTAATGTTATAAATTAAAGTTCTAGAGGCATTGGTATGATCGGTTACGTGCTTTTTACCTTCTGTAAACTTATAGATCAACCAACTATCAATAGTACCGAACATTAATTTACCCGCTTCAGCTTTTTCTTGAGCACCTTCTACGTTATCAAGAATCCATTTTAATTTTGTACCTGAAAAATAGGAATCTATTACAAGGCCCGTATTTTGCCTTATATAATTGGTTAGACCTTTTTCTTCAAGATCATTACAGATGTTCGTCGTTCTTTTATCCAACCAAACAATAGCTTTATGAATTGGCTCTCCGGTTTCCCTATCCCAAACCACTGTTGTTTCCCTTTGGTTGGTAATACCTATAGAAGCAATCTCTTTTGGATCTATGCCAGATTTTTCTATGGCTTCATTAAACGTTTCTAGTTGGTCGTTATAAATTTCTAAAGCATCATGCTCTACCCAACCAGGTTGTGGATAATATTGCTTTAATTCTTTTTGTGCAATTGATATAATACTACCTTGTTTATCGAAAACAATGGTTCTTGTACTTGTGGTACCTTGATCCAAGGCTATAACATACTTCTTCATATCTTTTTATTCTTTAAAAAATCAAATACGTACTTAATACCAATACGGTAATAATTAGACCTACCAGCTTTGCATGTTTCCAAGGGGTTACGTCTATTTGATCTGTAATTTTAGGGTTATAGATATTCTTATTAGGATACATTTTACCCATTAGCAATAAAAACCCAACATTGATTACAAATAGAATTCCCATTACGTGTAAAAAATGAGGATACGCCTGTGCCTTGATAATACCAAGCTCTTTGGCATTCGTAATACCGTTCGCTGCGGCTTCTGCCATTGCAATATCAATGAAATGGGGACTTAGCACGAATTGACTAACCAAATACATAGCAACGCCGCCTGTTAATACTATTTTTGCGGCTATTGCAGGTACCTTCTTGGTCAACATACCAATGGTTACAACTGCTAGGATCGGTACACTTAAACTACCTAAAGATTCTTGTATATAAGCAAACAAGCCGTCTGGAGCGTTTGCAATGAACGGTGCCAATGTCATGGAAACAAAAGCTAAAAACAAACCAAAAAATTTACCTGCCCTTACCATTTGTGTATCCGACGCATTTTTATTGAAATATTGCCTGTATAGATCAATACCAAAAAGTGTTGAACTACTGTTCAACAAGCTATTGAACGAACTTAAAATAGCACCGAACAATACCGCCGCAAAAAAACCTAAAAAGGCACCTGGCAATACTTTTTTAACCAAAGCCGGGTATGCTTGATCAGGATTATCTAGTTCTGCACCGAAAATATGCCAAGCGATAATACCCGGTAAAACCACAATTATGGGAATCAAAAATTTTACGAAGCCAGCGAGCATCATACCCTTTTGACCTTCTGCCAAACTCTTTGCACCAAAGACTCTTTGTAGTATAGATTGGTTGGTACCCCAATAGTACATCTGCGCAATCATTAAACCGGTAAATAATGTACTAAATGGTAAGAATGAATCTATTTCGCCTTTTGCATTGAACTTATCCGGGTGTGCATTCCATAGCTCACTAAACCCATCGGTAAGGCTGCCGTCTCCAATAAGCATCAGTCCGAAAACGGGTATCAGCAATCCGCCGATCAACAAACCTATAGCATTGACCAAATCTGATATTGCAACAGCTTTTAATCCACCGAAAATCGCATAAACAGAACCTACTAAACCTATAGACCAAACACAGATCCATATTACGGTTGTTTGAGAGACACCTAAAACCTCTGGCAAATCGAACATTGTACTGAAGGCTATTGAACCTGAATAAAGAATGGTCGGCAACAATACGATACCAAACGCCACCAAAAAAAGCAGTGCCAGTATGGATTTGGTTTGTGAATCGAAACGCTCTTCAATAAACTCTGGTATTGTGGTTATACCTGACCGCATATACTTTGGCAAAAGATATATTGCAGTAATAACCAAGGCAATGGCCGCCAAGGTTTCCCATGCCATTACCAAAACACCTTGAGCAAAAGATTGCCCGTTTAACCCGACTATTTGTTCTGCCGAAAGATTGGTCAATAATATAGAACCCCCAATAGTAATTGCGCCCAAACTTCTACCTGCAAGAAAATAACCATCTGCAGATTTCTCATCTGTTTTACGGGTATAGAACCAAGCTATTACCGCAACTAAAATTGTGAATCCTAAAAAAGAAATAATCGAGAGCATGCTTATTATGTTTTAAATGATAGTTAATACTTGATTATGTGATCATTATTCTAAATTATCAATATTTTTCAGCACTTTACAAGGGTTACCTACGGCAACCACATTTTCTGGTATATCTTTGACCACAACACTACCTGAGCCGATTACAGAATTATTACCGATTTTTACCCCAGGGTTGACGATAACACCTGCACCTAGCCATACATTATCGCCTATGTGGATAGACTCTGCAAATTCAATACCCGAGTTACGGGCTTTGAAATCTAAAGGATGTGAAGCCGTCATTAGCTTAACACCTGGCGCCATCATAACGTTTTTTCCTATATAAACCGGTGCCGCATCTAAAATAATGCAACCAAAATTTGCGTAGGCATTTTCGCCCCAATGAATGTTATAACCATAATCGCATATAAACGGATTTTCAATATAAAATTCATTACCGGTATCTGCGAAAAGTTCCCTGAACAAAAGTTTGCGTTTTGGCTCATCATCTTCTGATATCGCCGTAATTTTTCGCATTACCCGACGGGCATTTAATCTACCCTGCACCAACTCTGGATCGTTAGGATAGTAAAGTAGACCTTGGGTCATTTTTTCTCTTTCGCTCATGATATAGTTTTAAACTTTCTTCGCAATCAATATTCCACAAGGCGGTATGGCTATTTCCATTATACCTTTAGTAAACGACCTAGTTTCTTCAGTTACGAGCTGCCCTTTACAGTCATATACGTAACATTGATATTCTGCAAAATCTATGGCATTTTTTACTATAACAGAATTTGCTATTTGTCCGTTTAAAATATGGAATTCAGTACCGATATTTTCCAATGCTATGATATAGGTATCATAAACCCCGAAAATAGTCTTATCGACCGTAGTAACTTTCTGTAGCGGATAATTAGCTAAAGGTTTGTAAGGAGTAAAATCTCCATTCATTAATACATCTGCATTTTTATTCCAGTAATCCGTATAAAAACCTATCATTTTCTTATGCTCAAAAGAAGCTTTGGATATAAACATGGATAATTGAGGTACGCCAAAAAGGGTATTGATCAATTGTAAGGCCGCAATTTCTACCGGTTCATCGTCATGCCAAGTAACCATATCTGAATGTACTGCGGTATTGCCACATAACATTCTAATATCGGCAATACGTATTCTATTCATAGTAGCGTCGCCAGGGCAGTCGAATGCACGAAGCATATTACCGAATTTGCGCATAGCCGGACCAACGTATTTTTGCCTGAACTCTATGAAAATATCTGGCTTGATCGCTTGTAAACTTTCAATAACATCGGTCATTAACCTGTCTACGGCTTCGTTTATAGAGGCATAATCACGTCCATTTTCCATACCTAAAGGCGTACTTTCGTACAACCTAAAATCATCGATAAAATCAAGTTTCAGTCCGTCTAAATTCCATTCTTTTATGGCATTGGTGTATATACCGATAAGATATTCCCTTACTTCTGGATATCTGGGATCGAAAACTGGTGCCCACCTATGGTCTTCGGTCAAAAATTTGCCCTTAAATTTTTTGAATGCTTCTGATTTGGGTCCGCAGAACGGCACAGAATACCAAATAGCGGCTTTAAGACCGGTTTCTTGGATCTGTTTTACATATGCAGCCATATTAGGTATACGTTCAGGTTTCCAATCGCCCGTATAGTCGTATCCTCTGTTATTATCAAAAGTCTGCCAACCATCATCGATAATGACCGCTTTATACCCTAAATCGCTAGCCAACCTACATTCTTCCAATAATAATTCCAAGTCCAAATTTTGGTGAAACTGATACCAAGTAGAATACAATGGCGTTTTTGCAATTGCTGGTACCGTGGTCGGCTTTAAATCATCAAAAGTCTCCCACCATGTAGACACATCTTTTAGTGCTGTGGAAAAACGTATGTTTCTTAAATCTACACGAATTTGTGCATCAAAATTTTCTATTGGTTGCTCTTCTTCAGAGAAGAAGGTGATATGACAATAGAAATAATTATCTTCTTCTCTTATACGAGCGTTCATTTGCAATTTATTTATTGCATTTGAACACGCGAAGGTGATGATATTTTCATCATTATGACCGAATAGGCTTATTACAGGAGCATCAATAGAGATCCTAGATTCCATATGGTCCAATTCCCAATCTGCCTGTATTCTTTTTGAGAAATCTGTTGTAGGTTTCCAAACTCCTTTTACATTTACCGCTGGCACTTTCCATCTTAATGTAATAGGTTTTGGAAATTGCTTTTCATTACACGAGACGTTAAACCGATAAGTTTGCAAACCATTATCGTCACTTATTTTTTGGACGGAAGAGGATACATTTGCATCATCTTCTATAATCTCCATAGCTTCTATAGTAGCAGTAATACTATCAACATTCATAAAAAACACTTTAATTAATTCTTAAAAAATACCTTTGCTTCGTTATTATATTGGGTTGCCATATAAAAAGGCTTGCCATTTTTATCTTTTGCTTTTATTAAGTGATTTGATTGCCCCGGCACGTAAAGACCAGAATCCTTACTATCATAAACCAAAAATTCATCAGCCTCTCTCTCTAACCATAAGCCTGTAAGCGCATCTTGATTACCGTAATGTGTTTCTGCAGTTAAATCATTACCTACCAAAAGCACGTCTACCTTACCATCGTCATCAAGGTCATCTATTAAAATATCTTGAATAGGTGCTACTTGACATTTACTTGGCAGCGGTACCAATCTAAATTTTCCGTTTCCTAAATTTTCTGCATAACTACTTTCAAAAATTGTAGCCTGTAACGTTTCTGAAGATAAGTCTTTAATTTTCAACAACTCTTCAAAATTTACATTTGCGAAATCTTGGTAAGAGGTGTGGTCGTTTTTTAAAACAGTAAGCTGTTTCATAACATCATCCCTAGAATGGACCGGCAATAATTGACTGCCGTTTTCCGTATTGTAGTGCATTGCCAAAATAGGATCAAAACTACCGTTTTTATCATAATCCCTAGTATATACATAAACGGGCTTGGTCTGTGAAGGCTTCATAAAACCATTTGTACCTTGGTTTCCTAAAATGAAATCTAAATCACCATCTTTATCAACATCTGCCGCTACGACCTTATTCCACCAGCCAGATGTGTTTATCTCCTCATCTTGAAAATTTAACCATGTTATAGGCATACGATTTAAATTGCCATTATCATTCTTAAAAACAACGATTTCCATAAACTCGCCAACCACTATCAAATCTTTCCAAGAATCATTATCAACATCTTCCCAAATTGCACTAGTTACCATGCCTAGGTTAGCAAATAATGCTTGAAATTTTTTATGAAAACCTTTATTTTCATTTTCTAAAAAAATACTTTCAGGTACTAACGGATATTCTTTTGAAGTTAATCTTGATCCAAGAAAAATATCAACATCCCCATCTTTATCATAATCTTCTGCTGCAATGGCACTTGTACTTTTGCGACCTACTGGTAACAATCCATTACTTTTAACAAATGACCCCTCCTCATCGTTAAGATAAACTCTGTCTTGATATTTTGAAGATCCCTCTTCAAATCTATTGCCTCCGCTTGCAACATATAAATCTTGATCACCGTCTTGATCTATATCTAAAAAAACCGCTGCCGAATCATCATACTCGGTATCTAATAATTGAACGGGCATATACACCCCTTCTGCATTCTGGGACCAAATACTGCCCGGTCTTCCTTTACTACCGCCAATAAACAATTCATCTCCTGCAACACCATCAATATTTGCGGCTACTACGCAAGTACTTTTTGCTGTATACTGCTTTACCAATAAATGCTGATATGTATACTCGTTTAATGGGTTGTCATTTTGTGTATAATCTATTAAAGTAGAATCCAATTGAAATAACCGTCTTTTCTCTGTTTCAGTCTTTACCAATGGTTCTGCCCCGTTTTGCCTTAAGGTCAAAACTTGATTCACCGCAACGTTATATTTCATCGTAGTTTTACCATTTGGCCATTGCACCTTCAATGAGTCGACAATAGTGTCTTTTAACCCAAAATGTACTATCGGCTCCATTGAGGACAAATACCCCCTAATTACAGATTGATATTGATCTTGCACACCACCACCATGGTAAAGGGAAATTCTGGTCCCGATTGCCTTTGCGTTCTTTAAGCTACCGTTAAGGCGAACTCGCAGATAATTGTTCTGCTTGTTTTTTGATGTAGTATTCTCTAAAACAAAAGCTTTTGAATTGATGTTATTGACCACCATATCCAAATCACCATCGTTATCTAGATCAGCGTAAGCCGCGCCATTTGAAAACGATTCTTTTTCTTGTATCCATTTTGTTGAGACATCATCAAAGTTTTCTTCTAAAACTTGCTCATATATAAAATTAGGCAAATGAATACCCGGTAATTTCGAGACCGATTCTTTTAAACGCTTGCTTTTTGCCTCTGGAGTACCGAATATTCCATTTTCATTGGAATAATTAATGAAGTCCAAATCTGTAATATCTTTTACATAACCATTGGTAATATAAATGTCTTTATCGCCGTCATTATCAAAATCCACCATTAATGGAGCCCAGCTCCAATCTGTACTTGAGATCCCTTTTTGAAAACCTACTTCACTTGATTTAATTGGCTCGTCATCTATAAAACCATTACCCATTTGTAATGTGTTGTGCATGTATTGCTGTGTATAACCATTACTTTGAGATAATAGAAACTTATCGTAATTCATGCTACCCAGCATTAACTTTTGTCTTTTGTATTGATCAGGCAACATATCTACCACCAAAATATCTGGTATAGCGTCATTATTGACATCTGTAATATCAACACCCATGGCATTATAAGTTTCATGGGACAGGTACTCTTTACTAGATTCTACAAAAACAGGATTTTTATTAGCAGCCGATGCCTTGTTGATATACAGCAAATCATCTGTTATAAAATCATTGGACACATAAATATCCGGTAAATTATCTCCATTAAAATCATGTATACCTACCCCTAGACCAAAGCCTCTACCGGTAATTTGTAAACTATCTGAAACATTTTTATACACCGGATGATCAATACCTGGCACTGTTTCGTTCTTTAAAAGATAATCTGATAAATGACCTGGCAAATACCTTTTTGGCATTGGTGTATTTTTGTCGTGCGTAGTATTGCCGTTATGAACAACATACACATCTAGATCACCATCTAGGTCATAATCAAAAAATACGGCTTGCTGTGCATAATTGGCATCATCAAGACCATATGCTTTCGCTTCTTCATTGAAAAAGGGAACTCCTTCGTCATTAAGTCCCTGATTTACAAATAAAAGGTTAGGGCAATTATTGTTACAATTTGCACCACCTACATTTAAGTAAATATCATCCCAACCATCTGAATTAATGTCTACGATAGCAACACCTGTAACCCAAGAATCGGTAAAAAACTTAGCCTTCTCCGATATATCGGTAAAGGCTAAATTTCCATTATTTAAATATATTCTTGATGATACCTGGTTCCCCGTAAAAACAATATCCTGAAGATTGTCATTATTAAAATCACCTATGCCAACACCACCACCATTATAACAATACTGAAAATCTATAATATTGATTTCGTCGTTTTCGGTAATCGTATTTGAGAAATTTATATGTGTTGTTCGCTCAGAAAGGCTATTGAACACAAAACTTTCTTTATTAGAATTACAGCTAATTACCAATAGCAGAAGAAAACTTAATAAGAAAGTATTTTTTATCATAAAAAAGTAATAAAGAAGTTTAAAGCCAAGCATCTCAACATACTTGGCTTATTAAACTCAACAACAACTAACAAAACTTTAATATCCTGGGTTTTGTACTAAATTAGGATTAGCATCTAACTCTGAACTAGGAATCCATATCAATTCATGCTTACCTGTTTCGAACACACCACCACTTAAAGACTTAGGGTGTGCACCATGTAATGAACTTGCACCTAAATAATCATCTGCAAGGCCCCATCGTACTAGATCAAAGAAACGATGACCTTCACCCGCCAACTCCATAGCACGTTCATCGATAATTGCTTGACGCATATCTGCCTGACTTAAATTTAAATCGGAAATAGTAGATATACCAGCTCTTAATCTAACTTCATCTACGAAAGGTGCTGCAAGAGCAGGTTGATTGTTTTCATTTAAAGCTTCTGCAAGCATCAATAAAACATCTGCATATCTAATAATTCTCCAATTGTTACCCACATTTGTACCTAAGAAATCTACTTGATCTCTTGTGCCTAAGTCCAAACCTGCATATTTTTTTGAAAATATAGGTTCTACATCCGCATCATTCGCTACAGTAATATCACCTTCAAAATCGGTCAAATAATCTGTGCCACCATAACCCATAGCACCAGGATAATCGTACACCAATGTTTCATTTCTACGAACTACATCGCCGTTAGATTCAAATAAATCTTTTAACCAAGGATTTACTACATGACTTTGATCAGGAGATTTTGTCGGTGGCGCATAATCAATATGATAATTACCCATAGTACCTGTACCAGGTATATCAGTACCCCAAATAAAGGTAGTCTGACCTAAAAACTGAAGCTCGAAAATAGACTCTTGATTATTCTCGTTCGTAGTAGTAAAGTTATCGGCATATTGCGCTGAAGGCAACAAACTGTATCTACCCACCAAGCTCTGTAATGCCTCTATTGCCAATGGATACTCTTTCATATATAAATAACTTTTTCCTTTTAACGCCGTTGCAGCACCAGAAGTAGGTCTACCCAAGTTATCTCCGCCCCAAGATTCTGGAAGCATTTGCTCTGCCATCTCCAAATCGGCAATAATCTGTGCCCAAATAGTTTCAGGAGCTGCTTGATCCACTAATAGATTATCTAAATCAGGTAGTTCTGTTATTAATGGCACACTACCATATAAATTCAATAAATACCAGTAATCGAACGCTCTTAAAAAATAGGCTTGACCCACAAGATTATTTCTAATCTCAGTATCTGTTATACCTTCTTCGTTTACGTTAGTGATGATATTATTACAACGCGCAATAGATTTATACAATTGCTGAAAAGGTTCTGTTGCCCATCTATCACCTGGGTTACCTTGTAGCGTTGACATTGCCGTATTGCTACCAAACGGAAATACGTTAAACTCATCTGAACGCAACAAAGCACCTGTATGTACAATTCTACCCCAGAAAAAAGTATCTGTAATTGGGTGAAATGCCCCGTTTACCGCAGACTCTACCTGTGCAATTGAAGTACCAAAATTGGCAGTAGAAGTCGCGTTGTTATTTTCTTGATCTAAAAGTTCATCTGAACACGAACCTAATAAAACAATACTCGATAGCGCTAGGGCTAAGTTTTTTGATTTAAAAATATTTTTCATTGTTTTAAATTTTATGATTAGAAAGTAGCTTGTACACCAAACATGATCGTTCTTGCATTTGGATACGCTCTTGCATCCAAACCTCTACCTAATAATGGATTTACTCTATCTCTTAACCCTGGTACACCAGAATTTCTATTTGCTCTACCCCCATTTGTTGAAGAAACATCTGGATCGTAACCGCTGTAACCGGTAATTACGAATACGTTTTGCACATTCAATGATAAACGAACATCTTTTACCCAGTCTAAACCAGCAAAGCCATCTCTAAAATTATATCCGATATCTAAATTTTTCAATCTAAAATACGAACCGTCTTCTACGAAGAATGAAGAAGGTGCCTTGTTACCTGCAGCATCAGAAATCGAAGCTCTTGGTATATTGGTATCTGTATTAGAAGGTGTCCATGAATTCAATACATCGGTAAGCTTACCACCATCTTGCCATAAAATGCTATAATACCTACTTAAATTATAAATTTCATTGCCTTGTACACCATTGAAACTAAGTGCGAAATCGAAATTTTTATAATCGGCATTTACATTTAAACCATACGTAAAATCTGGAGTAGGATCACCAATATTGGTAATATCGTCTGCGGTAATAGCACCATCGCCATTTACATCTACCCTTACGAAATCTCCTGTCGCGGGATCAACTTTATCCTCAACTACGTAACCGTAGAAAGCACCAATAGGCTCACCTGCCGTTGTTCTGTTTACTACACGCAAATCTTCATCAATTGCAGGACCTAATATTGGATTCGGCACATCGCCTGCTTCACTTTTAAGGTTGAACGAGAAGTTTGTACCAACGGTATAAGTGAAATCCCCTTCGTTTTTACGGTAGGTCAAATCCCATTCCAAACCGTTATTAACAAGCGTACCGGCATTTCTGGTAACAGGTAAACTAACACCACTTGTAGATGGCACGTTTATAGCTACCAATACATCTTCTATGTTCTTTGAATAATAATCCATTGTAAAATTCATCTTATTATTCATGAAAGCTATATCGAAACCGATATCAAATGTTTTTGATGTCTCCCACACCAAGTTTGGATCTGCCAAAGTTGTTTGTGCCAAACCTGTTGCCAAACCGCCACCAAAGGAAGTATTGGATTGATTTGCCTGGAAAGTTGCTTGCGTTGGATAAAAAGTATCAGGATATGAACCAAGTACACCATAAGAAGCCCTTAATTTAAAATAGTTGATGGTTTCTGATTTCCAGAAGTCTTCATCACTAATATTCCACCCTGCAGAGAACGAAGGAAAATAACCTACTCTATTATCTGGCGCAAAACGCGAAGAAGCATCTCTTCTTAATGTTGCCGAAAATAAATACTTACTATCATAACCATAGTTTACACGACCAAAATAAGACTGTAACGCTGCGGTATTGTTATTACCCAATAATACCAATTGCTCAGTAGATGGTAACGCACCAACATTACGTATAACATTAGATGGTGTACCTTGACCAAACACACCATTACCTTTTTGTGTTTCTTTAAAATAAGTAAAACCTGCAACCGCACCTAGCTTATGCACACCAAATTCTTTGTCGTAAGCCAAAGTTGGCTCTACAAGAACATTTACATCTTCTTGTCTATAATCAGTTAAATCATTTTCTGCGTTTACGTTCAGTACCGCATCAATATTACTCATAAAGTATGTTGGCGTAAATTGAAAGCTGTTTCTGTTGGTATAATCAACACCGAAATTCAAAGAAGCTTTTAAACCATCTACAATCTCATAATCTAACTTTGCATTACCGAAAATAGTTCTTGTCGTCTCTAAATTATTCTCCAAACTTGCCAAACCATACTGGTTTATACCACCAGGACCATGAATCGGTAATGACGGTGCTTCAAAACCACCATCGTTAGCCGCATTTCTAAATGCCAATGTCGGTACCGATGCACCATCCCAACCATACCAGTTGTTTTCTTGTAATTTACCTTCGGCAATACCTAATGATTGAGCTAAGGTAAATCTACCGAACTCAGACCTACTATTGAACCTCATGTTAATTCTCTTGAAGCCAGAACCTACCAAAATACCATCTTGATTAAAATAGTTTCCAGAAGCATAGTAAGATGTGTTTTCTCCTCCACCTGAAATTGAAAACCCAAGATCCTCAACAATACCAGAGCTTAAAGATTCGCTCTGCCAATCTGTATTTACACCGTTATAGGCAACAGTAGTAGACTCACCGTCATTGGCAAATCTTTGATTTAAATAATCTGTGTATTGCTGACCATTGATGTAATCTAATTTTTTACTTGGAGAATCAAATCCTATTCTGGTATTCAATTTTACCTCTACCGCTCTATTTTTACGACCGTGGCTCGTTTTTATCAAAACTACACCATTGGCAGCCCTAGAACCATATATTGAAGCTGCCGCAGCATCTTTTAATATAGATATATCTTCAATATCTTGCGGATTTACATAATCCATATTGTCCACGAACAAACCATCTACGATATATAAAGGATCTGCATTACTTAAAGAGTTTACCCCTCTAATAAATACATTGGCAGAACCCCCTGGTTGACCACCAAAACTCTCTACCTGAATACCAGATAACTTACCTTGAAGCGCAGTTGTAGGGTTACTTGCTACAACATTTACAATTGCACCCTTCTTAATGGTCGCTACGGAACCTGTAAGCTCTCTTTTATTTGAAGTACCATAACCAATCAATACCACTTCTGATAATGCTTGAGCATCTGACTCCATAGTAACATTTATCGTAGACTGCCCTTGAACGGCAATTTCTTGCTTCGCATAGCCTATATAGCTATAAACCAATACACTTTCATCTACTACATCAGAAATTGTATAGTTTCCGTCAAAATCGGTTGTTACCCCATTTGTAGTTCCTTTTACTACAATGTTAACACCAGGTAATGGTCCGTCTACATCCGAGACCGTACCTGAGACCTGCGTAGTTTGAGCAAATGCAAAACTACCCAGTAGCGCAAATGCCAAACCAAAAATTTGTTTGAGTGTTTTTCCCATCATAAAATCAATGTTAATTAATAATCTTTTGTTTGTTAGTTAATTTAACGCAATGACATAAAATTGTACTATGCCAGTCTATGCTATTATGCAAATATAGATATTTTTGCATAATATCAAAATATTAAGTTAAAATTTAATATATGACAAGATATATGCTTCAATAATACACATATGATAATACGGGACAAAAACGAATTGTTTAAAGACTAAAGAGAATTCCTTTTAATTAGATTGGAAGGCATGATAATCTTTGTTTCTTCTTGATTCTTAATATGGGCGGCCGCCTTCTTTCCCATTTCTTTGAAGTCTGTTGAAATGGTGGTAATACCTCCGAAAACTATTTCTTTTACTACATGATCATTATGCGATAAGATTCCGATTTCCTTACCTACAATATATTCACTATTTCTAACATCTTTTAGAACATCCCAAATGTAAGTGTCACTCACAAAAAAGTACAAGTTCCCTTTCTTAATAGATTGCGATTTATACTTGCTTACTACAGATGATTCTATTTCATAATCTTTACAAAACCTATTAAAGGCATTTAATATACCAATGGGATAATCTGCATCTTCCTTAAAAAACAGTATGAACTTTTTGTACTTAGTAATCTCTGGCAGTAATTCTATTAATTTGGAATATGTTGACTCTTCAAATTCTTGTGAGATATAAGAGTACGAATTATCAAGTTCAATATACCTATCGATTATCAATAAATTGGAAGGTGGTATAGATGCTAATACCTGACGTAAACCAGGGTCTTGTATAGGGGCAATAACATACATGCCATATTTACCCTGAATATTTTGAAATATGCTATTAAATATTTCTAAGTTATTATGATGAAAGAATACATCTATTTGATATTTTTTACCCAATCCTTTTCGAAACGAATCATAAAAGTCTTGTTGAAATCGCTGAAAAGAGAACATTATCAATGCCACCTTTAATACCACCTTGGTCTCATTGCTGACTACAAAGTACCCTTTCAATTTCTTTGACTCTACTAAACCACGATCCTTAAGCTCTTCATAAGCCTTAACAATAGTTTGTCTTGCAAAACCCAATTGCGAAACCATTTGGTTTATGGATGGCAACTTGTCGCCCCGCTTTACTATAGCTTCATCGATAGCCTGTATAATACCGTTAACCAGTTGTTCGTGCTTAGAAAAAGTATTGATATTTCTTAAACTAATAATTTTATCGAATAAGGTCATTTTGGCTATCGGTATTTTAAAAAGAAGATAATATATAAAAAAGTTCTTTATGAGCTTAAAGTAAGTTTTAATTTTAATAATTATACCTTATTAATTAATCGACAACCGTATAATGCCATTAACCTCAACACTTGAAACCATTACGACTAGAAAACAATAGCAAAATAGACCAACCTTTCTAATTAAAATTGTAACGACTTTTGTCTACATCAAAAAATTAAATACATAAAATGTTTATACATTAGAGGAATGAAATACCACAAATTTTCAGTTTTTCTACATCTATTCACCTGTACTATATTTATCTTTTGCTCCTTATCTAAGTTAAGTGCACAAAGCTTTACCGATAGTTCACGCATATTCAGAAAGGCTATATTACAACCTACCAACCCGCAAGATTTACCTTCTGGCATATATTATTATACCAAGAAAAAAGAAATAGACCTAGAGTTAAACGATACCCTAAATGCTATTTATGATTTAAGATTGCTATCGATTGCTGAATTTAAAATAGGAAATAACTTTAGTAGTGAAAACCATGTCGTAGAAGCTTTAAACTTAATTGAATCTATGTCTACCAAAGACACCTTGATTAATTCTAGAGTTGGGTTATACAATCAATTAGGGCGAATTTACAGAACATCGAACAACCCTACTGAAGCCATAAAAACCTTTGACAAAGCTTTAGAAATAGCAGACAAGTTAAAAGACAGTGTTGTCATTCTTAATAACAAAGCCAATATTTATAAGGATTTACACGATTATAAAAGCGCTCTTAATATTCACTCTTTTCTTTTTGCTAAACGTTCAGAACTAAAAGATGAAGAACAAATTTCATTAGTCGCCGACAATTTGGGTCATGTACAATCAAAATTAAATCTACCCGAGGGCTTACAAAATTTAATGTATGCTCTACATCTTCGTAAAAACAATAATGATTTCATTGGGCAACATTCAAGCAACACCCATTTAGCTGAATTTTATTTGGATAGAAAAGATACTGCAAAAGCCGTTGAACATGCCAAAGAAGCGCTTGCATTATCAGACAAAATAAATAGTAGCTCTTTTAAATTAGATGCTATTTCCACCCTTATGACCATGAACAAAAATCCGTTGGTTCATCAATATAAAAAACTGACAGATAGTATTACCAATGCCAAACAAATAGCGGAAAACAAAAATGCATTTCTAAAATACAATGTTGCCGAAGAACAAAAGAAAACCCAGGCCAGTATTCTTCTACAAGAGATAGAATCTCGTAAACGACTGGCTTACCAAGCTCTGGCATTCATCATTTTTCTAATCTTAGTTGGTTCTTACTTTATCTATCGCAACAGATACCGCAAAGCCAAAATTGAAGAAATCTATAAAACAGAAACTAGAATTGCTAAAAAAGTACATGACGAAGTAGCGAACGATATGTATAAAGTGATGACTTCTCTTGAGAATAATTTAGGTGTTGACGGTACTATTTTGGACGAAATGGAAAAAATTTATACCAAAACCAGAGATATTTCTAGAGAAAATAGCGCAATTGACCTTAATGAAGATTTTGGATTACAATTAAATGATTTACTCTTAGGATATAAGAACGATAAGGTAAAAGTAATCACCAGAAACCTTTCCAAAATGCCTTGGGATACCGTTCCCGAACTTAAAAAAACTACTATTTACAGGGTGTTACAAGAACTCATGACCAATATGAGAAAACATAGCCAAGCAACATTCGTGACTTTAATATTTGAAAAAGAAGGTTCTAAAATGCACATTAATTATAAGGATAATGGCGTTGGATGTGATCTTTTTAAAAAAAATGGGCTGCAACATACGGAATCCCGTATCGCTTCTATAAATGGAACTATTAATTTTGAATCTAAGCAAGGTGATGGCTTTAAGGCATCAATAATAATTTAAGGCATGTTCAAAAAAGTTTTAATCGCGGAGGATATGGAAGACATTAACAAAGGTGTGTTTTCTTTACTGACCGAATTGGGAGTTACACAAATAGATCAAGTGCAGTATTGTGATGATGCGTATTTAAAAATTAAAAGTGCCGATCTTGATAATGTACCATTTGACTTGGTCATATCTGATCTTTCATTTAAAGTAGATCACAGATCACAAACCTACCCATCTGGACATTCATTGGTTGAAAAACTAAAATCTGAATTCCCTAATTTAAAGGTAATTGTCTACTCGGTCGAAGATCGACTGCAGGCGGTACGTACACTCTTTAATCAACACGATATAGATGCATATGTCTGCAAGAGTAGAAACGGCCTCAAAAACCTTACGCAGGCAATTAGCGAGGTAGCTAAAGATGAAAAATTCTTATCGCCAGAAGTTTCTAATGCATTCAGTAGTGAAAATGAACTTGAAATAGACGATTATGACATTTCATTATTAGATAATCTTAGCAAAGGTTTATCTCAAGATGAAATCAGTGCTTTATATAGAAAAGAGAACATTTCGCCTGCAAGCCTAAGTTCTATTGAAAAGCGTTTAAATAAATTACGAGTACAATTCAACGCCAACAATGCCATACATCTTGTGGCCATTGTAAAAGATTTAGGACTTATTTAAAGATAATAGCCACCGTTACGGAAAACCGTAATCATATTCTTTTAAATGGTATTAGGTTTGCCATACTTAAAATTAAACACTATTCAATAACTATAATATTAATGCTATGGCCATCCTACTGATGAGGTATTTCGGGGGAACTAACCGATTTGGTGGGTATGGCCTATTTATAAACTAAGCCTTAAGTTTCGTTATACCTCTGCAGCAATATCTACAGAGACATTCAATTTACTCTGACCACTACCATAAACAACACCTTTTAAAGGTGGAACGTCATAGTAATCCCTACCCCAACCCACTACTATATGTTGGTCTTTTGGTATCTGATTATTTGTTGGATCAAAGTCTACCCAACCAAAACCGGGTATATAAATGGCAAACCATGCATGAGAGGCATCTGCACCCACTAATTTCTCCTTACCTGGTGCAGGTAGTGTTTCTATATACCCACTAATATATCTAGCAGGCAAACCAACAGAACGTATACAAGCAATGGCGATTTGGGCAAAATCTTGACACACACCTTTTTTCTCTTTCATTACCTCTTCTATTGGTGTTGAAATCGTTGAGAATTCCGAATCAAAATCAAAATCGGTATAAATACGTTGCATCAATTCATAAGCCGCATCAAAAACAGATCTATTTCCTTTAAAGGATAACTCCGCGTAATCACGTATAGCCTTGTCTGTTCTTTTTATAAAAATGGACTCTAATACATATTGCTTGGCCTCCAATATTTCTGGATGCATGCAGTTCAATGCAGCAAGTGCATCGTTCATGGTAATGCTTTTACAGGCATCGCTATTGAAAGATTCATGAAATTTGGCATATTCCCTATTAATCTTACTCTTAGTAGTAACTTTCAAAGTTTTATGCTCTGTCTGTATAGAAAAACGCGTTATATAATTTCCAAAGAAATCTTTGCGTTCACTTATTTCCGCGGGTTCGGGTGAAATATCAATACTATATACTATCAACTCTTGCCCTTTAGATTCCCTAGGACGAAGCGTTGCAATATTATGACAATAACTCACTGGGGCATTGTAATCGTACTTGGTAATATGTGTAACATTGAATATCATAATCAAATAGGAAAAGACTGTGTAAACAATTGGGTCTGTTTGTCTGTATGATTGAAATAGGTATTTGAGATCGATTGCGATGCTTTGTACAACAAATCTGAAAGTTCTTTTAGTAGTGTATCTAAATCTTCTCGTTTAAAATCGGTTTCTGAGTTGGTCTTTGCCAATTTTGTTGAATCCGCCAATCTTAACTTAGAGAATGCCTCAAAAATATTCTTTTGGTAATTATTTAATTGATGATCGTATTTAGAATGTGGTAACCGCGCTATATCTTTCTGAATACGGTTGATCATAAAAGTCAATGAACGGGCGTAATCAAGATCGAACACCACCAAATCTAACACATGTGCCAACTCTATATGAGAACGGTAACTGTACCTATATATATTTAAACTTTCATGACTGGTCAATAAATACTCAAGCAGATCGTACTCTACTTGCTCATCATACTTTATGGTCAATAAAGCCCTACATTTGGTAATATTCAAGGTACTTTGCTCTAATTGCAGCCCAATAAAGTATAATAGTAAACCTTGTTGCACCATAATACTTTCTTCAATTAACCCCATAAACGCTATTAGGCGTGTAATTAATTGATTTAAAACCTTAAGTATTTTATTAATGGAATGATCTTCACCTTCTACCAGTGAATTCCATATTTTCTGAATATTTTCAAATACGCGCCACATATCCGAAGACCATAGGTTACGTATGGAGTAGTAGGAATTACTGAACATGTTTATGGTATGTGCCAAACTACCTATTCTATTTTTATCTAAAATAACGGATAACATTTCTTCATACGGATTGTCCATTGCCAACTTACCGTCCTTATCCTTGCCTATGAATCCTGGGTACGTACCTGTCAATTGCGTAACAGCTTTAAAAAGTACCGTTAACTTTTCTGAATCTGGTTTTTCCGCTCTTTTTTGATCTATGGCCATTTGGCGCATAACGGTACGTAGAAATCTTGCGTTAACTAGCGTACGACCAACATAACGACCTGCCCAATATAAATTCTCTGCCGTTAGACTAGGTAAATCATCTAGACCAGAAATAGCAATAGATGACTTTTGTTGCCAGTTTCTATTTTTATCCTCTTTAATATCCGCATGATCTAAAATCCAAAAATCCTTACTAGTACCACCTCTTTGGTTAGACACTCTTACGGTTTCGCCATCTGGAGCTACTCTTACCAAGCCACCCGGCATAACTGCATATTGTTCTTTTGAGGCAATGCAAAATGCTCTGGCCACTACATTTCTAGGTTGTAATTCTTTTTCGCTGAAATTAGGCGCGGTAGAAAAATTAATGCGTTCTTGGGCTACAAATCTATACGGGCGTTCTAGAATAACCTTTATAAGATCAGCTAGTTCTTCTTCACTCATTTGCTCGCCAAAATAGATACTCTCCCTGTTGGTACGATCTATTCTTTTGATTACTAATTTTGATATATTCTCAAGTACATAATTTCTTTCTTTCTCTTGCCCACACCACCAAGATGCTATTTGCGGTAATTTCAAATCCTCATCCATGAAATACTTGGCAATTGCCGGCATAAATGGAATTAAACCAGGATTTTCTATTACTCCGCTTCCTATTGGGTTAATAACGGCGACGTTTTTTCTTCTTACAACATCCAACAATCCCGCTACCCCTAAATGTGAATCTTCACGAAGTTCTAATGGATCCGTAAAAGCATCATCTACTCTTCGTAATACAACATCTATCTGCTTTAAGCCTTGTAGTGATTTCATCCAAAGAAAGCCATCACGTACCACCAAATCATTACCCTGCACTAACGGATAACCTAAAAACGAAGCCATATAAGCGTGTTCAAAATAGGTTTCGTTATGTGAACCGGGCGTAAGAATAACAATATTAGGGTTCTCCTTTTTACCAGGTGCAGCATCAATAAGCATTTGATTGAACTCTTGAAAAAAGCCCGACAAGCGCTTCACCTTCATTTCTGCATACATATCGGGTAAAATTCTACTAGTAGTAGATCTGTTCTCCAATGCATAACCCATACCTGAAGGTGCTTCTGTACGGTCATTTACAACCCACAATCGCCCATCTGTACCACGGCATAGATCTGCCGCATATATGGATAAGTACTTCTCTAACTGAAGCTCCATATCTGTACATTGTCTTAGAAAACCACGATGCCCATAAATGACCTCAAAAGGGACTATTCCATTTTTTATGAGTTTACGTTCCCCATAAACATCTTTTAAAACTAAATTAAGTAGTTCTGCTCTTTGCTTTAGTCCTTCTTCAACTTTTGTCCATTCATCTTGGTGCAACATAAACGGAATCACATTTAGATTCCACGGCCTATGCATTCCTTTAGGGTCATTATACACATTATAGGTTACCCCATTTTCTGACAGTAACCAGTCAATATCTTTTTGTCTAGCGGTTATTCCGGTGACTCCTAAAGAATCAAAACCGTTTAATAATTTCGTCCAATATGGTTTCATACCATTGTTCAGCGCATACATTTCATCATTGCCGCGTTGGGTACTATAATTATTGAACCAGTTTGTTTTTGTTGTTGGCATTACCTCTTCATTTACTTCTTACGTAAATCCGTCACATGTGGATATTCAGGATTCACAGGCATCTCTTTGTATGCAAATGTATTTGAACCTTTCTTAGGTTCTACCATTCTACCCGTAAAATTTGTTGAAGCGACCAATTCTGTAGGAGTAACCTCATCTTGTGTCATGCCAATATCCCAAAATCTATTTATTCTTCTTGATTCTGCCTCTAAACTATTTACCGGGTAGGTATCATAAGAGCGACCACCTGGGTGTGCTACAAAATAGGTACAACCGCCAATTGACTTATCGTTCCAATCATCAACAATATCAAAAACTAAAGGAGTATCTACACCAATTGTGGGGTGTAAGGCCGACCATGGTTCCCAAGCTTTAAAACGAACTCCCGCTACATATTCCCCTTTAGTTCCTGTAGAACTTAGCTCGATCTTTACACCGTTACAAGTTAATGTGTAACGTTTGTTATTGAAATTATTGACTTTCACCTGTACACGTTCTAAAGAAGAATCTACATACCTTGATGTACCACCACCTGTCATTTCTTCACCAAGTACATTCCATGGTTCTATAGCCATTCGTAATTCCATTTGAATGGAGTTAACATCTACCATACCGTAAAGTGGAAAGCGGAATTCAAAAAATGGATCAAACCAGTCTAACTTGAACGGATAGCCCGCTTCGTTCAACTGTTCTACAATATCTTTAATATCTTCTTTTACATAATGCTCCAACAAGAATTTATCATGCAACTCTGTACCCCAACGTACCAACTTATGCTTATACGGTTTTTTCCAGAACCAAGATACCAGCGTGCGCACCAATAACATTTGCATTAAGCTCATTTGCGCATGTGGCGGCATATCAAAAGCTCGTAGCTCTAAAATACCCAAACGCCCAGAAGATGAATCTGGCGAATATAATTTATCAATACAGAATTCTGCCCTATGGGTATTTCCTGTGATATCTGTCAACAAATGTCTAAATAATCGATCCGTGATCCAGAATGGCACTTCTTCATCATCGGGTATTTGAGAAAAAGCGATTTCCAGTTCATACAGATTCTCTAATCTTGCCTCATCTACACGTGGTGCCTGACTCGTTGGTCCTATAAAGGCACCTGAAAATAAATAGGACAATCCTGGGTGATGCTGCCAAAAGGTCAACAAGCTTCGTAGTAATTGCGGATTACGTAACAGCGGACTATCTGCCGGAGTTACGCCGCCCAAAGTTACATGGTTACCGCCACCTGTACCGGTGTGCTTGCCATCTAACATAAATTTCTCTGTACCTAAACGTGCTTGTTTCGCTTCGGCATATAAGGTTAACGTATTATCGGTAAGTTCTTGCCAGTTTTTGGCCGGATGCACATTTACCTCGATCACCCCTGGATCAGGAGTAACCTTCAATACTTCTAATCTGTTATCTCTTGGGGGCTCGTACCCTTCTAAAATAACCGGAACGTTCAATTCTTTGGCCGTAGCTTCTATACTTGATACCAAATCTAAAAAGTCTTCGGCACTATCTAATGGCGGTAGATATAAGAACAATTTATTCTCACGAACTTCTGCACAAATAGCAGTACGCACATACGGATGTTTTCTAGGGTGCGATGCCGATTTTAATTTCATTCGTTTCTCCAAAGCACTACCCGGTGTAGGTAAATCCGGCGTTTTCTCAAACAGCTCTGGTTCTGCAGTTGGCTCTGACGGAATCGGGGGATCTTTAGGTAATGCTGCCAATGGTAATCGTAGACCAATGGCAGAATTTCCTGGAGTTAACAACAAGTGCTTATTTCTAAATTTCCACTTGTTGGTCAACCATTTATTGTTCTTTTTGGTCAACGGGTATACATGACCAACGGCTTCTCCTATTCCCTTTTCTAAAATCTCCCCTAATTTTCTTCTTAGATGGCTATCATCTTTATTATATTTTTTAGGATTTACATCTATAGGTAATTTCCCCTCTTCCCATAAAAAGTAAAATGCATCTTCATAAGCCGGTATTACACTATTTGTCTTACAACCTAAATAACCACCTAAGGTCTTTAAAAATCTCTTTGTAATGTTTCTGGGCATTTTATATTCCTGAGAAAAAGATGCCAATAAGCTTGGATCGTTCCAAATTGGTTTTCCATCTTTTCTCCAGTGAATACCAATCAACCAACGAGGTAATGCTTCACCAGGGTACCATTTACCTTGTGCATGATGTAGCAATCCGCCCTTTCCAAAAACCTCTAATAAACGTATAGACAATTTACTTGCCAATTCTCTTTTATGCTGACCATCTGCAGCGGTATTCCACTCTTCAGATTCCATATCATCTATAGAAACAAAAGTTGGCTCACCACCCATGGTCAAGCGAACATCATTAGCCTGTAATTCTTCTTCTACTTTAAAACCAAGATTATATATAGCATTCCACTGCTCTTCTGTGTATGGTTTTGTTACTCGAGGCGATTCAAATATTCTAGTAACCGAATTTTCAAACTCAAATGTGGTTTCCGCAAAATCACTAAATCCGCTTACAGGTGCCGCACTTTCATATGAAGGCGTACATGCTAACGGAATATGTCCCTCGCCAGTAAAAAGTCCGGATGTAGCATCTAAACCTATCCATCCCGCTCCTGGCAAATATACTTCTGTCCAAGCATGTAAATCTGTAAAATCTTCTTCAGGACCTGACGGACCGTCCAATGATTTTTCATCTGATTTCAATTGCACTAAATAACCCGATACAAAACGTGCCGCCAATCCTAAATGACGAAGGGTTTGTACCAACAACCAAGCAAAATCCCTACATGAACCTAATTTGGCTTCTAAGGTTTCTTCACAGGTCTGTACACCAGGTTCCATACGTAATGTATAATCCAAGTAATTGTATAATTTACTATTGAGACCTATTAAAAAATCGATACTTCGTTGCGGAGTCAAGTCTATATCATCGACCCATTTTTTTAATAACGGACCACTTTCTACTTTCTCTAAATATGGTAAAAGTTCTTTTTTAGCTTCTTCAGAATACTTAAAAGGAAATTCTTCACTAGCTTCTTCAACAAAAAAGTCGAACGGGTTAATCGTCTTTAAATCTGCAATGATTTCAACATCGACAGAAAGCTCGGTTGTCTTATCTGGGAAAACAATACGTGCCATATAGTTCCCAAAAGGATCTTGCTGCCAATTAAAAAAATGATTTTCTGGTTTGATCTTTATAGAGTACGCCTCAATTGGTGTTCTACTATGTGGCGCAGGTCTTAACCGGAATATGTGAGGAGATAGATTTATACTTCTATCATAGATATATTTTGTCTTGTGCTTGATTGCAACTTTTAATGCCATAATACAGTGGGATTTCAGTACTAACTAATATAAGCACTAATAACAGCAAAAAGAACACACAATTGCTTAATCGCCAAATTTTTATATATAAAAGAGTTGCAGCCAATTTTATTGAGAGATTCCTAAAGTAAACTTAGAATTGTTGGTTTTTCTTTGGATAGGGCAATGGATTAAGAAAGAAGAATTGGTAGCGACACACGATAAACATTTTATTTTTTGTAAATTTATTATCATACCAAACTCTAAAAATATGGACAAAGCACTACAGACCATGATTGATAATATGCCCGAGAAAACTGGGAAATCTTTAAGCGAATGGAAGTCCATTTTGAAAACAAAATCTTTTGCTAAACATTCTGAAGGAGTTAGTTTTCTAAAGAAAGAGCACGGTGTAACACACGGATTTGCAAATACTATTGTCTCTTTATCAAAAGAAGAAAATAATTCTCCTGCCGATTTAGTAGCCCAGCAATATAAAGGGAAGGAAAATTTAACTCCTATTTACGAAGCGCTTTTAAAAACGGTAAAAACATTTGGTGACGATGTTACCATTACCCCAAAGAAAACTACAGTAAGTATTATTCGAAAAAAACAATTTGCACTTATAAAACCTGCAACCAAAACAAGAATAGACCTAGGACTGAAAATAAAAGATAAACCAACTACAGACCGGCTAGAATCATCTGGACCATTTGGTAGCATGTGCACACATAGAGTTCAACTCACTGATGCCAGCCAGGTTGATGGTGAATTAATTGAATGGTTGAAGGAAGCTTATAAAAAGGCGGAGTAAAATTATTTAGTTCTTGAAAAATATCCAATGAAAAACATAACCATATTAATTTCGATTCTATTTCTAAGTCTAATATCTACAAATATACTTATCGGTCAATATTCTAATTTTAAAGGAATATCGCCAGATGAATTTGAAATCATTTTACTCGGCGAACAATCTCATGGAGATGGTGCCGTCTTTGACAAAAAATTTGAAATGATAAAAGACCTACATGAGAACCATGGGTATAATTTATTAGTTTTTGAGAGTGGTATGTATGATAATTTTAAAGCAAATGAGCTTTACAAAAATCAAAAAGAGGAGATTGACATTTTCAAGCAAAGTGTTGGTTGGCTGTATACCACTACCGAAGTTTTCCAAGAATTATTGAATTATTTGGAAACACACCCTGAATTAAAAATTCTTGGGTTCGATTCACAAGAATCAACTCTTTTTGAAGCGTACTTCTTAAATGACTTTAAATCTCTTTGTTCTAAAAATAACATTGTGATTTCTGATGAAGACTATACAGAAATTGAAAAGACAATGATTGTTAGAGATTTTGAAAATTATGCTTTCAATGAAAAAGACTGTACCAACCTTTACAACAATATTAATGCTGTTATTGAAAAAATTGACCAAATCCCTAAAAATGATATTGAAACAGCAGTGTTAGTTCAAACATTTAAGAGTGTATTTTCTGACTTGGATTTTGGATTAAAAAGTTTGCAGAAAGAAAAAATAGCTATTCAAAACCCAAGAGATAAACAAATGGCAGAGAATTTGATTTTTATAAAAGAAACTTATCCTAGTGAAAAAATAATGGGTTGGGGTGCTAGTTACCATTTTGCCAACAAAATAAATGAGTTTGAATATACTTTAGAGACCGAAGAATATATTAAAAATCGAATTGCATTAACAGATAGTATTCACGGTGAAACCCATACATCTGAATCTGAAGAAATTACTCAAATCAAGGAACTCAAACTTGCACTACCCATGGGGCAAATTCTGAAAGAGAAATATGGCTCTAAAATATTCAGTATAGCGTTCACTTCATACAAAGGAGATTTTTTTAATATTGAAATTGACCAGACAACCCCTATACTGTCACCACCGAGCAGTAGTATTGAGTCCGATTTAAAAGATCAGAATATTAAGTCCACTCTTTCTATTCTTAAGGATTCATCTGATAAATATTACTCATCTGCCCTAGGCTATATTCCATTGTACGCCAATTGGGAGGATATTTTTGACGGTATTTATTATATCGAAAACATGTACCCTCCAAAGTATATTGAATACGATAATGAAAAAATAAAGACAGTTACATATAAAGGCAGCAGCATAAGCGGATCTATAATCGACGATGATACTTCTGAACCTATCAATTATGCCGACATATACTATTCTGATTTAAACTTGAGCACAGTATCGAATTCTAATGGCCAGTTCAACATTGCCCGTGAAAAAAACACAAATGGTTATTTAGTATTTTCTGCTATAGGATATCATAGCGATTCAATATCTATAGCTTCAGCTAAAGAGTATTATAATATCAAACTTAAAAAGGCTAAAGATGATATTACCTTAAATGAAGTGGTTGTATCTGCAAAGCGTGAAGAATTAAGCGCTGAAGAAATCATTAAAAAAGCTCGAAAAAATATTGAAAAGAACTACATACAAACCCCTTACAATCAAGATTTCTTATTTCAAGTCAGTCAACTGAGTGCTAATGACTCTTTACATGTTGGAGAGGAAGCTATTATTAAAACCTATAATAAAAAAGGCATTAATGGCAGTAATAAACCAGAGAATAGCATGTTTGCAGAGATAGAACACTTAAGAGCAAATACTACTATTTATGAAAAAAATAAATGGAGTGGAGTTGGTTCTATGTGGGTAATTCTAAATAGAGATATTATTTTAAGTAAGAGCAATGTGCTTTACCGTACTGGATCTTATGATTTACAAAAACATAGAACAATAAACTATGAGGGACAAAAAGTGTATCAGATAAATTTTACGAATAACTCACCAGGCTCTTACTCTACAGGATTTGGATACCCCGCACCAGAAGCTTCATTTGGTAGTATTTATATTGACGAGGAAAATTATGCTGTTTTAAAATATGAGCATCATATAGAACGCCCTGAATATGAAACGAAAAAGTATAAAAAACTGATTAAACAAACCCATAATATTGTACAGACTTATAAAAACATAAATGGAAAGTATTTTTTTAATTTACTGGAAATCAACACTACTGCTGATATTTTTTCAATGGAGCATGAACTCTTAAATACCAAGTATTTTATGGACAAAATCATTTCAAAAAATATAGAAACTAATACAGTGCGTGTATTAACCAAACCTTTGATAGAGGTCAAAAAAGGTTACAAACCAACATCAAAAGATACATATTGGAATGACAAGCCAATGGATTTTTCTATAGATATCAATGCAATTAACATGAAAAGCTAAACCCCTAAATGCAACAAAGCCAATGCATCTTCAGTTTTACCATCTGCCAACCACTGTTGTGCTAGTTTGTGTAATGCGGTAATACTTTCATCGCCATTAAGAATAGATTTCACCTCAGCGTGTTCTGTGATTTTCGCAATAGCTTCTTTAGTTGGCAACTGTTCTAAATTCCCTAACCTTCCTAAATTATTACCTGTCAATACAGTGCTGTTCTGTACAGCTTCCGGTAGCATATCTACGCCAATACCCTTGGTACGTATTGGTTTAGGTATTTCAAATAGCGCATCGCCATTGGCTCTGCAATACCAATTGCCACCCATGCGTGCCACTAGATCTAACTTTGGAGTATCCAGTTTTCCTTCCGCATCTAAAAATGCTTTTTTTACGTGAATCTGAACTACTTTGGCCAGTACCAAATTACCTGCTCCCGGTCCGTCACCCAAGGCTATTACTTGATCCACTACACATTCAAATGCTACGGGTGCCTCCCCCACTCTTGGCGGCTGAACTTTATCACTAGGCATTTGAGTAAAACCGGCTTTTACAAATTCATTTACTCCGTCACCATATTCGGTGCTTGACAATGACATTTGCTCTACCATATCATAATTCACAATATTGATAACCGTTTCTTTTACCTCCAACACATTCTCTAAAGTATGCTTGGTGGTATTATCTCGACCTCTTCTTGAAGGTGAAAAAACCATCATTGGCGGATTAACACTGAATAGATTAAAATAACTAAACGGACTCAAATTTACATTCCCTTCTTTATCTATTGTACTGGCAAAACAAATGGGTCTTGGCGCTACGGCAGACAATAAATACCCGTGTAATTCTTGTTGAGAAATGCTATTTGGATCTATAGAATTGATTTCTTCGTTATTTGACATGCTATAATCTTCTAGTGTAAATTGTATTGTTTTATTTGTTTGGCAAAATGGTTCCGGTTACTTCACCGAAGCCTACTCTTTTACCCTCTTTTTCTGCGAACCCTCGCATGGTTATGGTATCATTATCTTCTATAAAAGTACGTTTGCTTCCATCTTTTAATTCAAACGGTTTTTTACCGCCCCAAGAAATTTCTAACAAAGATCCATACGAACTTTCATCTTTTCCGGATATGGTACCCGATGCCATTACATCACCTACATTTATATTACAACCGTTTACAGTATGGTGCGCCAACTGCTGCATCATATTCCAATACATATATTTGAAGTTAGATTTGCTGATGGTTGTTTCTTCTGAAGTTGAAGAAGACATCCCCACTTCTAACTGTATATCATAATTTTTTTCTCCCTCGTACTCTAAATACGATAGCACTTCTGGAGTTTGCTCAGGACCTTGAACCTTAAATGGTTCTAAAGCTTCTAAGGTGACAATCCAAGGTGATATAGATGATGCAAAGCTTTTTCCTAAAAACGGACCTAAAGGCACATACTCCCATTTCTGAATGTCTCTTGCCGACCAGTCATTGAACAATACCAAACCAAAAATATGCTCAGCCGCGTCTTTAGTGGAAACTCGCTCGCCCAGTTCGGTACTTTTACCAACTACAAAACCCATTTCTAATTCAAAATCCAAATTACCAGAGGCTTTGAAAACAGGAGTTTCCATTTCGTTAGTTTTCACTTGCCCCATAGGTCTGTGAATAGTTGTACCACTGACTACAATTGATGATGCACGACCATGATACCCTACCGGAATATGTCGCCAATTAGGCAACAAAGCATTCTCTGGATCACGGAACATTTTACCTACATTGGTAGCGTGTTCTATACTGGAATAGAAATCTGTATAATCGCCTACATGTACCGGTAAATGCATTTGGGCATCTTTCTGTAACACAAAAACTTCTGGATGATTCTTCAACGGAGAATTTTCAGAAACCAATAAGTTCTGAATATCTAAACGTACCTTATTGGTAATTTTCTTTCCTAATGAGATAAACTCATTTAAAGTTTTCTGTCTAAAATAAGCAGCACCTACCTCTATTAGACCCAGATCTGAAATTGCTGCCAAGTCAAGTATCTGTTCCCCAATAGCTATTCCTGCTTTTGCTGCTTCATCATTTACAGAGAATATACCGAAAGGAAGATTATAGATAGAAAAATCAGATTTTTCGGGCACAGAGACCCATGTATGTAATGTTGTCAAGTTTGTATTTCTTTATTTATCCAACCAAGATTTGTAATAATCGCCATCATCCAGTTTTATGGCATTTTCAGTAACCATCAATGGCTTAAAAGTGTCTATCATTACCGCTAATTCTTCTGATCCTTTTTGACCTATGCTTCGTTCTGCTGCCCCTGGGTGCGGACCGTGGGGTATACCTGCGGGATGCAACGATATATTACCTGGCTGCACACCATTTCTACTCATAAAATCTCCGTCTACATAATACAGCATTTCATCAGAATCTATATTAGAGTGATTGTAAGGTGCCGGTATGGACAACGGGTGATAATCATACAACCTTGGCACAAAAGAACAAATGACAAAGGCATTTGTTTCAAAAGTCTGATGCACTGGTGGCGGCTGGTGAATTCTACCTGTAATGGGTTCAAAATTGTGAATGGAGAATCCGTACGGAAAGTTGTACCCATCCCAACCAACAACATCAAAAGGATGCCCAATGTAGACCATTTCATGTATAACCCCTTGTTTCTTCACCTTTATCAAGTGCTCATCGGTATCTGTAAACGTTTCTAAATTCTCTGGTAATTTATAATCACGCTCACAAAAAGGAGAATGTTCTAATAACTGCCCAAACCAATTGCGATATCTTTTTGGCGTATATATAGGCGAGTACGATTCCGCAAACAAAATGCGATTGTCTTCACTATCAAAATCTATTTGATAAATCGTTCCCCTTGGAATAATAAGATAATCGCCATACTCAAACTTAATCTGCCCAAAAATAGTTCTTAATACCCCTGTGCCTTTATGTATAAAGAGCATTTCATCTGCATCGGTATTCTTATAGAAATACTCACGCAACGATTTTCTTGGTGCAGCTACCCCAATAATAATATCACTATTGACCAAAAGTGGTTCTCGGGCATCTAAAAAATCATCTTTTGGCGCCGTATTAAAACTCACTAGTTTTAACGAACGTATATTCTTCTCCAAGGCTATTTTTGGTGAAACATCGGTACTTTTCAGTATCTCCTTAACCATTGTTGGTCGGTTATGATGATATAGTAAAGAGGACATACCGTCAAAGCCAATAGTACCGAACAATTGTTCTGAGTACAATTCGCCATCCGGTTTTCTAAATTGCGTATGCCTTTTAGGTGGCAACGCTCCCTGTTTATGATATATAGGCATATACGTTCGTTATTCTAGTTAATACTCTACTTTTAAAAATACGTTATTCTTAAATGCTTAAGAAATTTGTTGAACTTATAAAGTTCCTCTTAATTCTTGCTCACGCTCAATCGCTTCAAACAAAGCTTTGAAATTTCCTTTTCCAAAAGAAGTAGCTCCTTTACGTTGAATGATCTCAAAGAACATGGTTGGTCTTGCCTGTACGGTTTTTGTAAAAATCTGTAACAAGTACCCTTCATCATCACGATCTACCAAAATACCTAGTTTTCTAAGTGACTCAATATCCTCGTCAATTTCACCAACTCTATCCGTCAATACATCATAATAAGTGGTAGGTATCGTCAAAAACTCGACACCTCTACTTTTAAGGTCAGATACCGTTTTTACAATATCATCGGTAGCAACTGCAATATGCTGCACTCCTTCACCTTCATAGAACTCTAAATACTCATCTACTTGAGATTTTTTCATACCTGGTGCCGGCTCATTGATCGGGAACTTAATACGACCATTACCGTTACTCATCACTTTACTCATCAAAGCAGTATAATCCGTAGAAATATCTTTATCGTCAAAAGACATAATCTGCTTGAAGCCCATAACATTGGCATAAAAATCTACCCAAAAATTCATTCTACCTTCTTCAACATTACCTACCATATGATCTACAAATTTTAAACCTGTAGATGTTGGTTGGTACTCACTTTCCCATTTTTTATACCCTGGCAAAAATGTACCGTTGTAGTTTTTACGCTCCACAAAAATGTGAACTACCTCACCGTAAGAATAGATACCAGATGTTACCACTTCGCCGTCATCATCTTTCTCGGTTTTAGGCTCCATATAACTTTTGGCACCTCTTTTCATAGCCTCTTCATACGCATAGCTAGCATCATCTACCCACAGCGCAGTGACTTTTACTCCGTCACCATGTTTATCTATATGCCTACCTACATCAGTACCACTTTTTAAAGGGGAGGTCAATACCAATCTTATTTTATCTTGCTCTACCACATAAGATTCAAAATCTCTACTACCTGTTTCCAAACCTTTATAAGCCAAAGATTTAAATCCGAATGCAGTTTTGTAATAGTGTGCCGCTTGCTTAGAGTTACTTACGTAAAGCTCTAAATAATCCGTACCGTTGATAGGCATAAAATCTTGTGCCTCTTTATGATCGTTTTGTGCTACTGTTGTTGTTGACATAGTTCTGGATTTTATATTTTTATTTCGTTTATTGTTGCTTATGCAACATATATATTAAATTTTTTTATGCTGTTGTGGTTTGAGATTTCATCAATACCTCTAGTGCTGCCAAAAGTGCTTTATTTGCTTCCCTTACTCCAAATGAAATTCTAACTTTTCCCGGAGCTCCAAAATTGCCTACAGGGCGAACCATAATACCTCGCTGTTCTAAGAAGGCCGTGAATTCCATATCATTGATAGGTGGATCTATTAGTACAAAATTACCTTGTGCGGGCCAGTATTTTATATTTAAGGCATCAAGTCCGTTCAAAACAAACCTTCTTTCTTCTTTTACCAATGCTACGGTCTTATTCACAAAATCAACATCTTCCAATGCAGCGATAGCCCCTTCTAAAGCCATGGTAGACAACAAAAAAGGCTTACAAATTCTGCGCATGTAATTACTCAGTTCTAAAGGAGCATAGCAATACCCAACTCGTAAACCGGCTAGACCGTATGTTTTTGAAAAACTGTTTATAGCTATTACATTCTTACCTTCCACTACAAATGGTAAGCCAGATGTATAATCTTCAGCTTCGGCAAAATGTCTATACACCTCATCTAATACCAAAACTACATGCTCAGGTAATTTTTCAATGAAGCTTCTTAAATCTGCCATTGGAATATAGTTTCCTGACGGGTTATTAGGTGATGCAAGAAATACCAGCTTTGTCTTATCAGAAATAGCTTCAAGAATTCCGTCTAAATCATAATCGTAATTCTCGGTCATTGGTACATTGATCGCCTTTGCTCCCATCCAACGGGTAAAGGCTGTATAGGGCAAAAAACATGGTTGACTAACAATTACCTCATCGTCTTCATTCAAAAATGCCTTAGAAATCATATCTATAATTTCTGAGCCACTATTTGCTGCGATAAAATTATCTGCAACTAAAGCGCCATCAAAGTCTTTTACCAAAGCTTCACGTAACCTTATATCCGTATTGTCTGGATAGAAACTTAAATCATCTAAAGTATTTGCTAATGCTTCTTTCACTTTTGGGGAATACCCTAACGGATTTTCATTAGATGAAAGCTTGTGTACCGTTACACCATCAGGCATAACGATTTTCTTTCCGCCACCTTTATAAGTACTATCCTCTAATATATATTTTTTGAAACCTAGTTCCATATTTCCACTTCTTTTGACCAATTTATCCGTAGTAAATATACACTTTTTTTTAATTATTGTTGCACTAACAACAATATTAACGATAAACTCTGTTACTTTTGGAGGAATAATACTTGGATTATGGACAGGACGGAAGGATTTGGAGTATACATTGATCGCACGCTTAAAAAGGTTCAAAGTACTTTTTTACAAGTGTTTGCAGAGAATAATATTGATCTGACCATTGAGCAATGGGTAATTTTACAACGCGTACATTTAGAAGGTAAAGAAGCCTCACAGGCAGATATTGCCAAATCTAACTTTAGAAATAGGGCTACAACTTCTAGAGTTATTAGCGGATTATGCAAAAAAGGCTTCTTACGAAAGTCTAGATTTAGAGATGATCAAAAAAGGTACAAACTTGTTATTACAGAAGAAGGTTCGGCACTCATAAAACAAGTAATGCCCTTTATTACCGATTTAAGAAAAGTTAGTACACTGGGTATCACTGAAGAAGAATTTGAAATTTTCTATAAAGTTCTTGATCAGTTATGGGAAAACTTTGACCAATACGAAGGTCGTTCATAGCTGTATTTTAGCATATAAAAGAAATAATTAAAATTTTATTGATTTTGGTTTTACCAGTCTATAAAAATCACTAAGTTTGCACCCACATTTGAAAAAATGGTGTCGGTCGCATAGCTCAGCTGGATAGAGCATCTGCCTTCTAAGCAGACGGTCGGAGGTTCGAATCCTCCTGCGATCACTCAAAAGCCCCTTTTAGGGGCTTTTTTGTTTTATATACATTTTTCATTTCTACGTCCTTTCAAAAATTTCTAATGTCTTTTTGGTTTTTTGACATTTTTATTAATTTTGCCGATTAAGACCAATTTCATTTTAGATGTATACATTGACCTATGAATCTGTCGCTACAAGTAGATTAACGAGCGCAGAAATGGAAGAATTACTTGAAAAGGCACGCGCAAATAATCAACGTGATGATATTACCGGCTGCCTGATCTATTACAAAGGTGGCTTTGTTCAATTATTGGAAGGAAGTAAAGAAAAAATCGAAACCCTTTACGATAAGATTAAAAAGGACCCTCGCCATAAAAATGTTACGCTATTTTCCGATGATGAAATTAGTAAGAGAACTTTCCCTAATTGGGGCATGGCTTACTACCCAATTGACGAAAACAACACCAATAAGTATGAGTACGAGCAATTTAAGAGAAACCTAATTTTAATGGCTGACCTTATTGAACCTACAAATGTTACGTCAAAACAGTTTTGGATAAAAATCAAAACCATGATTGCCGAGCCACCGATGTAGTTTTACCATTCATTTTTTTCTTTTTATTATACCATGTGTTCAGATTAATGCGTTAACATTTAGGTATTGAGCTATTTTTTAAATTAATAGAATTACAGCATAGCTCCCATAATATTTACCTTGCTTTTAAATTGTTCTTCAATTTTTAATTGAAATAATCTTGAACAAACATATTTAGAGTTATAAATTATTTAATTGCCATGAGCAAAACTGTACTTAAAGTCTTTCTAGCAGATGATGATAGTGATGACAGAACATTCTTTTCTGATGCATTGAGAGAAATCCCAATTCAAACCAAAATATCTGAATTTAACAATGGCGTAGACCTTATGGCAAGTTTGCTAGCAGATGATACCCAAAAACCAGATGTTATCTTTTTGGATTTGAAAATGCCTATGATGGACGGGTTTGAATGTCTAGCGGATATTCGTGATCTTGAGAAATATGCAGACACGCCGGTAATTATCTATTCTACATCGTATCACCCTAAAGAAATTACTCGTTTAAACGAAATGGGGGCTTCTTTATATTTACATAAACCTTCTTCATACAATCAGCTAAAAACACTTTTGCATAAGTGCTTACGCTATGTTGACAATTCTGAATATAGTAAACCAGAAAAAGAGTTCGTTATTTCTATCTAAGCAAGTCTTTTCGTTATTCATTATTCACTTCTTAAACCTTTACCTACTAGTTGTATTTAACTAGTTTTTAGTTTTTTTCTACACTTTCCATAATACAATTCGTCGAAATACTAGTGATTACGTATTTCATGTAACAAAAAAAAGCCAGCTCAAAGAGCCGGCTTAACCATTTTCATAACAATTTTCTTATGCTGAAAGCGATACGTTTCTAATGTTCATTAAGTATGCTTTTGGCGTACATTTAAACTTGTTTCTAAAGATTTTAGAGAAGTAACTTCTACTTGTAAATCCTATAGAGTATACTATTTCCGATATATTCATGTCAGAAGTTTGTATCAATTCTTCGGCAAGTATCAATCTTTCATTTCTAATGAAGTTGGTAACCGTAGTACCTTCCATCACTTTAAATCCTTCTTGTAATTTTGTTGGTGAAAGACCATATTCTTTACTTAAATCTGTAACCGTATAAGGAAATTCTGGCTTTCTCTTTATAGCGTTAACCGCTTCCTCTATTCTTAAAAGCTCTTTTTTGGTCAACATGCTTGAAACCTGACCACTATTCTCAATATCTTGCTTACAGTGTAAAATCTCTAATGCCAAAGTAAAGTTTACAATACCTTCAATAAGCAGTTTTCTAACTAAACCTACCTGTGTTATTGATCTTATCTGTAATAACTGCTCTTTTATTTTAAGATTGAAGGTACCAATATGAGCACTACCATCTTCATTTAAAAACTGAGTAAACAATTTCTCGTACAACTCATTGTTGTTAGAATTCTTAGTTAGCGCTTCGCTATCTTTTGTTACTTTAATAATAGACAAGTTAGACTTAGTCGCCTCTCTTAATTTTATATTGATAGTTTCATTTGAACCACCTACTACTACTGTCTGTAGTGCTTCTACCTTGTTATTTTCTTTTCCTTTTGAAAATCTAAAACTGCCTTCTAAACAATAGATAAAGTATAAACTAGGGTTTTCATCTAATTTTAAATCGAAGTTGAAATCTTCATTTAAATCCAAATCATATTCCGTATAAGAAATTCCTGACCCTAAAGAAACTGTTTGAATTCTACCTGTTCCTTTTTCATTATCATATTGAAGTATACGATCTCCTTGAAAACTTGAGATACTACCTCCTAAAACACTATTGAAATAACTTAACTGATTATGGACTACTTGCATGATATATTGTTTAAATGGTTATTGTTTAATGTATCCTCTTGTGCTACTATAGCATCTAATGAACTCGAAGTAATTGCTTCTACATTTGAAGCTTGACTATGAAAGTTTTTGCTTCTTACAGCACCTACTCTAGCATATTGAAGATTGTTCATAAAGGCTTACATTTCTTGTTGGTACAAAGATGCAGCCTATATCATGTAAATGTGTTACATCATTTTTAGAAGCTGTTACACAATTTTAAGAAGCGGTAGTAAAATACTATAATACAGCTTAATTTATAGTAAGGTAGGAAGGTAAACAGTAAATTCAGCTCCCTTATCCTTTTCACCTTTAGCCATTATGGTTCCATTATGTGATTGAACTATTTTTTTACAGATAGACAATCCCAAGCCGGTTCCAGAAAATTCTGTTTTGCCATGTAAGCGCTGAAAGATTTCAAAAATTTTCTCCTCGTACTTTTTTTCAAACCCAATACCGTTATCGATGAATTGTAATTTTACATAATTTATACTGGGCAATAAGTTCTCTACAGATGATTTTTCGCCACTTATTATACTACCCAGTATTTTAATATTAGGCTGTACTCCCTCCTTAACATATTTAAGTGAGTTGCCTATAAGATTGGCGAACAATTGTTCTAACTGAAATTGAATTCCGTTTACTACCGGTAAGCTTACCGAATCTACCTGAGCATTTAAATCATTAATACGTTCCCCTAAATCTTCAAGAACATTTTTCAATACGTCATTTAAATCTACTCGTTTCGGTTGCTCACCAACTTCATCTATTTTAGAGTAGGAAAGTAGATTATTGATTAGTTTACGCATTCTGTCAGACGAGTATTTTATTTTAGACAGATAGCCCTGGGACCTATTACTAAGTCGCCCCTCTTCTTCTTCATCTAAACGACTTACGAACATTTGAATTTTTCGTAACGGTTCTTGCAGATCATGACTGGCAACACGGTTAAATGCCTCTAAATCTGCATTAGTACGCTTTAACTCGGTATTTTTTATCTGTAATACAGATTCTGCCTCTATTTGTTTGGTAACATCTCTAATTACACCTACCATGTACCAATTATCTTCTTTTTGGTAACATTCGCCAATAGTATTCATATAGCGCAACTCATGAGACTTTGTATACACACGAAAAACCAGATCAATTTTAGATTTAGTTTTTCTGGCTTCTTTAAAACTAGATTTTACCTTTTCTAAATCATTAGGATGCAAAAATGTGAGTAAGCGATCATATTTATTATCAAACTCATTGGGATCATAACCAAATAGCCGATAAACATTGTCCGAATATTTAATTTGATTTTTTGCAAGATTCCATCGAAAACTGCCAATATTAGCTACATGTTCTGCTTCTGAAAGCAACCGGTTTTGAATAAACAATTGTGCTTCATAGCTTTTCTCTTGCGTGACATCTTTTGAAAAAAGGATGAGACCATCGTTAATTTTTATCGCTTTAGTGGTCAACCAGACCGGCTCTTTATCAAAAATGAATTCTTTGGTATATTCTTTGTTTTCACCAGAAGCATAACCATCAGCCAGAATCTCTAAAACTCCATTCTCATCATTTTTAGGGTAATATTCTAAAATAGTTTTACCTTCTATAAACGCCGTTTCTTGATTGGCAATTTCACCCATTCTATTGTTGATATAGACTATGCGAAAATCTTCTATCTTTCCTTTTTTGTCAAACACAGGTTTTAAATATGAAATAACACTATCGTTACTATCTAAAACTCTTATTCCAAAAAGATTGGATATTTCTAGCTCTCGTTTTCTAGACTCTATATTACCTAATGGAACTTTAGACTCCTTATCTGTAATGAACTCTGGCTTAATTAAGGTTAGTGTAAACAATAAACCTTCATTGAATTTATTGATCTTAACATTATAATTAAGCAAACTATCATCTACTTGCACTATAATATTGAAATTCTCTTCATCACCAACTTCCAATACCTTATTGGATAAAATTAAAACCTCATCATAATTAACAATGTCTACTAAAGATTGGTTTTTAGCGCTGTCAAAAGAAAATGAAAAAAAACTTTGCGCCTTCTGGTTGGCATATTTTACTACGAACTCTTTTACATTTAATGATTTTGGCAAAGATGGCTCGGCGTACAGTATAGCAGTATTGGAATCATCGACTATTTTTTTAAAAAAATCTACTGCTTTACTTTCTAACATACTTTCCTTATAAATTAAATGACCTCAAATGCCAATCTACTGCAAAATAAGCGGTTAAAATAAGATTACACTAGTGCTAAAACTAAAAAAGTTGTTCCATAAGGAACAACTTTAAGTTTATGCTTTCTTAAGAACCTCTATATTTTCAATAAAAAGTTCTCTTTCTTAAAATCATTTAAGTGGTACGCCCAGTTCATTTTTACGACTTGCTTCAACGACTTTTTAAGCTCATTAAAACTAGACGGCTTTTTAATATAGATATTGGCTCCTTTTTCAAAGGTTTCTTCTATATCTCTTTCCGCAGAAGATGTAGAGTAGATCGCTACTAACAAATCTTTCAAATGAGGTGTACGTCTTATAGCTTCTAAACACTCAAACCCATTCATAATAGGCATGTTCAAATCTAGAAAAACCAAATCTGGCGTATTGTCCGTGTCGCTAAGTAAAAATTCCATACAACTTTTACCGTTCTCTAACTGACGTAGCTCTGTATTGAGTTCAACCCCTTCCAATGCATCTGCAAAAAACTGTCTGTCGTCTTCGTCATCATCAACGAGAAGTATTTTTAATTTATCCATTTTCACTTTTCATGTATTGGAAAGAAGAACCTTTCTTCTTACTTTTTTCTAAATTTCATGTATTGGGTGATGGTCAACCCAGTTACTTTTTTAAATTGGTTGGATAAATGAGGAACACTACTAAAATTTAAGTTATGGGCAATCTCGCTCAAACTTGTGTTCTCCAACAACACCAATTCTTTCACTTTTTCTATGCGCACTAAAATATAAAAATTCTCTATTGAGGTATACGTTTTACTCGAAAATAAATTAGAAAGATATGGATAACTAAAACCCAATTGATTAGATAGTAATTCTGATATTTTTACATTTCTAATATCACCCTCATAAACCATTTTCTTTATATAAATCTTGATTTCTTCTACGATATCACGATTTTCTTTCGTCTGAACCTTTATACCATACCCTTTCAATTCTGCGATGATGGTTCTAAGCTTTTCATCACTTATATCATCTGGTAACTTAACCGTACTGTCTTGCAAAATTTCAAAATCAACCCCCGCTGCGACCATTATTTTCTGAAATACCACATTAACCATTTTTTCAGGGCTATATATGAAACTATATTCCATTCAATACATCAAAATTAAATCGCCACATTTCAATGGTAAAATTATTATAATAACTATACATTGTATAACAAAATACAATAAAATATTACCACTTTTGAACCTGAATTGAAAAAAAAATACAAATTGTAAGTTTAAACCTACTTAGCAGGTCTCTAGGCTAATAAAACACAGTCAAATTCTTACGACTTGGTAAAAATAAGAGCTCCATATGAAGGTATATTTACCTTACCTGTCCACGGCTTTGCATCTGTATTTTCTTCTACAACCTGTATATCATATACAGGTAACTGAGAAAATGCCGAATCGTAGATTTTACTTCCTGCATTTATGCTAAGATCAAAAGGCTCGTTTTCATTTAAACCAATACCATAATCTTCAAAATCTTGATTACTAAAATTTAAAACAATCAACACCGGCTGTGTAGTATCATCTGCATCAAACCTTTTATAAGCTAGTATTTTAGTTTGGTGATTTAAATGTAAAATTTCAATATGTTGACTTCTTAAACCTTTTCCACCTTCTGTATTCCCTGTTCTTAGCTTAATGATATCACTTACCAGCTTTTCAATACCTCTATGTTTCTTTTCCTTTTCCCAATCTAAAGCCTCGGTATCTTGAAAATATTCATCTTCAATAAATTCCTGTCCCTGAAAAAGCATAGGTATACCAGGTGCGGTCAATGTCAAAACAATACCCAACAATGCTCTCTTTTTAGCGAAATCACTTTCTGCATCTCCGGGCTGTATTTCTTCTGGAACTCGTGCCTTGCCATTGGCTACCTCATCATGAGACTCTGTATATACAATTCGGCTAAATGCATCATTGCTATATTTAAACTCAAGGGCATCTACCACTTTTTGCAAGTCTCTACCATCATCATGTGTGTCTTCTATTACCTCTCTAACCGGGTGTACAAAATTCATATCCCATTGAGATCCATATGCCAGCCCATCATGTTCTATGGCATCGGTAACCCTACTATCGCCTTTTAAATCTTCAGCTATTGTTAATACATGCGGATATTTCTCTCTTATCTCTACATTTATATCGCGCATCAATATATTTCCTTCCTCTATTTCGGTATCATAACCTAAACCGCCACCTTCATAACGTATATACGAGGTAGCATCCATACGTAAACCATCACAATGGTATTTCTCTATCCACATCAATGCATTGTCTCGCAAATATTGACGCACTTCTTCCCTTCCATAATCTGGTCTGGTATCTCCCCATGGAGTATCGCTTCTATGGTCATTATAAAAATAGATTCCTCCTTTATCGTTTTCACTCCAACCATCAAATTGCCATAAATCTACATCTGAAGGTCCGAAGTGATTATATACTACATCCATAATCACGGCAATACCCTTTTTGTGTGCTTCATTGACCAATTTTGCAAAAGCATCTGGACCGCCATAATCTTGTTCAATAGCAAAAGGATGTGCAGGGTTATAGCCCCAAGAAATTCCTCCTGCAAACTCAGCCACAGGTAACAACTCTATACAATTAATACCCAGTTCTTTTAAATAATCTAGTTTGGCAATAACATCTTCAAATGTACCAACGGTATCTGGAGTAGAACGATTAAAAGTACCTACATGTAATTCATAAATAACCAACTCGTTCCAGCTAGGCATTTTAAAGTCTTCATCATCCCACTTAAAATCTAATGTTCTTATGATAGAATTACCATTGCTATTGGTCACTTCAAAAGCATAAGGATCATTTCTCGCTAAAACTTCTCCTTCATATTCAATAAAGAATTTATATTCATCTCCTTCAGATGCCTTCTCGGTAATTACCGACCAATATCCATTATCCTCTATTTCAAGGGAAATTTCATTCTTAGACCAGTTGTTAAAGCTTCCACCAACGAAAACTTTTTCCGCATGCGGAGCCCACACTCTAAAGGTTACGGCACCATCACCTAAGACAGCGCCCATACCTGCCGATTTTGTTATTGTAGTATTCATAAACCAAAAGTAGACTGCAATTGGCGTAAGTAATATCCTCAAAAAGAGATGCTTTAACTCTAAAACATTTTTACGCAAAATTATGACCGTGCCAACATACAGGGTTTCTCCCTAGAAAGTTTTAGAGATAGACTTTTGCTTTAAATTATATTTAGTGAAGTAGAAAAAGGATAAACACCTAAAGGTATTATTGCATTTTCGGCATTACAATCTCAAAAACGGATCCTTCATTTAATTTGCCCTTTGCACTAATGACACCATTATGATTCTGTACAATTTTTTTAACAATTGCCAAGCCTATGCCGGTACCTACATATTCTTGTTTGGAGTGTAAACGTTGAAATACTTCAAAAATCTTTTCGGCAAACTGTTCTTCAAAACCAATACCATTATCGGTAATAGTAATTTTAACGTATTCCTTTTTATTAATTAAACTACTATCTATAGATTTTGCATTCGTTATAATTTCTGTTGCTATAGTTACATTTGGTTCAACATCACTTTTGGTATACTTGACCGAATTGGATAACAGATTATAAATTAACTGTCTAAATTGAAATGGTACTACTTCAATTTCATATGATTGTAGTAAGGTAATTTTACCGTGTTTCTTTTTGAGTTCCTCCGCTAGATCATTTTTGACATCATCAACAAGTTCTTTTAAATCTATGACTTCAAAAACCCTCTTTTCGGTATCTGTTCGTGAATAGGAAAGTAGATCATTTATAAGGGACTGCATTCTATTTGCAGCAGATTGTATTTTTTCAAATTTTACCTTGCCAGATGTTGATAGCTTATCAAACTCATTGTCCATCAACACCTCTGCGAACATTTGAATCTTACGCAACGGCTCTTGCAAATCATGACTAGATATATAGGCGAAAGACTGAAGTTCTTTATTCATTGCCTCTAGCTTATCATTACTATCAGCAAGTTCTTTAGTACGGATATCAACCTCTCTTTTTAGTTCATCGGCAAAGGATTTTTGCTGATCAATATTCATACCCGTACCAATAAAACCGACCATTTTACCTCCTTCAAATTTTGGAGCACCTAAAACTTTAAACCATTCATATTTACCGGTTTTATTTCTTTTTACCCGATATTCCAACGTAAAATCAGATTTATCTTTAACCGCCTTTGCAAAACCTTTAAAAATAAGGTCAAGATCATCTGGGTGCACTACATCTACCCAAACCTGACCCGTAAAATCAGCCTCATTTTCTACACCTACATAATCTAATAAAGCACGATTAGCGTATTGTATATTAATTTCGTTATCCGTAATCCAAATCCATACGGGCGAAAGGTTTGCCACCTCTCTAAACCTGCGCTCGCTTTCCCTTAAACGCCTTTCTGCCAACACAGCCTCTGTTGTATCGGTAACAATGACCAAAACTCCAGACACCTCTCCTATTTCATTTTTTACAGGACTGTAGCTAAATGTCCAGTAAACATCTTCCATTCTACCATTTCTAAAAATAGGAATCATCAGATTCTCTCGCCAAATAGACTCTCCTTTTACCTTTACTATTTTAAGCATAGGGTAAATATCTTCCCAAATCTCGTTCCAGGCCTCTTCACCGTTTAAACCCAATATTGTTGGGTGCTTTCCATCTATACCTAAAATAGGTCTATATGCATCGTTATAAAAACTTTTTAGTGTATCTCCCCAAAACAAAAACATTGGAAAGGGAGAATTCAACATGATGTTCAATGTAGTACGCAAGGTCTGCGGCCAACCATCTGGCGTACCTAATGGAGTAAGAGACCAATCTTTCTCTCTCATGAGCTTGCCCATCTCACCACCATCATCAAGAAAATGAAATTTTTTATTCATAAGGATGCAAAATTGAAGTCTCTAAATTAACGATTTAAACATGGAATACACGCTTTTACTATGTAATACATGTAGAACTATTTTGAATTACACTTTTAAATACTACTTAACAAATTAAACGATTTAGAAGGGGAATATTTAGCTCAATAAAATAGAATTGCGTTCTTATGATGAATTAGTGTTTACAAATAATTATAGTCAATAACATTTTGGTTAAAAACATGGCGCATTGGCACACTATTCTTATTTTGCATATAGATACCAATCACCGACTAAAATGAAAAACTCGACAATTTCAAAAGTACTGTTGTACTGCATCTTTTTATTTTCCATTACCGCACCTTTAAAAATTTTAGCACAAGACAAAGCTTCAAATCAAGAACTAGTTGCATTATTTAAAGAATGGCGCTTGTTCGAAAACCCTCCTTTATTAAATGGAGCACCCGACTATACTGCAGATACATTCCACAAGAGAAAGCCCGCATTTCAATCTTTACAAAAACGACTTCATAGTATTGACACTACGGGATGGACCATACCCAACAAGGTAGATTGGCATATTGTAAATGCCGAGATGAACGGTTACGATTTCAACCAACGAATTTTAAAACCTTGGACAAGAGACCCTGCGTTCTACAAAACCATATGGACAGACCGTAGCGATGTACCGGCACACGAGGGCCCTGCACACCATGCCATAATAGATATTTGGAAATATGACTTTCCGTTAAACAAGATTGACCAGAACAAAATTATCGCAGTCTTAAAGGTCATTCCCGTAATAAACGAACAAGCGAAAAAAAACTTAACAGGTAATGCTAGAGATTTATGGATTGCCGGTATTCGCGATATTGAAACCCAAAGCAAAGACTTGGCCAACATGAAACAACTTGCGGGCATTGAAAAAAACAAAAAAATAGTTGCGGCCATCAATATGGCAATTACCTCAACAAATAGTTTAGCGGAATGGCTTAAAGATAAGGCGGCTACCAAAACAGGTCCATCAGGCATAGGTAAAGAAAATTATACTTGGTATTTACAAAATGTGCATCTAGTACCATTAACCTGGGAAGATGAGGTAATGCTATTAAAACGCGAGCTTACACGAGCATGGTCCGCACTTAAATTAGAAGAACACAGAAATAAAGATTTACCAAAATTAGACGACGCCAGTAGGGTAGATGAATATAATAAAATGGCAAAGGCTTCTGCCAAAAGCCTGTTAGATTTTCTGGATAAAAATGAAATAGTAACGGTTAAAGATTATTTCGAGACTGCGCTCAACGATCACTTAGGGGCATATGTACCAAAAGAGAAGAGAAACTTTTTTTGGATTACCGCTCATTTAGACCAACGCCCATTATACTCTCATTTTTACCATTGGTTTGAACTCGCTAGAATGGACAACGAACCAAACCCACGTGAAATTAGAAAAGAGGCTTTATTATATAACATATTCGATTCAAGAAACGAAGGCACCGCCACTGCAGTTGAAGAGATGTTTATGGATGCAGGTTTGTATGACGACCAAACCCGTTCAAGAGAAATTGTATATATCATGATCGCACAACGTGCAGCAAGAGGCTTAGGTTCATTATACGCACATGCAAATCTTATGACATCTGAAGAAGCCGGTAGCATTCACTCTAACTATACCCCTAGAGGATGGATGAAAACAGAAAAGGACCTATTGCTTTTTGAACAGCACCTTTACCTTAGGCAACCCGGTTACGGCACAAGCTACATTACCGGTAAATACCTTTTAGAAAATACCATGGCCGAATATGCCAGAATGAAAGAATCTAAAAACGAACCTTTTAAAATGAAAACCTTTTTCGACGAATTAAATGCTATTGGGTGCATACCTATAACCTTGGGGAGATGGCAAATGACAGGGGTACGATCTTTTCTTGGTCAAGAATAACCTAAGCAGCTCAAGTTATTTCAAATGTCAAAAACCAACTCAAAAAAACTAACACGGCAAATGGGCATTTTAGCCCTAACCGCTACAGGTGTTTGTTCTATGCTCGGGGCTTCTATAAATGTTGTTCCTTTCATGATACAGCGTAATGTACCCGGTATAGGCCCGTATGTATTACCTGCATTTGCATTTGCCGCCATACCCGCATTATTTGCTGCCTTGGCATATGGCATTTTAGCTTCTGCCATGCCACGGGCGGGCGGTAGTTATATTTACGCAAGTAGAGGATTAAATCCTTATTTAGGCTTTGTGGCAAGTTTTTCACAGTGGTTTGGACTCTCTATTGTAATTGGAGTTATCGCTTATGTGACCGTACCTTTTATTCGTGATGTAACACTAAGTTTAGGCTGGACAAGTATTTCGAACGGGTTGGAAATAGGATGGATACGTGTTACAATTGCCCTTTCCTTAATTTGGTCTTTTGTAGCCATTAATATTAGAGGAATAAAAAGTTATGAGCGCATTTTATTACCCATGATGTTCTTAATGTTCGCCCTTGGCGGAATTGTAATCGTTTCGGCTCTTGTTTACGACTCAACAGATTTCTTAACAGGACTGCAAGAAAAAACCGGACGCACTTTCAACACTACAGAAAATATAGATTTTGACTGGCGCATATTTTTATCGGCAGCTGCACTTTTATTCTCAAGTTTTATTGGTTTTGATTCCATAGCTCAAGCAGGTGGCGAGGCTAAAAATCCTACCAAATCATTACCAAAAGCTATTCTGCTAGCCATATTCGGAGTAGGCTTGTTCTACTTTCTATTTGCTTCAGCGGTATATCACATTGTACCATGGCGTTTTGTTGCAGAAGAAGCAATGACAAAAGATATTTCCGCTCCTGGCTTGCTAAGCTATGTGCTACCTTCTGGTTTAGGTATCGCAATTTTAGCAGGTGCTGCAATTGCTTTGATCAATGACCTGCCAGCCATGCTATTATCGGTTTCACGGTTAATGTTCGCTTGGGCAAAAGATGGCATTTTCCCAAAGTCCATCTCTACGATCCATCCAAAAAATCATACGCCGCATATCGCTTTAATGGTAGCTGGTGTAATGGCAAGTATAGGTGTTCTAGGTTCTCATTTTGCAGGTGATTTCTTTTTAGGTATCGACATTATGGTTACTTCAATGATGGTCAATTTTCTATTAATGTGTATTACGCTGGTGACTATAAACAAGGTAAATACGGCGTTAGCCAAACAAATTTCAGTACTTAAAAATAGAACATTGCAATTATGGATTGCTTGGTCGGGCATTATAACCCTTTCTGCCTTTCTAGGTATTCACACCTATAAAGATTTAACCTCTAACACTACTGCGTGGTATTTTCACTCCACACCAATATGGCTTATAGTTATGGGCTTGGCAAGCTTGTTATTTACCTATTATTGGAAAAAATTGAAAAAACAGCACAACAACACTAACGAACTATTTTTAGAACTCCCTGAAGAATAAAAGATGCAGACAACAATTAAATTAGCCAAAGATTTAGAGATTTCAAGGGTCGTTACAGGCTTATGGCAAATTGCCGATATGGAACGTAAGGGTAATACCTTAGACCCTGTTGCTACCGCAAAATTCATGAAGCCCTATCTTGATGCCAATCTCACTTCTTTTGACATGGCAGACCACTATGGTTCTAGTGAAATTATAGCCGGCACCTTTAAAAATAGCCTTTCCGACAAAGAAAGTGTGCAGCTTTTTACAAAATGGGTTCCCAAACCAGGTAAAATTACTCGAGAAGATGTTAGAGCCGCGATACAGACAGCTCTAGACAGAATGCAACAGACTAGTATTGACCTTTTACAATTTCATGCGTGGTACTACCCCGATGCCAGTTGGTTAGACGGACTTTTATATCTAAAGGAATTAAAGGAAGAAGGTTTAATTAAACATATTGGAGTAACTAATTTCGATGCCGCACATTTACGTATTGCTTTGGCAAGTGGTATACCTATTGTCAGTAATCAAATTTGCCATTCGTTGATCGATCAGCGTGCAAATGGGCAAATGGCAGCGGTGTGTCAAGAATACAACGTAAAAATACTAGCCTTTGGAACATTGGCAGGCGGATTCTTAACCGACAAATGGTTGAATAAAACCGAACCTACATATGAAGAATTGACCACCTGGTCACAAATGAAATACAAACGTTTTATTGATGCCGCCGGCGGATGGAAACTTTACCAGAACCTATTACAAACAGTAAAGAATATTGCCGATAAACATAATGCTTCGATTGCAAATATTGCAAGTAGATTTATATTGGAAGGCGATGCGGTTGCTTCTGTCATTGTTGGCGCCAGATTAGGCGAAAGCGAACATATAGAAGACAACAGAAAAATGCTGGATATTACCCTAGATGCTGATGATATCAACGCCATTAAAAAAGCGCAACACAAACTGAATTTAATACCTGGCGATTGCGGTGATGAGTACAGAAAACCACCATTTCTAACAGCATCGGGTGATCTTAGCGATCACTTAGAAACGATACCTAAAGCTTTTACACCTATAAAAACTGGAGAAAATAGAGAACAGATTTTTAGTGGTACGGAATGGGAAGAATATGCGGGTTACTGTAGAGCGGTAAAGATTGGTAATACCATTCATGTTTCAGGCACCACAGCAACTCATGGAAGTGATATGATCGGTGGCACCGACCCAGCTGCCCAAACGCATTTTATCATTGATAAAATCGAGTGCGTCATGACTTCATTTGGCGGTACTTTAGCCGATGTGGTGAGAACACGAATTTTCGTTAACGAACTAAAAAATTGGGAGCCAGTTGCAAGAGCTCATGGTGAACGTTTTAAAGGTATTAATCCGGCAAATACATTAGTAGAAGCCAAATTGGTAGGTGACGGTTACATGGTAGAAATTGAAGCAGAGGCAATTTTACCTTAATTACCTCTACAACCTTTATTATTCATCCCAAGTATTGTGGCTATTTTTGACATTTGTTTCAAAGGGCGCCCATTCATCTTTTATAAAATCAGTTACCATTTTTGAAAATTCGGTAACCAAATATTTTCCTTGTTCAAGAATTTCTTGATGCTGGGTAGAAGGCCTATTTGTCTGTGCTGCCGCTATACTAAAAGCTTCTCGTATTTTTGAATAGGGCGATGTCTCAAAAGACTGCCATGCTCCTACTTGCCTATCTGGTTTAGGCGTTTTTCCCTTTGCCTTTAAATCTTTTAAAGACTGTTTCATATTTTCAAGCTTGCCTACTAATATTTGATCAGCCTTACTCTCAGATTTGTTGATTTTACCTAAAAAATAATCTACTTTTTTAATTTTCAAATCAATTTTTTCTAAGCGATCTGACAAGATTTTTACTTGAACATCTACTGCTTTTTTATAATCATATAGTGCCTTGTCTATGTTTGGTTTCGGATCAAATCTTGGATCTGCAATTACAGTAACTTTAGTAGTATCTGAATGCACACCTTGCTTTAAAACTATTTGATACTCCCCTGGCAGCACCGGTATATCTCTAGAAAAATCATGGGTCCATGAACCTGGCAACGTAGAAGCAGACTCATCTAATTTCCATATCATATAATTTAAGCCTTTAGTGAGTTCTTTTGTTTCAACTGTATTTACCAATCTATCTTCAGCATCATATATCATTGCGGTCACCACACTTTCCTGTGTAGGCTCCTCAGTTAAATAAAAAGGAATTTTTGTTTTTTGAAAAACTTTATTCTCTCCTTCAAAAGTAGTATGGAAACCTGTCCAAATATTCCCTGGCGGGTTTATAAATAAGCCTTTCACCTGTACGGCATCGTTCATTGGCAATGCGGTTATGCCCCGCTTTAATCTGTCTGCCGCAATTTCTCTCAAGGTCAATAAATCATCTAAAACCCAAATTGCCCTTCCAAAAGTACCGACGATCAATGCCGATTCTCTTTCCTGAATTTTCAAATCCATCGTAGATACTGATGGGAATCCGTTTTTAAATTGAGACCAAGTAGCCCCTTCATCAATACTTACCCATAGACCATTCTCTGTTCCTAAAAACACTAAATTGGGTTCTACGGGGTCTTGCATAATTGTTAAAGCGTATCCGTTAACCTTGGTTTTATCTGCAACTCGCTTCCATGTTTTTCCTAAATCATCGGTTTTAAATACATACGGCTCATAATCCCCTTTTCTATAATTGTTTACCACCATCCATGCCGATTTAGCATCGTAGCGAGAAGCTTGTATTTGTGCAACCCAACTTTCCTTTGGCATTCCTTTTACCTTAGCCGTAAGGTTTTTCCATGTTGTACCGCCGTCTATTGTTAATTGCACCTGCCCATCATCGGTGCCAGCCCAGATAATTTGGTTATTCAACGAACTTGGAGCTATGGTCAATATTGAATTATAACGTTCTGCACCAGATACATCTAAAGTTAATCCGCCGTAATCTGGTTTTTGATGCTCAGGATTATTGGTGGTCAAGTCAGGTGAAATAATTTCCCATGTGGCTCCCTTATCCTTGGTAACATGTACAAATTGCGATCCGTAATAAGCAGCATTATCATTTTTAGGGTTTCTTGCAAAAGCAGCATTCCAATTAAAACGCAATGGGGTTTTTATATCTAAGGAAGGCGGTTTTATGCTTACATAATATCCCGTTAATTTATCATATCTATATAAATCCCCATTTTGAGATGATCCATATCCAAATCTAGAATTATCCAAATCAGGAGAAATATCAAATCCATCGCCCCCAACTAAATACTGCCAATACAACGTTCTAATTCCTCCTCTTTTCCAAGTATATGCAGGACCGGACCAGTTACCATTATCTTGCATACCGCCATATACATTATACGGAGTATCATTATCTACACCTACATGGTAGAATTGTGCAACAGGAATGGTTTCAGGGAAATACCAACTTTTACCATGATCCTGGGTAATACCCAATCCGCCATCACCGCCAATTATAAAATGTTCGGCATCATTAGGGTTCACCCAAAAGGCATGAAAATCGGCATGAATACCTTTTGTTTCATCTGCAGGTATCATAGGTATGGTATCAAAAGTGCTACCGCCATCATAACTGACCGATAAAGGTTGATAAATATTATAGACCCTATCCGGGTCTTCTGAATCTACGGCTAAGTCTTGAAAATAAAAGGGTCTGTTATTCGCAAATTTGGGGTTGTCATTGATCATTTTCCAACTTGTACCGTCATCATCGCTTCGGTAAATCGCATTTTTCTTCGCCTCTATTTTAGCATAGATTCTGTTGGGTTCAGACGGTGCAATAGCAAAACCTATTCTACCTAAATCTCCAGCAGGCAGTCCGTTTTTCTCTCCTAATTTATTCCAATTTTCACCCCCATCCTCAGAAACGTAAAAACCAGATCCTTCGCCACCCGATGTAAAATAATACGGAGTTCGTTTATGATCGTATAGCGCTGCATATAATTTATTAGAATTTGTTGAATGCATTTTTAAATCTGCAATACCAGAGGTGGTATTAGAGTATAATACCTTTTTCCAATGTAGACCGCCATCTATCGTTTTATATAAACCTCTATGCTCGTTAGCCGTAAATGGGTCACCCATAGCGCCCACGTAAACAACATTTGGGTCGTTAGGATCAATACTTATTCTATGTATGGTTTTGGTAGCCTCCAATCCCAAATGTTTCCATGTTTTACCTCCATCTATACTTTTAAAAATACCCATACCCAAGTTCATTGAATTACGAGGATTACCTTCACCTGTTCCTACCCAAATAACATCTGGATTGCTCTGTTGAATGGTAAGTGCACCTATGTTCTGTGTGGGTTGATCATCAAATACCGGTTTCCATGCAGAACCGCCATTTTCAGACTTCCAAACTCCGCCAGAAGCCGCACCAACGAACATTATTTTTGGATTCTCAGTAACCACATCTATTGCCGTAATACGCCCACTCATGTTTGCGGGTCCTACATTACGTATCTTAAGATTCTTTAGACTTGAGAAGTCGATTTGTTGAGCCGATATGAACTGTATACAAGTAAAAAAAACAAGGTAAAGGCTATGACGATATTTCATGGTGTACTGGGTAGTTTACTCAAAAATAAAAATCAACTTATGAAAACCAGCACTACACTACATAAATTTTGATAATTATATTATCAGACAGCAATACTCATAAACTGAATTACTTAAAATCGTCAAAATACAGTCCATTTTAGCCTAAAACATGTCAAAAACGACTTAAAATATCATAAAACGATTCATTTTCTTGCATTTTCATAAAATTATGCTATGTTATAATTTAATCTAAAATTATTCTATGCGACAACTGAAGATCACCAAACAAATTACGAACAGAGATGCCAAATCATTAGAAAAATACTTTCAGGAAATCAGTAAAATAGATTTAATTACTGCCGACGAAGAAGTAGAATTGGCTCGAAAAATTCGCGAGGGTGATCAGCAGGCATTAGATAAATTGGTAAGTGCCAATTTAAGGTTCGTAGTATCTGCAGCTAAGCAATATCAAAATAGAGGCTTACGCCTTACCGACCTAATTAACGAAGGTAATTTAGGTTTGGTAAAAGCTGCCAAACGTTTTGATGAAACTAGAGGATTCAAGTTTATATCATATGCCGTTTGGTGGATACGTCAATCTATTCTTCAGGCATTATCCAACTCTTCAAGAATGATACGCATACCTCAGAACAAAATAGCCGTTAATTCTAAAATATACCAAGTATATTCCACTTTAGAACAAGAGAATGAACGCCCGCCAAGTCCCGCTGAAATTGCCAAAGAATTAGATATGAGTGTTTCTAAAGTAAATAGCTCTATGAAAAACTCTGGTAAATCAATTTCACTAGATGCACCTTTTAAAGAAGGGGAATCTTCTTCTCTTTACAATGTTCTTGAATCAACGACTTTAAATAGCCCGGACAAGGAAGTAATGGCGGAGTCTTTGGAGACAGATATTAATCAGGTTTTGAATAAAATACCAGAAAGGCAAGGTGATGTCTTGCGCCTGTATTTTGGTCTAGGCAAGCAACCCGCTATGAGCTTAGTCGAAATAGGCGAGGTTTTTGATGTCACCAGAGAACGTGTTCGTCAAATTAAAGATAAAGGTTTAAAGTCTCTTCGCCGCACATCAAATACCGAAATTCTGCGTGCTTATTTATAACACAACAGCTAATTACAGCACAAAGTACTTAACGCACCATCTACCTTTAACATTATTTAAAATAGCATAACACAAACTTAACGGCTCTAATTTGGAGTTGGTAGGGCATATGTTATGTTACTATAAGAAATACGACCACATGAAATTTATTTATATCAAAAGAGAAAGTAATACTAAAGAATTGTACAGAACACACAACGGATTAAAAAAATCTAAAGTGACGTCCATAACTAAATATTTTATGGGGATACCTATAAAAACCTTGCACACTTACAGGCAAATCTACTATAGACGTAAAAATAATGCCATAGATAAAATGCTGTTTATTTAATTGAACACACATACACTTTACACTACAATTAAAATATAATTTATGAAAATACTGGTAATAGGAGCCGGCAACATGGGGTTGACGTATGCCGAAGGCATGTCAAAATCAAAATTACTTAAGAAAAGAAACATCATGGTGCTCGACACTTCAGAAGATAAACTTGAAGCCTTACGCGAAAACCCACAGTTCGATGCCTTTGATGATTTAAAGAATTGTGCCCCACAGGCAGATATCATTTTTATAGCGGTAAAGCCTTATCATGCAGAGAGTGTGTTCTTAAAGTTGAATCCGTTGGTAAAGCCAGGTCAAATTGTAATTTCCATTATGGCAGGGGTAACTATCGATACCATTAAAAACCTTACCGGACTCACCAAAATAGTACGTGCAATGCCAAATTTACCGGCACAGATCGGTAAAGGACTAACTTCGTTCGTCGCCTCAGAAGATATTACAAGAATAGAATTACTGACCATTGAAAGCCTATTGGATACTACAGGAAAATCAATTCAAGTTAGTAATGAAAACTTTATAGACGCCTCTACCGGTATTTCAGGTAGCGGACCGGCGTACGTTTTTTACTTTATGCAAAGTATGATGGAGGCAGCGCTAAAAATGGGCTTTACACCAAATGTCTCTAAGGTATTGGTAGCACAGACTTTTACCGGTGCCATTGAACTTTTTAATCAGAATGAGCTTTCGCCGAATTCTTGGATGGACAAGGTTGCCAGTAAAGGTGGTACTACTCGGGCAGCTTTAGATTCTATGGAAAACAATAATGTAGGTGAACTAATAAAAGATGCCGCTTTCGCAGCTTTTGAACGTGCAGTAGAACTTGGAAAAGAAAAAGTAAATGCCTAGACTTTATAGCGTTAAAGTATAATTAATTCAGTCTAGTGGCTTTTTACGTTACGAACTATTAAATGATTGGTAACAAGTAAGAATATATGGTGCATAGCTATATATTCTTACTTTATAAATGTTCCTAAATCTACATAACACAACCTTTAATTTAAAGTATGTAAGATTTTTCTTATTGTCTCACATTATAACAATATTCCTTTGTTTACATTTTTATTTATGCTTTATTTGAAAAATACTATCATATTTTATCAAATTCATTAATGAAAGGTGCAAATAATAAGAAATTCATCCCCAACCTTTCGTACGACTGTGTAATTTTTGGTTTCAATGGTGAAAAACTTAAGATTCTTATTTTAGAATACCACAATACAGGTTTATTTGCACTCCCTGGCGGATATATTAAAAAAGAAGAAAGTTTACAGGAAGCGGTAAATAAAGGCGTGGAAGAACGTACAGGTCTTATAGATGTATTTTTAGATCAATTTCAAACTTTTGGTAAGCTCAATAGAACAGACCCAGATGCCACTCGTAGCATTTTACAAGCAAAAAATAAAGATTTAAATGAAAAGCAATGGATGATGGAGCGCTTTATAACCGTAGGCCATTATGCATTGATCAATTACGAAAATGTAAACCCAAAGCCAGATAATCTATCAGACAGTATTGCTTGGTATGATATTAAAAATGTCCCTCAATTAATGATGGACCATAATGAAATCGTAGATAAAGCCCTTGAAGTGCTGCGTAATAACATCAGCGAAAAATTGATTGGAATGAATCTACTTCCCGCTAAATTTACCATGAAACAGTTGCAACAGGTCTTTGAGGCTATTTTAGACGAAACCGTAAGAAGAACCAGTTTTCAACGTAAAATGTTATCAATGGATATTCTTGAAAGGCATGAAAAACTTTTTGAAGGCAAGGCACATAAAGCTCCTTACCTTTATAGCTTTAAATAATAGTAAATACCTTAAAAAACAATGAACAAGTCAACACTACACAACTTTTTAAAATGCACCGTTCTAGCTGCTTTTATGTTCGGTACTATAAATTCATATGCTCAAAAGAAATTTGGAGGACTGGCATTATACACGCTAAGAGACGATATGGGCACCAATGCAAAAGCTACACTACAAGCTGTATCTGATGTCGGTTATAAAAATATTGAAGCTGCCGGTTATGCTGATGGAAAATATTATGGAATGACCCCTGCAGATTTCAAAGGGCTTTTAAAATCTTTAAAACTTAAACCGATCAGTACACACCAAAGTGCCGTAACTATTGACAATGCAGATAAGATGATGGCAGATGCCAAGGCAGCAGGTTTCAAATACTTTGTTGTGCCAATACCACCCATGGGCATGTTCACTTTTAACCAAGAAGACAAAACAATGGGCATGACAGGTACGGTAGAAGACTTGGCTAAAATCTTAACAACTCTTGGCGAGAAGGCTAAAAAAGCAAAATTAAAATTACTTTATCATAACCATGATTTCGAGTTTAAGAAAAATGAAGACGGTATAGTTCCGATCGACTACTTGTTAGAAAATGTTGATCCAAAATTATTAAACTTTCAGATGGATTTATATTGGGTTACCAAAGCAGGTGCCAACCCTATTGCTTATTTCAACAAATATCCAGGTCGTTTTAAAATATGGCACGTTAAAGATATGGATGAGCAAGGTAGATTTGCACCAGTGGGTACAGGTTCTATAGGCTTTAAAAATATCCTAGCTAACAAAGAGCTTTCTGGAATGAAATATTATATGGTTGAACAGGATATGACTTTCGACGGATTAAAACCCTTAGATGCCATTAAAATAAGTCATGATGGTATTAAAGAAATTGGTTTCAAATAAATAGTATATCAAACAACGAAGATTGCCCCAAAGAGATTCACCTCTTTGGGGTTTTCTTTTTTACTACATATTCATTAAACCTTTCATCTTTAACTTTGTCTTAATCACTTTTAAACTTATGTGCCTATTTTTGCACTCGCAACACCAACTTTAAAAAAGTACAGAATGAAAATGACCACAAGTTTACGCATGAGAATTATACACAGATACCTAGGTTTCTTTTTAGCCGGTATTATGGCCATGTATTCGATTAGCGGTATAATATTGATTTATAGAAATACAGATTTTCTAAAAAGCGAAAAAACTACTGAAAAACAATTAAAACCTAATTTAAATACGGCTGAACTTGATGGTGCTTTAAGAATTAAAGGTGGGGTGAAGCCTCAAAAAACCGAAGGAGACATTGTTTATTTTAAACAAGGCGAGTATAATGCCGCAACGGGTATGGCAACCATAAAAAAGATGGAACTTCCAATTGTTTTAGACAAGATGGTGCATCTGCATAAAGCAACCACCAATAGCCCCGTCTATTTTTTAAACATCTTTTTTGGTCTATCATTATTATTCTTCGTGATATCATCTTTTTGGATGTTTATGCCAAAAACCACAGTATTTAAAAAAGGACTTTATTTCTCACTTGGTGGTATGGTATTGACAATTATTTTGCTGTTCTTATAATAAATAGGTTAAGTTGATATTTAATCTGCTTTAAAGACATTTCTTTAAAGCAGATTTTTTGGTTTTGATAAACACTATAACTATCAAGAACCCACCCCTTAGCACCTCCGAGGAGAGGAACAGTTTCTGACTTGTAATTAACTTTTTTTAGATTAAGACCACATAACTACACCAAATTGCACGCGGACACCCTTTAGTGTCGGGGCGAGCGCTGGAATTGTAAAAACGCAACTCCCCAATGTAACCAACAAACCCGCAACCAACAAACCCGCAACAAAATCGAAAACCTCCCCTCTTGGGAGGGGATTGAGGGGTGGGTAATCGCGAGACGAAGATTTCATTAAACATTCTAACTAAAAAGAACCCACCCCTAGCCCCTCCAAGGAGGGGAATAGTTTCTGACTTGAAACATAATTTGTAGATAAAACAGACGAAGTAACCCCTATAAAAACGCAACTCCCCAACCACAAACAACCTCACAACCAAAATCGAAAACCTCCCCTCTTGGGAGGGGATTGAGGGGTGGGTAATCGGATGATCAAAATTTCATTGAACATTCTAACTAAAAAGAACCCACCCCTAACCCCTCCAAGGAGGGGAACAGTTTCTGACTTGAAACATAATTGTAGATAAAACAGACGAAGTAACCCCTATAAAAACGCAAGGCACAAACAACCAAAAACGCAATCCTCCCCTCTCGGGAGGGGAATAATCAGTGACTTATATTAAACTTTTTTAGTCAAACTTCTGTATCTTGCTGTAATCAATAAAGTCCACTCCCCTAACACTTTATAGTATTATTTTCATCAAAGAACTACGGTTATTGTATTCTTTGAAAAAGACTATATAAATCCAAACATTACCACATGAAACAATTTTTATCACTCCTTCTCCTTTTAACAGCGACATTATCCACAATTGCACAATCTAAACTGATCAAAGCAGACTCTTACTTAGATGTCAGAACCGGAAAACTAATTTCTCCCGCTCATATGCTTATCGAAAACGGAACCATAAAATCTATTAATCCGAAGGCATTACCTGAAGGCGTAGAAACCATAGACCTATCGGGTAAGATACTATTACCGGGACTTATGGATATGCATGTGCATTTAGATGGGGACTTTACCGGCAGCTGGGACTATGTCTATAAAGAAAGTGCTAGCCAAGGTACTGTTAGGGCTGTGGTCAATGCCGAAAAAACATTAATGGCAGGCTTTACTACCATAAGAAGTATAGGGCAGTTACATATTACGCCCGAGCTTATTGATGTTGCGGTTTCCGAAGCTTCTAACAAAGGGATGATCGCAGCACCCAGAATCATTCCATCGGGACATATGATTTCTATAAATGGCGGCCACGGAGATATTTCTTTAGGACTAGCTGAAGGATTAGTTACTGTAGGTCCAAATGACGGAATAATTAATGGTAAATATGATGCGATTGAAGCGGTACGTTATCAAATTAAGCACGGTGCCAAATTCATTAAAATGCATGCTACCGCAGGTGTGCTCTCTATGGAAGATGCGATAGGAGCACAACAATTAAGTAATGAAGAAATGAAGACCATTGTTGACGAAGCTTCTCGACACCATATAAAAGTTGCCGCTCACGCACATGGTACCGAAGGCATTAAAGAAGCTATAAAAGCTGGTGTATATTCAATTGAGCACGGATCTATTATAGATGATGAGGGTATTCAACTAATGAAAGAAAACAATGTTTACTTGGTTCCAACAAGAGGGCTCGCTACCATTATTGAACCTATGATCGACAAAATGAATCCCGTTATGGCCGGCAAAGCAAAGTATGTTATGCCCATTGCCAAACAGAACCTTATTAAAGCCATTAAGGCAGATGTTAAAATTGCCTTTGGCACAGATACACCTATAATCCCTCATGGTAAAAACGCCATTGAATTCGCAGCATTGATCGAATGTGGTATGAGCACTAAAGAAGCTATAAAAACTGCCACGACCAACAGCGCAGAAATGCTAGGCCTTACCGATCGTGGTGAAGTAAAAGAAGGTTTACTTGCCGATTTAATTGCTGTAGACACAAACCCCATAGATGACATAACCACTTTAGAACATGTAAAATTTGTTATGAAAGACGGAATCATTTATAAGAATGAAAAGTAAATAACCTCGTGGCAAGCCCGCGATATATTGAATTGAAAACATAATTAATATTTCGACCCAATCGTCGTGGTATTTGAATCTCGATTATCGAGTAGAAGCCACTTGTTAGTACTATAGTCAATCAATTAAAAAACGAACATCATGAAATCATCGCATAATAAATCAATCAGAAAACTTCTTTTAAGCTTTTTAGCATTATTATTTACGAGCTCCATGGCATTTGGCCAAACTAAAGCCGAGCAGATAGATGAGCTTTTAAAGGAATATCTAGCCTATAGTAAATTCAATGGTTCTGCTCTAGTTGCCAAAGACGGAAAGGTCATTTTTAAAAAGGGATATGGTATGGCGAATATGGAATGGGATATTCCCAACAGCCCCAACACCAAACATCGCCTAGGTTCTGTGACCAAACAATTTACCGCCATGCTTATTCTACAATTAGCAGCAGAAGGCAAACTAGATCTGCAGGCACCTATTACTACCTACTTGCCAGAGTACCCAAAAGAAAACGGAGACAAAATTACCACCCATCATTTATTAACCCATACTTCTGGTATACCGAACTACACGTCATTTCCCGATTTTTTCAAAGACGTAAGTAGAGACCCGTATACCCCAGAAGAGTTTACTACAAAGTTTCAAGATATGGAGCTAGAATTTACTCCCGGCGAAAAGTTCAACTATAGCAATTCCGGTTATTTTCTTTTGGGTGTGCTTATTGAAAAACTATCCGGTAAAACGTATGAAGAAATGCTAGACGAGAAGATATTTTTTCCATTAGGAATGAAGGAATCCGGATTCGATCAACATTCAGACATCCTAAAAAATAGAGCAACAGGTTACGAGAATAATGGAAACGGATTTATCAATTCCCCTTTCCTAGATATGTCTATTCCGTATGCTGCAGGCTCGCTATACGCTACCGTAGAAGATTTATACCTGTGGGACCAAGCATTGTATACCAACAAATTACTACCCCAAAAATATATGGATATGTATTTTAAACCACACATACCCGCTTTCGGCAGTTTTCATTATACCTATGGATGGATGGTTGGTAATGAAGCCCTAGGCAACACAACCGATAGTATCGCAGTAATTACCCATGGTGGCGGTATTAACGGATTCAATACACAAATTTCAAGACAGCTTTCAGACAAGTCATTGATTGTGCTTTTAAATAATACAGGTGGTGCCCCATTAGGTAAAATCACACAATCGATTCTTGGTATTATAAACGATAAAACTTACGACCTCCCTAAAACTCCTTTAGCATCTAAACTTTTAGAGGTCATAGAAACTAAAGGTATAGATGCAGGGGTTGCGTATTTTGAAAAGAATAAGGACAACAAAGATTTTGATGTCAATGAAAATGACATGAACCAAGCTGGTTATCAACTATTAATGACCGACAAAATAAAAGAGGCTATTCAAGTTTTTAAACTGAACGTAGACGCGTATCCAAAATCTGCCAATGTATATGATAGTTATGCCGAAGCGCTAATGATATCTGGCGATAATAAAGGTGCAATAGAGAACTACACAAAAGCGGTAGAAATGAATCCTGGTAACGAAAACGCCATAAATATGCTTACAAAATTACGTGTCGATACCAGTAACTTAACAAAAGAGTTCGAAGTACCAGAGGCACTATTAGAAAGTTACATAGGTGTTTATGAATTAATGCCCACTTTTAAAATTACCATAACCAAAGAAGGCAAGCAATTAAAAGCACAGGCAACAGGGCAGCCAATGTTGGATATTCTCGCCAAATCAAGCGATACTTTTTACTTAAAAGAAGTTGCTGCTCAAATTCAATTCATTAAAGATGAAAACGGAGCAATTGAAAGTTTAACTCTATTTCAAAACGGTCAGGAAATGAATGGTAAGAAGGTGGAGTAAAAGACCCACCCCTAGCCCCTCCCAAGAGGGGAACAGCTAGCGTCTTTAATTAAAATATATTCTAAGAATAATTTTATGAAAACAGAAGTTTCAACTTACTCTAATTTCGCAATCAATAACGTGCTCCTCCCCTCTTGGGAGGGGATTAAGGGGTGGGTCTTACGATGAGAAAGATAATTCCATATAACCCAAATTTAGTTGAACTCGCTAAAACATTAAGAAACAACATGACCCTAGGTGAAATCGCGCTATGGCGAGAGATAAAAGGTAAAAAGCTAGGTCAAAAATTTAGTAGACAAATTCCTATCGATCAATATATAGTTGATTTTTATTGCAAAGATCTTCAGTTCGCCATAGAAGTAGACGGCAGTATTCATTTTGAAGAAGGACACGAAGAAAAAGATAGGAAAAGGCAAGCACGCTTAGAATCTTTAGGTGTACATATGCTCAGGTTTTCAGATACTGATGTGAAGAATAATTTGGGTTTTGTTTTAGAAGAGATTAAAGTAATAATTGAGAAATTAGAACAAGTAAGAACCCACCCCTAGCCCCTCCCAAGAGGGGAACAGTTTCTGACTTGAAAAATACTTTTTAGATAAAACAGACGAAGTAACTCTTATAAAAACCAATCTCCCCAACCACCAAAAAACCCACAACCAAAAACGAAAACCTCACCTCTTGGGAGGGGATTGAGGGGTGGGTGCTACGGTGTACTAACTTAAACTACAATCGCAGCTCGTTATATTCTCTTTGCACCTTTTTTATTTTTCTTACAGTTTTACGGAAACCCGTAAGAAAATGTCCCACAAACTTCTTTATATTGCAATACCAAGTAAAGTACATTCCCCCTACCACTTTAGCTGAAAATATTGCACATATACCATACTATTTACGAATATGTGTAATTGTGCACATACACAATTGTTGGGCATAATTAAAACCAAGCATACTTATGAATTTATCAGATTACGCATTTAAGGAGTTAATAGAAGTAGTTAAAGGAGATGAAATCCCATCTGTTAAACGTTCTGGTCCAGAATTGATTCAACTATTTAATCAACACGGAATGCGAGATATTTACAATTATGATGAAGGAGGATTGCCAAAACTTCGAGGCAGAGAAAATAATACTTCACGTAAAGATTATACTTTTGACAGATTAAGGCAATTAAACGGGTCGAATGGATTAAGTAATTTACTAATTCAAGTAGCTCAAGAAACTGAAGATGAAAACAAAGAAGCTGTTACTAATGCTATAAATATAGTTATTAAAGAAGAAGGCTATAAACTAGATTTGATTGGTGGAGACTTTGTTATGATAGGAGTAGAAGAAGATGAAGAAATTGTTGAAGTTGAATATAGTTTTGAGCAAATAGAAAATCAAATTTTACAGGAATTAGGTAATGCCGAATTTACTGTTTGGGTTGCAATGGCTTGGTTTACAAACCCAAAAATTCATACTAAACTATCTAAACTTAAAGATAGAGGTGTAAATGTGAGGGTTATAACCATTGATGATAATATTAATCAACAACACGGTTGTTCTATAACCGAGTTCGATGGTTTAAGAATTCCGCAGAATGGTTTTTATGGAAATAATAAAATGCATAATAAGTTTTGTATAATTGATATGCAAACTGTTTTAACCGGATCGTATAATTGGTCAAAAGCAGCGGAATACAATGACGAGAATATTTCAATTATAAGAAGTAGAAAAGTTGCAACAGCCTACAGTAAAGAATTTGTAAGATTAAGAATATCAAAATAAACTATGCCCAACACCCTATAAAAATAATTGCGGCTTAGTGCTTAACCAAAGGTCATTGCGTGTTTGTAACGTCTGATTTTCCTTCGGAAAATCCTCGCATAAAAACACGCAACTATTCTTATACATAAACGTTAGCCACAAGGCGAATGAAGAACTTTAAAAAAATATCATTTTTAGCATTAACATTCGGTTGGATTGGTCTAATCATAACACATATCATTTGGTCGAATTTGAGATATAACGATGCTTCGGGTGGAGACGTTGGAGTAATTTTATTCTGGTCTTCTCTTTTCCTCCTAATATTTTATGGTCTATTTATTTTAATTCCACGAAAACTAATTGTAAAACTATCTGAAAAACTGAACGTAATTTTATTTTCAATTATTTCAGGTATTTATTCATTATTAGGTTTTGTGATTTTGATTGGGTGGTTATTTTTACAGTCTGATTTTTCAGGTGTTTTTTTGGACGCCTTGGTTTGTGGATTAATTTTCGGATTTAGTTTTCATACCATGTGGACTAAAAAGCGAACGGATTTTAAGCAATTTCATCTAATTCCTATTTTGATTACTCCGTTCGTATTTTTACTTATTTATCTTTTTGCATTTCCTAAATTCTTACCCTCAATTGCTTATAAATTTGTTCCCAAAAATATTCAACATGATATTTTAGTAAATACGATTCCAAAATTTAAAGTTGGCGATGACCTAGCCGATTTGCAAAGTGCTTTACCAGGAGAATTTGAATTTGATGATTGTTACGGGAATCGTGGTGCAATTCTTAATGAATTTCAGTACGTGATAGAAGTGAATTGCTGTAAGATTGTCAGAATTGAATATGGTCCGAGACAAGAAAAGGGCTATTCAATGGGTGGAGAAAAAAAGCCCTGTGGCTAACAATACCTCCTATGAAAAGCCTTAGTCCAGTTTCTTAAAGTTAATTAATATTTTCTTTTTTGCCTTAAACCACCTTTTTTTCTTTTAATATAACTTGCTCGCACTCCTATGTGTGATCGGTTCGAAACTTGAAACGTCACCGGCATCTGTATGATTATAAATTATAATAAAACCGGTCACTTGCTAAAAATGTGATCCTAAATAGTACAGGTCACGGGTTTTGTTTTGTGATACGGTTCTCACTACTATATTAGAGCTTTGTTATGATTTTTATTTTATTAGTTTTTCTGCTTATTATTCAATAACCCCAATGGTATATGGAACTTCTGTTTTAATTACCGCCAAGGTTCTACTTAGTAGCTTTCTAGCTACTTTGACAATGATACTTTTTACGTTCTTGCCTTGATGTTTACGATAATAGGCCTGCATTACGGGGTCTGCACGTATCGCTTGCCAAGATGCCTCTACAAAATAACTTCTCAATAAGCGGTTTGCACGTGGGGTCATTCCCATTGTCCTTTGACTGTTTCCGCTTTGATACATACTTGGTGCCAGACCTACGTAACCTGCCAAATGTTTAATGTTTTTGAAACGTCTTAAATCCCCTAGTTCACATAATATGCCACAGGCCACGATACCTCCGATACCAGGTATACTTCTCAGTAATAGATAATCCTTCTTATAATTCACTTTACAGTACCTTCTTAGCTGTGTGGACACATCGCGAAGCTCTTGGTCCACAAAACGGAAGAAACGCATTCTACTCTCTAATGTGGCCTTCGCCGTTGGGTACTCGAACATTATATCATCCAACCAATTTCTGTATTTATGGCTCCAATGGTCATTGTCGAACTCTTCAGGTTCCCTGATTCCGAAATACAACAATTGCATCTTTATATAGCTCTTGACCCTTCTGAAATCCTTTACAAGGTCATTTCTGCGTCTGAACAGACTACGAAGTTCTTCACGTTTCCTGTCCGGCACTATGATACTCTGCAATCGGTTATCCTTCAACTCTCTCGCTATCAACTGCGCATCTATCTTATAGGTCTTGGTATGTTTCTCTTTGCCCTTTCTATGAATGTCTGCTGGATTGACTACCAGACTTCGCCAACCGTAACTCTCAAAACAACGATGAGCGTGGTAACCGCAACAACCAGCTTCATAAGCTACGGTAACTTCATACTCCTTGAAATGTTTTGAAACATAACTATGTAATTGCTTTGGGTCGGGTGACATACTAAAAGACTTACCAGCGAACAGATCTGTTGCACAATGTACTTTCCAACTTCGTTTGTGAATATCGATACCAATGTATAACTTCGGGCAAGCAGTTTGTTGAGTGTTCATATCTTATTGTTTTAGAGAACTTTAAAGATACTCGACTTGCTGCTTTTTCATCGATGCTATAGCAAATAGGGCATAAAGTGCTATATTTAGTGGCTTGGGTTTGTTTACTAAGTCCGCCAAATCTTTTGGATTTGGCAATTAAAAAAGAAAAAATAATAATGAGCATATTTAATAATTTAGGATTTAAAGAAAATCCATTCGCTTATACTGATGCTGATAAGGAACTATTAATAACTCAATATTTTGTTCCACCACCATATTTTGAGGCCATTCAAGGCGATTATAACAGTCCTTCTTCATCTGTTGTGCTTGCACCAAGAGGAAGTGGTAAAACTGCTCAAAGAAAAATGATAGAAGAATGGTCAAAAGATAAACCTGTTTTGTCTGTTACTGTTGACCGTTTTGAATTTGGAAATAATCAAACTATTGATGATGTTAGCCTTCCATATCATCTAAAAAATATTATTACCAACACTTTACTTAGTTTAATATTTTGGTCAAGTGAATATCCTGATACATTAAATAACTTAGATAAAGATGATAAAAGAAATTTCTCGATTCTAGCTCATAATTATTTGGGAGACTTCAGTGGTGGTCAAGCAAAAGAAATACTATCGAGTTTAAAATCTGTTCCTCAAAAAATAAAAAAATATTGGAATGAAAATATTGGGTTCTTAGATACGGTTGTAAATTTTCTATTAAAAACCTACGACTTACCGGAAATTGATTTACCAAGTCTAAGACAAGAGGAAAAAAAATTAAATGAATCCTATAAATATCAATTAGAGCTTTTATATAATCTATCTAATAAATTTGGTTTTAAATCTATATATGTTCTGCTTGATAAAATTGATGAAACTGAAAAAACTGGAAATGACGAATTAGCTTCTTATAAATTGATTGAGCCTTTAATTAGAGATTTAGATACACATTCTTTAAAAGGTTATGCATTTAAGTACTTTCTATGGGATAAAATTTATCCATTTTATTTAAAAGGCGGTAGACCAGATAGGATAACTCAACATAATTTAATTTGGTCAAAAAAAGCATTAATTTCAATGTTAAGCAAAAGACTATCTGTTTTCTCTGATGGTAAAATAAATAGTTTTCAAGATTTATTCGATTATAAATTTTCACCTAGTGCAGATGATATTATTGTAACTTTAAGTGGTTATTCACCTAGAAATATCATCAGATTATGTGATGAAATAATCTCTGAACAAACATTAATTGATTCAGATGTTTCCAAGTTAGACAAAAGAGTTCTAGATAGAGCATCATTAAAATATTCAGAAAAAATTTGTAACGAAATCTATGGCGAAAAAGCGCTAAAAGACATAAAAAAAATCAACCGCGAGATTTTTACTATTTCTTATCTAGCCTCAAATGTTTATAAATCGCATAATAATTCTGTCCGCCCAAAAGTGTCTTCTTGGGAAAAATTAGGGTTTTGCCATAATATTGGAATTGACAAAGGTGGTGCTTCAAAGAAACCAACACAAGTGTATTTAATTTCCGACCCTAGAGCAAACCGATTAATTAACAGTAAAATTCCTGTTGAAGATTGGATAAAAGCCAATTGGACTTCTTGCATACATTGTGATGCCGATATACTTTTAGATATTAATAAAGTAGGTAATGATTACGAATTACAATGCTGGAGATGTGATAGGGACTTTATATAAAAAACTATTGCCAACAATGGTAACCGTTGCACAAGCCTATAATTAGAGATAATCACTATCGATATAAGCCTCTTTAAGGGGCTTTTTTTATGCCATGTCAGAAGATGAACCTAAATTTTAGATGCACTGGAGAAAGGCTTTTCACGTAATGGACCATGATTTTTACGAATAATGGCAGGGCGAGCTTTCCCTCCCCGCTTTTCGGGCGTTTGTTCTCGAATTTCAGGTACTTTTTGAGGTTGTAGGCGATCGCCGAGAGGTGCATCACCTTGTTCGCCTGTGCGAGCCCGATGGTATTTATCTTCCTCAGCCCCATGAACTGGGTCAATGTTCCAAAAACGGGTTCTACCGTGCTCTGCCGCTTGCCCTTCATATACCGCCCCAGTGGGCTCTCCACCCGGGCAATGTTACGCAAATACTCCGCACGGTAATAGGTAACACTGAACTTCTTCTCCTGTGCGCTTTTGCCCAGGCAGCTACTGCGTATCGGGCACCCGGTGCAGATATGCTTTCTTGCCCGGTATTCCTTCTTTCTTGTTCCCGTGCGATGATCCCTGAACTCCTTGGTGAACGGTATCGTTTTCCCTTGGGGACAGCGGTAGCTGTCCGTCCCCTGGTCATAAACGAAACCATCGGGACCGCCCTTGAACGTTCCGTGGGCGGGTATGAAGCTCTTGAGCCCCCTGCTTTCCAAAAAGGCATAGTTCTCGCCACTGCTATAGCCCGTATCGGCCACGCAGTTCTCAAAGACGAAGCCCTGTTGCCATAATCTTCTCTGTAGGCGCCGTACGATATCCTGTAACTGCTGGTTGTCCTTGCCATCGGCATGGTACGCCCTGATATCGGTAATTACATGATGGGCGGTATCCACGCTCAACTGACTGAGGTAGTTCAGCTTTCTTGCCTTGCCCGGCTTTACGCTTATCCTGGCATCGGGGTCGGTAGGACTGTAATGGGTCTTGTTGCTCATATACTTTGCCCCCTTGTTTCCGGCACCGGGTCTTTGGTCCTGGTCCTTCGCCCATTTTTTGTTCCTGCCCTTTATCGCATCGAGTTCCTTCTTGTTGGCGGTCACACTTCGCTGACCCTTGTCGGACCTGTCGCCCTTGCTCTTGCGGTGTGGCACTTCTTTGTCCATTGTGCTTATAGCACGTACTTTTTTCAAATGCTCTTCCAAATCTTCTTCGGGCACCTTCAGCTCCAATGTGTCCATGCTCGCGTTCGCTTTCACGGGCGCACTGTCGATCGCCTGGGTATGACCGGCGACCATCCCCTTCTCAACACACATACTCAAGACATTGGTGAATACTTCCTCGAATACCGACTCGGGAAAAAGTTGACGGGTACGGCTTATGGTACTGTGCCAGGGAAGTTCCTCGTCAATGTCATAGCCTACGAAAAAAAGAATATCCAGGCGCATCGAACAATGGGCGATAAGCCTTCGGTCGCTGATGATGTTCTCCAGGTAGCCCACCAAACAGAGCTTGAAGAAGACCACGGGGTCAATACTTTTTTGACCGCTTTCACCGTAATATCCTTTGGTCAGCTTATAGAGAAAATCCAAGTCCAGAACCTCTTTTAAACGCCTGTAGAAATTGTTCTTCGGTATGCGCTCGCTCAATTGGAAACGGGCGAACAGTTTTTCCTGGTAATCCTTTTTTCCCTGCATACCTAAAGTTAACGACCCAACGTTAAGATCACGTTGGCCCTATATGGTTTTTTCGTTAACTTGTGCAACAGGCACAATGGCTATAGCAAATAGGGCATAAAGAGCTAAATTTAATGGCTTGTACTTATTTACTAAGTCCGCTAAATCTTTTTGATTTGGCAATTAAAAAGAAAAAATAATTACAAAACAAAAAGCTCTGGCTAGCAGACCAGACGGAAACGAAAAATTTCCTTGCCTGCCCTACTTGCCATAGCCGTGACCGTTACATAAAATCTTTTTAAAAGCATCCCAATCAATTTCAAACCTATCCCGTAAAACCTATTCACCGCAACATACCCACTCAATAATTTCTACATTTTACAGCAATATGATAGCAACTATCACTATTTTCAATAGCAACTTATTGAAAACAGCTATTTCTATGCATTAATAGCTTTTTTGTCACAGCTATAAGCATAAAGTAAGATGATAAATCTTATTAGATTTTTGATTACAATTTTAATCTTGCTATCGAAATTTACTTCATGAAAAAACATAAACTACTAGGCATTATCTCCATCATACTATCTATTACTGGACTAGTCTTAGCAATTTATGGACGAGAAAGCGAGGGTGAATCTGGTGATTTGACTTTTTATGGAATGCTATTACTTGTCGTTGCACTGCTTGTTTCTGCCGTAAGTACTTATCTAAGAAAAAAGAATGTATGAAGAAATGAATGCTTAACTTCATAAGCAACAGAATTTAAGTATTGCTATAAAATCTATTACCACTAAACTATTATGAGACAGTTTGCAATTACTATCATTTTCTTATTTTCATTCGTTTTAATCTTTCCTCAAAACAGCAAAACCAATACCACGCCCTCTTTATTACTTGGTCAAGGAGATCAGCTACCAAGAATAAAAAAAGAGCTTGAAGCTGGTAATAGTGATTTGGTGGCAGCTTTGAAAAAAATCGTTGCAGATGCAGATGCTGCACTTGGGCAACCTATTGTAAATGTAGTAGCGGAAGGTGCTCTGCCACCAAGTGGAGACGCTCACGATTACTATAGCTACAGCCCATATTGGTGGCCAGATGCTGAAAACCCTGATGGTCCTTACATTTGGCGTGACGGAGTTACCAACCCAGACCGCCGCACTTCTGATGTCTCTAGGCTTGAGGCAATGAACAAGGCGGTAACATCTCTTGTTCCTGCTTGGTATTTCACGGGCGAAGAAAAGTATGCCGAACGTGCCGTAGAACAAATTCGTGCTTGGTATTTAGATCCTGAAACTAGAATGAACCCTAATTTCCGCTATGGTCAAAAACGACGTGGTCACGACTATAATAGTAGTGGTGGCATACTAGAATCTAACCGAATGGATTGGGTGGTTGATTGCGCTATTCTGCTAGAGGAATTTTCTGGCTGGACAGCTAAAGACCAAACCGAACTGCGTAAGTGGTTTGGCGAACTAGCTACCTGGATGGTGGAAAGTCCGGAAGGTATTGAAGAAGCTATGCAGCCTAATAAACATGGCGCGTGGTATAATCAGCATCTTATTCTCTTCTCGCTCTACGGTGAAAAACCTGAGATTGCACGTGCTTTTCTTGAACGCATGCCTGCACGTATTTTTGGACAGGTTTTTATAGATGGTCGCCAACCGCAAGAACTTATTCGAACAAATGCATTAAGCTATAGTATTTACGGTGCACGTGCGCTAGTAGGTGTTGCCCGCCTTGGTCGCCATCTTGATTTTGACCTTATTGCCTATCGCAGCACCGAAGGGCGCAGTATAAAGCTTGCCATAGATTACATTACACCTTTTATTCTGGGTGAAGAACAATGGCCTGGCAGTCAAATTAGACCGCTGCGTACCGGAAGAGCCAACGAGTTATATTGGAATGCAGCCCTTGGATTTCAGGAGCGTGAATTTGCCAATATTCTGCATAAGTTACCGGGAGATCAATTACCATCACCCATAGTACAGTTATTAGACCCATTACCTGAAGGCTGGTAAGTCAAGTAGAAGAAATGGATTTCGTAATTTTAATTGGAGTAACTTAGATGTTCCTCAATCAAAATAAATCAATATGAAAAATCTCATTATCATCACATTACTTCTATTAACTTCCTCTCCGCTTCTAGCCCAACAAGACAAATTCATTGAAGACTCCATAGAAAGATTAGAAAACTCACGTAAGTACTTATTACTAGTTGCCGATATGATGCCCGAAGAGAAGTATGGGTACAAAGTAACAGATGAGTCCTTGAGCTTTGCTGAAAATTTAATGCATATTGGTTTTGCGCTAGATTGGCACAGCCAGTCACTCATTGGCGACCGAGAAGCACGCGTATACCAAACGGACACTGTTTTTAAACCTGCCAACAAAACAAAGGCTGAAATGATGGCCCGTATAGACCAAACGTTTACCGAAGCCATTACGCTTTTACAAGATGTGTCTCCTGAACAGTTAGATACCGAATTGGATTATTTTGGACTTACACGCTCCAAACGACAAATTTATATGCTGCTAGCAGACCATATTACACACCACAGAGGGCAAATGTTGGTTTACATGCGCCTAAACGGACTTACGCCGCCACGGTACGTATTATATCAATAGCAGTGTAAGAGAAGTTATTCTTCTTTTTTCTTATCGCCGTTCATTAGCATTAGTACAATGCCAACAAGGGTTAAACACACGGCTGCAAATACAGCGATCATAATCACGCCGTTGCTCCAGTTTACCAAGGGTAGATGTAATGAGGTCATAGTCGGTAATTTTATTAAGACAAAAATAGAATGTAGTTGCAAGATGTTCTATGACAATTGTCAGGAAATCAAAATACTACGCAACAAATAAATTTTCATTTCATTTGAGTGCCGCCAAACGTTGTAGGCTTGGTATGGGTTCTGTATTTTTATAGTTGAAAATGGTTTTTAGAAAATGGTAGATAAAATTAAATGTCCCAATTGTGGACATGAGTTTGATGTTGAAGAGGCGCTTTCCGGCAAAATGCAGGCTCATTTTAAGGCTGAATACGAACGTAAAGTTGCGGAGCAGGCAGAAAAATTCAATAAAGAACGTAGAAAGCTTGAAATTGAAGTAGAAGAATTCGAGAAAAAGAAAGAGAAGGAAAACGAGCTTTTTAAAGAGAAGCTGGCACAACGCCTTGCTAAAGAATCTGAAAAAATACAGCTACAGACCAATGAGTCTTTTGAGCAAAAGTTAAAAGCCCTGCAACAAGAGAACGAGAAAAAGAAAGAAGAGAACAGAGCGCTACGTGCACAAGAGATCGACCTTTTAAAACGTGAGAACGAATTAAAGGAAAAAGCCGAAGAGCTTAAGATGAACGTTCAGAAAGAATTGTTGGAGAAACAATCGGTCATTGAAGAAAAGGCAAAGGCGAAAGAGCGCGAGGCAATGGCTTTGAAAGAGAAAGAATACCAGAAACAGCTAGACGACCAAAAGAAGCTTATTGATGAAATGAAGCGCAAGGCAGAGCAAGGTTCTATGCAAATGCAAGGCGAAATACAAGAACTGGCATTAGAAGAATTATTGCGCAGCACCTACCCTTTTGATAATATAGACGAAGTTGGTAAAGGTATTCGTGGTGCAGATTGTATACAGACCGTCATCAACTCGCTGCAACAGACCTGTGGTTCTATTGTCTATGAAAGCAAGCGTACCAAGAATTTCAGTAATGATTGGATCAATAAGTTAAAGCAAGATCAAATTAATTGCAAGGCAGATATCGCAGTAATTGTTACAGAAACCTTTCCGCCAGATATGGACCGTTTTGGTGAGAAAAACGGTGTTTGGATCTGCGGATTCAATGAAGTAAAAAGTGTATCGCTCGTATTGCGAGAACTGCTGTTAAAAACACAATCCATTAAATCTTCTGACGAGAACAAAGGCGATAAAATGGAGCTGCTGTATTCTTATTTGACCAGTAACGAGTTTGTGCAGAACATTAATAGAATTATAGAAAACTACGATTCTATGATCAAACAATTGAACTACGAAAAGAAAGCGGCCTACAAGAATTTTGCCGTTCGAGAGAAGCAAATTTGGGGTGTACAAGAGAATATAAACGTGCTCTTTGGTTCTATTAAAGGAATTGCGGGTAATTCATTATCTACATCGACCATTCTTGATTTACCGGATGCGGAGATAGATGATTAGTTGCTTATATAGTGGGTTAGTGAAATAGTTTGATAGTGAGTTAGTGGTTTGTGAACTAGTTTGTTAGTGAATTAGTTGTTGGTGATATAGTATATCTAGTTTGATAGTTTCCCCGTATGTTGGAATTTTTAGCCAATTATCTTGATTGCTTATATCTATTTTGAGAACCACTTTCGTACGGTTTCTTCCGCTAATTTATTGTTTGGCGTAAAGGCGTTGTTATTCTCGCCGCGGTATTCTAAGTAACTTGGGAATTTCCACCAAAGTATGCCTTGGCACCAGGGTTCATCTTGTATGCCTTCAAAGATGACTTCGTAAGATCTGCGCTGTGCTTCTTCGTTAATACTGTCGTCTGCCTCTGCATGCGGATTCTTCCATGGGGCATCTACACTTCTAAACCCAATTTCGGTAAATACAATGGGCTTTTTATATTGGTTATGTACTTTCTTGATTTTCGACTTTACCATATCGAACTGAAGTTGTAACTCCTCATCGCTAGGATCATCTTTTTTACTCAATGGATAGTAAGAGTTTAAACCGATAAAATCTAAATCGTCCCAAAATTCTATTTGCTCAAATTCAGCTCCCCAATTAGCGGCGTAGGTCAATTGCCCAGAATATAACGCCCTTGTTTTCCTGATCATTTCACGCCAAGCATCGGGCTGTGACAAGGTTGCTTTTGTAAACTCTACCCCAATACATAAAGCATCCATTTCATGAATTTCCGCTAAGAATGCGTAGTGGCGAATCCACCTATAATAATAATCATGAAATTTGTCCCATTGTGCATCCGTAGGCATATCTATACCGCCTGGCCAGCTACCGCCCACATAAATTTGGGGTTTAAGCAAGGTATACATACCCATATTTCTTGCCATTGCAACGGCATGAACGACGGCATCATCATTTTCACTACCGGCATTATCACTAAAATGTAAAGGTGTGGGTGTATTGATATCGTTAATACCTGTATATGGCACAATTGCCATGGCATTACTGCCCATATTTTTTTGTTTTAACAGAGACTCGGTCGCTTTCTGAGATCCATAGCCGTTATAAATACTATACCCCTCATGTGCAAAATTGAAGCCTTTTAAGTAAGGTAATTTTTTCCTCTCTATTTTTTTCTTAGGATGGGCTTTTGGTAGCTCTTGTAAATAATTACGCCACTTTGGTTCTAGCGTTTTTTCTTCGCGTTCAGTAAGCGTTAGCTTGTTATATCTTCTGAGATAGGAATCTTTTCCCCAGCTTTTGACTAAAAAATCTGTAAAGGCACCTGCCATGCAATCTCTAATAAGTGAAGATTCCATGTCCATGAAAGTATTGTCAAGAAGTTCTGCCACGGTAAATACATTCTCAGATTCTACTAATCTCGCCGCCCAATATCTATAGCCTTTATTTTGCCAAGTATTAGTAAAATAAATAGGTAGGCCCATTGTCAATATATGCTTGTTGCTCTCGCCAACTAAATGATGTAGCAACAAAGCATTGTCCCTACCAATATGATTATTGGCATATATGTCATTGACTATGGTATGTACCGAATTTGTTACACTATCAAAAGTAGAGTGATCGGTAGTACCTGTCATTAAACCTTTTTCTTCTGTACAGGTATAGTAATTATAGGTGATTTTTGGTACGTTTTTATCACCTACAAAACTTACGATTTTCTCTTTAGATGCCCTAACCGCTTCGTGTATTCTAGGTACGTCAATTTCTTTGATCGCTTTTTGGTGGTCTATGAATTTAAACTCGTCAGTATCTAACAATACCCGGGTACCGGTAGCAAAATTAAAATAAGTGGAACCTTCTATACCCCAATGCGCATTAAAATCTCCCATGACCAAGCGTTCTTTGTGCTCGTACACTTCATACTCCAAATTCTGACGATAAAATGCCTGACCACGTTCAGATACTTTTTCCGCAAATAGCCTGAAAACTTCTTTGGCATTGGTACCCGTTAGAAAGCTAAAGGGCATTTTAGAGTTTACGGGGCTAGGATAAAAACCTACACCCAATACAGAATTATTATTAGGAACTTCTTTTGAACCGATTGAAATTTGCGATGCCGATATATTAAATGGAGTATCCGACATGTATTTTCTTATAAGCGGATTTTCATCTACAGCACCCACCAAGAACACAATGCTGTTATTTAGAGTCTCTGCACTTACTTGTTCAACAGCCATATACCGAACTTTCGCGCTTCGCCAAGAACGTGATACTTTTAATAAGGATAGTTCATGCAAGATTTTCTTGTATTGCCGCTGTAATGTAGAGTCTTTGGCACCGTAGACAACGATTATCTCCCTTTTATCAAAGAAGCTTCTGCGTAGATCCCTACGTGTAGCAACAGAATCTAAAACCTCTAAAACACCATCATCTTCAGCAACGGGAAAATAGTTTGCCCCAGTAAAACCAACAATGCCTATAATAATGAACAAGGCGACTAAAAGATATTTTTTCTTCATGAACTTGGCAATGAGCAAATGCTTGTTTAAGATAACAAAACTGCAAAACCTATATATGTTTACAAGCTTATTTAACTTTTAAAAAGGTTTTGTGCAGTAGCGTGTTCCCAAACCTGTTCTTGATACATTTTTGAAATACGTTACACCTCTTTACAAATATTAAATAAAACATCGCAAGTAAAATCCACTTCTACACTTTTGTGATACAAACCATTTTGTACCTTAACTTTGTATGACCAAACAGCCCACACTATATGAAATCATTATTAACATTTTCATTTCTATTCTTATACACTGTTATTTCAGTTGCACAAAACATAGCGACTATACCTTTAGCAGATTATACAGAATTACGGGTTTATGACAGGATCAGTGTTACGCTTGTAAAAGGAGAGGAGAATAAAATTGAAATTGCGTCAGAGAACAAGAAAGACCTAAGCATTACCGAAAATGACGGGCGCCTACGATTAAAAATGTGTTCTGGAGAATCTTTACTGAACTCCATTTTAAATATTAAACTTTTCTATACCGAAGCACTTTCGGTTATCGATGCGAATAAAAATTCTAGAATTATATCTACCGGATTGGTTATAGGTACCGATTTAACTATAGCGGCGCAAGATGCCAGCACCATTACCCTAAATATTGCCTATAACAATGTATCGGCAAAAAGTACAAGCGGTAGCGAAATAAAACTTTCTGGCACTAGCAGCGATCAAGAAGTAATGATCAATACCGGTGGCAAACTTTTAAGTAGAGGTTTAAAGACGAAAAATAGCACCGTAATCGTATTATCTGGAGGCAGTGCCGAAGTCTACGCCAGTGAAGCTGTCATTGCAAAAGTAAAAGCCGGTGGTGCCATTACCGTGTACGGCAAACCTAAGTCTGTAGATAAAGATGATACGTTTGGTGGTAAAATTGCAATACTAGAGTAATTACTGTTCTATACTCTGTACATCAAAGCCTATAAGTTCATTATCTTGAAACTGCGGTGTAACCTCTATAGGATTACAACATACCTCGCAATCTTCTACATAGGTCTGTTGCGAAATAGATGGGTCTAGTAGCATTGACACTTCTTCCCAACAATACGGACATTGAAAATAATGCTCGAACATAACAACGGTTTACGCTTTTAATTCTTTAGCCAATTCTTTTAAAGTTAGGGTCTGTATTAAATTACCGCCATTGGATGTAAAGATAGTTTCATGCCCCAATTTTAAGGAAAGTAAATCTTCATCTGTGTCCAAATGAATATCCGACGTATTCACTTGAATTTCTTCTAATTTAACATCGAAACGCTTTTTTAATAGTACAGCATCATTGAGCTTACTCAATTCGAATCCGTAGAAATCAAACAATCTTTGTAGCCCACTGAAAAAGCTAATTCCTATAAAAATTAAACCTGCCATGGCAAATTTATAAGCTAGGGTAAAGACATCTAATTCATCGCCATTTATAAAAGTATATACCAAATTAATGCAGCCATAAACACCTAACAAGAACACCAATAGACCAACGATCACGGCAAGTACATCGGTTAACAATGCCTTATTTGTTCTAGTCACCACCAAACTGTCTGCAGATTTATTTGCTTGAAAACCGAAATCCTTTAAATACTCAAGATTGTTGATTTGAGCTAGTTTGTTGGCAATAGTTGTTTCTAAACCACTTAAGTCTACCACAACAGCTCGTTTTTCAAGCTCGTCTCGCAAACTTAACTGCGCTTCAAACGTCAGTAATGAATGTTGATCCAGAATCTCTATAAGCTCGCTATTCGTTCTATCGCTATACATGTTATTCCCTAATTAAGTTAATCAACAGTAGAGGTTGAAGCCTCTAAGCCTTTACAATTCTATATTCAATAATTGACCTGTAAGCTGCAATAATTGAAGCTCTGCCAACTTTGCATCATACTTTGCCAAGTTCTTATTCGTTTGCGCATTTAACAAATTGATTTGCGCCTGTCTAAATTCTATCGATGTAATACTACCCAATTGAAATTGCTCTTTAGAACGCTCGAAATTATTTTGGTTGGTTACCACATTTTGTTCTTGCAAGCTAAAAATACGTAACCTATTCAGGTAGTTTTCTTTTGCATTTTGCACATCTGTAATAACTTCTTGCCTAATTTGTTCTTTGATCACTTCTTGATTATCAAGCACTATTTTGGCATTCTTTACCTGTGTTATGCCACTGCCACCATCAAAAAGATTCCACGAAAGATTTAAACCTGCAGATAACCCGGTCGAAACACTTGAAGCCAAGAAGTTAGTTGCCGGAAAATTACCCTCGTTCCAGCCATATGATCCCGTAAGCCCAATAGTTGGTAAAAAAACAGACTTGCTAGACTTATAGGCATAATCATTTATCTTGATATTCGCCTCGGTCTGCAGAACGCTTACATTGTTGGAAATACCTTTGTCCAAAAACTCCTCTAAACTTATGGGGTTTACAAAAGTTATGGTAGTATCCACCTCAAAAGCAGTTGTAATATCCCTATTCATCAATAAATTTAAATCTCTTTTGGTATTTCTAACAGATTGTCTGGTATTCATTAGGTTAATACTATCATTGACCAAATCTACCTGCGCATTTAAAACATCCAATTTATTTGCTTGTCCATACTCAAAACTATACTCCGAACGTTGCAAGCGCTTTTGGGTGTTAGAAAATGTGTTTTCCAACACCTTAATGTTCTCGGTTAACCGTGCCACTTCAAAATACACCGTATACAATTGCAGCATGGTAGTTTCTATGGTTTCTCTAGTTTCAAGTTTACTTAAACCATATTCTTCTTTCAATCTTTTGAAATCATACAAACGACCCAGCCCGTCAAACAAAGTATAATTTAAATTTAAAGAAGCATTGTAACGGGTAGTTTCGGCTCCGTCAATTGCCCTAACGGTACCATCTTGAAAAGTGGCTTCTTGATTATTCTGATCAAATGAACCACCTGCATTACCGGTTAAACTTGGTAAATAACCAGAATTTAAAATAGTCTTATTGTTTTCGGCGATTTTTAGATTGTTCTTGGCGATTACAACCCCAAAATTGTTTTCTAAAGCAAGTGCTATGGCTTCTTCTTTAGATAGTGTTTTCTCTTGCGCCATAACCGCACAAACCGGGAGAAATATTAATAATATGATGAATTTTACTTTACTCATTATAACTTATCTATATTCTTATATGGATGTGAACCACCTTCTATTTGTTCTTGATGACCGCTATCTTCTATAGCTTCATGCGAATGACTTTCTAGATGAGATGCTTCTTTTCTTTCCTTAATCGCCCTTTCTACCTCTTCTTTCGTAATCTTATGACCAGAGGCAAAAGATAAGTTCTGCGCTTTTAAGTTGTTACTGAAAGACAAGAACAATGGTAACATTAATAATGTAAGTACGGTAGCGATACCAATACCATAAGCAATTGAAATTGCCATTGGTTTTAAGAACTGTGCCTGTCTACTTGTTTCTAACATTAAAGGCGCTAAACCTGCAATAGTGGTAATCGAGGTCAAGAAAATCGCTCTAAATCTTGATTTACCCGCTTCAAATATGGCATTATCAAAGGTCATACCCTCCCGTAAATTAGAATTGAATTTACCTATGAGCACCAAACCATCGTTTACCATAATACCTATCAATGCTATGATTCCTAAAATAGAAAGTACGTTGATCGGGAAATCATGGATCCAATGCCCCCATGCAACTGCCGTAAAACTAAAGGGTACCAATAACAATAACATTAATGGCTGGCTAAAACTTCTAAACGTAAATGCGATGGTAATATAAATCAATAATATTACAGTGAAACCTACCAATTTTAAAGAGCCCGTTAATTTTTCCAACTCCCTATTTTGACCTTCATATGATGCACTTACCGTTGGATATTTGGACTGTATCTCTGGCATGTGTACCGTTTGTATTTCAGACATAATATCGGTAGGACTGTCTTTTACATCTTTCATATCGGCAGAGACCTGTATCTCGCGCCTTCCTTCTAAACGGTTTATAGCTACATCGCCACGTTCAATGGTATAATCGGCAATCTCACTTAAAGGAACTCTATCTCCTGAAGGAGTAACGATACGCATATCATCTAAACTAGAAATAGATGAACGCTCTTCCCTATCATAACGCACCCAAACCCTGATCTCATCTTGAGAACGTTGAAAACGTTGCGCCTGTACCCCAAAGAAACCTGCACGAACCTGAGTCATTAATGTTTGAAGATCCAAGCCTAATAAATAGGCATTTTCTTTCAATGTCAACCTGATTTCTTTAATACCTGCCGGGTCATTATCCGAAATATCCTTTAATCTAGAATTCTTGGTCAATATACCTTTCAACTCTGCCTTTGCCGCTTTTAGTTGCTCGATATTGTTACCTAACAAAGAAACCGATACCGGTGATCCACCAAAATTACCACCAGAACCATAAATAAGACTTTCTACCCCTACAACCGGACCAACAAGTTCTTCTAACCTATTGGTAACCATATTTGCGGAAATCTCATCTGGTCTTTCCTCTCCTGGCAATAGGTTTATGGTCAATACCGCAGAAGATGAACCCGGACCTAATCTTCTGATCATATTTTCAAAGACCATTTTATCCGTTCCCTGTAAATATTTATCTGTTAGCTCTTGATTTACGATAACCGCTTTTTCTTCTATTAAAGAAATGATAGAGTCTGTAATTTTCTCATTGGTACCATTTGGCATTTCTAATTCTATACCTACCCTGTCACTGGCAATTCTTGGAAAAAAAGCTGTTCTAATTATACCACCACCAACTGATCCCAATGTCAAAATAAATGCCGATGCAAAAACAGCGAACATAAATATTTTATAATTCATTGTAAAACGCAATACGGGTGTATACAATTTATCACGCATCCAGACCATTAATCTATCTCCAAATTCATTAATGACCCTAAGCTTGGCAAAAGCTTTTGCGAAACCACTTTTTGGTTTATTATCTATTGGCTGCAATGCTTTGGAGTGCGCCAAGTGAGCGGGCAAGATGACCAAAGCCTCTACCAGAGACACCACTAAAGTCAAAATTACAATTACGGAAACCTCACTAAAGAATTCTCCGATTCTACTATCTAAGAACAAGAAAATAGAGAAGGCCAAAATGGTAGTTATAATTGCAGAAATAATTGGGGGTAACACCTCCATTGTACCATCTACCGCTGCTTGTACAGGCGATTTCCCCTTTTCGTAATGTTGATATATATTCTCGGCAATAACGATACCGTCATCTACCAGTATACCAATAACGATGATCATACCGAACAATGAAAGTACATTGATCGTAACATCAAAGAAGCCCGCAAAAACAAACATACCCAAAAATGCTACCGGTAAACCGAAAGCCACCCAAAATGCCAGTCTTGTATTTAAAAAGAGCGATAAAAATATCAATACCAATACCATACCCATAATGGCATTCTCGGTAAGTAACTGCGTTCTTTGATTAAGTGTAGTAGACTGATCTGAAACAACATCTAATTTAATGTTGTTATACTTTTCATTGAACTCATCTACATATTCGTTTACTTGATCTGCCGCCGCTATTAAATCTTCATTATTGGTACTTGTTATGGTCGTGCTTACCGACAAATTACCGTTAAAAAATGTTGCATTAGGACTTTCTGCAAACCTGTCTCTAACTATAGCTATATCTTTTAAGCGAATTACATTACCGGATTGATCAGCCCGAACCACAAGATTGCCTAATTCACTACCATAATAAGAACGGTTATTAGCACGTATTAAATACTCTTCGGCATCGGTCTTGATATTACCACCTGTAACCAAAATATTGGCATTGGATACCGATCTTGCCACTTCTGCAAAAGATAATCCATATGCTAAAAGGTCGTTTTCATTAACGGCAATTTCGATCTCCTCGTTTGGAAAACCGCTTATCTCTATCTGAGATATACCTTCCATTGCCCTTAGGTCATTTTCAATATCCCGACCAACACTCTTTAAAGTTGTTAGCGGAATATCGTTTCCGCTTATCGCAAATGATATGGTTTGACGAACAGACTCTAACTTAGAAACTATTAAAGGCTCCATACCTGTTGGGAACGTAGGTACACGATCTACCGCATTTTTTACCTCTAGCAGCATAAAATCGATATTTTCGCCTTTTTCGATTTCTACATTTATAGTACCGCTATTCTCTCTAGAGGTCGAGGTAACACGGTCAACACCTTCAAGACCTTTTAGGTTATCTTCAATCTTTAGAACGATACCTTCTTCTACCTCTTGTGGCGATGCACCCGGATAGGTAATAGTAATCGCAATGTTCTTGGAATCTGTCAACGGAAAAAACGAAGACTTCAATGCCTTTGCCCCAACAATACCGAATAGGGTAAAAGAGATTACAACTACATTAACGGCAACATGATACCGAATAAAATATTCTATCAGTTTACGCATTATTCTTTCGAGTTTTCTGGTTGTTCAGCGGATATTTTAACAGACATTCCCGTAAAGGCGCCACTTACGGGTTTAGAAACTATGGTAATGCCATCGGGTACATTCTTCAATACCACACGTTTATCAGAAAAATAAACAGGCTCTACGTCTATTTTATCAAGTACCGAATCTTTTACTACGAATATTTGATTACCATCTAACAACAAACCTCTGTCTACCTCGATGGCATTTTCTTCTTTTTTAGCATCTAAATCCGCTTCTAGGTACATTCCTTCCCTTAAGTTCTTATCATCTACCTCAATGTACGCATTTACAGTTTGCGTTAACTGATCTATACTACCGTTAATTCTGGTTACCTTCCCCTTATAAGTGGTGTTATCGTCTAAGTTGGTCAATTCTACAGATTCACCAACTTTCAATAAATCGGTATATCTTTTGCTAATAGCTACTTCGAGCTCATAGACTTCGGTATTAATAAATTCCCCTAATTTTTGACCAGACCTTACCAAAGTACCTTCAGTGACCAACGTTTCGGTAAGTACACCAGAGAAAGGTGCGACTATACGGTATTTGGATAATCTTTGTTCTAAATTCTTAACATTATAATAGCTGGTTAAAATACCTCTACCGGATATAAAAAACTTTTCTTTTTCCGTTGACATCTCTGGAAGTGGCGGAGTACTTTTAGACATATCGAAATTTGAAAGGTACTCTTGCCACTTAGAATAAATATCTGGGTAGTCTAACCTTAAATCGGGCATTACGGCCGTAAGCTGATTGAACAGGTCGCTTTTTGCAGATTGTACACTCGCCGCATACTCGTTTGCATCTATACTTATAATGGTCTCACCTCTGCGAAAAGCCTGACCTTCTTTAAATAGCTTACTTCCTTTTTTAAATACACCTTGAACTTCAGCATATAACTCAACACGTTGCTTAGCAGTTAAGTTACCGTTAGCGGAAACGACAATGGGTACCGTACCATTTTTGACTACCTCTGTGAAAACCGTTTTCACTACTTTCTCAGATTTCGGTTTAAACGTTTTCTTACTATCGATAATATACCCCGCTAAAAAAAAGGACACTGCAATCAGTAAAATACCTAGTACGGTAAAAATAATTTTTCGCATTTTATTATAATTTATGAGCGTATTTCAAAAAACAAAAAGACCAATACCATATTTATGACTGTGCCCTATGTTTATGCCAGATTATTGAAACGACCAAATATAGCTACCATCCGAATTCATTTTTCAGATAAAAAAAGTTGTTTCTAAATAAAGTTTATTCTTTAAAACACCATTATATTCAACTTCTAAAATCACTTACCAACTACCTAAACAATCAAAAATAATGTTAAAGGTGCTTCTGTATTTTAATTCGATTTTAACTTGAAATTTTTGGAAATCGATCAATCATTGGCGAAACTACAAAAAAACACATCTGGCATGGAGCGCTTTAATGGTTAAAGTAATCATAAAATACAGTGTTTTGCCGTATTATAAAATAAAAAAAGGGATGCTTTCGCATCCCTTTTTATCTATTTAATATTCTCTAGTTTCGTCTTGCATCCTCAAATTTAGTATCCACAATACGTGTTTCACTAGCTTTAGATGTACCGAACTTCATATTTAGAAATTCATCATCACTATCAAAAACCGCTAATTTTGAACTTTGCATTCTTAGAAGCGAATTTAATGACCTAAAGTCATTACCCTGTAACTGTACAAATTCTAAATTGCTCAAAGTTGCCATACCACTTGGCAAATCGCCTTCAAAACTATTATAAGAAAGTATCAATTCTTTTAAGTTTACCAAACGACCTAGGTCTACTTCTATTGCTCCTGCTAGTTTGTTGCCAAAAAGTTCAAGTCTTTCCAACTTACCTAACTTCTCCATTGATTTGGGTAAACTTCCTTCTAAATAATTACTTGAAAGATTCAATAATTTTAGGTTTGACATTTCGCCTATACCATCCGGAATTGGTCCTTGTAATAAATTGTTGAATATCGACAACTCTTCCAATTGTTTCATTTTTGAATAATCTTGAGGTAAATTACCTGTAAGTTTATTCATCTCTAAACGAATAGTTGTCAAATTTGTCAACTGAAAGATATCTTCTGGCAATTTGCCTTGCAATACATTAAACGCAAGGTTCAATGATTTTAGATGAGAGAGTTTTGCAATTCCGTCAGGTATAGTCCCAGTAAGATTATTGCGATATAGCTTTAAAGCCGTAACATGGCCATTTTGAATCTCAACACCATGCCAAGTTGAAGGGTTATCTTGTAAATTCCAAGTGTTCTGCCAATTTTCGCCATTGGTGCTCTTGTAAAAATCTAATAAGTACTGTTTTTCTAATTTAGGTATTTGAGCATGAACCATAAAACCACAGGTCAAAACAAATACTAAGCATGCATAGGTTATCTTATTTTTCATAATTAAAAAATTGAACTGTTTGGGGAAACTTTTCATATACTTTTTTAACTATTTCATTATCAAAAACGAATTAGTGTAAAAAGTACTTTTATTATAACGTTCAAAAAATACATTTATGATATCATTTCGGCACAAAACCAAGAAAGAGATGCTGTTCAACATCTCTTTCTTTCACCAAACTAACTAAAAGTGTAAACTACTCTTACTCTTCTATATCTTCGAACTTCGTATCTGCCATTCTGCTTTTACTGAAGTTAATATCTTTGAACTCTAATTTTTTATCATCTTTATCATAATCGAACACCAAATACTCTTTCGTTTCCAAAAATTCTAAAGCTTTGAAAGAGCTAAAATTGTTATTCTGAATTTGAAATACTTCCAAGCTTGCCAAATCTGCGAACTCATTGGGTATTTCACCTATTAATCTATTATTGGCCAACACCAACTCTTTCAGGTTACTTAACTTACCCATATCTCTTGGTATCGCACCTTCTAATCTATTTTCAAAAAGACCTAATGTTTCTAATTGAGATAATGCACCTAATGAACCAGGTATATCCCCATAAAACTCGTTACTAGAAAGATTTAATACTTTCAAGTCTACCAAGTTACCCAATGTAGCTGGTATTCTACCTGTCAAAAAATTATTGAAAGCCGAAAATTCTTCTAATTTCAATAGATTACCTATACCTTCTGGAATTTCTCCATTGAGTCTATTCATTTCAAGTTTCAATACTTTTAAATTGGACAACTTCGTTATTTCTGCCGGAACAGAACCTGTTAAGGAGTTAAAGGCAAGATTAAGCACCTCTAAATTTTCTAACGCCCCTATTTGTGGGGAAATTGACCCCATTAAATTATTATGGAACAAGTTAATCGCCACAACCTGATCATTTTTTACGGTAACACCGTGCCATTGCGCAACTGGAGCTTTTAGATCCCACTTTTTGACCCAATGAGCACCGTTTGTTGTCTCATAAATATCAATTAAAGCTTTTCTCTCTTTCTTGGATACTTCTGCGAAACAAACTGTTGTTAAAAATAAAAGGCTGAAACTTAAATAGTATAGTTTTTTCATAAATATGGTGGTTTGAAAATTCTTACACTAAGAATTCTCTTACAAATTTGAATTAATAACGCTGAAAATGGAAATTTTATCGTTGACTGACCCCTGTTTGTTGTGAAACTATATAAAAGTGTTGTGAAATCGCAAAAACAGTATGTAAGACAATTATTACTTATTCTAAATTATCAATGTCTATTGTAAGGGTTTCCCAATTTTCCATCAATGTTTCGAGCTTCTTCTTTTTAGCTTGATAAGTGTCAAAGAAATTAGGCTTGGCTATAGTTGCATCGTAGTCTACAGATAGGTTATGATCTATTTCCTTAATTTCTTTTTCAAGAGTACTAATTTTACTTTCTACCGAGCTTAATTGGTTCTTTAGACTTTTTAGTTTCTTTTGATCTTTAAAAGAGTTTGTGGTTTTAGGCTTCTCTTTTTTTACAGTTACTGCCTGCTTTTTTTCAATAGCCCTAAAATCTTCTACTTTTCTCTGCTCTAAATAGTAATCTACATCACCGAGGTATTCCCTGATCTTCTGATCCTTGAATTCATAGACCTTATTGGTCAAGCCCTGTAAAAAATCTCGATCGTGAGAAACCAATATCAATGTACCTTCAAAATTTAAACATGCCTGCTTAAGCACGTTTTTAGATTTAATATCCAAATGGTTGGTAGGTTCATCCATAACAAGTACATTAAAAGGCTGCAGCAGCATTTTAGCCAGTGCCAAACGGTTACGCTCACCACCTGAAAGCACTTTTACATACTTATCTACTTCATCTCCCCTAAACAAAAACGAACCTAGAATATCTCTTACCTTACTTCTATTCTTTTCATTTGCCGCATCGATCATGGTATCTAAAATGGTCTTGTTACCATCTAAGTACTCTGCCTGATTCTGTGCAAAATATCCTATCTGTACATTATGCCCCAGTTTTAGATAACCATCGTGCTCCAGTTCACCAACAATAATTTTAGCCAAAGTAGATTTACCTTGTCCGTTTTGACCAACAAAAGCTGTTTTGCTATCTCTCTCAATAAGGAGGTTAATGTCGTTTAACACCAAATTATCTCCATATGCTTTTGAGAGCTCCTCTATTTCTACTACTACCTTACCTGGTGTAACCGAAATAGGAAAACGAAGACTCATGACACTATTGTCATCTTCATCTACCTCTATGCGTTCTATTTTATCTAATTTCTTGATCAAGGACTGCGCCATTGATGCTTTTGTAGACTTCGCCCTAAATTTCTCAATTAAGCGCTCGGCTTGTTGAATTTCTTTTTCTTGATTCTTTTGGGCATTTACCTGCTGCTGTTTTATTTCATTTCTTAGCACCAAATACTCTGTGTAGGGTTTGTTATAATCATAAATACGCCCTAAAGAAATTTCAATGGTTCTATTGGTAACATTGTCTAAAAACATTTTATCGTGAGATACAATGACTACCCCACCGGTATAATTGTTCAAAAATTGTTCAAACCATATAATTGATTCAATATCCAAGTGGTTGGTAGGCTCATCTAGCAGCAATACGTCATTTGTCTGCAATAATAATTTTGCAAGTTCTATACGCATTCGCCAACCACCTGAAAAGGTTTCTGTCTTTTTATCAAAGTCTTCTCTTTTAAAACCTAATCCTTGTAATATCTTTTCTGTTTCGCCCTGATAATTATAACCACCTAAAATTTCATAGTGGTGGGTAATATCACTCAGGTCTACGATAAGCTGACTATATGAATCTGACTCATAATCGGTTCGTTCTGCCAACTGATGATTAATTTCATCTAGTTTTAATTCCAAAGCCTTAATCTCCTCAAAAGCTTGATAAGCCTCTTCTAAGACCGATCGCCCTTCTACGAAATCTATATCTTGTCTAAGAAAACCTATTTTAATATCTTTTTCTACCGCAATTACTCCGGTATCCAAAGGCATATCCTTATTCAATAATTTTAATAACGTAGATTTTCCCGCCCCGTTTTTACCTACTAATCCTACTCTGTTACCTCCGTTTAAGCGAAATGAAATTTCTTCAAATAGATATTCGCCTCCAAATGAGACCGATAGGTTGTGAACGTTTAACATAAATTCTAATTCTTCTTTTTTACTTAAAACCCGATACAATAATTACCGATTATCTTTAAGCTAAATTATCTTTCTTACACTAGAATTTTGATATTTAAAATATCATAAAATCGTACCTTAGTATAAAGTTTTGCAAATGTTAAAAAAAGGATACAAACTCTACAGTATTTTAACAGGAAGTTGCCCTAGATGTCACGAAGAAAGCATGTATTTGGATAAAAACCCATACCATATGGGCAAAATCTTTAAAATGCACGAAAGATGTAGCCACTGCGATTTAAAATATAAAATTGAACCATCTTTCTTTTATGGCGCCATGTATGTGAGTTATGGAGTAGGTATTGCCTTTGCCGTAGCCGCCTTTGTCATTGCCAATTTATTTTTAGGTGCCGACCTAATAGAGACTTTTATAGCCATAATCGCAACTTTAGTTGTTTTTATGCCTATTATCATGAGGTTATCTCGTAATATATGGATCAATATGTTCGTGAAATATGACCCACAGGCAAAAGCAGCTTTCAAGAACTCTTAATTTGGTGCAAAACGGGCAATATCCATTTCTTTCGATAAAGGCAGTTCTTTTTCTATACGGTCATAAAGCGATGTTGCCGCCCAAGGCGCAATGGTAATACCATGAGAACCAAAACCATTTAACAACCACAGGTTGTTATACTTGGGATGCTGACCTACTAGAGGTCTTCTATCTTTTACCGTGGGGCGCATACCTGCCATATGATCTACTATCTCATAAGGACAATCCAGAAGTGTTTCAAGTTTAGTTATGAGCTCATTCTTAGCTTCTTTTGTTACTACATTGTCTTTATCTTTTCTATGATATGTAGCACCTACTTTATACAAATCATTACCTAATGGAATTAGAAAAATAGAAGATTTTATAATATTGGATTCGTTTAAACCTTTTGCCCGTATAACGATATACTCCCCTTTTGAGCCTTGCATTGGCAGATAATTGAAAAAGGGATTTTGCATCATACCATAACCCTCAGTAAAAACTACATTCTTTGCCTTGATATCTTTATAGATCACAACATCTTGTTCAATATCTAACTCGTCATAATTGAAGGTACCGGTCAATAATCTATTTTCTTTTCGTAACCAGCTTTCATAGCTATCAAAGAGAAACTTAGTATTCAACCTACCAGTTTCCAGTACTTTCCCGAATTGAAAAGGAATTTTCAGTAGAGCGTTCTCGTTATTTACCAGTTTAGTATCTAAATACGCCTTCAACTTTTCTTTGTCAGCTGCCTCAAACCACAGATTCTGCTCTTCTATTGAGGCAAATTTGCGTAATACATTGAGCTTTTCATCAAACGACACTTTTAAAAACTGTTCTAATTCGGTATAAAACTTGGTAGCTACAGGTAATTGCTCATCTGCCCTCCAAGAAAGGGTAAATCGCTTTAAGATTACAGGATTATATAAACCACCGGCAACACGAGACGATGTTTGCGATCGGTCATTAAAAACAATGAAAGTCTTATCGTTTTTACGCAAGTTTTCACAAAATGCGGTACCCGCCAAACCTAACCCTACCACTATAAAATCTACCATAGTACAAATGTAATGACAATTGCATAAAACAAAAGACCCGATCTTTCGATCGGGTCTTTCTTATGTGAATTGGATTTTAAGTAAGCTCTTAGTAAGCCCACATGTCTTGTTCCTTATCTCTAATTGTTTCTTTGATTCTTTTCGCTTCCAATAATTGGAACAAAGCATTATCTGAAATATAGTCGTCAATATTTCTATCGCCTTGTACGTTATCTTCTTTATAGATAACAGCATCGAATCTTCTTGCATTTAACAGCATGTCAAAAGAGATAGGCTGTGCTGAATTTTGTTGATTAAAGACTTTTGCCTCATGTAACATTTCTCGTGCATCTGGATACCATACCCAAAATAATTCAACCATATCAGGATTATCATCATCCATAAAGTTAACATCTGGTGCAACAGGTGCAATACCTAAAAGACGGTATTTCAATTCTCCCTGTCTCTTATCAAAATACCATATTCCTTTAATATGATACTCTTCAATATCTGCTGCAGAAATAGTTCTACGAGTAATATATTCTTCAGAAACAGCTTCACCTGCATTCATTTGCTCATACCCATAATCTAAGGTATCAACCATTTGCAAGGCATCTTTTAAATCATTGAAAGTCCTTTTTTGTGTAAAATAAGAATCTGTATAAGTATCTAATTTTCCACTTTTTAAATTTTTAACCAGTACATGGTATAAAGACCTTCTATCCGGTCCGATATCCATAGTATCTGTTGGGTAATATAATGGGAAATTAACTCTCTCATCTAAATCAATGGTTTCCCATAGGGTTTTAGACCAAAGTATATCCCTGTCATCTACGTACCCGTATTCTAACGGAGCATCATTATCTACAGCTTTTTGAGCTTCTGTACGAACACCAACCTCATCTGGTTTTTTTGCATTCAATACGTTTGCTTGGGCCATCATAGATAAAGGTAACATAGTTACCACTCCCATTACTAAAACATTTTTCCAATTCATGTTTGCTTCACTTTAAAATTAACCGGGCAAGACCAATGGGCTTACCCGGTATCATTCTATTTATTTAGTTTGTAATCTCCACAACTACTGGAGATACTTTCTTCAACTTGTAACTCTTGTTATTTGTGATATAAGCTTCAATATCGAATATTTGAACGATATCTCCTCTTTTAGCACGACCTAAAGCTTGTTTAGCCTTAGCATTCATTTTGTTTCCTCTTACAGAAACCGTTGGTTGACCTGGTACTTTGAATTTGAAACCGCTAACCGCAAGGTTCAAGTCAAAATCAAAATCTTCCAAACCAGCACCGATAGTAGCGATCTCAACATTTCTCTTAGGAAGTTTGATACTACCTGTTTGTCTACTTACACTACCTTCTGGTCTTGGAATATCTTTAATTCTGAATTCAGATTTAGAAGATACAGACTGACCATCTGGCAAAGTTCCTGAAGCTGTAATAGTTACGTTTCTTCCTTTACCAGGAGTCATAACATATTTACTACCGCTAACAGCTCTAAGACCTGGAGCATTTGCTCTTACTTTGTTATTTGGTATACCTGGTATAGAGATAGACATTGGGTTAGCAACACCTCTATATACTACATTCATTTTATCGGCAGCGATCAAAGCAGCATTAGGCTTAGATATTGTTGCGAAAGAATTTTTAACCTCAACAGGAATTTCTTCACCGTCTTGCTTAAAGTAGATAGTACCTTTTACTTCATGATCACCAGCAGAACCAGAACCAATCAACATTTTAACACCACCAGCTTCTAATTTATAATCAGAACCTTCAGATAATTTTCTACCATCTAACGTTAACTCAGCTCTTACCGGAGTAGAAGAGTTATCAGTTTTGCTGATAATGATTTTACCATCATACTTCTCACCTGCATAGTATGCAGATTTAGAAGCTAAAAGAGATGTAGCAAAGTTCTTTAAAGAAACTTGTTCTGTTAACTCGCCTGCCAACATAGATTTCAAAGCTGCCTCTTCAGTTATCTTAACATCAGCTTGTAACTGAGTTAATTTTGCCAAAGATGCTACTAAAGGATACCCTTCGTAGTGATAGTTGATCCAATCTTGCTTAGTACCGTCTCTTTTTTCAACTTTACCGTTTTCATCTCCTGTTTGGAAACGATCGATAACAGATTGCTTTAAAGCAGCTGGTACTATAGCAGCAACTTGATCTCTATAACCTGTTAGGTTACTCATGAACTTTTTACCGTCTTCAGATAAAGTTTCACCTTGAAATAATTTCTGATCTAAGTAATCAGACATATCCATACGAGCATAATCTTTAGGATCTTCGATCCCTTCCATCATACCTGTTTTTAGTCCTTCTAAGTAATCATAATACTCTTGAGACATTGCTTTGATCTGCTGAGCATTTTTATATAACTTATCGTACTTTGCAGCATCTTCAGATGCTTTAGTTCCAAGACTTTCCAAGAACGCATCGTTACTTGCAGTTGTCTTTTCGTTAGAAGTCTCTAGCTTTTCATTCATTATACCGAATGCGGCCAATACTTCTTTACTCATGTTTAACGCCAACATTGCGATGAAGATCAAATACATTAAGTTGACCATCTTCTGACGTGGTGATTGTTTTCCTCCTGCCATGGATTTTTAATTTAGATTTTTATTAATAATTGATTCGGGTTGGTAAAAATCCAAACTAGTTTTTGCTCATTGCAGATAACATACCACCATATACACCATTCAATGAAGAAAGGTTTGTAGACAAAGATGCCATTTGATCTTTAAGTGCACTTGCATTTTGAACAACTTCTTCATTAACTGAAGCTTGCTTGCTAGCACTTTCTAATTGTACTTTATAAAGACTGTTCAATGACTCCATTTGAGAAGCAGCCTGAACCATTTCACTAGAATATTTCTTAGTAGATTCCATTGCATCAACTGTTGGAGCGATACCTTTAGCAGCACCTTCAAAGTTTTTAATGCTTGAACCTAAGCTTTCCATAAGACTTGCATCTACACCAGCTTCTTTCAATAAATCATCTAATTTCTTAGATAAAGATGCCTCAGCTTCTTTTACTTCTGTTGCAGCTTGTGCTTTCTTAGGCGCTTTGCTTTCACCACCAGCTAATTCTGGGTATACTAATGCCCAATCTAAATCGTCATCTACTGGTTCGAATGCACTGATCGCGAAAATTAATGCTTCTGTAATAAGACCTATCGCTAAAAGAATACCACCATTTAATGGTCCTAACTCCCAGTGAAGAATTTTAAATAATGCACCAATAATTACGACTGATGCCCCAAGCCCGTAGGCCATGTTAAATAATTTTTTTGTGGATTTTGACTGTGCCATGTTTAATTTAATTTTAAGGTTTAAAAAATAAAGATTTGGTTAAAAAAATGAATTTGAATTTATTATAAAACTGTTAATATTATTATTTATTGTGTGGAATCTTCCTCACCCATATAATCTTGTACTGTTCTGAAACCGATGTAACTACGAGCTGAATCTGCGTATTCGTAATCTCTTGTACTTACTTGTAAGAAGTAAGCTACATCTTTCCAAGAACCACCTCTAATAACTTTTCTTGTATTAGATTGATCACCTCCGTTAGGGTTCATTGTTGATACATAATCATATGCACTGGGATCGTAACTTGAGTTTGTCCACTCAGAAACATTACCGGCCATGTTGTACATATTAAAGTCGTTAGGCTCGTAAGATTTCGCTTCTACCGTATATAAAGCAGCATCTGCAGCATAATCTCCACGTTGTGGCTTAAAGTTTGCCATAAAACAACCAGTATCACTGATTACATATGGTCCACCCCATGGGTACGTACCACCTTCGATACCACCTCTTGCAGCATATTCCCATTCAGCTTCCGTCGGTAATCTAAATTGATTAACGAACTGTCTACCACGACTCTTGTTGTCATCGTTTTTAAACTTCGTTCTCCAGTTACAGAATGCTTTTGCTTGTTGCCAGCTGATACCTACTACAGGATACTCGCTATATGCATCATGCCAGAAATAATCGTTATGCATTGGTTCATTGTAAGAATAAGAGAAATCTCTGATCCAAACCGTTGTATCTGGGTATATCTCAACTTCTTCTGTTCGGATAAAGTCTTTACGACTATTGTTCCCTTTTACAGAAGCACGAGCAGCTGCCTCAATATCCATCCAGCTATATTTATACTTTAATGTCTTAACATCAATTGTACGTTGACCATTATAAGACTCTTCTTCAGAAAGATAGATAGAATCCATTATTTCGGTATAATACTCATCTGGGTAATCTGATGTGTTCCAAACTAATTCCTCATCTTTGCTTAACGCTCTACCTTCGTATCCCGTCTCACCCATACCTGAGTAATTATCCAACATATACTTATCGTATACAGATGCTCTTGTAGTATCTGCATCTTTAAAAGCATAGTCACCAATACCGCCTTCTTCTGGACCTATACCTAATTCATCAGCTAAAATGGCCAGTTTGGTTCTAACGATAGAATCTTTTACCCATTCTACAAACTGACGATACTCACTGTTCGTGATTTCGGTATCATCCATGTAAAAAGAACGTACCGTAACTGTCTTAGTCGGTGCATTCAATAATTTTCCTTGGTCTTCTTCACTCTTACCCATTATGAAAGAACCCCTTGGGATAAGTTCCATTCCATATGGTTTTTCCGGATACCATTTTTTTCCCTGGACTCCAGTTAGCTCACCTTTCTGTTTAGACCCACAACTTGTGAGTAAAAAAACAAACGCTATAGAGGATAACAATAGCTTCTTCATACTTTAGGTTAAATTTCGATTATGGTTAAACTCAGAATACAATAATTTATTCTATCAACTAAAACTAGGTTTTATATAAAATATTGTATTAAAGTCTTTTTATGCTTTAAAAAAAATAATGTTAATTAAAGCCTTTCTTGTAGGCCTTAAACCACCTTTCAGGAATTTGTTGATTACATGCATCTAAATAATCCTTCTCGGTGCAAGGTAATAACGCAGGTGTATGGCCTTTAGTATGTGAAGTGAAAATAGATGGGACTTCTGTCCACCATCTTTCTGTTAATAAACTTTTGTAGAATACCAATTCTTCATCTTCGCTAGGTACATTGTACTTTACAAAGTCATCTGTTTTGGTGTACGGAGATTCTTTGATTCTAAAATTGATACCTTCTATAAAGTACCATATTATCTGAGCTATTAGCTGTTGAGACTGTACGGTGTTCTCCATTTCATACAAGCCGAATACAGATACTTTATCACTAATACCGGCATATCTAGAAATAGCACAGATCTCTCTTCCATTAAATCCGTTAGGTGAGAAATTAGCGGACAAAGAAATTTCACTTGCTTTTACAGATCGTAAGTCTAAACTTACCATATGCGCATTTCTTAGTACCGGTTCTGCCAAAGAAATATCATTTGCAACTTCACCAAGTCTATAGGCGTCAAAAAATAAACGCTCCATTAAATCTATTTCTTCTTGGGCATTAAAATAACTCTGATACCCGATATTTGAGAAATTGAATAGATTATTTGGCTTATCGGTTATGATTTTACTCATATAAGAATGTGATGAAATGAGCTCATCTTCTATTCCAAAATCAAACCTACTATCTATTGCAACCAGATTGATCATATCTCTAATACCATCAAAAGCTCGGTAAGCAGGATACGTAATATCTTGTGTTGCCCCTAAAATTATAGGTATGATATCTTCTTCCAACAAGCCGGCCACGACTTCTTTGACCACAAAATAAGTGTCATTCACGGTAGCGCCTTCTTCTATATCTCCTAAATCTACTATGGTAGCATTCCAGTTCCCTATTAGAAGTTTGTAGAATTGTAATCTTATTGCAGAAACATCTAACTTTTCATGTTTCTTCTCGTAGGCATTTCTAGACTCCCTTACCCCTACAATTGCTACGGTAGCATTTGCCAAAACCGGCAAACCATCTTGTTCTGTATGTATGTAGGTGTTTTTACCAATAGCCTGACTAGGTAACAACTCATTATGAGCTAAAACTTTATCCGATACCGGAACTAGAAAATCAAAGGCCATTTATTAAAGGTTTTTAGGAATCATAAAAATACTATACTAATCTTTTGACCTAAAATTAAATTACTTTTTCGTTTTAGGTTTAGCTTTTGCCTTTTTCTTTGGAGCTTTTTTCTTTGGAGTCTTCGCCTCGATCAACTTTTGAGCCTCTTCTAAAGACATATTAACCACATCGACAGTTTTTGCTAACTCCACCTTGATCTTGCCTTTTATAACATTATGACGGCCCCATCTCGCTTTTTCTATACGAATGCCTTCTTCTTCCCAGTTATGAATGACCTTATCGATCTCTTTTTGTTTTTTGATTTCGATTAGCTCTATAATGTCATCATTAGATAAGTTATCAAAATCGTACTTTTTGTTTACGTTAATAAACATACCGTTCCATTTAATGAACGGCCCAAATCTACCCGTACCTTTTGTAACTTCTAAATCTTCGTACATAGCAATTGGTGCATCGGCCTTCTGCTTAGCAACAATAAGTTCTATAGCTCTATCCATCTCTATTTCAAAGGCACTCTCGCCTTTATCCATAGAAATAAATTTCTCACCAAATTTCACATAAGGTCCAAATCTACCTACGTTGGCCAATACTTCTTCACCCTCATAAACCCCTAATTTTCTAGGTAGTTTAAAAAGATCCATTGCCTCTTCATAAGAAATGGTGTTTAAAGATTGCTCTGGTAATAAACTTGCGAATGTTGGCTTCTCTTCATCATCAACAGTACCTATTTGCACCATTGGTCCAAATCTACCTAAACGTACAGATACTTGTTTTCCACTTTTTGGGTCTTTACCCAATATTCTTTCTCCGCTGGCACGGTCTGCATTTTCTTCTACATCTACTACATTAGGATGAAAATCTTTGTAGAATTCTTTCATCATTTTCTTCCAATCTTCATCACCGGAAGCAATTTCATCAAAATCTTCTTCTACCTGTGCGGTAAAATTGTAATCTAATATATTCGCAAAATTACTTACCAAGAAATCGGTAACGATAATACCAATATCCGTAGGCACCATTTTACCTTTATCAGAACCTACATTTTCGGTTAGGTTCTTAGTTTCTATCACATCTGACGACAATATCAATTGTTGATATTTACGTTCTTTACCTTCTATAGTACCTTTTTCTACATAACCTCTATTAAGAATAGTAGATATTGTAGGCGCATATGTAGACGGTCTACCTATACCCAACTCTTCTAACTTCTTAACCAAAGATGCTTCCGTAAATCTATATGGCGCTCTTGTAAAACGTTCTGTCGCTGAAATAAAGTTGTTCAATAAACGCTCACCTTGCTTCATTGCCGGCAGCATACCTTCTTGTTCTTCAGCAACATCTTCATCATCTACACCTTCCATGTAAACTTTCAAGAAACCATCAAACTTAATTACCTCTCCGTTTGCTGTGAACTCTTCTGTATGTTTGTTGGCCTTTATTCTAACATTGGTACGTTCCAATTGCGCATCGCTCATTTGAGATGCAACGGTACGTTTCCATATTAAATCATATAATTTAGATTGATCACGCTCCAACGAAGGAGATTGATTCCCCATATCCGTAGGTCTAATGGCTTCGTGTGCTTCTTGAGCTCCTTTAGACTTCCCTTTAAAGTTTCTTGTTTCGCTATACTCTTTTCCGTAGTTTTTTTCAATAGCCTCTTTGGCAGATGCCAATGCTTCGTTAGAAAGATTAACACTATCCGTTCTCATGTAGGTTATTAAACCCGCTTCATACAAACGTTGGGCTACCTGCATGGTTCTACCTACAGAAAAATATAATTTTCTTGATGCTTCTTGCTGTAATGTAGAAGTGGTAAACGGCGCAGATGGCGATTTCTTAGCCGGTTTTTTATCTAATTTACTTACTGAAAAATCAGCTGCTTTGTTTTTCTCTAAAAATGCCTTTGCATCTTCTTCGGTAGCGAACGTTTTGTTCAGTTTTGCCGAAAATACACTACCTGCTTCAGTTTGAAACTCTGCTGCAATCTTAAACGATGCTTGTGGCTCAAAACCTTCAATATCTCTTTCTCGCTCAACGATTAACCTTACGGCTACCGACTGAACACGACCGGCTGAAAGACCCGGCTTAATTTTTTTCCAAAGTACGGGTGATAGTTGATAACCAACCAAACGGTCTAATACTCGTCTAGCCTGTTGTGCATTTACAAGGTTGAAATTGATTTCCCTTGGGTTCTCAATCGCTTTTTGAATAGCTGCTTTTGTAACTGAGTTAAAAACAATACGTTTTGTCTTCTTCTTGTCTAAACCTAGCTCTTCTGCCAAGTGCCAAGAAATAGCCTCTCCCTCGCGATCCTCATCACTCGCGAGCCATATAGTTTCTGCTTTATCCGCCAGACTCTTAAGCTTTTTCACTAAAGCTTGCTTGTCTTTATCAACTATATATTTCGGTGTAAAATCGCCTTCAACATCTACTCCCAACTCCTTTGAAGGTAAATCTGCAATGTGACCAAAGCTCGATTCTACCTTATAATCTTTTCCCAAAAACTTCTCTATAGTTTTGGCCTTTGCAGGAGACTCAACAATTACTAAATTTTTCGCCATCAACCTTGTTTATACTTACAAATGTATACTAAAAATTAAACTTTGGAATTTCAAGAATTTATTTTTCCCCATATTTCAACAGAGTTTAGCCTATTAAATCATGAAATTAATGCTTATTCTAGCCGCTATATCACAAGACATAAACTAATTAGGCGCTCAAATAAAAAAAGGGAAGCTAAACTAGCTTCCCTTTTTTTAACCTAATAATAATTTTACAATTGAAATGTACTTAACAATCTAATATCATTATCTACATATTCATATTGATATAATGTTTGATCACCTATCATTAACAAAGAAGAAGCCAATGGTATTACATCGTAAGCTACAATATCTTCAAAAGTATTTATCAAAGTGACATTTGGCGCATCTGTTTTGTCATAGACTTTTAAGCCCGAATCTCCGTCGCACACAAAAAGGGTATTTTCTTTAATACCTAATCCGTTAGGACCATCCATAGGATAAATCACCTTTAATTCAGGATTTGCAAGATTAGATATATCAACTACATAAAGTCCACTTTCCGTACTACCACAGAAATTACCTCCTTTTAAAGTTACATACGCGTAATCACCATCAACAACGACAGGATCACAAGCCGTACCATGTCTAAACTCTGAGATGAATTCTGGTTTTTCAGGATTCTCTATCCCATAAATATACATGCCTTGAGATCCTCCTATAAATAAAATATCTCCTTGACTGTAAATAGTTTCAATATCCCAGGCAACTTGCACATCATCCAATACCTGTACATTTTCAACATCTGTAATGTCGAAAATATTGATATCGTTATAATCAACAACATAAAGATAATCTCCAATAATTTTAAATCGTGCTAAAGAACCACCTTGACCTGTACTTGGCTGCGGAGTATCATTAGAACTTTCAAGAGAATCTACCACACAACCATCACAATTATACCTAGATTCATACTCCTCTACCGGTCTTCTTTCGGTCAAAACCTCCCAACCAATTACAATATGCCTATCGTAATCAATATCTCCATATTCATAAAAATCTGCTTGAGGATATTCTATATTCGAAAGCCATACTTCATTATTATATATAGCATTGGCAATTCTACTTTGAATGGTAATATTAGTAATATCCGAAATATCAAAAATGACCAAGTCGCCATAACTATCGGCATATATCTTATCATCTTTAATAGAAATATCATTATTACCTTCTAGCTTGATAAATGCAATGCTTTCCGGTGATGAAGGATTTTGATTATCGATTACATGAAAACCCTTATTCACATCATTGACAAAAATATAATTACCGTAGGCATATATTTTACCTGATGATACAATTGGTACCGGCTCAGTAACCGAAACAGCTTCTGCCTTAAAAGTAATTGCATCTTGCAAAATGGGTCTTGCCACTTGGTAATCTTCATAAGGTCCATCATCATCACAAGAAACAAATACAGATAAAACTATGGCACAAACAAGAAAAAGAAAATTCTTCATGGTCTATAAATTAACTGGTTGCAACAATTAGATGAAGAAACCTGTAATAGTTGCGTTACAATAAGTTTGAATTAGCTTCTACCTCGTTGAAACCTACACCATCTTTATACATATAATACGTTGGCACCTTACCTAACATTGCAGTAAACAATACTCCTACACAACACAGAATAAAGCCCAGTTGCGCCACAAGTGCAGAAACAATCACCAAACCAAATATAACCAGCCAGTTTTTATTGCCTAAAGTAAAACTTGCCTTCACCATTTCTAAAGGAGATAAATGATTTGAAAACGCCAAAAAAGCAGGTATCAATGAAACTGGAACCATTACATAGAACATACCCACACCGCAGGCAAGTGCCCCAGCAATCGACAGCCCAAAAGTGTATAGCGCAAGTATGAACACCTTACCTAAACGCCCTTCTTTAAAGAAAAAAAAGTAGTCATCACTAGATTCTTCACCTAGATCTTTTTCTCTACATATCTTCAGAAATGCCGCGTTCAAAGCCAAGGCAAAAGTAGTTACACCAATTGCAAACACAGGCGCAAGAATTGCCATCGCAATAGCAGCCATTGGTGGTAAAGCATCATGCTGAAGCGACTCTGGATCAGTTATACCCAAAGCGATCATAGGTATATACAGAATAATATAAAAGGGCAATATTACAACGAAGGTCAAAAGCAAGATAATGAACCCCTGCAACCAGACTTTTTTAAAAAGCTCAATAGACCTACTGAATATGGTTCCAAATTCTAAATCTGGCTTGGTTTTAATCTGCTGTGTCAAGTTTTCTAAATTCATATGTGTTGGTGGTTATAATTGGTGATAAAACTAAATAATTTTAAAGTGTAAAGCATAAACAAACCCTAAATAATCATGTCATCTTGTCATATTTTTGATTATAATAGTATCTTTGCCATCCAAAATATTTTATTGCAACGTATTACAAAAATGGAGAAAACCATAGACGAAAATGTGCAGGGCACAACTTTGGTAGTAGAAGGAAAAGAAATGAACAAGCGTAATCTTTACATTGAGAGTTATGGTTGCGCCATGAACTTTGCCGATAGTGAAATTGTTGCATCTATCTTAGCGACCGAGGGTTTTAATACCACCCAAACGTTAGAAGATGCAGATTTAGTACTTGTAAACACGTGTTCTATAAGAGATAAAGCAGAGCAGACCATTCGTAAAAGATTAACCGAATATAATAAGGTAAAAAAATCTAGACCACATTTAAAAGTTGGAGTTCTTGGCTGTATGGCAGAACGCCTGAAAGACAAGCTTTTAGATGAGGAAAAAATAGTGGATATGGTCGTTGGGCCAGACGCCTATAAAGATTTACCTAATTTGATCAAAGAAGTTGATTCTGGTAGAGATGCCGTAAACGTTATTCTTTCTAAAGATGAAACTTATGGCGATATAGCTCCCGTCAGATTAAATACGAACGGAGTAACAGCTTTTGTATCTATCACCAGAGGTTGTGATAATATGTGTACTTTTTGCGTAGTTCCGTTCACGAGAGGTCGCGAACGTAGCAGAGACCCACATTCTATTTTAGCAGAGATCAGCGAACTTTCTGAAAAAGGATTTAAAGAAATTACACTTCTAGGTCAGAATGTAGACAGCTACTTATGGTATGGCGGCGGACTTAAGAAAAATTTCGTGAATGCTACGGATATGCAAAAAGCAACTGCCACCAACTTTTCTAAATTATTGGAAATGGTAGCATTGGCAAACCCTAAAATGCGCATTCGGTTCTCTACATCCAACCCGCAAGACATGACCTTGGACGTCATCAGAACCATGGCCAAGCATAAAAACATTTGTAATCATATTCATTTACCTGTACAAAGCGGTAGTAATCGTATTTTAAAGGAAATGAATCGGCTACATACTATTGAAGAGTATTTTGAACTAACAGATGAAATTAGAAAAATTCTACCTGGCTGCTCTATTTCTCAAGATATTATTACAGGTTTCCCTACGGAAACCGAAGAAGATCATGCTGCCACGTTAAGAGCATTGGAATACGTAAAATACGATTTCGGTTATATGTATGCATATTCTGAAAGACCGGGCACTATGGCCGGTAGAAAAATGGAAGATGATGTGCCAGAGGCTACAAAAAAGAGACGCCTTTCTGAAATTATTGCCTTACAGAGAAGCCACTGTCAATACAGAACCGAAAAACATGTTGGTAAAATACAAGAGGTTTTAATTGAAGGAACCTCTAAAAAATCTGAACAGGAATGGATGGGAAGAAATAGCCAAAGTACCGTTGTGGTCTTTCCGAAAGAGAATTACAAGGTGGGCGACTTTGTAAACGTACAAATTAACGATTGCACTTCTGCCACTTTAAAAGGTGTTGCAGTTGGGTATTCTGACAATAACTAATTTTATAGTAGCCATTTTTATATGGAAAGTATACAAAGCATAAAACAACGTTTTGAAATAATTGGGCAAGACCCAAAACTTAACCGTGCTCTTGAAAAAGCAATGCAAGTTGCCGCAACTGACATTTCCGTTCTGGTTACAGGTGAAAGTGGTGTAGGAAAGGAATCTATTCCAAAAATCATTCATTCACTTTCCCATAGAAAACACGCAAAATATATCGCCGTAAACTGTGGCGCCATACCAGAAGGTACTATTGACAGTGAACTTTTCGGACATGAAAAAGGGGCATTTACCGGGGCTACACAAACAAGAAGCGGCTATTTTGAAGTAGCGGATGGGGGTACCATATTTTTAGATGAAGTTGGTGAACTACCATTAACTACCCAAGTAAGATTATTACGTGTACTTGAAAATGGTGAGTTTTTAAAAGTAGGCTCATCACAAGTGCAAAAAACAGATGTACGTATTGTTGCGGCTACGAATGTAAATATGTTCGAAGCGATTAAAAAAGAGCGTTTTCGCGAAGATTTATACTATCGTTTAAGCACTGTAGAAATTAACATTCCGCCATTACGCGAACGTCAAGGTGATATTCATTTATTGTTCCGAAAATTTGCATCCGATTTTAGTCAGAAGTACAAAATGCCTACCATTAGACTAGATGACCATGCCGTATCATTATTGACAAAATACAGATGGCCTGGTAATATTCGCCAGCTAAGGAATATCGCAGAACAGGTATCGGTCTTAGAAGAAAATAGAGCTATTACCGCTGCCACTTTAAACGGTTACCTGCCGCATAACAATACAAGCAATCTACCTGCAGTAGTCTCCAATACTAAATCTGAAAGCGACTTTAGCAATGAAAGAGAAATACTGTACAAAGTACTTTTCGATATGAAAGGCGACCTCAACGACCTTAAAAAGTTGACCATGGAGCTTTTAAAGAACAACGATTCTGAAAAGGTTCAAAAAGACAACGAAAACCTGATTCGTAAAATTTACGGTAATGATGATGAAGAAGATGCCGATATAGAACACGATACGCAAGATGATGCTTCGATGAACCTTTTACATTTACCTGAACCCAAGCAAGAAGAAGCTTCTATAATTCAAGAATCCTACGAAGACAAATATCATTTTGCCGAAGAGATTCAAGAAGAAGAAACCCTATCTTTACAAGAGAAGGAAGTAGAATTAATCAAAAAATCTTTAGAACGTAACCGCGGAAAAAGAAAGGCTGCAGCAACAGAATTAGGTATTTCTGAACGAACACTTTATCGCAAAATAAAACAGTACGATCTTTAAACTAAAACGAATCTCATTTCAATGAAATACCTTAAAAAATCTTTGCTATTCATGCTCCCCGCAATCCTACTTTTAAGCTGCGGTGTATATAATTTTACCGGTGGTAATGTTGGTGAAGCCAAAACGTTTCAAGTAAATTACTTTCAAAATTATGCAACCCAAAGTCCGGGTTCTACTTTTGAACCTGGGGTTGACAGAGATTTTACGCTGGCATTACAAGATAGAATTCTAAACCAAACTAGTTTAGATTTAATTACTTCTGGTAACCCTCATCTGTTATACGAAGGAGAAATAACCGAATATAAAATTTCACCAATGTCTGCCACTGCTGCACAAACTGCAGCGCAAAACAGACTGTCTGTTCGCGTTAAAGTGCGCTTTTACAATCAATTAAAAGAAGATGCCGCTTTTGACCAAAGTTTTTCTTTTTTTTACGATTACCCGGCAGATACACAATTGGCTAGCATAAAGAGTGAAGCCCACGAAATCATTTTTGAAAGGTTAACACAAGATATTTTCAACGCCTCATTGGCAGATTGGTAATTATATGAACGTTAAGGACTTTACATATTTTCTAGAACATCCTACTAAAGTGGTAGAACCTATTCACACAAAACATCTAGAAGATATCATTGACGAATATCCTTATTTTCAAGCAGCACGCGCATTACATTTAAAGGGACTAAAAAATCTTAATAGTTACAAATACAATAAAGCCCTTAAGGCAACTGCTGCATATACTACGGACAGAGATGTTCTTTTTGAATTTATTACGTCTAAAGACTTTTTACAATTCGACCCTACCAAAAGTACAATTGCCGAAATAGAAGAAAATAAAGAGATTGAAACCATAGAAGAGGTAGAAGAATCAACTACGGTAGACCAAATTGAAATTGTCGAAGAAGAGAATTCTTCAATTTCACAAGAAGAAGTAAATATACCTGATGAACCTACCGAAGAAGTAGAAGTTAAAGAGATTGAACCTACAGAAACCGATGCATCGGATATTATCATCGCAGCCACTACTGCCGCACTAATTGCCCCTTCTGACGATAAACCATTACCACAAAACGAAGAAGACGCCGATAAAATTTTAGACCCAGCATTATTTCAATCTAAAAACCCTGATAATACTGAAGATGAAAATGCTCTTGATATAGGTAAACCCTTATCTTTCGACGCAAAAGAAAAATATTCTTTTTCTGAATGGCTTAGTCTAGCTTCAAAAAAACCTTTAGATAAAACTGAAGAGAATATTGATGAGGATGTTAATGAGGATGTTCACGAAGAAAGCATTGAGCCCCAACCCGAGGTTATAGAAAGTAAAATTGAAAAAACCATTTATAAGGCACAGGAACAAAAAGTTACTCCGAAACCTATTAGAAAACCCAAGGTCAAAAGTGAGGCAATTAAAAAGAAATACGACCGTATAGACAAGTTTATAGCTTCTAACCCTAAAATAGTTCCTACAGAACAGAGTGCGGTCATAGATATATCAAGTTCTTCTAAAATTGACCATAATGAGCTGATGACAGAGACTTTAGCGAGGGTTTACCTGGAACAAAAAAAGTATAAAAATGCAATTCAAGCCTACAAAATTTTAAGTTTGAAATATCCAGAAAAAAGTAGTTTCTTTGCAGACCGAATTAAGACGGTAGAAAAATTACGAAAAGATAATAAATAATTTAGAATGAGTACATTTTCAATTTTCCTAATACTTATCATTGTTGTTTGCTTATTGCTAGTATTAGTGATCATGGTACAAAACCCAAAAGGTGGCGGACTTTCTTCTTCTTTTGGTGGAGGAGGTAACCAAGTTGTTGGTGGAGTTAAAAAAACAGGTGACTTTTTAGATAAAAGCACTTGGACTCTAGCAGGTCTATTAATAGTTTTAATCTTAGCTTCTAACGTTGCCCTTAAAGGTAACTTTGGTGATGCAGATTCAAAATTATTACAAGGTGATGATATTGAAACCGTAGTGCCAGAAGCACTGCCAGAAACAGTAACACCACCTGTAACTAACGAGCCTACACCGTCGGATAGTTTATAAAAATAGTACTACAATATATTTTAAATGCCAGCTTGTCATAAGCTGGCATTTTTTGTTTACAATTTGTCAGGAAATAGGCAATGGCATAATTTCTGCCCTTGCATAAACACGAAACTAAAAATCAATTTTAAAAATTAATAATTATGGCTAAAGTTAATATCAAACCATTGGCAGACCGAGTTCTTATCGAGCCAATGGCAGCTGAAACTAAAACTGCATCTGGACTTTATATTCCTGATACTGCAAAAGAGAAACCTCAGAAAGGTAAAGTTGTTGCCGTAGGTCCTGGAACAAAAGATGACAGTGTAACCGTTAAAGTTGGTGATACGGTTCTTTACGGAAAGTATGCTGGTACCGAACTAAAACTAGAAGGTACAGATTATTTGATGATGAGAGAAAGTGATATTCTTGCTATTATCTAAAAACTAGCAACCGGCTGCTGGCTATTCGCCACTAGCCTATAAATTTTTATTAAAAAAATTAATAATCTTCTTGACTTTATGCCCCGTGTAAAAAGTCATAAATCAAAATAAAATTAAAAATGGCAAAAGATATTAAGTTTGATATAGATGCAAGAGATGGCCTTAAAAGAGGTGTTGATGCATTGGCAAACGCTGTAAAAGTAACATTAGGACCAAAAGGTAGAAATGTTATCATCAGCAAATCATTTGGTGCTCCACAAGTAACTAAAGATGGTGTTACCGTTGCAAAAGAAATTGAATTAGAGAACCCATTAGAAAACATGGGTGCGCAAATGGTTAAAGAAGTTGCTTCTAAAACTAATGACCTAGCAGGTGACGGTACTACTACCGCTACAGTTTTGGCTCAAGCTATCGTTAAAGAAGGCTTGAAAAACGTTGCTGCAGGCGCTAACCCAATGGATCTTAAAAGAGGTATTGACAAAGCTGTTGAAGCCATTGTTGAGAATTTATCGAAGCAGTCTAAAAAAGTTGGTGATTCTTCTGAAAAAATCAAGCAAGTTGCTTCAATTTCCGCAAACAACGACGAAACTATTGGTGACTTGATCGCTCAAGCTTTCGGTAAAGTTGGTAAAGAAGGTGTTATTACTGTTGAAGAAGCTAAAGGTACAGATACATACGTTGACGTTGTTGAAGGTATGCAGTTTGATAGAGGTTACCTTTCTCCATATTTCGTTACCGATTCTGAAAAGATGGTTTCTGATCTAGAAAGCCCATACATCTTGTTGTTCGACAAGAAAATATCTTCAATGAAAGATTTACTTCCAGTATTGGAGCCAGTTGCTCAGTCAGGGAAGCCTTTATTGATTATTGCTGAAGATGTAGATGGTGAAGCATTAGCTACATTGGTAGTAAACAAGTTGAGAGGTTCTTTAAAAATCGCTGCTGTTAAAGCTCCTGGTTTTGGTGACCGTAGAAAAGCAATGTTAGAAGATATCGCAATCTTAACTGGTGGTACCGTTATTTCTGAAGAAAGAGGTTTCTCATTAGACAACACTACTTTAGATATGTTAGGTACTTGTGAGAAAGTACAGATAGACAAAGACAATACAACTATCGTTAACGGTGGCGGTGTTGCAAAAGATATTAAAACTAGAGTAAACCAGATCAAATCTCAAATCGAGACAACTACATCTGACTACGATAAAGAGAAACTACAAGAGCGCTTGGCTAAATTAGCTGGCGGTGTTGCAGTACTTTATGTAGGTGCAGCTTCTGAAGTTGAAATGAAAGAGAAGAAAGATAGAGTTGACGATGCATTACACGCTACAAGAGCTGCCGTTGAAGAAGGTATCGTTGCTGGTGGTGGTGTTGCTTTGGTAAGAGCTAAATCTGTTCTTGCAAAGGTGTCTACTGAAAATGAAGATGAAGCTACAGGTTTACAGATTGTTGCCCGTGCTATTGAAGCTCCTTTAAGAACTATCGTTTCTAACGCTGGTGGTGAAGGTTCTGTTGTTATCGCTAAAATACTTGAAGGTAAAGGCGATTACGGTTACGATGCTAAATCTGAAAAATATGTTGAAATGATGAAAGCCGGTATTATAGATCCTAAGAAAGTAACTAGAGTAGCGTTGGAAAATGCAGCTTCTGTTGCCGGTATGATCTTAACTACTGAATGTGCTTTGACAGACATTAAAGAAGATGCTCCGGCTATGCCTCCTATGGGTGGCGGTGGCGGAATGCCAGGCATGATGTAGGTTGACAGCGCCGACAGGCAACTATTAGCTTGTTTGCGGACATACATAAAATTTAAAGCTGCACTTGAAAAATTCAAGTGCAGCTTTTTTTATACTTATACCAACAAAAAACCACCTTCTTTATTTACAGAAAGTGGTTTTCATGTCCAAACGGTATTGCCTTCTAAAGGCGATAACCTTACTACTTCTTTTTAGGAGCAGCTTTTGGAGCAGCCTTTTTTCCAGCTTTTGCCGGAGAAGGCTTTGCAGCTGATTTTGCTTGTGCCATTGTTATAGAATTAAAGATAAATCTATAGCTAATGTATTCCAGATTTTGATTCGTGATTATCGCGTTGGCAAAATATTAACTATAATATTTCTCCAAAACATATTAATGCACAATCGTACTGAAGCATAAAGTTCTACTACTGATTACCATGGTGCATACCATCATCAGAATTGTCTTCTCTATACAAACAACATGGGTGCACACTATTGTAAGCTTCATCTGTTGCTTTTAATTCTTTGGTATCATGACCTACTGCAACAATAGCCATTTTAACTTTCATTGCATCGGTTTTACGTTCATCCATGATAATATCTAACTGATGCGTTGGTATACTCCAATTCGCATACTTTACTCCTTTTACATTTAACGCAGCTTCTTCTATACGCTCTTTACACATGGCACATCTACCATTTACATCAAAGGTCATTTTCTTGTTCTTGTCTTGAGCATAGGTCAATACTGCAATCAGCATCATTGCCACTGATAAAATTGTTGTTTTCATAGGTATTATTGTATTTGTTATTTATAATATCTTAAATCTGAATCCGCCATAGAACATTCTTCCCATTATTGGCGCATATACTATGGTTGTATCAAAATTGGGACCAAAAGGGTCATTTGCTCCTAAAACCGGATTATTTTGTTGTTCTCCTGTTAAATTCTCGCTACCTATATACAACTCTATCGTATTAGAAAATACCTTAGTTATTTGAGCATTCATTAAATTATAAGGTTTTGAATATTCTCCTAACTGATACGCTAACTCATTAAAACTGGTGTCAGGCAATCTCATTTTACCTAAAGCGTGCAAGGTATAATCGAACTTCCATTGAGAACCATTTTCCTTTGTCTCTGTTTCGTACCCCAAATTAGCTAAAAATCGGTGTTGTGCCAGTAATGGCTTTTGCAAATTCCCACTCTTGTAATCTGTAGAAACATCGTAAAACTTATACGATGTTCTTAGGTTTAATCGCGATAGCAACTCATAATTCACCTCTACCTGAAAGCTCTTGGCACTACTATCTCCGTCTAAATTATAAAACGAAACTTCTTGAGGAGTCTCCCAATCCACTACGATTTGGTTTTTAAAATCTGTAATGTAATAGTCTAAAGTAATATCTCCTTTTTTACCCAAAAAATTAAATCCCTGTAAAAAACTGACTCCGTAGTTCCAAGCGTCTTCAGGCTCAAGACCGTAAACACTACCACCAGTATCAGCAATATTAATTGTTCTAGCCGAAGCAAACAACTGCTGATTTTCCGCAAAAATATTGGCTGCTCTTTTACCCCTACCAAACGAACCTCTTAGACTCCCTTTTTCCCATGGGGTATACCTAATATGGAATCTAGGCGTAATAAAAGTTCCTAACCTGTTATGATTATCTACTCGTAGACCAGCAGTTAGACTTACCTTTTCCAAATTTTCATAGCTGTATTCAAAAAAGGCACCAACAGAATTATCTACACGAGAATAATCTGCAGACGTCACTATTTCATCATAACCATCATAAGCAAAAGTGATTCCCGTTTTAAACTTATTTCTAGTATCTCCTATAATTGAATTAAATATAAGGTTACTATATAAACTTTCGTGATTGATATCATATGTTCTGAACCCAAAATAGGAATCTTGTTTATGATAACTATATGATGTTTGAAAACCTAAACTCTGAAAAGGTAATTCCGGAAAAACATATCCCAGTTTTAATGATGTATCGAACCTACGTGTATTAATTTCACTTCCCCACACCTCGGCTCCGCTCAGTGCCTTATTGGCTCCGTCTACTCTATCTGTATTAGGGTCAAAATCAACTTGCCCCACTTGCTTTTCATCATTTAAAAACCGAACGTTAAAAAAACTGACCCATCCTTTTTCCGCATCTTGGTACTGCCAACGGTTCATTACATTCAATTGCTCACCTAATGGTGCATCTAAGAATCCGTCATTATTATCATCTTCTTTTTGTACTCGTTTATTACCGTGTATATATAAACCTGTACTCCACTTATCCGTAAGCTTTCTATTGAAATGAGTGTTCAATTCATAGCGCCCGTTTTGGTTTGCATACCCGTTTACAAAAACAGCATTATCAGTTAATGGTTTTACCAGCTCTGTGTTAATCTGACCAGATATACTTTCATAGCCATTTACAACACTACCTGCACCTTTGGTAATTTGAATACTCTCTATCCATGTACCAGGTGTAAAGGTTAATCCGTATGCCTGTGACGCTCCACGTACCATAGGAATATTCTCTTGGGTGATCAATAAATACGGACTTGTCAATCCTAACATTTGTATTTGTTTGGTACCCGTTAACCCATCGGATAAATTCACATCAATTGCCGGATTGGTTTCAAAACTCTCCGCCAAATTACAGCAAGCGGCTTTCAATAACTCTGCACTATTAACGGTGATGACGTTCTGCGGACTGAAATAAGTCTTCTGTATTGCATCACGTTCTTGTTGCACCACCACCTCTTCTAATTCATTAGATGGCTTTAAAACTATTCTCAAAGTTTTAGGTTCGTTTATTGTCAGTGTATCCGACTCAAAACCTACATAACTAATTATTAATCTATTAAATTCCTTTATGTACGGAATTGAAAATTTACCGTCAAAGTCTGTCACTACTCCCGTTTGGGAATCTTGCCAATAGACATTTGCACCCGAAAGTGTCAACGCATTAGACCCCTCAGAATCTAACACTACACCTTCTACCTTTTCTTGGGAAAAAGCAAACCAGGGCAACATGGCTATTATTAGTATGATATATTTATTCATTTAATTTTTTATTCAATTTTATTAATCAATTTTTGCTGCTCGTAATCGTAATGCATTTGCAATCACAGAAACAGAACTGAAACTCATTGCTAAAGCGGCAATCATAGGAGAAAGCAACAATCCGAAAAAAGGATATAACACTCCTGCAGCAATAGGAATACCGACCGTATTATATATCAGTGCAAAAAATAAATTCTGCTTAATGTTTTTCATCACAGCTTTACTTAAGTTGTGTGCTTTAACGATACCATGTAAATCACCTTTAACCAGGGTAATCGTAGCGCTCTCAATAGCAACATCTGTACCAGTACCCATAGCAATACCTACATCACTTTTTGCCAATGCAGGTGCGTCATTTATTCCATCGCCGGCAACAGCAACTTTTTTACCCTCTGATTGTAAACGCTCCACTTCTGCAAGCTTGTCTTGAGGAAGCATACTCGCTTTAAAATCGGCTAGATTTAAATAATCCGCTACAGCCTTTGCCGTATCATGATTATCACCCGTTAACATGACTACCGAGATACCAGAAGCCTGAAGCGCTTCAATAGCCTTTTTACTAGTTTCTTTGATTAGGTCACCTATAGCAATAAAACCTGCGACATTATCATCAATTGCCATATAAGAAACCGTTTTACCTTGCTTTTGATACGCCGTAACAACTACTTCCAAATTTTCAGGAATAGTCACTTTAGCCTCACTCATCATTTTATCATTTCCCAAAACAACAGCCTCGCTATTAATTTTACCAGAAACCCCCATACCCGTGATAGAATTAAAATTATCAACCTTTAATATTTCTACATTTTGAGATTTTCCGTAATTAACAATGGCTTCTGCCAATGGGTGCTCACTTAACTGATTTAAAGAAACAATGTACTGCAGCACCTTTTTCTCGTCAATTTCTGCAATACTCCTTACTTTTTCTACCGATGGCCTCCCCTCGGTTATGGTTCCCGTTTTATCTATTACCAGAATATCAATTTTATCCATTCGCTCTAAAGCTTCGGCATTTTTAATCAACACTCCCGATTGCGCTCCTTTACCTACACCTACCATTACGGACATTGGTGTAGCCAAACCTAGTGCGCACGGACAAGCAATTATCAACACCGCAATGGCATTTACCAAAGCATATACATAAGCCGGTTCTGGACCAAAAGTGACCCAAACCAAAAAAGTTACAATAGAAATAAAGACAACTGCCGGTACAAAATAACTAGATATTTTATCTGCTAGTTTTTGAATAGGCGCTTGACTACGACTAGCCTTGTTCACCATATCTATAATTTGCGACAATAACGTATCTGCCCCTACTTTCTCTGCAGTCATTACAAAAGAGCCTTTACCATTTATGGTACCTGAGCTTATTGCATCACCAACCACTTTTTGAACTGGAACAGGTTCACCCGTAATCATAGATTCATCCACGGTACTTTCACCTTCATAAATACTTCCATCTACAGGTATTTTATCGCCTGGTTTTACACGAAGTAAATCTCCTTTTGAAATTTGGTCAATAGAAATGCTCTCTTCTTTACCGTCAACAATCTTAACAGCTTTATTCGGTGCTAATTTCAGCAACTCTTTTACCGCAGAATTCGTTTTACTATGTGCGCGAGCTTCTAATAACTGACCGAATAACACTAAAGTCAAAATCACCGTAGCGGCTTCAAAATATACATGAACTGTACCTTGATCCGTTTTAAATTGTGGTGGAAAAAAATCGGGCACCAAAATAGCGAATACACTAAACAACCACGCCACCCCTGCTCCAATTCCTATTAATGTGAACATGTTTAAATTCCATGTTTTAACAGAACGATAAGCACGTTCAAAAAACATCCACGTGGCATAAAACACCACAGGTATCGATAATGCAAATTGCACCCAGTTCCAATACTTCAAGCTCAAAATATCCTGAAGCGGATTATTAGGTATCATTTCTGACATTGCAATAAGAAAGATCGGCAACGTAAACCCTACTGCTATTTTAAACTTATTCAGTAGTTTTTGATAGCTCTTTTCTTCGGCGGAAATATCTGCTTGCTTCGGTACTAAGTCCATACCACAAATTGGGCAATCGCCAGGTTTATCACTAACAACCTCTGGATGCATTGGGCACGTATACTCTTGACCGTTATTAGATGCAGCACTTGCCTCCTCTACCAAATCCATACCACAAACCGGGCAGTCACCAGGTTCTGTATATGTCTTTTCTCCTTCACAATGCATTGGGCAGTAAAAAACGCCATTACCATTTTCAACAGCTTTGGGTTTTGTAGCCTCATGCACATGAGCACCGAGTTCATGGATGGAATAATGCCCTCCGTCAGCTTTCATAGCCGCCTGCAAAGTTTTTAAGGGAATTTCATTCTCCATTTCCAAAACTGCCTCCGCCTTTTCTAAATTCACCGCAGCATTGGATACTCCGCTAATTTTTACCAAGGTTTGTTCAACATGACCTCTACAGCCATTGCAGGTCATTCCATGAATTTGATATGTGTTTTTCATAATGAGATTATGATTTCTTTCAGTTGTTAAAACTGCTTCTACTATTTCAACTAATCATATTCACTAACTTTTAAAAATCTACATATAAAACAACTACATAGAGGTAGACTTGCTTTACAGCATTATAAAAAAGCAAATAGTTAAAAGTAGTATTTGATTACACTGTATTTGCGAACTAACGCTAATCATCAGTTGAAATCAAATCAAGAAAACTTGGTGTAGAATATTCAAATCTTCAGCAAGTATAGGCGGTGGATATGAATCAAAATCGACATTCTCATCTGTAGTTTCTTCAAACAAGCCTATATAAGAACTTGTAAAAGAGATTAAGAATACCTTTTGTGAAAAATCAAAACTAGAAATATCATGTGTTAAATCATCTTGACCCTGCATGGTAAAAGCTTCATCGTTACAGCAATGCTTTTTTACTGTATCCGCATCTTCCAATAAAGACAGACCAGCTTTCATTCCACAATCTTCAGCATGATTAAATAAAGCTATATCCATAACACGCCCCATACACAAATGCTTTTCTACTGTCCAAGAAATTGTTGACAGTAACAGTAGCATTGCCATGAACACAGAAAATAGTTTATGTAGCAATTGTTTCACACTGTAAAATTACAAAATATTGAATAGCTAAGGGCTTTAACCGCATTTCTTTAACAAAACATTTAATTAAGAAATATCTTACAAAATAAACTAAGTGAAAAATATACGATTCTGAATATTTTTAAGTTAAAAGAGTTAACACATTAACAAATAACCATCATTAAACACTAATTACCAAAATTTTAAAATCATGAAAAAACAAATTAAACAGGTTTTCTTAATATGCACTATTGCCCTTTTCATAGGCAGTTGTAGCTCTGATGATGGATCAATTTTTGATACTCCACTACCAGATGACACTACAGGAGATGACGGTAGTGACGACTCTGATGAGCCGGAAGTAGCAACGATAGTTTTCAACGAAGCTGTTCCTTCTTCAAATATTACAACAGCATCTGCAAGCGGAGAAGCAGGTACTAATGTTACAGGTAGAGTTATTTTTACTTCAGACGCTACTACACAACGAAGAATGTATATTACCCAAAATTATTTAGGACAAGGAGAAATGCCTTTTAGTTCTTTTGATTTGGTAAGTGATGATTTAACCAAAGCCTTAAAAGCCGATGGTTCTATTGATCTAGATGGCGCTACAAAGAAAGAAATCGATTTTTCTTTTCCTCTTCCAGTTCCGGATATTGAAAACGGAGAAATTGTTTACTCTTTTTGGACTACCACCGGTAAAGGTGACTTTAGAGATAGCTCGAAAAGATTGGCATTAGGTGTAGGTCAAATTACAGTAACAGTTGGTAATGGTACCAACCCTACCGCTGCCGTTAGGGAATTTACAGATGTTAAACTTTTTGCTCCGGCACAAGATGGTTCAACAGAATCTTTCTTTTCCTTATTAAATGAAACTGTTTACAGAATTGATGTAGGACCTGAATTTAGAGCTTTCTGGGATTTTGGATACTACTACGGTGCTGCTGGTGATTCAGCTGGTGACAATGCTTCTTTTGCTTCAACCGAACAATACGATGCTTCTTTTGGATTTGATGTAGAAGGACTTAAGCCTGGCACAGACGAGGAAAATGCTGCTACGGAAACTTTGAACCAAATGTTCTTTGCAACTTCTGCAACCTTAGACGTTGCTGCTTTTGATGCGATAACCCTAAATAGTGAATTAAACTTTATAGCCAGTTCAAATGCTCAAAAAATCACAAACTTAAATGTAGGTGACGTTATAGAATTCGTAGACAACTACGGCAAAAAAGGTCTTATTAAAATAACCGCTATCGAAGCTGGTTTCAACAACAACGATTTTATCGAGTTCGATGTTAAGATTCAACCATAATCTCAGCAGATAATATATAGTATTAAAAAGAGGATGTTTAAAAACATCCTCTTTTTTTGTTTTAGCGCACACTGTTGCATGACAACAATATGTATTTTTGCAAAAAAAAGTTATGTTCAAAGCACTACGCCCTCAAGTAAGTTCTATTATTGATTCTAACAAAACCCCAGATGCAAAAATGCAGGATATATGCGAGCTTTTAAAAGCTAACGTACCACATTATGACTGGGTAGGTTTTTATTTTAAGAATGGCGATAAGCGCGAACTAAAATTAGGTTCTTATGCTGGTGCTCCAACAGATCATACCATAATTCCTTTCGGCAAAGGTATTTGCGGACAGGTTGCTGAAAGTAACGAGAATTTTGTGGTGCCAGATGTTCAAGCTCAAGACAACTACATTGCATGTAGCATTACAGTGAAAGCAGAGATTGTTGTTCCCTTATTCCTTAACGGTGAAAACATTGGTCAAATAGATATCGACTCTAACACTCCCGACCCTTTTACAAAGGCAGATGAGACCTTTTTAGAATTCGTAAATTTTGAAGTAGCCAAAATTCTTTAAAACTTTAGGCTTTTTGTTGATAAACTAGCTCATTTTATAACTGCAAAAAAATTACTTTTGCTTGCTTATTAAAAACATTTAAGCATCATACAATGAGCAGTGTAAAAAAAGCGTCTTCAGCCTTAATTTCAGTTTTTCATAAAGACGGATTAGAGCCAATAGTAAGAAAATTTCAAGAATTAGGAATCACTATTTACTCCACCGGAGGAACCGAAAAATTCATAACTGATTTAGGAATCGACGTGGTTCCTGTAGAAGATGTAACTAGCTACCCTTCTATTCTAGGAGGAAGAGTAAAAACTTTACACCCAAAAGTATTTGGTGGTATTTTAAACAGACAGGACAACGAAAGTGATGTTGCCCAATTAGCTGAATTTGAAATTCCACAAATAGATATTGTTATTGTTGATTTATATCCTTTTGAAAAAACGGTTGCCAGCGGCGCTTCTGAACAAGATATCATTGAAAAGATAGATATAGGCGGTATATCCCTTATTCGTGCTGCAGCCAAAAACTTTAAGGATGTCACCTGTGTTTCTTCTATGGAAGATTATGCAGATTTTCTTGAAGTTGTTTCTGCCGACAATGGAAACATAAGCCTTGAAGACAGAAAGCGTTTTGCCGCTAAGTCTTTTAATGTTTCTTCTAATTACGATACTGCTATATTCAACTATTTCAATAAAAACCATGATATAGCTGCTTTAAAAGTTAGCGAAACTAATGGTAAGGTTTTACGTTACGGCGAAAACCCACACCAAAAAGGATTCTTCTTTGGGGATTTCGATGCTATGTTCTCTAAATTACACGGTAAAGAATTATCATACAACAACCTTTTAGATGTTGATGCCGCCGTTAATTTGATGCTGGAATTTAAAAACGATGCTCCTACCTTTGCTATTCTAAAGCATAACAATGCATGCGGATTAGCACAAAGAGACACATTACACCAAGCTTATGTTGATGCTTTAGCAGGTGACCCTGTTTCTGCTTTTGGCGGAGTTCTTATCAGCAACAAAGAAATTGATAAAGCTACGGCAGAAGAGATACATAAATTATTCTGCGAAGTTGTTATAGCACCTAGTTATAACGCAGAAGCTCTTGAAATTTTAAAAGGAAAGAAAAATAGAATCATCCTTATTCAAAATGAAGTTGAGATGCCAGAGATGCAAGTTAGAACTTGTTTAAACGGTATGCTTCTTCAAGAAAAAGATCATAAAACAGATACAGTCGCCGATCTTACCAATGCGACCAACACAAACCCTACAGATCAAGAATTAGAAGATTTGATTTTTGCATCTAAACTTTGTAAGCATACAAAGTCTAATACAATTGTTCTTGCTAAAAACAAACAACTTTGTGCAAGTGGTACAGGGCAAACCAGTAGAGTCGATGCTTTGAACCAGGCAATACATAAAGCACAAAGCTTTAATTTTGACCTAAACGGAGCGGTAATGGCTAGTGATGCTTTCTTCCCTTTCCCTGATTGTGTCGAGATTGCGGACAAAGCGGGTATCACCAGTGTTATTCAACCGGGCGGATCTATAAAAGATCAATTGAGTGTTGATTATTGCAACGAACACAAAATTTCAATGGTGATGACAGGCACACGTCATTTCAAGCATTAATTTCATTACTTTTGTCGATGAAATACACCCTTTTATCTAAAATTTAAATATCACATATGGGATTTTTTGATTTCTTGACCGAGGAAATAGCTATAGATTTAGGTACAGCTAACACTCTTATCATTCATAATGACAAGGTAGTTGTCGATAGCCCATCCATCGTTGCCAGAGATAGAATTAGCGGAAAAATCATTGCAGTTGGTAAAGAAGCCAACATGATGCAAGGTAAAACCCATGAGAACATAAAAACAATTAGACCATTGAAAGATGGTGTAATTGCAGATTTTGACGCATCTGAAAAGATGTTGATGATGTTCATCAAGAATATTCCTGCATTAAAGAAAAAATGGTTTCCACCAGCATTGCGTTTGGTCATTTGTATTCCTTCTGGTATTACTGAAGTAGAAATGCGAGCGGTAAAGGAATCTGCAGAACGTGTAAACGGTAAAGAGGTGTATCTTATTCATGAACCAATGGCTGCAGCTATTGGTATCGGTTTGGACATTATGCAACCAAAAGGAAATATGATCGTTGATATAGGTGGTGGTACTACCGAGATTGCAGTTATTGCATTAGGCGGTATCGTTTGTGACAAATCTGTAAAGATTGCAGGTGACGTTTTCACAAACGACATCATTTATTACATGCGTACACAGCACAACTTATATGTTGGTGAAAGTACGGCTGAAGCAATTAAGATTGAAATAGGTTCTGCAACAGAAGATTTACAATCTCCACCAGATGAGAAATCTGTACAGGGACGTGATCTACTGACAGGAAAACCAAAACAAGTTCAAATATCTTATAGAGAAATAGCGAAGGCTTTAGATAAATCTATTCTGCGTGTTGAAGATGCGGTTATGGAAACATTATCTCAAACTCCCCCAGAATTAGCTGCCGATATTTACAATACTGGTATATACCTTGCAGGAGGTGGCTCTATGTTACGTGGATTGGACAGAAGGTTATCTCAAAAAACCGACTTACCAGTTTACATTGCCGAAGATCCATTACGTGCCGTAGTACGTGGTACCGGTATCGCACTTAAAAACTTAGAACGCTACAAGAGCATACTAATTAAGTAAGAAGCTTGTTTTAACGAACAGCTTCTTACTTAATATTGATAGCCTTGGATAAAATTCAAGAGCCATTTATTAATGATTATCGATAGAATTTCTGGGCTTGTCTAGAAACAATTTATCTAAAGGCAGTCTTGTTTAAAACACTATTATCGAGTAAAAATATAGGGGTGAATGCAACAGATCATAAATTTTTTAATTAGGTATAAGATATTCTTACTTTACCTTTTTCTATTATTGATTTCCTGCATTTTTACGTTTCAGTCGCATTCGTACCACCAATCTAAATTTTTAAATTCATCTAATTATATCACAGGAAGCATCTATACTTTTTCCGATGATATTACTTCTTATTTTGGCTTAAGAGAAGAAAACAATAAGCTTGTTGAAGAAAACAAAAGACTTAGAGATAAGCTATTTAACAACTTGGTACTTTCACCGGCTCTTATAGATTCAACTTCTGTAGACTACGAAGTTATAAGAGGGCGTGTAATCAATAACAGCTATGCCGACCAGCGCAACTATATCACTATCAATAAAGGTGAGAGTGATAGTATTGTTCAAGATATGGGCGTTATTACAGATAAGGGTATTCTTGGCATCGTAGAAAATACCTCAGACAACTTTTCTACAGTACAAAGTATATTGAGCGATAAGTCTAACATTAACGCAAAAATCAAAAACTCTAATCACTTTGGTTCTTTAGTTTGGGAAAACACTACAGATTATAATGTTGTTCAATTAATTGACATACCAAGATTAGTACCTCTTACCATTGGTGACACCATTGTCACTGGAGCCATGAGTAGCATATTCCCTGAAAACATTCCTATTGGCACCATTAAAAGATTTGATTTAGACAACTCAAAAAGTTTCTATTTTATAGATGTAGAACTCTTTAATGACATGACCAATATTGGTACAATATATATCATTAAAAATTTAAATCGTAAAGAAGTTTTAGAATTAGAAGCAGAAACAGAAGCCAATGATTAACAACACTTCATTTTTAATTGTGCTCCGATTTATTTTATTGGTACTACTGCAAGTGTTAGTATTCAATAAACTTAATTTCTTTGGCTATATAAATCCGTTGATTTATATTCTTTTTCTTTATTGGTATCCTATCAAACAAAATAGAACTACCTTTATAATTCTATGCTTTTTCTTAGGATTATGCGTAGATATTTTTTCTGACACACTTGCCATAAACGCAGCAGCTACCGTTACCATAGCTTATCTTCGACCAACCATAATGCGTTTTGTCTTTGGTGTCAATTATGAATTTCAAAGTTTTAAGTTAAACAACAGTACCAAGGCACAACAATTCACGTTTTTAGCGTTATTGATTATAATACATCATTTGGTATACTTTACGTTAGAAATTTTCAGCTTTTCAAATAGCCTGTTAATTTTACAAAAAACGATTATAGTAGGTATTGCCACATTGATTTTAGGAATGTTGTTCAGTACATTATTCAGCAGTAAAAAAGAATGAGAAAAATTCTTTTATCATCAATTATAATTGTCATCGCCATTACATTTTTGGGAAGGCTGTCCTATTTGCAAATTTTTAGTTTTTCTGCAGAGCAAGTTTTAGAGGATCCGGCAATTAAAGCAATTTACGATTATCCTGAACGCGGCTATATTTATGATCGTAACGGCCATCTTTTAGTTGGTAACGATCCCGCATATGATGTCATGGTAATCCCAAGAGAAGTTAAACCTTTAGATACTTTAGAGTTTTGTGGGTTATTAGGAATTGACAAAGAAAAATTTGTCAAAAAACTTAAAAAAGCAAGGGTATATTCTCCAAGACTACCTTCTGTACTGGTACCTCAACTATCAAAACAAGATTACGCCAAGCTACAAGAGAAAATGCGTAAATACAAAGGCTTTTACATTCAAAAGCGATCTTTACGCTATTACGATACTCCTAGCGCGGCAAATGTTCTAGGCTACATTAGTGAAGTAAACGAAGGTGATTTAGCGGTCAATAAATACTATGTTCAAGGCGAATTAAAAGGAAGAACAGGAGTTGAACGCTATTACGAAGACCTATTAAGAGGCAGAAAAGGTGTTCAGTACATTCAGAAAGATCGATTCAACAGGGATATTGGACCATATAAAAACGGAACCATAGACACCTTACCTGAGCAAGGAAAACAAATAAGTATTACCATAGATAAAACGCTACAGGAATATGGCGAGCTATTGATGAACGGAAAAAGAGGCGGCATTGTAGCCATAGAGCCTGCAACCGGCGAAATTCTTTCCATGATTTCAGGACCAACATACGACCCTGCTTTGCTAGTAGGTCGTGAACGTTCTAAAAATTATACGAAACTCTATAACGACACCATAGCAAACCCAACTTGGGATCGTTCTATTCACGCACAACAACCACCTGGTTCTCCATTTAAAACCTTAAATGCTTTAATTGCTTTACAAGAAGGTGTTCTAGATGAAAATACTACTATACAATGTTACCACGGATTTTACGTGGGCAAGAAAAAAAGAGGTTGTCACTGTGGTGGTGGTTTACGAAACTTGAACAAAGGAATATCACAGTCTTGTAACGCTTACTTTGCAGGAGCGTTCAGAAAAATATATGAAAAATTTGAAACTACGGATGAAGGCATGGATGTTTGGGAAAAACATATGCGAAGCTTTGGTCTAGGTGATTATTTAGGTTACGATCTACCATTTGGACAAAAAGGTCGTATACCTAGTAAAGAATACTACGACAAATGGTACGGAGATAATAGATGGAGTTCTTCTTACATTATTTCTAATGCTATCGGACAAGGCGAAATATTGGCAACACCGGTGCAATTAGCGAATATGACGGCAGCGATTGCCAATAGAGGTCATTATTTTACTCCGCATATCTTAAAGAAAATTGAAGGCAAGGATATCACCGAACCTAAATTTACCGAAGCCAAACACACTACAATTGATCCAAAACACTTTGAACCTGTAGTACAAGGTATGGCTGATGTTTATGTAAGTGGTACTGCAAGATGGTTACAAATTCCAGGCATTGAAGTGGCCGGAAAAACAGGAACCGCAGAAAATTTCACTAAAATTGATGGCGTACGTACACAATTAACAGACCACTCGGTATTTGTAGCATTCGCACCAGTTGACAATCCTAAAATTGCAATTGCGGTATATATAGAAAATGGATATTTTGGATCTAGATATGCCGGACATATTGCAACCCTTATGATTGAAAAGTATCTGAAAGGTGAAATCACCTTAAAGACACTTGAAAAAAGAATGCTTGAAAAAACTTTAGAAGCAGAATACGCGAAACCCTACAGTGGGGAGGAGTTCAAAATTAACGAGCGTGTCTGGTAAAAGTGTTTTAAAAAGAATTGATTGGCTAAGTGTTTTTATCTATTTCGCACTTGTACTTATTGGCTGGATCAATATATACTCTAGTACATTTACCGACGAGCATAGCTCTATTTTTGACTTTAGTACTTTATACGGTAAACAACTCTTTTTTATCGGGGTCAGCCTAGTTACCATAGTCATAGTACTTGCATTAGAAGTAAATTTTTACGAACGGTTTTCTAGTTTACTTTACCTCATATCCATGCTTTCGCTATTAGGGCTCTTTGTTTTTGGTAAAACAATTGCCGGTGCAACTTCATGGTACGACCTTGGCTTTTTTAATTTACAACCTTCCGAGCTTGCAAAAGTAGCTACTGCTCTTGCACTTGCTAAATATCTTAGCGACATTCAAACAGATATCAAACGAAGAAAAGACCAGTTCTATGCGCTTCTAATTATACTTGTACCTGCCATTCTTATTATACCTCAACCCGATCCGGGTAGTGCACTAGTATTCTTTGCCATGATTTTTGTGATTTTTAGAGAAGGGCTACCATTGTACTATTTGGTTATTCTATTAAGTCTTATACTGATATTCGTCATTACCCTAATGTTTGGTACCGTATGGCTTATAATCGGTTTGGCATTAATGATTATTCTATTATATACTTTAAAACGTAAATCATTAAAAATTCCGGTAATACCGCTTAGTCTAATTAGTGTAGCTGTTATTCTGTTCTCGCTTTCGGTAAATTTCGTTTTCAATAACGTATTCGAACAACGTCATAGGGATCGCTTTGGTTTATGGTTACGTTTAGAGAAAGATCCCAAAAAACTGGAACAGATAAGAAAATCGATTGGTTACAACACGTATCAATCTGAAAAGGCAATTGAATCTGGTGGATTCTTCGGAAAAGGATTTTTAGAAGGAACACGAACAAAAGGAGATTTTGTACCTGAACAGCATACCGATTATATATTTAGTACCGTTGGTGAAGAATGGGGCTTTTTAGGAACGGCAACAGTAATTATTCTATTCACCGTATTGTTTCTGCGGTTAATTTCTTTAGCAGAACGACAGAAAAATGCTTTCGCTAGAATGTATGGATACGGAGTTATTTCCATACTTCTGATTCACTATTTCATTAACATAGGCATGGTAATCGGTATTCTACCTACTATTGGTATTCCCTTGCCCTTCTTTAGTTATGGCGGATCTGGACTCTTATTCTTTACAATTCTACTCTTTATTTTTTTAAGGTTAGATACGAATAGACTAAAGGAAAGTTTCTAAAACTTCCACCCCACGGTGTTTTTACTCGCTTCAAAAGCCCTTTGTTGTTTTTCCGGTAGCTCGGCAAAAAAGTCGATTCCTGTTTCTTTTTCTATCTCATCAATTGATACTACGAAATTACGTAAAGATGTAAAATGGGGTTTATTCGGCATTAAAAAAGATAAAGCATAAATCTTATCTCCCTTTTTACGGGCTATAATCTTATAAAAAGCATCTGGCACATCAACATCCTCTTGCCCGATCTCTTCTAGACCACTTTCCAACACTCCGCCTGTAAATATATATAAAGTTCCATATTGCTTCGCCCAGCGTCTTGTTTGCTGCTCCAAGTCGTTCCAAATACCCGCATTGAACTCTCTGTCTTGCGGACTTATATTACTTGTATAAAATGTTTCATTGAATGCTTGTAAAGAAAACCTACGATCACCGGCAGGCACTAAATGTCCACGATCATAACCTGAGCCCTTATAATTTCGCCAATCGGCAGATTTAGAGGAAACAAACGGATCCTCTATAAAATACGGTCGCTTTCTATCATCATAAGTTAGATGGCTTTTACTTAACGTATACGCTACCCACTCTGCTTGCTCATAAGGTTCATTGTACGATAATGTAAAAAACTCATGATTTACAATCTCCCCCGTTGTAGACGATGGCAAGAGCTCTATGGGAAAATCATTGGTAGTAACTTCATCGTTGCTATTGGAATATGTAGCGGGAGTATAAAAGTTTTCAAACAGCCAAAAACCTATAATACAAACAAGAATTAAAATACTATATAGAGATCCATTTTTTTTGCGGTATGCCATACGCCAAAATTACCTAATTTTGTAAGATATAAGGCAAATTACCGACCAATAAACCTAGCAAACAAAGTTTAAACGAAAGGAAAATTATGATGTTAACTTGGAAAGATATAATTCATTTTTCAGTGAACGGTAACCCTGAACCTGATAGACGAGTTGAAAAAACCGAACAGGAATGGAAAGAAATCTTGACACCTGAACAGTTTAGAGTTACTCGAAAAAAAGGTACTGAAGCCCCGCATTCCGGCGCGCTTTGCACTGCTCACGAAGCTGGTAAATATGAATGTATTTGTTGTGGCACACCTCTTTTTGATTCTACTATAAAATTCGAATCTGGTACTGGCTGGCCCAGTTTTACACAACCTATAAAAGAAAATGCTATAAAATACCATAAAGATACTTCTTTTGGAATGGTACGAGTAGAAGTCATGTGCAATACATGCGATGCTCATTTGGGCCATATATTCCCTGACGGACCAGAACCTAGTGGATTACGTTACTGCATTAATTCAGAATCTATGCAATTAGAAAAGGAGGAATCGAATGGCTAATTCAAATTTAGAAATCGCTACAGTTGGTGGTGGTTGCTTTTGGTGTACCGAAGCGGTATTTCAAGAGGTAAAGGGCATACACAAAGTAGTTTCTGGATATACTGGAGGTAAAGCACCGGGGAGACCTACCTACAGAGAAATCTGTTCTGGTTTAACGGGACATGCAGAAGTAGTACAGGTCACTTTTGACCCTAGTATCATTTCCTATGAAGATATCTTAATTATCTTCATGACTACACATGACCCTACTTCTTTAAACAGGCAGGGAGCTGATACTGGTACTCAATACCGTTCTGTTATTTATTTTCATAATGACGAACAAAAGCAAAAAGCAAAAGTAGTATTGCATGAAATGCAGGCAGTATATGAGAAGCTAATAGTAACCGAATTAAGTCCTTTAGGTATTTTCTATGATGCAGAAGAGTATCATCAAGATTATTATAAGAACAATTCTGAACAAGGATATTGCCAAGTTGTAATCAACCCTAAGTTGGCCAAACTTAGACAATTGCATGCAGATAAGCTTTCAACTTAACAAATAGCTGTTCATCCGAAGTGTTATTCGGTTCAACTACAGTAATTTACCGTTCACCTATGAGCACAGAAAAAAGTTCATAGGTGAACGTACCTTTGAGACATCATAACATTAAACCCTACTTATTATGAATTCTCAAAAAACATTTTATTACATCGCTTTAGGTCTTTTTGCTACTGCAGTTATTGGATCAATCATTAATTCCATAATCAATTACGAAGTAATTGTCGAAACATTTATCAAGTTAGGCTATCCTGTTTATCTTATACATGTATTAGGTATATTTCAATCTCTGGGCATTATCATGATTATATTCAATAAATCCCACTGGTCTTTGGAATGGGTATATGCAGGTTTCTTTATGAATTACTTCTTAGGAGCAATGGCTCATTTAGCCATAAAGGACGGCAATGGTGCTTCTGCTGTAATTTGTATTGTACTTTTATTCGTAACCTACATACAAAGTAAAAAGATAAGAAATATAAGTAATGAACTTTCAGAATTTGGTAAAACAAAATTCGTATAATACTCTTAACTCAATTATTTAACTACCGAGCCGCTACATAAACCATGTAGCGGCTTTTATTTATTACTCTATTTATCATCTTATTCATATCGAAATAGAGACTCACAAATGAGATATTAGAATGAACGAATGAGGCTATGGGTTCGTATCTATTAAACATCAATCCGATAGACATAAGATCACTAAGTACCATTAAATGTTAACATTTTATCACAGATAAAATCAACTATTTAAATAGTAATCAACGCTCGTTCTATTTATGAGTTCACAAGCTTATAAATATGCTATTTAAAAAAGTAACAAAGCATCTACTGATTTAAATATCCAAACCAAGCGCTATGATTTATTTGATTTAGACCTGCGCTACTTTTATAAATATCGTATAACTCATCACCTTATTATTTAAGTTCTTCGTTCAAGAAATCATTGATCCACAATTTATATTAAACTATTTAAACCAATACACGCCATATAAAGGCTTAGCATTCTACATACTATACCTAACATATCAATAAACATTTTACAATAGCACAGCTTAGGCTTCATAAATATGTTGATCACCGGTGACTGTATGAAATAAAATTATCAGAAAATCAAAGCAAACAAAAAGCCTAAGAAGAAATTCTTCTTAGGCTTTTTAATTAATTCTTTAATATATTATTTTTAAAACATAGAGAAGAATTTTTAGTTCTTTACACTTGCCAATTTCCCTTGCTTAATGTTACTCATCTTTAAATCTTCCAAAACGTTTACCGCTTCTTCAACATAAACATCCTTGGCTAAATTTTTATGCCATCTATTACGCTTTTCACGTAGTACAGAATCTTTAGTAAACAATTGTTGTTCGTAACCTAAAGACTTGAATGTAAGCTTAGAATCATAATCCGTTAATTTTTTAAAATAATCAGACTGTGCTTTATCTTTATCTTTTTCTTCTTTATAGGTATTATAGTTTAAGGAAATTTCAGTTTCATCTTGCTCGCCCTTTAGCCACTTGGCATTTTCTTCTATCAACTTTATCTGTGCACTAGCAGCCATTCTCTTCTCGCTATTGGCAATGGTTTTCTCATAATTGATATAACCGTCCCAAGCCTTATACTCTGCAGGTGTTATTTTATCCCATCCTAAGGGATTTGACTGATCTCTTTCGCCCAAATCAATATAACTATATCTGTCTGGAACAACAATATCACTCTTAACACCTTCTAACTGAGTAGAACCACCATTGATTCTATAGAATTTTTGGGTTGTAATCTTAATAGCACCTAAATCTCCATGTTCGTTACTACGCAGCATATTGTTTAAAGGAATAACATTTTGTACCGTTCCTTTACCAAACGTTTGCTTGCTACCTATTACAATAGCTCTTTTGTAATCTTGCATTGCAGCCGCTAAAATTTCAGAAGCAGAAGCAGATAGTTCGTTTACAAGAATTACCAATGGACCATCCCACTGAATTCTTTCATCTTTATCATCATATACATCTTTACCTTTGTCTTTAGATTGTACTTGTACAACAGGTCCGTCTTTAATAAACAAACCGGCCATTTCAACAACTGTTTTTAAAGAACCGCCACCATTATCACGTAAATCTAAGATAAGTCCTTCCATACCCTCTTCTTTTAAACGCTCTACTTCTTTGGCAACGTCTGTGGCAGCATTTCTTTCGCTATAATCGTTGAAATCTACATAGAACTTTGGAAGATTGATAATTCCGAATTTCTCTTCACCTTTAATTATATTGGCAGATTTAGCGTAAGACTCTTCTAATTCTACAACATCTCTTGTTAAAGAAACGACATCTAAAGAACCATCTACTTTTCTAACTGTAAGATCAACAATAGTACCTTGGGCACCTTTTATCAATTTAATGGCATCGTCTAAACGCATACCTACAATATTGATCGGCTCTTCTCCATTCTGACCAACTTTTATGATCTCATCACCAACTTCCAATCTCTGATCTCTCCATACCGGTCCTCCAGAAATTATCTCAACAATTTTTGCACCTTCGGATTTTTTCTGAAGTCTTGCTCCAATACCTTCAAACTTACCTGACATACTGGTATCAAACTTCTCCTTTTCTTCTGGAGCGAAATAAAATGTATGGGGATCAAACTCATCTACAATGGTATTGATGTACTGTACAAACCAATCTTTACGCTCTAAGTCATCAACGAAATCAAAAAACTCATCCAAGGTTTTTTCCGTAGATTGTCTAGATTCTAATTCAGCTTGTTTTGGAGTGTGAGCAGCATGGTCATGATCTTCTGAACCTTCGACTTCTTTTTTCTCCATATGCGAAATTTTAGAATCATATGTACCTAAAGTCGCATACTTTAATTGCTTTCTCCATCGCTCTTTCAACTCTTTACGGTTACCCGCAAAAGCTTCTTCATCATACTTAATACTTATACTCTCATTCTCAGTATAATCAAAAGGAGTTTCTAAAACTTCCTTATAAATAGTTTTGGCATCGCCCATGCGCTCCATTAATCTTTCATAAACAAGATTGAAGAAAGTAATATCGGTATTTTTAATTTCGTCATCTATTTGATACTTATACTTTTCAAACTCAGCAATATCAGATGCTATAAAATATCTTTTGGTAGGATCGATAACGTCAATAAAATCTTCGAATACATGTACAGAAAAATCATCGTTTAGGGCTTTTGGCTCATAATGTCCTTTTTCCAATACATAGGTTATCAAATCTAACAGCAACTTATCTTTGTCATCATTTTCAAATGTCTTATTCGTAAAACTGCACGATGCTACTGCTGCAAGCATCAATAACAGTACGTAGGCCAAATTTCTTTTCATAAAATTATCTTTTACTTTCCTTTTCAATATCTCCGAATTTGAGGGTTAAGAGCAGCAACTATAGCTACTTAAACCTCTAAGGTAAAGAAAAAACCATGCCAATTAAATCTGCTTAGAACTAATTTTTTGTTAAACGGCATTTCGGACTTATCATATTTAAAAACGTATTTTTACTACAGAAAGTATACGTTATGGAAAAACCATTGATTTTAGTTACAAATGATGACGGCATTACGGCACCCGGTTTGCGAATGCTAGTCTCCATTATGAAGAAAATTGGCGACGTTGTCGTGGTAGCGCCCGATAGCCCGCAATCTGGTATGGGGCATGCTATTACGCTAGATACAGCACTATTTTCAAAAAAGATGAAAATTGATCTCGATAATAAAAATATAGATGAATATAGTTGTAGCGGCACCCCTGCAGACTGTGTAAAACTGGCACTTCAAGAAATACTACCCAAAAGACCCGATATCTGTGTCAGCGGCATTAATCACGGTTCAAATTCTTCTATCAACGTAATATACTCAGGCACCATGAGCGCTGCTGTTGAGGCCGGTATAGAAGGTGTTCCCGCAATTGGTTTTTCTTTATGTGATTATAGTTGGAATGCTGATTTTTCTCAAGCTCAAGATTTTATTCATGAAATTGTCACTACAGCTTTAGAAAACGGAATTCCAAAAGGCACCGTTTTGAACGTCAATATACCTAAACTAAAAAAAGAGGAGCTTAAAGGGATTAAAATTTGCAGACAGGCAAAAGCCAATTGGAAAGAGAAATTTGACAAACGCACCAACCCTATGGGCAAAGATTACTATTGGCTGACCGGTGAGTTCGAGTTATTGGATAAAGGTGAAGATACCGACGAATGGGCACTTGCCAATGGATATATTTCTGTTGTACCCACTCAATTCGATTTAACCGCCCACCACGTCATTCAAGAATTGAACACCTGGGAATTTTAGTGATTTCCCAAAAAAAAAGATTAAATTATTTAGCTCAAATATTTTAGATGAATACCAAAAAAGAAATTCTAATAGGTTTTATTGTAGGCATTATCGCAAACGCCATTGGCACATTGTTATACATTTTAATATTCTCTGACCTGGGGATTTTAGAAACCTTTGAGGCCGCCGTTAGACAAGAACATGTTGGCAGTCTTCTAGCATTGGGTGCCATTCTTAACCTTGTGGCTTTTTTCGGATTTCTCAGAATAAAAAGAGACAACAGGGCTAAAGGGGTTTTGATCGCTACCATTTTAACGGCATTCGTGATTCTTTACTACAAAGTATTTTAACATGAAGTACTATATTATTGCAGGCGAAGCTTCTGGTGATCTTCATGGCTCTAATTTAATTAAAGCTCTGAAACAACAGGACAACAATGCTGACATTAGATGCTGGGGTGGCGACTTAATGCAGCAAGCCGGCGGAACTTTAGCCAAACACTATAAAGAATTGGCTTTCATGGGCTTCATAGAGGTAATTCTAAACCTGAACGCCATTTTTAAAAACATTAAATTTTGCAAGCAAGATATTGCCGCATTCAATCCTGATGCTATAATTTTCATTGATTATTCCGGGTTTAATTTACGTATTGCTAAATGGGCCAAAGAACATAATTTCTTGACTAATTATTACATTTCACCTCAGATTTGGGCATCTAGAGAAGATAGAATAGCTAAGATAAAAGCTACCGTAGATCATATGTACGTGATCCTACCTTTTGAGAAAGAATTTTACGAAAAGAAACACAATTACCCGGTCAACTTTGTAGGACACCCTTTATTAGACGCCATTAATAACAGACCAGAACTAAACGAAAGTCTATTCAAATCAGATAATGGTATAGACCCGAACAAACCCATTATAGCTTTACTGCCCGGTAGTCGTAAACAAGAGGTACAAAAAATGTTATCGCTCATGCTTTCTTTGACCGACGACTTTTCTGAATATGAATTTGTTATTGCAGGTGCACCAAGTTTAGATAAAGAATTTTATGCTGCTTTTCTCACCAATGCGAATGTGAAATTCATTCAAAACAAAACTTACGATTTACTTTCCATATCAAATGCCGCCTTAGTTACCAGTGGTACAGCTACTTTAGAAACTGCTTTATTCAAAGTACCTCAGGTAGTTTGCTACAAAGCAAATTGGATCTCTTACCAAATTGCAAAACGTATTATTACTTTAGAATATATTTCTTTGGTCAACCTTATCATGAAAAAGGAAGTAGTTAAAGAATTAATACAAGATGATTTCACCAAGCAGAACCTAAAAAAGGAACTGACCTTAATTTTAGATGGTGAAGCTAGACGTAAACAATTGACCGAATATGATGAGTTGATTGCCAAATTGGGTGGATCTGGAGCCAGTGCCGAAGCCGCTGCTCTAATCATTGCAAATGCTAAAATCTCATAGCAATATTCTTTTTAAAAAATAATTCTATAATTTTGGAGTTAGACGTACTACAGGGTACACTCTATTTTATGCGCATTTTACCATACTTTATAATCATTTGCTTTTTAGCCAGTTGCGGAGCCAAAAAAACAACTACTTCTGACAAGGAACGTAAGATTTCCGTTGCTGCCGCAAATAATGCCAGAACAGGTAATGTTACCGGTATTACAAGAACTGAAGAACATAGTACAGTTTCTTCAACGCATACCAAAGCAGATGAAATCATTAACACAGCCCTATCATTTTCGGGTACGCGGTATAAATTTGGTGGTACAACCAAGAAAGGAATGGATTGCTCTGGTCTACTATATGTTTCTTTTGGAGAACATGATGTACAACTACCTAGAGTATCTTACAACATGGCAGAAGAAGGTCGTAGGGTAACCGTTAAGAATGTTGAAAAGGGCGACTTGCTATTTTTTAAAACCTCTAGGGGATCAAAACGAATTAACCATGTTGGCATGGTCGTAAGTACCGACAATGACGAAATTACATTTATTCACGCATCAACATCTCGTGGCGTTACCGTTTCTTCATTAAGAGACGGATTCTGGAACCAAGCATTCGTAAAGGCTACAAGAATATTATAGCATGAAGCTCTTAGCGTTTATTCCTATTAGATTAACGCTTTTACTCATTGTTGGCATCTTAATAGGTCATTATTTCTCCTTTAGCTTATTACATACGCTTCTCTTCACAGTATTTCTATTTCTAATACTTGCCGCAATTTTCTTTTTTGAAAAAAACACAAAATCGATTTTATTCGGAGTCATTGCCGCACTTACATTTATATCATTAGGCACCTACAGTTACACTGCCGCACAACCCATAAACAATACTAATCACTTCAGTAAACATCAAAGTAGCAATAACGAATTATGGACGCTAAAAATCAAAGAGGTTCTAAAACCTAATCAGTTTTCTACCCGCTATTTTGCCACAGTAAAAAGTATAGACAATGAACAAGTAAGTGGTACTATACTTCTCACCATACCCAAAGATTCAGCAAATTTAAATTTAGCTATAGATGATGAATTTGTAACCCAAACCGAAGCTAAAACTATTTCTTCTCCTTTAAATCCGCATCAATTTGATTATAAAAAATATCTAGAGAATCTAGGTGTGTATCATAGTATGCGAATAGAACACGATCAACTTGTAAAAATTAAAAATTCACAAACTACTCTTTTAGGAATCGCCGCAAGGGCACGAAATCATATTATTGAAAAACTTGATAAAGAAAATTTCGGAGCAGATGAATTGGGAGTCATAAAAGCGCTATTACTTGGTCAGCGTTCAGATATATCAGAAGAAACATACACCAATTATCAGAAAGCGGGTGCCGTTCATATTTTAGCAGTATCTGGTTTACACATTGGTATTCTACTTTTAGTTATCCAGTTTTTATTGAGACCGCTAAAAAATATCCCTAGTGGGCGAACCCTAATTTTAGTTCTATCGGTTCTCTTTTTATGGGGCTTTGCCTTTATTGCAGGTTTGTCTGCCAGTATAATTCGCGCAACTACGATGTTTACCTTTGTAGCTTATGCATTGTATTTAAACAGACCCAGTAACACCTTCAATATACTTGCGCTTTCCATATTATTTATTCTATTATTCATCAATCCGAATTTATTGTTTCAAGTGGGTTTTCAGATGAGCTATGCCGCTGTTTTTGCCATACTTTATATTTTCCCCTTACTTAAAGAACTATGGTTTCCGAAGAATAAGGTTGTACGATACTTTTGGCAATTGCTATGTGTTAGTATCGCCGCCCAATTAGGTGTTCTGCCAATCAGCTTATTTTATTTTCATCAGTTTCCGGGACTGTTCTTTATTTCAAATTTAATAATTGTGCCCGCTTTAGGATTGATTCTAGGTATGGGTATTTTAGTAATTGCACTCTCACTATTAAATTGGCTCCCTACTCAATTAGTATGGTTTTATAACGAAATCATTAGTTTAATGAACAGCATTATTGCTTGGGTAGCAAAACAAGAAAATTTTATTTTCAGTGCTATTTCTTTTGACTTTATTCAGCTTTTGTTAAGTGTATTTGTCCTGATAATGGGCGTAGAACTTTTTACCAAATTCAATTACAAACGCGTTGTTTTCTTTTTACTAAGTATTCTATGTTTTCAAGGTTATACCATCTTTAAAGAATATGAAGCTCATAACAAGTCGGAAGTATTAGTGATGCATCAAACGAGAAAGAGCCTCATTTTTAACAAGAGCGGAAAAGACCTAACTATCCTAACAAACCCTGACAATACACCTGATTATCTTATTTCAGATTATATTACTGCAGAACGTATCGATTCTATTCGCTATGATACCTTAAAAAATAGCTATGCCTTCAAAGATGAATCGGTACTGATCATAGATAGCACAGGAATTTATCCGAAGTCATCATCCCATAAAATCTTATTGACACAATCACCAAAAATCAATTTAGACAGGCTAATTGACAGTATTAAACCCAAAGAAATTATTGCAGATGGCAGTAATTACAAAAGCTACATTGAACGTTGGAAAGCTACCTGCATAAAAAATAAAATCCCTTTTCACTATACTAGTGAAAAGGGAGCTTATTATTTTCAGTGATTAAAGATTAATGCACTTTACCCATTAACTTTTTAATTATCGGTGAAGCCAAAAGAACAATAGCACCTGCACCTAAAGCATATTTAGCAATCAGCATAAAACCATCTGTATAAACCGTTAAAGTTGCAAAACCGTTAACATCGCCATCTGTACTTTCAATGGCTAATTGTTTACCGATAAAACCAACTATCTGAAATGCAAATGCTGATGATAAAAACCAAACCCCCATTATAAAGGCGATTAATCTAGCTGGTGCCAAATCTGTCATTTTAGAAAGACCGACAGGAGACATAAACAACTCACCAACCGACAATAGGAAATACATTAACAAAAGATATGTAAAAGGAACAAAACCACTTTCGTTGGCGCTACCACCACTTAATGCCAAAACGTAAAAACTGATACCGGCAAAAAGTAATCCCAAACCAAATTTATACGGAGTTCTTGGATTCCAATTTTTCTTGCTCAACCACGTCCACATCATTGAAATAGGAATAGCCAATATTATAATGAACATGGAGTTCAGTGAATTGGTTTGTGCCGCAGACATAATACCATCCAAGTCAATATTTCTAGCTGCAAAAAGTGTAATAACACTACCGGACAACTCATGGAAACCCCAGAATATAGTCATGAAAAAAGTTAGTAATACAGCTACGAATAGTTCTTTTCTCTCCTTAACATTTGCCTTGAACATCTCATATGCCAAATATGCCAATACCGCTATACCAATACCTGTGAAAATCACATTAACGATATTTTGATCCGCGAACAACCCATCTGTAGCGATAGCTTTATAAGATGATAATAACAGTGCTATTAATGGTGCTGCCAATACAGCAAGTACAGGCACAAGAATACCTTGTTTTACACCAAGTACTTTTTTCTCCAATACATGCTCATTAGGTGGTAATCCTCTATCTCCAAAAACATTGGTTTGAATACCTCTCCAGAATACGATCAAACCGGTTAACATACCAATACCTGCCAAACCAAAGCCATAGTGCCATCCATAAGTTGCCGCTAGCCACCCACACAACAAAGGAGCTACCCAACCACCAATATTAATACCCATATAAAAAATGGTGAATCCTGAATCTTTTTTAGGATCTCCCTTTTCATACAAGGTACCCACGAACGTGGAAATATTTGGCTTAAAAAAACCGTTACCCACAATAATCAATGATAGCGCCAAAAAGAAGGCCATGTTGTTTTCAATAGCCAGAACAAAGTGACCTATAGACATTAAAATTCCTCCTAAGAAAATGGAATTTCGCATTCCTAGAATCTTATCGGACAATTTCCCCCCGATTACGGTCGATGCATATACCAAAGATCCGTAAGAGGAGTATACAGCTGCCGTGGCGTAATCTCTTTCTGCTAATGCCTTGAAGATTACGTCTATCATGTAAAGCGTCAGCAACGCTCGCATACCGTAGAAGCTAAAACGCTCCCACAACTCTGCAAAGAATAAATAAAATAAACCCTGCGGGTGTCCAAAAACCTGCTTTTGGTCTGAAAATTCAGTACTTTCAGTCATATAGATGTTAGTTTGATTAAAGTTTTTCTTTTATGAAATTGGTCATTTTGTTAAAAAGGTGAATTCTTGTATTTCCACCATAAATCCCGTGATTTTTATCTGGGTAGATTCCCCAATCAAATTGCTTGTCCGCTTGAATTAATGCTTCAATCATTCTCATGGAATTCTGTACATGTACATTATCATCGCCTGTGCCATGTATCAACAAATAATCGCCTTCCAATAATTGCGGATAATTAAATGGCGAGTTGTCATCATAACCACTTGGGTTTTCTTGCGGCGTTTGCATGTAACGTTCCGTATAGATAGTATCATAAAAAGCCCATGAAGTTACCGGAGCAACCGCAATGGCCATTTCAAATGTATCGTTACCTTTTAAAATACAGTTTGTAGACATAAAGCCACCATAGCTCCAACCCCAAATACCTGTTCTATCTGCATCTATATATGGTAATTCACTCAGTTTTTTAGCAGCGGCTATTTGATCTTCTACTTCATATTTACCTAATTCTTTCTGTGTAACTTTCTTGAAATCCCTTCCTTTAAATCCGGTTCCTCTACCATCTACACAAGCAATAATGTAGCCTTCAGCTACTAAACCTTGATGCCAGTAATCATTAGCGCCCATCCAGCTGTTCTTCACATTTTGTGAACCAGGACCACTGTACTGATACATAAACAACGGATATTTTTTTGAAGGGTCAAAATCTTTTGGCTTAATCATGTACATATTAAGATCATTGCCATTTATAGAAATAGTAGAGAATTCTTTAGGACTAACAGCATAACCTTCTAACCTCTTCAATAATTGACTATTGTCTTTTATATCTTTTACTTTCTTACCGCTAATTGCTTGATGCAATGTGTATACCGGCGGAGTATCTGCACTTGAAAACGTATTAATAAAATAGGTGAAATCTGTACTAAAAGAAGCGTTGTTCGTTCCTTTACTTACTGCCAAACCTTTTTTATCATCACCTCCACTACTAATATTGTAAACCCCACGGTTAATAGTACCGTTCTCTGTAGATTGGTAGTATATTTTATCTTCATTCTGATCGTAACCATAGTACTTGGTCACTTCCCAATCGCCTTTAGTAATTTGGTTCATTAAACTACCGTCTTCCCCATAAAGGTAAATATGGTTATAACCATCTTTCTCACTTGTCCAGATAAAGCTATCATCTTCTAAAAAAGTCAAATTATCGGTAACGTCTACATAAGCGTCATCCTTTTCTACCAACAAAACAGAAACTTCACCCTTTTTAGCATTGACCGTATACATTGTTAATTGATCTTGATGCCTATTCAGAGTCTGAACACTTAAATAATCTTTGTGGTTTTTCCATTTAATTCTTGGTACGTAATAAGCATCTTTTAAATCAACCGAAGTAATTGACCCACTTGCAACGTCTAATAGATGTAATGTAACTATAGAATTATTTTCACCTGCTTTTGGATATTTAAAAACGTGTGGCTGTTGATACAACCCTGTGCCATATACATCCATTGAAAATTCTGGAACATTGGTTTCATCAAAACGTAAAAAAGCTATTTTAGAACCATCTGCATTCCATTCAAAAGCACGAACAAAAGCAAACTCTTCTTCATACACCCAATCGGTAACGCCATTGATTATTTTATTTTTTACTCCATCTTCAGTAACCTGTTTAGTTTTACCCGTAGGAAGATCAAAAATATAAATGTTGTTACTTTTTACATACGCAACTTTACTACCATCTGGGGATAATAATGGTTCTTGAATTTTGTCATCACTAACTTTTATCACCTCTTTTGTAGCTATATCATAGACATAATATATACCAAGTTTCGATCTTCTGAATATTGGCTCTACTTCCGTAGACAATAGCAGCTGTTTTTCATCTGAACTAAAGTCATATGAAGAGAAGGAAGTAATTTCAGCTAAATCTGCAGACGAAACTACGGTACCTACTTTTTCTAATGTTTTATAATCATATTTGTCAACCGTAGTAATTTGGCTGGATCTGTTTGTATTAAGAACCGTGTACTGGGTGCCGTTCTTCATGGACCTAAGGGCATCCATCCCTTCTGTTCTAAAAGCTCCTTGATAAATATCCGAAACTTGTATTGTTTTCTCCTGTGCCCAAGTAAATACGCTGAATGAAAGTAAAATCAACGCAATTAAGTGTGTTTTTCGCATAAATAAGTGAATTTTGTTAAATCTCTCAAGTTTACCACAATTTCCTCAAAAAAACACGCTTTAGAGTAAAAAAGAAAGTGCTTTTAACGCTTTGACCATTTAAAAAAGATTATTGCCAATATGCGTATCTTTACCACTGTTACAATGTGCTGTATTTTTCATGATCTTCACATTTACACAACATTGAATATTAGTAGAAAGTTATACCTAAATGACCAAACCGATAAGTGGTTTTTCCAAACTAACGAAAGAGGAAAAAATAGACTGGGTTACAGCGAATTTCACGCAAAACGTAGTCCAATCAAAGAAAATTCTGCAAACGTATTGGAACCAAGATAAAAGTGTTCAGCAATTGCATGATGAGTTTATTGAAAATACTATCACAAACTTATACGTACCACAAGGCATTGCACCCAATTTTTTAATCAACGATACGCTATACGCCATACCTATGGCCATAGAGGAGAGTTCTGTAATTGCAGCAGCAAGTAAAGCTGCTAAATTCTGGTTAAAACGAGGCGGATTCAAAGCAGAAATACTAGGTACTGAAAAAGTAGGTCAGGTTCATTTCATCTTCAAAGGGGATACTGAAAAACTAGAGTCGTTTTTTACGTACTTAAAACCTATTTTACTAGCAGAAAGTGCATCTTTGACTACTAGCATGGAAAAAAGGGGTGGTGGCATTACAGACATCGTTCTAAAGGATAAAACCGATGAGCTAGACCACTATTTTCAATTGCACGCTACTTTTGAAACTAAAGATGCCATGGGCGCTAATTTCATTAACAGTTGTTTGGAGCAATTTGCAACAACCTTAAAAAAAGAAGCCGCCAAGTTTGATGCATTTTCTACACAAGAAAAAGATGTAGAAATAGTAATGAGCATACTTTCCAACTATGTTCCCAACTGTACCGTTCGCGCAGAAGTAAGTTGCCCGGTAGAAGATTTAAATCTATCGGCAGAATTGACCCCGCAACACACTGCAGAAAAAATAATACAGGCCATCAAAATTGCCCAAGTGGAACCCTATCGTGCGGTGACGCACAATAAAGGTATCATGAACGGTATAGACGCGGTAGTACTGGCTACGGGAAACGACTTTAGAGCCGTTGAAGCCGGTGTACATGCGTATGCTTGTAAAGACGGACAATACAGAAGCTTAACCAATGCGAAAATTGAAGACGGAATTTTTAAATTTTGGATAGAGCTACCGTTGGCATTAGGAACCGTTGGTGGACTTACGAATTTACATCCTCTTGTGAAGCTAAATTTAGAAATGTTGCAGCGACCATCGGCTAAAGAACTCATGCAAATAGTTGCCGTTGCGGGACTAGCACAAAACTTTGCTGCAGTAAGCTCTTTGGTTACTACAGGAATTCAAAAAGGGCACATGAAAATGCATCTTTTAAATATCTTAAACCAACTCGGTGCCAACGAAAATGAAAAAGCCACTTTGGTGGAACATTTTAAAACCAACCAGGTTACGCACCACGCTGTGGAAAGTCAATTAAGTATTATTAGAAAGTAAATCTTTAAGCTATGACAAAGGAATTTTACAGCAACGGAAAATTACTATTGACAGGTGAATATGCCATTCTTGATGGCGCAAAAGGGCTAGCATTACCAACGAAATTTGGACAGTCTTTAAAACTTAGAAACAAGAATACAGAGACAATTCACTGGTTTGGCGTTGATGAAAATGACGATACGTGGTTTTATGCCGAATTTTCTAAATCAGATTTTAAAACCGTTACAACCACTGACGAAGCTACATCCGATCGATTGAAGCAAATATTGACAGAAACCAACAAGCTTAATCCTGAATTCTTATCCAAGATTACTGAAAACAGTATAATTGAGACTAAATTTACCTTCCCTATGGTTTGGGGACTGGGCACCTCTTCTACTTTAATAGCCAATATGTCAACTTGGGCAGGCGTTAATCCGTATCAATTATTAGAGTCCACTTTTGGCGGTAGCGGATATGATATTGCATGCGCAACGCATAGTTCTGCTATTACCTATCAAAGAAATAATTTTGAGCCAATAGTTGATGAAGCTCATTTTAACCCATCTTTTAAAGACGAACTGTTCTTTGTTTATCTAAACCAGAAAAAGAACAGTAGAGATGCCATTAATAGCTACAGAAGTTTAGAATTTGATAAAGAGGCTTTTATAACTAAGGTAGACGCTATAACCGAAAATATTCAAAAGTGTACCGACATAACCGAGTTTGAGGATTTATTGAACGAGCACGAGGCTATTTTATCAAAAACACTTCAAATTCCTACTATCAAAGATTTGCTTTTCACTGATTACCCTAGAACTATTAAAAGTTTAGGAGCTTGGGGCGGGGACTTTGTTTTAGCTACCGGGACGGAAAAAGATATGTCTTACTTCAAGGAAAAAGGACACCATACTATTCTACCCTACTCAAAAATGATACTATAAAAAAAGAGCATCCAAATTGGATGCTCTTTTTTTATATAAATCTTAAAATTACTACTAGTAGAACGTAGCTCTTTTATCTTCAATTTCAGAACCTTCTTTCAACGCGTTGTATACCGCAGTGTTCACTCGAGTAGCTGCTCCTGTTTTCAAAGCATTGGCATACACACTATAATTATCCAACTTAGGAGCTTCTGTTTTCTTCACGATTTCAATTTTAAACACACCGGTGTTTCCTTCAATCAATCCTGAAGTTTCACCAGCACCCATTCCGTAAGCAGTACCTACTACAACTGGCTCGCTACCAGCGCCAGGAATAGTTGGCGATTTAACAGTAAGCGCAGAAGCATTAGAAACGCTTACACCGTTATCAGATGCTATAGCATTCATATCTTTACCCTTGTTAGCTGCGATAATCTGCGCAGCCTTACGTTCTTTACGTATTTTTGGTAAAACAAGTACAGAAGCATCTTCAGCACTCATTACACCTTCAGCGTAACTACCTGTTAATTGAACAACAGCATAACCGTTATTGATATTAAACCTCTTTACATCACCAACTTCTGTATCAGCATTGAATGCCCACTGTACAATATTTCTTTGGTTTGTTAACCCAGGCAGGTTTTCATCTAAAGCTTTTATTTTATTTACAGGACGAACAACATATTCATCTTTTTTTGCAATGGTAGAAAAGCCACTTTCGTCTTCTGTAGTTTCCATTTCAAATTTGGTAGCACTGGTAAACAAAGTATTGATTGTTTCTTCTGAAGGAACAATCTCTCTATCTACGGTTGCTATTTGAACAACATCTTCTTTATCGTCAATTTTAATTACGTGAAATCCAAAATCGGTTTCGACCATTCCAATTGAACCTTCTGAGTTACCAAAAGCGAAGTCGTTAAAAGCAGGTACCATTACCCCTCTTTGAAAGTAACCTAAATCTCCACCGTTTGGCGCAGACGGTCCGTCTGAATTATCTCTAGCCAATGTAGAAAATACAACTCCTGATTTTTTAGCTTCTCTCAATAGTTCTTTTGCCTTAGCTTCAGCTTCTTCCTTAGTTCTAGTTACCTCAGGGTTAGCTCTCGTTGCCCCTGTATAAGCTAAAAGAATATGACTCGCTTTTACAGAACCATTCGGCTTTCTAGCGATCATTTTAGAAATCTTGTATGAATCTCCGTCTTTATAAGGACCGTAGATTTGACCTACGTTCAAACTCATTAAGGTATCTGCAACACTAGAAGGCAGGTTTTTCTTCGCCTTATATATCGTATCGAATTTAGTATCTGAATATCTATCTAAAAATGCAGCAACATCGGTTGTATTTCTAAATCCTCTAATAGTATCGTTACGATCTGTTTGAGAATTGTACTCAATAGTATCAACTAAAAGCTTAGTGATCTCATCTTTAATAGCTGCTTGATCAGCCTCAGATGGCTTCTCTTGAAAATATACATACTGTAAATCTCTTGCAGGATCCTGCTTGTATTCATCTTTGTGCTTGCTTACATAATCGGCAATTTCACTTTTAGTAACGTTAATCGTGCTATCTGGAATAGAAGTGTAAGGTACTCTTACATACTTAATATCCATTTTTTCGTTCGCCAATTTATAATCCAGCTCACCTTCTTTCAATGTAGCGCCAACACCGGCCTTGACCATATTAAAATATGTTTGCTCTTTTGCCAATTGAACGATTTCAGCTTCAGTTTGTAACCAAGCATCATATTGTGCAGGGTTGTTGACTTTCCAATCTGCAACGGTTTGTCTGAACATGTTCGCATCAAACTGACCATTTTGATCTTGAAACTGAGGATTCTGAGCATAACCGGTAGTTCTTAGAAAATCAACGATCTGATCTTGCTCAATACCAATACCTAAATCTTCGAACTGCTCTCCTAAAATGGTCTTTCTTACTTTGTTCTCCCAAACTTGGTTTACCACTTGCATTGAAGATGTTGTTGGACCAACTCTTTTAGAAGCCACTTCGACTTCTTGCCTGAATTCATCAATAGAAATATCTTCTCCATTAATTTCGGCTACTGACGAGCCTACTTTTTCTCCTCCAAAATTGCTACTGGTAAAAACCCCAGATATAACAAAAGCAAAAAGTGCCAAACCTATAATCAAGATCAACACAGTTGTACGTTTCCTAATATTTTCTAATACTGCCATTCTAATTAACGTTTAAAATAATCGTTTGTGGTTATTGGGAGGCAAAACTACCATTTTTAATTGAAATAATAAAAACTAAAAAGACTCCTAATTTATTGATTGATGCACTGTTATTCCTCTTCCAAAACTTCTATTGAAATCAAATCTATTTTGGTATTGGAAACTTCTAGCACGGTAAACTTATAAGCGTCTATGGTAAGCTCTACTTCTTTATCTGGAATCTCCCCTAAGGTATGCACTAAAAGACCGCCTAAGGTCTCATATTCATCCGATACCGGAAGATTTAATTTGTGATTTTCATTAATATCATCCACTTCTAATCTTGCAGAGAACAAAAAGTGACGTTCATCGACCACTTCTTCCCTTAAATCTGTACTATCGTGCTCATCTTCTATTTCGCCGAAAAGCTCTTCAACAATATCTTCTACCGTTACCAAACCAGATGTACCACCATATTCATCTAATACTACCGCAATACTTTTACGTTTTTTAATAAGTACATTTAGCATATCTTGAATAAGCATTGTTTCTGGCACAAACTCTACAGGCAATAAGATACTCTTAATTGTCTTTGGCTTTTTGAACAGTTCATAAGAATGCACATAACCTATAACATCATCTACAGTATCATTATATACTAGTATTTTAGAATAACCTGTCTCTGTAAACAATTTTGCCAAATTTTTAGGGGTCTCATGCATTTCAACAGCAACAATCTCTGTTCTGGGCACCATAACCTCTCGCGCTTTCACAGCAGCAAACTCTAATGCGTTCTGAAAAATTTGAATCTCGGTATCTACCTCATCTTCTTCTTCAATAGTTTCCATCTGTTCTGTTATATAATCACCCAATTCTAATTTACTGAATGCCAATTGTACTTCATCTCCCGATGTTCCAAACACATATTTTAATATGAAATCTGAAATCCAAATAATAAAGTCGGATATAAAAGAAAATAAAAGGTAAAATATAAAAGCTGGAATCGCCAATAACTTCAATAAGTTATTCGCATAAATTTGAAAGAGAACCTTAGGTAAAAATTCTGCGGTTATTAAAATAACAAAAGTAGAAATCAATGTTTGGGTCAACAGACTAAAATCTGTGATCAACAATTTTAAAAAGGCATTATCAGGTGCAATACCCGCAAACCAGTTCATGAGCACATCGCCCATAAAAAGACCGTAAATGACCAAGGCTATATTGTTACCAATAAGCATGGTTGCAATAAACTTTGATGGTTTCTTGGTTAATCTGGTCAAAACCTTTGCCAAAAAGCCTTCTTGTTTTTTCTCTATTTCAATATGGATTTTGTTCGCAGAGACAAAGGCAATTTCCATTCCTGAGAAAAATGCTGAAAAAAATAAGGAAAGTATAATTATAATACCGGCTGTACCCACTATTTGTTTTGATTATCCCGTTTACGTTGTTCGAATTTTTTCCTGTAGTTTCTTCTAAACAAGAACATACCTATAGATACAATAGCAAAAAATATGAAAAAATAAGCCATGCTTCTATCTGTATTCCAATCCGTAAAAATTCGGTAAATTGAAAATCCAGCTACTATTACGTATAAGTATTCTGTATACCTTAAAATATTAATCATTCTCTTGTTCTTTATCTTCTTTAATTAACATAAGTCCGTAAGTCTTATGTGCATTTAAAAATTTAAGGTCTTTTTGAATATCCATTCCTTCACCATCCATTACCGTTCCATCATCAGGATTAGTAAATGTGAATTTCTCTTGCGTAAATGCCCATTCGTTACCACGGTCGTAATACAATTGAGATGTTGCTAATTTCTTACCATCATCACTCTTTATAAGTACATTACCACGCAAATCTACGATAGAAGTCTTAGAATACAACACACCATAGTCTGCCTCTATAATTGTTTTTTCATTTTTTTCGTTGAAAATCTCTACCAAAAGACCTTCTGGAAAAGTTTGGTACGGAAAAGACAACTGCTCAAAATCATTTCTAATAGGACCTGAGAGTATTGCCAAAACCTTTGAAGAACCCTCATCTTCTGAGCCTAATTTTTCTGGAGATTCGGTATAGGTAGCTACAAAATTCTCTGCTACACTTCTTGGATATATCTCCTTTGGTGCTTCTTCACCTACTCTCTTATATTCATCTTGACAAGATAAAAAAAGCATTGCCATGGTATAAACCACGGCAATGCCTTTAAAATTTTTAATCTGTATCATTTTTTCTATAAAGAAGGTACTTTCACGCTACCACCAACCCAACAGTTGAAAGTAACAGTTTTACCAGCCATACCTGAACTAAAGATCATCTCTTTAGATGGTGCTTTTGAACTATAGCTGTTTGCAGCTTGACTTGAAGAACCACTTAATGATGGATCTACTCTACCTGCTTTTCTTGCCATATCAGCTGCTTTCCAATAGATAGCTCTTTTCTCGAAAGCAGACGTACCACAACTGTTTGCACTTGTTGCATATAAGTTAGCGATCAATAAATATGCACGACCGTTAGATGGGTTAGCATCAATAGCTTTCTGAGCATATTTACGAGCAGTAGACTTACTACCTTTTCTTTTATTAATAACTGCTACTTTGTAAGCAATCTTAGATTTCTTCTCATTATTTGTTTCTAAAGACAATGCTTTATCAAAATCTGCAAGTGCACCAGAACTGTCTCCATTTTTCATTTTCAAAGTACCACCATATACATAAGCATCGGCAGATGGATCTAAAGCTAATTGCGCTTCAAATAATTTTTGAAACAAAGGATCATCAGTACATTCTTTGTTGAACATTAAACCTACCGCTCTTTTCACCCAAACAATATCACCTTTTTTCTCTTCAAAACTCTTTTCGTATAAAGGAATAAGGTTGCTACAATCTGCTAAAGGACCTAATTTAGAATCAATACTACCAGCTATTTTACCATAAGCTCCAGAGTAAGAGTTGTAAGCCTTTAAACGAGACTTCTCTTTTGAAGTCAATGTACCAGCTTCTTCTTTAGGTAACAACTTTGCTATTTTTCCTGTGATTTTTTCGTTTTCAACTTCTATTTTTTCAGTAACCGCATCGTATACATCAAAAACTTCTTGCAAGTCTTTTCTACCTGCTTTATGCTCATCAACCAAACTAGAGAAATAGATATATAACGCCTTAGGATTTGTAAAATTCTCTTTATCCTTAGTAAATGCATCGCTCAACATGCTGTACATTTTTGCATCATCTGCCATTTTATTATCGTACATCACCATTGCCTTATCAACATCGGTTTCACCTTGACTGGTCTTAGATGCAAAATGCTTCAACTTATTGTCATAAAGACCCATTAAATCATTAGCAAATTTTTCTTTGTCGGCACCTGTCGCCTTTTTCATCTTATCTTTAAGTATACGTTCACCATATACATAGATAGCGTTATTTAACTGCGGACAAGTTTCATAAACCATTTTCCATGGCTCATAGGCCGCATCATAATTTTTAACTTTTGAATGCTCAGAAAAAATGGACAAGTTAGTCATACATTCAGGGTTTTGCGCCTGCGCATTGCTCACTCCCATCATCCCTAGGAACATTATTGCCGTGAAGTAAAGTTTCGATTTCATGTTTTCTCTTTTTAAAATGGTTAATGTACTAAATTTTTATTAATTGATTTTTCTTTTCTGGAACCAACGATCGTTTAACGATAGACCTACATTAAATTTAAAATAGCTCTCTTCTATCAAATTAGCCCTAGTAGTTCCTCTTTTACCAAATTCAAAACCTACGTTAAGATTTGAGAAACTTCGTCCCAGTGGTAAGCCTAATCCAAAAGTTATGCCAAAGTTATTTATATCAACGTCATTCACTAGCATACCTGTCTTATCTAAACGTAAACCAGCTCGGTAAGTAATTCGTTTTAAGTAACCTGTAAAAGAATCATGATCAGGAGTAATAAAGGCTCCAAATGCAAAAGAACTAGCATCTTCATACATTATACTATCTGCACCCAAGAATGCATTCTCAAAAGAACTCATCTCTTGAAAACTATATTCAGCACCTATAAACCATTTATAATCTTCACCGTAACCCAAACCTATAGTTGTGGTCGTTGGTATCTTCAATTCTGTATTTCTTAAATTTTGGGAAACCAAATCTACTTCTACCTCTTCTATATCGCCACCTGTTAAAACAGAAAATGAACCTAGCTGCCTATCATTTTTAGAAACTAAGTTACCTTGGGTATTTACACGTATTGAAGTATGTAATCTATTTCTACCTTTTAATATGGGAGAATAATTTAGGGCATAGTTAAAATCAAAGCCGTTTACCCTTGAGCTTCTTCTGTCGAACGTACCAAACTGCACACCATCCACTTGTTGCAATCTTTCACTATCCAACGTACCAAAATTAAAATTTATAGTGGCACCTATCGTCAAATCTTTCAATACCTCATATCCTACCGAGTAAAAAGCTCGCGTTAAGCCACCTTCACCAGAGTAAACATTTGTTAAAGAACTATTTGTCGTTGCTCTCTCATCTACCAAATTATAACCAACGGATGAATAAGGCATAATACCGAAACCCATACCCAAACCTTTACCTACGCTAAAACCGAGCGCCAAATAATCTAGACTTGTAATAGAGCTTTGTTCTTCTTCGGTGAAACTTTTAAGTGTGTATTGTTTATTGGAGACACCAGCAGTGTACGTAACCAGACCTTCTCGATCCATTACCTCTAAACCTAACTTACCAAAAGCGGCCGGGTTTCTTAAATTGATATGAATACTATCGGCATAGATACCAATACCCCCCATCATTTGATTTTCTATCGTGCTTTCGTTTTTTAAATCTCCGATTCCAAAGAAAGAATAAGGAGAAACGGTACCGTCTTGAGCGTACATACCAACAGTGGTAATGTATACAATTGCAATTACAATTTTTTTGATCATTTAGTGCTTGTTGTATTCCAGCAAATAATTAAGCCCTTTCAGGAGAAATTTGGAATCCGCAAATATGGTATTTTTTAATCGTTTAGACAAAAATTGTGTGTCTCCACCGGTTAAAATAACTGTTAAATTTTCAAATCTAGCTTTGTAAAGATCAATGACACCGTCTATTTCAAGCGTTATTCCATTTACAACCCCACTATGAAGACAGTTTTCTGTAGTATTACCTATGTAGTCCAACAACTCTTTTTTCTCGAGCAACGGCAACTTCGCCGTCTGTTCATGCATGGCATTGTAACGCATTTGAACACCTGGAGAAATGGCACCACCAAGGTATTCATCAAAATCATTTAACATATCATAGGTAACACAACTACCCGCATCAATTATTAAATTATTGTGATGTGGATTAAAATAATAAGCTGCAGTTGCCAAGGCTAAACGATCAACACCTAAAGTTTGTGGTGATGCATATGAGTTCTTAAATGGTACTTTTGAGGTGTTTGAAAGCTCATGAAGATTACAAAAAACCGCCACAACCTTCATTTGTTCCTTTGAAAGCGACCCTACACTAGAAACTATTGAATATTTTATTTTAGGGAATTCTTTGAAAATCTTTTTAACTGCCTCTACGAACAAATCGACAACAACAGTCTCTAAATGAATTATTTCCGACTTTTTAAAGATTGCTAATTTAACGTTCGTATTACCTGCATCTATTATTAAATTCATGTTACAAAGATTAAAAATTAAAAAAACATTTTTCTTTTTTTACGATTTAGTTTGGAAATCATAAAATTGAAATTATATTTGCACCCGCTTACAGCAAGCATGGTGCCTTAGCTCAGTTGGTAGAGCAATGGACTGAAAATCCATGTGTCCCTGGTTCGATTCCTGGAGGCACCACAATAAATCCTTACTTAACAGTAAGGATTTTTTTGTTTAATACACCTACCTGTTATTTCCCAAAAATACATAGTACCTGTTAAGAAGCATACTTGCAACTCATTATTCTACAATAAATTTAAATTGAATTATGACCTTCTACGGTTAATGATAGCCAAGAATACTTTTATCTTTATCTAAAACATTAGCACAGCCTATTGCTAAAGAAACAACACTGGTAAACGTATGAATACACCTTCTTACAAAAAATCAATATTGCAAACTATTGCTTTAAACAAGGCAGCATTTAAATAGCATAGACATCGCTAGCTAAAAAAGAATCAACAAACAATCCGTTTTAATCCCACACGCGTTCTACCTTATGCTCGGTAAAATCTTCTATTTCCAACTTCTCTTCTGAGTTATTTACAATGGTTAAAGCCCTAAAAAACTCATTAGGGAAAATCTGATTTGTCATTACATATTGCCCCTCATTTATAAACAATTCTAATGACGAATGATCTAAAAGCATAACTATCTCAATAGGACCATTAGGAATATTGGGAATTTTCATTTGCTGCACATCTGGAGAAAACTTCTCGCTAAAGTCCGTTTTACCTGATTTTCTTCGATCTAGGGTCACTATCTTTTTATCTCTATCAATAGCTATACTTAAACTATCCCCATTTTTATTCCTGAAATACATTTGCGCATTTGGCACGGATAACGTAAACTGAATTTTACTTTGATTTCCATATTTAAGCGGAAGAATTCTTTTACGTGTAGGCAGAATTTCTATCGTACTTTCAGGATATGCCAATGCAACGTGCTTCTCAAAACTTTTTAAAGGATAATTAAACAACGACACCTCACCCCCTACATTACGTAAGCTCAATAACCTTGGCACCGTCATGGCACTACGCCATTTTTCTGTAGGCGTATCCATTGCATAGTCCCAATTACTCATCCAACCCATAAACACACGCTGATTATTAGGAGCATCGTTATAGGTTACCCCTGCATAATTATCTCTTCCTAAATCTATCCATTTGTGCTCTACATGATCGGTAGTGAAAGTTGTACCATCAAAATCCCCTATAAAATATTGCGTTCCACTACCTCCGTTTGGCGCACCCGGGTTAACACTTATCAGTAGTACCCATTTTACCTCATCAGTACCATCTATTTTTAGCGGAAACATATCTGGGCATTCCCAAACTCCGCCATGTGCTCCTTGCTCCTTACCAAACTCACTAACTTTTTCCCACTCTTTTAAATTTGGAGAATTCCAGATTTGCAAATGATCTCCTGCAACCAAAAGCATGGTCCAGCTTTCGGTTATTTTATTCCAAAATACCTTAGGATCTCTAAAATCTTTATTACCCTGATTTTCTATAACCGGATTTCCCTCAAACTTGGTCCAGCTTTCACCATTATCTAAACTATAGGCAATGCCTTGCGTTTCATAATCATTGGTACCGGCTTTTTCCGCTACTGCGTTATGATAGGTAAATATGGCAACCATTGCAGGATTATCAACCGTACCAAAACCCGAAGTGTTATTATGATCCACCACCGCACTACCAGAGAATATGTATCCGTTTTCATCAGGATAAAGTACTACTGGCTTATGCTTCCACTTTATCATATCTTCACTTACCGCATGCCCCCAATGCATAGGTCCCCAAACTGTACTATCAGGATAATATTGATAGAACAAATGATACAGGCTATCCTTGTACACTAATCCGTTAGGATCGTTCATCCAATTTTTCTCTGGCGAAAAATGATACTGAGACCTATATGGTTCTATATAATATCCCGTAGGCTCCTCATCTTCCGTAACAACTTCTTGTTTTACATGTTGCTTACAACTAAAATTTAATAGAACACATATTATAATAAAGGCCACTAAGCCATTATTTTGCATAGTTTTAACCATAAATTCACTTTTATATCGGCACTTCTTAAATCGTATTTATAGTACCTTTGTAATAATGAAAATACTAAATTATAAATTATTACTCTGTGTATTTACCTTCCTTTCTTTATCGCAAAAAGGGATAAGTCAAGACAAAATTTCCAAGGCTCTAAAATCTTGGAATAAGGGAACGATACCTTATGTTTATTTTGATCATATGCCTACAACCGATTCTATCGCGTTTTTGGATACAAGGGAAAAAGAAGAGTTTGAGGTTAGCCATCTAAAAAATGCCCTATGGGTAGGTTATAAAAAATTTGACGAACAAGTAGTGCTTGAAACCATTACAGATAAGGATCAACCCATAATCGTTTACTGCTCTATAGGAGTACGCTCTGAAGATATAGGCGAACAATTAAAAGAATTAGGCTATACCAATATTCTCAATTTATATGGTGGTATTTTTGATTGGAAAAATAAAGGAGGCGAAGTTTTTAACGACCAAGAAATAGCTACCGATAGCGTTCATGCTTTTAGCAAGCATTGGGGCAAACTTTTACACGAAGGTATAAAGGTTTATTAGTTAGGAGTTAGGAGTTAGGAGTTAGGAGTTAGGAGTTAGGAGTTAGGAAAATAAAAAACAGATTGGGAATACTACAAAACAATAAAACAGAGAAAGACGAGAAAATTATAGATTTCACTCTCGCAAACTCAAATAACCTTTTGCTTATTTTCACTAGAAACCCAGAATTGGGTAAAGGAAAAAGGCGTTTAGCCGCTACCATTGGTGACCAGGCTGCATTAGATATATATAAATTCTTATTAAACCACACCGTATCCATCACCAAGAACCTATACGCAGAAAAACAGGTGTATTATTCCGAAGAAATTTGGGAAAACGATATTTGGGACAATCAGAAATTTGATAAAAAAATTCAAATAGGTGACGACTTGGGTATTCGTATGGCAAATGCTTTTCAAGAAGGGTTCCAAAACGATTATCAAAAGATCATTATTATTGGCAGCGATATGCTTGATTTATCTCAAGAAAATCTAGAAAATGCTTTTAAATCTCTGGAGAAAAATGATTTTGTAGTAGGTCCGGCTGATGATGGCGGATATTATTTGTTGGGTATGAAAAAATTTATGCCTGAACTTTTTAAAAATAAAACTTGGGGCACTGAAACGGTTCTAAAAGATACTTTAGCTGATTTAGAACATGAAAGCACCGAACTTTTAGAATCTAAAAACGATGTAGATTATTACGAGGACATAAAGGATATTGATGCCTTTAAACCCTTTTTAAAACATATAAATTTATGATGAAAGACGAACTTTTAGAATCTGTAGCATACCTTAAAAATAAAGGTTTTGAAAAACCTGAAATTGGTATCGTTCTAGGCACAGGACTAGGAAAACTTGTTGATAGCGTAGAAGACCCAATTGAGGCGCACTACAACCACATTCCGTTTTTTCCATTGGCAACCGTGGAATTCCACACAGGCAAATTGGTTTATGGAACCATTTCAGGGAAAAAAGTAGTGGTCATGCAAGGTCGTTTTCACCTTTACGAAGGTTATGACTTTTTAGATATCACCTACCCTATTCGTGTTATGCACATGTTGGGCATTTCTAAGCTTTTCATATCTAACGCAGCTGGTGCGGTAAACCTTGACTTCAAAAAAGGTGATATGATGCTGATCGAAGACCACATTAACTTACAAGGTGGTTCGCCATTGGCATTTAAAGGTGTTAGTGAATTTGGAGAACGTTTTGCTGATATGTCAGAGCCTTATGACTTAGATATGCGCAACAAGTTAACCGCTATTGCCAAAGACTTAAATATATCATTAAAGAGCGGTGTATACGCTTCTGTTGTTGGACCTCAACTAGAAACCAGGGCAGAATACAGAATGATTAAATTAATTGGTGCGGATGCCGTAGGCATGAGTACCGTGCCCGAAGTTATCGTTGCCAATCATTTATCGCTACCCATTGTTGCGGTTTCTGTTTTAACTGACGAATGCGACCCAGACAATCTAAAACCAGTAGATATCGCTGAAATTATTTCTATCGCAGAAAAGACCGAACCAAAAATGGTAAAGTTATTTCAAGAATTAATTAAGCAATTGTAAGGTTTATTGATATTTGACTACCATAAGAAAGCAAATACTTTATTATGAGTACTCACCAGCCAACCATAAGTATTATCATTCCGGTATTGAATGAAGAAAAGTACATCTTTGATGTACTTTTTGCCATTTCCAACAAATCGGGCACTGACCGAATTAAAGAAATACTTGTGGTTGATGGTGGCAGTACAGACTTCTCTGTAACCAATGCTCAAAAATATGGAGCAACGGTAATTAACAGTGGCAAAGGGCGAGCTGCACAAATGAACCTTGGCGCTGCAAATGCAACTGGCGACATTCTTTATTTTATACATGTAGATACGCTACCTCCAAAAGATTTCGACAGCGCTATTTTAAACGAAATCGACCAAGGTTTTGAGGTAGGTTGTTTTCAAATGCGTTTTAATAGTAATAGCCCTTTCTTAAAATTCTTTAGTTGGTGCACACGCATTAACCATCAAATTTGTCGTGGCGGTGACCAGTCGCTTTTCATCACCAGTAAACTATTTCAACAACTTAAGGGTTTCAATGAAAGTTATGTCATTTACGAAGACAATGAATTCATTAGAAGAGTTTACAAACTAAAACCTTTTAAGATTATTTCTGCTGCCGTAACCACTTCAGCACGACGTTATGAAGAACGAGGCATGGTTAAATTACAATATCATTTTGGCATGATTCATTTAAAATATTATTTAGGACACAGTCCTTCAGAGCTTTACAGATACTACCAAAAAAATCTACAATAATAAATAAATTCATATCGTTTTATAAATCCAAACCTATAAGACCATATGACCAATTACTTTAAATTATCAATTCTACTATTAAGTTCTTTATTAATAATTAGCTGTAGTTCATCTGACAATGATGACGATGTAATTATAACTAAAGAAGAGAATGAAATTACCGCAAATGCCATAATCGCGATTAGCACCGAACTTGGAGAAAATTCACTGAAATTTGGCAAAAAAGTAACGAATAGTAGTGAATCAAAAATTTTTACTGTTTCAAATACTGGCGATGCCGATCTTATCATTTCATCAATTACACCGCCAAATGGTTATAGTTTAGATCTGAACAGCGTAACTATTGCTCCTAATTCTTCAAAAGATATAACAGTTAACTTCGAGCCTACTGAAGTTACAAATTATGAAGGTCAAATTTTATTTGAAAGTAATGCCTCAAGCGGAAAAAATACGATAAACTGCTCTGGTGCCGGAGTAAATGAGGTTTTTGAAGGGGCTATATTAACCACCCAACAAGAGGTAAACGATTTTGGAAATATAGGTTATACCGAAGTTACAGAAGGCATGATCATAGGTTCTGAAAATGGTTTTAGCGAAACAGACATCGTAGATTTAACACCGTTGGCCACATTGACCAAATTAGCGAATTTGCGTATTAGAAGAAACCCTTTATTACTAAACTTAGATGGTTTAGAAAATGTTAATGTAACTGGTGTTCTTTCTATCTTACAAAATGATGGTTTACTAAATATTGATGCGCTTTCTACTATCACAACCCTTTCATCTACTTTGCAAATTGGTTACAATAAGCTTTTGAAAAATATAGATGGGCTGTCTAATATCACAACAGCTGCAGTTGTTTATATAAATGGCAACGATGCTTTAGAAAATATTGATGGCTTAATGAGCTTATCATCTATCGAAACTGATTTAAATGTAAGTCAAAACCCATTTATAGATAATTTAAATGGGCTAGCTCGTTTAACAACCGTTAATGGTAATGTTTCTATCGATTATAATCATAGGTTAGATAATTACTGTGGCATTAAACCTTTATTGATAAATGATGGTATAGGCGGTTATTTTTACGATACCAAATTCAACAAATACAATCCTTATCCTAGTGAAATACTTAATAGTGAATGCCAAAAAGATATACCTTTAGGTGTATACCATGGGTATTTATCTATCACTTCACAATCAGCTATGGATTTGTTCAATGAAATGGGCTTTGAGCAAGTTGATGGTGGGCTATATATTGATGGCAGAGAGAATCTTTTATTTGAAACACTTAAATTAGAAAATTTAAGAAGGATCAATGGCAATTTAACTATAAGAAGAACTAATGAAACAAATTTAAACCAATTGCAAAATCTAATCTATGTAGACGGTTCTATCGATATTCGTGAAAATGCTTCGCTGTCGGAATTCTGCGGATTACTACCACTTATTAATGATGCTGGTGGATTAACTGGAACATTCACTTCTTCTGACAATGTATATAACCCAACACAACAAGAATTAGAAGAAGGTACTTGTACTCAGTAAATATTATTTTTGAAGGGTAATAAATAGTTTATTCCCCTTCAAAATCCAACAACACTCCTTCACTGATCCATTTAGCAAGTGCTTGGCGATTATCTGGATCTAAGATCCTGACCTGATCTTTTTTATTTCTAATATTCCCAATCTCAATATATGCCATTGCAGGGTGCGTTTTCTTTACTAAATACAGCGATGTTCTATCTTCAAAAGTACCTGAGTACGTTCTATTTGGCTGATATTTCTTGTACTTGGCTCCAAACGTTTTATGAATACTTTCCGCTAGTTTTTCTCCGTTCTTGCTTTTCTCATGGTGATAAAAGAAGACATCTATATTTTGATTTTCGCTTCTACTATCTACATGGGTTACGATCAAGCGTTGGTATTTACCTCTGTTATCTTTATATAAATCATTGATAATATCTACGCGTTGTTTTAACCGCGCCAACTGATTTAAAGGAATTGTTTTATCAGGATACGCTACTTCGTCATGGTCAATTTCTAAAACTCGTTCATCTCTAATGCCATCGTTTTCATCTTTTATGATGATATAAACCTCAGCACCATGAGCCATTAATTCTTTTGCCAATCGCAGCGTAATATCATAAGCATATTCATCTTCTGCTATTGCCTTGCCAGCATACATACCCATGGCACCGGGATCAGGACCTCCATGACCGCTTACCAAGTAGTAAACATTACCTTTTAAACGCTCACTTTTTTCAATTACGGTTTTGTATTTTTCTCCGAAAATAGCATAAGAAGCACTCTCTATCTCCTTTACTTCTTTTGCCTGAATTTGCAATGAGTCAACAATAGCTACCGTATCTAATTTTACATCTGGCATTACATAAGTTCTGCCTGCTATTAAATGAACACTATCTCTTAAGTTTTCCATATTCAATGTCACAAACTCATCGAATACTTCGTACGGGTCTACACCTTGCTTTCTAATCAGCGATAAAATTCCGTCACCAGGTTCTGCCGTAACGGTCTTCAGTGAATCTTGCCCGAAGCAAAAAAGACTTAAAAACATACATATGATACCTGTAAACTTGCTGTATTTCATCTTATCATTAAATACAAGGTCTATGCCAGAAAACAATTAACACTCTTAAATTCAGTACAAAGATTGCTAAAAATATTGACCAATACCAAAGACAATACCGTTGTCTCCGTCTTTTGTGATTCCGTAGCCGTAATCTATTCTAAAAATAGCATTGAAAATTCGCTTATGCATAAAACGTAGACCGACACCTGGGTAGATTCTTATATTTTCACTTTTCCATAAGTCATCAAATCCGCCTGCAGGATTACGCCATGTACCTCCATCAACGAATATGTTTCCCTGCAATACAAATTTATTTTTATCAATAAAGGTCTGACGATATTCCGTGTTCAAAACAATCATTCCCGTACCTCTATCTATTGTATTACCAACACCTCTAATATTTAAATTATTATCTACGGTAAACGGTGCAAACGGACTATCAACATTACTGGCTAAACCTAAACGCAATCTATTTGCCCAATTACCCCTATCGCCTACTCTCTTAAAATAGGTGAAATCATTAAAACCGATTAAAAATTCTGGCAAACTTGTATTTGTACTGCCAACATATTGAAAATTCAGCTGACTTCTAAATCCTTTGAGATAGTGGTAGAAATAATCCAAACTATTATAATCATATATCAACTTGAACAAATGCTTATCTACATTTAAATTCAATGGCACACCTGCACCGGTAGCACCTTCAACGTATGCATAGTCTTCAGTAAAAAAACTAAAGCCCAACTCCATTCTATTTTTGAAATTGAATTCATACAACCCTAAAAGCTCAAACCCCGTGTTGCTATACTTATAATCTGCTGTATCATCTTGGAAAAATACAGGTTCTAATGTGGTAAAATCGTTATAATTAATAGCTATACCAAGCTTATTTGAAAAGAGATAAGGTGCTCTTACACTTAACCCAAAAGAGCTATAATTATCGTACTGATAAAAGGCACCTAAGGTAATATTACGACCAAAAGAATTAAACTCTTGTAGTCCCACCCTAAATGCAAAATTGTCATTGGATGAGCTGAAAAGATTTGCAAACGGAATTAATGTGAAATTTTCTTCAATGATATATTCAACCTTGCAAGTTTCATTTTGCAATACATTTACCTTATAATATGCATGAGATATAGAGGGCAATCTCTTTAAACGAAGCATATCTCTATTCATAAGAACAGAATCCAAGACCATACCTTTTTTTACATCCACAAGATTTTCAATGAATGATACCTTGGTGCGTTTTGTTCCAGAAAACTGTAATTCTGCCACTGTAACATCTTGCCCTTTCATTATGAAACTGACAAGTATTATAAATAGAAATGGTAACGTTTTTGTATTCATTCTTTTAAGTACTCATATCATAATCAATATGAATTTTGCTCTAAGGTTTCCAATATAGAACAAAATATGGGTGTAATCAATTATAGTTCAAAAGCATACCTATATACATCGAAAAAGAGCCTATTTGTTTTAAAAACAAAAGGCTCTTTTAAGAACACTCAAACTATTTTTTAAAAAATTCCCCTTAATCCTAAATTAAAGGTTTGCCCTAGACCTGTATTATTACCTCGAACAAAATTTGTATACAATAATTCTAAATTTAGGGCACTTGTAAGTTGATACTTTGCACCACCACCCAATGCTGTAAAATCTTGTGCAAAATCATTACCCAAATCTAACCGTTGAGAATGTTGTGCCAATGCCAAAACGGTAAACTTGCTTGACGGGAAGTAGCTAAGAAAAATACCTGGCGTTAGGTTCAAACTATTATTGGCAAAACTTTCTTCCTTATCTCCAAAACTTAACTCTGAGTTGATTTCACTAAAAAGTTGCCATTTATCTCCTGGAAAGGTGTAATCGTAAAAGAATCTATTTTGCCAGATGTATCCTTTTTGATCTAGAAAAACACCGTTTTCTGTTTCATTATCCACCAAAGGGATAAAGAATGAACTTTGAATTGAAAAATTACTGACAGAAGCAATAGGCACAAATTTCACCGATGGCGCTATTGAGGTAAGACCTGATCTAGCCGTATTGTTTTCTCCGTCGAATTTAAATACATCCAAGGCACTTCTATCGCCAATAACATTTGATCTAAACTCTAAAATAGCACCAACATTCCACCTTTTATTTGTACCAACACCGGTATATGCCTCTAATGTTGATGTAAAAAAAGTTTGTCTAGGCTCCGTACCTTCCGTAAAAGTACTTTCGGTTTGTGTATATAAATTATTGAACCACTTTAAATCATACTGCCCCTTACCTATCAATTTTGATGGTGTATATTGCTGTATATTACTTTTCTGTTGCAAACTATCTTGCCCGTAGCCTGTAAAAAAGGCACAAAGAACCACTGCAAGAAATAAATTTCTAGTTAAAATTTTCATTTTTAGGTTTTTAAAATTCTTAGTTGATTATTTAGTTTCGTTCAAAGACCAGTCGTAAGGGTAGTAAGACACCTTAGCTTTTTCCGGCAATTGTTCTTTTCTATAGGTATTGATAAAATCGACAGTACTTCCTTTTTGTTCAAAGTCTCCTTTGTACCACTCAAATAATTGAGAAACCTGTACTTTATTCTTATTTACCTTGATAAAATTAGGGTTGTTCAAAGCCAAAACGGTTTGCTTCTGCAATTGATCCTCTATTGTGTTAGGCTTGTAAGCCGTGTTTATAATTGGCGGACACCCTAAACCTGCACATACCAATACAAAATGAAATCTTGCTTCGGCTGGAAATTGCGCTCTTAACAGATCATTCTCAATACCGTTCAAGGTTACAGATTTACCTGCTATTTCATGTTTTGTTTTATCAAAAAAACCTGCTACATCTAAAGGTGATTTTAAAGGATAATTCTTAACGATACCATCTATAACCAGCAGGTTGTATGCATTAATCCAAAAAGATTGATATGTTGCTGCATCTGACTTAGAAACCGATATACCCTTAGCAGAATTCAATACCTCGTTTAAAGCTTCTGGGTTATTTTTAATAACTGCGTACTTTACTTTACCATCAACTACGTACTCCTTAAAAAAACTATCGCTCTTGCTAAAAAAGGTAGCTACATCTTGTGCAGAAACACTGGTAACTATTAAAAGTAAAAACATAGTCTGTATAACAATTCTATTCATCATAATTTTAATTTTAGCATCACTTTTGAGATTGTTTAGGTCGTGGCTATTTACAAAAACATACACTTCTCAAAAAAAATAATTTTTTTCTTTAAAATTTTAAATCTAATTAAACACTGATTTGCTGTGCATTACACATCTATTTTAGTATGACCAAAACACAAACTAAGATAAAAAGTATCACAGAGTTATAACAAGTTTATAATCTTTCTAAATAAAAAGGTGGCTGTTAAGTTCTTACCTTTAATACCGACACAACCATCAACAAAAGCAATTTATGGATCATATTGTAATTATTGGTAATGGCATATCCGGAGTCACTTTAGCTAGACATATACGTAAGCTATCAGACAAAAGAATCACCATTATTTCCGCAGAAAGTGACTATTTCTTCTCCCGTACCGCATTAATGTATGTTTACATGGGTCACATGAAATTTGAACATACACAACCTTACGAAAACTGGTTTTGGAAGAAAAACAGAATCGACCTCGTTAACGGGTTTGTAGAAAAAGTAGAAACCGATGCTAAAAAGTTGCTCCTAAAAGGTGGTTCATCTATTTCTTATGACAAACTAATTATTGCAACAGGTTCTAAGCCTAATAAGTTTGGCTGGCCAGGGCAAGATCTAAAAGGTGTACAAGGCTTGTATTCAAAACAAGATCTAGAAATGCTTGAGAAGAACGCCCCTAATAACAAGGTATGTAATCGTGCGGTTATTGTTGGCGGTGGATTAATAGGTATTGAAATGGCCGAGATGCTACGCTCTCGCCAAATACCTGTCACTTTTTTAGTTAGAGAAAATAGCTTTTGGAACGGCGTATTACCTGCTGGCGAATCTGCCATGATCAATGAGCATATTCTAGAGCACCATATAGATTTGCAACTTGACACCAATCTTGAGAAAATAATTTCTGATGACAGCGGGCGAGCTAAAGCTGTAGTGACAGATAAAGGTGAAACCATTGAATGTAATGTAGTTGGCTTAACTGCCGGTGTTGCCCCAAATATCGATTTCCTAAAAGATTCTGGCATTGAATTAGGCAAAGGTGTTAAGGTTAATCGCTTTTTAGAGACCAACATAAAAGATATATACGCCATAGGCGACTGTGCAGAACAACACGAAGGTATTGGCAGCAGAAGACCAATAGAAGCGGTTTGGTATACAGGGCGAATGATGGGCGAAACTCTTGCACAAACTATTTGTGGAAATAAAAGGGAATATAACCCCGGTCATTGGTTCAACTCCGCTAAATTCTTAGATGTAGAATACCAAACTTACGGGTGGGTATTTAGCGAGCGCAATAAAAAGGACAACGAGCAACATTTTCACTGGCGCCATGCTACTGAAAAGATATGTATAACCGTAGCGTTTGATAAAGAAAGTCATCAATTTTTAGGCATCAACACCTTTGGTATTCGAATGCGACATGAAATTTTTGACCAATGGTTAACAGAAAACAAGGACATTGACCACGTAATGACCTATTTAAAGGATGCCAATTTCGATCCTGAGTTCTATAACCTCTACGAAGATGAAATTGTCGCTAAATACAATGCTGATTTCAACAAGAACATCAGCCCTAAGAAAAAAAGCTGGAAACGTATTTTCAGTATCGCCTAACTAAATAACAAAACAAACAACACCTACTATGGGTAATTTTGACAGAAGTATGTCTCTTGCGGGAGAACCGCCTAAAGCATTAAATACAGGCCAAAAACTGGCAGTAGTCACAGGAATGATCGGTTTGGGAATTCTCATTCTACAATTATTCAACTTAAATCTTGGTAACACGGCACTTTGGCTTACCATTTCTATTGTTGCCATATTTGCTGGTATCATTTGGTTTTCACAGGCTGCATATACAAACAAGCATAAAGGGATTAAGAATGACGGCGTCTGGTTTAAATCTATTTCTAGTCGTGGTGTTCTTGCCTGGATGGCCGGTATTGCCTTAACAGGTTTTTACATTGTACTCTATTTTTATCCGCAATATCTTGGTCTAGTAAAAGATGGTGATAATACGGGTTTAATTGCCTTATTCGACCCTTTAAGTAAAGGTCTCAGCGGAAACCCTGCCAGCCAATGGTTTGTTTACGGTACCATGTATACCGTGGCAATTTTGGCTTTCGGCGCCAAATTCATTTGGAAGTATCGTCATAATAAATACGAGCAATTGAGAACGGTTAGTGTTATGTTCTTTCAGACTGCATTCGCATTTTTCATTCCTGAAATCATGGCGCGTTTAAATGGTGATTTGCCATATTACGATTTAAAAAATATGTGGCCTTTAAACTATTACAACTTTGAGCGTTATCGTATTAATGGCTTTATAGATTCTGGTAGTGTAGGTATGACCATGCTGTTTTTTGGTATTATATCCATCTTTGTCATCTCTCCTTTTTTAACCTACAAATATGGTAAGCGTTGGTATTGCTCTTGGGTTTGTGGTTGTGGTGGATTGGCTGAAACTGCCGGTGATTCTTTTCGTCAATTAAGCGATAAATCGAAATTCGCTTGGAAGGTTGAACGTTGGGTAGTACACAGTGTTGTGGTATTCGTAACGTTAATGACCATAGCTGTCATTTATTCTTATTTAGGTAATGACACCAGCAAATATTGGCTTACAAAAACCATGTTCATATCTGGTGTTGCTGTTATTTTAACCGCTATTTTTTCTTGGGTAATGATTTACAAAAGAGAAGAACTTGCTAAAGATGCCAAATATGGAGCAATTGGGTACTTTACTATTATTGCCGTATTAATTGGAATGCACTTTTTTAGTGGTTCTGGAAACATATTCATATTCAAAGCGGAAACACTACGTACCACTTATAGCTTTTTAATAGGTAGTATCTTTTCCGGAGTTATAGGAACAGGTTTTTATCCTATTTTAGGAAACCGTGTGTGGTGTAGATTTGGTTGCCCAATGGCCGCTATGTTAGGTTTTCAACAACGTTTGTTCTCTAAATTTAGAATTACGACCAATGGTGGTCAATGTATTTCTTGTGGTAACTGTTCTACTTATTGTGAAATGGGTATTGATGTACGTGCATATGCCCAAAAAGGGGAAAATATTGTACGTTCTAGTTGTGTAGGCTGTGGTATTTGTTCCGCTGTATGCCCAAGGGGAGTTCTAAAATTAGAAAACGGACCTGAAAAAGGGCGTATCAATTCTAAAGATGTCTTATTAGGTAATGATGTTGATTTAATGGATTTAGTGAATAATAAATAGATTTTATCTTATAATAACGCCATGCCTTATAGTGCGGTGCTAGTTTTAATCTTGCTTACTGATATTTTACAATCTTAAAAAGATCATGAAAGACTCGTTTTCACTAATCTTTCATGATCTTTACAACCTATGAACACCAACTTGAATATTTAATGAATCGGTTTTTATTCTTACTTCTTCTATCTCTTTCCGTTTATTCGCAAACGGAACTTAATCATCCTGAGGTAGTTTATGGCAAAGAAAACATCAGTGCCAGCTGGGTTAGTCACCCAGATATTAAAGGTGGTGAAGACACAGCGATTTTGTTTCGTAATACATTTAATGTTGCCGATGCAAAGGCAGATTTTATCATCAATATTTCTGCAGACAACCACTACTTTCTTTATGTAAACGGTAAGTTTATTACACACGGACCGCAATTAAGCGATATTCAGCATTATAAATATGAAACCTTAAACTTAAAAGATTACCTGAATCCGGGTGAGAACGTTATCGCCGTTAAGGTCATCAATTTTGGAAAAAGAAGATTTTTGGGCATGCAGTCTATATTCACTAGTGTAATGGTAAACGGTGTTACAGATAATGCCAAAATCATAAATACTACCGGTTTTAATGATACATGGCTAAGCACCATTGATCAATCTTACAAAGCTAACGAAGTAGTTTGGAGAGGTGATGGAGAAAAGGCTATTGTTGGCGGATTCTATGCCAACAACCCTACGGATATGGTTGACATGAACAACTACCCAACACATTGGGAAACCCTAAATTTTGATGATACCGATTGGAAAAAAGTAGCGTTTTTTGAAAACGCCAGTAGTATGGGCGGCTCTATTGCTTATTTATTAGAACCTCGTAATTTACCTTTGCTTTCTTGGGACGAGGAAAGAATTGCAAGTATTGTCCGTTCTTCAAAACCTCTTGAAACAGAGTTTCCTGTATTGGGTACTTTAACGCTAGCACCTAATACCACCACAACTTTTCTACTAGACCAGCAATACGTTACTAACGGGTTTCCAGAACTGATATTCAGCAAAGGAAAATCTGCAGTTATCGCCATTAAATATGCCGAGAATCTTTTTGGTAAAAACAATGAAAAAGGGGACCGTAACGATCTGGAGAACAAAAAGCTTTTTGGTTATTATGACGAAGTAATCTCTAACGGAGAAGATTCCCAAAAATTTATACCAAATTGGATGCGCACCTTTCGTTTTATTGAGTTTGAAATTGAAACCAAAGATCAAGAGCTTGTTCTTGAAAAGTTTGTAAACCATAGATCAAGAACTACTATACCATCTATCGCCAAGTTCACTACAGACGATGACATGTACAATGCTATTTTTGATATTTGTAAGCGTACCATTGATATCTGTACCCAAGATTATTTTTTAAGTGATGCCTATTATGAAACCATGCAGTACGTAGGCGATACTAAAATACAAGGTTTAATCTGGCAAGCTTTAAGCGGCAATGCAGCACATACCAAAAATGCAATTCGCCCATTTGACCACAGCAGAGATTCTGACGGTAATATTTTAGGTGCCTACCCGCTTCGCTCTACATTTATTTACCCTACTTACTCTTTGGTTTGGGTAGATATGATTGCAGATTACTATAACACCTCTAACGACAAAGCATTTATTGAAACCTATAAAGATGGTATTGTAAATACCCTTGCCGGATTCGAAAAAAACATGAACGACCTTAACTTGGTCAACAAAACGCCATATCGCTATTTTGTAGATTGGTATACCGGACCTAATAATGGTAGTGGTACCGCTACCAAAAATGACGGACTCAATTCTGCAGTGGTCAGTTTACATTATGTACATGCGCTACAAAATGCCTCTCGTCTATTCACTGAGATCGGAGACGAACAAACATCAATGAAATACAAGAACAGATCTCAAGAAATCATTAGATCTGTTTATGAGCTTTGTTATGATCAAGAAAGAAATCTATTTGCGGAGCGCCCTGACAAAACTATTTATGATCAGCATACCAATATCATGGCAATATTGACAGATGCTATTCCAGAAACTGAACAAAGAGCACTTTTAGACAAAATTCTAAACGAAGAAGATTTGTTACAAGCCACATACTACTACCGCTTTTATCTTTTTGAAGCGATTAAAAAAGTAGGTGCGCCAGAATTGTTCGATGTTGCCCAAAAACCCTGGGAGCAAATGATCGAAGACAACATGACTACAACATTAGAACGATTTGAAAGTGTTGAGAAACCAACAAGATCAGAAGTGCACCCGTGGAGTGCCTCGCCCGCATATTTTTATTTTAATTATCTGGCAGGCATCCGATCGGTACAAAATGATTTTGAAGAAATGGAAATTACCCCTGCATTTGGGAAACTAAATGAGATAACAGGCTTGCTGCCTACATCAAAAGGAACTATTGCATTTGAACTAAAGAGAAACAAGCATAAATTATCCGCGGAAATAACAATTCCAGATACCATGAAAGGCAACTTAAATTGGCAAGGAACTGTAATTCCTCTTAAAAAAAGAAAAAATACCTATACCATAAAAAGTAGAAAGTAACGGTGTAATCTTCGGTATGGTAAGCACCTATATTTTAATCTAATATTTTAAAAAAATGAAGCTATTTAAACTTTTTTTACCCGCTCTTATTTGTTTAGGATTGTTAGCTTTTACCAATCCTGAAGACAAACGCTATGAACGTACCTATTATGAAGACGGCACCTTAGAAAGTGAAGGATGGATGCGTTATAATACAAGAACGGACCATTGGACCTTTTACCACCCTAACGGTCATAAATCTGAACAAGGTTTTTACGCCTATGGTAAAAGAGAAAAGTATTGGTTTTTTTATAGTGAAGACCGTATTAGAATTAAAGAGGGCAAATTTGCCGATAATAAAGAAATTGGCTGGTGGCTTTTTTACGACAAAAAAGGTCGCATTAACCACAAGTGCCAGTTAACAAAAGGAATAAAAGACGGGTATTGCCTAAAGTACAAGGACACAAAATTAATATCCGCAGAAAAATACAGTAAAGGTGAAAAGATCAAGGAATGGACATCTTTTCGTGACTTTACCAGTGAAAATAGTTTATCAGATTTAAAATAATGACAGACATTAAAGTAATTATACCAGCTTTTAACGAAGCAAATTCTATTGCCCATGTCATCAACGAACTACCAAAAACGGTATCTGAGGTAATCGTTGTGAACAATAATTCTACAGATGATACCGTAAAAAATGCCGAAGCTGCTGGTGCAACGGTACTTACCGAAACTAGAAAAGGATATGGCTATGCCTGCCTTAAAGGCTTAGATTATGTAGCAAATCTGTCAAAACAACCAGATATTATCGTATTTATTGATGGAGACTACTCTGATTACCCAGAGGAACTGGAGAAGATAGTTGCTCCTGTTTTGGAAAAAAATATCGATTTTGTGGTGGGCGCTAGAACAAAAGCTTTACGAGAAGAAGGTTCAATGACCCCACAACAAGTTTTTGGCAACTGGTTGGCAACATTTTTAATGCATTTATTTTTTGGAGCAAAATTTACGGATTTAGGTCCTTTTAGGGCAATTAAATACGAAAAGCTCAAAGAATTGAACATGGAAGACAAGACTTATGGGTGGACGGTTGAAATGCAACTGAAAATTCTTAAGAAAAAGATGACATATACCGAAGTACCAGTACGTTACAAACGAAGAATTGGCATGTCTAAGGTATCTGGTACCGTAAAAGGTAGTATATTTGCAGGCATAAAAATTTTGGGGTGGATCTTCAAATACAGTATAAAATAATATGGCTTTAGCTCTTGCATATCTTATCATCATCATCTACAGTATCTCTTTACTGTTGATCTTCTTTTATAGCTTGGCGCAGCTTAATCTGTTAATCAATTACTTATCCCAAAAAAGGCAAAACCAAACGGCTCCTAAGTTTAATTTATTGGACCCAAAGGAAATTCCGTTCGTAACCATTCAACTTCCTGTTTTTAACGAGGAATATGTAATGGATCGTTTATTGGAAAACATCGCTAAAATAGAATACCCTAAAAGTAAATTAGAGATTCAGGTTTTAGACGACTCTACTGACGACACCGTAATAACCACTGCAGCTAGTATTGCAAAATTACAGGAGACCGGTTTAGATATTAAACATATTACAAGAACAGACCGTTCTGGTTTTAAGGCAGGTGCCTTAAAAGAAGGACTAGAAGTAGCAAAGGGTGAATTCATTGCCATTTTTGATGCGGATTTTTTACCTGCTTCAGATTGGCTGAAGAAAACAGTTATCTATTTCAAAGATGAAGAAATTGGTGTGGTGCAGACCCGTTGGGGACACTTGAACCGCGACTATTCTACCCTAACAAAAATACAGGCATTTGCTCTTGATGCGCATTTTACCTTAGAGCAGGTTGGGCGTAACAGTAAAGGTCACTTCATCAACTTTAACGGTACCGCAGGTATTTGGCGTAAAGAATGTATTCTTGATGCCGGTAATTGGGAAGGCGATACGCTTACCGAGGATTTAGATCTTAGTTACCGTGCTCAACTAAAAAACTGGAAATTCAAGTATTTGGAGAATGTAGAGACTCCCGCTGAACTACCTGTAGTAATAAGTGCAGCTCGTTCGCAACAATTTCGTTGGAACAAAGGTGGTGCTGAGAACTTTAGAAAAACGGTTTGGAGCGTTGTAAGCGCAAAAAACATTCCTTTTAAAACAAAGTTTCATGGGGTCATGCACCTATTGAACAGTTCTATGTTCTTATGTGTATTCTTAGTTGCTTTATTAAGCATACCATCGCTTTATATTAAAAACACCTATGGTCATTTAGACTGGGTATTCTCTCTTTTAAGTTTGTTTACCGTTAGTACCATTATTTTATTCGTGTGCTATTGGTTTACCTATAAGAGTATACAAGGCAGCGGCTTTAACAACTTTGTAGATTATATACGTATCTTCTTCACCTTTTTCTCTGTAGCATTAGGTTTCTCTTTACACAATACCATTGCCGTATTAGAAGGACATATGGGTAAACGAAGTGAATTTGTACGTACACCAAAATTCAACATCAGTACTTTAAAGCAAAGCTGGAAAGGCAATAAGTACCTAGCTAAAAAATTATCACCTAACATGATTTTGGAATTTGCCTTAATGGTTTATTTCATGTTTGGTATGTACAGCGCAATACCATTGAATGATTTTGGGTTGTTTCCGTTTCATTTTATGTTGTTCTTGGGCTTTGGGTTTGTATTCTTTAAATCATTGACCTCAAGAGCTTAAATCAGCTTTAAACAAAATATTAAAAAGGGATAACCAATGGCTATCCCTTTTTTTATTTCAATTCTTCTAGTTTGTTTAACTTACGCCTAAAATAGGAATAAGCTTACTTGTTATCTTATTCTTCTTAAATAGCGTATAAAGTCACTTGTTACTTTATACTATTGTTATAAAATATTAAAACAAAATATGAGAAACGCAAAATCAATTAAGGTATACGTAACAATAATTTTACTGTCTATTTCTTTTATAAGTATTGGACAAAACACACCTGAAGAAATAGTATCTAATTTTTTTACGGAATATCAAAATGATGGAGAGTCGAAAGCATTAGATAATCTTTACTCGAATAATAAATGGATGAACCGAGCAACAGATGCAATTACAAAATTAAAACAACAACTAGGAACCTTAAATGAGGATTATGTTGGCAAATATTATGGATACGAATTAATTGTGGAGAAAAGACTATCGGATAGTTTCATTTTAATGAGCTATTTGGTAAAATATGACCGACAACCTATTCGTTTCACATTTCAATTCTATAAGCCTGATAATGAATGGCGAACTCACAGCTTCAAGTACGACGGAAATATTGATGAAGAAATTGAAGAGTCAGCAAAGGTTTACTATTTAGATTTGAAAAAATAACGTTTTACAACAATGTATATAAAAAATGCGCAAGCATTGCTAAACACAAAGGCTTGGGTACTTTTTCGATGTCGCCAAATTTTTAAATTTGGCTATTTGAGAAAAGAAAGATAAATAGAAAAAATTAAAAATTCAGCTTGAGTTCAACCGAATGGATGGTGTACTTTTTCAGCGCTAATTTTCATATACTCGACCGTTACTAAACATATGAAAATAGCAAATAAAGAAATACATCCATCTTTAATAATTTATCTAATTTCAATGGTATTGCCAATTTTTTTTAATGGAGGGTTACTATTAGGTATTATGGGATTATTTTTAGGCTGGGTAGGTATATTAGGAGGTAGCCTATTTATAAGTCTGTCTTGGGTATCGAATTTTTTGTACTTATTTAGCTTACTAGCTACAAAACTGAATTTGAAAACTCAAATTAAATTGTCTGGCACGGCAATAGTTTTAGGATTGTTTGCGATTGGAATTAGAGAACTCCCCGAAAATGCTGGAGGTAAAAATATGGAGGTTTATGTTGGTATTGGTTATATAGCTTGGATGGCTAGTTTTATATACTTGTTTGCAGACCAGATAAAGGAATTAAAAGCATTAAGTAAACAGCATTCTAATATAGTATAGATATATTCCTGCCTTTAATGAATGCTAACTATGACATAAAATACATTTGGTAATAAGGTATAAACGTAATGAAGACTTTAGGGTAAAACCAAAAGGTCTGTGTATACCTGCCGGCAGGCAGGTTTATATAGTTGTAAAATCTTTGAGATTTCTCTTTGGACAAATAAAAGAAAAAACAAAACCATCAGCTTTAGCTTAGACGCTGCTACATTTTAAAAGCTATGATAACCAAGCACTTAATATTAGGATTCACATTTGGAATATTAATATCATTTATCTCTTGGATAGTAGGAATGATTGTTAATGGCATTCTAAAGAAAACAGAATTCTACGATAAACTAGGAAATCTGAATTTTATTAAAAATAAGGCTACTAATAAAAATATCGGGATCGGATATTTTAAGTGGATTGTAAAAAACACTTTTTTCAAATTTTTCAATCAAAAAATCAAGCTAGAAAGCAAAAAAGTTGATTTGATTGAGATACGAAATGAAATGACGCTTTCTGAAATAAGCCATTTAATCGGATTTGTTTTTGTGGCAGTTTTCGCTATCTATAAAAGTATTACTCTAAGCTTGGTATTTGGATTGACAATGATGATTCCAAATATTTTAATGAATTTATATCCTTCATTACTACAACAGGAAAATAAAAGACGAATTGACAAATTAATAAAAAGAGATATAAAAACTGTTTCTAATACGGGCTATATCAAACAGCGCAAAAAGCTCACTATTGAATGACTTAGGTATGTTTACTAAGTCTGCCAAACCCAAAAGATTTGGCAATTAAGAAAGAATAAATAATTACAAAACAAAAAGCTCTGGCTCTCCACCGAGACAAAACTATATACTTGAGCGTTTTTTGAATACCTTTAAAGAGTAATTGTGCGTAATAAGTAAGCACAGAAATAATGACATCAAATGAAAAATACGCTTTTCTTTCTCCTATTTTTATTCTCGGTATCCATATTTTCCCAAGATGCTGAATATGATGTTTCCTCTTATCTGACAGAAGGCACCAAAGCACCAAACACTCATTATATTGGAAAGGCTTGCTTAAATGCCATTATCCACGATGACCAAGAATTGGGCTATAATATTACAAAAGCCACCTTTAAAGCTAACTCAACCCTAGATTGGCATAAACACAGCTCTGCACAAGTACTGATAATAGTTGAAGGTGAGGCATATTATCAGGAGAGAGGAAACGAGGCTATAATCTTAAAAGAAGGAGACATCATAAAATGTGAAAAAGGTATTGAACATTGGCATTCTTCTACCAAGAACAATGATGTAACGTATTTAGCTTTATATGGTGGCGGGCAACCAACTACTTGGACCGAAGTAGTAACCCAAGAGTATTATGACGAAGTGGCGGAAAAGCTAAAAAATAATTGAATCATTAAGATTAGTACATTTAAACACGAAACATTAATCATAAACACCAAGGCGTACTGTATCTATAAACTATTTGAGTATTGCTTATAACCGAGCGCTTTGCGTATTTTTATGAAGTCAGTAAAATCTCTTGGATTTGGTTTTCAACTCATAAAAAAAGATGTTGCTATGAGTGGGGCGTAAAGTAAACACTGGTTTTCCCCGCACTGTTTCATAGCTAAACCTTTGTTATAGATTTAAACGATAAAAAAGCATGTACAAATCAGTTATACTTTTTGCCCTTCTATTTATCTCCTTTCAAGTCAAAATAATAGGACAACAAAAAGAGAACACGTATATAAAAGCTGGTTTTTTATACGACAGTAAGAATAATAAGCTAGTTAAAAACAAACTAATACAAATTCAAGGAACTAAAATTATTTCTATTGGTGAATTTGAATCTTTACCTCTTAATAGTCCTGTAATAGATTTAACACAATATACCGTTCTCCCAGGATTAATAGATGCGCATACCCATGTGCTTTTCTCTCAAGATGCCAACGAAGATTTTGCAAAACACAGTGTTCAATGCCTTACTATGGAAAGCGATGCATTGAGAGTGCTCCGTGGCTCAAAAAGGGCTCAAAGCTATTTATATGAAGGTATAACCAGTATTAAGGACTTAGGAAACTCAGGATTATATTTAGATGTTGCACTACGTGATGCTATAAACGAAGGTACTATAGATGGTCCGCGCATATTTGCTTCAGGACCTATCTTAAGCGCACAAGGTGGGCAGATTTATGGTGTATTACCAGAACACCAAAACATTATTGATTTAGAGTATAGAACCATAAAAAGTGTAGAAGATGCTAAATATGCCGTTAATGAACACGTGAACCAAAATGTAGATTTGATTAAAATTTGTGCTGACAATCTTCCAAACAAAACTTTCTTGACCGTAGAAGAAATGAAATCTATAGTTAAGACCGCTCATTCATATAATTTGACGGTCACAGCCCATTGCGTGACCAACCAATCTGCTTTAAATGCTATTGAAGCTGGAGTAGATGGCATAGAACATGGGTTTAATTTGGCTGATAGCACATTAATTAAAATGGCTGAAAAAGAAGTTTTCTTAGTACCTACAGAAAATAGTAAATGGTACATGAACCGGTACGCTAAACTAGCAGGCTATGATGAAAGTGAATTGGATTGGATTAATAACTACATGACCAAAATGGAGCAAAGGTTAAGCAAGTCTATTAAAACGGGCGTTACTATAGTATCAGGTTCAGATAATTATACCGATATTAATACAACAAGAGGAAAATCTTCAAAAGATATGTTTACCTATTATTTTGAGGCGGGAATGAAGCCATTAGATATTTTACAATCCAGTACTTATATTTCGGCAGTTCAATTAAATAAAGAAAATAATATCGGTTATATACGTCCCAAAGCAAATGCTGACATCATAGCCGTAAAAGGTGATATCAAGAATGACTTCATCAACACGATAAATAATTTAATGTTTGTGATGAAAGATGGAAAAACTTACGTTAATAAAACTAATTGAGATTTATTTTACCCATAAAAACGAATACTGACACAGGCTATAACAAATACTGGGTTTGCTAATTAAATCTTTTGTTATGGCTAATACTTAAATGTAATTCAATCGCTACTTCGTTTCAGTTTTAACCATGACAGAAGCCGTTACCAAACATTAAAGATCAGCCCTTGCATAAACCACCAAAACCAAGCGTATGAACAAGAAAATTTTATTTTTGATATCCGGATTGTTAACTGGCATAGGCTTTCTTTACTATATATTAGCCTATCTACTTACTAGTTCTAGTGAAATTGACTGGGTAATGACTTTGGTTTTTATGTCCTTTACCATTTCTTCGTTTTCTGCTTATTTCAAACTGAAAAAATCAGAAAAAGAATCTAAATAATACACCTTTATTGAATTGAAATTATTAGCAGAAAAGGTCTTGCCAATAATCTGCATGAATACTTTACTCGTACATCATTATTGCTTCAATAGACTCTCACTAATTACATAAAAAAATAAGAACAAGCGTTTATATTTAATTATTGTAGAACTAGAACACGAACAAAAATCGAAAACAAACAGAACTAAAAAAAACCAGTGCAGTTAACCACAAAATTTCTAACATGATATCATCTTAAATGAGATAACTCCACAATATGAGGTATAATTTGGAACATTCATTCCAAATTGTATATCTTTATTTCATGAACAAGAAAGAATCCATATTAGCATCCGCTCTTAAATTGCTTACTGAAAAAGGAGTACATAATACACCTATGTCCGCAATTGCCAAAGCTGCCGGTACTGGTATGGGAACGATTTATAATTACTTTCCAAATAAAGATATTCTCATCAATGAAATTTACATCAGCATCAAGAATAAAGAAAAAGAAATCTTTTTGGAATTTGATATAAACAAACCGATTAAAACCCAATTTGAGTACTATTTCACGGCTATAATCGACTTTTTTGTTCAAAATCCCAGTAATTTCATGTTTATGGAGCAATTACAGGCCTCCCCTATTATAACTGAAGAAATACGAACAGAAGGTTCAAAAGCCATTGAGCCAGTAAAAGAATTATTGATAACCGGTAAACAACAACGCATTATAAAAACCATTGCAGTAGATGAGTTGCTCATGTTTATTGGCGGTGCCGTTTTATCCTATTTAAGATGGTATTTTAATCAAACTGAAATCAAAAAATCTTCCCTTAAAAACCAAATAGAATTGGTTTGGGACGGAATAAAAGCATAAAAATTTATCAATTAACTGGAATGAACATTCACTCCGAAAAAAATAACTATGAAAAAAAATGTATTAATCACAGGAACATCAACAGGCGTAGGTTTTGAAAGTGCCATTTTATTCGCAAAAAATAACTTTAAGGTATATGCTACTATGCGTAATCTTAAAAAGGCGGTTGAACTTAAGAAACGTATTGCTGAAGATAATTTAGATATTGAAATTCTTGAATTAGATGTCACTAAAATTGAATCGATAACCACTGCTGTTAAAGCTATTATAGAAAAAGATGGCAGAATAGATATTCTTTTTAACAATGCAGGTGCCGGATTTGCAAAAACCACAGAACAAACTACAGAGGCTGAAATAAGATGGGTAACAGATGTCAACTACTTAGGTGTAGTGTTCTGTACACAAGCGGTTTTGCCATATATGAGAAAACAAAAATCCGGACAAATCATATCCATTACTTCCGTTGGTGGATTGGTAGGCCAGCCGTTTAACGAATTGTATTGTGGTGCCAAATTTGCCGTTGAAGGTTTTATGGAAGGTCTTGCCACGTATGTTGGAGATGCTTTCAATATTAAATTTACTTGTGTGGAACCTGGGGGAATATCCACTGAGTTTATGACTTCCGCCATTGATAAAACCGCAGTAGATGGTGAGTTTGCAACGGGTGAATACCTTCCTATTTTTGAAAGATATATGGCCGGAAATCAAAAAAGGGCAAAAGAAAGCGAAGAACAGGTTTACCAAACCGGTTTAGAGGTAGCCACTGTTGCCCTTAACTTAGCACAAAACGAACAACCTCCTTTACGTATTCGTACATCTAAATGGGCAGAAGAGTTTTGCAAATTAAAAACACAAGCTGATCCAGATGGAAAAAAATTAGTACAGCAGATCAAGGAGTCTTTTTTATAAAAAGACTTTCAGTATATCTTATTTAAATTACATTATACTATAAGATAGTATGTGCTATTGATATGTTAAATCAGTTGATTTTCTTTCAAATTAGTCAATATATAAAAGCCTAAAAGCTTAATAGTCTTTAACTTTAACGTAGTAACCATAAAAAGAACATTATGATAAAAAATCATTTTAAGATTTTAGCGATACCTGTATTAGTATTCATTTTTATGGCGTGTAAAGACACAAAGTCAAAATCTAATACGGAAACAAATACAGAAGTCACCATTTCGGTCAATAAAGAAAATTTTCTTCCTGGCGGTCTAGTTGAACCCATATCTATTGTTAGTAAAGAAATGTCTGATGGTTCTACCGCTAATTGTTACAAAATTGTCACTTCTGGCACACCTTCAGAGCATGAAATGGGACCATGGTGTCCAGATAATATTTCTGATGATGCCTCTAAAGGTGGTGTTTGGGCAGTAGAAGGGGAAATCTACGATATTGATGGTGAGTTCATTAAAAATTCAGGAACACTTTTTAATGATGATACTTGGATGCTTTATGATAATACCACGGGTGAAATCACTAAAACAAAGACCAAGGCAGAATGTAATGATGCCGCAGACCCAAATGTTGGCGAAGAATATAAAAACTATTGTGTAGAATGCTTACCATCTTACATCACTGGTATGACGCATACGTATTATATACCGGTTACTCCTAAAAAAGCACCTGAAGGATATGCTTTTAGATCAGGACCTCCAAACGACGGTGAAGATGGCCATGAAAGACCTGAACGCCCAAAAGATGGAGAAAGACCTAAAGGACCACCACCAGGCGGAGAAGGCATGGGACCTTCCAATAGAGGTTTAGCTTTTAACGGTGTTGTTTTCAACGCACCTGCACCTGTAGATAATATCTTAGCGGCTTACACTATTGCTCCTTTTGATGATGCTGGCGGACATATTAATTTACACGAAGGTTATCACTACCATGCGGCAACAGGTGTTTCTAAAAAAATAGCGCAAGAAGATAATCACGCTCCAATGATCGGCTATGCCATGGACGGATATCCAATTTATGCCAATACGGATGCCGATGGTAACGAAGCTACGGACTTAGATGAATTTAGAGGTCACTACGACGAAATTAGAGGTTACCATTACCATGTAGACAAGGCTGGAAGCAACAATTTCATTGACGGTTTACGTGGTGTTTATGCTATGTAAAAAACTTGTTTTACCACTTTTTCTTACTGTTTTTCTCTTGGTAAGCAATGTGCTTTTTGCCCATAATCCAGATTTTTCGAGTATAATTATTTCGAAAACGGAAAATGGGCAAATTGTTATACAATTAAACAGCTCTTTAACGGCTTTTCAACAAGAGGTAAATTATGTAAACGGGGAAGGTGCCTATGCATCTCCAGAAGAATTTCAAGATTTAGTCCTTCAACTTTTTGAGTCTAGATTCGCTATTGTTCTAAACGAAAATATTACTCTTCAATTCAAAAATTCACAAGTGTTCTTAGGTCATGAGACCAAGATTGTTTCAGAGCTAATTGGTTTACCTGAAGAAATAAACCACATCTACTTAAAAAATGAGTTGTTTAAAGACCTATACAACAGCCAATCTGTTGTTGTATTTTTATTGGATAGATTTCCGAAAGAAAAATTTACTCTACAGCGCGATAATCAACACGAACTAAACCTTACTTTAAAAGAAGGAAAATGGGAAGCGCCAATAGACAAAAGAGATAATACACCCTTGAAGTATTTACCCTTTCTGATTACTTTAATAATTGGTGGTTTTTTACTTTTTGTTTCCAGAAAATAAAATATTGTATGAAAAAACCGAATACAGCAGTTTATATCGCTTTAGTAATCGTTATAATCGGTCTTATATTTCAATTTATGGAAATGGGAGTTTTTGGAGAAGATCCCATACCTGAAATCACCCAATATAATCAACTGTTTTTTTGGACCGGAATTCTTATTTGGGCTCTTGGATATATGAAACAAGAAACTGTAAAAAAGAAGGATAGCGAAAATGACCTGTAAACTAAACAACAATCTAACGGGTCTGTTTACGTTGAACTACCACTATAAAACCAACAAACCTTTCGCTACCCTTTTTAAAAATATAAACTTCTTTATTTGAATAGACGAATAGAAGATTCTTTCAAATTCAATTTAGCTGGTTGCGGAAATTCTGCATGAACTATCAATACATTTTCATGATGTTGCTCTAACTCACTCAACACCTTTCTGTTCAACAATAAAATGGTTGAATGACCGTAATGGTCTAATTTATCAAGAATGGTTTTTCCGTTAAATTCACACACCCAATGTGTTTCTGACATATTTTCTTCGTAAAACAACTCTAAAGTTGGCACTTGATAATAATCGTGCTCACCAATACCTTCTAAATCAATAACCAAACGAAGCAATCCGCCTTCCAAAGAGGCTCCTTCACTAGAAATACCTAATTGTTCAAAAGACAATTTACCAGAAGTTGGTTCATTAAATTTTACTTTTATCTCTCCTTGATTTATCTCTACTTTGCTCATCTACGTTTGTTTTTATGATACCACCAAAGCTAGACAACAACGTAGATCAATACTATGATATTTATCAGGATTAATAAATCAATGCATCTTATATATTACAGTTACAATAATACCATGTTCATCTACGACTTTTAAAAGCTCGCGCTGCGCTACAACTTTCAAATTAAATGGTGCCAACAAAAGATTGATGCCACTTTGTTTTTTTAAACGAGTACCTTGACCTGAGATAATATCTACATTAGGTATAAAATCTTTATTAGGAAGATGTTCTGTTACTATTACATACTTGTAATCAACAAGCTTAGCCGCAACTTGCTTTACCTCATTATTAGAGATATGCTGCAAGACTTGCCGAAGAATAGCACAATCTGTATTGGGCAATGTGTCTTTAGCTACATCTAGACATAGAAATTCCAAATTAGGAGCTTTATATTTTTCTTTGTTACGTTCAATTAATTCTGGAACAATATCCACCGCAATAAAATTCTTGGCGTGGTCCACCAATTCTTTTCCCACATTAAAATCCCCGCAACCTAAATCACATACTGAAATTGGTTTTTCAAATGAACTTAAAAAAGCAATTAATTTCTCTACATAAGGTTTTACAATTTCTGGTTTATGCGAACCTTCACCAGAATAAAAATCTTCACCGCCACTACCCCACAAGTTTTTTTCATAGACTTGTTGCATAGCATCTTTTGTTGGCCATGGTTTTTTACTTCTTGATTTTTTTTGTTTACCCTTCATTTATTATCTAAAAACGTGAACTTTTATCTGTATGTAGTAATATAAAGTAAAATCACCAGAGACGATTATTAGCCTCCTTATGTATTGCATGGGGCTTAAAAAAACAACAAATGCGACTCATTAAAAAGTTAACATATAAAAAATGTATTTTCACTAACATAAAAATTCAATTACATGGAACAAATAAAAATCATATTTTTTCTTTTAGGTTCGTTCTTTGGTATTGAAAACAGCAGAATTGCTTCAGACAAAACCACTGTGACCATTTATCCTGAAAAACACAAAATAGAGATTGTTCAGGAAAACCTTTTTACCATAATCCAAGCCGAAAAAGACACACCTCTTATCTTGGCACAATGGGAGCAATTAGCAAATCGCAAAGAAAACAAACTGCCGTGGGCTAAAGAGTTAGAAAATTTCACCAATAAAAATGTGACAATTGAAAATAAGGAAGGAGCCATAGCACCACGCATTTCTTTTAATTACACTGACGAAGATGATTTGCGTGCCTTGGGTATCTGGTATAATAATGAAAAGAAACAATATTCTATTAATAACATTCCAAGAGAGCATACCGCAAGCGAAAACGGTAAATTAGAAGGCAATTATTGGATTTTTGAAGGAAACAGCAAATTTAGCTTCACCATTGAAGCTTTTATTGACTTGCCCAATGAGTTTAAAAAATCAAAACTTGCAATCACTGAAATCTTTGAGGACTAAATTTTAAGTATGGATATACAGAAAAACAAAGAAAATGCCATAGCATTTTACAGAACAGCATACTTGGGTAATCCAAAATCAGCCATAGAGAAATATGTAGGCAGTGAATATATTCAACACAACCCAGACGTTGCCAATGGCACACAAGGTTTTATTGATTATTTTGAACGTATGCAGGCAGAATATCCAGAAAAAATCTATTGAATTTGTACGCTGTATTGAAGAAGGCGATTTAGTTTCACTGCACACGCACCAAACTTGGCCAGGAAATGATCAATACGTGACTATGGATTTCTTTAGGTTTGATGCAGAAGGAAAAATATGCGAACATTGGGATGCTATTCAGCAAATTCCCAAGAAATCCAAGAACCCGAATACCATGTATTAATTTAATATAAAAGCCTAAAACGTTATTATGAAAGATATTGTTATTCAAGGAATTAATTGGGATGCCAAATCATCTTTTCAACAAGGTCCGGCGAAAGCTCCTTACCTCATTAGAAAAGCATTATACAGCGATTCAATGAACTTGTATACAGAACTTGGGGTATCCATAGAAAACGATGCCATTACGGACAAGGGTGATTTTACCATTAATGAGTATTTTGATATTGAGACCATCACCAAAAACAACATAGATGCTGGTTCTAAACTACTTTCTTTAGGCGGAGACCATTCTGTCACTTTCCCCATTATCAAGGCTTTTAACGAATACTACCCAAAACTAGATATCTTACATATTGATGCGCATGCAGATCTGTATCATGAATACGAAGGGGACCCTTATTCTCACGCATGCCCTTTTGCACGGATTATGGAAAACGGTTTTGCTGTAAAATTGGTGCAAGTCGGTATTCGCACTTTAAATCCGCATCAGGCAAATCAAGCAAAAAAATACGATGTTGATGTTCATGAAATGCGGAATTTAGATTTAAACGCGATACCTAAATTCAATAATCCTCTTTACATTTCTTTAGATATGGATGGCTTTGATCCTGCTTTTGCACCTGGAGTTTCTCATCACGAGCCTGGCGGACTCTCATCACGACAAGTTTTAGACTTAATTCATAGTATAGATACCGAAGTAGTAGGTGCTGATATTGTAGAATACAACCCTGATAGAGACTTTCATGACATGACCGCTTACTTGGCCGCAAAAATGATGAAAGAACTTTTAGGAAAATTGATGGGCAATTAAAATCATTTTTCAATAAAAACCAGTAAATTGACCTGTTACTAAACCTAGACCCCTAATGCCGATTACCTTTAAAAATTACATGAAACTCCACAAAGTTTCCTTGATATTGGCAGTATTAAGTTTTGTATTTTACTACACCTTCGCCTATCATTTAGATCGAACCGATTTTATAAAATTGCTCTCTCTTTTTGTAGCACTTTTCTTTTTCTGTTTTAAATTGATACAGTTTGAAAAACTGAATTTCAGGTTCTTATTAGGTATTGGAATTATATTTAGATTAATTTTTCTATTTATAGAACCCAATCTTTCTCAAGATTTTTATAGGTTCATTTGGGACGGTCATTTGGTCTCTAGCGGCACCAACCCCTATTTACACACACCAGATCAGCTAATGGAAAACATGGTATCTATGATACCAAATGCCAATATTCTATATGAGGGCATGGGCAGTTTAAGTGCGCGGCATTATAGCAATTACCCACCTTTGAACCAGCTTATTTTTGCTATTGCGGCATTTGTTGGCGGCAAAAGTATTTTCGGCTCTTTATTTGCCATGCGTGCCATTATTATTCTTGCAGACATAGGTGTATTCTATTTTGGTAGAAAACTGCTAAAAAACCTGAACAGATCTCCGCATTTAATATTCTGGTACTTCTTAAATCCCTTGGTTATTGTAGAACTAACAGGCAATCTCCATTTTGAAGGGGTAATGCTGTTTTTCTTTATTCTAGCCCTATTTTTATTATCTATAGATAAATGGAAAACTGCAGGTGTAGTTATAGCTTGTTCTATTTCAATAAAGCTCGTACCCCTATTATTTTTACCGCTTTTCCTTAAGTACTTAGGATGGAAAAAAAGCATCGTTTTCTACGCTATCATTGGCATAACATCTATTGTACTTTTTCTTCCATTTAATACCCCAGAATTTATAGATAACTATTCTAAAACTATAAAACTGTGGTTTTCTAATTTTGAATTCAATGCAAGCATCTATAACATCGCTAAAAAAACTGCCATAAATTTTGATGCAAAGCCGTGGGAATTTATTAAGGAATACGGTAAAATTACACCGTTGTTTACCATAGCCACTGTTGGTCTATTTACATTTTTACCAAAAAGGTATGATTTAAACAGAGTGCTCTGGTCTATGATGTGGGTATTGACCATCTACTATTTTATATCTACTACCGTACACCCATGGTACGTTATTTTTCTGGTGCTGCTTTCTATTTTTATAACCTACAGATATGCCATCATTTGGTCTGCAGCCATTGTACTGAGCTACTTCGCCTATTCTCAGGCAGATTTCAAAGAAAACCTTTGGCTTCTTGCCATTGAGTATATTTCAGTGTACGGCTACATTGTTTATGAAATTGTTGCACATAATAACAAAAAGTGAAGTTTTTGTAAAAATTATACGATGCGTGATGTCAAATGAATATAATTTGTACATTTACCCCGTAATGAACGAAAACAACTACATATTAAATAGCAACGAGAGCATTCCTGCTCTTACGCGTCCGTTCATAGCTCGCCGCCGTCGCCCGTAAGGGTAAGATATAATTATGGAATTAGGTGAGTCCATTTCCGCACAACAAATCAAAACTTTTTTTACACTTTATAAATCTAACTGGCAATGAACTTAATTGTTGCTAATGAATCACATTTTAAATACGCTCAGGATATTTGCGACACCATAGCCGACTCCGCTAAAGTACGTGGTACCGGTATTGCAAAACGTACCCCTGATTATATTCAGAAAAAACTAGCTAACGGCAATGCTGTTCTTGCATTGGACGGAGATAAGTTTGCTGGCTTCTGCTATATTGAAATTTGGGGACATGAGAAATTTGTGGCCAACTCCGGACTCATAGTACACCCAGACTATAGAGGTCGGGGGCTAGCTAAGAAAATAAAAGCTAAGATTTTCGACCTTAGTAGAGAGAAATTTCCTGATGCTAAAATATTTGGGATCACCACCGGTTTGGCTGTTATGAAAATTAATAATGACCTTGGTTACAAACCGGTTACATTTTCTGAATTGACAGATGACCCAGAATTCTGGAAAGGTTGTCAAACCTGCAAAAACTTTGATATTCTTACTAGAACAGAGCAAAAAATGTGCTTATGCACAGGTATGCTTTATGATGGCGCTACCAAGAAAAAAACCGAAGAGTCAAAAGAAATGAACGGTAAGGCATTTACTAGGTTAAAAAGTATTAAAGAGAGTTTGTTTCTGAAAAAGAAATAAGAGTATAGAGTATAGAGTATAGAGTATAGAGTATAGAGTATAGAGTATAGAGTATAGAGTATAGAGTATAGAAGTTAAAAAATAAATATTGAGAGTAGTGAAATAGCTGATTTATAAAATCTTTTTTCTATTGTCTTTTTTCTAACCTCTCTTTTCTAGCTCTATCAAACTAAAACAATAATTACCCGGCATCACCGGATTTGAACATATTACAATGAAAAAATTAGTACTAGCATACAGCGGAGGATTAGATACATCTTATTGCGCTAAACATTTATCAAAAGACAAAGGGTTTGAAGTTCATGCAGTAAGTGTAAACACTGGCGGATTTTCTTCGGATGAAATAAAAGAAATCGAGAAAAAAGCGATTGAATTAGGGGCAACATCATATACCTCAATAGATGCCGTACAGACTTTTTATGACAAAGTAGTAAAGTATCTTATTTTTGGTAATGTACTAAAAAACAATACCTACCCGCTTTCTGTAAGTGCTGAACGTATTGTACAGGCAATCGAAATTGTTAACTATGCTAAAAAAGTAGGTGCAGGTTACATCGCTCACGGTAGTACAGGAGCTGGAAATGACCAAGTTCGTTTCGATATGATTTTTCAAATCATTGCTCCAGAAATCGAGATCATCACTCCTATTAGAGATAATAAATTAGCAAGAGAAGAAGAGATTGCATACCTAAAAGAAAACGGAGTAGATTACCCTTGGGAAAAAGCTAAATACTCTATTAACAGAGGACTTTGGGGAACATCTGTTGGTGGCGAAGAAACTTTGACTTCTGAAAAAGCATTACCTGATACTGCATACCCAAGCCAGTTACAAGAAAAGAACCCTACGGACGTAAAACTGACTTTCGAAAAAGGAGAGCTAGTTGCTATTGATGGAGAAAAAGATTCTCCCGTTGCTAATATTGAAAAACTTGAGGCATTAGCTTCAAAGTACGCTATTGGTAGAGATATTCATGTAGGCGATACTATTATAGGCACTAAGGGAAGAGTTGGTTTCGAGGCTCCTGCTTCATTAATCATCATAAAAGCACACCATTTACTTGAAAAGCATACGCTTACAAAATGGCAACAATACCAAAAAGAACAACAAGGTAATTTCTACGGAATGTTATTGCATGAAGGTAATTACCTTGATCCTGTCATGAGAAATATAGAAACCTTTTTGACCGACACTCAAAAAACGGTTTCAGGAGATGTTTTTGTTGGCTTATATCCTTTTCAGTTTAGACTACACGGTATTTCTTCTGAACACGATTTAATGACAGATGCTTTCGGTAAATACGGTGAAGTAAATAAAGGTTGGACTGCAGATGATGCTAAAGGCTTTATAAAAATACTTTCTAATTCAGGAAAGATATATAACCATGTTAATGGGGATAAATAAATAGTTAGGAGTTAGGAGTTAAGAGTTAGGAGTTAGGAGTTAGGAGTTAGGAGTTAGGAGTTAGGAGTTAGGAGTTAGGAGTTAGGAGTTAGGAGTTAGGAGAAAAAATAGTATTAAGTAATGAGTACAAAGTATTAAGTAAAATGATTAAAAGTGTTATTCAAGTACTTCGTACTTAATACTTATTACTTGATACTTGATACTCTTTACACAAAATAAAATTATGATTAAAGCAGGTATTATTGGTGGTTCTGGTTATACGGGTGGGGAACTTATTCGCATCTTATTAAATCATCCCGCAACGGAGATAGATTTTGTTTTCAGTACTACAAGGGCTGGAAAAAAAGTAACCACCGCGCATCCGGATTTGCTAGGGACTACTGACCTAGAATTTACAGGAGAAGTCAACCTTGCTATAGATGTTGTTTTTCTATGTCTAGGTCATGGAAACTCTACCGCATTCTTAAAGGCACATGATTTTTCTTCGAAAACAGTAATCATTGATTTAAGCAATGATTTCAGATTGCATGCCGATTCCGATTTTGATGGAAAACAATTTGTATACGGGTTACCTGAATTGAACAAAAGCAACATAGAGAACGCAAAATACATTGCCAACCCCGGTTGTTTTGCTACTGCTATTCAACTAGCGTTGCTGCCATTGGCGAAGGCAAACTTATTAGAAAATGAAGTACATATAAATGCTGTAACCGGCAGTACAGGAGCAGGTGTTAGTCCGTCTGCAACTTCTCATTTTTCATGGAGAAATAATAACGTAAGCTGGTACAAGCCTTTTACCCATCAACATTTGGGTGAAATAAATGAGAGTTTACACTCCCTACAAGAGAATACGGGCAACCTATTTTTTATGCCAAATAGAGGGAATTTCACTCGTGGAATTTTAGCGACTTCTTATACCAAATTTGAAGGCAGTTTAGAAGATGCCAAAAAAATCTATCAAGAATATTATAAGGATGCCATGTTTACCCAAATTTCTGATGAACCTATCAACCTAAAACAGGTGGTAAATACCAATCAATGCCATATTCATTTACACAAACACGATGATATTTTATTGATTACCTCAGCAATTGACAACCTCCTAAAAGGTGCATCTGGACAAGCGGTACAGAATATGAATTTAATTTTTGGTCTAGAAGAAAATCTAGGTTTGAACCTAAAGGCAGGTGTCTTTTAACTTCGGCTACGCTCAGTTACCTAACATAGTAGATGGTGAGAAATAGAAATACAGTTGATGGTTAATGGAATTTTAAAAATCTATTTAAAGAAATCAAGATTAAAATAATATAGTTGAATTATAAGCAGAGCATACTAAGTACTAATAAATTAGAATATACTTTTCACTTAATACTTTGTACTCATTACTTAATACAAAAAACATGAAAATAGCGATTATAGGTGCAGGTAATTTAGGACTTTCTATAGCAAACGGAATTCTAAAAAGTAATGGTGCCACTAGTATGTACCTTACTAAAAGAGACATCAAATCTATTGCTGATTTTGAAAAATTTGACAAGGTTACCGTTACAAACGATAATCGCTTGGCGGTACAAAATTCAGACATTCTAATATTTGCGGTACAGCCCGTTCATTTTGCTGCAATCTTAGAAAGTGTAAAAGATTTATTGACCGAAAATCATGTGATAATATCTACGATAACAGGTTTTGGGATCGAAAAAATAGAAGCAGTTATTGGTAAGGACAATTACATTGTTAGAAGTATGCCAAATACCGCAATCTCAGTTGGTAAATCTATGACCTGTATTTGTAGCAATGAAAAAGGGAAAAAACGTATAGATCTTACAAAAGCAATTTTCAACAGAATGGGGCATTCTATGGAAATACCTGAAAGTCAAATGCAAGCTGCAACAGTTATTTGCGCAAGCGGTGTAGCATTTTGGATGCGTTTAATTCGTGCCACCACCCAAGGCGCCATACAATTAGGTTTTGATGCTAAAGAGGCTCAAGAACTAGCCATGCATACCTGTAATGGTGCTGCAAGCTTATTAATAGATTCTGGCAATCACCCTGAAGAAGAAATAGATCGGGTAACAACACCAATGGGCTGTACCATAACGGGGCTAAATGAAATGGAACACCAAGGTTTAAGCTCTTCTTTAATACAAGGTATAATTGCCTCTTACGATAAGATTACTGAATTTAAAACGAAGTAACACCAGCCAACAAAACCAATTCACTATTAAAATTGATGCTATTGAATTATGAAATTATTCGACGTTTACCCACTATATAATGTTACTCCTGTTTCCGCAAAAGGTATTGTGGTGACCGATGACAAAGGTCAAGACTATTTAGACTATTACGGTGGGCATGCCGTAATATCCATAGGACATTCGCACCCACATTATGTGAAGCGCCTTAAAGATCAATTAGATAAAATAGGATTTTATAGTAATGCGGTACAAAACCCGCTTCAAGTAGAACTTGCTGAAAAACTAGGTGTAGTTTCTGGTTGCGAAGATTACAACTTATTTTTATGTAATTCTGGTGCCGAGGCAAATGAGAATGCGCTTAAAATGGCTTCTTTCGCTACTGGTAAATCTAAAGTTATCGCCTTTAATAATGGTTTTCATGGACGAACTTCTGCTGCAGTAGCGGCAACAGACAATCCATCTATAAATGCCGAATTAAATCAGCAACACGAAGTTGTCTTTCTTGACCTGAACGACATTAAAGGTTTTGAACGGGAAATTTCAAAGAATGTCTGTGCGGTAATCATAGAATCTATACAAGGTGTAGGCGGATTAGATGAACCAACTACCGAATTTTTACAAAAAGTAGCAGCGCTATGTAAAGAAAATGATGCGCTATTAATTGCCGACGAAGTGCAATGTGGCTTTGGTAGAAGTGGTAAATTCTTCGGATTTCAACATCACAATATAAAACCAGATATCATTAGCATTGCAAAAGGAATGGGTAATGGATTTCCTGTTGGCGGTGTTCTAATTCATGAGAACATTAAAGCAAAATACGGAATGTTAGGAACCACTTTTGGCGGAAACCACCTGGCATGTGTAGCTACTTTGGCTGTACTTGAAGTTATTGAAAAAGAAAACTTGATAACCAACGCGCAAGAGCTGGGCATGTACTTTAATGAAAAGGCAAAAGAAATTCCGCAAGTAAAACGAGTAAAAGGAAGAGGATTAATGTTAGGATTGGAATTCGATTTTCAAGTTGCCGATTTACGCAAAAAATTAATCCACGAACAACACTTGTTTACTGGTGGAGCAAAAGATAAAACGGTACTAAGAATTTTACCTGCTTTAAATATTACAAAACAAGATTTAGACGTGTTCTTCACAGCTCTTAAGACTGTATTATCATGAAAACAACACTTAGTTTAGAAAAAAGAAATGCCGTATTAAAACGTATGGTAGAATTGGTGCAACAAGAGGAATCTATTTTAATGTCTGCCAATGAGAAAGATTTAAATTCTTTTGAATCAGGCGACATTGCCATGATCGATCGCTTAAAGGTAAATAAGGACAAGGTAGCAGAAATGGTTTCTTCCTTAAAAAAGTTAGCTTCCCTACCTGACCCTTTGCATGTAGAACGTTTTCAATTTACGCATGACAACGGTTTAGAAATCAGTAATAAAACGGCTCCCTTCGGTACTATTATGATCATTTATGAATCTAGACCGGACGTGACCATTGAAGCTGCAGGAATTGCTTTTAAATCTGGAAACAAAATTTTATTAAAAGGAGGAAAAGAGTCGCTAAACTCAAACTTAGTTCTGGTCAACCTTTGGCATAAAGCATTAGAATCTTGCGACTGTGCTACAGATTGGGTGACCTATCTAAATTACTCTAGAGTAGAAACACAACAGTTTTTAGAAAACCCGACTCAAAAACTAGATTTGATTGTTCCACGTGGTGGTGAAAAATTAATCGCTTTTGTAAAACAACACGCTAAGTGCCCAGTAATTGTTAGCGGAAGAGGAAACAACTTTGTATATGTTTCTCAAGATGCAGATTTGCAATTGGCACTTGATGTTATTGTAAACGCAAAGACGACTAAAATATCGGCTTGTAATGCTGTTGATAAAGTGATTATATCAAGAGATTTACCTCGTAAGGCTGAATTTTTAAGTCACTTGATACAAACCTTAAAGAAGCATAATGTAGAAATATTGACCGATGCCAAACTAGCTGGTATGGATGGTACTTCTCAAATGGAAAATGATTTGGTCTGGTATGAAGAATTTTTAGATTATAAAATTGTCATTGGGCAAGTACCTGATGTTGAAGAAGCTATACAATTGATCAACACTTACGGTGGTGGACATTCTGCTGCTATCATCACAAAAGACGAAGAAGAGGCAGATATTTTTATGCAATCAGTTGACACGGCTGCAGTATACCATAATGCATCTACCCGTTTTACTGATGGCGGACAATTTGGATTAGGTGGTGAACTAGCTATAAGTACTGACAAATTACACCAACGCGGTCCTATTGGCTTGCAGCATTTGGTTACCAATAAATGGTACGTTAAAGGAAATGGACAAGTAAGATAGGTGATTGGTTGTTCGTTGTTCGTATAACGAATAATTATTGTGTCCGGTCGAGCGCAGTCGAGACCTGAAAAAAGGAGTTAGGAAAAATAAAATTTATCCTGATAAAATAAGAATTAGCATGTTGAAAAAGAGAATTTTATTGAAATTAGGTTCCAATACCTTAACCAAGGATACTGACTATATCTCTCGCGGTAAAATCGAAGATATTGGTAGGCAAATAGCAGCTTTAAAAGACCAATATGAATTCATAATTGTAAGTTCTGGTGCTATTGCGGCAGCTAAGCAATTCGTTAAGATTGAACATAACGGTGAAGAAATTAACGTTAAGCAAGCGCTCGCATCTATTGGTCAGCCTCATCTTATGCGTATTTTTCAAGAGAATTTCAGAGAATTAGGTCTTTTTACTTCTCAGTGCTTATTGTCTTATTCCGATTTTGAAAAGGAACAAACCAGAGTGAATATTAAAAACACGATAAACGTTCTGGTCGCTAATAATTTCATCCCTATCATTAATGAAAACGACACGGTAGCAACAGATGAAATTAAGTTTGGTGATAACGATAAATTAGCCGGATTAACAGCTTCTCTTTTATCTGCGGACATTCTAATTATCGCAACTAATACTGATGGAATATATACGAAGTCTTCCTTATCGACTTCTACTCCAAAAACCATTGAAACAGTATCCGATCTAAATACCCTATTAAAAGAAATTGGCGAATCTAAATCTACCCATGGCACAGGAGGTATGCAATCTAAACTAGATGCAGCAACCATTGCCCAAAAAGCAGGTATAGAAACTTGGATAACCAATGGTTTAAAAGATCATTTCATTACTGACGCCATTGATAACAACAGCACATTTACAAAAATTAAAGCATCATGAATTACCTTTCTATAAACGATATCGATTCTTTATCTACCTGGGTAAAAGAAGCCATTGCCCTAAAAGAGCAACCTAAAAAACATAAAGCTCTTGGAAGTGATAAAACTATAGGTTTACTATTTTTCAACAACTCACTTCGTACGCGTTTAAGCACTCAAAAAGCAGCGATGAATCTCGGCATGGAAGTCATTGTCATGAACTTTGGTAGCGAAGGTTGGGCTTTAGAATATGCCAATGGTACTGTTATGGACCAAGGTACTTCTGAGCATATTAAAGAAGCTGCACAGGTAATTTCTCAATATTGCGATATCATTGCCATCCGTGCTTTTGCAGGTTTGAAAGATAAAGAATTGGACGAAGCCGAGGAAGTTTTGAACGGATTTAAAACATACGCATCCGTACCTATCGTAAATATGGAAAGTTCTGTTGGGCACCCGTTACAGGCACTAACCGATGCCATTACTTTAGAAGAACATAACTTTAAGAACAACCCAAAGGTAGTTTTGTCATGGGCACCACACCCTAGAGCTTTACCACACGCGGTAGCTAATTCATTTATACAAATGATGCAAAAGCAAAATGCTGAATTTGTGATCACCCACCCCAAAGGTTATGAATTGGACTCCAATATCACCAAAGATTCTAAGATTGAATATGACCAAGAAAAGGCGCTAGAAAACGCCGATTTCGTATATGTAAAAAACTGGAGCAGTTATAATGACTATGGTCAAATAAAATCTCAAGATTCTAATTGGCAAATGACCCTTAAGAAATTAGGGAAAGCTAAATTTATGCATTGCCTGCCGGTACGTAGAAATGTAGTGGTTGCCGATGAAGTTTTAGATAGTGAGCAATCATTGGTCATAGAACAAGCGAATAACAGAACATACGCAGCACAATTGGTGCTAAAAAAAATATTGGAAAGCAATGAAAATTAATAAGTGGATTTACATAGGCATCGCTTTATTTGCCCTAATCTTATTTGTCGTGAATATGGCAGATATTGACCACAGCACCGCGCATTGGAAAACGTACATGGGTCCTGTTAGCAACATTATTCTTATTATCGCCATGGTTCTCATGTTTAAATTTGCCGACTATGAAAAGTAAACTAAGTGTTGTAAAAATTGGTGGTAATGTCATTGAAGATGAAAAAGCCTTAGATATCTTTCTTACTGCATTTTCCAAAATTGAAGGATTAAAAATATTAGTGCACGGCGGTGGTAAATTGGCTACTCAACTAGCTACAAAACTAGGCATTGAGTCTAAAATGATAGATGGCAGGCGTATTACCGATGCGAAAACCGTAGATATTATTACCATGGTTTATGGCGGATTGGCAAACAAGAAAATCGTTGCTCAATTACAAGCAAAAAATACGAACGCTATTGGCTTAAGTGGTGCAGATGGTGATAGCATACAGGCACATAAACGCCCCGTTAAGGAAATTGATTATGGATTTGTTGGTGATATTGATGGAGTAAATTCAGGTTTACTGACCAAACTTTTATCTGTCGATTTAACTCCAATTTTCTGTGCGTTATCGCATGACGGAGCCGGGCAATTACTGAATACCAATGCAGATACTATTGCTTCTGAAATTGCAATTGGTATGGCATCTACCTATGAAACAACCTTGTATTATTGCTTTGAGAAAAAAGGGGTTTTAATGGATATTGCCGATGAAAACAGTGTTGTTAAACATATTGATTCCAACACCTATCAAAAGCTCTTATCTGACGGTATCATTGCGGACGGAATGCTACCAAAACTTCATAATTGCTTTCATGCATTAAACAATAACGTAGCAAAAGTATGCTTGGGTGATGTTACGATGCTAGATACAAAAACAGAACTGTTCACGACAATACAACTATAAGATGAACCAAATAGAACTTACAGAAAGTGCCATATCTTTATTAAAGGAACTTATTTCCATAGAGTCTTTTTCTATGGAAGAAGACAAAACTGCTGATGCTATACAAGCTTGGTTGGCTAAATACGATATCCCTACAGAAAGAGATCTCAACAACGTAATTGCGAAGAATAAATTTTGGGACGATGCTAAACCAACCTTACTTTTAAACTCGCATCACGATACGGTTAAACCTAATAAAGCGTATACTAAAGACCCTTTTTTGCCCCACATTGAAGATGGAAAATTATTTGGGTTAGGTAGTAATGATGCTGGAGGTCCATTGGTATCCCTATTAGCAACTTTCGTAAACTATTACAATGATGAAAATCTCAACCATAATATTCTTATGGTCGCTTCTGCAGAAGAAGAAAATGCAGGTGAAAATAGTTTACGTGGGTTATTGCCAAAACTTCCACATATAGATGTTGCTATTGTTGGCGAACCTACACTAATGTTACTTGCTATTGCAGAAAAAGGTTTGGTCGTTTTTGATGCCGTGGTAAAGGGCACTCCGTCACACGCTGCACATCCCAATGATAATAATTCCATCTATAATTCTATCAAAGCATTAGAATGGTTTAAGAACTTTAAATTTGAGAAAACTTCTGAAGCCTTGGGAGATGTAAAAATGACCGTCACTCAAATTAACGCAGGATCACAACACAATGTGGTACCAGCTCAGGTTGATTTGGTGATCGATGTTCGTGTAAATGACGCTTATAGCAACAAAGAAATTGCAGATTTACTGAAGAAGGATGCGCCATGCGAATTAAAGGAGCGATCTTTACGCCTGAATTCATCGAAAATAGATAAAAATCATCCGTTAGTAAAATCGGGGATTGCATTAGGCAGAACAACTTATGGATCACCTACACTCTCTGACCAAGCAGCATTAAGTTGCCAGTCACTGAAACTAGGGCCTGGTGACAGCACTCGCTCTCACTCTGCCAATGAATTTATCTATGTTCATGAAATTGAAGAAGGAATAGATTTGTATATTAAAATATTAAAAGGCTTCCTTTCAAATAACAATTAACAATAACCAATTACCAATAAGCATTGTTCATTGCTTAATTGCTAATTGATAACTGACAACATATGAAACTCTGGGATAAAGGATTTAGCACTGATAAGAAGATTGACCACTTCACCGTTGGAAATGATAGAGAATTAGACCTACACTTAGCTAAATATGACGTAATAGCTTCTAAAGCGCATGCTAAAATGCTTGGTAAAATAGGACTGATTTCCCCTAAGGAAACTGCTGAGCTAGTAAATGAATTAGACCATATTGCAGCACGTATTGAAAAAGGAACTTTCACTATTGAAAATTCCTTTGAGGACATGCATTCTAAAATTGAATACTTGCTTACCTTAAGCCTAGGTGATACCGGTAAAAAAATACATACGGCACGTTCTAGAAACGATCAAGTTCTTGTAGCAATGCACCTATATTTAAAGGACGAATTGACCGAGATCAAGACGATGACCAAATCGCTTTTCAATCTTTTGCTAGTAAAAGCTCAAGAACATAAGGACGTCATGTTACCAGGATACACGCATTTACAGATTGCAATGCCTTCTTCATTCGGACTATGGTTTTCCGCCTATGCAGAAAGCTTAATAGATGACCTTTATTTTATTGAAGCAGCTTATAAAGTTGCCGACCAAAATCCTTTAGGTAGTGCCGCTGGTTACGGTAGTTCTTTTGCCATAGACCGTAGTTACACTACTGAAGAAATGGGTTTTGCCACTATGAAGTATAATGTAGTGGCTGCACAAATGAGTAGAGGAAAAGCGGAGAAAGCTACTGCCTTTGGTATTGCCAATATTGCCGCGACCTTATCTAAAATGGCTATGGATATCTGTTTGTATATGAGTCAGAATTTTGATTTCATCTCATTCCCAGATGAGTTGACTACAGGTTCTAGCATTATGCCACACAAAAAAAATCCTGATGTTTTTGAATTGGTACGTGGTAAGTGTAATAAGTTACAATCCATACCAAATCAATTGACTTTGGTTATCAATAACCTACCTAGTGGTTACCATAGAGATTTACAATTGGTAAAGGAAATTATCGTTCCTGCCATACAAGATATGAAAGCCTGTTTAGAGATTTTGACCTTTAGCCTTAAGGAAATTAAAGTAAATGACAGTATTCTAGATGATCCAAAATATGATTACCTATTTAGTGTAGACACCCTAAATGAACTGGTACAAAATGGAATGCCTTTTAGAGATGCATACAAGAAAATGGGTATGGAAATCAATGAAGGTACATTTACACCAAAAAGAGATATTCACCATTCTCATGAAGGTAGTCTTGGTAATCTATGCCTAAAGGAAATTCATGACAAAATGAAAAAGCTTAATTGATTTTTACATATTTATCAGAATAAATTTTGGTGAACTGAGCTCCAAAGGTGACTATTAAACTAGAATAGGATACCCATAACATTACTAAAATAATACTACCGGCAGCACCATAGGTTGAACCCGGCTCTGCTTTACCAAAATAGAATGCAAGAGCATATTTACCTATTAAAAATAGTAAAGCCGTTAATGCAGCACCTACCTTAACTGCTTTCCATCTTACATGTATGCTTGGTAAATACTTAAACATTGCACCGAAGAGCAGATAAATAAAAGTAAGGGATATCACAAGGTCCAATACAAAGCCAAGCTCTAACATACCATCTGGCAGTAAACGTGAAAGTTGTTTGGAAAATGCTGATAAAAAAGAAGTTAAAGCAAAACTAATCAACAAAAGAAAGCCGAATATAAGAATAAACCCGAATCCCTTTAAACGCATAAAAAGTGTAGATAATATTTCATTGGTATACCTTGGTTTCGCATTCCATATATCGTTCAAAGCATTTTGCAATTGATAAAATACCCCTGTAGCACCGTATATCAACACTCCTACACCTAAAATTGCGGCTATGATCGAAGTATTTTCACTACCGCTATCCGCTACCATTTCTTGAATAGATTGCGCTGTCTCCGGACCCATGGCAGATGAGATTTCAGCAAACAATTCTCCCCGAACTATTTCTTTTCCCCAAATACCGCCTACCAATTCCATGATTAAAATAAGAAGCCCAGGAAGTGAAAGTATAGCATAATACGCAATAACCGCACTAACTTGAAAAGGTTCTTTCTCCATCCATAAATTATAAGTTTTCATTAATAATTTAGGTAAATGAGGGAGTTTGAATTTAATTTTGTTTTCCGATGTTTCAGTAGCCATTAAATATGGTTTATATCTTCTTTTAAATGTACTGAATACGCAATTTGAACTGTAATCCTATCAAAAAAAATACTAGCTCTTAAAAAGGCATACCGAAATCAAAATCAGATGATTTTAAATTATTTAAACAGAGAATTGTCCTACACAACTAATTATTACCTGTTCACAACAATTAATTTTAACGTTTGTAATTCATCGACATATTTGATGAACACACTTGATCAAACCAACAGCATGTCATTTTTTAAAAAGAGTATCACCCTTTTTCTTTTATTTTTAAGCGTTAATCTTTTTGCTCAGACTACCCCTATACCCGACGGAAATTTCGAGCAGTTTTTGGTAGATGCGGGCATTGACACCAATGGTGTTAATGGAAATATTTTAGACGTAGATGCTGAAGGTGTTACCAACCTTAATATTTCAAGAAATGATATTCTCGATGTAAGCGGACTAGAAGCTTTTGTAAATTTGATTACGCTAAACTTAGGTCAAAATCAATTACCGACAATACCATTAAACACACTTACATTACTTGAAGAATTAAATTTTGCTAGAAATACAGCTTTAACTTCTTTAGATTTATCACAAAACCTAGAACTCCGGGAATTAGTTTTTAACAATGACCTTGGACCACCTCTACTTACCACTTTAGACCTTTCCAACAACACTAAATTAGAAAACCTTAATGTAAGAACAGTAAGAAGCATTACGTCATTAACATTACCTGTCACATCAACCCTAACCGATATTTATGTAGCAAACCTAAGTGTTCCAACAATTGATCTTTCCCAATTAACGGGAGATTTTAATTTTAGAATTGTGGGTAGCGATGTTTTTGTTACAATCATATACCCTAACAAAAGAGATGCCCTTAAAAATTTAGAATTAAGTAGTATAAATTTTACTACCGTTGATATTTCTGAAATGATTGGATTAGAGCGTTTTGGACTGTCTTCTACAAACACTGAAGAAATTATACTTCCTTCAACTTCAACTTTAACAAGAGTCAATATTTCCGGTCATGAATTAGCTCCTACAACATCATTTGCATCTGTACCTGAATTAACCTATTTAAATATTACCAACAAAAGAGACGCTGTACCCTTGGAGATAGATATCTCTCAAAATCTAGAATTAACCAATTTAAGCCTTTCTAGGAATAATATGGTGAACTTAGATATAAGTCAAAACACAAAGCTCACGAACTTAGATGTAAACACAAATAACTTTACAAGTATAGACGTTTCACAAAATTTATTATTGGAAGACTTAAACGTAAGTTCCAATCAATTACCTGTTCTTGATGTGCAAGTAAATACCGAGCTAACACGACTCGAAGCTAACAATAATCTTCTTCCATCCATCAATTTAACCCAAAATACCTTACTCAGATATCTATATCTTGGCTTTAACCAGCTACCCAATTTAGACATCACCCAAAACTCAGCATTATGGATACTTGCCATAAATAATAACCTGTTTACAGGCTCCGGTTTGGATCTAAGCCAAAATGTGGAGTTGTTCAGCATGAATATTTCCAATAATCAAGTGGAGACCTTGGATTTCTCAAATACTGTCATGAGGAATTTAAATATATCTTACAACATATTTCCAGGAAATCAAGTACTAAATGATTTTTATGCTAAAATAGAAACTAGAGGAACTTTAAGCGATGTGGTTTTTCGAGCCAACAACAATCTATTAACAGGAGCTATACCCGACTTTTATGCTATATATACGAATAACGACCCTAGTACTACTCAACATAGACGGTGGTGGTTTAATATAGAAAACAATTATTTCCATTTTGGAGATTTTGAGAATCAACATGTAAACCTTGTTAGCCTATTAAGTACACAATCCATTGGTCCATCAGCAGATGTAGTAATGAAAGACTATACCTACGCCCCTCAAGCGAAGGTCAATACAATTGAATCCCTAGCGGCAAATGCAGGTGACGACCTCATCTTGACCACAACCGTACGTGGATCTCAAAACCATTACAAATGGTTTAAAGATGGAATAGAGATACCAGATGCACCAGATGCGCCAAACTTAATATTGAACGATATAGATACTTGTGACGATGGAGTTTATTATGCTGAGATCACAAGTGATCTAGTTCCGTTTGAAAACGCAAATGCGCCTGGAACTAACGGTAAAAATTTGTTGTTAGTAAGAAACGATATCACTTTAACGGTAAATGCAACTAAGGAATGTGTGACGCTGGCAAATCCAATTAATGGCGCTACAGAAGTTCCCATTAATACTGGTATCGAATGGAACGATAATGCTGGTGCTTGTGGTTATAAAATAACTGTGACAAATGTTGATACCGGTAATCCTATTCAATACGGCGGTAATCCTATTACTAATTTAGATGTGGGCGATGTTACCTTGTTCAATTTTGACGCAGACCTACCAAACAATACGGTAATATCCGTTCGTATTACGCCATACTTTGAAGATGGAGACTTTGGCGGATGCATAACAGAATCGTTTACAACCAATGCAACCACTATAGCTACCGAATGTACCACTCTAAATTATCCAAGAAATAATGATGTAAACGTACCTGATGACTTAAGCAGCATTTCTTGGAATCCGGCAAATGCCGCAGACAGCTATAAATTAACGATAACTTCAACCAGTGGCACGAACGATATACCTGAAACCAATGTCGGCAATGTACTTACATATCCATTTACGCAAGAATTTCAGGAAGGCGATGTAGTTACGGTGTCAATAACACCAACTAACTCTTTGGGCGATGCCACATGTTCATCTGAAACCTTTACTATTCAAAGCACCGGACCTCAATCACCTATGTGTACAACCTTAATAAGCCCTGCTAACAACGCAACGAATATTGCATTGGACACAAGTCTTGAATGGAATGAAATCGCAAATGCAGATGGGTATAAACTTACCGTTACAGCAAATAGTAGTACCGCTAACAATGTAACCGAACTAGATATTACATCGGGCAACACCTATGACTTTTCAAACAATTTCGAAGAAGGCGAGACCGTTACGGTAACCATTGCACCTTACGGTGTAGGTGGCCAAACAAATTGCCTATCTGAAAGTTTTACTATCAAATCTAGACCAATTTGTACCAATTTAACAAGTCCGCTAAACGGCGCTAACGATGTTGCGGTAGACACAAATTTAGAATGGGACGCCGTTGCTAATGCCAATGGTTATATAATAACTGTTGATGGTAGCATTAGTAATGAAAACAATGTCAGTGAACTAGATATTACATTAGGTAATAGTTATGATTTTAAAGACGATTTTGAGCCAGGAGAAACCGTTACCGTTACCATAACACCATACAATGAAATTGGTGAAGCCATTGGTTGCACATCTGAAAATTTTACAATTAAACCACTTCCACTATGTACTATCTTATCAGAACCTTTAAACAATGACACTAATGTTGCCGTAAACACTTCTATCGAGTGGAATGCAGTTGCCAATGCCGATGGTTACTTAGTAACAGTTATTGGCAGTAATAGCACTGCAAACAATATGACGGATTTTGAAATTACATCAGGTACATCCTTTGATTTTATAAATGATTTCATTCAAGGTGAAACTGTTACAGTGACCATTAAACCCTACAATGATAATGGTGAGGCCATGGGTTGCAGTTCTGAAAGTTTTACAATTATACCACCACCGGTACCTTCTTGTACTACACTTGTCTCTCCTCTCAATAATGCAGCAAATGTAGATATCGACACAAATATTAATTGGAATACCGTTGCCAACGCAACTGGTTACAAATTAACAGTTACAGCAAGTGAGAGTACCGTTAACAATTTAAACGAAGTTGATGTTATTGCAACTTCTTATGATTTTACGAACGACTTTATACAAGGCGAAACCGTTACGGTGACCATAAAACCTTTTAACAGCACTGGCGAAGCAGTAGGATGCTCTACTGAAACATTCACAATTAAACCAGTACCCGATTGTACTAATTTAAGCACGCCTGTAAATGGAGATAACCAAGTTGAAACAAACACCTCTATTTCATGGAACGCGGTGAGCGATGCCATTGGTTATTTCGTAAATGTTGAAGCCAGCACAAGTACTGTCAACAATTTTACCGATCGTAAAATCATAGGTACTTCTTTAGATTTTGATGATGATTTTACACAAGGCGAAACGGTTGCGGTTACCATAACTCCGTACAATGAATCCGGCAGCACTATTGGTTGTACTACCGAAACGTTCACAATTGTGGATATACCACCTTGCACGAACCTAATTTCACCTGCAAATGGCGATTTGGATGTTGCCATAAATACAGGTTTAGAATGGGCAGTAGTACCTGAGGCCGCTGGCTACATATTATCTGTCAATGCAACTAAAAGCAATACCAACAACAGTACCGAATTAGATATCACCAATGGGAACACTTATAATTTTACAGACAATTTTGAACAAGGTGAAATAGTAACAGTTTTAATAAAACCATATAACAATGCCGGAGAAGCCTTAGGCTGTACCACTGAAAGTTTCACCATCAAATCTGTACCCAGCTGCACAACTTTGGTTTCACCCAGAGATAACGACGTAAGAGCAGAAGTAAGCGAAATTACATGGAACGAAATTGCCGATGCTGACGGATACAGACTAACGATTACAAGCAGCAATGGAACTGCAAATAATGTTACAGATTTAGAAGTTTTTGATACCACTTATACTTTCTCCAATGAATTTAATATGGGAGAGACTGTAACCGTTACTATTATTCCGTTCAATGAGGTTGGAAATGCCGAAGGTTGCTTTTCCGAAAACTTTACGATCAGACCACTACCTACTTGTACCGGTTTAATAGCTTCATTACAAAATGCAGAAGATGTTGCCGTTACCACGGATATTGAATGGGAGCCCGCTACTGATGCAGACGGATACCGAATTTCAGTTGGCACCACTATGAACGGTACCGACATTGTCAATAATGAGGATGTAGCTTCGTTAACGAGTTATATTTTATCTGAAAATCTTCCTTCCGAGACTACAATCTATGTTAGCGTTGTGCCTTACAATTCTTCTGGAATAGCAGAAAACTGTAATTCTGACAGCTTTACTACCGAAACAATCGCACCTGATTGTGTAATTTTAATTAGTCCTGCAAACGGTGAGACCAACGTTCCCCTAGAAAGCACTATTACTTGGGATGAAGTTGAAAAAACAGATGGTTACAGACTTTCGATTGGTACATCACCAGAAGCGAATGATATCTTAGATACTTTTGATATGGGCATGGCTACCAGTTACACCCATGAAGAAGAATTTCCTTTTGACACTGAAATATATGTTACCATTACATCTTACAATAGTGCCGGTGATGCTATAGATTGTGAACTACAATCGTTTACCACACTGATTCCTGAAGACGATACCAAATACGGATTCTCACCTGACGGCGATGGTATTAACGAATATTGGCATATTGAAAACATAGATATTTACCCAATAAACACCGTAAGTATTTATAACCGGTGGGGAGATATGGTCTTTAAAATCGAAAATTATGATAATGCCACTAACGTTTTCTCAGGTAATGCCAACATGAAAACCCAACTAGGCGCAGACCGATTACCAGCGGGTACTTACTTCTTTAACATTCAAATAGAGGGTGAAACTATTTTAAGAAAAACACAAGGTTTCCTTGTTTTAAAGCGATAAAATAACATGCAAAATTCATATAGACATATCGCTTTTATAGCGTTCATATTTCTTGTTTCGTTTTCCAATTTAAAGGCGCAACAAACTCCAAGTTTTTCTGAGTACAATTACAATCCGTACTTAATAAATTCGGCTTTTGCAGGGCTTGCCCCAAGTGCCGAAATAGGTATAAGTAATACAGGCACTTTCAATCAATTTGAAGGTAGCCCTAAAAGCTTTGCCCTAAGTTTTCATTCTCCGTTCAATAGGGGTAAAATCGGCCTGGGAGCTGGTTTATTTAGAGATGAAGTTGGTGTTACCACTTCTACCAATGCTTTTGCTACGTATTCTTATAAAATCTTTTTCGACACCAAAAAGAATAGACCGTATTGGCAGTTATACACTCCAAATTCATTATCATTTTCGATATCACCCGGGGTACAGCAATACCAAGATAATTTACTGGAACTTGGTATTATGGACGACCCTAACTTTGCCATGAACATTAATGCTACCATACCTACTGTAGGACTTGGTTTTTTATTGAACTTAGCAGACGTATATGTAGGCTTCTCCACGCCAAATGTAATTGGAGATATGCTAGTATCTGATGATAATGTAGAAATCAATGTGCCTTATTACGGATATTTGGGCTATCGATTTTTCTCTAGTAGATTTGAAGATTTAATGATCAAGCCTAACCTATTATTAAAGTATGAAAATGGGGCGCCTTTTCAGCTAGACATGAATATTTCGGTCAGTTATAGAAATAAATTTGAACTTGGAACAGGTTACAGAACCAATTCGTCAATAAATCTGTTGGCGGGAGTTTATCTTTTCAAAAACATTAGAGCTATTTACAGTTATAATGTAGCAACAAATGATTCTCCTTTAGGAAACACACATGGTATTATTGCTACCTATCGTTTTGGAGAAGGTTTCAGTAGAGATTAGACCTATCTCAATAAGTTATGAATGAATTCTAATTTTCTCTCAACGGGTTTTGAAATTATAAATGGATAAGGGTCATCTTCTCCCATAGAGCGGTTCATACTATTCAAAGTGAACAGTAAAGGTATACCGGTATTCATTACTTTCTCAAAATTGATTTCTTTATAAGGATCAAAACCAGCGTTCATTTTTAAGCTTTTCTTAGCCGTAATTCTCGGATTTGATTTGAGTCCGAAATTATAGGCCGTTTCCAAAACATCCGTTAAGTGTAGATAATGAGACCAAGTTTGGCCAATCTTCCCATGGGTGAGATGAGGCATACTTACTAATAAAACTTTGTTGCCAATTCAATTTTGGACCATTTTTATAATGATTGGCCAGCGCATTAGCATACGACGTTGATTCATCGCCAAAAATGCTTCTAAATTCCACTAATACATCCGGATTATCACGAATGAGCAAATCCCAAAAATAATGCCCCACTTCATGCCTAAAGTGACCAAGCAAAGTTCTATAACGCTCTGCCATTTGCTGCTTTACTTGCTCACGAACAACAGGGTCTGCTTCATCTATCATAAGGGTAATTACACCATCTGCATGCCCCGTTTTTAAATCTTTTGAACCTTCTGGCAAATCATCCTTTGCTAAAAAATCAAAACAAAAACCTTTCGCATCATCTACCGTTTTACTGATCACTGGCAATCTAAAACGCAAAAGCTGGTATACCAATCTATGCTTGGCAACCTCTATGTGTTTCCACTTTTCGAGGTTGTCTTCATCTAAAAGGTGCGGAATTGTTCTGTTAAGGGTGCAGGCAAGGCAGAATTTTCGTCCATTTGATATATCAACAAGCCAATTACAGACCTTATGACCATAGTTCTCACAATATTCATAGGTTTTTCCATCTAGCGCATTCACTTGCCATTTTGTGGCGTCTGGAGCTAATGAAACTATTTTATTATAATATGAGGAATAACCCAGTTTAAAACCACAGTTTAAACAAATATTGTTCTCAAAAACAACGGTGTTTTTACAATTGGTACATTGAAATAATTTCATATCCTAAAGTCTTTTAATAGACTAGGACTAGGTGCTATTTGATCATTTTAAGGTTTATTACCTCTTGATCGGTCAAATACCTCCAGTGTCCTCTTGGCAAATCTTTTTTGGTAAGACCACCATAAACAACCCTATCCATTTTTTGTATTTTATACCCTAAAGTATCGAAAATACGCTCTACGATTTTATTTCTAGAACTATATATTTCAATACCAACTTCTCTTTTTGGAGCATCGGCTATAAAACTTACATCTTGTACACGAACCGCCTTTTCATCAACGACTACACCTTCTTGTATCTTCTTTAAATCGGCGCTTCTCAATTCTTGATCTAAAACCAAATGATAGATTTTACGCATACCGTTTATTGGACTCTTCAGCACCTTGGTCATGCTACCGTCATTGGTGAACAAAAGTAGACCTGTATGTTCTTTTTCCAATTTATCGACTGGTAATAATTTTGACTTAGAGGCACTAGATATTAACCCAGAAACATGTCTTTTGCCACGTTCATCTCTTATGGTAGTCACAAAATCTTTGGGTTTGTTGAGAAGAACATACTCCCTCTTGATAGGATTTAACAATTGACCATCAAATTTTACCTCATCGGTCAACTTTACCTTATAACCCATTTCTGTAATAGGTTTCCCATTTACAGTTACATTACCTGCAGCAATGTATATATCAGCATCTCTTCTAGAGCATACTCCAGAGTTAGCCACATATTTATTTAATCTAATAGAATTTGGATCTTGGGGCTTGGTCGGTGTTACATTTTTCTTGATGGGCGCATTACCACGAGCATAGCTCTTCTTCTTGAAATTACCACCTTGCCTACCTGAAGCGTTTTTCCCCCTTCTAGAATCATCCCTACTCATAACTGTACTAATTTTGCACAAAGGTAGCAAATTGCGTTGCGGTTCAAATAGTTATATGAAACATATTACGAACAACTATAGTATTCTATTTAAAACCAACTGTACATCTATAAGAAGAATACTAAAAACCCCCATAACTATGATAAGTTTTAGAATGTTGTGCAGCCAAACATAGTCTTTACGGGCATTTGCTCTAAAAAGTAACACGATGAACAAAATCATTAAGAGCACGCATAATATGAAGTAAAAGTTCATATACCCTACATCAAACTGAAAAATCATTAGTAAAGATGGTACCAAGGTCAAAAAAATTAAAAAAGAAATCAACAATTTTGAAGTTCTAGCACCGTAAATAATCGGAATGGTTCTATAATTCTGAGCTAAGTCTCCTGATATATTTTCCAAGTCTTTCACCATTTCACGAGCAAGTATCAACAAAAAGAGAAATACGGCATGTACAAAAATGACAGGCTGAATATTCTTGTAATAAACGAACACCACGAAAAAGGGAATAATTGCCAATGTAGCCGAAATAAAATTACCTAAAAACGGAATTCGCTTTAGCTTATGGGAATAGATCCAAATACCAAATATGTAAGATGAAAAAAAGAATACCGCTTTGAACGAAACATAGCTAGCGACTACTACTGCCAAAAAATTCAATACAAAATAGGTGGTCAACTTAAACCGCTGGCTTACCAAACGATCTAACATGCTTTTTCGTGGTTTGTTAATTAGGTCTTTCTCTGCGTCGTAAAAATTGTTAATGATATAACCACCGGCAATGACTAAAGCAGATGCCAATACAATTACAAAAAGATTGATATCAAAAACTACTTTACGAACAGGAAGTTCTGGAGCAAGTATATAAATAGACGCTAAATATTGAGCCAAAGCTATAACTAGAATGTTATACCCTCTAACCACTGAAAACAGACTCAGTACTTTTAAAAGTAAGAGTTTATTTTTTCTATTAAGCATTTATGAAAATTACCTAAAAATTATAGACTACTTCTAGTTTATAATCTTTTAACGCAGTTTTAGCTTTTTCAAAATCTTCTGTAAAACCTAAGATATACCCACCACCACCTGAGCCACAAAGCTTTAAGTAGTAATCATTGGTATCAATTCCGTTTTTCCACAAGGCATGGAACTTTGCAGGAATCATCGGCTTGAAGTTATCTAAAACAACATGGGAAAGTTGCTTTAAATTACCGAATAGGGATTGAATATTGCCATTCACGAAATCTTCTACACAGGCATCTGTATGTTTAATGAACTGATTCTTTAACATACTTCTAAAACCGTCATTTTTCATTTGTTCCATGAAAATCTGAACCATTGGTGCAGTTTCACCAATAATTCCGCTATCTAATAAAAATACCGCTCCCTTACCTTCTGCATTTTGAGAAGGAATACTTGTAGATTGGATATTGTCTTTAGAATTTATAAGAATTGGAAGGCTTAAATAGCTATTTAAAGGGTCAAGACCAGAAGATTTACCATGAAAAAACGATTCCATTTTACCGAATATCGTTTTAAGTTTCAATAATTTTTCTCTAGTTAAATTCTCAAGAACCGTTATTTTATCTTGCGCATATTTATCATATATTGCTGCCACCAAAGCACCACTACTACCCACTCCATAGCCTTGCGGTATGGAACTGTCAAAATACATACCTTCTGCAACGTCTGCTTTTAAAAGGTCCAAATCAAAAGAAACCAAATCTGGTTCTTTTTCTGTAAGTTCCTTTAAGTACACAGCAAAAGATGCTAAGCTTTCATTAGATTTGTTTGCCTCTTTTGACATGTTGGCATCAGATTTCAAAGCTCCCTTATAAAAATTATAGGGTATTGATAATCCTTTGGAATCTTTAATGATACCATACTCTCCGAAGAGAAGAATTTTTGAATAAAAAAGCGGTCCTTTCATTTTTTAAAAACTAAGCTGACATTGAAACTTATATAAATATAGTCAAAGATTCATAAAAAGTTGAACGTTTTACCCTAAAGAGTTAAACAAATTAGATAAATCATTCTTTTATAAACGTTTCTTCCAAAGAAATAGTACTTAAATTACCTACAATTTCTTGGCTCCTAAACCAATTTGATCGCAAATATACTGCCCATTTTGACAATAAGGTACTAACTTCTCTTTTATAAACGGAAAAACGATATCTTTTTCATTTTCAGGATATAAGACATGAACATTGGCTCCTGCATCTAACGTAAAGCAAACATGCGTTTTTGATGCCTCCCTAAATTTCCAAATCTCATTGATTATAGAAAGTGTGTTTGGTTTCATCAATATAAAATAAGGATTGCTTGTCATCATCATGGCGTGTAATGTAAGTGCTTCACTTTCCACAATATTTATAAATGAATCTAGGTCTCCTTCTGATAAAATGGACTTTAACTTCTCTAAATTTTTATGTGCTTGGCCAAACCTTTGACTAGCGAACGGGTGCCCGTGCATTAACTCATGACCCACCGTACTGCTGACCTGTTTTTCGCCTTTATCTACCAATAAAATAGTGTCATGAAAATTATTAAATACCTCATGTACTGCGTATGGATATTTTATACCGAATAAGTTCGAGCTTCCTTCAATTGAAGATGTTTCTCCCCATTGTACCAAAGGTCCTTCTATACTGCGACATGCACTACCAGAACCTAATCTTGCTAAAAATGAAACTTTTTGGTTAAAATGTTCTTCTGAAAGCGTCTTTAGAAACGTTCTTTCCATCTCCATAAAACATAAAGCCAAAGCAGACATACCACTAGCTGACGATGCAATACCACTGCTATGCGGAAAAGAATTTGATGTATTGATTACGAAGTGATAGTCTTTTAAAAATGGCAGATAGACCTCTATTCTCTTTAGAAATGTATTTATTTTTGGTTTAAACTCTTCTTTTGCCTCTCCCTCAAAAAAAAGATCGAACGAAAACTCTTCGCTTTTTTCAGACTTCTTTTTATACTCAACGCTGGTTTTTGTAACACATGCCGCTAAAGTAAAACTGATAGATGGGTTTGCAGGTATCTGATTCTCTCTCTTTCCCCAATACTTCACCAAGGCAATATTACTGGGCGAAGCATACGAAACAATGCCTTCTTCTTTCAATGTTGTATACGGTACTGGAATAAAATCTTTTTCTGACATTGAATTTTCAATTTGTGCAAATATAGTTTTTAGGGCAATCAATTAAAATAAATCCTTATTTTAGAGCTAAACACCAACCAATTGAAAAGAAAATTAACGTACGTCTTTATTGGTATTATCGTATGCTCTACCATAGGGTTTCTAAGTAGTGTGGTTACACAAAGCTCTGTAAACGATTGGTATATGACACTGAACAAGCCAAGTTTTAATCCGCCAAATTGGGTTTTTGCTCCTGTTTGGAGCGTTCTTTATGTAATGATGGGTGTTTCTGTAGGTTGGGTCTGGGCAAAAGGATTTCATCATAAGTGGGTAAAAACAGGATTGTACCATTTTGGTTTTCAACTACTTTTAAATGGATTATGGAGCATTGTCTTTTTTGGACTTAAACAACCTTTCTATGCATTACTTATTATAATTGCTCTTTTGATAGTGCTTTTACTAACCTTTAAATGGTTTAGAGTGGTAAGTAAAATTGGTGCATACTTGTTAATTCCATATATATTATGGGTCTGTTTTGCTACAGCTTTGAACTTCAAAATTTGGCAACTGAATTAACTAGCCAATTCTAACAATTTATTCATTGTTCTATAATTTCGGGTCGTTGCCATTACATTCAACTTTCTCTCAATTAAGTTATTGTTCAATTTTGCTTTGCCATATCCGGCATTGCACTTTAAATATATACAACCGTCAGCAATTGAAAACTCTTCATTTGCAAAAGCTTCCGTTTTAAACTTAATCAATGTTTCAATGCTTGGAGAACTACCTATAAGAACAAAATACAACTGCTTTTTGATGCTATCATCATCAGATGCGAACGGATTATCATTTAAAATAGCAGACACCTGATCAGTGGTTCTTATTAGTACAGGCACCTCAAAACCAAATCTATTCAAAATAGCTTCTGCAAGTAACCCTTCTAATTCTGATGTAGAATCAACTACGCTTTTAAAAATGATATTACCACTTTGAATATATGTCTGTACATCTTTTAGCTCTATACTTTCACATAATTCTCGAAGTTCAGCCATAGGAACTTTATTCTTTCCAGCTACATTTATACCTCTTAAGAATGCAATGTATGTTACCACTATTCTTGACTATTTGCATTTAAACCTTCCACTACTCCATTGGCAGCAATAAAACCACCCGTCCAAGCATTTTGAAAGTTAAATCCGCCAGTAATGGCATCTATATTTATAATTTCTCCTGCAAAATATAGATTTGGCAGAATTTTACTTTCGTAAGTTTTAAAATTGATTTCTTTTAAATCCACACCACCGGCCGTAACAAACTCTTCTTTAAAAGTACTTTTTCCATTTACCTGAAAAATACCTGCAGTCAGTTGTTCTGATAATGAAGTTAATTGCTGTTTTGATACTTCTGGCCATGTTGTTGTATCATCTATACCAGCTGCTTTTACCAAGTTTGCCCATAAACGTTTGGGAATATCCAACACCTTGGTTCTTAGAACCGTTTTCTTTTCCACTTGTTTTACCTTAAGAAACAGTTCCAATAATCCATTTTGATGATAATCCGGCACCCAATTCACTTGAATTTTGAATTGATAATTATACTGCTCTAAAATTCTTGCTCCCCATGCTGAAAGCTTTAAAATTGCTGGTCCGCTCATTCCCCAATGCGTGACCAACAAAGGTCCCTCAGAAAATAAGCTCGATACATCTATTTTTGCTTTTACCGACTTTTTACCAAAATTCTTTTTCGGTATTACCTTTACCTCTGCATGTGTAGCTACACCTGGTATAGCCGAAATTCGTTCATCTTTTATATTGAAAGTGAATAGTGATGGGACCGGCGATACAATTTTATGTCCTAGCCCTTCAATATACTTCCACATTTTAGGATTGCTTCCCGTAGCCAGAATAAGCTTTTTGCAGTACATAAAACCATCGCCAATGGCTACTTTCCATTTTTTACCTACTTCTTCATCTATTTGCTCTATTCCGGTCACGGAGCAAAGGGTTTTTACCTGAACACCTAATCTATCCGCCTCTGAAATAAAACAGTCTATTATTGTCTGTGATGAATTACTGACAGGAAACATTCTACCATCGTCTTCAATTTTTAAAGCAACACCACGTTCTTCAAAGAAACCGACGGTATCACCACTTGCATAGGTATGAAATGGACCTAAAAGTTCTTTCTCACCTCTAGGATAGTTTTTGCTTAAATCTGCAGGGTTAAACTCTGCATGGGTAACATTACAGCGACCACCACCAGATATTTTCACCTTAGTGAGTACATCTTTACCACGCTCTAAAATCGCGATTTTTGTATTTGGTCTTTTTTCGGCAATATGTATTGCAGTATAGAAACCTGCCGCACCACCGCCAATTACCAGAACATCGTACATTATTTTACACGTTCAGGAAAGTTTGTAATAATACCATCTACCGAGATACGCTTCATAGCTTCAATATCCGCTGGTTCGTTTACAGTCCAAGTATAAATTTTAAATCCGGCTTCTTTAATTTCGTTGGCCGTCTCTAAATCTAGGTTTTTAAAATACGGATTAATTGCTACGGCATTCAATTCTTTAGCGACAGGTATGGCATCAACAGGGTCTTCTTCTGTCAATACCGCAATAGCAACGTTTGGGTTATACTTACGCATTTCTTTTAGTTCATTCCAATTAAAACTTGAGATGATAAAATTATCTGCAGACCAATTTCTATTCTCTATATAAGAATTCATGATATGATTGACCCTATCTGCAGTACCCGCACCTTTCAATTCTATATTCAAAGCAACCTTATTATCAATTAGCTTCAATACATCTTGAAGCATTGGTATTTTATGCCCGCCGTCTACAATAACCTTGCGTAAATCAAATATGTAATAATCTTCGATATTACCAGGTGCATTGGTTAATCTATCTAGTTTATCATCATGAAAAACTACAATCTCGCCACTTTTTATTTTAAAAACATCGATTTCTATCATATCTACACCTAGATCCATTGCTTTTTGAATAGATGGCAAAGTGTTTTCTGTTTCGTGCCCCATGGCTCCTCTATGACCAATTACTAGGGGTTCTTTTTTCATATGACAAGATGCTAAAGTGAGACAAATAAGGGATAAGAATATTTTGTTAAGCATGATCTATTGATTTACCTCAAAAATAAAGGATTCCAAGGGATTTAAGTTAATTGAAATATGACCTTCTCCATTTTCTATTCGCAACGTATTATCATGCCCGTATAAAGCATCATTCAATGAATAACTACCCTCTTTCAATTTCCATAAATTTATTAAATCTACCGGTATTTTTAAATCGAACGAAAAATGGTCATTTACATCAAAGTTAGCAACTATAATCAGTTTTTGATTCTCAGACCAACGCACATAAGACAATACCCTATGATTATAATTTTCGGTAATTTCCTTATTGTAAAAATGAATCTCTCTGTAGGCTCCCATTAAAGCTTCACTGCCAATGGTAAAATTCAACAGTCTTTTATAGAAATCTCTCAATGATGCTTCTTTAGGTGTAGATTGACCGCCGTCGAACTTTTTGTTGTTTACCCACCTTTGATGGTGAGGAACACCTATGTAATCAAATATGGAGGTTCTTGACGGACTCCCAAATCCTGCATGTTCTGCAGCTGGCTCACCAACTTCTTGCCCAAAATATATCATTGTTGGTGACGTACTGATCGTTGCAGAAACGACCATTGCAGGCCTACCGATTTCAGCATTGCCTACAAACTCTGGACTTGCAATACGCTGCTCATCATGATTCTCTAAAAAGTGAAGCATGTTATGCTCAATATCTTTTAAACCGTTTTGTACAACCGGTAGGTGATCAGACCACCCATATCCTTTCATAATATGTTTTAGTCCATCATAAAAATCTACCTTATCATATAAATAATCCATCTTACCTTTATGGATATAGGTTCTATATAAATCTGGATTATACACCTCTGCCATTATAAAGGCATCAGGATTATTCATTTTAATAGATGAATTCATATAGCTCCAGAATTCTACGGGAACCATTTCTGCCATATCATATCTAAAACCATCAACACCCATTGCCAACCAATATAGGGCTACATCCCTAAACTTGCGCCAAGAACTAGGTACTACTCGCTTTTTCCAATAATTAAAATGCTCTTCGTGATCTTTCTCACCGAAATCATTAGGTAGCATATCAAAATCCAACCTACCATCTGGCCTTACTCCGTAATTTATTCTAACGGTCTCATACCAATCATTCATATCCGGTTGTGGACTACGTGAACCATTACCCGTCCATTTAGCAGGTACCTCCTTTAATTTAGAAAAGGAAAATTCTGGAACATCACCACCTAACGGAACATAACCATCTCGCCATTCGGGAGTTTTAAATTCCGTTCCGGGGATGTAATAAAAGTTATTATCCTTTTGATATTCTACGGATGTATCATCGCCAAATCCGAAATCAGAAACACCTTTAGGGTTTGTCTTTCCTTCATACTTTCTAGCTACATGATTAGGTACAATATCTATGATTACCTTCATACCCGCTTTATGTGTACGATCAATAAGCGATTTGAACTCCTTTAACCTTTTTGAAGGATCTTTAGCCAAATCAGGGTTAACATTGTAATAATCTTTAACCGCATAAGGCGATCCCGCCCTACCTTTAACCACGTCTGGATTATCATTTGAAATTCCGATTTCGGTATAGTCATTGATCACTGCATGATGCGGAATACCCGTATACCAAATATGGGTAACACCTAAGTCTTTAATTTCTGCTAGCGCCTTTTTATTAAAATCGGCAAATTTACCTACGCCATTCTCTTCAATAGTGCCCCAAGGTTTATTAGTAGTATTGGTATTACCGAATAATCTGGTAAATACATGGTAAATAACAATTTTACTATTCATGGGGCAATTTAATTTTAACTTTAAAGTACTAAACTAAAGACTTATTATACAGTAGTCAATTTATTAGGGTGCAAGATTACCTTCTCGCCATTAACTCTTATAGAAACCTCTTCAGTGCCTGTTAGGTGAAAAGAAGTGTTTTTTGCAGTAACATCGACTTTTATTATTCTATTTCTAAAATTAACCTTAAAAGAATATGCCTCCCATTGATCTGGTATTTGTGGCATAAACGATAATTTGTCATTGACAACGCGCATACCGCCAAAACCTTCAACTATACTCATCCAAGTACCGGCCATAGATGTAATATGTAAACCTTCTTCTACCTCTTTATTATAGTCATCTAAATCTAACCTAGATGTTCTTAAATAGAAATTATAAGCTTGTTCCATTCTCCCCAACTTGGCAGCCTGTATACTATGCACGCAAGGAGACAATGAAGATTCATGAACAGTAAACGGCTCATAAAAATCGAAATGCTTTTCTAAATCTTCCGTAGAGAAATCTTCCTCAAAAAAGTAAAATCCCTGCAGCACATCTGCTTGCTTTATATATGGTGATCTTAAAATTCTATCCCAACTCCATTTTTGATTAATTGGTCTATCTGACTTTGGTAATTCATCAACCCGTACCAAATCTTTGTCCAAGAAACCGTCTTGTTGTAAGAATACGCCGTGCTCCTTTGAATACGGAAAGTACATTTTACTAGCTACTTTCTTCCATTTTTCGCATTCCCTATCCGTAAGTTGTGTTTTACCAATTATTCTATGGTAATCATCTGGATAGCCACTTTTAACCTTATCTAATTGTGTAAGCGTATAATTGATACACCATTTTGCTAAATAGTTGGTATACCAGTTATTATTTACATTATTCTCATATTCATTAGGTCCTGTAACACCTAACATCACATATTTATTCTTATCCTTGGATAAGTTTACGCGTTGGTGCCAGAATCTAGAAATAGCGATTAACACTTCTAGCCCCATTTCTGGTATGTAGCTATAATCCCCCGTATATCTAAAGTAATTATGAATTGCAAAGGCGATAGCTCCGTTTCTATGAATTTCTTCAAAGGTAATCTCCCACTCATTATGGCATTCTTCGCCATTCATGGTTACCATTGGGTACAATGCCGCGCCATTAGAAAAGCCTAATTTCTTAGCATTCGCAATAGCTTTTTCTAAATGATTGTAACGATACTTTAATAACTTTCTAGCTACCTTATCATCTTTGGTGGCCATATAAAACGGAATACAATATGCCTCGGTATCCCAATAGGTACTACCACCGTATTTTTCGCCGGTAAACCCTTTTGGACCAATATTCAATCTAGAATCTGTACCTAAATATGTCTGGTTCAACTGAAAGATATTGAAGCGAATGCCCTGTTGCGCCTTTATATCGCCTTCAATTACAATATCACTCATATCCCAAATAGCGGCCCAAGCATCTATCTGTTTTTGCATTAAGCCACTAAAACCAATTTCAGTTACTTTACTTAAACTATTATTGGCAACCTCAACTAATTCTTCATTAGGATGATTTCTTGAAACCACGTAACCGCCAAATTTTGTTAAGGTAACAGATGTATTGGCTTTTACTTCTTGCTCAAATTTCAAAGACACAAAATGATCTGTTTTTTCTGATGGAACACCTGTTACTTCAGCACCATCATACTTCAAAGAAGCCTGCATAAACGTACAGGTCTTAAATTCTGTTTTCATGGTATGTGCTTCAATAAAAGCACGATTACCTGTAGAACTTACATTAGTCGTGTTCCAGAATTTATTGTCCCAGTTACTATCTTCATTAGTAATACCACTATCTAAATATGGTTCAAATACGACCTTGACATTAGCATTTAAAACCTTTACTTCATATGAAATAGCACCTACTTCATCAATATCCAGACTCAAAAATCGCTTTACCATTACATCGATTTCCACATTATTTGCAGATACCGCTTGAAAACTACGGGTGTATACACCCTCTTTCATATTTAACTCTCTTCTGAAATTGGATACTTTTTTACAAGTAGCTAAATCAAATTCAACATCGTTTAAATAGATTTTTATGCCGATCCAATTAGGAGCATTCAACACTTTGGCAAAGTACTCTGGATATCCATTTTTCCACCAACCTACTCGCGTTTTGTCAGGATAATAAACTCCTGCAATATAACTGCCTTGAAAAGTATTACCTGTATAGGTTTCCTCAAAATTTGCACGTTGCCCCATGGCCCCATTACCAATACTAAAAATACTTTCTGAAGATTTTACGTTTTCTTGATCGAAACCTTCTTCTATAATGCTCCAATTATCTGGTTTTATGTAATCTTGATTCATGAAATTTATGTTGAATTGAAATTTGAAACAATGAAATTAAAATACAGCTATCTTAATTTATTGATTTTATTATTTTTTGATCAATGACCCTAAAAAATCATCGCTCATTTCTGTAAAGTCGTTAAAATTATGATTGGCCTCGCTCAATATATGCGCATCACCAATACCTATACTTACCATGCTCGCCGCATTTGCTGCTTGAATACCTGCAACGGCATCTTCAAAAACAACACATGAACTTGCCTCAACCCCTAAATTATTAGCGGCTATTAAGAATACCTCTGGATCTGGTTTTGCTTTTGTGACGTTATTACCATCAACAATACTATCAAAATATGGTAATAAATCGACCTTCTCTAAAATAGGTCTTGCGTTTTTACTTGCAGAACCTAATGCAATGGGAATATTCTTGCTCTTTAAAAATTTTAAAACCCTGGTTACATCTGGCAAAATTTCACTAGCATCCATCTTTTCTATATATGCAAGATAATCTACGTTCTTTTCTACCATCCAGGTATCGAATTGTTCTTGGGTAGCCTCTACACTACCAATATCCAAAAGAATCTCTAAGCACCGTTTTCTACTAACCCCCTTAAATAATTCATTTTGTTCTTTTGTAAATTCAAAGCCCAATTCGTTGGCTAGTTTACGCCAAGCTAAATAATGGTACTTTGCCGTATCTACGATGACACCATCCAAATCAAATATAAAACCTACTTTCTTCATTCTATTACTTGTATTAATTAATTGTAGAACCACGTTTAACCAATGTGGCATTAATAACTTCTGTTTTAAAAGGAGCTTCTTCCATTTCTAAAGATTCCATTCTATCTATTAAAAACTTGGCTGCCTTTGCACCCATTATTTCACCATGTTGAGCTACTGTAGTTAGTTTTGGAGAAGAGTATTTTGATAAAATACCATCAGTAAACCCTATTATTGAAATATCATTGGGAATATGATATCCTAGTTGCTGAATGATACTCATACACTGAACCGCAAAAATTTCGTTGACACATAGTACTGCATCAACTTTATTATTGCTAAAAAATGTTGTAATATGCTCTGTATGGTCTAGACCATGAGGCAAGGTCAGTATTAAGCTCTCATCAACCAAAACACCTTTATCTTTCAAACCCTCTAAGTAGCCTTCCCTTCTACTTTCACTAACATTAAAAAACTCTTCCGTAGTAATCAGTGCAACTTTCTTAGCGCCTTTATCAATAAAATGCTCAACTGCCTGTTTCGATATCCCCTTATCATTAAGTACTACTTTATCACATGCAATTTCATCGGTAACACGATCAAATAGTACAATTGGTATACCTTGATCCAACAATTCCTTTAGATGGGTATAATCGTTCTTTTGTTGCGTTTCGGCACTTAATGAAAGTATAAAACCGTCAATACTACCATTCGCCAACATTTCCATATTGATAACCTCTTTATCAAACGATTCGTCTGAAATACAAATAATAACATTATATCCCATACTATTGGCATACTTTTCTATACCCCTAAATACCGTTGTAAAAAAATGGTGCACTATATCAGGTATTACCACACCAATGTTCTTAGTTCTTCTATTTTTAAGGCTAAGGGCTATATTATTCGGTCGGTAATTATAAAATTTGGCGAATGCCTTGATTCTGTCTTTTGTGTCTTTACTAATCTCCTTACTATTTTTTAAGGATTTAGACACAGTAGAAATCGAAACATCAAGTTCTCTTGCAATATCTTTTAAAGTGATTTTTGGCTTCAATAAAAAGAGTTTTAAAAATTAAGATAAGAACTTAAACTCTTCTAAAAGTTAAAGTTTGAAAATCTGCGGAAAAAAGTAAATATATAGAAAAAAGTATTTTTTATATATTTGTATAAAATTGAAATATTCTGAATTATGCCATTAGTTAATTAAGAATACGATAAAATAGTCCTTTATCATTCATTATTCCCGTAATAAATAAAAGTTATTAACACGAAACCGTTTTCGTAATTTTTTAACTTTACCAATACTTAAAACGACACAGCTTTTTACATATTTTTAACATTCGAAATTAAATAAACTCAACTTAAATTAACAATTTATGAAGATTACATTTCTAAAAAGTCTGTTGGTTCTAGGCGCATTTTTGTGCTTTGGATTTATACAGGCACAAGAAGTATCTGGAACTGTTTCAGATGCAAGCGGACCTTTACCCGGAGCTAGTGTTCTAGTAAAGGGAACAACAAATGGTACACAAACCGATTTTGACGGTAATTATATTTTGACCGCAGAAGAAGGTGCTGTACTTATTGTAAGTTATATTGGCTACAAGACTCAAGAAGTAGCGGTAAACGGCAGAACCTCAATTAACATTACACTTCAAGAAGATGCCCAAGCACTTGAAGAAGTTGTAATTATTGGTTACGGTACTACAACTGTTAAAGATGCAACCGGTTCTGTATCTTCTGTTACTTCAGAAGATTTCAATGGAGGTATAATTGCATCTCCAGAACAATTAATACAAGGTAAGACTGCCGGTGTACAAATTTCCCAAGCTAGTGGTGAGCCAGGTGCTGGCATAACTTTAAGAATTAGAGGTGCTGGTTCTGTTCGTGGTAACAATAGTCCATTATTCGTAATTGATGGTGTTCCTGTTTCTAACGAAAGTGTTTCTGCTTCTGGTGGAGATTTAGGTGCTGGTAGTAGTGGTGCAAAAAACCCGTTAAACTTTCTAAACCCTAACGATATAGAAAGCATGAGTGTTCTTAAAGATGCTTCTGCAACAGCTATCTATGGATCAAGAGGTGCAAATGGTGTTGTTGTAATTACAACTAAATCTGGAAAAGGCGGAGGTACTTCAGGTCAATGGGGTTTCTCTAGCAATTTAAATATCGCAACGGTAGCAAACAAATATGATCTTTTGTCTTCTGAAGAATTTGTAGAAAGAGGTGGTGCTGACCTTGGCGGTTCTACCGACTGGCAAGAGTATCTTTTTAGAACTACTGCTTCTACCGACAACAACCTTTCTTACTCACAAAATTACGGGTCAGGAAATGTTAGAGCTACTTTTGGTTATTCAAAACAATTTGGGGTAATCGAAAATACTGATTTTGAACGTATCTCAGGAAGAGTAAACTTAACACAACGTTTTTTTGACAACAAACTTACTTTGAACGCTCAAGGAACGGTATCTAGAATTAATGATAGAGCACCATTTATTAGTAGAACATCAGGAAGTACTGGTGATTTATTGGCAGCAACTTATTATTCCAATCCTACGTTAAATGCTAATCCAAACATTGGAGCCGACCCTGATAGAAACCCTGCAAATCTATTGACATATTATGACGATAATTCGGCTACTGATAGATTTCTTGGAAACGTATCCTTAAACTATTCATTTACCAACGAACTTTCTGCTAAAATCAATTTCGGTCTTGATACATCTGAATCTACAAGAGGACAAGTAGTCAGCCCTAATATACTTGGTTTCACAAACGGTGTAATTGGAAATGGACGTGCAGTTGTAAGTAATTTAGACACTGATAGTAAATTAATGGAACTTACCATCAACTATAATAAAGAATTTGAAAATTCTAAATTAGATGCTCTTGTAGGTTATTCTTTCCAAGATTTTAATAGAAGTGGTCAAAATTTATTGGGTCAAGGGTATAGTACCACTGACATGAACCAAATTGTAGCCAATACGCAACAAGCCTATGAAGACACTAAGAATTTGGCTAGTAATTACCAAGGTTACGGTATAGGTACTTTCAATGATCTACCTGGCAATGGTGATCAATTTCGAATTCTAGGGTTAACGCCAAATATTAACTCAACAACTAGTAGTACTTTGCCTAATATTCCAATCAATGCATTCTCTGTAGATACTTTTGATTTTACAGATGAATTACAGTCTTTTTTTGGTAGATTAAACTACACTCTTCATGATAAATATTTATTCACAGGTACAGTTAGAGCAGATGGTTCTTCTAAATTTGGTGATAACAATAAATATGGTATTTTCCCTTCAGCTGCTTTCGCTTGGAAGATTAACCAAGAAGATTTTATAAATGATGAGACTTTTTCAACTCTTAAATTAAGAGCGAGTTGGGGTGTTACTGGTAACCAAGACGGTCTTGGTTATGGAGCTTACTTAAATAGAACTAGGTGGGATGGCTTAGGTATAGGAAGTAATTCTCAATTATCAGCACCTGCAACAAGTGAAGTAGCATTTGCAAACCCAGATTTAAAATGGGAATCTACAACACAATATGGTCTAGGTTTTGATTTCGGTTTCAACAATGATCGTTTTACTGCTACTTTAGACCTTTATAGAAAAGAAACAAATGATATTCTTTTAAATTTACCAGCGGTACAGCCGGCAACTTCACCATTTGTTTTCCAAAATATCGATGGAACCATTATCAACCAAGGTGTTGAATTAGGGCTTGATTATGACTTATTTGCAACTGATGACTTTGTATGGAATGCTAATTTCAATATATCTTACAATCAGAATGAATTGACCAATTATGAAGGTCCAAATATTCAAGCTGGTAATTTATATGGTCAAGGTCTAACCGGTACAACGTCTCAAGTATTAACCGATGGCAAACCATTATATACTTACGAACTGCGTTTAGTTGACGAAAATTTTCAAGTTGACACTGACCCATCCATTTTAGATAAATCGGCATTACCTAAAATCGTTTCTGGTTTATCTACGAGCATGAGTTATAAAAATTGGGATGCGTCCTTATTCTTTTCAGGGCAATTCGGATTCTATGTTTACAACAATACGGCAAATGCTTTATTTGCAGCACCACAAATTGGAAGTAGAAACAATTTAAAAAGTGTTTTGGACGATAATATTACCCTATCTGCCACTAATCCAAGTACTTTCTTTTTAGAAAAAGGAGATTTTGTAAGACTTCAAACAGCTTCAATAGGTTACAATGTACCGTTAAGCGGAGAAGGTACTTTTAAAACTATGCGTTTGAGTGCGGTAGGTCAAAATTTATTTTTGTTAACAGGTTATAGTGGATTAGATCCTGAAGTTAGTACTTCTGACATACCATCTAATGGCTTCCCATCTGCTTCCATAGACTACCTATCATATCCAAGACCAGTTACTTTTAGTGTTGGATTTAATGTTACATTTTAAAAATAAAAAAAAAGGATTATGAAAAAAATAGTAAATTATTTATGTTTCGCACTCCCAATAGCGCTGGCATTTTCTTGTACAGACTTAGAGATCGAACCCACAGATTCATTAATATCTGAAGGTTTTGCCGGTGTAGCAAACGTACAAGGTGAAGTTGCCAATATCTCCAACATCATAACAGGAGGTAATTTAGGGAACCAAGATGGTCTATATGCTTTAAATGAAGTAACTACAGATGAATACGTAGTAGCTACTAGAGGTACAGACTGGGGAGATAATGGCAGATGGTTAGCCATGCACCAACATTCATGGAACGCAGATCTACAAGATATACGTTTATCTTGGCAAGCTTTAAATAGCATAACGATTAATGCTACACGTGTAATCGACCCAGGCAGTGTTACTACCGCTGGCGGTGATATTACCACACTAAAGGCTGAAGCCAGATTTTATAGAGCTTGGGCAATGAGCTGGATTTTAGATATGTGGAGACAAGTACCTTACAGGAATGTTAATGCACCCAATAGTGAAATACCTACAGTTCTTAAAGGACAAGTTGCTATAGACAGCATCGTTGCTGATCTCAATATTGCAATTAGGGATTTACCACAAGTTACGGCAGGTGATGGTATTGATTTAAAGCAAACGCCAACAAAAGCAGCCGCCAATCACTTAATGGCTAAACTACATTTGAACAAACATGTTTATCTTGAAACCACTCCTGATAATGCAGACATGCAAGTTGTAATTGACGCTGTTGATGCAATAGAAGCAGATGGATACACTTTAGCAGCTGCTGGAGATTTCTTTGATATATTTAGACCTAGTAATGATGTTGAGACAATTTGGTGGTCACCTGCAGCTACGGGACCTAGAATTTGGAATACATTACATTATAACCTAAACTTCCCAGGCTCTAACGATGGTGGTGGATGGAACGGTTTTGCGACCCTTTCTGAATTTTATCAATTATTTGAAGGTGACCCAGACACAAATTATGTTGGAGACGGGCAAGAAGAAAGAAGAGGATGGGTTCCGGATGCAGAAACTGCAAATGCCGATAACTTAGGAATAGGATATGGTTTTCTTATTGGTCAACAATATGAACAAGATGGAACCCCATTAACCGCAAGAGACAATGTAGGTAGTGTTCCTTTAGTTTTCACTAAAGAAGTAACAAAAGCTGAATACACAGCCCCTGCAGATAACGCCATATTAGAAACGGACGGAACAAGAATGCTTAAATACCATCCTAATGAAGAAGGCGGAGATCAAAGAGCTCATACTGTACGTTACAGGTTTGCTGATGATTACTTAATGAGAGCCGAAGCTATGTTTAGAATGGGTCAAGATGTAACTGGTGCCATCAATACATTAAGAGTTATAAGAGGTGCAACAGCACTAGGCTCAGTAACTGAATCTGACCTTCTAGCAGAACGTGGTAGAGAAATGTATGCCGAATTAACAAGAAGACAAGATTTGATCAGATTTGATCAGTATTTAAGAGCATGGAACCTTAAAGATGCTACTGACGCTAGATCTATAGTATTCCCGATTCCATTTGCAGATATACTAGCTAACCCTAACTTAGTTCAAAACCCAGGATACTAAGTATATATAATTTTAAGTTTAAGTTGAAAAGGCCTCCAGTTTATTTTGGAGGCTTTTTTACGTTTTGTACTTTACAGAAACAGCAAAAAAAACAAATATCTTTGAAGCTAATGTTCTCAAATTAACTACTTAAAGTAGCTACTCTTACCACTATCTGCAAAACTAAACAAGCTCTATAGTGGTGCTCAGAAAAACAAAGAATCATTTACTAAACTGATTTCTTCATTTCCCTTATATCACGTTAAAACAATTTACCCAGCTTTAGCTATATTTCAGTGCATTAATTTGCCTAATACTAGATAATGACAAAAAGCTTATTTTATTTTAAAAATCACTAATGTATTAAGTTTAAATGCAACTATTATATGAATACAAATAGCGTAACATTTATACACACAAAAGTGAATAAAAAATGTTACGCTATTAATAATTCTAGAAATTAGAGTACTCTATTATAAGGTGCAAAAGGTACCAGCTTCTTTATAATATCTTATCTAAATATAATATAGGTACTAACAACTATTAAGGTAATAATTAAGCCTACGGGCTTTACATATTTCCAACCCGTAATATCCACCTCGTTTGTATATTTTTGTTCATAGTCAGTTTCTCTAGGCTTCAATCTACCAATTATCAACATTAAACTTATGGTCAAGACAAAAGTAATAGCCTGTACATGCAACATGTGTGGCAACCATTCTACTCCAAGTCCTCTTTGCATAAATATATAAATTACATAAACCACAACGGCAAATATTATCCCTGCTTTGGCAGCAATAGCCGGAACTCTTTTTGTTAAAAACCCAATGACGATTGCTGATAGAATAGGAATACTGTAAGCCCCATTAACCTGCTGCAAGTAACCAAAAAGACCATCTGAAGCATAATATAAAAAAGGTGCTAATATCATTGAAAACAACGCAAGCATAACACCAAAACGCTTACCTACTGCAACAACTTTGGTTTCAGATGCTTCTTTATTTATGTACTCTTTATAAATATCCAAACCAAACAAGGTAACACAACTATTCAACGCACTGTTAAAAGAGCTTAAAATGGCACCGAAAAGCACCGCTGCAAAAAAGCCTACGAAAGTTACCGGTAATACTGCAGCCACTAATTTAGGATAAGCCTGATCTGCCCTGCTTAACTGACCATCAAACATATGAAAAGCTATAATACCGGGCAAAACAACAATTAACGGTCCTAATATCTTAAAGCAGGCTGCAAGCATTACTCCTTTTTGACCTTCTTTTAAATTTTTCGCACCTAATGCCCTTTGTATTATTTGTTGATTGGTTCCCCAATAAAACAGCTGTACCAACACCATACCAGTAAATATCGTAGCAAATGGTATACTCGAAGATTCTGACCCTATTGCATTGAACTTTTCTGGGTGTTCAGCCGTAAGTTTTGACAATCCCCCTAAAATACTATTGTCATCGCTTATAGCATATAGTCCAAATATAGGTATCAACAGACCACCTATCAACAAACCTATTGCATTAATAGTATCAGAAACGGCAACAGCTTTTAAACCTCCGAATATGGCATAAATACTACCTATAATACCAATACTCCAAACACAAACCCAAATTGAACCCCATTCAGAAATCCCCAACTTCTCAGGCAAGTCGAACATACCACTAATCGCTAAAGAACCAGAGTACAAAACAATAGGTAATAACACGATAGCATAACCACTTAAAAATAAACCTGATGTCATTGCTTTTGTTGTCGTATCAAACCTTCTTTCCAAGTACGTTGGTATGGTACTAATACCACCTTTCAAATATCTTGGCAGCAAATAAATAGCACATATTACCATGGCAATAGCCGCCAAAGTTTCCCAGGCCATTACTAGTATTCCATCACTATAGGCATTACCGTTCAGTCCAACAATCTGCTCTGTAGATAAATTAGTTAATAGTAAGGATCCAGCTATTACTCCTGCGGTTAAACTTCTTCCTCCTAAAAAGTAACCGTCAGAAGTTTGTTCATTGGTAGATCTTGTTGCCAAATATGCAATTGCGGCCACTAAAATGGTAAAGCCTAAAAAAGATAAAATTCCTATCATTAGTTGAGTTGTTTGTTATTTAGTCAAGGTTAAATATATTGGATTATTTCCATTACTTCTAAAAAGTAGCCACTAAATCTCATTATTCATATTTATAGACCATACCTATAACGATTTCTTTAAATTTTAACGCTGACTTTTACCAAATAAGCCTAATAAATAGTAGGTATTTGGCTATATTGCAAATTAATTTTGAAGTAACTATTATACAGGTTACTAACTCAACTTTTACAGCTTACGAAATAACCCGAAGTGCTATCTCAAACAAACTCAACAATGAACTCAAATTTGCTTAAAATAAGCTGCCTTGGTTTATTTTTATCCCTATTATATTCTTGCGGCTCTAAAGAAGGCGCAAATAGGTTAGAAGAAAAAACAGAACCTACATTATTTACACTTTTACAGCCAGAAGAAACAGGTATTTCTTTTGTAAACAAAGTCGCCAACTCTAAAGAATTTAATATTTTTAAATACCGTAATTTTTACAATGGTGGCGGTGTTGCTATTGGCGATATCAATAATGATGGTTTAGCTGATGTTTTCTTGACCGGCAACATGGAGCCTAACAAGCTATTTCTTAATAAAGGCGAAATGAAATTTGAAGATATTTCAGAAACAGCCGGAATAAAAGGTAACAAACCATGGTCTACAGGTGTAGTTATGGCTGATATTAACAACGACGGCTTCCTAGACATTTATGTGAGTAATGCCGGTAACATGGAAGGCAACAATCACGACAACGACCTTTATATTAATAACGGAGACGGCACTTTTACCGAAAAAGCCCATGAGTATAATCTAGCGGAAACAGGTTTTTCTACTCATGCCTCTTTCTTTGATTATGACAAGGATGGCGATTTAGATGCCTACATTCTAAACAATAGTAATATCCCTGTAAGTAGCCTGGGATATGCAGAACAACGAGAAGTAAGAGCACAAGATTGGGAAGGCGTACCAAAAATTTTTAGAGGTGTAGGTGATATGCTTCTAAGAAATGATAACGGTAAATTCGTTGATGTTAGTGAAGATGCTGGTATTTACGGTAGCCTTATTGGCTTTGGTCTTGGGGTTATGGTAGTAGACATCAATAATGACCTATACCCAGACATCTATGTTTCTAACGATTTTTACGAAAGAGATTATTTATACATTAACAACCAAGACGGTACGTTTAGAGAAGAGGTACAAAAATGGACAAACCATTTGAGCTTATCTGCTATGGGTGTCGATATGGCCGATATCAATAATGACGGACTTACAGATATCTTCATTACAGACATGTTGCCAGAGCCTGACCAGCGTGTAAAATCTGTCATGGAATTTGAAGGGTATAATATTTTTAAGCTAAAACAGAGTAAAGATTTTCATCAGCAGTATATTCAAAACACATTACAACTAAACAACGGTAATGGCTCTTTTTCCGAAATTGCATACTACAGTGGTGTTGAAGCTACAGATTGGAGCTGGTCTGGACTTTTATTCGATATGGATAACGACGGATTAAAAGATATTTATATTACAAACGGAATTAACCATGATCTTACCGATTTAGATTTTATAGATTTCTTTGCCAATGACATTATTCAAAAAATGGCATTGACGGGCAGAAAGGAGTCTATTGATTCTATAATCGATAAAATGCCTGTTACGCCTTTACCAAACTACGCATACCGCAATAACGGCGACATTACGTTCAGTAACTACAATAAACAATGGGGTTTTGAATTACCAAGTCGCTCTAACGGTTCTGCCTATGGAGATTTAGATAATGATGGCGATTTAGATTTGATTGTCAACAATGTAAATATGGAGACATTCGTATATCGAAATAACTCTGAATCTCAATTAGAAAACAACTATATAAAATTAAAATTCAAGGGTAGCGATGGCAATAAATTTGGAATAGGAACAGTTGCCCGTTTATATTACCCAGATAATATTATCGACCAGACCTTAATGCCGTCTAGAGGTTTTCAGTCATCAGTAGAATACCCGATGACCATAGGTCTTGGAACTACTGAAACTTTAGATTCTATTCGTATTATATGGCCTGACGATACTACTTCTAAGTTAATTAATGTAAAAGCCAACCAGACCATTACATTTAATCAAGAAGAAGCTACCGAAATATTTAAAAGTAAAGAAACGGAAATTCCTACCCTTTTAAAATCGATCGATGATAATACATTTCTAGCCCATAAAGAAAATAACTATATGGATTTTGACAACGAAGGGTTGATTTCTAAATCATTAACAGAAGAAGGTCCTGGTTTAGCGGTAGGAGATGTAAATGGTGACGGTAATGATGATATTTTCATAGGTGGCGCAAAAAATCAAACCGGTGCATTATATCTTCACAATGGCAATGGCTCACTGTCTAAACCTATTGTAAAATATTTTGAAACCGAAGCTCTACTAGAGGATACCACTGCTTCCTTTTTTGATTCGGATAATGATGGTGATTTAGATCTTATGGTCGGTACTGGAGGAAACGAATTAGGCATGCAAGGCACATATGGCATCCGACTTTATCTAAACGATGGCAAAGGCAATTTTTCTTTAAGTAAAGACAAACTACCGAATATCAATAAAAATGTAGCGGTTGTCGCTCCGTCAGATTTTGATAATGATGGTGATATGGATGTTTTCGTAGGCTCAAGAAGTGTTGTAGGCACCTACGGCGTAAACCCTGATCACTTATTCCTCTTAAATAATGGCGATGGCACTTTTACAGATGCTACAGAACGTTCTGCATACGACCTAAAAGATGCAGGAATGATTACAGATGCCAAATGGCTAGATATGGATGGTGACGGCAAGGATGACCTAGTAACCGTTTCTGATTGGGGCAGTCCAAAAATTTATAAAAACTCTGGCAGAAGGCTTAGCGATTCTAAAAGCTCTCTTGACAGCCTTAATGGATGGTGGGGTGCTGTAGAAGGTTATGATTTAGATAACGACGGAGATCAAGATTTAATTTTGGGCAATACGGGCAGTAATATTCATTACAAACCCTCACCTGGGCAACCTATGAAAATGTGGGTAAACGATTTTGATAATGATGGTACTATTGAACAAATTACCACGCAAAACTATGATGGCGGTGATTATCCTCTTCATCAAAAAAAGGAATTAACTACTCAAATTTTAGCGCTTAAGAAAAGGAATATCAAAGCTTCAGAGTATGCTTCAAAAACTATTCAAGAGCTATTCACAAAAGACGTTATCGACAATACCATATTAAAAGAAGCACGTATTGCTGAAACCGTAATTGCAATTAATGATGGCAATGGTAATTTCACTATCAAAATTCTACCCCCTCAAGTTCAATTCTCATGTATATGTGGCATTCAATGTTTAGATGTAAACAAGGACGGGAATCTTGATCTTGTAATGGCGGGCAATAATTTTGAGTTCAAACCCCAATATTCTAGACTAGATGCTAACTATGGTAATGTTCTTCTAGGTGACGGTAAATTGAATTTTGAATGGCAAAACTATGGTGACAGTGGTTTCTTTATACGGAATGAAGTAAAACAACTGCAGATTGTAAAGGATAAAAAAGGAAACGAATTTATCATCGCAGCCATCAACAATGACACACCAAAATTGTATCGATTAAATGAAGAATAGTATACTTTACATATGTGTATTGGTATTTGCCATTGGTTGTAAACAAAATTCAGGGGAGTTATTTGTAAAACATTCTGCTGAGGATACGGGTATAACTTTTGAAAATACGCTAACCGAAACAAAAGACCTGAGTATTTTAGACTATCTCTACTTTTATAATGGTGGAGGTGTTGCCATTGGCGATATCAATAATGACAGCCTGCCAGATATCTATTTTTCAGGTAATCAAGTAAAAAATAAGTTGTACTTGAACAAGGGGAACTTACAGTTTGAAGACATTACCGAAACAGCAGGTGTCGCTGGTAGTAGCTCTTGGAATACAGGCACAATTATGGGCGATGTCAATGGTGACGGACTTCTAGATATTTACGTCTGTGCTGTTGTTGGACTAAACGGATTTAATGGATACAACGAGCTTTTTATAAATCAAGGAGATGCTACTTTCAAAGAAAGTGCCGCGGAATATGGATTGGATTTTGAGTCATATAGTTCTTCTGCCGCTTTTTTAGATTATGACCTAGACGGAGATTTAGATATATACCTTCTCAATCATGCCATACACACCCAAGACTCTTATGGCAACTCCCAAATTAGACACAAACGTATTTATGAAACCGGCGACAAATTATTACGAAATGATGACGGTAAATTTGTCGATGTAAGTGAAAATGCCGGTATTTATGGCGGTGTAAATGGCTACGGTCTAGGTATTGCCGTTTCTGATTTTAATCAAGACGGATATCCTGATCTTTATATTGGCAATGACTTTCATGAAGATGATTATTATTACTTAAATAATGGTGACGGTACTTTTACGGAAAGTCTCAAGGTCGCATTTGGACACACTACCCGTTTTTCTATGGGTAGTGATGTAGCAGACATTAACCATGATGGCTTACCAGACCTTATTTCTTTAGATATGTTAGCTAAAGATGAAACCGTTTTAAAGTCTTCTGAAGGTGATGATGATGTTCAAATTCAAAAACTAAAAACCGAAACTTTTGGTTATCATAATCAGTATACTAGAAACATGCTTTCTATAAACCAACCAAATGGTAAGTTTCTAGAAACAGCTTTACAGAGTGGTGTAGCTGCTACAGATTGGAGCTGGAGCGCTCTATTTGGGGATTTCAACCAAGATGGAGAACAGGATCTATATATAAGTAACGGGATTCCCAAACGTCCTAACGACCTTGATTACATTAACTATATTTCTAACGAAAATATTCGGTCAAAAATCAATAACACCAACCTTGTAGATCAAAAGGCACTTAAAATGATGCCTTCAGGTTTTATTGGTAACATGATTTTTAAAGGTGCTAAAGACCTTAAATTTATAGATGAATCTAAATCATGGATTGCACAAGACACCATTATTTCTGGAGCAACAGCTTATAGCGATTTAGATAATGATGGCGATTTAGATTTAATAACCAATAATCTATATAGCAAAGCAGAAATTCAGGAAAATACTACCAACAGTAAGCGCAATTGGCTAAAAATTAAACTGAACTACACCGAAAAAAATAAGTTCGGAATTGGCACCAAAGTATTCTCGTACGCCAACGGAATTAAACAGTTCAAAGAAATGTACACCGTTCGCGGATTTCAAGCTTCTTCTGAACCCTTAATTCATTTTGGTTATGGAGACCTTGAGAACATAGATTCTTTAAAAATTGTTTGGCCAGACAGAAGCTCTCAACTGATTAAAAATATCGCCGTTAATCAAACACTATATATTAAACCTGAAAACACTCAACCTTTCAATTATAGTACACCAAAAAATAAAGAGAATTTACTGTTCCAAAAAACTTCAGACAATCTAGGCATCGACTATGTTCATATTGAAGATGCTTACAGTGACTATTTACGTCAAAAACTAATTCCCTATCAAATGTCAGATAGAGGTCCAGCCGTTAGTATTGGCGATTTAGACGGTGATGGAAAAGAAGATATATTCTTTGGTGGGTCAAAATATATTCCGTCGCAAATCTACATTCAAGGAGATTCTACTTTTTACTTAAAAAATTATCCGGAAATTAAAAATGATAGTATCAAGGAAGATATCACTTCTATAATAGGCGATTTTAATTACGATGGTAAAAATGACCTGATAGTGGGTACAGGTGGTGCTGATTTTTTTAATGAAATGAAGCCGCTAACAGATTCTTATTACGTTTCAAATGATTCCATTTTTACAAAAAAAGAATTTCCTGAGTTATTCGAGAATGCATCCGTTCTTTTAAAATTAGATTATGACCATGATGATGATTTAGATATCATTATTTGCAATCAATCTATTAGTGCAGATTATGGAAACAAACCTAACAGCTATCTATTAACTAATGAAAAAGGCAATTTTAAAGTAGCCAATAATCCATTTGAAAAGTTAGGTATGGTTACCGATGCCATAGTTACAGATTTCAATGAAGATGGATGGGAAGATCTTTTGTTTGTTGGCGAATGGATGCCACCAAGATTCTTTCAAAACAATGAAGGGAAATTTGCAGAAATTCATCCGTTAGAAAATGAAAAATTAAATGGTTTATGGCAATCCGTAATCAATTTTGATATAGACAATGATGGTGATCAAGATTATCTTTTAGGCAATTGGGGTTTAAATACTAAATTCTCCACATCAGAAGAGCATCCTATGAAAATGTTTTATGGCGACCTAGATAAAAACGGGGCTACAGAGACTATTGTCAGTACCTTTAAAGACGGCAAAGATTATCCGGTAGACGGATTAAAAGAATTATCGAGTCAATTGGTATCACTTCGTAAAAAATTCAATACCTACAGCTCTTTCGCAGGAAAATCCATGAAAGATATATTAGGTGAAAATATGCTACCAAACGCAAAAGTTCTTGAGGTGCATACTTTAAGTTCCGGTTATCTGCGAAACAACGGAGGCAAGTTTTCTTTTATACCTTTTTCCTACGAACTACAATTGGCACCTATTATGGCGTTCTTAGAATTTGATTTCAACGGAGATAATAAAACCGAAGTTTTAGCTGCTGGAAATTATTTTGGCATAAAACCATACCACGGTCGTTTTGATTCTTTCCCCGGAGCATTGATTAGTAGTACCAACAATGTTACCTTAGCCAATGAAATAGGACTCGATTTAACAGGTAAATCGATTCGAAGCATGAATATTTTAAACGCAAACAACAACAAATACATTTTGCTCACCTTTAACAATAAGGCTGCGGAAGTTTATAGCATACTCAAACCATAGTACAATGAAGAAGTATTTTTTAATCATAATAATAGGTGCCATATTTGCGAATTGCACCGAAAAGAAAAAAGAACCTATAATAGTATCTCCCGATCAATTACATAACTCAATTGACCATGTAATTGATATCATGATCCATGATATTTTCTCGCCACCGGTGGCAAGTAGAATATTTGCCTATCCAAATATTGCCGCATATGAGATTGTTGCACAGGTAAACCCAAAATACAACACCCTTTCGGGTCAGCTAAAAGGTCTAACACCCATACCTGTAATTGATACGGTATCTGGTATTAACCCTCAATTATCAGCATTAATTGCACACATGAACATTAGCAGACAACTTATTTTCTCAGAAGATAAATTCGATATTTTACAAGATAGCCTTTTCACGCAGTGGAAAACAATGAACGAACCTGAATTTGAAGCGTCTAAAACTTACGGATTAAAAGTTGCAGAACATATTAAAGCGTGGATGAACAAAGACAATTACAGCCAAACCCGTACCATGCCTAAGTTTACGGTAAATACTGACGACCAAGCAAGATGGCAACCTACTCCACCCGCATATATGGATGGTATAGAACCGCATTGGAACAAAATACGGCCGTTCATCATAGACTCGGCTTCTCAATTTAAACCTATTCCACCACCAGCATTCTCCCTTGAAAAAGATTCTGACTTCTATAAAGAACTTATTGAGGTATATAACATCAGTAACGAAATTACCGAGAACGGAGATGAATCCGATGAAGTTGCTATTGCCAAGTTCTGGGATTGCAATCCTTATGTTTCCGTAACAAGAGGTCACCTCATGTTCGCTACCAAAAAAATTACTCCTGGTGCACATTGGATAGGAATCACAAAAATTGCAAGCAAAAAAACCAATAGTAATTTTGATGATACCGTTTTTGCCTATACTAAAACTTCGATGGCAATAGCCGACGGATTTATAAGCTGTTGGGATGAAAAATACCGAAGTAATCTAATAAGACCAGAAACTTTGATCAATCAACATATTGACGAGAACTGGAAGCCTATTTTACAAACACCACCTTTTCCAGAATATACAAGCGGGCATAGTGTAGTATCAGGTGCTGCAGCAACTGCCTTAACCAGTATTTTTGGTGAAGATTTTAGTTTTGAAGACGACACAGAAACACCATATGGCCTACCGATAAGAAAATTCAACTCTTTTAACGAAGCTGCCGACGAAGCCGCTATCAGTAGAATGTATGGCGGAATTCACTACCGAGCTGCAGTTGAAGTAGGTGTTGGCCAAGGTAGAAAAATCGGTGCGCTATTGAATTCAAAAATTAAAATGAAGAACGATTAGATTTAATGTATAATTAGTAAATATGAGAAAAGCGATTACAATTACAATTTTCATTATTTGCATCGGCTTAGTTTGGTATTTTTTGTTAAAGCCACAAGACTACCAAATAAGAGTAGTTGCCAAGTCATTTCCAGGTACGATAAATCAATCATTAAAATCATGGAATAACTCAATCGACAACGCTTCAATTGTACAGCTCGAAGATTTAAAACACCTAAAACAAACTATAAAATCTGGAGATTCTACCCATACGTACATATGGAATATTTTTTCTATAAACGATTCAACATCAAAAATCAAAGTAGATGTAACCGATTTAAATAATAGTTTTAAAAACAAATTATTAATCCCTTTTATCGATACTGATTTTGAAAAAGGCTCAAGAAAATTAGTAACTGATTTTATATCTTATCTAAATAAACATAGAAAAGAATTTAAAGTAACGATATTAAATGAGGAAGTATTACCTAATACCTATTGTGCTTGCGTAGAACATAAAACAATTCAATCAAAAAAAGCGATTGCCATGAAAGATAGTTATCCCTTTTTAAACTCTGTACTTGTAGGTAATGGTCTAAAATTAAACGGTGTTCCATTCATTGAAACAACAGATTGGAATATTGATAACGACAGTTTAACATTTAACTTCTGCTATCCTATCTTAAAAACCGATTCTCTTCCTGTTATAAAGGGTATAACATATCAAGAATTTAATGGTTTAAAGTCACTTAAAGCCATTTATAACGGTAATTATATTACGTCAGACAGAGCTTGGTATGCCCTTTTAGATTATGCTGAAAAAAAAGACATTAAAGTAAATGGTAAACCAATCGAGTTTTTTTATAATAATCCGAATATGGGAGGAGACGCATTACATTGGAAGACCGAAGTTTTCATGCCATTAACAGAACAAGATGAGTAAAATACTATATTTAAACGTACTATTAATCTTTACACTTACATCTTGTTCCAATTATGGGCAATTGAAAGTAATTGCCGATTTACCTGGTAGTCTATCTGAAAATTCTGGATTAGCCACTTATAACGACTCAACAATCTGGGTAGTAGAAGATGGTGGTAATAAAGATGAGATTTATCAGATAAACTTTAATGGCGAAATTCTTAAGAGCTTAGAGGTTAAAAATGGAAAAAACCATGACTGGGAAGACCTTACAACCGATACCGCTGGTCATCTTTACATTGCTGATATTGGCAACAATACCAATAAACGCAAGAACTTAGAAATCTTGAAGCTACCCAACCCAACTATTGAACCTGGTGACAAAATAGACGCAGAAAAAATTGAACTTTACTACCCCGACCAAAAAGAATTTCCACCAAAGAAAGATGCTTATTTTTATGATTCTGAAGCCATATTTCACCATGGAAATAAAATCTACATCGTAACCAAAAACAGATCAAAATCGTTTACTGGAGAAGCTCATATTTATTCTGTACCCGATACCAAAGGTGAATATGAAGCGACCCTTGTTGGTTCGTTTACACCTTGTTCAGATTGGAAAATTTGCCAGATAACTTCTATAGACATCTCGCCTAAAGGTGATAAAATCATAGCGCTCAGTTATGGAAAACTTTTTGTTTTTACAGATTTCACTTGGGATGATTTCACCAAGAGCAACATGCAAGAAATCGATTTAGGAGCACGTTCTCAATTAGAATCTGTTTGTTTCCTTAATAACGACACCTTACTTATCTCTGATGAAAAAGCACACGGAGAAGGTGGAAACCTATATACTTATTCTTTAAAATAACTTACTTTTTTAAAATCCAAAACCTAAACCAAAAGTAAATCTTGGTCCGTCTTCACTAGCGAAGATGGCCGTATTTATAGAAATGATATCAGAGGCATTTAAAAAGAACCCTCCGCCATACGAAGTGTGCCAGCGACCAGAACTCATTTCAGGCATCCAAACCCTACCATAATCAAATCCTCCAAAAAGACCCATTGCCGTCGGTAATAATCGGGTGCGTTTCTTTTTTAAACTAAATCTTATATCGGTATTTTGATAATAAGATGTTTTACCCGTAAAACGTTGATTCCTAAATCCGCGCAAGCCATCTAGACCACCAATACTTGCCGCTTGGTAAAATTCGTATTCATTACCAATATTAAAATGTGCTTTCCATTTGGTTGCCAACACTAATCTACCATTGGGTATTAATTTATAATCGAAACTTAAGCTTGGCACAATGTATCCAAAACTTCCACCTTCTTTAGATAGATTTTCTTTAAATCCTGCCTCTAAAGATGTACCCATACCTAATGTAGGGAAGGCTTCATTATCCCTATTTTCATACGTGTAAGTAGCATGAGCCCCAACGAAATCACTATTGATTTCTTCTCCGTTCTGTTGATAAAAGGTATTTATGAATCTATCGTTGGTTTCTTCAACGCTTATATTCTCATAAGACAACCCTAATTTAACTTTGGCACCTAACTGCCCCCTCCACACCAATGATGGCGAAAAATCTATTTGCCTTAGTTTTACCCTGTTAAAATCTAAACCGAGGTCGTCATCAAAATTTTCGGTATTATTCCCGAATCCAAAGAAATTGACAGCAAAATTCGGACTCGTAAATCTTGCTTTCAGCTCTGCATTCCAATTTTCGAATACATGTGCAAATTCACCTTGATACTTAAAATCAAATCCGCTTGTAGCGAAATAATACGATGCCGCAAAAGAATGTTGCTGTGTAAAAGGATTTTGCCTAAAACCATTATAGGTATACGTATTTACAAAACCTATTCGCAAACCATCATCAGGATTAAAACCTATTGTGGGTATAATTTGATTAAAACTATTTCTCAATTTCAATGGTTGATAGGTATTCAACTCATAATCATCTGACAATTTCACTTTTGCACCACCTGTTTCCTCAAAGGTGTTCTTCTTGCTCTTAAAGTCATACAATGCTACATTTCTTCCATCTTCAACCCTGTAAATATCATTGTTATGACCACCGATAATACGAACCTTTACCCCAGAATAATTTTCAGGATTTCTAACTTCAAATATATCATCGTCATCTAAACCAAACACCCAAATCTCTTTAGTGTCTTCTTTATTAAAGACCTTATAATAAAACAACCGTTTTTTTTCGTCCTTTATATTTCTGAAAACTTTTACCTCTGTGTCCTCATCGTTTAATCTATTTATCTCAAACCAATCGTCTTTATCAGTACCTGCAACAACGGCATACCTATTTAAAACTCTGTAATATTCATCGGCAGTATCTTCAATATTACTTAAACGCGCCAATAGAATCTTTTTAATATCATCAACTGTTTTATCTCGTACCTCTGCAGGAAAAGATTTAAACGCTTCATCTATATCGCTAGGTTTCAAATTTTCTTTTAAGTATTTAGCTTGTGCCAACCATTGACTTTTCTCTGTTTCGCCCAATAATGTCAAATCTAAAACATAGGTCATTGGAGATGAATTAAAACCCTTTACACTTCTAATATCTTCATTAAAACCTTCCATAAGCCTTAAACCCGGTATAATACGGGTAGCTATTTTCATTAATGCCCCATCTCCCATTTTTGAGTATACCTGATCACGATCCCTAGGTATTGGTTTATATACTACCTTACCTTTATCCTCATCTTTAAATTCTGCCCAACGCCATTGATCTACATGGCGATCCCAATCGCCTAAAACCATATCAAAAAGTCGTGCTCTTAGGTACAAATCTTTATCTACCTCGTACTTTTCATCATCACGAAGGTCTTCAAGCATACCGTCGGTACTGGTTAAGTTATTTGAGTAACCAAAGCTTGCCAAATCTCCATGACCATCACCAGTATGTTCTTCTATCATATAAAGCTCATCACCAAAAGTTTCATTATACTCTTTTAAAGCGGGCTGTTTGGGCACGTAGTATAAAATAGGATTGGTATGATAAATACCTACCGCATCAGATAATTTTGCAGTAGTAAAAGGACCGTAAGGGTGAGACCCCGTGTAAAAGTCTTGTAATATTTCTTGGGTATAGGTTTCCTTTAAATCATCTAGTACGTATTGATCTTGAAAAGCCATGGATTGCAAATACAATTCCGCACTTTTTCTTAAAGCTCGCATTACATATTCTCTACCATCTTTTGCACGCAAACGCAACGATTTTGATTGGTGACCGCCACCTTTTTTAACAGGCTCAAGACCTCCCATTAGCGAATCTAAATTTACCGTCGGCACCTTAACCTGGGTGCCATAATATTTTCGGTAACGTTCACCCCAAATTCCTTTATAAAATCCGCTTTTATCGATTTCGTCTTCTGTATATACCGATGCTTTTACACTATCAGGAAATTGACCGGTAAATTCCCCAACATATTCTTTTTTGATTGGTGGCAGAACTTCATTGGTAAACAAAAACTCTTCGCTATTATTATCGTCCACACCATAAAACCGAACTCTAGAAGAACCATCTTTGTACACCTCTAAAGTAGCATACCCCATTTTACCCGTATTAAATTGAGAACCGTTCAATAATTTTGTAAAGCCTTTTTTAGCACCGGAACCACTTACAATTTGCGGAGTATTGTTTTCTACAAAATATTGCAATGTATGTTCGTGACCAGATGCAAATATTACGCGATCGGAATATTGTGCCAAAGTGGTAACCCTATTCATCAATTCTCTATACCTCTTATTATTAACATCTTCCACCGATGCTCCCGAAGTACTTCTAAGCACATTAATAAAAGAGCCTAAGCCTGGCAATGGAACAGCCATTTTCTTTGGATAGAATTGTTTTCTTAAGGAATACTGCCCACCATGCTCACCATAGCTATTTGTAGGGTGGTGCATTGCAATGACCGTTGTACGATCACGATAGTCTTTTATAGCATCTTCCAGTTCCAAGAAAAACTTTTGCCTACTCTTTATATAACACTTGTCATTAATATCGGGGCGCTTATCCCAATTGGTCAAATACCATTCTGTATCTAGCGTTATTATTGCGACATCATCCCCTATTTCTATAACATCTATAGGGCATCCGTTTTCTGGTAGAAACGGGTCTTTTTCCTTTTCTTTAAGTACTTGTTTAATGTAATTTTCCTCTCGTTCCAATCCTATTAAACCTTCGGTATACCAATCATGATTGCCTGGTATAAAAAGAGGCCTTCCTTTAAAATCGTTCAATGTATTGAGCTGGGCATCTAAATGGTTTTTTGCCGTTCTATACGCAACGGTAGAATCTTTAGGATCCGGTAAGCCTGCAGGATAAATATTATCTCCTAAAAATATAGCGGTACTGTTCTTATCGGCTTTATCTAACTTATCTTTAAATATCTTCAGCGCAGGGTTCATACCACCAATTGGAGACAAACCGGCATCACCAATTAAATACAAGGTGTGCACTATTTCCTTTTTATCATTTACGTCTTTAGCATATTTCTCATCTACATATTTAACCTTATATGTAGCACAGCCTGTAATGAACATAAAAACCGATAGATATGCATATAATTTTTTCATAGTAACCTTGTCCTCTTTAAAATTTTGTAATTTGGATACTTCAAACCAATTTTCTCTATGTCAGAAATCTTAGATAAAACACAACAATTTGTAACTGACTTACTTACCAACCATTTGGACAAGAAGTTTTTATACCACAATCTAAGACATACCCAAAGAGTCGTTAAAAGTACTAAACAATTACTGGAATCATGTTCTCTATCCGATCAGGATAAGGAACTTCTTGTACTAGTAGCTTGGTTACACGATACCGGATACACAAAAGGCACCGCTAATCACGAAGAAAGCAGCTGCGATATTGCAGAAGAATTTTTGACAAAAGAAGGATACGACAAAGAAGGAATAGAAAAAATAAAGTCTTGCATACTAGCCACGAAATGGAATGCAAAACCAAAAAACCTAATGGAGGAGATTATACGCGATGCGGATTCTTCTCATTTTGCCCAAAGCAGTTACCTTGAAACCTCTGATCTTTTACGTGAAGAATTGAAGTTACTAGGTCTAAAGAACTACAATCAAAAAGATTGGTTAGAACTGAACATTCAAGTTTTTAGAACAGACCACCAATATTATACCGATTACGCCAAAGAGCACTGGCTATCGAAAAAAGACAAAAACCTGAAAAAGCTTATAAAAGATAAAAAATCTGAAAAAAAACTTGCCAAAAAAGAAAAATTAAAAGCTCAGTTCAAAAGCGAAAGTCCGGATCGTGGTATACAGACCCTATATCGTGTTACCCTAAAAAATCATATTACCCTTAGTGATATTGCAGATACAAAAGCAAATATTTTACTTTCTGTAAATGCCATCATTATATCATTAGCGCTATCTAACCTAATACCAAAACTAGACAACCCTTCTAACGATTACCTTATTTACCCAACCGTAATATTTGTATTCTTTAGTGTGGTCTCTATGGTTTTAGCAGTATTGGCAACCAGACCAAATGTTACTAGCGGTGAATTCACCAAAGAAGATGTAGCCAATAAAAACGTAAATCTATTGTTCTTCGGTAACTTTCATAAAATGGCACTAAGCGAGTATGAATGGGCTATTCAAGAAATGCTAAAGGACAAAGATTATATTTACACCTCTTTGACCAAAGATCTTTATTTTCTTGGAGTTGTACTGAACAGAAAGTATTCTCTTCTACGTTGGACCTATACCATTTTCATGATCGGTATGATTCTTTCGGTAATAGCATTTGCAGTTTCCTTTAAATTCTTTGGTCCGGATCGTAAAATAGAGTTATTGAGCCAGGTATTATTCTTTTAAAGCATCCATAAGATCTTCATAAGTATATGTCTTTTCAGGTTCTTGCTCTCTTTTATAAAGAATCTCTGCACGAATAGCCTTTAACCCAGATACACCTTGCAGACCTTCTAACTCAACAATTTCTATCTTGTTGGTAAAGCAACCTTTAGATTTTAAGAACTTAATGTATCTTAAATATTCCAATTCATCTTTCTTTTGTGAATACACAATTGAAAGCACCCCTTTTTCAGTCAACCTTTGGTCTGTACCTTTTATGTAAGATTTATCAATTCTCTTTTTAATCACCTCATAACGTGCATTATACGTTCCATCTACATCAAATTGTTTTTCATCCATTCTAAACCTTATGGATAAAGATGTGTTGTACACCAAGATCAACGATGCAGCATCTAACGGTACTGGTAATTTTTGCTTTAAGGAATAATGTGCGTTTTCCATTTCACACATGACCTGCAATTGCCATAATCTTAAATTATTGAGATATAATGAATTATATTCTTTGCTTTCTGAAATAGAAGAACCAATATACATATTGTGCTCTACGCCGTCAGTTTTATAACGCTCATAATAATGAGGAAACATTGCTTGTGCACTTTCTTGTCTTTTATCTATAACCGAAGAAAGCTTTTTATTGATCAATGTTACACTTTCATCATAGTTCTTTCTATGGTCATAGTAAGAACCCGTGCCCATATCAATTTTAGACTCATATTTTAAAATATGCTTCTCTATTTCTTTGTCAGACTTTTTAAGATGCTCAAAAACGGGTGATATTTCTTCGTGGACAAAATCAAAAATAGCCTGTTCACTATTCGTATAAAGCATTTCCTTTATACTCTCTAGGTGATTATTCACTCTAAAAATCAATTCTTCATAAATTGGTAAATCCCACTTTTTCATTGCAATATTCAGCACATTATCTATCTCTGAAAGCTGAATCATTAAATCTCGCTGAATGGCTAAATTTCTAGCTTGCGAAGAGTCTTTTATATCAATTTGACCAAATAAAGGATAAACTTCTTTGAAAACGATTTCTTTAAATGACGGAGACTTACCCTCTGCTTCGTCAATCATGAACTTTTTTGCCTCTTCTTGAAATTTCCAATACACAGATGAATGAACAGAAGTACACTCATTTTGAATTATAGCATCAATTCTATTGGTTTCTTCATTTTTTGCACGAACTACGGCAGATACGATAAATGGTAATACATCATCTAATTTTTGGGCATTTACACCGTTGAGCACACCCTTCTTTTCAGATACAATTTCCAAAACCCCCAAAAGATCGTCCTCATAAGCTATTGGCGCAAATATAGCACTCTGTATACCCTGTTCCTTTAGTCCTTTGTACGGATTCATATTACCTGACTGCTCTACTTTACGATCCATATCAGTTATAGTAAAATATGAATTGTGATCTATCAGCTTATCATAAGAATCTTCACATAGTGCACTTTTACAGTTCATGTGGTGCCGCCCTCCTAAAAGAAAACTATCGAATCCCATACCTGAGACCGCTTCAAACTCGTTCTTTTTAGCATCAAAAGAAGCAAAGCCTACTTTAATATTTGGTAATCTAAAAAAAGACTTAAAAGTTTCCTGCAGATCATGCATGAAATTGGTAGGCTGTATGGTATCCTTTGAGATCAGTTTTGTCTTAATATTCGAAATCGCCTGCTCCATAGTAACATCGAACAAATTAGCGATTACAAAACCCTTGGATATAAAACTCTCAGGCGGAATCTTATCCATCCAGAGTTTAATATCGTACGGATTTGCCAAAAGCTCATCTACATCTTCTTGCGTGATTTCTTTTGATTTATCGGTAGGGATAATATCAATGAAATCTGCATTGTACATAATTCGGTAATGGCGCATTACACCATTGGCATCTGGAATATCATAGAAATATGGGCGACTAAAATCTAAATGATAACCATAGTAGAAGTTTAAAACCACAACACAGCTCATGATATAATCCATATCATCGCCTACGTTTCTCAATACTGGTTCAAAACCACTACCTGCCTCTTCTATTATTTTTTGAAAACGCTTAGAAGACTTAATGATCACATCTTGATAAGGTAACGTGGCTACCTTTATCTCGTTACCACTTAAAGCTTCTGTAAACGTGTCTTGCAGAATACGCTTTATAATATCTTTATTTTTCTCTAATAAAATAAAGTCCGAAAAACCATCTCGTAATTCAGGAAAATCTTCTTCAATAGATAAAATACGTTCAGCGGTAGCTGCCAAAAAAGGATCATCACCCTCTAAATGTTCATCATACTTCTGTAGAAGTTTTTCAAAACTTATGAGGTGCTTTACCGGCATTATCTTTCTCTCGAGCTTTCCCATGGTTTAGTTAGTCTGCTAATTGTTTGTAAAGTTACAAAATATGCTAAGTTTTTTATGGCTCTAAGCCCTATGGTTGACTGGATTTTCGGATATTTAACGAAAAATAACCCATGTCTTCGGATAGTAGACTTACTAGAGCTTACAAAAACGCCAAGGTTATTCCGTTCGATGACGCTTCTAAGTTCATACTTTTCAGCGATTGCCACAGGGGAGACAACAGTTTTGCCGATGATTTCGCCAACAATAGAAACATCTATTTTCATGCCTTACAATTCTACTTTTCACAAGGATTTGACTACTGTGAACTTGGTGATGGCGACGAACTCTGGGAGAACATACATTTCGAGTCTATTTTTGAAGCCCATAAAAATGTATTCAAGCTTTTGAAGCAATTTCATTTAGAGCAAAGACTGCATATGATTTGGGGAAATCATGATATGGTCTACAAAGATGAAGCCTATGTCAAGAAACATCTATCGAACTATTTTGAGCCTATAGATGACAAAGACAAATCTCTTTTTGAAGGTATCAAATACCATGAAGCTCTTATTTTAAAACATAAAGAAACGCAACAAGAAATTTTCCTTACGCACGGTCACCAGGCAGATTGGTGGAATTATCGATTTTGGCGTGTGGGTAGATTTTTAGTAAGAATTCTATGGAAACCGCTACAAGTTTGGGGCATTGCCGACCCAACATCGCCTGCCCGAAACTATACGGAACTCATAAAAGTAGAGCGCCGCACAAAAAAGTGGATTCTAAAAAACAACTTAAAAATTACGGTTGTGGGCCATACCCATAGACCACGCTTTCCCGAGCCGGGTGATATTCCTCTTTTTAATGATGGTAGCTGTGTTCACCCTAGAAGTATTACCGGTATTGAAATTGAAAAAGGATGTATTTCATTAATAAAATGGCAAATAAATACTACCGATGATGGCACACTACGTGTAGTTCGTATTTTATTGGAAGGACCACAGAAGTTGAAAGATTATATGGAAAAAGCATAAGTTAATACAGCAATTTATCTCATTTTTGATTTTTCAATCGAAAATTTAAGCAATCATACGAAATCAGGTTTTATTATAATAATATATCTACAAAAAATCTATTTCATAAAGAAATTCTTAAAAATATATTTAAAATATTGTGACTTCTATAAGGTTTTGGTTTCTAAACTAATACAATCAATTAAACCTTATTAAAATGAAAAAATTTATTGCAGAATTTATCGGCACACTATGGCTGGTATTAGGTGGTTGCGGTAGTGCCGTACTCGCCGCAGGTTTTCCAGAAATGGGTATTGGCTTTGTTGGCGTTTCTTTGGCCTTTGGTTTAACCGTCGTTACTATGGCTTATGCCATAGGTCATATTTCCGGCTGCCATTTAAATCCTGCCGTAACCATTGGTGTTTGGATCGGCGGGCGTTTTGAAGGCAAAGATGTATTTCCCTATATCGTTGCACAAGTTATGGGCGGCATAGCTGGTGCTGCCATACTCTTTCTGATTGCTTCTGGAAAATCAGATTTCGTTTTAGGCGGTTTTGCTTCTAACGGTTATGGTGAGCATTCACCAGGCGGATACGGTATGACCTCTGCCTTGATTATTGAGGTGGTAATGACCTTCATTTTCTTATTTGTGATCCTAGGCTCTACTTATACAAAAGCACCAAGGGGATTTGCCGGTTTAGCAATCGGACTTTGTCTTACTCTTATTCACTTAATCAGTATTCCCGTAACCAATACATCGGTTAACCCTGCGCGTAGTACTAGCCAGGCTCTTTTTGTTGGGGATTGGGCTTTAGATCAACTTTGGTTATTTTGGCTAGCACCTATTGTTGGGGCAATTTTAGCTGGATTAGTTTACAAAGCCATTTCACCGGAATTGACAGATAAATTATAGTATTTTATAGATTGAGCTCATCATATTAGATAAAATATGATGAGCTTTTTTTTTATGGTATATTTAGAGAATCAACTAAACTAACTCGATTCAAATATGCCTTTATTCATTGTTATTCTAGGAATTCTTCTCCTATTTATTCTCATCGCTAAATTTAAACTCAATGCTTTTATCACTTTTATCATCGTTTCTTTATTCGTTGGTATTGCTGAAGGTATGGAACCCATTAGCGTGGTGGACTCCATTCAAAAAGGGATTGGTAATATTTTAGGATTTCTTGTCATCATTTTAGGCCTTGGCGCTATGCTAGGCAAATTGGTTGCAGATAGTGGGGCAGCACAACGCATTACTACAAAATTGGTCGAGAAATTCGGGAAAAAGAATATTCAATGGGCTGTAGTATTGACAGGTTTTATTGTGGGTATACCCATGTTTTACTCCGTAGGTTTTGTCATTTTAGTCCCTCTAGTTTTCACTATCGCCGCTGCAACTGGTCTACCCCTTTTATATATAGGCTTACCAATGCTAGCCTCTTTATCGGTAACACATGGTTATTTACCTCCGCATCCGGCACCAACAGCACTTGCATCTATGTTTAACGCTGATATTGGCAAAACACTGTTATACGGAATCATCGTTGCCATACCCGCAATAATCGTTGCCGGACCATTACTTTCAAGAACCTTAAAAGGTATTAACGCAACACCGCTTAAAGAATTTCTTAACCCTGTAGTTTTAAAAGAAGATGAAATGCCAAGTATGGCGAATAGCATTATCAGTGCACTTTTGCCTGTTATTCTAATTGCAGTTGCTGCATTGGCACAACTTTTACTCCCTGCAGATTTCTTTCTTACCAAGATTTTAGTTTTTATGGGCAACCCAGCTATTGCAATGCTTATTGCCGTTTTAGTTGCTATTTACACTTTAGGTTTAGGTCAAGGAAAAAGTATGAAAGAGGTCATGGATTCTGTTGGTAGTGCAATTACAGGTATAACCATGGTACTTCTTATTATTGCTGGCTCTGGCGCATTAAAACAGGTATTAATAGATAGTGGTGTAAGCGAATATATTGGCGGTATTCTAGAACAATCTTCTATTTCCCCTTTAATATTAGCTTGGTTGATCGCTACAATAATTCGTGTTTGTGTTGGTTCGGCAACAGTCGCAGGTTTAACCGCTGCCGGTATTGTTCTGCCTCTTGTTCAAGGCACGGGTGTTAGTCCTGAATTGATGGTCTTGGCAATTGGATCAGGTAGTTTAATGTTATCTCATGTTAACGATAGCGGATTCTGGTTATTTAAAGAGTACTTTAATCTATCGGTTAAAGACACTTTAAAAAGTTGGACCGTCATGGAAACAACTGTTGGTGTTATGGGATTGATAGGTGTTCTTGTAATCAATACTTTTATATAAATAAATAAAAATGAAGCCATCTGAAAGAATCAAGGAACTGGGATTGATTTTACCCCCTGCTCCACCTCCTGCAGGTTTATACAAACCTGTTTTAGTCGTTGACCATTTTCTATATATTTCTGGTCAGAGTCCTATGCAAAATAATGGTACATTGATGGTCGGCAGAGCTGGTCATGATATGACTATGGAAGAGGCTAAATTCGCTGCAAGACAAGTTGCATTGACCATGCTTTCTACAATACAAACTCATTTTGGCGATATCGATAAGATTAAAAGAATTGTAAAAACCTTTGGGATGGTGAATTCCACTCCTGATTTTGGTCAACAACCTTTGGTCATCAATGGTTTCAGTGAACTCATGGCAGATATTTTTGGACCTGATCATGGTGTTGGTGTTCGTAGTGCCGTTGGCATGATTTTACCTGATGGAATTCCTGTTGAAATTGAAGCTCATTTTGAACTACATCATTAACAATTATGGCAAACGAAAATTGGTATTCTATTGACAAAACTGACGGAGTTATTTCCCCCTCTTTATTGGTATATCCAGATAGAATTCAACATAATATCGACTTGATGATTTCTATGACCGGTAATGTAAATCGGCTACGTCCGCATGTAAAAACCTATAAAAATGCCAATATCATCAACATGCAAATGGCAAAGGGAATACAAAAATTCAAATGCGCTACTATTGCTGAAGCTGAACTACTTGGCGACTGTAATGCTGTTGACGTATTATTAGCCATGCAACCTGTTGGTGCAAATGCACAGCGTTTTATTGAATTGATTAAAAGATACCCGAATACCAAATTCTCAACCCTTGTAGATAATTCTAAAACGCTATTTATTCTTAGTGAACTGGCAGCATACAACAACATTAAAATTCCGCTTTGGATAGATATCAATAATGGTATGAATAGAACGGGAATCATACCAGACCACGATGCTCTAGAATTGTTTACTCAATTACATAAAAATGAATTTTTAATTGCTGAGGGTTTACATGTTTATGACGGTCATCTACGTAATTCGGACCCCGCTATAAGAGAACAAGACTGCAATACAGCTTTTGAAGCGGTAATCGATTTGAAGAAAAATATTGAAAATAAAAAAATACCTAGCCCAAAAATTGTAGCTGGAGGTTCCCCTACTTTTCCTTTTCACTGTAAACGAAAAGATGTAGATGCCAGCCCTGGCACCACCCTACTTTGGGATTCTGGTTACGGAAACCAATTTCCGGAAATGGGCTTTTTGCCAGCTGCGGTATTGTTTACAAGAATAATTAGTAAGCCAACTACTGGTATTTTATGTTTTGACTTGGGTCATAAATCAGTTGCCCCTGAAATGCCTTTTCCTAGAATTGAGTTTTTAGACTTAAAACACAGTGAACAAATAAGTCAGTCCGAAGAGCATTTGGTGGTAGAGTATGATGACTTAACCATACCAAAGGTTGGTGATGCTCATTACGCCATACCTAGACATATTTGCCCTACTGTGGCGAAATACGACACCTTAACGGTTATAAAAGAAAATACCGTTATCGATTACTGGCCCGTAACTGCCAGAACTCAAAAATCTACTATTTAAGCATGTTTATATTCGACGCCCATTTAGACCTTTCTATGAATGCCATGGACTGGAATCGCGATCTTACTTGGTCAATTGAAGAAATTAGAAAAAGTGAACAAGGTTTAACCGACAAACCTGGTCGTGGCAACAATACCGTTTCTTTAGAAGCGATGAGAAAAGGGAATGTCGGACTCTGTATTGCCACGCAAATTGCTCGTTATGTGTATAAAGACAATACCCTACCAGGATGGAAATCGCCCCAACAAGCATGGGCACATACACAAGGGCAACTAGCGTGGTACAAAAGCATGGAAGGTGCTGGTGAAATGGTTCAAATTACCAACAAAACCCAACTTGAAGCCCACTTAGCTCTTTGGCAAACGGACGAAGAAAAGAAGCCTATTGGTTACTTACTTAGTCTTGAAGGTGCAGATTCTATCGTTGATATCTCATACCTTCAGAAAGCTTATGATTCAGGCTTAAGAGCTATTGGCCCGGCACATTATGGTCCTGGGACTTATGCTCACGGCACAAATTCAGTAGGCGGAATAGGAACTAAAGGAAGAGCACTTCTAAAAGAAATTGAACGACTAGGAATTATACTTGATGTTACCCACCTATGCGACATAAGCTTTTGGGAAACTATGGTAAATTATGACGGTCCGCTTTGGGCAAGTCATAACAACTGCAGAGCTTTAGTAAATCATCATAGACAATTTACAGATGAGCAATTAAAAGAAATTATTGCTAGACAAGGGGTCATTGGAGTTGTACTTGATGCTTGGATGATGACACCAACTTGGGAGAGAGGTGTTTCTACTCCGCAATCTGCGAACGTAAGTCTACAGCAGATACTAGATAATATAGATCATATTTGCCAATTAGCGGGTAATGCGAATCATGTGGGTATAGGCTCTGACCTTGATGGCGGCTTTGGAACAGAACAAGGCCCTGCAGATGTTGATACCATAGCAGATTTACAAAAAATGACCGGACTGTTAGAAAATCGAGGTTATGCGCAATCGGATATCGAAAAAATTATGAACGGGAATTTCATCAACTTTTTAAGACGAAATTTACCATCTTAAACCATCGTTCATCGAATAATTAAGGCATCGGCAGTTTTTTTAACGAAGCCTTAAGTACCCATGGCAGGGTATTTGTTATCTTTATTTCATCATATCAAAGATTAGATGAGAAACCTTTTTTTTCTTTTTACTATATTTTTCTGCTTTTCAGCGGTACAGGTTTCTGCGCAAACAGATCTGCCTACTTCAAAACCGCTAAAGATCGATAAGGTAAACCCTATTAATTCTAGTGGTACTCCAAATAAAGGATCTGTTCTTAATATGCCTAATTTAATTAAAGAACAGCCCAGTGTAGATATGACCGCACCCAACCCTGTGAAAATGCTACGCGATGAAGAATTGGTACAAGCAGGGGCAGGCATGAAAATTGATCCACGTATTGGTCCTGGTGAGCGATTAGGTGGTTCTGGTCAGTATTTTACAGATCAATATTTAGGTGATGTAAAGAGTAGTGGAAAATTTATAGGTATTGTTTGTAGAGATCACGAATATGTAGATGGCGATCGCGTAAAAATATACATGAACGATATGGTTGTAGAACAAAATCTTTTGTTAACTGGAGCTTTTAAGGGTATTAATGTTGACTTACAAGACGGTTTTAATCGCTTAGACTTCGAGGCACTAAACCATGGTTCTTCAGCACCCAACACTGCACAAGTTGATGTTTATAACGACAAAGGAGAATTGATATATTCTAACAAATGGTTACTATCCGCAGGTTCTAAGGCTACCTTGATCGTTACGAAAGAATCTATGTAATAGTATTACATAACCTTATTTGCCAAATAGCGCTGTACTTCATAAACATCAATACTCTTATTGAATTTTTTACTTACACTAGGTACATTTTCACTTGATATCCAGATTTTTAATTCGGCATCCAAATCAAAAGTTCCTGAAGTCTCTAAAGAAAATCTTGAGATATTTTTATAAGGTAAAGATTTGTATTCAACTTTACTCCCTGTAATGCCTTGTATATCTATCAATATTAATCTTTTATCAGTAAACATAAAAACATCTCGCAGTAAAGAAAAACCCAGTTCTATTTGCTCACCTTCAACAAGTAATCTTCCATATTTTTGTAGCAATTGCTCTGTAGAAACTTCGCTAGCGTTACCTAATATTTTGTTCAATAAGCCCATAATTTATCTTCTTTATTAATTTACCTCTTACCAGGAGTATATGTCTCTTCTGCCCTTTTCAAAACATCTTCGCGGTAATAAGGAACTTCTTTCCAATCTACATTTTTATATCTAATAATTTGATCATCAAAATGTGGAGAAGATGGATTTCCACTTTGCCCGCCAGCCAACATGCTTTTAGCTTTTACTTTATCACCAAATTCTACCACCGCCACAAAACTATTACCTCTTGTACCATATATTTTTTTTGCCCCTTCTGTGGTATAGCGAGCACCATAAGCAGCCAATGCTCCCCATCTGCCAGATGCAAACCCAATAGGTATACTTGGTTTAGAATCATCGAAATCTTGTTTGATGTCTCCGGTTATACGTTGGTATCTATTGACCTCTCCCCAAGGCATTTTCCAAGTCACAAAATCAGCCGTTAACTGATCAATTACCTCTTCGAATATTTTTAAAGATTCTTCTGTATGTGTTCCAAAATAAGTCATACGCTCCATATCACTGATATTCGCTGGATGCTTCGCTCTTTTACCCATTGCAGTACCATAAAAATGTGCCAAGGTCATAGCTACTTGATCTTCGCCCGTAGTATAATCCCAATCTTCGAGAATCTTAATTGGCTCCCTTAACTTCGGATTCTGGTCGTCATTAGAATAATAGGCATTCACCAAACCAGGTATCAACGCCTTAAATGCCGGTAAGTAAGGATCGTGTGCTAGTTGAATTAAGCTATCTACGATATATCCTTTTCTATCCGTTAATAATTCTATTGCATGTACCCCTCTAAAATTCTCTTGGTCTTTAGACATGTAATTAGGGTAGTCTTCCTTTTTAGGGCTAAATTCTAAAGCCGATGTATAGGGTGTAGAATTACAGTTTTGTATCCATCCATTTTCCGGGTTTAGAACTAAGATATTTTCATCTACCGTATGCAAACCTTGCCAATCTGTTTTAGGATTACTACCATCGACCGGTTCTGTATAATCAAATCGAACATCTCGTTTTGGAACGTAATTGCCATGAAAATAAGCGATATTACCTTCTGCATCTGCATACACGGTATTATTACTAGAATTAGTTCGAATATCCATCATTTTACGAAAACCTTTGTACCCGTTTTGTTTTGTTCGTATGAATGACTGCTCTAATGCTTTTACCGGTTCCCACATCATGGCAGATGCCGTCCATTGCCCTTCTGCAACGTGTGTTATTGGTCCGTGGTGGGTTCTATATGCCGGGTATTTTTTCTCTTTCAACTTTTTACCATCTAGATATTTCAACACTATCTCAGATGATTGTACTGGTCGTAATTCTTCTCCGTATTGATAGAATAAATTATCATCGTTCTTTATAATCGTTTCCTTGAATTCATCCATAACATCCGTATATGTTGATGTATGCATCCATCCGGTTTTCTCGTTAAATCCTTGGTAAACGAAAAACTGACCCCACGTTACCGCTCCATAAGCATTTAAGCCTTCCTCAGAAACTACATGAACTTCTCCCCTAAAGTAAAACGAAGTATGCGGATTTATCAATAACAACGGGTTACCGGATTGGGTTAATTTACCCGAAATAGCTATACCGTTAGATCCTTGTGGTTCTTCTACTTCTTTTTCTTTTTTCAGCTTTATCGCCTCCATTTTCGGCAATTCCATATCACTTTCATAAAACGCAGCAATCTTTTTTGTTGAAATACGCTCAATATCTCCACCAATTGATCCTTCACTGAAATACATTGGCATCCATGGTTCAAAATGAGTCAACAATCTTGGTTTTACTTTAGGGTGAGTGTATAAATAGTAATTGATCCCGTCAGCAAAGGCATCACATAATTCTTTCAACCAAGTAGGACTTTTTTCATAATTTGCTTTAGCTTCTTCTTCTGTCATGAACAATTTTGCACGTAAATCGCTATACAATGCCTCTTCGCCATCTACTTCTGCCAACCTACCTGTTGCCCAAATATAGTTTTGCTCTACGCGATTAAAATCATCTTCGCATTGGGCATATAACAAACCAAAAACGGCATCGGCATCTGTCTTTCCATAAATATGAGGTACTCCAAAATCGTCTCGTATGATTTCAACATTCGCAGCTTGGGCTTCCCACTTTTCTATTTCACCCTTCTTTGGCTTATCTGTCTTACACGATAAAACCAATATAAATACCAGCAAATAAATAATTCTGTTCATGAACAATGATTTAATAAATTCTTGAGGATTATAAAAGTACTTGAATTTTACCAACTTCCGCTTGATCCACCACCGCCAGAACTTCCTCCGCCACCTGAAAAAGAGCTACCACCGCTTGAAGAACTACTGCCCGAACTAAAGGAATGCGTTCCAGAAGACGAGAATGTTTTTCTGTAATAAGATTTGTCATTCTTGATCCAAGAAATGCTCAAATCTTCTTTACCAGAAATCTTAAGTTTTATAAATGCTATTATTGCGGCAATACCAAAAAAAGGAAGAAGTAACCACAGTAAAAGACTGGGTTCATCAAAAATAAAAGCTGCAGCCTGGGAATTGGACATATAAATACTGTAACCTATAATTAGAGGAACAATTGCAAACACCAAAGCGAAAACACTTGAAAAGGATCCTGCCAAAAGCATAAACACCCCAGGCAACACCCCTAATTTACCCATGAGTACCCCTCTAAAAACCTCAATAACATTGACATAGCTTTTAAGAAAGAAAAAGCTACCAACACCTACAAATATGGAGAAAAATATACCAAGAAATATATTCGTATATAACTTCTCTTTAGAATCTTCATCTACAATCTCTTGTTTAAACTCGTCAAGTGCTTCTGGATTATTAAGAAATTCTATGAGCTGATTACTAGCCTCATTAATACCCGTAAAATACGCCTCTTCTTTAAAATTAGGAATCATCGTATTTCTAATAATTCTTGAAGCAACGGCATCGGTAATATAGGGTTCTAAGCCATAGCCTACTTCAATTCTTACTTCCCTATCATTTTTAGAAAATAATATCAGCAACCCGTTATCTTTTCCTTCTTGACCAATACCATTTTGGTTGAAAAGACCATTTGCATACGTTTCAATCGTATTAAAACCTAATTCTTCTATAGTAAAAATGACCAATTTATTAGTCGTGCTTTTTTCAAAATCCACTAACCGCTGATTTAATTCCAAAACCTGACTTGAAGTAAAAATACCCGCACTATCCGTTACAAAATCACGCAAATCATAATACTGCTCTTGTGCATTCGCATAAAAGGTAACTAATAGAAAAAGAAAAATGATTTTTTAAGCATTGGCAGTTAATCAGGATACTCAAATATAAAAACCTTTATCGATACTCATAGCCAATATCAAAACCGATTCTAGATTCGGTAAAACTTTAGAATTGAAGTAACTTGCAGAACGTTGTCAGGTCGGTCTCGACTGCGCTCGACCGGACAATAGTATTTTAACCAGTAATTAGTAAGAGTAAACCTCTATGGCAGAAAAAAAAGTAAGTATTCTAACCGCATTCAAAACTATCATTTGGCCTCGTAGAAAATTGGTTTTGCTGGGCTTATTGCTTATTGTTATCAGTAAAGCGGCAAGTTTTGTTGCGCCGGTATCTCTACGGTACTTCTTAGATGACATCATACCCAATAAGAATTACGACCTATTAAAAATATTGGTTGCAGTGGTGATTTTTGCGTTTTTGGTACAAGCGGTAATGTCATTTTTACTGACCAAAGTTCTTAGTATTCAGGCGCAATACATGATTTCTGAACTTCGCGCACAGGTACAAAAACAGGTACTTTCACTACCTATTCGCTTTTTTGACAATACAAAATCAGGTTCTTTAGTTTCCAGAATCATGAGTGATGTTGAAGGAGTCAGAAACTTAATCGGTACCGGACTTGTACAACTTGTTGGTGGTACCATTACGGCTGTGGTGTCTCTTGTGCTGTTACTAAGAATTAGCCCTACCATGACACTTCTAACCTTTGTCCCCTTAATACTTTTTGCATTCATCGCTCTAAAGGCATTTAAAATTATTAGACCTGTTTTTAGGGAACGTGGTAAAATTAATGCCGAAGTAAAAGGTAGATTAACAGAAACCCTAGGCGGAATTCGTGTGATAAAAGGATTTAACGCCGAAGATCAAGAAAGTAAAGTTTTTGAAGAAGGTGTAGACCGATTGTACCAAAATGTAAAAAAGAGTTTGACTGCTACCGCATTTATGACCAGCGCTTCTACTTTCTTATTAGGACTGGCAACTACCGGAATTATGATGGGCTTTGGAGGTTACAAAATGATGCAAGGCGAATTGACTACTGGCGAGTATTTTGAGTTCACTTTTCTTCTCGCTCTTATGGTAGCACCAATTGTACAAATGAGTAATATAGGAAGCCAATTGACTGAAGCTTTAGCGGGTTTAGACCGTACGGAAGAGTTAATGAACAAGGTTTCTGAATCTGATGAAAAGGATAGAACCATTACACTTTCTAACATTAAAGGTGATATGGTTTTCAAGGATGTATCATTTGCCTATGAAGAAGATAAAGATGTTCTACACAACATCAGTTTTGAAGCCAAATCTGGCGATGTAATTGCTTTAGTTGGAAGTTCTGGTTCTGGTAAATCTACAATCGCAGGTTTGGCAGCAAGCTTTTTAAATCCTGATTCCGGAGAGATTACTGTAGACGGTACAGATTTATCAAAAGTTGACCTTACTAGTTTTAGGCAGTACTTAGGTGTGGTATTGCAAGACGATTTTCTTTTTGAAGGCACTATTAGAGAAAATATACTTTTCCCTAGACCAGACGCTTCTGAAGAGGAATTACAAGCCGCGATTAAAGCAGCTTATGTTGATGAGTTTACCGATAGATTTGAAGATGGATTACTTACTGTTATTGGAGAACGTGGCGTAAAATTATCTGGGGGACAACGACAACGTATTGCCATTGCACGTGCTGTTTTGGCTAACCCACGAATATTAATTTTAGATGAAGCTACTTCTAACCTCGATACCGAAAGTGAAGCATTAATTCAAAAAAGTTTGGCTGAACTAACAAAAGGAAGAACCACTTTTGTTATCGCTCACCGTCTAAGTACTATTAGAAAAGCGAATCAGATTTTAGTTATTGAAAACGGACGAATTGCCGAGCAAGGAACCCATGAAGAGCTGATTGCAAAAGAAGGCAGATACCATAACTTGTTTACGTACCAGGCTAGGATATAAGTTTGTTGTTGGCTGTTGGCTGTTGGCTGTTGGCTGTTGGCTGTTGGCTGTTGGAAAATAAAAATTTATTTTCCAACACAAGTCTATAACGAGCTTTTGAAATCAATCAAACAGATTGCTTTGTCAATCTCGATTGCATCTCGTTTTCTCGCAATGAAATTTTAAAGCTCTTCCGGGGCTAACTCAACTTCTAGTCCGTCCATATCTTCAGTGATATGTAATTGACAGCCAAGGCGTGAATTATCTTTTACATTGAAAGCTTCAGACAGCATTGCTTCTTCATCATCTCCCATTTCTGGTAATTCGTGGTCAGATTCCACATAACACTGACAAGATGCACACATAGCCATACCGCCACAAATACCTATTGTACCTTCTGGGGCAAGTTCATAAGAACGAACAACCTCCATTAGATTCATATTCATATCTGTAGGGGCGTCTATTTCGTGTAACACTCCTTCGCGGTCTGTTATTTTTATTTTGATATCGGTCATTAATAGTATTTAGGTTTTAGTAAACTAGTTTAGCTAGAACATTGAATTAGTACGTAAATTTTTCCCGAAATTTCAAATGACTTTTCAATTAACTCAACCGTTTTTCTTATAAAAATTTGATGCTTCAAGTTTAAAGATTTTTTAGTAATTAAAACTGCTAAATCTTGTGATTTTTACCACAACTGCAAATCTTCAAAACGTTGTATGGTCATTCTACTAATTCACTATTTCACTATCAAACTAATTCACTACTTTAATCAATTGCTTTCACCACCGCTTTTGGCGCTTCCTTTTTAGTTCCATCAAAACCATTTACACCACCTACAGTAGTATATTTCATGACATACTTTTTATCTGGATGAATTTTTTGAAAGGCACTTTGACACATTAGCGTTGCTTCATGGAAACCACAAAGAATTAGTTTTAATTTGCCTGGGTATGTATTTACATCACCTATGGCATATATTCCTGCAATATTGGTTTGATAATCGAACGTATCTACTTTAATAGCATTTTTCTCTATCTCTAATCCCCAATCGCCAATCGGACCTAATTTTGGAGAGAGTCCGAATAAAGGAATAAAATTATCCACCTCTAAAGTAATCTCTTCCTTAGCATCAGAAATCTTTCTAATTAATACAGATTCTAATTTCTCTTCACCATTTAGCGCTATAATTTCTGCAGGTGTAATCAAATTCAATTTTCCTGAATTTTTCAATTCTTGAACTTTCTCAACAGAATCCAAGGCACCTCTAAATTCATTTCTTCTATGGACCAAAGTTACTTGAGAAGCTACATCAGCTAAGAAAATACTCCAGTCTAGGGCAGAATCTCCACCACCGGCTATGACTACTTTCTTATCACGATACACCTCAGGATCTTTGATCATATAAGCAACACCGTTATCTTCAAATTTTGACAAATTATCCAACAATGGTTTTCTTGGCTCAAAACTCCCTAATCCACCAGCTATAGCCACTACAGGAGCATGGTGTTCCGTCCCTTTATTTGTGGTAACCACAAATGTACCGTCATCTAATTTTTTGATTGTCTCTGCACGCTCGCCTAACGTAAACCCTGGTTGAAAGGATTTAATCTGTTCCATTAAATTATCTACCAAATCGCCCGCCAATACCTCTGGAAAACCAGGAATATCATAAATAGGCTTTTTAGGGTAAATTTCTGAACACTGCCCACCTGCTTGTGGTAAAGCATCAATTAGGTGGCATTTTAGCTTTAATAATCCGGCTTCAAAAACGGCAAAAAGACCAGTAGGTCCTGCTCCAATTATTAATATATCGGTCTTAATCATTATTTCAATTCTTTGTACTATCCTTCAAAACTATCAATCTATACTAGTAAAAGCTATGATAATTATCAGGATTTAACCTGCTATATTGATAACTTCCTGTATCTGTGGAGCATATTTTTTTATCGTCATTTCAACGCCACTTTTCAGTGTCATTTGATTGACACTACACCCAACACAAGCACCTTCTAATCTCACCTTAACAGAAGATTCATCATCAATAGAAATCAACGTGATATCACCACCATCACTTTGTAAAAAAGGTCTGATTTCTTCCAATGCTTTTTCAACATTTAATTTTAGTTCTGCTGATGTCATATCTATTTTTTATTAACAGGCGAACAACCCGCCATTGTTGTAATCTTAATTGCTTCTGTAGGTGGCATCGTCTTATTTCTAGCGACTACCTCGCTCACAACCTTTTTAGTCAACTCTTCAAATGCTTTTTCTACAGGTGTAGCTGTTTGCATTGCTGCAGGCCTACCTACATCACCAGCTTCGCGAATGCTTTGCACTAAAGGCATTTCCCCAAGAAAAGGCACCTCTAAATCTTCGGCAAGATGCTTAGCACCTTCTTTACCGAAAATATAATATTTATTGTCTGGCAACTCTGCAGGTGTAAAGTATGCCATATTTTCTACAATTCCCAAAACAGGTACGTTTATAGAATCTTGCTGAAACATTGCCACACCTTTTCTAGCATCGGCAAGTGCAACTTCTTGTGGTGTGCTCACTACAACAGCTCCGGTTATTGGTAAGGCTTGCATAATACTTAAGTGTATATCGCCTGTACCTGGTGGTAAATCGATCAACATAAAATCCAATTCTCCCCAATGTGCATCAAATATCATTTGATTCAGTGCTTTAGAAGCCATAGGTCCTCTCCATATAACCGCCTGATCTCTTTGCGTAAAAAAACCAATTGATAACAGCTTAACACCATAACTCTCTACCGGCTTCATTTTAGATTTTCCATCTACGTTGACCGCTAATGGTTTATCATTGGCAACATCGAACATAATAGGCATTGATGGCCCATAAATATCCGCATCTAACAAACCTACTTTAAAGCCCATTTTTGCCAAAGTAACCGCTAGATTGGCGGTCACCGTAGATTTACCTACACCACCTTTACCTGAGGCAACAGCGATAATATTGGAAATACCTGGAATAGGTTTTCCTTTTATCTCGTTCGTCTTAGGCTTAGCCGCAGGAGCATCGACCTTCACATTGATTTTAATCTTTGCTTTTTCATAAACCTCTTTGTGTATGATCTTTAAAATCTCCACTTCGGTCTTTTTACGTGCTTGTAGGCTTGGATTTGCAATGGTAATATCTACCTCTACCTCATCACCGAAAATCTGAATATTGGTAACTGCACCACTTTCTACCATGTTTTGACCTTCACCAGGAACAGTAATATATTCCAATGCCTTTAAAACGTCCTTTTTATCTATCTTCATTATATAAATTCATTCTAAACAACAAAGATAATCCTTAGTTGTTAGATTAGGAAGCTAGTGTATTGAAAATGAATATGCCATTATAAATAGAACCTCTTTTTATTAGAAATTCAATTCACATTTTTTTATGATTTATCAAATATCATAAACTTTCTAAAAGACGTACTTTAGAATTTTCTTAAACCAACTAACATGTACCAACCTACCAAAAGAATATCCCTATTTTTATTTTTTAGTCTACTTACCTCATTATTCATTACATCTTGTTCAAGCTCTAAAAATAAATTCTCGAAAAAAGATGTAAAACGATCACAGAAATTAATAGGTCTAAATTTTGACAAGCAATATATAGATACATTATACCCCTATTTACAGCGGAATAAAAAAGGTTTTGATTCTCTAAGAAAATATACACTAGATTACGATGTAGTGCCAGCGGTTAGATTTGACCCGCTACCTATGAACTTTACGCCAAAACCACAAAACGGATTCCCAGAATGGGAAATACCAGATAATGTAGCGCTTCCTTCTAAAAAGGCAGACCTTGCTTTTTATTCCATACCTCAACTGGCATCGCTTATCAAAAACAAAAAAATAAGTTCTATAGAATTGACAGAGTTCTTTATTGGTCGGTTAAAAAAATACAACCCTATTTTAGAATGTACCATTACCATAACAGAAGAAATGGCTATTGAGCAAGCTAAAAAAATGGATACCGAACTGGCTGCAGGAAACTACCGCGGAATTCTACATGGTATTCCTTACGGTGTAAAAGACTTAATGGCAGTGGAAGGCTACAAAACTACATGGGGTGCTGAACCTTACCGTAATCAGCAAATTGAAAAGACCGCTAGTGTGGTTCAAAAATTACAGGATGCAGGCGGAGTACTAGTAGCAAAATTAGTATCAGGTTCTCTTGCTCGTGGTGATGTTTGGTTTGATGGAAAAACTAAAAATCCGTGGGATACTACGCAAGGTGCTTCAGGATCTTCAGCAGGTTCTGGATCGGCAACATCTGCAGGCTTGGTTCCTTATGCATTAGGTACCGAAACATTAGGCTCTATTTTATCACCCAGTACCAGAAACGGAATTACAGGTTTACGACCTACGTACGGCAGAGTTAGCAGACATGGAGTGATGAGTTTAAGCTGGTCTATGGACAAAGTTGGACCAATGGCAAGAAGCGCTGAAGATTGCGCTATTGTATATAGTGTTATTACAGGAAAAGACCCTAAAGACGGAATGACCACTAATTACCCTGACGGATTTGATCCTAACAAAGATTACAAATCCCTACGTATTGGATATTTAAAAAAAGACATAGAAAAAGATTCTTCGGATAGTAAAGCAAATTTGGATAAGGCAATTGAAACTTTTAAGGAAATGGGACTTACACTTAACGAAGTGGAATTACCAAAAGACGTACCCTACAACAGTTTTGATGTAATATTAAGAGCTGAAGCGGGAGCATTTTTCGACGATATGGTTCGTGCCGAAGAAGTGGATAAAATGGTAGAGCAAACTCAACGTTCTAGAGCAAATTCTTTACGACAAGCACGTTTTATACCAGCGGTGGAATACATACAAGCAAACAGACAACGACAAGTGCTCATTGAAAAAATGCAGACCATCATGAAAGATTATGATGTTTTAATTTCACCAAGTTCTGGGAATAGGTTATCGATTACGACGAATCTAACCGGTCACCCGGCAATTTCAATCCCTACTGGATTGGATGAAAAGAAACACCCAACAAGTATTACTCTTGTCTCTAATTTATATGATGAAGCAAGTATTCTTTTATTAGCTAAAGCTTTTCAAGACCAAACCGAATTTGACGAAATGCATCCTGAAGGGTATACGGATTAGTGGCAGGTTGTTGGTTGTTAGTTGTTAGTTGTTAGTTGTTAGAATATAAAATTTTAAGTTAAGTCAGAGAACTTTTATCAACAAAAGGTTCATGAAAATCTCATTAAAACACATAAGTTCTCGACTGCGCTCGAAGTGACATTTTATATATTTCAAGACTAAATCTTTCTTCCGTCTAGAAGGTTGATGATTCTTGAACCGTATGCTGCATTCTTTTCAGAGTGTGTTACTTGAATAATGGTCACCCCATCTTCTTCATTTAACTTCTTAAAAAGCTGCATAATCTCTTCGCTTTGTTGAGAATTTAGATTCCCCGTTGGTTCATCTGCCAATATCAGTTTTGGGTTTGCAATGAGTGCACGCGCCACACCAACCAATTGTTGCTGCCCACCACTCAACTGTGTGGGAAACAAATCTTTTTTACCTACAATATTGAATCTATCCAACATATCGGCTACTAATGCTTTGCGCTCAGAGCTTTTTATTTTCTTATACAGTAAAGGCATTTCTAGATTTTCTTCTACCGTTAAATCATCTAACAAGTGATATGATTGAAATACGAAACCGATATACTCCTTATATAAATTAGAACGATACTTCTCTTTTAAAGTATGAACCGATTCGTTCAAGAAATCATACTCCCCTTCATCAAACGTATCTAGCATACCAATCACATTAAGCAATGTGGATTTCCCTGATCCCGACGGACCCATGATCGATATGAATTCGCCTTCTTGTACTTCTAGATTAATATCCTTCAGCAAAAAAATACGTTGACCGCCCTGCTGAACCCATTTGAAAATATTTCTTAATTGTAATAACATTTTTTATACTGAATTTGTTGGTTAGTGAAATAGTGTATTAGTGGTTGTTGATTAGCAATATTAGAAATTATTCGGTTCTTAGACTTTTTACTGGATTTGCCGCTGCAGCCTTCATGGTTCTGGCACCTACTGTCAATAGTGCAATTAAGGCAGCCAATAATCCTGCACCTACAAAAAACCAGATACTTAACGGTACCCTAAATGCATAATCTTGTAACCATTTATCTAACGCGAACCAAGCTATTGGCGCGCCTATAATGAACGCTATGCCTACCAACTTTAAAAAATCTTTGGTCAATAATATGGTTATTGATGATGTACTTGCGCCAATTACTTTACGTACGCCAATTTCTTTTGTTCGTTGGGCAACAACCAATAACGACATGGCAAACAAACCGATACAGCTCAATACAATACCCAAAACAGAACCAGCGGTAATAATTGTAGCCATAGACTTCTCTTTTTTAAAGGTTCTATCTATATTCTCATCTATAAACGAACCTAAAAATTCTGCATTCGGCTCTACTTTATGCCAGGCATTTTTAATGGCATCAAAAGAACTTGCCATATCTGCCGGTGCAACTTTTATGTAGGCATAATACAAATCATAATTTTTGTCGAGAAAAAAAGTAAGCGGCTCTATGCTTTTACTAATATCTTGATGATTATAATTTTTTAATACACCAATAACATTATAGGCTACGGAATCTTCATCGAAATATATTCTTGTTGAAAGCGGATTATCTTCTTCATTCAGCTCTTTCACCATAGCTTCATTAATTACCATACTTAAACTATCTGCACTGTATTCCCTACTGAACATTCGTCCTTCTAACAACTGAATATCCAAAGTCTTTGCATAATCATAATCCACATTAAGCACATTACTATTTACTATTCTGCCTTTATGCTCAAAACCAAACTTACTAATAGACATGCTGCCATCTCTACCCCTCCCCAAGTTATTATCAGACCCTGTTACGCTTAAAATATTGTTATTTCCGCGAAGCTCATTTCTCATAAGTTCTATTACGCGGTAACTGTCTTTCTTACCATTTAACGGTATAGAAACCACTTGTTCTTTATTAAATCCAAGATTTTTATTGCGCATAAACTGCAATTGTCCTTGAAAAACCAACGTACCTGTTATCAAAACGATTGCAATTACAAACTGCACTACTATCAACGCATTGCGCACTCCGTTTTTTCCCAAATCCCATTTGCCTTTCAGAGCTTTTAGTGTGTTTAGCTTACTTAAAAGTAATGCCGGGTAACCACCTGTAAACAAGGTTACTATTAGAATCCCCAATAAAAAGCTACCCAAAATAGCAGGCGTTATTAAATTCTGAAAAGTAGCATCTGTATTAAAGAGTGTTTTATAGGGACCAATCAATAAATTAGAGAGTATTAGCGCCAAGACTATCGCAATGGCGAACACCATTAAACTCTCTAACCAAAATTGACCAAAAAGTTGTCCTTTTACGGCGCCAAGGGTTTTTCTCATACCTATTTCCTTAAGGCGTTTTTCACCCAAGGCAATATTCATGTTCACAAAATTGGCACAGGCAATAAAAATGATCAAAAAGGCGATGCCTAATATCATATAAGGAAATGTTCTTTTTATTTGCAGTACGCCCGAATTAAAATTTGCGAAACGTTTGTCCGTATAAGGCAATAAATTAAGTTGACTGTAATTACCGTTTACATCTGGCTGTGCCCCATCACGCTTCATATTATTCATTTGCTCTTCTTTGTGCAAAAGAGTAAACGCTACCGTACTTTCTTCAAACTGAGATTTAGAAACCCCGTCAGCCAATTGAAGGTAAACTGGGTGATTTTGAGAATCCCAATCATCTGTATATTCTTTATAATCCCAATGGCTTTCAAATGGTATTGCAATATCAAAACTGACACTACTATTATCTGGTAAGCTTTTTAAAATACTGGAAACCGTAAAAGGTTTTTCTTCTTTGCCTATTAGAATTCTTACGGTTTTTCCAATACCATCAGTAGTGCCAAATAGCTTTTTAGAAGCTTTTTCTGTAAGAGATACTGAGTTTTGATCAGGCATTGGTTTATTAGTATCCCCCAAAAGTGTAGGGAAACTAAAAATTGAAAAATAGTCGGCATCTACAAATTCTGCATCTAAATTAAAATCGTTATCGCCATACGACACAAGCGCATTTTCACTCAATGCCCTTGATATTTGTTTTACACCTGGCACCTCTTCTTTTAAAGCAGGAGCAAAAGGCACCGGATTAGCTGTAGAAATATCAGAACCTTTTGGAGTCTGATTGGTATAGTACACTTGATAGACCGACTCTTTATTTTCATGAAATTGGTCATAAGACAACTCGAACAACGCTGTCATCGTCAATAACAGTGCAACCGCAAATGCCAAGGTCAATCCCACAATATTTGCTGCAGTGAACACCTTATTTTTCAATAAGTTTCGATAAGCGACTTTTATATAATTCTTAAACATGTTTTGATTTTTGTTTTGATTGATTGATGACTTTTATATTACTCCGTTCGTAAACTCTTTACCGGGTTTGCCCTTGCAGCTTTAATGGCTTGCATACCTAAAGTAAATGCGGTTATGCATAATGCAATACAGCCCGATAGGGCAAACATCCACCATTGAATTGATATACTGTATGCAAAACCGCCCAACCAAGCATTCATCATATACCACGCAACGGGAAATGCTACAATAGTTGCAATGCCTACTAAAATCATATAATCCTTTGAAAGTAACACTACAATTTTCAATACACTTGCCCCTAAAACTTTACGAATACCTATCTCTTTTATTCTTCTTTTTGCCATAAAGGAGATTAGACCGAACATACCTAGACATGAAATAAATATGGTAAGTAACGCTACCACATTTACGGTTTTCAACATACCGTCCATTAAACGGTATTGTCCGCTTACTTTTTCACCAAGGTTACTTTGTACATAATTTTTTCTAGAATCTATTTTAGAGAATGCTAAAGCAATCATATCCCTAACCTCTTTTTCTTTACCGTCAACTACTTTAACTGACAGGTAACGATGCTTCTCTAATTCGTCCTCGTTTCGATAATAATGAACCAAGGGTTCAACAGCATTTTGTAAGTCTTGATAATGAAAGTCTTCCATGACACCAACCACAGGATTGCCTATGAAGGCGTCATTTTTATATTTTAAACGCTTTCCTTCTATAGTCGTCCAACCAAAAGCGGCCATGGCACTACGATTTATGATTACAGGTCTTTCTTCACCATTATCCATTTCCCTATTAAAATCCCTACCTGTTACTAACGGAATCTTAAGTGTACTTAAATACCCCGCATCGGCAAAAGAACGACGAAGACGCACATCGGTATCCGTATTTGCATCATAAAATCGCGTGTAATTAAAGTAGTAATCTGACGGTATGGCTTGACTTGTAGCTACATTGGTTACATACGGATTTGCCTCTAAGTTATTTAAAAGCGCTTTAAAGCTAGACTTGGCAGCATCCATATCTTTAAAATCAAGGTCAATATTACCCACTATTACATGTTCTCTTTCAAAACCTAAATCAGCTTTTTTCATAAAACTGATCTGACTGTTTAGAATAACGGCAACACAAATAAATAGAATGGCTATGGCAAACTGAAAAATGATAAATGTATTTCGTAAAATAAAACTTCCCTTAGCACTATCTAACTTACCTTTTACTCCTTGAGAAACCGGCAAGGAAATAAACCGTAACGTTGGTAAAATACCAACTATCAACGTTACTACAACACCTAATAAAATAGCACCCAATATTACAGGGTAATCATTTGCCAAACTGAAATTAATCTCCCCAAAATCAGCTCCAAAAATATCATTCATTTTGGGTAGCAGGAAGCCAAAGAACAATCCGCCAGAAATTAATATGGAAAGTATTACCAAAATTCCGTTTTCTAAGCAAAACTGCGTAATCACTCCTTTTCCACTACCACCTAATATTTTACGTACTGCAATATCCTTAGTTCTACGATACATAGTAGAGGTATTCAAGTTCAGTAAGTTTACAAGTACCAGAAGGAGCACAAAAAATGATGTAGCTATATTTCCTGCAATTATAATTTCTACTACGGGTATAGAATCAATACGGACCTCAGCATGTGGTATTACCTCCATTCGTGAAATGACCGAAGGATCTTCATAATTTTCTCTTACCAGTTGACCTACACGCTTCTCAAATTCTAGAATATCAGCATCTTGACGTAGCTTCATAAATACCGGTGAAAAACTGTCATCCCAATTATCCTGATTTTTAAAACCTACATTATCCTTTAAAATCGTGTTGGGCATTAAAACATCTAATCTAAAAGAAGAGTAAGGACTTATTGGTTCTAATACCCCTGTAATTGTTAAGTTCAAAGTGTCTGCCGCAATTAAACTTTTACCCACGGGATTTTCTTCCCCAAACAATTGCTTACTTACCTTGTCGGTCAGAACAACTGAATACTTTTCATTTAGCGCAGTACTTTGGTTGCCATATTTTAAAGGCAGTGCGAAAACATCAAAAAATTCAGGATCGGCATATGTAGTTGTTTTCTGATATTCATTATCTCCTACCTCTAACCAAATATTACCCCAACCATGTAAATGCGTACCCGCAATTACTTCTGGCGAAGTGCTTTTTATCTTATCAAGTAATGGATATACCGCTTCATTGTAATCATTACCGTCTGCCAAATGTGTCTTTAGATAAAAAATCTGGTCTTGATCTGGTATCATATCATCTGCTATATAATAAGCATAAACCGAAAACATAAGCGTTAGCACACCACCAATACCAATACTTAACCCCAATAGATTCAATGAGGAGAGCATTCTATTTTTCCATAGATTCCTAAAGGATAGTTTTAGATGATTTCTTATCATTTTTTCAAATTATTCTGTTCGTAAACTCTTTACGGGGTTAGCCCTTGCAGCTTTTATGGCTTGAAAGCTAACTGTCGCAATAGTCACCAACATAGCACCAAGCATGGCAATGGCAAAAATCCACCATTTAAGTACTACCCTATACGGATATTCCTGTAGCCAACCGTTCATAATGAAGTAAGCTATAGGTACGGCAATAAAACAAGAGATCACCACTAGTTTTAAAAAGTCTTTAGAAAGCATGTTCCATACATTGAAAATAGATGCCCCTAGCACTTTGCGTACTCCTATTTCTTTCTTTCTTTGCTCTGCAACAAATGAGGTCAACCCAAATAATCCTAAACAACTTATTAGAATTGCCAGTGCCGTGAATACCCCAGAAAGGGTTCCTATACGTTCTTCAGAAGCAAATTTTTCTCCATATTCCCCATCTATAAAATCATACTCAAATGGTATGTCTGGAAAATGTTCCTTGAATACACTTTCTATGGTTGTAATATTCTGAGTTGCACTTTGATTTGGGTTTAATCGCATGTTGTAATAACTGGCATTATTATGCCTATCATACACATACACTCCTTGCTTTACCGGTTCATAAGGAGACTGGGTAATCATATCTTGAACAACACCTATAATTTTCAATGGCGGATTGGGGTCTTCTTCATCATCATCTCGTAACAACTGCCCTACAGGATTCTCCATACCCAAATATTTCTTTGCCGTTTCATTGATCAACACCCCTAAAGAATCGGTTGCAAAATCCCTTGAAAAGTCACGCCCCTCTAAAATTTTAAGATTCAATGATTTAGCGTACTCTGGTGATACTTCTGTCCAAGCTAAATCTTCTTGAAATCCTTCCGGTTTGCCTTCCCATGTAAAACCGCCTCTGTTAGACCATATTTGGGTAGTGGGACTACTAGAAGTCGACATTTCCACTACTGCTCCCGATCCTATAAATTCAGCTCGCATTAAATCATACTTGCCCACAAAATCTTGACTGAACGTCGGTATTTGAATCAATCCTTCCTTATCATACCCAACAGGTCTATTTTTTGCAAAATTGATTTGCTGCATTACAATCACCGTACCTATAATAAAAGCTACCGAGACCGTAAACTGTATTACAACCAATATTTTTCTTGGCAACCCTGCGTACTTTCCGGTTTTGAAGGTACCCTTAAGCACATCTACCGGTTTAAAAGATGATAGGTATAGAGCCGGGTAGCTACCTGCCAACAAGGAAGTAAACACTATAAATAGCAATGACACTAACCAAAACATACCATTATCCCACGGAAAGGATATTTCTTTTCTAGATAGCTCATTAAATCCGTTTAAAGAAAGTAATACCAATAACATGGCCACAATAAATGCAAATAGCACCACGATGAAGGATTCACTTAAAAACTGATAGATCAGCTGACCTCTCTGCGATCCGATTGATTTGCGAATACCTACTTCTTTACCTCGTTTCTCTGACCGTGCAGTACTCAAATTCATAAAATTGATACATGCCAATAACAACACAAATGCACCAATAACACCAAAGAGCCAAACATACTTTATGCGTCCACCTTCTTGCTTTCCGTTTTCGAAACTGCTGCGCAAATACCAGTCTTTCATAGGAAACAGAAATATCTGCGGATTAAACTGAGCCGTATCTTCGTTTAAATCTTTTTTTACGTTTTTTATTCTATCCGTTACTTGTGCAATAGTAGTGTTATCTGCTAACTCCACGAACATTTGAAAGGAGTTGTTCCCCCACTGATCCTCTGCGTTCTTAATCCACTCATTAACTGCCAAATACTTCTCCCAAGGAATAATAAATTCTGTATCGTTAAAGGAATTATTTACCGGTATATCACTATAAACCGCGCTTACATTTAGCTTATGTTCGTTGCTAACGGTTACCGTTTTACCTATTGGGTCTTCATTACCGAACAATGCCTCTGTCGTTGATGCCGATAACATAATGGAGTTGATTTCCCGTAGCGCATCTTGTTCTCCCTTAATAATTTCCAGGCCAAAAAGCTCAGGTCCATTCTGTTGCATGTAATTACCTGGTCTAGATATACTCTTTTCACCATATTTCAAATAATGGTCATTGGTCCATGAACACATGACCAAATGCTTAAAATTATCACCGTAACCATCTCTTAAGGCTTTCTCCAAAGGTCTTGGTATGGCAGGTCCGGTTCCTGTTTCGCCATTAAAGGTTTGCGATTGAAAAACTTGGGCAATACGCTCTTTGTTCTTAAAGTAGCTATTATACGATAGCTCATCTTGGATCCAAAGCCCAATAATTAAAGTTACTGCCATACCTAGGGCAAGTCCGCCCACATTTATAACAGTATACCCCTTGTTCTTGAGTAGATTTCGCCAAGCAACTTTTAAATAGTTCTTAAACATGATAGTTCGTTTTTTGATTGATGATTAGTTGATGCTAAACATTGATTGATTGATGACCATAAATTTGAACCTAAATTCATGCCATACTACTAATTTACTATATATCAAATAGTTACAATAAAACACATAAACTAGTGTGTAAAATAATTAGACAACTGATGTACAATATATTTACAAAGACCACTTAAAAATGAGAATGTTACACCAATTTCAATCAACGAAAAACGAAGTTTAATTTATCATTTTCAACTATTACTCTGAACGTAAACTTTTTACCGGGTTTGCTACTGCAGATTTTAATGATTGTAATCCTACAGTTAAAAAGGTAATGATTATTACAAGTGCACCACTTGCTAAAAAAACCCAAAATTTAATTTCTATGCGATACGTAAAACCTTCTAACCATCTAGAAATAAGGTAATAGGCAATAGGTGATGCCAACACAAAAGCAATAAGTACCAGTTTAATAAAGTCTTTCGTAAGTAATTTAATTACAGACTGCACACTTGCACCCAAAACTTTACGAACACCTATTTCTTTTTTCTTTTGCTCAGCTACATATGAGATAAGTCCAAATAAGCCCAAACAGCTTATAAAAATTGCCAAAATGGTAAACCCTACCGAGATAATCCCTAATCGTTTTTCTTCTTCGTATAACTTTTCTATTTCTTTATCTACAAATCGATAATCAAAAGGAATGTTACTTAAGGTAGATTTCCATTTTTGCTCCAAACCTTGTAGTAATTGACCATAGTTTTCTGTGTTTGCCTTAATAAACAACCAGTCAGGTTCGGTTTCCTTATGCAAGAACAAAGGTTGAATCTCTTCTTTTAACGAAGCAAAATGATAATTTTTCACCACACCAATAATTCGTAATTCGTCAATTTCATCGCCATAACTTTTCATCAAAGTAGCACTTAGCGCGTTTTCTATGTCAATATTAAAAGCCTTTAGCGTAGCCTCGTTGACTATGATCTGGTCTACTGTATCGGCAGCATTAAAATCCCTACCTTTCAACAATTCTATACCCATGGTATTGAAATAGCCATCGCTTACGCCATTACGCTTTACCACTGTTTTATTCTCCTTGTTTCCACCAGGCAAGTAAAATCCGTTATCCGCCAAAATAATCTCCGATGGCGAATAATTTCCGCTAGCCACTTTCAATACGCCCGGTACTTTTAAAAATGATGCTTTTAAAGATTCAAACTTAGTTGACGATTCTTCGGCCCTATTCGTAATGCTAAGAGATTATCTTTTTTATAACCTAGGTCTTTGCTTTGGGTATATTTGAATTGTTGGGCCATTATAATTACCGTAGTTATTAAACATATAGAAATTACAAATTGAAATACCACCAAAGCTTTTCTAAACGTACCACTACCAGATCGTAAAATAGCCGAACTTTTTAATGCGCTCACCGGCTTTATAGAAGATAGAACAATTGCAGGATAAACACCGGAAGCCAAACCTGTAACAACACCTATCGCCAATAATATTACCACAATCTGCCATTGGTATAAGCTTGTATAGGTCAATGTTTCCTGTGTTATTCCATTTACAAATGGCAAAGACAATATAACTATTGGAATACTGATCAACATGGCGAATATGGATAGTAACAACGACTCGCCTAAAAATTGCCTCATTAATGTATTTTTACCTGCGCCAACTACTTTTCTAATCCCAATTTCACGTGCCCTTTTACTAGCCCTGGCCGTACTTAGATTTATAAAATTAATACATGCCACCAATTGGATAAAAAACGCCAAACTCAATAAAAAGTAAAGGTATGTGCTATTAGATACAACGTCTAGCTGATTTTTTCTACCATTGGAGTATAAGTGGATATCCGTAACTTTTGTAAGCTCTAGCGTCTTACTGCTCATACCGGCATCTTTTAAATCTTGCCCTCCTCTATCTTCCATAAATTGAGGTAATTTTCGTTGTAGACCTAAACTACTACCATTTGAATTCAATTTTACATAACTATAGGCAAAATTATTGGTGGCAAAGCTTTGAAAATTCTGCACAAAAGTTCCCATACCCGGGGTACTCATGCTTACAATGTAACTAGGATTAAAATGCGTTTTATAAGCCTTTTCATCATAAACTCCTTTTACGGTAAGGATCAACGCACTTTCGCCACTGCCCCAAACTACGGTTTTGTCTAAAGAACTAGTATTACCGAATAACTTATCAGACATATAGGATGACAGCATCACCGTATTGGGCTCATCTAAAGCTGTTTTCTCATCACCTTCAAGTATTTTAAAATTGAATACTTTAAAAAAGGTTGAATCTGCTAAATACACTCTTGGTTCATAGTAAGCATCTTCGCTATTTACCGCTCTTATTAATGGACTATAAAATGCATCGGTCAACACCACTCTGGTTGCTTCTTCTACCTCGGCAAAATCATCTTTTAACGCAAATGCTATGGGTGGTGACGAGGTGGCGGAATCAAAAGATTCTTGACCGTCACGATCTATAATTGTCTCGACCCTATAAATAGATGCCGCCTCGTTATGGTGCTGATCATAACCCAACTGTTCAAAAACATATAGTAGAATTACCAAACAACTTACGGTACCCAGTGTTAGCCCTAATAAGTTGATGATAGTTTGCTGCTTGTTTTTCATTAAATTACGCCAAGCTATTTTTATATAATTCTTTAACATGATGTTCTTTTTGATTGATGAAGTTTAATGCTATGCTTACTCTGACCGTAAACTTTTTACCGGGTTTACAATTGCCGCCTTTATACTTTGGTAACTTACCGTTACAATTGCAACTACAATTGCCAATACTGCTGCAAGAGCAAAAATGCCGATACCGATTTCAATGCGATATGAGAAATCTTCTAACCACTTGTTCATGGCGAACCAACCTAGAGGTAAAGAAATGAGAATAGCTACACCCACCAATTTTAAGAAGTCTACCGTAAGCCGGTAAGATATTTGACTTACAGTAGCTCCCAACACTTTTCTAACACCGATTTCTTTTGTTCGTTTTTCGGCATTAAAGGCAGCTAATCCAAATAATCCCAAACAAGCAATAAAAATGGACAGCATAGTAAAAATGAAAAATATCTGACTCAGTTTTTGTTCCGCTTCATAAGTGGTATTAAAGGCTTCGTCCATAAAACGATAATCGAAAGGTTGCCCGGGTGCCATGGCGTTCCATGTATTTTCTATTGCTGAAATATTATCTACAAAGTTTCCACCGCTCATTCTTACCGCCATATTCTCGGCATCAGAATTAAGTTGTATTCCTAGTGCATCAATATTATTACGCAAAGATGTAAAATGAAAGTCTTTGACCACACCGATTATGGTATAGTAGGTAGGATTTTCAAGTTCTATTTCTTCTGATATGCGCATACCTAAAGCCTCTTCTGCGGTGACATTTATAATAGGCAACGTAGCTTCATTTATGATCATAGCCGTAGAATCTGATGCATATTGCGGATTAAAATCTCGCCCAGCAACTATTTCCATTTCCATCGTTTTTAAGTAATCTGAATCTACTTTCCATTCTTGCATTTGAATGGCATATTCTTGACTTCTTGCACCTTCTTCAAAGAACGAACTATTTGACCTCCAAGATGGCGTTGGATAGTAATCACTCAACGTAGCGCTTTCCACAAAACCCATGGCAGCAATTTGTTCTTTAAAAGCTTTAGTCTTAGATCCTAGCGCCCCTATTTCGTTAATTAAAAGCACCCGATCTTTGGAAAAACCCAAATCTTTGTTCTGTATATAATTTAATTGTTGAAATACTACCAAAGTGCTTACAATCAGAAATACCGAAATTGAAAATTGAAATATGACCAAAGCATTACGCACCCTACCATTACCTACACTTTCTGCACTACTACCTTTTAAACTTTTAACAGCAGTAAATCTTGACATGAAAAATGCAGGATAACTGCCTGAAAATAATCCAAGTAAAAAGGTTGCCCCCAATAACGCCAACCAGAATAAGGGCTGAGTAAACGGAATAGCAATTGATTTACCTGTGAAACTATTGAAAAAAGGCAATGCTATCATTGAAATGATTAGTGCCGCTAACAAAGACACAAATGCTATTAAACCTGATTCTGTTAAAAACTGAAAAACCAGATTCATTTTATTGGACCCTAAAGTCTTTCTAACTCCAACTTCTTTGGCTCTCTTTAAAGAATGTGCCGTAGACAAGTTCATAAAATTAACGCTTGCCAAAATAATCAAGAACAATGCTATGAAGGAAAGAATATAAATATTTTGAATACTGCTCGTTGCATTCATTTCCGTATCTCTATCAGAATACAAATGAATATCGATCAAGGGCATGGTATGGTACCGAATGTAATTACCGGATGCCGCAAACGACTCTGCCGTCATACCCGGAAAATACTTTTGTGACCATGGTAACATATACCTTTCTAACATCTCTTGCAAGGGCTCTTGAAAATCTTCAACCTTGGCTCCCGGTATTAGCTTTATAAATGTAAAATAGTTATTGCCGCCCCAATTGTCTTCTCTAGATGCTACATTGCCCGCCATTGCCAAAAACACACTATAGTCATTGAAATAGGAATTTTGGGGCATGTCTTCAATCACTCCAGTTACCGTATAAGTATCGGTATTGTCCAACAGTAAATTTTGACCAATAACATCTGTATCACCAAAATGTTTCTCTGCTGCACTTTTGGTCAAGACTAACGAGTTGGTGCCGGTCAACGCCGTTTTAGCATTACCTGCGAGCAACTCTATCCCAAAAAAATCGAACATTGTAGAATCGGCGAAGGCTATATGGTTTTCTTTGGCACTTCTGTTTCCCCCAACTTTCTTTACATAAGCACTACCTATGGTTCTAAAACGCACTGAAGCTTCTACCTGCGGATAGTCCCTTTTTAAGGTTTCCGCCATTGGTGCGGCAGCTTCACCTGCCTTCATTTCAGCTCCACCAAATTTTATATCTGCATCTATACGATAAATTCTATCTGCATCGGCAAACATTTTATCATAACTAAGCTCGTCATAAATGTACAGTGATATTATTAATGCTCCTGCCATACCAATGGCTAGTCCGAATGTATTTAGAAAAGTAAAAAAGGCTTGCTTTTTTAAGCTTCTCCAGGCGATTTTTAAATAGTTTTTAAACATGGTTCTCGTTTTTTTCCTCCCCCTAACCCCTCCAAAGGAGGGGGAATGGCTTGGTGATTATTATTTACTCTCTTCCCTTAGGGAAGGGCTGGGGATGGGATTTTACTCTGTTCGTAAACTCTTTACAGGATTTACCCTAGCTGCATTGAACGCTTGAAAACTAATGGTCAATAATGCAATAAAAACGGCGACTATTGCAGCTATGACGAACGCCCAAGCATTAATAGAAATACGATAGGCAAAACCTTCTAACCAGTTTTGCATTAATAACCATGCTATTGGGGTGGCTATAATAATCGCCATAAACACCAACTGCATAAAGTCTTTGGATAATAAAGTTACAATGCCCGTAATACTAGAACCTAAAACTTTACGTACCCCAATTTCTTTTCTACGCTGATCTGCGGTAAAGGCAGATAGCCCGAATAAACCTAGGCAAGAAATCAATATGGCCAGAAGCGCAAATATTTGAGAAAGGTTCCCTATTAATTTTTCACTTTTAAACTTAGCATCATAAGTGTCATCTACAAATTCATACTCAAAAGGAAATGCAGGGTTAAACTTTTTCAACGCCGTTTCCATACTTGTTAATGCTGCTGTTGTTGCTACGCCAGACTTCGTCTTTACATACATAAAACGAGCTTGGCTTGGGTCATTAAAAAATATGACCGGATCACTAGATCCATACATATCACCATAGACATAATCTTTTACGACTCCAATAACAGGGTAATCATCTTCTATGGTTTTACCTACAGGACTGCCGCTACCCATTAATTTTGCGAAAGATTCACTTACAATTATATTGACACTGTCTTGAGCGGGATTATTACTGAATCCCCTACCTTCAATTATCTCCAATCCAGCAGTGTTGAAAAAATCTGCTGTAATATCACGTACAGAAACCAAAACGTCTTCAGTATCCACACCACCTTGCCAACTTAATCCTGATGTATTATTTCCGCCTGATAAAATATCAGAATTAATGAGTCCGATGCTTTCAATCATTCCAGAAGACTTCATATTTTCTTCAATAGGTTTGAAGTTTTTAATAATATCTCCGGTTACGGGAATCTTCACTAGGTTCTCTTTATTGTAACCCAAATCGCGCCCTTTTACATATTGTACTTGTTGGTAGACGATAATGGTACAAATGATAAATACGATGGAAACTACAAATTGTGTAGCTACTAATCCTTTTCTAATAAATGTTGCGCTCCCTTTTGTTTTGCGTGCTCCTTTCAACACATCTACAGGTTTAAAAGAAGACAAGTAGAACGCCGGATACCAGCCCGCAACAATACCACAAACCAGTGTTATGCCGATCAAGGTTAAAATATGAGTAGTATTGTACAAACTAAAGTCTAGTTGTTTATCTATCATCATATTAAACTGTGGCACCAGTAATTTTAATAACAGAATACTCAATACGGCAGATAAAGCGGCAGTTATTATCGCCTCTGCCATAAACTGAGAAATCAATCCTTTTCTACCCGACCCCAACACCTTGCGGACTCCGACTTCATTTGCTCTTTTTTCACTTCTAGCGGTAGCCAAATTCATAAAGTTGATGCAGGCTATTAATAAAATAATAATGGCAATAAGACTAAACAGCCTTACATAAGTTATTTGCCCTCCTATATTTTTACCTCCTTCAAAGGCTGACCTTAAATGCCAGTCTTTCATAGAAAATAAAAATGCTATGGTTTCGTCATCTTCCGTTTTCATAGGAAGTATGGCTTTCACTTTATTATTGACAACATCAAAATTTGCTTCTGAAGAAAGCTCTACAAAAGTGTCTGAAAAATTGGCTCCATATTCTTTTACCCATTCATTATCCTTTGCAAAGCGCTCAAAAGGGACAACCCAATCAAAACTGTAGGTTACATTGTGTGGTAAATCTTCATAAACTCCTGAAACAGTATAACTTGTTTCGTTATTTATTTTAATTACTTTATTAATTGCAGAAGTATTCTCACCAAATAACTGGCTAGCCGTCTCTTGTGAGATAACAATGGCATCTACTTCATTAAAAGCGGTTTCTAAATTACCTTCTACAAATGAGAGACTGAACATGCTTAAAAAATCTGGGTCTGCATATCGCCCAAATTTATTGATAGAAGTTTCTCCTACCTGAAATAAAAAATCTTCACCTTTTGTTCTTGCTGACCCAACTATACCTGGCACCTCTTCTTTTAAAACCTCTGCTAACGGACCGGGAGTTGCTTGAAAAAATGTACGCCATTCTCCTTCGTATTGTTGATTGGTGGGCACATAATATACCACATCTTGCTTCTCAAAATTAGCATCATACCCAACCTCATCTTCTACCCAAAGCAAAATCATGGCAGCACAGGTAATGCCAATTGCCAATCCAAAAATATTGAGTAGACTATACCCTTTATTCTTCCAAAGGTTTCTCCAAGCGATTTTGATATAGTTTTTGAACATGATTTTTGTTTTTTTCCTCCCCCTAACCCCCTCCGAAGGAGGGGGAATGGTTTGGTGATTGATTGATGAATAAACTCTTTTTTACCCCCTTCGGGGGTATGGGGGCTCTACATCATAGCTCCGATTGCCCTGTTCTGACTTTCAGTTACTATTTGACCGTCGAATAGGTTGACCACTCTATGCGCATAGTGCGAATCTCTATCTGAGTGTGTTACCATAACTATGGTGGTTCCCTCTTGGTTTAATTCGGTTAATAGGTTCATTACCTCTATTCCGTTTTTGGAATCTAGATTACCTGTTGGCTCATCTGCCAGTATTAATTTAGGATTTGTTACTACCGCTCTTGAAATAGCTACACGTTGCTGCTGACCACCTGATAGTTGCTGTGGAAAATGCTTTTCTCTATGTGCTATTTTCATACGCTCCAATACTTTCATTACTTTTTCTTTACGCTCTGCTTTACCCATTTTTAAGTAGATTAGCGGTAGCTCTACATTTTCAAAAACAGTAAGTTCATCTATCAAATTAAAGCTTTGGAATACGAAGCCTAGATTTCCTTTTCGTAGTTGGGTACGTTCGCTTTCTTTTAATCCGCCTACTTCATTGCCCGCAAAATTGTAACTGCCTTCCGTAGGGTTGTCTAACATACCAATGATATTCAACAATGTAGACTTACCACAACCAGACGGTCCCATAATGGCAACAAATTCTCCATCTTCTACTTTTAGGTTGACACTGTTCAATGCCAAAGTTTCTACTTCTTCTGTTCTAAAACTTTTTTTAAGGTTGGTAATAGTTATCATGTTCCTGCTATTTTGATTGTTATAATGACACTGAGTTTCCCCAAATGTGACAGTTTTGTTTATTTTAATACTATTCTCTCGGCTTCTCCGAAATTATCATAGTTACTTGTAATTACTTTTTCTCCAGGTTCCAAGCCTTCCAATACTTCATAGTATCTAGAATTCTGCTTTCCTATTCTTATATTTCTTTTTATTGCTTCTCCGCCATCAGCATTCACAACAAAAATCCATTGTCCGCCAGTGCTTTGAAAAAAGCTTCCTTTTGGTAATAAAAGTGCATCGTTAGATTCTCCCAATTGTAATTTAATATTGTAGCTCTGACCTGAACGAATGGTCTCTGGTTTGTTATCGGTAAACACTAAATCTACTTTAAACCTACCGTTTCTTACCTCAGGATATACCTTTCGTAATCGCAATGGAAATTCGGTACCGTTACGCTCTAAAACCGCAACCAAATCTCTTTTAACCCTATCAATATAGTGCTCATCTATTTCCGCTTCGATCTTATAATCAGTAAGAACATTTATCTGTCCTATTCGCTGACCTTGTGAAATGCTCTGTCCAATTTCGGCATCCAAAAATCCTAATTGACCATCCGCAGGGGCACGTACATTTAAGTGGTCCAACCTCTGGTACACCATACCCAATGTTTTCTGCATACGTGCCAAATCGGTATCTAAACCTCTTAATGATGTTTCTCTTAATTCATCATCTTGCTCGGTCTGTAGCTTTACAATTTCATGCTGTTTTTGTGACAACTCATAGTTCTCTTTAGATAATTGAAATGCTTCCCTAGAAATTAATTCATCATCGAACAAGGCTTTGTTCTGCTCATAATTTCGTTTTAAACGTTGTAAATCTGTACTCACGGTAGCTAATGACCTTCTACCTTCTACTTGCCTAGAGTCGAAATTTAATTTGGTAGAACGTAAATCGTTTTGCTTTAAAGCCAAGTTACTTTCACTTGCTAAAATCTGCTCGTACAAATTCATGTTTTCCAACTTCAAGATGATATCGCCTTTCTTTACCATAGCACCTTCTTCAATCAATTTCTCGCTTACACGACCACCTTCATAGGCATCCATATAAATGGTGGCTATTGGCGCAACACTACCGTTAATAGTAATATAATCATCAAATTTGCCTGCAGAAACCTCAGCGATTGAAAGCTTATCTTTTTCTGTTCTAAAAGTTGAAACAGAACTAGAAAACAATAGCTGATATCCAACAAATAATAGTAACACACCTAATGCGATGTAGCCGAAGTGTTTTGGCTTGAGTCCTTTTTTCTTTTCTAATTTTATATCCATGTTAATTCGTTGTTCGTTGTTCGTTGTTCGTGGTCCTTTATTTCTAATTGATATTGAATACCGGTAATCCTTGGTAGAAATCTATCGTACTTTTATTTACTCTTAGTTTTAATTGCGCCTGTAAGTTTTCGTTCTGCGCTGTAGCGAACAAAGTTTTTGCTTGTCCTAACTCTATGACATTGATCATTCCTCTTTCATAACGCTTTTGGGCGATATTAAAGGCAAGGTTTTGTGATTTCATTCTTTTTTGGGTTTGTGTCGTCTCCACAGTAAGGGCATCATACTCCTGTACCAATTGCTGAACGATCTGATGCAACTCTTGATCCGTAATATTTGAATTGTTCTTTGCTCTTTCCAATTCGATTTTCTGTTGTTTTACATTTGAACGATTTGCCCATGCATTGAAAATAGGTACACTAAGTCTAGCTCCTAAATAATCATACCTATTACCCCTAAATTGGTCTCTAAAACCAATTGTTTCTCCGAAACCATCGGTAATGGTCTGAAAATAACCCGTACCGATTCCTCCTAATAATGAAAGGGAAGGATATAATGTACCTCTAGTAGCACCTAATTGTTTTTCAGCTGCTTTTACTCGTAGTTCTTGTGCCTTAACAGAAGGCATAAATTCCTTTGCCTTAATAAAAAGAGAATCGGAAATTATAAATTCTCTTACATCGTCGTCTTTGCTTCCTATTAACTCAGGTCGGATGTTGATATCTTCTCTACCCTGTATGTTCATAGCTTGAATCAAGACCAATTTCGATGCTTTTAGACGATTGATATTTTGCATCAAGGTTAATTCATCGGTCAACAATAATGACTCGGCCTCATACAAATCGGCACGTGCCATTACACCCAGTTCCACTTGTCTATTAACCAATTTGAAATTGGTTTGAGAGATTTCTACCTGTTCTTTTGAAATTTTGATAAGTCCTTGAATAAATTGCACATCATAATATGCAGACATGACCTCAAAAGCCAATAAATATTTTTGTTGAAGACTTTCTTCTTTTGCCGCTTTATACAGGTATTTAGATGCTTTAATCGCATTAATTTTTTGAAAACCTTGAAACAGATCAAAAGAACCATCCATTGAATAGTCATTCGAAAAGATATCGGTATTAACAATACTATTATCTTCTGGGTTTGTCTGACGACCGTATTTAATAAAATAGCTAGAAGATGCATTTACCGATGGCAACAGATTACGAACCGATTGTCTGTAGGTTTCTCTATTAGATTGGTTGGTATACTTAAAGTCGTTCAACTGCAAATTATGCTCTAATGCATAGGCAACACATTCATCTAATGACCAATTATCTTGAGCCATTATAGAACCCCAAATAGAGAGCAGTAAAAGTGTCGTTATTTTAAATTTTTTATTCATTTCTTTATTGGTATGCCATTCTCTATACTATATGCGTGCCATAATCTTAAATTATTGATTATCAATTATTTACATTTAAATAAAAATTATACATATTTTACTAGTGTAAAAATGTTGTACAGATAATGTCAAATATTTTTACACTGGTATGAAAATACAAATTACTATGTGTAGATTTAAATGAGTTAATAGATTGTTGCCATGATAGATGCTAAAATACTTGTAGTAGACGACACCAAAAGTGTATTGAGCGCTTTAGAGATTTTATTACAGTTTGAATATAAAAGTGTTCAAACCATATCAAATCCCAACCTGCTTACCTCTTTCCCAAACCTAAAGGAAATTGATATCATTTTATTGGATATGAACTTTTCTGCAGGAGTGAACACTGGTAACGAAGGATTATACTGGTTACGAGAGATAAAAAAGAAAGCTTCACATATATCGGTCATTATGATGACAGCTTATGGTGCCGTTGAACTTGCTGTTGAAGCCATAAAAGAAGGCGCTACCGATTTTGTATTGAAACCTTGGAACAATGAGCGACTATTAACTACCGTAAAATCTGCCTATGAGCTTAGAAAGTCTCAAAAAGAGGTTCAGCATTTAAAACAGAAAGAAAGTAATCTTAAGCAGGTTATCAATCAGAATTCAAATTACATTATCGGGAATTCTAAAGCATTGAACAGTGTTCTTACTCTAGTACAGAAAGTTGCTAAAACCGATGTAAATATTTTAGTTACCGGAGAAAATGGAACGGGTAAAGAACTCATCGCCCGAGAGCTTCATAAATCGTCCGCTAGAAATAACGAGGTTTTTATCTCGGTAGATATGGGGTCTATATCAGAGAATTTATTTGAGAGTGAACTTTTTGGTCATGTAAAAGGATCTTTTACCGATGCTAAAGATGATCGCGCCGGTAAGTTTGAAGCTGCTAATGGCGGTACACTTTTCTTAGATGAAATAGGAAACCTATCGTTACAAATGCAGGCAAAATTATTATCTGTTATTCAGAATAGGGTCGTTGTGCGTGTGGGCTCCAATAAACCTGTACCAGTAGATATTAGGTTAGTTTGCGCTACCAATTGCAATCTAGACCAAATGGTTGCTGACGGATTGTTTCGTGAAGATCTTTTATACCGAATAAACACCATACAAGTACAGGTGCCAGCATTGCGAGATAGAGATAACGATGTACTAGTGCTTTCAGATTTCTTCTTGAAAAAATTTGCTAGCAAGTACGGCAAACCTAGTTTAAAAATAAACCAGACAGCGCAAGAGAAATTAATGACCTATCCTTGGCCAGGCAATGTTAGAGAACTATTACATACTATGGAGCGTGCCGTTATTTTATCGGAAGGAAATGTTTTAAAACCAACTGATTTTCTTTTGGATACTAAAACAACGGTTAGTATGGAAGGCGGACCAAAAACCTTGGAAGAAATGGAGTTGGTTATGATCAACAAAGCGTTGAACGACCATGAAGGTAATTATAGTGCCGCCGCGGATCAATTAGGCATTTCTAGACAAACACTTTACAATAAACTTAAAAAATCTGGCAAATAATGGTTAGCAAAAGTATATACTACCAACTTGTTATCAGGATTATTTTAATTGCAGTTTGCGCCCTGTTAACCGCATTTTTATTTGCTAAAGAACATTATCTTCTTGGTGGAATTTTAGCATTGGTTTTTATAGGACAAACATACGGACTCATACACTACGTAAACCAGACCAACAGAAAAATAGCCTACTTTTTTGATGCCATAAAAAATGAAGATTTTACTTTACGTTTTCCTGAAAAACTGAGTGTAAAATCTATTGAAGAACTCAACCAAAGCTTGAATATGCTGAATAACATGATTCAAGATATTCATCTTAAAAAACAGGCACAAGAGCAGTATTATCAAGAAATACTTAGACAAGCTGATATTGGGATATTCACTGTAAACGATAAAGGTCATATTCTTTACGCCAACCCTACGGTACAAAACTTATTAAATTACAGGCCTTTAAATCATGTTAAGCAATTAAAACAAATAGACCCTAATCTTTATAGTCTATTTGAATCTTTAGAGCCTTTTGAAAGCACGCTATATTCTTTAGGAAATGAACGAGGTAAAAAAGAATTGACTTTAAAGTGTACACCAATTGCTATTGAAGGCAAGCAGTTATTATTGGTCATTGTCCATGATATTCAAAAAGAACTGGATGATAAAGAAACTGATTCTTGGGTAAAACTGATTCGCGTTTTAACCCATGAAATCATGAATACCATTACGCCGATTACTTCTATCTCTGAATCTATCTTAAAATATTTTAAGAAAGGGAATGTGCTTTCCACGCCCGAAGAATTTGGCGAACTTCAAATAAAAAACTCTGCAAAAGGTTTAGAGGTTATCAAAGAACAAGGAAATGATTTAATGAGTTTTGTACAGTCTTACCGTACATTTTTAAGTGTACCCGAACCTGATCGAAAATTAATACCCGCTAGCAAGATTTTAGAAAAAGTGCGATTGTTATTACAAGAATATACCAACGGACATAATATTACTTTAGAAGTATCTTCCCAACCCGAGGACTTAGAACTATACATAGATGAAAAACAGCTCACACAAATACTTTTAAACTTAGGTAAAAATGCCCAACAGGCTTTGGAAGTACAAGATGAAGGAAGCATAGTCATTAAAGCTGGTGTAGACCAGCAAGGTAAAAAATACATTACCGTTACCGATAACGGACCGGGTATATCGCCAGAAATGTTAGACGAGGTCTTTGTTCCATTTTTTACTACCAAAAGCACAGGAACCGGAATTGGTCTAAGTTTAAGTAAACAAATTATGCGAATGCATGGTGGATCTATTCGTGTTGCATCAAACGAAACAACGACGTTTACACTTACTTTTCAGTAGTATTATAATTCTGCTTTTAGTTCCGTAAAAGGATCCCAGAAGTATTTTTCAAGGTTTACAATTTGAAGTTCTTTTATGATTACTCCCTCAGACTCTAAAAGCTGTTGCATGAGGTTGGTGCCGTCAAAATGATGCTTACCGGTAAGTAATCCGGCTTTATTGACTACTCTATGCGCTGGAATATCATCCATGTTGTGCGATGCGTTCATTGCCCAGCCTACCATTCTTGCGCTACGTGCCGCACCTAAATATTTGGCAATTGCACCGTAGGATGTCACCCGTCCCTCAGGAATTAATCGTGCCACCTGATATACTCTTTCAAAGAAATTCTCATTTTCAGGTTTCATCTGCTACGTCAATTTAATTAAACAATCTAAAAGCGGTAATTACAAATAACAACACCATTAATCCACTTAAAATAAAATTACTGTTCTTAGAGAACGACGTTGTTTTATGCTCCCACTTATTAAAATAGATCACATATAAGTACATGGCCAAAAAAGTACCACTACCGGCTGCCATTATAAACAAAACCTCATCTATAATTTTGAAGGTCATAAACCCTTGAGAATGAAAAACCGTATTTAATCCGCTATAATAAGGTATTGCCAAAAGATTGATAAGCGCCAAGAACACCCCTTTAGAAAAACTGTTCCTTTTTTTAGTTTCGGTAAGTATCAGCGGCTTATTCTCTTGTTTTCTACCCTTTATAAAGAAGACAATTGCCAGCACAAAAAAGATACCTAATGCCAATTGCAGCAATACTTCTATTACATGTTGGTTTCTAGAAATCAGTTTTGCGATCCGTACTGCAATGTAGGTCTGTAGCATTACGGCCAATGCTACGCCCAACCCAAATATTATTCCGTTTGCCTTACCCTTTTCAACACTGGTCTTGGCAGCGTTTAAATTAAGTAGACCCGGTGGTAATGATGCAAAAAAGGCTGCACCAAAGGTAAATACAAATAAGGTTGGCAATTGTTGCATTGAATCAGTTTACCTTGAACCTAATGAACGTAATAGGTTTTCCCTTTTCAAGATACTGATTTTCATAGAAAGTCTGTATTTCCAAGACTTCTTTAGGGCTGCCTTCATTCTTATACACATCATGGTTGGCATAAAGCACCTCTAAACCAAGTCCGTGCAATAAGCCCAAAGTATACCCGTGCATGAACTCACTATCTGTTTTAAGATTCACGGTACCTTCTGGTTTTAGCACTTGTTTGTAGCGCTCTAAAAATACCGCATTGGTCATACGGTGCTTGGTACGTTTATATTTTATCTGTGGATCTGGGAAGGTGATCCAAATTTCAGATACTTCTTCTTTTCCAAAAAGATGATCAACCAATTCTATTTGCGTTCGTATAAAACAAACATTAGGCAAATCTTCTTCAATGGCTTCTTTAGCGCCTTTCCAAAAACGGGCGCCTTTGATATCGATACCGATAAAATTCTTGTTCGGAAATTTCTTTGCCAAGCCAACGGTATACTCCCCTTTACCACAACCCAATTCCAATACAATAGGGTTGTCATTTTTGAAATGGGTATTCCACTTTCCCTTCAACGGAAAACCGCCTACCACTTCATCTCTTGTTGGTTGAATTACGTTTGAAAACGTCTCGTTTTCCTGAAATCTTTTTAATTTATTCTTACTTCCCACAATAATTACATCTAAACTGCGGCAAATCTAAGAAAAAAGAGAAGGGTAGCGATTATTGTACTTCCTCTATTTGAACAATACTTTTCTCTAGGGTAAAAGAAAACTCCGATCCTACCTCTACCGCACTTTCTACGTAGATTTTTTCTCCGTGCGCTTCAATCACATGTTTTACAATGGCAAGACCTAAACCTGAGCCTCCTTCACGGCGGCTACCGCTTTGATCTACCCTGTAAAAACGTTCAAAAAGCCTAGGAATATGAACGGTCGGTATACCCTCGCCATTATCGGTAACCCTAACAATTACCTTATTTTTTACCAGATCTTCTACACTGACTTCGGTAGTACCATTGTCATTACCATATTTGATGGAGTTGACGAGTAAGTTAGTGAGTACTTGCTGTATTTTTTCTTTATCGGCATAAACGAATATGGGATCAACATATTCCATATCAAACGTAAGGGTAATGTTCTTCTTTGCCGCTTTCATCTCTAAAAGATCGAACACACTTTGTATGAGCTCTACAATATCAAACGAACCCTTATCTAGATTAAGATCACCAACCTCAAGTTTCGTAATCAAATCTAAATCTTTTACAATATAAATAAGACGATCTACTGCTTTATTGGCACGGGTAAGATACTTTTTTCTAATGTTCTTATCCTCCATTGCACCGTCTAACAGGGTTTCAATATACCCTTGCACGGTAAATAAAGGGGTCTTTAATTCATGAGAAACATTACCTAAAAAATCTTTTCGGTACTCTTCTCGAATTTTTAAGGTGTCTATCTCAATTTTCTTATCCTTTGCAAATTTTTCAATTTCTGCAGTCAAGGTTCTCATATCTGTAGTTACCGGATACGAGAGTATGGTACTAGACTCCAGCAACTCTACATCATCATAAATTTTCTTAATTCTTTTGTAGATGAATTTTTCAATTCTTAATTGTAATGTGATGAAGGAAATAACAAAAAAGAACAACGCCGCAAATAATAAAATAGGCCAATTTATGGTGCTAAAGTGCCATTGCAACAATGCCAACATAGCTATGCCGATTATTACAATATAAAGCGATGAGCGAAATGCAAAACGATATGACTTTCTTGAACGAACTAGAGAAGCCATTTACAACACAAACTTATATCCTACACCCTTTACGGTCTTAAAATGGTCTTCACCTATTTTTTCGCGAAGTTTTCTAATGTGTACATCTATAGTACGGCCACCAACAACGACTTCATTACCCCATACTTTATCAAGAATTACTTCTCTTTTAAATACTTTACTAGGTTTTGAAGTCAATAAAGCTAGAAGTTCAAATTCTTTTCTTGGTAAAATGATCTCTTTACCTTTTTTGACAATCTTATACTCTTCTCTATTAATAACGATATCGCCTACTTTGGTAATATCTTCTTGAGCGTTTTCTTCATTCTTCATGCGTCTTAGTAACGCATTCACCTTACTTACCAATACTTTTGGTTTAATAGGTTTGGTAATGTAATCATCTGCACCGGCATCAAAACCTGCTACTTGAGAATAATCTTCCCCTCTAGCTGTCAAGAAGGTAATAATGGTATTTTCCATACCAGGAGTTCTTCTTAGGATCTCACAAGCTTCAATACCATCCATCTCTGGCATCATTACATCCAATATTATAAGATGTGGCAATTTCTTTTTTGCCTTGGCAACACCATCGGCACCATTCTTAGCAGTGTATACATCATATCCTTCCGCAGATAAATTATAGGCCACTATCTCTAGTATGTCTGGTTCATCATCAACTAAAAGTATTCTAATGTCCTTCTTTTTCATGGTTTTCAAATTAGATTGATTCGCTCAAAAGTAAAGATAATACTATTACTGCAAAGCCAGTTAACATTGATTTAATGTAGTAACGTTTAGATAACATTAACAAAATAAATGTTTAACATGGATCTAACCCGAAGATTACAACCTCTCTCTTTCTTTGCGGTGCAATAAAATATAATTGATAAGAACTCTATTGCCAACCTAATTAAATTAATAATTAAAAAGAAAAGATGAAAAAAATTATTTGGTCACTTGCTACGGTAACTGCAATTATTGCTGCAGCATCATGTGAAAAAGAAACTGTAGTAGAAATAGAAAAAGAAGTAATCGTTACAGATACCGTTACTGTTAACCCTGTCGAAACTTCAATAACAGTCTCAGGAGACATTAATGCAGATGCTACCTGGACCGCTGACAAAATCGTTGTTTTAGATGGTAGAGTATTCATTACTGATGGAGCAACACTTACTATTGAGCCAGGTACAATTATAAAAGCAAATGCTGGATCAGGTGTTAATGCTTCTGTATTAATAGTAACAAGAGGAAGTAAGATTGAAGCTGCAGGTACAGCTACAGCTCCAATTATCTTTACTTCTTTTGCGGATAATATTGAATTAGGACAAACTGCCGGTACCAATCTTGACCAAAATGATCGTGGTCTTTGGGGTGGTTTAATCGTATTGGGTAATGCACCTGCATCTTTTGATGGTGATGCTGAATCTGCTCAAATAGAAGGTGTACCTACTGATACTGATGGAGATAAAGGTTTATATGGTGGATCTGACTCTGCTGATGATTCTGGTACTTTACAGTACATTTCTATACGTCACGGCGGTGCTTTAATTGGTGAAGGAAACGAAATTAACGGTCTTACTTTAGGTGCTGTTGGTTCTGGAACAACTGTTGACAACATTGAAGTTGTTGGTAACGTTGATGATGGTGTTGAATTCTTTGGTGGAAGCGTAGACGCTACTAACTTATTCGTATGGGCACAAGGTGATGATGCTCTTGATATTGATCAAGCTTACTCTGGTACTATCGACAATGCAGTTGTTGTACAAGGTGGAATTTCTGACCATGCTTTGGAAATTGACGGACCAGAAGGTTCTTTACAAGGTAGCTTTACTTTAACAAACGCTACTTTAATTGGTTTAGCTGATAATGTTGAGAATGGTGAAATCGCTGATTTCCGTTCAAACGCACAAGGTACTACCAACAACATATTAGTTACTAATTTCACAGGAGTAGGTACTGACTTACAACTTTCTGACATTGAATTAGACAACGAAGGTGTTGCCGCTAACTACACCGCTGGTTCATTGGTATTTACCAACTGGGAAATTGTATTACCAGAAGGCGTTACTGCTTCTTCTGAAGTATTTAATGACACTACCGATGGTTCAACTTTTGAAGCTGATGCAGCAACTTTCTCATCTGCAGTAACCGAAGGAACTATAGGTGCTGATACATCTGCATTTTCTTGGACTTATTCTAACACTAAAGCTAGCTTAGGTTTCTAATTATAAATACAAATAATAGTTACACATAATAATTGCTCGTCTTAGACTAATCTATAGGCGGGCAATTTATTTCTTTTTTAATAATTTCAATTAATTGATTATGAAACTTAAGTTATTATTTATTTTACTCATCGCCTTTTCTACTCAAACCATCTTTGCACAAGAAGGTATTATTTCAGGAACGGTAAACGATGGTGAATTTAATGACGTTCTTCCTTTTGCAAATATTCTTATCAAAGGCACAACAAAAGGAACCACATCGGATTTTGATGGAAAATATGTTCTAGACGTTGAACCTGGCACGTACACCGTTACTTTTTCGTACTTAGGATACGAAACAAAAGAAGTAGCAGAAGTTGTCGTTGCCCCTGGCGCAGAGCAAATAATAGACATTACTTTAAATCCGCTTGCTAATGCGCTAGACGAAGTTGTGGTTACTACCACAGTTAGTAAAAACACAGAAGCTTCCGTGTTAAACCTACAAAAGAATTCGGTAGCATTATTAGATGGTTTATCTATACAAAGCATTAAAAAATCTGGTGCTAGCGATATTGCCAGTGCTATTAAATCGGTACCTGGTGTATCTGTACAAGGTGGTAAATTTGTTTACGTTCGTGGTTTAGGTGACCGTTACACTAAATCCATTTTAAATGGTGTAGATGTACCTGGTCTTGATCCAGACAGAAACACTTTGCAATTAGATATTTTTCCTACGAATATTCTTGACAATATTATTGTTGTAAAATCTGCTACAGCAGATCAACCTGCAGATTTTACCGGTGGTGTAGTCGATATTGTTACTAAAGATTTCCCATCAAGAGCTGAATACAGTTTCTCTGCTGGCTTAGGTTACAATTCTAGTATGCATTTTAAAAACAATTACCTTAAATATGACGGTAGTCCAACAGATGCATTAGGTTTTGATAATGGTCAAAGAGATTTAGCAATACCACAAAATATAGAAACTCCTTTACCTGTTGTTGACGGCAATAGATCCGCTGCCTTAACAAGATTATTGGAACCAAATCTAAAAGCACTGGAAAATCAAAGTGGTGCAGATTTTAATATTGGTTTTACAGCTGGCAACCAATATGACCTTAATGAAGATGGAACTAAAAAAATAGGTTACTTAGCCTCTCTTACATATAAAAACAGTACTGATTTCTACGAAGATGCTGTTAGCGGACAAGTATTTAGAAAACAAGACCAAGACAAATCTGTTCTTGAGCTAACCGATGACAGAACACAATCTGGTAATATCGGTGTCAACAACGTACTTATTAGTGGGCTTGCAGGTATTTCATTAAAAAGCCTTCAGTCTAAATACAAGTTAAATGTATTACATATACAAAACGGAGAATCTGGTGCATCATACATTAGACAAGATAATTTTAATGTAAATTCTAACACTATTTTCAAAGATGTACTAACGTATACACAACGTTCTATTACCAACATTTTATTAAATGGTGAACACACGAACGAAGATGCTTCTTGGAAAGTTTCTTGGAAAGTTTCGCCAACATTCTCTAAAATCTATGATAAGGATTTGAGAACGACTCCTTTTAGATTTGAGCCAGAAACTGGAAACTTTACTATTTCCCCTAGTGAATCTGGAGACCCTAGTAGAATTTGGAGAGACTTAGAAGAATACAACGTAGCTAGTAAATTAGATCTTACAAGAAAGCATCAATTATTTGGTAGAGATGCAAAACTTAAATTTGGTGGTGCGTTTACTATTAAAGAAAGAGACTTTGTTGTTAATCAGTTCTCTACACCTATACAATCACAAACAGGTAACTATAGTTTAAATTTTGAAGGTAATGCAGATTTAGTTTTAGCTCCTGAAAACATTTATGACCCAGAAACTAGAGAAGGTACTTATGTAAGACGTGATTCTAATATATCCGACTCTTTCAACTCTCAAATTACCGTTGGTGCAGGTTATGTTGGCGAAGAGTTTAAATTATCTGATAGGTTAAACGCAATTGTTGGCGTAAGATTTGAAAAGTTCGACCTACTTTACTCAGGTGAAAACCAAGATGGTGAAGTTTTTGACAATCAAACAATTTTAGACAAAGCAGATTTCTTCCCTTCTGCCAACTTTATCTACGAACTAAACGAAGAAGCAAATAAGAAAATAAGAGCTTCGTTTTCTAGTACTACGGCTAGACCTTCTTTTAAAGAGGCATCTAACGCACAGATTTTTGACCCTGTATCAAGTACGTTCTTTATTGGTAATATCGATATTCAACCAACATATATCAATAATTACGATATAAGATTTGAAGCTTATGGTGAGGGAACGAATTTCTTTGCAATCAGTGGTTTTGCCAAAACTTTTGATGATCCTATTGAACTTACGTTCATTAGAGAAGCTAGAGGGCAATTTATTCCCTTAAACTTAGGTGATGCCAAAGTATTTGGTGCTGAATTGGAATATAGAAGAAATATGGGCTTTATTCCAGGATGGGAAAATTTCAATTTCAATGCTAATATTTCTGTTATTGAATCTCAGCAAACATATAGTGAAGATGAAGAAGCTGCAAGAATAGATAACTTAAGAACAGGTGAAACATTAGATGACACTAGACAATTACAGGGGCAGTCTCCTTTACTTTTAAACGTTGGATTTGACTACTCAAATAATGATAATGGCTGGCAAGGTGGTATCGTTTACAATGTTCAAGGTAAAACTTTAGAGATTGTAGGTAATGGCGATATCCCAGATGTTTACACGCTACCTTTCCACAACTTAAAAATGAACTTAAGTAAAGAATTCGGTAAAGAAAACTCTAGCAAAATAACCTTAAAGTTTGAAAACATTATCAATGATGATATTGAGAGTGTTTACCAATCTTTTGGTGCTCAAGACCAAATATATTCTTCTAGATATCCAGGACAAGCTATTTCTTTAGGATATAGCTACCAGTTCTAAATCTTTAAAATTCAATAGTCAAAAGCCCGCAAATTGCGGGCTTTTTTTTATTCTTAAAACCGATAACTATTTGATAACATTTAATTCAAAATAGATGTGGGATAATATCTTAATTTTAGTAAGAATCTTAATATGTATATAATGAAAAAATGCATCTTCTTTTTAGCTAGCATTATTATGGTCTTTTTAGCATCTTGCTCAAAAGAAGAAAATATAGACGAGTCAACATCTGATGAAATATTAACACCGATATCTAATGATGATGCCTTTCTAATTCCTTTAGGAACTCAGATTATAAAAGATTCCTTACAATTTACATTGAGCCTAAAAGACTTTGATCTTGAAATCGATTTTGACGAAATTCACTCCATATCTTTGTTTTTTAAAGATCCCAATCTAAATGAAATGAAACCTTTGGCTTATATCGATCTAGAAAGGGACTATCGCATTTCCTACGAAGGAGGCAGCGACCTTGAAGAATTAGACTATACCATTTATATTGAAAATGCTGACGGAACCAATGATTTTAATTCAAGTTTCGAACTTAAAAACCTAACGATTATCGGCTTAAATATTTCCAAAATTAGAGATATCCCTACAGGTACTTTAGACTATAAAGATTTTGATGAGCTGGTCGATTATTTTAATCTTCAAGATTAATTCTAAACTTATTTTTAATAAAAAAAGCCCGCAAATTGCGGGCTTTTTTGTTTACAATATTTCTTACGATCAAAGACTACACGCAACTTAAAACTCCAATAAAATTGGTAGTTGACGTCATAAACTGTGCATTTCATCGATCTTTTTGCATTTCATCGATCTTTTCACAATATCTCCTCTTACAAAAATATAAGAGACTGTTAAATTCCTATATTTGTGGCATAGCATTTGTAACCAGCTATATATGAAGCAACTTTACCTAATCCTCTTCTTTTTCTTTATTTCTTTCAGCTATGGGCAAAGTACCCAAAGTAATGGAGATATTGATGGTTTTAGCATGTATCCAAATCCGGTTACTACAGGTAAAGTTTATATCTCCACAAATAATAATGCACCTAAAGAAATATTCATCTACGATGTATTTGGTACGTTGTTATTGAAGACTACGATTTTAGGTAAAGAATTAAACCTTTCTGATTTAGATGCTGGTGTTTACGTATTACGTGTTCTTGAAAAAAACAAGATGTGTACACGTAAGTTAATTGTAAAGTAACCCTATTACACATTTTTCCTTCTTTCATTTTCAATTCACCATTATCGGTTAACTACACGTTTTTACGACGAAATACTTCGCCTATTTCATTTACCTACATAAATTTAGCTTTCACAACATTTTCGGTGTTCTAGTTACACTTGTTTCTATCTTTGAAGTGTTGATCCCAAATCAATACCAAATGAAGAAAATCTACTTTATGCTATTTATGGTAGTCTCCGTTGGCTTATATGCCCAAGACACCATAGATATCAACAACCTACGCAACGATGAAATAGTCGGTTTTAAATTGTACCCCAACCCTGCAATAGCAGATGTTGTTTATGTAACAACACAAAACAACAACCTTAAAGAGGTTAGAGTTTACGATGTATTCGGTGAGCTAGTCTTAATCGAAAAACTATCTACAAAGGCAATGAACATATCTAGATTATCACCTGGTGTTTATGTTGTTCAAGTAACCGAAAACAATAAATCTATTACCCGTAAGCTGGTGGTTAAATAAATAACCTACATATTTTCTGCTTAAAACAATAAAAATAATTTGGTTCAGTACCTTTGCCAGAATTGGTACGGAACATGAAGCACAATGCTATTTTTGATATACAAACAGATGGGGATTTTCTAACCCAAGCACTCCGTATATTCAAATATCAATACGACAACAACGTTGTCTATCACGATTTTTGCACTTATTTAAATGTGCAACCAGATTCTGTTCACACCATAGAACAAATTCCTTTTTTACCTATAGAATTTTTTAAATCCAAAGATGTTCTCAGCACCACCAATACACCAGAAATAACCTTTACCAGTAGCGGCACTACAGGCAGTGAAACCAGTAAACACTTTGTTACGGACCTCAGCCTCTACGAACAGAGTTATTTAAAGGCTTTTAATCATTTCTATGGAGATATTAAGGACTATTGTGTTCTTGCCCTCTTACCTTCGTATTTAGAACGAACGGGATCTTCATTGATCTATATGGCAGATGACTTGATCAAAAAATCGGAACATCCTAAAAGCGGCTTTTTTTTAAATGAATACGAACAGTTGCACCTATTACTAACCGATCTTCAAAAAACCGACACCAAAATATTGATCATTGGTGTTTCTTTTGCATTACTTGAGTTTACTGAGCAATACCAGATGTCTTTACAAAACACCATTATTATGGAAACCGGTGGTATGAAAGGGCGAAGAAAAGAAATTGTACGCCAAGAACTGCACGAATTATTATCCACGGGATTTGGAGTTTCTAAAATACATTCTGAATATGGAATGACCGAGCTACTTTCGCAAGCCTACTCTAAAGGTGACGGAGTATTCAATTGCCCTGCCTGGATGAAGATTTTAGTTCGCGATACCGAAGATCCACTCAGCTATTTAAAAAATGGTAAATCTGGCGGAATCAACGTAATCGATTTGGCAAATATCAATTCTTGTTCTTTTATTGCCACTCAAGATTTAGGTAAGATAAACCAAAACGGCACTTTTGAAATTATCGGAAGATTCGATAATTCTGATATTAGAGGGTGTAATTTAATGGTGCTTTAATTCTTTGAAAGCGAATAATCCAAGCCTGGTCCATCACAAGCCATCCATAGGCTAGAAATCATAGTAGAATTTCTGTATATTAAAAGTTCTTTATCATCTCCCGTACAATTACCTACCAATTCATTTCCGGTTTGGTACGTAAGTTCTAAATAATGATTAAGGTCATTATCATATTCTACAACCTCAAAGGTACCTGTAGCCTCGGTAACTTCTTCATCAACAGTTCTAGATTTTATAAAAGTACCTTCCGGCGAAAAAATATAATATTCTTGCCAATCCATTTCTTCTCCCGTAGTTTCTGAATTTTGAAAACTACCTGACATTTGAACCAATTCCCATTTCTGATCTGAGAACACAAACTGTGTAGATTCTAACCCAAAGTCATCATCTTCTGCACAAGAAACAAGAATAAACAGGGATAGAAACAGAAATAAGGTGGCATATCTTTTCATAGTAACAAGACTTTTAACTAGTTACAAGATACCCAACTCACAGAATAGTTGCGTTAAGGCATTATTAAATTAAAGTCCTAATATCTTGGCATCTACGAAAAAGGTAGAATTTACTTCTAACTCATGATCCGTACTCATTAATTCATCGGTAACGGTATTCAATCGCAAACTAAATTCATCGCTCTTTATGTACTCTTTCAAATCTGTATCTGCAGTATCTAAAGTGATGACACTACCAGCATCATCTGGCACCTCTTCCAAATAGGCAATTTTAATTTCTTCTAATCCGTCGGCAGAAATATATACTTCTATCGAATTTAAAAAGCTAAAATCGGCACTATCGGGCAATATAATGACCAATTCTAATTCGGTCAACTTAATCTCTTCAATAAGGTCTTTTCTAGTATCATTGACTTCAAAAGTAGATTCTGAATTCGTCTCTATTTCCGGAGTAAAAACATCAAAAGGTAAATCAATACCTGCAGAAGAAGGTATGGTAGCACGCTGGCTATATTCCATATCAAACTTGGTCAACTCGTCTAACTTATCACATGAGGTAATTAAAGCAAACAAACAGATAACAAAAATACTCTTCTTAAACATAATGTAGGGGTTTATGCTAACAAACGCTATTCTCTAAGAATTATTGAAGAAAAGCTACTGTTTTTGAAGTGAATTAATCTTCTCGAACAAAAACATAGGTTACCTCATCATCGGCAATATCGGGGTTGTCTTCAAAAGTTAGCGTAAGTTGTTCTCCCTTAGTTTCAAAAAAGTACACGGATCCATCAGAAAAATTGATTCTATTGGCTTGACCACCATAAAAATGTTCTCCATTTTCCCTAAAAAAAATGTTTTCACTTTCATGAGAGACCGTAACCATGGCCCTACTAGAACTAAAATTAATCGTAGTTAAAGAAAAATCTACATCTTCATCAAAACTACAATAACATATGACATTCGAGAGTACCCAATCGCCTTCCAAAGCCAAATCATCTATCACCCTATCATCATCGCTACAAGAAACAAATAATAAGAACAGTACCCCTAAAAGTTTAAATTTCATAAAAGCCTAGTCTTCAGAAAATGATTTAGTTAAATACCAATACGAAATAGTTTTTCTTACCTCTTTGCAACAGCACAAACTTATCATTAATCAAATCTGCCGTGGTAATTAAAAAGTCATCTTTTACTTTTTCTTTATTTACAGAAATGGAGTTTTGCTTCAGCTCTCTTCTTGCTTCGCCATTAGAACCCAAAAAGTTAGTTTTAGCTGCCAGTGCACCGATCATATCTAAACCGTCTGTTAATTCTGACTTTGAAAGTTTTGCTTGTGGTACGCCATCAAAAATTTCTAAGAATGTTTTTTCATTCAATTCTTTTAAATCAGACGCCGTAGACTTACCGAAAAGTATTTGACTAGCTTTTACCGCATTGTCCAAATCTTCTTGCGAGTGTACCATTACCGTAATCTCGTCTGCCAATCGCTTTTGTAGTAATCTTAAGTGCGGAGCTTCTGTATGTTCTTTTATTAAATCTTCAATTTCTTGCTGACCTAAAAAAGTAAAGATCTTGATGTATTTATTAGCATCATCATCTGATGTATTCAACCAATATTGGTAAAATTTATATGGCGATGTTCTTTCTGCATCCAACCAAACGTTACCGCCTTCTGTTTTTCCGAATTTAGTACCATCTGCCTTGGTAATTAACGGGCACGTAAGTGCATACCCTTTACCACCGGCTATTCTTCTAATAAGTTCAGTACCCGTGGTAATATTACCCCACTGATCACTACCACCCATTTGAAGGCTACAATTATGCTCTTTGTACAAGTGAAGAAAATCATACCCTTGAACCAGTTGATAGGTAAATTCGGTAAAAGACATACCTTCTTTCGCTTCTGATGAAAGACGCTTTTTAACAGAGTCTTTAGACATCATGTAGTTCACCGTAATATGCTTACCTACATCTCTTATAAATTCTAAGAAAGAGAAGTCTTTCATCCAGTCATAGTTATTAACCAAAACCGCAGCATTATCTTCATTTCCAGAAAAATCTAAAAAACGTGATAATTGTTCTTTTAAAGCATTCTGATTATGACGAAGTGTTTTCTCATCAAGCAAATTACGTTCTGCAGATTTGCCAGAAGGATCACCGATCATACCCGTAGCACCACCTATTAAAGCAAACGGTTTGTGCCCTGCCAATTGAAAATGACGAAGCATCATTACCCCTACCAAGTGCCCTATATGTAAAGAATCTGCCGTTGGATCTATACCCACATATGCAGACTGCATGCCTTCTAATAAATGTTCTTCTGTTCCTGGCATTGCATCATGCAACATTCCGCGCCATTGTAACTCCTTGACAAAATTTGTCATGTCTTCCTGAATTTTAATTGAATTGCAAATATAAATGGAATTCTTGCCAGTACACAGTAGATTAAAGCATGAATTTATCCACTTGTATTTCCTAAATTTGAAATATGATATTAGTTACAGGAGGCACAGGATTGGTGGGGTCGCATTTGTTGCTGAAGTTAACAATGGATAACATAAAAGTACGGGCAATCTACAGAACCCAAAAAAAGCTGGATTCGGTAAAAAAAATTTTTTCGTATTACTCTGATAATGCCACAGCCCTTTTCAATAAAATCGATTGGGTACATGGTGATATTTTAGATATTCCATCATTAGAAAATGCCATCGAAGATATTACCCATGTGTACCATTGCGCCGCTTACATATCTTTTAATCCGTCTGATTTTAAAAAGCTGGAACGTATAAATCGTGAAGGAACTGCCAATATTGTAAATATCTGTATAGCATACGGGATCAAAAAATTATGCCATGTAAGTACCATTGGTACAATAGGAAGACCTATTAACAACGAAAAAGTAGACGAAGAAACCGAATGGACCCTACAAAATGCCAACCCATATGCAATAACAAAACACCTTGCCGAAATGGAAGTGTGGCGCGGCGCACAAGAAGAACTAGAAGTTGTAATCGTAAACCCAGGCGTTATTCTTGGGCCAGGATTTTGGAATAGCGGTAGTGGCTCATTTTTTAAAACCGCTGCAAAAGGATATAAATATTACCCACCTGGCGGATCAGGATTTATTACCATAAACGATGTCACCAATATTATGATCGCACTTATGAATTCAAATATTCATAATGAACGATTTATTCTGGTAGCCGAAAACTTGACCTATAAACAAATATTGGAAAAGATAGCTTTGGCGATGGACAAAAAACCACCTACCAAGGCATTGAAATTTTGGCAATTAAAAATGGGTAAGTTCGTAGATAAAATTAGAAATATACTAACAGGAAGCCCTAGAACTATTACTAAGAATACAATTCACGGACTAAAACACCCAACAGCATTCAACAATGAAAAAATCAAGAACACTTTGGGTATGGAGTTTGAAAGTTTGGAGAATCAAATAAAATTTTCGGCCAAACTGTTTATTTCTGAACTTTAGTAGATACGGAATCTTTCTTTTTAATATCGATATTTTCTTTAGTTTTCTCGGCAACCCTTAAACTGTCCCTAACCCTTTTTTCTGCTTCTAATTTTAATCGCTGTTCTTCTAAATCAGATTCTACCTTTTTATACATATTCTCATATCTTAAAGGTTTTGAAGCATAGTAGCGGTCACTATCGACAAACTGTGCACTATCGATTTCAAATTTTTTAAATATAAAATCTGTAGGTTCTACACCGTTTTCTCGCAACTTGCTTAAGTTGGTTGCTTTTGCGGCATTAACAATAGCCATTTCTTTGATAATCAATACCATTTTATCTTCCGGTATTAAATTATCGGGCCTTTCTATTAATTCTTCGGCACAAGACGAAACCAATAATAGTACTATCGTTAAAAGTAATAATTGCTTCATGGTCTATTAAATGTTAGCCTTTTTGCATTGCGATTTTCAGAAAACACCCCATTACTATAACCTAAATGCCCATTTACAAAAGTATGTATCACTTTAGACGAGAACGTAGTATCTTCAAAAGGAGACCATTTACATTTATACGCTATATTTTCTTTGGTAACTGTCCAAGAATTGTTTAAATCTGCCACTACTAAATCTGCATAATAGCCCTCACGTATATATCCGCGTTTTTCTATTTGAAATAGTATTGCCGGATTATGACACATTTTCTGCACCATTTTCTCAAGTGAAATCTTTCCTTCTTTTACCTTCTCTAACATCGCATTTAATGCATGTTGCACTAATGGTCCTCCTGAAGGTGCTTTTGTATATACGTTATTTTTTTCCTCTAATACATGCGGGGCATGATCAGTAGCGATGACATCTATTCTATCATCTAACAGCGCACTCCATAGCATATCTCTATCTTTGGCTGTTTTCACCGCTGGGTTCCATTTAATAAAGGTTCCTTTATTTGCATAGTCGGCATCAGAAAACCAAAGGTGATGTATACATACCTCTGCAGTAATTTTCTTTTGTTCTAAAGGAATATCGTTACGGAAAAGATCGGTTTCTTTTCCGGTGGATAAATGAAACACATGCAACCTAGCACCTGTTTTCTTTGCCAAAGCTATTGCCCTTGACGAAGAAAGGTAGCAAGCTTCTTCACTCCTTATAATAGGATGCATTTCTACAGGAATATCATCACCGTACTGCGCTTTATACTTTACCATGTTTTCGCGTATCGTGGTTTCATCTTCACAATGTGCAGAAATGACCATTTCAGTATTGCTGAATATCTTCTCTATAACTTTTTCATCATCAACCAACATATTACCCGTAGATGAACCTAAAAATAATTTGATACCTGAACAGGCATTTTTATCCAATTTTTTTAATTCCTCTAGATTATCATTGGTACCACCGAATAAAAATGAATAATTGGCGAATGCAGTATTTGCTGCAGTTGCGAATTTCTCTTCCAACTTTTCTATAGTAGTTGTTTGCGGTGTGGTATTGGGTTGCTCCATAAAGGTTGTTATACCACCTGCAAGTGCCGCCCTACTTTCTGTTGCGATTGTTCCTTTATGGGTAAGACCCGGCTCCCTGAAATGAACTTGATCATCTATAACACCTGGTAATATATGTTTGCCAGAAACATCAATTACCTCTGCTTCTGCATCGGATATGTCTTTTCCAATTTTAGAAATAAGGTCATCTATAATGAGAATATCACTTTCTTGTGCTACTCCCTCATTAACAATTATTCCGTTTTTCAATAAAATTTTACCCATAACTAAAATTTATTTTTTAAAAATAGACTTCTCATTTTCATTACAAATACACCCCAAATAGCCTCACTTACAATAGATGAACTCATTTTAGATTTTCCCAATACTCGATCTCTAAAAATAATAGAAACCTCTTCTATTTTAAAGTGCTTTAAATACGCCCTAAACTTCATTTCTATCTGAAAGGCATAACCTACAAAACGAACCGAATCTAAATTTATAGCTTCTAAAACCTGTCTTTTATAACATACAAAACCAGCTGTTGGATCATCTACGCGCATACCGGTAATGAGCTTTACATAAATAGATGCACCGTATGATAATAACACTCTATGTAGTGGCCAATTTACAACGTTTACACCTTTCTTATATCTAGAACCTACAGCCAAATCAGCACCGTTTTTACAGGCTTTTAAAAGTCTCAATAGGTCTGATGGCGTATGGGAAAAATCGGCATCCATTTCAAAAATATAATCATAACCTTTGGCTATTGCCCATTTAAAACCATGAATATATGCTGTACCCAATCCTGATTTTTCAAGTCTGGTCTCTAAAAATAATTTATCCTTGAATTCTTCTTGAAGTCCGCGAACACAGTCCCCGGTTTTGTCCGGCGAATTGTCATCTACAATAAGTACATGAAATTCTTTCTGCAAATCGAATACTGCCCTAATTATAGCCTCTACATTCTCAATCTCGTTATATGTAGGTATGATTACGATACTACTGGACATATGTTATTTATAGGTGTTTTGACAAAAGTAAGGTTTTAAAATTCTTATTAAAATGAACAACAATACCTTTATGAATTTTTTACACTAGTTACCTAACCTTAAATTTGTAATTTTGCCATTTAGTAACCTATGCAAATGTTGACTAAAATTCCAAAGCAGTTCTACTTTTTTTTAGCTGCCATATTCATATTAAATCTTATTCAATCTAGTTTTACGCAACTCATTTTTGACGAGTCTTATTACTGGTATTATAGTCAAAACATGGCTTGGGGCTATTTTGACCACCCACCAATGGTGGCGCTCTTAATAAAAATAAGCAGCATCTTCTTTAATGAAGAACTAGGTGTACGTTTTATGAGCTGCGTATTATCTGCGGTCAATATTATTCTTCTTTGGCTGATGATAGACAACCCAAAAAAGAACGACTACATTAAACATTTCTTTGTGCTGGTTTTTTCCATGACATTATTAAATGCCTATGGCTTTTTTACCTTACCAGACACACCGCTATTATTTTTTACCAGTTGCTTTTTACTTACTTACAAGCATTTTATAAAAAGACCAACTGCAGGCTTAGCAATTCTTTTAGGAGTATTCATGGCCGCCTTAATGTACAGTAAATACCATGCCGTACTGGTCATATTCTTTGTGCTGCTATCAAACTTAAAACTTACTACCAATAAATACGCTTGGCTCGCGGTTACAATTGCCCTATGTTGTTATGCACCCCATTTTTATTGGCTATACGAGAACGACCTTGTATCTATAAAATATCATTTATATGAACGCCCCAACGGCGCATATCGATTTGAAAAATATACATTGGGCTTCTTCGTGAATTTGGTAGCTATTTTTGGCCTGACTTTTCCTTTTATTTATAAAGCATTGTTTAAAACGAAAGGAAACGACCTATTCAACAAGGCGCTTATCTGTCTTACTTATGGTGTACTGATCTTCTTTTTCGTCTCTAGTTTTAACAGAAGGGTTCAAACACAATGGATAATTATTGTTTGTATTCCGTTAGTGATTGTAGCATTCAACTACATGCTACAAAACAAGCAAGCCTTAACTTGGATTTTTAGGTTAGGACTTATCAATACGGTTCTAATAATTTATTTAAGAATAGGACTTATATATCAGCCTTTACTTTTTAACTTCTATTATGAAAGTCATGGCAATAAAGAATGGGCAAAGGCTATTGAAGAGGAAGTTGGCGATATACCTGTGGTATTTGAAAATTCTTATAGGAACGCGCCAATGTATTCTTTTTATACAAATGGCACACCTACTTTCTCATTGAACAATTTCATGTATCGAAAAAACCAATATTCAATTAATGATGCTGAAGAGCAAATTCGCGGTAAAGATGTAGCGTATGTTTCCAAATATTTAAACAATCCTACATTTACCTATACACGTGAAAACGGCGGACTTTACAAAGGCAAATACATTACCAATTATCAATCGTTCAGAAAATTAGAATGTATACTTGCAGATACGACCTTGACTCTAAATTTTAAAGAAAACATTAGTCTTAAAGTCTACAACCCTTACAACGAAGATATAGACCTTAAAAAACTAAAATTTGCGGTTAGTTACATGGACGATTATAAAAAACCCATGCAGACTTTGCAGATGACAACAGAACCTGTATTGCCGAATACTAGATTTCTAAAGAAAAAAGACACTACTGATTTTATATTTCAACTACCTAAAACAAAAAAGGAAAACATTGGTTACTTTAGAGTGGTAATTTCTGAAAACGACCTTTTGTACGGTCTAAACGGAAAAGCAATTCGAGTAAAATAATGGAGCCTATAGCAAGGACTTTTGAGCAAACCGATTGGATCACCATAACACTTATGGTAAGTCTTCTATTTCCATTAATAGGCAAAAGCATCTATTATTCTAGATTTTTAAACTTCATCATTCTTCCTTTTAACAATAAATACATTACCATGTATGCGAAGAAAGAAAAGCTGTTTAATTGGTTTCATTTTCAAATGAGCCTCTTTCAAATTATCAATACAACGCTTTTTATTTTTTTTATTTGGCGTGTATATATAAGTCCTACAGAAGCAAAAAACCAATATATTTTTCCGCTACTACTTGCAAGTGTTTTCTTATTTATCACCCTAAAAACATTGGTACAGCTATTCAATGGATTCATTTTTAATTCTTACAATACTTTTAATGAGTTGATTTTTAAGAAACTAACCTACTTAAATTACGGCGGCATTGTTCTTTTTGTAGCCAACGTTTTTCTAGCTTATGTTTTTAAAGACTCACAAATAGTAATATTTATAGCGCTAATTCTATTTTTAGGGATCAATATAATTGGCTGGGTAACAGTCCTCAGGAATTACCAGAAATTTATAAGCAACTATTTTTTCTATTTTATTTTGTACCTTTGCGCACTTGAAATTGCACCCCTAGTTATTATGGGAAGCTTTCTAAAATAGTGCATCATATGAAAGTAAAAACGATTTTGGTCTCTCAACCTGAGCCGAAAATGGAAAACTCCCCCTATTCCAAGCTTATAGACAAAGAGAAAGTAAAGGTTGATTTTAGACCGTTCATACATGTAGAAGGAGTTGACGCAAAAACCGTGCGACAGCAAAAGATTGATTTGAATGATTTTACCGCTATTATCTTAACAAGTAGAAACGCAGTGGATCATTTCTTTAGAATTGCAGACGAAATGCGTTTTAAGGTGCCAGACTCTATGAAATACTTCTGCCAATCTGAAGCGGTAGCCTATTACCTTCAAAAATACGTGGTCTATAGAAAACGTAAAATTTACGTAGGTAAAAGATTATTCACCGATTTAGTACCGTTGATCAAGAAATATAAGGATGAAAAATTCTTACTTCCTTCTTCAGATGTACTTAAACAAGACGTTCCTGACACTTTAGATTCTCTAAGCATTAATTGGAAAAGAGCTATTTTTTATAAAACCGTTATTAGCGATCTTTCTGATCTACGTAATGTGTACTATGACATTTTAGTATTTTTTAGTCCGTCTGGAATTGAGTCTTTATTGCAGAATTTTCCAGATTTCGATCAAAAGGAAACCAGAATTGCCGTATTCGGTAACTCTACCGTAGATGCGGCGACCGAAGCCGGCTTACGTATAGACATTAAAGCACCAACACCTGAAACACCTTCTATGACCATGGCGTTACAGAAGTATATTATAAGTGTAAATAAATAGGTCGCTTAAAGTATAGCATAAAAAAAAGCCTTGCAATGCAAGGCTTTTTTTATTGTCTTAAAATGCGTACCGCTGTGGTCCGCCCCTTCTTATTTCTTCACTGGCATAACTTTCAAACTTTTTGAAGTTTTCCCTGAATGCATTTGTCAATTTAAATGCGGTTTTATAATATTTCTCATCGTCGTTCCAAGTTGCTCTCGGACTCAATACCGATGTTGGTACACCAGGACATTCTCTTGGTTGGGCAACACCGAATACCGAATGAATATGGTACTTATCATAAGAATACAAACCTAACTCACCACTTAGGGCAGCAGATATCATAGCTCTCGTATACTTTAATTTCATTCTTGTACCAATACCGTAAGGTCCGCCTGTCCATCCTGTATTCACAAGCCAAACATCAACGCCGGATTCTTTCATTTTCTTACTCAACATTTCAGCATACTTTGTTGGGTGTAATGGCATAAAAGGTGCGCCAAAACAAGCTGAAAACGATGGTACAGGTTCTACAACACCTGCTTCTGTACCCGCAACTTTAGCCGTGTAACCAGAAATAAAGTGATATGCAGCCTGACTAGGTGTAAGCTTAGATATCGGAGGCAGTACACCAAAAGCATCTGCAGTTAAAAAGAAAATATTTTTTACGTACTTACCAATAGATGGTTGCTGTATGTTATCTATATGATGAATTGGGTAACTAACCCTTGTATTTTGTGTTATTGAAGTATCGGCAAAATCAACATTGCCCTTATCATCTAGTACTACATTTTCAAGTATTGCGCCTGGTTTGATAGCTCCGTAAATTTCAGGTTCTTGCTCTTCAGATAAATTAATCACCTTTGCGTAACAGCCTCCTTCAAAATTGAATACGGTATTTCTACTCGTCCAACCATGTTCATCATCTCCTATTAATTTTCTATTGGGATCTGTTGATAAAGTTGTTTTTCCTGTTCCTGATAATCCAAAAAAGATTGCCGTATCTCCATCTTCACCTACATTTGACGAACAGTGCATTGGCAATGTTTCCTTATAAACCGGTAGAATAAAGTTCAAGGCAGAGAAAATACCTTTTTTAATTTCCCCTGTATACCCTGTTCCACCAATCAATGCAATTTTATCAGTGAAGTTTAGAATAGCAAAATTGTGTTGTCTTGTTCCATCCAACTCTGCATCTGCCATAAAACCAGGAGCGTTGATAACGGTCCACTCTGGCGTGAAATCTTCTAATTCTGCTTCTGTAGGACGTAAAAACATATTATACGCAAACATATTTGACCAAGGATATTCATTGATCACACGTATATTCAATTTATAGTCTTCGTCTGCACATGCATAACTATCCCTAACGAAAAGTTCTTTTTCGTTTAAATAACTAATTACCTTAGTATATAAGGCATCAAACTTTTCCTTTTCAAACGGAATATTGATATCTCCCCACCAAATTTTATCTTTAGTTATATCATCTTTGACGATATATCTATCTTTAGGGGATCTACCTGTAAATTCACCAGTATTTACAGCAAGTGTACCGTTGCTGGTTTCAACTCCCATATCCATTTCTAGAGTGGCTTTTTGGAGATTTACGGGTGTTTCCTGATAATGAAAATTGGCGTGTGTAATCCCGTAGTTTTTTAGGGATATGGTATTCGCATTTGTCGTTGAGCTTTTCATGCTTTAGAAAATTTGTTCGTGTAAAACTAAAAAAATAAAAGCTGAACCACTGGTTTTCAGAGTTCAATTCACCTTAATTTACGTCGAAATACGAAATCATTTAAAGATTGAGCAAAAACGAAAATTATTCTCAGGCTATTTATTCCTTTTAATACATTTTATAAAGCATAAACGAAATTTAAATACATTATTGTTATTTAAGGCTAACAATTTTAAGAAATAAATAAAAAAAAGGGTCTTTTTTTGACAGTCGATTTTTATAATTCAGCAAAATATTCAGCCGTTTTCGCACTCAAAAGCATGGCTGCATGCTTCATATTATACTCAAGATCCTGTTCTTTATCTTGAATTTCCAAAACATCAAAAACACCTATTTTTTGTAATTCATCTTTTGCGATATCAAGCGACCCACAAATGGCAATTGTTGGTATTTTATATTCCTTACCTAAATTTATAACACTCTGTAATAACTTACTATTTAAATTTTGCTCGTCAATTTTACCTTCGCCGGTAATTAAATAATCAAAATTTTCTTTTTCTAAAATCTTTCTAAATCCAGAGATGTTTAGAACAAAATCCATAGCACTCAAATACTCTGCGTTCAAAAATGCTTTTAACCCGAAAGCAGCTCCTCCTGCCGCACCGGCACCTGCCAGGTTGTTGTACTGCACCTTATACTTATCTGTCACCACTCTATTTAAACGTATTAGACCTTTATTTAAATCTGTAATGATATTTTCTGTAGCTCCTTTATATTTTGCATATACATGTGCAGCGCCATTGATACCGAACAAGGGATTTACAACATCATTGATCGTGTAGAAACTAACATCTTTTACGTTTTCGGGCACTCGCGAATCATCAATAGACTTAATTAATTGCAAACTAGATCCCATCGGAGGCAATATTACACCGTTCTCGTTAAGAAAATCGTACCCTAAGGCATTGGCAATACCTATACCGCCATCATTGGTAGCACTTGCCCCTAGACCGATATAAATATGTTTGACCCCTTTATCTATTGCATCCTTAATTTCAATGCCCGTACCATAAGTTGTAGTGAACATTGGGTTTTGTTCATCACTGGACAGTAGTTCAATACCTGAAGCGTTGGCCAGCTCAATATATGCTGCATTATCTTCTTTGTTATATAGGTAGTATGATTGAATAGGTTTTCTTAATGGGTTTTCACTTATTACCTGTATAGATATACAAGGCTTGTATTTACTTACAACAGTTAAAAAATCCTCACCTCCATCCGTCGCATTCAAATAACGAGTGGAAAAACCAATCCCTGATTTCTTCATACCTTCGGTAAACGCATCTTTAAAGTCATCTCTAGACAAAGAGTCGGTAAATTTATCTGGAATAAGTAATAGCTTCATTTATTTAAATTTATCGGGAAAACTATAAATAGAAATATCCCACAATTCTGGGAGAACAAAATATACGAAAAAGGTTAATATGATGACAGAAATTATATTCATAAAAAAGCCTTTGCCCACCATATCCGGAATTCTCAGGTAACCCGAACCAAAAACCACTGCATTTGGAGGTGTTGCCACCGGTAACATAAAAGCACATGATGCCGCAACCGCAGCACCCACCATTAATACAAACGGATGCACATCTATGGTTAACGCCATAGGGGCTAATACTGGTAACAACATTGCTGTGGTTGCCAGGTTGGATGTAATTTCAGTTAGAAAGTTCACCGCTGCTATCAGCACTAAAATCAGAACTATTATCGGCAACCCTGCTAAAGATGTCATTTGACTACCGATCCATACCGCCAATCCGCTAACTTCAAATCCTTTTGCCAATGCCATACCGCCACCGAACAAAAGAATAATACCCCATGGTATTTTTACGGCTTCTTCCCAATTAATGAGTTGCTCTCCTTTTTTCTTTGAAGGAATCAAGAATAATACAATTGAAAAGAATATGGCTATGATAGTATCATCTAAGCCCGGTAATATCTTTTGCAATAAAAACGAGCGCGTGATCCAACAGAATGCAGTCAAAGCAAATACAAAAGCCACTACTTTCTCTTCATATGAAATTTTACCAAGATTGGACAGTAAACGTTTGATCTCTTGCTTACCTCCTGGAAAGGATTTCTGCTTAAAGCTAAAAGCATACTGTGTCAAATACTTCCAACAAATGAAAATCAGAATAATTGAAATGGGCAAGCCAAAGGCAAACCATTGCATAAAGGTGATTTCATAACCATAAGTATCTAAAACCACACCTGCCAAAACTAGGTTTGGCGGTGTGCCTATAAGCGTAGCCACACCACCTATAGAAGCACTGTAAGCTATTGCCAACATTAGTGCCTTACCAAAGGTCTTATTTTCATCTTCTACCGTATCTGGGTTATCTTGTAACTGTTTTATAATCGCTAAACCTATAGGAAGCATCATTACCGAAGTAGCCGTATTGGAAATCCACATGGATAAAAAAGCAGTTGCCAACATAAAGCCCAGAATAATCTTTCTAACATCTGAACCTATGAGGTTGATAATATTCAAGGCTATTCTTCTATGGAGATTCCATTTTTCTATGGCAATGGCAATGATGAACCCGCCCATATAGAGAAATACATATTTATGCCCAAAAGAACCCGAGGTAGATGACAAATCCAATCCGCCAGAAAGCGGAAATAGCACCAATGGTAACAATGCCGTTACAGCTATCGGTATTGCTTCGGTAATCCACCATATGGCAATCCAAATGGTAGATGCCAAGACAGCATTTGCCTGTGTAGAAAGTCCTTCTGGATGAAAAAAGGAAAGAATCAATATAAAAGAAAAAGGACCCAAGACTAGTCCTAGTAATTTTGTTTTAGTCATGAAAAAGCCATTGATATGTTGAAAATAAGCTATTTAGTGACTGAAACAACGTATTCACCAGCTATTTTACAAATTTTGATTTCATTACACCATAGCTCATAAGTGCCCAAGCCGCAATTAAAAACAAACCACCGATAGGTGTAATGATGCCGATAACCTTAAAATCAAATGTTACCAATGAATTTAACGACAGCAGATAAATAGAAAAAGAAAATAAAACGATACCTATTACGGTACATATATAAATGGTCTTTTTAGACTTTACATATTCTAAAGGCAACAACCCAAGTACAAACAAGAAAAAGGCATGGTACATTTGATACCTAACTCCCGTCTCAAAAGTGGCTACAGATTTTGCATCCACCAAATTTTTCAGCCCATGTGCACCAAAAGCACCAAGAACAACTGCCAACATTCCAAATAGACACGCAGTACCTAAAATTGTTTTTTTCATAACTTTTATAATAACTTTTCTTATAAATGTAACAATTTGATACCTTAGTAAATCGTTACCAATCAAAAATACTGAAATCGTATGATGCGAAAAATTCTTGTTATAGGCGCAGGTAAATCTACCTCCTATTTGTTGGATTACCTTTTAGGAAAAGCGGAAGTAGAAAAATTAGAAGTCACCATTGGCGACATTAATCCTGCTGCAATTCCATCATCGATTGCACAACATCCTTCTTGCACGGTCATTGCCCTTGATATATTCGAAGATAACGCAAGAAAAAAAGCGATAGATAATTCAGACATCGTTATTTCTATGCTTCCCGCTCGCTTTCATATTAAGGTTGCAGAAGATTGTGTTCATCTCAAAAAGCATTTGGTGACAGCATCATACGTTAGTTCAGAACTGCTTGCTCTTGATAAAAAGGTGAAGGAAGCGGGACTCGTATTCATGAACGAAATAGGATTAGATCCCGGTTTAGATCATATGAGCGCCATGCAAGTAATAGACCGCATAAGAGATAAAGGTGGTAAAATAATCCTGTTCGAATCTTTTTGTGGTGGCTTGGTAGCCCCGGAACACGATAATAACCTTTGGAACTACAAATTTACCTGGAACCCCAGAAACGTAGTTCTTGCAGGGCAAGGCGGAATTGCCAAGTTCATTCAAGAGGGCACTTATAAATACATACCTTACCACCGATTATTCAGGCGTACGGAATTTTTTGAAATTGAAGGATATGGTCGTTTTGAAGGATACGCTAATCGCGATTCGTTAAATTACAGAGAGGCTTATAAATTACAAGATGCACTAACTATTTACAGAGGTACTATGCGCCGTGTCGGCTTTTCCAAAGCATGGAATATGTTCATTCAATTAGGAGTAACCGACGATACATTTACTATAGAAAACTCTGAAAAAATGAGTTATCGCGAATTCATTAATCTTTTTCTTCCTTACTCACCAACAGATTCTGTCGAACTAAAACTTAGACATTACCTGAAATTGGATCAAGATGATATACGTTGGGATAAATTAGTGGAACTAAATCTTTTTGATAACAATAAAATAATTGGGATACCAAATGCCACACCTGCTCAAGCTCTTCAGAAAATATTAGAAGATAGTTGGACACTTCAGCCAGAAGAAAAAGACATGATTGTCATGTATCATAAATTTGGTTATGAATTAAACGGAGAAAAGAAACAAATAGATTCTAAACTTGTAGTTACTGGCGAAAACCAAACGTTTACAGCAATGGCAAAAACTGTGGGTTTACCAGTAGCCATGGCAGCTTTAAAAATATTGAATGGCGATATTACTACCCCAGGTGTACAGATACCTATTACTAAAGAAGTGTACGAACCTATATTGAAGGAACTTGAGGATTACGGAGTCAATTTCATGGAATATGACATTCCTTATTTAGGTTATAATCCAAATTCTGTAGTCAACTAACACTTTTTAACTATCATTTTAAAACCAAATAAGTACATTTATGTTTTAAACTCTCATTAAAGGTTCAATTACCCAAGGCTTGCCTTGAAATTATAAATTAATTAGTATACCTCGACCTTTTACAATTGAGATAATTGATTTAAGAAAACATGAAAACACCTACTTCTTTGGCTAAAATTGACGGAATCGATAAAAAAATCTTACGATTTTTAATGGAAGACGCCCGTAAACCAGTACTTGAAATTGCGAGAAGTATTGGAATATCCGGCGCAGCTATACATCAACGTTTAAGAAAACTAGAAGCATCAGGACTTTTATCTGGTTCTAAATTTATTGTCAATCCCAAGTCATTAGGTTATACTACCATGGCATATATCGGCATCTATCTAGATAAAGCGATGAGCAACCCAATGGCAGTAAAACAATTAGAGAAAATTCCAGAAGTATTGGAATGCCACTATACCACGGGAAATTGGTCTATTTTAATTAAAGTGTTGTGTAGAGACAATGAACACTTAATGCAGGTACTTAACAAAGAAATACAAGCCATAGAAGGGGTTTCAAGAACAGAAACGTTTATTTCTTTGGCCCAACAAATAGATAGACAAATAAGTATATAAAAAAAAAACCTTCCCAATTGAGAAGGCTTTTTTTATATCAAATACTAGTTTTAGCTTAATCTCTACCACCAAAAACTTGAAGTCCCCAGTATACCAAAGTTGCCAATGAACCAATTGCAGCAACTAAATACGTACGTGCAGCCCATTTCAATGCATCTTCAGAACCTTTATATTCCTCTGGTGTTACTATATTTTTATTTTTTAACCATGCCAATGCTCGATTACTAGCATCATATTCAACTGGTAGGGTTACAAAACTGAACAACGTTGCCATACCCATCATTATTAAACCAGCGACAGCAACCCAATATCCAAATCCTACACCAGCTGCGGCACCTAACGCCAAACCACCGAATACGACCCACATAGACATACTGGATGTTACACTAACTATAGGCACTAATTTTGAACGCATACCTAACCACTCGTAAGCTTCTGCATGCTGTACAGCATGACCTACTTCGTGCGCAGAAACTGCCGCGGCAGCTGCATTTCTTTGATTGTATACTCCTTCACTTAAATTTACCGTTTTGTTAGCAGGGTTATAGTGATCCGTAAGCATACCAGGTGTAGAAACAACTTTTACATCCCTAATACCATGATCCGCCAACATCTTTTCAGCAATCTCGGCACCACTCATTCCATTTTGCAAATGCACCTTAGAATAATGCTTGAACTTACTCTTTAATTTACTACTAACTAACCAGCTGACCAAAGCTATTGCCCCAATCAGTATATAATATCCCATCATAACTTTTCAATTTTTAAATCGATTAAATATACTAAAGATTCCCACTTTTTTAAGAATCTATTGATATAAAAGCAAAAACCCCGCCAAATTCCTTTCGGATATGGCGAGGCATATTTTACTGACAAAATGTACTGGCTAAGCAACTATCTCTTCCCAACCAAAGGCTTCAATAATTTCTTGATACACTACATTTCCTTCTACGATATTTAATCCTTTCTTTAAAGCCGCGTCTTTATCACAAGCAGCTTCCCAACCTAAATTCGCCAATTTTAAAGCATATGGCAAGGTTACATTGGTCAAGGCCATTGTAGACGTATAAGGTACCGCACCTGGCATATTCGCTACCGAATAATGCACAACATCATCTATAATATAAATAGGGTCTTCATGTGTGGTAGGCTTGGTTGTTTCTACACATCCGCCTTGATCTACAGCTACATCTACTATTACCGTTCCAGGTCTCATTTCTTTCAACATGTCTCTTGTAATCAAATTTGGAGCTTTTGCTCCTTTCAACAACACACCACCAATGATTAGATCATGTGTTTTTATAAGTCTTCTTATATTAAACTCATTTGAAAATTCAGTAACCACATGTGGTGGCATTACATCATTTGCATAACGCAAACGTTTCATATTAACATCTAAGATAGTTACGTGAGCACCAAGACCTGCTGCCATTTTAGCAGCTTGTATACCAACTACACCAGCACCCAAGACCAAAACCTTACCCGGAGCCACACCTGGTACCCCACCTAATAATACACCACGCCCTTTTACAGGTTTTTCTAAATATTTAGCACCTTGTTGTATTGCCATTCTACCTGCAACTTCAGACATTGGCGTTAAAAGCGGCAAAGTACCTTCTTCATCTTCTACGGTTTCGTAAGCTATACAAATTGCCTTCTGCTTTATCATTGCCTTTGTTAGGGCTTCGCTTGATGCAAAATGAAAGTATGTGAACAATATTTGCCCTTGTTGAATTAAATCATATTCTTCGGCAATAGGCTCTTTTACTTTTACGATCATTTCGCTCATGGCGTATACCTGACCAATTGTATCTAGTATTATAGCACCTGCCTGTTGATAATCTTGATTAAAAAAACCACTGCCTTCACCAGCATCTGACTGGACATAAACTTTGTGGTTGTTTTTTACCAATTCGAAAACTCCGGCCGGCGTCATACCTACCCTGCTTTCATTGTTTTTGATTTCTTTTGGAATACCAACAATCATGATTTATCATTTTATGTTACACTGCAAAATTGAAACTAATTATGCATATATCAAACATTAAATCGATAAAACACAGGGGTTACTTGCTATAATTATCATTTTATAGTGTTTACACCCCTATTTTTTAGGTGGTGTATTTAATTTTATGATTATTTACGAAATAAAACACCGATTTTTAGTCCTACCATTGCCAAATAGCCAAACAAAAAAAGAGGTAATTGACATTACCTCTTTTTTTAAATTATAGAATTTGAGTATTAACCCACGATATTCACAATCTTACCTGGTACCACAATTACCTTTTTAGGTGTTCTACCCGCTAGTTGTTGTTGGGTTTTTTCATGCGCCATTACTGCTGCCTCTATTTCGTCTTTACTTAAATCTAAGGATAGCTGCATGGTAAACTTCATTTTACCATTAAAGGAAATAGGGTACTCTTTATCACTTTCCTTAATATACTTTTCTTCAAATTTTGGAAAAGGTGCTGTTGCAATAGAATCTGTATGACCCAATTTACTCCACAACTCTTCTGCAATGTGCGGTGCGTACGGAGATACCAATATGGCTAAAGGCTCCAATACTTTTCTGCTCACACATTTTTGAGATGACAACTCATTGACACATATCATAAATGTAGATACCGATGTATTGAAACTAAAATTCTCAATATCTTCTTCTACCTTTTTAATTGTCTTATGTAATGTCTTCCATGATTCTTTAGATGGCTCCTCCTCACTTCGGCTACGCTCAGCGACCGTAGTTTCATCTAAAAAGAGCATATACAATTTCCATAGTTTCTTCAAGAAACCATGTGCTCCCGTTATACCAGCAGTGTTCCAAGGTTTTGATTGTTCTAAAGGTCCTAAGAACATTTCATACAAACGCAAACTATCCGCGCCGTACTCCTCACAAATAGCATCAGGATTTACGACGTTGTATTTAGATTTGGACATTTTCTCTACTTCGCGACCTACTTTAAATGTTCCATCCTCTTCAGTGATAAATTCCGCATCCGCAAATTCATCCCTCCAACTTTTAAATCCTTCAATATCCAACTCGTCCGATGCATTTACTAATGATACATCTGCATGAATTGGAGAGAAGTGCTTCCAATCACATGCTGCCATATTTCTCCCACCTGGCTTAGAGGTTAGGTGGCTAATAAGCTTCTCTAATTTTTCTGAATAATCATTGATAAAGCCATTTTCCTTCACAGCCTTTGAAACAAGTCCATGTGAAACAAAAATCGGTTCTTTCAAATATTCTTGATTCCATCTATACACTAAAGCACTAGTCCCCGTAATCATCCCTTGATTAATCAACTTCTTGGCAAACTCATCTTTAGGCACCAAACCTTTATCAAACATGAATTTTTGCCAGAAACGAGAATACAATAAGTGACCTGTTGCGTGTTCGCTACCACCTATATATAAATCTACATCTTGCCAGTAGTTAATCGCTTTTTCAGAAAATATCTCCTCGCTATTATGCGGGTCCATGTATCTATTAAAATACTGTGAACTACCTGCCCAACCTGGCATGGTATTCAACTCTAATGGAAACACAGTGGTATTATTTAACTCACTATTATTTACAACCTTATTGGCAACAGTATCCCACGCCCATACCTCAGCATTACCTAATGGCGGCTCCCCAGTTTCTGTTGGTAAATATTTTTCAACCTCTGGCAACTCAATTGGTAAATGTTCTGGAGAAATCATCTGCGGCATTCCGTCTACATAATATACTGGGAATGGTTCTCCCCAGTATCTTTGACGACTAAAAACAGCATCACGCAATCTATAGTTTATTTTTCCTTCGCCATGACCAATTTTCTCCAACTCATAGATAGCCAGCTTCATTGCTTTCTTATATGGTAATCCGTTTAAGAAATCAGAGTTGGCAATAACAGTCTTCTCCTTATCGGCGAATGCTTCTTCAGAAATATCCACACCTTCAAATACATTGGGAATATCAATATTGAAATGCTTTGCAAAATCATAATCGCGCTGATCTCCACATGGAACGGACATCACAGCTCCCGTACCATAACCCGCCAATACATAATCTCCGATCCAAATAGGAATAGGTTCTTTGGTAAACGGATGCTCAGCATAAGCTCCTGTAAAAGCACCCGAAATGGTTTTTACGTCTGCCATACGATCACGCTCAGAACGCTTTGCAGTTGCCTCTATATATGCTTCCACCTCAGCTTTCTGATCTGGTGTAGTTATTTTACCTACTAATTCGTGCTCTGGCGCCAAGGTCATAAAAGAAACTCCGAAAATGGTATCAGGGCGAGTTGTAAAAACTTCTATCCCCCTAACCCCCGAAGGGGGAATATTTTGTTGTTCCAAATGAGCCTTTATCTCTTCTAAAACACCATCAATATTTCCAATTACTTCTTCATTTTTAAATCTTACGACTTTATAACCTAAACCATTTAAAACTTTAGTTCTTTTTAAATCAGCTTCCTTTTGAGTTTCATGAATTTCCCCATCTACCTCAATTACCAATTTTTTAGATAAACAAACGAAGTCTACTATGAAATCATCTATTAAATGTTGTTGCCTAAACTTATAATCTAGTTTCTTAGATTTTATAGACTCCCAAAGAACTGATTCAGCAGCAGTAGGATTAGCCCTCATTTCTTTTGCTCTATCAAGCAACAAATGAGAATTATTACCTCCGGTCATATAGCCAGGCGCAGTCCCTTCCCCTTTGGGGAAGGTTAGGATGGGGAACGTGACTGAAGCTCCTTGACTTCTTCCAATCCAATTGGTCTGCGAATCTTTTAAGGGCTGAGGCCAATCGATTTTCGCCAAACCATCTAGTAAACGTTGTGCATATGCTGAAATACGCATACTCCATTGGGTCATTTTTTTACGAATAACCGGGTGACCACCACGCTCTGATACTCCGTTTACGATTTCGTCATTTGCCAATACCGTACCTAGTGCAGGGCACCAGTTTACCTCAGTATCAGCCAAATACGTTAATCTATATTGTAATAATATTTCTTGTTTTTTAACATCAGAAAAAGCAGTCCATTCATCAGCTGTAAATGCCTCTATATCATCATCACATACGGCATTTACATTGGCATTACCATCCGTAGAAAACTTAGAAATCAATGTTTCTATATCTTCTGCCTTATCGGTATCTTTATTATACCAAGAATTGAATATTTGTATGAATATCCACTGTGTCCATTTATAATATTCGGGACTAGAAGTTCTTACTTCCCTACTCCAATCAAAAGAAAAACCTAATTGATCTAACTGCCTTCTGTACGTTTTAATATTTGCTGCTGTAGTCACTGCAGGATGCTGACCTGTTTGAATAGCATACTGCTCTGCAGGCAAACCAAAAGAATCATACCCTTGTGGATGCAATACATTGAAGCCTTTATGCCTCTTATATCTCGCATAAATATCACTTGCAATATAACCTAACGGATGCCCAACATGCAGACCCGCACCAGAAGGATAAGGAAACATATCAAGCACATAGAATTTTTCTTTTTCAGAATCGTTCTCCGCTTTAAATGTTTGGTTTTCTGCCCAGTATTTTTGCCATTTGGCTTCAATTTCGTTGAAATTGTATTGCATGATCTTTACTTCTTTTCTGTAAGTCGCAAAAATAGGTTGAATCAATGAGAGTTAAAAAGATATTGGCAATTAACAGTTTTACCATACCAAAGTATCGCAATATCACCTATTTCTAAATTTGGTATCTTAGTTTCGTGAAATTATCATACCCCAAAAAATTAATTTGTTTTTTAGCCGTAATTTGTGTTTTTTCTATGAAACTGCAAGCGCAGCTTGGTTTTTGTGGTGGCAATTCTGGCGACCCCATTTTTACGGAAGATTTTGGATCCGGCACTACCGATGGACCGGAATTACCTGCAGGCACTACTTCATATCAATTTACTACTGGCACACCAAATGATGGCGATTACACCATTTCTAGTACCACAAACTATTTTGACTGGCTTTCCATTCAAGACCACACACCTGGCGATAGCAACGGAAAACTTTTTATTGTCAACGCCAGTTTTACCGCTGGGGAATTTTATCAACGTCAAGTTACAGGCTTGTGTGAAAACACCACCTATGAGTTTTCATCATGGCTTATTAACCTACAACCCGCTGGAAGCTGCGAGGGCAATAGCATACCTGTAAATGTTCGCTTTCAAATATGGGATGAAACAGACAGCAATTTACTTGCGCAAGGGGACACTGGCAGCATACCCGGTACTGGTACTTTAGAATGGGAACAATATGCTTTGGTTTTTAAAACCGAACCGGGACAAACATCGGTTATTTTGAAGATGAGAAATAACAGTAATGGAGGATGTGGAAATGATGTAGCCATTGACGATATTCTATTTCGATCTTGCGGTGACAATGTCACCATTGCTACCGCAGCAGATGAAGCTAGTTTGGTAGTTTGTGAAGACCAAGGCAGTGTTTCAAGAACATTGACCGCAACACCAGATTCTTCTGTATTCAGTTCTCATGCCTACCAATGGCAGCAAAGTACAGATCAGCAAACCTGGGCAGACATCGCTGGTGAAAATAGTGCCATTTTAAATACTCCGGCAGTTACCACAACTACTTATTTTAGAACAAAAATTGCAGAGGATATTGTCAATGTAAACAATGATTTATGCAACGTGGTATCCGATGTTTTTGACATTACCGTTCTACCTATTCCCGCTGCACCTACAAGTAACGGAGATGTAACCATTTGTGAAGGTGAACTAGGTACGCTAACCGTTAATACACAAAATTCATATTCCATAAATTGGTACGATGCCGCTACTAGCGGAAATTTAATTTTATCTGATGACCAAAACTTAGAAACTGGCACTGCCGGCACCTATTACGCAGAAGCTAATTCAACAGAAATTGAATGTGCATCTACTACAAGAACAGCAGTTACGCTGACCGTTAATCCATTACCGATCATACCTGATGACTCTAATGTTTTTCTTTGTGAAGATTCTTTTATCACTTTAGATGCCGATGTTGAGAATGTCATCTACCAATGGTCTACAGGCGCTACCACCCAAATGATAGACGTTACTGAAGCTGGCGAATACGAAGTCATTGTAACCAACACCAATGGATGCTCTGCCACACGAACCATTACAGTTGAACAAATAGATTCACCTAGAATTGATAAAATAGTATCTGACGGACCATCAATAGTAGTTTCTACTGCCAACAGTGGAAATTTTGAATATTCTTTAGATGGAATCTCATTTCAAACCAACCCTATTTTTGAAGCTGTAGAAGGCGGATTTTACACTATTTACGTTCAAGACAATACCGATTGTGGTGTTGTAACGGAGGATTTTTACCATCTGGTCATTCAAAAATTCTTTACACCTAATGGAGATACTGTCAATGACCTTTTTGAACCTGACGGATTAGAGGTTTTTAATTCTGTTTCGATTTTAATTTTTGATCGCTATGGCAAGCTCATCAAATTTGGGAATACAAATGCTACATCTTGGGACGGTACTTTTCAAGGTGAACGAATGCCGGAAGATGATTATTGGTATCTAATTGAGGCAGATACCACTCAATTCAAAGGACACTTTAGCTTAAAACGTTAAGGCTTTATTTTTTTAAGTTCCATTTAACAATACTTTGCTATTTTTACTGCACTTTTAAGTACTATGGCGAACTCCTTCGAAAATTATCAAAGACGCAAACTCATCTCCTCCTATTTTTCAGTGGTGCTAAGTATTGCATTAGTCTTATTTCTACTGGGCATTTTAGGATTACTGGTTCTGAACACAAAAAAAATGGCGGATCGTTCTAAAGAACAAATCACAATTTCTGTGTTTCTAAAAGAAAATACCAAGGAAATTGAAGTTGAACAACTTCAAAAAACCCTGGCAATGTCTGAATACACCAAATCTTCTACATACGTATCTAAAGAAGAGGCAGCAAAACAGCATAGTGAAGATATTGGCGAGGACTTTGTTGATTATTTAGGGTATAATCCGCTGAAAAACTCCATCGACGTAAAATTAAATGCAGATTTCGTTACCGCAGAGAAAGTTGAAGAAATAGCCGATACCCTTTCAGAAAAGAGCTTTGTAGACGAAGTAAGCTATGACCGAGTTCTAGTGAGCATGGTTGCCAAGAGCGTTGAACAGATTGGTTTCTGGATTTTGGTTGCCAGTGCCATATTTACCTTTATTGCGGTATTATTGATCAATAGCTCTATTCGATTATCTATTTATTCAAAAAGATTTATCATTAAAACCATGCAAATGGTAGGCGCAACGAAAACCTTCATTAGAAGGCCGTTTATATGGCAAAATATTAAATTAGGCATGATCGGGGCCGCAATTGCTTTATTGGCCATTGGTGGAGTCGTGTATTATGTAAATACTAATTTTCAAGATTTAGGTTTATTTGACGAACCCTATATTTTAGTCATTTTATTTGTTAGCGTTTTTCTATTGGGTATACTTATTTCGTTCATTAGCACCTATTTTGCGACCCAACGCTTCCTAAACCTTAGAACGGACGAATTATATTATTAAATTTGCGGCATGAGTAAAAACAACAAAGTGGAACAGCATTCTAAACAAGAATTCATTTTTCAAAAGAAAAATTACATGTTCATGTTTATTGGTCTTGCCTGTATTGCAGTAGGTTTTATTTTAATGAGCGGTGGCGGTAGTGACGACCCTAACGTTTTCAACCCTGAAATCTATAGTTTTAGAAGAATAAGACTTGCACCAACTTTAGTGCTTATTGGCTTAGGCATAGAAATTTATGCCATTTTATTAAACCCACACAAAAAGAAAGATTAATTGGATACTTTAGACGCTATTATTCTCGGTATTATTCAAGGATTAACCGAGTTTTTACCTGTTTCATCAAGTGGGCATTTAGAATTGGGTAAAGCCATTTTAGGAGACAACTCTGTTCAAGAAGAAAGTTTATTATTTACCGTAGTACTACACTTTGCAACCGCATTGAGTACAATTGTAGTTTTTAGAAAAGATATTTGGGAAATTTTAAGCGGATTGTTTCAGTTTAAATGGAACGAAGAAAGTCAGTTTTCCGCCAAAATCATCATCTCCATGTTACCCGCTGTATTTGTGGGCTTATTTTTTGAAGAACAGTTAGAAGCCTTTTTTGGGGGAAATATTAGATTTGTAGGCTTTATGTTGATCATTACGGCAGTACTTTTATATTTTGCCGATAAAGCCAAAGACACGGATAAGAAAGTAAGTTTTGGTAATGCCTTTATTGTAGGAATCTCTCAAGCGATTGCTATGCTACCTGGTATTTCACGAAGTGGAGCCACCATTTCCACTTCTGTTCTTTTAGGTGTAGACAAATCTAAAGCCGCCAGATTTTCATTTTTAATGGTAGTACCATTGATCTTTGGTAAAATTGCCAAAGACCTTATGAGCGGAGATTTAACTTTTGACGGAGAAAATAATGTAGCCATGGGCGCTGGTTTTATTGCCGCCTTTGTTGCCGGCCTTGCCGCTTGTACTTGGATGATTAAATTAGTTCGCAAAAGCAAGCTATCTTACTTTGCCATTTACTGCCTTGTGGTAGGATTTATTGCCGTTATATACGGTTTTACTAATCCGTAATACAAAATAAACACCCAAATTCATGGAAGATTTGACCAAAGAAGACTATTTGAACGGTCAGGTATTATTGATCGATAAACCACTAGAATGGTCCTCTTTTCAAGCGGTCAATAAATTGAAATGGGCTATCAGAAAAAAATTCAGCTTAAAGAAGTTTAAAATAGGGCACGCGGGTACTTTAGATCCGTTAGCAACAGGACTTCTAATTATCTGTACCGGTAAATTCACTAAAAAAATCACTGAATACCAAGGGCAGGAAAAAGAATATACAGGTGTTTTCACTTTAGGTGCAACTACTTCTTCGTATGATCTTGAAACCGAAATAAACGAGACTTTTGGTACGGAACATATTACGCCTGAGCTCATAAAAGCAACTACCAATGAATTTATTGGTGATATAGAGCAAGCGCCACCTGTATTTTCTGCACTTAAAAAAGATGGCAAGCGTTTATATGAATTGGCAAGAGAAGGAAAAACAGTAGATATACCAAAGCGTAAAGTAAATGTAAGCGCTTTTGAAATTACCGATATTGACGGATTGAATGTACACTTTAGAATTGCATGTAGCAAAGGAACTTACATAAGGTCTATGGCTCATGATTTTGGAAAAGCATTGAATTCTGGAGCGCATTTAACAGCATTGAGAAGAACCAAAATAGGTGATTTTAACGTAGATAATGCTCAAGACCCTTTGGTTTATGCCGATATCTTGTTAGGTACAGAAGAAAACAGGTAACAAACAATTGATTACCATTTGTCGATCTTCTAAAATATTTTGGTATTATTAAGGTTATATATCCATGAATCTGAACAGAAAACAATTATCATTACTTGCCACTGTCTTTAGCATGTCTATTGTAGTGCTGGTATTGTATAATATTCAGTTTGGGGGGCAAGAAGAATCTAAAGAAGATTATGTTGTTGAAATGGTTATGGATCCAGAGGTTCTAGAAGAAATTCTAAAAGAGGAAGAACCATTAGAAGAACAAGAAGAAATAGACCCTATTAAAAGTCACTTAGCCTTTAACGAAACCGCTAAACCTAGTTACGGTAATCCAGAACCACTACAAACTTTAGAGGAGTTAATGGCAGAACGTAATGAAATGAGTGATGGCGACCCAACAGAAAATATGATTTCTGACGACGGTTATTCTGCACGAGTAAAAGCCCTGGCGAAAAAACGAGAAGAAAAAAAACAACTTCTAGGAGAAAAGGAAGCTCAAAAGAAAGAATTTACAAACAACCTGGCCGCAAGAAGAACATCTGTTTCTTATTCTTTAGTAGACAGAAACAATTATAAATTACCACCACCAATATACACTTGTATAGAAGGAGGTAAAGTGGTCATCAACATTGAGGTAAATGCTTTAGGCTATGTTACCGAAGCCGATTATAATGCTAAAAGTTCAGGTACCTCTAACGGATGTCTTGTTGATAACGCCATCAAATACGCTTTAAAAGCAAGATTTAATTCTTCTACAAAAGACGCTCAGAAGGGAACTATTACTTACCTATTTCAAGGGAAGTAACTTTAGCACATCTTCTAAAATACTTTGACCCTTATCCTTATTATAAAACATTTGTAGCTCTTGTTTAAACTCTGGAGTTAACTTACCATGTTCTGTTTTATAATCAACTACCATCTTTGTAGCTTTTGCCGATCGTGGTCCCCAAGTTGCAACTACAGCACCATTACCATCTTCAACAGCTATTAATTTAGGAATGGATCTTCCACCGTTGGTTAAAAACTGATCCATGATCTCTAAATTCTCATCACGTAGGATAATGGATAAGGATATATTCGGATTGATTTCCGTAATCTTATTCATTACCGGTAATGCAGGTGAAGCATCGCCACACCAACTTTCAGATAATACCAACCATGAAATTTTCTTGTCTACAGATTTAATTCTAGCCACAGCCTCGTCACTAAATTTTAAGGTTTTGTCCCATCTACGCATACGGCTATTATTCAATTGCGTGTATTGCGTTAATGCTTCTGACTGTTCTGGACCGGTAGATATGCCTTTTTCAGCTAAATCTGCTACCAGAGCTCGGTATTCTGCATAGCTAAAACCGGTTTCCATTCCCTTTTTTATCAAATCTTCTATGAGTAATTCCATGCGTTTGCTATTTTAATTTCTGTAATGGAACCCTTTAGTAGTATTAAAAGTTCAATGCTTACAAATTCTCAGGATTTACCGCTAAACTGTTGAACAACTTGGCTTTGGCGGTAAAATATTTATTCTCGACCTTATTTTGTTTTAACACTGCATCAATCAATTTACTTTCCCTTGAATTAATCAAGAAAAGGGAGCTTTCCCCGAAACTGAATTTTCGTTCTTCGGCAGATAGCAGCGCTTCATAACTAGTAACTATATCATTTATAAGTACATTTTGATTTTGAAAAGAATCGAGCTCATTGTAAATCGCAATTATCTTATTTTGAATTTGTACTTCTGCATTATCTCTCTCAAACTCGGCGTCTTTTAATTTCAATTTTGCCAATTTTAAATCTCCTCGTTCTTTTCTAAGAAACAAAGGAAGTTCGAAATTTAAGCCTGCTTTAAAATTTTGTCTTTCAAATGAATTCAAATACTCCGGTTCATCTGTAATGAACTTATATTCCACATCTATTCTTGGCAACAACTTATTTGTCTTTAAGCGTTTATCCACTATTAGCCCATCGATTTTGTAGTTCAATGATTTTAATTTTGGATGGTTCTCTAGCACAAAACTATCGAGCGGTTTGCCTAAAATCTCTAGAGCCTGATCAATTTCGGTATCTAATGAGGTATCTGGAACCACACCGTCCTGTAACTCCATTGGTATGTTTTCGCCCATCCATAGGTAATTAGATAATTCTAATCTGGCATTACGCAAAACCACATTGGCCTGTTCTTTTTCCAATGCCCTATTCTGTACTGCAATCTTTGCTTCTACCGTATCTATGGCTGCAATTTCACCTGCTTGTGCGCTACGGTTAACACCTTTCAACCTGACTTTAGCATTCAACAAAAAATCGTTGAACAACAGACTATTTCTGTATGCTTGTAACCAATTGAAATATGCCAATGAAGCATCGAACAAAATCTGATTCACCAATAAATCTCTATCTGCCTTAGATTGCTCCCTAAAAAATTTGGCTTTCTTTACGGTAGCCATACGTTCGTTTATCCAAGAACCGCGACCTAATGAAAGTGCAACACCGGCACTATACAAGCCATCATCGGGCACATTTCTTTCGGCATTTACATATTCACCGGTATACTGCTCAAATTCACCCTTTAATTCAATACCGTACCAAGTTGGTATTTTAAAGGTAGAGTTCAATAAATCATAATACTCAGAACCTTTAAATTCTTTCGTAGAATAATCTACAGCTATCTTTGGGTCAAAACCACCACGCGCCTTCATTAAATTTGCCTGACCAACACTCATTACCATTTCTGCTTGTTTGGCCACAGGGTGGTATTTTTTTACATACCCTAAATACTCCCTAAAATTAAGCTGCACAGAATCTACGGTCTGAGCGTTCGCAAACAGCCCAAATGACAGATAGAAAAAGATAATAATTCTGTTCATTCTTATTTTTTTACAGGTTTATCTTGAGCGCCTTCCGGCTGATAATAATTAGGCGGGAAACCGTTTAGCTGACGCCAAAGTTCGTACCAGATCGGTACATCTTCTAACAAGGCTATGGTATTTGCTCCAGTACCTACACGTAAAGCGTCTGGCCATGGTTGATCTTCTTTGTCTGGCGACAAGAGTATTCTATATTTACCATTAGGGTTTATAAAAGTTTCTATGGCCACTACCTTACCGCCATATGTACCGTAAGATGCATTTGGCCAACCACTGAAAACGATTGCCGGCCAACCATCAAATTGAATTCTGACCGTTTCACCCAAATGAACCAGCGGCAAGTCTATAGGATTTATAAACGTTTCTACCGCCATATCATAGTCAGCCGGCATAATGCCTACCAAGGGCGTACCTTCTTTAAAAGTTTCACCAATACCTGCCGTAAGCACTTTATTGATATAGCCATTTTGCGGTGCCCTTACGTAACGTAATTGGTTTCGCATTTGATAATTGGTATAATCATTCTCTAATTTACTCACCTGAGCCTCAGAATCGAATTGATTAGACATCGCCGTAAACTTATCGCTTTGCGCTTTTGAAATCTTATCTGTATAAGAAGCCTGCACCCTATTGATTTCAACTTCTGCATTGATAATCTCGTTCTTGGCAGCCAATAACTTGTTCTCTTGCGAAATTAATTTTGCCTGTGTTTCTTGTAATTTCAAGCGCTTTTCTTCGACATCTGTTACCGCCTTTAAACCTTCGCTTTGTAACTGAGCCGTACGTTCATATTGGCGTTCTGCAATTTGTATGTTCGTCTTTGCCGCTTCAAAATCAATACTATCACTTTGTGCCTTTAATTTCGCTTGCATCAATTTATTCTTGGCCTGCTCTAACTTTAATCTTCTTTCATTGAACAACGCCGCTACCTGATTATCTAAGGATTTCACCTTATCCTCATAAGACGTAACAGAAGATGATTTTGATTTTAATTGCTGCCCAGTTCTTTCTACTAAATCTGGATCAAAATACTCAGACTTTACTTCAGATATAAAGAGTATTGTATCTCCCTTTTTTACATAATCACCTTCTTGTACGTACCACTCTTCAATTCTACCCGGTATTTGAGATTGAATGGTTTGCGGTCTTTGACCTGGTGTTAGTGTTGTTAAATACCCTCTTGCATTAATTGTCTGGGTCCAAGGCAAAAACAATACGATAACGCCAACTATCGCGAAAGCCAACAAAAAGCGATTAAAGTGTTTATAGTGCCTTTTATGATTTACTTTTTGAGCGGATTTAAAACGCGCTATAGATACATTTCCGTTCAATTTTTTATGAGAAATATTAAGCATCTTTTCCTGAGATTTCGTTAATAATCTGACCTTGGTCCATAGTGATAATACGAGAACATTTTTTGATCCATTTATCATTTTCACTCACCACAAGTAGTGCCCACCCATTAGATGAATCACTTAAAAAGCTTAAAATTCTATCAGCCTCTTCACTATTGAACTGATCTAAAGGATCTTTCAATATCAATAACTTTGGTTTACGAACAATACTTCTTGCCAGTACGATCTTTTTTGATATGGTATATGGAATTTGTTTTCCTTCGGGATATAGAACGGTATTTAACCCTTCTGGCTGTTTCTTTACAAATTCCGTAAGTCCTACTTTATCCAATGCCCAATAAACTTGCTCATTTGTAGTTTCCTTATCTCCAAAAGTAATGTTGTGCAGTATAGTGCCTTCAAAAGGAGATTCTTCTGGCAATGACTGACCTAGATGAGAACGGTAATAGTTTAGGTTCATACCCCTTAAAGAGACTCCGTTGATATACACCCCACCACTGTCTGGCTCAATAATACCTGCGATAATACGTAATAGTGTATTTTTACCAGACCCGCTATTACCCCTTAAAAGAATAGTACAATTCGGAGTTATGGTCAAGCTCAAATCTGAAATTACCTGTCTTTTTTGTTGTGGTACACGATAAGAAATATCATTTAATTCAACAGTAAAAGCTTGGTTTTCCATAAATGGCTTTTCGCCTTCTTGTATTTCAAGTTCTTTATCTACTACCTGACCCATTTTCTCTAGAGAAGTCAATAGATCGTAAAAAGTCTCAAGACCCAATATTAGTTTTTCTACGGAACTTATGACCAAAAGAATAATAATTTCAGCAGCGACAAATTGACCAATATTCATTTCTTGGTTCAATACCAATAAACCACCTATTAGAAGAAGACCGGCCGTTACCAACACCTTAAAACCTATCATTTGGATAAATTGTAACACAAGAACCCTAAAATGACTTTCTCTAGCATTCAAATATTCTACCACCAAAGTGTCGTTCTTATCTAAAGCGTGAGAAGTTTTACCTGACAACTTGAAACTAACTATAGACCGCGCTATCTCTTGTAACCAGTGCGCCACTTTATATTTACTCTTAGATTCGTCTAAACTAGTATCTAAACCACGCTGTGCGGTAAACTTAAAAACTACATAAATCAATAACAGCAATAGTAGGCCGTAGACTATAAAAAACGGATGATAAAAAGAAAGTAATATCAAACCAAAAACAATCTGTAACAATGCTGCAGGAAAGTCTATCAATACTTTTGATAGTGATTTTTGAATGGTCAAGGTATCAAAAAACCGATTCGCCAATTCTGGCGGATAATAATTATGAAGCTCGCTCATTTTAATCTTAGGAAATCTATAGGCGAATTCGAAAGATGCCCGCGTAAAAATCTTTTGTTGAACGTTTTCTATAATCCTTATCTGCATTAATTGTAAAATACCTACAAACGCTACACCTATGGTTACCCCAATAACCAATACGATCCATGATGTACTAATCTGTGCACCTTGCATTAAGTTTATGATCGCCTGTATACCCAAAGGCAATGAAAGGTTGACCACACCGGCAAAAATGGCATAATAAAATATCTGAAAAACGTCTTTCTTATCTAATCTTAAAAGACCTAAGAAACGTTGCCAGGCGGTTAATATGTTTTTATTCATCGATAGTATTATTTAAGGTATTAAACACTAAGTGTGTTAAATACTGAGTTGGTGTAACCTTACTATTACAATCTGTTAGTGAAGGAAAATGTTCTTTTAAGAAATGCTGATGCAAACCGTTTTCAAGAATAGTACTTGCTAAACTTGTAGGATATTTATAGTTGGGATCCACTTCTGAAATCATTTCCCCAAGTCTACTTACGAGTCTTTTGTATATAATATAATAGCCCTCTTTGTTCTCAACATCCACTTCTTTTGTCAAATAAGACTTAGAATATTCATTGATTACAATATTATTCAACAGAACCTCATTGATATGCGAAAAAGCAGAATCTTCTTTTATTGTTTTGGTCATAATAAAGATCGCCTTCATTAGTTTTTCTTGGGGGTTTCTAATACTGTTGGTAGCAAAAACCAGTTGATACTCCATCCAACCCCAATACCATGAGGTCAAATACAATAAAAGTTTGTGCTTATTTTCAAAATAACGGTATATACTACTTTCGTTAGAACCAATTTCCTTTCCTAGTTTTTTAAAAGTAAAACTTTCAAAGCCTATTTCATCTATCAATTGAATACTAAACTCAATTATTCTTTTGCCCAGACTAGAAGACTCTGGATCTTTTAGAAAGAGTTTCTCATTGATTCTTATTTGTACCCCTTGTAAGAGCCTATCCATAATATTTAAATTAAGTCGATTGCAAATATAATAGTAATACTATCATACACTAATAGTTTAACATTAATTTATAATAGTAACACCTTTTTGATAGCCCTTACATTCGTATTTTCCGAACTAAAAAATCTGATTATCCTCGTACTATTGACCTTGCAACATGAAAAAAAAATTGGGTTTTATTTTAAATAATCGAAATCAATAAAATTTATACATATGATTTTAGCACGTATAATTGTCAAAACAAAAAAACAGGCAGAAGAAATTGCGAGACTACTTTTAACTCAAAAGTTAATATATAGCGCCAACATCATAAGCAATAAAGCTTTCAATAAAAATGAAGAGAACGGAGAGATCACTTTCGAGAAGAAAACAATCATAGAAGGAAAAACAAAAGCGCTATTATTTACTACAATCAACAAGGTATTAAGGCAAAAGTACCCTGAAAACATGCCATTGATCTATGCCGTTCCCATTATTTATATGGATGATGAACAAATTCAATTACTACGAGATCAAACAGCAAAAATTTAAAAACTCAGTAAGCATCTATCCAACTAAAATTATCTTCAATTACTTGATTTTTTTCTTCCTCCAAATAGTCTAAAAATGCCAAAGCGGTAGGTGATAACTTTTTTGATTTAAGCCAAATTAAATTCCATTTGGTTTCTATAGGCAGACCCTTGATCGGTATAATTTGCACGTCTTTATTTTTGAGTTCATTCTTTAGCCCAATTATAGGCATAATCGAAAAACCCAAACCTGCTATTACCGCCTGCTTTACGGCCTCATTAGAGGTAAGTTCAATTTTTTTACGAACCTCGAATTTATTCTTAGTTATAAAATTTTCCATTGCGGCCCTTGTTGCAGAGCCAGCCTCTCTATAAATTAATGGTGATTGCTCAAATATTTTCTTTCTAGAAAGGGTTTTGCTCCCCAATCCATTTTTTCCGGCAATTAGATATAATTTATTTTGCATAAGCTCTACACGTTCCACCTTCAGTTTTTTAGGTAAAACGGACACCATGGCGAAATCTACCGTATTCAATTCTAAACTTTCTATTACTTGAGATTTATTGGTAACATCGATTACTAAATCAACACCCTTGTTCTGGTGTGAAAAATTTGAAATCATATACGGCATTACATACTTGCCGGTAGACACTACAGAAAATTTCAATTTACCCACCAACTCTCCTTTATAGGATAGAATCTTATAATTAATAGCATCTACTTCTTGGAGTATTCTTTTGGCGGCCACTGCAATTTCCTTACCAAAATCAGTTACATAAAGCTTTCGCCCTACAACTTCTGTTAAAGGAATAGAAAACTGATCTTGAAAATTTTTTAACTGAATAGACACTGCTGGCTGTGTTAGATACAACTCTTCAGAAGCCTTTGTAATACTTTCACTTTCAGCTATTTGCAAGAATATCTTTAACTGATGTAATGTATAATTCATAAAATATTTTTATGTATGACATAATAAATATAAATAAAATTAAATGAATAAAAAATATAAGATTTGCATCCGAATCTAATTCTATAAACTAAATATTATGAACGCAGAAGTTAAAGACGAAGTCAAAAAAACTATCAAAAAACAGAACATTCAACTCGTAGATGGTGAGTTTACAGTTTCTGAGGCTAATGATATCGTAAAGAACCTCATCAATGAAAAAATAAACTTTCACAAATTACAACGCCTATCTCTTTGCGAAGGTTTTTCAAAATCAAACACAGAATTTCCTGACAGTAGAATAGGTCAACTTCAAAATGACAAGAAAATCTCAAATGAGTTTTTTAGAGATCAATTTGGTAAAAACGTAACGGTTACAATTAACGGTGTACTAGAAATAACCATAAACGAATAGTCTAAATTTCTTTCTTAAAAAAAAACATTATGTTTAAAAAAGTAAGTCTACCCTTGTTAGCCACCATTCTATTTATGGGAACCCTTATCCTACTTTCCTACAAAAACAATGGGTTGTTTTTAACCCAAATCTTAGTTTCTTGTAGTATAATCACTTTAATATTATTCATTAAGACCAGGGTGAACGAAAACTGAACGCCCTGTAATAATATTCAATCTTTCTTTTATAAAGGGGAGTTATGTTATGACATTTAGATCAAGTAACTCCCTCCAACCTTTTTACAAATAAACTTTTATGGATTTACATTTACTGTTAGATAATCTGACCAACCCGGCCCTGCTCTTTTTCTTCTTAGGGGTAATTGCCGTTCAATTAAAAAGTGATTTAGAAATTCCGCCGAATTCATCAAAGTTCATTTCCCTTTATTTAATGTTTTCTATTGGCTTTAAAGGTGGTCTAGAACTTTCGCATAGCAATCTCGACATAGAAATTCTATGGTCATTGTTATTCGGTGTTTTCTTGGCTTTGTTCGTACCATTCTACACTTATTTTATTTTAAGAAGAAAATTCAGTGTTGCAAACTCTGGTGCTATAGCCGCATCATATGGTTCGGTAAGTGCTGTAACTTTTGTCACCGCTGTATCATTTTTAGAAATGGAACAGATAGATTTTGGCGGTCATATGGTCGCGGTAATGGCACTTATGGAGGCACCTTCTATTATTATCGGCGTACTGTTGATGTCTTATTTTCAAAAAAACAAAGAAAACAAAATTTGTCTACCAAACGTAGTAAGGCATTCTTTAACAAACGGTAGTGTACTTTTAATAATCGGTAGTTTAATTATCGGTTTTTTGGCCAGTGATCAACATGCCAGAGGCATAGAACCGTTTACTACAGATATTTTCAAAGGCTTTTTAGCAGTTTTCCTTTTAGATATGGGTATTACCAGCGGTAAAAAACTGGCTGATTTTATTAAAAAAGGATGGTTTGCTTTTATTTTCGCTATAGTAATACCTCTTATAAACGGTAGTATCGTCGCTATGGTCAGCGCCATTTTTACCGAAAGTGTAGGAAATAGATTCTTATTTGCCATCTTAGCGGCAAGTGCTTCTTATATAGCCGTGCCTGCAGCTATGCGTTTAGCAGCACCTAAAGCAAACCCTAGCTTATATTTACCTATGGCCTTGGCAATTACATTTCCGTTCAACATTACTTTGGGTATGCCCTTGTATCTATGTATAGTTACTTGGTTTTAGTTTGAACAGAACTCAATTAATAGTACTTTTATTTTATGGAGAAAAACAGGTGTGGCTGGTGTAAAGGCGATACACTTTACGAAGCTTATCATGATCAAGAATGGGGTGTACCTGTTAAAGACGATGCTTTATTGTTCGAGTTCTTAGTATTGGAAACCTTTCAGGCAGGTTTAAGCTGGATCACCATTTTAAAAAGGAGAGAGAACTTTAGGGTAGCTTTTGATCATTTTGATTATAAAAAAATAGCAACATACACTGAAACAAAAATCTTATCCTTATTACAAGATGAGGGTATTATTAGAAATAAATTAAAAGTTCGCGCCACAGTCACCAACGCACAAGCTTATATAAAGATTCAACAAGAGTTTGGTTCTTTTACTGCATACATTTGGGCATTTGTAAATAACACACCCGTTAAAAATGAAGTCATAAACTATAAAGATGCCCCTGCAAATACACCAACTTCAGATGCCATAAGCAAAGACCTAAAAAAAAGAGGCTTTAAATTTGTAGGCAGCACCATCATTAATGCTTTTATGCAGGCAACCGGTATGGTAAACGACCATCAAGTAGATTGCTTTAGATACAATCAAGTATAGGTAAACCAATTACGTGCAACATGAAAAATTTTCCTTTAAAATTAACTATCGCTAGTATATTATTATGTTTTCAAGTAGGGCTCTCTCAATATAAATATGAAAGAGAACATCGTATTCTTAAATCTCAATTTCCCGCTTTGGCCATTGCGAACATAACGGAAAATGTTACAGATTTTAAACGTATTAAATACTACAAAGAAACCGATAGCACCAAAATAAGTTATGAAGCTAAACTTAAAAAAGACAAGCTTTGGTACAGTATAGAATTTAATGAAGAAGGCACTTTAGAAGATATAGAAATACTCATTAAACCTACTGATATCCCAAATGACACCTATGCCAAAATTTTAGATTATTTGAACAATACTTTCACAAAATATAAAATAAAAAGGCTTCAACAACAATATCTTTCAAATAATGAAATGGTAGAAGATATTTTCAAAAACGCATTTCAAAACCTTATGCTACCCTCTAATAACTATGAAATAGTTGTGGTAGGTAAAAAAGACAAAGGGTATTTAGACTATGAAATTCTGTTTGATGCCGATGGTAATTTTAAAAACACGAGAACCTCGCTTCCTCCTAATTATGATCATGTACTGTATTAGAGTTGGGTACGGCATAGTCCTATTTTTATTTTTAGGCACTTACCTTGTACAATCACAAAATACCACAACTGCATATTGGGAACCTGAAGTTGCATTTAACTACAAGGTTACCCCATTACTTAAACAGAACATTTCTTTATCCAATAGAAATTATACATATCAAGACAACCAAACCCAACTAACCATAAGACAAATAGAAATCGCACATTTTTCATCTTTAACAATAGAGCCAGATAAAAGCATAGGTCTAGGTGTTCAATATCGATTTAGAGAAGCATTTGAAAGTGACAAGGAAAATGAACTTAGGCTTACCCAACAATTTAACATCACTAAAAAAACGAATAGTGCTCGTTTTGGTAATAGATTTAGAATAGAGCAACGTATTCAGCCCTCTAAACTAGTTCATCGTTTTAGGTATCGCTTTGCCATAGATATACCTTTAAAAGGTTTAAAGATGGATATTGGTGAACCTTATTTAGTCGCTACTACAGAATCTTTGTTGAGTATAGGCAAAGGTTTAAGCCCCATGTACGACCAACGACTGACATCACAAGTAGGTTGGTCTATTTCACAAAAACTAAAAGCACAGTTTGGAGTTCAATTTAGAATGGAAAATTATACAGAAAGTACTGCACATGTTTTCCTTTTTCTAAACAGTCTGGTCATCTCAATTTAAAAACTTCATAAACTCTTTTCTTGGTATTTCTTGCGCACCCATGCTTTCTAAATGATCTGTATGCAATTGGCAATCAATAACCTTATAATCTTTAGCTTTTAATTCTTCGGCAAGTTTTATGAATGCAAATTTTGATGCATTAGAAGTTAAGCTAAACATACTTTCACCACAGAATACATCACCTAAATCAACCCCATACAAACCACCGACCAAAGAATCGTCTTCCCAAACCTCATATGATTTTGCAATACCTTTTTCATGTAATGCTATGTACGCATTTTTCATATCATCCGTAATCCAAGTACCATCTTGACCTTCACGCGGTACAGATGAACAATACTCTAACACTTCTTTAAAGCACGTATTTTTTGTTAATCGAAACTGTTCATTACGAATAACCTTACGCATACTTTTAGAGATTTTTATTTGATTGGGATATAGGATCATTCTGGGATCGGGACTCCACCATAAAATGATAGAATCATTATCGAACCACGGGAATATGCCGCTTTGGTATGCCAATAGCAACCGTTCTGGAGAAAGATCACCGCCTACTGCCAATAGACCTTCTATATTGGCACTATCTACCGGTGGAAAAATAAGTTCATCTGTCAAAAAATACATGACTAGCCGTGACTTTTAAGTTTATTCATAAAATAAGTAAAGGTCTTAAAACAAAAAAACTTGTTTAACTTTTTAAAGCTAAACAAGTTTACTTTTATAAAGACATAACGTCTTTTATAATTTTTTACAATTTTTCAGAAAGGAAGATCATCATGATCCTCTTCATTTAAATTATCTGCAGGCTCAAAAGCTTCCATTGGTGCAACTGGCGGCATACCGGCTGCTCCTGCTTGAGGTGAACCTTCTATACGCCATCCTTGAATAGAATTAAAGTACTTGACCTGACCTTGAGGATTTGTCCATTCTCTTCCTCTAAGGTTAATGCTTACTTTTACATCTTGACCTACATTATAGCTGTTCAATAAATCACATTTATCTTGAACGAACTCTACCATTATATGCTGTGGATACTGCTCATCTGTAGTAACAACCAATTCTCTTTTTCTAAAGCCATTAGACCCAAAAGTTTGGGTTTCTCCTATCAATTTTACTTTACCTTCTATTTCCATCTTGAACTCTTTTTACAATAGAGTTCAAAAATACATAAAATGATGTTCTAATAAAACAGCGCACTTAGATAACAACACAACAATTATTCACAATTAGGGTTATCTTTAGTGTTAGATAACTATTGGATGAACTTTATTCCTAAAAACAAAATTTCCAACATTTTTCTATTGATAGGCTCCTTTGTTGTAGTGAGTCTGATCTTATGGAACACCAATAGCTTTTTTAAACAATTTAAAGAAGAAGAGCGGCTTAAAATGGAAATCTGGGCGACGGCTCAATCAGAATTTTTACAATCTTCTGAAACTGTAGATTTAGGTAGCCTACATTTAAAGGTTTTTCAAAACAACACCTCTACCCCAATGATTTTAATTAACAAGGATAAATCGATCAGGGTAAACAATTTTCCACCTAAAAAATCTAAAGACTCCGCCTTTATTCAAAGTCAGCTTAGAAAATTCAAAAATGAAAACGTACCAATTTCTATTGATCAACAAGGCGAACATTTAGCTACCCTATATTATGGAAATTCTGATGTTTTAACGAAGCTCAAGTACTATCCAATAGCATTACTGCTTATTATTTTCTTATTTGCCGCTGTTATTTATTTCTTATTCAAGACCAACAAAGCTTCTGAACAGAATAAATTATGGGCGGGTATGGCCAAAGAAACCGCGCACCAAATCGGCACACCTCTTTCTTCTCTTTTAGGATGGAATGAACTGTTGAAATCTGAAGCGATTAACCCCAGCATAACAAAAGAAATTGAAAAGGATATTGATCGACTAGAGACCATTACCGAGCGCTTTTCTAAAATTGGTTCATTACCAAAACTTGAAGAAAGCGATATTGTAAAAGAAACCCGAGATGCTTTCGATTATTTAAAGCGAAGAAGCTCTAAACTTATTCACTTTTCTTTCAGCACAAAGGTAGATTACCTACCGGTTATGTTAAACAGTTCATTATACAATTGGACCATAGAGAATTTGGTTAAAAACGGCATTGATGCCATGAGAGGCAAGGGTAGTATTGCCATTGAGATAGTTCAAGACAACAAATATGTCAACATTTTAATAGCCGATACTGGACATGGTATTTCAAAAAGCAACTATAATAGTATCTTTACACCCGGCTTTACTTCTAAAAAAAGAGGTTGGGGCCTAGGTCTCTCTTTGGTTAAGCGTATTGTTGAAGAATATCATGATGGCAAAATAAAAGTGTTATCATCTGGCAAAGAAGGTACTATAATGCAAATTTCTTTAAAAGTGGTGCACTAATTATGGCGAAGGAAAAATTAGAAATTATTAAAGAAGCCAAACTGACGAATAATTGTCCTGAGTGTTTTAATCAAGATTTAAATTTAACTTTTTATCAAAAGCATACCTACGGTAGCTTTTTTCATAAAATTACAGGAGAACTAAGTAATAAATTAGTTTGCAATACCTGCCACTCTACTATTTACCCTGTTACTTGGACAGATGATATTGAACGCATGTTCAATTACTATCAAAAAACCGCTATACCAACCAAAAAATCATCTAAGCCAACATTACTGTTCTATAGCGTCATCTTAATTCTTATAGCATTAGTGGCCGGTGCAATTTATTTATATATTTCTGGAGCTATTCAACTTTAGAACCTATTGCTTTAGCTAAAGTACTAAGTTCTTCATTACTCAATTTTACCTTATGCTGAAAGGTAGCATCTTTCATTTCATTTAAAGGAATTAAATGAACATGTACATGCGGCACTTCCAAACCAATAACAGACATACCCACACGCTTGCAATCAACTGTTTTCTCTAATGCTTTCCCTACTTTTCTAGAAAAAGACATCAGTCCTAAATAGGTTTCTTCATCTAAATCTAAAATTTTATTCACCTCTTTTTTAGGTATACACAATGTATGCCCTTTTGCATTGGGGTTAATATCTAAAAAAGCCAGGTAATTGTCATCTTCAGCTACTTTAAAGCAAGGAATTTCACCATTGATAATCTTCGTAAAAATAGTTGGCATAGTCATTTGTATTTAATGGTAATAAAAAATCCTATCCATTAACAAAGGATAGGATTAAATATAGTTATTTAAAAAAATTATGCTCTTGTAATTTCAAGAATTTCAAATTTTATGGCTCCGCTTGGCACTACGATCTCTGCAGTATCACCTACCTTTTTACCTAGTAGACCTTTACCAATTGGTGAGTTCACTGAAATTTTACCGGTTTTTAAATCCGCCTCACTTTCGGCAACCAACTTATAAGACATTTCCATGCCATTATTTTGATTTTTAAGCTTTACGGTAGAAAGCACCAAAACCTTTGAAGTATCTAATTGAGACTCGTCAATTAAACGTGCATTTGCCACTGTATTTTCCATCTTTGAAATTTTCATTTCCAAAAGACCTTGTGCTTCTTTCGCAGCATCATATTCAGCATTTTCCGACAAATCTCCTTTATCTCTTGCTTCGGCAATAGCTTGAGACGCTTTTGGGCGCTCAACATCTCGTAAATGATTTAGTTCTTCCTTGAGTTTCTTCAACCCTTCTGGAGTATAGTATGATATATTACTCATTACCTCTTTGTTTTATAAATAAACAAATCCTCTGCAATTGCCTGTTATTTCGGCTTTTTAAGCGAGGATTTAACACAAATATACATAATTTTTACGCACTTTTGCTGAAGTTTTTCAAAACTAAACTTTAAGTATAATGAAGAGATTAGGCATTGTTATTCTATTGATTATTACCGCTTGTAGCAATGACGGTACAAATAGAAATCCTTACTTACAAGAAATAGGTTTTCGTTTTGAAGCCAATTTAAACCTGCCTTCCTACAGTCCTCTTACAAACACTGGCAGTGTGGTTTATATAAATAGTGATCTTGCCGGTACTAGAGGGGTTTTCGTAATCAACTCTGGCTTTGATCAATTTAGGGCTTTTGAAGGTAGTTGCCCAAATCACGCCCCTAATGATTGCTCTACCATGTCTTTTAGAGGACAAGTTGCAACATGTTCATGTGAAGGTTATGAGTATAGTCTATTTACCGGTCAGTTATTGGACGTACCTGATGATGGCAATCGTTATTATAACATGTTAGAATATCGTACCAGTTTTAACGGGGGCAGTGTAATTATTTTTAATTAAGCACTTATAGGTAGTTCTAGATATCAAATTGAAATATTCTCAAAAAATAAAAAGGGTGCAACCTTAAAAGTCACACCCTTTTATAACACTTAAAATTATTTATAATACTTTGATCGCTCTCAAAATATTTAAAAGTTAACGGTGGCTCCCAACAAGAAGTTAGTACCAGCTTGTGGATAATACCCCTGCACTTCAAAAGAATTACCAGGTGTAGACCAACTGTCTACATAGGTATAGCCGTTAGAAACATACTTTTCATTGAAGATGTTATTTACCAGACCTGAAAATACGATAGATTTAACAATACTATTCATTTTAACTTCATAGGTTACATTGAAATCGTTCGTAAAATAAGAATCTAATTTTGAAGCTTCGGTATCTGTATTACTTAAATATTGCTCGCCAACAAATTTTGAGTACAACGAAAGACTCAGTACTTCAGAAGGCATATAACTTAGAATATTTCCTGCTACCAAACCTGGTGAATATGCAATATTGGTATCGCCTAAACCTTGTAATAATCCATCTCGATCAATAAAGAAATCTTTGTTCTTATTGTCGCTTATAGCAATATTAGGGCGCACACTAAATTTATCTCCCAATCTAATATTCGCATCAACCTCTAAACCAAATCTGTAACTATCGCCAATATTCTCTCTTAATGGTGCACCAACATCATTTAATTCACCTGTAACCACTAACTGATCTTTATAGTTCATGTAATATAGGTTGGTGTTGACCTGTACATTAGTTGATACGTATCTCCATCCTAATTCAAAATCATTCAATTTTTCTGGCTTAGGGTTACCGCTTTCGTAGTCATTTCTATTTGGTTCTCTATTAGCTACCGCATAAGACAAATAGAAATTGTTATTGGCATTTAAATCAAAAGTTACCCCAGCTTTTGGGTTGAAAAAATTAAATGTATCATCAACCAAACCGGTTTCATCTCCATTAGCCTTGTAGCCTACCGTTCTATATTGTAAATCTCCATACAACGACCATTGATCTGTTAATTGATAATTTACTTTTGTATACAGATTAAAATCAGTTTTAGTTGAACTATCATCATAGTAGCGGTCTTTATAACTACTGTTGCTAGCATATCTAGCCCAAATCACTTCGCCGAAATGATCGCCTTCATACTTGTTAAAGCCACCACCCATTATTAAGTCTAGCTTGTCTTTCTTATAGTTTGCGGAAAAAACGGTACCATAGAAATCATTATCTAACCAACGTCTTCTAATGAGGTCTGTGGTATTTACCTCAACACCATCAACTATTAATGGTTCAAAACCATAGGTAGCGAAATCGTCTGCCTCTCTATATTGCTCAAAATAGCCTCTACCCCTGGTATAGTGCAATGCGATGTTGGTACTCCAGAAATCTGAAATTTGTTCGTTCCATAAAAGCTGAGCATGATCCTGCTTATAGTTATCTACCTCATTATCATAAAATTGGGTATTTCCATCTAGATCTGTATAAATACCTGAAGGATTAAAGGTTCTATCATCCTTTAAAGTTTGACCATCTATACCGTACCAAGCCTGATACGTAATTTCATGACCACCGAACATTAACGCTTTGATCAAGGTATTGTCATCTTTATAAGCAGCTTGTAAAAAATAAGACTCTAAATCTGTTCTAGCCCTGTCTATATAACCATCAGAATTGATTTGAGATAGTCTACCCGAAATTTCAATATGGTCATTTAAAAGTCCGGTGCTGAATTTCAGGTTATTTCTTAAGGTGCTGTAACTACCAATTGAAGTTGATATTTGTCCGTATGCATCTTGCGAGAATCCGTCAGTTAACAGATTTAAACTGGCACCAAAGGCACCTGCTCCGTTTGTCGACGTACCTACACCGCGTTGTAACTGTAAACTCTCTGTTGAAGATGCAAAGTCTGGCATATTTACCCAAAAGGTACCTTGAGATTCCGCATCGTTATAAGGTATACCGTTAATGGTAACGTTTACACGTGTAGCGTCACTACCCCTTACCCTAATACCTGTATAACCTACTCCGGCACCTGCATCACTAGTGGTGACTACAGATGGTAGAAAGTTCATTAATACAGGAATATCTTGACCTAAGTTTCGAGGCTTGATATCTTCCTTTGTAAGATTTGAAAATGTAACAGGAGATTCTTTGGTCACCCTGACCGCTGAGACGAAAACCTCGTCTAACACTACTTTTTTACCTTCTAAGGTGTCAGTTTCCTGTTCTTGGGCACTTAGACCCATACTCAGCGTAAGAAACGCCGCAATTGTGAAAATAGATAGTTTCATTCGTAAAATAATCACGAATAAAAGGGGTTATTATTCTAATATTAAAATTGATTTTAGAGCAACTAAGCTCGCTTTCCAAAAGACTTCATATGAATAAAAAAACATACTACATCTTATTCTAAAAAATTGTTTTAAATTTTTTAGACTTTCCCTTGGCAGCATTACCTGCCCAGGTTCTTTGGGTATAATCTCAGCTTTGTTCTATGATTAGAACTAGGCACCCCTTTGAGATGCGGCAAATGTAATGCAGTTATTTATACTGTCATAAAGAAATTTAAAAAAATAACAACTTGTTTAATTAACACCTTTTTAGAACTTCTTCCTGCAGTTTTAACGTATTTAAAGTATCAGCACAAAACTATATGAATTCAAAAAAAAATAGATTCACCCTTAAGATAACCATTAGCTACCTTCTTTTAATTATTCTAGGGATCATCGCCTCTTATTATATCTATAATGAAGTACAAGAGTATATCGCAACTGAGCAAACAACGGAAAAAGATCATAAACTGCTAAAAACAAACTCTTTTCTCGCGCAATTATATGAAGCTGAAAGCCTTTCTAAACTTGCCTTGCAAACCAAAAGCAAAATCAATTTTACCGCTTATGAGAATAAGATAGACTCTCTCTACACCAATATTGAAGAATTAAAAACACTTACGGAAAGCAATCATCAACGCATGCTTCTAGACAGCCTTAGCTCTTTACTAACCAAAAAGGCGACCAATATCAATGCTTTACGCTCCATTAGAATTAAAGATCAAACTGACACCGCTATAAACTCTGCTCTTAAAGAATTTGACAAGCTTGAAGAATCTTTAGGTATTATTAAACCCGAAGGTTTAGCACCAAACTTAGACGAGCTTTCACCAAAAGCACAAAGTGCCATAAAAAAAGTTGCCGATTATTTAAATGCAAATGTACCTATAGACGAAGATCCACAACAAAATGTTCAAACAATGGACAGTGTCGTTCAGGTTTCTAAAAATCTTTTAAAAGACGTACAGCAAGAAAATACCACAAATAAAAATTCTTTAGCTATTAGAGAAACAACCATCAATAAAACAGATCTTGAACTATCGCAGCAATTGCGTACCATTCTTTCTTCTTTTGAGCAAGAGATCATCATGAACAGCTTAGCAAGTTCCATAAAAAAAGAAACCCTGCTTAAACGAAGTATTCGCCTAGCCGTTATCGCCGCAATTCTTGGTTTTCTAGTAGTAGGTATTTTTACTTTTATTCTTAATAGAGATTTTTGGAAAGCGAACATATACAGAGAAAAACTTGAAAAGGAAAAGGCATATTCAGAATCGCTATTAAAAAGTAGAGAGCAATTAATCGCTACCGTAAGTCATGATCTACGCACTCCATTAAACACCATAAGCGGCTATGCCGATATTATAGAAGAAAGCGATAACAGTAAGAACCACAAAGAACATATTACCCATATTAAATCTGCTACGAACTATGTCAATAACCTTGTAAATGACTTACTGGATTTCTCTCAGTTAGAAGCTGGAAAAATGGTTGCCAAGCATTCTTCTTTTAGGATTGATCAATTAATACTAGAAAGCTCTAAAAATATTGCTTCTCAATATCAAAACAAGAAAATTGAAATGGTTTTAAAATTGGATGATTCTTTAAAACATCCTATTATTTCCGATGCTTTTCGTCTACGACAAATTGTATCGAATCTTTTAGGAAATGCTTATAAATTCACAGATAAAGGTACTATCACATTGACCGGAACTATATTAAACAATAAAACGCTTAAACTACAAATAGAGGATACGGGAATAGGGATTTCTAAAGAGAAACAAGAACTGATTTTCAAAGAGTTTGCACAAGCTGAGAACGATACGGATAAGAAATATGATGGATACGGATTAGGACTCACCATTACCAAAAAACTCACTGAATTACTAGAAGGTTCCATATTGTTAGAAAGCGAAATAAATAAAGGCAGTACGTTCACGCTTGAAATACCTATTGAATTGGGAGCAGAGGTTGAAGAAGCACCTCAAAAAACCATAGTATTAGAAGATTTAAAAATTATTGTATTCGATGATGACGCATCTCTCTTAAAACTCATTAGCGAAATTCTAAAAGCCGAAGGAATTGAAGCTCGAATATTTTCAGATTTCAATGCTTTTACATCTGAAGAAGATTTCAACTTTGATGTGATTTTGACCGATATAGAAATGCCTACCGTTACGGGCTATGAAATTGTAAACCAATTAAAATCTGGCGCGTTCAAAAATTATAACAAACAACCCATCTTGGCAATGACAGGAAGACGAGACCTATCATTACAACATTTCACCGAAAAAGGATTTACTGGCTTGTTACGCAAACCCTTTTCAAAAACCGACTTATTACAAAAACTAAATACAATATTTAACAATAACACCAAAGCTCCAAGTCGTATAGTTATTTTAAATAAAGAAAGTAATGACAAGCCATTTAGCCTAACTAATATAAAAATGTTTTTAGGTGATGACCAAAATGCTATTAACGAGGTATTGCTAACTTTCACAAAGGATACAGAAGAAAACCTTTTTCAACTTCGAACCGCCGTTGCCAATAATGATTTTAAGCTGCTAAACAAAACAGCACATAAAATGCTGCCTATGTTTCGTCAATTAGAAGTGAATAATGCCATACCCGTTTTAGAAACTTTTGAAGTATTAAAGAGCGATGAAATTAGCAGTCAAAAATTAAAGAGAAAATTTCAAGAAGTGCAGCGTGAGATTGAATTTTTAATTGATGTACTTTCACAACAAACAGCTACAGATCCAAATCATAATGGTTGATTCTATTGTAAAGCGTTTTGCGAGTTACCTGAAGTAATTTAGCTGCTTTAGATTTATTATAATTAGTACGTTTTAAAGCGTTTACAATTTGTTCTTTTTCAAATTCCGCTTTTGAAAGACTTCTTAGTGCTACGGTTTCTAAAACCGGACTCATTAATTCTGACGGTAAAACCTTTGCTTCTACTTTATCTGTAGTTGATAACAATACTGCACGCTGAATTACATTCTGTAATTCGCGAATATTACCAGGCCAATGATAAGCATTGAAAATATCCCAAACCTCATCAGAAAAATCAACTATTTGTTTGTTCAACTTTTCATTGAACTTTTTTAGAAAATGAGTAGCTAATACAGGCAAATCTCCGTGTCTGTTTTTTAAAGCGGGAATTTGCAAAGAAAATTCATTTAATCTATGATACAGATCTTCACGAAAAGTACCGTTCTCAACCGCAGACTTTAAATCTTCATTGGTAGCTGATAATATTCTAACATCAACCTGTATTTCAGTATTACTACCTATTCTTTTAATTTTTCGCTCTTGTAAGGCTCTTAACAACTGAATTTGATTCTCATAGGAAAGATTACCTACCTCATCTAAAAACAATGTTCCGCCATTGGCAGCTTCAAAACTCCCTATTTTATCAGCTACTGCACCGGTAAAACTTCCTTTTAAATGTCCAAAAAACTCACTTGCCGCTAATTCTTTTGGTATTGCTCCACAATCAAGTGCTATAAATGGCTTTTTATTTCTTGTACTTTTTTGATGAATGGCTTTTGCAGTAACCTCTTTACCTGTACCACTTTCACCTATGATTAAAACTGACATATTAGTAGGTGCGACTAAGACAATATGTTCTTCTAATTTTTGAGTTGCATCACTTGTAAGAATCAATTCCTTTGAACTAGCTTCACTCTCTTTGTTAGCTACTTTAACCTTAGAGTTTTCAGGTTCTTCTTTGGAAGTCTCTTTTACAGCTGCAGGTTTTGAATTCAACGCCCCATCAATAACCGCCAACATTTGGTCAGGCGTAAATGGTTTGGAAATATAATCATATGCACCCATCTTCATAGCCTTTACAGCCGTAGACACTTCTGCATAACCGGTCATAACTATTACCGGAATCTTTCCTTTTAATTCAGACACTAATTTAATCCCGTCATAATCCGGCAAACGCAAATCTGTTATTACTAAATTAAAATTTTGTTCTTTTAGCTGTTTTTCACCATCTAACCCAGTATGACTTAATACAACATCATAACTATTTCTAGCCAAAAACTTTTGAAGCATTTGAGCAAATGAAATATCATCTTCAATAATTAGAATTTTAGTCATAGTCAGTTTGGTGTTCTTAGTATCTACGTAAAAATACCATATGCCGACTACTTGTATTTTAAAATTATCATAAAGCTTTTGTTCAAACATTTAAAAAAAGTCCTAAAAAAAGGAAAGAATAGCCTTTAGCTATCCTTTCCTGACCAAACCAACTTGAACAAACAAGTTTCTCTATAATTACATATCTATCCAATTACCTTCTTCATCTGCATACACCGTACCTTGTGTGCCATCTTCAAGAGATAATACTAGCTTATATTGTTTCTTTTCATTTGTGTATGCCTTATCTAAATTTGCCGTTGGAAAATTCTTTGATACCGCATTTGTTACTGCTTGTGGTACTTCTGCAACCGAGATTTCTTCAAAATCTTCTGTTGCTATTGAAATCTCATTTACTTGGTTGTGCTGTATTCCATTTTCTGAAACTGCTGCATCTTGTGCATTTATTGCAAAACCTCCTAATGTCATTGCTCCAAATAAAAATAAAGTTCTCATATTTTCTATATTTAAGTTAATAATACATATCAATACTATTAACAAAGAAAAAAGAGTGCCACAACAAGAATTTACATCATTACATCTGATTATCAGAAGATTATAATTTTACTATCATTCCGGTTATTGGGTAAATTTGTAACCCATGTAGACCACTGTGTAATTTTTACTCAAAAAGAAAACAAAAAATTGTTTTTAAAATTTAATTGAAGACAAAAAAAAGGAGCTGCAAATTGCAGCCCCCCTCAAACCACCTATCAAACTCTTGTTTTAAAATTTTAACCAACACCTCAATCAATTCAACAACAACTAATATTGGACAATGCTAATCCGGGGGATTATTTCAAATACAATTATTTGGTGGCACCTTCACAGTTAACGGTTAGTGTTTAAATGAAAGTGATTTTATGCTTATTTATTCCTCCCAAAACAATTTTGATATCATAGTCATTGCTAAAATCAAAACTGCACTTGTGACCGAAATAAATACTATAGTGACCATTGTTTCATAACTTGCTTCACTTATTTAGACACAACATTATTTGATAGGTCACATTTTAAATAAAAAAAAACCGCATTTAGCAGTTTTTTTTTATTTCTATCGATAAAACGGACTATCTCTTGTTGATCCAATTACCATGTTGGTCTATATATACGGTCTTTCTTGTACCGCTTTTAAGCACCATTATTAATTTGAATTCTCCTTTATTATTTTTAAAAGCTCCACCAAGTTTAGATGTTGGGTATTGCTTTAATATTTCTTCAATTACCGGTGGTGTTAATTCGCTCGATTTAATTTTTACGTATTCATCGGCTATTTTGACTACGACTTCTGTTTCAATTATATCTGAACTAGTGTTTGCTGATGCGTTAAACATGATTCCGAAAGTCAAGAATACTAGTAATGCGTAATTTTTCATGCTAATAATTTTAATCGTTAATAACTCTAAATCTTAAAATACTTACGGAGTAATCTTACATATGGATTATCCTTTAATGAAATTTTAAAATTTTAAACATAAAAAAGCTGCCTAGGCAGCTTTTTACAAACAACTAACTCAAACTTCTAATCCTTACATTTCTAACCAGTTACCTTCTGCATCTGCATAAAGCACTGAAGAAGCACCATCTTGTGAAGTAATTTCTAATTTGTATTTATTTTCATCATCAACGTATGCTTTATTCAACATTGCACCTTCATAATCTGTTGCTAAAGCATTTACAATTGGTGTTGGTAAATCAGAAGCAGCTACTTCTGTATAATCTTGTAAAAAAACATCTTCCATTATACCATCGTGAAATATAATTGGAGTTGAGGCAGTACCTATTGTTAAACTACCTATGGCTAAAGCTGTGGCAAATACTAATTTTTTCATCTTTCTTATATTTAAATTAAACATTCTTGAAAGGTATATTAGAATAATTGTGCCAACACGAAATACGACATCCTGTTTAATCATATATATTTGATTGTCAGTTATATAAACCAAATAATCGTTTAAAGACTATTGGGTAAAAATGTGCGTAAATAAAAAAAGTGTGTAGAAACTACACACTTTTTTATACGATACTCTATATTATCATTTTAAGCCTGATGCGAATCTTTTAAAAGATCTACTACGCTTTTTACAGGATTAAAGGTCACTAAGGGCACTTCTACAAAAATGGTATTCCAAAAAGCCATTGCACCATTCCATAAGCCAGGTAGCTCAAGAGCTTTTAATTCTTTACCGTCTTTAGTTTTGCCCGTTATAAAACCTTGCTTTTCATCAACAAACTTTAATAGGTCATATTTCTCACCTTTATAATTACGAACAGCACACACTAAATCTACCGGATTAAAATGTGTAGAATTTTTAAGAAGATCCGCTTGTTGTGAATCATCCATATCTATTTGGGCAGACTCTATAATTTGTAAAGAAACCTCCCCTTTACCATTAGTTACCCAGAACGGACCACCACCTGGCTCACCTTCATTCTTAACCATACCGCAAATACGAATAGGTCTGTTGATTTTATCTTTAAGTACAACTACTTTTTCACTGTTGGATTTGGTATCAAAATCATCTGAGAAACGAACGTTCAAGTTTGTAACCAAAAAGTTTCTGATTTCTTCAATCTGTGTATCATCTACATTCCCCTTATCTAGCAACGCAGCATATTCAAAAGCTTTTTCCTGCTCTTTTAAAAGTACACCTGCCAGAACCTTTTTACTATCGGCAACTGCCTTGGCATCTTTCATTACAGCAACGTTGTCTATATTTTTAATAAAGATAACATCGGCGTCTTTTTCGTTTAAGTTCTGGATTAATGCACCATGACCTCCTGGTCTAAACAACACAGAGCCATCTTCATTTCTAAATGGGTTATTGTCCATATCTACCGCCAAGGTATCTGTAGAAGATTTTTGAAATGAGTAATCTACATTATAAGTTATACCAGTGTCAGCAGAAACTTTTGGTCCAGAGGCTTCAAATTCTTCACCAAACATTTTTTCATGCTGCTCAGAAATTGTAAAATGTAAATTTGCTTTTCCGTTAGAACCTGCATATAATGCACCTTCCTTTAAATGTTCTTCAAATGGTGTAGCTGCAGTAGACTCATACTTATGAAATGGTAATAATCCCTTCGGATAAAAACCATAGTTCAATGCATTCTCGCCTAAAAGTTCAGAGATAAAACTAAAAACCTTTTCTCCTTGAGCATCAGATTTTAAATTTAATCTATCCATAACTTTGTGGTAAAACGGAAAATGCTCTAAGCCTTCAGAGAACTTCTTAATATCTTTATCATTAGTTCTTGTCAAATATGCGTCTAAAGTTTCATCAGCAGGATTATAAGCACCTAAAAAACTAAATAATGCTTTAAACATTCTTGATGCCGCACCAGAAGCCGGAACAAACTTTAATATATCTAAGTCTTTTAATTTCGAATCATAAAATGCAATGAGCTCTTGCTCTTCTGCATCAGAAAATTTAAGAATACCATTACCTATTACGGCAGCATTCTCTAATTTTACAAAAGGTATACCTTCTTTAAAAGTGTTGATGTGACTCAACATTTGCTCTTTAGAAATTCCCTTTTGCTCTAATTGTTTTAAATCTTTATCTGTAAGTTCAATCATTTATCTAATAAGGTATCTATATGGTTAATGGCTTTTTCTAAACGTTGTTTTTTGTTCCCCTTCAAGGTAATAAATTTTTTGCCGTATTTTTCTAAAGTATCTTTAAAATAATTGAACATTTGTTCTCTTTCATTTGGCTTATCCCTTAAATCATCAGCTTCCCAAGGAATATCTATATAAGTCAGCAAATAAAGATCATAAGAATTCTCAAGCGCATATTTTTCTAATACAGGATCACATTCCCCAATATAATATGCTTCTGAATATACTTTGGTTTCCAACAGATCTGTATCGCAAATGAGAATATCCGTAGCCTTTTTAGACAACTTATTTTCTAAACGCATTTGCCCTTCGGCAATAGGTAACAGATCATGAGGTTCGCAAGTTTTACGCTCATTGTTCCATTTATCTTGAAGATAATCTCTTGCATATTCTGGTACCCAAACGGTATGGTAATGCCTTGCCAACTGTTCTGACAAGGTTGTCTTACCTGTAGATTCTGGACCAAAAAGGACCACTTTTAAGACATCTGAAGGTTCTTGCTTATATTTTTCTTCCATGCATTATACCCGTAAAAGGCCAATATTGTAAAAATGAGATATTGAAAACTAGTAAACGTAAATCCTTTATAAAAGTATAATGGAATAGATATTAAATCTCCAACGATCCAATATATCCAATTTTCTACTTTCCTCTTGGCCATCAACCACATACCCACAAAAAATATAGCTGTTGTTATGGTATCAACATAAGCAATCCAACTATTCCATTTATCAAATACTTGATACACGGTAAAAACAAAGATGATGGTACTTATAAAAATGATAACCGAGGTTATATTTTCCTTTTTGGTTACTCTGGTAATTGGCGTGTAATGTTCTGCATCTACTTTTCTTGTCCAAATATACCAACCATACAAACTCATTATAAAATAGTAGGCATTGATCATCATATCGCCCAATAAACCCCATTTTAATAAGAGGTAGACAAATATTGAAGTACTTATCAGCCCTGTAGGGTACACTAAAATTTTGTTTTGTTTGGAAAACCACACCGATAACAGTCCAAAAATGACTGCTATGATTTCCAGAATAATATCTAAAGTGTTATAACCGGCATATTGGCCAAAGAGATAATCAAAAATGGGGCTCATAGTCGCTTCTATCAGATTTAACTATTTTCATGAACAAAAGTCCGCGGTCCATCAGCTCAAATGCTGTTTTAATTTCAGTATTCAATACGTTCATTACTTCATCATACGAACCAAATACTTGTGTACTTAGCGGGTTCTCCAATACAGTTAAACCGCAGTCACGTAGTTTTTTTATAAAATTTATAATGTGTTGTTCAAAATCGTCTTGCAATGGCGAAAAGGTCAATTCAACTGATATATCCATATAAAGTATGCTGTCTTTAATTTATTCTATTCTTTATCTCTAGTGGCATAAACGCATGTAAACTGCTCAAACTCTAGAAATCGTATTTTATAACTCGATAAATTTCCTTGAAAAATAATTTGCGCCGTGGTATTATTAGCATCAAATTTAAAATCTAGAACATTTATATGGTGCAAAAAACTTACCCCCCTGTGGCCATAAATTTTATAAAGAGATTCTTTGGCACCCCATACAATAGTCAATTTTCTAACTACAGCGGCAGTATTCGCAAGTGTCTTATACTCTTCAAAAGGTGTAAACTTATGTGCTATTCGCAAAATTTTATCGCGCTGCATTTCAATATCTATACCTACATGTTCGGTTTTACTTATGATAATACCCGTAAAATTATGTGAGTGCGTAATAGATATAAAATTACCGTCTTTTAAATGGGGCTTCCCACTTTCATCATAGATTAAATCGGCATCGGTATAACCATAGTTAGCAAGCAAATGCCTAATACTCAAGAAAGCCTTACGATGAAGTTCAGATTTCATTCCGTCAAATCGATTTTGACAATAGGGCGTGAGCTCAATACCCGTCCAAAGGTTTTCTTCGGTCTCTTCAACCTTCCAAATTGCTAAGTAGGTTTCTTCATTTACTGTTATAGTTTTGTAAAGCGGCATGGGATTCTTAGTGTTATTCGTACCTTTGCACGAATTAAAAATTGCTGTACACAGAAAACGAAAGTATAAAATAATAAAGATATGAGCACGAAAACTATTCCGTATGTGCCTTATAAGGTTAAGGATATTTCCCTTGCTGATTGGGGAAGAAAAGAAATCGAATTAGCAGAAGCTGAAATGCCAGGCTTAATGGCATTAAGAGAAGAGTACAAAGATGAGCAACCTTTAAAAGGTGCCCGTATTGCAGGTTGTCTACATATGACAATACAAACTGCTGTACTTATAGAAACATTGACCGCTCTTGGCGCAGATGTTACTTGGAGCTCATGTAACATATTTTCCACTCAAGATCAAGCAGCAGCAGCTATTGCGGCGGCAGGGGTACCTGTTTATGCTTGGAAAGGAATGAACGAAGAGGAGTTTGATTGGTGTATTGAACAGACTTTATTCTTTGGTGAGGACAGAAAACCATTGAACATGATTTTAGATGATGGTGGTGACCTTACCAACATGGTATTGGATAAGTACCCAGAAATGGCCGGAGAAATCAAAGGTCTTTCTGAAGAAACTACAACAGGTGTTCACCGTTTATACGAACGTGTAAAGAATGGAACTTTACCTATGCCAGCCATAAACGTTAACGATTCTGTTACCAAATCTAAATTCGATAACAAATACGGATGTCGCGAAAGTGCTGTTGATGCTATACGTAGAGCAACAGATACCATGCTTGCAGGAAAACGTGTAGTTGTTGCCGGTTACGGTGATGTTGGTAAAGGTACTGCAGCTTCTTTTAAAGGTGCTGGCTCTATTGTTACCGTTACCGAAATCGACCCAATTTGTGCATTACAGGCTTGTATGGACGGATTCGAAGTTAAAAAACTAGAAACGGTTATTGGTAACGCTGATATCGTAATTACTACAACTGGAAATAAAGATATTATTAGAGCTGAACATTTTGAAGCCCTAAAGGATAAAGCCATTGTTTGTAACATTGGTCATTTTGACAATGAAATCGACATGGCATGGTTGAACAAAAATCATGGTAATACCAAAGATGAAATCAAACCACAGGTAGATAAATATACTATCAACGGTAAAGATTTAATCATTTTGGCAGAAGGTAGATTGGTAAACTTAGGTTGTGCTACAGGTCACCCTAGTTTTGTAATGAGTAATTCTTTTACAAACCAAACATTAGCTCAAATAGAGCTTTGGAAAAACAGTGCCAACTATGAGAATGATGTATACATGCTACCTAAGCATTTAGATGAGAAGGTTGCAAAACTTCACTTATCTCGTTTAGGTGCCGAACTTACAGAATTGAAAGATTACCAAGCCGATTACATTGGTGTAACGGTAGAAGGCCCTTTCAAACCTGAATACTACAGATACTAAAACATTGGTTTTAGAAACTAAAAAAGTCCTGATTTTCATCAGGACTTTTTTTATGCTTTATATTTTCTTAAGATTAGTTATTCTCTGCCAACATACCCTCTAAATAATAACAATCTGTTTGCTCTTTAATTTGAGCCAAACCTTCTTCTTTAGAGCTTAACGGATCAATCTTAACCTCTTCTCCGTTTGGCATATAAACAATGTAAAACCCTTCTTCAAAAGATGAAAGTTTAATTATCTCACCATTAGGTCTTACTGCGTTCCAAGATTTTTCACTTGGTTTATAAACTAAATCAATTTTCTTTCCTTTTTTAGGACCGTCAACTACGGTTACTTGCATTCTGTTCTTAGTAGCGGTCATTTCAAAAGTGTTACCGTCTCTTTCTACCATTTGAGTCTCTGACTCTCCTTCTTTCATTGCAATTGGGTTAGAACCTCCCCAAAACTCGATTACGTTGAAAATCACGGCATCACCTAAAAAGAACAATCCATAAACAGGAATAATATTTAAGCCCCAGAATACCAGATTGTTCACAAACTTACTATCAGACAACCCTTGATTCCAATCTTTTAAATTATTGAAAGCACTAAAAGAACCTAAGCAACTAGAGAATAATAAGGTACTCGCCATTGCAACACAGATAATTGATTTTTTCATGATATGATTATTTAGAATTAGACCTGCAAAATACCGCTAGTTGCCCTTTCTAACTTCTCTTATAAATTTTATTATTAACCCAATTGGTGCTTTGTTCTATAAATGGCATTAAATGATTGTTAAGCAGTCCACCAGTTTATTTCAAAATTCATAGCTTTAATTCTTAAATGGAAAATTGATTTTCAACGACCGCATTTCTTTTATTAAATCAAGAAAAATATATATGATACTATTTGTTGATATGGACGAGGTTATTGCAGATACCTATGGTGCTCATATAGAAATCTACAATGCAGAATTTAAAGGTGAGCTGACTACAGAAATATGCAAAGCATCAGAGGTATGGCATATGGTGCCCGAGGCGCACCAAGATAGTGTTCGCAAACATGCCACAAGAAGAGGATTCTTTAGAAACTTAAAACCAATTGCAGGTAGCCAAGAAATATTATCCAAACTTGCTGACAAACATGAAGTCTACATCGCATCTGCCGCCATGCAATTTCCAAATTCATTAGAGGAAAAAAGTGAATGGCTAGACGAACACTTTCCTTTTTTACCTTGGCAAAACCGAATTCTATGTGGTCACAAACATATTCTAAAAGGTGATATTTTAATTGACGACCGCAGTTTTAATTTAGAGAATTTTGATGGTAGAAGTTTACAATTTACCTCACCACATAACGTAAATACCGATGGTTTTGAACGTGTTGATACTTGGTTTGAAATTGGGGAGAAATTATTGTAAACCTAATTTCCCCAAATCATAAAAGTAAAAGTTCTTTTCGTCGTTCATCGCTACGAAAAGTCCGTTTTTGAACATATCGTTCAACGGTACCGTTACCGCCTCACAACCATCTGTTTCAGTAGTTGATAGGTTTATAGCTGTAATAAACGCATTGGTCTCTCTATCAAAAATGTTAAACTCGCCCTTTTGCTGGTTAGATACTATTAAATACCCATGTCCATCAGTGTAACTTGCAATGGCTATACCTTCAATATCTTCACTAAAGTATTCACCTCCAAAACAAGATATTTCTTCACTTCCCAAACTTGGTTCAGCATAGTATTTTTTTATGCAGACACCTTCATCAGAGAAATAAACAAACCCATTTTCATCATCAATAGCAATAGCCTCAATTTCCTTTACGCCGCTAAACTTGCCGAATTTTCTAACATAATTAGAGGTTATACCTAAACTATCAGCATTTAGAGCATACTGGTACAGATAACCATCTGCCGGACCGGTTTTTCTACCTACAATAGCATATACCTTTGCATCTTTAGGAGACTTATACAAGCCAACTCCCATTGGCAATTTATTCTCTTCTAACGTTTCATCTTCAAAAACCTTAAAACCGCCACCATCTAAAGGCTTCATATCTGGTACAGAAAACATTCTAATTTGCTGTTTTTCACGTTCGGTAAAAACTAAAATGTCTGTTTTGGTAGAGTCGTTCAGCTGAAAACCATATTCAATATCTACATTATTCGGTCGTTTAATATTCCTTATAGTTTTCTCTTCTATTATTTTACCGTTTAGATCAAAAGCATAAATAGCTCCGTTGGTTTTCTTATCAGTACCAAAAACAATACTCTTTTCTACGTTTTCAGGATTAACCCAAATTGCAGGGTCATCTGTATCGTTCAAAGTAAATTCAGTAATAACATCTGGTGCAATTTTAGTCAACTTACTTTGGTTACAAGAATTAAAAACAGCAACCAAGGTTAATAAAAATGATAATTTTTTCATTTTAAGTAATTGATACAAGTGCTATATTATTTTCTAAAAAGATCATACTTTAAACCTAAAGTAAAACGCTGCCCATAGAATTCTATTTGTTGCGTACGCTCTTTAACACCTTGAAAGTAGCGTAACGGTTGATCGGTTATGTTCTTCAGATCTGCATACACACTAAGGTTTTTATTGATTTGAAATGTTGCGTTAAAATCTAAAAATAGTTGCGTATCATAATATCTATCCTCAAAATCATTACCCCCAATTTCATCAATGTAACTATCAGAAAAATTAGCGGATAGCCTAGCACTGAACTTTTTATCTGCATACCCCAATGATCCATTGAACATATTCGGTGCCGTATTGGGCAAGTCCAAATCCTCTCTTTCATCACCATCTTCATTACGTATACCATCTGCTGAAGAGGACAAATAAGTATAGTTTAAATAAAGACTAAAGTTTTTGGCAAAACCAGGAAGAAAATCTAATTGACGCTGAAATGCGAACTCTAAACCAAAAAGTGTGGCACTGTCACCATTTAAAGGCTGAAAAATATCATAACCTTCTGTACCAGCACCCAAACTATCATCTGGCGCCTCATATATAAAAGTGTAAATAAACTCATCTATATTTTTGTAAAACATACCTCCTGAAATTAAACCTACACTTTGAAAATAATGTTCGGCCATAAGGTCAAAATTCATTGAAGTAGTCGGATTTAGATCTGCATTCCCCAAGACCAACTCTTTATCTTCATTAATGACTTCTGCCCTTGGAATTAGATCTTGATAATTAGGTCTTGCCAAGGTGTTGGTCCATGCAAAACGGAGTATTGTATTCTTAGATACGTCATATTTTAAATGTACACCAGGCAAAACATTTGTATATGAATTTTCACCATTGACCTCTTCGACCAGAATTGCCTCTTCTATACCCGCATCTTCATCTTCTTCGATATAAACGACCCTATTACCCTTAGATTCCAATTTGGTATTTTCTATTCTTACCCCTACCAAAGCACTAATGTTTTCAGATAGTTTCTGATTTAGCATAACATAACCAGCCAAAACATCTTCGTTTACCTTGAAGTTACCTGGGGCAAATTCATCTACGATCAACTCCCCTTCTGCAATATTCAAATCTAAAGCACCTAACCATTCCTCACTTGCAAAAGAACCAATTTGATACTGACTTCCCGCTAGATAATCTGGATCACTATAATCTTTAACCGGTACGGTTGCCAAAGTTGGAAAAGTATCTTCTAAATCAAATTCATAAAAATTATTATCTCTTAATTTTGATTTAAAACGACCTCTAGCTCCAAATTTTATAGATCCATCTCCTTGTCCAAATATATTTGCAGGAACTTCAAAATTGACGAATACATTTACATCTTCTTCCTCGGTATACTGATTTTCTTCTGTAATCTCTCCATACTCAAAACTATCTAAATCTTCATCTGCCATGTTGGCCGCCGAAAATCTTGGATATCTAGAATTCAACACATCATTATTAATAATATATTCTGATTCAAATTCAGAATATCGTTCATTTAATCGCTCTTCTGATGCTTTTGCATAAGAGGTCATCCAATCTACTTTTAGATTACCCCAAAGATGATTACCTCCTAAACTGTAATTCTGCATACGTTGATCTTCCAAACGGCGATTTTTATTTCTATTACTGTCAATACCACCTTTAGATTGTCTTTTAACCTCAACAGGAAACCTAGTAGGCACGCCGTTGGTAATTGTAAAGTCTCCTTCTACAATATCTTCACCATCTAAAATTTCATGCTCTAAACGAAATCTATTTTCACGATCATCTCTCCAATTATACATTGTTTTTAAAAACACTGTATTGTTAACATTGAACTTATAATCTAAATTGGCCGAAAAGCTACGTCTAATACGTTGAACCAAGTATTCTCGTTGCTCATATACATTAACATAAGGATCAACATCTACTTCTTCTAATATTGCCTCACCATCACTATCTTCTAAACCTGTATTATATTCAAATTCATCTGTCCATTCTGCTTCAACGTTGTCAGAACCAAAGTCATTATCGTTACCCGAAACAGAAATCATCCATCCAAACTTGTCATTTTTGCTACGGTCACCCAACAAAACCGAGCCGTTTAATATTGGTTTATCAGTAATAAAATTTATACCTGAACCAAGTGTTGCAGAAAGTCGAAAACCTTGCGGCGATGTTCTTGTAATTAAATTTACCGACCCACCCAGTGCATCTGCATCCATATCTGGTGTAACAGCTTTACTGACCTCAATGGACTGTATCATATCTGCAGGAATCAAATCCATCTGTACATTCCTATTATCACCTTCTGCTGATGGTATTCTACTACCATTGAGTGTAACGGAATTTAATTGAGGTGAAAGACCACGAACAATTATATTTCTAGCCTCACCTTGATCTACCTGCATAGTTATACCTGGTATTCTTTTTACAGCATCACCGATATTGGCATCTGGAAATTTCCCTATTTGATCGGTAGATACAACATTGGTAATATTTAAATTAGTTTTCTGTGTATTCAATGCTTTTGATTGACCACTTAAACCATAAGCAGAAACCTCTACACTTTCTAGCTCCATCGTTTTTGGATCTACACTTAAACTTACATCTATTGTTTTATTTGCTATTACCGTAATCTCTTGAGATAAATCGGCATAACCTAAATAAGAAACTTGGATTGTGTAGGTACCTTCGGGGACATCTACAATGGTAAACCTACCGTCAAAATCTGTAATCGATCCTCTTGAGAGTGATGAGATTACAGCGCTCGCTCCAGGTAAATAAAGTCCGTTCTCATCTGTTACCGTACCTTGAACATTACCTGACTGCGCAAGTAGAATAAATGGCGCAAGAAAGAATAGATAAAAAAATACTGAGTTTTTCATTTTCTAAGTGGTTGTTATTTGGCCACAAAGAAATTAGATAGAACACAAAACAGTGTTGTCTTAATCTTAAGACTATTATAAGTTTAACCTATTTTCTTTTGCTATTTACTTTAGGTTAACACTATAGTAACAAAAAAACCTCTTCATTGCTGAAGAGGTTTTTAAAATAATTTGCTTGAAGCTTATGCTTCAAAAGGCTCAATGGAAACGTAAGACTTTCCACCAGCTTTTTTTGTAAACTTTACTAAACCATCTACACGTGCGTGTAATGTATGGTCTTTTCCTGCGTAAACATTTTCACCAGGATTGTGTCTTGTTCCACGCTGTCTAACGATAATGTTACCAGCGATAGCAGCTTGACCACCATAAATCTTAACTCCTAATCGTTTCGATTCTGATTCTCTACCGTTTTTCGAACTACCTACACCTTTCTTATGTGCCATTGTCTGAGGTTTTAAATATTATTATACTTTAATGGTTCAGCTTATTTAGCTACACCACCGTCTAATTCGTCTTGCCATTTCTGTAACTCGTCCCATTTACCTTCAGCAGCTAATTCAGCTTGCTTTGGCCATGTGTCAGTTACGTGATTTCCACGTACGTCTGCTATAATTTCAGAAATTTTAGCTGCGTCTGTTTTTGCTAATTCAGCAAAAGTAGAAATACCTGCATTATTCAAAGTTTCAGCGATTTTTGGACCGATACCTTCAATTTTTTTCAAATCATCACCTTTAGCACTAGCTTTCTTAGCTTTTGCTTTTGGTGCTACAGGAGCTGCTTTTTCCTCAACTTTTTTAGCCTTTGGTTCAGCTTTCTTAGTTTCAGCTTTCTTTGCTCCTTTAGAAATAATAGATTCGATAACAATCTCTGTAAGAGATTGACGATGTCCATTTTTCTTTTTGTAACCTTTACGTCTTTTCTTGTGAAAAACGATTACTTTGTCACCTTTTAGGTGTTTAACGACTTTAGCCTCTACTGCGGCACCGTCTATAGCCGGGGCGCCGATAGTAACGTTCGATCCATCAGCTAAAAGAAGAACATTGTCAAAAGTAACTTTCTTACCTTCTTCTGCTTGTAAACGGTGAACGTACACTTTCTGGTCTTTTGCAACTTTAAATTGCTGCCCTGCCATCTCTACAATTGCGTACATATTGTTAAATGTAATGATTAAACCTGATGGATTTTTTCCATAGGCGGGTGCAAATATAGATCTTAATCGTGAATTTACAAGTGTTTTTTACGATTTTTAAACAGTCTTTAGTATTCTAGTGTTCGAAGTCTTAAATAGTTGCATAAATGCAAGGGTCAAAACAACGCTACTGGTAAAACCCATAGTAGCTACCACTAGAAAAACAATGGCCTCAAAACTTCTATACGTGTTTGCCCATCTTGTTGATAATTCTTCTAAAAAACCCGGCTGTAATTCTGTAGAATAAAAGGCAAAAAAGATTGTAAAAATAAGTGTTGCTACACCACCGGTTATCAAACCTGCCATGAAACCACCTGCATAACTAAATTCACTACCTTTCTTTAACTTATAATATTTAATTGCCTCAAAAATGGCAAAACCGGTAATTACCGCATTAAATAGACTATAGAAAACGTTAACATGCAAGCCAAATAACGATAGTATTAAAAAATAAGCGATTAAAGAACCACTGGCGGCAACACCAAATCTAAGGGGTAAGGCATAATTTTTCATAATAATATTTTTTTGTTTAGTCTTTTAATTTAATCATTAAACAAAACATATTAAAATAATAACTGTTAAAGAATTCATATATTGAAGATTGTTCTTACAAAATTTAAAATTGAGTGTAACATTTTAATTTGAATGGACACTAATAGAACAGAACAATTAAACACGAACCTAAAATAGTTTAAATGAAAATGAAATTACTACTGGTTTCGGCACTATCCGTAATTGGATTTGCCGGACTCGCACAAGAGGTTGCTTACGAAGAGTACAACCTTGAAAACGATTTACACGTTATTTTACATCAAGATAACACCGCACCAATTATTTCCATCTCTGTATTTTACCATGTAGGATCAAAAGACGAAGACCCACAAAGAACAGGCTTTGCTCACTTTTTTGAACACTTACTTTTTGAAGGAACTGAAAATATCGAAAGAGGAGAATGGGACAAAATAGTATCTGCAAACGGCGGATCAGGTAATGCCACTACCAATGAAGATAGAACATATTACTATGAAGTTTTTCCTTCTAACAATTTAGAATTAGGTCTTTGGCTAGAATCTGAAAGAATGCTTCACCCTGTTATCAATCAAAAAGGTGTTGACACTCAAAATGAAGTGGTCAAGGAAGAAAAAAGACTTCGCGTTGATAATTCTCCTTACGGAAAATTCATTGAAAACATAAAAAAGAACCTTTTTCAAAACCATCCTTATAAAGAAACGGTTATTGGAAAAATGGCAGACTTGGATGCCGCTACTTTAGATGAATTTATAGCTTTCCAGAAAAAATTCTATGCCCCCAACAATGCCGTTTTGGTTATTGCAGGCGATTTTGAGAAAGAAAATGCTAAAAAATTGATATCAGATTATTTTAAGGATATTCCAAAGGGAGCAGAACTTAAAAGAAGTTTTCCTAAAGAAACACCGATCACATCAGAAATCAATGCAAAAGCTTACGACTCTAATATTCAAATACCGGCTACTATGATCGCCTATAGAACTCCCGGTCTTAAAAATAGAGATAGCCAAGTATTAGAAATGATTTCTACCTATTTATCTGATGGACCTTCTTCTAAACTTTATAAGAAAATGGTAGACGAAGAGAAGCAGGCCTTACAAATTGGAGCAATACCCGTAACCTTAGAAGATTACGGTATGTATATCGTTTTTGCACTTCCGGTGGGTGAAACTAGTTTAAAAACTCTAAACTCTTCTATTGAGACAGAAGTAGAGAAATTGAGAAATGAACTTATTTCTGAAAATGACTATCAAAAACTACAGAACAAATTTGAAAATCGGTTTGTAAACAGTAATGCCAGTATTGAAGGTATTGCAGAATCTCTCGCAGAATATTATGCGCTTTATGGTGATACATCTCTTATCAACAAGGAAATAGAAGTATATAGATCTATTACCAGAGAAGAGATTAAAGAGGTCGCAAACAAGTATTTAAAGCCTAACCAACGATTGGTTCTAGAATATTTACCTGAACAAAATACCGCAAACTAAAAATGACTATGAAAAATACATATATATTACTACTAACATTATTCTCCTTTATTGCTGTACAAGCACAGGTAGACCGTACGGTTATGCCCAAACCAGGACCTGCACCTGAAATTAATCTAGGAGTTCCACAATCATTCAACCTCAACAACGGATTAAAAGTACTTGTGGTAGAAAATCACAAATTACCTAGAGTTTCTATGCAATTATCTATAGATAACCCACCAATATTAGAAGGCGATAAAGCTGGTGTTGCAAGTTTAACAGGTAGTCTTTTAGGGCTAGGTTCTAAAAATATTAGCAAAGAAGCATTCAATGAAGAAATAGATTTTTTAGGAGCTAGACTTTATTTTAGCGCTCAACGAGCATATGCCCAATCACTTTCCAAATATTTTCCTAGAATGATGGAGCTTATGGCAGACGCCGCTATTTATCCAAATTTTACACAAGAGGAATTTGACAAGGAAAAGGATAAACTTATCACAGGGTTAAAATCTGAAGAGAAAGTGGTTTCGTCCATCTCAAGTAGGGTTCAAAGAGCATTAGCTTATGGTAAAAATCATCCTTATGGTGAATTCACTACAGAAGAAACCGTAAACAATGTAACTCTTAGTGATGTTGAAGAGTTTTATAGAGATTACTTTGTACCCGCAAATGCCTACTTGATCGTAATTGGCGATGTTAACCTTGAAGAAGTGAAAACATTGACCGAGACTTACTTTACCTCTTGGACAAAGGCCGTACCACCAAGTTTCTCTTATTCTCAACCTAAGAATGTACCTAATACGCAAATTAATTTTGTCGATATGCCAAATGCCGTACAATCAGAAATTACGGTTCAAAATATCGTAAACCTTAAAATGAAGGACGATGATTATATCGCTGCTCTTTTAGCTAATGAGATTTTGGGCGGTGGAGCTGACAGCAGATTGTATTCAAACCTTAGAGAAGAAAAGGGTTATACTTACGGTGCCTATTCTTCTATTGGCAACGATAAATATGGTCCATCTAGATTTAGTGCATCTGCAGAAGTTAGAAATATGGTCACCGATAGTTCTGTAGTTGAAATGTTAAAAGAGCTTAATGCTATCGTCACTAAACCTGTTACCGATGAGGAACTAAGAAATACCAAAGCCGTATATGCCGGTAGTTTCATTATGGCGCTAGAAAATCCAGAAACCATTGCTCGATATGCCTTGAATATCGAAAAAGAAAATTTACCTAAAGACTTTTATAAAACCTTTCTTGAAAAGCTTGACAAGGTTAACAAAGCAGATGTAGAAGCTGCCGCAAAAAAGTATTTCAATGTCGATAACGCCAGAGTAATCGTAGTTGGCAAAGGAAGTGATATACTTTCAAATCTTCAGAATGTAGAATTTAAAGGTAAAAAACTTCCGGTGCTTGCGTATTCCAAAACTGCCGACAGAGTTGAAACTCCAGATTACAATGCCGCCGTACCAACCGATGTATCAGTAAAATCCATACTAGAAAAGTATATTACGGCTATTGGCGGAAAAGATAAACTTGAGAGCGTAAATACTTTGGCCATGATGGCCGCAGCAGAAATGCAAGGAATGAAATTAGACTTAAACCTTAAAAAAACATCTAGCAATCAACTTATGCAAGATGTACAAATGATGGGTAACTCCGTAAGCAAACAGGTTGTAAACGGTGATAAAGGCTATATGGTCATGCAAGGTCAGCGTAAAGATCTTGAAGAAAAGGAATTGCAAGCCATTAAAAAGGAATCTGCCCCTTTCATCGAACTTCAATTAATTAACGATGCATCTGTAGTTATAGAAGGTATGGAAATGGTAGGCGATAAAAATGCTTACAAACTAAAGGTTGGAGAAGATAAATCTGCTTTCTATGATGCCGAAACCGGACTTAAACTACAAGAGGTTACCATAACCGAAATGCAGGGACAACAAATTGCCAGCACTTCTAACTTTGAAGATTACAAAGAAGTTTCTGGTATATTATTTCCTTTTAAAATACTACAAACCGTAGGTCCTCAATCTTTTGAGTTTGTAGTTTCTGAAATCAAAGTAAATGATGGTGTATCACCTACCGATTTTGAATAACTAAAATTTTATCTAAAAAGAAAAACCCGCTCATGAGCGGGTTTTTTGTTTTCTAATTTATAGTTTAAGCTTATCCTATTTTCCTTATTCTTGCTTCGCCAAAAATCAATCCTTTATCCACTTCTGGGCTACCCATATAATTCACATTTGTTTCTCCATAGCACGTTACCTTTAACCTATCTTTTACATGAACCCTAAAATTACTTTCGCCATAGGCGGTAATTTTAGTCTCACCTGCCATCATACCTACTGTATTTACTTCGCTCTCTCCGTACGCCCTAAATACTTGTCTAGTTACAGTACCTTCACCTATTTCCAAATAACTGCTGCCATAGATAGCTACTGTTAATTCATCTATAGAAACCGAATCAAAGTACACTTTTGCCTCGCCATACAAAGACATTTTAAAATCATCGGCATTAAAAAGATTTTTACAACGCACTACTTCTTCCCCTCTTATCGATAAATTTTCCAACTTTCTATAGGTAACGGTTGCAGTTGCCATTGTACCATTATATAGCGACTTACTACCACGCCATTGATCAGTTGAAATGCGTTCAGATTTGGTCACCACTTTGGCACCGTCTAAATATAAACGCAGCGTTCTGCCCTCTACCTCAACATTTATTTTATCTAAAGAAACTTTTGCATTTTCAATAACCACACTTTCCTCTTCCCCTTCAACTAGATTAACCGCTATATGCGGGCTAACAATTAATTTATCAAAAGATTTTACTTTGAATAATTTTTCCTGAGCCTGAATTGTGCCAACAGTCATTGTTACCGCTAATAGTGCTACTAATATTTTTTTCATGATTTCCGTTTTTTTGATTAGTTCTATACAAAGACAAGTCAAAAATCATTTTGTTACAGTAGATATTACTATTTCTACCTAGCTACTGTCTTTTTGCGATTTACCAGCCATACCCCAAATAGTATAATTAGACCGCCTAACAACTGAAGAAAGCTAATATTTTCACCATCTAAAAAGCCCCATAACACTGCCACAAGAGGTATCAAATAGGAAACAGAAGCCGCAAATACGGGACTGGATAATTTTATCAGTTTATTGAACAGAATATTTGCCAATGCAGTACCTAAAAAAGCCAACGCCATTATATACCACACTGCCTCTTGTATGGCACTATTTCCTACAAATTGCTGAAATACCCCAGAATACACTAATATAATTACCGCAGGAAGAAAGGCAACCCCAAAACTAGCAGTTGTTACAGCCAAGGGGGTTAAATGAGATAAATACTTCTTAATGATATTAATATTAAAAGCATAACCCAATGCAGCAAAAATTATGAAAAAAGAATACCAATAATTTTGGTCTACATTATTCTCCATCCCCGCTGCAATTAACACAACTGTACCAAGAAGACCTATAAGAACGCCCAACACTTGTTTTCCTTTAAGCGAAAGACCAAAAAGCGCAATACCAACCAAGGTAGTAAACAAAGGTGCTACAGAATTTAAAATAGACGTAACTCCACTACTTATTTCCATTTGTGCCAATGCAAAGAAAAATGGTGGAAAAAAAGAACTACATAGCCCTGCGATAGTTATCCATTTCCAATCGGTTTTTGAAAGTGTTTTTAAAGACTTAAACCCCAATATAAATAACAAGACAGATGCGAATAGAATTCTTAATCCGCCCACCTGCAGAGGCGTATACCCTAGCAAAGATCTTTTAATCAATATAAATGAAGAACCCCATATAAATGATAGCACTACTAGGTAAATCCATTTTTGGTCTAAATTCTTCAATATTGATAATTTTAAAACAAAAGTGAGCTTTTTTTCATACAAGTAAGCATGACGTTTAATATTTTTTTTGCCATACCTTGGTTAAAAATTTTTACATAATTGGTATATTTACACTGTAACCTATTATGCTTTTTTCAAGTATATGCTAAATATAAACTCATGAACTTCAAAACATTAATTCTTTTCGTATCAATATTTACATTATCAATACAGTCGTCTTTGGCTCAAGAAGGCGAAACTTTACCCACTGAAATCAATGTAAGCGATAGTAGCACACTTTTACTTACTATTGAAGGTATGGCTTGCCAAGAAGGTTGTGCCGATAAAATCTCATCTAACTTAATGGAGCGTAACGGAGTTGTTTCTGCAGATATCAGTTATAAAAACAAAAGCGGAGTAATAACTTTTGACCCTAAAGTCATTACCGAAGAGGAAGTAAAAAATATAATTACCGGTACTAAAGTCAAAAATTACACGTATACTGTTTCCTCAGCAAAAACTATTACCGCTATTACCCCACAAAGTAATTAAAATGAAAAAAGCTTTATACATATTTACTGTAGTTACATTCTTAGTATTTACCGCTTGTAAGGAATCGAAAACAACACAGGAACCTTCTAAAATGGAACATGTAATGAGCATTCATGACGAAGTAATGCCAAAAATGGGAACATTAGGGAAATTAGTTGGACAATTAAAACCAATGGCCGACTCTCTTGGAGCCGAATCAGTTGAAGCAAAGGCAATGAAAGATCTTCAAGAAGCAAATAAATCTATGATGGATTGGATGCAAGGTTTTGGAGACCGTTTTGACGCTGATGAAATTATGAACGGCAAAGAACTTTCTGATGAAAAGAAAGCATGGCTAAATGAAGAAGAAGAGAAAGTACAACAAGTAAAAGAGAAGATCAATTCTAGTATTGACCGTGCTGAAGAGATTCTTGCCAAGCAATAGCAAACTTTTACTGAAAGGGTAATTTAGAAAGATCTACATTACCCCCTGAAATGATAATGCCTATTTTTTTATTCTGAAAAACTTCTGGCTGTTTTTTTGATTGTTTCAAAACTGCAGCCACAGTTACAGCACTAGAGGGTTCTATAATAATTTTCATACGTTCCCAAACCAATTTCATAGCAGTTACGATCTCATCTTCGGTAATTCTAACGATACCACTAACGAGCTCTTTTATAATCGGGAAATTTTTATCGCCTAGCATTGTTTTTAATCCGTCTGCCATGGTATTCGTGGTATCATTACTTTCTATTTTACCACTTTGTAAGGAACGATATGCATCATCTGCCTCAAAAGGCTCGGCACCATAAACTTTACAATCATCACCAAGATATTTTACCGCCAAAGCAGAACCGGCAATAAGACCGCCACCACCAACTGGGCAAAATATAAATTCTAAGTCTGGTTGCTTTTCCAATAATTCCAATGCAGCCGTACCTTGACCTAAAATAACATTATTGTCATTTGAAGGATGAATAAAAGTTGCTCCCGTTTTCCGTCCTATTTCATCGGCTAATGATTGCCTTGCTTCTACTGTTGGCTCACACTCATAAATTTTCCCCAGATACTCTCTAACCCCTACTTTTTTGACTTCCGGAGCTGTATTTGGCATTACAATATGCGCCGTAACACCTACACTCTGAGCGGCTAATGATAAAGCTTGTGCAAAATTACCTGACGAATGTGTGACTACGCCACTTTTCTTTTGTTCATCGGATAATTGCAGGATCGCATTGGTAGCGCCTCGCATTTTATAGGCTCCTGCTCTTTGAAAATTTTCGCATTTGAAGAATACCTTTGCATTGACTTCTTTGTCAATTAATCTTGATGTTAGAACTGACGTATTATGAACAAATGGAGTTATTCGTTCGTGACAATCTAAAAGGTCTTGCTTAGTCATCATGCGTAATTATTTTTTCCACCTTAAGGTTTCAATAATTCCTCTTATATCATTTTGAAGATATGATGCTGCAGGTAAGATAGAGTCGTAATTAGGTTTCGTATAAAAATAAACGGAACCTGTTAGAAAATGCTCTGTACTATCGGTTACAAAAAATTGCGATTGAGATGCAGCGTTGCCTTGTACCTCAAACAAGGCGCCATAGATTTTCTCATCTGGATTTACATATGGTTGCTCTACGATGTTATCCGCCTTTACCGCATGCTCATAACTAAGTCTTTTAGAATCATTGATCAACTGAGACAAATTACCATTAATCTTTTTATAGCTTAAAAAAATAGCGCCTTTCATCTCTGGATAAGAGATAGTATAGGCTTGATCTCCATTTGGCTCTGCATTTGCCAGTTGATTGTATTTAAATCTAAAGTTCTCGGTTTCTAAATCCGCTAATTTTCCCTGCGGATACTCTAATCGCATTTTAGCTTTTGGTTTGGGTAGTACTTGCTCATCTTTACAGCTGATGATCAAAAGAAATACTACTAAAAACGTAACGAACGACTTACTCTTCATGTGGTAAGGTAACTTTTATTTGTTTCAATCTTTTTTTGTCCATCGCTTCAACCACAAAGGTATAGGACTCGAACATTATTTTTTCTCCACGTCTTGGAAAACTACCTGCTTTTTCCAAGACAAAGCCTGCCAAGGTTTCAGATTCCCCTTTATTCTCTTCAAAGAAATCATTATCCTCTAACTTAATAACTCTATAAAAATCTTTTAGAGGTGTTTTACCTTCAAAGACATAATTAAAATCATCCAACTTAGAGAATATTAAATCTTCATCATCAAATTCATCACTAATATCACCAACGATTTCTTCAATAATATCTTCTAATGAAACTAACCCAGAAGTACCACCGTATTCATCTACAACTATAGCCAGGTGGTTTTTCTTCTCTTGAAATTCACCTAATAAATCATCTAGTTTTTTATTTTCGGGAACAAAATAAGGCTCTCTTATTAAGGTCATCCAATTAAAGGTCTTTCGGTCCAAATAAGGCAATAAATCCTTTACATACAGAACTCCTTTTACGGTATCTATATTCTCACCAAAAACCGGAATTCTTGAATATCCATGTTTTTTGATTTCCCCAAGTACTTCAGGAAATTTCATCTGTTCATTAAGCGCAAAAATATCTATACGAGGTCTCATTACCTGTTTGGTATCAGTATTACCAAAGGTTACAATACCCTCTAGAATCTTTTTCTCCTCTTTTGTAGTATCGCCTTGAGATGTCAGGTCCAATGCCTGAGACAATTGATCTACACTTAAACTAGATTTCTGCTTACCAAGCTTATTATACAAAAACAGAGTGCCTGATCGCATGGGCAAACTCAATGGAGCAAAAATAAAATCTAACACTCTCAATGGGTATGCCATAAAATGCGCAAAGCTCATTCTATTTCTATTGGCATAAACCTTGGGTAATATTTCACCGAACATTAAAATCAGAAAAGTAGCAACAACAACTTCTAATAAAAAGCGTACGGAAACTATACCAAATAATACCTGGTTGACATTTTCAAAAAGGGTATCCCCGATAATGCTAAACAGCAATACTACTCCAATATTAATAGCATTATTTGCGATTAATATGGTTGCCAGCAACTTTTTAGGTCGTTCAAGAAGTTTTATTAAAATGGAACCCTTAGCAGATTTTTCATCTTGTAGTTCTTTTATTTCGGTCGTAGATAAGCCGAACATGGCTACTTCAGCACCAGAAATAAGTGCAGAGCAAATAAGCAGTACACATAGTACAACTATATTCATTGCAAAAACACCGTTTACAACCAATGTTGTCATTAATAACGGTAAGGGGTCTGGGTCCAATAGTTGTTATTTAAATTATATTTAGAACGGTAAATCATCATCCTCTTCTGGACTTGCGGGTGCAGGAGCAGATGCTTTAGACGGTGCTTTAGTTTCTGTACTTGCCGGTTTCTGAGCAGCAGGAGCTGAACCACCATTATTCTGCATACCTTCTTTCTTGGTAGTCAAAAAAGTAAATTCTTGCACATGTACCTCAGTTGAATATCTGGTATTACCATCCTCACCCTGCCATTGACGATTTTTCAATCTGCCCTCTACATAAACCTTATCGCCTTTACTTAAATATTTTTCACAAATTTCAGCAGCTTTATTTCTAACCACCACATTGTGCCAATCTGTATTTGTAACACGTTCACCAGTAGATTTATTGGTATATGTCTCATTAGTAGCTATTGGAAACCTACCAATACTGCCGCCGCCTTCAAAATAATGCATTTTAACTTCATCACCTAAATGCCCAATCAACATTACCTTATTCAATGTACCGCTCATAACTTAAAGATATAAAATTCAAAAGTACTAAAATTTAAATGCTTTGATAAAATCTGCAATTAAAACCGGTACCGGAAAATCGGTTATTTTTTCAACCGGAATCACGTCATCGAAATTGTCATTCGTATAGACCAACCAAAACTTTGTATGTAAATGTTGATGCGATAACTTATGTACTACAGCATTCTCATTGAAACTTAGAATTTCATTAGCATCTATATCATTTAACGCTTCTTTATACCTTATAGTAATATCATCTATTTTCAATACATCTTTTGATTCTAATAAAGGAAACTGCCATAAGTTTTGCCAGATGCCTTTGCCCGTTCTTTGATTTAGTCTTGTAAATTGATTCCCATCCGCATCCTTATATATAGGTATAAGATAATTGAAGTACCTATTTCGCACTTTGGTTGTCTTCAACTTGACCGGCAAGGCATCTACCAAGCCTTTTTCTAAGGCAACACAACTATCATTTAAAGGACAAAGTAAACATAAAGGCTTTTTAGGAGAGCATTGTATTGCCCCAAACTCCATAATACCTTGATTATAATCTCGAATATTAGCAGGATCCATTACTTTTTGGGCCAAACTTTTAAAATATTTGACACCACTAGTACTATTAATAGGTGTATCTATACCGTAATATCTAGCAAGCACTCTATATACATTTCCATCAACTACAGCTTGTGGTTCATTAAAACAAATAGATGAAATGGCGCTTGCGGTATAGTCGCCCACCCCTGTTAGTGTTAAAAGTTTCTTATAGTTATCAGGAAACTTACCTTCATACTCCTCTACTACCATTTTTGCAGCGGCATGAAGGTTTCTAGCTCTTGAATAATACCCTAGTCCTTGCCAAAGTTTTAAAACTTGTTCTTCATTTGCCTTGGCAAGATCATGAACAGTAGGAAAATTTTCTACAAAACTCAAGTAATACGGGGTTCCCTGAGCCACACGTGTTTGTTGCAATATAATTTCCGATAGCCATATTTTGTACGGATCAGAGGTCTCGCGCCATGGTAAACTGCGCTTATTTTGATGATACCAATCTAAAATTTTACCCGAAAATGACATGCTCTTTCATACTAAGTTATAAAAGTAGCAGTTTATACACTTAAAATTAACCCATTAGAAAGAAAGATTGAATTTAATTTATATATTTGCAACCCGAAAAAACATACAGAAAATCTAATATTGAAAGATGACGAAAGCGGAAATTGTATCGAAGATCTCAGATAAGCTGGGAATTGAAAAAGGAGATGTACAGGCAACTGTTGAATCTTTTATGGAAGAGGTAAAAACATCATTAGAAAGTGGCGATAATGTTTACCTAAGAGGTTTTGGTAGTTTTATCATTAAAACTAGAGCCGAAAAAACCGGTAGAAACATTTCCAAAAACACAACTATTAAAATACCCGCTCACAACATTCCAGCATTTAAACCTGCAAAGGTTTTTGTAGAAGGAGTTAAGAGCAACGTACACGTAAAATAATTAACTTAAAAAAAGAACTTTATGCCAAGCGGTAAAAAAAGAAAGAGACATAAGGTAGCTACACACAAGCGCAAGAAGCGTAGAAGAGCTAACCGACACAAGAAAAAGTAGTTTTATAACTACTTTTTCTTTTTAAAATACGTTCATTGACATAGAGATCCAAAATTTGGATTTCGGCAGATACATTTGTATTTGTCTATGGTATTGTTTAATCAGTTCGTTGCCTATATTTTAGGTGAACGACAAAAAAATATTCAGGTGAATAGAGAATTAATCGTAAGATCTAGTTCCCAATCTGTTGACTTTGCCTTGCTAAAGGACGGAAAACTCACTGAACTACATAAAGAGGAAAACAGTAACGACTTTTCTGTTGGCGATATATTTCTTGCCAAAATCAGAAAACCGGTTACCGGTCTAAATGCGGCGTTTGTAAACGTTGGTTATGAAAAAGATGCATTCTTGCATTACCATGACCTTGGTCCGCAATTATCTTCAATGCTTAAGTTCATTAAACAAGTGAGTACAGGAAAACTAAAGGATTACACTTTAGAAAATTTCCCGTTCGAGACCGATATTGACAAAAACGGTGTTATTACCGATGTTATAAAAGCGAACCAATCATTATTGGTTCAAATTGTAAAAGAACCTATATCTACTAAAGGACCAAGAATTAGTTCTGAGCTATCAATAGCCGGGCGTTACTTGGTAATGGTTCCTTTTTCCGATCGTGTTTCCGTATCTCAAAAGATAGGTAGCAAAGAAGAGAAAGACAGGTTAAAAAGACTCGTTAGAAGCATTAAACCTAAAGGTTTTGGTGTTATCATTAGAACAGTCGCAGAGGGACAAAAAGTCGCAGAACTTGACAAAGATCTAGAAAACTTGCTGAACAAATGGACAGCAATGTGTAAAAAATTACATCGTGCTCAAACACCATCAAAAGTATTTGTAGAACTTAATAGAGCATCTTCTATATTAAGAGATGTATTCAATGATAGTTTTACCGGAATACATGTGGATGACACCACCTTATTTAATGAAATTAAGGATTATGTGGCAGAGATCGCTCCAGAAAAAGAGAGCATCGTAAAGCACTATAACACCAACGTACCTATTTTTGAAAAGTTTGGTATTGAAAGACAAATTAAAACGTCTTTTGGCCGTACTGCAGCTATGAGCAAAGGAGCCTATTTAATTATAGAGCATACTGAAGCACTTCATGTTATAGACGTTAATAGTGGTAACAGATCAAACAAAGCTAAAAATCAAGAAGATACTGCCCTAGAGGTAAATCTTTTATCCGCTTCTGAAATTGCAAGACAACTACGTCTTCGTGATATGGGCGGAATTATAGTGGTAGATTTTATCGATATGGTAAAACCACAACATAGAAAAAGGCTTTTTGAACATCTTAGAGATGAGATGAAAGATGATCGTGCCAAACACAAAATACTACCTCCTAGTAAATTTGGTTTAATTCAGATCACCCGACAAAGGGTACGACCTGAAATGAATATTAAAACAACTGAAGAGGACCCTAATAATGCAGGGAAACAGGTGGAAGCACCTATTGTTTTAATAGATAAAATTACAGCGGACCTTGAAAAACTTCTTAAAGGCCCTAAAAAGGACAGCAGTATAACTTTAAATATACACCCCTTTATAGCAGCCTATATTACAAAAGGTTTTCCATCGATGAGAACAAAATGGTTCTTAGAGTATAAAAAATGGATTAAAATTCAACCGCGCGATGCGTATACGTATCTAGAATATCGTTTTAAAAATAAAGACGGTAAAACAATATATTAACAAAAAAGCGACTCCCAAAAGAGTCGCTTTTTTTGTGCCTATAATTAAATATCCAATGCTTTCATTGTGCTCTTTAAACGATGAACAAAAGTTTTAGCCTCTTCTCTATTATAGGCTGCAAAACCAATACGAATAGCATTATGGTTAGTTTTTGCCATATCATATCTTTGTAGCTCGAAAAATATTAGGTTTTCTTTTTTCGCGATTTCCGCAACACTTTCCCAAGAAAATCGCTTATCCAATGTCACCCAAATAGCCATGCCTCCTTTTGGTATTTCAAATGAAAAATAATCTCCTAACTCTTCTCTTAACAAGGCACAAAACTCATCTCTTCGTGTTTTATAGATTTTAAGTGTTTTTTTAATGTGCCTATCCAAACTTCCATCTTTTATGAATTCCGCAAACGTTAATTCTAACAATGCATCACCTTGACGATCAATAAACCTTCTCAGTTTTGCACATTCATCTACAAAGGTTTTAGAAGCAATTAAATATCCCACACGATATACCGGGGCAACAGTTTTACATACAGAACCTACGTAAATAACATTATTATGTATATCATGACTAGCCAAGGGCAATATAGGCGAATGATTATAATGAAAATCATAGTCGTAGTCATCTTCTATAATGGCAAAGCGATATGTCTTTGCCAAATTCAACAATTGTATCCTCCGCTCTGCAGAAAGAGTTACTGTGGTAGGATGATGGTGATGTGGCGTCGTGTATACTGCCTTTACCTTGTATTTCTCACAAAGTTTTTTGATTTCAATAGTTTGTAGACCTTCGCCATCAATTTTAACCCGTAACAATTTAGCACCACCATATTCAAAAGTAGTATCAGAAGAACTATAATTGGTCTCTCCTATAATAACATACTCATCTTTATCAAAAAGTAATTGACCTGCCAAAAACATACTCATTTGACTACCCCTTGTAATCATAATATTATCTATACTTATACGAAGCCCTCTTGTTTCGTTTAGATAACTTACCAACGTTTTTCTAAGTTCTAAATTCCCATACGTTGTGCCATAGTCCATATATAAAGGTGTACTCTTCTTTGCGCTAATACTACGATACAATGTGGCAATGGCATTTCTGGGCGCTAATCTAACATCTCCGATCCCATCATTTACATAGAGATTTTCTTTATTGAAGCTTTGCGGAAAACTTCTATCTAAATAAGATTGTTTTTTAAATGAAAATCCCGCTTCATCTTTACCTTTTAAATCTATACGATCAGCTCCTAACTTTTGCTGTTTCAACATAGGAATCTTCGAATGAACGTAGGTTCCTTTTTGCGGTATACTTTCTATCCAACCTTGCAAGATAAGTTCTTCATAACAAGTAATGACAGTTTTTCTATGCACATTAATCAATAAAGCAAGCTCTCGACTACTTGGTAATTTAGCTCCTTTGACCAGTATTCCTTTTTTAATCAAAGTGATAAACTGATTGGTAAGTTGCAGATAAACGGCTTGTTTAGAAGTTCTGTCTATACGAATACTTGTTTTATATGGAATCATAAACTGGACTATTTAAAAATATATTTCTGGATGATTTACACCATCCACAAAACTATTAATTTTGAACTGTCTTAAAAATGTTTTACATGAAAGATTACGCCATCAACGAAATTAACAAGGTAAAAAGAGGAGCTAATAGAGCTACGTACGATGTAGAAAAAATCAATACTATTCTTGATGCAGGCTTCGTTGGCTATGTAAGTTATATTTATGAAAATAAAGCAATATGCCTGCCCATGGCCTACGGTAGAGATGGTAATAAAATTTACCTGCATGGCTCTCATAAAAACAGAATGTTACTGGCTTTATTGGAAAATAAAGAAATAAGTATGACCGTAATGCATTTAGATGCACTGGTCTTGGCACGCTCTGGATTACATCACTCTGTAAATTATAGATCGACAACATTGTTCGGAACCGTACAAAAAACAACGAATCTTGTTTCGAAAGAAAAAGCCTTAAAATGTGTTGTTGATCATATGATGCCCGGTAGATGGGATGGAATAAGACCTATACACAAAAAAGAGCTCGATGGCACGCTAGTGGTCGAAATGACCATAACCACTGCCTCTGCAAAAATAAGGGATGTAGGGGTTAAAGACGAAAATGCAGATTTAAAGCTACCTATTTGGGCCGGTTTGCTCCCTTTAAAACAAGTTGCAGAATTTCCTATTAGTGACGATTTATTACCAAAGGATATTGCTGTTCCAGAACACGTACTGACCTATTATGAAAATCTCAAACAATAACCCCGTGCTTTTGACCTTTAAAAAGTACATCATATAAAATAGAACTATGATTCCTATTGACGATTTATTATTATTCGGATTAGCGGCTTTGATAATGGTGCTTTCACCAGGACCAAATATGATTTATTTAATCTCTAGGTCATTGTCGCAAGGAAAAAGAGCTGGAATCATATCCCTTTTGGGCGTAATGAGCGGATTTTTATTTCACATACTTATGGTATCTTTTGGTCTAACCGCTATATTTTTTGCAATACCATTTGCTTTCGTAATCGTTAAAATTCTTGGGGTCGGGTACTTATTATACTTAGCATATAATTCTATAAAATCTAAAAATAAATTTTTTGATGTTGATCAAAATTTGATATCTGACACGTCGCTTAAGCTATTTCGAACCGGACTTTTGACCAATATTTTAAATCCGAAAATGGCAGTATTTTATCTTTCCTTTTTTCCACAATTCATAAAACCGGAATATGGTTCTATATTAGATCAGAGTTTTCAACTTGGAATCATACAAATATTCATCAGTTTTTTAATTAATTTTTTAATTGTGATTTCTGCTGTTAAGATGGCAAGTTGGTTCTCTAACCAGCCCATTTGGCAAAGAATACAGAAATGGTTTATGGCTTCAGTATTAACTGGTCTTGCATTGAAAATGGCATTGACAAAAGCAAAATAAGAAAATGTTAGAAATAAGATTGAACTGTGAAAACTGCGATACCGAATTACAGAATGACAGCGATAAAGCAATGATCTGTTCTTTCGAATGTACTTTTTGTGAAGGTTGTGTTACTGAAGTTTTAATGAACGTATGCCCCAATTGTGGTGGCGGTTTTGAAAAAGGCCTACCAGACCAACAGAACAGTTAAAAAAGCATCCTGCAAGAAAGAATAAAATATTTAACCCAGTCATTGACAATACTTACCTAAAAAAATATTGCACTATTCATCCGAGAAAAAGATAGGCTATATTCTTTGAGAATAATAACTTTGGCATTGATGAACCATGCAAAGTCATACACTGTTCAAGAAGCTACTAAAAAAATAGAAAGCTACTGCGCCTATCAAGACCGCTGCCATAAAGAAGTAGTTTCAAAATTGAAAGACATGGGCATGATCCCATTAGCTATTGATACCATTATTGCTCAACTTATTGAAGACCGGTTCTTAAATGAAGAGCGTTTTGCAAAGAGCTTTGCTCGTGGCAAATTCAACATTAAAAAATGGGGAAAAAATAGAATTGTTAGAGAATTGAAATTCAGAAATATTTCTAAATACAATATTACTACTGCCTTAAAAGAAATTGAACCTGAAGCATACCTAACTACTTTAGATGATTTAGCCCATAAAAGATTACAGCAGATTACCGAAACCAACATTCAAAAGCGTAGAAAAAAACTAGCCGATTATTTATTATACAGAGGCTGGGAAAGTCACCTGGTTTATGAGAAATTAAAAGAACTGATTCCTTAAGCTTTTAACGTACTATTCGTTCTAGAAATAGCCTTTTCATTTTTCCAATCAATCCAATCCTGTCCTTTTAGCTTTCGCATAAGCACATCATAATAACGCATTATAAGAATATTATACGATGCTTTCGCCAAGTTTTTGGGATTACGCGCCAATCCCCTTAAACTCATTGAGAACCCCGGAGTGTTATATTTCATATAGTGCCAATAACCTTCTGGCATATATAAAACTTCTCCATGAGAGAGGGTTGTTTTAAATCCGTTTGCATTTTTCAATGCCGGCCACTTGTCATAATCAGGATTTGAGAAATCTATGCTCTCATGGGTAATTAACGAATGTGGTACCTTATATAGATTTTTCGTTTCTGACTGCGGAAACAGCACTACCTCTTTTTCACCATCGAAATGAAAGTGAAATATGTTCGCCAAATCTATATCGTAATGCATGAAAGTGTAGGAGTCACGTCCCCCAAAAAACATCATAGGCACCCCTTTTAAAAGCCTTAATCCGAAATCAGGAAACTTATAATCCTTTTGCAGTGCTGGTACTTCCTTCAAAATATTCCAAAGAAATATTCTATACTTGGTAGGCTCTTTCTTCAATAAATCCACATATGCCGACATTTTCATTTTGGCATGTGGCTCATTGAAACCATCTTTATGCTGTACAGGTCTATCATCATATAAAGGCACCGTGATATCACCAGCTATTTCCTTAACATAATCTAGATTCCACTTTTTAAAAGCAGGCCAATCTTCAATAGCCTGTTCCAATACAACAGGCTTTTGAGGTTTAAAGTAATCTTTAATAAAGTTCTCCTTGGTAATATGTTTTACCCTTGGAATATCTGTTAACTTCAATTACACTTGGTTTTTTTAGGGAAAACAAAGGTAATTAACGTTAAGAAAATAATTTCTTAAAAATGTAATAATGTAGTATTACTCAACAATTTTAGCCTTCTGCTTTGCATTTTCATTACGCTCAATTGAATGACCAGGTCTAGACCATTTTGGTTTTTCACCCAAAGATTCAATCTGAGAATCTTCTGCTTCTACAGTTTTAGGCTGTGATACCTTTGTAAACGGCTTTTGCGGATTTAGACCTAACATCTTGAACATCGCCATATCCTCATTTACATCAGGATTTGGAGTGGTCAATAATTTATCGCCTGCAAAAATAGAATTGGCACCGGCAAAGAAACACATTGCCTGCCCTTCCCTACTCATTTCCGTACGACCTGCAGATAAACGTACCTGCGTCTCTGGCATTACTATTCTTGTAGTAGCGACCATACGAATCATATCCCATATAGAAACTGGCGCTATATCTTCCATAGGCGTACCTTCTACGGCAACCAATGCATTAATTGGCACTGATTCCGGTTGAGGATTCAATGATGTCAAAGCAACTAACATACCTGCTCTATCTTCCAATGCTTCACCCATACCAATAATACCACCACTACAAACGGTTACATTACTTTTACGAACATTTTCAATAGTATCTAAACGATCTTCAAAGGCACGTGTAGAAATAACATCTTTATAATAATCTTCTGAAGTATCTAAATTGTGGTTGTAAGCGTATAAACCTGCCTCTGCTAAACGTTTTGCTTGATTCTCTGTAATCATACCTAACGTACAACAAACCTCCATATCAAGCTTGTTAATGGTACGTACCATTTCTAATACTTGATCAAATTCAGGTCCGTCTTTTACGTTTCTCCAAGCAGCACCCATACATACACGAGAACTACCTGACGCTTTTGCCCTTAAGGCCTGAGCTTTTACCTGAGAAACGGCCATAAGATCGTTACCTTCAATATCCGTATGGTAACGTGCTGCTTGCGGGCAATAGCCACAATCTTCTGGACAACCGCCTGTTTTAATAGAAAGCAATGTAGAAACTTGTACCGTATTGGGATCATGATTTTTCCTGTGTACGGTCGCTGCTTCATAAAGTAGCTCCATTAAAGGCTTGTTGTATATTTCTAGGATTTCTTCTTTTGACCAATTATGTCTTGCTTCGCTCATATAATCTTAGGTTGTTACCAGAGTTCAAAAATAACGGAATTTATATTGAAAAAATAATTGGATGTTTTTAAAATAATGACTTACCCCGTTATCTAAAGTTGATTATTCATTTTTACTTATCAAAATACTTACTGCATTGCCACCAAAACCTACAGCATTTATCAGTATTTTTTTAAGATTTCTATTCTTTGATTCCGATGCTACAAAAGGTACTGAAATCATCTTATTATGCTGCAACATTAAAATCGCCAGTTCTAGATTTAGCATTCCTGATGTTGCGAACGTATGCCCTATTTTCCACTTATTAGTGGTTAATTGGGGCATATGCTCACCAAACACTTCCTTAATGGCATTAAATTCTGATGAATCTCCTTTTATAGTACCTGGCGCATGCATTACAATAGCATCTACCTCGGCAACATCTAAATTACCCAAAGCCATCTTCATGGATTTTTGAAAGCAAACGGCGTTCGCGGAAATGGAAGTATTATGTTTTAAAATTTCGGTAGCAAACCCTACGCCTTCAATAACTGCTAGTGCATTTTCTACCACACCCGTTTCTAAACAAGCCACCGAAGCTGCTTCGCCCAAAATCATGGTATTATATTGTTTTTGCATGTTCAATGCTTGGCACGGATAACTTCGGCTACGCTCAGTTACCGCTAAGTTATCGACTACCGAAGCAGAACTAGAAGCAGGTGCTTTGGCATAAATCTTTAATGCCTTCATTTGGGCAATAGTAAAATTGGTCAACGGAGCTTCACTGGCACCTACCAAAAACTTATTTGCCATTCCGCTATTTAGCCACGCTACCCCATTCAATACCGAATGTAAGCCTGTGGAACAGGTAATGGAATGTGATATTTCTGGTCCGGTTGCTCCTAAATCATGAGATACCCATGATGATATATTACCAAGCGTAGTAGTAGGTGAACTTAATGTTGATGAAATACCGGTTTCTAAAAATTCAGCATGATATTCTTCAAACAACTTTGTAGCCCCTCTAGAAGAGCCCATGTTAATACCAAAATCGGAGGTGTTTTCCCAACCAGATTGCTTCACTGCCATTCTTGAAGCTACCATTGCGAATAGCACACTGTCATCTAATTTTTTGTATTTACTATCAGATCCCCTTAGTTCTTCTACTAGTAATCTCGCAGATGTAGATAAGGGTGCCGCCCAAGTTTCAGAACCATTTATTTCTGATAAAGAAAAGTAATGCTCTTTGTTCTTATATGATTGCCAAGCTTCTTTTAACGTACTACCTAAAGGTGACATTGAGGCTATAGCTGTTATGGATATTTTTTCTTTCAAAATTTAATCTAAAATGTATTTAAAGCTTCGGTGATAGAGTCGTAAATTTTCTGAAGTTGAATATCTGTAATTACGTAGGGAGGCAAGGTATAAATAGTATTGCCCAAAGGTCTTAACAACACCCCTCTTTCTAAAAAGAAGTTATAAAGTTCGTCTCGCAAGCTACCATAACGTTCCATTTCTATTTCAAGGTCTATAGCAAGAATAGCACCCATTACCCTAACCTCTTTTACTCTCTCATGATTCTGAATTTTGCCCGCGTATAAGTTATGCGCATTTTCGATATATGTTCTTCTTTCTATAATTTCCGGTGAATTTAAAAGTTCAATTCCTACCAAAGCAGCTGCACAACCTAAAGGATGCGCGCTAAAAGTATGCGCATGAAAAAAACCTTTATGCACCTCATCACTAAGAAAACGGTCATAAATTTTCTGTGAACAACTGGTAATACTCAAAGGAAACATACCTGCCGTTAACGCCTTACTTAGACAAATAACATCGGGCTTGTTCGATAAATGATCCGAAGCAAAGTTCTTTCCTGTTTTACCAAAACCGGTCATTATTTCATCGGCAATACATAACACCTCTTGTTCTTGGCATAGACTTATTAAAGCATCCAATCCTTCTGCGGAATGAAATTTCATACCAGCAGCTCCTTGTACTAAAGGTTCAAAAACAAATGCAGCACAATCATTTTCATTTAAAATTTTAGAAAGCGTGGTTTTTACTTCTTCAATATTATCTTCTTGCGGAACAGGTATTCGAACCACTTTTAAAAGGAAATCTTCAAAGGGACCATTGTAAGACGACAGACCTGATGCGCTCATTGCCCCAAATGTATCGCCATGAAAACCATCTTCAAAAGCAATCAACGTATCTCTTTTCTCCCCATTATTATGAAAATATTGAAGCGACATTTTTATCGCAGCTTCAATAGCGGTAGAACCATTATCGTTGAAAAATAGCTTTGCTTGATTATCGGGCAAAATAGTCATTAATTTTTCAGATAATTCTATGGCCGGTTCGTGAGTTAAACCACTAAACATTACAAAATCCAACTTCTGCATTTGCTGGCTCATTGCTGAGATTATATGATCATTTGCATGACCATACATTACGGTATACCAAGATGCTATACCATCAATATATTCATTCCCTTCATCATCAAACAATAAAGCACCCTTTGCCCTTGTTATTGGTAACTGTGGTTTACCCAACTTATGCTGGGTCAATGGATGCCATAAATATTTTTTATCTCGACTAGATAGATTTTCCACTTTCATAGAATTTATAATTCTTCATTTTATCTATCTTGCAAAGATCGGGAAATAAACCGCAATAAATAGATGCCTCTAGAAAGAAACAAAAATGCCTTTTTAAATTTTTCCCAAATGAAAAATACTACTGTATTTCTCATACTTTCTTTAATCACTTTTTTCATACGTTTCCCCTTCTTCTTTAGAGATTACATTGATCGCGATGAAAGTACGTTTATACTATTAGGGCAATCTTGGGCAAATGGTTTTCTACCCTACACACAATTATGGGATTTAAAGCCACCACTGACCTTTGCATTCTTTGCCGCTATTATTACTGTATTTGGTAAAAGCTTTGTCGCCATTAGGTTTGCCGGTGTGTTATTGGTTGCCATAACCGCTTTTTACAACTATAAAATCGCTTCTACCATAATCCCAAAAAAGGGTTCTATTATTGTTGGTGTATTTTGTATTGTTCTTTTAAGCCTTTTTGGCAGCCTGCAAGGTGTAATGTCAGAACATATTTGTATTGCGCTTTTTGTGCCCGCCATTTATCTTTTGCAAACTAAAAAGTCTCTCGGTTATATTTTCTTTGCCGGACTATTAATGGGCGCAACGGTTATGGTAAAATTGAACATGGCTTTCCCTATTCTATTCATTGGTATATTCTTGACATATGAGGCTATTTTTAAGAAAACCAACATATCCTTTCTTCATGTTTTACTTTTTGCAACAGGGGTAATTACCGTAATTGTAGGGACTATTTTACCATACTATATAACCAATCAAACTTATATCTGGTGGGAGTCTGTAGTATTGGCACCATTAGAATATACCGGAGCAAGAAGATATTCTATTTTTAAACTTGCACCTATTTTCGTCATTACAGGAATTTTTCTTGTCTATGCCTTTAAAAGCAAAAAACTTGATTTTAAAAATAGAACCATACAACTGCTATTAGTTGCCCTTATCGGGGTATTATTCTCTTTTGCAAAAGGAGGAAGAATCAACGGTCATTACCTTATTCAATTGCACCCCATGTTGCTTATTCTGGTTGCGATAGTTAGTTACAACTTAATAATACAGTACAAACCTAAATTACCGGTTTATGCCGCTTTTATTGCATTATTAATACCCGCCGAAAGTTATCTGGAATATGCGAACGTCTTGAAAAATAAATTTGAAAAGGGCACATTTTTCAATGGAGAAGGCTTTGCTGCACCACAGTATATTTTAGAACATAATTTAGATACCGAAAACATTATATTCTTTGAGTACCACATTGGCTATTGGAATTTAGACACTTTACCACCTACAACCGCCTCTACACACCCAAGTAATATATGTAGAAATGAACTATTTACTTTTTACGGTAACCCCAGAAAAAATTCTGTTGAAGAAATTAATTATATCATGCATGAATTACGCCCCCAAACAGTGGTTATACGTAAGGGCAAGCGAATTTTCGACAAAAAAGAAATTGAAGAAAATGAATATATAGACGCATATTTAGCTAAACATTATAAGGTAATTGCCACGGTAGAAAATGCCGAAATTTTACAACGATTATAATGTTCTTAAAACACCTTCAAATTTATCAGCGTATTTTTTGATTACCTCTTTGGTAAATTCCTTTTCTTCATCTATCCTACCTATTAAAGATACTCCTGTTTTATGTAGAATTATATTTTCTGTATGTGGGTTGGCCTCACCACTAAATAGTACGGAAACCTCATAGCCTTTTTGTAACAACCAATTTATGGTCAATAGAGAATGATTAATACTACCCAAATAATTTCTAGAAACCACCACTACCTTGTAATCTGGCATAATGATATCGAACATCGTATCTTCTTCATTTAAAGGAACTAAAAGACCACCTGAACCTTCTATAACCAAATCATTAGTTGTTTCTGGCTCATTAATATGAAATCTATCAATTCTAACACCCTCTATCTCTGCCGCTGCATGCGGACTCATTGGTAATTTTAAGTTATAACTGCTTTCGTGAAATTTAGTCTGATCATTAGATATTAGTCTTTTCACCTTATCGGAATCGGTATTATCCAAATCACCGGCTTGTACCGGTTTCCAATAATCCGCCTTTAAAGCTTCGGTAAAAATTGCAGATGCAATAGTTTTTCCTACTTCTGTTGAAATTCCTGATACAAATATCTTTTGCATATTATTCATTATTTGAATTAGTGATCATACCACAATTTAGGCACTTATATTTTCTTTTTTCAAAAAAAGGAAAAAGTTTATAAAATAGACCTGTACTGTTATAATAAGGTTCAGATTTTTGAGCCTTACAATTCGGACAAATAATCGGTTTTCCATTATTATCAACGGCATAAGCCCTTATTTCATCATATATCTTAATTGCCCTCTCTTTGTCTTTTGAATAGACCTGTAGCTTTACACCACCAATGGCATTACTGATAAGTGGGTCAGAATTTAATGTATTTTCATCTCTAAGAAATACCGGTATACCCTCAGACTCTAACTTGCCTTTTACAATCTGTACATCAGCAACATATTCAAAAGTTGCCAGTTGATAAAATTTATCTTCCATATATGTTTAAATAAAACTAGATAGTAATTTTACCAACAATCCTATTTCTTCTTTAGAATTGAAACTATGCAAACATATTCTTAATCGCTCTTGACCTTCTGGTACCGTTGGTGAAAGAATTGCTTTGATATTAAAGCCCTTATCAATTAATTTTTTAGCCACTAACTTTGCTTGTTTTGAACCCGAAATTATACAACCTTGTATTGCAGTTTCGCTAGGTATAAATAGCTGTTCTATTTTATGGGCCTTTAATTGCTTTTTGAAAAAATCTATATGCTCTTTTAGTAATTTATTCGGTTCTTTTCCTAAATCACCCATTTGTTCATGAGCCGTAATTATAGTAGCTAAGGTATGCGGCGTTAATGCTGTGGTATAAATAAATGATTTCGCAAAGTTTACTAAATAATCTCTTAAATCTATAGAACCCAGAACTGCTGCCCCATGACTACCATAGGCTTTACCAAAAGTAACTGTTCTTGCGAAAACATCTTTTTCTAGCTTTAATTCAGGTATTAATCCTTCTCCGTTTTTTCCTAATACACCAACAGCATGTGCTTCATCGACTATTAAATTATAATCGTTGGACTTTGCATATTTTGCAAAGGCTTTTAAATCGGGCGTATCTCCATCCATAGAGAAAACACTTTCTGTAACAATATAAACAGCACTATCTTTTTGTTCGTTTCTGGCCGTATTTAAATCTACTTTGTCTTTTAAGCTTGATAAATCATTATGCAGAAAACTATAAGCTTTTGCATGGCTCATTCGTATACCTTCTCGTATACTGGCGTGAACATATTCATCATAAAACACTAAATCCCCTCTTTGGGGCAAAGCACTAAACAGCCCCATATTAGCATCATAACCAGAATTGAATACCAATGCCGCCTCAGATTTATAAAAATTAGCCAACAAGGGCTCTAATTTGTTGTACAATTTATGATTGCCAGAAAGCAACCTAGATCCTCCTGATCCATTTGATGCTACACTTTCTGTAAGTAATAATTGAAATGTCTTAGAAAACAAGGCTTCGTTTGATGCAAATCCTAAGTAGTCGTTAGAAACAAAGTCAATTAAACCTTCTTTAGACTCAAGTGAACGAAAGATTTCCTCTTTTTTACGCGCCGCTATAACGCGTTGTAATTTTTTGGGCAGTTGGATCATATCACAAAAATAGCCTTTCTTTGAAATGAACGCGGGATAATTAACAATTTCCTAAAATTTTAGCTAAACCACTGAAGATATTTCTGATGTTCAGACAATTATCTACCCAAAATACTAAAATATCGAATATAAACCTGATTACCAATTAGTTACACCATAATAAAAATGATCAAAAAACATAAAAAGAATATACTATTTGTAAATAATTTATAAAGTTATTTGTTATTTTTGACTCTTTTTTTTGGAGAAATTTCCTACTTTGATATTAAAGTATTAGATTAAGTATATCTTTTGGTCAATATAAAATGAAAGGCGGTAATATTATAGATACAAATAGGTTGGAAACTTTGATGTCATTTGATGTCATGGATACCGACCCTGAAGCCATATATGATGAAATTACATCGTTAGCGGCTTCTATTTGCGATACACCTACTAGCCTTATTTCTTTAATTGATGATAAAAAACAGTTTTTTAAATCTCACCACGGAATAGATTATAACGAAACACCTTTAAGTGAGTCTTTCTGTAAATATATTATTGAAGATGATCTAGACTTGTTTATAGTTGAAAACGCTCAAAACGATAACCGTTTTGCACATTTTTCAGTAGTAAAAAATGATCCCGGTATAAAGTTTTATGCCGGTGCTTCATTGACCTCTCCCAATGGTAACCGTTTGGGTTCGCTATGTGTGCTTGACAATAAAGTTAGGGAACTAGACGACACACAAATAAAAGGTCTAAAAACCTTGGCTAAACAAGTGGTTCATTTATTTGAATTACGAAAAGCCAAAAAATTAGAATTAGAGCAAAAAATAGATTTAGAGAGAAAAGGCAAACTACTAGATAATATTGTTTCTGCAACGGGTATTGGAATATGGGAACGCGACCTTGCAAATGATAGCCTTATCCTCAATGAACAAGGTCTTGAAATTTTTAGTTTAGATAAAGATTCTTTAAAAGATTTTAAAACTGACCACTGGTTTAGTCGTATTCACAAAGATGATCTGCCGTTAGTCAAGAAAAAAATGCATGATTGTTTAACTTACCCATCTGTAAGTTGTAATGTGCAATATAGATTTCTACAGAAAGACGGTAGTTATAAATGGATTTACGAAGAAGGCAAAGTGCTTAAATGGAGCCCTAAAAAAGAACCTTTGTTAATGTATGGTACCATACAAGATGTTACCGAAAAGAAAAGTTTTTCTACCGAACTTCAAAGAATCAAAAACAATCAAGATGCAATGATCAACAGCACCAGAGATCTTATGTGGTCTATTGATCTAGATTTCAACTTGATTACCGCTAACACCGCCTTTCACGATTTAGTTGAAAAAATTCAAGGAACCCCTTTCAAAGAAGGTGATCCCGTTTTTTCTGACGAAGTACCCTTACAAGTAACAAAAAAATGGAAATCTTACTATCAAAGAGCTCTGGACAACGGTAGGTTTTCAGTAAAGCAAAAAATTCAAAACCCAAAAAAGTTTTGGACCACCTATGGCCTAACCTCTTTTGACCTTATGTATAATAAAGAAGGGGAAACCATTGGCATTACCTGTTTTCTAAAAGATATCACTTCTGAAGTTTTATCCCAACAAGTATTGATCAACGCTAAAGAAGAGATGCAAAAAATAATGGATACTTCTTTAGATATAATTTGCACCATCGATGAAGACGGGTACTTTCTAACTGTAAACCAAGCCAGTAAAGAAATATGGGGCTATAGCCCTAAAGAAATTATAGGCACCAACTATATGGATCTGGTGTATGAAGAGGATAAGATAGTAACCGAAAAATCTGCCTCCTCTGTATCATCTGGAGAAAAAATAGTCAATTTCGAAAACAGGTATATACATAAAGACGGACATGTGGTACCAATGCTCTGGTCATCTAATTGGGACGAAAAAGAAGGGGTTTTTTATTGTATTGCCAGAGATAATACCGAAAAGAAAAAATCTGATCTCAAATTAGAAAACAGTGAACGCAGATTTAAAACATTGGTTCAAGAGAGTAGCGATATTATTTCCATTTTAGACATAGAGGGTAATTTTAAATATGTAAGTCCTAGTTCAACAAAGGTCATTCATATGAGCCCAGAAGAGTTTATGGGCAAGAATGCCTTTGATTTCATACACCCCGATGACCTAGACCGAGTAAAAGCTAAATTTGATTTGATAGCCAGTCATGTTTCGGTTATTATAGAATCTTTTAGATTTAGGAACAAGTTTGGCGAATGGCGATGGTTTATAGCCAATGTATCAAACCAATTAGAAGAACCTTCAATTCAAGGTGTCGTTATTACGTCTAGAGACATTCACGAAACCAGAAACGCAAAAGAGCAATTGATACAAAGTGAGCGTCGTTATAAAACGCTAGTTCAAGAAGGCAGTGATATGATCTGTATTGTAGACGAAAAAGCGAATTTTTCTTATGCTAGCCCAACTACGTCTAAGATTCTGAATATTACTCCAGAAGAGTTCGTTGGCACCAATGCCTTTGTACACGTACACAAAGATGATTATGATATGGTATACGAAGAGTTCATAAAAGTTCTCAAAATACCACAGGTAAACATAAAACCATTTCGTTTTAGACATGGATCAGGCCACTGGATATGGTTAGAAACCATTATTACGAATAAATTAGAAGAACCCACTATTAACGGTATAGTAGTAAATGCCAAAGACGTTACTATTAAGGTTCAGCATTTAAAAGCAATTGAAGAACAGAATGCGCAATTGAGAAAAATTGCTTGGACCCAATCGCACATCGTCAGAGCCCCTGTTGCAAGACTAATGGGATTGGTAGATTTGCTAAGAGATGATAATGAAAAATTAAAAGCTGAAGAAAGAGAACAAATTCTTAACTTTATAGTAAATTCTGCAGATGAAATTGACCATGTAATAAAAGATATAGTTGAAAATACCATTAATGCCATTGATATAGACGATATTATATGAACTACGAAATATTGCTGATTGAAGATGATCCCATTTTTACTTTTTTATTAGAAAAAGGTATTAAGCACGCAGATTTAAAAGGGGATACTATAAGTTTTCTTAACGGAAAGCTTGCTATAGAATATTTGAACAAAGAATATTCAGACCAAAAAAACTATATTATATTTCTTGACCTTAACATGCCGGTCATGAACGGTTGGGAATTTATGGATGAGCTTGAATCGTTGGCCTCTACAGATAATTGTATGGTATTTGTACTCACCTCATCTGCATATAGGGATGATATTGAAAAACTAAAGAAAAAACCCTTAGTAGCAGATTTTGTTACCAAACCTATTACCGAATATTTATTGAAGGGTATCAAAGAAAATATAGAAGGTAATTTTGAACAAAACCAAACGACATAGCCAACATTGTACCAAATAAAATATTGAAGGCACATACCTAAATTAGCTTCATTATCTTAGCTAAAAATCTAAGTATGCGCTATCTCTTTATTCTTTTATTCTGCGGATTACAATCTGTTCAACTATTCGCCCAGACTAATTCTTACACTATTTCTTTTGAGAATGCCCAACATCATGAGGCAAATATCTCAGCTACATTCATAAAAGTATCATCAGATACTTTATCCCTGAGAATGAGCAGAACATCGCCTGGCAGGTATGCACTACATGAATTTGCTAAAAACGTTTATAACTTTAAAGCTATAGACAGTAAAGGTAACAACCTGAAGGTCACAAGAACCAACCCGTACGAATGGAACGTTTTTGGACATGACGGTACCGTTAAAATCTCTTATACCCTTTTTGCCAATAGAGGTGATGGCACCTATTCGCAAATAGACGAAACCCATGCACATTTAAATATACCGGCTACATTTATGTACGCCCCTTCTCTAAAAGACAGAAAAATAGAAGTAGATTTTAAAACCAGAGATGACCTTAAGTGGAAGGTGGCCACGCAATTACCTCAAGTAAAAGACAATACCTACAGCGCTCCAAATCTATATTATTTTATGGATAGCCCAACAGAACTGAGCAACCACAAGGTTCGCGAATTCACTGTAGACGATCAAATCATAAAATTAGCTTTGCATGACCCTGGTACCGAAGAAGAGGCTGATAAATATTTTGAGAAAGTAAAAAAAGTTGTTCTGGCTGAAAAAGAGGTTTTTGGTGAACTACCTACATTCGATTACGGGTCATATACCTTTTTAGCCTGCTATATACCAAATGCTTCTGGTGATGGTATGGAGCATAGAAATTCTACCATTTTAACTAGCACTAGAACTTTGGCAAATGGCGACATGGATGGTAATATTGGCACCGTTTCTCATGAGTTTTTTCATAGTTGGAACGTTGAACGTATACGACCAAAATCTTTAGAACCCTTTAATTTTGAAGAAGCTAACATGAGCGGTGAGCTTTGGTTTGCAGAAGGTTTTACCAGCTACTACACCAATCTGATACTTTGCAGAGCAGGATTAATTACACCTAAAAAATATGTAGAGGGATTAACAGGTACTTTCAATTATGTCTGGAATTCACCCGCAAGGCAGTTTTTCAACCCAATTGAAATGAGCTACCAGGCTCCATTTGTAGATGCCGCAACCTCTGTAGACCCGGTAAATAGAGAGAACACATTTATTTCTTATTATTCTTATGGTAGTGTTCTAGGTTTAGCCCTAGACCTTTCTTTAAGAGAGAAAGGTTTGAATCTAGATGATTTTATGAAACTGGTGTGGACTACCTACGGGAGATCTGAAAATTCATATACCATTGAAAACTTGAATAAAACTTTAAACACCTACGCTGGCGAAGATTTTGGTAATAACTTCTTTAATAGCTTCATCTACAAAAGCGAAATGCCAAGCTATACCGAACTATTTAAAACTGTTGGGGTAAGTTTATCTCAAAACAAAGAGGCTGCTTATTTTGGCGCTGCTGTATCTATAACAGACGATTTAAACGGTAAAATTAGAAGCAATACCAAAACTGGGAGTCCCGCTTATATTGCCGGACTAAATAAAGGCGATATCATTACCGCTATTAATGGAGATAAATTCCCCAACGGCATTCAGTTCAACAAGTTCATAGAAAATGAATTTAAGCCAAATGACAATCTTTCAATAAGCTTTTTACGGGATGGATCCGAAAGGAAAACCGAAGTCACCTTGACCGCTGACCCTAACTACACTATTAGCTTGATTGAGAAAAATGAGGAAGCTCCTTCAAAAAAAGTATTAAAAGCCCGCAAAGCTTGGTTAAAAATTGAGTAAATGAATTTGATATATACCACCGCCACAACAAATGAAGAATTGATACAGATTCTTTCTTTACAGCAGATGAATTTAAAATCAGCTGTTTCTAGCGATGAAATGGAAAAAGAAGGTTTTGTTACCGTACACCACACTTTAGATGTACTTACTAGAATGAATAATGCTTGTCCGCATATTATTGCGAAAGATGGAGATAACGTAGTCGGTTACGCCCTTTCAATGACCGATGACTTTAAAGATGAAATCTCTGTTTTAAGACCTATGTTTACCGAATTAGATAACGTAAATATTCAAAATTTTATTACTATGGGGCAAATCTGTGTTGCTAAGACCCATAGAAAAATGGGGATTTTCCGCGGACTTTATAATGCTATGAAAATTGCTTCTTACCCAAAATACGATGCAATTATCACTGAAGTTGACGCAACTAACTCCCGTTCTCTTGGGGCACATTACGCCGTAGGATTTGAGAAAATTTGTACTTACAGTTCTTTAGGGCAAGATTGGGAATTGATTTCTTTGAAGACTGGTTGATTAAAACAAATTAAGTCTATGACTTATGATGTATGATGTATGATGTAAATTAATAACTTAAGGCATTGTTAGATCAATCTGTAAAAGGTTATACCAATTAAAATGATTGTTTGGAGTACATACATTTAAATGGCTTATCTCTACAAGAAAAATCACAAATGTTAATTAATGTAGTAAACAGCATATTACAGAATTACTAAAAATGAAATATTATCAAATAGAAAGGGGATCAGTTTATTGGCAACTGTACTGTAGCCAAGAAGAAACTGCACGTTTACAATTAGATGTCCATTTATTAAGAAATAGAGAAAGATGGGAAAACCCTAAACCTATTCAATTGTATGTAGACACTAATGTTCCTGACCATGAACAGTTAGACTTTAATGATCCCATATTACGTAATACCATGTTATGGTCTAGCGGTGGCGGAAGTCGAAAATGGCATAAAGCTGCTTTTACACCATTCATTACAGGAATGTGTATTAGTGATGAATTATATAAAATATTTAAAAATTTCAATTTAACTAACGAACAGTTTTTAGAATTAGAGATTAAGAACTACCAAAAACAAACAACACATAAATATTGGTTATTCTATCCAATAGTTAATTACAGATTTATAGAAATTAAAAAATCTGAATTTAAAAAAATTGGAATCAAAGACAAATCAGATGTAGAAATTGTAGCGTATAATGATTTGGAAGAATATTTTGATAAATCAGAGCCATATATGATGACTCATGAATTCAAACCGCATATTTGGTGCGTAAATGAACCTTTTGATTTTTTATTTGACCGTTATAATTACAATGTATCCGAACGATTAAGAAACGCCATAGAAGAAGCTGGCATGTCAGATGTTTTCTTTTATGATTTGGATTATGAGGTTATCGTTAAAAAAGAAAATTGAAGTTTAAAACCCCTGCCTGCACAAATAGAAAAATATAGGCATAACAATCCTGAACACATTACGCCTTAGGATTTCAGAAAATTTACACTTACAATTCTTTATGTAAAGACTGGGAATTGATTGCGTTAAAAACCATACAGCTCTTAATTTTTTTAATAAAATAAAAAAGCTATATCCCTTAATAGATAATACTTCCTGATTTTAAATATTTATAAGCAATCGACTTGTATCGTTACAATGTTTAATAAACAATCTAACCATACATCAATACAACTTATCTACTTGTTTAGTATTAATAAACTTACAAAATAATGAAGTACACAACTACTTTTAACGTTTTTACAACTATGTAAGTCATACTTTTCAACTTAAAACTACATTAGCCCTAAATACAACCAAATATTTATAATTATGAAAAAAGTATGCTTACTAGTTACAATTGCCTTATTCAGTTTTGTCGTTCAAGCACAAGAGAACGTAGTTAAAGTTAATCCATTAGGTTTACTATTCGGTTCTGCACAGTTTGGTTACGAAAAAGCCCTTAACGATAAATCTGCCATTGAAGTATCTTTAGCTTATTCAAGTATTTCAGCTACCATAGGTTCTGATAGTGATGCAAAAGCTAATGGGTTTGGAGCAGAAGGTAAATACAAATTTTACTTCTCTTCAACCAAAGATGCAGTTCGGGGCTGGTATGGAGCTCCAGTAGCAACCTACTCGAGTACAAAAGCATCCTCAGGATCAAGTGACGGGAAACTTAGTTACCTAGGAGTTGGAGGAGTTGCTGGTTACCAATGGGTTTTTGGCGGCGGAGATTCAGGCTTTGCCTTAGACCTAAATTTAGGTGCACAGTATATTTCTGCAAGCACGAGCGGAGATATCACCGGTACTTCTATTGAAGGTATTCTACCAAGGTTAGGTTTAGCACTAGGATATGCTTGGTAAACAATTAATAAAATTTTATTTAATGCGGAAACACAGCTTGCTGTTTCCGCATTTTTTTTAAAAATTTATATTAACACTCTTTACTTTACGAAGCGTATTAATATATTCTTTGATTATAAATGAATTCATTCCAGTAAATTGCGAAACAAATATATCTTATCAGCCGCTAGCATTTTTTTTCATCTTATATACTTACACTTAAATTAACAAAAAATAAGCTTACCCCCTCATCTTTAAGTTTTCAAATGGTACATGATTTCATAATTTAGCTTCTAACTATATTACAGTAGAACGATTAAGAAACGCCATAGAAGAAGCCGGCATGACAGATGTTACCTTTTATGATTTGGATTATGAGGTTATCTTTAAAAAAGAAAATTGAAATTTAAAACTCTTGCCTACTATAGCAGAAAAAAAACATTAACTTAATAATCCGGTTTATTAAAGACATTATCGTTAGCGAAAACAAACTAAGCCCCGGCACCCGTTTTACCCCGCACAAACGATCAAGTTTAAACAGGTAAAAGAAGCCTCTAGCAGTGCGGTGGAGTTTAAAGTGAAGTTTGATAAAGTGATTAATGGTATTCCAATTTTTAGTAATACTGATTCATTTCAAGTGTCTCCTAACAAAGCACTTAAATTCAGTGATCATGGAACCAATGAGGTTGGTAGAATTGGGCTTGATGAATTGCAGTTTATAAAAAATTTAAATTTTTTATAATGACTCCACTATCTAGAAGAAAAAATGAGCTATATAAAGTAACTAACCCTATTTTAAAAAATTTAGGATTTCGTTTTTTTCCTAAAAGGGCATCACGATATTTATTAGATACGGAAAATTATAGCGTGACTATTTTCTTTAACTATTCAATAAAATCAAACAACCATGGTAATACTGTTTTCTTGATTGAACATAAAAATGTTGAAAAACATATATTAGAAATAGGTGTTCCTAACAAGGATTTTTCATCAATTAGTAATGAAAATAGATTATTTACAATCTTCGACAGCGATTTTTCAAAAAAACATCAGAGCTTAACACATGGATTAGACCTTTCCACAATCGAGGGTTTCCGCCAATGGGGTCATTTAATTGTGGATTACGCCGAAGGTCCTGGTAAGGCTTTTATAGATACTTACTCCTACCTGCCCAACGTACTAAAAGAAATGGACCGCTTAGAGGCAGAAGGAAAATATTGGAAGGAGATTTTGGTAGGTGGGATAGATCACTTGTTTAGAGGATTAATCATTTCTAAATTATGCGATGATCCTAATTTTAATGTAAAATTGGAAAAATGGGATAGCGTTATATATCAATCCAAATATAAAATCTGGCATTCTTATTATAATACGTTAAAGGATCGCCTTAAAACAATAGAGCCTCTTTACCCGTATTACAAAAGTGTGTAAAATATAAGATTTTGTTGTTAACCGATAGCGCAAGCGTCATGCTTGTGCCAGTAACAGTAATAAACAAAATGAGTAGAAAAAAATCATAAAATTAAAAAAACAGTAACGGCACAAGCTAGAACCTTGCGTTATCAGATGTGGAATTTATAAAAGATTCAAATAAGTTATAGATTATGGAAATAAAACTAACGGAAGGGAAAAAGGAATTATTTGCTGTAACACATCCATTTTTTAAAGGGGAAGGATATAGGTTTCAGTCCAAAAGACCTGTTTTATATAGAAAAGAATTTGAAAATATTTATGTACAATTGTACCTACAGTTCGCAATTAAATTCTGGAATCACCAATCGGGACCTTTCCGTATTTCTTTTAAGGAGGTCGAAAAAATAATTCTTGAAATAGGTATTCCCACAAATTCATTTGAACATATAAAGAATGGGGATAATATTCTTTTAACAATTCATGATATACATGCTAAAGATTATATGGATGCTATAACGAAACTGAATTTCAAGAAGTTAGAATCATTCCGCCAATGGGGCCATTTAATTGTTGATTATGCCCAAGGTCCTGGTAAGGCTTTTATAGATACCTACTCCTACCTGCCCAACGTACTAAAGGAAATGGACCGCTTAGAAGCAGAAGGAAAAAACACGAATGAAATTTTAGTAGGGTTAGCAGATCGAAGATTTAGAGGTTTGATTATTTCCAAACTTTGTTCTGACCCAAATTTTGAAGAAAAGGTAGCTTCTCGCGATGAGGTTTTTTATAACGTGTCTCAACTAAAAGATTGGATACCATATTACAATAAGCTAAAAGAGCGCCTTAAAACAGTAGAGCCTCTTTACCCATATTATGAAAACTTGTAAAATAAGATTTTGTTGCCAACCGATAGCGCAAGCGTCATGCTCTTACATCTATAACAGTAAGAATTTGAATACGTAATTAAGATTCAAATTTAATCTATACCTCTCTGTAGTTTTACTGATAAGGAAAGATAACAGAAATCATTTTTTTATTTTTATTATTGTTTTTCAATAATTTTTATATATTTGTTATCGTTAAACAATAATTAAATTATGAAAAACTATACTAAAGCATTTAAGTTCTTTGTTAACTTGTTAATATTTACAGTAATTATTTCAATTTTAGAAAAGGGTGGGTCATTACTAAAATATTTAAACTCTTCGTCAACTATAATATCATCTAATTCTGACCTAATTCTTGTAATATTCAATCTGATATTATTAAGTTATGCACTTTGGCTTCTAATAAAATTCAGAAAAACCATTTATACCTTACATACAGATTCTGTTTTTTCCGCAAAAAACGGCTTCAGCTTTACATCTATCGGTAGAGGTTTAATATTTTACTCAGCCGGTATATTTATTATTAGAGTATTTGAGAATATTCTGAACAAACCTGCAATTAAAGGCGAATCTGTTGCTTATAATTTAGGAAGAGATTTTGGTGCTGCCCTAAGTGATAGAATACCACTTTTAGTAATTGCATTTTTTCTTTTGATTGTTGCCCAATTAATTAAAGAGGGTTATGATTTAAAACAAGAAAACGACTTAACTATATAAAAAGAATACCATGAAAATATTCGGTCCAAAATCACTTTCAGCATTCTTCTATTATATATTTAGAAGTATTTCAATTGTACTCTTGGCTTTTCTAACCTATACGGAATTTGCTTTTATTACCGATAGATTTACGGTTGAAGACGGTAGATTCGACATGAAAATTCCCCTTATTGGAAGCTCTATACAAGGTGATTATCAGTTTAGCGATATCCTAACGATTACCCTAATTTTAATTTTCGGAATTCTACTGCTCTATTTACTTTCTAACATTTTTAAAGCGCTTAAAAAAACGGTCATTTTTAATAAGGGCATCATCAAAAATTTGAAACTATTAACTATCCTAAATTTAATTATTGGTCCGGTTTTATACTTTCTTATTCATTATCCAATAATGCACAAGACTGAATTTAGAAATATTCACAATCTTATTCTACTGATTATATTTGGAATGATTTCTTTGTTTCTAACATACGTATTTCAAAAGGGCTTTAGCGTACAGTCTGAAAACGACCTAACCATATAACTATGAGTATCGTCGTAAACTTAAACACCGTATTAGCAGAGCGCAATTTGAAAAGCAAAGAGCTAGCCGAAATGATCGGTATAACCGAAGCTAACCTTTCTATTCTAAAATCAGGTAAAGCTAAAGCCATTCGTTTCTCTACTCTAGAGGCAATCTGCAAAGCTTTAGATTGTCAGCCTGCAGATATTCTAGCATATGAAGAGGAATAAAAAAAGGCTACACTTTTCAGTGTAGCCTTTAAAACTTATTACGAATTCTACTTACTAATCTGCAAGTACAATTACTTTATTATTCTTAAGCTCAACAGTACCGCTTGAAATTTGTAATACTGTACTACCGCTTGCATCTTTAGTAAACTTAGAGGCATATTCTTCATCTAAAGAAATATTACCTGAAATCTTAACCTTACCTTCTTGTAACAATGATACAATTGGGGCGTGATCTTTTAACATTTGAAACTCACCATTTATACCTGGTACCGTAACCGAAGTTACTTCGCCTGCAAATAATGTTGCTTCTGGTGATACAATTTCTAAATACATATCTCTTTTAGTTATGAGTTATGAGTTATGAGTTATGAGTTTCAATGCTGAACTCTGAACCCTGAACTCTGAACTTAATTACGCTTCGGTCAACATTTTTTCACCAGCTTCAATAGCCTCTTCGATTGTACCTTTAAGGTTAAAAGCAGATTCTGGCAAGTGATCTAATTCACCATCCATAATCATGTTAAATCCTTTGATAGTCTCTTTAATATCAACTAACACACCTTTAAGACCTGTAAATTGTTCTGCTACGTGGAAAGGTTGAGATAAGAAACGTTGTACACGTCTTGCTCTACCTACGGCAGATTTATCTTCTTCAGATAATTCTTCCATACCTAAGATGGCAATAATATCTTGAAGTTCTTTATATCGTTGTAAAAGCTCTTTTACTCTTTGTGCACAAGCATAATGCTCATCTCCTAAAATTTCAGCTGTTAAAATTCTTGATGTAGAATCTAATGGATCTACCGCTGGGTAAATACCTAACTCGGCAATTTTACGAGATAATACCGTTGTTGCATCTAAGTGAGCAAACGTTGTTGCCGGTGCTGGATCCGTTAAATCATCCGCAGGTACGTAAACCGCCTGTACAGATGTAATAGAACCTCTTTTTGTTGATGTAATACGCTCTTGCATAGCACCCATCTCTGTTGCCAAAGTTGGTTGGTAACCTACCGCAGATGGCATACGACCCAATAGTGCCGATACCTCTGAACCTGCTTGTGTAAAACGGAAAATGTTATCTACGAAGAAAAGTACATCTTTACCTTGACCTTCACCTGCTCCATCACGGAAATACTCAGCAATCGTCAAACCTGAAAGTGCAACTCTAGCACGTGCTCCTGGTGGCTCGTTCATTTGTCCGAAAACGAAAGTCGCTTTTGAACCTTTCATTGCTTCTTTATCAACTTTGGCAAGATCCCATCCGCCTTCTTCCATAGAATGCATGAAATCATCACCGTATTTTATAATACCAGATTCTAACATCTCACGAAGTAAATCATTTCCTTCACGAGTTCTTTCACCAACACCTGCGAATACAGAAAGACCACCATGACCTTTTGCAATGTTGTTAATCAATTCTTGAATCAATACCGTTTTACCTACACCGGCACCACCAAATAATCCAATTTTACCACCTTTTGCATAAGGCTCGATCAAATCGATTACTTTAATACCTGTAAATAAAACTTCTGTAGAAGTTGAAAGATCTTCGAATTTCGGCGCTTCTCTATGTATTGGAAGACCATCTTTACCTGCTTTAGGCAAATCACCTAAACCATCAATAGCATCACCGATAACATTGAATAAACGACCATATACGTCATCACCTACCGGCATTTGTATCGCACTACCTGTAGCAACTACTTCTACACCTCTGCTTAAACCATCAGTAGAATCCATAGAGATGGTTCTTACCGTATTTTCCCCAACATGAGATTGTACTTCTAAAACCAATTTTGACTTATCCTTGTTTACTATTTCTAAGGAATCATAGATTTTAGGAAGATCAGCACCTGACTGAAATTCTACATCAACCACGGGTCCAATGATTTGCGAAACTTTACCTGTAACTTTTGACATTACTTATATGTTTATTTAATACGTTTAATATAACCTGAAAAATGCTCTCATTTTCAGGCTGCAAAGATATAGTTTTCAATTTTAATGAAAAATAGTTTTTTTCCTTTTTTACAAAAGTAAAAAGGTGCCCTTAAAGCACCTTTTAAATCTTACTATTTTACATACCTCTATTGTAGTGTAGCCGGGTAGTTTGTAGGGTAATCTCCTACATTCAACAAATTACCCGATTCGGCAAAATTAGAGCCATATGTAGCATCAATTGCCATCATAAACTCATTTGCCAGCAATGCATAACCTCTAGCAGTAGGGTGAATACCGTCTAAAGAAAAGGCACCACCTGTAACTAAATTTGATTGTAAAGTGAAATCTCCGCTAGTAATACCACCATTTGCCAATTGGTTCAAGAGGGTGTTAGCATCTACCAAAGCCAAACCTGCTTGGCTAGCTGTTGCTGCGATAATTTGATTAAATGCTTCTGTAGCTACAGCAATTTCTTCTTGTTCAGCAGGTATTAAAACCCACTTGTCTGCTAACGGAAGTGTTATTCCCTCTACCGAAAACTGACCAGCTAAAGTTTGTGGTAAACCTGCTGCCATTAATGCACCAACAGATTCTACATTTACCGTTCCTATAACCGAGGCACTTGGTAAAACGAATAGATCATCTGCAGTTGCTTCTCTTGTTTGACCATAAGTATTACCTAGCAAACCGGCAACCAACGGTGCAGCTTGTACGGGCAGCCCAAATGATTCGACAAATGCAGGGAAAGTTGGACTAGCACCTAAAACTGCGGCAATCTGCGCAGATAAATCTACCAATTCCTCATCCTTTATAATTACTTCACTTGCTTGGGTTTCTGAAAATTTAATGGCCCTTTCTGGAACTCCTAAAAAATCATACACCTGATTTAATTGACCAAATATTCCATTCAATGTAGCGATCTGAGCACCAAATGATTCATCGGTAGGGTCTAAAGGATTATGTGGTACCGTAGTAAAATGAGGTACATCTGTTACATTAGGAATATTGGCAACTACACCCTGCGCTCCACTTGCGGTTAACGTTGCAATCAATGCTCCATAACTACCGTCAAAACCTTGCCCAGGTGCTCCTGAAACAGGTGTAATAGGATTTGTACCGTCGCCACCCGTAGTAGCATAGCCCAATACATCATTGTTACCGATCCAAAGAGAGAAAAAACTTGGAGACTGCTCTACCGCCAAATCTAAAATAGACGCACTGGTATTTCCCGTAATTCTAATTGCATAAGGATTTGCAGCTGTCGGAAAATTATCTAAACTACCATAACCAGGGGCTAGTAAGTGAAAACTTTTAGCGCCAGGTACACCTAAATTGTTAAAAGGTCCTGTTGGGTTGTTCAGCGCAATATCAGTTGTAACCGTTACATCACCAACCAAATCTTCTAAAGATACCGGACCTGCTCCACCAAAGACCAATCTTGGACTTTGAATTCTTGTACCAGCAAGTGCAAGCCCACCAATATTATCATTGGTTAATGGTTGCGTAAAAGTACTACCACCCGCTAAACTGAATTTTTGGGAAAGCAGATTAGGCAAGGATAATGTTTGACCTGCTTGAAACAATGCGCCATCAGTAAAACCTGCCGTTAACGAATTTCCTAAAGAGACATAATTAGAGAAATCTGCGGATCCAGCAGTTAAAGCCGGTAACTCTTCTGCCATAACTTCTGGCTCAAGATCTACATCTTCAGGGTCATTACAAGCCGTAAAAGCCATGACACCTAAAGAAATATATAAATATTTTAAGTTTTTCATTTCAACTTTTGATTTTAATTAGTTGTTAATTGTCCAAGATAAATAGTACATAGAACCTATGAAGCCAGTACCGAATGCCGTGTAATATTCTTTATTGGTAAGGTTTGTACCCCCTAATTTGAAAGAAGATTTAATACTTGGTACATCGTAGTTAATTTGAGCATCTACTACATGAAATTCAGGAATTACCCCATTACCAAAAGTAGCTTCCCAGAAATAATCATCACTAAATCTGTATGATACATTAAATCCGAAATTTTCAAATAATTCTTTGTTACCAAAAGAAGCCTTGAATTTGTGTTCAGGTGTGTTGAAATTCAACATTACATCTGGATTTGCCTCGCGGTCAAAATCTAACTTTGTAAACGTATAACTACCACCTAAATCAAAATTACCAAACACTTTCATATCCAAACCTAAAGATGCACCATAAGAATTTACATTAGCATCGGTATTTGTATATGCGCTATATGCCTGAAAGTCTCCATTAGCTATTGCCGCTACCGATAGCCCACCGTCACCAGCTTGCCCATAAAATGGAGAAATAACCACTTCTTGAGATATGAAATCTTGATAGCTGTTATAATAAGTACTAAAATCTATAACAAGTTTATCCACCTTACCTCTATATCCAATTTCGAAAGAGGTTACTTTTTCTGGCTTGATCAAATCTGGATTAGCAACCTCAAGAACACTTGGATCACCCGTAGCACCTAAAGCTGTAACCGAAGCCGCAGAGTAAGAATTGTTGTATGCAGCACCACCTGTTTGTGTAACTTCTGAAGGTTGACCTAAAAGCTGACCACTAGCACTTACCTCATAATCTCTAGTATAACGATCTAAATTATCTTCTGCAGACCCTACCAAAATAGCCCTTCCTGCATTTAAACCGATAAATAAATCCTGAGTAGTAGGATTTCTAAAGCCTGTTTGCGCAGAAGCTCTAATATTATGATTTCTATTTAACGTATAACCAGCAGACAATCTAGGAGAGAAAAAACCATCGAATAATTCCGATTTGTCATATCTAATAGACCCTGTAAGCTTTAAGCTTTTATCACCTTCAAAAGGTAATGTTTTTTGAACTTGAGAATAAATACCAAATTCAGAATATCTAATTGGACCGTCAAAATCTGTATAAATAGTACCAGAAGAATTTAAATCATATTCTCTAAACGATCCACCTACTTGAATTTCTGCCCAATCTATAAGATGACTAAAGTTATAGTTAGCATCTGCATGGTAGTATTTTGAAGCATCTTGAAATTTTGAACCAGTAGATAGATCCGGATCACTTACACTTCTGTTAAAAGCCGCTTGAAATTCTGGTGAACCTGGCAAAAATCTACCAGATTCTGCTTGAGCCCTTGCCGCAGCATGTGCTTGCTCATCAGTAGCGCCAGATAAGGTAGCCTGTACATATGCACCTGTATATTCGCCAAACCATGTATTATCATCTTTCCACGCTCTATTGATATTAATACCCGTAAATACCATATCATAAGAATCACCTGACTTATCGCCTACCATGTAACCTCTTACAAAAAAGTTATCGTTCTTGATTTCAAGTTTATGTTGCTCTTGAAAGAAGCCCTTTATATTATATCTATTCGTACCTTGATAAATGGTATTACCCGTACCCACCTTACCAACATAAGAAAGCTCTAAACTATTATCTTCAATAGGTCTATAATATAGCCCCCAATCTGCCTTAATACTTTCTGCATTATAATTGGTAAGATCACTTTCATTATAGCCCGTTCTACTTACAATTTCAGATGGCACTAAAGCATTAGCACCTGAAGGTAAGATTCCTAAACCCTCTAGAGTTAAAGCAACTTCTTTAATATTTGTAGACACTTCATCTCCATAAACATTTACTCCGTCATAATTTAAATTATCCCTTGTTCCACCTGGTGTAATCTTATCATCCGTATTATTTGCCGCCCAATCCGTTCCTTTTAAATAACCGAAATTGACCTTGGCCGCTAATTTATCGCTGAACTTATGCGCAGCTCTAATACCAAAATCAGTATAAGAGTTATCACCAGCAGCTTTTTGGGATGTTATACCTTGTTTTATCGAAACACTTATCCCTTCATAATCAAAAGGACTTTTACTACGCATAAATAAAATACCGTTGAAAGCATTTGCACCATAAAGCGCAGAAGATGCTCCTGGCAATAATTCTACACTTAGCACATCTGTTTCTACCATACCAACCAAGTTACCAATAGGGAAATTTAACGCTGGCGTAGAATTATCCATACCATCTACAAGTTGCATGAAACGTGTATTTGCAAAAGAAGCGAAACCTCTAGTGTTTACAGATTTGAAAGTTAAACTGTTCGTATTTACATCAACCCCTTTTAAATTTTCCAGTCCGCCATAAAAATCAGCAGCCGTAGTATTCTTAATTTCTGAAACACCTATTCTTTCTACAGTAACAGGAGATTCGAAAATACGCTCTGGAGTTCTAGAAGCCGAAATAACGACTTCGTCTAGAAAGGTTTGCGATTCATTTAAAGTGATTGTAATTTTTTGGTTTGCACTTGTAATACTTTCAGTAGTACTTGTATATCCGATACTGGACACCTCTATCTTAAAAGGTGGAACTTCGGACGTAGCCAAATTAAAATTACCATCGAAATCTGTTACTGTACCAATGGTTTTGCCAACGATAACAATATTGGCCCCAGGAATGGGCTGATTGTTTTGGTCAACAACATTACCATTGATATTTGTTTGAGAGTACCCAAAAGTACCCACAACCATCAATGCTAAAAGAAGTATTGCTCTCATTCTTAATCAAAGTTTAAAATTAGTTGAGGGTTAAGATACAGATAATTTCACACCGATTATAGTAATTTGAAAAAAATTATGCATGCATAGTATTATTTTAATAATTAAATGATTCATTTATTGGGATATACGCAATTAACTTTTAAATAACGTATTGCAGAAAATACATTCAAAATTCATGAATCTTTTAAGAAAAGCAGATTTTATCTGCATATTATTTTAATTTTACCCGCTAAAAAAGGGACATGAAATGAATCACGCCCCTTATACAAATTAATTATTATTATTCTTATTCTACCGTAACCGATTTGGCAAGGTTTCTAGGCTGATCAACATTACAACCTCTCATAACCGCAATATGATATGAAATTAATTGTAAAGGTATTGTCGTCAACAACGGAGTTAAGCTTTCTAAAGTTTCAGGAACTTCAATAACGTGATCCGCTAAATCTTTTACTTGTTCATCACCTTCTGTAACTATTGCAATTATTTTACCTTTTCTAGATTTAATCTCTTGAATGTTACTTACCACCTTTTCATAATGCCCCTTCTTGGTCGCAATTACAAAAACCGGCATTTGCTCATCAATCAATGCAATAGGACCATGCTTCATTTCAGCTGCTGGATACCCTTCTGCATGAATATAACTTATCTCTTTTAATTTAAGCGCACCTTCTAATGCTACCGGAAAATTGTATCCCCTACCTAAATAAAGACAGTTAGTTGAATCTTTATAAACATCGGCTATAATTTCTATTAACGTGTTAGATTCCAAAGATTTTTCTACTTTACTAGGAATAGTCTCTAGTTCAGATAAATATTCGCGATATTTCGTTTCTGAAAAAACACCTTTTGTTTTCGCTAATTTTAACGCCATTAAGGTTAGAACAGTAATTTGAGTTGTAAAGGCTTTTGTAGAAGCCACTCCTATTTCTGGTCCTGCATGTGTATAAGCTCCAGCATCTGTTTCCCTAGCAATAGAAGAACCTACTACATTACAAACACCGAATACAAATGCTCCTTTTTCTTTCGCTAACTTAATCGCTGCCAAAGTATCTGCAGTTTCACCAGATTGTGAAATTGCTATTAAAACATCTTTATCGGTTATTACAGGATTTCTATACCTAAACTCTGACGCATACTCTACTTCTACAGGAATTCTTGCCAAATCTTCAAAAATATACTCGGCAACCAAACCAGCATGCCACGATGTACCACATGCTACAATAATAATTCTATTAGCGTTTAAGAATTTTTCCATGTTAAGGTCAATCCCCGCCATTCTAATTAAACCTTGTTCCGCCAATAAACGACCTCTATAAGTATCTTTTATAGCCCTTGGCTGTTCATAAATCTCCTTTAACATAAAGTGATCATAACCACCTTTTTCTATTTCTTCAAGATTCATTTGAAGCTCTAAAATTCTTGGGTATGCCACGGCATCATCCTTAATTTTTCTAAGCTTTATTTCCTTACCCAATCTTATAATTGCCATTTCCTCATCTTCAAGATAAACAGCATTATTGGTGAATTCTATAAATGGTGAAGCATCTGAAGCTATAAAAAATTCTTCCTCGCCAATACCGATAGCCAACGGACTACCTAATTTGGCAACCACAATTTCGTCTGGTTTTTCTTTATCGAATACGGCAATAGCATAAGCACCTACCACTTGATTAAGTGCAATCTGCACAGCTTTACCAAGCTTAACATCTTCGGTTTTCTTAACTTCTTCAATAAGATTGATCAATACTTCGGTATCTGTATCTGATTGAAACGTATAGCCTCGCTTAGTTAACTCTTGCTTTATGGATTCATAATTTTCAATAATTCCATTATGTATAATAACAAGATTTCCAGAATTGGAGTAATGAGGGTGAGAATTGACATCATTTGGCACACCGTGAGTCGCCCAACGAGTATGTCCTATACCAATACTACCCGCCTGAGATATTTCTTTTGCTTTATTTTTTAAGTCCTCAACTTTACCTTTTGTCTTAGATAAATTGATTTGGTTACCATCGAATAATGCAATACCTGCACTATCATAACCACGATATTCTAATCTCTGAAGTCCTTTTATAACTATAGGAAAAGCTTCCCTATGACCTATGTAACCAACAATTCCGCACATATTACTGTATCTATTTGAAAAATTTAATTTAAAATCTAGTCGTTCAATAAATAAACTTCAAGATTTATGCCATTTAGGTTATACAACGTTAATAATGTAGAAGTGGTATGTCAATAACTGAATAAATAACAAAAACTACAATTTAATCGTTTACTGTGCTTTGGTATAAGATATTTCTAATTTCAACCTTTTGTCATAATCAGGGTCGGCCACATCTAAATTACCACCAAATAAAATAGTACTAAGAGGGGTAACTATTGAAGTTATCGGTAGCTCTTCTTCACCATCTACAGCATTTGTATCTGAAACTTTTGCATCGGCAATATTCCAATTTTGGATATTAGTAGATAACGTCAACCCTAATGTTGCATTTGCAGAATCCCTTAAAACCAAATTATTTATGTGATCCGTAATTTTCACCGAGTACTTAACTCCTTTATCATTTGATTTTTGAATGACACCATCGTAATTAGGATAAAAACCAAATAAATCAGGAATACCTGTTTGAGGTGATGCCGGGTCAGTGCTAATATCTATTAATGCAGATTTGTTTTCAGTATTATAAAGGTAAAGTCGTGGAGGCTCTAGAGTACTCCCCACAGCATCTAGTTGATCTCTATCAACATAAAAGACTAGATTAGCCTCGTTGATCACCCAATTTTCACTTTTAATTTGCTCTAAGATATTTTCGCCCCCATCTTCTTCAAAAAGATTTAGTTCAGCATAAGTTCCAGGACCTCCTTTTAGGTATATCCTTGATGAATTCTCATCATTATCCAACACCTCTGAAACCTGAGGACCGTAGTTTTCTGTTATTATAGTATTAACAGCATTACCTGAGATAACACCTGAAGTACTTCTTGTTAAAAGAGAAAACACAAAATCTTTTTCTAAGATATTATTTGGGTTATCATCAGTAAGATCATCCGTAGTACCGTTTGTATCATAATTAGTATACTCGTAGGTCATCGTAATATTAGCAGCAGCTAAATCCAACATTAAAAAAACCTCATCATTACCAGTATCTTGAATAGAAAAATGAAGACTTCTAATAAATTCCGTAAAATTAGCTTGACTAATTAACTCAGAACTTCCTTCCTTATCCAAAATATTAGTCTGAAAAAACTCATTACTCAGTGGTACCCGAATACCTGGCTGTAATTTTGTGTTTGTCTCGGCTTCGTTCACATCTTCGGTAGATTCATCATCTTCATTCGGAATTAATTTTTCCTCATCAATAATTTCTACATCACCTTGAAACAGTGGAGTACCCTCAACGAAATCTGGAGCAAAAACCTGAGCAGAATAATATTGCTGTGCTTCTTGAAAACTAGCAGTTGGATCAAGATCTCTAAGAAAAAATGTTGAACGCTCTACCTTAAAATCAAATTTCGGTAACGGAGATTTAGCAACCTCGTCATAATTTACACCGTTTATATAAATGCTATCCAGCTCTACCTTTTCCGCAAAATTATTGGCAAAAATAGTTGCACCATCACCATCATTTAATCCATCACGGTTTTCGTCGACACTCCCTTCATCTAATGGATCGGTATTACTAGCTACCTCAACAGAATTCAATACCCCATCCCCATCATTATCATTATCACTATCGGGCACTTTATCAAACTCATCAATTACACCATCACCATCACTATCTACAGATCCACTACTTGTTAAATATGGAATAAACAAAAAGACCTCTTTTACCTTTTCGTTTTCTTCAATGGTAGTTATAGCCTCGTCGGAAGTACCCGCAAGATTTTCTTTTGACTGTGAAAAACTACCAAAAGAAGGATTTGCGGTACTTAAATATACTTGAGTTGTTATCGACGCCTCTGTCTTGCCATATATTGGATCACTATACGTACCTAATTGATAAATATTCAATTTATTTGTTTGGACCGCTTCAATATTCTTGTTAAACGCAAAAACATCATAAACTTCAGTACCAGTAGTAAATGGCTCATTACCAACAACCCCTGACCCAACTGTAGTTAAATCTTGCTCGCAAGAAACCAAAAAACCCAATATCAATATCAACCCTAAAAACTTAGGGATAGCAGACTTAGCAATAAAATTCATTCAGATTATTTTAAAACTTCGGTGTTATAAAAATTAGCATACGCCTCTTCGAACTCTTGAACAGGTACGTATGGTAACACTGGTTTTTCTTGGTCGGAAATATGACTTTCCAATTCTTCTGGAATATCTTCCGAAGCTAAAATAACCGCATCTGAATAATCAACAGCTACCTTTAACAAATTATTATAAGTAGGATCACCCAAAGATGCAATTTCTTCTTCTGGTATACCATCAAAAGAAATTCTTTTGACCATATCTTTATCTAAAGATCCGTCGAAAGTTTTACCATAAACAGATAGCACAATTTTACTATCTGCAAAAAGCGGTTCATCTGAGTAATACTTCTTTAAATACAATGGCAGTAAACTTGCCATCCAGCCATGAACGTGAATTATATCTGGAGACCAATTTAATTTCTTTACCGTCTCCATAACCCCTTTAGCAAAGAAAATTGCACGTTGATCATTATCAGGAAAAAGGTTTCCTTGTTTATCGGTAAACGTTGCCTTGCGTTTAAAGTATTCCTCGTTATCTATAAAATAAACTTGAATTCTTTCTTTTGGAATAGATGCCACCTTAATGATCAATGGCATATCCATATCATTAATGACCAAGTTCATCCCCGATAATCTAATTACTTCATGTAATTGATGTCTTCTTTCGTTTATGTTCCCGTATCTTGGCATGAAAATCCTGATCTGACCACCATTGCTGTTGACCATTCTAGGTGTTTCATAAGACATTAGGGAAACTTCGTTTTCGGGTAAATAAGGAACTAATTCAGAAGATACAAATAATATCTTTTTACCATTCATATAGGTTATATTTTATTTTTCACTGTAACGCAACTGCAAAATTACAAAAAATATAGAGATTAGCGGTAATTATAGTAAGTTTGCTCGCTAACGAACTTTTCAATGCAGGTAATAAAGACCAAAACCAAGCTCAAAGAAGAACTTAATAAGTTAGGCGACCAACTAAGCCTAGGACTTGTTCCTACAATGGGAGCGCTACATGACGGGCATGCATCCCTAATTAAAAAAGCGGTTTCTGAAAATGAAAATGTTATAGTAAGTATTTTTGTGAATCCGACCCAGTTTAACAATCAGGAAGATTTAGACAAATACCCTAAAACCATAGATAACGATATAGAATTGATATCTGACATCTCAGACAGAATAATATTATTTACGCCAGAGGTTTCTGAAATATACCCTAAGACCGTCACGCCAAAAACCTACGATTTTGAAGGATTGGACAAGGTTATGGAAGGCGAATTTAGAGATGATCATTTTAATGGTGTTGGCACCATAGTAGAAGAACTATTTAAAATCGTACAACCAAATAAAGCTTATTTTGGCGAAAAAGATTTTCAACAATTACGTATTATTCAAAAACTTACTGAAATAAAAGATATACCTGTCGAGATTATAGGCTGTGATATTATACGAGAAGAGCACGGGCTAGCAATGAGTTCTAGAAATGAAAGGTTAAGCACAAAAATGCGACAAAAAGCAGCTTTTATTTATGACACCCTAAAAACTGCCAAAATTAAATTTGGCATGGAAAATGCATTGAACGTCAAGGATTGGGTAATCGATGAATTTAAAAATCATGACGATTTTGAATTAGAATATTTTGACATTACCGATGTTGAGACTTTGACCCCAATGCAGAATAAAATAAATAATGTAAAATACAGAGCGTTTATTGCCGTTTATGTTGAAGACGTGAGGCTAATAGACAATATAGCCCTAAATTAAAAGTAAGTTATGCAAATAGAAGTAGTTAAATCAAAAATACATCGAGTAAAAGTTACAGGTGCCGACCTCAACTATGTTGGTAGTATCACTATTGATGAAGATTTAATGGATGCCGCAAATTTTATTCGTGGAGAAAAAGTTCAGATTGTCAATAACAACAATGGGGAAAGACTAGAAACTTACATAATCCCCGGTCCAAGAAAAAGTGGGGAAATCACTTTAAATGGAGCTGCAGCAAGAAAAGTGTCTGTTGGTGATATTTTAATTTTAATTTCTTATACTTGGATGGATATTGAAGATGCAAAGAAATTTAACCCTTCTTTAGTTTTTCCTAACGAAGAAAATAATCTATTAACATAAAGGTTGACGAATACCCTAAAAAAAAATCTTAAGATCATACTCCCAATAGCATTGGGAGTTTTTTTAGTTTGGTATTCCTACACTTCAACAACACCAGAAAATAGAAAAGAAATAATTTTTTACATTAAAGAAGCAAATCCGCTTTATGTATTACTTTCTATTCTACTAGGCATTCTAGGCCATATTTCTAGAGCAATACGCTGGAACTATCTTTTAGAACCTTTAGGGTACAAGCCAAAACTAGTAAACAATATCCTCATAATCTTGACCTCTTATTTTGCTAACTTAGGTATACCAAGAACAGGAGAAATTTTAAGGGCCACTGCGTTGACCACCTATGAAAACGTACCTTTTGAAAAAGGCTTTGGCACTATTGTAACAGAACGGGTCATCGATGTAATCATGCTGCTTTTAGTGGTTACCATTGCATTTTTATTACAAACCGATGTTATCATGGGTATTTTACAAGAACGTGGCTTTAATGCCACAGGACTCATTTTTCTTGCCTTGGGCGGAATTACGTTGTTTTCTATTTTTGTCTTTATCATAAAAAAATCTAAGAGTGCAATAGCCCTAAAAATCAGAACTTTTGTAAAAGGACTTCTTGACGGAGTGTTCAGTATATTTAAAATGAAAAATAAATGGTTGTTTATTTTTCATACATTTTTCATTTGGGGGTGCTACATAGGCATGCTTTATATTATAAAATTTACTGTTCCAGAAACTATCTCATTAACACTAAGCCAACTCTTGGTTGCCTTTGTAGCAGGAGCTTTTGCCATGGCAACTACCAATGGCGGAATAGGCCTTTACCCCATCGCCGTAAGTAGCGCATTGGCCATTTTTGGCATCAGTGCAATTTCTGGTGATGCCTTTGGGTGGATTATATGGATTGCACAGACGCTAATGATAGTTGTTTTTGGTGCAATATCTTTTCTTTTATTACCGTTATTAAACCGTAGTAAATAGTTTATTTCAACTAACAATTACCTTTTATGCGTTATATCACTTTAATATTCGCACTTTTATTTGGGATGACATCCTATGCACAAGTGACACAAGAAATCTTCGAATCATTTAAACTTCAAGAACGAAGAGATGTAAATTACTACTTTCCGGAAGATATGGACGATACCAAGAAGTATCCATTAATCATTGTACTTGACGGTGAATATCTTTTTGAACAAGTAGTCGCAAATTCAAAATATTACAGTCGTTTTCATGGCATGCCACAAAGTATTATCGTCGGCATCAACCAAACCGAAAATGATTTAAGATATGAAGATTGTGCCTTTGAGCAAGATAGCGGACTACCATCTGAAAAAGGAAAGAGCTTTTATGAATTTGTTGGCATGGAACTAATACCCTATCTAGACCTTAACTATAGTACGGCACCGTTTAAAATGATCGTTGGCTATGACATTACGGCTAATTTTATGAACTATTGGCTATTTAAAGACAATTCTATATTTGATGGCTATGTAAGCATCTCACCTACTCTTGCTCCAGAGATGGAAAATAGAGTACCTATGCGATTGGGCACTTTTGAAAATCAAATCTTCTATCAACTTATCGTAGAAGGTGAACCAAGTAACGACAAACAACGAATTTTAGAAATGGATAAGGACCTTAAAGCCATAAAAAAAGAATCCTTGCATTATTTCTTTGATGAATATTCCAACGCCGATCATATTTCTGTTGCTACCTATGGCATAGGAAAAGCGTTTGACAATATTTTCGGAATGTTCAAACCTATTAGCCCTAAAGAATATAAATCTCAAATCTTAACCAGTGAAGAACCGGTTTATGATTACTTAGAAAATAAATATCAAGGCATTGTAGATATGTTCGGTTTCAGTAAGCCAGTCGAGTTAAATGACATAATGGCAATATATGCGGCATCTCGAAAGAAAGAAGATTTCGAATCTTTAAAACCGCTATCCGACTTATGCAAGAAAGAATACCCAGAAACCATGTTGGGCTTTTATTTTGAAGCTGAGTATTACGAACAACTTGGTGAACCTAAAAAAGCATTAAGAACATTTGAAAAGTCATTTCAAATGAAAGAAATAGATTTTTTAACTAAAGAAATGGCCCTTGAAAAAATGGATGCACTAAAAGCCGATTTCGGCTTTTAAAGATTATAATATTAAATAAACGGCTAGTCCCAAATTAGCCCAACCTACTTAATTATGATTAAAATTGACGCAATGTACTTCGTGTTTTCCGGAGTGCTCTTTACTTACTTTGGATTAAAAGGAGAATTCATTTTAACCTATAACGGCATTGCCCTATTTATGGCATGGGCTTCATTTTTTCTAGCCTTTAGCGCTTTTAAAAAAGAAAGGTCTGGCGAAAATTAAACTTTAATTTCCATAGCAAAATCCAATCATTTCAAACTTCTTGCTACCTTTAGCTTTTGATAAAAACTAAAGATGGCCAAAACTAAAACTGCATTTTTTTGTCAAAATTGTGGTACCCAATATGCCAAATGGGTTGGACAATGCTCTGCCTGCAAACAATGGAACACCGTTGTTGAAGAGGTAGTACAAAAAGAAGAGAAGACTAGTTGGAAAACCCCTTCTCAAACCACCAAAAGAATTTCTAAACCTCTGTTGGTGAATGAAATCAGTATTGAGAAAGAAGTTCGCCTAAATACTTTTGACCTAGAATTCAATAGAGTTCTTGGTGGCGGCTTAGTTCCTGGCGCATTGGTACTTCTAGGCGGTGAACCCGGTGTTGGAAAAAGCACCCTACTTCTGCAAATAGCATTAAAATTACCTTATAAAACGTTATATGTTTCTGGTGAAGAAAGCCAAAAACAAATTAAAATGCGTGCCGATAGAATTCACCCAAATAGCCAAACTTGCTTTATTCTAACGGAAACTAAAACCCAAAACATTTTTAAACAAATAGAAGCAACAGAACCAGATATTGTTGTTATCGATTCTATACAAACACTTCACTCAGATTATATTGAATCTGCTGCGGGTAGTATTTCTCAAATTCGAGAATGTACAGCAGAACTTATAAAATTCGCGAAAGAAACCAATACCCCTGTTATATTAATTGGACACATTACCAAAGATGGATCTATTGCAGGGCCAAAAATTTTAGAACATATGGTAGATACCGTTCTTCAATTTGAAGGTGATCGCAATTATGTATATCGTATTTTGAGGTCGCTAAAAAATAGATTTGGATCAACTGCAGAACTTGGTATTTACGAAATGCAAGGCAGTGGATTACGCGAAGTCAACAATCCATCTGAAGTATTGATTTCTAAAAATGACGACGGATTAAGTGGTACTGCAATTGCTTCTACCGTAGAAGGTATGCGCCCACTACTTATAGAAATTCAAGCACTAGTCAGTACAGCTGTTTATGGAACACCTCAACGTTCTACAACGGGCTATAACGCCAAAAGATTAAATATGCTATTGGCAGTGTTAGAAAAACGTGCAGGATTTAAACTGGGCGCTAAAGATGTTTTCTTGAATATAACCGGAGGCATATCTGTAGATGACCCGGCTATTGATCTGGCCGTCATTGCTGCCATTTTATCCAGTAATGAGGATATACCTATTGATAAAGGAATTTGCTTCGCTGCCGAAGTTGGACTTGCCGGAGAAATTAGACCTGTACAGCGCGTGGAGCAACGCATATTAGAAGCCGAAAAACTAGGTTATGACACCATCATAATTTCAAAAAGCAATAAAATAGGCCTGAAATCGACAAAAATCAAAATATTATTAGCGTCCAAAATCGAAGAGGTTACAAATAATTTATTTAGCTAGCGCTTATCTCGCATTATTCTAGCCAAAACCATAATGATCACAATCACTACTAAGATTAAAACTATTTGTCCAAAACCGACTTTCAAAAAAATTAGGCTATCCATTCTAAGGCGCAGGATTAGGAATTGAATTATGGATGGCTTCTATTTCTTTTAAAATATCTTCAGACAAATCAATATCAATACTACCAATATTTTCTTCTAATTGTTTGATGCTTGTAGCACCAATAATAGTACTGGTAACAAAAGGCCTCGTATTTACAAACGCCAAAGCCATTTGTGCAAGCGTAATGCCATTGGCTTGCGCCAGATCATAATATTTTTTAGTCGCCTCTACAGCTGTATCGCCGATATATCTATTATAATTAGGAAATAAACTTAATCGAGAACCTTCTGGCATTCGATCACCTAAATACTTACCACTTAACGCACCAAAACCCATTGGAGAGTATGCCAATAGACCTACTTGTTCTCTCATTGAAATTTCGGCCATGCCCACCTCAAACAATCTATTTAACAAACTATACGGATTTTGAACAGTTATTGTTCTTGGCAATGTTCCATGAACTTTACTTTCCTCTAAAAAACGCATGGTTCCCCATGGTGTTTCATTAGAAATACCTACGTGCTTTATTTTACCTTCTCGTATTAAATCACGGAAGGTTTCTAAAACTTGATGAATATTATCTTCCCAATGATCAGATATATCATGCTTATACCCTCTTTGACCAAAATAATTGGTACCCCTATCTGGCCAATGTAATTGATACAAATCAATATAATCTGTTTGCAAACGCTGTAAACTTCCCTCTACAGCTTCAATAATAGACTCTCTAGTAAAACCGCTAGTACGAATAAACTTCGTCATTTCAGCTTTTCCCGCAATTTTAGAAGCTAGTACGATATCTTCTCTATTACCATTTTTTTTAAACCAATTACCAATAACCTTCTCTGTAGCGGCATATCTATCTTTATGTGCAGGAACAGGATACAACTCTGCCGTATCTAAAAAATTAACGCCCTTATCAAGAGCATAATTGATTTGTTCATGACCTTCCTCTTCGGTATTTTGATTACCCCAGGTCATAGTACCCAAACATATTTTACTTACTTCAATATCTGTATGTGGTAAATTGGTATAGATCATTTAGCTTAATTTTTTTAATCCTCAAAACGCAAAACTACTAAATATATTCAGGGCGATTGTATCTATTTCGTTAACTCTCTAACTCAATTAAAATAGGGCAGTGATCACTGTGCTTCGCTTCTGATAAAATTACAGATCTAGACAATCTATCTTTTAGTGTAGAAGCTACCATAGCATAATCTAAACGCCAGCCCTTATTATTATTTCTGGCATTGGCTCTATAACTCCACCACGTATAATTATCCGGTTCAGAATTGAACTCCCTAAAACTATCTATAAATCCGCTTTTCATGAAATCTCCTATCCATTCCCGTTCTACAGGTAAAAATCCCGATACGTTTTTTAATCCCACAGGATTATGAATATCTATGGCTTCATGACAAATATTATAATCTCCCAATACTATTAAATTCGGATTCGTTTTTTTAAGATCATTGACATATTCTTGAAAATCTGCCATATATGTAAGCTTAAAATCTAATCGCTGCATATTTGTACCTGAGGGCAAATACATACTCATTATAGAAATATCTCCAAAATCTGCACGAATATTTCTTCCCTCAAAATCCATATAATCGATACCTGTACCAAAAGCTACATTATCTGGCTGGGTCTTAGAAAGTATGGCTACGCCGCTATACCCTTTCTTTTGGGCACTATACCAATAGTTATACCTGTAACCCGCTTCTTCAAATAAAGAAAGATCGAGTTGATCTTCGTTAGCCTTAATTTCTTGTAGACATACTACATCTGGCGATACGGTTCGCAACCAATCTAAAAAACCCTTTCTTATCGCTGCCCTAATTCCATTTACATTATAAGATATGATCTTCATCTCTATTCCTTTTGCCTTAAAAATAAAAAAGAGTTAAAGATTAAAGGTGCATACTTTCCATTAAAATCATAATTTCACAGCTTTAAAAATATTTTTGCATTTTAAAACGCATCTCATGAACAAGTTTATTTTTTCGGCTCTTTTAATATTCATTACTACTTCTTCTTTTTCTCAAGCTTATTATAATGATGAAAATAGCCATGAGGTGAAATTGAACATTGGTCAATTTTTGGTTACCACTACGGTTGAATTAGGATATGAATATTATATAAATGAAGATACCAGTATTGGAGGAACATTATATTTTGATGGGAAGTCGACCGATTACAATGGAAATTTTGGAATAGGACCTAACCTAAGAGCTTATTTTGGTTACGGACCAAAAAGCGGTCTTTTTGCTGAAGTGTTCGGTATTTATTATACAGGCGAAAACGATGATGAGGACACTGCAAACCTAGGCAATAGAAATTATGATTACTCTACTATAGCCCTTGGTCTTGGCGGAGGTTATAAATGGGCAACCAGAAGTCAAAAATTCACTATTGAATTAAATGGAGGACTGGGAAGAAACATTAATCCAGAAGATTTTCAAGATGACTTTATGTTCAGAGCCGGTTTATCTTTAGGTTATCGCTTTTAATGAGCACTTCTGAATTTTAACTACCTATGAAAAAAATATATCCCTTATTACTATTTTTATCATTTACCTCAAGTTTTTTTGCACAAAACACTATCAAAAACGACAGCGTAACCCAATTAAACGAGGTTGTTGTAATAGATACCTTGACCGCTAAAAATGCTATTGGTATTATACCCTCACAAACAATTGGCGCTACTACATTTGCCAATTATAGCCCTGTAGACTTCATTGGCTCCATTAATCAAATTTCCGGTCTATATGCTTTGTCAGGAGCTTTAAACACGAATAGAATTACAATCAGAGGTGTTGGCGCAAGAACGCCTTTTGGAACAGACAAACTTAGACTTTACTATAACAATATACCTATTACTAACGGAACAGGCTCGTCTACGATAGAAGCTTTCGATTTAGAAAATCTTACGTCAATTGAAGTAATTAAAGGGCCTAAGGGAACAGGATTTGGCACTAATCTGGGTGGAGCAATTATCTTAAACACTAAACAAACAAGCAACCAACCTACCAAGTTTACCAATAATACTACGGTAGGTTCTTACGGATTATTCAAAAACAGTTTAGGATTTACTCATTCAGAAAAAGATTTTTATATGACCTTTCAGTATGGTCATATGGAAATAGATGGATACCGTGAAAATAATAGATTCGAACGTGACGGATTTCTTCTTAACACCATTTTCAAACTTTCAGAAAAAAGTGAAATTGGGCTTTTGGTAAATCATATAGATTACTCGGCTCAAATAGCCAGCTCCATAAGTCAAGAAGATTTTGATGAAGATCCTACTCAAGCCGCCTTTACTTGGAATGCAGCAAAAGGGTTTGAAGATAACAACTATAGCCTAATAGGACTTTCTCATACCTATTATGCAAACCCTAATTTCAAAAACACCACTAGCCTATTCTATACCTATTTAGACCATTATGAACCTGCACCGTTTATTATTTTAGATGAATACACCAATGGTTATGGTTTTAGAACCTTGTTCTCTGGCAACGTTGCTATTTCAGATAATACACTGGCATACACTTTTGGCGGCGAACTTTATAAAGATGAATATTCTTGGGCAACATTTGAAAATCTCTATCGAGAAAACAATGGTAATGGAAGCTTGCAAGGAGAAAGACGTTCTCAAAATAAAGAATTTAGAAACCAACTGAATGGTTTTGCTACGGCATTCTATTCTTTTACAGATAAACTTACAGCTCAATTAGGGTTAAATATCAATAAAACTCAATATGACTTTAGAGATATTTTCAACACAGATGAAAGCAACACTAGTGCCAATAGAGATTTTAACACTCTATTCTTACCAAGTTTAGATGTTAATTATGCCATTACACCAACAAACCAACTGTATGCAAATATTAGCCGTGGATTTTCAAATCCTAGTTTAGAAGAAACACTAACCCCTGACGGAATCATAAATCCTGACATTCTTCAAGAGACAGGCACGAACTATGAATTAGGCATCGTACATAAAAGTAAAGACGAAAAACTAAAGTTGGAAGTCGCTGCTTATATTATGCCAATTAAAAATCTTTTGGTAGCCAAACGTGTAGGAGACAACCAATATATAGGGCGCAATGCAGGCAAGACCAAACACCAAGGTGTTGATTTAGATTGGAGCTACCGCATCAGCCTAACCGATAAAATTTTGTTTTCTCCATTTATAAGTTACACGTATAGTAACCATAAATTTGTTGATTTCACAGATGAGGAAGCCGATGAAGATTATTCTGAAAATGCTTTAACAGGTGTACCTAAAAACAAATTGAATTCAGGAATTCAAACTAATTTTGGAAATGGTTTTTTTTTAAATATTACCCATCAATTTATAGATGAAATTCCTTTAACAGATGCAAATTCCCTTTACAGCGATTCCTTCAACTTATTACATATTAAAGCAGGTTATAAAAAACAAATTACAGATAAATTACGTGTAGGTTTAGATTTTGGAATCAACAACCTCACGAATAAAAAGTATGCACAGTCTGTATTAATAAATGCTAGGGGATTTGGCGGAAATGCCCCAAGGTATTTCTACCCTGGGAACAATATTAACTATTATGGTGGTGTTAAATTAAATTACACCCTTTAATCTATTCCATTTTCTTTAACCACGTTTTCATATCTACGGCATTATGAATGATACCATTTAATGCTGAGATAGCAACACGTTCCTGCTCCATAGAATCTCTATGTCTAATAGTAACAGTTTGATCTTCTAAAGTTTGGTGATCAACGGTAATACAGAAAGGAGTACCATTGGCATCTTGTCTTCTGTAACGTCTACCTACAGCATCTTTTTCATCATAAACCACGTTAAAATCCCATTTAAGATCATCTATAATTTGGTGTGCAATTTCAGGTAAACCATCCTTTTTAAGTAAAGGTAAAATAGCAGCTTTTACAGGCGCTAAAACAGCCGGTAGCTTAAGTACCGTTCTGGTAGTGTTATTCTCCAATTCTTCCTCTTGAAGCGAGTTAGAGAATACCGCTAAAAACATTCTATCCAAACCAATTGAAGTTTCTAAGACATAAGGCACATAGTTCTTATTTACTTCATGGTCAAAATACTGTAATTTTTTACCAGAAAATTTCTCATGACTGCTTAAATCAAAATCTGTACGAGAATGAATTCCTTCTAACTCTTTAAATCCGAATGGAAAACGAAATTCTATATCTGATGCTGCATCTGCGTAGTGCGCCAGTTTCTCGTGATCATGAAAACGGTAATTGTCTTGACCCAAACCAAGAGACAAGTGCCACTTCATTCTTTTTTCTTTCCAAACCTCATACCATTCTTTCTGTGTACCTGGTTGAATAAAGAATTGCATTTCCATCTGTTCAAACTCACGCATTCTAAATATGAACTGTCTTGCTACAATTTCATTTCTAAAAGCCTTACCGGTCTGGGCAATTCCGAAAGGAAGCTTCATACGACCAGATTTCTGAACATTTAAGAAGTTTACAAAAATACCCTGTGCAGTTTCAGGTCTTAGATATAAATCCATCGCGCTATCTGCATTAGCACCTAATTTGGTGCCGAACATTAAATTGAACTGTTTAACATCTGTCCAGTTCTTAGAACCAGACATGGGGCATGCGATATCCAATTCTTCAATTAAAGCTTTTACATCGGCTAAATCTTCATTCTGTAAAGATTTACCCAATCTGCTCAAAATCGTTTTTCCTTGCTCTTGATAATCGACAACACGCTGATTGGTCTGCAAAAACTGCTCTTTATCAAAAGCGTCACCAAAACGTTTTGCCGCTTTTTTAACCTCCTTCTCAATTTTAGCATCAATTTTAGCGACATAGTCTTCAACTAAAACATCTGCTCTATATCTTTTTTTAGAATCTTTATTATCTATTAACGGATCATTGAAAGCATCTATATGCCCAGAAGCCTTCCACGTTAATGGGTGCATAAAAATTGCAGCATCTAACCCAACAATATTATCATTGAGCTGCACCATTGCTTTCCACCAATAGTCCCTTATATTTTTTTTAAGTTCAACACCATTCTGACCGTAGTCATAAATAGCACTTAACCCATCATAAATTTCACTAGATTGAAATACATATCCGTATTCCTTAGCGTGAGAAATTACACGCTTAAAATCGTCTTCTTGCTTTGCCATGTGGCAAAAATAGAATAATAGCTTAAAATATTAATAATTATTTTAATTCAAATTCTGAAGAAGTAATTAAACGCTCATCTTCAAAAACATTTAATGTGTAGTTGCCCTCTATTAATGAACCTTCAGGAACGGTGATGGCCTCACAAATTTGTTGTTCTAACCCTGTAAAAACAAATTCGACCCTTTTACTATATACATTACCGTTTACGGTAATGGTATTGGCGTTATCTTCAACTATTTGTTTGTTCGAATCTAAGAATTGCAGATAAATTACTTTTTGCTTATTAGCTTCACTTTCGTCTGCCATTATAGTAACACAACCTCTTAACTTTTCTATAGTTGATGCTTTGTTCGTTTTTGTTGGTTTGGTACCACGAATCAATCTGAAACCACTACCCTCGGCATTGGCCAATTTCAAATAACTTTTGGTTTTTAATTTCTGGTTTAGTTCCAATATTTTTCTTCTTTGCAAAGCTTCTGCTTCAGCTAAAGAATTACTATTTGCCCTTAGGTTTTCAATTTGTTTACGAGACTCGTCATACTTATCAGTAAGTAACATGTTATTGTAACGTAAAAAATTGTTCTTTAGAAGTAAACTATCGTTTTTAGATTCCAACCTACGCAATTCGGTCTTGAATTCCCTTAACTTTTGAACCGTAAAATTCAATCTACCTACAGAATCTAAAAGCTCTTGTACCTTAAACTTAGAATCTTGTAATTCAATTTCGTTCATTTCACTTTTAGCAGATAAACGATCTACATCAGCCTTCATAATAGTAAGATCTCTTACCAGTATTTCTTTTTCTTGCTCTAAAAAGTCAATTTGAGCATTTGACTGGGCATAACTATAGTAGAACGCTATTAATAACGCTAAAAGAACCGCAACAAATGCTGCCAGTATTATTTTATAATTGAATTTATTATCTTGACTGTCCATTTAAAAAGCGGGCTGTAGGTTGTTTAATCTGTAAAATTTGATGAAAAACAGAATTTCAAATATACTAAAGGATGTTACCAACATACTGCTACCCATATCATGTTTTGGATGTAATGCACGATTATATAGAGGAGAGGTGCTTCTCTGTACATCTTGCCGACATCAATTACCACTTACCGAGTATACTTTTAACGATGAAAATGCGGTTGACCGTATTTTTTATGGTCGAATTAACATAAAAAAAGCAAATTCATTCTTATTCTTTACCGAAATTGGAATCGTAAAAAACCTCATACATTTTTTAAAATATAAGAATCAAGAAGGTATAGGGCAATTTTTAGGTGATTGGCACGGTCAAATATTAAAGGAGCAAGGTCATTTGCCAAAAATCGACTTTGTAATTCCCGTTCCTTTGCATCGAAAAAAACTTAAAAAAAGAGGTTATAACCAAGTAGCACTTTTTGCAAAGCAAATTGCTTTTCATATCAATGCCAAATACAATGATGATATTTTGGTAAAAACCGCTAACACAAAAACACAAACCAAAAAAAATAGACTCAGCAGATGGTATGACAATAGATCTTTATATGAAATTAAAAATGGAGAAGCGCTAGCCAACAAAACGTTACTTTTGGTTGACGATGTAATTACTACCGGTGCTACCATGGAAATTTGCGCTAATACCTTCAAAGATATTGACGGTGTTCAAATTTATATCTCTAGTATGGCAGTTGTTCCAAAGAATTAGATTTCTATAAAATATATTGTTTCTTTGCGGTCGATAAACACACTAATGGGCAGAAAAATTCTAGGTTTTATTTTTATTTTTGTCATTGTACTGGTATCATACCAATGTGCACAGCGGGGCACACCTACCGGTGGACCTAAAGACATTACCCCACCAGAATTAACTCGTGCAGAGCCACCTAATTTAACCACCAACTTTACCGGACAAAAAATTAGATTGTATTTTGATGAGTTAGTGAAACTAAAGGACATTCAGAAACAACTGATCATATCTCCTCCTCTAAAAAACACACCAGTGCTATCACCGATGGGTAGCGCTAACAAATACGTTGAAATTATCATAAAAGATACACTCGAACCTAATACCACGTACACTTTTAACTTTGGTCAAGGTATTGTAGATAATAACGAAGAAAATCCGAAGTCGTTTTTTACCTACGTTTTCTCTACCGGAGATTATATAGACTCACTTGAACTTGCAGGTGTTGTAAAAGATGCTTTTAATAAAAAAGCAGATGATTTTATCAGCGTAATGCTATACAAAATCGATAGTAGTTACAACGATTCTACTGTTTACAAGAGACCGCCTAACTATATTACCAATACATTAGATAGTGCCGTAATATTTAAGCTTAAAAATTTAAAGGAAGGTAAATATGCTCTATTTGGTATCAAAGATGCTTCTGGCAATAACATATTTGATCAAAAAACAGATAAAATCGGCTTTGTCGAAGATACTATTAGTTTACCCACGGATTCTATATATCTTTTAAATCTTTTTAAAGAGATTCAAGATTACAGTGTAGCTGTACCCAGCATGGAAGCTAGTAATAGAATAAGTTTTGGGTATTATGGTAAAGGAGACGACATCAAAATCGAATCTTTAAGCGAAATACCAGATACAGTTAAGACTTATGTTTTAAAGGATAGGGAAAAAGACACATTGAACTTTTGGTTTACACCTTATGAGATGGACTCCTTACTCTTTACTATTACCAATGAAAATTTAAAAATTCAAGACACATTTAAGGTAAAGAACAGAAAAATTGAGTTCGACTCCCTTAAAATCTCTATGAGTCAGAATGGAAATATAGAAATGGACAAGCCCATTAATCTACTCAGCAATACGCCATTAGTAAGCTATGACAGTACCAAAATAAAATTAATGGATAAAGATTCTGTAGAAGTAACTTATAATTTGAAGCTTGACACTTTAAAAAATCTTTTAAATTTTGATTTTAAAATCGAACCTGACCAAAATTATAGAATGGAATTAATACCGGGAGCGGTAACAGATTTTTTTGAAACTAGTAATGATTCTGTAGCCTTTTCCTTTAGAACCAAAGGTCTTGCTGATTATGGTAATTTAACTTTAAATGTAAATGGCAATAATATTGTTTATCCAATAATTGTGCAATTAACCAATGAAAAAGGCGATTTGCAGCGTGAAATTTATTCAACAGAATCGCAAGCCTATATATTCGACAACCTTAATCCTGGCAAATATCAAGCACGCGTTATTTTTGATATGAACGGAAATGGTAAATGGGATACCGGTAGCTTTTTAGACAAGAAACAACCAGAAAAAATAAGTTATTATCCTACTTTGATAGAGTTACGTGCCAACTGGGAAAAAATTGAGACATTTAATTTAATAAATTAACAAAATTAAACTATAACAATATTATGAGATACTTTGTTTTATTTATTTACTTACTAACTACAAATTTAATACTAGGTCAAATTAATCATATAAATGATGAAACCGGTACCTTTCAAACTGGAAATATAGACTCCCCTTTTTTAAGAGTTTCAGAAAAATCTGGAAACAAAATTGAGGGAAGTATTTATTTGAACGATAGTTGGCAACAAGCAGTTGTTACAAATAACTCATCTCAGAATAGCACTATTTTGGCCCGATTTAATGCCTACCACAGTGAAATTGAAACACTCAACAACGGTACCGTAAATGCGTTGTTACCAACACCGGGAATATTTGTTACTTTAAATAGTAAAATGTTCACATCAGTTCTACTAGATAAAAAAACAAAACCCATTTTTGCTGAAATCTTAGTAAATAAAAAGAATAAACTTTTTAAAGCTTATAGCATTAAAATAAATAAAGCCCCATCAGATGCTAAATTATTAAATATAGAAAGCATTGACAAGGTAGTTATTAAATCAACATTGTACTATCAAAAAAACGAACGCATACTAAAATTTCCATCTTCAAAGAAAGAAATAAAAGAAAAATTACCCGCTGAAATGATTAGAACAGCAAAAAGAGAAAATTTATCGTTGAAAAAGGAGGAAGATATTTTAAAGCTTTTTCAATTATTAGATTAATTATTTCAAAATAAACTCATCTCTATCATCTAAAAAACGAAGTTTATCTCTAACAAGATCGACTTTATTTTTAGAAATTTCAACTATTGAAATCCCTTCATTTTCAGAAAGTAAAACTAATTCTCCAAGAGGGTCATAAACACTTGAGTGTCCTGGATATTTATGCCCCACCTCATCTTCACCAATACGATTTACTCCTATACAATACACCATATTTTCAATAGCCCTAGCTTTTAAAAGAGTATCCCAAGCATTGATTCTTGGTGTTGGCCAATTTGCGGTATATAGCAATACATCAAAATTTTCTGTATTTCTACTCCACACTGGAAAACGGAGATCATAACATACTAAAGGGCAAATAGAAAAACCTTTATAGTTCACTATCAACCTTTGTGTACCAGCTGTATACTGTTTATCCTCGCCTGCTAAAGTAAATGTATGACGCTTGTCGTAACTTTCGTAATCACCACTGGGTTTTACAAAAAATAGTCTATTATAATATTGGTCATCTTCTTTAAAAACCATGCTACCTACAATAGCGCTATTTTGATTGGCAGCCATTTTTTTCATCCACTGTAATGTAATTGCCCCTTCATCTTCACGTATATTATTTGGTGCCATGGTAAAACCGGTAGTAAACATTTCTGGCAGAATTATAATATCAACGAAATCAACCATCTTTACAATTTTGTTACCGAACATCTCCCTATTGGCAACAGGGTTCTCCCAATGTAAAGCAGATTGAATTAAGGCAATTTTTAGACTATTACTTTGATTCTCTTTCATACTTATTCCAACATATCGATAAAAGCACTTAAGCCTTGGATTTTAGCATGATCTAACGCGCTGTTACCTCTATTATCTTTTATTGTTTTATCCGCACCATTGGCTATTAATAATTTTGCAATCTCTAAACGATTAAATTGTGCTGCATAAATTAAGCATGTTGCGCCCATTGCATTACGCATATTCAATTGAGCCTTTTTAGCTATCAACATTTTTGCAATATCGGTAAAACCCTTAAAACACACTCCCATTAATGCAGTATTGCCAGAGGCATCTACAGCATCGATTTTTGCACCTTTATCTAAAAGTAATGATGCAATCTCCGTTTCGTCGTAATAAGTGGCCAAAATCAATGGTGTGGAACCTCGTGCATCTTTGCTGTTTACGAGTAGAGGGTTTTTCTCTAGCATCATTTTAACCTCGTTTAAACTACCTTCTCTTATTGCTTTAAAAAAATTCTCGTTCATAGTTTTGTATTATATGATATATCAATCTTCAGGAAAAACTTAAAGAAACTCAATTTAGACGATTTTTCTTACTGTAAATTTATTTTTCTTACTTTTAATAAATTATATATCTTTAATTTTAATTGTAAGAATTTTTGAAAACACTAGCCGTTGACTTTCTTTTAAAAGAGTCCCCCAATGCAATTGCTATCGTAGATACTAAGTTAAACTATATTAGTTACTCTAACGAGTGGTTAGAAAAATTTAGTTTAGGCGGTTCTGATTGTGTCAACAAATATGTATTCGACAATATAATCGAAACACCAGATCTTTTTAAAAATGCCGTTGAAAATGGCGTAAATGGAAAAGAACATGTCAATAACGGGCAAAAATTTATCTTACCTGACGGAAGCCCACAATGGTTAAAATGGAAAATTACACCCTCTAAATTACAAAATCAGGGCTTTGACGGTGCTATTGTTTTTCTAGAAGATATAACGGCCCAACAAAAAGAAATAGAATTACTGCATAAAGCTGAAAAAGTTGCTAGAATAGGTTGTTGGGAACTTGATCTAATTAACAATACGGTTCATTGGACAAAAACCACGAAAGAAATCCACCAGGTAAGTCAAGATTTCGTTCCGAATTTAGAGGGAGGAATAAATTTCTATAAAGAAGGCGTTCATAGAGAAAAAATCTCTTATTTAGTAAGTTGTGCCATAGCAGAAAAAAAACCTTTTGACACCGAACTCATCATTATAACCGCAAAAGGGAATGAAGTTTGGGTACGCGCAAAAGGCGAAGTTGAAGTATTGAACGGAAAAGCGGTTAGACTTGTTGGTACATTCCAAGATATAGACGAACGTAAAAGAATAGAATTAGCTCATCAAGAAATCTCAGAGCGATTAAAAATTACTACACAAACTGCACAAATTGGAACTTGGAACTATGATCTTTTAGATAATAATCTAGAGTGGGACGATGAGATGTATCGAATTTTCAATGTTGATGAAAGTCAGTTTTCAGGTTCTTTTACATCTTGGTCTTCAACAATACATAAAGATGATCTAGATAGGGTTTTAAAGGCAACCAACGACGCAATTAACGGTGTTAAAGATTTTGACGAAGAGTACAGGATTACAAATTTAGATGGTACAATAAAGCATATTAAAGGAATCTCTAAAACGATAAAAGATCGCGACGGCAAATCATTTAAAATGACCGGTGCAAACTGGGATATTACAGAACTAAGAAGTACCAAACTTGAATTAGCTAAAAATACTAAGCTATTTTCTAAAACCTTTGAACATTCTGCTATTGGTATGGCACTGGTAAATCCAGATCTTAAATGGTTAAAAGTAAATAAAAGTTTAACCGATAGCCTGGGGTATTCAGAGGAAGAGCTAATGCAAATGAACTCCTTAGACATTACTCACCCAGATGATATAGCTGCCAGCAATATTTATAAAAACGAAATTACCAGTAAAAACAATGAACGTTCACAATTTCAAAAGAGATTCTTTCATAAAAACGGTAACGTAGTTCATGCCATTATTGGAGCGACACCAGTAAAAGACCAAGGCGGAAATATTAGTCATTTCATCATCCAATTTTTAGATATTACAGAAAGAATAGAGTCACAGAAAAAATTAGAAGCACTGGTAGACGTTACTAAAAGCCAAAATGAAAGTCTTACAAATTTCGCCCATATCGTTTCACACAACCTTCGCTCACACTCTACTAACATGGGCATGCTCACAAAGTTTTTAAATGAGGAAAATGTTGACGGTGAACTTAAGAACATACATGAAATGATTATAAGTGCATCTCAAAGCCTATCAGAGACCATAGCTCATCTAAATGATGTCGTACAGGTAAAAACCGGAGCTCTTGAAAAGCTACAAAGCGTTAGCGTTCTCACGACAATGGAACAAATTACCAAAAGTATCAATGGATTATTGGAAGAACAAAACGCCCAACTTCATATTGATATTCCCAAATCTCATTTTGTTAATGCAGTGCCGGCCTATCTTGAAAGTATCTTCTTAAATATTCTAACAAATGCACTAAAATATAGTTCTAAAAAACGTACACCGATTATAAAAATAAAGTCTAATATTGAAAAAAGCCATATCGTAATATCATTTAGCGATAACGGGCAAGGAATAAATATGAAAAGACATGGCGACAAAATTTTTGGCATGTACAAAACTTTTCACAAACATAAAGATGCCAAGGGTATAGGTCTTTTTATAACCAAAAACCAAATAGAATCAATGAGCGGTAAAATAAGTGTTAAAAGTGAGGTTGACAAAGGCACCACTATGTTCATCAAACTCAAACAAGGTTAATTAACTACTATGAAGAAAATTGAAATCTGCTGCATTATTGATGATGACCCCATATTTGTATATGGTACCAAGAGGATTATAAAAGAGGTAGATTTTGCAAAATCTATTATTGTTTATAATAACGGTCAAGAAGCTCTTGACGGACTCATGAATACCTGTATAGCAAAAGAACCGCTACCAGATGTCATATTTTTGGATCTGAATATGCCTATTTTAAACGGATGGGAATTTCTAGATGAATTTAAAAATTGTAAAAGTCCAAGATCAAAAAAGATTGTCATCTATATCATAAGTTCGTCGGTAGACCCTAGAGATTTAGAACAAGTTAAAAATTATGAACAAGTAGACACTTATATATTAAAACCAGTTACACCAGATGATCTAGGTAAAATATTAACCGCGTAAAGTTAAAGCTGTACTACACAAAAAAATATAGATATTGATAAAATGAGCATAACTTACTTTTTACAAGTTAACTTTAATCAATTATTTATATAACTTAGTCAATTATAATTGATTGAAGGACCAATATTTAATCAAGATATTTTTGAAATAAACAAAATGAGTACATTTTCTAGTTGTTGTATTATTGATGACGACGAATTCTTTTCGGTTAGCAGTAAGAGTATTTTAAAGCATCATAACTTCAGTGATAATATTTTATATTACTCGGGTGGCCAAGAAGCTCTTGACGGTTTAATTGGTTTATTAGTTGAAAACATAAAACTACCAGACGTTATATTTTTAGACCTAAATATGCCAAATAGAGATGGCTGGTCTTTTTTAGAGGAATTTGAAGAGCTACCCGAAAACAAAATAGGGCACATTAAAATTTATATTACAAGTTCTTTCATTAGCCCTAAATACATGGAGAAAGCCAAAGATTACAAATTAGTTAAAGATTATATCGTAAAACCTTTGACCGAAAGCACCGTTCAAAAAATTATCGATTCAAAAGACATAACATAATTTCATCTAACACCCGGACTAAAATCTAACGGAGCATTTTGCGGCTCATTAATCGTACCATCTGCACCAGTATCATTGTAAATCAACCATTCCGCTGAATTAAAAATAGCATTGTTGGTATTTACTTCTATTTTTCTAACAGCCCTTCCATCCTCAAATTCGTGGTTGGTATTGCTACCATCTTCACCAATTATTCCAAAAATATCCACAACAGAACCAAAGGGATCTACTAAAACAAGATTATCATCTCCATTAGAATCTGCAGGTGAATTTGTGCCTACTGCAACATCAGCATCAAAGCCATATACATTTTTAAACTCTTCTGAATTAGGAGAAATTATTAAGAAACCTCTGCCAGATATTTCATATTCAGACAAGTCTATGCTTGAACTAATGGCAGTGTTATCATTAGTGTAACGTTCCAAACTCCAACCATTTAAAGATAAGCTTTCTTCTGATGCGTTATAAAGCTCTACAAACCTTGCCCCAGCGTTATTATCTGGGTCGGCAATCTCAGATATAAAAATTGACGGTGAAGTAAATTCATCTATAAAATCTTCACACCGTTCTTGTTCAAATTCGAGGTCATTTACGCCACGGATGATTAGCTGATATTGATTATTATCTTTAGTCAACAACCCTGTAGCGGTTCCCATTTTGTCTGGTAAACTTTCTGATTGAAAATCTGCATAACCACTGTTTAGCATAACCAATTCATTATCCATACAATCTACAAGGGTACGTAGTGTTTCCTCTTCTTTAACAGCAAAAGTCTTCTCTAGTTCTTCTTGCTTAATTTCCACGCTGTTTATTACTACTAGAGTATTTAACATAGCATCGTTTAATCCTGAAATAACAATTAAAGTAGGCTCTATGCCATTATTTGGTTCACAAGAAACCAAAACATGGTCAAAAACAACATTTTTAGGCAACCTACCGACACTACGATTCCCGAAAGAGGTAAACACACCGCCAATTTTATATGTATCATTAGATTTACCTAAATACAATCCCTTTAGTTTTATGAGAATTTGCTGACCTACGTCAAAGAACAAATGAGAATCCCTTAATTCTAACTCTATTTGCATTCCACCCGATGGGTTACTAGACTCATCTTGAAAATATATCGTATTAAAAAAGTTACCTTCTTTGTCTGAAGATATTACGTAGCCTTTTATAACCAAGTCTTCCTGAATTTGAAAAGTATCACCATTATACATATTCTTTAATTCTGATATAGCTATAAAGGTAAAATCTGAATCTGAACATACTAGTTCTGGTACATCAAACTCCCTATTCTTCACACATGAGAAAAGCATGACAACAATAATAATCAGAAAGTATTTGTTACTCTTAAAATTCATATAGATTACTTCATTTTTAAAAACTAAAGGCAAAATTTAAAAAATAGGTTCTACCGAAACCATACCAATACTTAGGCGCAAAAGACGGATTACCACTAAAATTATCTTGCTTTAGCTGACCATAATTTCCATTTCTACTCTGCTCGTAACCACCCGTTCTAAAAGTGGTATCAAAAAGATTATTAACGCTTGCAAAAACACTTATGTACTTCCCTTTCTTAAGCCACGACTTACCGCCCACCATATTCAATAAATAAAAATTATCCAGTGGTTTTTGCTTTAGTAGTTTTTGGACATTTTCATCTGTTGCATCAGGGAACCTTAGTTTGGTTTCTGGATCAATTAAAAAACTCTGGGTTCTGGTTATCGTAGAAATATTGGCATAATTATTACCCAAGTAATTTGCCGAAGCACTTACCCACCAATATTTTGGATCTCTATATTCTATACCTACCGCAATTGCTTTCTGCGGACCTTGTGCTAACTTATACCCTTTAACTGCAGATTGCCCTAAAAACTTAGAACCGGAAATGTCAATTAAATCTTCGGCTGCACCTGCTGTATCAAAATTAATTGTCACAAATGGGTTACTTGCATATTCATGTTTTGCAACAGAGCCAACTAATGATAATTTAACAGCACTAGATACTTGGTATTCTAAACCAAGTTCAACACCCATATGTAATTTATCTAAATCAGTGAGTACTTCTTGTACGAAATCTGACCCAACACCCGAATCAACGAAAAAGAAATTGACATCGGTGGTATTTTGAAACCGAGTATAAAACCCTGTAAATCTGCCCGTTAATTTTGGCATTCTAAGAAAGTAGTTAGCATCTACACTAGTAATGGTTTCGCTTTGTAAATTGGGGACTACAGTATTGTTCTCCCTAGGGTTTATAAATACATTTTGTAACACAGGCGCTTTATTTATAATCGCGGCATTGACAGAAACCCAATGCCTACCTGTTATTGTATAAGATGCGCCTGATTTTAATGACCAATTTGAAAATTTGACCTGTTCGCTCTTACCTATTGAGTTGCCTATAAATCGTTCATTTTTGAATAAACCTTCTCTTTGATAATCAACTAAAGTATACTTACCGGCAACAAATGCCTTAACTTTATTATAGTGGGCATTTAACTGAGTAAAGACATCGCTATTACTTCCGTTTAAATCATAATTATAATTAAAGATTTCTCCGTCTAGTTTATTCGCTTCAGTTGAAACATCATTTAAAGTTTCTGAAAAAGTATCTATATCACGATGAAACTCCGCCCCTAACAAATCGTTAATTTGAGCATAGTTTTTAGAATTTAACTGCCTGTGAGTTACACCCATATCCAGTCTTAAATGACTATCAATATTTATATTTGCAGTAGCCCTTGCAGTAATCTGATTATCTTTTGTGGTATCATCGTACAGTACGTAAGCCGCTTCTCCGTTTTGACTTATACTAGTATTTGCCTTGTATATATTTTCCCAATCTAATTGAGGGTTTTCTATAAAGCCTTCTTCCGCTTGAATAGCACTTTCAAAATTGGCTCCTATAGGCGAATTCAAATAAAAACTCGGCAAATAACGGTAGTATGTAGGATCAGGATTTGGAGCATTATAATACCCTAAACGACTTCTCTTATACACACCGGTTTGATAGCCCAAACCCGCATTAATTTGTAGATTTTTAGATTCATGATGATAATTTAAAAGAAATAGCGGTTCACGAATATGTCGCTCTCTAGAATTTCTGATTTTTCCGTTCTGTATACCGGCATATGGGTTATATCTATTTCCTTGAATTTCTTGTACTTCTTCTGTAATGGCAGATGACCGACCTCTTCTATTAGAGGCTACAATTGCCGTGGCAGAAATTGTATTCTTTTCATTTAAAAGATACTCCAATGAACAATATATAGAATACGAATCATACAAAGTACCATTCATATACCCCTCTTTTGCCCAGCGTCTAGATGCCGAAACAATATAGGCGTATTTCTCATTCTTCACTCCGGAATTGTATGTAGCCATCAGTCTGCCACTATATGTTCTGTTTGATAAAGATGAAGATAATCGAGTGCCTGGTCTTAACCCAGAGGGTCGCAAATCTATATTTGTGTTTCCTAAAATTCCTCCAAAAGTAAAATCTGATGCTTCTAAACCATTGGCATATTGTTGATTTCTAATTACATCATTTAGCCCTCCCCAATTATTCCACTGTGGTCTGCCATCATACATTTTATTCATTGGCAATCCGTTCAAGTGTACTTCGCCATACTGCGAATCATATCCTCTTACCCGAAAAAATGCCTGACCAAAATCAAAAGCTGCCCTGTTCAAGAAAATATCTCTGGTTGACTGTAATAAAGCGAGCGCGTTAGAATTTATTTCATCATCTAATAACTCGTCATCGGTAATATTAATGAGATTAATAGACTTTTCTACAGTCATATCTCTTCCCAAAAAAATGACGCCTAGGTCAATAGTATGATCATCAAGAAATACGGGTATTCTTTTAATATTAAAATCAGGAGTAGAAATTTGAAGTATAAATTCTCCTTTATTGGAAGTAATTAATTTAAATTCTCCAAATTCATTAGTAGTTATCGGTGTAAAATCTCCTTCTAAGATTACTTCTGCATTTGCAATTACTTCACCTTTAACCCTTTCTTTTATTACCCCCGAAATTGTCGTGGTACTTTGAGCATGTAAAAAACATATTTTAACAAATAGTAATAAAAACAGGGTATGCTTAATCATTTTATAACTTAAAGACCTACTAATGAGCTATTAAGATAACACTTGAGAAATAATTAACGTGAATTTTCCGTATACTCGCTTATAATTAAGGTAAAATACTCTCAACAATGCGATTTCTACTTCTTATCTGCTTTCTTTCGTCATTACTTACATGTGCCCAAGATGCTGATGTATATCAAATTAGAACCATTGCTTTCTATAATCTAGAGAATCTATTTGATACTAAAAATGATACTTTGATTTTTGATGATGATAGAACTCCTGAAGGAAAAGATAAGTGGACAGAAGAGCGCTATCTTAACAAACTAGAAAACATGTCGCAGGTGATTTCTGAAATCGGCTCTAATGATAATAAAACAGCACCAGATATTGTAGGGGTTTGCGAGGTAGAAAATTTAGGTGTTCTTGAAGATTTAGTACACCATAAGAATTTAGCAAAGTTCAATTACGGTATTGTACATTTTGAATCTCCTGATGAACGCGGTATAGACGTGGCACTTCTCTATAAAAAAAGTGCATTCGTCCCTGTTAATTTCAATAGCCATAGATTGCTACTTTTTAACCTAGAAGGAAAAAGAGATTACACAAGAGACCAACTTATTGTAGAAGGATTATTAGATAATGAAAAGATATACTTTATGGTAAACCATTGGCCTTCTAGAAGTGGTGGAGAGGCTAGAAGCAGACCTTTTAGATTAGCAGCAGCCAAACTAAATAAACGTATTATAGATTCCGTTCAAAGACAAAATGTAAATGCCAAGATCATAAGCATGGGAGATTTTAACGATGACCCAATAGACCCTAGTTTTAAAAAAATACTACAAGTTGAAAAAAACATTAAGAACTTGGACTCATTAAGTCTTTACGGACCAATGGAAAAGCTTTATAAAAAAGGAAGAGGTTCTTTAGCCTATCGTGATAAATGGAATTTGTTCGACCAACTTTACATGACCTCAAGCCTTGTAGATAATCAAAGAGAAAGTTACAGTTACTGGCAGGTTGGCATATTCTCTCCAGAATATTTAATGGACCCAAAAGGGAAATACAAAGGTTATCCATTACGGACCTATGCCGGCGGAAGTTATATTGGCGGGTATAGCGACCATTTTCCCGTATACCTGCATCTAATTAAAAAGGTTAACGAATAAAAAAAGACCCTATTATATTAATATTAGGGTCTTTGTAATACTTTTAAATATTTCAATCTTAGTTAAACCACTGTCCCCAAGGAATTCTACTTAAAATAAGAAGTAAACCAATACTGTAGAAAATGGCAATGCTCTTAAATTTTTTAGCACCTTCAACAAATTTCTTATGTCTAGACCAGCCAATAGTAATTGATACAATTGCCAATATATTAATAAAAGGATGTTCAACTGCCAATAAACGTGCAGCAGAAGTTAAACCACCCATACCAAATTCTTGTATTGCACTTAATCCACTAGGTGAAACAAAATACAATATTAGCCCTACCAATAATTGAATATGACATAAAATAAGAGCAAATAGACTTAGTCTAAGGTCTTTTCCCATATTAAAGATTCGCTTACCTACAAGCCCTGAAATAGCATTAATAACGGCTAATATCAATACTGCCAATGCTATATAGGCCAAGTATGAATGTAGCATGTGAATAGTTTCGTACATAGTTGTGATTTTAGGTTTTAAAAGTAATAAATTTTAAGCATAAAAAAACCCTGACCGTGTGTGGTCAGGGTTTAATTTTAATTGTAAAGACTTTTTAGAAGTTTAATCTAGCACTTACATTCCAAGTTGTTCCAAAACCAAAGAATACACGGTTGCTTGTACTAATACCGTCATAAGTATCATCACCTGGTTGTGCAAAAATATTAGTATCAGATTCTGCTATGTAAGTTGTATCAAAAAGGTTATTAACATTAACTCTGAAACTCAATTTTTTATCATCAAAAGGTATGTTATAAGTTGCGCCTGCATCAGCAAGACCGAATGAAGGCAACTTTAAGGCACCATCAGGACCAACATCAGTGGCATCAAACTGAGCGTATAAATTACCCGCAAATCTGTATCCAAAATCAATACTTAAATTATTGACAACATTATAATCTGCGCCTAAGAAAGCAGTAAACTGCGCTGCATCACCAACTTTAACACCATCTAAAGCTAATGTTTCAACTTGTTCTACTCCATCGATAATAATAGGTGCCTGATCATTATCAAAATAAGTAGCGGTTACATCATCTTTATATTCCCAGTTACCAATAGACATCATACCTGTTAATCCAAATTTATCATTTGCTTGAAATCTACCATCGAACTCGATACCTGTATGAACCTGAGTTATACCTAATATATTAGCTGTACCACGAATCTCATCTGGCTCACCAAAATTAAAAGTTGCTCCTGTTGACTCAAATCTATCCTTCCAACTAGTATAGTAAAGGTTTACATTTGCTCTAAATTTTGAGCTTCTATAACCATATCCCAATTCAAACCCAGTTATTTTTTCATTCGTTAAATTAGGATTCAAATTATTTCCAAAATTGATATAAACAGCATCAAACAGTGGTTGTTTTGAATAGTAACCTGCATTAGCAAAGAAATTATTATTAGCATCCACATTCCAGTTTACTCCACCTTTTACATTACCCCCAAGAATATTTTCAAAATCAGTTTTTTCCACTGGTACTTCGTTAAAGAATTCTTCCCTAGCGAAACCTTGGTTAGATAATGCACCTTGAATAAACCCAGTTATATCTTCAGTAAAATTGTATTCAACTTGACCAAAAACACCTACCCAGTTTACGAAACCTTTATTATAGTAATCGATTTTTTCCTCATCATCAATGTTCCCAAATACCCACCAAGGTTGATTTGCATTGTAGGTTTCAGAAAATAATAGATTAGGATCATTTCTATTATCTGTTTCTTGATAAACGTCTCCACCTAAACGGTCATTTACCCTTCTATAATGGTAACCAGTGTATTTTCTAAGATCAACACCAAAATCGATTGTCAAATCATCTGAAATTCGATTATTAAAATTAGCTAAGACTCCGTACCAGTTGTGAGAGTTCACAGAAGCTCTTCTAGAAATACCATTAGTATTATTTTCATTATCATTTTGATCACTATTGTTGACATATTGACCATTGATCTGTTCTCTTGGAGTAGCACTAAAATCTGACACCAATTGACCACTGTTATAAGCTACAATATCATCTACTCTAATTAAACCATCAGCAGTTCTAGGTAACGCAAATTGTCTACTTCCATTTATTTCACCAATCTCTCCAGTTCCACCACCGCGACCAAAAGAGGCGTAAGTTGATGTTTGTAAAGTAGTTTTCTCACTTAAATTCCAATCCCAATTTAAACTGATAACAGGTTTTTGATAAAAATTACGACGAAAACTATATTCTTCACCATTTTTATATCCCCAATCTTCATTGTACCTTCTATTTGGTTCACCATCACCTTCACCGTATAAAATCTGATTTTCTATAGATGTAGCCCTGCTTCTTTGATGGTGCCATTGAGGGGCGCCAGTAACCATAAATTCAAAACTATGATCGCCTTTTGTATAGCCCAATCCCATAAAGTAGTTATAACCTTCGAATTTAGTACCATCAGCATACATATTACCACCAGTTCTGCTTATTAACATAGATGCAGAAAAGCCATTGTCCAATAGACCAGATGAGTATGATGCCAACGTTTTAACGTAACCATCGTTACCAACAGTTGCTCCTATAGCACCTCCTTGTGCATTTAATGAAGTTTTTGTTACAACATTAATTGTACCCCCTACAGATGACACTGCTAATTTTGAAGAACCTAAACCTCTTTGAACCTGAATCGCAGAAGTTACATCACTTAAACCTGCCCAGTTACTCCAATAAACCTGACCGTTCTCCATATCGTTAACCGGTACACCGTTTATCATAACTGCAGAGTTGTTAGTATCAAAACCACGAATATTAACACGAGCATCACCAAAACCACCACCAGACTTAGTAGCATAAATTGATGGCGTAGTATTTAATAATTCCGGAAATTCTTGAGAACCCAATTTTAATTGAATTTCTTCCGCCTTAATCGTAGAAACCGCAACCGGAGTCTTACGATCTTTTGCGATATCTTGAACACCAACTACAACAACACCTTCTAATTCTTCAGCATTTGGCTCCAATACAATAGAACCTACACTACCAGTTGAAGTAAAAGCAACTTGTTTAGAATTAAAACCGATGTAAGAAACTACTAAAGTTCCAGATTCAGCATTTGTGTTAATCGTAAAATTTCCATCAAAATCAGTTGATGTTCCATTTGTTGTTCCTTTTACCATTACTGTAGCACCTGGCAACGGAGTGTTTGAGTCGCCATCTAATACTGTACCAGTAATTGATCCTTGCGAAAAAGCAGTAACGGTCATTAGAAATGCCGCTAATGCAAAATACATTTTTTTCATTTTCTTCGAGTATTTGTTAGTTTTTAACATGCTGCAAAAGTCCTTTATTTTTAGACCTCCAACGTTAAGAGAACGTTAAATAACGCACTATAAAATTACCCAAAAACTTTCAATAATTTACTTGAAAATGAAATAGTTATCCCTTTTACATAATCTTTACCGAATCTAAAGTTAATTCTTAAAATATTGCAAAAGTCGTAATGTAGAACTATCGTGATCAGAAATATCTGAATTTTTGATATCGTCAAGAATAGTGCCTGCCAACTGTTTACCAAGTTCTACACCCCATTGATCATAACTAAAGATGTTCCAAACTATACCTTGTACGAATATTTTGTGCTCGTACAATGCAATCAAAGAGCCAAGGCTTTTTGGCGTTAGCTTATCAATTAAAATTGTGTTTGTAGGCTTATTTCCTGCAAAAACCTTAAATGGAGCAAGCTTATTAATTTCAGCTTCAGATAAATCTTTTTCTTTTAATTCTTTAACAACTTCTTCTTTGGTTTTACCATTCATTAAAGCCTCGGTCTGGGCAAAAAAATTTGCCATCAACTTATCATGATGATTTTTATCGCCATGCAAGGAATGTTTAAAACCAATAAAATCGGTAGGTATTAACTTAGTACCTTGATGTATCAATTGAAAAAAGGCGTGTTGAGAATTGGTACCCGGCTCTCCCCAAATAATTGTACCTGTTTCATAACCAACTGTATTGCCAGACCTATCTACGCTTTTACCATTACTCTCCATTATACCTTGCTGTAAATAAGCAGAGAATCTACTTAAATACTGTGCATAAGGGATAATGGCTTCTGTTTCTGCACCATAAAAATTATTGTACCAAACACTAACCAAAGCCATTATTACAGGTATGTTCTCTGAAAAATCAGTTTCTTTAAAGTGTACGTCGGTTTCATTGGCTCCTTCCAACAAAGCATCGAAATTTTCATAACCAACAGCCAAGGCAATAGTTAAACCTACCGCGCTCCATAATGAGAATCTACCACCTACCCAATCCCACATTGGGAATACGTTTGCAGCATCAATACCGAACTCGGCTATTTTTTCGCTGTTAGTTGATACTGCGGCAAAGTGTTTTGCAATGTCTTCTTGTGTTCCATGTTTTAGAAACCACTTCTTAATAGTAGTGGCATTACTCAATGTTTCTTGAGTTGTAAAGGTTTTAGAAACTACCACGAATAGCGTTGTCTCAGGATCTAATGTCTTTAATACTTCATGAACATGATCACCATCTACATTACTAACAAAATGAATAGATAAATGATTTTTATAAAATTTTAAAGCTTCGGTAACCATTGCCGGACCTAAATCTGAACCCCCAATACCTATATTTACTACATCTGTAAAGGCTTTACCCGTATATCCTTTTAAATCTCCGTTAATTACTGAATCCGTAAATTCTTTTATATGCTCTTTTACTTCATAGATTTCTGGCATTACGTTTTCGCCATCAACCAAAACTACATCATCTTTCTTAGCTCGTAGTGCAGTATGCAGTACTGCTCTACCTTCTGTTTCGTTAATTAAATCTCCACCAAAATAATCTTTGATAGCGCCTTTTAAATTCACCTCATCCGCTAACTTGAACAACATTTGCATGGTCTCTTCAGAAATTCTGTTCTTTGAATAATCAAATAAGAAATCATTCCACTGTAGCGTAAACTTTTCAGCCCTTTTTGCATCCGAAGAAAACAAGCTTCTTAAATGCTCGCCCTTAGTTTCTTCATAATGTGCCGTTAACTTATTCCAAATATCGGTTTGCTGTGGGTTTATTTTATTTAGTGCCATTTTATTAATTAAGTGTTATTAAATCCTCGTCTTCTTCATCAATTAAGACTTTTGGATAAATCATACAATCTAACTGTTCTTTATATGTTGAAATATATACGAAATATTCTTCTTTTAGCGAATCATGCAACGGTTCTGCTTGTGGTAATTCTTCTTTTAAGGGGTCCACTTGTCTTCCATTTTTCCAGAAACGGTAACATACATGTGGTCCTCCAGTATTTCCCGTCATACCAATCCAACCTATAACATCTCCTTGACGTACAAATTCTCCCTTTTTTACTTTTTGTGCTTTCATATGAAGATATTGAGTAGAATATGTACCGTTATGTCTAATCTTTACATATTTACCGTTACCACCTCTTCTTGTAGATTCTACCACTGTACCATCTGCAGTGGCCATAATTGGCGTTCCTATAGGTGCCGCATAATCCGTACCCTTATGTGGGCGTAATTTATAACCGTAGTACTTTATTCTTCGTTTAAGATTATATCTAGATGATAGCCTACCGTACGCTACCGGCATTCTTAAAAAAGTTCTCCTTAGGTTATTTGCATTTTCATCGAAATAATCGACCAAACTTTTTAACGAATCGTTTTCATAAGCAAAAGCATAAATAGGTTTGCCGTTATGTTCAAAAAACGCAGCTTCAATAGGCTCTGCACCGGCATACACCGTATCGTTAATAAATCTCTCATTATAGATGATCTTGAATTTATCGTTCTTTTGTAATCTTGAAAAATCTATTGTCCATGCATAAACATTTGCAAGGTTGTGCGTAACATTATAATCTACACCTTGCTCTAATATGGCTTCTGACAAACTAGATTCTATGACCCCGGAAACTTCTCTTTGAACAAACTTAACTTTGTTCTTTTCTTTATAGACTTTTACACTATCTCGTAAATCTATTACCGTATAGTTTATTGGATCGTTCTCATAAATAAATACCTGAGCTTGTGCACTTGTATCTTTAGATTGTAAAATAGCGTAAGGCTTACCTACACGAATTCTACGCACATCAAAAGTATCTTTAAATTTTTCTGAAACCGTTAGTACTTTTGGGTATTCTACTTTATTATCTTGCATTAACTCACCAAAGCTATCGCCGTACCTGATAGTATCTAATTTAACATGGAATTCATCTAAATTAAAACCAAATCTTTCATTGATTTCCGGTACTTCTACGACCTTTAAGTTTTGAGCTATATCTTTCTTCTCATTATCGGCGTCTTTGCATGATGCAATTACTGTTAATGCCAATAATACCCCCCAATACTTCTGCATTATTCTACTCTTGATTTATCTGGATTCAACATATGGTCTACCCATTGTTTGCCCCAATTGTTTAATTCTTGTTCTGTATATAATTCTGGAAAAAAAACGATTTTTTGAAAACTAGGCGGCAAATACTCTTTCCAATTGGTACCACCCGTTGCATCAATATCACCAGTGTCTTTTCTTAAATATCTATGAGCCGACCCCATGTGCATTAACTGCCAATTTATATTGGCGTTTACATCTAAAGTCTTTAACCCTTCCACTAAGGCTTTATCTTCTCTCTGCTCTTTGGGCAAACTTAAGTATTTATGATATATTGTGGAATTCTCTACCTGTTTTGCTATTCTTATTAGCCTAGGCGTATACCTATACTCAAACTGTTTTAAAGTCAAGGTTTTTTCGCCCGTATCTTTATCTGTAGCGCCTTTTTTCCAATAGATATGTTCGTACAATTCTTCTATAGTAGATTCTGATGAAAATTGAGCTCTTTCTGAAATATGAACCAAATTTTCTAAAGGCGTAGCATATAATTCGATCATTCTAAATTGTGCAGATTGAAAGCCACTTGCAGGCAACAATGCCATACGATACTGTAAAAACTGCTCACGCTCCATACCCTTTATCATTACACTGAATGAAGATATCAGAACTTTATAATAACTGTTGACCCTTCTGACTTTTTCTATAAAAAAATCTAAGTTGTCGCTTTTATCATCTACCAATTGTTTTTGCTCATGCAAAATTAGCTTAAAGTACAGCTCGGTAATTTGATGATACATGATGAAAATCTCTTCATCTGGGAAATGTGTTCTCGGAACTTGTAGACTTAATAATGTATCCAGATGAATATAATCCCAATAGGTAAGATAACGTTGGTGCAATAAACCATCTAAATAAGAGCTTAGATCTTGCCCTGAATCTTTGTATTTTTCTTCTAGCTTAGAGATTTGGGATTTGATCTTCTCTTTATCTTCCATTTAGGGTCTAGTCCATTATAATTTTAAACTGATGCTTAAGACCATTATACCCATCAATATCTGCTTTTATAGCACCTACAGCTAAATCTGCTTTAATTCTTATAGGAATTCGATTGTCATCGTTCGAAACCCATAATGATAAACTTTCTTGCTCTTTAAATACACGCCCAGATTGTACCAAGGGCCTAAATTTTAAGCATTCTACTTTACCATATTTTGTATTCAAAACCTCTAAACCTAAATACTTAAGCTTAAAGTTAAAAATACCATCATCGTCATAAAGCATTTTCAGGGTAATCGCTTTTCCTACCTCAAGGTCTTCTGTTTTATAGTTATTCCTTAAAAAATAAAAAGCGGATATTAGATCCTGTATATTGTTCTCTAATGTAAAATTAAGCTTTTTCTTGTTTTTCTTATCATTAAGTTCTGCATTAGACGCATTATGATCAAAGTTTATCTCTACATCTTTCTTATAACCACCTTCATTAATTTTACGAACAAACCTATATGGTTTACCATCTTGCTTGTCAAAATAACTTTCATAAGTATCGTCTACTTTGAAAAACCAACTAGCTACACCAGTTGTTTCCCCATGCCCTACCACATGATAGACAGATTTATCATCTATTGTGGCAGAATTAACCTGCAGGGTCGCATAACTTGCATTTAAAAATCCGTAATGCATTCTAAATTTCAACCATTCCCCTGTTTTAAAAGCAGTTTTAGGAGCTTGACCTTGGACACCAAAATATGTTAAGATAAGGGCGAGTAAAATTAATTTTTTCATAGTCCGTAGTTTAATGTAAAAATAGCAATAGTTAACTCTCTACAGCTTTGATTACAATAACTTAAACAAAATTTATTCCAAAGTATTGTGGTATAAAAAAAGCCCAGCTTAAAAACTGGGCTTTTCCTAAATAACCAACCAAACTTTAAATTATGAAAAACCACTACTTAAAGTTGTAAGGGAACCACCCCTTAGCTGATGTAAATTTAAGGTACATAATTCTACCCGCAACACTGTTTAACTTACTTTAAGGATAACCTTAACAGTTATTCACAATTAGCATATGTAATTGGGAAACTATTAAGAACTTTAGCGTGATTATGATCACTTAACCTATTAATTATAGTAGGTATGATTAGAACCAATAACCTATACTAACAAAAAATTGAGATTTATCCCTTTCAGGTGTCCAAGAGTACATTAGATTAATAGGACCCAAAAATGACTCTAAGCCATACCCAATACCATAACCAGAATACGATGGTGCCTTAAACCAGTCTCCTGTTCTAAAAAGATCGTCATCAACATTCGCATAATTTGCACTGAACAACACATGGTTATTTTGAGCAAATTCATAATCTAGCCTTGCGTATGCCTTAACAAAACTGTTACCCGGTAAACTAATAAAGTCATACCCTACAAAAGGCACAAAGTTGTTAATGAAATCTGTACCGTAGCCTCCTAATAAAAAATCAAAACTGGTAACACCAGATGTACCCAATTTAAAACCGCCTTCTGTTTCTATATTTATAGACAGATTATTAACTATAGGCATTGCCATACCCATACGGGCTTTAGAAATAGAGAAGTCTTTAAAGTTGTTATTAAAATCTGAAGACAACACATAATAATGCATATCACCATCAAAATACAAGCCCCTAGACGGAAAATACTTATCATCATAAGTATCTAATTTCAATGAACCAAATGCACTTATGAAATTACTTCTTTCGAAATAGGTTCTACCATTACTAGATGTTGTACCGGGCGTAGTTATATTTGGAGTGTCGCCAAATGTTCTAGTACTGTATTGTAAATGCTTAAACTCTGCACCAAGAGTAAATGCAAACTCTTCTTTTACTACGGTCTGTAGATAGATCTGATTTGTAAAATCAGACACATTTAAACTAATTCTATTTAGTGTTGTTTCTGTACCCACTTCAAAATTACCCTCTATCAAATCAAAATCTATTTCTTGATTAAAATCACTAAATCTAGAGTTGACCCCAAAGCTCCAATACGACCCTTTATCTACATAGTACTCAAAATTATACCTAAGATTATCACCTAAAATAAAATCAAAAGAGGCTACATCGTCTTTTGATAATATTCTCTTCTTTGTAATGTTTATAAGGGCAGCACTCTTATATAAATCATCGAAATGGGCACCTAATCGCAAAAACGATGTGTTTTTAGTCTCATCTAACGGAAGAATCAAATCTTCGCCCCCGTTTATATTATCCAATAACTTATACTTGATAGTTCTAAAATTACCTGTTGCCGATAAATTACTAATACCCTGTTGTAATTTTTTAAAATTCGTAGGCTCGTCTAGACTAAACCTTAATTTTCCTTTGACATAACCCCTAGTGTGATCGGTATCACCATCTATTAACAATCTATTGATCGTTAACTGTTTGTTTGGGTTTACTACAGAAATTGAATTTGTATTCTTACTATAGTTGGTAGAAAGCTTTTTTAATTCATCAATTTTTAATTTTGCCGCATCTTCACCAGTTTTTACAATCTCATTCAGCCTATTAAAGTCAATAACCGAGTATTCTTCTATATTTGGTTTAATATAAATATCCGTTTTGGTCGACTTTACTTCCATATCCGCAACGGTTCTATAATTATTGATTTGTAACAAAATTTCCGTAGCCGATAATAGCGCATCGCGATCAGCCAAATCATGTTGAACATCTACGCCTATAATAATATCGGCACCCATGGCCCTTACTTCATCAATAGGATAATTATTGACCACCCCACCGTCTATTAACACCTTATCGTTTATGACAGTTGGTTCAAAAAGAGAGGGCAAAGTTCCGCTAGCCAAAATTGCTTCGGGCAAATAACCTTTGTTTAAAACTACTTGTTCACCCGTTTCAATATCAGTTGCAATACAAACAAATGGCGTAGGCAACTCATTAAAATCATCTATATCTTTTACATGATATAATAATCTCACAAATTCATTATATATATTTTGACCTCCAGAGATTGCAGGAGGCACTGTTACCTTAAAATTCTTGAAAGGCAGGGTCAATGCATATCTTTCAGAATCTTCTTTTTCATAAAAGGTTTTGGCACTTCTAGGTAAATTATCTTGAATTAACGAACCAACATTAGTTACCTTAAAAATAGAGTCTAATTCGCTCGCGTTATAGCCCGCGGCATACATTGCCCCAATAATGGCCCCCATACTAGAACCGCCAATATAATCTATTTCAACACCAGCTTCTTCAATAATTTTTAACGCACCGATATGGGCCATTCCTTTTGCACCCCCACCACTAAGTACCAAGCCAATTTTAGGTTTTTTCTTCTCCTTAAAATTTTGAGCAGCCATAGACCAGGCACTTAAAAGAAGTACCGACAACACTAACAATATTCTATTCAAATTATTTTTTACGAAAAGATTCATATATCTTTTTTGCCTTTGAAGCCCCAACCTCTTCAGTTAGGCCTTCTATGCTAGCTTCTTTAATGCGTTTTACCGATTTAAATTTCTTTAATAATTGCTGTGCGGTTTTTTCACCGACGCCTTCAATACCTTCTAATTCAGAATTAATTGCCCCTTTACTTCTTTTGTTTCTATGAAATGTAATACCAAATCTATGGGCCTCGTTTCGTAAATATTGAATAATTTTCAGACTTTCAGATTTCTTATCTAAGTATAATGGTATAGGATCTTCCGGAAAGTATATTTCCTCTAACCTCTTAGCTATTCCCACAATGGCGATTTTACCTCTCAACCCTAAAAGATCTAAACTTTTTAAAGCTGACGATAATTGACCTTTACCACCATCAATAACAATTAACTGTGGTAAAGGCTGTAGTTCTTCTTGCAGTCTTTTATACCTACGGTACACCACTTCTTCCATTGACGCAAAATCATCTGGACCCGTAACCGTCTTTATATTATAATGTCTATACTCTTTTTTAGATGGCTTACCGTCCCTAAACACTACACATGCCGCTACAGGATTACTACCCTGAATATTACTGTTATCAAAACATTCTATATGCCTAGGTTCAGCAGATAAGCGAATGTCTTTTTTCATTTGCGCCATTATCCTATTCGTATGGCGATCAGGGTCAATAATCTTAATTTGATTAAAACGTTCTTGCCTAAAGAATTTTGCATTACGTTCAGACAAGTCTAAAATTCGTTTTTTATCGCCCAATTTCGGTACCGTAACTTTCAAGCCAGGCGAAACGGCAATATCAAAAGGTACATAAAGCTCTTTAGAATCCGATTTAAATCGATCTCTTATTTCAACTATCGCCAGCTCTAGAAGATCTTCATCTTTCTCTTCAAGCTTTTTCTTAATCTCCATTGTGTGAGATCTTATTATTGATCCATGTGACAACTGAAGAAAATTCACATAGGCAAAAGCATTATCCGATATTATACTGAATACATCAACATTACTAATTTTAGGGTTTACAATAGTTGATTTTACCTGATAATTCTCTAGAACATCTATCTTGTCCTTGATTTCTTGTGCTTCTTCAAACTTCATTTCTTCTGCCAATGCTTTCATCTGACTTTTGAAATAAGTTATTGAAGACTTAAAGTTACCTTTTACAATTTCACGTATATCATCTATTTGCCTGTCATAATCCGTTATAGATTGATACCCCTCACATGGTCCCTTGCAATTACCCAAATGGTACTCTAAGCATACTTTATATTTTCCTGCATTAATTTTCTCTGCAGATAAGTCATAATTACAGGTTCTTAACGGATAAACACTCTTGATCAAATCTAACAGTACCCGCACCGTTTTCATACTGGTGTAAGGACCAAAGTACTCAGACCCGTCTTTGATTACTCTTCTAGTTGGAAACAATCTTGGAAACCTTTCATTTTTAAGACATAACCAAGGGTAAGACTTATCATCTTTCAACAAAACATTATACCGAGGTCGTAATTCCTTAATCAAATTGTTCTCTAACAATAGCGCATCAGACTCTGTTGGTACTACAATGTGTTTTATAGAACGAATTTTTTTAACTAAAACACGCGTTTTACCATATTCATGGTTTTTGTTGAAATATGATGAAACCCGTTTTTTTAAATTTTTCGCTTTACCTACATATAATATACCGTCATTGCTGTCATAGAATTGGTAAACTCCAGGGCTAGTAGGCAATGCACTTAACTGTATTTTTATAGGAATTTCTGTCATAACTTATTACCACTAAATTAGTATATTAAACCCATTTTAAATGATACTACAAAAGTATTTTATTCATGCGAAATCCTTTTGTAAGCGATTATCGATTTAATATTTTAACTACCCTTATATTTTCATATATATAATATTATAATACCTAAATTAGGTTATCTATAATATCAAAAAATATGTTTATATTTAAAACTTTGATTTTCAGGCAATTAATTGGTGTTGCGTTTCGTTATATGAATTAAATAGTTAATTTTTTTATAAAAAAGTGCATTTCAACGTGAAAAAAGTGCATTTCAAAGATGATTTATTAATTATTTTACCTATTTTTAACACAACAACAACAATTATTAGCTCATTTACAAATTTTAAGATTATGGACAGTTATATCATTACATTAGGAACCTACCTTATTTTAATGTTATTTTTCAAAGTATTTTTTGCTGTTGCAGGTAAAGAATAGATTGAAATATACATATGTAAAAATCACTTCAATATGTTGAAGAAAGATTTACGTATAAAATATTCAACACTACGAAGTTCCCTAACACCCTCTCAATTATCTTCAAAAAGTATTGCAATTGCGAATTCTATTTTGCAATTGCCTATTTGGCATCATCTATACTTTCATATTTTTTTACCTATTGAAAAAAAGTCTGAAATAGATACGGAAGGCATTATTTCCATACTCTTAGGTTTAGACAAGAATGTCATTGTACCCAAAATTATTTCTAACACCTTATTAGAGCATTATCTTCTAACCGACAACACGAAATTCACCACAAATAAATTAAACATACCCGAACCTGTTGATGGTATTACTATTGAACCTAAAAAACTGGATGTTGTTTTCATACCTCTTTTAGCTTTTGACGAGCTAGGAAATAGAATAGGATACGGAAAAGGATACTATGACCGTTTTTTAAGTGAATGTAAGAATGATGTTATAAAAATTGGTCTATCTTTCTTTGAAGCCGAACAGAAAATAGAGGATATCAACCCTACGGATATTCCTTTAGATTACTGTGTTACGCCCAATAAAATTTATTCTTTTACAACTTCTTGATCGTTGAAAATTTCTTTCTCTTCAGTCATCGTTTCTTCTTCCTTATTAAAAGCTCTTTTATTAAAAACCAATAATATACCTACACCTGTGCTTATCGCGGTATCGGCAATATTAAAAACAGGTTCAAAGAATCTAAAATTTTGACCACCAACCATAGGCATCCAAGTTGGCCAAGTGGAATCTACCATTGGAAAATATAACATATCTACCACTTTGCCGTAAAATAATTTGCCATAAGGCTCATCTGAAAACAAAGTGGCTACTTCATTATAACTTTCATTGAAAATAGCCCCGTAAAAAACCGAGTCTAAAATATTACCCAATGCTCCTGCAAAAATTAGAGAAACTGCCCAAATTAAAGTATTTGATGCTTTCTTCTTTATGACATCAAATAGCCAATACCCTATTCCGAAAATGGCGAACAATCTAAAAATGGTCAGCACTAACTTACCTACGTTATCTGAAATTGGTAATACATCACTCAATTTTGCACCCCAGGCAGCACCTTCGTTTTCAATAAATAGAATTTTAAACCAGCTAAATACTTCAACCGACTCTCCTAAAACAAAATGGGTTTTTATATAAATCTTACTCCATTGATCAATAATCAATATCAATAGAATAAACAGTACAGACTTTTTAATGTTCATGGGCTTTAATCAATGAGCGCAAAAATATAAATATTATTCGGTTTTAGAGAGATCAATATTTCCGGTAACGGTTTGTAGTTTAAAAGATGAATTACCTGTCGGTATTGGATTTTTAGAAACCGCACCATATTTGCTAACGGCATCAATAATAGCACCATTAGAATAGACTTTAATATTACCACTTTGTGTTTTTACATTAGTATTGCCCATAACATTGTTAAGTACACAGGTGCCGTCAGCCAAAGACACTAGTACGTCATTATATTCCCCTTCCAATACTATTCTGGTATTGGTGCCATAGACTTCTAAATTCTTAAACGAAGGCACTGTTAGTTTTAACAATATAGAAACTACTTTATGTGCATTTAATTTATCGTTAGGATTTTTAAAACTAGGGGCAAAACCCGTATCTACATAAAGCGTAGCCCCATTGGTTGAAACTTCTAAATCCAAATCTTGGCTATACTCCCCTTCCATCTGGGCTTCAACACTGATTTCATTATCTTTTGCAGTATACACCTCTACACTAAAGCAGTTAGTCGCATTTAACTGAATTAAACTAATGTGATCGGCAAGTATATTTTTGTACATTTTCTTTTGCGCACTAAGACCAAAAGAAAGCAAAAGCATAAAACACAATAGGGAAACTCTTACCAAAGAACTGATATTAAAAAACGCCCCTAAAGGCGTTTAAATTATGATTGCATATTCTTAGCTTCAATACTCAATGTAGCATGAGGCACAAGTTTCAATCTTTCTTTATTGATCAGCTTACCAGTTACACGACATATGCCAAAAGTTTTATTTTCTATACGCATCATGGCATTTTTAAGGTCTCGAATAAACTTCTCTTGCCTTATAGCCAACTGTGTATTCGCTTCTTTGCTCATGGTCTCAGAACCTTCTTCAAAAGCTTTAAAGGTAGGCGACGTATCATCGGTACCATTATTGCCATCGTTCATGTAAGCACTTTTCAAGAGTTCTAAATGGCTTTTCGCCTTTTCTATCTTTTCTTCGATCAATACTTTGAATTCTGCCAAATCTTTGTCAGAATACCTCACTTTTAAATCTTCTGCCATCTTTTAATGTTTTTCAATAAACAATTTAGTGTTCACCTCGTCAAAAGCGATTTCTACACCTTTGTCCAATTCTTGTACAAAATTTAATTTAGCCGTTAACGTTTCTGCTTTAATATAATCTACATTATTTTCTACAGCAACTTCAACAAAGCCATCTTTCAATATTTCAATTGCAATTTTATCGGTTACTTCAAAACCAGAATCTTTTCTAATATTTTGAATTCTGTTCACCAACTCTCTTGCAACTCCTTCATTTCTCAACTCCTCATTAATAGTTACATCTAGAGCAACTGTTAATTTACCAGAGGTTGCAACCATCCAACCTTCAATATCTTGAGAAGAGATTTCTACATCCTGTAACTGTAAAGTAATACTTTTATTTTCTAATTGGATTGTTAATTCGCCATCCTGCTCAATTTTTTGGATATCATTCTGATCAAAACCATTGACAATTTGAGCAATTTGCTTCATTTCTTTACCGAATTTCGGACCTAAAGTCTTGAAATTAGGCTTAATACGTTTTACCAATATTCCAGAAGCGTCGTCTAACAATTGAATTTCCTTAACGTTAACTTCAGATTTTATTAATTCTGAAACCGCTTCAATTTCTTCCCTATCCTTGTTATCAAGCACAGGAATCATAATTTTCTGCAATGGTTGACGCACTTTTATCTTCTCTTTCTGACGTATAGATAACACCAAAGATGATATTACCTGTGCTTTATGCATCTTCACTTCCAAGCTTTCATCGATCAAGGACTCATCTGCCACAGGAAAATCTGCTAAATGCACACTTTCAAAACCTTTTTTTACGGTTGCTTTATTTAAATCTAAATATAAACGGTCCATAAAAAACGGTGCAATGGGTGCAGAAAGTTTAGCTACTACATCTAAACAGGTATAAAGAGTTTGGTAAGCCGCAATTTTATCTGTAGCGTATTCTCCTTTCCAAAAACGTCTTCTACACAAACGTACATACCAGTTACTCAGGTTCTCTTGAACGAATTCTGATATTGCCCTTGCAGCTCGTGTTGGCTCATATTCATCATAAGCCATATCAACTGTTCTAATCAATGAGTTGAGCTCAGAAAGAATCCAACGGTCAATCTCTGTACGTTCTGCCATTGGCACATCTGCTTCAGCATACGTAAACTCATCTAAGTTCGCATACAATCCAAAAAATGAATATGTATTATATAAGGTACCAAAGAACTTACGTTTCACCTCTACTATACCTTCAGTATCAAATTTTAAGTTATCCCAAGGGTTGGCATTGCTGATCATATACCACCTAGTTGCATCGGCCCCATGCTCGTTCATCGTTTCAAAAGGATCAACGGCATTGCCTAAACGTTTAGACATTTTCTTACCGTCCTTATCTAAAACCAGTCCATTAGAAACTACATTTTTATATGCAACAGAATCAAAGACCATAGTTGCAATTGCATGCAAGGTATAGAACCAACCACGTGTTTGATCAACACCTTCCGCTATGAAATCCGCAGGAAATGTTTTTCCCTCATCTATAAGTTCTTTATTTTCAAACGGGTAATGCCATTGAGCGTAAGGCATAGAACCACTATCGAACCAAACATCGATAAGGTCACTCTCACGTTTCATTGGTTTTCCTGATTCGGAAACTAAAGTAATTTGATCCACAATATTTTTATGTAGATCTATTTTATCATAGTTCTCATCAGACATATCATCAACAATGAAGTCTGCATAAATATCTTTTTCCAACACCCCAGCTTCAACTGCCTTAGCCATTTCTGACTTTAGCTCGGCTACAGAACCAATGATAATTTCTTCTTTACCGTCTTCTGTTCTCCAAATTGGTAATGGAATACCCCAATAACGCGATCTAGAAAGGTTCCAATCATTAGCGTTTGCCAACCAATTACCAAATCTACCTTCACCAGTTGCTTTTGGTTTCCAGTTTATGGTTTGGTTCAATTCAAACATTTTATCCTTTACATCTGTCACTTTAATGAACCAAGAATCTAATGGATAATATAATATTGGTTTATCTGTACGCCAACAGTTAGGGTAACTGTGCACATACTTCTCTACCTTAAAAGCTTTATTCTCTTGTTTTAATTTAATGGCAATCTCAACATCTATAGAACGTTCTGGAGCTTCACCATCATCATAGTATTCATTCTTAACATACTTTCCTCCCAATTCTTTCAACTCTGGTCTGAACTTTCCTTGCAAATCAACCAAAGGAACCAAATTTGCATTTTCATCCAACACTAACATTGGCGGAATTTCTGGAACTGCCTGCTTGGCAACAAAAGCATCATCTGCACCAAAAGTTGGCGCGGTATGAACAATACCCGTACCATCTTCTGTAGTTACAAAATCACCTGCAATTATTCTAAAAGCGTTTTCTGCATTTTCATAAGGCAATACATAATCCATTAACTGCTCATACCTAATACCTAATAAATCTTTTCCTTTAAATTCTTTTACAACATAGAAAGGAATTTTTTTATCGCCAGACTTATATTCTAACAACTCTGACTTTCCTGACACCTCTGTGAACTTCCCTGAAAATTGTTTCCCTACCAAATTCTTGGCAAGAACTACATTCATTGGCTCAAAAGTATACTGATTATAAGATTCAACTAAAACATAATCTATTTTAGGACCAACAGTCAACGCCGTGTTAGAAGGTAATGTCCAAGGAGTGGTCGTCCAAGCTAAAAAGTAAACGGTACCTTCGTTCTGCAAGAAATCCGGCAATGTTTCTTCTACTGCTTTAAACTGAGCGGTTACCGTAGTATCTGTAACATCTTGATAAGTCCCTGGTTGATTTAGCTCATGAGAACTTAATCCGGTACCAGCTTTTGGGGAATATGGTTGTATGGTATAACCTTTATAAATTAAATCTTTGGAATAGATCTGTTTTAGCAACCACCATACCGTCTCCATGTATTTGGATTTGTATGTGATATATGGATCTTCCATATCTACCCAATACCCAACTTGTTCGGTCATAGAATTCCAGACATCGGTATACCTCATTACCGCTTTTTTGCAAGCAGCATTATATTCTTCAACTGAAATTTTAACTCCGATATCCTCTTTTGTAATGCCTAATTCTTTTTCAACCCCTAATTCAATAGGAAGACCATGAGTATCCCAACCAGCTTTACGTTTTACCTGAAAACCCTTCATGGTTTTATATCGTGGAAAGATATCTTTAATGGTCCTTGCCATTACGTGATGAATACCAGGCATACCGTTTGCAGATGGCGGACCCTCATAAAACACATAACTATCTTTACCCTCGCGAGTAGATATACTTTTATCGAAAATGGCATTCTTTGACCAGTAGTCAAGTATTTCTTCTGCGACCTTTGGTAAATTCAATCCTTGATATTCTGTGAACTTCATATGAAATGCTTATGGTACTGGGTTTAAAAGGCTGCAAAATTATAAAATTTTGATTAAAAAGGAGCGTCTTGACCTTACTGAAATACCTATAAACCATGTATTAATGATTTTATCGACCTTATAAACATCCAAATGTTAAATTTCTACGTATATTACCACGAACAAATAACCATTTAAGTTTACACAAATGAAAAAAGTAATTTTAGGATCATTAGCAATTTTAGCACTTAGTTTGTCTGTTTCTTGTAGAGATGCAGCCGATAAAGCAAAATCTGCAACAGAAGAAGCAGGAGCTGCATTAGAAAATGCAGGTGAAGAATTAAAAGAAGCTGGTAAAGATTTAGAAGAAGCTGGCGAAGGCGCAATGGATGCTGCTAAAGAAGCAAGCGAAAATGCAATGGATGCTGCAGAAGATGCTGCCAATACAGTAAAAGAAGCTGGTCAAGAAGGTATGGATGCCGCTAAGAAAGCTGGTGAAGATACAATGGACGCCGCTAAAGAAGCTGGTAACGATGTAAAAGATGCTGCTAATGATGCTGCTGACAAAGCAGCACAAAAAGCTGAAGACGTAAAAAATGCGGTTAAGCACTAAGAATAACCATTTTTTATAATATAAAAAGACCCGTTAATAGCGGGTCTTTTTTTGTTTAAAAATGATATCCTACTCCAAGAATAACATTTAAACCCGGCGCAACTATACCAGATGAATATGTTCTATAGCGCTGATCGGTTATATTTTCTAGACTGGTAGTGACCTTAAAATTATTGGTAACATCATATTGAGAACGAAAATTTAAAGTATACCAAGATGGGGAAAACGGATTACCGTTTTCATCTACTGCATATATATATTCTTTAGCTTGTTCTGATACCGCCAAATCTTCGCTTGCTATCTCTCCGTTATAATTCAAAAATACATCTGTTCGTAAACGTTGATTTTTCCATACCACATGAAAATCACCAAACGTTGGTGCCGCATGACGCGCAGGAGTGTCAGACCCATCATCTTCCTCTTCAACGCCCTCTGTCAATGTTAAGTTAGACGATAACGACCATTGCTCGGTCAAATAAGCCTCCAATCCGAATTCAAAACCATAGACATAGGCTTTAGCCGCATTTTGAATCGCCTGTACATTGCTTAATTCACCACCATATTCAATTTCAGAAACGCCGTTATAACTAAAATCTCTTCTCACCAAAGCATCTACCAAATAAGTGTAATACGCCGTTCCTTTTAAAATAATCTTATCATTAATATTACGCTGAACCCCAATTTCAGCATTATAAGCATATTCAGGTTCCAAATCTGGATTTGGAACTACTACCGACCCAGGCTCTGAATCAAAAATCTTACCTACATCATCTATATTTGGAGCCCTAAAACCTGTAGATCCATTTAAAGTGACTTGCAAATTAGCTCTTGGAAACCAGCTAAAACCCAAACTCCCCGTTAATGCGCCTGTACTTAAATCTGCTGTATCAAAAGGGAAATCATAAAAAGTATCATCAAATACCGCATCTACCCAAACATGGCTATACCTTAAGCCTGACATGATCGTGAAATTAGGTTTTGCTTTGTATTCCCCATTTACATAACCTGCCAAACTTTGCCAAGTAGAACCATCTGGATATCTGGAAGCCGCATTTGTTTTTTCCTCAGTTACAATATTAAAGTCATTTCCTGTAGACCTTACCTTGTTATAAATATACTCCGTACCATAATACAGTTTAAAATCTCCAATTTTCTTATTCTCAAAGTCTAAATTAAAGTTTACAGCATCTACTTTTTCTTTGTTAGTATTTCTTATCTCATCTTGAAAATCCCTATTAATTCTGCTTTCCTCAAAATGCTGATATGCCAAACCTAACTTTAAACCATCAATAACTTTTCCGTTTCCTTTTTTCTGTACTTGGGCATTACCCATAAACCACCTTTGAGGACCATAGTACCATTCTGATGAACGCAAGCCCAAAGCATCGCTTGCTGGTCTTATCAACCTATCATATCTAGAATAGTCTGACGTTTCAGTATAATATGCCCCTAAGTTTAAATTCCATTTGGCATTCGGTTTATACAGAAATTTTTGCATTAAATTCAGTTGATCATACCCCGTTGGCACTTGCTTTTTAGGAGAATCATTTACTACCAACTCATCAATACCATTTACGGTTTGTACGTATGTATTTCTTAAATAAGAATCTGGACCGTGTGATCCCATTCTTAAATCTTGAAAATTATTATAGGTCACACTAGTTAGCGAAGACCATGTTTTTTTTCCTAAATTAATATCTGCATGAAGGGTATTTTCCATGTTTGCCGATGCAAACCTATAATTGGCATTACCATGCACCAAGAGACTATCATTCTCAGATAATATTGGTTTTTTAGTGTAAAAATTCATCACACCGCCAATGGCATCGCTACCATAAATAACGGAACCCGGGCCAAATATGACCTCTGTATTTTTAATGGTAAAAGGGTCTATGGATATTACATTTTGGACATTACCTCCTCTAAATATGGCATTGTTCATTCTTACTCCATCTACCGACAACAGTAATCTATTAGTAGCAAAACCACGTATCATTGGACTACCACCGCCCATTTGACTTTTTTGCACAAAGACCTTACCACTATTTTGAAGCAAATCTGCAGAAGTCTGAGGTGCTGAAAAGGCTATAGACCTGGCATCCAAAGAAATTATTCTATTTGGGATATCTCTCTTTTGCTGTTCCCATTTAGAAACCGACATTACCACTTCATCTAATTGTTGAGCCTTCATTATTAAGTAAGCCCTTTTTCCTTGTCTTAGCAGTTGTATTTTTGTGGTTTTAAATTCTTGATAACCAATATGTTTTAAGGTAATGCGCTCTTTACCCATAAATACAGAAGCATCAAAAACCCCATCAAAATTTGATAATGCAATCTTAGATTTATCTTTATTGTATACGGCAACATTAGAAATCTCTTCTCCATTATCGGCATCTAAAACGACAATCTCTTGAGCATTTCCAAGACAACAACATAAAAAAAGTGTTATAAATAAATACTTATACATATGTATTGAAAACTTCATTTAAAACGGCAAGCGACTTTGGTTTCCTAAACCCCTGTAAATGCAATTCAAAATAAAGTATTAGGGATTTCAGTAATTCTTGGCGATTGGCTTTTTTCATCTTTACGGTATGCATTGCATCAAAATTTGTGCCCAATAAGGTTTTGAAATAATAAATATTTTCGCCTCTCAACATAGGATTCAATGATTCCACTGCCGCAAATTCACCTTCTAACAAATCAAAATAAGGCTTATCTATCTGATATACATCTGGGTAAAAACCTAAATACCGTGTCAATGACAACATAAAATAGAGATGAAAATTAGCAACATCCTTATGTATATCCAACCATTGTAATGATGCTTCTAGAAACTGAAACAAATCTTCGTTCATTTCCTCCTCACGAATACTATTACTCAATAGCTCTGCCAAGAACAGGGTCATGGCGTTTTTAGCCATATCTGCATATAATGTTTGATAATGATAGAACACCTTTGCTTCTTTCAGTGTTTCTAAAGTACCCTTGTTTTTGTGATTGGCTACAATCTCTAGCTGAGTTAAAGGCTGAAAATAAGCAGCCTTCAATTTCCCTTTTTTAGAAGACAACACACCACGTAATAGATAAGATTTAATTCCGTCAGATGCTGTAAAGGCTTTTACAATTAGGCTTGTATCCCCATATTTTAATGCAGAAAATACTATCGCCTTTGTGGTTACCTGCATATTATAACATCTGTTTCAACAAAGATAGTTGATTGAAGTTTGGTAATGAAAAGGTATAAAAAAATGCGAGGCTCTACTACAGAACCTCGCATTACAAATTTATATGCTTTAGTTAATCTAATTTCTAGATTACCCCTTGTGCAAGCATTGCGTCTGCAACCTTAACAAAACCAGCAATGTTAGCTCCTTTTACGTAGTTACAGAAACCATCTTCTTCTTTACCGAATTCAATACAAGAATCATGAATATCTTCCATAATATCTTTTAAACGCTCATCTACTTCTTCACGTGTCCAGCTAATTCTTAATGAATTCTGAGACATTTCCAATCCAGATGTTGCTACACCACCAGCGTTTGAAGCTTTACCAGGTGCAAACAATATTTTTGCGTTATTGAACTCATGAACAGCATCGGTATTACAAGGCATATTTGCACCTTCTGCAACACACATACAACCATTTTTCAATAAGTTTTTAGCATCTTGTTGATCCAATTCGTTTTGAGTAGCACATGGTAATGCAATATCACATTTAACATCCCACGGAGTTTTACCCTTATGAAATTCTGCAGATGGATATTTATCGGCATATTCAGAAATACGACCTCTTCTATTATTCTTAAGGTCCATTACATAAACAAGCTTCTCATCATTAATGCCATCTTTGTCGTAGACATAACCACTAGAATCTGAAAGGGTTACCACTTTTGCACCTAATAAAATTGCTTTTTCAGCAGCATACTGTGCAACATTACCTGATCCAGAAATTACTACCGTCTTACCATCAAAACTTTCGTTTTTGGTCTTCAACATACTTTGTGCAAAATATACAGTACCGTAACCTGTTGCTTCTGGTCTAATTTTAGAACCACCCCAAGAAAGTCCTTTACCTGTTAATACACCGGTAAACTCATTTCTAATCTTCTTGTACATACCAAAAAGGAACCCAATTTCACGGGCACCAACACCAATATCACCTGCAGGCACATCTGTATTTGGACCAATATGTCTATTTAATTCTAACATGAAGGCATGGCAAAAACGCATTACCTCATCATCAGATTTTCCTTTAGGATCAAAATCAGAACCACCTTTACCACCACCCATTGGTAATGTTGTAAGACTGTTCTTAAATACTTGCTCAAAAGCCAAGAATTTTAAGATACTTGCATTTACGGTAGGGTGAAAACGTAAACCACCTTTATATGGTCCAATAGCAGAATTCATTTGAATTCTATAACCTCGGTTAACGTGAATTTCACCATCATCGTCTACCCAAGCAACTCTAAAAGAAATTAAACGCTCTGGCTCAACCATTCTTAAAAGAATGTTCTTACCATTATATATGTCTTGACTTGCAATATATGGTATAACTGTTTCTGCAACTTCTTGCACCGCTTGAATGAATTCTGGCTCATGTCCATTTCTGGAAATAACCTCGTCCATAAATGCTTTTATTTTATTCTCCATAAAGCTATTTAAACTTATTTAAATTATTGATTTCAAAATATAACGTCAAAATTATGCTATTTGTGTAATTTGAATGCTTATTTTTTTAAAATTCGATAAAAATTGTTGTTTTGACAACAAACTACCTATACTTGCTACATTTAATTTAACATTTAAGCCATTATCCTATCGCTTGTTCTATATCTTCAATTAAATCATCAACATCTTCAATACCAACACTTAATCTTATCAAAGCATCTACCACACCACTACTAAGTCGTTCTTCTTTTGGAATACTTGCATGGGTCATACTTGCAGGGTGACCAGCTAAGCTTTCTACACCTCCTAAAGACTCTGCTAACGTAAATACCTGTAACTTTTCTACAATCTTAATCGCATCTTCATAACTACCTCCTTTAGGCACGAATGAAATCATACCTCCAAAATCTTTCATCTGCTCTTTTGCGATAAGATGATTAGGGTGATCTTCAAAACCTGGCCAGTATACTTTTTCAATTTTAGGATTGCCTTTAAGGTATTCTGCTATTGCTTTTCCATTCTCACAATGGCGTTGCATACGTACATGCAATGTTTTTATTCCTCTTAAGACCAAAAAACTATCCATAGGTCCACAAACGGCACCACTTGCGTTTTGTATGAAATAGAGCTTTTCTGCCAATTCTTTATCTTTTACCACTAAAGCACCAACAACGGTATCGCTATGACCACCGAGATACTTGGTAGCGGAATGCATAACTATATCTGCACCCAATTCTAAAGGCTTTTGTAAATATGGGGTAGCAAATGTATTATCTACCGCTAGCAAAATTTCAGTATTCACAGTTAAAGCAGCTATCGCTTTAATATCTATAATATTCATCATTGGGTTAGTTGGTGTTTCTACCCAAATTAATTTTGTCCTTGAATTTATTTGTTTTCGCACAGCATCTGATCCTTCCATTCCAACAAAATGAAAAACGATACCAAATTTTTCAAATATCTTTTTGAATATTCTGTACGTACCTCCATATAGGTCATTTGTAGAAATTACTTCATCTCCCGGCGCCAATAATTTAATGACCGCATCTATTGCCGCAATACCACTACCAAAAGCTAAACCATATTCTCCCCCTTCTATACTTGCCAATGAATTTTCTAATGCAATTCTTGTTGGGTTGGCACTTCTAGAATATTGATATCCCTTATGACCTCCTGGTGTAGTTTGTGCATAAGTTGAAGTTTGATAAATTGGTGGCATAACCGCTCCATAAGCCTCATCTGGTTGCTGACCTCCATGTATGGTCTTGGTATTAAATTTTAAGTTTTTAGAAGCCATATTCAAGTATTTACAACGTTTAGCTATGCGAAGTGCGGTAATAAGAAAACTTTTCTTTTCCGTCTACGCACGAAGCTAAAGCTTATTGTTTAGTTTTATTTTTTCTTGTTCAAAGCTAAATCCATAAGATTTAGCGACTTTATAAACCTGCCGGCAGGCAGGTATACACAGACCTTTCGATTTTGCCTGACACCCGTATTGTTTATATGTTGTGTTGTACGCACGCTTTTTAGTCAGCTGAATACCATTCTTTTTCCACCTTGTTATAATGATAGTCATAGCCATAATAAGATTTAAACCCTATAGAAAAATTTTCATTTTCATAGAGTTTGTAATTGTACTTTGTCCCAATACTTGTTCTTTCTGGCAAATCAACATTTGCTTCATTTTCAAGTTCAGTTAATGATTTAGGATAAGAACCATTTCTCTCTTTATAAGCCTCAACTATTTCAACTATAGCAACTCCGTTATGTTTTGAATTCTCAATTTGCCATTCTCTAATTGGATTTGAAACTAACCAAATAAAAAGTAACTGAATAATCGATATTATAAAATAGTATTTAAATTTTGTTGATTGCTTTATGTCAATGACAATTGATATTACAAGACCTATTAATAATACAATTAATAGGAAAATTAAATAAAAAAACAGTCCAAATCCTAATTCCCAAACAAAGGAAAAACTCCAGACATATAACACTAAAAACAGAAAGGATAAAATGCCAAAAAGTACTAGAGTAAACTTTTTTGGGTCCGAAATAATTTTCAATTGGTTTTATTTTTCAGCTTGCGTACATCACAAATGTATCGTTATCTTTCGGGGAATACAATGAAGCTGTATTTTTACATTAAATCTAATCTTTCCATGAAATCTAAGCTTACCTGCCTACTCCTTTGTTTTTTATTTTTTGCCTGTAACAACAAGAATTCTGTTTCTTTTGAACCCTTAATTATTGCAACGGATTCTTGTGAGAATTGTACGTCTGTACGTATAGAAATTCCAAAAGCGAACGGAGCAACAAAACTTAGCAAAACCATTAACGATGCCTTAGAAGGTGAAATTATTGCATTACTAAATTTTTATGAGGAGAGTAATGCACAAAACCTCGAAGAAGCAAAAGAGACATTTCTTAATGATTATGAGGAGGTAAACGGAAAATTTTCAGAAGAATCTATGCCTTGGGAAGCTACTGTTGAAGGGAATATCACTTTTGAAAACGAAAGTATCATCACCATTAAGTTAGCATCTTACATCTTTACAGGTGGGGCACACGGCTATGGCACCAACAGATTTCTCAACTTTGATAAAATAAGCGGTAAAGAGTTATATCAAGAAGATTTGTTCAACAGCTTAGACGATTTTAAAACGTATGCCGAAACACTTTTTAGAAAACAAGAAAACATACCCACAGAAGGTTCTATAAACGATACCGGTTTTATGTTCGAAACAGAACGTTTTTATTTACCCGACAATATGGGGTATACAGAAAACGGACTACTCCTATTTTATGAACCGTACGAAATAGCATCTTTTGCAGATGGTCCAGTTATATTGACCATACCTTACGAAGAAGCAAATACTTTTTTAAAGTACCCGAGTAAACCTTAAGTCAACTGTTTTAACAAAAGAGCGATTTGCCCAATATGAAGCCCTTCGTGAAATAAGTTAAAGGCAATTGCATCATCTACATTTTTGAGTGTTACACGCGCACTTGTGGTATACTCATTAAAATTTTGAAAGAGCGAAGTTTCGTAATCTTCTTTTAGCCATTCTGCCGTTGAAATCAAGAAATCTGCCACCATCATCATTTCCTCTTCTGTTGCCGTACCATCTGGTACGGTACCTTTTGCGAATTTGGCAACCAGTTCATTAGGTATGCGCATTTGAAGACCACTGAATTTATATATCAACACTTGCTGGGTCGCTATAGTATGTGCGATATTCCAATAGACATTGTTATTGAAACCTGCCGGAATTTTTAGTAACTTTTCTTTCGGAGTCTTAGTTAATATCGCATGCAGGTTTTTACGATTTTGCAACATTACCTCATATATATTCTCTGTCATCATTTCATATTTTATGCTTGGTAAAAATAGCACAATTAATGATATTTAGGTTTCTTTGTATTTCCAAAGTATACATCAAACAAAGGTGTTTTACTTTCGGAAAGACTAAAAAGCATCTTCCTTACAAATCATACCCATGAAAAAAATATATCACTTAAGCACTTGTTCTACTTGCCAACGTATCATTAAAGAATTGCAACCTCTTTCTGATTTTGAACTTCAAGACATAAAAACAGAACCTATAACCACTTCTCAACTTGAAGAAATGCATAAGCTTTCTAACAGCTATGAAGCGCTATTCAGTAAAAGAGCTGTTTTGTACCGAGAACGTAACCTTAAAGAACAAAACCTTTCTGAAGACGATTTTAAAGCGTTGATTATAGAACAATACACTTTTTTAAAACGACCAGTGATCATTGTTGATGAACAAATATTTATTGGTAATAGTAAAAAAGTGGTTGAAGCCGCTAAAACGGCAATTCATTCGTGAGTAAAAGACTGTTAGCCATATTTGCCGCTATTGGAGCTACAACAATATATGCTTTAAACCACACCATTGCAAAAGGGGTTATGCCCCACTATGTGCAACCCTTCGGGTTTATTATTCTTAGAGTTCTAGGTGCTGCAATTTTATTTTGGTTGATTTCCCCTTTAGGACCAAAAGAACGTATTGACCGTAAAGATTATCTTAGAATGCTAGTTTGTGCGTTATTGGGCATGGCTTTTAACATGTTGGTTTTCTTTAAAGGCCTATCGCTTTCAACTCCAATTAATAGTGCAGTATTGATTACAACTTCACCAATTATTGTACTAATATTGTCTGCGGTCATTTTAAAGGAAAAAATTTCCAGTAGAAAAATCATTGGTATTACAATAGGCCTGCTAGGTGCACTAGGTCTCATATTATTTAGTGCTGAAGTTAGACAAGACGCCCCCAATATTCCCCTTGGCAATTTTCTGATTTTTTTGAATTCTATGTTTTATGGATCTTATTTGGTACTTGTTAAAGTGCTGATAAGCAAGTATCATCCGTTTACATTTATGAAATGGTTATTTTCTTTAGGTGTGCTCATTTGCCTTCCTTTTGGATATCAAGGATTCATGGAAATTTCTTGGAGCACATTACCTTTTGAGGCTTATTTTGGAATTGGCTTTGTAATTATAGGAACCACTTTTTGCACATACCTATTCAATATTTTTGCGCTCACCCAATTGAAAGCTTCTACATTAAGCGCCTTTGTTTACGTACAACCATTATTAGGTATAGCTTATGCAGTTCTAACAGGTCAAGATTCTATTACAACCCTTAAAATTGTTGCCGCTTGTTTTGTATTAGTTGGTGTGTATCTTTCTAGCAAAAAACCTAAAAGACCACTACAAGAGAATTAAACATGCGATTGCTTTGCGTTTTCTAAATTCAAGGTCAACAATTCGACAGCTTTGTTTTCATCACGGTGATGCATAGCGGATACCAGATCAAGATGCTCTTGCAAAATTATATGTAAAGGTCTATTTAACCCGACCAAATCCATAAATGACAATATTTTAGCCGACTTGTACATTTGATACAATGTTCTATTACCACAATTTTTGACAATATACTCGTGAAAATATCGGTCAATTTTATAGAACACATATCCGTTTTTTGGTCCACTTTCAAATGGTACCAAAAGACTTCTTAAATCGTCAATTTTAGATTGCGGGGCATTGCATGTAAATAATTTTACCGCCATGGTTTCCAACGCAATTCTACAATCGAACATTTCTGTGATTTCTTGTTCACACAATTCTCTAACTGAAAGATCATGATCTAAACTACCTACTAAAAGACTTTCTTGTTTTAATTGTAATAGTACTACTGGCACAGTATCATCTTTAATATTTAAAGTATGTGTCAGCCTATGTTCGGTAATGAGTTGCCCTGGAACCAATTTTTTGGTTACAATCAATTTTTTTACTTTACCATAGGTTTCTTTAAAAATTTCTTCTGGTAGACTGACCATTAAATATAAATGTTAGCGTTGTTGGTTATTATAACTTAACAGTCAAAGAGGGGGGTACTAACTGTAATTCATTCGAATATTTAAAAATAAAAAAATTAACACTATAATTCTTATATATGTTTAGGAATTTTCAAAAATCGTCTTGTATCTTGCTTGGTCAAAACCTTGAAACCATCTGCTTTTTCTAGCTCACTGAACCTACTTAACAATTCTTCAACTAGACCTGTTAGTTTTCTTGATTTTAAATCGATCCAAGCGCCCATCATTTCGCAACGCGCTATATTTTCTCCTTTTTCGTTATAAAAATCATGATTGAATTCAAAAAACTTTCCATCTTCACTCAATCCTTTTACTTCCAAAGAAACTTTAATCACATTTCCTAAAAAGGCTTCCTTAAAATAATACATATGTTCATAAAATGCCACGGGACCTATTTTATAGTCTACCATAGTCTTTTGATCAAAACCAAGTTCCATTAAAAAAGCCAATCTTGTGTGGCTCATAAAGTTGACAAACGCAGAATTCGCCAAATGACGATTCGCATCAATATCACTCCACCGTACTTCAAAATCCTTTGTATACATTCTAATATTTTTTGCTATGCATGCATAATACTTTATAAAAATACCATAGTTTTGAAATGTAAGAACTAAAGAACATCGTTTTTTATAGTTATTTTTAAATCACGTTCAAAATTCACATCACTATGTCAAATAAACCCGCATTCATTAAAGAGTTATCCTTGCCTGCAGTTGCAGCACCAATGTTTTTAATTTCTGGACCACAATTGGTTATTGAATGTTGTAAAAATGGCATAGTTGGTACTTTTCCTGCATTGAACCAACGTACTAGCGAAGGTTTTGAAGAATGGCTTATTGAAATAAAATCTGCCTTAAAGACCTTTGAGGAAGAAACAGGTAAGAAAGCTGCTCCGTTTGGTGTAAATTTAATTGTACACGCAACAAACCCAAGATTAGAAGCAGATGTAAAATTATGTGTTAAGCACAAAGTACCATTGATCATTACTTCGTTAGGTGCTGTTTCTGAAGTAGTAGATGCTATTCACAGTTATGGTGGTCTGGTTTTTCACGATATTATTAAAAAGCGTCATGCAGAGAAAGCAGCCGAAGCCGGTGTGGACGGATTAATACTTGTAGCTGCCGGTGCCGGTGGTCATGCAGGTACGATCAACCCAATGCCATTGGTTGCTGAAATAAAGAAATTCTACCATAAGACTATTCTTCTTTCAGGTTGTATTAGTACCGGGAGAGACATTGCATCTGCCCTACAAATGGGTGCTGATTTAGCTTATATGGGTACCAGATTCATAAATACAAATGAAAGCAAAGCCACCCCTGAATATAGACAGATGATTATTGATGCAGGTGCCAGCGATGTGGTTTATACCGCTTCAATTTCTGGTGTACACGCCAATTTTTTAGGTGCTAGTTTAAAAGCTGCGGGTATCACAGAAGAAGACCTTAAAAAAGATGTAAAAATTGATTTTGGAAAAGAAATGAATACTGAAGCCAAAGCTTGGAAAACCATTTGGTCTGCAGGTCAAGGTTCTGCACTCATTGACGATTCCATAGCTGTAACTGAATTAGTATCTCATTTAAAAACGGAATTTAAAGAGGCTATAGAAGAGCAAATTAAAGTTTTGGAAATATACCCTAAGTAAATATCATTTTAGCTTTTACAAATAGATGCCTTTAATTGACTCTACATATGATCCGCCATTGTTTTTCAAGAGCGGACACCTATCTACCATATATTCAGGTTTAGTCAGAAAAGTAGATGAATTAGAGCAAATTCGAATTCGGATCACCCTACCAGATTCTGATTTTTTAGACACGGACTGGAGCTATGCTTCATCTCCATCCCAAAAATTGGTTATCATAATCCATGGTCTGGAAGGAAGTTCAAAGAGAGCCTATATTAAAGGTAGTGCTAAAGTTTTAACACAATCTGGCTATGACGTTTGCGCCATTAATTTAAGAGGATGCAGTGGTACCGCCAATAAACTATTCAGGTCTTACCACTCTGGAGCAACCGAAGATTTACAAGCGGTTATTGAACATGTTCTAAATTTAGATGAATACCAAAGTATTTACCTTCATGGTTTTAGCCTTGGTGGCAACCTACTTTTAAAATATTTAGGTGAAAAAAGAGAAAGGGCTACAGAAATTAAAGGAGCAGTTGCCATTTCAGTGCCTTGCCAATTGGCAGATTCACTGCACCAGTTACTTCAGTTTAAGAATGCAATTTATGCCAAACGGTTCAAGGGAAACCTCATAAAAAAACTAAAGCTAAAGCAAGAATTATTTCCTAACCTTATTACAAATTCAGATATCGAAAACATTAAAACACTTAAAGATTTTGATGATTTTTACACCAGTAGAGCACACGGTTTTAAAGATGCTATGGACTACTATGCCAAAAGTAGCAGTCTTCAGTTCTTAAACAAGATCAAAGTACCTACTCTAATAATCAATGCACTAAACGATTCTTTTTTAGGGCCCCAGTGTTATCCTATAGAAATTGCCAAACACCACAGCAAACTTTTTCTTGAAATGCCTAAATATGGTGGTCATGTTGGTTTCTACGGCATCAATAACTTAACATACGCGGAGCAGCGTACATTAGAATTCTTAGATAATATAAACTAAGGTTAGCGCACAAATATAAAATCGCTCGCACAAATTGTTACTTACTTAAAAATATTAGTTAAAAACTTAACTACATACATATTAAAACATACTTCAACCCGCAAAAATTCATATATTAGTTGCTCATTTACAGACAACACTTAAAAGATAGTAACGTATGCGCAAATTATTCACTTTATTAGCTCTTAGCACAATGATCATTAGTTGTGGTGAGAAAAAGGAAGAGAAAAAAGATGGTTTTGAAATGAACAGAACCAAAAAAGAAGTTAAAAAAGAAACGGCAAGTGAAGGCGTTCCTGTTGATTTAGATAACAAAGGTGTTGGTCCGATAACCAGCGTTACTTTTGACGAGGCAGTAAACGAAGAAATGGCCGCTGCAGGTAAAGAAAAATTTCAAGCTATATGTACGGCTTGCCATATGGCAGAGCAACGTATGATCGGTCCGGCATTGAAAGGTGTTTACGAACGTAGAAGCCCAGAATGGGTAATGAACATGATTATCAATCCTGATAAAATGTTGAAAGAAGATCCTATTGCTAAAGCATTATTGAAAGAATACAACAATGCAATTATGCTTAATCAGAATTTAAATGAAGAGGAAGCTCGTAACTTAGCAGAGTATTTGCGTACGCTATAAAGTTAAACGCCAACCTAATATCGAAAACCCTTTCATGACCATGAAAGGGTTTTCTTTTTACCAATTACTCGTTGTCATTTTATAAAGTATGTTTTTACTACTTTTTACGACCAATTAGGTACTAAATGATTGATATATGCAAAACGATAAAATAAAAATAGATATAGTTTCTGATGTTGCTTGCCCATGGTGTTATGTTGGTAAGAAAAGATTAGAAAAAGCAATAAAAGAATGGGATGGCGCCGAGATAGAAATTGAGTGGCACCCATTTCAATTAGATCCAAATATACCAAAGGAAGGACTAGACAGGGATACTTACCTTACCAATAAATTTGGTAGTGTAGACGGACCTCTGGAAATGACGAAACGTTTAGAAGAAAGCGGAAAAGAAGAAGGTATCAACTTCAACTTTGGAAAGGAATGGTTGGCGGTAAATACATTACCGTTACATCAACTTTTACATGTGGCAGGTGAAGAGGGTTTTAAAGATGCTTTGAAAGAACGTTTTATGAAAGCATACTTTGATGAAAATCTTCATTTAAACGATTTTGCCGTTCTAAGTTCCATTATGGCAGAATATGATTGGACGGCAGAAAAAACAGAAAAAGTTATAAATGACGACGCTATTGCCTATGCAGTAAAACAAGAAATTGCGCATTACCAGCAACGCGGTGTCAACAGTGTGCCTTTCTTTATTATCAATGACAAGTTCGGTATTAGTGGTGCACAACCACCCGCAGCTTTTCTAGAAGCTTTTCAACAAGTAGCACCATTAAAAATAATCGCTACGGGTGATAGTTGTGATCCTTCTACAGGAATTTGCTAATTCAATACTAGCTAAAAATTATTATTAATTATAAAACAAAAGATATGAAAGCATCATTTTCTGATATCATCAAAGGGGACACTCCAGTTTTAGTAGACTTTTTTGCTGACTGGTGTGGACCTTGTAAAACGCTAGCTCCTATTCTAAAGGACGTGAAAACCGATTTAGGAGACGCTATTAAAGTCGTAAAAATCGACGTAGATAAAAATCAAACATTGGCATCTCAATACCAAGTTAGAGGTGTGCCTACCATGATTCTTTTTAAAGATGGAAAGAAGGTTTGGAGACAATCTGGGGTAGTGCCAAAAAATGACTTATTACAAATTATAAATTCTAATTAATAGAATTTTAAACATACTGGACTAGGCAAATCAACTTGGCTTACAAAACGTAGAGTGCCATTTACTGCATCTCTATTAAAAACAACAATATTGTTGCTACGTTGATTTGCTACCAGTACATATTTACCAGTGGGGTCAATAGTAAAGTTTCTTGGCCAATCGCCCTTAACAGACGCTCTACCTACCAATTCTAATTTTCCAGTAGTATCATCTACCTTGAATATTACTACTGTATTCTCCCCTCTATTTGTTCCATATAGAAATTTACCATCTGGTGATAAATGAAGATCGGCACAAAAACTCTCACCTTCAAAATCTGATGCTACAGTATCATACGTTTGTTTACCATAATACTTTCCATCTTCTTTCTGAAACATGGTAATAGTAGAGTTTAATTCATTGATTACATAAAGAAATTCTGCATCATTAGAAGCAACAAAATGTCTTGGTCCAGCACCTTCAGCAACCACCAACTCTTTTTGATCGCTTGGAACAAAATTATTATTGGACGCTGTGTACTTTTTAATTCGGTCAAGACCTAAATCAGACACCATTAATTCTCCGTTTAAGAACGATGCCATATGTGCATGAGCTTTCCTAGTAGAATCCAAAACTTTATGATCTATAATTTGAGGAGAAGGTTTTAGATTTCCATTTTCCAAAGCATTATATATTGCCACATTACCACCAGAGTAGTTTGCTGCTGCCACTAGATTGCCATCATTACTTACACCTACAAAACATGGGTTAGCGCCATGTGTAGATTGTTCTTCTACATATATAAGAGAAGTATCCTTTACTCTGAATGTGGTAATTGACCCATCGTCCTTTTTATAATCATCTACTTCGCTTACGGCATATAAAGAATTTCTATCCGGAGAAAATGATATGTAAGATGGGTTTTTCATCTTAGCAACTAAAGTTTGGTTTGTCAATTCACCGGTACCTAAGTTTAAATTGAATTTATATATTCCCTCACTGCCATTATCCGTATACGTTCCTACGAAAAGAACTTCTTCGTTTTTAGATTCTTCCACCTTACAACTGTTTAAAATAATCAATCCGATAATTGCGATAAGCAAACTTACTTTACTATTCATATTTCCGATACTCTAATCTATTAAAACTCTACTCCATAAAGAGAAAAATCAATCTTGCACTAAAATCAATAAATGTATTAAAGAATTGTTCAAAAAATAAGAATAATTCAATTTTATGTAACAAAAACTTCGAATTTACTACAAATAAGAAAGAAAGAACGATGGGATACGGCGGACAACCAATGAAAGTAATAAAGGCAAATAGGGCGCTACTTAAAAAAAGTAAAAGCTTTAGAGATTTGCGTAAAGATTATCTAGACTACTCGAAAGAAACTAAATTACATTTTAAACAACTTACAGCTGTAGAACGTAAAGTGGTACGTGATAAAATAATAGCTCAAGCTAAAAAAGACAACATTCAAGAAATAGGAACTTACATCCTTTCCATAACAATAGTCTTAGCAGTTTTTTATGCTATCTATATGTATGTATTATAACAAGCGCCCATATGCAGGCTATTATAACCCCCACAACTTAAATGGATTTTTAGTTTCGGGTTCATCTTCTTTAGATTTTGAAAGAGGCTTGTCTACCATAACCTTGTAGGTAGGATCTTCCATAACATTTACATCTATGATATCATCTGCGGCAGCTAATAAACGTATACAGTCATTACTCAAGTGACGTAAATGAACTTTTTTACCCACTTGAGCATAGCGTTCTGTAATCTTGTTTAAAGCCTCTATACCGCTCATATCTGAAACACGACTTTCCTTGAAGTCAATTATCACCTCACTTGGATCACCTTGCACATCAAATTTTTCATTAAAAAGCGTAGTTGAGCCAAAGAACAAAGGACCATATATTTCATAATGCTTTACCCCGTTTTCATCTACATATTTTCTTGCTCTAATTCTCTTGGCACTTTCCCATGCAAATACCAATGCCGATATAATTACCCCTATTAATACCGCTAATGCCAAATTATGAAGTACTACGGTAATTAAAGTAACCAATATCATTACAAAAATATCTGACTTTGGCATTCTTCTTAAAGCCTTGAAACTTGCCCACTCAAATGTACCTACGGAAACCATTACCATAACACCTACCAATGCCGCAATAGGTACCAATTCTATTACCGGTGCACCAAACAATATGATCAGCAATATGGTCAAAGCAGCAATGATACCAGATAATCTTGCCCTTGAACCTGCTGACAGGTTTACCAAAGTCTGTGCTATCATTGGGCAACCACCCATACCACCAAAGAAACCGTTCAAAATATTCGCGCCTCCTTGTGCCAAACACTCTCTGTTACTGTTACCTTTTGTATTGGTAATCTCATCTACCAAGTTCAAGGTTAACAATCCTTCGGTAAGTCCTACCGCTGCCATTATTAATCCGTAAGGTAAAATGATTTTAAAGGCTTCAAGGGTAAAGGGAATAGTCGGGATATGAAAAGAAGGCAGCGATCCGCTAAGTGACTTCAATTTTTCTCCCGGTAACGTATCTTGATTGATAATGTCTACTACCTGTTTGGTTTCTATATCTAAAAAGTACACTATTAGAAAAACTACAATAATCCCTATCAATGAAGCCGGTACCGCTTTAGTAAGTTTAGGAACAAAAACGATTATTGCAATGGTAAACAGCACCAAGCCAACCATAGTATATAATGTTGTACCTGTTAACCAAACCGCAGCATCGCCTACGCCAACTTTGAATTGATCCATTTGTGCCATAAAAATAATAATGGCCAAACCATTAACAAATCCAAACATTACAGGCTGAGGCACTAAGCGAATAAATTTACCAAGCTTTAAAAAACCAACGATCAATTGAAAAACACCTGCCAAAGCAACTGCTGCAAAAACATATTCCAAACCATGAGAGTTCATTAATGCCATTAGCACAACTACCGTTGCCCCGGCACCACCAGAAATTAAACCTGGTCTTCCACCAAAAATCGCCGTGACCAAGCCCATGATAAAAGCACCATACAAACCTACTAATGGCGAAAACCCAGCAAGAATAGCAAACATCAATGATTCTGGGATCATTGTCATTGCAACTGTTAATCCTGCTAAAATTTCATTTTTATAATCTACTTTCTGATTGAAATCGAAAATATTGAGGTACTTCTGCATGCCCGATGAATTTAAGGGCGCAAAAATAAGTCATATTTATTGCCCTCGCCACTAACTAGCAGATTATTACCATATTATCTCTCTACCAGTCTTTTAGCCCTAGTAATTTCTCTCCTAAAGGTGATAATTTAGCAGTATCATATTTGGTTTGCTCCCATTTACGTGGGTCACCCGGAAATGCATACCCTTCTGGGGCTATTTTGTTCTTCCAAGAATTGACTCTCCAATGACGCATTTCTTCATTTTCAGGCTCTGCTGGCATCATTGAAATATACTGCGCTATACGAACTTTATCTTTTGATTTATTGGGTCTTATACCATGAGGTTCGGTACTATTGAAAATTAACAGATCACCTGCCTTCATTTTCACTTTTACTATTTTATCTTCCAAACCATCTAACGAAGGCTGAAAACAATCTCTATCTTCTGGTTGTGTCAATTTCCAAGAATCGTAATTACGGTATAACCAAGGTATACATTGAAAGCCTCCCATATTCTCGTCATCTTGGTCAGCTAATGCCAATACCCCTTGTACGTTTTGTGGCTTGGTCTCAGGGTCATAATCCCAATGAATGAATCCTTTCTTATCTACCCCTGGTGGTAACGGGAAATTTAAATTTGCCCTATCTATTGTCACCCAAAGTTCTTCTGTTCCCCAAACATCTACAAAAGCATCATATACTCTTTGCGTTTGTCTATTGTTCCATAAATGTTGATGGTTGTAAACCTCAACCATACCTGTACCTTTCAACTCTTTCATTTGCATTTCTGCTCTTGGTGGTGCATACCATGTTGAAGAATCCGTAGGACTCTTTTCATCAAACTCCCAAAGAAAATCTGCCGTAGCTTTTGCTTGCTCCAAGGGTACTGCATTCTTTATTACGATATATCCATTTTCCATCCAGAATTTCCAATCTTCCTCGCTGAGTACACGAAGTGGTTTACCGTTAGATCGATCATTCAATTTTTGCTTACTGCTTGTTGCCGTTGACGGATTTCCAGGTATTTCTTTATGCGCTTTATTACCTTGTTCAACCTTATTGTTTATTTGCTGCATAGTACATTAATTTTAAGTTATTGTATAAAGCAAAACTACTGAGGGTAAGCATTTTGGGCTACCGTAATATTGACCTAAATTTGAACAATATTGATTTTATAGCTACTCCATATAGAATTTATATGCAATTTTGTTACATTTAGCCCATGAAGATTGAACTAGAATCCATTGATCCCGCATCTAAAAGTCCGTTCAGACTATTACATGACCCCAAGTTGAGCCATCTTTTTTATTGGCATTTTCATCCTGAATATGAAATCGTTTATATTGAAGGTGCTAATGGAACAAGACATGTAGGCGATCATATTTCTGAATACGAAGAAACCGATTTGGTTCTTATAGGATCTAACATACCACATTTAAATTTCGATTACGGAGTAAAGACTTCCTACAGAGAAGAAGTTTTACATATTAAACCTTCATTTAAGAGCACTTTTGTAGATCCTATACCTGAATTAAAAAATTTAAATAGACTATTAGACCTTTCTAGATACGGCATTGCTTTTCACGGAGAAACTAAAAAAGTGGTAGGTGAATTACTAAAGGAGCTACATACCCTAAAACCTTTTGAATATTTTATGGCAATCATGAATATTCTTAAAAGACTTTCTCAAAGTAATGAGTTTGAATTGCTACACAAGAGACCTTATAAGAATAAATACAGTAAAAAGGAGCAAAGTAGAATTCGTGATATTTATGCCTTGATCGATGAACGCTACCAAGGTAAAATATCGGTTGATGAGGTCGCTAAATTCTGTAATTTAACCAAGCCTGCTTTTTGTCGCTATTTTAAAAAAGCCACGGGTAGTACTTTTATAGAGTTTTTAAATCAATATCGTATCAGTCAATCTAAACGTTTATTGCTTACCGGCAAGAATGTAAGCGAAACATGTTTTGAATGCGGATTTGAAAGCCTCTCCTACTTCAACAGGACCTTTAAGAAAGTAACAGGGGAAAATCCATCAGCATTTAAAAAGAGATTGCAGCGCGATTAAATGAACTAGAACTCTATGTAATAGAGGAAACAATTAAAACGAGATACTGTTATTTTTAGAAGAGTACATTTTTAACTTGAATCCATACTTTAAATGGACCAGGTAAAACTTCTAAAATTTAACTATGGAAATTTTTGACTCGCTTTCACTAAAAACAGTTTTGCAAATATGTGTAGCTGCGGTTTTTATCTATTTATACATGATGTTCATTACACGCGTAACAGGCAAAAGAACATTCGCTAAAATGACCAGTTTTGATTTTGCCGTTACTATTGCCATGGGATCAATCTTAGCCGATGCGGTCAACAAACCTGTTGCAAGCTTAATGCCCGCTATGGTTTCTATAGCATTACTTGCGGGCCTACAAGCTTTATTCGCTAAGCTGTTATCATCGTCTAATGCAGCACAAAAAGTAATAACCAATAGCCCAATTCTTCTAATGAAAAATGGTGCCATTTTAAAAGAAAATTTAAACAAAGCATTAGTAAGCAAAGCAGACCTTATGGGAAAACTTAGAGAGGCAAATGTTTTACAATTGTCACAAGTAAAAGCCGTTATATTTGAAACTACTGGAGATATATCGGTTCTTCATTCAGATAAGCCTATAGATATTGATGCTGTTATTGTAGAAGACGTTAAATCTACCGTATAAAAAATGCCCTATTACAAATAGGGCACTTTTGAGACAATCAACCTAAAAACTATTTTGCCTTCTTACGTTCTACATTCATAGTAGGGTTAGAAGATTTTATTCTTTTCTTATTTTCTGAACCTTTTGCAGATTTTAAATACTCTTGGTATCCTCTACCTCTAAATTCATAAGTTGTACCGCTATCTGGGTGATACAATTCTATAGTAGCATCGTTAATAACATATAATTCAAAATAATCGTTACCAAAGAAATCATAATCTAAGGTCAACGTTTTTAATGAGTTGTCTCCTTGTACATCATAGACTTGATATTCTCCTTCAAAATCCCACTGTAAATTAGAAACATTAGTATTCGGCGCATTTACTGAAGACCTGAAAAAGTTTGGTAAAAACTGCAAGTAATTTTCGTTGTCAAAGTCATTTAACGCTCCTGCTTCACTGGTATATATTTTCTCCCAAGCATCATATTCCTGTATGAAATAATTGATGTTGTCATAGAAGACCGTGTCATAATCAAAATTGTTAGTCTGGTATCCTATTAAGTAATAAGAGGTATCTGTACTAGCATCATACAATTCTATAGTATTATTATTTACCGCATACACTTCCAAAAACCAAGACCCGTCAATATCATGAGCAATATCTACCGTACCTCTTAGTGTACCATAAGTACCTACATCAATACCATAGCCACCACCTGTTTTACCAATTCCCACGATATTATTATTCGCATAAAGCACTCCGCGATCAAAAGAAACCGTAAATGCCCTTTGTAAAAAAGGCACCTCGCCATTACCACTAGTTGCATTAATATCTACATACCATAAATCATAACTTTGTAAAACTTGATCGGTATTGAATGCAGACTCTTCTATAAAATCATCTTCAATAATTACTTCTGTATAACAAGAAACCATTAAAGTTGCCAATAGGAAATATCCCGTAAGTAGTTTTAGTGTTTTCATAAGATTTCATTTAATAGGTTGTCTAACTAGAAACAATCTCCATGCCAAAATTTTTACAGGACTGATTCTAATCATATGATGATCATACAAATAATTGGTAAATTTGCACCATGAACGAGAATGCGAAATTTGCGGTTTTAGGTGGTGGAAGTTGGGCTACGGCTATTGTGAAAATGCTGACTAATAACCAAGAAAAAATTGGCTGGTATATGCGTAATACCGATGCTATTGCCCATATTAAAACTCAAAAGCACAACCCAAATTACCTTACTTCTGTAGAATTTAAGACAGAACAATTGGTGTTGACAAGCGATATTAATGAAGCTGTTAATTATGCCGATGTTTTAATTTTTGCAATACCTTCTGCTTTTTTGGTTGGTGAGTTAGAAAAACTAACGGTTTCGTTGAAGGATAAAATCATCTTTTCAGCCATTAAAGGTATTGTACCAGAATCTGGATTGATAGTAGGCGAGCATTTTCATAACACGTACGAGATACCTTTTGAAAATATAGGTGTTATTACCGGTCCTTGCCATGCTGAAGAAGTGGCTATGGAACGGTTATCTTATTTAACCATTGCTTGCGCAGATACAGAAAAGGCAGAATTGGTTGCCAATAATCTTGCCAGTAATTATATTAAAACCAGCATTAGTAAAGATATTATTGGCACTGAATATGCTGCTATGTTAAAGAATATATATGCTATAGCGGCGGGTATTGCCCACGGATTGGGTTATGGAGATAATTTTCAAAGTGTATTAATGAGTAATGCCATACGTGAGATGAAACGGTATACCAAGCGTATTCATAAAATAGACCGTAACATTAATAAATCTGCTTATTTAGGCGATTTATTAGTAACCGGTTATTCAATTTTTAGCCGTAATAGAATGTTCGGTAATATGATCGGTAAAGGTTACACCGTAAAAAGCGCACAAATGGAAATGAGTATGATTGCCGAAGGATATTATGCCGCCAAAAGTGCTTATAACATAAAAGAGAACTTTACAAAAAAGGTCAAAACTCCTATCATTGACGCTGTTTATAAAGTTCTCTATGAAAACAAGAATCCTAAAAAGGTGTTTCTTGATTTAACCGATCAATTAGATTAACGTCTTTCTAATGAGAAATCTGAATGTTCTTTTAATTCTTCATTCAAGGTTGTTCTCCATTCTTCAACTACGTCATCCGTTACTTTGAACCTATTCTGAAACTCTGCCATCAGCGGTTCCATTAGTGTTCTAATACTATCTATATCAAAATATAGCCTACCGGTTCTTCTAATGAAGAAATCCATAGGGGTTTGCACCATTTCATAATCAATACCGAAAGCCAATTCTGCTTTAGCTAAACGCACATATTTATCCGCTTCTACAATACCCTTATAATTTTCAAGAATTGTCTCTGTTTGCTTACCATAGTTGGTCACTAAAAACCAAGCATCGTGCTTTGTAAAACCTTCTTCTTTAATTTGGTCATATACCTCATCAATGTATTTTTTTACATGTTTGAATTTCTTGAAATCTACATTTCCACATAGAAATATTTTCTCTGTGTAACATTCTTTTAATTCGGTATCGTAATCCTCTTCCATCTTCTTGGCAATACGATCTACTACTCTTTCTGCCATTTTACGGTAGCCTGTTAATTTACCACCTGCAATACTGATTAAGCCTGTATCTGAAACAAAAATCTCATCTTTTCTAGATAGTTCTGAAGCAGATTTACCTTCCTCGTGAATTAGTGGGCGCAGACCTGCCCATGAAGAAACAATATCTTCTAGCTCAAGATTGATATCAGGAAACATATTATTAACCGCAGAAATTAAATAAATAGCATCTGCAAGATCTGTTTTCACCTTATTCTTATTATCATTATAATTGGTATCTGTTGTACCTACATAAGTGATTTTACCTCTTGGTATGGCGAACATCATTCTACCATCTGGTATGTCAAAATAACAGGACTGCTTAACAGGCAATTTTTCATACGGAAATACTAAATGCACCCCTTTGGTCAAATGAAGCTGTTTCCCTTTTTTAGAATTATTTAGGCTTCTTAACTCATCTACCCACGGACCAGCTGCACTGATGACATATTTCGACTTAATGGTAAATTCTTTACCCGTAACCGTATCAATTGCTTTAACACCGGCAACTTTATCGTTTTCATAAACAAACTCATTCACCTTTGCATAGTTCAATGCCTGAGCACCGAACAAAAGACTAGTCTTTATATTTTCTATGGTTAAACGCGCATCATCTGTTCTATACTCTGCATAATAACCAGCACCGTTCAAAATCTTCTTTGGTAATAAAGGTTCCAATTTTAAGGCTTCCTTCTTTTCTAGCATTTTTCGCTTATCATCACCTGTAACCTGAGCAAGAATATCATATACCTTAAGACCAATAGATGTTAACCATTTACCGTAAGAACCATTTTCTATTAATGGCAATAACATTTTTTCAGGCAGTACTAAATGAGGAGCCAATTTGTGAACAATGGCACGTTCAGACCCTACTTCTTTTACCAACCAAAAATCGAACTGTTTTAAATATCGCAATCCACCATGTATTAGTTTGGTAGATTTACTACTGGTACCAGAGGCAAAATCCCCTTTTTCCAATACGGCTACTTTTAAACCACGTGATGCAGCATCTAATGCAATACCGCCACCGGTAATTCCTCCTCCTATAACCACCAAATCAAAATCTTCTGATTCTAGGTGGTCTATCGTATTTTGACGTTCTAAATTGGTAAATTTTATATTCTTCATCACTAGATGTCTTTTTAATTTGAAACGGTAATTTTCGTCGGATAAGAACGAAAACCTAACATAATTAGGCAAAGATAGAACTAGTCATATGCTATTCTATGCTCTAAAAAATTAATAAATTGTAAAATTGGTATGTATGCTACTATTCTTCTTCCCAGCCTTTTGACCTTTCTACGGCTTTTTGCCATTTTTTATACAAACGCTTTCGTTTTACACGATCAAAAGTGGGCTTAAATATTCGGTTCATTGGTCGGCTTTGATCAATGTCTGATTGCTCCCAAAAACCTACTTGAATTCCTGCAAGAAATGCTGCACCCATTGCGGTAGATTCAATAATTTCTGGACGATGAACTTCTGAGTCTAAAATATCTGCTTGAAATTGCATTAGATGATTATTTGCACAAGCACCACCATCAACTCTTAAATTTTTAAGCTGAATTCCAGAATCATCTTCCATTGCCTTTAAAATATCTTTGGTTTGGTATGCCAACGCTTCTAATGTTGCCTTTGCCAAATGTGCTTTACCGGTATCTCTTGTTAAACCGAAAACGGCTCCTCTGGCATACATATCCCAATATGGTGCTCCAAGACCTGCAAAGGCCGGCACTACATAAACCGGGTTCTCCCCTTCGATCGAATTTGCCAATTCTTCGGTTTCTTTTGCATCTTCAATAAGCTCTAAACCATCTCGTAACCATTGTATCGCTGCTCCTGCAATAAAAATACTGCCTTCCAACGCATAATTGACTTTGCCATCTAAACCATAAGCTATAGTGGTTAAAAGTCCGTTTTTAGAAAACTGGGGTTTTTCACCTGTATTCATTAGCATAAAACAACCTGTACCATAGGTGTTCTTTGCTGATCCTTTATTAAAACAAGCTTGCCCAAATAGTGCTGCTTGCTGATCACCCGCAATACCCGCAATCGGTATTTTAACTCCATCTAACTCATAATCACCAAAATTCGCAGAAGATGGTTTTACTTCTGGCAACATAGTTTTCGGTATATCTAGCGCTTTTAGTAGTTTATCGTCCCACTTAAGATTTACAATATCGTAAATCATAGTACGCGATGCATTGGTATAGTCGGTTACATGATTATGGTCTTTGGTCATATTCCAAACCAACCAAGTATCAATTGTACCCATTAGCAAATTGCCTGCTTTGGCTTTCTCTTTAGCGCCATCAACATTATCCAATATCCATTTTACTTTGGTGCCCGAAAAATAAGAGTCAATGACCAACCCTGTAGTTTTTTTTACATGCTCTGTAAGTCCTATTTTCTTTAGATGCTCGCAAATATCTGCCGTACGTTTGTCTTGCCAAACAATAGCATTATATACAGGTTCTCCCGTATTTTTATCCCAAACCACCGTAGTTTCCCTTTGGTTGGTAATACCAATACCAACTATTTCGTTTGGTTTTACCTTTTCCTGTTCAAGTAGCTCTTTTAAAACAGCCATCTGTGAAGATAAAATTTCGTTTGGGTCATGTTCTACCCAACCCGATTTAGGAAATATTTGTTTAAATTCTTTTTGGACCATTCCTTTAATGGTACCGTCATGGTCTACCAACAATGCTCTAGAGCTTGTAGTTCCCTGATCTAATGATACTATAAATTGCCTTGACATGTGCTTTAAGTTATTTCCCTAAATATACAGGAATTAAAGCTGATTCCAAAGCAGTGATTTTTTGAAGCTAATATATGGTCTGCCTGTTTTTTTCAATCATTAATAGCATTGAAGCTTTACCTATAACTTACGGTAATTCCATTATTCTATTGTGCGCTTTCAACAACTTCTTAAACTCGACGAGTTCCTTTTGATATTTTAAGCTGTTGCTCTAATAGATGTAAAAATAACAGTGTAGTTGGTCGATTAAATCAACTTATTTTATAAACTCTTTTTCTATAAAATATGTCACAATCGCTTCTTTCATAAGAACGGTTTGCTCCCCAGCTTTTAATGTTGGTAATTCTTCTATTACATTATAATGAGGCCAACCATCTTCATCAAAAAAACTGAATTCATAAAATCCGTAAGGTTCTAAAAGACGACATATTGCAATATGCATTAAATCTAACTTATCATCTTTTTTGTATTTTCTATGGTATTGTCCTAATTCTTGAACACCCACCAAATAAATAATTGCATCTAGTTCTAAAGGATCTCCATCAGAAAACTTTGTCGAAAGCTTTTCTACCAAAAAATCCCATCGTTCTTTTAATTGTATATCCCTAGCCATATAATTTCCTTCAACTATAGTCTGATCCAGACATTGCAAAGGTACAAATCAAAGTTCTATATTTGTTAAAACACTTTACCAATGGGACTTTTAGATATTTTACTTGGATTACCTTTAGTATGGGGTCTATGGAAGGGATATAAAAATGGTCTTTTCATGGAAATCGCTTCTATTGTTGCACTTGTTGCCGGTATTTTTGGAGCTATACATTTTTCATATATCACGGGAGAATATTTATCTGAGCACTTAAATTGGGATGAACGCAATATGAGTATCATAGCCTTCATAATCACATTCGTGCTAATTATAATTATCGTCAATTTAATTGGAAAACTATTGACTAAAGTCGCCAATTTTGCCATGTTAGGCTCTTTAAATAAAATTGCAGGGGGCATTTTTGGTGCTTTGAAAGTGGCTATTTTATTAGGTGCCGCTTTTATATTTTTCGATCGAATGGACACTACATTTAATTTTATCACAGAAGAAACTAAAGAGGAATCTATTTTATATCAACCTATCAAAGAAATTGGAGCATTAATTTTTGATACTGTGCTCGTGGGCGAAGCCTCTTCAAAGCAGGCTTCAGATGATCCAATAATCATTTAAATTCAATTGTCCGCTAATCTTACTTTTTGTGCACTTTATCGAATAAGCATTTTTGTTTATACCCTGCATTCAATTTTTCTATAATATTACTTCATCGATAACCCAAATCGATTACGAGAGCTTAGAACACTCTTAACTTTTTTACCTACTTCGCTTCGCCGAAAGGCTATTTATTTAAAAGACACTTATATGAAAATGAGATTGCTTTATGCGGTCCCTGTCTTTTTATTACTTTTTCTTGGTTCTTGTACAAGCGAATCTCTTGATGAAACGCCCGTACTTGAAGCTGAAAACGTTTTAATTATTGAGCAGGACCTGTTAGAAATTGTCAATGACCATAGATTAAGCCTTAACACTAATGCCTTGCAATTTAGTGACGTGGCTTATAAATATGCCAACCTTCATACAGACTACATGATTTCCAAAGGTAGTATCAGTCATGATAACTTTAGCTCAAGAGCATCTAACATTGATTCTGAAATAAGTGTTGAAATGGTGGCCGAGAATGTAGCCAAAGATTATCAAACTGCCTTAGAGGCTTTTGAAGGATGGTACATTAGTAGCAGCCACAAAAAAACAATGGAGGGCGATTTTACACATACTGGTATCAGTGTAAAGAAAGATGACCTAGGCAATTACTACTTTACCCAACTTTTTTACAAACAGTAAAGAATTCTAATATTACTTTATTTGATGTTATCTAGACTCTAGTTTAACCCATATAAGTTGATTAGTTTCTTTATACCGACGAAATGGAGAAAATGATATAAAATACATTTTTCTACGTTGTAATCTCACCTGTATTTTATCGATGAGCCTTAATTTTATCATTAGTGGCGGCTTAACGAGTATTTTAACCCATGTAAAGATGTTTTTCTTCACATGGTTGCAACCGATACTACTTTTGGCACACGTAAAATAAGCCCCCGGTATGAAATTTAGCTTCATTTATTTAGGTATTATCGTTATCATTTTATCATCCTGTTCTAGATACGAGAACTTTGCAGGATACGAGGAGACTGAAACTTCAATTTCAGAACTAACTCTAGCTTCTTCAAAAATGCACAGCAAAATGGAAGCGAATCTTTTCGAACTAATTAATAACTATCGTCTTAGTATAGGCTTAAATCCATTTGAGTTTGAAAGCATCACATATTACTATGCTATACGACACACTAATTATATGATTTCTAAAGGAATTACCAGTCATGACATGTTCACCAAACGTGCATCAGGTATTGCCAAAAGAACAGATGCTGTATTTGTTGCTGAAAATGTAGCAAGAAATTATGATACAATAGAGGAAGCTTTCGATGCTTGGTTAGATAGCAAAGGACATAGAAAAAATATAGAGGGAGATTTTAATTACTCGGCCATTAGTATTGTTGAAAATAGTGACGGTAACTATTATTACACCCAAATATTTGTAAGATAATAAAGGAAAGCACATATTTTTTTATAAAGCCTTTGCAAGCCAAAGGCTTTTTTTATGCTTACCTTTTAGGTGAAAAATAATCGTTTCTTTAACTTTCACTTAAATTCACAGAAATGAGTATACAAGCACCATTTAACCTTAACAAATGGATTGAGGAAAACAGAGCTTCACTTAAGCCCCCCGTTGGCAACAAAAATCTATACAAAGATGCCGGCGATTATATCGTTATGATCGTTGCCGGACCAAATGCCAGAAAAGACTATCACTATAACGAAACCGAAGAGTTGTTCTATCAGCTTGAAGGAAATATAGAAGTGCACATTCAAGAAGACGGTAAAAAACGAACCATGCAACTCGGTCCTGGAGATATGTATTTGCACCCAGCCAAAGTACCACACTCTCCAGTTCGTAAAGAAGGATCTATAGGTCTTGTGATAGAACGTAAACGTAACCATATGAACGTTGATGACGGTCTATTGTGGTTTTGCGATAATTGTAACCACAAGTTATATGAAGCCTATTTTACCCTTCATGATATAGAGAAAGATTTTTTAGCTCACTTTAAACATTTTTATAGTTCAGAAGAATTAAGGACTTGTGACAATTGCGGTACTGTAATGCCGGTCGATGAACGTTTTATAGCTAAAGAAGAATGATACTAATAGCAAAAATAATTACTGCTCTTGTAGCTCTGATCCATATTTATATTCTTTGGTTTGAAATGTTTGCATGGACAACAACAGGTAAAAAGGTTTTTCAAAATTTTCCAAAAGATTTATTTGAACCCACAAAGTCTATGGCGGCAAACCAAGGGCTTTATAATGGCTTCTTAGCTGCTGGGTTGATATGGTCATTTTTCATTACCGAAATACAATGGTCTGCAAATGTTGCACTCTTCTTTTTAGGTTGCGTTGCTATTGCCGGTGCTTACGGTGCACTAACCGTAAGTAAAAAAATATTCATAGTACAAAGTATACCTGCGTTAACCGGAATCATATTGTGGTCTATTATAAAGTTCTCTTAGCTACAATTTCTTCTACACAAGGATAAAATTCTTTGTATTTTTGTATCATATCTAACATTAATCACGTAAAAAGTTATAAAATGTCAAAAATTGCAGCAGATTTCGGAATACAAGATGCTCTCACAGCATTAGGAATTAAAGATATCAATGAGGGAACCTCAACCGGATCTAATGATTTTTCTTCAGGCGATATTATTTCATCATACTCACCAGTAGATGGTTCACTAATTGCAAAGGTCAGAACAACGACAAAAGAAGATTACGAAAAAGTAATGTCTACTGCTACGACAGCTTTTAAAGAGTGGAGAACAAAACCTGCACCCCAACGTGGTGAAATTGTTAGACAGTTTGGCGACAAACTTAGAGAACTAAAAGAACCGCTTGGTAAGCTTGTTTCTTATGAAATGGGAAAAAGCTACCAAGAAGGATTAGGTGAGGTTCAAGAAATGATAGATATCTGTGATTTTGCAGTTGGTCTTTCTCGTCAATTACACGGTTTAACTATGCATTCAGAAAGACCCGGTCATAGAATGTACGAGCAATATCATTCTTTAGGTGTTGTAGGTATTATATCTGCTTTTAATTTCCCTGTTGCTGTTTGGGCATGGAATACGGCACTTGCTTGGATCTGTGGTGATGTTTGTGTTTGGAAACCTTCTGAAAAGACACCTTTATGTGGTATTGCATGCCAAAACATAGCTGCCGCAGTAATGAAAGCCAACAACCTTCCTGAAGGTATTTCTTGCTTAATTAATGGCGATTATAAAATTGGAGAATTAATGACCCAAGATAAAAGAATTCCATTAGTGTCTGCTACGGGATCAATTAGAATGGGAAAAATAGTAGCTCAAGCAGTGGCTGCCAGACTTGGAAAATCTTTACTTGAACTTGGTGGTAACAATGCTATCATAGTTACACCAGATGCCGACTTAAAAATGACCGTTATAGGTGCCGTATTCGGTGCTGTAGGTACAGCGGGTCAACGTTGTACTTCTACTAGAAGATTGATCATTCATGAATCTATGTATGATAAGGTAAAAGAAGCTGTCGTTGCAGCATATCAACAATTAAGAATTGGTAACCCCTTAGATGAAAATAATCATGTAGGTCCATTGATTGATACCGATGCTGTTGCTCAATATAACAAGGCTTTAGAAAAAGTGGTTAATGAAGGCGGTAAATTAATTGTTGAAGGCGGAGTATTAGAAGGTGAGGGCTATGAAAGTGGTTGTTACGTAAAACCTGCTATTGCAGAAGCTGAAAATAATTTTGAAATTGTACAGCACGAAACATTTGCTCCTGTACTTTACTTATTAAAATATACTGGTGATGTTGAAAATGCCATTGCTATTCAAAATGGTGTTGTACAAGGGTTATCTTCTGCAATCATGACGAACAACCTACGTGAAGCTGAACATTTTCTTTCTGCTTGGGGTAGTGATTGTGGTATTGCCAATGTAAACATTGGTACTTCTGGTGCTGAAATAGGTGGTGCATTCGGTGGTGAGAAAGAAACCGGTGGTGGTCGTGAAAGTGGTTCTGATGCATGGAAAGTTTACATGAGAAGACAAACCAACACTATTAACTATACCACTGAGCTACCTTTGGCACAGGGTATAAAGTTTGATCTATAATACACTTATAATTTCCTTTGCATATTAACTTTTAGGCTAGGCTGTTTTTGAATTGGTTGGCTCACTTGACCAACTACCATGAAGTAAAGCTTGTACGCCCAAAACAATAAACATGCAAAGGAAATTTAAAAAACCCTTTATTTTTTTCTTCATTTTATAGTGTAATTTACTCTGTATCAAACTAGTAAATTACAGTACTCAATTCAACAATTTCTGTACAGGTTTACACAAATATTGTATAGTTGGATTTTTGGTAGCCTTAACTTTAAGGCACAAAAAAATCCTATCGACTTAAAGAGGATAGGATTTTTTAACCAACTAACTCAAAACTTGAAATTATATAATCAATGCCCAAACTTTGTGGGGAGATTTATATCGTTTCAATACATACGCAAAAATGCAATTAAAAGTTGTTGCACCATACAGTTTTTTTATCGTTTCACCCTCTTATTGTATAGTTGGTAAGTATTTTAACATATCTAATGTTAAGATATTGTTGATTGTAAGGTAATTAGGTGTAAATCTTTTAACATTTTTAAGTTTTTTTTAATAAATTGTGCGCTAAACACTAAACATTACGTACAATGACAAGAACAATCAAGTATTTATTATTGATGTTGATTACCATTGTAGTCGGTACCTACTTCTTTATAACCTGTTGCAGCGAATGCGGTGCGGCAGTTGTTACAGAGCCAACTACAGAAAAGGAAATCATAAAAGAGCCCTCGGCTACATCGTATCCCTTCGCTATAGATGGAAACGGATTTGCCTATAACACCAATGACAATTATAATTTCAATGTCTCTTCGCATAACTTTTTAACACCATTAAGTGCAGACCTTACCAAAGGAATTACAGGTTTACAAGGTCATTTAGCTGAGAACGAAAACAATGTTATTAACGTAACTGGTTATTATACTAGCCAAGAAGAGAATAATACCGCATTCCCTAATTTAGGACTTGCGAGAGCAAATTCAATTAAGAACGACTTAGCTTCAAAAGGATTCTCTACTGCTCAAATTAATACGCAGGGAAAACTTATGGACGAAATGATTGCTAAAGAGGGTACTTATTGGGGTGCAGCTTCCTTTGGTCTTGTTGAAAAATCCGCGACCGCGGAAGATGACCTTAAAGCATTGTATGAAAAAATAAATGCCGATCCATTAATTCTTTATTTCAACACTGCAGAAGCCTCAATTCATTTAGATGCTATGCAACGCCAAAAAGTTGCCGATATATCTAGATATTTAGATAAGGTTTCTGATGCTAAGGCAAGCGTTGTTGGTCATACAGATTCACAAGGGCGAGCAAGTACAAACATGAGACTAGGTCAAGATAGAGCAGAATTCGCTAAAAATTACTTAATGCAAAACGGAATAGCTGCAGATAAGATAATTGCTACATCCAAAGGGCAAACACAACCCATTGCCGATAATGCCACTGAAGAAGGCAGAGTAAAAAATAGACGAACAGTTATTACATTAAAATAAAACATACACTAATCCTATAAATAAGTAAAATCATGAATTTTGAAAATATGAACATTTGGTGCTGGATAATTCCATTATTAGTAGGTCTTATCTGCGGTATTTTAGGTTATCTACTTGGTAGCCGTTCTGCCAAAGTAATAGACAACTCTGCTGAAATAAACAGTCTTACCGCTAGTAATACAAAACTTAAAGGCGAATTGTCTGACTTAAACAATCTTAAAGCTAGCAACAGCAAACTGAAAGCTGATCTAGAAGCTTGTAACCAAAGAGTAATTGCCGCAAGCAAGGTTGTAACACCTCCTCCTGCCGCTCCAAGCGCTCCAAGCACTAATCTAGGTGCATCTGCCGCCTCTTTTGCTGCCGGCGCCGCTACAAGTAGCGCACTAGCTTTTGATGGTGCTGCTGCCAAGGCTGCGTTTGGAAAAACCATTAAGCAAGACGATTTAAAACTTGTGGAAGGTATTGGTCCAAAAATTGAAGGCATGTTTAAAGACCACGGTATTAAAACATGGAAAGAACTTTCTGAAGCTAGTTTAGAAGCCTGCCAAAAAATATTGGATACAGGAGGAACACGATACAAAATTCACGATCCTGCTTCTTGGCCGTTACAAGCTAAAATGTGCTACGAAGGTAAATGGGCAGAACTTGTTAAATGGCAAGATGAGCACAAACACGGTAAATTATAACCTACCGTTTAAAGCAAAAAAAATCCCGATCATTACTGATCGGGATTTTTTATTTTATAATGCTCCGTTTGCCTCTACCCACTTAAAGTGATATTGGTCTTGCGGAAATTTCATTCTTTCTGCAATTCTTTCTAATCTTGATGGTAACTTAATTAAGTAGTCACGAGCCTTTTCAGCCTCTTCATTTAAAGAACGAACAGAATCCAATTCCCAATACGCATTTAACTTGCTTAGAATGTCAACGTAATCTTGCGCTGTATATACACCTAAACGCTGTGCACAGTTAGAGAAGTTCTCAAAAGCAGAACCAATTGTACCACCAGACTCACGTAAAAAATGTGCCGGCATAACAATCTTTTTCTTCATCATATCTGCAAAGGCGATCATCATACCAGATGGATCTTCGCCTAAAATAGTCTTCACGAATTCTCTGTACGCCAAATGGTGTCTCATTTCATCACCGGCAATTATAGTACACATTTTACCTAATAAAGCATTTCCTTTTTTCTTCGCCATTTGCCCCACTCGCTTATGCGAAATATTGGTAGCTAATTCTTGAAAAGAGGTATATACAAAGTTTTTATATGGATCACGATCAGTACCAATATCAAAACCATCAGAAATTAAATGCTGGGTCGTTATTTCAATTTCTCTCATATTTACCCTTCCAGATAAATAAAGATATTTGTTCAACACATCTCCATGTCTATTTTCTTCTGCAGTCCAAGCACGTACCCACTTAGCCCAACCATTTGTTTTATGGTCACCGTGCTGGTCAATACCAACAACATCCATTAACCAAGATTCATAAGTTGGCAAGGCTTCTTCGGTAATGGTATCTGCTACCATGGTTACCCAAAAGTCATAACCTAAATCTTTAGACTCTTCACGAATATCTTTTACTTCTTGTAAAAATGTATCTTTTTCAGAATCTGGCAAAAAATCTGTTGGCTGCCATATATCCTCTGGTTTTATAAGGAAAGATTCCATGAAACTCTCTACCTTAGGCTCTAAGGCCTGCATCACCTCTAATCTTATATTTTTATTAGACATATTTTAAATTTTATTAAAGATCGTCAATAAAACAATCTATTTTAAAGTAAAGTTAACGGTTTTCTTAGTTTCTACCCGTTTCGTTAGGATAAAAGGTATAAACCGGTTCACTTTGCCAGTATTCTTTGGTATTGGCGTTAAACACAGTTAAGGGTCCTTTGAACGCGGCACCCGTATCAATATTCCATACATTGGCGGCATTCTGCGGTGTAGTTTTACCTATGCGCGTTACCGGTGTATGACCAATGTAAATTTCAGCATAATTCTTTAATCGCTTTGGATAATGAATATGGTCATCTTCTAATTCTTTATTCAAAGAAAGCGCCAACTCCCACAAAGTACGATCCCAGTAAAATGTCTTTTTAAAATACTCATGCTCAATGCCTTTCAAATTTGTAAAGCCTGCATGTAAAAACAATCTATTTTCAGCGTCTAGATGATAATTTTCTAAGCTTTCATAAAATTTGATGTGCCTATCCTTGGTTTCTTTTGAAGCTTTGCCATAAGAATTTGAAGTGGCTTCACCACCATGCATAAACCATGTTGGGTTATCTGCCTTACCGGTTAACCATTCATAGCAAAGCTCATCATGATTACCTCTTAGGTATATACAATTGTACCTTTCTTTCAATTCTATAAGACAGTTTACAGTTTCAACCGCTTCACTCCATCCATCAATATAATCCCCTAAAAAAATTATCGTATCATCTTCAGTTATAGCTGCTTTCTCAAGTACTTGCTTTAAAGCTTGTAATCCTGAGTGAATGTCACCTACAACCAGTGTTCTTTTTGTACTCATTTAGCAAAAATCGCAATTATGGTTATCATGGCAAGGATAAAAATCACTAAAAAGAAGATTTTCCAGAAGGAATAAGGTCTGTTTCCACTTAACACTCCCGTTTGCCCATTTATATAAAAATTATACTCTTTACCATCATATCTATATGAACTTATATAAATGGGAAGTAAGATATGTTTAAACTTTTCATCTGAAAGTTTTATATCGGCGTTTGCTACCCTTTGGGTATCACCACCAATATCTCGCCTGATCCAATTATAAGCAATATTCTTGGCTTCTTGAAACGATTTGTGATGCCCTTCTTTTAATGAAACCGTATATTTTTCCGTAACAAAACCAGATAGATATTTTGAATTAAAAGCCACTAAATCTTTCAAATTCCAAAAGGTGACTTTTGCCGGAATTTCTTTTCGTTTCTTTTCTGATGCGCTTATTAAAATATCATCTACAAAACCATCTACTCTACCCGATGCATACGTCCACTTGGTTTTTCTAACACGTCTTGTTCTTCTTGCCTTATTACTATTATAGGTCTGTGTTTCGTAATAATAATCTCCTCGTTGCCCTTGGTAAGAGGCAAAGAGGTTGGCATCAAACGTCCAATACGGAACATATAATCCATGCAAACCTTCTGGATCAAGCGCTGCTTTTTTAAGATTATCCGGTGCAAACCAAATTTTATCTACCCAAGCTTTAAATATTGTCTGTGCTTTATCGGCATCTAATTGAAATGGAACTAGAGCGCCAGGTAATATCCAACCTTCTTTCTCAACATCTTCCCGTATTAAAGGTTCACTACAATACACACAGTTGAGCGATTTATAGTTTTCTTCTACATGCTGGTTGGCACCGCAATTTTTACAATGCAACAACTCTATAGTTTCGGTATAGGCATTTTCACCTACGATTTTTAAGTAGTGTTCTAGCTCTAACTCTTCAAAACTAGTTTTAGATGCCTCAATAAACTCTTCATACCCACAGTACTCACACGTCAATTGATGCGAGCCTGGCTTAAATTTTAACTCAGCACCACAATTGGCACATGCTTTTTTATATTCCGATTGTTGAATATCATCCATAGAAAGTATTCCTTATCTTAAAAAAAGTATTGCTTAAAATTATGCTGTTGGTAATGGTGGTGGCGTATTACCACCCAAGAAAGATTTTAATTCCTCTACCTCTTTTAATGCAGTCCAATTGGGCATACCTTGTTTCCAGATCAACGAATCTCTATTAATTGTTCTACTCGCAAATAATTCTTTGAGCTTATCAAAACCAACAGGACCTAATTGCTGACCGCTTACCGCATAGAAATAGGTTACTTGTGCCGGCATTGGTGGCGGCGCTTGTGGCTGTTGTGCTGTTTGCCCACCTAGTGGTTGCGCTGCAGGTTGCCCCATTAAGCCTCCCATTTGTTGAGCCAATACAAAACCCATACCCATGCCCATACCGGCACCAGCTGTTCCGCCTTCATTTTTAGCTGCCAACTCCATTGCTTTGGCTGCTTTGAACTGCGCCAACTTACCCATGTCCAATTTATCCAATCGGCTGTATTCGAATATTTCCTTTTTAAGTTCTTCAGGCATCGATACATTTTCGATGTAGAATTTCTCTAGCTCTATACCTACCCTATTAAATTCTGGCTGCATTACTTCTTGGCAAGTTTCAGATAGTTCGCTTGTGTTCGCCGCATACAACTCAATTGGCAAATTAGCTTCACCTACCGTATCTGTAAAACGGGTTACTATTAAACTTTTTAAATGTTCATTTACCTCATAGCTTGTAAAATTACCATCGGTACCCACTACATCTACAACAAACTTTCCTGGATCATTTACTCTAAAACTATAGGTACCAAAAGCACGAATTTCTACCAAACCAAATCTATCATCACTTAACATGAACGGATTTTTAGTACCCCATTTTTCATCTGTAAACAAACGTGTGTTTACAAAATACACCTCAGCTTTGAACGGACTATCAAATCCATACTTCCAACCTTTTAAAGTCGTTAAAATAGGCAGGTTCTGCGTATTTAAAGTATATGTGCCCGGTTTAAAAACATCTGCCAATTGACCTTCGTTAATAAAAACTGCGGTCTGCCCTTCCCTAACGATTAATTGCGCATTGTTCTTAATTTCATTTTGGTAACGTTCAAAACGATAAACTATAGTGTCGTCAGTATTATCTAGCCATTCTACAATATCAATAAACTCGTGGCTCAGTTTTTTCTTAATTTCATCAAATATGCTCATGGTCAGTATGTGTTTTAAAATGTGTAATTCAATATATGCAATTCAGCAACAGACCCAAAATACGAAAGGAATTAAATTCATAAAATAATCTGTAAACCACCGTAATTTAATATTTACTTCATAATTTTTAGGAAATAGGTGTTATTTCTAATTAACTTAGACTTCCTAATTTTCTTTTTAAACGTATGAAAAAGGTATTCTGTATTGGAGAATTACTCATTGATTTTGTTGCCGAAAACCAAGGCAAAGATTTATCGAAAGCAAAAGAATTTTCTAAAAAAGCAGGTGGTGCACCAGCCAATGTAGCCTGTGCAATTAGCAAGCTTGGCGGCGATAGCTTTTTTATTGGTGCTGTTGGCAATGACCCATTTGGGACTTTTTTACTACGTATTCTTGAAGATGAAAAAGTTGATATCTCCTTTGCCCAAAGATGCGATACTTTTACCACTTTAGCCTTTGTTTCTATTGATGCCGAAGGTGAGCGCGATTTTGTTTTTAGCCGAGGCGCAGACAAAGAGCTTACTTACGACTCTTCCTTAAAATCTAATTTTGAAAATAACATCATACACTTTGGCGCAGCTACCGCTCTTTTAGGTGGCGCTCTTGAAGAAACCTATAACAGGTATTTATTTGACGGACTAACCAAAAATGCGTTCATTAGTTTTGACCCTAATTTCAGATCGGATCTTTGGAAAAATAAAGAGGATGTTTTTATACGTAAGTGCCATGCTTTTATAGAAAAATCCCATTTATGTAAATTTAGCCTAGAGGAAGCACAGTTACTTTCAGGAAAAGATAAGCTTGAAGATGCTTGCCAGTTCTTTCATGAAATGGGCACCCAAGTAATAGTTGTAACCTTAGGAAGCGAAGGAACTTTGCTTAGTACAAAAGATTTCCATAAAACCATACCAAGCATTAAAGTAACACCAAAAGACACTACCGGTGCCGGCGATGCTTTTATTGGTTGCCTTTTACAACAACTTACTGAACACTCTAAATTAGAAGATGTTTTGGCAAACGAAAACCTGCTTTCGAACATGGTCTCAAAAGCGAACAAAGCCGGGGCCATTACAACGGAAAATTTTGGAGCTATACAATCGCTACCTACATTACAACAATTAGACTCTTAAAATGAATCAAGCTGAATTACACCGGTTGTTGGCTTTAAAAAGTCAAAAGAAAAAAGGTGGAATACCCTTAACTTCTTCATATGAACAAAGATTAGCTACTAATCTTTCGCTTATTAAAACGCAGTTTTTTTCATTATATAAAGAGAAAGAGCATAAAGCATTTTTCTACACCCTTTTAGATACATTAGAAACGCTTTTTAAAGACCGACCTACAGAACTACAAAAACAAGATATTACACGTTTAAATTCTGGGAATTGGTACCAAAGTGAGCAAATGGTCGGTATGCAATTGTATGTTGACCGGTTTAACAAAGACATTAACGGTCTCAAAGAAAAGATACCTTACTTTGAAGATTTAGGTATTAATTTTCTTCACCTAATGCCTATAACCACAAGACCTGCTGGTGAAAATGATGGTGGTTATGCAGTGAATAGCTACCATGAGATCGATCCTAAATACGGCACAAGAAAAGACTTTTTAGCTTTCAGCAAAAAGGCACGTGAAAATAATATGTTTTTAATGCTTGATTTTGTTGTCAACCATACTTCAGATGAGTTTATATGGGCAAAGAAAGCCAAGGCGGGTAGCCAACACCATCAAAATTATTATTACACTTATTCTGACCGCCATATACCTGACGAGTTCGAAAAGTCCTTACCTGAAATATTTCCACAATCGGCACCGGGCAATTTTACCTACAATTCAGAAATGGAAAAATGGGTTATGACCTGTTTTAATAGTTATCAATGGGATTTAAATTATAGGAATCCGGAGGTATTTATAGAGATGCTTGGCAACCTAATGTCTCTTGCCAATTTGGGGGTAGATGTTATCCGTTTTGATGCGCTTGCTTTTCTCTGGAAAAAATTAGGGACATCATCACAAAACTTACCAGAAGCACATACGTTAATTTCACTATTTAGAATGTGCCTACAGGTAATTGCACCAGGTGTTATTCTTTTGGCGGAAGCTATTGTTGCTCCTAGGAATATTATAAAATATTTTGGCGAAGACACCACGGAAGGTAACGAATGTGAAGTAGCTTATAATGCTTCTTTAATGGCTTTATTATGGAATTCAATTGCAACCAAAAAAGCTTCTTTATTAGTAAAAAGTGTGAACGAGATCCCAGTAAAACCCAATGATGCTACTTGGATTAATTACATTCGCTGCCATGATGATATCGGTCTTGGTTATGAGGATGATATTGTACGTGCTACGGGCTATGACCCTGGCGCCCACAAAGAATTTATTTTAAACTATTACTGCGGCAAGTTAGAATGGTCTCCTGCCAAAGGTTTGATGTTTATGTACAATCCTAAAAACGGTGATGGTAGAATTACGGGCAGTGCCGCTTCTCTACTAGGCCTAGAAACCGCCCTAGAACAAAACAATAAAAATATTATCGACTATGCCGTCACTAAAATATTAATGATGCACGGTATTATTTTAACCTACGGAGGCATACCTATGATATATGCCGGAGATGAGATCGCTACCTTAAACGACTATTCTTATGAGCAAAATGAAGATCATGTAAATGACAATCGTTGGGTAAATAGACCAATGCAGAATTGGGGTGTTGTTTCAAAATTGAAAAGTAAAAAAAATAGTCCGTCTACCATAATATATAACGGGATTAAGAATATGATTCGCCTACGAAAAGAGCAGACCGTATTTGCTGATACAAACAATCTTAAGGTTCATGGTTGCCCTAACGAGCATGTATTTGTCTTTCAAAGAACCCATGAAAATGAAAATATCTGGGTGTTGTCCAATTTTAATGAGGTTACAGAAACTTTAAATATAGGCTGGTTGCTTTCTATTGGTATTCACGCCGGTAAAAATTCTATTGATTTACTTACCGGAAAATCATTTGAACTTATTCATAACGAATTGCCTCTAAAACCCTACGAACAACTCTGGATTAAGAATATTTCACCTTCCTAAGCACACGAAGCGCTTCTTTTAGCGAAGCATTTATTCTTGGGTATTTAGGCTTTAAAATCTGCCTAGCTTTTTCCATGCGTTCTTTTGCCTCTTCAAATCCGTTAAGAAAGCATATTAAATATGAATCTGCCAGGTATTTCAATTGCTTTACTTCTGCAATTGTTAATTCGGTATTTTTCTTTGCTTTTGCTACCAAAGCGTTATTACTCTTATAAATCTTTTTCAACTCATCCTCGTCATGTATTGGAGGATTAAAAAGTAAATCGCTCGTAATTTGATAGGTGCCGTTTTCACTGAAATTTATAACTACTTTCTCTAATGGATAATATTTTTGTTTCGAAGCCAAACCAAGCTGTACATATTCAATAGTTGTAAATGAATCATTGTCATATGTAATGGTAACCTCATCTAAATTAGAGTAGAATAATTTTACCTGCTCATTTATTAATTCAATATCTACCCTATAGAAATAGGTTTCTCCGTTCACTACTTTTTTATTGCCGCCAACACACTACAAATTGTTCTTTAAAAACCTTGTAGTCACTTTCTAAATCTTTATGGCGGTGATTTAAAAAGTCTATGACTCCATCTAAAGTAAGCTCAATATTGTTTTTTGCATGTTGTTCGATGGTGGCAACCGCCTCAGAGTTAGTATCTTTCAACTCAATATCAAACACTTTTGGTAAACTTATACTACCCTCCCTAAAAAAAACAGACCCTCCATAATATTTCCAGATGTTCTTTCTAAGGGAGCATATTTTTCCAATAGATTTTATGGTCACCAACCCCACAACTTTACCCTCTGGCAAATGCGGAAATGGAATATTCTCGTATGAAATCAATGGCGGATTATCTAAATAGGCATTTACTAAATTTTGAATCTTACTATCATCAAAAAAGTCTACACCTACTATTTTATTATCCTCATCTTCAACGCCAATTACTATGAAAGAATTATTGGCAGGATTACTATTTGCCAAAGCACAAACATGCTTTAAAAACTTACCCTTACCTTCTTTCTCGCCAATAGAAATAAATCGCTTTTTGTCGTAAAAACTGTTCTCGTCATTATGAGCGAGCAAGTTTTTTACCAATAGGCGTTTATTGATCATAGTTTTAATTTTGGCTTTTGGCTTTTGGCTTTTGGCTTTTGGCTTTTGGCTTTTGGCTTTTGGCTTTTGGCTTTTGGCTTTTGGCTTTTGGCTTTTGGCTTTTGGCTTTTGGCTTTTGGCTTTTGGCTTTTGGCTTTTGGCTTTTGGCTTTTGGCTTTTGGCTTTAAAAGATTTTATTCTAAAATCTTTTCATGACATCACTTTTTATCTACAATAGTTGAAGATGCTTGTGCTGTTGGCATTACTACCAAATCCGCAATATTTACATGATATGGCCTTGTGACTACAAAATGAATGATATCTGCTATATCTTCTGGTTTTAAAGGCTGGAATCCCTTGTAAACCTTATCCGCCTTATCTTCATCTCCTTTAAAGCGAACATTACTGAACTCTGTCTCTACCAATCCCGGATTTACTGCACCAACACGCACTCCAGTGCCGTTCAAATCTATACGCATTCCCTGATTAATGGCATCTACCGCATGTTTGCTTGCACAATACACATTGCCTTTAGGGTAAACTTCTTTGCCTGCAGTAGAACCTATGTTGATAATATGACCGGATTTACGCGCTACCATTTGTGGAATTACCGCTTTAGATACATACAGCAAGCCTTTAACATTAATATCTAACATGGCATCCCAATCATCAATGTTTCCCTCTTGAATGGTATCCATTCCATGGGCATTACCTGCATTGTTTATTAGAATATCTATCTCTGCAAATTCTTTTGGCAACGAATCAACAGCTTCTTTAACCGAAGCCTTGTTTCTAATATCAAAATTCAGGGTATGTACTTGTACATGTTTAACAAGTTCTTCTTTAAGGGCATCTAGCCGATCTTGACGTCTACCACACAATACCAAATCTATACCGTTTTGGGCAAAATGAATCGCGGTGGATTTTCCAATTCCGCTTGTAGCTCCTGTAATAAATGCTGTTTTTGTCATTTTTAATTATAATTATGCAACTTCATGGCCTTCATTGGCTTCTAGCAAGATAAACCAATCTTGTACATCCATTTCTATTGAAACAGCTTCCATTGCCATTTTCAATCGTTTTGGCGTTGACGTACCTACCACTGGGTGTATTTTAGATGGATGTTTTAAAATCCAAGCCAGTAAAAGTTGATCTTCTGTGGCATTATATTTTTTAGTAAAATCCGCCAGTACCTTTTTAATCCTTGTATTTGCTTTGGAGGTTTCTTTGAAATAACCACCAAGAGGACTCCAGCTCATTGCTAGCCTATCAAACGTAATACAATCATCTAAAGTACCATCGTACATTACTGTGTTAGAAGACAATGAAAACTCTACCTGATTTGCTTCTACCTGTATTTCCCTTTCTAAAAGTTGAATTTGAGATGGGCTGAAATTCGACACTCCAAATTGACTGATCTTTCCATCATTTCTCAATTTATCTATAGCTTCCGCAATTTCTGAAGGGTTTATCAAAGGACTAGGCCTGTGTAATAATAGCATATCTAAATGATCTGTCTGTAGCATTTTTAAAGAACGCTCTACAGATGATACTATATAATCTTTGCTATAGTCATAATGCTTAACCCTATTTGATCGTTCTTTTACATAGAACTGAATTCCACATTTACTGATCAATTGAATATCTTCCCTTTTAATTTCACTTTCTTTTAATGCTTTACCGAAATCTTCTTCATTGGTATAATCACCATAAATATCGGCATGATCAAAAGTAGTAATGTTATGGTCAATGCAATGATTCATAAGTGATATCATATCTTTGGTAGCAAGTTGTTTACCCCATTTACCCCAGGTCATAGTACCTGCTATTATTCTAGAATATTTCAATATATTGTATTTTGATTGATAAAATTAAAAAGAAATCCCTTAAAACGTTCATAAAAATAAGGGGTTTTCCAATTTTTTAACCTATCATTAACAGCGACTGAGTGAATAAATTTTCAATTTGCGTAACTGTTAAAATTAGAAGCCTTAACATTCAATAATATATAGTTTTAAATGGAAGAAAATACTTCAATTGACATTAGTGCTGTTAACGAGAAAATAGCAAAAGAAAGCGCTTTTATCGATTTACTGATGCTTGAAATGAATAAAGTAATCGTTGGCCAGAAATATATGGTAGAACGATTATTGATCGGACTCTTAGGCCAAGGTCATATATTGCTGGAAGGTGTACCTGGTTTGGCAAAAACCTTAGCGATAAACACTCTTTCTAAAGCTGTAAAAGGTAGTTTCAGCAGAATTCAGTTTACACCAGATTTACTTCCGGCAGATGTTGTGGGTACATTGATCTACAACATGAAACTTAACGATTTCTCTATAAAGAAAGGTCCAATATTCGCAAACTTTGTTCTTGCAGATGAGATTAACCGTGCACCTGCCAAAGTACAATCTGCACTTTTAGAGGCAATGCAAGAAAAGCAAGTGACCATTGGTGACGAAACTTTTATTCTTGACAAACCTTTCTTGGTAATGGCAACACAAAACCCTGTTGAACAAGAAGGTACCTATCCGTTACCTGAAGCACAAGTGGATCGTTTTATGCTGAAGACCGTTATAGATTATCCAAAAATAAACGAGGAGCAGTTGATTATGCGCCAAAATTTAAAAGGTAGCTACGAAACTGTAAACGCCGTTGTATCCATAGAACAAATACTTAGCGCACAGAAAGCTGTTCGTGAAGTTTACATGGATGAAAAAATTGAAAAATATATTCTTGACCTTGTTTTTGCTACAAGATATCCTGAGAAATATAACTTAGAAAGCTTAAAACCATTGATCAGCTTTGGCGCATCGCCAAGGGGTAGTATCAACTTAGGTACCGCTGCCAAATGTTATGCTTTCATAAAAAGAAGAGGTTATGTTGTACCAGAAGATGTACGTGCCGTTGTTCTAGATGTTTTAAGACACAGAATAGGTATTACATATGAGGCAGAAGCAGAGAATATTACTTCTGTTGATATCATCAACAAAATTGTAAACGAGATAGAAGTACCTTAAACGCCCACTAATCTCCAAAGAGGGGAATATTTACTCATTTATTCTTAGGGGTGTAATAAAGAACAATGCTTAAAATTACCGTTTCACATATATTTTTAACCGCAATCAAATCTCCTATAGGGGCTAGAGCGCTGTATTATGGATACTAAAGAGCTACTCAAAAAAGTACGGAAAATTGAAATAAAGACAAGACGTCTTTCCGACCATATATTTGGTGGGGAATACCACTCTACTTTTAAGGGTCGTGGTATGACTTTTAGTGAAGTACGACAGTATCAATTTGGCGATGATGTTAGAAATATAGACTGGAACGTTACCGCCCGTTATAACGAACCTTATATAAAGGTTTTTGAGGAGGAACGAGAATTGACCATGATGCTAATGGTAGATATTAGCGGCTCTGAATTATTCGGCACCACTAATCAGTTTAAAAATGAAATCGTTACTGAAATATCGGCTACACTTGCTTTTAGTGCCTTACAAAACAATGATAAAGTAGGTGTTATTCTGTTCTCTGACCAAATAGAACTTTTTATTCCTCCTAAAAAAGGAAAGACCCACGTTCTACGTATCATTAGAGAATTATTGGAATTTAAACCAAAAAGCAACAAAACAGATATTGCTCAAGCCATGAAATTTTTGAGTAGTGTCATGAAAAAGAAAGCTATTGTTTTTGTTTTATCTGATTTTATTGACGACGGATATGAAAAAACACTCAAGATTACGGGTAGCAAGCATGATTTAACCGGAATTCGTGTTTATGACGAACGTGAAGAATCTATACCAAATTTGGGTATGGTACAGGTAGAGGATGCTGAAACAGGAAAATTACAATTGGTAAACACCAAGTCTAAAAAAGTACGTAACGCTTATGCTGAATATCATAAAAACCGTGTTACTTACTTTAAGGAGTCTTTTACAAAATCTGGATGCGGAGTTTTAGATTGTAGGGTAGATGAAAGCTATGTAAAGAAATTATTGGGCTATTTTAAAAGAAGAGGTTGATACGAATGATTATTACTAATAAAACAAATGAAAAATGTGTTTCGTGGTGTAAACGAATTTCACCTCTATTCGTATTCCTACTATTCATCTTTGAACTTTCTGCACAAGAAACACCAAACATTACAACTGAGGTTGATACAACTTTTATAAAAATTGGTGAGCAGGTTCAATGGAAAGTTACTGTGAATATCGACTCCACAGATTTTGTTATTTTCCCTGAAGGGCAAACGTTTTCTCCTCTAGAAACTGTAGAGGCTTTTGCTACGGACAGCACTAGAAAAAAAGATAGACTAACGCTTCAAAAAATATACGCCCTTACCCAGTTTGATTCTGGAGCTTACAAATTACCTGCACAAAGAATCGATATTAACGGAGTAGGTTTTATGACAGATTCCTCAATGATCAATGTAGCTACTGTACCTGTAGATACATTGAATCAGAAAATGTATGATATTAAACCCTTAATCAATGTAGATAAAAGCAATTATGCTCTTTGGAAGTACTTGCTAATAGGTCTGTTGGTATTATTAATTTTTGGTGGACTCCTTTATTGGTTTGTATTCCGAAAAAAGCCACTTACCGAAGAAGAAAAAGTAGCACTTTTACCACCATATGACAGAGCGTTACTAGAATTAAAACGATTAGAAAATTCTAGATACCTAATACAAGACGAATACAAAGAGTACTATTCTGAATTGACCACCATTGTACGTTCATACTTAGAGGAAGATGCTCACGTAACCGCAATGGAAAGTACTACCGGACAACTCATTGAAAAATTAGAGCTTTTAAAGGATGCCGGCGAGTTAAATTTAGAAGACGATACTATAAAGCAGTTTCAACAAATACTACAGACGGCAGATTTAGTGAAATTCGCTAAGAACAAACCTTCTACCTCAGTTGCTGAACATGATAGAAAGCTGGTTGAACAGATTGTTGAAAAAACGCACGAAGCGCTACCAGAACCCACAGAAGAAGAGTTATTAGAACAAGCGGAATACCAAGAAGAACTTGAACGTAAGGCAAAAAAGAAGAAAATTAAAATAGCGGTAATTTCCACTGTTGCACTAATTTTAATTGGCATTACCATTGCAGGAGTTAAATTCGGATTCGGCTATTTAAAAGACACCGTTTTAGGCCACCCTACCAAAGAACTTTTAGAGAGCGAATGGGTTCGTAGCAGCTACGGTTTTCCACCAATACAGTTAGAGTCTCCGCAAGTTTTGGTACGACAAGAAATAAAACTACCTCCAGAAGCCAAAGCTACCATAGAAGACGTGCAGGCCTTTGAGTACAGAAGTCCTATCGCGCTATTTAACATGGGCACCACTAGTATTACGTTAGCACAAAAAGAAACAGAGCCAGAGTTTGACAAGACCATTGAAAAAATTCTATCCAATTTTGAGGATCAGGGAGCAAAAAACATTATCACCAAGCAAGAAGAATTTAGTACCATAAGCGGTGTTAAAGGAGTGAAAGTTTTTGGTAGTGGCAATTTTCCAATGCCTGGGTCAGAAGAGTTATTAGAAGGAGAATATACAGTACTACTTTTTGGAGGTAAAGGATTTCAACAATACGTAATTCTTACTTGGCTTAAAGACGACACGTACGCACAAGAAATAGTTGACCGAATCTTAGCATCGGTAGAAGTAAAAACAGAAGCATAAATGTTAGAGAATATATCATTTGCAAATCCTGATTTCTTTTGGCTGTTCTTATTACTGCCATTGGCAATTGTGTGGTATATCTTTAAACAAAAAGAGCAAACCGCATCATTACGTATATCAAGTGTAAAAGGGTTTAGCTACAATAGCATTTTACCTAAATTTAAACCTGCGTTATTCATTCTACGCTTGTTGGCTTTGGCTGCAATTATCACAGCTCTGGCAAGACCACAGACAGAAGATATTTCTACCCGCTCTAAAACTACAAAGGGTATAGATATTGTCATGGCCATAGATGTTTCTTCTAGTATGCTGGCAAGAGATTTAAAACCAAACCGACTTTCTGCACTTAAAGACGTGGCGGCAGATTTTATTAAAAATAGACCTAATGATCGTATAGGTATTGTTGCTTATGCAGGTGAAGGTTATACCAAAACACCTATAACCACAGACAAAGCTATTGTACTTAATGCGCTTTCAGAAATCTCATACGGACAATTAGATGACGGTACTGCCATTGGTATGGGACTAGCAACTTCCGTAAACCGCTTAAAAGACAGTAAGGCAAAAAGTAAAATCATCATATTATTGACCGATGGGGTAAATAATTCTGGTTTTATAGAACCGCAAACCGCATCTGACCTGGCACTAGAATTCGGTATTAAAACCTACACTATTGGTCTTGGTACAAATGGCAATGCCCTTTCACCTGTTTCATACAATCCTGATGGTTCTTTTAGATTTGGAATGAGACAGGTAGAAATAGACGAAGAGTTATTAAAAGATATTGCCAATACAACCGGAGGTAGATATTTTAGAGCTACCGATAATGAGTCTTTAGAGGAAATCTACGAAGAGATCAACAAACTAGAAAAAACCGAGGTAGAAGAATTTAAATACTACCGCTACGAAGAAAAATTTAGAATTTGGATATTGTTAGCAGGAGGATTGCTTTTGTTAGAATGGATTTTAAGAAACACGCTTTTTAGAAGCTTTGTATAATATGATACAGTACGACGAAAAAATATATTTTTATTTACTCTTTATCATACCGGTGATAATAGTGCTGTTCCTTTTGTTATTGATATGGAAAAAAAGAACGCAAAAGAAATTTGCAGATGCTGACCTTTTAAAAAGGTTAACACCTAACCGTTCCTATAACAAAGGGGGTTTAAAACTGGTCGTTTTCATACTTGCATTGGCATTATTGATTATAGGTTTGGTCAACCCAAAAATTGGAACAAAATTAGAAACAGTAAAGAGAGAAGGTGTAGATATCGTATTTGCGGTAGATGTTAGTAAAAGTATGCTAGCGGAAGATATTGCACCTAACAGAATTGAGAAAGCCAAAAGATTAGTTTCTGAAATTATAAATCAATTGGCAAGTGACCGTATAGGAATTATAGCCTACGCCGGTCAAGCATACCCACAACTACCCATTACAACTGATTACGGCGCAGCAAAAATGTTCTTACAAGGTATGAATACAGACATGCTTACGTCTCAAGGTACCGCTATTGATCAAGCTATTGAATTGGCTACTACATATTATGACGATGTAGAGCAGACCAACCGTGTATTGTTCATTATTTCTGATGGGGAAGACCATTCTGAAGGGTCTACATTAGATGCCGTAGAAGATGCCGTTGATGAAGGTATTATCATTTATACTATTGGTGTAGGTAAGGAAAAAGGAGCACCAATACCTATCAAAAGAAACGGAATTTTAGAAAGCCTGAAAAAAGATAGTCAAGGTGAAACCGTAATCACAAGATTAAACGAAAGTGTTTTAGCGGATATTGCAAGTGAAGGAAATGGTGAATATATAGATGGCTCTAACACAGATACCGCAGTAGAGTATATAAAAGAAGAATTGTTGAAAATGGACAAGAAGGAATTTGAAGCCAAACAATTCGCAGAATATAAAGATCAGTTTCAGTGGTTTATTGGCGGGGCATTGTTGCTTCTCTTTTTAGATATTTTTATCTTGGACCGCAAGACAAGCTGGTTAAAGAAACTCAATTTGTTCAATGAGAAAAGAAATGAATAAAATAAGCACAGTACTATTATTGTTTTTTGTTTGCTTGTCATCTTTTGCTCAAGAGGTTGACGAGAAAGAAAAAGAGAAAGCCCTAAGGTCATCTACGAACTATACATGGGATGCCAATAAGGCATTATCAGAAGATGATTTTATTGCGGCAGAGGTGGATTATAGAAAAGCAATTTCCAAAAGTGCTGATAATAGTGCAGCTCCTTATAATTTAGGGAATGCATATTACCAAAATGAAACGTATAATGAAGCCTTTGGCAGGTTCAAGGAAGCCGGGGAAGCTTCTACCTCTAAAGCTGACAAGCATAAGGCTTACCATAATATGGGTAATGTTTTTATGAAGCGTAAAGATTATGCAAAAGCGGTTGAAGCCTATAAAGAGGCCTTACGCAATAATCCTACCGACGAAGAAACCCGTTACAATTTAGCTTTGGCCAAAGAGCTTTTGAAAAAAGACAAAGACGATAAGGATAAAGACAAAGACGACAAGGACGAAAACAAAGACCAAGATCAAAAGGACGAAGGGGAAAACGAGGATAAAAAAGATCAAGGCGAAGACGGTGACAAGGGAGACGAAGGTGATAAAGATGAGGAGAAAAAAGACGATGGTAAAGATGGTGAAGGTGATAATGAATCTGACCAAAAGAAAAAACCTGAACAAGGAGAAGGAGATAACGAGCAAAATCAACAACAACCTAAACCTAATCAACTATCTAAGCAGCAGGTAGAGAATTTATTGAGAGCCATGCAAAATGCAGAGAAAAAGGTTCAAGATAAAATAGATGCCAAAAAGGTAAAAGGTGCTAAAATTAAAACCGAAAAAGATTGGTAGACTTTAAATCCATAACAAAACTTGGGTTAGTATTAACCGTTTTTCTATCATCTATATGGATGATGGGCCAAAATAACAACGGAGTAACTTTTGAAATGAAACTGAGCAAACCAAAGCTTGGCCTAAACGAAAGATTACGTGTTGATTTTGTCATGAACCGTGATGGCGATAATTTTAGTCCGCCAGATTTCAACGGATTCAAAGTAGTTATGGGACCTTCTCAATCTATTAGTTCTTCATGGATCAATGGTGTAAGAAGCTATTCTAAATCATATTCCTATACACTGGCACCGACTGCAAAAGGTAAATTTTCTATAAAACAGGCTTCTATTGTTATTGATAGTGAGACCTATAAATCTCTAGCGCAAGATGTTGTAGTTACTGCAGCCGTTGACAAACCTAGTGATCAAATGACCGCAGATGATGTAGCCGATGAAAATCTACATTTGGTTGCCGAGGTTTCAAAAACTAATCCGTATTTGAACGAAGCTATAACCGTCATTTATAAACTATATGTGAGTCCAAATATCAGCGTATCCAATTACCAGCCTTTAGATAACCCTACCTATAATAATTTTTGGAGTCAAGATATTAAGGTAAACGGGCTTAGCGCACAAAATGGCACTTATAAAGGAAAGCCATACAGGTATGCTATCTTAAAACGCGTTGTTCTTTACCCACAAAAATCTGGGAAATTAAATATTGAACCCCTTTCTCTTGATGTTACGGTAGACGTACCTACCGGAAGAAGAGATTTCTTTGGTCAAAAAATGTATGCCCAAACAAACAAAACCGTTTCTGCCGGTAATAGAACGATTAATGTAAAGCCTTTGCCATTAGATAACCAGCCTGCAGATTTTAATGGTGCCGTTGGTGATTTTGATTTTGCAGTAACCACAAGTAAGACGAGCTTGAATGCAACAGAATCTTTGCAAGCTACCGTAGAGGTAAGCGGTAAAGGAAATTTGAAATTATTTAAACTACCGGAACTTGAATTACCAAGCGCATTGGAGGTTTATGAACCTGAGTTCACAGAAGGCGTAAGAACCAATTTGGCAGGTATGCAGGGTAAGGTGAGCAATCAATATACCATTGTACCTTCTTTTAGAGGAAAGTACCCAATCTCACCTTTGAGCTTTAGTTATTTTAATCCGTCCACCGGAAAATATACCACGTTAACATCCGATGAAATCGTTATTAATGTCTTAGAAGGTCCGTTAAACGCATCATCCAGTACCAATGTAAGTTCCAATAGTAACAAACAAGCTGTGGTAAGTAGCGGCAATGAATTCAACTTTATAAAATTAAAACCTAATTTAACAGGTAAAACAATTTCATATTTCTTTGGCTCAACATCCTTTTATATATGGTTATTATGCCCTTTACTTCTTATTCCTATAGCAATAATCTTTAGAAAGAAAAGAGATGCCATTGCAGGTGATGTAGTAGGCAATAAAATTAGAAAGGCAAACAAGCTTGCACGAAAATATTTATCTGCAGCAAAAAAACAATTAGGTAATAAAGATTCTTTTTACGTAGCACTTGATCGCGCACTTCATAACTATTTAAAAGCAAAATTAAAGATTGAAACCTCTGAGTTCAGCAAAGATAAAATTACAGAATTACTCACAGCGAAACAGGTAGACGAGACTACCGTAGAAAGTTTTATTGCACTTTTAAAGAATTGCGAAGCGGCTAGATATAGCCCTTTCTCTAATGTACAAATGCAAGCCGACTATGACAAAGCTAGTGAGGTGATCTCTATAATGGATAAACAATTATAAGTATGTTCAAAAAGCTAGTTACCCTTATCGGCCTTTTTATGGTGCTAATGTGTACCGCTCAGAACGAACAATTGTTTGATAAGGCAACAGAATCCTATAACGCGGGCGAATACGAAAAAGCTACCGAGTATTATTTGAATATACTTGAAAATGGAAAACATTCGTCTGCCTTATACTACAATCTCGGCAACTCGTATTACAAGCAAAATAGAATAGCCGAAAGTATTTATTACTATGAAAAAGCACTGCTTTTATCTCCTAATGACCAAGAGATAAAAACAAACCTAAGCTACGCCCAGAACATGACTATCGATGCCATAGATATTATGCCAGAAACCGGTCTATCTAAATTATACAAGAACATTACCGGCAAATTAACTTTTGATGAATGGGCATATATCGCTGTAGCTTTTATGTTTCTTTTTGTGCTATTGTACATTCTGTTCTATAACTCTGATTATTCTTCAAGAAAGAGGTTGACGTTTATTGGAAGCATTTTAGCTTTATTCTTTTGTATTTTATCTGTTACGTTCGCATATGTACAACGTAACGATTTTGATAAACACAGGCCTGCTATAATTTTTGCGGAAGAAAGTACTGTAAAATCAGAACCGAATAGTAATAGCGAAGAAATATTCGTAATTCATGCAGGAACCAAGGTCAATGTAACGGATGATTTGAATAATTGGAAAAAAATTAAACTTACAGACGGTAAATCGGGATGGATAAAAGAACAAAATCTAAAATTATTAAAGGATTTTTAGCCAATAATTAAGGTTTATTAACTATTTCCGATATCTTTAACCGCATAGTATTTAATATGATATCGGTAGCCCGCGTAACTTTAATTTTATTATGGCTTTTTGCAGTTACTGCTCCAAGCATAATAACGCTATGCGATATTGACAACCCAATTGTAATCACCAATCTTAGCGAAGAAGAACAAGAGTCTGGAAAAAAATCATTTGGCGAAGAAAAATTCGTAAAAGAAAATTCTTTGTTATTCTCCATTGTTTCCGCCTTTGAAAATACTATCATCGACAATACTAATAAGTTGGGCCATCTAGACCTGTATTTAGAAGTATTATCCCCTCCCCCAGATGAAAATGCCTAATAATCCATATTTTCTAATTAACTAAACTAAATGTCCTAAATTGATTAGGACCAAATAATTTTATACACATGTTTAAACATATCAAAAGCGATATTCCATCGAGTATCGTTGTATTTTTCGTCGCATTACCATTATGTCTAGGTATAGCTTTAGCTAGTGGCGCACCCTTGTTTTCTGGATTAATTGCCGGTATTATAGGTGGTATCGTTTTAGGTGCCATGAGTGGCTCAAAAATTGGCGTAAGTGGTCCTGCAGCAGGTTTGGCCGCTATTGTTTTGACCGCCATTGGCACACTGGGTGGTTATGAAAACTTTTTAGTCGCTGTTGTACTAGGTGGTATCATACAAATTGTATTTGGAGTTTTAAAAGCCGGAGTTATTGGCTATTACTTTCCTTCTTCTGTAATTAAGGGAATGCTTACCGGTATCGGTATTATTATTATCCTCAAGCAAATACCCCATTTTTTTGGATACGACTCCGATCCTGAAGGTGATTGGGCATTTTTTCAGGTAGATGGTGAAAATACTTTTTCAGAAATTCTAAATACCGTAAATAATATAAGCCCGGGCGCAACGCTTATCGCTATTATAGGCTTGGCTATACTTTTACTATGGGACAAGGTACTTTCTAAAAAAGGAAAAATATTTCAGTTAATACAAGGCCCGTTGGTCGCAGTTGTTACAGGTATTTTATTTTATGTTTTTACACAAGGCCATGAAGTATTGGGTATATCTGCCGACCATTTGGTAAAAGTACCTGTACCAGATGACCTATCTTCTTTTATCGGCCAGTTCAGCTTTCCAAATTTTGGTGCAATTACAAATCCGCAGGTATGGATTACAGGGTTCACCATTGCATTGGTAGCAAGTCTTGAAACGTTACTTTGTGTAGAAGCTACAGACAAGTTGGATCCTCATAAAAACGTAACTCCTACAAACAGGGAATTATTGGCCCAAGGTGTAGGTAACATTATTTCTGGTATGATAGGTGGTCTTCCTATTACACAAGTTATAGTTAGAAGTTCTGCCAATATACAATCTGGTGGTAGAACAAAATTATCTGCCATAATCCACGGATTCTTATTATTGATTTCCGTTATACTTATACCAACTTTATTGAATATGATTCCGTTATCGGTTTTAGCCGCTATTCTATTTATTGTAGGGTATAAACTAGCAAAGCCAGCTTTATTCATTAAAATGTACAAGCTTGGCTGGAAACAATCCATTCCATTTTTTGTTACCGTTTTAGGTATTGTCTTTACTGATCTTTTAATCGGTATTAGCTTGGGTCTGGCTGTGGGCATCATAGTTATTCTTCTAAAAAACTACCAAAACTCACACTTTCTACATATTGAAGACAAAAGTGATGGTAAACATAAAATTAAAATGACTTTAGCTGAAGAGGTAACCTTCATAAACAAAGGTGCTATTTTAAAAGAATTAGATAGTTTACCGAACGACACTCATTTAACCATAGATATTTTAAAGACAAAATACTTAGATTATGATATTATTGAAATTTTAGAAGACTTTAGCTTAAAAGCCAAAGAAAGAAATATTGACATTAAAATAATTTCAAATAGAGGTGTAGTTGAAAACCCACCTAGTTACATAGAATTTTTTCAACAACCAGAAAAGACAAGTCTAAGTTTATAAAACAAAATTTTATTTATGAGACCTTAAGCATTTGTAAAACATTTATTGCTGCTTAAGAATCATTTTAAAGATAAATACAATATATATGAAAGCACATACTAAAGAAACCCAGGCAACAATGACCCCTTCTAAATCATTGGATTTTTTAAAAGAAGGAAATAAAAGATTTCAAAATAACCTTAAAGCTAACAGAAATCTTTTAGAGCAGGTTAACGACACCAGCGACGGTCAATTTCCGTTTGCAACGATCTTAAGCTGTATAGACTCAAGGGTCTCTGCAGAACTGGTTTTTGACCAAGGACTGGGTGATATTTTTAGCGTTAGAATTGCAGGTAATTTCGTTAATGAAGATATACTTGGCAGCATGGAGTTTGGCTGTAAATTGGCAGGCACTAAGTTAATAGTGGTTTTGGGCCATACTAGTTGTGGTGCCATTAAAGGTGCATGTGACCATGCAAGATTAGGTAATCTAACTGCTTTGATCAACAAAATAGAGCCAGCGGTAGATGCAGTTAAAGAACCTACGGATGAAAGCCAAAGAAATTCTAAGAATCTAGAGTTTGTAGATAGGGTATCAGCGAAAAATGTTGAAATGACCATAGAAAATATTAGAAAGAAAAGTTCGGTTTTGGCTGAAATGGAAGAAAATGGAGAAATTATGATTGTAGGCGCTATGTACGATATTGCATCTGGCGGTGTTGAATTCTATAGCTAAAATAAAATTATTTACACAGTTAAAAACCGGCACATTCAGCCGGTTTTTTAATTTTAAAACACACTATAAATAGTTAATACTTCCTTAGATTTCATTCTTGATATTATCGATAAAATAGTTCACCAGCCCTATTTTTCTTTTTACACGCTACCTAGTAAAACATAATTTATACTTGCATCTCCATCAAAACCAACAAAAACATATCATACCTGTTTTAAAAGTTTTAAATTTGTGCCTTTAATCAACATTCATGATTGATAAGATAAAAGAAGAAATAGCTACAGTAGCATCGTTCACAGCTGACAACTTGGAAGCCGTTGAAACGTTCCGTATTAAATATTTAGGTAAAAAAGGTATTCTTAACGACTTCTTTGCGGAGTTTAAAAATGTACCAAACGAGCAAAAGAAAGAGTTCGGTCAAACTATTAACCAACTTAAAAATGCAGCTACAGAAAAAGTAGAATCTTTAAAACAAACTTTAGAAAGTAACCAGACTGAAGAAAAGGTTTATGGAGATTTAACCAGACCTGGAAATCCTATTGAGCTAGGTTCACGTCATCCTATTTCTATAGTAAAGAATAAGATTATCGATATTTTTTCGAGAATCGGTTTCAATGTATCCGAAGGACCGGAGATTGAAGATGATTGGCATAATTTTACGGCGTTGAACTTACCAGAATATCATCCTGCAAGAGATATGCAAGATACGTTCTTTGTTCAAACAGATCCAGATATACTTTTACGTACACACACTTCTTCTGTGCAAGTGCGTTATATGGAAAACAATCAACCTCCTATTCGTACTATATCTCCAGGTAGGGTATATAGAAACGAAGCTATTTCAGCAAGATCTCATTGTTTCTTTCATCAAGTAGAGGGTTTATATATTGATAAAGATGTTTCTTTTGCCGATTTGAAACAAACCCTACAATACTTCACAGCAGAGCTTTTTGGAAAATCTAAAATTAGACTAAGACCTTCTTACTTTCCTTTTACAGAACCAAGTGCAGAAGTCGATGTTTACTGGGGACTAGAAACGGAAACAGACTATAAAATCACTAAAGGTACTGGTTGGTTAGAGATTGGTGGGTGTGGTATGGTAGATCCAAATGTGCTTACTAATTGTGGCCTAGATCCTGAAATTTATTCTGGCTTTGCTTTTGGTGTCGGTATTGATCGTATTGCTATGCTACTACATCAAATAACAGATATTCGTTTGTTAAGTGAAAATGATTTGCGCTTTTTAGAGCAATTTAAAAGTGCCCTTTAACAATATTTCGTGAAAAAAGATATTGAAATACCCGTTGTAAAAGATGTATATGTTGCCATTATTCGTGAATGGAACGAAGAATTTTTGGACAAAGATTGGAATGCATACATCATTAACGATAGAGATACTACGATTGAAATGACCATGGCCGTATCAAAAGGTTATGACGGTGAACGTAAAACTTCTATTATGAGACATGGTATTGGTATTTTAGAGCCAAAATCCTTTAAAAAAATTGAAGTGGTTCAAGATGACGTGTTAACCTTAAACAATGAATTTTTTATTACCTTCTATGCCGATAACAAATTGTATGACAAACGATTTGTCTTCGAAAAGAATACAGTAAAAGAATCTAACCTTACCACTATTCCTCTAATCGAAAAAGAAGGGATTTACGCAAAATAATCATTTACCATCACTGAAAGTGCTACCTATTTACCGATTAAGGTAATTAGTATCTTATTTAATTGTATCAATCTACATTTTTCTTCTTGATTGTACATCATGTTAATTATCTGTATAACAGTATTCTAAATATTCTTTTCTAATATACTAACATAAACTTAACAAGCTTTAACAAAATTTAAGTTCTTTAAGTTTGCTTACAACCGAACTAACCGTACTTTTGTATCTTCAAAAAAGTTACATGAGTAAAGAAGAGATAAAAAATAAGCTAATTGAGGAGTTCGGAGTTCATTTCGAGTCTGAATATGATCTTCCACCATTGGCCGCAAGAATATTCGCAAATTTAGTTCTCACAGATGAAGATGGTCTAACGTTCGAAGATTGTATAAATAAAAGAGGGGCCAGCAAAAGTTCTATATCAACCTCATTAAATCTTTTATTGCAGATGGATTTCGTAAAATACTTTACAAAATCAGGCGACAGAAAAAGATATTTCAAAGTGGCTGAAAAAAATACATTCTTTATCAAGAAGCTAAATCGTTCTTTAAAAAAACTGGAAAGAGAAAGTGTAATGATTCGTAAGATTTCAGAGTACAACGAACAATTTCGTCCAGAAAGACATGAGGAAAATAAAAATAAGATTACCGTATACAGAAAGTGTATCGATAGCATGTCTGACAATTTGAAAACAACAATTGCTGAATTAAAATTACAACAGAAACAACAAGAATAATTTCTTGTGCCATTTTGGTTCGTTTTTAACAGAACATTCTGAAATAACAAGAAAACAACTATTTAAACAAGTTAACATCCAATTACAATGAAAAAGTTATCAATTATAGGAATACTAAGTGTTATACTCCTTATGAGTTCCTGCTTTGGAACATCAGAAAAACCTGTACCAGGGGCAGCGGCACCACCGCCACCAAGTTTAGCAATTACGACACTTACACCTAAAACGGTTACCATATATAACGAGTTTTCTACCACCCTAGAAGGTAAACAGAATGTAGAAATTTGGCCAAAGGTTTCTGGTTTCGTGCAAAAGGTATTTGTAGAAGAAGGGCAAAAAATTAAAAAGGGTCAGCTGCTTTTTAAATTAGAGACGCAAACTTTAAACCAAGATGCTAACGCTGCAAAAGCTTCTGTTAATGTAGCGCAAGTGGAAGTTGATAAGTTAAAGCCTTTGGTAGATAAGAATATCATTAGCCCAGTGCAATTAGAAACTGCGAAAGCACAACTTGCACAAGCACAAGCAAATTACCAAAGTGTTACCTCTAACATTGGTTATTCTAGAATAACGAGTCCGGTTGATGGATACATTGGCGAAATACCTTTTAAAGTGGGTGCATTGGTAAGTTCAAATATGGGCAAACCTTTAACTACCGTTTCTGATATCAGCGAAGTTCGTGCCTATTTTTCATTGAACGAGAAAGAGCTTTTAAAATTAAACGAGTCTATGCCAAAAAGCGACAATAACTTAATGGACCTTGACAATGCCCCCAAGGTAAATCTTATTATGATCAACGGAGAAGAATACTCAGAGCCTGGAAAAATTGCTATGATCAATACCATTATCAATAGCACCACTGGTAGTGTTACCGCAAGGGCCGACTTTGATAACAAGAACAATTTACTAAGTAGTGGTAGTACAGGTAAAATAAAGTTACCCATTGTATATGACAATGCTTTTGAAATACCACAAACCGCTACCGTAGACCTACAAGGCAAGAAACTTGTCTACGCATTAAAAGATGATAATACGGTCACCACTATACCATTAAAAATAGTTGCCAACACACAACAAGGTTTTCTTGTACAAAATGGGATTGAACCAGGTACAAAAATTGTTATTGAAGGTGTTTCCAAATTAAAAGACGGCATGACCATTGACCCGGTCAAAAAATAATCCGCCATATAAATAACGTATAAAAAAAGAACAATGTTTCAAAGATTTATAGATCGACCCGTACTCTCTACGGTAATCTCGATCATTATAGTCATACTCGGTATTTTAGGTTTAACCACCTTACCTATAGAAGAATATCCAGAAATTGCGCCACCAACGGTACAAGTAACCAGTACCTATACCGGTGCAAATGCAGAGACGGTATTAAAGAGTGTCGTTATACCTTTAGAGGAACAGATCAACGGTGTTGAGAATATGTTATATATGACATCTACCGCAAGTAACGACGGTGCTTCTACCATTAATGTCTTCTTTAAATTAGGTACAGACCCAGATATTGCAGCGGTAAACGTTCAAAACAGGGTTGCAAGGGCAAATAGTGTATTACCCCAAACCGTAGTTCAGACCGGTGTAATTACCCAAAAATCTCAAACCAGTGCATTACTTTTCTTCTCATTATTTTCTGATAATGATGAGTATGACGCAACATTCGTAGAGAACTATGCCAGAATTAATCTTGTACCCAAACTACAACGTATAGAGGGTGTTGGTAATGTTACCGTATTCGGCGCTAAAGATTATTCGATGCGTATTTGGTTGAACCCTGAGAAAATGGCAGCCTACAAGCTTATGCCTTCTGATATTCAAGCAGCATTACGTGAACAAAACCTTGAAGCGGCAACTGGTAAAATCGGCGAGAATGCCGACGGGGTCTATGAGTATGTTTTAAAATACAAAGGCCGTCTTTCTAAAGAGGCAGAATATGAAGATATTATTATTAGAGCTCAAGAAAATGGTCAATTTCTACGTCTTAAAGATGTTGCAGAAGTTGAATTAGGTGCTTTTAATTACGGTACCAAAAACGAAGGTATGGGTAAACCTGGTACCGCAGTTGGTATTTTTCAAACTTCTGGGTCTAATGCAAACGCTATTATTGATGAAATACAAACTATTCTTGATGAGAGTAAAGCAGATTTTCCCAAAGGTTTAGATTATGTTATTCCTTATAACACTAAAGATTTCTTAAGCGCTTCTATTGAGCACGTTATACAGACATTGATTGAGGCATTCCTATTAGTTTTCTTAGTGGTTTTCATCTTTTTACAAGATTTTAGATCTACATTAATTCCTGCTATAGCCGTACCGGTGGCTATTGTTGGTACGTTTTTCTTTTTGTCACTTTTTGGTTACTCGATTAATATGTTGACCTTATTCGCGATGATTCTCGCCATTGGTATCGTAGTTGATGATGCCATTGTAGTAGTCGAAGCGGTACACGCAAAAATGGAGGACGGTGCCACCAATGCTAAAACAGCAACCAAATCGGCCATGTCAGAAATATCAGGTGCCATTATTTCTATCACTTTGGTGATGTCGGCAGTATTTATACCGGTATCTTTCATTAGCGGGTCTTCTGGTGTGTTCTATCAGCAATTTGGTATTACATTGGCCATTGCTATTCTTATTTCTGCAGTGAACGCATTAACATTGAGTCCGGCTTTGGCTGCACTTTTATTAAAGCCACACTATACATCCGAAGGAAAGAAAAAAGGTATTACCAAACGTTTTTTTTCTGCTTTTAATACCGGTTTTGATGCCGTAACCGACAAGTATGTAGGTTCAGTTAAATTCATAGCCAAAAGAAAATGGCTTACATGGATCTCTATTGCCGTGTTTGGTGTCATAGCATATTTGTTGTTCCAATCTACACCTACCGGATTTATTCCGAATGAAGATAAAGCAATTGTATTTGCCGATGTTACCATGCCCCCCGGTACTACTTTAGAACAGACTCAGAAAACGGTTAAAAAATTAGATTCTATTTATCAATCTATGGATATCATAGAGGCTAGAATGAATATTACAGGTTTCAGTATTTTAAATAGTGTAAACGGTGGCTCTTATGGTTTTTCTGTACTTCGCCTTAAAGATTGGGGCGAAAGAAAGGGAGAAGGAGAATCTGTACAAGAAGTTGTTGGTAGTTTATTCGCTAAAACAGCCGGATTGAAAGATGCTAAAATATTCTTTTTTACGCCGCCAAGTGTGCGTGGTTTTGGTAACTCTACCGGATTTGAAATGAATTTACAAAGTAAAGATGCGGATGATTGGCAAACTGTGAACAAAGTGACTAATGACTTTTTGGCCGCTATAAACGATAGACCAGAGGTACAGTATGCCATTACGAACTTCAACGCCAATTTCCCTCAATATGAGTTGGAGATTGATGCGGAAAAAACCAAAATGGCCGGCTTAGCGGTTACAGATATCTTCAGTGCAATGCAAGGATATTACGGTGGATTATATACTACGGATTTTAACAAATTTGGGAAACAATACCGTGTAATGATCCAAGCAAAACCAGAGGATAGAGCAGACGAAAATTCATTGAACCATATTTTTGTTACAAATGCAAATAGGGAATCTGTGGCTGTGTCACAATTTGTATCGCTCAATAAAATTTATGGTCCAGAAGTAGTAAGCAGATTTAACTTATTAAGTTCTGTAAAAGTTAACGGCGCCATGAACCCCGGGTATTCGACTGGTGATGCGATCAAAGCCATTGAAGAGGTCGCTGCAGAGGTTTTACCTAATAACTATACGTATGAATACTCTGGTTTGACCAAAGAGGAAAACAGTGCGGGTAGCCAAACGATTATCATTTTCATGTTGAGTTTAGTATTTGTTTACTTCTTGTTGAGTGCCCAATATGAATCATATATTCTACCATTATCAATCTTACTTTCATTACCTATAGGTATTGCAGGTGCTATTGGTTTTGTTAGCTTGGCAGGTCTAGAAAATAATATCTATTTCCAAATTGCATTGATCATGCTTATTGGCCTACTTTCTAAAAATGCCATTCTTATCGTAGAGTTAGCATTGCAGCGTAGAAGAGATGGTATGTCTATTATTGACTCGGCCATAGATGGTGCAAAAGCACGACTTAGACCTATACTAATGACCTCTTTTGCCTTTATTCTTGGTTTAATGCCATTGGCATTGTCAACAGGTATTGGAGCAGTAGGCAACCGGTCTATTGGTATGAGTGCCGTTGGTGGTATGTTAATAGGTACCATTTTTGGGGTATTCGTTATACCGGCACTATATGTTATTTTCCAAACTATTCAAGAGCGTATTACAGGTACGCCACAAGATGTTATCGAAGAATAAAAGAACTATAGAAATCATGAACAAATTAGTAACTAATAAACTTCTACTGGTAGCGATACTTCCGCTTTTTTTGCAGTCTTGTTTTACTGCAAAAACGTACGAACGCCCCAGTCTAGAAACAGAAAATCTGTACAGAACAGATAACTTGCCAAAAGACAGTGTCTCTTTTGCGTCAATTTCATACAAGGATCTTTTTACAGATACCTACTTAAAAACCTATATTGAAAGAGGACTGCAAAACAATCTTGATATTAGAATTGCCTTGCAGAATATCGCTGCCGCAGAAGCATATGTAAAACAGGGTAAGGCAGGTTATCTGCCCACCTTGAACGGTGCTGCTAGCGCTACAAGAACTGCCAGAACCAGTGAAAACGGACAGTTTGGTAGTTTTTTCACAGAACCTTTCAATCAATTTGAAATGTCGGGCTCCGTTTCATGGGAAGCCGATATTTGGGGCAAAATAAGAAGTACAAAGCGTGCTAGTGATGCAAGCTACCTACAGACGGTAGCTGCCCATAGGGCGGTAAAAACAAGGTTGGTCGCACAAATTGCCACTACCTATTATCAATTATTGGCTTTAGATAAACAGATTGCGGTAACCGAAGAAACTATTGAGACACGTTCCAAGAGTTTAGAAACCATTACTGCATTAAAGGAAGCAGGGCAAGAAAACCAAGTTGGGGTAGACCAAACTGCAGCACAATTGTATAGTGCGCAAAGTCAATTATTAGATCTTAAGAATCTACAATACCAAGCTGAGAATACATTGAGTATTTTGCTAAGTGAAGAACCGAAAGATTATACTCGCGGCACGTTAGATGAGCAGACACTACCTAGTGATTTAAAACTTGGTGTACCTGCTTTATTATTGAGCAATAGGCCAGATTTAATGCAAGCTGAATATAGCCTGGTAAATAGTTTTGAACTCACCAATGTTGCCCGAAGTAATTTTTATCCTTCAATTACACTTTCTGCCCAAGGTGGCTTTCAAAGTTTAGAAATTGATAATTGGATAGATTCTAGTTCTATTTTCGCAAATTTAATAGGTGGCTTAACTCAACCTATTTTTAATGGTAGAAATATAAGAACTGCTTACGAGGTTGCCAAAGCACAACAGGAACAAACGTTATTAAACTTTAAAAAAATACTATTAACCGCTGGTAAAGAAGTCTCTGAAGCTTTATATGATTACAATATTTCTGTTGAAAAAGAAGTGTTCGTGAGTAAACAAGTGGTTGCCCTAAAAAGAGCTGAAACCAATTCTGAAGAATTATTGAACAGTGGTTATCTAACTTATTTAGATCTTTTAACGGCTAGAGAAAATTCTTTGAACGCCGAACTCAACTTAGTGGACAATAAATTTTCTCAACTATCGGCTACTGTTGAGCTTTATCGTTCTCTTGGTGGCGGCTGGCAATAGCACTTTTAAAAATCAGTACTTATTATAAAAGGGTCGATATTTATATATCGACCCTTTTGTAATACTAAATATCACTACCAATTAGAAGGTAGATTTTACCAGTTTTTATACGGATTTCCGCTTAGTTGAGAATTGTAATATTTAATCTCGCCTGTTACCTCAGCACCCAACCAAATAGGTTTCTTAAACGCTTCATTTTCATCGTTAAGTTCTATTTCGGCGATAGTCAATCCTATATTATCACCAAAGAATTCATCAACTTCATAAACATGGTTTCCAACGGTAATTTCATATCTAAATTTATCTAGAATTCCTTTTTCACATAATTTCAAAAGAGCATCGGCTTCTTCTACAGTAATTTCTTTTTCCCATTCAAACCTAGAAGTGCCAGAGGTATTCGATTTTCCTTTTACGGTTAAGAAACCAGTATCTCCTTTAATTCTAACCCTAACCGTTCTACTAGGATCCGTATTTAAAAAACCTTGAACAATGCGTGTTTTAGATGTTGCTTCAGACTTATAATCGACTGATTTCACCAAAAATTTACGCTCTATTTCTATCATATGAATGGTTAAAACTACTATCTAAAAACTAAGATAAGTCTTAAATTTGCTTATGCCCAATGAAATGCCCCTTCGAAAAATTATTCATGTTGATATGGATGCTTTTTATGCATCTGTTGAAGAGTTGGATAATCCCGATTTAAAAGGGAAACCCCTGGCAGTAGGTGGCAGTGAAAAAAGAGGTGTAGTATCCGCAGCCAATTATGAAGCTCGCAAGTTTGGGGTACGAAGTGCCATGAGCGGATTTCAAGCTAAAAAAAACTGCCCACACTTGACCTTTGTTAAACCTAGGTTTGAACGGTACAAGGAAATTTCAAAACAAATACGAGCTATTTTCTTTGAGTATACAGATTTGGTTGAGCCTCTATCTTTAGATGAAGCTTATCTTGATGTTACGGTCAATAAAAAAGGAAATCCCTCGGCTACTATGTTGGCCACTGAAATACGACAAAGTATATTAGAGAAAACAGGCTTAAATGCATCCGCAGGTATATCAATCAATAAGTTTATTGCTAAAGTTGCCAGCGATATCAATAAACCAAACGGACAAAAAACAGTAAACCCGGAAGAGGTAATTCCTTTCTTAGAAGAATTAGATATACGTAAGTTCTATGGTGTAGGTAAAGTAACTGCCGAAAAAATGTATAAGCTGGGTATTTTTACCGGTAGTGACCTAAAATCAAAATCAATCGAATTTCTAGCAGAGCATTTTGGTAAGAGCGGTCCTTACTATTACCACGTAGTTCGTGGTATTCATAATAGCAAAGTTAAACCACATCGCATACCAAAATCAGTTGGTGCAGAACGTACTTTCAATGAAAACCTCAGCAGCGAGGTTTTTATGCTAGAGCGTTTAGAGCATATTGCAAAAGAACTTGAAAGAAGATTGACGAAATCTAAGGTAGCAGGTAAAACTATAACGCTGAAAATAAAATACAGCGATTTCACCTTGAACACAAGAAGTAAAACAATGCCCTATTTTATTGCCGATAAAGACCTTATATTAGAAACTGCAAGAGACCTTTTGTATCAAGAGGAGCTACAAAACTCGGTTAGACTATTAGGAATCTCATTATCTAATTTAAATACAGAAGATAAGAAAACTAAAAAAGTTGATGATAAATCAATTTTGGTACAATTAAAATTTGATTTTTAATTACTGTCATACATAAGTAAAACAATTTCTTTAATCCAGCTTGTTATACCCATATTAAGTCTTTTGTGCACGATAAAATTGGCATATCTACAAACTAAAAATGACTTTCGCATACACGTATTTCTTATAAAATGATACATTTTTGGAGAAAAACAACCTCATTAATGTTCAACATTTTCATTCCATTTTAATACTATAGTTATTATAATTTAAACATTTTTACTAATCCTCTCTTAAAATTATAGCCCTTTAAAGTAATTTTTTAGCTTTATAACAAATTGCTACGAAAAAGAAAATTTAATTAAAATCTAAACTACAGAGAATGATAGATTTAAAAGATTACGACAATGCTGTAATCAAGTTTAGAAAAAGCTTGAACTTTGCTATGTTACCCGTTCTTTCTTGGGACTTCTATTCTTCTAGTTACGAAGAAATAAAACAAACCGAAGAAGATGCCGCTACCTTATTAAGGTTGGTTTCTTCCAATTCTTGGAATATTGACACCGAAATTCTTGACACTAAATTAAAGGCCGATAAGAATGTTGTGGTTGTCACAGACGCCAAATTGAATATTGTTTTTGCCACCCAAAATATGTGGAACATGAGTCAATACCACCCAGAAGAAATTATAGGTAAAAATCCAAAAATGTTTCAGGGCAATTTGACAAACACCTCAACTTTAAAGATCGTCTCAGATGCTGTTAAAGAGAAGAGACCTTTTGAAGTTACCGTTGTAAATTATAAAAAAGATGGGTCTACTTATAAGTGCTGGATTCAAGGACAGCCAATTTTTAACAAGAAAGGCGATGTTGTCAATTTTATAGCTTTTGAAAAAGAGGTTGCTTAATCTACATATTATAAATATAAAAAAGGGTCGCTAAATAGCGACCCTTTTTTTCTTCTATATATTAAAACACGATTAGATATCGCCAGACTCTATTTCGCTTACCCTTAATGTATTCACCATACCTTTATCTTTAATAGGCATTGCGGCAAGACTAATGATCATATCACCTACCTGTAGATAACCTTTATTGAAAGCTATGCGGTTTACATCATCTACCGTATCATCAGTAGATACAAATTTATCATAGTAGAAAGCTTTTACGCCCCAAAGTAAATTCAATTGTGTAAGTATTCTTCTGTTCGAAGTAAATACTAGAATATGTGCACTTGGTCTCCAAGCTGAAATTTGAAAAGCAGTATAGCCACTGTTCGTTAAAGTAGAAATCGCTTTTGCCTTAATATCGTTTGCCATTGTAGCTGCATGATAACAAATCGACTTGGTAATAAATCTTTTTGTACGAATATGTGGTGGATCATGCGGTACGTGAATTAAGTCTGATCCCTCTACACTTTCTAAAATGCTCGACATTTTTTCAATAACCTGTACAGGATAATTACCAACAGAGGTTTCCCCAGATAACATTACCGCATCTGCACCATCCATTACTGAATTTGCAACATCATTTACTTCTGCTCTTGTTGGCGTAAGACTAGTGATCATTGTCTCCATCATTTGAGTAGCAATAATTACCGGTATTCTAGCTTTTTTAGCTCTTAGTACCAATTGCTTTTGAATCAATGGAACCTCTTGAGCAGGAACTTCAACACCCAAATCTCCACGAGCTACCATTAAGCCATCACAATACGCAACAATTTTATCTATATTCTCTACAGCCTCTGGCTTTTCTATTTTAGCAATGATCGGAATTTTATGCTCAGAATGCTTATTGATGATATTTTGAAGATCAATTAAATCTTGACTGAAACGAACAAAAGAAAGTGCGATCCAATCTACCTCTAAAGAAATAGCGAATTCAGCATCTTTAATATCCTTCGGAGTAAGTGCCGGTAAAGAGATATTAGTATTCGGTAAGTTTACACCCTTCTTAGATTTCAACGGACCACCTTGTATTACTTTGGCAAGAACCTCATCTTCTCCATTTGTTTTTACAACCTCGAACATTAATTTACCATCATCTAAAAGAATACGCTCCCCAGCTTTTACATCTCTCGGGAATTCTTTGTAATTCATGTAAACTCGTTCGGCAGAACCTTCAAAAGGCTCACCAGTTACAAATGTTATTTCATCACCTGGGCTAACTACAACGTCACCTGCCATTACGCCTACACGTAATTTTGGTCCTTGTAAATCTGCTAAAATAGATGTGTACGTATCCATTTCATCATTTAGCTCACGTATCATAGTTACGCGTTCTTTTACGTCATCGTAATCTGCATGAGAAAAGTTAATTCTGAATACATCTACTCCTGCATCAATCATGCTCCTGAGTACCTCTTTCTTGCTAGTTGCAGGACCTAATGTCGCTACAATTTTCGTCTTTTTTACAGTTGGCATATTTAAAAAATTAGATTGTTCTTTGATTTTAGTTTGTCAGTACTTATTTCATATGCTGCCATAACCCTGGGCAACATTAATATGTTCTTTATTAAGGCGTTGATATCAACATCCTTCTCTGTTTCTATTTTTAATAGATAGTCAACATCCTTATACTCAGGTATGAGCCTAGGCATTTTATATGTTGTTTCATTCTTAAATAAATCGTCATGGACTATGAGCTCTTTTTCAGTACTATGATTGGCAATCAATACCCAATACATATCATTATACTCATCTTCCCAATCAAAAATGGGAAACGATTTATTCTCGTCAAGAATAAAATTTTTTTTTGCTCTTACAAATTTTGCCTTAATAGTTTTATTTAAGCCGTAGGCCAATGCAAAATCTTCCAAGGTAGTGTGTAAAGCTATAAGGCTAAAAGATTCATCATAAAAATCATCATTTATTTTATAAGTCGTAGCCATACTTCAACAAAAGGGTAAATATAGAACTTCTAAGCTATAAAGCCTAGTTAGATAAATTGATAAAAACACATTAAAAGTTATTAAAATGTTAGCTTTTTATCATTTTGTTAAGTGATTAGTTCCCCATTTTATCCTGCAGGGCAAAAAAGGCTCTTTTTGAGGCTCTTTCTTCAGCTTTCTTTTTTGAGGTAGCCCTTGCCTTTGCAACGACATCGCCCCCTATTGAAAGTTTAACGGCAAAATGCTTTAAAGGATCATTGCCCGTGTCTTCGTAAACATCAAAATCAAAAGATTTCTTTTTCTTCTGACACCATTCGATTACCAAGCTTTTATAGCTTATAACCCTACCTTCTAATTGCTCAATATCAACATAAGGATCTACGACTCGCTTATAGATGAATTTTTCGCAATATTTATAACCGCGATCCAAATAAATGGCCCCTACCAAGGCTTCAAATACATTACCATGTATATTTTGACCAAAGTGAGATTTAGGAATCCTACTTTCCACAAAATTAATCAACCCAAGGTCTTTGCCCAATTCATTTAAGTGCTCTCTACTTACAATTTTAGATCGCATTTTAGTAAGGTAACCCTCATCACCCTCTGGCACTTCATTATAAAGGTGTTTAGATATTATGGTACCTAGCATAGAATCTCCTAAAAATTCTAAGCGTTCATAATTCATTGCATTACCCTCTTCATCTTTTTTATTCATCGACCTATGAAGAAAGGCTTTTTTGTAAAAAGATAAAGTTTTGGGCTTAAAACCTAAGATTTTGGTTATTCCCAAAAAAAAATCCCCATCCTCTTTTGGATGGGAATTAAATAAGTTTGCGGGAAACGACATAAAACTAATTAATCGATTTTCTTAAAAACCACACATGCATTATGTCCTCCAAAACCGAATGTGTTGCTCATAGCAACCTTTACATCTCGTTTTTGAGCTTTGTTCAATGTAAGGTTTAAACTAGGGTCTATATTTTCGTCTACCGTTGTATGGTTAATTGTTGGTGGTACCATACCATGCTCCATTGCCAATATCGATGCAATTGCCTCGATAGCGCCCGCCGCACCTAATAAGTGACCGGTCATAGACTTGGTAGAATTGATATTTATTTTCTTTGCATGGTCACCAAATACCTTAGTAATTGCCTTAAGTTCAGCAACATCACCTAAAGGTGTAGAAGTACCATGTGTATTAATGGCATCTACGTCTTCAATTGACATTCCTGCATCTCTTAAACAGTTTTCCATTACCCTGACTACACCAATACCATCTGGGTGTGGTGCCGTCATATGGTAAGCATCACTTGACATACCGCCACCTGCTACTTCTGCATATATCTTTGCTCCTCTAGCAACAGCATGCTCATATTCTTCAAGAACCAAAGCTCCTGCTCCTTCTCCTAAAACAAAACCGTCTCTGGTCGCATCAAAAGGTCTTGAAGCCGTTTCTGGGCTATCGTTTCTTGTAGATAATGCATGCATTGCTCCAAAACCACCCATACCAGCAATAGTCACAGCTGCTTCACTACCACCTGTTACAATAACATCGCAATGACCTAATCGTATATAGTTCAAGGCATCTATCATTGCATTGGCCGAAGAGGCACATGCTGAAACCGTTGTATAGTTAGGCCCCATAAAACCATGTTTTATAGATATGTTACCCGGTGCTATATCGGCAATCATCTTTGGTATAAAGAATGGATTGAATCTTGGTGTACCGTCACCGTTGGCAAAATTCATGACCTCGTTCTGGAAAGTTTCCAATCCTCCGATGCCTGCTCCCCAAATTACACCAACACGAAATTTATCTACTTTTTCTAAATCTAATTTAGAATCAAGAATAGCTTCATCAGAAGATACAAGTGCATACTGTGCAAATCTATCTAACTTACGGCCTTCTTTTCTTTCAAAGTGATCTTCGGTCTTGTAATTCTTTAGCTCACATGCGAATTTTACCTTGAATTTTTCTGTATCGTAATAAGTAATTGGAGCTGAGCCACTTTTACCGTTGACTAGTGCATTCCAATACTCTTCAATATTATTACCTATTGGGGTAAGTGCCCCCAAACCTGTAACTACAACTCGCTTTAACTGCATTTAACTTTTATTTGTTTAAATCTAAACCAAGCGTAAATTAAAAAAAATTATCCATGCGGAGCGTTTACCACATGGATAATTTGAATTCTATTTAAGAAAACATGCTTTACTTCGCTTCTTCTATATAGCTGATCGCTTGACCAACAGTTGCGATATTCTCAGCTTGATCGTCTGGAATTTGAATATCAAATTCTTTTTCGAACTCCATTATCAACTCTACTGTGTCTAATGAATCTGCGCCTAAATCGTTAGTAAAGCTAGCCTCGGTTACCACTTCGTTCTCATCAACTCCTAATTTATCAACGATGATAGCTTTAACTCTTGATGCAATGTCTGACATAATAATATTTGTTTTAAAAATTTAAATTGAAGGCAAAAATAAAAAACTTTGGTTTAATTACACTAATTGTCGTTAAAATGTATGGTAATTTAATAAAATTAAAGACATGTGCTGTAATTTTACCATATTAATATTTTGTTTCGGTAACGTTGATAAAAGGTATTGAAAAGTAGTGAGGTATTAGAACTGTAAATGATAATCGTTTTTTTCTAAATTCTGACAAGCTTTAAATTTGCTTTATTTGCCGAACTTAATTTTATTGTACGCTCTCTAAAAAAGACCACTTCTATTGAAAACCAAAAAAATTATTCTTTTTGCCTCAGGTTCTGGATCTAATGTTGAAAACATTGCCAACTATTTTAAACTCCGCAAAGATGTTACTATATGCTGTGTATTAACTAACAAAAGCGATGCCAAAGTCATTGAACGCTGTAACAGACTTGAAATAAACGCTCTATTTTTTAACAGACAGGCATTCTCTAAAAGCGACTTTATTCTAAATATGTTGCAATCTTTAGAACCCGACCTTATAGTGTTGGCCGGCTTTTTATGGAAAATTCCTGAATCTATCACCAAAGCTTTCCCTAAGCAGATCATAAATATACATCCTGCGTTATTACCTAAATATGGCGGTAAGGGTATGTACGGCATGAACGTTCATAACGCAGTTAAGGAACATAAAGAGACTGAAACCGGTATTACTATACATTATGTAAATGCACATTATGATGAAGGTGCTATAATTAAACAGGCAAAAGCGAACATTGATCAAGACGACACCGCAAATGATATTGCCGCTAAAGTCCACCAATTAGAATATGAATACTTCCCAAAAGTTATTGACGAAATTTTATCGAAACAATAATGGCGAAAAAGGGAAAATTCTATGTGGTTTGGAAAGGCAAAAAGCCAGGTATTTTTGATTCTTGGAAAGAATGCAAAAAATCTATTTCAAATTATGCCGGTGCAGAATATAAATCTTTTGAATCTTTTGAGGTCGCCAAAAAAGCCTACAATGGCAATTATGCCGATTTCAAAGGAAATAAAAAAACAACTTCTACCTTATCTAAAGAAGAACTGGCAAAAATAGGTTTACCAAATTACCATTCTATTTCTGTTGATGCGGCATCTAGTGGAAATCCCGGAGTTATGGAATACCAAGGTGTTGATACCAAAACGGGCAAAAAATTGTTCAAACAAGGTCCCTTTACTCAAGGCACCAACAATATCGGTGAATTTTTAGCTTTGGTTCACGGACTAGCGTTTTTAAAAGAGCGTAATAGCGACCGTATCATATACACAGATTCTAGAACCGCCATGAGTTGGGTTAGAAAAAAGAAATGCAACACTAAACTGACATCATCTGCCAAAAACAAAAACCTTTTTGAACTTATAGCGAGAGCTGAAGATTGGTTAAAGAAAAATAAATACACTACGGTTATCGTAAAATGGGAAACAAAGGCTTGGGGAGAAATTCCTGCTGATTTTGGTAGGAAATAATTGGCATTTTATATCAACAATTCGCCTTTGATAACTATTACAATTTGTATTTGAAAAACCATTTTAATTAGCCCCTCAAAATCGTATATTTGCAGCTTAAATTTTTACAATTTTATGGGCAAGCTTTTAATAGTAGGTACTGTCGCTTTTGACGCCATCGAAACTCCTTTTGGCAAAACAGATAAAATTTTGGGCGGCGCAGCTACCTATATTGGATTAGCAGCATCTCAATTTGAGGTTGATTCAGCCATCATTTCTATAGTTGGCGATGATCTACCTCAAGAATACCTAGACCTTTTAACCGATAGAAATATTGACATTTCTGCATTAGAAATCGTAAAAGGCGGTAAAACGTTCTTCTGGAGCGGTAAATACCATAACGATCTAAATTCTAGAGATACGTTAGCTACAGAACTAAACACTTTAGAAGACTTTAACCCTGTTGTTCCTGAAAATTACAATGATGCCGATGTAGTAATGCTAGGTAATCTTCACCCAATTGTACAATTAGGTGTCATCAACCAAATGAAAAAACGACCGAAATTAATCATATTGGACACCATGAATTTTTGGATGGACAATGCGCTGAATGATTTAATGGAAGTTATTAAACATATAGATGTATTAACTATTAATGATGAAGAGGCCAGACAATTGACCGGTGAATACTCTTTAGTTAAAGCTGCGCAAAAGATTTTTACCATGGGTCCTAAATATGTGGTGATTAAAAAAGGGGAACACGGCGCTTTATTATTTAATGAAGACCAAATCTTTTTTGCACCGGCATTACCTTTAGAAGAAGTATTTGACCCTACAGGCGCTGGTGATACATTTGCCGGTGGCTTTTCAGGATACCTGGCGGCAACCAACGATAGTTCTTTTGAGAATATGAAGAAAGCTATCATTCACGGATCTAACTTAGCATCTTTCAGTGTTGAGAAATTTGGAACAGAAAGAATGATCGATTTAGATCGAAAAGAAATTAGAGAAAGACTGCATCAGTTTAAAAAACTGACTCAGTTCGACATAGAATTACAATAATCCCCCTAGCCCCAAAATATTTTGGGGTTTTTTTAATACCAAAAACAATGAGTGACGCAATTAAGCATGAGTGTGGTATTTCTGTAATACGGTTGTTAAAACCTTTAGAGTATTACAAGGAAAAGTATGGAACAGCATTTTATGGTGTAAATAAAATGTATCTAATGATGGAAAAACAGCACAATCGTGGTCAAGATGGTGCAGGTTTTGCCAGTATTAAATTAGATGTAAAAGCAGGGGAACGCTACATGAGCCGCGTACGTTCTTGTCAGCAACAACCTATACAGGATATTTTTGCCCAAATCAACGATCGTATTAACGCAGAACTTAAAGAGCACCCTGAATACGAAGATGATGTTGCATTGCAAAAAAAGCACATACCATATATAGGAGAACTACTTTTAGGGCATGTACGTTACGGTACTTTTGGCAAAAATAGTATTGAAAGTGTTCACCCGTTCTTGAGACAGAACAACTGGATGCATCGTAACCTTATCGTTGCCGGTAACTTCAACATGACCAATGTTCATGAGCTATTCGACAATTTGGTTCAGTTAGGGCAGCACCCAAAAGAAATGGCCGACACCGTTACCGTAATGGAGAAAATAGGTCATTTTCTTGATGACGCTGTTGCTAAATTATACAAGCAAATAAAAAAAGAAGGATACACCAAACAAGAAGCTTCCCCACTTATTGCAGAACGCTTAAAGGTGTATAAAATATTAAAGAGAGCCGCCAAAAATTTTGATGGTGGTTATGCCATGGCTGGCTTATTAGGTCATGGTGATGCTTTTGTATTAAGAGATCCTAGTGGAATCAGACCTGCATATTATTATAGGGATGATGAAGTAGTTGTTGTAGCATCAGAGCGACCGGCAATACAAACGGTATTCAACGTACCTTATGATGAAGTAAAAGAATTAGACCCTGGTGCAGCTATCATCATTAAAAAGAACGGTACAAGTGCCATCAAGCAAATACAAGAACCTAAAGAACGTAAAGCTTGTTCTTTTGAGCGTATTTATTTCTCTAGGGGTAGCGATAAAGAAATCTACCAAGAGCGTAAAGCCTTAGGCAAATTGGTTTTTCCACAGATATTGGAATCTATTAATGAGGACATTAAGAATACTGTATTCTCTTATATACCAAATACAGCAGAAACTTCTTTCTACGGTATGGTTAAGGAAGCTCAAAATTATCTGAACAAGAAAAAAGAAGAGCAAATTTTGGCTTTGGGTACAGGTATTACCGGCGATCAACTTCATGAAATCTTAGATGTTAGACCTAGAATAGAGAAAGTGGCCATTAAAGATGCCAAGCTTAGAACATTCATTACCCAAGATAGCAGTAGAGATGATCTTGTAGCCCATGTATATGATATTTCTTATGGTTCAGTTAAAGAGGGCGACAATCTAGTTATCATAGACGATAGTATTGTTCGTGGCACCACACTAAAAAAGAGTATTCTAAGAATATTGGATAGGTTATCGCCTAAGAAAATTATCGTAGTATCATCTGCACCGCAAATTAGGTATCCAGATTGTTATGGTATCGATATGGCTAAACTAGAAGACTTTATTGCTTTTAAAGCAGCATTGGCTTTACACGAGGATAATAATACTATGCACATTGTAGAAGAAATCTATAAGAAGTGCTTGACGCAAGTTGATAGTCATGATGACGATGTGATCAACTACGTTAAAGAATTCTATGCTCCTTTTACAGCGAAAGAAATTTCCAAGAAAACAGGAGAGCTACTAAGTCCTGAAGGGATAAAAGCAGAAGTTTCTATTATTTATCAGACTATTGAAAACCTTCACGAGGCATGCCCTAAGAATTTAGGAGATTGGTATTTTACCGGAAACTACCCAACACCAGGTGGAAATAGAGTGGTAAATAGAGCATTCATCAACTTCTACGAAGGAAACAATGAACGTGCATATTAAATAATATTTCGATGAAATACACTCGTTTTGTGTATTTCATCGACAAATATGGTATTTTATCGACTGAATGGTCGTATTGACTTAACCCTAGTTACTTTTAAAGCTACCATAGCATAAGTAGGTTAAGTTCATGGTAAGATTTGGGGCAAAAAAGGTGGAGACTTCTCCGCCTTTTTTATTTTCATACTTTTCATCCTATAAGAGCTGTAATACAATTCTTAACAAAACTCCCTTTAACGTTTTAACGAGACGTTCAACCATTACCTTTCTAAAACATTAATAAGCGCATTACCTTTACAGAACCATAGCATAAGTAGGTTAAGTTCATGGTAAGATTTGGGGAAAAAGGCGGAGCATTGCTCCGTCTTTTTATTTTACGGTCATTTCTAACTTTCCTATTCCTATAAAAATATCCTCAATTATTAATTCTAGTAGTACAACCTAAGTTTGTGAATTACAACGATTAGCTTTTAGTATGACAGTATATGCCTATATATTTACAGAACCATAGCATAAGTAGGTTAAGTTCATGGTAAGATTTGGGGAAAAGACGGAGCAATGCTCCGTCTTTTTATTTTATACCAATTGGCTTATAATACAGCGAGTTACCCCTTATAATACACCCCCAGCAAAACATCTTCCAAGAAATAAAAGTTTATTTTTTTCTTAAAAATCCTTTTTTTATTTACTCAATACCAGTAATTTAGTATCGCCATAGCATAAGTAGGTTAAGTTTATGGTAAGATTTGGGACGAAAAGGGTGGAGACTTCTCCGCCCTTTTCTATTTTAAAAACAAAAAAACCACCCATGAAAATTTCATAAGTGGTTTCTTACAAGTTAGTTAAGAATAATTCTATCCTTTCTTATTTGTTACTTGCGTATCTTTTTGATACTTCATCCCAATTAATGATATTGAAAAATGCTTCAATATAATCTGGTCTCTTATTTTGGTAATTCAAATAATATGCGTGTTCCCAAACGTCTAAACCTAATATTGGCTGACCTCCACATTCAACACCTGGCATTAACGGGTTGTCTTGATTTGGTGTAGAACATACTTCTACTTTACCACCCTTATGAACACACAACCATGCCCAACCAGAACCAAATCTAGTTCCTGCAGCAGTTGTAAACTTACTTTTGAATTCTTCAAAAGAACCAAAAGCGCTATCAATTGCAGTTGCTAATTCACCACTTGGCTTTCCGCCTCCGTTTGGTGATAAGATTGTCCAGAATAAAGAGTGATTGTAAAATCCCCCACCATTATTTCTAACAGCACCGTTACTCATATCCAAACCAGTTAGTATATCTTCTATAGACTTCCCATCAAGGTCTGTACCTTCTATAGCAGTATTTAACTTCGTTGTATATCCGTTATGATGTTTTGTATGATGTATTTCCATTGTCCTTGCATCGAAATGAGGCTCAAGAGCATCATAAGCGTAAGGCAATTTTGGTAGTTCAAAAGCCATAATTTATGTGTTTTTAGATTAATATTAATAGTATTTCAAAGTTACGGATTTTAACATTTATATTCACGTAATAATTTGTTAAGAACTGTACAGGAATCCTTAATTTGCAGTAAAAATCTGTGTCAAGTAATTCTTTTACCATATACAATGCTTCTGCGGGATCGGGCAAAACCTATGCCCTTGCCAAGGTATATTTAAAAATAATACTGGCTTCTCCTCAGAATTTTAGAAAAATATTGGCTATCACATTTACCAATAAAGCGGTAAACGAGATGAAACATAGAATTTTGAACAGCTTGTTCGAATTTGCCAATACCACTACACTTGAAGGCGCCAATCCGTTATTCATAGACATCATTAACGAAACTGACCATACGTTTGAAGAATTACCTGCATTAAGTAAGCTTCGATTAAAACAAATTTTACACAACTACGCTTTTTTCGATATTTCAACCATTGATAAGTTTACACACCGCCTAATTAGAACATTTGCGAAAGATTTAAAGATTCCGCAAAACTTTGAAGTGGTGCTTGACGTAGACCTACTTTTACAAGAAGCCGTTGAGCGGGTAATCAGTAAAGCCGGTGAAGACCCTGAGTTTACCAAGGTACTTTTAGATTTTGCTCTAGAAAAAATTGAGGACGACAGAAGTTGGGATATTGGCTTCGATCTTTTAAAAATAGGTAAACTAATATTCGATGAAAATAATGCCGAACACCTAAAGCAACTGAAAGATGTTGAATTAGCTGACTTCTTAAAATTACAAGGTCATCTAAAAAAACAAACCAAAAACCTAGAGAAGCGTATCGTTGAAATTGCAACTGCAGCTATCGACACTATTACTGCATCAGGCTTAGACCAAAAAGATTTCCCTAGAGAGACATTACCTAAACACTTTAAGAGAATTATTGCCGGCAACTTTACACCTACACAGTTATACAATAATAAACTAGAGGATAATTTAATTGAAGGTAAAGTAGTAAAAGCTACCGTTAAACATGCGCCAGAAGATTTGGCTCCACGACTTCTTCAGCATTACCAAGCCATAAAGCAACTGATTTACAAAAGGGGGTTGTATGCAAACATCAATAGAAACATTATTCCCTTTGCACTGTTAAATGCAATTCAAAAAGAGCTAAAGATTATTCAAGAAGAAAAAGACCAATTGTCAATTTCTGAATTTAACACCTTAATTGCAAAAGAAGTAAAAAATCAACCCGCTCCGTTTATTTATGAAAGACTTGGGGAAAAATACCGCCATTACTTCATAGACGAATTTCAAGACACCTCACAAATGCAATGGGAAAACCTCATTCCTTTAATAGGGAGTGCCATGGAAGGTGAAGATGAATTAGGCAGCACTGGATCTTTATTTTTGGTAGGTGACCCTAAACAAGCCATTTATAGATGGCGCGGTGGTAAAGCCGAACAGTTTCTAGAATTGGCCACACAACAAACACACCCGTTTACCATACAATCAGACCTGGTAACCTTACCAAAGAATTATAGAAGTTATGCGGAAGTCATCAACTTCAACAACAACTTCTTTCAAAGCATAAGTCCGTTTTTAGAGAATGATATCTATCAAGAATTCTTTAAAATTGGAAATACACAAGAAACCAACCATAAAGAAGGTGGCTATGTTCATATCTCATTGTTAGAAGAAGACAATGATGAGGAGTACGCAGCTAGTACATTAGCAACTATTCAACAATGTCTGGACCAAGGCTATACCTATAGTGATATCTGTATTATCATAAGAAAGAAAAAGCATGGTCTTCTGTTGGCAGATTTTTTAATGCAGCATAACATACCTGTTGTTTCCTCAGATTCTTTATTGTTAAGCGAAAGTACCAAAGCAAATTTCTTGGTACAGCTAATAAGATATATGGTTCAACCCACAGAACAAGAGATACAATATGAGATTTTGAATTTCTTGTCTGAAGGAAAAAAAGATAAACATGCGTATATCTATGAGAATCTAGGCAAGCTAGACGCCCACCTATTAGAAACTTATGGCTTTGATGCCTCTAAGCTAAGACAAACTTCGGTTTTTGACGGATTGGCATATGCCATAAAAACCTTTGACCTTATCCCAACTTCAGACGCGCACCTTTCCGCTTTTATGGATCTTATTTTTGACGTTGAGCAGAAATATGGGTCAGACATGCAGTCTTTCTTGGATTATTGGGACAAGAAAGGTAATTCGGCAAGCATAAGTACACCAGAAAATATGGAATCGGTACAGATTATGACCATCCATAAATCGAAAGGTTTGGAATTTCCGGTGGTTATCTTCCCGTATGCAGATTCTAATGTGTACGAAGAAATCGACCCAAAATTATGGCTTCCGGTAAACAAAGAGGAATTCCTTGGCTTTTCAGAAGTGCTTATCAATAAAAAGCAAGAAGTTCAACAATACGGCGAATTAGAATCTCTACTCTATGAAATTGATCATCAGAAATTACAGCTAGATGCCTTCAATCTTTTATACGTAGTACTTACCAGAGCGGTTAAAGCTTTGTTCATTATAAGCGCCAACAAACTAGATAAAAAAGGGGAACACAATACCAATTACTATTCTGGTCTGTTCATTCATTTCTTAAAGAGCATTGGTGCATATCAACAAGATAAACTATCGTATGATTTTGGTGAACTAATGCCACAAACCATTAAAGAACAAACTAATACCGATCAACTAACTATACCTTATATATATACCAATAAAGATAGACCCGATTTTAAGATACTTGCCTTGGCAGGTACTTTATGGGACGAAGGGTTAGACGTTGCCATAAACCAAGGTAATATCATACATTATATATTAGGGGCTATTTACACGACTTCCAATTTAGATAGAGCCGTACAAATGGCACTGCAAAAAGGATTAATCAAAGAGCAAGAAGTAAACGGGATAAAGGAAATTGTAAAAAAGGTCATCTTTCACAAAGATTTGACGCAATTTTACCAAAATGATGTAGAGGTACTAAATGAACGCGACTTGTTATTAGCGGATGGAACCGTTCAAAGACCGGACAGGGTAGTTTTAAAAAACAACCATGCCACAATTATAGATTATAAAACAGGTGAACAGAATGCTAAATACAAACATCAAATAAATGCATATGCCCAAAGTTTTTCAAATATGGGCTATACGATCGATCACAAAATCATCGTATACATTAATACAGAAATAGAATTAGATTATATATAAAGGAATATGTACGGAAAAATCAAAGAGCATTTACAGCAAGAAATCGAGAACATTAAAAATGACGGACTCTTTAAAGAGGAGCGTATTATTGTTTCTCCTCAAGATGCCGTTATTAAACTTGATACAGGGCAAGAGGTCATAAACTTTTGTGCCAATAATTATCTGGGACTTTCATCTCACCCAGAAGTTATTCAAGCTGCTAAAGATGCTATGGATACGCATGGCTTTGGCATGTCTTCTGTTCGATTTATTTGTGGTACACAAGATATACACAAAACCCTAGAGCAAAAGATCGCACATTTCTATGGTACGGAAGACACCATATTATATGCAGCAGCCTTTGATGCCAATGGTGGGGTTTTTGAGCCTTTGCTTACTGCCGAAGATGCTATTATTTCAGATTCTTTAAATCACGCCTCTATTATTGACGGTGTTCGTCTATGTAAAGCAAAGCGTTACCGTTATGCCAACAGCGATATGGCAGATTTGGAAGCACAACTGATCAAAGCAAATGAAGACGGAGCACGTTTTAAAATCATTGTTACAGATGGTGTATTCTCTATGGACGGTATTGTAGCTCCGTTAGATAAAATATGTGATCTAGCCGATAAGTATGATGCTTTAGTGATGATCGATGAATGCCATGCCACCGGATTTATCGGTGAAAAAGGAAAAGGAACCCTAGAGGAAAAAGGAGTAATGGGCAGAATTGATATCATTACCGGAACCCTAGGTAAGGCATTAGGTGGCGCCATGGGCGGATACACTACCGGTAAAAAAGAAATTATCACCTTATTAAGACAGCGCTCTAGACCTTACTTATTCTCCAACTCCTTAGCACCAGCTATTGTTGGCGCATCGATAAAGGTATTTGACATGCTTGAAAACGACACTTCTTTACGAGATAAGTTGCAAGAAAATACTGCATACTTTAAAGAAGGTATTAAAAATGCCGGTTTCGATATTGTTGACGGAGACTCTGCCATTGTGCCCGTAATGCTATACGACGCAAAACTATCACAAGAAATGGCTAACAAATTGTTGGAAAAGGGGATTTACGTTATCGGATTTTTCTATCCAGTGGTACCAAAAGATAAGGCGCGTATTAGAGTTCAGTTATCGGCAGCACATTCTAAAAAACATTTAGATGCTGCTATAAAGGCGTTTACCGAAGTCGGAAAAGATTTAAAAATCGTTTAAATGCAGTATTTAATCTATTAAATGCGCTAAAAAAAATAGGAAATTGATTTTGTTAATAATATTTAACAAGTTACATTTGCAGCTAATAAACACTTAAACTTAAAATTTAATACATGAAACATCTTAGCAAATTATTGGCGGTTGCCCTACTTGTAGTAGGTATCAACAGCATACAAGCGCAAGACGAGAATAACCCTTGGCAAGTGCAATTTGGGGTTAATGCCATTGACGTATATCCAACTGGGGATGTAAGTTCTTTCGGTAATGAATTCTTCAATGTGAACGATCACTGGAACATTTTACCTTCTATTTCTTATGTAGGAGTATCTAAATCAATTGGAGATGGTTTCTCTGTTGGTGCAAGAGGTTCTCTTAACAAAATCAGCAAATTAGGTGATACTAGCGTTGACGATTTATCTCACTACGCTATAGATGGTACAATAAAATATGATTTAATCAAAAGACAAACTGTTCTTGATCCTTTCGTAGAGATCGGTGGTGGTTACACTTGGGTTGATGAAATCGGTGCTGGTACTGTAAACGGTGGTCTTGGTTTGAACATTTGGTTCTCTGAGAACTTAGGTCTTACATTACAATCTACTTACAAGCATGCTTTCGAAGATTACGGTGTAAAACATTTCCAACACTTAGCTGGTATCTCAGTTAAATTTGGTGGTACTGATACTGACGGTGATGGTATCTACGATAAAGATGATGCTTGTCCAGAAGTTGCTGGTCTTGAAGCATTCAACGGTTGTCCTGATTCTGACGGTGATGGCATCGAAGACAGCAAAGATGCTTGTCCTAACGAAGCTGGTTCTAAAGAAATGAACGGATGTCCTGATGCTGACGGTGACGGTGTTGCCGATAAAGATGATGCTTGTCCTAACGAAGCTGGTCTTCCTGCTTTAGCTGGTTGTCCTGATGCTGATGGTGACGGTGTTGCTGATAAAGATGACGCTTGTCCTTCTGAGGCTGGTCCTGCTGAAAACAAAGGTTGTCCTTGGGCTGATAAAGACAGCGATGGTGTACTTGATAAAGATGATCAATGTCCAGATGTTGCTGGTACAGTAGCTAACGCTGGTTGTCCTGAAGTAACTGAAGAAGTTCAAAAGCAATTGAACGATTACGCTAGAACTATCTTATTTGATACTGGTAAATCTTCTATCAAAGCTGAGTCTACTTCTGTAATGGTTGATATTATCACAATCCTTAAAGAATACCCTAACGCTAAGTTTACTGTTGAAGGTCATACTGATAGCGTAGGTAGCGAAAAATTAAACCAAAGCCTTTCTGAGTCAAGAGCTCTTTCTGTAAAAGAATTCTTAGTAGACAAAGGAATCGAAGAGTTTAGATTATCTGCTGTAGGTTACGGTGAGTCTAAGCCAATGGCTACAAACAATACAAGAGCTGGTAGAGCTCAAAACAGAAGGGTAGAAATTAACTTAGTAAAATAAGTTAGAAAAAACCTAAGTGTTTTAATAAATAAAAGCTCCGCAATATTGCGGAGCTTTTTTATTTTTACACCATGCAGAGCTTTATAAAAGATGTAGTACAAGAAGTAATAAAGAATAACCCAGATACTGGTAACGTAGTTTTTATACTACCCAGTAAACGTGCAGGTGTTTTTCTCAAAAAAATACTAGCACAATCTCTAACCAAAACAGTACTAGCCCCAGAAATCTACAGTATTGAAGATTTCATTGAAAAGGCCTCTAACCTAGTTACCGCAAATACGACCACACAATTATTTGAACTCTATAACGCTTATTTGAAAGTGGGCGATTATGAAAAGGAATCCTTTGATTCTTTTTTAAAATGGGGACAAATACTTTTACAGGATTTTAATGAAGTAGACCGTTACTTAGTTGACGCATCTACACTTTACCAAAATGTTGCCGCTATACAAGAGGTCAACCACTGGTCATTGAACCCTGATAATTCTGAGATGATAGAAAACTATCTTCATTTCTGGAGATATTTAGAAGGTATATACAATCAATTCAATAACAGCTTACTTGAACAAGGTTTAGGGCACCAAGGTCTTATTTACAAGACTTCTGTTTCCGAATTGCCCAACTACCTCAACAATACTAATAAGAAACATATATTCTTAGGTTTCAATGCACTTAATACCGCAGAGAGTATACTGATCCAAACCATTCTTGAAAAAACAGATGCTTCTATTTATTGGGATATTGATCCTTACTTTTTAAAAGACAATATTCATGATGCTGGTTTCTTTATAAGAAACTATCAAAGCACATGGAACGTTTTAAAAGGAAAACCTCTTGCGGGACTTACGAATTACTACAACACCGAAAAAAACATTGAGATAATCGGTGTACCTAAAAATATCTCGCAAGTAAATTATGTGGGCGATTTGCTATATAAAATTCAGAACGAATCTCCAGACTCTTTACGTAACGCCGCCATTGTTCTGGGTAATGAAGAATTACTGAACCCGCTATTGAATTCTATTCCTGATAATATTCCGGCTACGAACATTACTATGGGGCAAAAGCTAGAGTCTACTACATTGGCCAGCTTTTTCACCAACCTTATTGAGTTTCACGAACAAAAAACCGAAAAAGGATGGTTCTACAAGCATTTACTAAATCTTTTGACACATTCATATGCCGTATTGTTATTTGATGCCAACGAGGTCTCAACAGAGCGTTTAGTTTCAAAAATCAAAATAAATAATTGGTCATATATTACAAATACCCAAATACGTGAGCTATTACCGGAACATGCGGCTATTCATTTACTTTTTGAAGATGTAAAGGATAATCCGAATAAGCTTATAGATAACTTTCTAGCACTTATTCAATCTATCAGAACTATAGAAGTTGTAAAACAGAACTCTCTTTTATTAGAACAGCTTTATAAATTCTTTACGCTATTTAATCAGCTAAAAGATTTATGTACAAGTTTTACGTACATCAACACTCTTAAAAGTCTTAAACATTTATTTAGCCAATTATTGAGTTCAGAAACTTTAGATTTTCAAGGAAACCCTATTGAAGGCATTCAAATTATGGGAATGTTAGAAAGTAGACTGTTAGATTTTGAAACTATTATCATCACTTCTGTAAACGAGGGCGTATTACCATCGGGGAAATCCAATAATTCGTTTATTCCGTTCGACCTAAAAATTAAAAACGGATTACCAACCTATAAAGAGAAAGACGCGGTTTATACCTATCACTTCTACCGTCTGTTACAACGTGCTAAAAACGTGTATGTTCTTTACAATACGGAACCAGATGCCTTGGAAGGTGGCGAACGTAGTAGGTTAATTACGCAGCTGCTAACCGACGATAATAGAACCGACATTAAGTCTTTTATTGCGACGCCAACCATTCAGCCCATTACCAAAGAAATAGAGCAGGTTGAAAAGACAAGTAGCTTAGTAGCTCTTATCCAAGAGAAAGCTAAAAAAGGGTTCTCACCAAGTTCATTGAGCAATTACATTAGAAACCCAATAGATTTTTACAAGCAGAACTTATTAAATATCAATGAGGTTATGCAAGTAGAGGAAACGTTGGCACCCAATACCTTTGGCACCATTGTACATGATAGTTTAGAAGAACTATACACCCCGCTTGTTGGCAAAACACTTACTGAAGAATCATTAAACGACATACGAAAGAACGTATCTACTTCCGTAGCCCGAAATTTTGAAAAAACATATAAGGAAGGAAATATCAGTTCAGGTAAAAACTATATTTCTTTTCATGTTATTCTAAAATATATACAAACATTTATTGATGCTGAAATAACCGTTATAAAAGATCATAGCATAAAAATCATTGCCCTAGAACAAGAACTATCCGTACCGCTCACAGTACCAGGTTTAGATTTCCCTATTATTTTAAAAGGAAAGTTAGATCGTGTAGATGAATACGATGGAATAACACGCATCATAGATTACAAAACCGGAAAAGTAGAACGCCGTAATGTTGAAGTGATGGATTGGGACATATTGACCGATGAATATCAATTTAGCAAAGCGTTTCAACTACTTTGCTACGGATTGATGTTTTTTAAGACCCATCCCGCAGAAAACCTATCTATACAGGCCGGAATTATATCCCTTAAGAATTTTGCTGACGGAACTTTGCTATTCGCACAAAAAGAATCTGCCCGAGGTCCAAAAAATCACATGATAAACAATGAGGTCATTTCTGATTTCGAGCAGATACTTGGTCAGTTGATTACAGAAATATGCAACCCTGACATTCCGTTTACAGAGAAAGAAGTGTAATACTACTTCTTATCTGGTCTTGTTGGCCTTACCTCAATTTTACTAGGTAAGGTTCTTTCGTTCATTTGTAATAAGTCCAACACCAATTCACCTATATCTTCCGGTTGAATTTTCCAAGTATCTTTTTCATCTGGCTCATTATTATTAAAATGTGTGGACACCGATCCTGGCATTATGGTAGAAACTTTAATTCCATATTGTCTTAAATCTAACATTGCGGCTTGTGTAAAACCTACCACTCCGAATTTAGAAGCATTATACCCTGCGCCTTTTGCAAAGAAGTTGGTGCCTGCTAAACTAGCCAACGTTATGTAATAACCTTCAGTTGTTTTTAAACCCTCCACTGATGCTTTTAAGGTATGAAAAGCACCGTTTAAGTTAGTATCTATCATTTGGTGCCATTCATCATCTGTCATTTTATCTATTGGCGCGAAATTACCCACACCTGCATTTGCCAAGACCACATCTAATTGACCCCATTTATCCATTATTTTTGAAACGGCATTCTTCTCATCTGCCATTTTTGCTACGTCAGACACAATGCCCAAGACAGCGTCGTTGTCAAAATCTTTTAAAGCTTCATCTACACTTTCTTGAGAACGCCCACTAATGGCAACTCTCATGCCTTGTTTCAATAATGTTTGTGCTACTGCAAATCCTATTCCCTTGGTGCCTCCTGTGATATAGGCCACTTTATTTTTTAAATCTTTCATCGTTCAATTTTTAATAATACCACAAGTTAGCGATTCTCTATTTTTTTTGTTGTCCTTTAAGATTAAGATTTAACGGTTTTGATTCGTTATATTTAACTACAACTTAATACTCAACAATGAACAGAATTATCGTTTGGTCTATCACCGTAGCGCTTGCAGGTTTTTTATTTGGATTTGATACCGTAGTCATATCAGGTGCAAACGAACCCATAAAAGAATTATGGAATACATCTCCCCTATTTCATGGTACTTTCATTATGAGCATGGCATTATGGGGTACTGTTGTAGGCTCTCTTTTTGGCGGTATACCTACCAAAAACTTAGGTCGTAAAAAGACCTTACTCTGGGTCGGTGTTCTATTCTTGGTTTCTGCACTAGGTTCAGCATTGGCCCAAGACCCATATTCGTTCTCTGTATTTCGTTTTATTGGTGGTGTGGGTGTTGGTATCTCATCTGTTGCAGCACCTATCTATATCTCTGAGATTACATCAAAAGAGAATCGTGGTAAACTTGGCGGACTCTACCAGTTCTGGTTGGTTTTCGGTATTCTACTTGCTTTTGTTTCTAACTGGTTGCTTAAAGGATTCGACGGCGAAAATGACTGGCGTTGGATGTTGGGCGTAGAAGCCATACCCGCATTTATATATACCTTAATGGTATTTACCGTACCAGAAAGCCCAAGATGGTTGGCGCTACACAAAAAAGATGATGCCAGTGCATTGAACATATTAGAGATCATTTACTCAAAAGAAAAAGCGGCACAGCAGCTGACAGAGATAAAAATGAACCTTAAAAATATTACCAAAAGCGAAAAACTATTTCAGAAGAAATATTCTAAAGTTCTTTGGCTGGCTTTTTTTATCGCTTTTTTTAATCAGCTTTCGGGTATTAATTTTGTACTGTACTACGCACCCGAAATTTTAGAACAGGCAGGGCTGGGAGGCAAAGAATCGCTATTCAATTCCATCGCCATTGGTATTGTAAATCTCGTATTCACCTTTATTGGAATACGCTTGTTAGATAAATTGGGCAGGCGCCAATTGATTATCATTGGGTCTATTGGATACATTATAAGCCTGGTTATGGTAGGACTCTGTTTTCAGATGGATTTAGGGTCTACACTAACACTAACCTTTATCTGTACTTTTGTTGCCTCTCATGCCATTGGGCAAGGTGCCGTAATATGGGTGTTTATCTCAGAAATCTTCCCTAACAGTGTGCGTGCATACGGGCAATCTTGGGGTGTTAGCGTTCATTGGGTATTTGCAGCGATCATTACGTTGATCACTCCGTTTTTCTTGGATGCTTCGGAGGGAGTATTAAAAGACCAAGTGTGGTATATCTACTACTTCTTCTGCGCCATGATGGTATTGCAACTTATTTGGGCACTTACCAAAATGCCGGAAACCAAAGGGGTTTCTTTAGAGGAATTGAGTAAGGAGTTGGTGAAGGAGTGATTTAATGAACCAGTATGCGCATTAACTTTTCATTTAAATATAGTTTTTCTTTTCCAACTCTTATAGAAGTTAGAAATCCTTTATCTTCAAGTGCACTTAAATAGTTACCAACTGTTTTTGGTGTTCCTAAACCTATATCAATTAGATTTTGCCTTTTTGTATAAGGTAGTCTAAAAATTACCTCTACTAAATCTTTAGAATAAACTTTTGGTAAAGTTTCCTTGACTCTATGTCCTGTTAAATCCATAAGTTTTGTAATAGATTCAAGTCTATTTAGTCCATCAATTGCTGTTTTCTCAACCATATCTAGCATATAAATAATGAATTTTGACCAATCATTTTTCTCTGTTATATTTCTCAAACCTTTATAATATTCATTTTTATACTTTATAATATACCCGCTAAGAAACAAGGCGGGAACATCTAGAAGTTTTTCAAGTTTAAGTTGAAGTAAAAGAATAATTCTTCCTGTTCTTCCATTACCATCCGAAAAAGGATGAATCGCTTCAAATTGGTAATGCGATATTGCCATTTTAATTAAAGGGTCAATCGTACTATTGTCATTAATGAATGATTCCAAATTTGCCATTTTAGCTCTAATTACTTCTTCACCTGAAGGCGGTGTATAAATAGTTTCACCTTTTTTATTTGATAAGGTTGTCCCTGGAGTTGTTCTAATTCCTGCTGTATTTTGTTTTATACACTGAACTAATTCTACACATAAATTAGTAGTTATAAAAGGTTTTGTTTCAAGCTGACTTAATCCAATCCAAATAGCTTCTTTATAATTAATTACTTCTTTAGTTGCAGGGTTGTCATACTTTTTATCCGCAACAAATGCCTGGTATAAATCGTCATTTGTGGTAATAATATTTTCAATTTCCGAACTAGCTTTCGCTTCTTGTAAATGCAGAGCATCAATAAATAAACTCGGATTAGGCAGGTTTCTAATAGCTCCATTTAATTGGGCCAATGCTCTACTAGCAGAAATTGTTTTTATTAAAACCTCCTTTGTTTCTAATTCTGCTTTAGGGGGAAGTAGAGGAAGATTATTATACGGTTTATTCTTATTAAAGCTTTCCATTAACGAGGGTAAATTTTACATCTGTACAAACTACAAGGGTAAAAATAACGAAATTTTACCCTTGTTTGAATTTAAATAGTAAGTTTTACCCTTGTTTCTATTCACTTTTCTCTTTAAAACAATATTAAATTAGAAATAATGTCTCATACTTAATTAGTTCTTATCTATAAGTACTCACCAAAATGCCCGAAACCAAAGGGGTTTCATTAGAGGAATTGAGTAAGGAGCTGGTGAAGGAGTAAGCTCATAAGGCTAAAATATAACAGCCCTTATTACCTGCGTAATAAGGGCTGTTTACAACCTAAATAATACTAAAACCTGTTTAGTTCATTTTATATTTTTCTCTGTACTCCGTCGGACTAACACCTTCTTTCTTCTTGAACAACCTTGAGAAATAGTGCGGATATTCAAAACCCAATTCATAAGCAACCTCAGCAATACTCTTATGAGGTTGCAACAACATATTCTTGGCCTTGTCTATCAACAACAATTGCAAATGCTCGGTTGTGGTCTTACCGGTTTCCTTTTTTAAGGTGTCACTAAGGTAGCGCTGAGAAACGGACATATTATTTGCTATTTCCTCAATACTGGGAATACCGTTTTCCTGTAATTGACCTGTTTCAAAATACGTTGATAACTGTGCGTTAAATTGCTCTAACAAGTTGTTTGACAATTCCTTTCTGTTAAGAAACTGCCTTTCATAAAAACGATTGGCATATTTTAATAGCGTACTTAACTGCGAGATGATAATATCTTTACTGAACTCATCTTGATTGTTCTGATATTCTATATCGATATTTTCTACAATGGATTCCATCTGTTTTTCCTCCTTTGGCGAAAGGTGCAGTGCCTCGTTCACCGAATACGAAAAGAAACCATATTTTTTGATCTGATGCGCCAACTCGGTCCCTTTTAAAAAGTCTTCGTGAAAATTAATGGAGAATCCTTTTTGGTCATACACCACGCTACTGTCCCATTGCAATACTTGCCTAGGTGCTATACAAATCAAAGCGCCATTAGTGAAATCATAGGTTGTTCTCCCATAGTTTAAATCTCCTTTAACAATTTTCTTTAGACTTATAGAATAACAATCATTTGTGATTGGCGGCGAACTTTCTTTTGGGCAAGGCAAAAATCCTTCACCCTTTGCAGAAAACACACTGAACATAGGGTGCTCGGGACCTGGAAGTTCCAAATAATCTATGTATGCCGATAAAGTTTTAAAATGCTGCATTTTATGTATTCATTTCTTTTGCTGCCAGTTGTAACTGCTTATTATACCCGTCTATTCTTGCATGTGCCGTACCGTCTACTAACAGTATAACGACCAACATGGCAATGGTCGTTATCATGCTTGCTCTCCAAATTGGGCTGCTAACCAACAATAGAACCAATGCACAGGCAATAATAATTATCGGTATTGCGGTAAAGACTATAGTGTCATATTCTTTTAAGGTTGCTTGGGCTCTTTCTAATTCAGCATCTACAAAAGCAGCAGCATCTGTATGGTAGGCTTTTTCAAACTGTGTAATTCTTAATCTATTGGTAAAAAACAAACCCAGACCAATGATTAGAAGCAAGCAACCTGCTACCAATGTTGGTATCATATAGGCTCTTGCCATTTCTGTCTTTCCTAGTTGCCAGAACCCAATACTCGCCACTAAAAATGCCATGCCGAATAGCATGAAAAACGGAGTGGAAAAAAGTTCGGCCTTTGCCCAATCTGTTGCTTCTTTTAAAATATCCATAGCTGATGTTTTAAAGTGTTATATTGAGGTTGTTTACTAATTTACAAATTCCAAGTTATACCTGTTTCCTTTTCCGATAACTCCCAAAGCCTTTCCATTACCAGCTTATCTTTTGCATGTGGTTCTAGCTTGCACTCACCTACCGGACCTGTCCAATAATTTTTACCTGTTGGCCCGTAAAATGCTTCTTGATCTAAATCTGGTTCTGTAGCACACATAATTTCTGGGTACGCCCCCTTTTCTGCAGATTGTACCATGGGTGTCAATTTCATGATCTGCCAAATGAACCTGGTCAATAAACTTCCACTGGTTTTAATGAGCGATGTAGATGAAGCTCCTGGGTGGCAGGCATATGCTTTTACACTTGTTTTATCCGCCTTTTTCAATCTATCCTGTAATTCATAAACCGTCATCATTTGCGCCAGTTTGCTTTGACTGTACACTGCATTCGGATTATAATTTTTGTCCCAGTTCATATCATTGAATTGTATGGTCTTAATGCCCATATTATACCCCATACTGCCAACGGTTACCATACGCCCGTTTGATTCCACTATACGCGGGTATAGCAATGCCTGCAATAAGAAATTACCGTAGTGGTTTACCCCTAACTGACTTTCAAAACCATCTTCGGTAAAGGTTTGCTTGGGAACTTGAGCAATGGCGGCATTACATAACAATGCATCTATTTGTGGTACGGTTCTTAGCACCTCATCTGCCGCTTTTTTTACGGATGCCAAAGATGCCAAGTCCATTTCTATATTGGTCACCGGTATGGCACTACCCAATTCTTCTTGTAGGGTTGCTATGGTATCTGCAGCCTTTGTTGGGTTACGGTTCAACATCACCACTTTTGCGCCTTTAGACAGCAGTATTCTTGCTGCCTCAAAACCGGTACCACTGGTAGTACCTGTTATTACAAATGTTTTATCGGTAAGCATTTTTATTCTAGCAGGTGTCCACCCTTGTTTGCCAAATTGTGTTGTACTCATATCGCCTATTTTTTAAATGTCTAAAAGAATAGGACAAAGGTATGTGCGAAGATGCCGTTAAGACTTACACGCATTTTCGAATGTTGTGTACTTTTTGGTGGGGTTTTAGGTTATTATAATTTTCATGAAGTTCTCCATAGTATTTTGAGTTTAGTTTCCTGATGAAGATTTCAATTTTCTGCGCCATTCGTGCGAATGCAGTTCTTTTGGGTTTTCTATAAGCTTAGTAAGACCAACAAGAAATGTGGGTCCTAAAACGCCCACTACTTTATTTTTATTTGTTTTACCACAGAAGTAAGAGGTATTGCAAAAACACCTTGATCATTTAATAAGAAAACTATATCCTTGGTCTTTCCTATTAGTTTACCCTTCTTTATTTCATTATCCACTAGAGTAATAGAAATATCTCTTTGATTGGATATTTTTTTCTTAGTGTACTTACCATAGAAACCTGCAGATAAAAACAAATAAATTATAAAGCTCATTACTATAACGGTAATTCTGTATTCTTTAAACCACTTCTTTTTATCACGCCCAAAATTCATTTTTGAATATGATTTAGGCCATTTTTTTAGCCATAGATAATCAAGGTAAAACAGTATAGAAATAAACAGTGTAGATGCTGCTACAAAAAGGATGATGTATAAATCTGCAAAGGGAGCTATTAAAAAATCAAATACATCTGCGTAATCAAAAATGTTTATGCCAAATTCAGCATACTTTTTATAATTAAAAATCATACCTATACCAACAGCCAACAGATAACACACTGTAAGTACAGTTTGTATTTCCTTTATAATTAACTCATAGGTATCTTTTATTAAGCCTTCTTTCATTATCTAAAAATAAGGATTAAGGTTAAACCAAGTACTTTGAGACCTATAGAAACTCAATATTCATCACCATACCGTATTTGAAGATTTGGGTTTTCTTTTCTCCACTTTTCTAATTCTAGCTTATTTATTCTGTTGCCGAACAGCTCTACACATTTCAGTTTCTTTAGCTTATTCAGTTTGGCTATTTCTTTCGAGACGGTCAGTTTATTCATTGATAGGTCTAGATATTCTAGATTTTTGAGTCTGTGCAAATCTTCGGGTAAGGTTTTTATATCTAGGTCATATAAGGTTAGTTGTTCTAGACCTTCAAGTTCTAATAATTCTGGTGGTATTGTTCTAAACGGTGGTTCGTCTATATATTGATCCATTGCGCTCAGTGGAGGGTAAATAGTCCAACCTTCTAAACTATCAACGTGGATTTCTAATTTCTTTGCATTCTTTAATTGCCCAACCTCTTTGGGTATATTTTCTAACCCATATTTAGACAGCTCAATAAATACCTGTTCTTGATTTTCTATATTTTTAAAAAGGTGATTAGGCTCGCAGGAGAAAATAAAAATTAGTAGTGTAATTAGGGTTAGAATTTTCATTTTTCTTAGAAATTTAAAAAAGCAATCTATTACATCATAGTACGGCCCTTTTCGCTGTAGTTGGCGGTTTAGTTTTGTAAAGTCTAATTATTTACTCAATGCTTTTAAGATTCGTTCTTCGTTAATTACAATATCCCTAAATAAAACATGTGGAAATTCAGTGTAGTTGGATTCCTTAAACGATTCTAAAATATTTGATAATGTTGATGCCGTTAATAGTGATAAGTTCATCTCCGTATCCATTTCGCAATCTGTAACAAAATCGTCACTAAATTCTGGAGCAACCAATAAAATTTTAACAATTCGTAGATTATTTTTTAATGCTAGTTTTTGATAGGACTTTAATTGTCTTGAAACCGTGCTGAACTTATTATAACCTCTTTCCTTGCTAGTCTTGCATTCAACAATAATAATCTCATCATTTCCTAAATTTAAAAGAATATCTATCATATCCTTTTGGGTATTAATTTTACTTTTCAAAGCTTCATCGACATCAAAACCTAAACCTTTGAAAATTACTTTCGTCAATTCTTCAAACTTTAATCCTAATTCACTTTCTTTTACGGTGATGCCATTTTCCTTTAGAACATTCAAATCTCTAAAAGCTACATTAGAGTAGTTTTCCAAATAAAGATTTTCAACATCTTTGTAATGCTCTAAAATATTTAATATATCATCTCCTCTTTGTTTAATTCCATTATCCTTAATAAACATAGTTAAATCAGATTTAGTTATTAAGTCAAGAATATCTCTAGGTTTGATGTTATAGTCCAATAGGTAATCCCCTTTTAGAACAAACTCTTCTTGTAGTTCAAATTGAGTTCTAATTTCTTTATTTAATTTCGGTAATGATTGGTTTAGCTCTACCAGCATTTTATCAAATCCATCCAAAGATATACCTACTTTTTCGTCACGCTCTACATTTTCAAAATGTTGAATTAAACTACCTATTTTATCTTCTAAAACACTTCCTTTTAGATTTTCAATATTTAAGCCTTTCTCACACAATTCATTTAAAGTTTTCTTCTTTTCAGTCAAAGTGCTTCCCGGTTTATAAATATCTTCTGAAAGCAAATTGGTGAAAGAAATTCCCTCTTTTATAATTTCCTCTATTTTTTGTGCAGATGATAATTTTCTATCAATATTATGATTCCTTGCAATTTGATTTATAATAGGTTCTCGAAGCAATTTTAATGTTCTTCTATAAAACTTAGTAGCTACTTCTTTTTTCCTAATGTTTCTTAATAACCGAACCATTTCATCAGCTACATAAATGGTATTTTCTTTGTTAGAATAAAATATTACGCCAATATTTTTAAGACTTTTAATTACTTCCTGAATATCCAATTTCTTAATTGGGATAATGGAATAATTAATAAGTTTCACTTCTTCTTGAGAAAGACCTAGTTGTTTTCCTAAAGTTAATATTATAGAAAGTTCATCTGACGTTATTTTAGCATCTCTATTATTTTCTATATCATTCTGATAAGCTGTTTGTAAGCATGATTTATAAATTCTATAATCTCTTTTTCTAGCTGAACTCAAATCGGACTTCTCATCTTCAAAATCTGCATTTAAAACTTTGATTCTACCTTTTAAATTTTTTATTTCCGTTTCATATAATCTTGAGAGCCAATCTTGTTTCATAATACAATTACCATCACGAATTATTATATCTATTAAAATATCTAATTGTGATGTTATTTCTTGAAACTCACATTCTATGTAACTCCTAAATTCTAAAGACGTTAGATTAAATATCCTGGAAATATTTTGATTATCAACAGATTTCAAACCTTTATCCGAGGAGCTTAAAATCTTATCAATTTCCTTTGCGTTTGTTGGATTTTTAGATATGATATTGTCAATAATCTTAATAAATGAATTTTTTTCAATAGATCCTAACTTATCTAATATTTTCTCTAGTTTCATAATACTTGATACGTACTTGTTATAATTAATTCTGGACTAAATAATGCGACTGTATAAAATTTAAACTCTAAAACGGCAGGGGGAAGTAATGTTTTAGAACCGACTAGAAAGGTAGTATTTTTCTTCAATGTAGCATTACGGGTTACCGTAAAAGAAAAGTTCGAGGTGTAAAATAGTTAGGAGAATACATAGTATTAAGTAATGAGTACAAAGTATTAAGTACAATACATTCTTAGAGGCTACTCAAAACTACATTCTGAATTTTCTGGTAACCATAAAATTCTGTCTTGCGTGAATTCTGTTTTTAATTCGGCAGTATTACCTATGGTTTCACCCTCACAATTTCTGGTGAACGAAGCATAAGCAACAGTGGGGTCGCAATTCACATAATAAAAAACATCATTGCCCAGATACTTGGCTTTTCTTATATACTCGTGATCATCAGTCAATGAATTTACCCAATCATTAAGCCAAGAAAGTTCTTCTAAAGGGTTCTCTACATTACATGTGGAAGTATCATCATCATTACTACAAGAACTAAAAACCACTAAAGAGATTACACTACAAACGACCCAATTACGAACCCGAGTTTTCATTCCTTTACATATATAGTTGTATAGTAAAGATGCATTTAACATAATTGGTTGCTTCTTCTGTTTATATCTTAACTTCCAGTTCACGGACCACTACTCCTTTTCCCACCGCAATGAGTCCGGCATTCTTTTCATTTTCTATTTGCAATTGCTCCGAAATAGCACTTGGTGATGTCGGTAAAAAGATAAAAAGTAAAACCCAGAAAAAGCTTCTGGGTTTTACATGAATATTAAAGGTTTATTTATTATTCAGTAGGTGGTTGTAGCGTGTAGCCCATAGACGTCATAACGTTTAATTGATCGTAATAATGCGCCATCATTGTAATTTTATCGTTTTCAACAAGACACGTAACCTGTGCAGGAATCGCAATTTCTTGACCGGTTTTCTTATTTGAAATAGTGTCTGTAGTCCAAACCATAACCCATTCGCCCTCGTTTATGCCACCAGTTACCTTTATGGGCGCATAAGACGTGTTTGGGTCAATTGAATGTTTGGTAGCTGCAAAACTTTCTTTATAATATTCAGACAATTGGGATGGGTTCATTACGTTGGTAGGACCTCCGCTGAGACCATAAATTTTGGCGTCATCTGCCAATTGCGCTACCATCGTTTCCAAATCTCCGTTTTGCACTGCTTTTACGTAATTCGATACAACAGCTACATTGGCTTCTGCGTTCTCAAAATCCATAGTAGCGGTAGCTTCTTGTGCAGTATTGATAAATGGTGTTAAAAACACAGCAAGCATAAAAAACTTAGTCATCTTAATAGTTCTCATAATATATAATTATTGGTTAATATTCTACTCAATTGGTATTTTACCACTAGGGGGAATACTATTACCGGCAATACATACTAGGGGAACTTACTTGCTTCGTTAAATGCTTAAATAATAAACATTTTTGTGATACACAATATCTTAATATTGAGAAAGTTAGTGATTATTTTAATAAGTATATCTTTTAAGGTAAATTAATACAGTATTTCTTTTTTAAAGATGAAAATGCTTGAGAAATTCTATTGCAGTACAAAAGAGTTAGGAGAAAAAATAGTATTAAGTAAAGAGTAATTAGTTGGTTTTTCTGCTTATACATTAACTTCTAGTTTACGAGTCACTACTCCTTTTCCACCAGCCATGAGTCCGGTAATTTTTTCATTTTCCAGTTGCAATTGCACTTCAATCGCGCTTGATGATGGCGGTAACATATATTTGCCTTGCTGTATTTGAAAAGTGGTTTTTTTGATCTGCAAGACATCATACAAATAGCTAGCTAGCGGACCTGCAGCCATTCCTGTTCCTGCTTCTTCTAAAATACCATAGCGTGGCGCAAACATTCTTGTTGTCGCATCTATTTCATGTGCTAAAGCATCTGTAGTGAACACGTAATATCCTATTAAATCATAAGCTTCACTGATGTTTTCTATGGCATCAAAATGTGGTGTAATATCTTGTAGCGTTTTTACATCTTTCACAGGAATCAATAAAAAAGAGTTTCCGGTATTAACTACTTTAATTGGTGCGTTTGGCAGCAAATCTGCTTTTGTTAGTCCTAATGAATTTAAAATGTCGTTTTCTCGTTCAACTGGGTCTACATATGTTGGTGCCAATTGCTCCATAAATGCCAAAGCGCCCTGTATTTCTATTTTTCTGTTTCCATCTATGGTTTCTTTTGATGATGTGTTGCCCTTTAATTTTCCCAACTGTTTTAAGTACGAGAATGCTGCTATGGTAGCATGCCCACAATGAGCTATCTGCTTGGTGGGCGTATAGAAATCGAGCTTAAAATCCGCAGTATTGGATCTAGAAATAAAAGCGGTTTCAGAGAGCCCCACTTTTTTGGCAACATGTAATTTGTCGTTATGCGAGAGTGCATCTGCATCTAAAACTACACCTGCTGGGTTACCACCTTTATCATTTTCTGTAAAGGCATTTAGTATTTGTACGGTTACTTTTTTTAATTCGGTCATCTCAACTTTTTTTAGGTTATACCAGGTAGACGGCGAACTCTAAAAAAAGACGTAACTATTCTTCATTATTTTCAAAATCGAGCAATTTCCCTGTTCGGTCAGCTATTACATTGGGGCAAGAAAGCAGTTGTACCTTTAATATTTCCCTAGCTTTTTGTACCCTAGATTTTGTGCCCGAATACGAGATGTTTAAATGCTTTGCCAGCTCTTTTTGCGAGTATTCTTGAAAGGTGGTCAATACAATGGCTTCTTTATGTTGCGCTGATAACTCCCCTATTTTCTGATTAATGCAATTGGTGAGCTTGGCATAGTCAAAATCACCTGATTGTTCTTCTGCCAGCTCCAGACCTTCAATACTGGAAATGGTTTTACCCTGTTTTCTAAAATGATCTATGATGGTGTTTCTAGTAATTTGATACACCCAAGAAGTCAGTTTAGAGGTATGTTGAAGCTGATGGATTTTGGTCTGTATTTTTAAGAACACTTCTTGGTGAATGTCTTTTGACACTTGCTCATCTTTAATCTTACCCAAAATGAAATGATACAATTCTTCATTGAGGTCTAGCCAAATGGTATTGATTTCATTTTGTATCAATGGCAAACAATTTGTTTTTTGGATGAACTGGCTGTAAGTTAACGTTTTATCAGTAGAGTACTGTTGTGTGTTAAGTGAAAAAAGTATAAAATAATTAAGGAGTTAGGAGTTAGGAGTTAGGAGTTAGGAGAAAAAATAGTATTAAGTACTGAGTACAAAGTATTAAGTAAATTATTTTAAAAAGTAACTTCTAAGTACTTCGTACTTAATACTTGATACTTGATATTTATTGCTATAAACTAAACCACTACCTATATTCTGGGTTTTCGAACTCCCATCGCTTGCCATCATCCCATTCGGTACGGCTATTTCCGTAGTTGGGGTAACCGTTATTGTCTTTCATCATTCTAGCTAAATGCAACAGGTTGTAGGTCATAAAAGTGGTGTTTCTATTGGTAAAATCACTATCAAAACCTACGGGTTCTTTAAGGTCTTCGCCTTTCCATTTGGTATCGCCATAGCTTGGTCCTGGTCCTACTTTACCGATCCATCCGCTATCTGCTTGTGGCGGTATAGAATACCCAACATGTTGCATGGAGTATAAAATACCCATAGCGCAGTGCTTTACGCCATCTTCATTACCTGTTATTATACACCCACCTACTTTTCCATAAAAAATATACTGCCCCTTATCATTGGTCTGGCTGCTCATGGAATACAGGCGTTCTATAAGTTTTTGAGCTTCAGATGATTTTTCGCCCAACCAAATTGGTGTGCCAATAATAGTGATGTCGGCATCTAAAATACGTTCGGCAATTTTTGGCCACTCATCAACATCCCAACCATGTTCTGTCATATCTGGATATACTCCACTGGCCACTTCATGGTCTATAAACCGAACCTCATCAATTTTTACCTGCTCTTTGGTCATTATGGCTTTTGATACATCCATTAACTTTTGAGTGTGACTTTCTTGGGGCGATTTCTTTAGCGTACAATTAATATACATCACTTTTAAATCACTAAAATCTGTCTTTTTCATATCATTTTTATTAGAACTTTTAAGGTACTTGAACCTTTCTACAATGAAGTGATTTTATCGATGGGTTATTAGTTCGTTTGAGATTTAAATTACCCTGTATACCAAATAACATTGGCTACAAGTGATCATTTTTATAACGAAGATCATTCTATTGCATTTTTTCTAGTGACTATAGCAATACTCAAAAATGTAAGGTTTATGAAGAATTCGATGTTATTTTATACATGACAAGATTCTCAACAGGCAATGTTAAGCTGGTAATCTAGATTTTACATGCCTATATATTTTACTAACTGATTGATGCACTACGGGTAGCATAGAACTTTTTTAAACCTTAATATCTCAGATTATTAAAAGATGTACCTGTCCATTAGAAAATTAAAGAAGATTTTGATCATGAAATCTATATGTTAATTACTGTGGTAAAAGGTGCACTGAACGAGGCACGTAACATCTGAACAAAACCTGAACATCTGGCATATACTTACAAAATCTGTACTAATTACTGGTCAAAACAAGCCTATAGTAAAATACGTTTACACCCCCTATCTACGGTACTTTCAAGCAATATTAACATTTAACGAACACTAAAAAACCAAAATTTTACAATTTCATAAAATAGAAATCGCCAATTGTTCAAAAATATCTGATCAAAACAAATTAAAGATTAAAAAATCTAAAACGGTGTCTAGTTTTTATTGAGGGCGATTTTTATTACGTGAATTCATAATATGATAATTTCATGGCTGAATTTTTTACGATAATTAAATAATTAATCTATTTCAATGCCATATCAATATTGCTGTTGAAATACCAACTACCTAATTCATGATTATGAAAGGACAAAAACCAAAATTTATGAAAATGAGTGCCTTCATGCTCTTCTTATTCTTAGGAATAGGCTGGACATATGCACAAAAAACTGTTTCAGGTGTGGTAACAGACCAACAAAACACCCCATTGCCGGGCGTCTCAATAGTTGTTGAAGGATCTGGCAAAGGAGCCGTAACCGATTTTGACGGTAATTATACCATTAATACCAACGTAGGTGAAACATTAGTGTTCTCTTACCTAGGTTTTAAAAGTATAAAACAAGTGGTCTCTGCTAATACCAGTACCTTGAACCTAGCTTTAGAAGAAGATTCGCAACAACTTGAAGAGGTCGTTGTTGTGGGTTACGGTACACAAAAGAAGAAAGAAGTTACCGGTGCGGTTGCAAAAGTAGATTCTGACGAGCTTGTTAAAATACCTGTATCTGATATTGGAGCTGCCATTCAAGGTAAAGTTGCCGGGGTAAACATACAAGCAGCAAGTGGCCGACCTGGTGAAGCCGCGAACGTACAAATTCGTGGATTGGTTTCCTTGAACGGTGGAGAACCTTTATACGTAGTAGATAACATACCGCAAGAAAGCAATCCAAATCTTGCTCCTGAACAAATTGAGTCTATAGACATCTTAAAAGATGGTGCCTCTGCATCGGTATACGGTGTACGTGGTGCCGGTGGTGTAATCTTGATTACAACGAAACGTGGTAAAAAAGGTAAAATGAAGGTAGACGTAAATATGTTTACAGGTATTCAAAACATTACCTCTGGTACACCATTATCTAACACAACCGATTTTCTATACGTTACGGAGACCAGTGCAGAAGCTGGGGGCGATGAGCCTCTAACTTTTTTAATAGATGGCAATGTATTGGATTGGGATACGAACTTTGTTGACGAGGTACAAAACGATAATGCCGTTGTGCGAAATTTCAATGTAAACTTATCTGGTGGTGCTGAAAATTTAACGTATAACTACAATACTACCTTTTACGAACAAGAAGGGGTTTTGATCAATTCTGGTTTTGATCGTTTAACCAACCGACTTACAGGGCAGTTTACCAAAGGGAAATTCAAAGCTTTTGCTTCCGCCAGTTTAACTACTGAAAATCGTGAGCAAGAACCTTGGAACATTTTCGGTTTTGCTATTGGTAATGTACCCCATAGTGCACCTTTTAGCGTATTTCAACCTAATGGGGAAAATACCGTTCAGTTAAGTGTACAAAACGAAATATTTTATGGCTTTCTAGCGCGCCAGTTAGATAATATAGACGAAAGGGAAAACAAGAGCAATAGTATTGCCTTGAACTTGGAATACGAAATTTTAGATGGCTTAACTTATAAGGTTAATATCGGTCGTAACGAGAGTCAGTATTTCAGAAAGTTTTTTCAGCCTCAGTATTTAGCCTTAGATCGTAATGGAGAGTTGAGTTTATCCGCTTCAACACCAAATGCTATTCTACAATACAATCAATGGTTTTCTACAAGAGAAACCATTGAGCACATTTTAAATTATAAGAAATCTTTTGGAAAGCACAATTTAGATTTCTTGGCAGTTGCTTCTTATGAAAAGTACAAATACAGAACCTTGAACACAGGTACGGTTTTTGCCGATGATGCTTCAAATGATGTGCAAGTACTTAACGCAGGGGCCAACCCGACTACGCCAAGTGAATTTAGAAATGTGAACACCTTAGCTGGTAAATTAGGTAGGATCCAGTACAATTATGACAGTAAGTACCTTTTAAGTGCAAGTATTAGACGAGATGGTTCTTCTAAATTCGCTCCAGATAACAGAAATAATAACTTCTACGGTTTTTCAGCAGGTTGGAACGTAAGCGATGAAAACTGGTTTAACTCCGGTACCGTAAACAATTTTAAAATTCGTGGTAGCTGGGCCCAAGTAGGTTTTAACGGTATACCTGATTACTCTTACATACCAGTAATAGAGCCTGGTGTAAATTACCCATTTGGCGCTGATGAAGATTTACAGAACGGTCTAGTACAACGTAGATTTCCTAACGTTAATGTACAATGGGAAACCCAAATTTCATCTAACATCGGTTTTGAGTTAGGCATGTTCAACAACAAGTTAAACATTACGGCAGATGTCTATAGAAATGACAAGAAGGATATGTTAATTAATGAATTATCCCCTCCTTCAGCCGGTTTATGGCAACCACGAGCACAAAGCGTTTATGGTGCCGTAGCGGTTAATGCCGGTAACATGCAGAATAAAGGTGTTGAGGTAGCCGCGAATTACAAAGGTAGCATAGGTGAAGATTTAACCTTTGGATTTTCAGGTACTTGGACACTTAACGATAACAAGATTACCAATTTAAATGGTAAAACACTTGGTGCTTCTGGCGGTACGCTTACCAATGCAGATGGTAGTACAGGTAATGAACCAACTACTTTTTTAAGCGTTGGAGACCCAGCGGGATCTTTCTACTTGATTCAGAATGACGGTGTAATTAAAACTCAAGAAGAGTTAGAAGAGTACCAACAATTAGATCTAAGCGCAGTTAGTAGCCCACAATTAGGGGATATAAAATATGTTGATGCCAACGGTGATGGTGCTATTAATGATAGTGACCGTGTCTTCTCAGGTTCTGGTATTCCACAATGGGAAGCCGGTTTAAATTTTGATTTAGGTTATAAAGGATGGGATTTTGGTGTGCAAAGTTACTTGGCATATGGTTCAGAAATTTATAACGGTGGTAGGCAAATAGCTTTTGCCGGTGGACGCCATCAAGATCAAGTATTTCAATGGACACCTCAAAACCCCGATTCTGATATTCCTACCTACAGACAAAGTGGTACCCACTCTAATGTTAGGGCATTTTCAGATTATTTCCTAGAAGATGGAACCTACCTACGTATTCGTAACATATCTATAGGATACACTATTCCAAATACACAGGATTTCGGCGTAGATAAAATAAGACTGTATTTAAATTCAGTAAACCCTTTTACGTTTACAAATTATACAGGGTATGATCCAGAAGTGGGTGGTGACAACCTATTTCAAAGAGGTGTAGATAATGGTAATTACCCTATTACGCGCCAGTTTATAATGGGAGTTCAATTAAGTTTCTAAAAAAAAGACTATGAAATCAATAAAAAAAATAATTGTAAAAAGTTTTGTTCTTCTTACGCTAGTCGGCGTTAGTTGTAACGAAAACACATTTTTAGACGAACCAAATCCAAATGCTCTTACAGAAGCTAGCTTTTGGAAATCAGAGAGCCATTTTAACTCTGCACTTACATCAGTATATGGTGCGTTGCAATACCGTTCTGTTAGTGGCTCTGAATTGGTACAGGAATTTGTAATGTCAGATTTAGCTGGTACAGAACCTTGGTATAGACCGTTTCCGTTTAGAAATTTAACCTATACAAATGGTCAAAATCACTTATCGGAAAAGTGGCAAGAGCTATATGTTGGTGTTTTTAGAGCCAATACGATACTTACTCAGTTAAAAACAGTTGACGAAGACATTTTAGATGAGTCAACTAAAACTGAAATAGAAGCTCAAGCCCGCTTTTTAAGAGCATTCTTTTACTTTCAGCTTGTACACACCTATGGTGGTGCAATGATACATGATGAGGTGGCACAATCTCTAGAAGAGTTAAGTAAAGAACTATCTTCTACGGCTGATGTAAACGCACAAATTATTATTCCAGATTTGGAATTTGCAATGAGCAATTTACCTGGAACCTGGGAAAGTGCCGCGGCAGGTAGAGCTACTTGGGGCGCTGCCACTTCACTTTTAGGTAAAGTATATCTTTATGATGAACAATGGCCGCAAGCTGCTAGTTTGTTCAAAGAAGTCATAGATTCTGGTATATATAGTTTAACCAGAAACATCGAAGATAACTTTACGCATTTCAATGAGTTCAACGAAGAATCTATTTTTGAGGTCAACTATTCTTTTGATTTAAACCCAGGAAATAGTGGTTTTGCAGAAGACGATACTTCTACCGGTGGAGCAGGTGCAGAATCTACCACACTAAGTACAGAAGTCGGTCATATTCAATATGGTGCTTTTAATACCGTATTGGCTTCGTACAACCTTCATGAAATGTTGGTAAACGATGAAGTTGATCCTGATAATTCCATCAATGACGGCAACCTAGAGTCTCGTAGAATGAACTATACCATCGCTCCAAGAAACGGTGAAGGAGATTGGTACCTAGCGCCTTTTTCCGAAGCAAAAGCAACCTGGGGCGGTGGACAAAGTGCGTACGTTAAAAAACACTCTAACTGGTATCATATGGACGGAGAACCGGTACGTGGACGTAGCGGTATCAACTTTAGACACATTCGTTATGCAGATGTTTTATTAATGTATGCAGAAGCAGTAATCAATGCTGACGGTGATTTTGCAACAGCTATTAGATACGTTGATATGGTGAGAAGTAGAGCAGGTGTTGTTACATTACAGCAATATATGGACATGAACGGTGGTATGTTTCCACAGCTTCATGTTAGTAAACAGGTAAATGGCGATCAACCAATGGTTACCGCTAACGCGCAAACTGTTTTAACACATATTCAACGTGTGGAAAGAGCTATCGAGTTATGCTTTGAAGGACATCGTTATAAAGATTTAGTGCGTTGGGGTATCGTAAAAGAAGTTTTTGATGATTTACGTGCCGATGAAATTTGGAGAGAAGAAAACCTAGATATTACAGGGCAAGGTGTAGCACCATTATTTATATCAGGAAGGGTGAGACCAGATTTTAGTCAATCATCTCAAAACTACAAACCTGAAGAGCACAACTATTTCCCTATTCCTTCAGCAGAGGTATTAAACAATCCAAACTTTAACAACTAAAATTACTAGATATGAAAAAATGTAAGTTTTTAAGTATACTTTTTGTTTTCACCTTACTTCTAGTAAGTTGCGAAAAGCAAGAAGAACTAAATTTAAATGACCCTAACCACCGAATTATCGTTACCTCTGAAATGGACTTTGAAAACAAGGTAATTGTTGGTGGAGACATTGATTTTGGAGATATTTCACGTGGTGTAGAATCTAGAACATGGACCTTACCTAGCAATGCTCGTATTGTTGGGGGAAGCGGAACAACCTCATCTGAAAAAGTCGTTAAGGCGATATTCAATAAAGCAGGAGTTTACGATGTGGTGCTAAACCAAACATTTAAGGGTAATGTATACCCTAATGATGATAGTACAGAACCTATTGACTCTAGACAGTTGGATACTACCATTGTAGTAACGGTTATTGACTCTATACAATCGGTACTTAAGGCTTTTAGAATAAACCCTGATGGTACTACCGGTGCTGAAATCAACTTGGCAGACGGTGCCGAAAACGAATTGGAGGCCAGTAACTCCATTCGTTTATCTTATACGGCTATTGGAGAGCCGCAAAGTGTAACTTGGAATTCTGTAGGTGGTAAGCCAAACGCTGTTACTATTAGCGACGATTCTGAAGTAGATATGAGATTCAATAGATTGGGATCTTGGGATATTGAATATATTGCTTCTAGGTTTAGACCAACGGATGCAGACACTCTTTCTTTTGAGAAGGTAATTAAAGTGATTCCTTCTACTGCGCCTGTTACTTTAGACAGAGTAGCGGAAAGAACCGATAAGGTTATCCTAGAATTTAGTAGAGAAATAGATGGTACCTCTATCAATTCCGATGATTTTACTGTTAGAATAGAAAACAATAGAGATGAAATGAATCCTATAGTACTTAATCCTACCGTTGTTTCTGCAACCTTAGATAAAGATGAAGCTACTATTGTTATTTTAGAACTTGATGGTGAACAGCTTTATAATGACGATCAAGTTTATGTAAGTTATACCCCAGGAGCTTTAAGAACAGTTGATGAAGTAGAGTCTGAAGCTTTTACAGATGCGTTATTAACAGAATTTGACGCACTTGACAACCTTTATACTACTTCTTCTTATGATTACGGTTTTGAAACTACAAATGTTAGTAATTATGTTTATCAAGGATGGGGAGCGCCTTGGGATGGATTTGATATAAGTATGGACTTATTGAATACCCATACCGGATCGCAAAGCCTTAAGGTGAACTTAAGACCTAATGGTGGTATGATCATTAGACCTGAGTCTGGTGGAAACCCAATTACTTTTACCATAGAAACTGGTAAAACATACGAATTTGGCTACTGGCTATACATTGAAAGTGATATATCTAATCTACCGACCGGAACACAATCTGCAGATATTCAACTTTATGCAGATGACTGGGGCGGGCCAGGTTTAATACCAACAACATTTACTTCTGACATGCCTACAGGCAAGTGGATATACCAAAAGCAAATATTCACAGCAGGAGCTGGTCGTGATATCTCTTGGTTCATTAGAGGTTATAACGAATTTCACGATAACAACCTTGTCTTCTACTTAGATGACTTTTTCTTAGCAGAAGTTCCTGTTAGACCATAAATACAATGTTGCGCCATATTAGGTGTAATTAATATGACAAGGGGCAGCCTATTTTAGGCTGCCCCTTTTTTTATGCCATAAAACAAACCTATCGATAACTAAATACTATCCAGATCTTTTCCGCAAGAAAAAAAGCCTTACTCATAAAGCCTATAATGTAATTATCAAATGCTTTATCCTAAAACTTAAAAGAGTATAATGTGATAGCATCTATTATATATCGCTCTATTTTTAGGTGAGTAACGATTTCTTAGAACCTTTATCAATGCCAGAGTTAATACATACCGATTTTAAAATCGATAAATACAACTCTACCATAATATGGAAATTTGCTTGAAAAGCATTACCTATATTAAAATATCACCCAAAAAAGTAGCAGTTAAAAAGAGATTAAATGGTGGCCATAAAATCTATAAGGTTTTCTCCTTTTTCCAATTTCAATTTCTTTCGCAACCTGTATCTTGAGGTATGTACGCTTTCTATAGTAATACCCAATAACGATGACATCTCTTTACTTGAAAACCCTAATTTAACTAAAGCACAAAGTTTTAAATCGGTTTGACCTAAATTTGGATATTTAGCTCTTATTTTTTCATAAAAGCTTTGGTTTATAGAAGTAAAACGCGCCTCAAATTCTTTCCAGTTACCTCCTGGGGTATTTTGAAAGCCTTTCAACATATTATGTATCGCTTTTGTATCTATTGCATCTCCTTTAGAGATGTTTTGCTTTAATTTGGTAATAAATTCTTCTTTTTCGATCAGCTGTAAGGCAGAGGAAGTTAGCTCTCGATTCTTTAGCATCATTACTTCATTGGTCTTTTGTTTTTCCAATTTGTGCTTTCTTCTTAAATTTCTAAAAAACAATATGCCGTACAAGAACATAAATATGACTACGACACCCATTAAGATGTTTTGTAAAAAACCTATCCTTTTTTGATCTTCCAGCTTCTCTATACGCACCTCTTTCAGCAGGGCTTTTTCCTTTTCTTTCTGAAGCCTGAACCTATCTTTTATTTCAAATAAATGCTTGTGGTTTTTACTTCTTCTACCAAAAATGTTTTCGTTTAGTTCTTGGGCTTTATCCTTGTAAAAAAATGCTTCTTTGTAGTTGTTTTGATTATAATACAACTCAGATAAAACTTCATAATTGAACAGTTTGTAGCCCAAGTGCTTATTATACATTTCTGAAAATCTAAGCGATGACTTATAGTATTCTATTGCCTGTTCAGAATCGCCTTTGAACCTATACACCTCCGCTATTAAGAAATGAATAATTGAAAGGTATGAAGGGTTTTCATTTTCAAAGAAAAGTTTTGTCTCGTTCAGTTTGCTTAAGGCCTCTTCATAATTTCCTGCTAATGCATCAAAGTACCCTTTTTCTGACTCGACATAATACGATTTTTTATTAGGATTTATCTTTTTCAAGGACAGCTCACAACTATCTAGATACGTTTTTGCCATAACAAAATTTTGGTTTACCCTATAACAGTTGACAATGGCAAAATAGTTGCTCACTACATAATCCCTACTTATCTTTTTTTCTTCTAAAAGCTTCTTTTTTAGTGCTAACGCCATGTTAAAGTAGCGTAACGATTCTTCTTCCTTTCGGTAGGCGGTATACAACCAGCCCAGTTCTTGATAAATACGCGATTTAGAAATATCGTCATTTGAAAGGTCTGCCAAAATCAATGCCTCCCAATATCCATCATAAGACTTGCCGTAGTCTAGTACATTATCATATATTCCAGACAACTGACAAAGACTATTAATTAAATTAACGGTATCCTTCTCAATTGAATAATGATCAATCCCCTTTTTTAAATGATAGATAGCGCTATCTAAATTTTTTGCAGTGAGTTCGTTGGCTTTTTCAATGTATTTATTTGTGCCATAAGGCTCTTGAGACCTAAGGCATAAACAGAAAAGCAACGCAATAACATTTACCAATAATTGACACTTTGAACGTCTATTCATAACATGAAAAAAAATTAACTGAAAGATTTAAACAGACTAAACACTTTAAAATTATGACTGAACATACAAGAACGTGTACCTGTTAATTTCAATATAGTATTTGCTCAGCTTTAATACATCTAAAATGGCTCGATTTTTAGGTATGTTCAGTTTTTATTCATTAGTAAATAGCATATTTTAAACACATATAGCCAATATTTGTCAATATAAAGGCGACATATTTATTAAATCAATATTTAATCGTTCAAGATTGTAAATTATTACAATTGCATACAGATATGAAAAACGAAATCAAAAGATATGATCTCATATGCTGTTCAAGTCATATCAGTAAAATAGAATTGCATTAAAATCTTAATAAAGCACCAAAACATATAACATATCATCTATGATGTACAACCTAACAAATCAAATAACCAGAAATAAAATGATGTCAAAAACAAAAACAATCTTATATACCTTTCTTTTTATTGTCGTGCTTACCTACCAAGGTATTGCCCAGGGCGTAACCTATGACCAAAGTACATTAGACTCTTTAGGTGTAACACAAGAACAAATAGACCATTTGGGAATAACCGATATCAACCACTTAAGTGCCGCTTCTAAAAGAGCTTTAAAATGGCGTGTAGACTTAGGAAACGAATGGTTTATTCAGTTTTCTAACTTACAACCATTAAAAGGAGATCTAGCATACGAAGAAGGTGTTGTACGTAGAGATCCTAGTGCCGTAATCAAGGAAAATGGAAAATACTACGTATGGTACTCAAAAAGTACGGGCCCTACACAAGGATTTGGAGGAGATGTTGAGAATGACAAGGTATTTCCGTGGGACCGTTGCGACATTTGGTACGCTACTTCAGAAGATGGTGAAACTTGGAAAGAAGAAGGCCTGGCCGTTGCTAGAGGCAAAGCCGGAGCTTATGATGACAGATCTGTTTTTACAGTTGAAATCATGAAGCATGAAGATAAATATTACTTAAGCTACCAAACGGTAAAATCTCCATACACCGTACGCGTTAAAAACCAAATTGGTTTAGCCTGGTCAAATTCTCCTGATGGTCCTTGGACTAAAAGTAAGGAGCCTATACTTAGCCCTGCTGACAATGGTATTTGGAAAGGTGAAAAACAAGACAGATTTGCCGTTGAGCGAAAAGGTGACTTTGATAGTCACAAGGTACACGACCCTTGTATCATCCCCCTAAATGGCAAGTTTTACCTGTATTATAAAGGCGAGCAAATGGGTGAGGAAATTACGTTTGGTGGAAGACAGATAAGACATGGTCTTGCCATTGCCGATAAACCTGAAGGACCGTACGTTAAAACTCCATACAACCCTATTAGCAATAGTGGTCACGAAATTTGTGTTTGGCCATATAATGGCGGGGTTGCTGCCTTGATTACGACCGATGGTCCAGAAAAGAACACCATTCAATGGGCTGCAGACGGTATTAATTTTGAAATTATGTCTGTTATACCAGGCGTTAGCGCACATGCCATTGGATTAAACAGAAGTGCCGATACCGAAAAGGAACCAACGGAAATATTGCGTTGGGGATTATCGCACATGTACAATAGCTGGGATTACCAAAGTATTATGAGCTTTACCTCTGAAAGAAAGACCCAACATAGGGCTAAAGGAGAATAAAACAATAGTTGAGTTTGTTTAGATTAGGACAGTACGCTACATGTAGATGCTGTTCTTTTTGATAAGTGGAATTTATGAGTAAAGCGTATTACCAATATAAACACCACCCCAGGAAAAGGCATTACTTGGGGAATTAGCCACGAATTGTACCCTAATTATCATTTTGTACGTTTTGAGTGTGACTTGTAATTAGAGAAGGCAACAGAGTTTTGAAAGAATACCAGATGGTAAAAGATTATATGAAAAATAAATCTTATGATTATCACCCAAAATTGGATAGCACTAACTAGTAGCACCCTATAGCTTACTATGTTTTTTAAGGAGTTATTCAGTAGCTACGTATATTCTACATGCAGTATGCAATACGGTTTTACTGTGTAAGAAATAGCTTTGGAACATAGCTGAAGTAACCTTTAATCCTACTAACTATATAAATTAACACCAATACCGAAGGGTGTTGACCCAACCTGCTTGAAAAAGGGATCAAATAGGAAAAGGCACAGTATTAACCATGCCCCTGTTCCATTTTAAACTAACAAACTGCTTCCTTATTACCTAGTCTTTACGAGAGAGTTAGAGTTGATATTTGATTCTAGTTTCCAAGTACGTATCCAATCTACACGCATCGTATTTTTAGAGTCATCATTTAGCTCTTCCTTTTGTGGTAATCCTCCTAAATAACACTCTTCTGATGTCCATAAATCAAATATCAACTCTAACTCTCTCGTAAAATCTTGGTTTGTGGTGACTCTGCAGGTTCTCCATTTAAATAAAATTGAACCGTTCTTTCATCTTTCCACCAAGCACCGACTATGTGGTACGTTTCATCCCAAGTCTTTCCCTTGTTAGGGTTTGCATCCGACAGCATTCTGGTATCAAAATTATCTTCATGCCTTTCAGTTACCCCTCCCTTTGCAATAAAGAACTGAGAGTTCATTTGGGTAGAAAAATCCCACGGTGTCCAAGGGTAATTACTGGGCTTGGTTGTCTGATCACTACATTCTTCCGTTGGGTTGGCATTGCTTTCAACAATATCGATCTCATCTCTATCATTTATATCGCCATTGTTCAACCAAAATGTATTGAACGCAGAAATGCTAGAAGTTTTCATACTACATTCTGTATACATTGGGTAACTTATTTTGGTCTTAGAATGTACTCTTGCCGTTTGAAACCATTGAGAACTATTTTCATCTAATGTAGCCTGTATATTAAGTTTACCATCTACAACGCTAGAGTTTTCACTGCGCATTGAAACTGGAGTATTACCGTAATTCCAAAAAGAATTAAACCACTTTTCGTCGTTCCATTTGTCGAACTCATCAGACATTGCTTCGACCTTTACCCATTCCATATCTTCTGGAGTTTCGTCTACCACAGAAACAAAAGAGGGTAGATTTGGGTCTAAATCAGCAAGTTCAAATGGCTCGATCGCATCTTCCATGTCCTCATCCTTATCATCTACTTGTTCTAGATTTTCTGGGTCTTTTTCCGTTTCTTCATCATCACCAGAATTTGACGAACAAGCCACAAATGCACTGACAATACTTAAAATTAGATATACCTTAAATTTCATATGACGCTAGTTTTATATGTTAAACTGATTTAAAAAGTGATTTTTGCTGTTGTGTTAGCGAATCTATCTGCCTTATTTTTATGTCCTTGAAAAATACCTCTGCAGCTTCGCTTTGTAATTGGATCTTTCCTTGAATAAGTGGTATTTCCTTACCGCTTTCATCAACATACCTTGAATCTTTAAGTATCATTACCACCTCACCGTTCACGATATGCAAGCTTTTACCCTCATAGCAAACTAATTCAAGGGTATTCCATTCATCATCTGGTTTTTCATAATTACCGCTACGCAAACAATAATTGTTGTATGGACTACCCATGCCAATCGGTAAAAACTCTTGCGATTCATGCGCAAGCGGATCTAGAACAGATTCTGGTTTGTATGCCTTGATATCTATTAAAGAATTAGCTTGGCTCCAAAAATCTCCGGTATGCCCTTCCATAATCTGAAATTCTTGAGAAAGTATCCAAGAGCGCCAGTACTCAACGGCCATTGGGCCTACTGAATGGTATAGTATACCTGAATCTTTTAATAATTCCTTACGGTAAGCATACGTTTTGTCTCCCCATTTGTACTTTAACTGAAAATGGTAATTCTTATATTCATTTTTTGTTATAAGACATCCGTAATATTCTCCCGTGTTTTTTATAATAGTATCTTCTCCATCTTGTATGGTTGAAAAAACGGTATAATCACTATTGTTAAGACCAATAGGTGCAATTTCTTCTCCGTTTTCGTCTAGTGGTACAGAGCCATCGTAACCTGGCTGGTGCTGATAGCTTAGATAAGTATCCCATTGGGTTAGGTTTTGATTTATCAGCTCTTCCCACTCTACTGTTTCTTCCTGATTTTTTTGCTCCTCTTTTTTTACCTGAGAACAAGAAATCACAAGAAAGAACAGGGGTAAATAAAGTGTACATTTTTTCATATAAATTGTTGTTGATTATAGTTGTTCGCCTTGAAGATTACCAATTGAAAATGTGAACGTGTTACACTTAAACAATGGGTTTAATGAATCTTTCAAAGCATGTGAGTATTGTAATTTTACAAAGAAATATTTATCAAAAGATAAGATTGAACAAGCAAAACTTCATTGTTCAGTTTTTATTGAAGCTCTCAGCAAAATGGCAATGAACAACAGTAATAGGGATTATCAATGTTCAGTTTTTGTTAAGCTATTTTGAGCCTAAGGTTATCGCTTAATATCATAGTTTTAACAAAACGATTTTTATTATGAAACTTAAGCATAACCACAGCACAAAAAACCACAATTTTCAACGTCTAATCTGGAAAACGAGCTTTCTTCTTGTTTTTGCTTTAACAAGCTTAAATTTTGGTTTTGCGCAAACATCCAATTCATTGCCAAATGAAATTGAAAATGTAAATTCTGAGAAGGCAAGGGTTACAGGTTTAAAGTACCTTAGTGTACATGTACTGGAACTTGAGAAAACCTTAAAACTTTATCGTGAAATACTTGGTTTTAAAATGGCTGATGCCGAAGTACTTCACGGACCCGGACTTGAAGGTATGTTGGTAATGAAATTAAAGGCAGATGACCTAACCATAGGACTATCACTTACCGCACCTGAATTTATTGATACCATAGGGCCAATAGGAAACACTAACCATAACCACTTTATGCTAAAGGTCAATGATATTGGCCCCATTGGTGATAAATTGAAAAAAGAAGGTTACGAATTGGAAAATGAAAACTATGCTCGTGACAAATACACTTTTTTTGTAGGACCAAACGGAGAAATAATCGGTCTTTCTGGATGGGATTGATTTAGAATAGCACTTTAACCATTGGTCGGTTTAAGTTTATTCATTTTCGTTTATGATTTTAATAAAAATAACGAAATGCATACAGTAAATAATAAATAGTTTACCAAATAACCAACTAAAAAGGCTCCCAAAACTGGGAGCCTTTTTTAATATATTTTTAAAAACCATTTATCTAATTGCTAGCATAAACCGCTTTATTACCAGAGTAATTTGTAAAATATAATAATCCATCTTGTTCTATCTCTACTACCAAATCTTGTGTACTGTTCTGGTTCACTGGGTAATTATCTGGGCTAGGTTGTATAGTTACTAATTCCAAATAATCATTTCCAAGTAGTCTAAAGTGTAATTGATATGCTACTCCGTCATACGTTTCATATGAAGTAGCCGTATATTCTTTGTTAATGGACAAAAACAGTTTATCCGTTCTTTCTTCATTTTCATTATTGATTTGTTCATAGGATAAAAAAGACCAATTACCCACAAACCTTCTATGATCCGTCATGTTCACCGTAGAATAAGACTCATTGGTGTCTGTAGGAGAAAACTTTATACTATTAGAAGCGTCTAAATCTAGATTTATTACTTCCCAATTACTTAATACTTTATCTTCTGTATAAATATCTACATAGTAACTCTTTTCTTGTAATTCTTCTGAAATTGATATTTTGCCCGTAGCGTCTATGTTACCGGAAAAAACAGCGTTTACTTCATTGAAATAATCTTCTTTAGAACTATATACCTTAACTATAAAGTCTGTATACTCATAATCATTTGAGTACTCCTCTACTTCACTTAAGTCTATTTGAATATTAATAGCGCTTAATTGTTCTTCTGCTTCATCTGTCGCGCAACTAAATAAACAAACAACAAATAGATAGATGAAAATAATTTTTTTCATGTTAATATTTTTCTTTTGTGGGTTGTACATATCATCAATAATCATGTACTAATAACTTTTTAATCACCCTGATATTGTATAGCTGAAAAAATGTAAAATAGCTTAATGTGAGAGTATATGTGTAGAGTATTGTTTTGTAAATGGATTTTATTACAGAAAAACTCTATTCTTTTGTAATCCCCTGAAATTATATTTATGATATTATCTCTGAAGTATTGTAAAATAAAAAAGACTTCCATTTTGGAAACCTTTTGTTTGGAGAACCGGTGACCTTCCCGAAAGCCTTCGGGACGCTTTATTCCTTCTTATCAATCGAAATTAAATACTCAATATATTTTCGGCTTTTCTTCTTTTTAATTAAATGCTCTAAAGAAGAAGCTTCAGATCTAGTTTCAAATTCACGTTTCCAACTAAGTTCCCAATCTTTAGCCTTTTTCGTATATGTTGATCCATTACCCTTATTATGTCGAATAAGTCTATCATTAATATCTGCCGTACTCCCAATATAATAACGGTCTAAAGTCTGACTATAAATAATGTATGTAGTAAATGACATATCTAAAAATAATCAAATAAAAAAGACTTACATTTTAGAAGCCTTTTGCTTGGAGAATACCTGATTCGAACCAGTGACCTTCCCGAAAGCTTTCGGGACGCTATTCCTATGATAACGAAACTTACTCTGAAGTATAAAAAAGCCTTCACTTTCGTGAAGGCTTAACTAATTTGTGGAGAATACCGGATTCGAACCGGTGACCTTCCCGAAAGCTTTCGGGACGCTCTATTCTTTTAATATCTGATCAATTTAATACGATCAATAATCGCCTAATGACTACAAATAAAAAAGCTTCCAAAATGGAAGCTTTGCGTGGAGAATACCGGATTCGAACCGGTGACCTCTTGCCTGCCAGTCTTGAAATTACAATTAGTTAAAAAATAAAATTGCGTATATATTATTGATATTCAGTTATTTATGATTTTTAATTTTATTTGAAATCATTTGATTTCGTTTGATTCCAAGAAAAAGTGTGCAAAAAGTGTGCAATTTTTTGACTAACTTAATAGAAGAATAGAACGAAAAATGGCTATCGCAAGAGTAGTATTAGACACTAGAAATAATTCAAAAAAAAAGGATGGAAGTTATCCAATAGCATTGCGTGTTCATCATAAAAAGACAAGATACATTGCACTTGGATATTCAACTTCACTACATGGATGGGATGATAGAAATGGTAGGTTGAAAAAATCTGATATCTGTAATCAGTTTAAGGACTATGATTCTATAGAAGATGAGATTCATGACAAATTATATCTTGCCAAAAAGAAAATTAAAAACTTTGGAGACGACATTAATAAAATTGATGTTAGCCAACTCGTTAGAGAAATAAAAAATTCGTGGGACAAGCAGATTCAAACAACCGAAAGACATCGAATTGACAATAGCATTAGTTTGGTAGAATGTGGAAATAAAATTATTGAAAGAAAGCGGAAAATGAATTCTCCTTCCACGGCAGAATGGTATCAGAGCTGTATGAACAGGTTTTTAAAGTTTATTAAATCCGAAGATATTCGACTTGATGAAATTACCGTTAGTATATTAAAAGATTATGAAGTTGAATTTGTTTCTAGAGGAAATAAGCCTGGCACAATTAATTCATATATGCGCGGAATACGTGCCATCTATAATAAAGCCATTGAGGAAGACGAATTCAAACCTTTGAGTAATCCTTTTAAAAAATATCGAATACCAACTAGCAAGAACACAAAAAAAAGAGCTACCTCAAAGGATAATTTTTTAGAAATTAGGAATTTGAGGTATCCCGAAGACTCTATACTTTGGCATGCCAAGAATTATATTTTGATAATGTTTAATTGTCGCGGAATGAACCTTGTCGATTTAGTAAAACTTAAATTAAAAAATATAAACGGGGATAGACTATATTACGGTAGAAGTAAAACCGGTGACCCACTTTCAGTAAAAATCACGTCTGAACTATCAGACATTATAAGCTACTATATTATTAATAAAAATTCGGAAGATTACTTATTTCCTATCAATTATGACGGGAGTACAGAACATTACGAAAAATATAAATCTATACGCCGCCGTGTGAATGAACGTTTAAAAATAATCGCAGCAGATGCAGGTATCGAAGAAAAATTTACAACATATACCATAAGACATTCTTGGGCTACAATCGCAAAATATTTAGGTATTTCTACTGAGTTAATTAGTGAAGGTCTTGGACATAATTCTTTGAGGACTACAGAAGTTTATTTAAAGAGTTTTGAAAATGAAAAATTGGATAATGCTAATGAAAAAATTGTAAATTGAACAGTTTTACCAACTTCTAAAAATTTTAAAATATACTTTGACAAATAATACCATCCTGTGTTTAAACATAATTAATACATCAACAAAAAGCTTGCACCCTAACATATACACTAAATTTTATTTACATGAAAAACCTGTTTAAATGTTCTGTATTTTTATTTTTAGTAATTTCTTGCAATACTCCAAAATACACTTATTATTTCGATACTGGTAAGTACTTAGATTTTTCTCAAGGAAAATGGTTACTGAATAAATCAAAGTCAAATTCTACAATATTTGATAAAGAATTATATCAACGCTCAAAGGAAGAGTTTGAAGTGATACTTGGTGACTCTTTAGTTGAAATTAACGATTTGAGAGTTGATAAGTTAATACCTTCAAAAATTGATTTTGAAATTACAAAACAAGAGTTAAATGAGTTATACAGTCTAACTGAATGTACATACTTAATCAACATAAAAGGAAATATAATTACGGAAGGACTTGGGTCAATAGCCGTTTCTAATTCAGATTTAAGTACTAGTAATCAAGCATCTGTTTTTATTTGGATTTACAATTTAAAAGTTGGGGAATTAATTTCTTCTTCCCAAGTATATGCAGAAGTAAACAGTCAAGATTCACAATTTGATAATAATTCAAAATGGAAATTATCCACTAGTTCACACACTGGCATGGTAAATGGAGTCAAGAAATTAATAGGAAGGTATAATAAATATAAAGCAAAGTGAGAGTTTTCCAATCCCTCATTTTGCTTTATATATTTAAAACCATAAAGGTATTTTCATTTCACTATTTATAATCTTAAAGTTCTGAAAATACAACACCTAAAATTGAATTAATCTACTTTGCCTCTTATTTTTTTGCCTTTCCATACATTATTTCTAAGAGCTGCACCGTACATATCAATTTCAATTTTATCATATTTCTCAGCATTTAATTGATTTGCTACTGTTTGAAAAACACCAGAGGAACCCGAATTAAAACTGAGTAAAAAATTAAAGTCAAAAGTTTTCTTTGCTTTAGAGCTATTTTTTAAAAGTATATCTGTTTGAGTAACTTTAAAAGAACTTGGTAGAAATTTAACAATTTGGACTCCTACTTTATCGTTATTCATATCATTTGATAAGCCTCTAATAGCACCTCTTGCTTGACTTAAAAGATCGTTTATAGTTTTATTTGCTTCTTTGCCAGTTAATGGGAAATATTGATCATCACCGAATATATAAATTTCAATTGCTCCTAAGGTTTCATTTTGAGGAAATGGCCACGCGCTGGAGTTTATAGGATAACTTGTGACTACATTCCCATATTGATTGTAATTAACTCCCTTATATTTAAAAATCACTCTTTTAGGATCTACAGCATTATATGGACTTACTGAAGAATTATAAGTGTATATCGCGTGATTAATTCCTAACCTTACTCCATCAGAAGTTGATGATTCTGACCAACCAATCAATCTTTTTTTCTGATATTTAGCAGATGCACCTACTGAAGCCCATAATAACCAATTCTCATTCCAAACTTTGGTTTGAATTCTATGAGTACTATCGTGATAATCATTACACGTAACCGTATTACCAAATATTTGTTGAAATATACTGTTTTCAGTATATGAACAACTTCCAAAGTTTTGAGGTACAAGTAAAGGTACGGTTGTAGAAGTTGTAGTACCGCCACCTGTGCTTCCGCCACCTGTGCTCCCTCCTCCACCTCCGCAAGAAGAGAAGAAATTAATGTCTTCATCAAGAGCAATAATACTTCCAGAAGGTGAATTAAGATTCATAGCTTCACTACTGACCTTATATATGTTTTCACATTCAGGTAAGTCATATCTAGCTTCTAATTTTGAGGTAGTACTATTTTCCAAGGTTTCCAATAAACTTTTTAATTTCTTGCGTTTAGACTTTTTGCAAAAAAATAGACCCTTAGTTGTGTAAACATAATAGTTTTTTCCCACAAAAATTTCGCGATCGTCATTCAAAATTTTAGCGAATCTCTCATCAGATATAAGTTCATCATCTAAGTCAATTTCGTCATCAGAATTCTTACTAGAATATAAGCTTCCTTTATTTTTTATTTTTGATGATTTTGATACTAAAAACTTTTCTACTTCCGGACCCTCTAAATCATTAAAAATAGGTCTTAAAGAAGAAAAACCTGAAACCGCCAAAGTTTGTAAAATATTATCGGTTGCTTCTACATCTTCGTTTTGCATAAAGTTCCTAAGTGACTCCTCGCTATCAAATGATAAAGTATTTTCCTCCACAATAATCTCAGGAATGACAGTTTCAGAATAATCCATTTCAGTTATTGGTTTTGATTCCTCTTTATCACATGAGGCAGCAAGACCAATAATCATTGTACTCATTATTAAATATTTATATAATCTCATAATTTTTTTAATTACAGTTAATAGTTATTGTTTTTTTTCTTAAAATATTATCAGTCTCAGATTGAGCCCAGAACTCTATGGAAAAGTTGTAATCTTTCAATCGTCGACTAGAATAGTAAGGGCGATATGATTTATTCGCTTTATTAAAAATAGTAGATTCATATGGACCAATATTCCCATTTGTTATCTTATTAATCCAGAAGTTATTAGTACCGTTGGTTTTTAAAAACATTCTCCAATTACTGTCTCCTGAGAAAAACTCTTCTTCAATTTTACTTTGTAGAGAATTTAAAAATCCAGCTTTTTGATAGACTACCTTAGCGTGAATTTTATTAGGTAATGAATTAAAATCTAGATTCCACGAAATTTTGCTTTTATCACAGTAACTAGACCTTAATGAAATAGTTTCTTCTTCATTTCCTTCAAGAATATCTAGAACATTATCATTAATACTAAAAGTTTTCGATGATTTAGAAGATAAAATCTCACTATTGTTTTTATCAATTTGATTAGCATAAACCTTTTCTTCAATAGCGTCAAGATTCAAAATATAATCACCAATTTTAATTTGACCTTTAGAATTAATTAAAGTAGCTAGTAAATCATCATAAATGCCGAGACTTTCTCTCTCAGACTCTGTAAGTGTTATTTGCATCGATTTAAATCCTACAGTGTTACTCCATTCTTCTAGTTCTTGTGTAGACATCTGACCTAAGCGATTTAAAGCCTTTTCGTAATCATCTCTTGTTGGAAAATCAAGAAAATCTTTATTTATTTTAAATTCAAAGGAGTAAACTTCTTGAAGGGTAGTTTCCGGTTCATTTTTGTTGCAGGATAATATTATGCAGAATAATAAAATCCCAATAAAATAAGTTTTTTTCATAAATTTGTTTTTTCAATTTTTATAATGCGGATATCCGCGTTTAAGAGAGGTGTTATTTCATAGGCATTTTATTTTAAATTAGACAATAGAAATTTCATTGATTATTAGAGTAATCAAGTAAATATTTGATTTAAAGGTGTTTATTAGGCACCTCTTTTAAATTAGTTAGGCTAAATTTTAACTCATGGAAGTGATATTTAAAATATCTTTGAATATTATCAAGAAGCTAGAAACTATAGCCAAGACCAATAAATAACCAATTAAATCTGGCTTTTAAATCTGAATTTTGATTAAACTCCTTGACTCTATTAGATAATTCAAATGAATATCTTGCGTGAAGGTTGAAGTGATTAGTAATTTCATATCCCAAACCTAAACCCAAATCAATACCAGCTTTATTAATATCTGTTGGTGTTGTATCTTGAAGTAAATAAGATATTTGAGGTCCAGCTTGAATATTAAAGTTGTCGGTCATTCGATATCCTGCTCTAAGTGATAAGAATCCAAAACCATTTCCATTTATTGCGCCATAGTCCAAAGCTGGCATAAAAAAGATTTTTTCATTCAGACCTAAGTTATAGTAAAGTCCAAGGTAAAATCCAGAATCTGACGTTGAAGCACTCCCGCTGTCTTCAGTTACTCTAGCATATGCACCCAAGTATCCTCCGGATAATCCAAACGTATTATTTTGAGCATTGGTGGTTAGTGTAGCTAAAACTAAAATAATAAGTGTTGCAAGAAATCTTTTCATTTTTAATTGTTTTGGTTGAAGAAAAATTAATTTTGTACTAATTTACTTTCAATTCTTTCTGATTACAATTTATCTATATCGAAATTCTTAAAATTAAGGTCTAGATTCATGAATCTAGAGGTCAAATTTTATTCAAAATTCCTTTGTTAAGTAGGCTTATTAAATAATAAATAGGATAGATGTATATTTAATGCAAAATCTATTTTCGAATTAATGAAAACTAATTTAAACACTAAGTTTCCATATAAACCTTTTGCAACCTATTGTATCAGAACTCCAATACTTCCCCTAGAATATTATACAACCTTGGTAAGTAATAGTAAAATTTCTGATGAGTATTTAAAAAGTCAACTTGATATTCCTGTAATAGCTGAAGCCATCTATTTAGCATCCCCAACTTTATATTTTCAATTAAAGAAGTGGTGTAATAATGAAGATTTTATTGATAAAAAATCTAAACGTCTTCGTTTAGCATTAATGAAATACTTAGTACGAATGTCTACCCGATGTACTCCTTTCGGTTTATTCTCGGCTGTTGGAACAGGCGAGTTAAATTCAAAAACTGAAATAAAACTTCATTCTTTAAATGAATTTGAAAAACATTCTAATTATGATATGCATTTTTTGGTGTCCTTGGCTAACAACTTAGCTGACAATCCAAAAATAAAGAAGCAATTAAAATTTTATCCCAACAGCTCTATTTATAAGATTGGCGATACTTTTCGTTATATGGAATACGCTTATGAAAATAAAAGGCGTGTGTATTCATTGCAAGCAATTACTTCCAGTGATTATTTAGAAATAATTCTTGATCAACATGGTGGTAACACAATTAAAGTTTTAAGTGAAAAACTTGAAGATGTGGGTATTAATATTTTAGAAGCTGAGGCATTCATTGATGACCTAATTGCTAATCAAATTTTGGTTAGTGAATTTGAGGCATCGGTTACTGGAAAAGATTTCTTAGAAGATTTAAAGCAAAGACTTTTATGCTTTTCTGGTGTAAATAATGAAATCGAGTTAGTTGAAAACCTACGAGCAAGTCTTAAAAAAATGGACAAAATAATTGGAAACCCCATTAAAAATTATCAATCTATTACAGATTTGGTTTTAAAACTAGATGTCCCCTATGATATAAAATATCTAATCCAAACCAATACATATAGTAGGTTTGAAATTAATAAATTGAGCTATAAAATTCTCAAAAAAATTAATCAAGGAATCGCATTTTTAAACAAAGTTTCCCTTCTAGAGAAAAACGATACACTAGAAAAATTTAAAAAGGATTTTATAAAACGTTATGACCATGAAAAAATGCCTTTGTCTAAGGTCCTAGATATTGAAACAGGCATAGGTTATATTCAAAATTCCAATTCCTTAAACTCCACACCTTTTTTGGATGATATTATAGATGCAACTAACTCTTATAAGGCTATAGACGAAAAAATAAATCTTGCTCCTTTTCAAAAAATATTAGCAAAAAAACTACCCTTAACTTTATCAAAAAATTCCTTTGTATTAGAATTATATGATGAGGATTTTCCGAATGTGGATTTTGATTGGAGTTATGCGCCAGACACTTTATCAGTTATGATTGAAATACTTATTGAAGACGGCAAAGAGAAAGTTATTATGAATTATTGCAGTAATCATGCTTGTAAATTACTTGGAAGGTTTGGGACTGATAATAAAGTCATAAAAAATTTACTTGAAGAAATAGTGGTTAAAGAAAGTTCGATGAATTCGAATGTTATAATGGCAGAAGTTGTTCATCTTCCACAATCTAGAACAGGTAATATTTTGCGAAGACCACAGCTAAGAAAACATGAAATACCTTATCTAGGAAAATCAAATATTCCTGATAGTCAACAAATCAAATTAGATAATATTCTTGTAGCGGTTGAGAATAACTCTATTAAATTATATAATAAAAATACTAATCAACAGATATTAGTAAGATCATCAAATGCCCATAACTTCAGCACTAATTCTCTGCCTATTTATCACTTTTTATGTGACTTGCAATCACAAGAGCATAAAGGATTTGGCTTTAGTTGGGGAAATTTATTTGCTGAGAATACATTTTTACCCAGAGTAGTTTATAAAGACTGTATTTTTTCTTTAGCTAAGTGGTACTTAAAAAAAGAGGATGTAGCTTTTTTATTTACACCTCCACTAAATGAAATAACTCAATTACATACTATACGTTCATGGAGGAAAGAAAACAAAATACCTATTCATGTAAAAATAGTAGATGGTGATAATACTTTACCTATAAATTTTGATAACTATGACAGTATTGAACTTTTTCTAGAGATCATAAAAAATAAAGATAAATTTGTTCTAGAAGAATTTCAAGTTCAAGCTGAGGCATTTATTAAAAATTCTACAGAGAGTTTTGCAAACCAATTTGTTTTTTCATTTTACAACCAAAAAAGGCTTGAGGATGTCAGAAATAATTAAGCGTGACTTTATACTTGGTGATGAGTGGCTATATTATAAAATTTATTGTGGACCAAAAGTTGCAGATCAAATTCTAATCCATGAATTAAAACCATTAACTGAAGAACTATTAAAGGAAAATCTCATTGATAAATGGTTTTTTATTCGATATAACGACCCTGATTTTCATCTACGGATAAGATTTGAACTAATAGATATTCGAAAATTAGGAGCTGTTATTCAAAAAGTGAATCAATTATTTTCACCATATTTATCTCAACATCTTCTTTGGAAAATACAAACGGATACCTACAAAAGGGAATTAGAACGTTATGGTAGTAAAACAATTACCACTTCTGAAAAACTTTTCTTTTATGATAGTGAATTGGTTTTGAGTATATTAGAAATTATTAAGGATGAAGAAATCTTTTTTTTATTCATTTTGAAATGCATTGACAGCTTTTTAACTGGATTTGCGTTCAATAAGACTGAAAAATTATATTTTTGCCATGAAAATTCTTTACTTTTCAAAAAGGAATTCGATTTAACTAACCTTGCTAAAAAAAACTTAGCCATAAAATATCGAACAACTAATATTAACCTAATGAAAATCATGTCAAGTGAGGGTGTTACCAAAAAGTTTAAGCTTCTAGAAAATAAGGTTCTAAAAAGAGATAATGCTATAAGGCCATTGGCAAAAAAAATACTAGAGCTTAATAAAACTGAGATTTTAGAAGTAAAAATCAATTCCTTTGTTACTAGTCATATTCACATGTTCGTAAATAGAGCTTTTAGTGACAAACAAAGGTTTTACGAAATGATTGTTTATGATTTTCTTTTTAGATTTTATAAGCAACAAACATTCAATAGTTAAAATTATTTCAATGCTTATTCAAAGGGTTTGTTTTTTGTTTTTTCTTCTACTTTTTTCAAAAGAAGTTCTTCCTGGACAACCTTATTATTTTCAAAATGATTCTTTAATTAATTATTCTATTGAAGATTTAATACAAAAAATAGGCGCTTCAAGTAATAATTCCTTACGTAAACTTTACTGCAAAACTCTTTTACATAAAGCAAAAACAGAAAAAGACACAACACATATTATCCTTAGTTATGATTTATTGGCATTTTTTGATGATGAAATTTATCGAATCAACTATTTAGACAGCTTAATTTCATTATCCAAAATTAAATTTAATGATATTACCCTTTCGCAAGGATTAATAGATAGAGGTAATACTTATTATAAGAATCGACTATTTACAAATGCATTAGACGATTATTTACTCGCTTATGAATATGCATTGAAAACAGGTGACTTAAAACTTACTTACTCCGCCCAACATGGTATAGGTGTGCTTAAAAAAAGAATAGGCGATTTGAAAGAGGCTTTAAAAATACACATTAATAACTTAAAATATTTTGAGAACCCCTCTTCAAATTTTACAGAGCAGAATCACTTAAATACCATTTTTTCACTGTCATCCACTTATAAAGATTTAAATGATTTAGATAGCTCAACAAAATACAATATTTCGGGTATCAAACTTTCTAAGCAATTTAAAAATGAAGAAATGTACAATCTTTTCGTTTTAAATGAGGGGACTGTACTTTTTCATAAAAATAAAATTACTCAGTCATTAGATAGTATTCTAAAAGCTAAGTTATATTTTGAAAAACAAAATTTCAAAAGAGATTTAGCCTTTGTTTATTTTTATTTAGGAAAAATATATTTATCAAAAAATAAGAATGAGCTAGGAATAGGTTATTTAAAAAAAGTTGATACAATTTTTCAACAAACTAATGATATTCACCCGGAATTAACTTCAACATATAAATTGCTTTCCAATTATTACAAACAACAGAGAGACACTCATAATCAACTACATTATTTAAATCGTCTAATCACATTAGATAGTACGTTAAACAGTTATCAAACTTATTTGGGAACCAAAATAAAAAATGAATTTGACATGCCTGAATTGATTGCTGAACGAAATCAAATCATAAATTCCCTAGAGAATAAAACAATAAATTTAGAATACATTGTATTTCTATCTTTTATAGTATTAGTTTTTAGCTATTTAATATTTATGTACCGTCAAAAAATACTAAAACAAAGATTTGATAAGATTATAAATTCGAACCAACAATCTGTAAATACCAGCAATGAAAAAAATGAAATCTCAACTCAAGTAATTCACGATATCATTTCCAAATTAGAAAAATTCGAAAAAAATAATAATTTCACAAATTCCAAACTTACGTTGTTTGAACTAGCTAAATCCTTAGATACAAATTCTAACTACTTGTCAAAAGTTATAAATACAAGTAAGGGAGTTAATTTTTCTACCTATTTAAATGATTTAAGAATTGAATTTGCAATAAATAAATTAAAGAATTCCAAATCTTTCAAAAATTATAAAATTAGTGTTATTGCAAAAGAAGTAGGGTTTAATAATTCTGAAACTTTTTCAAGACTTTTTAAAAAGAAAACGGGTATATATCCTTCATATTTTATTAAGCAAATTTCTAAAATTGAAAAACAAGTCTAGATTTATGAATCTTGGGTTAGCAATTCAATTCTAACTATACATTAACAATTTATTTTATATATTTAAGTCAATAATTAAAACTGAAAATTATGGAAAACACTAAACAAATGAAAAAATTGAAATTGGATAAAATAACAATTTCGAAAATTCGCAATTTAAATTCCATTGTTGGCGGAACTGGATGTAACGGAGGTGGTGACGGCACTGAAGAAAGAACTTTGGATAGAACCTATGGAAAAAAATAGTAGAGGGATAAGTATTCGAAACATTACACTTAAAATAACCTGAATATTTCAGGTTATTTTTGTTTTTACAAAAAATATGAAAAAGATCCTAGCTGTATGTTTTTTATTATTTATTATTTCCTGTGATGAACAGAATAATCAAATAATTTTAAATTCTCAATCTATCGTAATTATTAATAAAACTTATAATAAAAATATAAATTTTAATATTAAAAATTGGTTGATTAGAGATGTTCAAGAAGATACTATTCCAGGAATTAGTTTATTAAAAGCAGCAAAAAATTTGCTTAAAGATAAAGATGGAGAAACAGTAATTGTTGCTTTGATAGATATGCCTGTAGATATAAATCATGAAGAATTAAGCCCTCATATTTGGCAAAATAAAAATGAGGTTACGAAAAATAATATTGACGATGATAAAAATGGATATACTGATGATGTTAATGGTTGGAACTTCATCGGAAATTCTACAGGGAAAAATATAGTTTTTATGAATTATGAATATACCCGTATTTTAAAGGCTTATAATGATAGTGCTAATTTGGATTCTGGTATTTTACGACAATATAAAAAAGCCAAAATTGCCTTTGAATTAAGAAAACAATATGCAATTGAAGCATATCAAAAAACTAAAGCAATGGATAGTCTTTATTATCAAAGCAAAAGCACTATTAATTCGTTGTTACATAAAACAAAAATTACATCAGATAATTTAGATAGTTTAATCGAAAAAAAACCAAATAATGAAAGCCTTAAAAAGTCTGTTGAATTATTTAAATCCTATCAAGAAAAAAATATAGACGATGCTTATATAGATGAAAGTATATTAATGGCTAAAAACAGATTAGATATTCATTTGAATACTGAATATAATGATAGAAAAGAAATCGGAGACGATGTAAACAATATAGATGATACCAACTATGGAAATAACATCGTCAATCATAATCTTAATTTAATGACTCATGGTACTAAAATGGCAGGCATTATTGTTTCTAACTATAATGAAGCAATATTAGAAAAAACTATGAGTAAAATAAAAATCATGCCTCTATGTGTTTCAGGATATGGAGACGAAAATGATAAAGATATAGCCCTAGCTATTAGATATGCTGTTGATAATGGTGCTGCTATTATCAATATTAGTTCTGGAAAATACTTTTCTATGCATCAGAATTGGATTCATGATGCAATTAAATATGCCGATAATAAAAATGTTCTAATTGTTACGTCCTCTGGAAATGATGGATTAGATTTAAATTCTAAAGGAATTTATAAATATCCGAACGACTTTTCATTTTCTACGAATTCAGAAATTTCAAATAATTTTATTAGAGTTGCAGGTTCTAATTATAAAATGGACAGCACTTTTGTTCATCCCGCCACGAACTATGGAAAAACTCAGGTTGATATTTTCGCTCCTGGAGAAGAAATTTACACCACTTCTTCTTCAAAGGATTTAAAATACACATACAGCAGTGGGACTTCTGCTTCAGCAGCTGTTGTTTCAAAGTCCGCTGCCATTTTAAAATCATACTATCCCAATTTAAAGGCTTCAGATTTGAAAAAGATTCTTATGACTACAGGTGATGAGTATTATTTAAATGTAAGAATGTATGACTCCCTTGACCACAAAATTAACATTCCTTTTAAAGAGCTGTCTAAATCAGGCAGAGTAGTTAATATTTATAATGCACTGGTATTAGCAGAATCCCTATCTAAAGATAATTCAAATTAAGTAATTTGAAAAATTTCCCATTTTTCAAACAACTCGATTCTAAAGATTGTGGTCCTACGTGTTTAAGAATTGTCTGCAAACATTTTGGTAAAACTATTTCGATTCAATACCTACGGGAATTATCTGAAACAAAAAGGACAGGTTCATCATTAATGGGCTTAAGCATTGCAGCTGAAAAAATTGGAATCAAAACCTTACCCGGTAAAATAAGCTATCAACAGTTAGATTCAATTCCCTTACCTTGTATTTTACACTGGAATAAAAAACACTTTGTAGTTCTTTATAAAGTTAAAAAGGATATCTGTTATATTTCAGACCCAGCATTTGGACTACTAAAATATTCAAAAATAAAATTTCTAAATCATTGGATTGGAAATGAAAGTAATACAAACACTAAAGAAGGTATTGCACTACTTTTGGAACCTACACCAAAATTCTATAAAAGTGAGTTTGATGACATACAAGATAAGCTTAATTTTACGTTTCTCTCAAAATATCTAATTAGATATAAAAAATTTTTATTTCAATTAATTTTTGGACTTGTAGCAGGAAGTTTACTCCAATTAATATTTCCCTTTTTAACACAAAGTATCGTAGATGTAGGTATAAAAAATCAAGATATTAATTTCGTGTATCTGATTTTAGCTGCCCAATTATTTTTATTCTTGGGTAAGACTGCTGTTGAAGTTATTAGAAGTTGGATTCTATTACATTTGAGTACTCGTATAAACATATCCTTGATTTCGGACTTTTTTATAAAATTGATGAACCTGCCCATCGCTTTTTTTGACACACGGCTTACAGGTGATATATTACAACGAATTAATGACCACGAACGTGTAGAACGCCTTTTGACCTCATCCTCCTTAAATGTAATGTTCTCAGTGATGAACCTTATAATTTTCGGGTTGGTACTAGCTTACTATAACATATGGATTTTTACCATATTTCTATTGGGTAGTTTATTATACTTTGCGTGGGTGCTGATTTTTCTAAAAAAAAGAAGGGCCTTGGATTATAGAGAATTTTCGCAGGTTAGTCAAGAACAGAGCAAAGTAATAGAGCTCATTAACGGTATGCAGGAAATAAAACTTCATAACGCTGAGAAGCAGTTCCGATGGGATTGGGAGCATCTTCAAGCAAGGTTATTTAAAGTTCATATAGAACGTCTATCCTTAAGCCAATACCAAGACGTTGGTTCCGGATTTATTAATGAGTTCAAGAATATATTAATTACTGTAGTCGCAGCAAAATTGGTAATCGATGGTGACATTACTTTGGGAATGTTATTAGCCATATCATATATTGTAGGTCAACTGAACTCTCCGATTGCCGAATTGGTATTTTTTATCCGCGATGCCCAAGACGCAAAAATATCGCTAGAAAGATTATCAGAGATTCACAATAAAGAGGATGAAGAAGCACATAACACCTCAGCTGTTGATATTCCATCCAAAATTGATTTCGCATTAGAGAATGTCTCTTTTCGATATTTGGGAACAGAACAGCTTGTTTTAAAAAACCTAGACCTTATCATCCCAGCCAATAAAATAACTGCCATTGTTGGAACTAGCGGGAGCGGAAAGACTACCCTCTTGAAATTACTTTTAAAGTTCTATGAACCCCAATCTGGAAGTATTACAGTGGGAAACATACCTTTAAATAAATTATCTCATAAAAGTTGGCGTGAAAAATGTGGCGTAGTCATGCAAGAGGGATTTATTTTCAGTAATACCATCGCCAAAAATATTGCTATCGGCGAAGAAATTATAGACAAGGAAAAATTAAGCAGAGCTGTTGATATTGCAAATATTCGTGATTTTATTGAAGAATTGCCCTTGTCTTATAATACTAAAATAGGAACAGAAGGCGTAGGTTTAAGTGTTGGTCAAAAACAACGAATTTTAATTGCCCGTTCCGTTTATAAAAACCCACATTGTCTTTTCTTTGATGAGGCTACTTCTGCTTTAGATGCTAATAATGAAAAAACAATTATGAGTAAATTACAAGGATTTTTTCAAAACAAAACTGTAGTAATCATTGCACACCGACTAAGCACCGTTAAAAACGCAGATCAAATTGTTGTGTTGGATAAAGGACAAATATCAGAAATTGGCAATCATAATGAATTAAGCAAATTAAAAGGTGCTTACTATAATTTGGTCAAGAATCAATTGGAACTAGGAAATTAAAATGTCTGACAATCTAAATAATATAGAATTACGAAGTGAAGAGGTCAAAGATATTCTGTCCAAAGTTCCCCATTGGATGATTCGTTGGGGTAGTCTCCTATTTCTATGCTTACTTCTATTAATTCTAGCCTTGACTTGGTTCATAAAATACCCAGATATTATAACTGCTGATGCTATACTTACAACAGAAATACAACCGCAAAAGGAATACGCCCGTATTTCTGGAATGATAGATACTATTTATGTTGTAGACAATCAATCTGTACGTAAAAATAGTGTCTTAGCAATCTTAGAGAATACGGCTAATTATGAAGATGTTTATTTTTTAAAATCAATCTTGGACACCCTCAAAATATACAAGGAAAATGTCTCTTTTCCTTTTGATTATCTTCCAATTTTATTCTTAGGAGACATTGAGCCAGACTTTGCGCAATTTGAAAATAGTTATTTCCAATATTTGATTAATAGGGATTTAGAACCTTTCTCAAATCAGGCTAAGGCAAATGAAGTATCTATGGAAGAGTTAAATAGAAGATTGCAAAGTTTACTGACACAACGAATTTTGGGTAGAAGTGAGTTAGAATTTAAAAAGAAAGACATTGATCGTAGCGGATCATTATTTGAAAAAGGAGTTATCTCTACACAAGAATATGAGAATAAACAATTGGAGTATTTAACTGCACAAAAAAACTATCAGAATCTTAGCATTACCATTTCGCAAATAAGGGAATCCTTAGGTAATGCAGAAAACACTTCAAAAGGAACAGAATTCAATACGGCTAGGGAAGAAATTCGGTTATTGAAAAATGTACTACAAGCTTACAATCAACTCAAAAAAGCGATTAAGGAATGGGAATTAACCTATGTTTTAAAATCAAATATCGAAGGTAAGGTTTCCTTACTAAATTACTGGAATACCAATCAGTCCGTTAATTCCGGTGATTTAGTTTTTACTATTTTACCTGAAGAGGATTCTCCTTTTATTGCCAGATTACAAACTCCAAGAGCTAATTCAGGTAAAATACGCCCTGGGCAACAAGTGAACCTTTCACTCTACGATTATCCAGAATATGAATTTGGTGTCATAAAAGGTACCGTAACACAAATTTCATCAACTTCTAACCAAGAAGGTACTTATATAGTTGATGTGTCAATCCCAAAAGAGTTAGTAAGTTCTTATGGCAAACCCATAAGTTTCAAGCAGGAAATGAAAGGAGAGGCAGATATTATAACCGAAGACCTACGTTTGTTGGAACGTTTGTTCTACCAATTTAGAGATGTACTAAGAAGGTAAATTTCTTTAATAAATTTCAATAAGATACAGTTTTAATGTTCCTAAGGCAGATGATGCAATAAAACTAAATTACCTTTCCCAAATCTTACCATAACTTACCTTGCGCTTGGTTCCTGTTGGGTTTTTGTAGTGTTCCGATAGATAAACGTTTTTCAAAAACTCAATAGGGCGCATGCTACTTTTCTGCTAAATACCCGTTCAGCACATTCCCCTCCATTCCGTAAACTCCATTTTGGGGAATAAGCTTCACTCCAATATCTTGGACACAATTACGAATTTTAAGCACACCTTTTTATACATTATCGTTTTCTCTGATGAATTCTTTATATCGATTAACCTTTAGTAAAATCCGTAATTAAGTCCGCTTGAAAGGAATTAAAGGTATTTGCATTTTGTTCCATTTCAAGAGGTTTTTGAATTTCATAATTCAAGGTTTTAGACCTACTGCCCGTACCTCCACTTACCTTTTTTTGACAGCAAAATAACAACATTCAAGCTTGGACATCGGCATAAAGCCGCTATGCTTTTTATACGCCTTACCAAGCTTGAATATTGAAAAGGCTAAGCAACAAAAAAAGGTAACAGCGAAGGCACTATGGGAAGTAAATCTAAAACGGAAATCATGAAATCATATCAAATCCTCAAAAATGAATCGGAACAAAAGTTAAAAAACAAAAAAGAGGAAAACGCTCTGGATATAATAAGTAAATCGATTTTAAAGACTGACCGATAATCGGGTAGGTTATAGTATTAATTCTAAATTTTTCAATTATGAGTACCATTAGAAACAAAGTGCAATTAATAGGCAATGTGGGTAACGACCCTGAAATGACCGTTTTGGAAAGTGGTAAAAAAGTAATCCGTTTTTCATTGGCGACAAACGAGAACTACAAGAACAGTAAAGGCGAGAAGGTGCAAAACACCGACTGGCACAATATTGTGGCTTGGGGCAAAACTGCCGAGATTATCGAAACTTATGCAAGTAAGGGTAAACAAATTGCCATTGATGGCAAGCTGACCTCCCGAAGTTATGAAATGAAAGATGGCGATAAACGCTACATCACAGAAGTAGTTGTCAGTGAAGTTTTGTTATTAGGTTTCAATAATGAAAACAATGTAGCCTAATGACATGATTATTTAAAATCAAAGAGGGCATCTCTCGGAAAAGTTCTGCCCTCTTTTTTATACCCATAATCCTAAAATTATAAGTAATGAAAGACAAAGTTAATGAAATACAAATAAGCTATAAGGAGCGGATAACCTCCCCATTTTGGCAAAAGATAAATTCTTCAAAAGATGCAGCAGATCTTCTTTTTCTGCATTGGGATAAAAATACAATCGGGCTGCACGAATCCTTTAAAGTTGTCTTACTGAACAACAGTAACAAAATAAAAGGCATCTACCAACTTTCAAAAGGTGGCATAACAGGAACTTTGGTAGATATCCGTATTCTTTTTGCGGTCATATTAAAGTCTCTTTCCGTTGCAGTTATTCTAACGCATAACCACCCAAGCGGAACATTGAAAGCTAGCGAAGCAGATAAGAAACTTACTGATAAAATTAAAAAGGCTGCCGAACTTTTTGACATAAAGGTTTTGGACCATATTCTAATTATGCCCAATGGGGACTACTACAGTTTTGCCGACGAGGGTATTTTATAACTTTTATTAAGCATATCATGGTAAAGCTAAACTTTAATAATCTCGATATTGAAACACAAGAAAAATTATTGACAACCTCTAAAGCTGAAATTGAAAAACGATTTGGTAAAGATTTGAAAACCTATGCTTTAGAAAATGGATTGAATTTCGACGAACTTTTAAACGAAGAAGCCATCCGAAATTTATACAACTATCAATTCATGTTCAGGCTTTAAATATTAGATTTTATTGGACAAGGCGACTTTTAAAAGTTGCCTTGTCCTTTTTATGTATTGCCAGAACTTTAAAACTTTAGCTATCAAATCCATAAAAATGAGGCTTCTAAACTCTTAAAAAAGATTGATTTATATCGATTGGTAACAAGAGCCTTTACCTTGAAGGGAAAGGTATTTATTTTTCCCCTGCGGGGGAAAAAGGAATAGCAAGACGGTAACACGCTAAAGCGATGTTACAGGGTTTGATTTAATGTTCAAGTAATTGAATGTTAATGGTTTAAACAGGAAATTGGAGAAAATAAAAATTATGAAAGCTATAAGAGTTTATAGAAAACAACCTCTTACAAACCATAAACATTGAAAAAGTTTATTGAAAAATGAAAGTAAAAAATAAATATAGCTATGATTATCTATCCATCTGTTTAAAGAAAACTGTGGTAGTTCGCTTTCGTAAACTTTGTCGCAAACTGTCCAAGCCTCAATCCGAAACTTTGGATGCTATGATGGATTTTTTTGAATGGCACGGTTTCTCGCCATTCGCAAAGAGAGATAAAAGTTTCTTGAACGAACTCCATAAAAATAGAAAACGTACCGAGGCAGTTATCGCTATAATAAAAGACATCGAGAAGAATCATGACAAACCTACAACGGCAATGCTGCAATCTCTTTTTCAAGGTGTGGCAGAAAAAGAAGAACCTGTTAGAAAAGAAAAGCTATTAAGGGAGAGACCGAAGTTAACAGAAAAGAAAACCGAAGCATTCGTTTCTCAATTTGTACATGAACGAACAGAATTAAAATTGAAAGAAGTCCGAAAAGAATTCGGATATGTTTTGGAGCATATTCAATTAGTCAAAAATAGTTTTGGAAAAGATTATCTCAAATTGGAACTATCCCAACAAGAGTATCTACGCATTAAAAGGGAACTAGAAAATTACTAAAAATGTATGTAGCTATAACAAGACAAAAAATAGGAAACACTTATGCAAATAGCGTAGCAGATTATGTTGCTTATTTAGAGAAGGAAAACCAAGAACTTGCGCCTGAAATGCAAGAACATTTCTTTAATCAATATAATGATAGAATTTCTCCTGAAAAAGTCATTCAAGAAATTGATGGTAATACCGCAAAACTAAAAAAGAAAGAACCCAAATTCTATTCCATCATTGTAAATCCTAGTCAACGGGAATTAAAGCATATCCAAAATAACCCTGAAAAGTTAAGGTCGTATACAAGGGAGTTAATGAAAGAATATGCCAAATGTTTTTATCGCGATGAGGTGATTACTGTAGACAATATTAAATATTATGCTAAGATAGAGAAGGATCGCAATTATAGGGGCTTTGACCAGAAGGTGAAAGAGAATCAGGAATATATAGGTAAGATAGCAAAGCTCGAAAATGACATTCGCAAAGTAGAACGGGGCAAACTGAAAGGGAATACTTCCCAGATAAAAAATGAGATTGAAAACCTGACAGCTCAAATTCCCCATAGGGTGGATGGCGAAATACTGGTTTCCGGAATGAAAAAACCAGGAATGCAGACCCATATACACATTATCGTTTCTAGAAAGGACGCCAGCAATTCGAAAAGTCTTTCTCCTGGATCAGTATATAAAGCATCTGAGGTAATACTTAATGGGACTAAACAAAAGAGAGGTTTCGACCGTGACAAGTTTTACGAGGCTGCCGAAAAAACCTTTGATAGTACCACAGGATACAATCGAAATTATGTGGAGAGTTATAATGGGCAAAAGCAGTTCATTAAAGACCCAAAACGCTTTTACGCAAAGCTTTTGGGATTACCTGTTTCGGAAAGGGCGATAGCCTTTAAATTGATACGGAAAACTGGGCTTGACATTCCTATCATTCCAACCTCTACAGCGCAATTAGCAGTAACGGCTTTTAGAAAATTAAAACGAGGGTTAGAAATTGCTTTGCGTTCTGGTTCAATTGGATATTAACTTAAAATCACACCATGGAAAAATTTGTCTGGGAAATTGCATTATTAATTATAATAGGCGGTATACTTATATATCTAGTAGTTCGCTTAATTCGTTTTGGATTCTTTTTCAATCTATTTGGGTTGCTTATTATATTACTTGTTCAATGGTACACGATACTGGAATTAAAACATTTTTTACAGTTATTGCTTATCGGATTTCTGCCTCTCTTTTTATTGAACATTCTCTGTTATGTATTTATTGGGATTGAGAAGGAAAACACTTCTGTAGATCCTAAATACCGAGTCAAATTTAAAGTGAGACAAGGGAATCTAGTTTTGGAAAATATCCGGAGGGGAATATCCATTATAGGTTCTGCTGGGAGTGGAAAAACGGAAAGTGTAGTATATGGACTTTTACAACATTTTAATACACATAATTTTTGTGGAGTAATTCATGATTATAAGGATTTTGAGATTACCGAAATGGCATATCCTATCTTTGGAAACGGAGAAACACCTTTTTATATCATTTCCTTTGACCCCATTTATTTCAAGGTAAATCCCATTGCGGCGCGCTATCTTCCTGATGAAGAAAGTGTGCATGAGGTTTCTAGAGTGCTAGTAGAAAATCTTTTAGAACTCAAGGAAAGTGGTGGTTCAGGAAATTCGCGTTTCTTTAACGATGCTGCTGAAGGATTGGTGGGTGGAATGATGTGGAGGCTTAAAACAGATTATAAACAATACTGCACTTTACCACATCTTATCGCCTTATATCAATACCTAAGCACAAAAGAGCTTGTTGAGTTTTTAAGCGCGGATATCACCTCTAAGGCAATGGCTGATGCCTTTATTAATGGTGCGGATTCTGAGAGGCAGACTGCTGCAGTTAAAAGTACCCTGTCCAATGCCTTTAAAAAGATAAGCACGCAACGTATTTTTATGGCATTGTCCGATGACAAAGTACCGCTTAATATTAATTCTGGTAAAAATAACTCGGTTGTCTGTGTGGTAAACAATCCTAAATACGAGACCTCATTGTCTCCGATTATCGCCACTATTATTCATACCATAACGAAACAAATGAGTGTTCGTAAGGGCAAATCCTCTTTTTTGCTAATGGAGGAGGCGCCAACCATTCGAATGTTGAATATGCATCGTGTTCCTGCAACCCTGAGGAGCTATGATATTGCTACCGTTTATGTAATGCAGGATAAGATACAGAACGATATGATGTATGGGGAGAAGGGTAGCCGTGCAATTTTGAGTAATCTCTCCTATCAGTTTTTTGGGAAGACCAACGACCCTGATACCGCTAAATATTACGAACGCTTTTTTGAGATTATAAAAAAGGAAACCAGAAGCATAAGCAAAGGGTTTAACCTCAATTTTGATACCCGAGTAACCAAAGGCGAGAAAGAAGTATCCAAAAATCGTGCAGATACTTTTTTTGGACTGCGACAGGGTGAATTTGTTGTTTTTGCAGACGGGAAGGATAAAAAAGTACGTTTTAAAGAACCGCATATAAAGAGGGAATTACCTCTGCCTGAACTGAATTTAGAAAAGGAGCTAAAGGAGAATTTTGAACGAATTCATGAGGAAGCGAAAGAGATTTTTAGTTGAAAATAACATGTTATTGAAATTTTGGTAAGTCTACTATAAATCATAATTAGTTCTTTGCAATGAGTGGATTTTGTATAGAATGCATCCTTTAATTGAACTTTTAATTTGACTATAGATTTTCACAGGAACCATTTTTGCCATTTACTTCTTTGGCCATATTTTTTTGAACTCCACAGCTACTATAAGCATTTCCTCGGTTGGTTTTTCTCCACTTTCCCTTAAAAAACTTTCAAAAAAGTCCCAATGGGCTTTTTTCCATTTTTCGAGAGGTTCAATATCAGTTCCCATATCCATTTCAGCATATTCTTGGGATATTTGGTTGAATGGAATAGTGTCAACATTTACATTTTCTATAATCACTTTTGCATTTCCGTTGAAGTCTGTTACTATTTGCTTTGTTCCAACACTAGGTAAATCAGCGTTGTATTGTTCGTACAAACTGTAAAGTCCAGATGAAGCTCTCTTTTTTCCAGTCAGAGTCAATTCAGCCAACCGGTTTGCATCTTTCTCATTGTTGTGGAAAAAGTCCGATTCGGGTATTGAGTCGCTTTTAAATTCAGGATTGGATTCGACAAACTCGTTCCACATCTCAGAAACTGACTTTTCAAATCCATACTCGGTTTCAGTTGTCAATTCTGACTGGATTTCAGTTCCGATTTGACTTTTACCTTTGTTTTCGTTTTTGCAACCGAATAAAATCAAAAACAGGAAGATTGAAATATTTCTCATAGTTTCTCAATATTAATGACAATGCTTATGCTGTATCGTTTATTTGAACTTTGAAAATACAACTTCTACAGCCAATACTTTTTTCTTAATTTTTTCAACTTCAAATTTCCTTCACATTTGTTTTCTTCAAGGTTTGAATAGTAGCTATCCAAATAAAGCGGCATATTATCCCAATTTGAAAACCTTTGATAATCTTTACTTGAATCGAATGTCCTAGAAACTTTAAGTTGTCCGATTACTTCAAATTCCGTTATGGCTTTCTTGAAGAATTGTGCTTGATACCAATGTATTTGCGCAATAGGAACGTATTTAGATGACAAGCTTTCGTTCTTAAAAGCTATCGTTTCTTCCATCGAAAAATGAACACCGGCATCTTCGAAGTCTTTTACAATTGGTTTGTTTTTTGATTTTATTCTCGTAGTAGCAATAAGATTTAAACCATATTCTGTCCCTTTTTCACTCTCGAGAACAAAGGCTCCGCAATAATCTCCATTCGATAGCTTAAACACCAAGCATTCTCCTTTTTTAAATATAGATTCTCGGAACTTTTTTTTTACTCTTCTCCTCGCATTCTTCTTTTCAGTTTGGATTTTCAACAGAAATGCTTGCAGAACTTTCCGCCTTTTATTTAAATCACTCTGACTAGCATCTAACTATTTCCAAAGTTCAATATCATTGTCCGAATCAACTATTGTTTGAACTCTCTCTAGAACTTTTGAATCCAAAGCTTTACACTCCCATTGAGCCTTTGCTATAGTTAACCAAAAATTGTTTTGATCCTCACGAGATGCAATTAGTTCTTTATGATCAGTAATTAACTTTTTCGTAATTTCTGATACATCAATCCCCTGATTATACAAATCAAAAAACTCATAATTTATATCTTCATAAATATCGTTTGAAGAAATTCCTGTTCCCCAAGTTCCCATAAGCGATTTAAGCTATTAATATCATAATGTAATACATCCTTTATTTAAACTTTGTTCATCCAAGTCAAAATCTGAATCGCCTCCAGATTTATTCCTATACCTGTACCCTAAAATAAGTATTATTATGATCGCTATTATAATAGGCTAATACTTCATCTTATTATTTGAACTTTATAGGACTGGACTAAGGTTTTTCATAGGAAGTTTTGCTGTGGGCAGTATTTATTCCACCATTCTGGGTCTTAACCCATCTTCGGCTTGCTCTAATCTTAGATATGCAAAATTCAAATTTTTCAATTCAGCATACTTAATAAGAAGAATATGTCCAATAATTGGATAATATTTATCTGAATTATCCGATTTTGCTCCGTCCTCATCTATTGTACTATCATCGGATAATTTTCTTCTTTGAGCATTTTTTAAGCTTATTGTTTCAAGGCCACCATCGCTTCTTAGTTCATAATCGACTAATATGCCATCATAGAGATATGATTCGCCACCGATTTGGACTATTGCGTCTATAAAAACTAATTCAATATCCTCTACTTCATCTGTTTCAAGTGCAATTTCTGCTCTTGGAAAATCAAAAAACTCTCCTTTCAAAATATAATGCCAAGAATTTTGATATCTGAAAATCTTAAAACGTCTGTCCCACTTGTTATTCCTAATTATTTGTTTCCAGTAATATCCAGAAATACCTGAAAAAAGGAATAATGATAAATTATAACCTAAAATTTTTAATGAGTTATTTTGAACATTAGAAAAAGTTTCTTCTAGAGGTTTTGCTGATACCAAATCCGACAATATATTTAAATCAATATGCTGACCTATTAATCTTGCCACGAAAAACCAAATTAATTGGAATATAAGGCTTGGAATTATAGTTGAAATGAAGACTTCAAAAAAAGTTGATTTAAAATATTCTCTAGAAAATTCTTCACTATAATAAAATCTCCTAAAGAGTATTCCCGGTATTAGAAGGAAAAACAGCACTATTGTGGAGAGTGCAATGTTCACTATGCTTGCTGAAGTTTAATTCTCTCTTTTTCGATAAGTTTTTCAGTTCTTGGAGACAATTTGAAAGTAGTTTTACCTTCTCCTTTATGTCTAAGAGCACGAACAGCGTTTGCTAATTTTTTAGAATCAACAGGACTGCTTAAAATAATACTTACTCTCTTACTCGTTAATGAAGAATCCGAGTGTTTGTACGTAATTATTCGCTTCGTTATTTTTTCTTTTGACATGGACATACTCAAATATACTCGGTTTTTAAATCTATTCCAAAGACTTTCTAAAAAGGTTAACGTATTTTCCTACTGATTGTTCTAACTAAAAGTATGTTTTACATCACCCATAACAATTGGATATCATCATTGATGATATGTTGTATATATATCTAATTTAATAAATCGTAGAAAAAGAATCTTTCCAGCTAATTAAACAATCCTTTAATTAGCTTTTCAAACTACGACATGGTGTCCTAACTTATCCTTTATTTAAACTTTAGTTTTTGATTGTTTGATAATGATTTTAGTCATAAAAACGAATATTAGTCCGAAGACTATTAAAATTGGAGTGCCAAAGATATATAATAGATGAATCATACAACCATCTCCAGAACAAGGCATATTCCCAATGATAATTAAAACTATTGAAAATAGTAGTACTAAAATAGTAACTACATAAAAGAACCAAAAAGCTATTCTCATCCTTTATTTGAACTTTACGACTTACGACATGGTGTCCTAACCCATCCTTTATTTAGACTTTTATTTGCGAAAAAGTTTGTTGAAATTTTTGAATTTTAATGCGTCAGCTATTTCCAGAAACACGTCAAGTTTAATAGAGTAAGTATCTTGTTCCCATTCGCAAATACGTTCAGGGCGCCTATTAATCAATTTCCCCAAATCGACTTGTGACAGTTTTTTTTCCGTGCGCATCTGTCTAATATATTTGCCAGTCAAACGACCCTCTTTCATAGTTGGAAATTAATTAATCCTTTATTTAAACTTTGGCTTCATTCCAGTTATTTATTATGTACTGTTTTTATTTCTCAAAATTGTCGAAATACGAAAAGTCCTTTGTTATTTTCCCATTTTCGATTGTGAAAATTGTACAAATTGGCAATTCAAATTTCGAGTTGTCAGGTGCAGTTCCACTTGATGCAAATTCTACGACTATATTTTTCTCTCCGGATGGATAAGTTTTAATTACTTTATCGTGTATGTCGGTAAATATTCCATTCAGTTCCGAATACTTTGCAATTATTTCTGCTCTTGTCATTTTCACAATACCATCTCCCAGAGTTGGGTCTTTAAATTCAGCCTTTTCAATGTACATTTCCGCCATTTCTTGCCATTCGTGTTTATTGAAATGTTCAAAATATTGTTCAACTATTTTTTGATTTTTGTCCGCTTGTTCGGTAGAAGTGGTTTTTTCTGTACAAGATATTGTTAATGATAATATCAGGATTATAAATATTGTTCGCATAATTTTTAATGTTTTGTTCAGAAGTCCGTTGACATATTTTCCAATATGTATTCTCGTCTGATTTTTTGGTTTATGTTTTTTAGTACTTGGTCTATGATTTTTTCGGATTCCAAGGTTTGAGTGTTTTTAAAAATATTAGCTTTTACCAATGAAAGATAAATATGTTCGTTCGGCAATTCGTTTTCTACTATTTGCAACAATTTTTTTGCCTCGTCCATTCTTTGTGCTTTGCTTAAAGAGTAACAAAGGTTCAATTTCATAATTGGCGAATTTGAAAGCGAAAGCATTATTTTATAGAGTTTAATAATCTCGTTCCAGTGTTCAATGTCATTTTTTGTCGCTGTCATATGTTTGCTTGCAATTAATGCCTCAACATAATACTTATTCAGCTTTTCAGGTTTTTCCAAATAATGGAAAGCCAACTTTATAAAGTCATTGTTCCAATTCCTTCTGTCTTGTTCAAAAAACGAAATGATTTTGTCGTTTTTAACCTTTGAGGGAATTCTTGCAAGATGAAAACAAAATAAGGCGAGAAGGTTTTTGGTGGTAGTTCGCTCGAATTGGTCAGACAATACTTTTGCAAGTGCCAACGCCTCCATACATAAATCTTCATTTATAATTGACTTTATTTTTTCGCTGAAAGAGTCGAAACCGATATTAAAAACTGCATAGAGAATTTCTTCTACGATTGCAATTTCATTTTCGGACACTTGTTTGAAAGTCAAATCAAAATCTTCGTCCTTAGTTGCTTGTCGAAAGTCCTTTTTTGCTCTGCTTATACTTTTATAAATAGCATCTTGTGATAATAAAGTGCATTCACTAATTTCTTTGATATGCAGACCGAAAATATTTTTTAGAATGAAAATCACTTTAACTTTTGAAGAAACGTTTTTGGACTTGGCTAAAAATAAAATAGTTTTCAGCCTTAAATCCTCGTTTGGGTTTTCTGTTTCTTCGGTAGATTTAAAATGATTTGCCGACTTTAATCGGTTTTCTCTTTTTATTTGGTTCAAAACGTCATTTCGGGCAACAATAAAGAGCCAATTTTCCTTATTGGTCGGAACTTGATTCGGTTTCCAGCTTTTTAATGATTTGTAAAATGAATTTTGAATCGCATCTTCTATTTCGCTAACATAGTTTGCACCAAATTGGCTGAAAAGAGCTGAAAATAATTTACCGTAAAAAGTTCTGTAACTCGATTCTACAAATGAAGAGTTTTTATTCTTCATATTCCATAATCGGTCTTATTTCTGTAGTTCCGCCATACAAATGGCAAGGACAACCTTTTGCCAATTCAATAACGGTTTTTAAGTCTTTTGCTTGCAGTAAATAATAGCCTCCAATCATTTCTTTGGATTCCAAAAATGTTCCGTCTTTTACGATACTGTCTTTTCCAGAAATCTGAACGCTGTTTTCTTCAAGTCCCTCGCCCGAAATCAGATGTCCCGATTTTCCTAATTTTTCAGCCCAAGCCATATGGGAATTCCCTAATTCCTCCATTTCTTTTGGCGAAAGTTGTTGCATTTTCTCGATGTCTTCGTGAAGTAGTAATAAGTATTTTTTCATTTTAAAAGTTTTAGTTCACTATAAAGACATTTCGCACTTTCTTTTTTGGACATTTTTATGCTAAAATTTCGAAATTAGTTCAAATATTGAATTTTAGCACGATTTTCAGCTTTCCCATAATAATTGAATAGCCTCATTAATATTAATCTTTATACCTTACAGATTACGACATAGTGTACTAACTCATCCTTTATTTGAACTTTACGAATTACGACATGGTGTCCTAACTCTTGCTTTATTTGAACTTTAAGCCAAGATACCGTGTTCAATTCTTCCTAAAGCATACATAACCTTCTGTACGCCTCTTGAACTCTTTAAAAGTGATTCAGGGGTTATCCCGCCCAAGGCTTTTGACTTTGTCTTTAACCACTTTTCAAAGTTAGTTTTATCTTCGAAAACTGATTCGCCGTATTCCTTTAATCGAATTTGTTCTTTCTTTAAGTTTTCCATTCTATAATTTGATGGTTATGATTAACGACGTGGTGTCCTAACTTATCCGTTTATTGAACTTTAATGCACTTTTTTATAAAATCTAAATCTTTAATACTGAATTCATGGGCCTCCCCATTTTCAATAGAATATTCTCCCGATTTAATCAACTTCGCATAATCTAATTCAAATGATTCGATGATATGCCCTAATTTATCTAATCCTTTCAGGTTTTTTTCAGGTACAACCAACAAATTTCCAAAGGTAAGATGATTAATATATGTCTTAGCTAAAATAAAATCTCTAGTCGTATTACAGTACCGCAACATAACTTCGCCATTTTGATTCTTTGAAATATCAATAATTAAATCAGATATCGTCCATGTTCTTGAACTGGGTAATAATGTCGAAGCACCAATCAAAAAAGGTATGGTTAAGCCTGTGGCTCCCTTGGATTTACATTCTAATAATTTATACCAATAGGTAATCATCCTTTATTTGAACTTTTCAATAAGTTTATTATATTTTCCAGAGACCTCAATAGAGTGATTTCCAAAATCACTTACCACCTTGAATTTTATATTGTTATTAGTTAGAAATGTACTTACTCTTTCAAGCTCTTCAGGGGAACCTGATATTTCAATTTTAGCCATGAGAATCTTTTGATTGGATATTTAGTTTTAAGCAAATAGTGTATTTAATCATCCTTTATTTGAACTATAGGGTTACCTAAATACTCGATTATTAATGTTGATTAAGAAGGAATCATCTGAACCTTTATAAATAAACCCTGAAAATTTTATTTTCACCAGATCTCTTACTCTTTTGTCTCTAAAGTCTTGTAGTCTAATTTTTGGATTATATCCTTTTGCTGGTACTACAATTGTGACTTGCTCACTGTTCTTCCCGTCAGAATTTTTTAAATCAAAAAGAAAATCGACTAAAGTATTCTTCAACATAATGGTATTCTCTTCAAGAAGAATTTCAGACAAATGGTTCTTTCGTCTTTCCCCAATCCTAACTACATCAAATTTCACATCCATATCGTATCCTTTATTTAAACTATTCATAATCTTAAAATAGATTAAATATTTGAATGAGTTTTTTTCTCTTGCTCCTTAATCGATTCTTTTCTGATTGATTTTTGTTCTTTCTGTTGATTAATTTTCTGTAAATAATCCGCAGTTAATAAATAATCAACCGAATAGCTATATTTCGAATTCTGTCTAAAAACAGCTGTCACTTGATTATTTTGAAAAATATATTCATTCTTATCATCGTATTCCTTGATTATAAAATCTAACAAATCCTTTGGCTCATTGACAATCCTTGATTTAACAGCAGGTTTTCCATATTTTCTTGTATAGAGGTTCAAAACTTGTTTTTTGTAATTCGCTAGAACTTGTTTGATATCTCTATTTGAATAGTCATTTGTGTCTAAAGGATTTATCATAGGGCCGTAAATACTAACCCCGATTATGAGACCGGAATTATCTCGTGATGGCTCAAGTTGAGTGAAATATTTACTACCGCCCACCACTAAAGGAAATATTATAGAATGTTGCCAATACATAATTTCCCTAGGATCCAAAATGGTATCTTTTACAAGAATATCAGAATCTTCAGTTATCGTACCAAAACTAAGTTCATTTGACCTATCATAGTAAAATAGATTATTAGATTCGATACTTTTAGTTAGAGCTATTGCATAATCCGAATAACTCATACCAGCATAAAAATTAAGAAACAATTTATCTGTCTCAGGGTAATTCTTTGATATGTAACTCTTTTAAGACTGTTCCAAGTAATCTTTTTCTTTGGAATCAGGATCCTTAGCTTGCCTACTTTCTTCACAAGAGTAGAAGAGTGTGATTACGAATATTAATGATAGTATTTTCATTCTTTAATTAAACTTTACGAATTACGACACGGTGTCCTAACTCAATCTTTATTTGAACTTTAAGCCAAGATACCGTGTTCAATTCTTCCTAAAGCATACATAACCTTCTGTACGCCTCTTGCACTCTTTAAAAGTGATTCAGGGGTTATCCCGCCCAAGGCTTTTGACTTTGTCTTTAACCACTTTTCAAAGTTAGTTTTATCCTCGAAAACTGATTCGCCGTATTCCTTTAATCGAATTTGTTCTTTCTTTAAGTTTTCCATTCTTTAATTTGATGGTTATGATTAACGACGTGGTGTCCTAACTTATCCTTTTATTAAACTTTACGAATTACGACATAGCGTCCTAACTCATCCTTTATTTGAACTTTAAAATTAAGTATGTTATCAATAAAATAAAGCAGATGGACACAATTACATTTCTTGACCAATTAATTTTTGCCTGCTCTAGCTCAAGTTTTGTTCTTCCAAGTTTGACAACTCCCCACCAAATCAAACCTCCAATATCTCTAAATACTCTCCACATTTAAAATCCTTTATTTGAACTTCAATTTAATTCCCCAATACTTACTAGATGGCGAAATATAAGTTTATCCACCTCTGATATTCTATCTGTATCGTTTGAATCCAACCACCTGATTTCCTCAATTTCCATATTAGGATGAAACGTTCCATTATACTGTGCTTTATAACAAGTCATTTTAACCATTACACCTTCTTTGGCACCATCAGACTGCGCCCTAAATGTTCCAACATATTCAATAGTATCAGGGATAATATTAACTGTAAGCTCTTCAGATACTTCGCGAACCAAAGTTTGTTTATCTGACTCGCCCATTTCTCTTTTTCCTCCTGGTATGTAATATTTGAACTTGCCTTTAGATTTCGTGCTCAATATTTTGCGCCCTTGGATTTCAATAAATGCAATTTTGTCTATTTCGGTCATTTCATTTATCCTTTTATTGAACTTAGGGTGTTGACATGTTAATAGCTCTTACCTCTCCTTCAGGCACGCAAACAGGTCCATTTTGACCTGGTACTTCTATATACCCATCTTCACAAGGTAGCGAGTCAGTTTCGCAACCTAAGAATACCACTCCAAAAATAGCAATCAATAAAATTCTTTTTAACATCATCCTTTATTTATACTTTACAAATTACGACATGGCGTCCTAACTCATCCTTTATTTGAACTTTGATAACGGTTCGGCTAAACGTAGTGCGGAAATAAGGAATCTTTTCGTTTCCGTCTGCGCACGAAGCTAAAGCTTATGGATTTAGTTTTATCTTTTCTTGTCCAAAGCTAAATCCATAAGATTTAGCAACTTTATAAATATACAAAGACCTTTCAATTTTGTCCTAAAGTCCGCATTACGTTAGCATCGATGAAAAAGCAGCAAGTCGAGTATCTTTAAAGTTCTCTAAAACAATAAGATATGAACACTCAACAAACTGCTTGCCCGAAGTTATACATTGGTATCGATATTCACAAACGAAGTTGGAAAGTACATTGTGCAACAGATCTGTTCGCTGGTAAGTCTTTTAGTATGTCACCCGACCCAAAGCAATTACATAGTTATGTTTCAAAACATTTCAAGGAGTATGAAGTTACCGTAGCTTATGAAGCTGGTTGTTGCGGTTACCACGCTCATCGTTGTTTTGAGAGTTACGGTTGGCGAAGTCTGGTAGTCAATCCAGCAGACATTCATAGAAAGGGCAAAGAGAAACATACCAAGACCGATAAGATAGATGCGCAGTTGATAGCGAGAGAGTTGAAGGATAACCGATTGCAGAGTATCATAGTGCCGGACAGGAAACGTGAAGAACTTCGTAGTCTGTTCAGACGCAGAAATGACCTTGTAAAGGATTTCAGAAGGGTCAAGAGCTATATAAAGATGCAATTGTTGTATTTCGGAATCAGGGAACCTGAAGAGTTCGACAATGACCATTGGAGCCATAAATACAGAAATTGGTTGGATGATATAATGTTCGAGTACCCAACGGCGAAGGCCACATTAGAGAGTAGAATGCGTTTCTTCCGTTTTGTGGACCAAGAGCTTCGCGATGTGTCCACACAGCTAAGAAGGTACTGTAAAGTGAATTATAAGAAGGATTATCTATTACTGAGAAGTATACCTGGTATCGGAGGTATCGTGGCCTGTGGCATATTATGTGAACTAGGGGATTTAAGACGTTTCAAAAACATTAAACATTTGGCAGGTTACGTAGGTCTGGCACCAAGTATGTATCAAAGCGGAAACAGTCAAAGGACAATGGGAATGACCCCACGTGCAAACCGCTTATTGAGAAGTTATTTTGTAGAGGCATCTTGGCAAGCGATACGTGCAGACCCCGTAATGCAGGCCTATTATCGTAAACATCAAGGCAAGAACGTAAAAAGTATCATTGTCAAAGTAGCTAGAAAGCTACTAAGTAGAACCTTGGCGGTAATTAAAACAGAAGTTCCATATACCATTGGGGTTATTGAATAATAAGCAGAAAAACTAATAAAATAAAAATCATAACAAAGCTCTAATATAGTAGTGAGAACCGTATCACAAAACAAAACCCGTGACCTGTACTATTTAGGATCACATTTTTAGCAAGTGACCGGTTTTATTATAATTTATAATCATACAGATGCCGGTGACGTTTCAAGTTTCGAACCGATCACACATAGGAGTGCGAGCAAGTTATATTAAAAGAAAAAAAGGTGGTTTAAGGCAAAAAAGAAAATATTAATTAACTTTAAGAAACTGGACTAAGGCTTTTCATAGGAGGTATTGTTGCCAACTGTTTTTCTCCGTTCGAGTAAAAGTCCATCAACACAACTGTTGCGTTTGAGTTGAAAGTCCGGCTTTTTGATTATTTCAATATGCTATAATTAGTGTAGTAAAATTCAACTTCACTGTTTGGGTCTTCTTCAAAGTATTCAATTCTTAAAAAAGGTTCTTCTTGAAAAAAATAGAAATCTTTTGGATTTAGTATTAACTGTGAACCGTCGGTTTTCGTAATCGTGAAGGAAAATTTTCCATTAGAGTCCTGATTCCATTCTCCTTCTATTTCCAGTTCAGGATTATCTCCACATTGCCCTTCAGCAATCTTAATACCATCCGCATAACGTAATCTTCCATTTTCATAAAAAGTATAGGTATCATACCACTCGCATATGTCTTCGTTAGTAAAAACGTCTCTCCCATCTTTGTAAACGATATGTTTAGAATAAGGTTCCCATCTTCCAAGAAGTAAAGTTTCATCTAGCAATTCGACTTCGTCTTTATTACAAGAAAATAAAATAATAACGGAAAGTAAGAGAAGGATATTCTTCATGATTAGTTGTTTTTAGTTCCAAAAACTTAATCAATTTTTGTGCCAAAAAACTTACAAATACAAAGGAGGTTTCTTAGGGAGAGAATTTTTCAAAATAGTTGGTAACAATTAAATAAATAACATTTTTTATTTACTTCCAATACGAGATATATGTAACGTATATTATACATATCTTCTATAAGTTCAAGTTAAAAATTAATAGGAAAGTATGTAACCAAGAACATTAAATAATCCTTTAGTTAAACTTTAAGAAACTGGACTGAGGCTTTTCATAGGAGGTTGTGTTGTAAAGAGTTTTTATTGTGTAATCCATTTCATCAAATCTTCTTTCTCTACAATAGACCAACTATGCGGATGTCTATCTCCGTTTTCTCGATATCCTTTATTTTCTGTTGGTATGTACTCTACTTGGTTAAATCCTGATTCTTTTAGGTCTTTAGAAAGTCTTTTGATATAGTAAGAGTTCAACTGGTCATAATCCGCCATTCTATTCTCTTTCCACCAAAGTGTATCTGGCTCAGTATAAAGTCTAATTTTTGTGTTTTTCAAGCCTTTTAGGTTATCAATATTGTTTGTTTCTGAAGTGTAGGTTGCGTACTCCTGATATTTTGAAATATTGTTGTATGGGTTTCCTAATCGTTTATCAAGAGTTTCTATTATCCAAGTACTTTCTGTAACTGATACTTCTGAAAAATTTCGTTCAAGATTCTTTTCAGAACTCTTGTAAAGTGCCGCCAAGTCAATTGGCGAGTCCACCATAAAAACTCCTTTTGGTTTGAAATTAAAATTCTTATTTTCATTTAGAAATGAACTGATTAAGAAAGAGATATTTCCTCCACTTGAATACCCGCCAATATAAACATCAGTTATTGGCAATTCATTTTTCAGTAATATCTTCTGTAGCTGTTCTGCGAGTTTTAGTTTCTCATCTTTAACAAGCCATAATTTTTGATTATAATTCATGTAAATAACTGCAATATTATTGTGCTTTGTAATCTCAATTATTTTGAATTCCCGCTTCGTGTCAATGGCTTTATTAGCAAAACCTGGAAAAAGTATTAAAACAGCTTTTATGTTTTCAGTCGGTTTACTTAATTCGTAATTGTCGGTTATTATTTCTTGAAATTCTGTTTTTGAAGGAGTTTGAGTATTTTCGCTTTTTCCGTTTTTACATGAAACTAAAACTGTAATTATTAATATAATTTCAAAAATTTTATTCATTGGTAAAATTATTTGCAAGGGCTGAGTTCGTATGTTGATTCATATATTATCGTTTATTTGAACTATTTATTACGCTTCAACTTTTTTTCTGAAAATTTCCAAATTGCGAAAGCATTAAATAGAAGTATCAAAATACAAAAAACGATTGCATCTGATTTTTCTGCATAGATACTATAGATAAGAAAAAAGCAGATGACAAAAAATGAAACTTTCCATCCAATAATTACAATTTTTAAGAGATTGGTGTTCATCATTTATATGAACTTTGCTTACGCCCTTGTTGTGTGTACTTCTTTACCGTTTGCGCCTTTACATTACATTCTATTCTGTAAATCTGTTATATCTTTTTCGTAAACTTGGTCTGCAAATTCATAATAGTAGCTATGCATTTTTTTATTACTTCTATATAGTTCCAAGGCACTTTCGATATTTTTCTTTGCCTCTGTTCGGTTCCCTTGTAATAGGAACGTTTTACCCAAATAATAACGAACTTCGGAAAGTTCATTTTCATCTACCTGTTTTTCCAATGATTCGATTGCTTTGTCTAATTGACCATTTTCTAGATAGAGAACGCCAAGATGCAAATAGTCGTAAAGGCCTACATAATAATCTTTATCGATCATTGCAGTTTCTATTATCTTGATTGCTTTTTCTTTTTGGTCTATAAATTTGTAGCTAAGAGCTAAAACCATTCGTAAATCGTAATCACCACTTTGTCCGACCCCTAAAAACGATTTGCCTTTTAGGTCAGACAGTTTTGTCAAATCCTTGATTGTCTCTTCGTAGTTATGCAAGAAAGAGAATTGGCACCAAGCCCTATAGGAAAGGTGCTGCTCCGGATTTAATTCTACAGCTTTGTCCATTAGTTCTTTCCATTCAACGAACATACCCCTTTTTAAGAATGCCACCGATTTTTCAAAATATGCGTTTGACAGGCTCGGGCACATTTCAATCGCATCGCTTAAATGTTTTTGGGATGCAAAGGAGCCTTGATGATGAAGGCTCTCTTGGTTCATTTTCAAACATGCTTCGTAACATTCGGGATCTTCTTTTAAAAGTTCACAATTCTGTTGACCGTACAATGCCACTTGAAATGTTGTCAGGACTAAAATAAATAAATACTTTCTCATGGCATTATATCTTTTAGTAATCCATTGTCAAATTTAAATGTTAGATATTGCTGATAATCCCACGTTTTTTCATTGTATTCAAATGCTTTCCATCCGTCCAATTCCTTTGTAATCTCCAATATTTGTCTAACAATATCCTTATTGAATTTTTTGGGCTTGAGGTCAAGTCCCATTTCCGTCGTTCTGAATCTGCCCGACTTTCCTTCGCAGTTAATTATAAATCGGACTGTTATATAACCCGTCTGCCCATCGATTTGGAAATCTTGAAATTTATTTCTAATAGTATCTTCCAATTTCGTTTTTTCACCCGTGTAAATAAGTCCAACACCTCCATAGTTAAAGGGAAAGGTGACGTCTTCATGACAGACTTTAAAATTTTCATCGTCCAGTTGTTCATCAAAAGATATTTCTCCTAAGTCGTTGAAATATTCTTTTTGATTTTTGGTTTCAGAACAGGATAATGTAATCGAACAAAGGATTATCAATTTCAATCCATTATATCCTAAATGTTTCGTCATAGTAAGGGTTCTTAATTATACGTAACAATTAAATATATATAGCATATGTCATATGTCTTTTATAAATTTCAAGTTAAGAATTAATACAAAGGAATGTAGTCAGATACTTTAAACAATCCCTTATTTGAACTTTGCAGATCGGTTCACTGAAGTCCGTTGAATGTCTTGAATGTTAATTCTTATCATTTTGGCAGACGGCTTCCTTGAATATCTGTTAGTAATCGACCCCCCTATTGCGAAAAGGAAACCTTTGTTGATTAGCAGTAAAGGGCTACTCACCATCGAAGCAATCAAATATTCGTTCAGTATGCCAAGTTCGGTGTCGTAAGTCAGTAATTTACCATTCTCCATTATATAAATTACTCCTTCCGAAGATGTAATACCGGGTCTTTCCATTCCTTCGAAAAGTTCGCCTTCAATTTTGGATGCCTCCGTGTTCAAATCGTATACTTCGATTTCCTTCAGGGGCCTCCCGTCGAATCCCCCGACCATGTAGACTTTGTCGTCAATCAGTGCTCCGTTGGTTTCCTTAGCTTTGGACATTCCTTTTAATTCGTACCAAAGCCCGGATTCAAAGTTATAAAGATGAACTTTATCGGAGTATAGCTTTTGCCCGTTTCGCAGCGTCTTGGTAGAGCCTCCAAAAAAAATAGTGTTATCCAAGTATATCAAGGAACCAAAATTGACCGCCTGATGGGGATTGGTATGGTCTACCAATAGTTTGTCCGCTTCCAAATCCAAAATTTCGATATCATCCGCCAAAAACTCAGATCTTCGGTTGCCCGAAAGTCTTTTACCGCCTACGACGAATATCCTATCTTCGAAAAGTATGGCATTATGGTAAGCCCTTTCTCCAAGGGTAGGCTCCAATTCTTCCCAAGTATCGAGATTGAAATCATATGAATAAATACTACCATTAAAATGTTGCCATTCCAGATTTGCTGTAGGGCGATCAGCAAGATCTGCTAAACTGGCGCCCAGATTGGAAAGTGCAGGGTCCTCTATCAACCTTTTTTTAGAGTTGTCCTCATAATAAGATTCGTCACCTCCCGTCAAAACTATTTTTTTACCGCTCTCGTTGACAATGGCACCGAAGCAGCACAAGGGCCTAGGCAACAGTGACATCTCATCGAACGGAACCTTATTGTGTTGGCTTACTTTGTCCGAGCTAATCACTACTTCTTCAAGGTTTTCGGTATGCTGCCTGAGATAGATTGGACTTGTTCCGTTCAGGATATGTTCGGCCAAAATCAGTTTGGTTTCATGGCCCACGTAGGACAATCTTAAGGTATCGGTACTTTTTACTTTGGAAATCTCGGATAATAAAAAGTCACCTTGGTTATCGGTGGTTGTTCCGATATTAGTGCCAATTACCCTAATATTCACTCCTTGAAGCGGAGCTTTGGTTTCCAAGGATAGCACCTTTCTTTTAGAGACTTGGGATTGGGCGGATAAAGATACTAACAGAATACAAAATAGATGAATAAGCTTTTTATTTGTTTTGGACATTGTAGAATCCTATTAGGATAAGAAGATAGTGATTGTTCTTCTAAGCAAGATATCATCCTTTATTTAAACTTTAAGGATTAAAACATGGAATCCCAATTCTTCATTTATTCTTAATCTAATTTAATATTATTAGCCTTTTAAGATTATTCTGTGATTGGTAGCAATTATATTTTGCAAAACTTGGTAATACATCATTTTACCGTAATTAATATTTCATGGATCTTTTCAAATTTGAAAGGCTTTGTAATGTACTCGGTAATTTCTTCGATTTCCTCGGCATTTTGCATATCATTAGGGTTTATCGATGAAGAGCACATGTAAATCTCCGCTATTTTATCGAGTTTATCCATTAAACCTTTATATTCAATCATGAATTGAAACCCGTCCATCAAGGGCATATTGATATCGAGAAAAATGACATCTGGAAGTTCTCCCCCTTCTATTATTCGCCTATTATAAAAATCGATGGCTTCCACACCATTAGAAAATTCTATGATACCTAAGTCATTAATTTCCAGCTTTCTTAGCATTCTTCTGAGCGCATACTTATAAAGCTCATCATCATCTATAATACTTATCAATAATTTTGACATATGTTCTCTTTTTAAAATTCGGCCCCGAAATATCTTTCCTTATTTGGTATTCCCAAAGGCAAGGATACTTCCTGCCAGCGTCTCCACGTATGACGGTACTATAAAAATAACATACCTTCGAAAACGGTATCACAACGGGATAATTAGCTTGGACTAAGGGTTAGTTACCATGTATACCCACATCCAATTCCATTCCAATAGGCAGATATCAAAATAATTCTTTTCTTTTTGTTCATTGATCTTGGATATTCTCAATAGATGTATAAGACTGAAACATTTATACTATCGCTCATCAGGTTCTGTAGAATAATATCAAGTTATAATTATTAAACATCAGGCCCTTTTCTATTTTATAAATAAGGTTGAACCTATTTTTAAAGAGATACAAGGTATTCCCCTTACATAAATATATACTAAAATTCGTACATTCTAAAAAATAAGTATATTACAAATTCTAAATTGCAATGTGCAGTAGTTTTATTGGAAGATTTATATAAAATCGGTAACTTTCGATCATAACATATGCAATTTGAATGAATTCTATGCATTTAATTATTTGGCTCATTATTCAATGATTCCGTTCAAGATTAAAATAACCACCTGATTTTAAACGCTATAATAACTTAAAAGCTATAGCGTTCTATAATTAATATCTCACAATACCCTCGCAAGTATGAAATCCCCCCCCTTATGCATTAAGGCATGTTTCTTGCTTTTATTTATACTCAGTGCATTATTTGCTCGAACTCAAACCGTCCAGGAACTACAATATTCCATTTCTCGACCCGAGCTTACCGAAAAAGAGCGGATCAATACCTTATATACCCTGAGCCGGGAATTGACCTACGTCGACAATATCAAATCACTGGAATACGCCGAAGAGGCTCTTACACTGGCGACCGATATCAACGATATCGATGGTATAGCCTATAGCTATAGGATTTTATCGAGCATCTATGCTTTGAACGATAATTATTTTATGGGCATGGAATATATACAAAAGTCCATCGATATTTTTGAAGATCGTGGGGATAAAAAAGGATTGGCAAATTGCTACATATCGTTGGGACATATATATCGCAGCCTGAACAATCGTGAACAGGAAATAGAATATCATAAAAAATCCTTTGAAGCCTTTACCATGCAGGGTATAAAGGAACGTATCGGGGTCAGTGCACATAATCTCGGGGAAAGTTATTATAACAACAAAGAATTTATAAAGGCAGAACAACTTACCAGGTTGGCTATACAGATCAACGATTCAATTGCCAATCTCCCCGTACTGTCAAGTTGTTACAAGGTAATGGGACTGATAAAAGAAAATGAAGGCCAACTTGACTCTGCCGGTCATTATTTTAATAAGGTCATAAAAATCTCGGATGAACTCGGGGACAACGCTCAAAAAGTAGCTACGGCAGAAGCATTTATACACTTGGCCACCATGGCGGGATCTGCAAAAAATGATGCCCTTGAATTTGAATATCTGGCAAATGCAGAAGCCTTTTGCAGAAAATACAATTTAAATAAATTCTTGCTTCGGGTATATCGCGAAATGCAAACGTTCTACTTAAAGCGGAACAATATAGAGAAAACAGGGTTATACCTCAATGAATACGATGTAATTTCCCAGGACCTGCAAAGAGTCCAACTTGAGGATCGGAACAGGCTCACGAAAAGTATGGCCTCTATTCATAATCTTAACAAAACCACCGATAAGCTCCTTAAAGAAAATCTGGCACAGGCCTCTAGTATATTTAATCGGAATGTAAGTTTACTGATCGGCTCTTTATTCCTGATCACGTTGGTCGTAGTACTTGGAAAGGTGAAAAACATCAATGGAAAACTTAAATCTCGAAACGCAACTATAAATCAACAGAAAGCCGAGTTGCAGGAACTTAATGCAACTAAAAATAAGTTCTTCAGTATTGTCGCACATGATCTGAGAAGCCCATTGACCTCCCTTAAATCCTTTAGCTCTGTTCTGGTCGAACATATCGATTTCATAAGCAAGGAGGAAATACAGGATATGGGCAAAGAACTTGGCAAATCCTTGGACAATACCCTGAAAATGGCGGACAACCTTATCATATGGGCACAAAGTCAGATGAATGTGATAAAGGATAAAAAAGAAGCGATATCTCTTAAAGTGACCGTATATGAGATTTGCGAGATATTCTCGGTAATTGCGAATAACAAGGAGGTAGAGTTGACAGCTTTGGTTACCGGCGACCCCCATATTATCGGGGATAGGGATCAGGTTGAATTCGTTATCCGCAATCTGGTCAACAATGCCATTAAGTTTACCCCAAGAAAGGGCTCGGTCAAGGTAACCGTAGTCCAAACTTTAGACCGCATTATAATAACCGTATCCGATACGGGCGTTGGAATGTCGCACGAAATCAGTGAAAGTCTTTTTTCAGTTCAAAAACCGAAAGGCATTAATGGAACGGAGGGCGAAAAAGGAAGTGGGCTTGGCCTTGTACTAAGTTATGAGTTCATTAAAAGAAACGGAGGTGAAATCCATGTTGCCAGTGAAGAAAATAAAGGTACCGACATTACGGTAACTTTTCCCCTTGGGCATAAGTTGCCTGATATATAATTCTACATTTAAAGAACTATTGCAGTAAAGAGGCTCCGATGATTGATGGCTTCCTCAGCTATTGAATGAATACTTTAGATGAATTTTACAAATTATGCCTTAGTGTCCCAACCTATCCTTTATTTATACTTAACGAATTACGAGATGGTGTCTTAACTCATCCTTTATTTGAACTTTACTAATTACGACATGATGTCTTAACTCATTCTTTATTTGAACTTGACTATTAATCCAAGCGGTTCCGACCATATTTCTTGATTAAATTTTTAGCAGCTTTCACCATTAGTGTTTCAGCACTACTATGAAAAGAAGGAACTCTATTTTCATTATCAAAATGAGAATTTTCCTCGGTAGCTTTTCCAAATGCCTGGGATGAAGAAATAATTATACCGCTTTTCAAATCATAAATTAAAATAAATACGGAAGATTGATTACTGGCACTGTAAAACCCATCTCCAGAATTGTATGATAATGTTCCTGCCCCATTACTAACTATACTGCCCCGAATATTTATTAGGTAGTCACATTCGGATTCTTTTCCAATTTGTTGCAGTTCCTTCTCATTAAGTTCAAATCCGATCTTTAAAGAAATTAATTTGTTTGCCCTTAAGGTATTTAATTCAAATAAAGAATCGCCAATTATTTCTTTAAATTCATTGTAAGCAGTGGTATTCAATTCTTGGTCGAAGACCTTGGAATTTGATTCTGTCCTGTTTAAAATCCATTTTCCTTGGCTGAAGTCCAACTCCTTACCTGTATCAAACAGATAGTTGTATTTTCCTCCTGCACACGAACAAAAGGAGACAGTAATAAAAATTATAAATATCTTCTTCATCGTTTAATTAGACTTTACGAATAATGACCTAGTGTCTTACTATTTTTTATTTAATGATCGTTAAGGCACATAGCTTACACAGATTATAGATTATGGTTGATATTAATTCAATTTTAAAAAATAATTATTGACTAAAATATTTGAGCTAGGTCGATAAAACCTTAAAGCTGAATCAAATTAAAATTTTATTCAAGCCAAGAAGAGCATGGAATAACATTCCATGCTCTTCTATAAAAGTATTATCAAAACTTAAGGAACTAGAATGAATTCAGTTCTTCTGTTTAATTCATGTTTTAGTTTGCTACAGGCACTTCCGTTAAAACAATCGTTCGCCAATAAATTTTCTCCATATCCTTTGGCCGACAGCCTATTTGCTTCAATACCTTTAGCCATTAGATATACTTTTGTGGATTGTGCCCTTCTTTCGGACAGGTCCAAATTATAAGCATCGTTACCCCTACTATCCGTATGTGACCGGATATCCAATTTTAATTCAGGATAGTCGCTCATATATTTCAGGATCTTTTCCAATTCCCGCCCAGCGTCCGCACGGATGTCGTCTTTGTCAAAATCAAAATAGATAACAGGAATGTCCAAACTTTTTGCTAAATCATCACCTATACCCGATATCATTTTCGATGGTGTAAGATTTACCGTAAAGGTATTAGTATCTTCATTTGCCGTAAAGTTGATTCTACCTTCCTTAAAATCTGTTTTTACCGCGATTGCAGTAAGCTCTTCTTTGCTACAGAGAATTGCTACGTTGAATTCTCCTTTTTCGTCAGAAATTGTTTTCGTCAGTTCTTCTCCGGCGCTGTTCAGAATTTGGACATCTACATTAGTCAGGATACTAGCGTTTTCTTGATTTCTCACCACACCGGTAATATCGACATTACAGACAAAAGTCGGAGACTCCAGCTCAATAAAGGAGTAAATGTCATCGTTACCCTTACCCCCAGATCTGTTCGAGGCAAAATAACCTTTCTTATTCTCTGCATCCACTACAAAAGAAAAATCATCCTCTTCGGTGTTTATGGGCGCCCCTAAATTGACTACCTGGTTTTTCCCAACACCTTTTTCGGAATTGGTCGCAAAAACGTCCAACCCCCCAAGACCTGGGCGGCCATCTGACGAAAAGTAAAGGATATCATCCTCGCTTATATAAGGAAAGGTCTCCCTACCTTCTGTATTCACATCGGCACCTAGATTCTGTGGTATACCGAAACCACCGTTGGCATCTATGGTTACATAAAAAATATCCGATTGCCCTAAAGTTCCCGGCATATCCGAAGCAAAGTAGAGCTTAGATCCATCCTTGTTAAGCGTAGGGTGAGCTAACGAGTATTCCCTTGCATTAAATGGCAATGCTATCGTTTCTTGCCATTTTCCATCAATCAAGGTAGACCTGAATATTTGTAGTCTACTTACACCTTCATCGTCCCTGCCAAATCCGTTGCTGAAATTATTCCTGGTAAAGTACATGGTTTTTCCATCAGCGGTAAACGTGGTAGAGGATTCATGTGCCTTTGTATTCACCTTCTTGGATAACGTAGAAACATCGACTACCTTTTCATCCAAAATGGTAGCCTTGTAAATATTTAGAAAAGACTGGCCGTTCCACTCGTGAATTTTTCTAGAGGTAAGTCCGGTGTCCCGTGCGGATGAAAAAATAATTCCCTGATCATAGAACATAGGGGCAAAATCCGAATATTCAGAGTTGAAGCTTACCATCTCAACTATATACTTTCCGGAATTATTTTTGATTGTATCCAGGTAGTCCCTGTTTTCCACATATTTTGCCGCCCTACCGTCCACATTGGAAACAGATATAAATTTTTCCATCCACTGATTGGAGTCTTTGTAGGAGCCCAAAGATTTGAGCGTTTGGGCATATCTGTAATAATAGTCCGGATCTATGGTCAGCCCTTCTATCCCGAACAATTTACCGTACCACTGCGAAGCGTTTTGGTAGTTTGCGTTCAAGTAGTTTGCGTTCCCCAATCTCTTATAGATTAACTCGTCCGAATATCCATCCTTAACAAGTTCTTCGTAACCGCTTATGGCATCTATATAAGCATAATCATCAAAACTTTTATCCGCTCTTTTTACTTTTACTTCCTGCCCTTGCGAGTAGAAGGTCATTAAAATCGAGATACCTAGAATTTTTATGGTGTTATTTTTCATGGTTTAAAAGAATCTTGGGGTGATCACCCGTTTGTACTTGTTCAGGAACTCATATCTCAGCATGATCTCGAAAGAACCGTCGTTGAACCTTGTCGCTCCTAGATCGGTCGTTTCCTTATCATAGGCAAGACCTAACATCAACTGGTCGTTCAGCTGAAAACCGAACAGTGCGCTCAATGCGGCGTCCCATCTATACGCCGCTCCCAAAGAGAACTTGTCGTTGAAAAGGAAGTTCGCACTAAGGTCTAACTGTAAAGGTGCTCCCTTTACTGCTTTGATCAATGCCGCAGGCTTGAACTTTACGTCGTTCCTTAGCTCGAACACATAGCCCGTGATCAAATAGAAGTTCATACGTTCTTGTGCGATAAGGCTAGAACTGTTCGTATCGGAACTATCAAAATGCTCGGTCTGTAAAAAGTTAGGTACCGATAGCCCTGCATAGAACTGGTCGGTATGGTAATAGATCCCTGCACCGAAGTTCGGCGAGAACTTATTATCAATGTTCGGAAGGTTCGTCTCCGCTCCGTAGTTACGTAGTTTCGTAAAGTCCACGTTAAACAGGTGTCCGCCGGCTTTCAGTCCGAAGGAAAGCTTCCCTTCTTCAGAGGTCTTTACCGTATAACTGAACGCCGCGTCTATATACGTATCCTGGTTGGTACCGTTACCAATCTCGTCGTTCACCACAGATAGCCCAAGGCCTACATGTTCCGAGACAGGGGTATGGAAGTTAAGCGTCTGCGTGGTCGGTGCGCCGTCAAGTCCCACCCACTGCGAACGGTGCAGTGCGGCTATGCTCAACACTCCTCGCGAACCCGCATAAGCTGGGTTCACCGATATCGTATTGTACATGTACTGTGTGTACTGCGCGTCTTGCTGGGAATATCCCATAAATAGTCCCGCTACGGTAATTATAATGGTTAGAAAATATTTGTTCATCGTATTGTTTTTAAGGGGAATTTTTTTATCTGTTTATGTATAGGTAACCGGACTTGGTAAGGTTATTACCTTCCTTATCGTACTTGATCACGTAGAAGTACACACCGACCGGCAGTTCTGAATCTTGGCTTATGGTAACTCTACCATTTGAAACGCCTTGGAAGGTGTTCGTAACATTGTCGTAACCGTTCATCTCATACACTATGATTCCCCATCTGTTATAAATCTGTACCGTGTTGTTCGGATAAGACTCGATATTATCTATTAATAACTCATCATTGGTACCATCATTATCTGGAGTTATGATTTCATTGATAACAGATATACCTGTTTCTACTAACTCTTCACCACAACCTGCAGCTAAAGTAGGTACACCGTTCAATGAATCACAAGGGTTCAATGGGTCTGTACCATCTGTTATTTCTTGACCGTCTAGAATAGTATCACCATCCGTATCGGCTACATCTGGATCCGTACCGATGGCATCTTCCTGAGCAGTCGTCAATCCGTCGCCATCACAATCGCTATCCGGTAATGCCGTACCACCTACATGGTCACAATCATCTAAAGGATTTGTACCGTCCAATACTTCTTGACCATCTAGAATACCATCTCCATCTGTATCTGGATTGTTAGGGTCTGTTCCTAAAGCAGCTTCTTCAGCATCGGTTAAGCCATCACCATCTGTGTCGCACAATGCATTCGCATTATTTGGGTCGCATGGGTTTAATGGGTCTGAACCGTTAATAACCTCATCACCATCGGTAACACCATCACCATCTGTATCTGGATTGTTTGGATTAGTTCCGGCTGTAGTTTCTTCTTCATTGGTTAAACCATCATTATCACAATCTGCAGCTCCTGTTGGTGTACCACCAATTGAATCACAAGAATCATTTGGGTCTGTACCATCTAAGGCTTCTTGCCCATCGGATATTCCATCACCATCTGTGTCAGCTAGATTAGGATTTGTAATAGCACCAGTAGGATTGGCTGGTGTAGATGGATCGTTCACTCCGGTTATTTCTTCGTTATTCGTCAACCCATCATTATCACAGTCACTTGTTCTTAATGGGGTTCCACCCTTAGAATCACAATCATCTAGTGGGTTAGTACCATCTATGTTTACTTCTTGTCCGTCAGAAATGCCATCGTTATCCGAATCATTATCTCTAGGATCTGTTCCTAAAGCAGCTTCTTCATCATTGGTAAGACCATCATTATCACAGTCGCTTGTGCCAAGAGGTGTACCTCCATTAGAGTTACAGTCGTTCAGAGGATTACTGCCGTCCACATTTACTTCTTGTCCGTCATTGATACCATCACCATCCGTATCCGGGTTGTTAGGATTTGTTCCAATAGCAATTTCTTCATCATTGGTTAAGCCGTCATTATCACAGTCACTAGTTCCAAGCGGAATACCGCCAACAGAATCACAATCATTGTTAGGGTCTGTACCACCTAAGGCTTCTTGCCCATCAGATATTCCGTCACCATCTGTATCAGCATCATCTGGATCTGTAGTTTCTCCATTCGGATTCGCTGGCGTAACAGAATCATTTACTCCTGTTGTTTCCTCACCATAAGTTAGTCCATCACCATCACAATCACTGGTAGCCACAGGCTGCCAGTCAGGATTTGATCTTGGCATACAAGGATCATTAGGTGCAGGATCATCTACATCGCAAATATTATCGCCATCGGTATCAACACAGGTTGGAATGGATATGAAAACCGTCGCTGTTGCACATACCGTACCATTACAAACTTCATAGGTTACAGTAACCGTTGAGTTGTCTTCAGCAGCAATTGCTATATAGGTTAGTTCTCCTGTAGCAGGGTCAAAACTAATTGTTCCTGCAGCGGTACCCCCCGTAATGGTTACGGTACTGCCGTTTAGGAAATCATCATTGAATAAAATATTCAATATTTTAGGTACGCCAACATCTGCTGTAGTATTGTCGTCAACTGCCGTTGCTACTGTTGGGTTAGGATCCCTTCCGTTAGGATTACCGTCGCCATCACAATCAGTAGTTGCCAAAGGTGTTCCACCAACGGAATCACAATCGTTATTTGGATCTGTACCATCTATAGCTTCTTGACCATCGTTTATACCATCTCCGTCAGTATCGGCATCGCGAGGATCGGTTGTGTTGCCATTCGGATTTGCCGGAGTTGAAGGATCATCTACACCTGTAGTTTCTTCATCGTTTGTTAATCCGTCGTTATCACAATCACTTGCTCCTAATGCTGTTCCACCAAATGAACTACAATCATTGTTAGGGTCCGTGCCATCTAAAGCTTCTTGTCCGTCGGAGATACCATCACCATCTGTGTCTACTACATTTGGATCTGTTGTATTTCCGTTTGGATTTCCTGGAGTTGAAGGATCATCTACACCTGTTGTTTCCTCATCGTTCGTTAATCCGTCGTTATCACAATCAGTCGCGCCCAGTGCATTTCCGCCAATAGAATCACAGTCATCATTAGGATCTGTACCATCTAAGGCTTCTTGTCCGTCTGAAATACCGTCACCATCTGTATCAGTTATATTTGGATCTGTCGTATTTCCGTTCGGATTAGCTGAAGTTGCAGGGTCATCTACCCCTGTTGTTTCCTCGTCGTTCGTTAAACCGTCATTATCACAATCGGCAGTTCCAAGCGGTGTACCGCCTACTGAACTACAAGAATCATTCGGGTCTGTGCCATCTAAAGCTTCTTGCCCATCAGAGATACCATCACCATCCGTATCTGTTAGATTTGGATCAGTTGTATTTCCATTTGGATTAGCCGGAGTAGATCCATCATCTACACCTGTAGTTTCTTCATCATTAGTCAATCCGTCGTTATCACAGTCACTGTTTCCAAGTGGTGTTCCACCAACAGAATCACAATCATTGTTTGGATTTGTACCATCCAATGCTTCCTGTCCGTCAGATATTCCGTCACCATCGGTGTCTTCATCCATTGGGTCGGTAGTTTCACCATTAGGATTTGCCGAAGTTGAAGGGTCGTCTACGCCCGTGGTTTCTTCATCATAGGTTAATCCGTCACCATCACAATCGCTTGTACCTACTGGCAACCAATTAGGGTCGCTCATAGGAGCACAAGGGTCGTTGGGCGCTGTATCATCTACATCGCAAATATTATCACCATCTGTATCTACACAAGATGGTATGGTAATGTTGACCGTCGCGTTAGCACATACGGTACCGTTACATACTTGGTAGGTTACGGTTACCGTATTATTATCTTCTGCAGCAGTTGCTACATACGTTAATTCACCCGTTGCTTGGTTTATCGTTACGGTACCCGCAGCTGTTCCACCGGTTATCGTGATGGTGCTACCTGTTGGGAAATCATCATTGAACAGAATATCAATCCTTTTAGCGATGCCTACATCTGCAGTAGTGTTATCATCCACTGCCGTTGCTACTGTTGGGTTAGGATCCGTTCCGTTAGGATTACCGTCGCCATCACAATCTGATGTTGGTAAAGGCGTACCTCCAATAGCGCTACAATCATCATTAGGGTCAGTACCATCTAAGGCTTCTTGTCCATCAGAAATACCATCGCCATCTGTATCTACTAGATTCGGATTTGTTGTGTTGCCATTAGAATTTGCCGTAGTAGAAGGATCATCTACCCCTGTAGTTTCTTCATCATTGGTTAAACCGTCATTATCGCAATCGGCAGTTCCAAGTGGCGTACCACCTATAGAGCTACAAGAATCGTTAGGGTCTGTACCGTCCAAGGCTTCTTGCCCATCGGAGATACCATCACCATCTGTATCTGGATCATTAGGATCGGTGATATTTCCATTAGGATTTGCTGGAGTTGATGGGTCGTCTATTCCTGTATTTTCTTCATTATTGGTCAATCCGTCATTATCACAATCGACAGTTCCCAGTGGTGTACCACCTATAGAGCTACAAGAATCATTAGGATCTGTACCATCTAAGGCTTCTTGACCATCTGAAATTCCGTCACCATCGGTATCTACTACATTTGGATCTGTCGTATTTCCGTTCGGATTAGCTGGAGTTGCAGGGTCATCTACCCCTGTTGTTTCCTCGTCGTTCGTTAAACCGTCATTATCACAATCGGCAGTTCCAAGCGGTGTACCGCCTACTGAACTACAAGAATCATTCGGGTTTGTGCCATCTAAAGCTTCTTGCCCATCAGAAATTCCGTCACCATCAGTATCTTCATTCGTAGGGTCTGTTGTTTCACCGTTTGGATTTGCTGGGGTAGAAGGGTCATCTACGCCTGTTGTTTCCTCTTCATTTGTTAGTCCATCACCATCATCATCGCAAGCACCGCTTGTTACAGTATCATCTGTTGAACTTGTGCTTGACTGCCCTGTGCCTGCAACTAAAGGTATTCCTGTATTTGGGTCTACTCCACCTGTAAGTCGTCCGTTAGCATCAATATCATCTAGACCCAAACCGCCATCACCTTCTAAGGCGTCTGGGCAGCCATCGCCGTCTGAATCGTTATTTAATGCATTTGGAATATTGTCGGTATTGCTATCGCATCCCAATAAAGTAAGATTAACATTATCGATACCAATATCATTACCGGCACTACCATTCGATTGTGAATTTAAAATTACGATGTTTGATAGATTGGTGGTCGCGGTAAACCTGACCTCGATCGTTCTCCAAATATCATCGTTCAAGACACCTAGACCTGTAGAATTTACGGATGCAATAATTGTATTGGTGGCATCTTCTACATTAAGTCCAAGGATTGGAAGGTCCCCACAATTTTCGCAAAGACCTGCTAAGGCAATTTGAAAAACATAATCTTGTCCTATTTGAGTGTTCAACGAATTTATGCGATATATTTCAGAGGGTACAGGTATGGATGAATCCACATTGACCACCAAATACCTTCCGCTGGTATCACCACTGGCATCAACATTGCCATTTCTATTGGTTCTGTTGTAGAATTGTAATCCAGGGTTGGAAGAATTAGCTACTGCATAAAAACCATCTCCCACGGCACCTGATGCCCTGTAGCCATGGTTTACTACATTTGCATCACTTGCTCTGGTTGAACCAAAGCCAAAATTGTTGCTATATATTTCTTGTACAGGAATTTTACTTGCGGTTGGACAGTTTTGATTTTCCTCAGTATCCAAAATCCCATCATTGTCATCATCTTGATCACAACCATCTGGCACGCCATCGGCATCGTTATCCAATGTATCATCAAAACCTTCACATTTATCGGTTGCATTTGGCACACCATCTCCGTCACAATCGCTAGTGGGCGCGGGTGTACCGCCAATAGAACTACAATCGTTCAAAGGATCAGTTCCATCTATTGCTTCTTGGGCATCACTTATACCGTCATTATCATCATCCGGATCTGTATTATCTGGGTCACCATCGCCATCGGTATCTGCAAAAATGGTCACCTGTTCATCTAAATCATCTGTAATGGTATTTACTTCGGTTGCAGATTCATCAAAAGTAGCCGAAATTGTATTGGTCACAGTAATATCCGAAGGAACATTATTGGCCGTAGCAACTATGTCAAGTGTAAATAACTGACCTCTTTGCATGGTCCCTATCGTCCAATCTGGAGAAGACCATGTACCCGAACTAGGTGTTGCACTAACCAAGGTAAATTCTGTTGGTAATATATCTGTAATGACCAAGTTATTTATCGCATTAAAACCTAAATATTCGGCCGTGATCGTAAACGTAACATCATTGCCGGCAATGATAGGGTCCACATCGTCTATTTTGGTCAATACCAATTCTGGTGCACAACTATATACCGATAGAATGGCAGAATCATAGGTACAACCACCTTTGGTTACCCTTACAAAATAGTCTCCAGGGGTATCCGGGGTAAATGAACTATTAGTTTCACTTGCAATTATAGCCCCATTTTTAAACCATTGATAGGCATCAAAACCACCAGTTGCCTCAAAAACATCTGCTGGTAAACAACCACCACCGGTAACGTCGAGTTCTACCACCGGAACCGTATCGAAGCCAGAAAAGTAGCCTGCAATACCCGCATTATTATTTGCGCCTAAAAAACCAACGGCGATAGGTCCCGTAGAGTTAACGGATACATTGCCCGTAAGTCCACTTACAAAAAAGGTTTTCCAGTCCGATGTTCCCGCAACTGGTGTCGATGCCGGTAAAGCTACATTACCATTACCATCTGTAACGGTAATATTACCATCTGGTGTAGCTGTAGAAGCAACCACGGTAACACCACCATTAAAGTTTAAACCGTCGACGTCCTGTATATTCGGAATATTGCTTAAGACACTTGGTAATAAACAATTTACGGGAGCTATGAAATTAAGACCCAGCGTTTGTATACCAGAGGCACCAGTTAAACATTGATAGGCATAAGCCTCTTTGGAAGTAGTCACGAACATGTTCGCACCTGCTGTATTTGAAGAATAGTTACTACCCGGTATTTCAAAATACTCTCCGTTGTTAATTGTTGCAATGGCGGTTGCCGAACCATTAACAAAAATCTGGGTATTATTTTGTGTTCCTATAATGATCGGAAATTCGGTTTCGTTATTGGTTTGACCATTTCCTCTAATGAACACGTATTCCCTACCTAAAACGTTTTCAGGTACGGGTTGATCTATGGCAGCATCCCTAGCACCCGAGGTGGTTCGTACGCCCACATTAAGACCTCCATTGCTAATTACTATTTTTTTGTCAGATTTTATTGAAGCCCCTAACCAACCATCAATATTAGCTGCTGTTTGGTTTTTTGCAGCTTCCAATACATAGGTTTGACCTGCGTTCAATACAATTTGGATCGCATCGGCGGTAATTCCTCCAAGGTTGTTGCCAAGTCTAAATTCACACGCCGGATCATAGCCAAAAATATCTACTACGGTATTATCTACGGTAGCCATTATACCAAGGGTCGTGGTTAGATTTGCGTTGTTGGCCCGGTTGGGAATACCGCCCCATTTGAAGCTGTTTCCAGCGGCGGCACGACCTTTAGATGTTAATGAAGTTGCTTGAGAGCCCGATCGCCCTCTGTAGTTCACATAAAATTTTTCGCCGCCCGGGGCTTCAAAACGAAGTCCGCTGTTGCTAAGAACAATTCCTGTATTAGTTTCGTCAACAAGACTGATATTATTGTCACCATCAGAAACATTATACTGCCCAGATGTAGCATTTGAAATAGACAAGGTAGCGACAGGAATAGTACCAGTACCTTGATATACATTCACGTTAAAGACCGAAGTTTCGGGTGTGGAAAGATAAAATGCCTGTTGAACAATTGCCTGATTATTGGAAACCTGTTTTAATGGCGGCAAATAATGAACATCGCTTAATTGTGCTGCTAGTTCGCTTGTTCCAAAAATGATGGATGCCAAGAAAATTATAAGATGGAAAGTAAAATTACGATTTAATATAGTGGTCGGGAAAACTTTTTTCATAACTGAGGATAATGGTTTGTACTTCAATACTGATATTAATATGTTTACTTTCTAATCTTAAACTTTTAGCAAACAAGGAACTTGCGGATTTTCAATTCTTAGCTTGTCAAGTCCTTTTAATATATAAGAAACGGTTATTTCGTTTTGGTCACTATCATTTCCATCTTTTATAGGGAACGTTCGGATAAACTTATTTATGTTTCATAAAAGCCGAATACTTAAAACACCGCCTTGGCTAGTTTAGGGTTGGGCTAAAAATCAATAAAAAATAACTTGAACAGAAAGGTCGATGAAATACACAAAGAATAAAGAAAATTTGTTGCGAATTGCTTAAAATTATAGGCGAGTTAAGGCGATTCTGTAGTCGACCGGTATATTTTAACCTGTATTAAACCCTTTCAAATTAAGCCATACCATCATAACTCAACGCTTTATTGAATTTAATTTTTTTTCCATTTTTAATAAAATTTCATCCAAGAAATTTGGACCGTTACATTTGGATAAAGTATTTTCTACAACACTTTAGGAAAATATTCAAGAATTACAATAAATAGTCGCTTGTACCTTTGATTTAAAATTGATTCCTGTGATTTGTACTTATTAATTCGGTATAGCAGCTTACATATCAATATACCCCCTATATACAGGCAAATAATTTTCAATTTTCCAAAAAAATGAATAAAATTTACTGTAAACTTCCATTATAACAACATTTTTTAAAGTTAATCTTGATTTTGATAATGTTAACAAATGGAAATGTAATTAATATATTGTATTGAAATAGTTGACCAATGTTCGAACAAAATATATTGCTTAAAATAAATGTTGAGGACTTTTGTAAGGCAATAGAGTTTTATACAAAAAATTGAATTTTATTTTGATAGAAGATATTATCAAAGCTGACTCAGGAAAAAGGTGGATAATGATTTCACCACCAAATTCAAGACAAATTGGAATAGTACTTGTCAAGAAAAATAAACTCCATAATAAGAAGCAGAATGATAATATTTATAAGCAAAAAGCTTTTTTATGTTTGGATTCAGTTGACTTTTGGCAAGATTATTATAAAATGATATCAGCGGAAATCGAATTTATTAATGCACCAAAATATTCCGAATTTGGGATAATGGTATCTTTTAATGACTTGGATGGCAATTTTTGGAACTTATTACAAAGTGATTTTATAAAAATTTCCAAATAATAATGTATTTAATGGATACATATTTTCTTAGGTCCAAAAGATAATGGTCATCGAATCAAGCTTAGAATTGATATTCGAAATCATCCTTTATTTGAACTTTGAAGGAATATACTAAAAATCACCTAAAACAATAAACTCTTTACAAAAGATGCGTTCTGTAAAGAGTTTATTGTATAATCAGACTTTAGTTTTTCTGTTGGATTCTATAATACCAAAACCTCCTATTATAATAGAACCCACTACGGTAGCCAATAACGATAATTTTGAATTTGTGTAAATGTTTCGTTTAATTACTGAGGAACTTATTCTACCAGTAGAAAAAGTTTTTCTTTCTTTTACATGTTCTGGATATATATAGAAAAAGCCAGTTAAACCTATTCCTATGGCTACCCATAAAACCAAAATATTTTTATAGTATCTAATAAATGTGTTCATGTGATAATTAAGTTTCGGTATTGAAAAAATGGGTTTTTATTTTGACTACTATTTGCAGTATTCCTTAGTATGCTGGTTTAATAGTTATTTACCTTTATTTGAACTTCGACGCCTCATTTATTTGTTGCACATAATGCTTTACCGACTACTAATTACTACTGCAATTTCTGTCGCAATTTCCTCCACAGTAAATGATGAAGTGTTTCTTGCTAATTTGTCTGCTAAAGATGGACTGTAATCGATAACTTCTTTTTTAGTCAGATTATGCCAAATCGGTAACATAACCTGTTCGTCAGAAACGGACTTTGTAATAATTCCGTCAAGTTCGTAATTTGTCCAACCTTTGCGAATAAAGTCTTTCGATAAAACAACTATTCCAAATCGACTGTTTGCTAATCCTTTGTCAATTTTTCTTCTCAAAGAGTCTCCAATTTTCATTTCAAATTCATCATACCATACTTTCAGTCCTTCTGATTTTAGAGCTAAGGCTAAAGGTCTAACAACTTCATCTTTATCCTCTGAAGCGTGTGAAATAAAAACATCATATTCTCTTACTTCGTTATCGTATTCTGGTGCTTTTTCTTTGTCTTGTACTAATGATGGAACTGTCGATAAAGAAGGTTGTCGCATTTCAGGTAATGCACTTGGCATCATCCTAATCGAACTTCTTGTCGTTCCTCTCAATCCTTGCATATCAACTGTAACATACCAATGTCCCGAATTAGGGATTTTTAATCGAATTGGGGACTTTTTCGCTAAACCTCCAATATAACTATGTCTTCTTCCATTTTTATAACTTTGAAAACTTGATGAATTCATTAGACGCACATTGGCAGCACTTCCTTGTAATGTTATTTCAACCACATCACCTATTTGTTTGTTTCCTAAATCATATTTGGTAAAGTTCATTCTATTCTTAATGTTTTTTGGGCATTATCTACAACGTATGTTTCTGTACAATAATTATGTACTTATCTTAGAACTAAGATAAAAGATTTTTGATGTCTTTGTACGACCTTTTGGCCACATTGTAAGCTTCCCTTAAAACCGAACTGTTTAAATGTAGAATAATAATCGTTTATTTAAACTTTTTTGCAGTATCAAAATTAAATATTGTGGCGAATAGATGAAAGAGCGTTAAAATAAAATAAAAAATACTAAATACAATATCAACTGTTTTCCATTCATATTCATACGAAAAATCATTCATCAATTGTAAAATCCAATGCATGATTGGTGGTATTGAACTAAAAAATAATAAAGCAAAAAATAAATCTATGTACGCCTGAATTAAATAGTAAGATTTTGTTCTTCCTTGAGTTTCAATTTCAACAGACAAAAATTTTCCAATATTAGTAATACCTACAATTCTATGATGAATATTAATTGAACTAATAAAGTCCATTTTTTCTTGTTGGTTGTACTCAGCAGAATTATTAAAGCATATTAGGGATTGTATCTTAATTGATTCCTTTGGTTTCAATGTATCCCAAGAGATTGTTAACTTATTAGAATCAAATTCTAAGTTTTCATCTATAACGTCTGACTTTTCTTTTAATTTGGCGTCTAGAATCTTGAATTTCCCTGAAAAATCAATTTCAACGGGTTTTCTAAGCATTTGACTAGTGACATCAATTTCACCAGTATTTCTAATTGAAAACTCAAAAAACTTAGCATCAATTATATGTTTATTATCAAAGGATAATTTCAAATTAGGAAATTGGTCAAAAGCAGGGCGAATTACATCATATTCAAATTCCTTTACGAAACTTAAATCATATTCTATCTTTTGTTTAGGGTAAAAGTGTCTATAAATTTGAAATAAGAGACCACCTATACCTTAAAACTCTTTTGTTTCTAACATTAAAAACTATCGTTTAAATATATTTAAGAATTTATAATTCTTCATCTTGTCTTTCGTCCCAAAAAGAACCAATAAGGAAATAATGGTAATGATTATTTTTTATTTCTAGCTTAATCCCGATATCGTCATTGGAATAGTTCATGTCTTTGCATCCTTCTTAAATAAATTCGTCATAATATAGATAAAAGGATAAGATGTTGTTTTTTATTGTGAAAGTATTCATGTCTATTTCAAAATTTACTATCTGACCCCGTCGTTCTCCATAAGCTTGTAGCAACGAGCAAATCTCTGAATGATACGTTTTAGAAATTAAATCATTTAAGCACTGCTCATCATTCATTCTGCCAGATTCAAAAATTATATTTAAAGAAGAATTGAAATCTAATTCTGTTATTATTTACATCCTTTAATTAAAATATTGTTTGTGTTAACTGACAGCTTACCTCAAAGCAATCGAAACAGACAAATTGGTGTATTACCATACAATCGGCTAAATCGTATTTATCACCAATAGAATCTATCTGAGCGTAAAAGGTCATCTTTGAATTACATGAAACACATTTCGGATACATCTCTTCACTTAAACCGTCTGGTTCCCCACCTAATTTATGTCTAGTGCCTGCTTCTTTATTCCATTCATAACCCAAAGCCTTTTCGGCTTCATCTGTTTTGGGTTGCGGAATAAGTTTTATTTCAGGTATTTTCATAGAATCTTTTAAGTAGACTTTTCAAATCACCACCTTTTGTGTTAAATGACTTTATTCATTCTCAATCCAGCTTTGTAGTAGTATTGACGGCTTTATTACTGGAAGCAATAATCCGTTCCAAAGTGTTTTGTTAGTTTTTTCATAAATCATTCCTCTAAATGTAGAATATGAAATACCAGCAAGGGTAGCGACAAAATTCTCTTGAAAAACTGGAGTATCTTCTTCATTGTAAGTAAACATCTTATCCAAATTATCAACTTGGAAGTGAAAATTAACTCTGAAACTACACTCAGGTTGGTCTTGTATTTCAATAGCCTTAAAAACTACTTTCAAACCGAGTAAAAATAAATTTTCAGAAACATTAAAGGCACTTTTATGAGCAATTTTGGTATCAAATGAAGATACTGGTGTTTGATTTCCAATTAACTCTCCAATATCAGCATATAGCTCCTCTATGTGCTTAAGGTGTATTTTGGAAGGGTCGATATGGTGTGTTTTTTTAGTCATTAACCAACTTTCCCAGGCATTGTTTCTTGATATTTCGCTTCGGTATATTCATTTACAGACTCTTGCCAAGTTCCCTTAATTAGACCTAAATGGACATATTCTTTCACAGGTTCAACATGTAGAAGTCGTTCTTCTAAAGCCAATTCCATCTTGATAATGGATTTTCCAGTGAAATTATGCGTTCCACTTAACCATTTGCTAATTTCAGAAGGAGTTTTATTTAGCATTTTAGCAAAGTCTTTATCGCTAAGACCTTTTTCGTCTAATATGTTTCTAACCTTATTGGCAATAGCTAGATTGCGTTTTACAAGGCGCTCAATGACTGGGTCATTATTCTCATTAAGCCATTCGTTAATAATATTGTTTTTTTTCATTCTTTGGTTTTGTAACTATAAATCCATTATGATGTCATCTTCAAAGGCGATATCTGAAAAATTGTCTATCCATCTAATATCTTTCTCTTTGATTGCAGTATCAATAGCTTTAGTCAATCGATTTGCTTCTGCAAAGTGTGGGTTTACATTTGGGCAATCTTGGGCATATTTTGCAGTCTTTACAGCACCTGAGAAAAGAATTACCACATGTTCGTTTAATCTGTAGCAATATAACCTTAAGTTATTTGGTATGTTTTTACCAGCTTCAGTATAAGTAGGTCTTCTATTGGTACCTTCGGGCGGCAGTGCATTTGCTTCGCCTTGTTTTTGCTCATCTCTGAATAAATGTTTTTGCGCGCCATATCTTTCTCCAATTTCTTTTAACCAGTTAATAATATGGATTACCTTCTTTCTATTAACTTCACCTTGTGTTTTTAAAAAAGATTCATATAAGGAATCTTGGTCGTCAAAGGTTTGAGGGTCATCACCAACACAGACTGAATAGTAACTGACCTGATCATAATCTTGTATGTGTTTAAGCCGTGCAAAACTACTCATCTATTTGTAAATATAAAAATTAAATTCACTTATAAGTGAATTTGAAGGTTATTTGTTGTCAAAATGCAAAATTTAAGAGTATAAACGTTTGAATAAGAGGTATTAAGAATGTATTTATTTATCAGATATATCATGTTACATATATTACTTTAGTAATTAGAGGGATTATAGTCCTTTTAAATTCACATAATTTGAGCCTTGAAATATCCCTTTTTTATAAGAGTCTTCAGATATTACTTCACCTTTTTCATTATAAATTATAAGTGTGCCATTTCCATTTTTTAAAGTACCCATCTCTTGAGCAATTCCTTTAGAATCGAAATTAGAAATAACTGTCCAAGGAAAACCATTCTTATATATCCTTTCGCTCCAAATCTTACCGGTTGAATAGTAATAAACATACTTCCCATTAAATGAAGGTGCTAAATCAATAGTTTCTGCTATGAATTTAGCTGGTACTATTGCGGCAAAACCACCGGTTTTATCATTAATCGTTCCATGAACAAGACCAACAATATCAGGGCTCATTCTAACTCGTTTATTTGAATATGGATTTTCATATGACTCTTTTATGATAACAACGGGACCACCACTAAATCCTGAAATACTAGGGTCATCTAGTAAATAAAAAGCATTAGCAACTTTATTGTCAAATCTATTTAAATAAAGTATATCACTTGCAGCCTTAAGTTTTTTAGTTATCGGAGAAACTTGGTTTCCCATTGCTCCTAGAGACAATGGAAAGCCGAAAATTGTTAAATCCTGTAATCTGTTAGGGCTAGTAAGTTCATTTTTTATCGAAGAATAAGAAAAACTTGATATTCCCAATTCATCAAGATACATACTATCCTTTTCATTGATGTTTAACCGTAAAACTGAAACATCTGCCGTAGGATGTGAAATCCAAGTAGAGTTTTTATTTACTAGCTCTTTTAACTTCAGGCTTCTTTTTTCATTATCTACATTTTGAAAGTAAATTTCTCCTTCCAAAGAAATTTGATTAGCCACATGATTAGCTGTGACAAGATAGGAGTCTAGGTCCTTACTGACAAAAAATCCTGATCCTGTTACGGCATATTTAAAGGGTTTTATCTTTCCTGTGGAAATATCCTTAATATATATTTCGTAGTTGTTTTCCTTTTTCACAACTGAATCTTTAAGGTAAACGATAGAATTAAAAAAAACTCTTTCATCTCCATCTCCATCTTCGCTCTGAGCTAAAGCCTTTGAGTTATTGAGTATAATGACTAAAAATAATAGTGTATATTTTATTTTCATTTTTACTTTATATATTGATATTTGCAAAATTTATTCTTTTACTAGATAGGGTCTTAATTTCCCTTTAAGTCCGCGATGCTTTAAATACTTATAATAAGTTGCCCTCGAGATACCTACACGGTCGCAGATTTCAGAAACGGTTAATTTGCCCTCTTTAAAGTATTGTTCGCAAATTATCCTTTTATTAAACTTTTGATATCTCATAGCTCTCATTACCAGCATCTTCTTTGATCGAGATAGTTCCGGGAATAAAGAGACGTTCATAGACGTCTTGAGGTAAAATTACTTTCAATTGTTGTAAGGTGGTATTGCCCTCCTTTGTCAATTCATTTTCAGGTGAGTTGTCTATTATTTTATATTCTTACATAATCATGGATAGTTATAACGATTCAACTTTGAGTAATGAAGTTGTGCTTTGACTCCAGTTATATTTATACGGTACCTGGTCATTTCGATACTTGCATTGAAATAATCTGCAATATCTCTCTCCGACATTCCTTTTTTTAACGCCCAAATTAAGGCGGGCCTGGGTAGTTGCAAACACGCACCTAACCATTCAGCTTCATTTTCCTGCTCCTCGTTATAATCTCTCAAAAAACCTGATAGCCCCAAGCTTAGCTTATCTTGATCTACCTTGTGGCCACATATAATATGTGCAAGCTCATGCATTACATTACTCTGCTGCCTGGGAAGACTGTGAGTATTATTGTGAATTACCAAATATTTATCATTACCTAACGGAACTGTTGCTGCTGACCAATCATTACTTCCATTCGACAAAAGATGCTTAAGCATCTTAGGGTCTTGCCCTTTTATCTCACCTGGAGTTAAAATTGGTATTTTAAAAAATTTGCAAAGGTCAAACCCACAAAGTGGAGATATATTCTTCAACCCCAATTTCTTTCGTAACTCTAAGCATTTATCGTCAGACCACTTTTTAAAACCTCTTTTAAATTTGGGCTTCTTTTTTTGCTGACTCATATGCTAGATTAATCATTTGAATTAATGCTTCTGCCGTTGTTGAGGGCAATGTTTTATCAGCTCTTAGATGCGCTATTACATCACCATGGTTTTTTAATTCATCTTGCTTTTTCTTTAATACAAAATATTCCGTTGAAACATTTAACCAATTACACAATTTTAAATAAGTATCTATATCAGGTAGGTTTCCCTGTTCTATTCTAGATAATGTTGATGCACTAATACTTATTTCATTTGCTAGTAATCTTAGCCCTTTGCTTCCCCTTTTTGATTTAATCATTTCCGAGAATTTTTCGGTATCTAAAGTAGTGTTCATTGTAGGATGTTGATAAAGTGTTAATAACGTTTCGTTAAAAATACAAATGTTTCTTTGGTGATACAAAAATTATTTCGTGTCTTTGTCGGGACGAACGTTTCTTTTGAGAGACAGTTCAAATATATAACAAATAAATATAATATAAAGATGGCAAAGAATAAACCTGTTGGTGACAATGCAAGAAAAGGAGCAGTTAGAAATCGTTCTCAAGTTCTGAATCCTAAAACAAAGCTATATGTGAAGAGAAATAGCGACAACGGTCAGTTCATGGATATAAAGACTACTGGAGGTAAATTTAAAGGAGTACGAAAAGAAAGTTAAGCAATAAGCAATATAACCCCAAACCTATTTTACCAATAACATAATACTTATCGTTATGAATAAACAAGATATAATGATTGACTTAAATCAATCGATTAACTCTAATTCGGAAGAGTTTAAAAGATTGTCGTTCGATTTACAGGGGAATATCCTTTCCCCTCATGCTCGAGATAATGCTGCGCATATCTTTATCGAATTCAAAAACCCGCAAAGTGCTCGAAAATTCATTAAGGATTATTTGGTAGGCAGGATTACTTCATCTGCTAAACAAAAAGCCGATAGCGATGCATTTAAGACAGGGGAAAGTAATGGACTAAGGACTTTTATAAACTTTAGCTTCTCAATGAATGGATATCGATTTCTTGATATTGATGAGCATAAAACTCCAACGGATAGCAGCTTTCGAAATGGCATGAAATCTAAACAAAGAAACCTTAATGACCCCTTGATAGATTTTTGGCAAGGGGAATATCAGAAAGATTGGCACGCGGTGATGATAGTAAGTAATAAAAGCTCAAAAATTTTACGCAATAGAGTTTCAACAATAAAAAAAGAGCTCAATAAAGTAATTAAATCAATTTACGTTGAAATAGGCAAAGGAATAAGAAATAATGAAGGCAACCACATAGAACACTTTGGATATGTTGATGGTATTTCGCAACCCCACATGTTAACAGATAAAATTGATGATGGAAAAATTAGTATAGTAAATTGGAATCCAAAAGGTAGACTGAACTTAGCTTTAGTAGAAGACCCTGGAGGTCAGGGCCCAAATTCATTTGGCAGCTATTTGATTTTCAGAAAACTAGACCAGAATGTAAAAGCATTTAGACTCGCTGAGCAGAAATTAGCAGAGAAAATGCAAATTTCAGTTGATTACGCCGGTGCCCAGATGGTAGGACGTTATCGAAATGGCACTCCATTGATTCCTATTTCGCCACCGCAACCTACTTCGGCAGGTAAAATGAATGACTTTAATTATTCTTCAGATAGAACAACCGGTTCAAAATGCCCATTTGGGTCACATATAAGAAAAACGAATCAAAGAAATTCGATAATACCTGATGGTGTTCAATTTCCTAGACGTGGTATTACATATGGAGGTAACTTATCCAAAAATGCAGAAAGTGGGGTTGGTTTACTTTTTATGGCCTATAATAGTAATATTGGTAGTCAATTCGAATTAATGCAAAGCTCTTGGGCTAATAGTACTGGCTTTCCTGGTGGAGTGAATAGCCCAAATGGTATTGATTCGATAATTGGTCAGGGAAATGATACTGGAGGACAAGTATATTTCAAAGAATGGGGCAATGATTCAAGTGTTCTTAGAGAGGATAAATCCCTAGGCGGTTTTGTGACCATGAAAGGCGGTGAGTACTTTTTTACCCCATCCTTGTCATTTTTAAAGAATATTTAATTTTTACATAGTCGAATTATTTTTATAAAACGCCAAGCATATTATATATTGAAATTTAGTCCTGAAAATGACTTAAAAAGGTTCAAAATAATTTTATTAATACAAATCCTCAAATCTATGAGTACAATTACAAATCCAAAATTCCAGATTTACAAATCTGGCACAGAATTCCGCTATAGACTAAAAGCCAGAAATGGTGAAATTATTCTTCATGGAGAAGGATATACTTCAAAACAAGGGTGTTTGAACGGTATTGATTCGGTAAAACGCAATTCTCCAAATGATGAGCGTTATGATAGGAAAAACGCTACTAATGGCCAATACTATTTTGTCTTAAAAGCCTTAAACGGAGAGCCCATAGGTGTAAGTGAGACATATACAACTGTGTCCTCACGTGAAAACGGTATATATGCTGTTAAGACTATCGCTCCAACGGCACCAGTAGAAGACTTATCATAGAATTAGCGGGATTTTTGTAAAATAAAAAGCAACGATATAATTCGTTGCTTTTTTAGAACTTTTTAGCATTTTACAATTACTGTTGTTGCCATAGTGGTTCTTTTGTCCAATCAGGTTTCATTCCTAAAGCATCAGAATCAACATTTGGATATTTGGTAAATAAATTGTCTAACCGGTCAGTAAAATTATTTTTTGGCTGGATAACATTTATTAAATATTTCATAAGGCACAAATGGACATAAAGCTTACTGAATTCATGCTGCTTTGGAATGTTTCCCTCTTCGGTTATCCATAGGTGAGGTGGCTTCGATAATAATTTCACCGTTCCTGGTAAATTCCTATTCCAGAGTCTTGAATGATGTGCACAATAATTTCTTATTTGGGCAATAGACTGTAACCAGCTCGGCAAATACGTATGGTTTACAGCCCCTAATTCCTGTGCTATAATATCTTTAGAACGTACCGTTGGTTTTAAATTTCCATATAATTTTGATAACGCCCCAAAACTAGTTTGCTCCAATGCCTTCCATGCTGGAGGAAAGCGTTTGTCATCCTTGTGATTTTTAAAATGATTTTTAATCGTAATATCCTTAGACCTCTCTAATTCCTCTTGTAAATTGGATAAAGTTTTAACTAAAGCCATACTATCATTAAATAATTCAAAATTTTGAAACCACCATGGGTCGATTTCATGCGAAAGATGATATATTAGTTTGGTACGTAAACTGATTTCAATTTTTTCTATTACATCAAATAGTAGTAAGCGTAATTCAGCATCAAAATTATAGAGGGCTATCACATCCTTAAACTTACTATTTGGTTTAAAAATATGCTGTTCCTTATCTAATTGCATTACATACCAATACTCACCTAATCGGTAATAACTTATATTGGATAAATATTTTTCAGCAAGTAAATTGTTAGGTATATGTAGGCCTCTTTGTTGAAGTTGCTCTATTTGCTCTTTTATGGTTAGTGCCTTTTTGCTGAACATATTTAGTTTATTAATAAATTTCTAAAAACAAGAAGGTGTATAAAGCAAAAGACACACCCTGGGACGCTGTTCTTAAGGGTAGCGTGGTGTGTACTGTTATAAGCAAAAATACATATTTTATCACTTATTATAATATTTTTTAACATTTTTTAATTTAAATCAAAATTTCTAGTTCACCTTAATATCTACTCTATTTCTATTTTATCAATCTCTTTCATCAATCTATCGGTTTCAGAGAGCGCAACAATAATTTTTTGATAATGTAAAATATCCTCAAATTTTAATTCTCTTTCTTTTCTGTCTTTTAACCATTTTTGTGCAGGCTGGTAACCACCAATATAAAACTGCCAAGAAGTTACCGGAATATTGTCAAAATATTTGCTTTCATTAATCCAAATCCTACCCAATTGTTTTTCGGTGTCGATTATTTCCCAATCTTTCTTTCCAATTTTTGTGGTAATTACATTATGATCGTTTTCTGCATTATCTGCCATTTCATAACTCGTAATGTAATCCTCAATTTTATTACTTTCTAACAAATGAATTTCACGTACTTCTTTTCCTAATTTCACTAAATCCCAAAAAGTTTTTTCGTCTTTTGGATAAGGTACTCTTGGAAAATCAATCATTAAAAACTCTTCATATTTCTCTCTATAGGTAGGCGAGTGCAAAACTGCATAAATGTAATCTAATACGTCTATTGGTGCGTAAACATTCTTTCTTTCTTCTTTTTCTTTGGTAAAAGTTAAATCAATCTTCTTAGAAAAGTTACCTATGATTTCCTTGTTTAAATTTGGGTTTCTGTTGGCCGAAACTTCAATTTCCGTTTGATTGCTATTATAGTACTGATATAAAGGAAACACATAACCGTTATCCAAAGTTGAAATGACTGATTTATCTACTATGTGATTAACCATACCAAACTTAGACGTCAAATTATTACGAACACGTTTAAGACTTATGAGACCCAAATTATTCTTGTCCAATAAATGTGACATTAGACTTTCTCTTCCTCTTTCTATTTTGTCATTATTGTAATAGATATATCTTTTATCAAACAGTCTATAATTGACAGTTTTTACTAGCTTATTATGTTCAAATCTTTCTTCTAATTCTTTTCTATCGAATGATACATATTCTTTGTCATTACCAGTTGCTATACCCATTCCAGATTTAATGAATAAATCTGATATTAAAAATCCTTTTTCATAGTCTTTAAAAGTTGAGAAGTCCTTTTCGACCATAAAATACATTGGTTCGACATTTGGCAAATGTTTGAATTTAATATTTTTGAGACTTGATTTATTTAAAAACGCGTATTTATCTTCTCTTTTACCGTATAAATCATAATGAAAAACTTCCGCCAAACTATTTGATTTATTTTCAGTTTTTACAAAAAACGTTACAGCTACACCTTGCATTATATCGAACACATTTTCATCTACAGAACCGTCAGGACTTACTTCTTTCTTTTTACTATTTCCGTGTAAGTCTATAGTATATATTTTATCATAGGTTTTAAGTAAATTCCATCGCATTCCTCTAAAAGTAGGATTATCTAAAAAACCGTGAGGATTTATAAATGCTAAAATTCCTGACTTATTTTTTTCAATGTAATGTTGACTATAACGTATAAATTTGACATAATCGTCATTTATAGACTTTGGGTTTCTTTCTTTTAATTTTACTTTTCCACCAGGTTCTTTTTTATAGTCCTGCATTAAATCCATTATCCAATCGCCTTTATTAGCACTTTCGGCACTATAAGGTGGATTACCAATAACACACATTACAGGTGTATCTCGTTTTATATGATTGGCTTCATTGGCTTCACTACTTAACCAATTAGAAAATAAAGTTCCTGTGTCTTTGTGGTGTTCTTCTAAAGAATTAGTTAAGTAAATATTTAATCGTTCATTTTTAGTGGATTTGTAACCTGTTTCGGTTAACAACATATCTAATTTTAGATGTGCCATAGAGTAGGAAGCCATTAATAACTCAAAACCGTTTAGTCTTGGTATTAAGTGTTCTTCTACATAACCACTCCAAGCACCTTTCATTGCTTTAAAGTTCTTGCTGTAAATAAACTTCACCACTTCTGCTAAAAATGTTCCTGTACCTGTTGCAGGATCTAGTATTTGTACTCTATGTACTTCTTTTTCTACTTGTTTATAACCTGTTGTAGAACGTTTGTCGGCTACATCCGTATTAACTTTTATAGTCGTTTTACTCGTATCTGCTAAACCTTGGGGTAAATCAAATTCGGTTTTTAAAATATCATCTACAGCACGTACTATAAAATTTACAACGGGTTCTGGTGTGTACCAAACACCTCTTGCTTTACGTAATTTTGGGTCGTATTCTGCCAAAAACGTTTCGTAGAAATGTATTATAGGGTCATTAGTTTGTGTGCTTTTTCCAAAGTTATGCAAGAGTTGCTCCACATTTGTTGCTCTAAATACTTCTGCGAGATTATCTACCACCGTAACCATACGATCATCAATATCTGGTCCTGCAATGTATCCAAAAAGTTTACGTAAAAATGGATTTGATTTTGGGATTAACTCTGCTGCTTCTTGTCTACTAAAATCATCTAAAGTTGGGTCGTGTAAACGAGCTGCAAACATTCCGTAAGCTAAAGTTTGAGCATAAATATCTGCAAAGCCTTTAGGTTCTAAGTCGTGAATTAATATTTCTTTAAACGTATCATATTGTCCTCTTAGAGAGGTGTTTTCTTTTGTTTCTTCATCAGATGTAATAGCTCGTTCTAGAATATCTTGAAGTAAACGTGCTTTGCCAGCCATCATCTCTGCCAATTTTTTTGACGATTTGATGGTTTGACCAATGTGGGCAGAAAAATCTTTTATTAAGTTTTCAAACTTTGAAAAGTTTTCGGGGATTGGCCTAACTGAATTGTTTTCAATTTCTCCAATTTTTATTTCATGAACTAACTCTCCGTTTTGAAAGAATTGAAACCAGATGTAATCTGTAATTATTAGATTGTCAAGTGCTTTTTTATAACGTCCAAATTGTTCTTTGTAAGATTTACTGTTAAGATCTTTTCCAATATCTTTTGCCTCAATATAACCAACAGGGATTTTTCCTTTTGTAATTACATAATCTGGGTTTCCGCAATCGGTTACATTTGTAGGTTCGTTTGTTATTTCAATTCCGCTTACTAATTCTCTAATTAGTGTTTCTAAATCTCCTCTATAAGAATGTTCTCTTGATATTCCAGATTGAAGTCTTTTGCTAACTATGTCTATGTATTCTTTTATTGTCATTCCAGTTTTGTACAATATCTATAATTAATTTTTTTGTTTATAAGGCCTCAATTTCCCCTTAAGCCCTCGATACTTTAAATACTTATAATAAGTTGCCCTAGAAATACCTACACGATGGCAGATTTCAGAAACGCTTAATTTACCCTCTTTAAAGTATTGTTCACAAATTATAGCTTTTTGCTGGTTCTTTTTACTGATTCCCGTAGGGGCACCAAGTATTTTACCCCTTGCCCTTGCAGAAGCCAAACCCGCCTTTGTCCTTTCAATAATAATGTCACGCTCTAACTGCGCCAAGGCTGCAAAAAGGTTTACTATAAATTGTGAATGCGAAGACTTGTCTGTAGTATCTAGGAATGGTTCGGTAATACTGCGGAACTTTACACCTTTTTCATTGAGCTGGTTTATGAAATTTGTAAAATGGATCAAGCTTCTGGCCAAGCGGTCTAATTTCCACACCACAATAGTATCGCCTTCACGGGCATACTCCAAAAGTTTACTTAGACTTTTACGTTCTTCTTGGGAACTGGATACTTTATCGGTATAAATATTCTTTTCATCAATACCTTCTTTTAAAAAGGCATCCAATTGCAGATCCAGATTCTGTTCTGCGGTACTTACCCTAGCGTAACCAAAAACCATAACATAAAGTTTAAATAAACGTCAAAATACATACTAATAAATTAGTACGTCAATTTAAACTTTTTAAAACCAATAAACAAGGGTGCAATCTAAAGTTCAATAAAACGGTCGTTTGTTTATACTTTTTTAGTTCCGTAAAACGTGAATTACCGGAACTATTAAAAAGAACGACAAATGGAACTGGATAAGGATTTGTTTGACGCAAATATCGATAGTGCCGAAAAACGACCGATTTACGAAACCACAAATTTCTAGTACTTTTTTTGTACAGTATCGGCCTCAAGGACATCAGCAGCTGAGACCACAGCTTTTAGATATTTTTTTTTGTGTAATGGTTTCCCTTGACAAGTCCTTTTCCAATAGAAGGTAATACCCCCATGTTAATCTTATGTCATAAACCAGTTTTGACTATACGATACTACTCTTTCACGAAGGTGCCTATTCAAAACTCAGGGTTTTCCCTGAGTTTTTTATTTCAGGGAATACCCTGAACTGTAAACGCTTTATAATAAGCAACTTGCAACCAAGAATAACTATAAAACCTAGAACCATGAAAACGTCTATCATTTTACTCGCCCTTATCATCTTAAATACATCAGCCTTACTTTCTGAAACACTTGCCAGTTTGGTCAAGGGAATTAATCCTTGGTTTTTAGTTGGTCTTGAAATAATACTGCTTTTAATATTCTATGTGAACAAGCAGTTAAAAGGCCTACAAGAAATTGCCAATGTGGACTTTAACGGGATTGAGCTTTTTGTAATCAAGTCCAAAGAAAAGAAATAACGGCAACTCCTAACACGGTATTCCATTAAATAAAATTAAACATGAAGCAGCTATATTTTTTATGTATCCTATTAGGAACAGTTGTACAGAGTTGCGGTCAGGTTAAGACCGATGAAAACCAAACCATAGCCTCTTCTTACGGCTATGTCCTTACCGAAAGGCAATTTGATACCTATTTAAAATTTTTAGAGCAACAAACTGGGGAGGAGAGTACCCTAGACACTCAAATAGCTTTAAAAGCACAGCTAAAAGAAGCTTTTCTATCAAATCCTGAAACTATAGCCCAAGAACTGGCAACCTTAGAAAATATGCTGGGCGCTCCAAAAATAGATAAAGATGATAAGACCTTATTTTCCATGGCAGAAGGTCATAAAATTGTCCGCGATTTGTTGGGCAGCGACATTGGCGAGATGCAGTTTGATACCGATGCAGCGAATAGCTTTAGAAACTATATGACCAATACGGTATTGACTACCTCTTCGAATAATTATAATACAAGCTATAATTCTTCGGATTATTCAAGTTCACAAGGGCAGATTCAGTTTTGTGCCAATGGTACTTTCGTAGAAGTACTCTCTGGCCATCTAAGTATCGATACCGAAGGAATGGACGCTACAAGTTCTGGCAGTAGTGCCATGCCAGGTTATTGGGAGGCCGCCGCTTTACCCAATGGCATGTTCATCATTATCATGTACAGCACCCACGCTAGAATGTTAGAAGATTCTCCAAATGGCATATTGCCTTTTGTAGTGGCCAAACATGGGATAGATTTTGTGCAGCTGCCTAGTGGCGATCTATACCGTAGAACGCCGAACCAGTATTGTAATTAATTCAAATTTAAAATATAGAACTTATGAAAATTACACACTTTTTAAAAACCACATTTTTTATTCTCTTATTAAGCACAATGGCCTTCGGACAAAGAAGTAAAGAGTTAAAGTGCTTTGATAATTTTGAATATAATAATTCAAACAAAAGCAGAGCGAATGCATATCTGCTGGCTATGGTCAATTATTATATGTACCCTCATAACCTTTTGGGAGTAGCTTCAGGAGCTAGTGAATCGGTTAATTTATCTCGTCATAATGATCAATTTGAAGCTGCATTTAAACTTCGAATGGAGCCGTGGTTTCAAACCAATAGATTGGGAACCATAGCTATTAATAATAGTACGAAGTTTAGTTCTTTGAATGGGAAAGTTTTGAAAAAAGTAAATCAGACCCAAATAAAAACCCCGAGACAAGCCCCAATAATTGAATTTATTTCTGAGACTAACGGCGCAGGATACGACCCCGAGGTAATGTTAATATCTACCGCTGAATATATCATTTTGGCTTGGAGAGGAACAGATCGAGTAAGTAGTAACACGCCTATCTTAGGAGGCGCTATTTTTCAAGCTGGTGAATGGGTGCAAACTAATTTTGATTTTCCTTTGGTTAACGCGCCATCAGGAATTCCTGGAAGAGTGCATAGGGGGTTTAGTACAAGTGTAAATTATAATAATCTACTTGGCAGATTAGCAGATAGATTAATTGAATTAGATGTGAATAATAAAAATTTGTGGATAACGGGGCATAGTTTAGGAGGGGCACATGCTCAAATTTCAAGCCTTTATCTCAAAGAGCAGCATGATATTCAGCCTTTTGCGGTATATTCTTATGCGGCTCCAGCAGTTGGGGATCAACGATTCTGTAACGCTATTGAAGCAGTAGTTCCTGGATCCAAACTTCAACGTTTTAGATATATATACGACCCTGTTCCAACTGTTCCATCATCACTTTTACCTGGTATGTCCGATTATAGAAAAGCGGGTCAGTTAAATTATTTCAAGAGTGAACAAGGAAGCAAAAATTATCATTATGATTATAAAAGAGAACCAAAATATCCGATGCCTTTCTTCTGCCATCATAACCCGCATTGGTACGCCAGAGCTGCTTACTTTGAGTTAATAGATAAGACACCCGGAATGAATTCCAAAGTGCCAGATGCACCAGATATGCCAACAGAGGGCTGTACCCCTTTGGATCAACAAATGGCAGAAGGGCATTATAATTTTTTGAGTTCTATTAGAGGTATTGATGATGATTTGGAACCTGGAACCTATTATATCATAAATGCTAAAACAGGAGGCTATTTAAATATCCATCCGAATGATTTTAATGAGAGTGGTAGGCCAATAGGTTTAGATAGCTTTAGAACGGATAGGCGTTTTAAATGGGAAATAGAACCCATTGGTCTTAGCATATTATTAGGAGGCTCCTATATTACTAATAATAAAGCGAACAGGGTAATGGAAGCAAAGTTGGGCGATGTTGGAGAACAAAATAGCATTGTTCAAACCTACCGTAGATGGACTGGGCCACAGCAAAATTGGGAGATTGAAAGGCTTAATAATGGTAGGTTTCATATTAAGAACATGAGAAACCGACGATTTATGCTAAAAGTCACTAATTCAAATAGTATAGTTTTAGATGACGCTACCTCTATTGCTAGCCAATGGTATTTTGTAAAAATCTGATAAGCAATAACATTTCAATCGATTTTAAAAACTCAGGGAATACCCTGAGTTTTTTATTTCAGGGAATACCCTGAAGGTTTTCAAAAGTGGCTATGATACCTTGCTAACAATTAATCACCATAAAACTTTAGATTATGAAAGCCACAATAAAAATCATTTCAATACTGCTTGTTCTCCATGCTTTTCAAAGCTGTAGCAAAGACGATACTCCTGCGACACCACCTGTGATAGAAGAGACAAATAATGCTCCCGTTATCAATGCCCAGACCTTTACTGTTGACGAAAATGTAGCCGATAATATACCCATAGGCGAAGTGGTGGCAAGCGACCTTGATGATGATGCCTTAGCATTTAGCATCAGTGCTAATGATGGCAACCTATTTGAGATAAGCGAAGCAGGTGTTCTTAGTCTAGATGACCTGCAGCTCCTAGATTTTGAAACTACTCAAAGCCATACTATTACTGTTCAAGTAAGTGACGGCACAACAAGCACCGAGGCATTGATAACGGTAAATGTAACCGATATAGATGACACCTCTTTTGTGACCACTTGGGAAACCTCAAGTGCCAACGAAACCGTAACCATACCCACAAGAGCCGACGAGTATACCTATGATTATACTATAGATTGGGGTGATGGTACTATACAAAGTGGAAGAACGGGAGATGTTACTCATTCTTATGAGGTCTCAGGTACTTATGCTGTGCTTATTAGCGGTGTGTTTCCAGCAATTTCCATGGCAAAAGATCCAAACTCTGTATTAAGAACTGTAGAGCGTTGGGGGAACATTGAATGGCTAAGTATGGAGGGGGCTTTTAGTGATGTTGCCTTAACTATTAATGCGGTAGACACGCCTAATCTTTCACAAGTAAGTAGTATGAGAAGAATGTTCTTTTTTTCCGAGACCTTAAGTGGTGACCTAAGCAAGTGGGACGTTAGCAATGTGCTAGATATGCGAGGTATGTTTAGATCTTCTGCATTTAATCAAGATATTGGTGATTGGGATGTTAGTAATGCAACAGATATGGAAAGAATGTTCCAAGATTCTGAATTCAACAAAGATATTAGGGATTGGGATGTAGCCAATGTGACAATTTGTGACGATTTTTCAACAAATGCACCACTTACCCCTGCCAATACGCCCAATTTCACGAACTGTACCTTTTAACTAAGCCAATTTGGCCCAATGTATATAACAGACAAGAAAACTGTATTGAAACAAATCGTAAATTTAAGAACCTGAAAACCAACTCGATGAAAAAAGTCTTTCTCATTTTTGCATTCTTGCTTTGTTGTGCAAGTTCATTAACCGCACAAAAAGCCTCATCGGATATTACGAACAAGTTTTTCGAAATATTTGAAAATGATGCTTTACAGGCAATAGACTATGCTTTTGCCACCAACCCCTATCTGGAATCGGAAAAGCTGGCCATTGAAACCCTTAAGAATAAATATAAAAAGGCGATTAGCCAAACCGGGACCTACCTGGGTTTTGAAAAAATCACGGAAAAGGACATTGTCGACAGGTATAAAGTCTGCAGTTTTTTGTTACGCTATGAGAAGATGCCCATCCGGTTTACCTTTATTATGTACCGAGCAAAAGAGACCTGGTGCGTAAACCAGTTGTATTATGATAGTAGTATGCAGTTAGAACTGGAGGCCAGTGCCAAACAAGATCGCTTATAAGTAGCTAATAATAAGAATTTAAAAACCAAACTTTATGAAAAAAGTATTACCCACCTGTTTGCTTTTGTTGCTGTTTTCGGGTTTTGCCTTTGGGCAGACGAAGGAGATTGATACACTCGATATTATTAAAATTATTGATAAATCGGAGGCTATAGAATATACAGAACCAAAACAGGCATTAAGTGGGTATAAGAAAGCTTACGATTTAAGCAAATTATTGGATTATCACGATGGGGCTTTTAAAGCAAGTCTTTATGCCGGTCTGGTACATTCCAACATCGCTCAGTACGATTCCGCTTTGTATTATTATAAAAGGGCCGAGGACGTTAATAAAATTGTGAAGTCAAGCCTAAATGAAATGAAAATTTCCTTGAACAGGGCCAATAGCTATATGTTCAAGGGCGAACTTGAAAATTCAATTAAAAATCATTTACAAGGGATTCGCATTCTTGAAAAAAGAAAGGACAGTATGCGTCTTAGTGACGCCTATGTTAATTTATCGGCAGTATATTTAGAATTAGATGATTTTGATAAACAAATAGCGCTTTTGAAAAAATCACTGAATATCACACCCAAAACAAATATCGCTAAACTCGGACTCACCCATTGTGATATGGCATTGCCTTACTTGATGAAAGAGAACTATACAAGAGCATATTTTCATATGACTAAGGCAGATAGTATTTCGAAAATTATTACTGACCAAATGTTAGATTTTTTTGTAAGTAGAAATTGGGGAGAATATTATTTACATCAAGAAATGTTCGATAAAGCGATTACCTATCACAAAGCAGCTCTAAAATTGGCGAAAGAATACAACTATAGCTACTATGAAAAAGATCTTAGCATCGGTTTAGGTGATGCGCTACTAAATCAAGGTCTTTATAATGAGGCTGAAACATATATAAATACTGCGCTAAGTTTGGGGAAAGAGCAGGGCCTTGATGAGCTAACCAAAAAGTCTCTTTTTATGTTGGCAGTTTTAAATGAAAGGAAAAAAAATTACCAAAAAGCTTTCAAGTTTATGCAAGAGCATAATCAGTTAAAGGATTCTATGATTAATAAAGATCAAATAGGAATAGTAAACGCTTTAGATAAAAAATATCAATCCGAAAAAAAAGACAAAGAAATTGCCGAACAACAATTAGAACTGGCTGACCAACAATTAACAGTTCAAGAAAGCAAATCAAAAACCCGAACCATGACCATATTGATCGTTTCCCTCCTTTTAGGGTCTATATTATTGTGGTTCTCTTTCAGTCAACGTCAAAAACGTATGCAGCAGCAGTTGGTGTCTATTGAAAGAGAACAAGAAGTAAGAACGTTGGAATCGCTGATGGAAGGCGAAGAAAAAGAACGATTGCGTATTGCCAAAGAACTGCACGACGGCGTCAATGGCGACCTTTCAGCCATTAAGTTTAAGCTGGTCTCACTGTTGGAGACCAATAATACGGTAATTAACGAGGCCGTTGCTATGATTGATAGCAGTTGCGAGCAGGTACGGAGTATTTCCCATAATTTAGTGCCGCCTTCCTTACGTGATTTTGACCTTTTAGAAGCCGTTGAAAATTATTGCAACGATATGAATGCCATTCACAAACCGGAGATTACATTTCAGCATGTGGGTGATGCAATTGTTTTGGAGAAAAAACAAGAAGCCAATGTGTTTCGTATTATACAAGAGTTGGTCACCAACGCTATTAAACATGCCGAGGCCAAAGAAATTTTGGTGGAATTGAGTAATGTCGAAAATAACCTTCAACTTACGGTCGAGGATGACGGCAAAGGCTTTGACATAGACACTGTTAAAAGCGATGGTATAGGCATGCAGAATGTTCGATCAAGAGTGGCTTATTTAGATGGGCAGTTAAATATTAAATCGGATGCCAAAGGAACATCATTTACGATTAATCTTAAGGATAAAAACAAAAATGCATGATGACCAATTTAGTAAAGAGCAGCGTGCTATCATTTGAAAACCAAACTTTATGAAAAAAGTACTTTCCATTTGTTTGTTTTTCTTGCTGTTTTCAGGTTTTACCTTTGGGCAGACGAAGGAGATTGATAGTTTGAAAATGTTACTGAACACCGCTAATTTACATGACACTATTAAGATAAGAACCAACCTCAATATTGCTTCAAAATATGCGCGGTATAGTTTAGATAGCCTTAAAAAGTATACGACTAAGGCAGTAGACCTCTCTAAAGTAAATAATGATTATTTATTAGGTGAGGCTTACAGTAATTTCGGAGGATATTACGATAATATAGGTAAGTTGGAACTATCAAAAGAATACTATAGTAAGGCAATGACTTTAATAGATAGTGTTACGGCTACAAAAAAATTCGCTAGGGTTTTATCCAATTATGCCACATTATTAAATGAAACCACAGAACTTGATAAAAAAATTGCTTACAACCAACGAGCATTGAAATTGAGAGAAACGATTGACGATAAATTCCAAGTGGGAATATCGCAGTTTAATTTGGCAATACTTTATAGTGATACCGATTTTGATAGTCTTTCTGTTAAATACTTAAAGTTAGCTCTAAAAAACGGGGAAATTAGTAATGAAAAACTATTTACCGGGTATGTAATCAACAGCTTGATAATGTACACGATAAGAAAAGAAAATTTAATTGAAGCGAAAGAATACCTATTAAAATCTGAGGATATTTGTAAAGAAACAGGTTCAAATAAGCTTTGCTATAATACTTACACTAGAAAAGGTGAATATTTAGATCATTTTAAAAAGGTTTAGTGAAGCGGAAGGTGCATTTTTAAAATCAGTAGAATATGCTAAGAAAATAGAAGGGACTGGAGATATCAAGTTCGCATATGCTAATCTAGGTAAACATTATGTGCGTGCAGAAAAACCATATAAAGCGATTGAAAGTTTCAAAAAATTCAAAGAGAATAAAAAAAATAATCTTGAAGGAAAAATAAGTCAATTGGTTTATTCAAACTGGTCAAAAGCTGAAAAAATGGTTGGTAATTATAAGAAATCAAATGAGTATTTACAGCGATATATAGACCTAAAGGACTCTATGAATACAGAAATAAATAAAAGTTTATTGACTAATGCTGAAGCCAAGTACCAATCTGAAAAAAAAGACAAGGAAATAGCAGAACAGCAGTTGACCTTAGCCGATCAAAAATTGTCCATTCAAGAAAACAAATCAAAAACCCGTACCATGACGATATTGATCGTTTCCCTCCTTTTAGGGTCTATATTATTGTGGTTCTCTTTCAGCCAACGCCAAAAACGTATGCAGCAGCAATTGGTGTCCATAGAAAGAGAACAAGAAGTAAGAACCCTCGAATCGTTGATGGAAGGCGAAGAAAAAGAACGCCTTCGTATTGCCAAAGAACTGCATGATGGCGTCAATGGCGACCTTTCTGCCATTAAGTTTAAGCTGGTCTCACTGTTGGAGACCAATAATACGGTCATCAACGAGGCCGTTGCTATGATTGATAGCAGTTGCGAGCAGGTACGGAGTATTTCCCATAATTTAGTGCCGCCTTCCTTACGTGATTTTGACCTTTTAGAAGCCGTTGAAACCTATTGTGATGATATGAACGCCATTCATAAACCGGAGATCAGCTTTCAGCATGTGGGCGATGCCATCGTATTAGAGAAAAAACAAGAGGCCAATATGTTCCGTATTATTCAAGAATTGGTGACCAATAGTATCAAACATGCCGAGGCCAAAGAAATACTAGTGCAACTTAGTAATGTGGAAAATAATCTTCAATTAACGGTCGAGGATGACGGCAAAGGTTTTGATGTAGATACAGTGAAAAGCGATGGTATCGGGATGCAGAATATTCGTTCTAGGGTGGCTTATTTAAATGGTATGTTAGATATTAAATCGGATACCAAAGGCACTTCTTTTACCATAAGCTTGAATGATAATACCAAGAATACATGATACAAATAGCCATTACCGACGACCATGAACTTGTGATGCAAGGCATTGAAAGTATGCTTCAAAAGACCGATGTAAAGGTCATTGGTAAGTACACGAATGCTGTATCAACCCTTCAAGCACTTGCCGAGTCGCAACCTGAAATTTTATTGTTGGACATTAACCTGCCCGACATCAATGGCATCGACCTGTGCAAGCAGTTGGTGAAGTTGTACCCAACCCTTAAAATAATAGCTTTGAGCAGTCATGACGATACCTCATTTGTAAAACGAATACTCCGAAACGGCGCACATGGCTACCTCTTAAAAAACACAGGCAAAGAAGAATTACTGGAAGCCTTTGAAACGGTTCTTTCTGGAGGGCAATACCTGCAGAAAAACATCCAACAGAAATTATTGAACCAATCGCTGGGCACTAAAAAACGAAACACCCTAAAACCCAAACTCACTCGCCGGGAGAAAGAAGTACTCGCCGCTATCTGCGAAGAACATACCACTCAAGAAATCGCAGATCAACTTTTTGTAAGTCCCAAAACCGTAGAGACCCATCGCATGAATCTCATTAGTAAGTTGGGGGCACGAAATAGTGTCGGTTTGGTCAAGATTGCTATGGAGATGGAGTTGTTGAAGTAAAAATGCCCTCCCTAGCCCTCCCCGAAGGGAAGGGAACAAGAATTATTTCCACTAAAAGATTTATCCAACCTAAAAACGAATCCCCCTCCTTCGGAGGCGTTAGGGGAGGACTTTCTCAGGGAAAACCCTGAGTTTTTTATTTCAGGGAATACCCTGAAGTTTTATCGAACCTTCGCGAATACCTTGCACCCATAATCGATAAAACTAGAAATGATGAAAATTCAAACTAAAATTACAATGCTACTGTTCGTTCTTTTTGCGATAGGCTGTAGTAAAAAAGAAGACGATACTCCCGTGATTGTACAGAGCAGTGCAAAGCAGCTAACAAGCTTTGTTTTTAATGCTTCGGATAATGCAGCGCTTTCAGAAACTATTACTGTTAGTATTTCTGAAGCTGCTAAAACAGCGTCAAGCAGTATACCTGACGCAACAGATGTAACGGCGCTGACCCCGACCATTACCGCATCAGCTAAAGCAACTGTAAGCCCAAGTGGTGCGCAAGATTTTTCGTCACCCGTAATTTATACGGTAACTGCCGAAGACGGCTCAACTGCCGCATATTCTGTAAGCCTTGAAAAGGAAGCGCCAATTGCTACCGTTGCCAGTATGAGCCCCCTAAGCGGACCAAAAACAACAATCGTCACCTTTACGGGTACTAATTTTGGTGAGGACGCAAGTGTAGTACAAGTCTTTTTTGATGACCTAGAAGCTGAAATACAAAGTGTTACAAATACTGAAATTAAAACCGTTGTGCCACCGCGCTCGTATAGCGGTGAGGTGAAAATTATGATTAACGGTACAGAATTTACAGACTTTACTTTTGGCTACGAAATTGTTGATATTCAGGTGAGTACTATAGCAGGAAGTACAGGAGGCTTTACAAATGGCAATGGCACAAATGCGCAATTTAGATTTCCCTACGACATAGCTCTTGATGCTCAAGGCATTTTGTATGTAGCAGATAATGATAATGATGTTATACGTAAAATAAACTTGGATGGAGAGGTAACCACCTTGGCAGGAAGCACAGATGGATTTGCAGATGGTAATGGTGTAAATGCACAGTTTGATTTTCCTTCAGCTTTGGCAACTGATAATGCAGGAAATATTTATGTAGCAGACACTCGAAATTTTAAAATACGGAAAATAACTCCCTCTGGTGTGGTCAGTACTTTAGCAGGAAGCACATTAGGGTTTGCAGATGGTGATGGTTCGGACGCAAAATTTTCTGTAATGGAAGGTATAACTGTAGATTTAATGGGCAATGTATATGTGTCTGATTCTGGGAATAGTAGGATAAGAAAAATCACACCAGAAGGTACAGTTACTACAATTGCTGGAAATGGCCTACAAGGTTCTACAGATGGTGCCGGTACTAGCGCTGAATTTAGATTACCAGTTGGAATTACCACTGATAGTGCAGGAAATATTTATGTAGCTGATGAATTCAATCATAACATTCGAAAAATAGACCTTGAAGGGGTAGTTAGTACCATAGCAGGAGGTACCCCGGGTTTTATGGATGGTAATGGTACAAATGCTCAATTTAATTCTCCAAGAGGAATAACTGTAGATGCTTTTGGTAATATTTATGTCGCCGATGATTTTAACCACAGTATACGAAAAATCACAGCGGATGGAGAAGTTACTACTATAGCGGGAAGCACAGAAGGTATTGAAGACGGTACTGGAGCTAATGCACGGTTTAATAGGCCAAGAGGAATAATTGTTGATGAATCTTTTACGCTTTATGTTGCGGATACCGGTAATAGTAGAATTCGTAAAATAACACAAGAGTAGAAAAAAAGTTTAAAAGTTTCAAAACCTTTGGGCTTTTACTTTTTTTATAACCGACCAAAAAGTAGACGGCTCTTACGCTATTAACGGTCTTGAAAACACCACGAAAATGAAAAATAGAATAACCAAAATTCACTCTTTGCTACTAGCCGTTGTACTTTTATCGATGCTATCTAGCTGCCGAACCTATATATGGACACCCAAAGGCCCTGTGGGTAAGAGCGGCCCCGTAAAGCAAATTATAGTAGATAAAAACGATTCCAAAAAACTATATGCCGCTACCGAAAACGGCGGTGTGTGGGTAATAGCGGATTACACCGATGAAACTTCCCTTTGGAGACCGCTTACCGATGACTTGGAGAACTTACAGACCAGAGGTTTTGATGTATCAAAGCACGACCCTGACGTAATGGTAATGGGCAATGGACTAGGTAATCTGCATCTCTCCCGAAACGGGGGTGAAAGTTGGTCTAAAATCAACACTCCTAATTTCGGATATATACGAAAAATAGCAATTGATGACGCCTTAGGCACTATTTTGATTTTTAATGTCGCTTCGCAAAATGGCTTATATAAAATTGAAGTTAGAGGTAATGGCCAAAACCCGATAATTCATGATGATAGAACTATTGATAAAGAGATATTAGACTTTGTAATCGATAGAAATTCAGAAACACAGAATGTAAGGTATTATGCTGCTAGAAATGATGGAGTTTATAAATCTATTGATTATGGGCGTACTTGGAAGAATATTATAAGTGTTGATTCAACTGAAAATGGAATGATTAAAATAGCACAGCCATCCGAGGAAGACATAACAGTAGTTAAAATAGATAGGAAACTTTTTTCCAACAACAATTTAAACGGTAGATTTGATTCTATAAATAGACCTGTTGATGATAAGTTTACTAGAGCTAATAGTGATATTAGTTATCGGAATAGATTCGGAGGTAATACGAATGACTGGAACCATGCCATAGCTATTAATCCCAAAATTCCAGAAGAAATCATATTTGGAACGTTTAAGCCCTTTAGCTCAAATGACAACGGTGGAAATTGGTCTGCCATAGGTTATGGCCACGAAGATTTACATGATATTGTCTATGTTAATGATGATGTTTTGACTGCAACTGATGGTGGAGTTGTCAAGTTAATACGTAATCGTAGTGGTGATTTGGTCCCTGGTCATCAGTATTTAAATAATGGATTTAATACTTTTCAATTTTATAGAATTGCCATGACCGGTAATAATGCCGTAGGGAACGCCGATCACAATGGTATAAAATATACACAGAATCTAAATAATGATGAGCCCACTTGGGAAGATGTTTACTATTCTGGCTACGGTGATAATAGTTTAGAAAATGATTTTGTCCATAAAGACAACAAGAATCCCAACAGAGTTTTTGTGGCCTTTGATAATGAAAGCCTACTGCGATTGAAAATTCCTTTTGATAATGAAAGACCAGATGACTTTACGGAGCATCATGATTCGATACTACCGGTCAAGCCCTTTACCCGTTTTGTGGATGATTCGTTCTGTACAAAAAATGGAATACCGTATAACAACTGCAATCAATATTACAATAATCTCAACTACGCCCTTGGAACTTTAGCACAGGATCCAAGGTCATCTTCCAATACCATGCTATTATCTTCCCATGATTCACCCAATAAGAGAATTAATCAAAATGATGAATTTTTGATTAAAATTTCAAAAAATGCAAATCAAAATCCGGTAAATGGTGAACCCACATGGAGTATTTCGCACAACAACGGAAAAATTCCTATTGTAAGTATTGCATATTCCCCATATGAGAATGGTAGGGCATATGCTATGGATGAATCTGGTAAGGTTTTATTGAATATAGATCCAGACAGTACGGATACTTGGGCAGTACAAAACACCAGTACTATACAGAAAGGGGAAACCATGCGACAACTTATTGTTGACCGTACAAATGAAAACCGTTTGGTGGCTATTTCAAATGAACGCATATTTGTTAGTGCCGATGCCGGTAGCACTTGGGTGAACCTTCCTTTTGCGCTTTCCAATGAAAATAAGATCAATACCATAGCCCAACACCCTACAAATGCTAATACCGTTTTCGTTGGTACCGATAGAGGGGTCTATTCTTACAAAAGGAATAGATGGGTCAAATTCGGAAAGAACCTCCCAAACGCCCCCGTGATGCAAATTTCAATAGAAGGGGGCTCTTTATATGCTGCAACATTCGGTAGGGGACTATGGAAATGTAGCGTGAACAGTCAAAGAAGATTCGTACGGCCTGCGGGTTCCTGAAAATTCATTTGTACAAAATATGAAGACCTATCGTCAACTTTGGAATACTGTTTTCGGCATTCACGGGCGTTTCAAAGTATGTCAGACTCCATAGGTTCTTTTTTATTAAAGGTATAGCGTGGAAGAACTTTTTGCTGTACCCTCCTCAATGCTAAAGTGATAAAGGCTTAGTTCCCTAAAATGAACCTTTTTTGGCACTACATTTTATCTCTAACGTTCAAATAAACCTGTTTTCACTTAGTTGAACAGGTATGTTTAATCCCAGGTATAATTATACTTTCAATTCATCAGTTATAGTTTACTTTTAGCGGTCGAATTAGGATAAATTTAAAAATGTACTTGCTGAAAGTTGGACTGAATTTGCTTTATTCCAATCACAGACCCTGCCTATTCAGAGGTCGGTACAAAAGGACAAAATGTGTAATGACAACATTCGAAAAGTGAACATTTAGACCATAAGGAACCTGTTTGGCCGCTTAAGGAAAGAGATTCATTACTTCCCACCATTGGCCTGTAGATCTAAAATGCAGGAAGCGTCCAATGAGGGGATAGATCCTCCTGTCAACATGTTGAGCAATCCTTCCCCTGTTTCGGCCGTCCAAAACATAAGACAGTTGTCATCTGTACAATGTCTGCCATGTTCGATATCCTGGTGGTCTGTTTGCATGGTGGTTCCGGCATTTACCAAGCCGAGTAAATGCCCCACCTCATGATTTACTACAACCGATTCCAAAGTTGTCAAACTTGGAGCCAAAGGCTGGTCACTAAATTCCTTTATGGTCTGTTCGAAAATTACAAATGAAGTATTGCGATAGGCCACTCCAAGCACAGAACCGTTATCGGTATTTTGGTCGTACTCGCCATCTATGAATATTCCGCTTACCGCAATCGTTCCTTGATCATTGAATTTACTTCGATGCGTGTCTTCTATATTCCTTATGTCCTGTATGGAATATACTTCTTGGCCCTCGTTTTCAATTTGTCTCTGAACAATTTCAATTCCTTGCGGTTTGTTCAACCGGGCTTCCAAAAATTCCTCAAAATTATCCAATGTTGCGGAAGTTGGGTTCAGTTCTCCAACATACAATATTTCCACTACCAACTTCTCAAAACTACCTGATGATAGAAGATCGTTCGCCGAATCCCCTACATTTTTTTTATTTTCAGAAGTGTCTACTTCCATAGGGTTTCCATTTTCATCTTCAATAATTGCTGTGTTATTTTCTGAATCTTTTGAACAGGATATAATGACAGCGAATAAAATGAGAATAAGTTTTAGACTTTTATTATTCATGGTAATTGAATTAAATGCCTCGACCTACCTAAGTAGCCTTTATAAATTATAACGTGTTTCATTTACTGAAATTGTGTTTGTATTATAATTGAAAAAAACAATGAAAAATGGCCGTTGTTATGTCCTTTATTATTTAAAAATATTAGCCTCCTTTGTAAACACTGAAAATCCTTACCTAAAAATTCTACCTAGAAAAGGACTTTTTATAACCAAATTATTTTAAAGGAGCTGATTGGATTAATGGATTAGAAAACAAATGATTAAGTAATTCAAATATGAAGGTTTAGGATTGTTTTGGAAAATTTTAACACTTTTTATATAGGGTAAATTTATTTTCAGATGTTATATAATTCCAAATCATAAAAATTAATAAATATGAAAAATCATTTGAAAACAGTAGCAATCGCATTAACGACTATATTCCAGATAGCTTCGTGCAGTAAGGATGATGGGGGTTCGGAGATGGGTGCTGAATCTTATGAAACCACTTTCAAAATTACGGATGCCCCAATCGATAACGCCAATGTAGAGGCAGTTTTTGTTACCGTTTCCGACATTAAGGTCGATGGTACTTCCCTAGAGGGATTCAACAAAACAACGTTCGATTTGGCAGCACTGGTCAATGAACAGACTAAAACTTTAGGAAATTTACAGCTGGAAGCAGGTTCTTATTCCAATATTGAATTGGAGTTGGACTATGACATGGATGCTTCGGGTAATGTCCCCGGTTGTTATGTAGAACTGGTCAATGGGGAAAAAGATAAACTGGAGGCCGCTTCCAACAGAATAAATATTACTGATACGTATGAAATATTTGCTTCCAATACCAATGAGATAATTTTAGATTTTGACCTCAGAAAGACCATAAAAGAAGAACAGGGAACCGTATCCAGTAATTTTGATTTTGTAACAATGACAGAGCTTTCAGCAGGTATCCGTACCGTTAATAAGGAAGCTACGGGAAAAATCTACGGAACTGCCAACGATACCCAGAATCCTTCCGATAAAATTATTGTTTATGCTTACGAGAAAGGAACGTTTGACGCGGAGGTGGAAACAAAAGGGAAGGGAGATAGCAATATAACTTTTGCGAATGCCGTTACCAGTTCTGAGGTAAGCGGATTTAACAATGAATATAGTCTGAATTTCTTGGCCGAAGGTGAATATGAGTTGATCTTTGCCTCATACAGTGAGGAAGATGACGTGCTTACCTTTAGTTCGCTTTTGGAAGTCGAGTCGACAACAGGGCTCAATCTCGGGGCGCTCTCAGTGACCTCGGCTATCCAGTTAAGTGCCAACGTAACGATTACGGGTACGAAATAGTTAAAATTAGTTTGATTTATGTAAATAGCCCCTTTGAAATCCTGGGGCTATTTCTTTCAAATTTTGCACTACTGAAAAATTGTTCCTTAAAACGAAGGATTTTTGGCATTCTTCAAAAGGCAAATAATCCCACGTTTAATTGTACTTTAAATATCACTTTCAAAGTCTATAAAAAGGTATTTATAATTATACCTTACCTGAAGACTTGTAAATAGTTTGATTGTCCTTGCCTATCGATAAACTATTGGAAAGTTTAGCGAAACGCTAATTTTCAAAGGGGTCAAACGGTAAATTAATTGAACTACATAATGATCAATATTCATTTGAAATCTAGACCGCCATCATTTAAAATAAAAATAATCTTTCACATTAATAAAATAGGGAATTGATCTTTACTTATACTTTATTGTAAAATGAAAATAATTTATATATTGAAAAAAGGTTTTTAAATCCTTGATAATTTGTTGATATTCAATAAGCCTAAAACTAGCCTTAGACTCTTTAGGGTTTTATAGACTACTGCTTAGCACCAATTCCCTATTCCCATTCAATTCTTTGAGATAAACTTGGATTCTTTCTTTAGCACCAAAGGTAAACTTAGGAAGGACATAGACAAATCGGGAGGTCTCTGCGTATCTGGTTTTCTTAGGTATTTTATAGATGTATTTGGGAACTAGCGTATTAGTCTGTAAGGACGATTGGCGCTTAGTGTTGCCCGTTAAAATCACTAATTTTAAGTAGTCTATCTCAAAATCAATCCCAGAATCGTTTTTTATCTCGAACTGCATAAAAACTAAATCATCGTAGTATACCATGTTTTTGATTGCTAATGACATGCCATCTTTACTTTGTTTTATACTTTTCTTTTCTGGACGTTTCAATAAGGAAGCGCAGGATTTTTCAAGAAACTCCTTCGAATATTTAGTATGATTGTTAGAAATTGAATCTGAATCCATAGTTTCTATAGCGAAGAGAGAAGGAATCCAATTTAGCTTGCCCTTTTCCTTAGTACGACCTTCTTTTTCATTTCCAATACTTTCTGTTGCTAGAACAAAACGGTTTAGCTCTTTTAGTTGGGTGGAATATTTTAGAATAAAGGAGTACACTTTGCCATCCGTTGTAATCACCAATAGATTGCTATTTGCGCCCTTTGTTGCTTTTAATAGCCCAAGACGTTGCCCTTGCTCGCGGTTATGTGTAAACACAAAGTTGGAAGCGCCTGAGATGCCTTGCCGTATTTCGGAAGGAAATATTAGGGCTGTGTTCATTTTTTCATTGGCATAAATAGTATCCAACCTTTGAGAACTTTGGGCAAAGAAGAAGTTAGTATTTAAGAATAGCGAAATTAGCATTAGTGAACGTATCATAGTTTTGTTTTTATAATGAGTTTATAATTTGCATTGACGGTAACTTTTATATTTCTATTGTTTCGTTGAAAGACTCTTTTAATGCCACTTACTTGAGGTAGCCCTGGAATATTAATATCTCTGACCGCGTCTTCTAAAACCTCATTTAGCGCATCACCTTTAAAGCTATTTTTTATATAGATACCCTCTAAGCCATCAGCTAAATCAAAAGCTATAAGTTTGACAGGGCGATGTTCTATATTATCTACTTCTAATACCACCCTATTTGGTCGAAATTTTACAATACCGTAGATAATGGTGTTCTTTTTTATAAGGCTATTATTCACAAGCACATCTTTGATAACCCGCATTTGTAAACGGTCATTTACCTTTACCGTTTGTTCCCCATCTACTTCTACTTCAATTTTATCTGTATACCCAGCAGTTTGTATTGCAGGACTAACAGCAAAAAATAACTGTTGTTCTAAAGCCATTTCCTTTAGAGCGTTTGTATTTCTATCGTCATCAACTAAGACAACACTTTTCTTTTTTCTAACTTTCTGTTTACTTTTTATAAGTGGCAGACTATCCGAATACTTGATGCTTCCTAATCTATAGATACTATCTACCATCCGTTCTTTTTCCTTATCTAAAAGATTAGGGGTGTACTGCCCAGTGGAATCTAACAGGCTCTCGTTATAAATACTTGGAGCGTTACGTTCCCTCTTCTCTTCCAAGGCATCCACAGCCTCTTTTTTAGTTTTAAAGGCTGGCTTTTGAACTTCAAGTTCTGGCACTTAGGTATGTTTTAGAAGGTTATCACCTCCTGAGGGTGTTTTTATCATTAAATAGTAGTACCCAATCATGAATACCAAGATGATAAGCAGTATGCTACTAAATACTATTTTCTTTTTATCGATTTGCATAACATTGTTTTAGTTTCGATTATCAATTTTCTTTAAGGACTTTTCAAAATAATTTGAGATTAATAGTCCGTGTGTATTGGTAGGATAGTTGCGGTCAACCGGAACTAAATTCCCTGTAGTTGTCAATTCATATCTATCTACTGTAGTTCCTCTATTGATTTCAAAAATGGTAACTGTAGTGAAGGGATAAGGCTCTTTTTCTAAATCAACCTCTGAATTAACGCTGATTATCTTCTGCATTAAAGAGTACTGTAATAAACGATTATAGACCCCATCAGCCTTTTTTTGCCGATATACATTATCGACAGAACTATTTCCCAACCATAGTGCCTTTTCTAAATTAGATTCGTAATTACTGGCATCTATACCATAAAAATTTCTATGAAATAATTCAAGATGAGCTAGTGCCTCTACATTTAGATTTTCGCGTTGAGAAATCAATTTTAAGGGTATAATTGCACCATCAGTATTGATAGCAAAGGCATTATCCAATGCTTTTTGATACATTGTAAAGACTAAAATGCCTGAAAAGACACTGGACAGTAAAGCAGTTACGGTTACGATAATGGTTACATATCGATTGAATTTCAGTACATCGTAAATATTTTTATAAGGTAATTTCATGTGTCAATTTTGGTGTTAACTTATTGTGTGAAAATGCGAAGAGTGAATGTAATTGCACGTTTGTAGAGTTTAAACTTTAGAAAAACAATAAAACCAATTGTTGCAGCTTCTACCAATATTTCCATTGTAGTGCCACCCCTTGATGCACCCAATAGATTGATCCAAAAATTAGCATTGATTTCGGCATACAATTGGTTGACAAAAATATTGACCAGAAAGAAAGCCGGAACTAACATGTATACAGCGGCATAAAGTTTAAAATAAGCATAGGCCATACTGCGGTACTTTTCAAAAACGGCTAAGCTGATGACCAAAGGAAAAAACGCTTGCATAATGCCTAGAAGGAAATAACGTTCCGTTAAAAAGAGAGGATAAAGAAAAAGGTCTATCATCCAAAGAATTAAACCAATACCAAAGGAGAACATCTTAATGCCAAAAACGGGTGTTATTAATGCATCGAAAAGCAATGAAAGCGCCTTAGATGCTGCATCAAGAGTACCTAAATCCTCTTCAATTGGAATATCTTGAAGTTGAAGTGGAATTAATGCCGGTGCCGTATCCCGATATTGTGTTTCGATAGCCACTAATATGGAATCGAAAAAGCCGAGAATCTGCGTAGAAAAGATAACCAACAGTACAAAAGCAAAGTTTTTTGCTAGTTCACCAGGAGAAAGCCCCCATGAATATCCATACCTGTCCGCCACCCCTTCATTGTATTTTTTAAGGATATTGACCAAAAAAAATAAAACACCTAGACCCTTAATTCCGCCAATTGTATAGTTGGAAAAATCGGTCGCCTTTATGGTTTGGAAAACCGCATCTACATACTCAATTCCCATGCCTAAAAAAATAGTAGCTTGCATAGTTTAGTAGTTTGTTTCTCTATTGTTTATCTTGTCTTGCATCTCTCTGAAAGAAATAATCTCTTGATAACGTTTTGTTTTGCGCCCAACCGCTGAGACCATTTCCTTAGACTTTTGTTGTTGTAGGTGAATAGTGCTCATGCGTTCGCCATCAGTTAATTTTAAATGGTTACTAGAAAGTATTTCATTAATTAATTCCAAATCACTAGAGGCCTGCCGTAGAATTGCATTGAAGGATTCTGAAATTCGTGATACTTCTTCAACCTTGATATAGGGAGAATTGAGAATATTTCTTAAATCATCTTGAACAAGACTATGCAGTTGTGCATTGTTTCTTATCAGTTCTTGAACAGCATTAAGTTTTTCAATAGCGGCACTTACCTCCTCTATATTTTCTTTTTGTTCCTTTAGGAAATTTACAGTCTTTATAATATTGTCTGTCTGTTTAGCAGCTTCTAATAATTGCTTGCCAAATGACAAGAAATTTACATTGTCATAAACGGGCATACCTTGCCCTAAACTCTTCCCACTCATTAAAAGGCCTAAGGCCATTACAAAAAATAATTTTTTCATGATTTCTATGATTTGTGATGCACTCCTATTTTGAGGATATTCATCGGGTTAACCCATTAGTTATAATTTTGTTTGTACTAGATATTCTTTGATGGCTTTTTCCATGTTTCCGTATTTAGAAAAAAGCTTCATAATGGTTTCATTTTCAGACCCGTCTGTTAAATAGGCGGCAAAAACTTCTGGTGGGACTTCTAAACGGAAAATGTTGCTCTCTCTACCAATCTTGATAAACATCTCGGTATATTTTCGTTCTCCGGTAAAATTATTTTTGATAGATTTTAATTGGTTGAGGTCGTGACTGGAAAGGTGAAGTCGCTTTACAAGTTCATCATATCCCTTTTCATTGTTAAGGCTGTACACTATTTGTGTATTTTCTAAAATACTAGCGGAGGTAGAATTGTCTGGTAATTGATTTATAGATTGTAAAATGATACCAATTGCACCTTCCTGCTTTCGTATAGCCTGATAATAAAATTCTACACTCTCCAATACATTTGGAAATTTCAACTGTTTGGCAAATTCGTCAAAGAGAATAATCCCCTTTTCATTTTTGTTTCTCCAGATGGTTCTTTGGACAGCGGTTTTAATCAGTTTTAGCATAACCGAAAGAATTTCCTTGTTGTCTTTTACCTCGTCTAATTCAAAAACAATTAAGCGTTTGTCCTCTATTTTATAAGATTGATCTTCACTTGTCTCAAAAAGGAAACTATATAAACCACCTTCCACATATTCAGAAAGGATATGCAAGAAATTAGAGATGTTGAAGTAATCTGTATGAATGCCCAAGAGTTCCAAAAGAATTTCTTGGTTATCCTTTATAAACTGATAGAAATTATTCAGCGAATGTTGAGCATTACGCATTTCATCGTAATAGAATGCAAGCAATTTTTTTAAGGATACCGACTGCGCTTTTGATACTTTCGTATCTGAAGAAATCAATTCGAAAAGAAAAACGGACAAATCTTCCAAACGTTCTGGAGTAATGTCAATTTCACCAGAGATATAAAAGGGATTAATGCCTAAGCTTTTTCCACTTTCATAACGCAATACGGTATACTGTTCTGGGTACAGCTTAGCGAATTTGGTATAGGACCCACCAAGGTCGATAATGACCAAGCGGACGTTCATCTCAAAATACTGCCGAAGGATGTTATTGGCCAGAAAAGACTTGCCTTCTCCTGTAGGTGCGAAGATGGCAAAGTTTCTTGCTTTTATGCGTTTCTTTTTTTCATCCCATACATCTTTTAGAACAGGAATATTAAACTCCCTGTCATTGAAGATGATCCCTGTTTTATCTGATTTATAGTTGGTATTATTAATAAAGAGACAGAGTGCATGTTTCAAATCTGTAACGTAGAGATCGTCGTTATGAAAATTAGAGGAAAAGCACCCATAACTATTCAAGATATAATTTTTACGCTCTTCACTTCCTGGGTAGTAGGGGATAATATCAAGTTCTTTGAACTCTGTTTTTATTCGAGTAGCAATCTTTATAAGATTCTCTGGTCTCTTGTCCCAATACACAATGTTTAAATGTCCCCTAGTAATTCGAGAGCTATCGTCAGTATTGATTCGCTCCTGAATATCAATTATTTTTTTAAGGGTAACCTTGTTCTGTGAACCAAAATTTGAGCTTTTGGAAAGTTCTTCTATTTTCTTGTCCAAAAGTTTTCTCCATTTTTGCTTGTCATCTAAATAGATAATCTGGTTGACGATGTGGTTTTCATTAAGTGATAAGCCAAGACCATCTATGAATCCTTGATGGAACACAAAATCATCTGAGGCAAATCGTTCATTAATTTTACTGGTCTGCAAACCTTCCCCAAAAGAAAGTTCGCTGTTAACCGCCAAAACATCAAAGAAATTCTCGCCGATATGTATATGCTTTTTATCGAGTTCAAAGGAGGTATCAAAGCCTTCATTAAATCCATTAAAATATTCATTTGTAATGGCATGAATTTCATTTTCCTTGAGCAAGGAAAGGGTCATCTTTCTACTATTATTTACAAATAAAACTGTATCGTTTACAGAATTGCTAAACCTTTGCAGCTCTTCTTTTAGAATAGCTGGAATTTCTTTGCCTACACTCTTAAAAGGATTCACATATTTGGAATTATTTAGATGTTTGTTCTTAGTCAGGATAAAAAAGAGATAACAAGAATGTTGCATGTATTCTCTTCCTTTGAAATAGTCGTGGGTAGCCTTGGATAAAAAAGTACTATTAGGTAAGCTTTCAGATGAAAAAGCCTTTTTTAAATACACATCCTGTTTGTGTACCACACATCCCACAGGCAATGACTTTAGTGCTTGAAACCAAGTACTATGTAAATCCTCAAAATCTTTATCCGAAAGAGAATAAATCTCAGGAAGCATTAAGGAATAACAAAGAACTAGATTTCCATTATTGGCGATAATCAAGTTATCTGAGATATCGGAAATAGGATAATTTTCTGATAGATTAATCTTCGACATAATAGATTGGATTTACTTTTTTGTTACTGATACTCTTAGGAAAGACGGTTCGCCATTGAAGCTTTTTCAGAATAAAATTCAATCTCGTTAAGACAATATATAGACCACTGTTCCAAACAAGCAGTCCTATAATCATTGTCAGGCTAAAGGAGAAAATAATGACCAACATGGAAACGACCACGGAAACCATCAATAGAGCAAATAGCGTTATGGGAAGTCCCCAAATCAAAGCCCCTATTCGGATGTTGCGATATGCTTTATACTTTCTCATTACACAACAATTGAAATGAGATAAGTAAAGATGCCTACTACTGCACCTGCAATCAAAACAAAAACTAGTACCCTCGTGATACCTTTTTTTAAATCGGCATTTTCTCCAAAAAAATGACCAGCATTAAACAAGAAGCCAATTAAGAATATGACCCCTAAAATGATTGGAAATATAACACGTATAGTATCGGATACTTCGTTTACGGAATCTTCTATTCCGCCAATTTGAGCAAATGCGGGAAGTGCTGTTAAAAGCGTTCCCCATGTAAGATTTCTAACTCTTTTCATAATATGTAGTTTTAAAAGGCCTAGACTTTGACCCATTGATTAATTACTGCGAAATGTAGAAGTGGATAGTACTTTTTGTAGAAGGATTCTTAGAAATTAACTAGATAAAGGGTTAATTTTTAAAGAAAACACATGGTTTTGAAATATTCTTTGAACATTGTGTAACGAAAAATAATTCAAATGAAATGAAAAAAGCGGTAATAATTTTTTTAATATTTAAGTTGGGAACTTATAATTGCAGTGCTCAATCAAGTGATATAAAAAGGAAAATTATTGTAATAGACCCAGGTCATGGAGGTAGGGATTCTGGTACGATAACAACTAATGGAATACAAGAAAAGGAAGTGGTTTTAGATATAGCTAGATCTATGGTTTTCTGGAATAGGAACATTCTAAATAATGCTTTTGATATTTATCTCACCCGAAGCAAAGACACTCTAATATCTTTGAGTGATAGAACAAGACTTGCAAAACACTTAAAACCTGATATTTTTATTTCACTTCATTGTAATCATTCGGCAAGAAAGTCAATCAAAGGGGTTGAAATTTATATGTATGATTCAAAACTTAAATACTCCGAAATCAGTCCAGAATCAGAAAATAGCGCACAAACTATTTTAAGAAAGCTTGAAAAAAACTTAGGGTTAAAAACTAATGGAATAAGAATAGCAAATTTTCAAGTGCTACGAGAAACAATAAAACTATGCCCATCTCTGCTTTTAGAGCTTGGTTATCTGTCTAATAATGATGAGGCACTATATTTGGGTAAAGAAGAAAACAGAAATGCCATCGGACTGGCAGTCTTGATGGCACTTAAAGAAGAATAGCAGTAGTTTAAAGCGATATATCAGTCCAAATCAACGGGTGTGCACTAGCTGCATCAATTTCGTTTGTAACTGACTTGTATAGATTCCATTTCGGTATTTTAGAAGGCCATATTGCTTTTCGGTTTAAGCCGCTAGAATTTACAATTTTAAACAGTGATGGGGATAATAGTAGGTAATCTTTCTGTTTGATGTTTACCCCTTTTCTATAACCACCCATTCTATAGTATCCACTATGGTCGCCTAAGTCCAAATCTGCTTCAAAAGAATCATGCTTAACAATATCCTTTAAATTAGTGTCCGTCAAAATTGGAGTTAGGGATTTGGAATAGCAAGGTGCATTTAGATTTCCTAGAATAATGATATTCTTATGCCCCTGAGTTTGTAAATCTTTATAAATCTCAGAAATTTTCGATGCTTGTCGTTGTCTTTTGTTTTCTAGCTTTAAATTATCCGACTCTGGCGAAAGTTGGCAGGATATGATATAGACTTCAATGCCACTTGAGTTAGTTATCTTGAATTGCAGAACGTTTCCATTAAACAAAGGTTCTTCATCTAAATCTCGTTCATTAGCGAATGAACGGATAGCCGTAATGCGGAATTGCTTTTTCAAAAGTATACCCAACCCCAAACCTCTCGTTTCGTTGCCGTCCATATAAATAATTTCAGTATATGGATTTTCCATTTCTCTTATCAGAAACGAAGTATTAAATTGAAGAAGAGATTTTCTGTTTTCTACTTCTTGGAGAAAAAGGATGTCAGCATCGGTATCCACAATTACCTTTGCTTTGTTCTTAATAGCATTTTTATTAAAAGGATTTGTAGCCAAACTTATCCACCCGTTCCAATCGCTCAGTTCCGAAGCTTTATTGTCTAAATCCAATGGAGAGGTTTCCACCACTAGTTCCCCTTCAAGATTGCGAATAGAAAGATAAGGTTCAAATGGAGACTTATTGAAGCCTAATAGAATTGCCAATTCCCGCATTCTAATATAATCTTGTTCTGCTTTATTTTTCTTAGTAAAAAGTGTTTCAAGTTCTTCGTTCCAATCATCCTGTCGTTTCAATCGTCTTTCCTTTGATAAACTTTTATCCCTATGAAATAGATTCTGGATATTATATGTAGCTATTTTCATGACTTTAGATTTAGAAATCGATTTTTATTGTCAATCAGTATTTGATTGATTTCCTCTTCATCGTAATAGATGATTCCACCAAGTTTACTAAATGGTATGGTTTCGTTTATTCTAAAGTTTTGTAAAGTACCTGGGCTAATTTCAAGCTTGTTCATAACGGCACCTGACTTAATCCATTTGTCAATAGTGATTTTATCGTATTTAAGCAGTAGTTGCTTAATATCGGAAAGCAGTTCGTCTTTGAGAAGTTTTAAATCTTCTGTGGTAGCGATGTTTACAGGCATAGTATTGATTTTATAAGGGCTCATGCTAATTTATGCATGTATCAAACCCTTTGATTTCAATACAAATTTGAAGGATAATTACGAAAGGTTTTCGGGGGGTAGACAGTAGGTACGGTCAAATTTTAACATTTTAAATACCAATAATTTACCTGTCTTCGTTTCCCATTTTGGTTTGTAGGCCAATGGCCAGCTCATCAAGAAATTTGGTTCTACTTTTCTTTCGCATCCGCATTTCAGAATAATTTTTATATGGGTCACCAGAACTAAAATTAAATACCTGTTCTAATTGCTGAATGATTTCGTTAACGCTTGAATTTCCGTTATTAACCGAACCATGATATTTTAGAGCATAACCAAGCTCGGTCATGTCTACTTTTGAACCTGTCCAGTTTAATTTATTTAAAGTCAGATTACAATTTTTTCCGTTAGGGTTGCCCAAATTAGCTAATCTCATTCCTACATACTCTAGCATTCTTTTATTAGCATAATACTTCGCTAATAAAAGATCATGGGAACTACAAAAGGCAGAATTTCTAAAATACTGTTGGGAATGAGTAATATTTATATCGTTGAAGCATTTTGTCGTGAAATAATGTTCATCTAAGTAGGTTTTACCATGACCAATGTATTGGAAAAATTCAATATTTTTTACATAAAATTTATTGAACTTATCGAGTTTCTTTTCGATGTATTTTTTCTGTCTTTCTCTATAACCTTTAGGCATGAAAAGCTCAAAAGATTTGATATCAAAATAGTATACCAAATTTGAAAGTGGTACTAGCTTATATTCCTTAAAGTATCTAATCTCATCAAGCGTATTATTAAATCCATTAGCTAGAATTTCCTTGTTAAATTCTGAGAGTAAATCCCGGCAAAGTGTTATAGCTTTGTCGGTTATAAATAGAATACTATCATTTTTTGAATTTAAAACTGATAGTTGACTATTCAAGTTTAGTATTTTTTGTTTAAAATTCATGACTTTACCTTTTAAGTTAGAAAATAGAAGGAAGTTTCATGGGCCTATTTGAGGAAATACTTTTTTGGACCTTATTAATTCAATTAGAATTGTTATCCATTCAAGATTCATTGAGAATATATTTTTCTACACAACTCTAAACTAAATGATTATAATGTAAATTTCTAATTCTTTATATGGTAATTCATGAATATTAGCCTGTAAATTCATGAATTACTACATCTTTTTTCAATTCAAATATGAGTCTTGTTGTACAAGTGACTTAATAGTCTCTGACACTTAATTATGATACCATTTAACTTCTTTTAAAGCGAGATTTATTAAAATTTTGTTAAAAACAAAAAAATGTGCAAAAAGTGTGCAATTTCTAAAACCAAAAAAGGCTTCACATCTGTGAAGCCCCGTCTTTACTGGTGGAGAATACCGGATTCGAACCGGTGACCTCTTGCCTGCCAGGCAAGCGCTCTAGCCAACTGAGCTAATCCCCCTTCATTACCTTTTTCACTCGAAAAAACCAGAAACGACCTTCCCGAATGCCTTCGGGACGCTCTAGCCAACTGAGATAATCCCCCTTATATTATCTTTTTCACTCGAAAAAAAACCAGAAACGACCTTCCCGAATGTCTTCGGGACGCTCTAGCCAACTGAGCTAATCCCCCCTTATATTACCTTTTTCACTCGAAAAAACCAGAAACGACCTTCCCGAATGTCTTCGGGACGCTCTAGCCAACTGAGCTAATCCCCCTTATATTACCTTTTCCACTCGAAAAAACCAGAAACGACCTACCCGAACGCCTTCGGGACGCTCTAGCCAACTGAGCTGATTCCCATTCATTACCTTATTCACTCAAAAAGTCAGAATAAATCCCTCAAATTTTAAGCAGCTCAAAGAAAACCTATTTTAAAAAGCCATCAAAGCACTACTTAATCTTTCTTTACACTAAGCACCAATACCGGTACCGGGGCATAAAACTCTGTTTTTGAAATTGTACTCTTTTCCCATAATTTCTTGAAAAAACCACGTTTCCTTCTAAAAACACATAGTAAATCGGGGTGTTTTGCTTGAAAATGCTCTAAAACACCATGGTAAGTAGTTGAGTTTTCTGTAAAGGTCAATTGCGAACTTATGTCCATCAACGCCGTATTAATCTTTAAGTCGTCATCTGAATATCCTTGTGTTTTTACCATCAGTAAATTCACGTTTGCATTATGTTTGTTCTGAATTTCAATTAACGGATCAAGAATTCTTTTTCTCTTTAAAATTCCAGATTTGAATGCTACCAATATATTTTCAAACGATTTGTATGTTGTTCCTTTTGGTACGATCAACGTTGGTATATTGGTTCTTTTAATTATGGCTCCTGAGGTTTGTCCTAAATAGTTCTCTTCTTGAATGTCATTACTTCTAGGTGCCAAAACAATTAGATCAATACCAATTCCTTTATCAATTTCTTTTAGTCCGTCTTTTAGATCACCGTTAAAGCTTGCTATTTTTATTGATACTTCTTTTGTATCTACGGTCCCTATAATTTCTTTTAATCTTTCCTTCGAATTTTCGGCTACCTTTAGTGTTACATTGGTAAGTGTTCCTGTTTTTCCACTGACATTAAAAACCTCCATTACATATATTTCGGCACCAAAGTCTTTTGCAAAATCTACTGCATATTGTAATGTTTGATTCGCATTTGAGGAGGTCCCGATCGGAACAAGAATATTCATCATGATAAAAAGTATTGATTATAACTCTAAATTTACAATTTAATTAAATTCATTGTATGATAGCATCGGCAAAGATATCGCAAATACCCGAAATTTTAATCATGACACATGCTTGTAGAATTTCCATGGAAGCCAATGGTATTTACCAGTGGACTACAGAATATCCTTCTAAACAAGCTTTTGAAAATGATATAGAACGCAATGAACTTTTTGTACTACAGCCTGATAACGAAATAGTTGGTTGTATTGTTGTTTCCCTTTTTATGGATGAGGAATATACATCTGTTGATTGGTTAACGGAAAATACCAAGAACTACTACATCCATCGTCTTGCGGTGCACCCTAAACATCAAGGCAAAGGTTTTGCCCAGCGTTTAATGGACTTCGGTGAAAACTTTGCCAGAGAAAATAATGCCCTATCGGTTAGGTTAGATACCTTTAGCCAAAACAAAAGAAATCAGAAATTTTACGAGCAACGTGGGTATACCAAATTAGGAAATATTTTTTTTCCAAAACAAAGCGAACACCCCTTTCATTGCTACGAACTTGTACTATAGAAAACCTATTTTTTGAAGACCTCTGTTAATTTAAAATCTATAAACGCCTTAGCTATACCTGCTACCATTGCAGGTATAGCAGAACCTCTTTTATCTATAACCGATACGGCTATTGTAGGTAATATACCGGTGGACGGATTAGAGTCTCTTGCCGCTGCAGGTATTGTGGGTTCTTTTCTTTCTATGCTCATCTGGATTCTTGGTCAGACGCGTAGCGCCATTTCCGCCATTATTTCACAATACTTAGGTGCCGGTAAATTGGAAGAAGTTAAAACACTGCCCGCTCAGGCAATTTACCTCAACATTGCCTTAAGTATTCTAGTTTTGCTTTCTACCATTTTTGTCATTCAAGAAATCTTTGAGCTATTGAATGCCAAAGGAAAAATATTGCAATACTGCATCAGCTACTACTCCATTCGCGTTTGGGGCTTTCCATTAACCCTATTCGTATTTGCGGTAATGGGTATTTTCCGCGGATTGCAGAATACCTATTGGCCTATGGTCATAGCCATAACCGGAGCAATATTGAATATAATTTTCGATTTTGTATTTGTATACGGTATTGAAGGTTTCATACCTGCCATGTATCTTGAAGGTGCCGCGTATGCAAGTTTGTTGGCGCAAGCGATCATGGCTATCATGGCGTTCTATCTTCTTGTAACGAAAACCGATATTAGCCTAAAACTAAAACTGCCCATTCATCAAGAACTTGGTAGATTGGTAGTTATGAGCTTAAATTTGTTTGTACGTGCCATTGCACTGAACACCGCACTTATTCTTGCCGTTCGTGAAGCCACTGCGCTTGGCGATAAATATATTGGTGCACATACCATTGCGATTAACCTCTGGTTATTTTCCGCCTTTTTTATTGATGGCTACGGTGCCGCTGGGAATATTATGGGAGGTAGACTTTTAGGGGAACGCAATTATGACGGACTCTGGCTACTGGCAAAAAAGATTACGAAATACGGGCTACTCGTTAGCCTTGTTATTATGGCATTGGCAACTATTTTCTATAAACCTTTGGGCAGTCTTTTTTCTAATGAACCCTTAGTGTTATCTGCTTTTTACGGTATCTTCTATATTATTATTCTGGGTCTTCCTTTTAATAGTACCGCCTTTGTTCTAGACGGAGTCTTTAAGGGTCTTGGTGAAATGAAATACCTACGCAATACCCTGCTTGTAGCTACTTTTCTAGGATTTGTGCCAACGCTGTTCTTAGGCAAATATCTTCACTGGGGATTAACAGGAATTTGGCTTGCCTTCACCGTTTGGATGTTTATTAGAGGTGCTGCCCTGGTGTGGAAATTCAGAAACAAATTCAAACCTTTATTGCAAAATCCGTAATTTTGAGGCAAATAAAATGCTATGGTAACTACAAGAAAAAATGGAAGTTTATATACACGAATAGATGGTAAAGTTGCTCACGTAGAGTTTGGGCATCCTGCCAGTAATTCTTTTGTTTCTGAACTTTTAGAACGCCTGACGGATACCATTAACGAACTTTCTGATAATGAAGGTATTTCTGTTATCCTATTAAAATCTGAAGGTGAAAAAGCGTTTTGTGCCGGTGCTTCTTTTGATGAACTTTTAGAGGTTTCTAACCTTGAAGAAGGTAAGGCATTCTTTAGTGGTTTTGCCCATGTCATAAACGCCATGCGCAAATGTAAAAAAGTAATTGTAGGCCGGGTACATGGTAAAACCGTTGGTGGTGGTGTAGGTTTGGCCGCTGCTTGTGACTATGTGTATTCTAACGTAAACTCATCTATTAAACTTTCTGAGCTTAGTATTGGTATTGCACCTTTAGTAATTGCACCTGCCGTTGCCCGTAAAATAGGTAATGCCGCTATAGGCGAAATGTCTTTGGCACCTACGGAATGGAAAAGTGCTTATTGGGCTCAAGAAAAAGGACTATTCAATAAAGTATATGACTCTGCAGACGAAATGGATAAAGAACTTGACTTCTTCATTCATAAATTGGCAAGCTATAATGCCGAAGCTTTAACCGAATGGAAGAAAGTTTTGTGGGAAGGTACCGACCATTGGGATACCTTATTGACAGAACGTGCCGCTATCACAGGTAAATTAGCCCTTTCTGATTTTACTAGAAAAGCACTGTCAAAATTTAAAAAATAAACAATAACTGAAACAGCTATTCGTTCTGTTTCTAAATCATTAGTATGGAGTTTTTTCAATTTTTAAACGGCAATCTCGTATTTCCAGTTCTTGCACTTTCTGTTTTGATCATTTATGTAGTGAACAAAATGCGTGCGAAAAAGAAATACAAGAGGTAATTCAAGTCTCTACGCAACGAATTGGTATTTGAACATCTTATAAAAAACCAGTTTTATGTTCGCAAAAATCATAGTAGCTTTTCTATCTATATTCTTAGTTGCTTGCAACGATAATGACGATGCTGAACAACAAGATTGTTCTGAAGCCATTTGTACACTTAATTTTGTAACTATAACGGTTAGCGTTAAAGATGCGTCGGGCGAACCAGTATCCCTTGACAGCTATGAGGTTATCGATAATGAAATTGGAGAAAACCTTGCTACGGATTTCAACGGTGACGAATATCAATACCTCAAAGAACAAGGCTTCTATCCTATTCTTAGTGACGCCAATCGTATTCAATACCAAAATACTACGGCAACTCTTACATTTAAGGGTTTCAGAACTAATGAAGAGGTCATCAATGAAGATTATGAAGTTGGTGCAGACTGTTGCCATGTTAATTTATTCTCTGGAAATACCGAGATTGTTTTAGAATGATTTCTTCTTATAAATCCTTTTAAAGATTCCCTACCTTTGCCATATAATTATAGGTCATGAGCAATATTCGTATTACCAAACAATTCAATTTTGAAACCGGACACGCACTTTACGGGTATGACGGTAAATGTAGAAATGTACATGGTCATAGTTATAAATTATCCGTTACCGTTATTGGTAGCCCTATTACAGACACTAGCCACGTAAAATTAGGAATGGTAATCGATTTTGGAGATCTTAAAAAAATAGTGAAAGAAGATATCGTTGATGTTTTTGATCACGCCACCGTATTCAATAAAAATACTCCTCACGTAGAACTGGCCAAAGAATTGACAGACAGAGGGCATAACGTTATCTTGGCAGATTACCAACCTACTAGTGAGAATATGGTCATCGATTTTGCCGCGAAAATAAAATCTCGCCTTCCTGAAAACATTTCTTTATTCTCTTTAAAACTGCAAGAAACAGATACTTCTTTCGCAGAATGGTATGCCAGTGATAATTAAGTTCAACAAAACTTAACCATATACTTACTTTACAAGCTTTTAAATTGTTTTATTTTTAGGGAATCTCCTTAATATAACAACATGACAAAGCATCATATTTACTGGTGGAATCTTGAAAATCTATTTGACGTAGAAAATTCTCCGAGACGAAGTGAATTTTTAAATAACCATTTAGGTAAGGAACTTGACGGATGGAACGCTGCTATTCTTAATAGGAAAATTGCGAACCTAACCGCAGTCATATCAAAATTCAATGATGGTAAAGGTCCTGATTTATTGGGAGTTTGTGAGGTAGAAAATGAATATGTTATCGAATTACTTATTGATGCCATGAGCACTGCACTTGATAAGAACTATGGTTATGTTATCTCTGAAGGAGAAGATAAACGAGGTATTGATACAGCGCTTATTTATGACAAGACCAAATACGGACCTGAGCAACAAACTTTCAGTCTACGTATTATAAAACGAAATACCACCAGAGATTTATTTCAAGTACACATCAACACTGCCAATGGCAACAAGCTGGTATGTGTACTTAACCATTGGCCTTCTAGATCTGGCGGTGAACTTGAAAGTGAGCCATTTAGAATTATGGTAGCGGAAAATTTATCGTATTGGATAGAGAGAATTTACGAAGAACAAGGTAACGATGCCAATATCATATTAATGGGAGATTTCAATGACAACCCTTATAACAAGAGTATTACTGCGTATTTAAAGGCTATCAATAACAAAGCCTTGGTGAAAAGTAATAGAGTGCGCCTAAAGTACTTTTATAATGTAATGCATCGATTTTTAGATGATCAAATAGGCACCTTTGTATTCGGTAATGAGTATAATCTGTTAGATCAGTTTATGATCTCTAAAAGTATTTTGTCAGAGAAGTCAGAATTACCTTTTAAATTGAGTACCGTAGAAATCATCGCATACCCTGAGCTTACTTCTGGATCTTACCAGAAACCTGTAAAGTTTGGTAGACCCAATTCTTCAACCTTCAATGAAAAAGGGTTTAGTGATCACCTACCCATAAAAATAGTACTGAACGAAAAAGATGCCGTAGTATAATTACACCTCTATAAACTAGCATTCTCTTATTTTGACCAGTGTATTCCCGTGGTACGCAAAACAGTTATTATATTTACATCCTGATGACGAACATTGAACTTCCCGCAGGAAAAAAAGTATATTTTGCTAGTGATAACCACCTAGGCGCACCTACTATGGAAGAAAGTAGGGTGAGAGAGCTAAAGTTTATTCGTTGGCTAGATACGATCAAGTCGGATGCAGGAGTCATTTTCTTAATGGGCGATTTGTTCGATTTTTGGTTTGAATATACCACCGTTATCCCAAAAGGATTTACCAGAACACTGGGGAAACTTGCAGAACTGTCTGATGCCGGTATAAAAATACACTACTTTGTTGGTAATCATGATCTTTGGATGAACGGTTACTTTGAAGAAGAATTAAACATACCTGTTTACCACAAACCTCAACAGTATTCTATTAACGGAGCTTCGTTCTTTATAGGTCATGGTGACGGACTAGGACCAGATGATAAGGGTTTCAAAAGAATGAAAAAGGTATTTACAAACCCGCTAGCTAAATGGTTCTTTAGATGGCTACACCCCGATATAGGTGTTCGTTTGGCGAAGTACCTTTCTGTAAGCAATAAGTTGATTAGTGGAGATGATGATGCCAAGTTTTTAGGTAATGACAAAGAATGGCTGGTACAATACGCACATAGAAAGTTAGAAACCCAACATTACGACCATTTCATTTTTGGTCATAGACATCTTCCATTGGAAATTGAACTAAAAGAAAATTCAAAATATACCAATCTTGGAGATTGGATTAAATACTACACGTATGCCGAGTTTGACGGGCAGCAACTTTCGCTAAAAGAATTCAGCTAAATTCCAGCAAAAATATCGACGAAATACACAATTTATATTGTAATCTTTTTCTTACAACAAGAATTGGATAGTTCACAACAATAGTTTCATAAAACTAGGTCTCCGTTATATCTTTACAGTGTTATTAAGTTTAAGTGTTGACCCAAATCTTCACATTACCTACAAGTTTCCCCAGCTTAAAACCCAAATTTTAAGTGTACCTACTTTTAAGAACAGCCCCTATTTTAGGGGCTTTTTCGTTGTTTATACTTTTTCTATTCAATTTTAAATTTTTAGGATTAACAAATCCCATAAATTTTTCAAATCTGATATCTTATTAATTATCACTTCATAAATTGCAAATAATTTACATTCTGCATATGATGGTTTTATTATTGAAACAGACATATTCAAGTGATACATATCACTAAACCACATGTAATACTTTTCTTACATATTAAAATCGATAGTTCACAACAAAAGTTATCACAAACTAGACATTGTTACTATCTTTACACTGTTGTTAAGATTAAGTGTTGATTCCCAAATCTTCAGTTTACCTACAAGTTCCCCCGCTTAATGACCCAAACATTAAGCATTACCTACAATAAAAAAAGCTCCTTTATAAGGGGCTTTTTTTATGATGAAATTTGAAGTATGTTAGCTCTCATGCTCTTCCACATCTTTCTGCAAGTCTAGTTTTCTAAATTTTGGTGAAACAATTGCCGTAAGTCCCACGGTCAATAAGGTCATAGTACCACCAAAAACAACGGCGGTTACCGTACCCATCAATTTTGCTGTTACCCCACTCTCAAAAGCACCCAATTCATTAGATGATCCTACGAACATAGAATTTACAGAAGCTACACGCCCACGCATATTATCGGGAGTCTTTAATTGCAATATTGTTTGTCTTATAATCATTGATACACCGTCTACCGCTCCGCTTAAGAATAAGGCGATAACAGATAACCAGAAATAGGTAGATAATCCAAATACAATCATACACACACCAAAACCAAATACGGCTAATAATAACTTTTTACCTGCATTTTTATGCAAAGGAAATCTCGTAGACCCCAACATGGTTAAAGCAGCCCCAACAGCAGGTGCGGCTCTTAGCACACCAAAACCTTCTGAACCTACATGTAAAATGTCTTGTGCAAAAATGGGTAACAATGCTACCGCACCTCCAAAAAGTACGGCAATCATATCCAAAGTCAAAGCACCTAATACTGTTCTGGTCTTAAATACAAATGTTAATCCCTCTTTTAAACTCTGAAAAACAGGTTCGCCAATCTTCGGATTCAAAATTGGTTTCTTTGAAATATTGAAAAGAGCGGTCAACGCAAGCAATGAAAAGCCAAAAATGACGCACATAGACCAGTGCACCCCTATTAAACTAATAGAAAATCCTGCTAATGCCGGACCAAGAACCGATGCCATTTGCCAAGTAGTACTGCTCCACGTAGCCGCATTCGGATATATTTTTTTAGGTACGATTAAGGCTATTAAAGAAAATATTGTAGGGCCTAAGAATGCACGTACCAATCCGCCACAGAATACCAAGGCATAGATACCATAAAGAATTACTTTAGTTTCATAAGTCTCTAAAACTGAAGGCATACTCAACATAAAAAGTCCAAAACTAATGACAGAGAATCCGAAAATGCATTTTATCAATAGATTTCTTTTCTCTTTTTGATCTACAATATGACCGGCAAAAAGTGCCATACTCACCGCAGGTATCACTTCCATCAAACCAATTATACCTAATGATAGCGGGTCTTTTGTCATTGAATAGACTTGCCATTCTATGACTATAAATTGCATTGACCAGGCAAAAACCATGGCAAAACGAACTAGAAGAAAAATATTGAATTCCTTATATCTTAAGGCTGCATATGGATCGTTAACGCTCATAAGGCAATCGCTAAATAGGGTCTAAAGATATTTAATAAATAACAGGGCTAATAAATAATAACGAATTAATTAATAGAAGCAGAATCAGTTTCATTGCACCTTAATCAATGCCTAATTCTCCAAAATAGGAATCTAACTCTAGCTTAAATAATGTGCCGTTAATTAAATCTCTAACCTCTACAGCTTCTTGATAACTCACCGCAAAGGTTACCTGGTAGGCAGGTGTATTCAACAATAATGACCTGCAAGTCTCTTTTGTTTTACAATCTCCACAAAGATGACCCTTGCCGTTTTCAACAGTATCCGCAATGCATTTAGAAAAATGGCGCAATTCACTTTGGGTAAGTAATAATCCAATATCCCTGAAAATCACTTGAACTTTATTGGCTTGGCTAGGTTTATCTTTTTTCCATTGGAAGGCTATTCCAAAATCATTCTGGTAAATAGGATGTATATCGTTCATAAGAATCTACATATTTAATATAAATATATGCATCTTATTTAGAACTATTATAAATAGTATTGTTAAATGGTGATTTCTATCTGATTACCTTCTGGATCCAAGACCACGCTTTCGTAGTAACCATCTCCGGTAGTTCTAGGTTCGCCGGCAATTGTAAATCCGTCTGCTCTCAATTTTTCAGTTAAAACATGTACTTGCTCTTTTGAGACGACTAACAGGGCATTGAAATACCTTTCATAAAATACGCGCATTACTTCTAAATCTGCGACTCAAATAGCAATATGCTCTATTCTCATTTAATGTCCTTTAGCTTCAATTGCAAACTCACATTACCTTGCCATTCATTCTCATCAATAGAAAAAACAGCGCTAAAAGGTTTTCTACCCGTTACTAGAGATAGTTTATCACCCATATTAAAGCCGATACCATCAATTCTATGACTGTCTTGCTGAACCACAGAAACTTTTAAATGTGCTTCTTCTTTACCTACACCTTTTGCATAACCAGTATCATGTAAATCTTCTGCCATAAATATTGGCGACATATTACCGGGACCAAAAGGGGCGAATTGCTTTAGAATTCGCATTAACTTAGGTGTAATATCTTTTAATTCTATTACGGTATCTATTGTAATTTCAGGTATCAACATTTGTGGGTCAATACTCTCTTTCACAACCTTTTCAAACTGATGCTTAAAATTATTATACTGCGCCTCTAACAAGGTTAAACCTGCGGCATATTTATGACCTCCAAATTGCTCAATATAATCTGCGCAACCTTCTAAAGCATTGTAAACATCAAAACCTCTAACTGATCTTGCCGATGCTGCCAACTTATCGCCACTTTTTGTAAAAACCAGCGTTGGTCTATAGTAGGTTTCCGTTAACCTTGATGCTACAATACCGATAACTCCTTTATGCCAAGTATCTTTATAAACTACAGAAGTAAAACCTTCTTCTTCCTGATTTTCTTGAATTTGCCCTAGTGCCTCAATCGTAATTTCCTGATCTAGCCCTCTTCTATCGGTATTGAATTTTTCAATTTCAGAAGCGAATTGTATGGCTTGATTCATATTGGTTTCCGTCAGTAGGTTTACTGCATATTGACCATGTTTCATTCTACCGGCTGCATTAATTCTAGGGGCAATGATGAAAACTACGTCTGTAATGGTAAGCTCTTTTTTATTTATTTGATCGATAATAGCTTTAAAACCGATTCTAGGTCGCTGATTGATAACTTGCAAGCCATAAAAAGCCAGTATTCGATTCTCTCCAGTTATCGGTACAATATCCGCTCCTATTGCGGTTGCCACTAAATCAAGGAAATAGATAACATCGTCAATAGTTTCTCCTCTACGGGAACCTAATGCCTGAATCAGCTTAAAACCTACACCGCAACCACATAGTTCATCATACGGATATGAACAATCTTCTCTTTTTGGGTCTAAAACCGCTATTGCACTTGGTAATTTTGTGCCAGGCCTGTGGTGGTCACATATGATAAAATCGATTCCCTTTTCTTTGGCATACGCTACTTTGTCAATTGCCTTCACTCCACAGTCCAACGCAACGATCAATGTAAACCCATTATCCTCTGCAAAATCAATTCCTTTATACGATACTCCGTATCCCTCATCATACCGATCCGGAATATAGGTTGCAACATTAGGATAGTAGCTTAACAGATATGATGACATTAAAGCTACGGCCGTAGTACCATCTACATCATAATCGCCATATACCAAAATGTTTTCTCCGTTGGCAATGGCTTCTTCAATTCTGTTCACCGCAATATCCATATCCTTCATTAAGAAAGGATCATGCAAATCTTCTAACTGCGGACGAAAGAAATCTTTAGCCTCTTCATAGGTAGAAATACCTCTTTGTAATAACAATTGTGCCACCAAATCATCAACCTTTAACGCTTTTGCTAAAGCATCAATATCTTCTTGTTTCGGTTTTGGTTTAATTGTCCAGCGCATTCTAGTCAGTGTTCAGTTTACAGTTTCAGTTGGCAGTTTTTTAAATTCAAACTCAAATATCAAATTCAAACTCAAATTCAAATTCAAATTCAAACTCAAACTCAAATATCAAATTCAAACTCAAATATCAAATTCAAACTCAAATTCAAATTCAAACTCAAATTCAAATTCAAATTCAAATTCAAATTCAAATTCAATCTAAATGTGAAATTAAAATTTAAGTAATTGTTTGCTTCTTGTTTTTAATAATAGTCGCTACGATTTTTATTAATTGCTCAACTTCATCCAAAATCATTATTCTTTTAGCTGCATCACCATAATTTATCTTTGTCAGAATCTTTAAATTAATTCTAGATTCTTTTAACTCCTTTAAAGAGATAGTTGCTTTATTCTTAAAATCTTTATCCGATTGAGCACCCTGCATTTCTCCGAAATTAAGAGCTGAACTACCTGCAGACCGTAAAAGCTGATGTCCATAATATTGTCCTGTAAAATCATTCGGGATTCCTTTACAAAATAAAGCAGCATCAGCTGCAAAATTTACTAATCTTTCCTCCAAATCATACGGCTTATTAGACATCTAGTTGTATTTGATTTTTGAATTTGTATTTGAGTTTTTTTTATTTTTTGTGAAAAACAGTCTTAATATCAAGCTCGGCAAATTGTCTGAACATCTCCATTACTCCGCAATATTTTTCAATGGATAGGTCTACCGCTCTTTGTAATTTTTTCTCGGCTAAATTTGAACCATGAAAATGATATTCTATAACTACTTTGTCATAAAATTTAGGATGCTCATCTGTTAGGTTTGCGATTGTCTCAATATGAAACTCATCTACTTCCAACTTCATCTTCTTGAACATTGCCGCTACATCTAAACCAGAGCAACCAGCTAATGAAGACAACATCAGTGCTTTTGGTCTTAAACCACTACCATCACCACCATCTTCTTTTGCAATATCTATTCGTAAAGAGTGCCCTGAAGGATTGTTACTTTCAAAGGACATGTTGCCCAACCACTTTGTGCTAATATGATTTGTTGTACTCATAATTTTAAATTTTTGTAGGGTACAAAAATACGATAATATAGGCTGAGATGATGTTAGGTAGCCGAATGAAAAGAGTTAATGATTTAGGTATTGACTGCTGGCTGCTGGCTGCTGGCTGCTGGCTGCTGGCTGCTGGCTGCTGGCTGCTGGCTGCTGGCTGCTGGCTGCTGGCTGCTGGCTGCTGGCTGCTGGCTGCTGGCTGCTGGCTGCTGGAAAATAAAAATCTGCCTTTGGAAGTGCAAGACAAACTGTTTATTTTAAAATCTTAGCCACTAATTTCTGCAACTCCCCAACAACCTCATCTTCAAACCAAGGGTTTTTACTTCGCCAAAAGCGATTTACTGGTGATGGATGTGGTAAGAGGAAAAACTTTGGCAGGTATTCTTTATAGTGCAATACATTCTCGGTCAGGTTCTTTTTGGCTTGCTTACCTAAGTATTGATCTTGAGAGTATTTACCGATCAGTAAAATGAGCTGTACATTTTTAAATTGGTCCCACACCTGAGAATGCCATAAGGGGGCACATTCTTTTCTGGGTGGTAAATCGCCGGTCTTTCCTTTTCCCGGATAACAAAAACCCATGGGCAGTACTGCAAAATTATCAGGGTTATAGAATACCTCTTCGTTTACACCAAGCCACTCTCTAAGCTTTTTACCACTTGGGTCATCCCAAGCTTTATTTTCAACATGTGCTTTTCTACCCGGTGCCTGACTTACCAATATAATTTTAGAATTCTTAGTACCCGCAACAATAGGTCTTGGTTCTAAAGGCAAATGTGCCTTACAAACCTCGCAACCTCTTATTTCAGCTAATAATTCTTGCACGTTATCTTTCTATTGAATTGAATGTTTAATATAAATACCATCGAATTACCTTTTAGCAATGATAAATTAGATTGCCTTTAAAGCAACTTCAATGCTTCACCATCAAAAGACAATCCTTCAAAACCTGTTTCCATAAAGTTTCTAATATTTTGATGTGAAGTTCCTTTAAGGTCTAACAATACCTCATCAAAATAATATTGACCAAAACAGGCCAAGGTTTCCTCTTTTGAAAGTCCTTCTTTCATGGCAAAAGAGAATAATTTACAAGACCCGGAATTCTGACCAACCTCATTTCTAACGTTACCATTGGTATAAGCGGTTGGCGTAAATGCATATTTAGAATCTATAGCCGCCATAGTCTCTGAAAAGGAAATTTCTTTAGGACTAGCAGCTAATTTTTTCTTGAATTCTTCTAAGGTCATGGTTAGTTATTTAGATTTTTAAATAGTCATCAATTAAATATTGATGTTCAAATATAACGAAACCCTATTTTTTACCTCTACTTTACCTTGATTCAAATTTTGAGGAATCGGTAGCATACTTGAAATGCCCAATGCATATCTGTTGTAGTTTGCCTCTAGCCCAAATCTAGCAAAATACACATCGCCACCTGTGTCAGGAACAGCAAAATCAAACTCTTTATTTTTGGCGAAGAACTCTGCTCCCAAACCTGCTTGTGGGGTTAGGGAAACCGACGGAGACGGGTAATAGGTCTTATAGGTATTCAATGTTGCATTCCACTGATTTCCGAACAAATAATTTTTACTGTTTTCCGTTTTTATCGTGTAGTTCAATAGGGCGGCAAAACCCCAATTTCTATGTGTAATACCGTAATTTGCGGCTAATATATAATCCCAACTTCCCGTTCCTAATTGAAAACCAGGGTTAACACTGCCTTCATTATTGGCTGCATCAAAAGTTCCTGTCGGTAATTTTATACCTCCGCCAATTTGTAAAGCATGTTCTGGTTTTATTGAAATTATACTATCGGCAGTTTGCTTCAGTACATTGTAATATGCTAAAACCGTAGCATCACCAATACCATTTATAGTCTGCTCTGTATTATCTACAAATGTTCTATTGTGTGAATGATAGGGGAGTATGGCATTTACCAAAAATCGGTCTCCAATCGGAAATTTTCCCCATGCCTGCACGGTATTGAAATTCTCATTTATCCATGGCGAATTATCAAAAATACCATCGCGAGAACGGTACTTCTGACCAATATATCTAAGCCCTACAAAGTTATTATTCAATCCGGTTCCAAAACCCATACTTCCTCCATTACCACCACACCCACAGGTATCGCAGAAATATTCATATGCTGTATTTTTCCAGATACACTCGGTTGTTTCTTCTGGTAAATCATTTGCTTGGGCAGTAAAAAATCCGCCAAGCACAAGTATACTTATTATTATTTTTTTCATTTTTTAATATTCTGAAAATCGTTCGTCATTTATAAAAGTATCATCCGTCAAAGTTTCAAAAAAAGCTAATAACCCCTCTTTTTCTGTATCATTTAAAGCTATTCCTAATCCGTCATTGGTACGTAGAGCATCATCAATTGTTTCCGATTCAACCATGCCGTTGGTATAAAAATTCAATACCGATTCTAGACTTCCAAACCTACCATCATGCATGTACGGCGCGGTCAGTGATACGTTTCTTAAACTTGGCACTTTAAATTTATAATTGTCACTATCGCTACCGCTCACTTCGGCTCTGCCAATATCATTTAATTGTGGATTTGGTGGCAAGCCATTGTTTCTAAAACTGCCATCGGTAAATAGATCTGTTGCGTGACATGTAGCGCACTTTTGCTGAAACACTTCTAGACCATATGCCTCTTGCTCGGTCAATTCTCCTCCTTCTTCATTGCGTACATACTTATCGTATTTACTATTTGAAGAAATCATCATGACCATAAACTGTGATATCGCTTTTAGAAAGTTCTCGGCATTTACACCACCTTCCTCAAAAGCCATTTCAAATTCTATTTGATACTCGGCATCTGCTATCAGTTTATTGATTACCCCTGTCATGGTTTCACCCATCTCCACTTCATTAGTGATAGGAATTATTGGAAAGAGGTCTAAGTGAGACGTAGCACCATCCCAAGCGAATTCATTAAAGAATGCCATATTAGATATGGTAGGCGTATTTCTTGTACCCTCCAAATCATTTACACCGTGACTAAATTGATGTCCGTGGTGAGTGAAGGCAGAACTCTGCTCATGACAAAATCCGCAAGAGATAAATCCGGATGAGGATAGTTTACCATCATAGAATAATTTCTTACCCAGCTCAAATCCTAATTGTGTTGGTGGATTAGCCTCAATATCATAAGCCAATTCAGGAAAATTCTCTGGAACTTCTACCGTTAAAAGCGTGTTCTCAATAGCCACATAATCATCATCAATGCAAGACACCAAAAACACGGACAGTAATACCCAAAATAAATATTTCATCTGTTATCGTTTTAAAAATTAGGGTCGCCCTATTAAGAGCGACCCGGAAATATTTAGTGTGAATCTCCTGTGCCGTTATGGACATGGTCTACGGTAAACATGCTTGCAGTATTCAAAGCAACTTGTGGCGACTTTTCTTCGCTTACCATAATTACCGATTGCTCGGTTAATGACAGTTTGTTTTCTCCGTCTAAAATAGCACCAGCATCAGCTACCAGATGTATAACAGGCGACATTTCATCGCTTACCAAAGCATCTGTCCCCAAACTCAAAGTAACTTCTTTGTAGTTGTCCAAACTAGAACCGTGGCTACCCATGTGTACTTTAAAATCTGTTGCCTCAGTAATAGTTTCCGATGTGAAAGTCCCTTCAAAATTTAGAAACTTATAACCCGCTTGCCATGACCACATCATATTGGTTTCTTCGGCTACGGTCAAAAAATCGCCCTGACCCTCTGCTCCTTGAAGATACTTTTCTTGGTCTACGCCTATACCAAAAGTTAAAGACACATAATTGCCTGCAGGTATGTTCTCTAACACAACTTCTGTACTACCCGTTTCTTCACTAGTTACAAAATAGCTATCGTCTTTTTCATAGGTAAACACTTCACCTTCATCATTAGTTAATCTAAAATTACTGACAATGTAATTTAGTCTTGTAATAGTCAATGTTTCGTTTTGAGAATTGGTGTAACTTGAAGTTGCCAACAGCAAATCATCTGATCCAACACTATTGTCAAATTCAAGAGTTATGCTGTTTTCGCCCATTAATTCTTCTGTAGCATCGTCATCGTTACTACAACTGGCGAATACAGTTAATATTAAGGTTACTGCAAAAAGTTTATATATAGATTTCATCTGTTGATTTATTAATTATTCGATATAATTCGCCAAACTATATCTGGTTTTCACCAATAAATATAGCGGCGCATTACACCTTAGTTTATGTAATGGTTTCACCTAAATAGATTGCATTAGGCATGATTTTAAAATAATTGATTGTGTACACGACTACTGGATATGTGTCGTGATTAGAGTATACAACGGTATGCACCTTTTTAAAAAGGCATATGTGTACTGTGTTGTATTTTAAGATAAGAAGTTAGGCGGATGAAATACAGCTGATATATACTGCTGCTCGTTTAAGTTAGGATGCATTGAAACCACTTTTGTTTCAACAATTGTACTTTGAAAATTACAATCAAGAATACTTACAAAACCAATTGGGTATTCACGAAGGTCAGCAGAAGGTATATCTTGATGGTCTTCTTGCTGCTGCTTTTTAATCAATTGCGAGAGGTAACATTTACCATCGCAATTTAGCATCGGCTTATCTTTATTAACACATAAAACCTCAGCTATATAATCTTGATTAATTACATATTCTAATACAGGCAATACCGGTTTTACCATCGCAGTGATGTATAACAAGATAAACGTGTATGTGAGAATTTTTTTCATTAATCGCCACGAAGATAATTCTGATTTTGAAATTTTCTTAACTCCTTATTAGTATTAACACTTAAATCTTTAGAATTTTATTGTTTCTACTTATTCCCTCCAACAATAATAACAATTTCCCCTTTTGGTGGTTTTTCGGTAAAATGCTTTAGAACTTCTTCTGCAGTACCACGAACAGTTTCTTCATAAAGTTTGGTAAGTTCCCTTGAAACGGAAACAGGTCTTTCGGCACCAAAATATTCTACAAAATTGCCCAAAGTCTTTAATAACTTATGCGGAGATTCATAGAAGATTATAGTACGTGGCTCTTCAGCTAATAACTTTAAACGTGTTTGTCTTCCTTTTTTTACGGGTAAGAACCCTTCAAATACAAACTTATCATTAGGTAAACCACTATTAACCAAAGCTGGTACAAAAGCGGTTGCACCTGGTAAACATTCCACTTCTACACCTGCTTCAATACAAGCGCGTGTCAAAAGAAATCCGGGATCGGAAATTGCCGGTGTACCTGCATCTGAAATTAATGCGATGTTCTCTCCTCCTTTCAACTTTCCCACTAAAAAATCAACCATTTTATGCTCATTATGCATGTGGTGACTTTTCATTTGCGTACCAATTTCAAAATGATGCAAAAGCTTTCCACTTGTACGGGTATCTTCCGCCAGAATTAAATCAACTTCTTTAAGAATACGAATTGCCCTTAAGGTCATATCCTCTAGATTACCTATTGGCGTTGGCACTAAATAAAGTTTTCCCATGTATTTTAAAGTGAACAACCTCAAGGTATGTCCTTGAAGCATTGAATTGAAAAATTAATTTAGATTTCGATGCAAACTTAGGAATATTTAAATCTTTACTATCGAATAAAAAACCCAACACAAGTGCTGGGTTTATGATTTATATATTGTATTGATTACGAGAATCTACGAGATACCAACTCAATAAATCGTTCTTCGTATGGTTCTTTGCCCACCCAATTATTATAATCTGGCTTTACCATGTTTCTTATAAAAGCAATAGAACGCTCTTCTGTATCTATGGTATTTAGTTGAGACAATACACGATTATAATCTTCCATGTTATCATTGAACAAATGTTTTACAAAAGCCAAGCGATCGTTCAAATCTACTTTTACATTACTTTTTGCCAAACGGTCATTTAATGATTTTGGTGCGGTATCTACTGGTTTAAAATCTTCCTTTCTTGGTGTAAAGAGCTCCTTATCATTTTTCATAAGATCGGGCTTCGACATAAAATCTGCCAAAACATCTTCTAGCTCTTCATTATCCGGCATTTCAGAAATAAATCCTTTAATGGTGTCCATGCCTGGGTGCTTGACTATATCCTCTTCATGCGGATTATTTTCCGGCACTCCTGTATTTCCTTTCATTACGGCATTTGCCATTTCCTCAAATTTTGCCGCAATTGCATTTTTAGAAACATCGACTTCCATATCATTGAGTTCTACCTCAATAAATTTGAGCACAGCGAGTTTCTCATATAGGTTTTTAGAAACCTCATATAATTTTGTAACATCATCTAAGTTCTCTGCAGTTAAAATTTCTGTAGATAACTTTCTCAATTCCAGTTTCAACTTATTTTTCATCTCACAATTTTTACGGTAAAGACCTAAATAGCGGGTTTTTTAAATACCTTTATCATCTTTAAAGAATAACGAAAAACCAATTATTTTCGTCTAAAATTACAAAATGTTTCTTGAAAACACAGTTAATCATAAAGAACAATTCGGCTGGATAGAAGTCATTGCCGGCTCGATGTTTTCTGGAAAGACAGAAGAATTGATCCGTAGACTTAAACGAGCACAGTTTGCCAAATTAAAGGTTGAAATTTTTAAACCTATGGTAGACACTCGTTATGATGATGAAATGGTGGTATCTCATGATGCCAATGAAATACGGTCTACACCAGTACCCGCAGCTGCCAATATTCGCATTCTTGCAGATACGTGCGATGTTATAGGTATTGATGAAGCTCAATTTTTTGATGATGAAATAGTTACCGTTTGTAATGACCTGGCCAATAAAGGGGTTAGGGTAATTGTCGCGGGACTAGATATGGACTTTAAAGGAAAACCCTTCGGACCCATGCCTGCTCTTATGGCTACCGCAGAATATGTTACTAAAGTTCATGCTATTTGCACCCGTACGGGCAATTTGGCAAATTACAGTTATAGAAAATCTAGCAACGATAATTTGGTGATGTTAGGTGAAGTAAATGAATATGAACCGTTAAGCAGAGGTGCATATTACAAGGCAATGCTGAAAGAAAAGGTAAAAACGATGGATGTAAAATCTGAAGAGGTCGATACCCTTAAAAAGAAGCAAAATGGCTAAGGCAGAAGAGACCGTTTTAGAAATTGACCTAAAGGCACTTGGTCATAACTACTCTTATTTGCGATCTAAAATAAAGACGGAAACTAAATTTATGGCTGTGGTAAAAGCATATGCCTATGGCAGTCATTCTGTAGCTATTGCCAAACATCTTCAAGATTTAGGTGCCCATTATTTTGCCGTAGCCTATGTAGATGAGGGGATAACCCTTAGGAAAGGAGGTATTACCGCTCCTATTTTAGTACTGCACCCACAAAAAGTTCATTTTAAAACGCTCATTGTAAACAATCTTGAGCCCAGTATATATTCCAAAGCTATTCTATCGGATTTTATTGCAATAGCCGAAGAACTAGGCGAGACAGATTATCCTATTCATTTAAAATTTAATACGGGACTTAATAGATTAGGTTTCTCCGTAGATGAATTACCAGAAATCTCTACACTTATTCAGCAACAGAATGCTGTAAAAGCTATTGCCCTGTTATCTCATTTGGCTGCAACGGAAGATCCTAACGAAACCGAATTCACCAACCTTCAGCTAAAACGGTTCAACGCTATTTGTAAAAAAGCAGATGAACTTTTCAAAACCAAGACTTTAAAGCATGTGCTCAATACTTCGGGGATTATTAATTACCCAGATGCACAGTATGATATGGTCAGAAGTGGAATTGGACTATACGGTTATGGTAACGAACCGCATATAGATGCTGATTTACAACCTGTAATGACCTTGAAAACGATTATTTCCCAAAAACACACCATCGCTACAGGAGAATCTGTTGGTTACAATCGCAAATACAAATCTGATCATAAAACCATAACCGCTACCCTACCTTTGGGTCATGCAGATGGTATTGGTAGAGAATATGGCCATGGAAAAACGTATGTACTTATACATGGTAAACCAGCTCCAATTATTGGTAATGTTTGTATGGATATGATTATGGTAGATGTTACCGATATTGAATGTGAAGAAGGAGATGAAGTGGAAATTTTTGGAAAAAACCTGTCTGCGAACGAATTTGCAGAAACAGCCAATACCATAACGTATGAAATACTTACGGGACTTTCTCAACGCATAAAGCGAGTTTTAATAAATTGAATCGTTAACATTTCATTAAGGAATCAAATTTTTTAGTAAATTGCGTTACTTTTTAAATTTAACCATTAATATAAATTAAGTAAACATGTTAAAAGAATTCAAGAATTTTATTTTGACGGGTAACGTCATCGATTTTGCTGTAGCAGTTATTTTAGCTGGAGCAGTAGGATTAGTAGTAAACGGATTTGTTGCTGATATCATCATGCCAATCGTAGGTCACTTCGCAGGTGGAGTTGATTTCGCTGATTTGAAAATCGTATTAGATGAAGCTGTTGTTGGTGCTGATGGCGCAATCGCTAAGCCAGAAAATGCTATCCGTTGGGGTGCATGGGTAAATGCTATCGTTAACCTTCTTATTGTTGGATTCGTAATGTTTATCATTGTTAAAGCTTACAACAAAACTAAAACTCCTCCAGCTCCAGCTGCACCAGCAGGACCAACTGCAGAAGAGTTATTAGCAGAGATAAGAGATGCTTTAAAAAAGTAATCTTAATAATACTCCCTAGTTCTAGGGTACCGTTGCACTGCAACTTACATTAATTAAAACCGTCAACTTTGTTTCGCTAACATTGTTGACGGTTCTTTTTTATAGCACACTTTCCAAATTACGGCCCCATAAACAATTGTTATATTTTGAACAATTTGTTATATTTTGATTATTCTATTCTTTTTTACTTGTGCAAGTACCAGTAATACGTATTTTTGCCGCTTAATATAATTGTTTTACAAATGAAAGTAGCTGTAATTGGTGCCACAGGCATGGTTGGCGATGTAATGTTGAAAGTATTGGCAGAACGTAATTTTCCATTAACGGAGTTATTATTGGTAGCCTCTGAACGTTCTGTAGGTAAAAAGATGACCTTTAAAGGAAAAGAACATACGGTTATAGGCTTAGCTGATGCGGTAGCCGCAAGACCAAATATTGCCATATTCTCTGCGGGTGGTGATACCTCTTTAGAATGGGCTCCTAAATTTGCAGAAGTGGGAACTACGGTAGTAGATAATTCCTCTGCCTGGAGAATGGACCCAACCAAAAAATTGGTGGTTCCTGAAATTAATGCTCATGAGCTTACGGTAGAAGATAAAATCATTGCAAACCCTAACTGCTCTACCATACAATTGGTAATGGCATTGCACCCTTTACACAACAAATATAAAATGAAACGAGTTGTTGTTTCTACCTATCAGTCGGTTTCCGGTACTGGCGTTAAAGCGGTAAAACAATTGGAAAATGAAATTGCCGGCGTGCAAGGAGAAATGGCGTACCCTTACCCAATTGGTAGAAATGCATTGCCACACTGTGATGTTTTCATGGAAAACGGATACACTAAAGAAGAAATGAAATTGGCGCGCGAGCCACAAAAAATTCTTGATGATCGCACTTTCTCAATTAGCGCAACAGCAGTACGTATACCTACCGCTGGTGGACATTCGGAATCTGTAAACGTAGAGTTTGAAAATGATTTTGAGCTAAACGAAGTGCGTCGTTTGTTAAATGAAATGCCTGGTGTAACCGTTCAAGATAATCCTGATACAAATACCTACCCAATGCCAATCTATGCTCATGATAAAGATGAGGTTTTTGTTGGTCGTATACGTAGAGATGAAACGCAAAGAAATACATTGAATATGTGGATTGTTGCAGATAACCTTAGAAAAGGTGCTGCAACTAACGCTGTTCAAATCTCAGAATACCTAGTAGAAAAAGGCTTAGTTTAATTTATATCCTTTACAACGTTAAAACCTTCAAAACTTCACTGTTTTGAAGGTTTTTTTATGGTATTTTAGTACAAACTGAACTACTCATGATAAAAGTAATACCTGCGCTACTTGTCTTTGCGCTAATCTCTTCCTGTAAAAACGAATCTAAACCTGAACCTATTACTGTGAATTACCCTGTTACCGCAAAAGTTGATACTGTAGATACTTATTTTGGAACCGAAGTTAAAGACCCTTATCGTTGGTTAGAAGATGATAGAAGCCCAGAAACAGAAGCTTGGGTTAAAGAACAGAACAAAACTACATTCGGCTATTTAGAACATATTCCTTTCAGAACCGACTTAAAAAATCGTCTTGAAAAACTATGGAACTATGAGAAACTTGGTTCTCCATTTAAAAATGGCGACTATACCTATTTTTATAAAAATGACGGACTCCAAAATCAATATGTTGTCTACAGAGCCAAAGGTGATGAAGAACCAGAAGTTTTTTTAGATCCGAATACATTCTCTGAAGATGGCACAACTTCTCTAGCAGGTTTAAGCTTTACTAAAGATGGCTCATTGGCTGCCTACCTTATTTCTGAAGGTGGTAGCGATTGGCGAAAAGCGATAATTTTAAATGCTGAAACCAAAGAGATTGTTGAAGACACCCTAATTGATATTAAATTCAGCGGACTCTCTTGGAAAGGTAAAGAAGGCTTTTACTATTCCAGCTACGATAAACCAAAAGGTAGCGAGCTTTCTGCAAAAACAGATCAACATAAAGTATACTATCATAAATTAGGTACTTCTCAAAAAGATGATAAACTTATATTCGGTGGCACTCCAGTAGAAAAACATCGTTATATAGGAGCCTATGTTACCGAAGACAATAAATACCTACTGATCAGCGCTTCTGTTTCTACCTCTGGCAATAAATTATTCATCAGAAATTTAGAAGACCCTAACGGATTACTTATCCCCATGGTTGAAGACACCGATTCTGACAACTATGTTATTGATAATGTAGGTTCTAAACTGTATATCGTTACCAATAGAAATGCTCCTAACAAGAAAATAGTTACGGTTGACGCTGCTAACCCTGAGGCAAAAAACTGGGTAGATTTCATTCCGGAAACGGAGAATGTATTGAACCCCAATACTGGTGGTGGTTACTTCTTTACGGAATATATGGTAGATGCTATTTCTAAGGTAATTCAATATGATTATGATGGTAAACTTATTCGTGAAGTAGAGTTACCTGGTATAGGATCCGTTGGTGGATTTGGTGGTGATAAAGAAGATAAAGAACTGTACTTCTCTTTTACAAATTACAACACACCAAGTTCTACCTATAAATTCGATCCCGCAACCGGTGAATATGAATTGTACTGGAAACCTGAGATAGATTTCAATCCTAATAACTATACTTCAGAACAAGTATTCTACTCTTCAAAAGATGGCACTAAAGTGCCTATGATCATTACCTATAAAAAAGGCACAGAATTGAATGGTAAAAATCCAACGATCCTTTACGCCTATGGCGGATTCAATGTAAGCTTGACCCCGTCTTTCAGCATTGGTAATGCAGTTTGGATGGAGCAAGGCGGAATTTATGCCGTTCCCAATCTACGTGGTGGTGGCGAATATGGTAAAAAATGGCATGATGCAGGTATTAAAACTAAAAAGCAAAATGTATTCGATGACTTTATTGCCGCTGCAGAATATTTAATAGAAAACAAATACACTTCAAAAGAATACTTAGCTATACGCGGAGGTTCTAATGGCGGATTGTTAGTTGGTGCCACAATGACACAAAGACCAGATTTAATGCAAGTAGCCTTACCGGCAGTTGGTGTTATGGATATGTTGCGCTACCATACATTTACGGCTGGTGCCGGATGGGCTTATGATTACGGTACCGCCGAAGACGATGATGAAATGTTTCAGTACTTGAAAGGATATTCACCTGTACATAATGTAAAAGCAGGTACAGCTTATCCTGCTACTTTAGTTACTACCGGTGATCATGATGACAGAGTAGTACCAGCACATAGTTTTAAGTTTGCAGCAGAACTACAAGAAAAACAAGAAGGCACGAACCCAACCTTAATACGAATTGAAACAAATGCCGGTCATGGTGCTGGTACTCCTGTAAGTAAAACTATAGAACAATATGCAGATATTTTTGGCTTTACACTTTACAATATGGGCTATACCAAGCTACCTAACAAAAGTGTTTTAAAAGAATTTAAGGAGTAATTACTATCTTAAATCAATAAATTATTGAAAAATCCGTTTCAAATTGGAACGGATTTTTCAATTTTACATTCCTAAGAATAAAAGCATGTTACGAGTAGAGAATCTATCATTTTCATATGATAAACTTCCAGTTTTAGAGTCCATTGATTTACGTATTCAACGTGGAGAGCATGTGGCCATTATTGGTGAAAGCGGTTGCGGCAAAAGCACCTTGCTAAAACTAATGTATGGTTTAATGGATTTAGAACAGGGCGAAATATTCTGGGAAGACGAACAAATTTTAGGTCCTGCATTTCATCTGGTTCCAGGTATGCCTTTTATGAAATACTTGTCTCAAGATTTTGATTTAATGCCATTCATTACCGTTTCTGAAAACATTAGCCAGTACCTATCTGTTTTTTATCCTGATGAATTAAAAGAACGTACTCAAGAGCTATTAGAGATGATAGAACTCACTGAGTTTGCAGATAAAAAAGTAAAAACCCTAAGTGGTGGTCAACAACAACGCGTTGCTTTGGCTAGAGTATTGGCGCAAAAACCAGAAGTGCTTCTTTTAGACGAACCGTTTAGCCATATCGACAATTTTCTTAAAAACAGCTTGCGTCGAAATATTTTCAATTACTTGAAAGAGAATCTTATTACTACCATTGTTGCCACGCATGACGTACATGATGTTTTACCTTTTGCCGATCGCGCGGTTGTTTTACGTGATAAAGAAATTATAGCCAGGGCAAGACCTATGGAGCTATATAAAAACCCTAAAAACTTGTATGTAGCCTCTCTTTTTGGTGAGGCCAGTATGATTTCTATAGATGTGCTTAAAACATATGCGAATACCAAAAGAAAAATTATAGTATATGCACATGAGTTTCGGGTTTCACCCTCACAAGGCTTTCATGTTACCGTTGAAAAAGCTTATCCAATGGGCAGTCATTACCTAACAGAAAGTAAAAGCGATGATGATGAAACCATCTTCTTCAATGCTGATAAACTGTACCCAAAAGGGAAAGAAGTGTTTTTGAATGTAGCCATTGAAACTATCAATCAACGCATACAAGAAGCCGCTGCTAATTAATACAAAAGCAAGTTGTGAACAAAGAACAAATTCTTACCGAATTACAATTTAAAGCCATTAGAAGTAGTGGTCCCGGAGGTCAGCATGCCAATAAAGTTTCCTCTAAAGTAGAATTATCTTTTCATATTGAAGCTTCAGTGGGACTAACAGAACGCCAGAAGAAAAGGGTACATCTGAAATTAGGTAACAAACTGAGTAAAGAGGGCTTACTCATATTACAATGCGATGAATCTCGCAGCCAACATAAAAACAAAGAGTTGGTCATTAAAAGATTCTTGAAACTTATAGAAAAATCTTTAGTAGTACCTAAGGCAAGAAAGAAAAGCAGACCTACTAGATCATCTATTGAAAAGAGATTGAAAGGGAAGAAAATCGCTTCTTTAAAAAAGCAGAGTCGTGGTAAGCCAGACTACTAATATGTAAATCCATTTATGCGAAAATGGAATAGAATACAAATACGGTTATGGCTCCTGTTAGACCAAGCACTCCAGTGCCTAAGCCAAAAAGACGATAACCTGTCTTTACATTCATGCCGCTCATTTGAGTGACTACCCAAAAGAAGCTGTCGTTTGCATGAGAAATTACAGCAGAACCCGCACCAATTACTACTACAACCAGAGCTTTCTGTATTTCGGTATCAAAACTAAGTGACGACATCATCGGCATAATTATGGATGCTGTAGTTACCAATGCCACCGTTGAAGAACCTTGCGCTGTTTTCAAGGCTGCCGCTAAAACAAAAGGCAAGAAAATACCCATATTATAATCGGTCAAGGTTTGCCCTAGAATTTCTGCAATGCCGGAATTCTGTAATATTTTACCAAATATGCCACCTGCACCTGTAATCAATAAAATAGAGGCCGCATCCTTAATTGCTTTACCTACCCAACCAGCCGATGAGAGCATATCATAATTCAATTTTTTAGGCAAGAGCAGACATAAGAAAACTCCTATCAATAGTGATATTACCGGTTCACCCACAAAATTGATAAAATCTAATAGTCCGTTTTCTTGTCCGATATCCATGGAGTTCAGTACGGACTTCAAGACAATTAGAAAAATGGGAACCAGAATGGGTATAGATGCTTTTAAAGCACTGGGCGAATCTTTAATTTCTTGTTCTGCTTCTAAAGCATCTTCAACATCAGGCGCTATCATGGTTTTTGATGCATATTTCTTAGCGAATATGATTCCGACAATCAAGGCGACAATACTTGTTGGAAACCCAAAAGCAATAACCAAACCTAAATCTGCACCAAGAATACCTGCAGCTGCAATTGGGCCAGGAGTTGGCGGCACCATTGTATGTGATGCCATTAAGCCCAAACCTAATGCTATTGCCGGACCGGCAATTGAGATTTTCGCTTTTTTGGAAAGACTTTTATTCAAAGGATATAGCAGCATAAAACCACTATCCGCAAATACTGGAATAGAAACAATATAGCCAATGATTCCCATTGCCATCGTCACCCGTTTCTTCCCTATTATACCCAATACTTTCTCTGCAATGGCAAATGCACCACCAGTATGTTCTAGAAAAGCACCAATGATGACCCCGAGAACTATGATCAACCCAATTTTACCTAGCGTTCCGCCAAAACCGTCATTTATGGAAACAATGATATTAGCATAAGGCATACCTGCAAAAACGCCGTATAAAATTGAAATAATAAACAGCGCAAGAAACGCGTGAATCTTTAGTTTTGTCGTTAATATAATTATGGCAATGACTGCAAGAAATAGGTAAAATATTTCCATAATTCAAGTTATATATGTGGTTTGGTCTTTTAATTAATTGCTTTAAGATAGTTAAATAAAGACCAGGATGTAACTATTGAACGCTGACAATAGTCAACTCCTTTCCATTAAAACTAAAAACATCGCCTACTGCTTTACCAAAGGCGAGTTTACCAATAGGTGTTGCGGCAGAAATACAATAGACGGAGTTAGGTTTGCTTTTAAATTCTCCTGCAGATATAGCTATGTAATATATGAAGGCATCTGTAACAACCAAACTTCCTAAACCTACGGTTGGGGCATTTCTATCTTTTGATACTTTTGACAGTAATTGTTGTGTTTTTTCTAATTCTGCCAACTGTTGACCTAACTTTTCTCGCTCTAACTGAATCATTGCACGACCAGTTTCGTGCTTATCACCAGCACTACTTTTTGTCTCTGAGGTTAAGGCAGACTCTAATTCTTTAATTTGATTCTGTATTCTAGTTGACCGATCGTCAACAAACTCCAGGCAAAAATTATGGGCTTCTTTCTTTAAGTTATCAAGTGATTCAGTTTCCTTCAATGTGATACAGATCTGCTAGTTTATAGATCAAGTAATTTACGATTTGATTATCACTTTCACCACCACTTATCATGTTTTGAATTTCTATTTCATTTTCAGCTTTAAAATAGTCCAAATCACCAGAGCGATCGTCACTAAAAATATTCCACGATTTAAGTCCGTTTAGCATTGCTTTATGAGCTTCATATCGTTTTGTTATTGCTTGAATCTTCTTCTTATCAACTTTTACTGCCGACTCGTTTTCGATTAGCAATTTATAATCTGCCGTAATTTGTGCATCTGCTTTTTCTGCCTCGGTAATAATTTTAAAATAAGCTCTAGACACTAGAGATTCATATTTAGAATGAAATGTAGATTCCACGATATTATCATCAGCTAGTGGCACTTCAGCATCTGTACTGGCATATAAATCATCTGCAACATATGAATTATCGGCAATAAGGGATTGTTTCCAAGCCTCGCTCTTTATATATTCTTTCCAAACTTTTGCATATTCTCGCTGGTAGTGGGTTTTCGTCAATCCGCAGCTACTAAGACACACCATTGCCATAACGGCTAAAAATGTAGCCGAAGTAATTCTTCTAATCAATCTTTTCATATAGTATACTTGCTATTACAAACCATATTAGAAGTTTGCTGTTCTAAGGCAAACCAATAAGCGCATTTTGGGTAATAGATAATCTAAGGGGACGTACAATTTAAAAATAAATATAAGAGTACACCTACGTTTTGAATAAGATTTCTAAAAAATTGGATGAACGGGATATTTCATTAGTCTAATACATTGGCAAGCTTTTTACCTATAATGCTACCAATAGCAATACCCATACCACCTAAGCGGACACCGCATGCCACATTGTTGGTTACTTGTTTTACTATTGGCTTCTTTTGTTGACCTACACCCATTATACCACTCCAGCTGTAATCAATTTCAAAATCGCTTTTTGGTAGAATGACTGATTTCAACAACTCTTGTAGTTTATTTTCTACTAAACTAGTTGTGCCAAAGTCAGTAGTTTCTTCGGTTTTAAAATTCAGATTACGACCACCCCCCAATAAAATTCGATTATCAATATTTCGGAAGTAATAGTAGCCTTCTTCTAGATGAAATGTTCCTTTTATATGCAGGTCTTTAATTGGTTTTGTAATCAATACTTGTGCCCGTGCAGGTTTTACGTTCTCCGACAGTAGTTGAGCAGCAAAACCATTTGTTGCTATCAGTAATTTTTGGGTCATAAATTCCAGGTCATCTGTTTTGACTATTACTTTTGCACCTGCATCTTCAAAAGAATGTACTTGGGTTGAATTTACAATTGTGATGCCTTTTTGCTGTGCTAATTGCACTAAAGCTGACATCATCTTACCGGTATGGATTTGCCCTTCAAATACCTGAGAAATGTAATTACTTTTTATTCCATTGAAATTAAAAGTATTTGGCGTGACTTTAAAGGCATCATTCTTAAAGACGGGATGTAGTAGCTCATTGACCCGCGTTAATTCCTTTAGACAGCTCTCATATAACGCTACATCCTGATTTAAAAATAATTCGTGTCCGCCATTATTCTGATAACCAATTGCATCATCACCTAACAACGTACGTAGCGATTGTATTCCATGAAACCGATCTTGAACCAATTGCAATACTTCTTGTTCTGAATGTGTTTTTAGGTCTGATAAAATTTCAGAAATACTACCAAAACAGGCGAACCCTGCATTTTTGGTACTGGCACCTTGAGGAAGTTTTCCTTTTTCCAAAATAAGAATACGTGCTTTAGGATGCTTTCTTCTTAATTCTAAAGCACAGTTTAAGCCTACTATTCCACTACCTATAATTGTAAAATCGATATTAGAAAACCAAGATGTACGTTCCCAGTAGCTTAAATTCATAGTTGCATTTTGATAGAAGATAAAAAATCAATCTTAAAAAAAGAACATAAAAAAACTCCAACATTGCTGTTGGAGTTCGTTATTAATTTTCTGGTTGGGGATCCATTTTAAAATCATCCATAAAGGCTGTTGTATAATTACCAGCCAAATAATCCGGGTGGTCCATTAACTGCCTGTGGAAAGGAATGGTCGTTTTAATTCCCTCAATTACGAATTCATCTAAAGCACGCTTCATTTTGTTGATCGCCTCTTCCCTAGTTTGGGCAGTAGTGATCAGCTTTGCGATCATAGAATCATAGTTTGGAGGAATACTGTACCCACTATATACATGCGTATCCATACGTACACCATGACCTCCGGGCGTATGTAAGGTTGTAATCTTACCTGGTGATGGTCTAAAATTGTTATATGGGTCTTCCGCATTAATTCTACACTCAATTGAATGTAGTTTTGGAAGGTAGTTTTTACCTGAAATCGGCACACCTGCAGCTACAAGTATTTGCTCACGAATTAAATCGTAATCAATAACCTGCTCTGTAATAGGGTGCTCTACTTGAATACGGGTATTCATTTCCATAAAATAGAACTTACGGTGCTTATCTACCAAAAATTCTATGGTACCAGCGCCTTCATATTTTATGTATTCGGCAGCTTTAACCGCAGCTTCACCCATTTGCTCTCTCAACTTATCTGTCATGAAAGGTGACGGAGTCTCCTCTGTCAACTTTTGGTGACGACGTTGTACAGAACAATCTCTTTCTGACAAGTGACAAGCTTTACCGAATTGATCACCAACAATTTGAATTTCAATATGTCTTGGCTCTTCGATCAGCTTTTCCATATACATACCACCATTACCAAAAGCAGCAGTTGCTTCGTTAACGGCACTATCAAAAAGCTCTTCCATTTTGTCTTCGGACATTACGGCACGCATACCTTTACCACCACCACCGGCAGTAGCTTTGATCATTACCGGATAGCCCATTTTCTTCGCTATCTTCTTGGCATCTGCAACATCTTTCAATAGACCTTCTGAACCTGGCACACAAGGTACACCGGCTTCTTTCATGGTTTCTTTGGCCGTAGCCTTATCTCCCATTTTGTCTATTTGATCACCAGAAGCACCAATGAATTTTATATCATGCTCTGCACAGATTCGTGAGAACTTTGAATTTTCTGAAAGAAAACCATAGCCTGGGTGAATGGCATCTGCATTTGTAATCTCTGCAGCTGCAATTATATTTGGTATCTTTAAATAGGATTCACTACTAGCGGCAGGACCAATACATACAGCCTCATCTGCAAAACGCACATGTAAACTTTCTTCATCTGCCTTACTATATACGGCTACCGTTTTAATACCCATTTCTTTACAGGTACGGATAACACGCAAAGCGATTTCTCCCCTATTGGCAATCAGTATTTTTTTAAACATCTTTTAAATTTTAAGTTCTTGGTTCTACATAATTCTTACACACCGCAGAACAGCGGTATCTAACAATAACTACTCAAAATTTAGTTAAGAAGGATCTACCAAGAATAATGGTTGATCAAACTCTACCGGTGAAGAATCGTCTACCAAAATCTTAACGATTTTACCAGAAACTTCAGATTCTATGTCGTTAAACAATTTCATTGCCTCAATAACACAAAGTACATCTCCTGTACCAATTGTCTGACCTACTTCAACAAAAACAGGTTTGTCTGGAGAAGGTTTTCTGTAGAATGTACCAATGATAGGAGACTTTATTGTAATATACTTATCGTCTTCAGCCTCTGCTGCAGGTGCTGCAGGTGTAGCTGCTTCTGCAGGAGCTGCAGGTGCCGCTGCTATCGGTGCCGCTGCTGCTGGCTGTGCCATAGGCATAGTATGCACGTAAGTTGGTTCAGAATTACCAGTTAAGCTTCCGGTACGAATGGTGATCTTAATATCATCCGTTTCCAGTTTTACCTCGCTAGCGCCAGACTTGGCAACAAACTTGATAAGGCTTTGAATTTCTTTAATATCCATATTTTCTAAGTTATAATTGGTAGTTGATGTTAGTTAATACGCCCATTTAAGGTAAATAGAACCCCATGTAAAACCGCCACCAAAGGCTGCAAATACAAGATTATCTCCTTTTTTAAGCTGTTTTTCGTAATCAAATAATAATAATGGTAATGTTGCTGATGTAGTATTACCGTAACGTTGAATATTCATCAACACTTTTGAATCACCTACACCCATTCTTTTGGCCGTGGCATCAATAATACGTTTGTTCGCCTGATGTGGCACTAGCCAATCTACATCTGACTCGGTAAGATCATTTCTATCCATAATCTTTGCCGCTACATCTGCCATATTAGAGACGGCAAATTTGAATACCGTTTTACCTTCTTGAAAAATGAAGTGTTTTTTATTGGTAACACTTTCTATAGTAGCCGGCATTAGAGATCCGCCACCTTCCATGCCCAAATATTGTCTACCGCTACCGTCTGCTCTCAAATACTCATCTTGTAGACCAAGACCTTCTGTATTAGGTTCAAAAAGAACTGCGCCGGCACCATCACCAAAAATAATACATGTGGTACGGTCGGTATAATCAATAATAGATGACATTTTATCTGCACCTATTAGTAGTACTTTTTTATATCTACCGGTTTCTATATGACCTGCGGCTGTGGACATGCCAAAAAGAAAACTTGAACATGCAGCTAATAAATCGTAGGCAAAAGCATTAACGGCTCCAATTTCCGAAGCAACGAAAGCTGCTGTAGAAGCAACCATACTATCTGGTGTTGCCGTAGAAACTATAACAAGGTCTATTTCAGAAGCATCTAGTCCCTTCTTTTCCATTAGGTCTTGTGCCGCTTTAATGGCTAAATACGACGTACCTTCTCCCTCTTCCTTTTTAAGTACCCTTCTTTCCTTAATTCCCGTTCTGGTAGTGATCCATTCGTCATTGGTTTCAACCAAATCCTCTAGCATTTTGTTGGTCATTACAAACTGGGGAACATAGCCTCCTACCGCGGTAATAGCTGCTGTAATTTTGGTCATACTTTATTTGCTTTCTTGTAAAAAACTTAAAAAACCTGTCAAAAGTCATGAAAATTAGTGATTTTCAACGACTTTTTGGGTAAAGTTATCGGGTTTTTGAAAAATTGCAATTAATAGCCATACCTCTATCATCAGTTAATTTATCTGAGTAACAAGGGCGTAAAATACAAATTGGGCTAAAAAAAACTCCCTACTTCAAATGAAGTGGGAGTATAGTATAATGTAAAAGGTTCTTAAGCTTCTGCTTCTTCAGTTTTGTCAACCAAAACTTGACCTCTATAATGTAATTTACCTTCGTGCCAGTGAGCTCTGTGAAAAAGGTGAGTCTCGCCAGTTGTAGAATCGGTAGCCAATGTAGGTGCTACTGCTTTATAATGTGTTCTTCTTTTGTCTCTCCTTGTTTTGGAAATTTTTCTTTTAGGATGTGCCATTTAAACCTTATTTATCCGTTAATAGTTTCTTTAATGCGTCCCATCTGGGATCGTTTTCTTCTTTATCTGATCTTTTCTCTTTTGGTTGAAGCTCCTTTAACCTGTCTAACACTTCAGATTCTAAAGTGCCATCTTCAATACCAGGGTGAATTCTTTTTTGCGGAACTGCCAATACTAGCATTTCATACACGTATTGCGCAATGTTCAATTGGTGCTCGTTATGAGGAAGAATCAATATTTCATCATTCTCGTCATTATACTCTTCACCAAACTTTACCACCAAATGTAAATCTCCGCTTATAGCTTGATCATACGGTTCGCTAGTAATGTCACAATCAACATTCACTGTTCCAGATGCTTCCATATCAACCTCCATCATTGTACTTGTTTTATTAAGTACTACATCTAAATTGATGTTGGTAGCGTTGAATTCATCATATCCAAAAGAATCAAAGAACGTATTGTCAATCTGGTAATTAAAGTTGTGTTTTCCTTGCTTCAATCCTGAGAAAGGAATATTGAACTCCTTTTGCTTCATCACGTACACACTTAAATTAACACTAATTGCCCACAAAAGGCGGGTGCAAAGATACTATAATTTTGATAAAAGACAATAGTTATCAACTATTTATCTTTATAACTTTTTAATCCAACCAAATTTTAACGTTCTCTCTTTAAACGTTGCTTTTTTAATACGTCTTTCGTAAGCTCTTCGAACTCGGTTCTGTTTTTAAAAACCTTCAATGCCATAAAGACCGCTTCTTTAAAAGAACTCTCGTCTGCCACGCCTTTTCCTGCTATTTCATAGGCTGTTCCATGATCTGGAGATGTCCTCACTTTGCTTAAGCCTGCCGTGAAATTTACACCTTGACCAAATGCTATCGTTTTAAAAGGGATTAACCCTTGATCATGATATGCCGCTAAAATAGCATCGAACTTTTTATAACCATCAGATCCAAAAAAACTATCTGCTGAGTACGGTCCATATACTAAATGACCCATATTTGACATTTCTTTTATCACCGGCTTCATTACCTCATCGTCTTCTTTGCCAATTACTCCGTTATCTCCACTATGCGGATTTATACCCAGTAAAGCTATTTTTGGTTTGCGAATACCAAAATCCATCTTCAATGATTTTTCAATGGTATTGATCTTATCGCGTATTAACCTTGGTATTATAGCTGCAGAGACATCTTTTACCGCTACATGATCGGTCAACAAACCTACCTTTAAGGTATCTGTTACCATAAACATTAAACTCTCACCATCTAGTTCTTGTGCTAAAAAGTCTGTATGTCCTGGAAATTTAAATTCGTCTGACTGAATATTATTCTTGTTGATCGGTGCCGTTACCAACACATCTATATCTCCTTTTTTTAATGCATCTACCGCTGCTCTTAAAGATTTAATGGCATATTCACCACCAGCTTTGGTAGCTTGTCCAAAATCAATTCTTGGTACTTCTTTCCAAACATTTACAATATTGACCTTATTATCTATTGCTTTTGACGCATCTGGAATTCCGTTGAAAACAACATTAAGTTTCAACTGCTTCATTTGAAAGGAAACCGTTTTATTAGAGGCAAAAATAACGGGAGTACAGAAGTCTAACATTCTGCTGTCTTGGAATGTTTTCAATGCAACTTCACATCCTATTCCGTTCAAGTCCCCTATTGAGATGCCTAACCTTATTTTCCTATTTTCCTCCATGATAATCTGTACCTTTGTAACCCCACTTAAAAACCTTAAAATTGGTTTTGCCTTTCCAAAAGGAGAAGCAAAGTGGTCGTCCTAATTTAAATATTGGGACACATATTAAAGGACAAAATTACTTAAATTAAACGACACATGTTTACGGGAATTATTGAAACATTAGGTAAAGTCACCTCTCTGGAAGCCAAAGGCGGAAACTTAGATATCACTATAGAATCTAGCTTAACTCCTGAACTTAAAATAGATCAAAGTGTTGCACATAACGGCGTTTGCCTAACGGTTGTAAGTCTTACCGATACGACTTACACGGTAACTGCTATTGCAGAAACACTGAATAAAACCAACTTAGATACGCTTAAAACCAATGATGTTGTAAACTTGGAACGTGCCATGATCTTAGGGTCTAGGTTAGACGGTCATATTGTTCAAGGTCATGTAGATCAAACAGGGGAATGTACTAGCGTAAAAGAAGATAATGGTAGTTGGATATTTTCTTTCACCTACGATGTAAAAACTGGTAACCCCACCATTGAAAAAGGATCTATTACCATTGACGGTACTAGTTTAACCGTTGTTAATTCTGGAAAAAACTCTTTTGACGTAGCGATTATACCTTATACCTACGAACATACTAGATTTAACACCTATAAACCGGGTACTATTGTAAATCTAGAGTTTGATGTTATTGGAAAGTATGTTGCCAAGTTGATGGCGAAATAATCGGCTATACCTTTATAAATATATTTTTCTGATATAGAATATAGCCAACCAAGCTATAAAACAGCACTACACTTAATCCGTATAATAAGGACGATGTTTCTAGTGCCAGAAAATCATGGACATATACTTTTTGGAACAACCACCCATGTAACGAGGTGTCACCAACTTGTATTTGACCCATTACCTTGCTGATGAAACTAGACAAGAAATAAATGACAATGGCATTTGCCCCTGCATACCTAAAGACAGAACCGAATTCTATTTTCTTTACATCGGTCAAATAATAAATTAATGCTAGAATAAGATTTGCCCAACCTGCGGTTACTAACACAAAACTACTTGTCCAAAGGGCTTTGTTGATCGGGAAAACGAAATCCCAAATATGACCTATAATAAGAAGACTACCGCCCAACCCTATTAGAATAGTGGCTTTCTTTTCTTGTTTACTGGTTAAGATGAGTCCTGTGAATATCCCTAATAATGAGCTTGCAATTGAAGGTATGGTACTTAGCAACCCTTCTGGGTCATAATCTGCTTTGTAATTGTGACAACCGAATACTTGTACGTCTATCCAATTGGCCAAATTATTTGGAGCTCTTTCTAATGTAGATGCCACGCCTTCTACAGGAACAAATATCATCAGCAGCCAATAGCCTATTAATAATATCGCCGTCACCCAAATCAACTGTTTCCAATTTAGGTTAACGAACAATACTGCCGCGAAAAAGAATACGACACCTATTCGTTGCAACACTCCAGGAAAACGGATATCGCCGAAATTTTTAAAGAATGGAAAATGAATTATAAATGCGCCTAAGAAAAGACCCAATGCAATTAACTTCAATGACCTAATGGCAATCTTTTTATAGGCAGCTGCATCTACAGTCCTATTTTTATACGAGAATGCAATTGATGTACCTACGATAAACAAGAAGAACGGAAATACTAAATCGGTTGGGGTATACCCATGCCAATCGGCATGCAGAAAAGGGGCGTAAACATTAGACCACGTGCCTGGTGTGTTTACTAATACCATTAATACAATGGTGGCTCCTCTAAAAATATCAACCGAAACAATTCTGTCCTTTTTCATATCTCGCCATTATAGTATGTTCCCTTTTAAGCGATTCCAAGCTTTTACCAACAACACCCCTGCTATTGCAGAAACAATGGTTAAAACGATAGCTTGCGTAGTTCTTCCATAAATCCAATAACCGGTAGCGAACATTATAGAATAAATTAGAATTACGCCTAACAACATAGCGGTTACACCAGCAGGCACACTCCACTTCTCTTTATCTTCTACAATTTTAACGGCATCGGTTTTTGCATCGACAACTACTTTTGACCAACCCGGACCACCTGGTTGTATTTTCTTGTAAAAGCTTCTTAGGGTATCATTTGATTCTGGCTGCGTCATAAAAGTGGCAATCAACCAAATAATCGTAGTTACAACTACTATAAATATATACTCAGACCAGTCTGGTAATACACCTGTTTCCGTTGCAAAAAGATAAGCACCTACGGGAGTCAATTTTAGTATAATAGAAATAATACCTGATGCGAACATTGCCGCAATCTCACTCCAAGCATTGATCCTCCACCAGAACCATCTTAGTATAAATATAAGTCCGGTGCCTGCACCAAATGCCAATAAAATATCAAATAACTGAAGTGCATTTTGAAGCAACAAAGCCAATGCTGCACTAAACAACATTAAAACAATGGTTGAAATTCTACCTACGGCCACCAATCTTTTTTCAGATGCATTCGGGTTTATCTGCTGCTTATAAAAATCAAATACAATGTATGACGATCCCCAATTTAACTGTGTACTAATAGTACTCATATAAGCAGCTACCAAGGATGCCAACACAACACCCAATAATCCACTAGGTAGTTTGGTCAACATGGCAGAATATGCTAGATCATGACCTAATTTATCTGCCGTAACATTTGGGAAAGCTTCTTGTATACTCGCTAAATCTGGGTATACTACTATAGATGCCAATGCCACTAAGATCCACGGCCATGGTCTTAGCGCGTAATGCATTATATTAAAAAAGAACGTTGCGCCAATTGCATGATTTTCATCTTTTGCCGCCAACATACGTTGCGCAATATAACCACCACCACCCGGCTCTGCACCTGGGTACCAAGAACTCCACCATTGTACGGCTAGAGGAATTATAAATAAAGTAATCAATGCTTTCTTGTTACTAAAATCTGGAAGGATGTTTAGTTTTTCAGAAACATTTTCATTTGCCATTAAAGCTTCAATACCACCAACCTCTGGTATATTCACCAAGTAATAAGCAGCGCCAATTGACCCTGCCATGGCTACAAAGAATAAAAGGAAATCGGTATAAACCACCCCTTTGAATCCGCCAAGGGCGCTAAAGGTTACTGTAATCAGACCAGCACTTACAACCGTTTGCCAAGGTTCCAGACCTAGCATTATGCTACCTATTTTAATAGCTGCCAATGTTACAGCAGACATGGTTATTACATTGAAAATCACTCCTAAATAAACTGCCCTAAATTTTCTTAAGAAACTTGCCGGTTTACCGCCATATCGCATTTCGTAGAACTCTAAATCGGTATTTACATTCGATTTACGCCATAGTTTTGCATAAACGAAAACGGTCAACATTCCTGTAATCAAAAAACACCACCAAACCCAATTACCGGAAACACCGTTGGTACGCACAATATCTGTCACCAAATTGGGCGTATCGGTTGAAAATGTTGTTGCCACCATTGAAAGACCTAGCAACCACCATGGCATCGTACGACCCGATAGAAAAAACTCCGATGAATTTTTACCCGATGTTTTTGATACATAAAACCCTATGCCTAAGACAAGGGAGAAGAAAACTATAATAAAACTATAGTCTAGCGTACTGAGTTCCATAAGTTGGTTTTAGGTTGATTGTTAAAGATATATTATTTTAGGACATTCTTATACCTAATACGCTAAACGTACCACGTGCTACTATCAATAACTACAGAAATTACCCCAACAGCTTGGATATTGGCATCAATTGCCACCTTTATTATTGGATTATCTAAAGCGGGAATTAAAGGAATTGCTGTTTTGAACGTTACCATAATGGCTTTGGCATTTGGCGCAAGACAGTCTACAGGCATGGTGGTACCTCTTCTAGTTCTTGCTGATATATTTTCCGTTATCTATTATAATAAATATACACAGTGGAAATATGTTTTTAAAGTATTACCGTGGATGCTCGTTGGTTTATTAATAGGTGTATTCATAGGTAACGAGCTGCCCGAAAAGTTCTTTAAAATAGCCATGGCAATCATAATCATCATTACCGTTGGCATGATGTTTTATTGGGATCGCAAAAAGGACAAGAACGTACCTTCTCACTGGACATTTGCCGGAGCCATTGGCACCATAGCAGGTATTACTACCATGGTAGGTAATTTAGCCGGAGCTTTCTCTAACATTTACTTTTTAGCCATGCGTTTACCAAAAAATCAATTTATAGGTACGGCAGCTTGGTTATTTTTAATTGTAAATATTATTAAACTCCCCTTTCACTTTTTCGTCTGGAAAACCATAACCCTTGAATCTTTACAATTGAACTTGATGCTTTTACCTGGTATTCTTTTAGGGTTTTTCGTTGGAGTTCGATTTATAAAACACATTAAAGAAGCTTTCTTTAGAAAGATGATTTTAGTATTAACTGCTGTGGGTGCGGTGCTTATTATGCTTAGTTAGAATTTTGTTATTTCCGACTAAAGCTTAATAAAGTCCACATATTTCATATTAGGGTTAATCTTTACCCCACGTAACCAGTAATTTAGCAGTAATAACCTAAAATACCGTTACATATGAATATCATAGGAAATTTTATAAAAGGAGTTATTGATATTACCGACAAAATTACTGGTGATGATAACCCTATTGAAGATCAAAAAGCTGTTCTTCAAAACCTTTTAGAAACCGCAAAAGATACTTCTTTTGGTAAAGCCTATGACTTCAATAATATTCTAGAAAGTGATCATCCACAGCAAGCATTTCGTGATGCCGTGCCTTATTTCGATTATAATCAAATCAATGAAAAATGGTGGCATAAATTGCACGAAGACCAGACTGATGTAACGTGGCCTGGTAGTCCTGATTATTTTGCACTGAGTTCTGGTACAACTGGTAAAACAAGCAAACGTATTCCCGTGACCGATGCTATGATCGATGCTATTAGACAAGCAGGAATCAAGCAAGTGTTAGCGATTTCGAATTTCGATCTTCCGGCAGATTTCTTTGAAACGGGAATTTTAATGCTGGGCAGTTCTACTGATTTGGTTGAAAACGACGACCATTTAGAAGGTGAGATCAGCGGTATTAGTGCCAGTAATATTCCATCTTGGTTTAGTGGATATTACAAACCAGGAAAAGAAATTGCCAAAATTGATGACTGGGACGAGCGTGTTGCTAAAATTGCCGAAAAAGCTGCAGATTGGGATATTGGTGCTCTTAGCGGAATACCATCATGGATTGAGTTGATGTTGAAAGAAGTCATTAAAAAGCACAACCTCAACAATATTCATGAGATTTGGCCAAACCTGAAGGTGTACACTTCTGGCGGAGTGGCATTTGGACCATATGAAAAGAGTTTTAATGCCTTAATGGGGAAACCGGTAACGGTAATTGACACCTATTTAGCATCCGAAGGGTTTATTGCCTTTCAAGCAAGACCAGAAACCGATGCCATGAAATTAGTGACCGATAACGGAATCTATTTTGAGTTTGTTCCCTTTGATCCTGATTATATTTTAGAAGATGGTTCTCTTTCTCAAGATGCTCCTTCGCTAACTTTATCAGAGGTTGAAACCGGTCAAAATTATGTGCTTATAATCAGCACAGTTAGTGGTGCTTGGCGCTATCTTATTGGTGATACCATTGAGTTTACCGATGTGGAACGTGCCGAAATTAAAATTACGGGTCGTACCAAATTCTTCTTAAATACGGTGGGTTCGCAATTATCGGTCAATAAATTGGATGATGCTCTACAAGACATCATGGAAACCTTTGATATCGAAATACCTGAATATACCCTCTGTGCAAAAAAGTATGAAGACGGATTTTACCACACTTGGTATTTGGGAACTACAGCAACACAAGACGCCGAAGCTATAGCTGAAAAGCTAGATGAATCTTTAAAAGCCGCCAATAAAAATTATAAGGTTGCGAGGTCAAAAGCCCTAAAAGGAGTAAAAGTTTTTACCGTAAACCCTGAGGTGTTTTACGAGTGGAACGATAGTAATAAAAAGAAGGGCGGACAAGTAAAGATGGAACGCGTTATGAAAGAAGAAAAGTTTGCCGAATGGGAGGCATTCGTTCAAAAAAATCTATAACACATAGCTTAATTTTATTTTTTGAGCGCAGCATCTCTTTGTTCTACCAAAACCATAATTTCTTCTGGTGATAGGTATAAGTTTTTTATACGATTAACATAAGATTTGGTTAACCCTGCTTTTGTTAATATGAATTCTTTTGTAGCCAAAATATAGGTTTCCATACCATGTGCTACCGCAAATGAATCTGCCCTGCGTTCTGCCTCCCTAATATAAGGCTCAGAAGTTATATATTTAAAACCAAAAGCTATTAAATTAAAACCGCTTCGCTGCTGGTAGTCCATAATATGACCTAGTTCATGCCCCAACCAGCCTATCATAATTTCCGATGGTATGTCTACGGTATAGTAGACCGAATCTGCAATCTTAATTTTCTCGCTAATAAATATATTGTACGACCTGTTCTCTTTAGACTTGAAAATACTCCAAAAAGAAGGTTGTGCCTGCATTGTAGACTTTTTGATGTTCTTCTTGAACTTAAATTCTATTTTAGTATTGGCAAGCTCAGGATAATGTGAAAGGGCAATTTTTGCTTCTTCTGTTATTTCTTCAGGTATTATATGTTGTGCAGATGCAACCATAGGGTAGCTTAATTGTATTAAGATTAAATAGTTTAATTTGATTTGATAAAATAATTTCGTCACAATAGCGGACTAAAGAATTTGGCGAGACCTTCTAAAAACTTACTGAACGGCGACCTCTTTTTAAATGTTTCTAAATCTACTTTTGCATCGTCTGTACAATGCTTTGTAAAAAATTTTTCTATACGTGATGCTTTTTCTTTGTCATATAATATGGCATTGGTTTCAAAATTATGCTCAAAGCTTCGGTAATCGAAATTACCAGAACCTACAGAAACTATTTCTGAATCTATGATAATGACTTTGCTATGAGAAAAATCTGGTCTTAGGTAAATATTAGCCCCAACTTCCAACAAAGCCTCAAAGGTTGAGAACATACTGTATTGAGCCAATAAAGAATCTGATATTTTAGGGGTCAAAAGCGTAACTTCTACACCACTTAATGCCGCAATTCTTATGGCTTCCAATACCGGTTCTCCTGGAATAAAATAAGGGTTGGCTATACAAATACTTTTTGTGGCAATATTGATCATTGCCAAATATTGCTGCATAATGGCAGGGTATCTAGAATCTGGTCCGCTAGATATTATCTGAGCTATGGTGCTACCTACAGGCGCTACCTTTGGAAAATATTTGTCTTGCAACAACAATTCTTCCTCACCGGCAAAATGATAATCTTTAACAAAAATACGCTGTAAACTGTTCACCAAAGGACCCTGGATCTTTAAATGAAGATCTTGCCAAACACCCAATTCAGATACTGGTTTCATATACTTATCCGATACATTGAATCCGCCGGTGAAACCAACCTTACCATCAATTATCATAATTTTTCTATGATTTCTATAATTTAAGGTAAACAGTAAATTTCCAAACCTTATGGGCATGGTAGAAAATGCTTTTACACCTATATCCTTAAATCTTTTTACTCGTTTACCACGCATAGAATTACTACCAAAAGAATCGTATAACATTCTAATTTCTACCCCTTCCTTTACTTTTTTGGCAAAGAGCTCATGAAACCGATCCAATAACATACCTTCTTCTAAAATATAGTATTGAAGGTGTATAAAATCTTTTGCTTCATCTATGGCCTTGAATATAGAACCAAATGCCTCTTCCCCATCATTTAATAAGGTAATCTCATTACCCTCATAAGGGGCAAAATAACTGTTCTTTCTAATTAAACTGGCTAGCTTGTCGTGCTTATAATTATCGAATTCATGTACACTTTGCTCTCCGCCTTCTAATTCTTTATGGGTTTCGGAATATAGCTTTCGTTTCTCGGTCTGCTTTAACTTAAAGAGTTTAAATTTTCTTCTGTTAATTCCAAAAAGATAGTACAAAAGCGGTCCTAAAAAGGGAAATATAATTACGGACAAAGACCAACTGATCATTTTAGTTGCCTTTGATCCATTGAAGATTATATTGACAATGCTCCACAGTGTAACTGCAATATAAACAAGCCAAAGAATTGTATTTACCACCTTATTATTTCTTTTACATCAATATACTATAAATAACCCCAGCCTAAAACCTTAAAACCCTATGAAGATACTTTTCATTTTAAAAGAGTCAATTATTGGTTTTGATAGTGAGTACATTTAAAAAAAAGTAATGGGAGTAATTGCTATGGATAAAAAACAGATAACATTATACTACAGTTCAGAAAACTCTATTGGAAAACAATTGAATGCCTACGTGCAGTCTTCTGATAAAGAACATTTAACAATAGACATTTCTAAAACGAATGTAACAGGCACCCAATGGGCAGAGTTAGCCGATGGTCTTGGTAATAATCTTTCTGATCTGATCAATACCGATCACCCAGATTTTAAAGATGCTTATGGTGAAGATACCGTAAATCTTGATGATGACGGTTGGTTGAAAATATTGGACAAAAACCCAAGTTTTTTGAAAAACGCCATTGTCATAAAAGGTAAGGAATTTATTGAGCTTACAAGTGCATCAGACTTTAAGCAATATATGGATTCTGATAGTGCCGGTATAGAAAAACCTTATAAGTAAGGGTTTTTTTAAATAGCACTTAATTTATTTTTGAAACATAGGGTTTACTTAACTTCTAAAACCATTGCTTTAAATATACCTTATGTCCAAAATTTTAAAATGGCTTGTCTTAATAATTGTTTTCTGCGTGGGCGGTTATATGCTTGCCGAATGGAAAATGAATAAAGAGGTCGTTAGCTTTTTAGAAAGAAAGGTGCCCGATCATATAGACTTCTCTTACGACCAGATAAGTATCAATCTTATAAAGGGCAACATAGCGTTTAAAAATGTTGCCGTAATTAGTTCTGGTAAACAGACCTCTTCTTGCGAAATTAAGGTAGATGCAGAACTGTTATCTATAAAAGGTTTCGACTACTGGAAAATATTATTTCAGAACGCCATCTACATAAAATCGCTTACCCTTACTAAACCTCATCTAAACTTTAAGACCTGCCCGCAAGAATCAGATAATGTAGTTGCGAATAAAAGCAACCCGATTAATCTATTGAAAGAGATTTTCGTAGAAGAAATTATTTTTGATGCAGGTAAGCTTAATATCTGGGATTCTAATGAAGAAAAAGAACTCATAGCTATTGAGCAAATAAACCTTTCATTAAAAAAAGTTGCTACCGATCCAGATATCATAACAAAATATGTTCCTTTTGAATTTGCCGATTATAACATAGAGGTCAATAACATCAATGCACCATTGGGTGAATTCGAAGAGCTTGAAATGGCTTCTTTACTAATGAATAACACGACTATAAATATTACTGACATAGTACTTTCTACAGTATATTCTAAAGCTGAATTAAGTAAAAAAATAAGGTATGAAAGAGACCATATTTACTTATCCGTTCCTACTATAAAAGTAGACAAACATAATTATACGGTCTCCAACGACTCTTTACAAGTAAACTTTAAAGAGCTTCTGCTATCTAACCCTAAATTAGAAATATATCGCGATAAAGCTAGATTAGAAGATTTTAGAAATAAGCCACTTTATGGCAAATTATTGCAGAAACTACCTTTTAAAGTTGCAATTGACTCCATTTTTATTGAAAAAGGGACAATTATGTATGAAGAGAATATTCCAAATAATGTTGGGGCAGGTGCATTGAGTTTTGAAAATTTAGATGTAAAAATCAGCAATTTATCGAACAAAAGAAATGTTGAAAACCCTGTTCAAATTCAGCTTAATGCCGATTTAATGGGCACGGGAAAATTCGATCTTAATTGGCAGTTTAATGTTTACGATCCTAAAAGTACTTTTCTTATATCAGGTGGTTTATCTAATTTCAATACAGCTAGTTTAAACGATTTTTTGGTGCCCAATTTAAGAACACAGACTACAGGGACTATTGACCAGCTTTATTTTACTATATCAGGTGATGAGTATGCCGCAACAGGTGATATTAAAATGAAGTATGAAGATTTTAAATTTCAAGTGCTCAACAAAGAAAGAAACGGGGTCAAAAGCGTACTCTCCTTTATAGGCAACCTATTTATAAACGATGGTTCAAAAACAGACATTGACGGTTATAGATACGGCGAAATATCTACTGAACGGGTCAAAAACAAATCATTCTTCAATTATTTATGGATCAATCTTCAAGACGGCTTGCTAAGTGTATTAACTGGAAACGGAAAAAAAGATTGAAGTACCGTTGTAAATGAAAAAGCCAGATAGTTGAACTATCTGGCTTCGATTTTCATAGCAATATTATATTCTAGTTGTCATCTGTAGCATCTTCTACCGCGTCTTCAACTTCGTCGGCGCCATCTTCTATTTCATCTCCAACATCATCCATTCCTTCTTCAATTTTCTCTCCAGTAGTTTTTTCTTCTCTACAGCTTGTTGCAATGCTCATTGTAGCAAATGCAAATACAATCATTAATAGTGACTTTTTCATAATATGTGATTTTAATAATTAGGTTAACATTTTAATATGTAAGTATATTGGATAATTTGTTAACTATATAGTTTCCAATACCTTTCATGCCAAAGATGCATTTTTTAAGAGAGAGCGCTTAGTTGTAAAAAAAAGGATATTAACTCATCTACCCAATTACTATAATCAATTTGACGCTTACTATGTTTTATATGTTTAAACTACGGTTTTTTAACGTACATCATCTTTAAAAATTTAACCTATATTGTACATCTATACCGTTGTCAATGAGCACAAAAAAAGAACTTAAAGAATTGAATGTTATAGATGTGGTAAAAGACATTGCACTAAGATTAGGTGTGAACTATAAGGAAGAAAATAATGAGATATGTATGGATATTCCTGAAGAATCGGGTACCGGACATATAAAAGCAATTAGTTTTTCTCATGGTGTTGGTATTATGGACGTTGATATCACGCTTAAAAAAGATGTTCGGTTTGTGCTAAATCAGTCCTTGGTTCAGCCATTGGAAATAGTATTCAATAGAGAAAAAACATTGCTACATGAGTTTGATGGACAAGACAAACAGACAGAAATCAAGCATTTGGAAAGTGCCATTTTCTCTTGTAATAGTAAGTATGGTAATGTTCTTACCCTAAAAGCGAATGAACCTATGTGCTTTTTTAATCTTGAGATCAACAGAAAACTATTTGAAGAAAAAATAGAATCGTTTCTACCAGAAATGAATGAAGATCTTGAAGGGCTTTTTAGAGATGTAAACGGCATAAACCTGTTTTTTCACAAAGGCCATTATAGTTTAGATATCGCTAAATGTATTGATGCAATAAACGATACCGAAGATGAAGGTTTTACCAAAAGTGTTTTTATAGAGGGTAAATGTTATGAAATTCTTGCACACCACTTAAGGCAGTATTTAGACGATGCGTCGCCATCGGATAAGAGAACAATATTAAGGCAATCTACAGTAGTTAAAATTGAGGAAGCAGCAAATATTTTAAATAAAAACCTAGAAGAAACTCCAGATATAATTACACTAGCTAAAAAAGTTGGACTCAACCAAAATACATTGCAAAATGGTTTTCAAAGTTTATTTGGTTTATCGGTCAAAGAATTTTCCCAAGACAAGAAAATGGAAAAAGCGCGTAAATTAATGGAGACTACAACTTTGAATATAACAGAAATTACCTATAGAATTGGAATTAATTCTAGAAGCTATTTTTCTAAATTATTTAAAGAAAGATATGCAATGTCTCCAAAACAATACATGCAAAAATTGGCATCTTCAAATAGTTCAAATACAGAAATAAAATAATAATCGTCTAATCTTTATTGCATATATTTTAACACTTTAATTATTTACAAAGTGCTCATTCGTGTTAATTAACATTTCATAAATGTTAATCTTAAAATTCTGTTTTCGTTTTTTTTGTAGTGTACAATTAGTATTGTGCTCGAACTTAAAATATGAACGAACTAAATATAACCACTTCTACCTCTGACGATATAGTGGCTCAAATACAGAATAGCCTTAAAGGTAGGCTGTTGAAAAAATGGGGCGAGAGTATTATAACCTTTAACAATAGTTGTGGCAAAGGAACATTAAGAACAATCAGCTTTGAACGAGGTGTTTCATTTATTGACTGTAACATTAAACTTAATGAGGATGTTAAGGTTGTTTTTCAAAACCAAAATTTAACTCCTATAGAATTTATATTTATTTCCGAAGGATACTTTAAGTATAGTAATGATAATACGGATAAATATACCAGGTTAGAACAATTTCAAAACACGATAATATCTCACAAACGAGATACGAAAAAGACCTTTCTGTTTCCTAAAGATGAACTTCTAAAAATCAACTTTATTCGTGTAGATAGAAAAGAATATTTACAAAAGAAAAACAATAATGTTTCTCAATTAAATCAGCTATTGGTTTCACTGTTTAATGACAGTAAAGGCGAAATCTCCTTTCAGCACGAAGGAAACTTTAGCCTAAGAATTGCAGACGAGATTAAATTATTGAACGATATCGATGCAAATGATGGTATGCTAAGGTCACTTTCTTTAGAAGGCAGACTGTACATTATTCTATCATTGCAATTATTGGAACATAAAAAATTTGAAGAAAATATGAATTTACCTGAAGCTATTTCAAAAGAAGATATTCTTAAAATTCATAAACTTACAACCTATATTTTAGAACATATTTCCGATAATATATCTATTTCCGCTTTAAGTACAGAATCTGGGTTGAGCCCAAAAAAATTGCAATTAGGATTCAAAGTTCTATACTCAAAAACTGTAAACGAGTATGTAAGACAATTAAAATTAGAGATATCAAAAGACTATCTTAAAAATTCTGACCTATCAATATCTGAAATCGTATACGCCATAGGCATTAAAAGTAGAAGTTACTTTTCTAAGATTTTCTTTGAGACTTATGGTATTCTACCCACGGAATATAGAAAGCACATAAAGAATAAAAATGCTGCAATTCGCTAACTTTCTGGATATTCATAAGGCATTAGCATACTATCGTACGATATGCCTTGATTGAACAGATTTTTGGCAATAGGTCTTATCTCCAAATCTGTTTTATGCGGGGGCCGTAATATCTCTTTGGTCCTTTCGATTGTAGTGTCACTAAAGAACCATTCGTATTTATCATCGCGGTCAATTATTACCGGCATATAATCTACTAGGTTCTGAAAATTGACCACTTCTTTTTCTAAAGGTCCGGTCAATAAAGAACACGTAATAAAACCATCGTTCAGAATAGTATAAATACCCGCTAAATACAGAATTTCGCCTTTCTTACTGCTAATATGATACGGATAGATCTCTCCATTTTTCAATACCGAAGTAAAGAAGCCGGTTACAGGAATTATACACCGCCGATTCATGAAAGAATCATGGTACCAAATATCAGATTCTAATTTGTGTGCCGGTAGGGTCAGTGTATTGGTAAGCTTTTGAAACAACCCCCAATCATCATTGAAATTACTGGGCAACAAACCCCAAATTGCCAAATTAATGACTTCCGGCTCATTCATAGTTATTATAGGTATGGAAACCTCTGTTAAACCGCTAATGACCACTTGTGGACTATATAAATTTGGATACTTGAACAAAGCATTTACATCTCGCTCTATCTCCCTCATTTTTGCTGTATTCGAAATTTTAAAATACATATCAATCTTTTGCTTTAAACATAAAGTTCGGCAAATAACCACTGCGTCTTTATTGCAGAAACATAAAAAGATAACGCATTAAAGAAGAGCTGTAATTTCTTATTTTAAGCTCGATTTGTGTTTAAAACAAAGCAAAAAAAAAGAGGCTATAATAGCCTCTTTTTTAATTGGACAAACATGAGTTTATCTAATATCCTCTAACATTTTAATGTTTGATAGCCCGTTTTTAATTGCCTGTTTTTGGCTTGTTAAAACAGTTGCCGTTGTAGATGGTAACGAGGTGTCTTCTAAAACATCGTCATACTCCTCTATTGCGGCTTTCTCACCTCTAATGGCTTCCTCTAGCATGGCTTCTGCACTATCTAATGAGAATAACGCTTTTACATCCATCCAAGCTCTATGGGCTTTTCCGGTTACGCTATCACCTTTATCTATTTCTTGACCGAAGGTCTTGAATTCAGATTTTAGTTCATGCCCAAAATCGTAACGTTGTTGCGCCTTTGTTTCAAAATATGATTTTAACTGAGCGTTCTCGGTATTTTCAGCTGCCTTCTTAAAGCCTCTCTCGGCATCGTATGTTTTTTCTAAAAGGTCGTTTAACTTGTTTCCTACTTCTTCTGTATATGTACTCATTGTATATTATTTTAATGATGTGGTTTTTTATTTTAAGATGTAAACCACATTTACATCCTGTAAAATTTATTCCTATTCTTGAAATCCTGTAATTTTCTTTTAAGTTCGTTTAAGTCTTTTGGTTTAGATTGATTCGAATACATTAGCACGTGTTCCATATCAATCTCAAAAGCTGCATCGTTCTCGTCTTCGGTTAAATCTTTCAATGTACTTTCAATTAAATAATCTTGCACTAAAAAAGCTACATAGCCTAAAATGCCCATGATTAAAATACCTATTACTAAATCTAACATATGCTTTGTTTTGAATTCAAATTTATAGTAGATAAGCGGTCTTTTTTACCTTGAAAAAAAATTGGATTAACTCCTTTGAATTGGGTTAATAATCAGATGAATAGCATTAAAAATATAGTGCCCATCTTACACAATAAACTATTAGATTTTAGAACTTGCAGTATCAAATTAGTTCTCACGTTTGTGCATCTTATATAGGTAGTTTCCATCACTTGTTCTCCAAACACTAGAAGTGATGGAAAGCACAAACAAAAATTAAAATATTATGATTAGAAAAGGTACTACAGTAAAATGGTCATGGGGTAATGGCACCGCCGAAGGTAAAGTAGAAGAAACATATACTTCAAAAACAACAAAGACTATAAAAGGAAACGATGTTACCAGAAATGGTAGTGATGACGATAAGGCGCTATACATTAAACAAGATGACGGAGATTACGTTTTAAAAAGCGAAAGCGAAGTAGAACGTGCAGACTAAGGTTTTATTCGAGCCTTAGTTTTCTTGAGCCAAACTTTTTAACGGATTAAAGTCGGCTATTAAATTGATCAACACTTTCTCGGCAGCGGTTTGGTTTTCCGTTGCTTTTGTAGTTTCTACTTCTTTAATGGCTTCACCTAGCTCATTTCTTTCATATTTACTTACTACGAATGGATGTACATAGTACTTTTTACATACATTTCTAGTATTGCCCAAAGCCTTTGCGGTATCGTCAAAAGCCTTTATAATATTCTTCTTAATCTCGCTTTCTATCTTTGTGGGTTCATTTTCGACTAAAGATTCAAAGAAAATCAATGTTCCAGACCATGTTCTAAAATCTTTTGCCGTAAAAACATCTCCACTGATTTCTTGCAAATATTCATTTACCATACCACTATCTACCGCAGTTTTTGTACCGTCTTCATCAAAAAACTGAAAAAGGTCCCAACCTGGTATTTCTTCACATTGTAAAACCAATTTTCTTAATTTTCTATTATTAAGGGTAATATTATGTTTTTTACCCTTCTTACCGGTAAACTCAAACTTTAGCTTATTCTTACTGGTCTTTAAATGTCTCGTTCTTAAAGTCGATAAGCCATAGGTTTTGTTTCTTTTCGCATATTGTCTATTTCCAATACGAATATGGGTTTCTTCCATTAACCTAACAATTAAGGCCAAAACCTTTTCTTTGGGCCAGCCTTCTAACTGTAGATCCTCATCTACCTTTTTACGAATATTCGGCAAGGCTTCCCCAAAATGGTGCATTCTTAAAAACTTGGTTCGGTTTCTTACCCTTAGCCATAAATCATGATAACGATATTGCAGCCTTTGTTTTACATCATAGCCTACTGCCTGTAAGTGTGCGTTGGCAATAGATGCTATTTTTACTTCTTGCCATGCAGGTGGTATAACCAACTTTTCTATTCTAGTAATTTCAGACTTTTTTTTAAGGGGCTTATTTTTTAATAGATACAGAAATTTTTCTTTTTCCTTTATTCTTAATATGGACAAGGACTCTCTATTCACATATTTCAAATGCATATGCGCAGCTACATCATGTGGTTCACTTGATAATAGTTCAGAGTAGTTCATATATAAGTTCTTTTAAGAATATTTGCTTGACATAAACTAGAAAGAATAGTTGTCTATGTTCTTTTTACAATATGGAATAAAATTAATCATTCAAGTTACCAGTTGAGTGTTCTATTCCAATCTTTTGTAACCTAAAACCGCTGTTTGTGAGCTGGTTTATGTTTAGGCGAGTTGCTTTGGGATATTATTTTTCTGAAATGGATTCTTTTAAATAGTCAAAGTTGTATACCTTAATCCAAAATACAAAGCTTATGAAAGGAGAACCTATGTTAATATGTATACCAGACATAAGCGGGTTTACCGAGTTTATGAGCGAAACGGATTTTGAACTGAGCTCAAAAATTATACCTGCGTTATTAAACCAAATTATCTACACCAATAAAATTGGGCTAAAGGTTTCAGAAATAGAAGGCGATGCTGTTCTCTTTTTTAAGACCGGAGAAATGCCAAGTCTAGAAAACCTTATCGATCAATGCAGAATTTTTTATACTGAATTTTATAAAGAATTAGATACCCTTCGAAAAAAACATAAAACAAACAAAGATGCCGCTACGATCCCAGATATATTGGGATTAAAAATCATTTTACATTATGGAAAAGAAATAGCCCTTACCAAAGTAGGCAACAGTATTAAGCTATTTGGCGAGGATCTTATAATCGCCCATAAATTACTAAAGAATAAAATACGACTTAACGAATATCTTTTGTTGACCGAAGGTCTGACAAAATATTATAAAGATAACAACCTCAACGATCAATTCGATTGGGGGTCGCTAAAACAAAACTCTACCGAATATGACCATGTAGGCAAAATCAACTACTCTTACATCAACCTTAAACCCTTGGTAAACGAAGAGTAATTTATACGTAAAATATTTGTTAAAGGGTTCATCATGTAGGTATCTGAGTTAACACTAATGGATCAACTTCATTAATTTTGTTCAAAACAATTAAACAAAATTTTATGAGCTATTTAGATATAAAATCAAAAGATATAAAGCCAATTGTTAACGAATTAAATACCTTATTGGCAGATTATAATATATATTATCAAAACCTAAGAGGATACCACTGGAACGTGTCTGGAAAAAATTTCTTTGACCTTCATATCAAGTTTGAAGAGTTATATACAGATGCAAGAATAAAAATTGACGAAATCGCTGAGCGTATATTAACCTTAAGGGATAATCCAACAAGCGAGTTCTCAAAATATTTTGAAATGTCTTCTATCAAAGAAACTCCTTCTTTGATTGCCGATACCAAAATGGTTAAAAATATCTTGGATCAACATGAGACTTTATTAAAGCAAATGAACAAGGTCATCAAGAAAGCCGAAGATGGTGGCGATGAAGGTACTATTGATATGATGGGCGGTTATATTGGTGAAATAGAAAAGGTAAGTTGGATGTTAGATGCTTGGACCAAAGAATAACAACACTTAGTACAATCAACATAAAAAAAGCACCTTTTAAAGGTGCTTTTTTTATACCGTAGCTTTCACTACTAGAATATTTTATGCTAATTATTTTACCACTTTACGCATGAGATAAAGCATACCAAATTTTTTGGCTGCGGAAAATGCCGTAGAAACCCAGTTATACGGACTCAAATCTTCTTGTACATCTTGTTTAAGTCCTTTTAGTTCTTCTAAAGCTATCTCTCGCTCTAACTTTAAGCGTTTTAAATTAAACTCGACCTCCTCAAAATTTTTGTACATATTTTTTAATTAAAGAATTTATCCGATAACTTTTTTACCAACATGCTGTCAATTTTACTTCTAAGAACATAAGCTATAACCAACAACAATAAAAAGAGAGCACCTGCAATTAAACAAGCACCTACCATACTATCAATGACGTTTGCCAAAAAAACGACTCCGGCCACGGTAATGAACATAAGTGCCAAAAAAGCAAGACCACCCATAACTACCATTTTCAGTAGCATACCAGTGGTCATTGTTAATTGTTGAAACACTTTAAGCCTATAGTACTCCTGAGTTTTTTTATAATAAACCTCTCCTACATCAATTGCCTTGTTAGACGTTTCGTTAAGTGAATCAATAACTCCCATTTATACCGTTTTCTGCAATTTTTTGTTTTTCGTTTTCAACTCTGATAATTTCTTTTCAAGGGTTGAAATCACATCTTCTGTTTTATAACTTAAGTCAGATACCAAAGATTCTACTCTAGTGTCCAACGTTTGCTTTTCATCGGTCATTTTAGAGGCAACTCTATTTTTTAAATCTACCGCACTATCGGCAAAATTATCTCGAGTTGCCGCTGCTTGATCTGCTATTAATCTTCTAGTATTCTCACCCTTATCAGGTGCATAAAGAATTCCTAAGGCCGCACCAATGGCAGAACCTGCAATAATCGCCAATAATGTATTTCCACTATTATTCATGTTATAATTTTTAAGGTTAAACGTTCTTTTTAAATACGACCATAAATATATCATCGTCTTCAACAAAGGTCTAAGATCATTCATCGATTACTTGACTCTAAACCTTTTAATATTAACTATAACAATAGTTTAAACGGGTCAAGAATAAAATGAAACGAATTAACACATGGGTCTTCTTAACTCTACATTTGTACCATGGAAAAATATGAAGTTAAAAACCCATATAATGGTACTATAGTAAACACCTACACTAAAGATACCTATGCCGATATTGAAGCTAAGTTGAAAAAAGCCTTAACTATTGAAGCTTCTTGGGCAGAAATGGAAATTAAAGACAGATGTTCATTATTGACCAATGTCGCAGAACTGCTTATTGAACGTAAAGAGGAGTATGCTACACTTATGGCTCAAGAAATGGGTAAGCCATATACACAAGGTATATCAGAAATTGAAAAATGTGCTTGGGCGTGCGACTTTTACGCGCTAAATGCCGAAGATTTATTGGCAGACGAGATAATAGAAACCGATGCAGACGAAAGTTTCATAAGTCACGACCCTATAGGTTGCGTTCTTGCGGTTATGCCTTGGAACTACCCTTTTTGGCAGGTAATTCGCTTTGCAGCACCAACCTTGACGGCAGGTAATACGGCACTTCTAAAACATGCACAAAATGTAACGGGTTGTTCTTTGGCAATTGAACAGTTGTTTTTAGATGCAGGTTACCCTGAAGGATGTTTTCAAAGTATAAAAGCCGGACACGAAGAAATAGAAAAGCTAATTGGCGATGACGGTATTAAAGCGGTAACCTTGACCGGAAGTGAAAAAGCCGGAAAATCCATCGCGGCAACAGCGGGTAAAAACTTAAAGAAATCTGTTCTTGAACTTGGTGGTAACAATGCTTGTATAATTTGGGAAGATGCAGATTTAGATAGTTATTTAGACACCATGGTCACAGCACGTATGCAAAATACGGGTCAAAGTTGTATCGCCGCTAAACGCTTTATCGTCTGCGAAGAAATTTATGACGCCTTTTTAGAAAAATTTATAGCCAAAACGAAGTCGCTTAAAAGTGGTGATCCTATGAACGAAGATACATTTTTAGGTACAATGGCCCGCGAAGATTTAGCCGAAGAATTACAACAACAAGTCAATGATTCAGTAAAGTTAGGGGCAAAAGTAGTATTGGGAAACATGAGAAACCAAGCCTATTTTTCACCAACTATACTTACAGAAGTAACTGCGGATATGCCGGTATTCAAAGAGGAAACTTTTGGGCCCGTTGCCGCGATTACCAAAGTAAAAAACAGGAAAGAGGCTATATCTTTAGCAACGAATTCTAGGTTTGGCTTAGGTAGCATGCTATTTACAGCGGATATCAATGAAGCTATGAACGTAATTTCAAACATACCAGATGGTGCTTTTTTTATCAATGACATGGTAAAATCGGACCCAAGACTACCTTTCGGAGGCACAAAAGCATCTGGCTACGGTAGAGAATTATCTAGAGAAGGAATTCTAGAATTTGTAAACAAAAAAACAGTATATATTAAAAAATAAAACGATGACAGAAGAAACAAAATTTGTAAAAGAACCTGAAGAAGAAACACAAGAATATATTCTTCAAAAGAACAAGAAGACTAAATTGGGCGTAACCATATTAATTGCGTTTCTAGTACTTCTTATATGTGGTATTATTGTATCAAACATATTTTTCACCAACTAAGTACGGCAACATAGTGCCATTATCAACTTAACATAATATATGATCAACCGACCATTTCAACTTACCGATAGCAATTATAAAAAGAGTAAACACATTATTTTTGTTTTTCTGCTGCTCTTATTTGCTTCATGCGCTACATTTAAAGAACAGCGTAATTCACAAGAGCTTGCATTGCCTTTTAGCGATGAAATTACGTATTCATTTTATATAGCGGGTGGTTTAGGTAATATATCTTCAGCATCAAATGATAAGCTATTAAATCGATTTCAAGAAGAACTGAACAAGGCTCCTGAAAATAGCACTTTGGTATTTACCGGCGATAATATAACCGCAGAAACCAGTAATTGGGCTGTAGACAGTACTTTAATTCAAAAACAGCTAAACATTTCCGATAATTTTAAAGGCGAGACTATTTTCCTGCCCGGTAACAATGAGTGGAAAAGTTATAAGTTGGATAAAATTGAAAAGGTTGAAAATTATCTGAAAGACATTGAAAGAGAAAATACGGCGGTAGTACCCAATAACGGCTGCCCAATTGACCATAGAGTGATCAACGATGATTTGGATCTTATATTGGTAGATTCGAAATGGTTTGTATCTAACTGGTCTAGAATTGAAGGTATAAACAGTAAGTGCACTGATATTGTTACACGCAGACGGTTTATGGAAGAATTGGAAGGGTACATTGGTGACGGTCAAGGTAAGAATATTGTAATTGCCATGCACCACCCGGTATTTACAAACGGTACCTATGCCGGTAAGACAACGGTTAAGGATCATGCTACTCCGCTACCATTATTAGGCACTATTAAAAATGCCGTTATGGACTTGGGTGCATTTGATCCAGAACATGTAAACTCTAGACGCTACAACTACCTGCGCATTGCAGTTAGCGCATTGGCACAGGCTAATGACAGAATTACGCTAATCTCTGGGCATGAAGAAAGTCTACAATTACTTGAAGGCGGGGGTATTCACCAAATTGTAAGTGGTTCCCTTGGCACTAAAAGTGCAGCAAAATTAGGTCCTGGCAGAATTACCGCTATTGGTGGATCTATCGAATACAATGGTAAATACGTTTTTGGAGAAAGAGGTTTTGCTCGTTTAGACTACTTTAAAGATGGTAGTTCTAAAGTAACATTCATTACAGAAGACAATCTTGATTCTGGTAAAATTTTTAATGTTCTTCCTAAAAAAGAACCAAATAAAGAGTTTAGTTCATTTGCTTTAAATTCAGGAAAATCAAAGAAAGCTAAAATCTTGGATAATCCAAAAGACTATAATAAGAGTAAATCTTATAAATTTCTGTGGGGAGAGCGGTACCGTGAATTTTACGGACAACCTGTTGAGGCTCCCATAGTGCAACTAGATACTCTATATGGTGGTCTTTCGGTTGTAAAAGAAGGTGGGGGGCATCAATCTTTCTCCTTAAGGTTAGAAGATAAAAACGGTAGACAATACGCCATGCGTTCGCTAAAAAAGAGTGCATTAAAGTTCTTAAAATTCAAATTGCCCGGTATATCCTATAACACCGAAGATTATCAAGATACTTGGGCAGAAAAGGCTATTTCAGATTTCTTTACTACTGCACACCCCTACATGCAATTAGTAATCAACCCTCTAGCAAGGTCGGTAGATATCAATCATTCAGATACCGATTTGTTTTATGTTCCAAAACAAGATAGTTTAAAGCAGTTCAATGAAAACTACGGAGACGAACTTTACTACATTGAGCGTAGACCATCTGAAGAGCAGGCACATTACAAAGGCTATAGAAGAACCATTAATGAAAATTCGGGCGAGGTTACAGATTATGAAAGCACTACCGATATGCTTGAGAAAATTAAAAGTGACGAGTCTTACTGGGTAGATGAAAAAAGCTTGATCAGAGCAAGATTATTCGATATGTTGATAGGCGACTGGGATCGTCATCAAGATCAATGGAGATGGGTAGAATATGAAAGTGAGGATGGAGAAAAGGAATTTATGCCTATACCTAGAGATCGCGACAATGCATTTCCAAGATTTGACGGAAAAGTGATTCCGTTTATTAATTGGTTCGTACCTAACTCAAGAAACTGGGAAACTTACGATGAAGACATTGATAATGTTAAATGGTTAAACCTTTCGGGTAACAAACTTGACCGTACGTTACTAACATCTTATGGGCCTGAAGTGTGGGTAGAAGAAGCCAAGGCTATTCAAAAAGGTATGACCGACGATGTTATTGAAAAAGCATTTAAAAGATTACCTAAATCAGTACAAGACGAAACTTCTGAATATATTAAGAAGAGTTTAAAACAAAGACTTACAACGCTGACCCAATCAGCTAAAGATTATGCTGAATATCTCAATAAGATCGTGGCTGTAACCGGTACCGAAAAAGATGATATTTTCACCATGACCCGCATGGATAACGGAGATACGAAAATTGAGATTAGACGTAACCTATCCGACGAAAAAAATGAATTGTTCTACTCTAGAACCCTTAACGATAGTCTAACGAAAGAGGTTTGGCTATATGGTTTGGGCGATGATGATGTATTTGTCGTACAAGGCGAAAAAAATTCAAAGACAAAGCTAAGAATTGTGGGCGGATATGGTGAAGACACTTTTAATATTGCTAACAAGAAAAAGGTAAAACTTTATGATTGGGAGCATGAGAAAATCAATATCAAAAATCTACAACCCAAAACCTTATTGACCGACAATTACAAAACGAATACCTTTCATTTTAGATATTTTAAACCGAACACTAACATATTAGTACCAACTTTAGGTTTTAGAACAGATGACGGTCTGTTCTTGGGCGCATCTAACACATACACCCAACAAGGTATTGATGGTGGTTCGTTTAGACAGCGACATACCATTAGTGCAAATTATTTTTTCAAATTCAAAGCGGCAGAACTTTCTTACTCTGGTGTCTACGGAAGTGTTTTTCCGGGATGGAACTTTGAAATGGACGCTTATTTTGCCAACGACCGTTACGTAAGTAATTTTTTTGGTTTTGGAAACGAAACCATAAATAATGAAGATGCCTTAAGCAGAGATTTTTATAGAGGTAGAATTAGAACATTTAAAGCCAGTGCAGGTTTAGCTTATTATAGCTTTCGTATAAAAGGCCTTTTTGAATCTTTTAAGGTTGCAGATAATGCCGATCGCCTTTTTAAGCCCACTAATTTAGAAGATGCCATTTTTGAAAATCAAAATTACGGCGGGGCAGAACTAACCGGTTATTACGACCGCGACGACGCAGGCGATTTCCCTTCGAAAGCTATTTATTTTGGTTTTTCTGCAGGATACAAAATCAATCTTAATAATAATGCCAACAAATTTGGATATGCCTCTTTAAAAGTCGGTATTGATCACAAATTGGAATCTAAAGGAAATTTAGTACTAAGTACCACTGCAGAATACAAAGGTCTTTTTGATTATAATGATGTTTACTTTTACCATACCCCTTCTATTGGAGGTAATAACGGACTAAGAGGTTTTAGAGATGAACGTTTTACGGGAAAGTCTTACTTTTATCAATCATCAGATTTAAAATTAAAGCTTAAACGCTATGTAACGGCTGTGTCTCCTGTTACTATCGGAATGTATGGTGGCTTTGATTATGGTAGGGTTTGGATGCCCAACGAATCATCTAACGTATGGCATACCTCACAAGGTGGTGGTTTCTGGATCAGTAGCTTAAAGGCACTTACTTTTAACATTGGGTATTTTAATTCAAAGGAAAGTAATTTGATACAGGTAGGCTTTGGTCTATCCATCTAATGCTACTAAATATTTTCGTACTTTTCTAAAGTGTTCTTTTATACAATCGACCTATGTCTAAATTAGTTTCTAAAGCTGAAGTGTTTGCCACTGCAAAATTGAGTGACAATATTGATACACGATTTCTATATCATAATCTAAGGCATACACAACGTGTTGTAAATAGTACCAAAGAACTCATAGAAGGCGAAAAAGTAAATGAAACCGATAGTGAGCCGCTCTTGGTAGCTGCATGGTTTCATGATCTCGGCTACACTGTATCTTATGATAATCATGAAGAGAACAGCTGCCAGATCGCCAAAGACTTCTTAACACAACATGGGGTCGAAAATACATTTATAGAAACGGTATGTAGCCTTATAATGGCTACCAAAAAGAATTATGAGCCTAAAAATGAACTAGAAAAAATTATACGTGACGCCGATTCGTCCCATTTTCATGTAAAGAACTTTATAGCCACAACAGCGTTATTACGCGAAGAACTTTCCCTCTTAGAAAAGCAAAAGAAAACTGCTGCAGATTGGCGAGAAGAGAATATCACTTTACTAAGATCAAAACATCGTTTTTATACAGACTATGCGATTGCCAATTGGCAGAAAGGAAAAGATAAGAACATTAAAAAGCTCATTAAGGCAAAAAAGAAGTATAAAGAACTTGTTAAAAAAGAAAGTCTTAAAGCGAAATTTAAAGGAGAATTACCAGATAGGGGAATACAAACCTTGTACAGGGTAACCCTACAAAATCATTTAAAACTTAGTGATATTGCCGATACAAAAGCAAATATTCTACTTTCGGTAAATGCGATTATCGTCTCTATGGCTTTGGCAAACCTAGTTCCGAAATTAGATAACCCTACCAACGATTATCTATTTTACCCTACTTTCGTTTTTATTATTTTTAGTGTTGTTTCAATGGTCATGTCTATCATTGCGACCAAACCGAACATTACCACTGGGCAGTTTACCGAGGAAGAGGTGACTACCAAAAAAGTAAATTTATTGTTCTTTGGCAATTTTCATAAAATGAAGTTAGAGCAATATAATTGGGCAATGAACGAACTTATTAAAGATAAAGACTATATCTACAGTTCATTGACAAAAGATTTATATTTTCTTGGTGTAGTATTGGAAAGGAAATATAGAATTCTACGGTGGACGTACACCGTTTTCATGGTAGGCATGATTATTTCAGTAATTGTTTTTGGTATTGCCCTTAAGTTCTACGGGCCAGAAAGAGTATTAGAACTACCCGTAATGCAGCCTTAATCGGTATTTGATTACTGTTTTAAGCTCCAGAAGCCATTAGCCCAATACATAACAATATTCCTAATGCGGCAATTACTATGGTGAACTTCAATGCTTTTGCCAAAACTGGTTCTTTACTTTGGTTATTTATATTTACCCTGGTCATGAGCGTTGGTCTATTTCATATTATACCGTAAAATTATATGTAAACGGTTTATGTTTTTGACTTCATAGGGGAATTTGTTGTCTCAATTACGATTTTATTAACATTTACATATAGGTATACACCACTGTATTACATATGGTTACAATTAATTTAATTGAATCATTGCCTCTTTAAACCTTGATTTTGATGCTCCGCACATAGAGCATTCATATGAGTCGTCAATATCTTCAAACTGGGTACCCGCCGCAATATTGAAAACATCATCGCCAAAAGTGGCATCATATACCGTTAAACAATCTTGACATTGGTATACCGACTGAGTAGCTTCTAAAATTTCTACGCTAGTTTTTTCTTTATCATCATCCATTCTACCCAATTGATCAAAATACATTTTACTCAACTCCATTAAAAGACCAGGCAATTCAATTTTATCTATGTCTTGTGCATAGGTAATGTACTTTTGACTATTAGGGTCAAAATGTTCAAAATGCAATACATTATAGGTAGGGCGAACTTCAAATTCTTTAACGATAGTGGGCAAACTGTTCTTTTCAATTATCACCGAGGCAAAGTGCGAACGTTTACCCACCTCATTACTAATACCAAAGGTGAGGCCATAAGTACTAATATCATTTTGATCAAAGCTACGTACCAAATATTTTTTTAGCTCTAAGGCCTCACCGTCATCAATGGGCACATGCCAATTCATCTCTAGTTGAGAGTGCCTTACATTAATACCTTTTTTACCCAGAAAACGTTCAAGTTCTGGTCTGCTAGATTTTTTTATTCCTTTTACCACAAATGATTTCCATGGTGTAATACATATTTTACCTATACTGTTATCCAAGCAAAAACCACAAAATTCTTTTAAGAAAGACAGGTCATATTTGTTGTTTCTCCAATAGAGACCCAACCAGTACAAATCTGACCCTAAACGGTTCATACCTTCATAATACGGAAAGGTTTGAAAAGGAACCTTTAATTCCTTCTCCATAGTCTTATTATTGGTCTCCAAGTTTTTGTTCATGATGAAAAAAAGCTCGTCTATATCTGAGATATCTTCATATATTTCTTCAATCTGTTTGGAGATGGAATTGATATCCCAACTATAAATTAGAACAGGATAAAATGCCGATGAACTCCAGTGCGGAAGTTTTATATTCAGATACCAATAATCTTCTTGATCAGAGGCTATAAAGTTGAGGTTACCACTAAAAATTGGCACCAATCTTTGCTTTGGATCCGTAATATTGATTTTAAGCTTGGGCAAAAAATCAAATCCTTCTAAAATATAGAGATAGGTAGACCCTTTTAACCAATGGGTCATATCAAAAATATCTGCAGAAACATATGAACTAACGATATTCTGAAATGAACGATTGGCGATGATATCGGTATTGAATTTTGATATACTCTCTAGCTGCTCTTCTTTTGCATCTTTCAAAGGAAACAAAATATCTTGCCGTGATCCAAAGTTTACACTTGTTAGTCCCGCAGCTTCTAACATGGTAATAATATCTTTTAGTTCACCAGGAGAGGTAACGCCTCCTTTTATCAAAATTCTATGCAGATCATCATTCATAATGTGCTCTTTTAATTGGCTAAAACCAACTGTTTTTTTAATAAATCTTTTATTTCGGGCTTACAACTACCACATCCCAGACCTGCCCCGGTTTCTGAACATAATTTATTGAAGTCTGAGCATCCTCCATTGATAGCATCTATAACATTGCCTTCGCCAACCTGACTACAAGAACAGACCAATTTCCCTTTTAAAGGAACCGAGGTGGAAGCTCCACGCAACAATTCGTCTCGTTTTTCAGAGAGTTCAATTTCTTCTTCTATTAGCCTTTTAAACTCCGCAAACTCATTTTTATCGCCCATTAAAATGGCTCCTTTAAGGGTATCGTCTTTTACAATGCATTTCTTGTAAAAGCGCTTGCTTACATCCATTAAAATAATTTCTTCGTAAGATGAATCGCCAATTGGTGAATTCACCATACCTATACTGCAGAGATCAAGATTTTCAAATTTTAATATGTTCATTAACACCGAACCATTGTATATACTACTAAAGTCTCCCAGTATAAAATTGGCTGCAATATCTGCCTGTTGCTCTGCTGCAGAGGTAATGCCGAACAACGAATTCTTAAATTCCGCAATTTCTCCCAAAGCGAAAATAGAGGGATCACTGCTTTGCAAATATGAATTGACCACTACACCTCTACGGGTATGTACACCGGTTTGTTTTGCCAATTCTATATTCGGTCTTGTACCTATGGCATATACAATTGCATTACACTGAATGGTACGCCCCGTTTTAAGGTTTACCAACAAGCTATGTTTTTGTTCTTTATCTTCAAAAACGGTACTTACTTCATTGTCAAAATATAGATTAATACCGCGTTCCATAACATCTTCTGCCAACAAACGGCTGGCCACACTATCTAGTTGACGCTCCATTAATCGTGGTGCACGTTGAATAATACTGATGTTTATGTTGATTTTCTTTAAAGCTGCCGCAAGCTCCAATCCTAGGAGTCCACCACCAACGATAACCACATTTTGGTCTTTTGCCCGCAATCCGGTCTCTAACAGATATTTTCTAAGTTTATCTGCGTCACCTCTTTCACGCATGGTAAAACGACCAGGTAATTTTATTTGTACATCACTTGGTATAAAGGCTCTACTACCTGTTGCCATAATAAGCAAATCATAGCTATGCTTTTCTCCTTTAGAATCTATTACAGTTTTGTCATCTGCGTTTACGTTATTGATGCCTACACCTGGGTGTAACGTAACATCAAGCTTCTGTAATTCGCCATCTTTCAACTTTTCCAAAGCTTCCCATGAGAGTTCATCACTTACATACTCCGGTAATAATACACGGTTATAAAAAGGGTCTTTCTCCTTAGAAAATACATGAAGTTCATCTAGGCTATTTTTCTCTCTATATGATTGTATAAAGCGGTAAGCCGCAGCTCCAGCACCAATAACAACCACCTTCTGCTTTTCTTTTACAAACTTTGTTACCTCAACGGCACAGTACTTAAAATCTGGCTCTTTAGAAACCGGATCAACCAAATCATTAGTCAGGTTATTTGCCCTACCAAAATCATTGTTCAATACTTTACCCCAATGCATTGGTAAAAAAACAACCGATTCTCTAATATCATAATTAAGCTGCACTTTTACCTGTACTTGCCCTCTTCTACTTTTTACTACCGCAATATCACCTTCCCTAATTTTACGTACATAGGCATCTACCGCGTTCATTTCTAAATACGGTTGGGGTATATGGGTCAATAACCTTTTCACCTTACCGGTTTTGGTTCTGGTATGCCATTGATCACGTACACGACCTGAATTTAATATCAGCGGATAATCACTACTTGTTTCTTCAGATTTGTTGTACAGGGTACTTGGCGCATTAAAATGTGCCTTTTTATCGTCGGTCAAAAATTTACGATCTGTAAATAGCCTTGGTGTTCCTTTATGTGTTTTATGCGGTACCGGCCATTGAAAACTACCTTCGTTAATTAACCTTTCATAAGACAACCCAGAAATATCTATATCTGTGCCTTTGGTCAATAAACAATGTTCGTCATAAACCTCACTGCTATTATTGTAGTCAAAGCCGCTACAACCCATGGCTTGTGCAAAACGCCAAATAATTTCGGCATCTGGCAGTGCTTCACCGGGAGCGTCTATCACTTTAGGCAAGTGACTTATACGCCTTTCTGAATTGGTCATGGTACCTTCTTTCTCTAACCAACCTGCTGCAGGTAATAATAAATCGGCAAATTTGGTAGTCTCTGAGTTATGTGATATATCTTGAACGACTACGAACTTTGCCTTTTTCAATGCTCTTTCTACTTTATTGGAATTGGGCATACTTACCGCTGGGTTAGTACAAACGATCCAAACTGCTTTTAGCTTTCCTTCATCTAATGCATCGAACATTTCTGTTGCCGTGTACCCTGGTTCGGCTTGTATTTCTCCGCCTCCCCAAAAATCCGAGACTTCTTTTCTATGTGCAGGATTACCTAAGTTTTTATGTGCAGCCAATAAACTTGCCATACCACCAACTTCTCTGCCGCCCATAGCATTTGGCTGACCTGTTAATGAAAATGGTCCTGATCCTGGCTTACCTATTTGACCTGTTAATAAGGATAGGTTTAATAGCGATACATTTTTAGCAACACCTATAACACTTTGGTTCAGCCCCATGGTCCACATACTTATGAACTTTTTGGCGTTACCTATATATTCTGCCGCCTTACGAATATCAGCAACGGGAATACCACATTTTTTTGCCGCTTCTTTAAGAGACAGGCTATAAGCCATTTCTTTACAAGCTTCAAAATTGGCAGTGTGCTTTTTAATAAAAGCACTATCTATTTTTCTTTTCTCTATTAATCTACGGGCAATGGCATTGAATAGAATTACATCTGTACCCGGTAATATCTGCAAATGTAAATCTGCCCCGGCACAAGTCTGTGTTTTACGTGGGTCTACTACAATTATCTTTACATTCGCATTTTCTTCTTTATGCTTTTCCAATCTTCTATATAAGATAGGATGGCACCATGCCGGGTTTGCGCCTGCAATTAAAAAACAATCTGCCAGTTCTATATCTTCATATGAAATGGGAACGGAGTCTTCACCCAGGGTTTTCTTATACCCTACCACGGCAGAACTCATACATAGCCTAGAATTGGTATCTATATTATTTGTACCAATAAATCCTTTTGTTAATTTATTGATGAGGTAGTACTCTTCCGTTAAGCACTGACCAGACACATAAAACCCTACACTATCTGGACCATGTTTGGCAATAATACTTTTAAAAACCGCAGCGGCACGCTCAAAAGCGGCATCCCAAGAAACTCGTTGCAATGGGTGATTTCTGCTCCATTTCATTTCTGGATATAGAATTCTATCTGTAGTATCTTGAGCTACGTAGTTTAGATTACGCCCTTTTGTACAAAGCATGCCTTTATTAGACGGATAATCTGGATTACCGTCTACCGAAATAGTTCCTTTTGCATCAACATCTACAAGTATACCGCAGCCTACACCGCAATAGGAACATATTGTTTTATGAGTTTTATTACTGTTCATTTTATCAATGATAAAGAATGGTTCAGAAGTATACTGCAAATTATAAAAAGTACGTATAAATACGTACTTTTTTATCGTAAATGTTTTGGATTAAATCGAGTGATCCGCAATTTTAACAAGCAGACACTGAGAATTGATCAATAAATGAGAAAGTGAGGTGTTGAAATGTTAAAATAAAATGTTGATTGGGTGAACTGTACTGAGAATACTTTTAAGCGGAATTGACTGTTTTAGCTATAAACATTTCTGGAGAAAATTTTGCTAAAAATGCCATCATCGCAACAATAATGCGGTAAATAGTCTAATTTTTCTTGGTAAAGCGTGTCATCGCTTGAACTAGTAATTATCTCTATTCTTTATTAACTATCTAAATTATATTTTGGTTGTATTGAAGGTAAAACAATCTTGAGCTTTTCGTAATAGGGTTTCCAATTGGCATAGTTTGGTTTTTCAAGTTTCAAATCCACCATTGCTTTTTTCGATTCATAATTAGTGTCATTACATAGTTTAGAAATTATCAAAGCTCTAAAATTCGCATCTAGCGTACCTGCTAAAATTCCTCCATTTTTTCTATCATGCCAGAGTATACCCTCACTGTCAAGTTCATCCATTCTTTCAAGAATATTCGGCAAAGACAAATAGTTGTCCAAGAACAGCTTACCATCTCCATTGATGTAACTTTTTATTAGTTCAATACCTTGCTCTATTTCCTCATGAGTAGTTGCATTAAAACTATGTGAACCAATGCTTGACCAATCATACGCGGTATGTAAGTGATATTTTTTCTTATCATTAAAATGTTCTGGGAAAAAATCTAAATCAAGAATGTAATTTTCAACTTCGTAATGGGTAATACCTATTTTTGAAAAAGTTATTTTACCATAACTTTTAAAATTGAAAAAGAAATCTTGGGCAACTATTCCGTCGAAATAAACATAACTAGGATCTGTACCTGCTTTATAAAGTTTATACCCATTTGATTTTAACAAAGGATTTAAGCCTTCAAATAATATTTTACGTTTTTCTGCGGTAGTCATCGAATTAATTTCTTGCGGTGTAAGTGTAATTTTGTTTTTGTATTCAAAAAAGAATTCTAAAGATATATATCTCCGAAAATATTATTTACCATTGCAGCAAACAACCAAACAAGTACCTAAATCAAATTATGCCTCTGTAATTTTTAGAAAGATAAATGAAGTTTTTTACTTGCTTGTAAGCATTAAAACAAAGCCTGTTATTTAGTTTATTGCGTTACGAGGATGGTATAAATTCCATTTTCATCATTCAATTCAAATTCAGCGTTTTCAATTCTTATTTCATTATATTTTGTAAACGTGCAGCAATCTTCAGTAGTTCTTTCTGCGTCAACGATTAAATTGAAAATATCAATACCTGACACGGTAATCAATGCATCTACTGTTTCAGATTCCCAACCAATAGCATTTATTTGAATTAGATTAACATCATCTTCATCTATAAAATTAAATTCTAAATTCGAATTATCAACAAGGTTAGTTACACTAATTTCATTGGAACTAAAGGTCTCGTTTGTAAAAAGATTTTCCCTCGTTGTTTTATCTACCAATTCAAAAGTGAAGCCTTCTGGTGGTGTAAAGCAAGCTTTATCATCACAATTATCGCAAGAATTAAAAATAAATACGAAAGCTACAAGGGCTATGAGGATATTATTTTTCATTTAGAATTTTTCTTACAATATGGTAAGTTTTTACTAAATCAAATTGTGTTTCTGTGATTTTTTAGAAAGATCAATAAGGTTTTTTACATCCATCTTACGCATTAAATTAAAACGGTGCGTTTCTATAGTACGCTTGCTGTTTTGAAGTTTCTCTGATATTTGTTGATTGGTTAATCCTGACAACACCAATTCCAATACCTTCAATTCTTTATTGGTCAAATCAAAGACATTATCACCTGTTTTGCGCGGCGCTTCTTCTTTTACTTCTTCTTTTTTGGCTCCCAATAAGTTATTTACCAAAACATTACTTATATCTCCACTAAAGTATTTACCGCCTTCCCTTACGGTATGAATTGCCTTTATAAACTCTGATTTATCAGTGTCTTTCAACAAATACCCATTGGCACCAGAACTGATGGATTTTAAGATATATTCCTCAGAATCATGCATAGAGAGTATTATGGTCTTTACCTCTGATTTGCTCTTGGTCAATTCTGCAACGGCATCTATACCATTCATTACGGGCATTCTAATATCTATGATTAAAATATCTGGAGATACTTTGCCTACCAGCTCAATAGCTTCTTTTCCGTTGGCTGCCTCACCGATTACTTCTAAATCAGATTCCGATTCCAATAAAGAACGAATTCCGTCCCTAACCAAAGCGTGATCATCTGCTAATACTATCCTCGTTGTTTCACTCAAAATATAGGTAATTATACGTAACATGCTAAATTACGCAATATTTTAAAAATAAAAATACGGTCCATACAACCATAGCTGTATAGACCGCATAACTAACTACTTACTTTATAAAACTACTCTTTCTTTGTGTTCAAAAATTGGGGTTTGATCGTTAATTGAACCCAAGCCCAATTTTGACTGCTTGCCGCTAAATCATCTGTAATTCCTTTTAGCTCATACATACCATCTGCAGCGAACATTTGAGAATACCCAATTGCCAGACCGTAACCCTTGAATTTCTTTGCAAATACCAAATCTATTTCCGTACCCAATGATTTTTCACCACTTGCTAATCCTTGTTCTCCACTAAAGTTCAATACTTTGACCAATAGACTAGACTGCTTGCCTAAATCGAATTTCGCACTTGCATGAATATCAAAAAGACCCACTGAATTAGCATGGTTACCTACGTAGAAATAATCCATGAATCCGTTGAACTTATGATTGGTTCCGTATAAAGGAAAAAATGCTTCTGTTTTATCTGTAGTATCAGCCTTATTACCACTGATTACTTCCGTACCTACACCCAACATCACTTTATCACTTGCTTTATAACCCAATTCCAAACCTAATAAATACGCACTGGATTTCACTTCGTTTTGTCTTTCTCCTGTCTGTAAAAACAAGTTGGCGTTCGCATTGAATTTCCCTTGTTTAAAATTTAAGTGCGTACCAATTGTTTGTAGATTGCTTACACCGTCTGCAGCATCGGTATCATCGAAATTTTGAAAGCCATTATTCAATGCCAACAAACTTGCAGAAAAACCATCCCATTGTTGTTTTGCATATAAGTACTGCATTGTTTTGTAAGTAAAGAACCCAGCTGTATTATAGGCTGTACCTACAGATTGAAAACCTGTTGGGTTGTCAAAATCTTGACTGAAAGCCAAACCTATATCCATGATAAACTTATCTTTTTTATACTTTAAAAGCCCCGCATCATGGTTTCTACCTTGTTGCGCCCAGTCTAAGCCACCAAAAATTCTTTGATCGTCATAAGATATTACTTGACGCCCTAATTTGGTAGACCAGCCTTTACCTAAATTAATATTAGCCCATGCTTCAAATACAGCAAAAGAATCATTCTGATCATCTGGTAAAATTTGTCTGTTCTCTCCCCAAACCATTACATCTTGTAAGCTTAGGTAAAATTGATACGCCTCAGATTCATACTTTGCATTTAATCGTGCTCGTGTAGAAATGGCGAAACCTGCATCTGCAGCATCCGGTATTAAATTACCAAAACCATGTCTGTATTCTGTTCTTGGTCTAAACTGCCCGTCTAACGTAAATTGTGCATAAATGCCATTTGCGGTTAGAAACAATAGTGTAATGATTAGATATTGCTTTTTCATAATCGTAATTTTTAATGTTTGATTGAGTTATTTGTTAGTGTTCTAAGAAGTCTATTAAATGTTTTCTGTAGGTGTAATAATCATCGTTTTCCAAAACAGATTTTCTAGTCCTTGGTCTTTCAAAATCTATGGAAAGAATATCCCCTATTTTAGCTTTAGGCCCACTGGTCATCATTACCACACGATCTGCCAAAAAGATGGCCTCATCCACATCATGCGTAATCATGACCGCGGTAATTTTTTCTTTATTCCAAATCTCTATTAAAATATCTTGTAGTTCTCCACGGGTCAAAGAATCTAGCATCCCAAACGGCTCGTCTAACAACAATACTTTTGGCTTAATGGCAAAAGCCCGTGCTATACCCACACGTTGCTGCATACCTTGCGAAAGTTCAGATGCTTTTTTATAAAATGCGTCTTCCAAGCCTACTTTGTGCAAGTAATATTTTGCAACGTCTTGACGTTGTGTTTTAGTTGCACCTGGAAAAACTTGATTTACACCTAGCAATACATTATCCAAAGCGGTCATCCAAGGCATTAGACTTGGGGATTGAAAAATGACACCCCTATCTGGACCGGGACCTTTTACCGGGTTGCCCAAAACCGATATATTACCTCCAGAGATTTCATTAAGACCTGCAATCATAGAAAGCATGGTTGTTTTTCCACAACCTGAATGCCCAATAATGGTTACAAACTCTTCTTTTAAGATTTTCAGGTTCAAATCTTCAAGTACCACATAATCGCCCTTTGGAGTAGGATAGACCTTTTTCAAATTCGCAAGATCCAGCATTACATTATCAGGGTAGACAATACCATTCTCTGAATACACTTCGTTAGATTGTTGTGTCATGTTCATATTCTTTTTTTTTAGGCTACAAAGCTTTTAGGAGTAAGCTCCGGTAATTTATATTCTACCTCTGATACTGTTTTTCTCTCATCGCCAATATCCATTAGATATTCTATGATGGCATTTCTGGTTTTCTTGTATACAGGATTATCGTTCATTGCCGTTTTATCCCTTGGTCTTTCAATGTCGATTTTAAACTCTGGCCCCAACGTTGCATTTGGTCCTGGCTTTAGAGGAATAATCCGATCTGCCATATAAATACCTTCATCGACATCATTGGTAATCAATAATGCAGTACGCTTATCTTGACTCCAGATATTTAAAATTTCATCTTGTAAATTTCCACGGGTCAAGGCATCTAAAGCACCTAGAGGTTCATCCATTATGATCATTTCAGGATTCATGGCCAGCGCGCGGGCTACCGCAACTCTTTGACGCATACCACCAGATAACTCTTTAGGTCTTTTGTTGATTGCAGGGCTTAAACTTACCATAGCCACATACTCTCTTACACTTTCCATCAACACTTTTTTACTCTCTTTTGGAAAAGCCTCTTTTACGGCCATGTAAATATTTTGCCCAACGGTAAGCCAAGGTAAAAGCGAATAGTTTTGAAATATTACGCCACGCTCATGACTGGTATCAGTAACTGGAACTCCTTTAAAAAGAACCTCACCGCTTGTGGGTTGTAGAAGACCATTTATAAGATTTACCAATGTGGTTTTTCCACTTCCGGTAAAGCCGACAATAGCTACAAACTCTCCTTCATCCATAGAAAGGTTTATGTTAGAAAGTACCTCTGTACTGTTCTCACCCTCACCATAGGTTTTGTATATTTTATTTAGTTCTAAGTATGCCATGTTCTATCTTTTAAAAGCGTTATGCCATTTCGTTTTTATTGAAGGAAACCATATTCTGTACGGCAAGCATTAGTCTATCTAACAAGAAACCAATGATACCGATGACGAACATTGCCACAATAATTTTTGCGTTTGAGTCATTGGCTCCGTTTTGAAATTCTTCCCACACGAAAAGACCTAAACCTTGACTTTGTGCTAAAAGCTCAATAGCAATTAATACCATCCACGCCACAGAAAGTGTAATACGTAGTCCTGTAAAAATCAACGGTAATGAAGAAGGTAAAATCACCTTGAACACTTTTTGAAAAGTGCCCAACTTTAAAACCTTGGCAACATTGATGTAATCTTTATCTACCGATGCAACACCCATTGCCGTATTAACCAATGTTGCCCACATGGCACAAAAACCAACACTTATAAAGGAGATAACAAAAGCATTATCAGAACTGTCACCGATATACAAGGTTTTTACAATCATGAAAACCAACAAATACCATACTACAGGAGATACAGGCTTAAAAATTTGAATGAACCAATTGAAGGCACTACGTAATGACGGACTTAATCCTATAACTATACCAATAGGCACTGCTATCAATAATGCTAATAGGAAACCGGCAAATACTGTTTTTATACTAGTAAGAACGATATCTATAAATGATGCTCTACCCGTATAAACAATTGGGTCTTTACCCGCCGCGATCATCTTTTCATTGGTAGCGGCCATTTTCTCTGCAAAAGCAGCTTTGTCAGCGCTAATTACATGGTGATCCGCCACTAAAGATTTTAAAGAAGCCCATACTTGAGAAGGAGAAGGCAATGTATTTGGTTGGCAACTACTATCACCAGATTCTATACATGCGCGTTCTGCCGCAGCCGCTTCCTCTCCTCTTTCCGTTAAGGCTTTTTCAATTTTATAGTCCGCTTCTTTATTGTATAAGGCTTTAGAACCCATGTGCCATAACCCTAAAAACAATAATATGGATAGTAGTGTTATACCAGTATTTTTTAAGGATTTCATAATACCATCCTTTTTTATGCTTGGTGTAAGTTTTGCAAGTATCTGCTTGAAATTTGTAGACATACTCTTTTCCTTTTTTAAGACCATTTCCTGTTCCATAATATCTAGTTTAGGGTCAATGAATTGCTTTAATTATTTCTTGTCTTTGTTACCTATTGAGAAGCTATTGATATACCCAATTGGGTCTTTGGCATCATAACTAGTTCCATCTATAAAATCTGAAGTGGCAGCTTTGTAACCATCCGTATCAGGAACGTCTGCCGCAGGAATCTGTCCTTCAGCTACTAATAAATCGGCTGCTTTTTTCCAGATATCTGGACGATAAATATCCTTAATTGTAGATGCATACCAATCTGAAGATTTAGCCTCAGGAATCTGTCCCCATCTACGCATTTGAGTTAAGAACCAAATACCGTCAGAATAGAATGGATATGTTGCGTTGTACTTATAGAATACATTGAAATCTGGCATTTCTCGCTTGTCTCCTTTTTCAAATTCAAATGTTCCTGTCATAGAATTAGCCAATACTTCTTTTGGCGCACCTACGTATTGAGACATAGATAATATTTCTACCGCTTCGTCTCTGTTTGTTGGTTCATCTAACCACTTACCAGCTCTGATCAATGCTTTTGTTACCGCAATCGCCGTATTAGGGTTTTGCTCTACAAATTGCTTTGTCATTACAAATACTTTTTCAGGATTATTTTTCCAGATATCATAGTTTGTAGTAACCGGTACACCAATACCTTTAAATACCGCTTGTTGGTTCCAAGGTTCACCTACACAGTATCCGTAAATAGTACCAGACTCTAATGTAGCTGGCATTTGTGGCGGTGGCGTTACAGAAAGTAAAACTTCGGCATCTATCTGCCCTTGTACATTATCAGCTGTATACATACCTGGGTGAATACCTGCTGCAGCTAACCAATAACGCAATTCGTAATTGTGGGTAGATACCGGGAAAACCATTCCCATTTTAAAAGGTTTACCTTCATTTTTATAAGATGTTATTACCGGTTTTAAAGCATCTGCCTTAATTGGGTGAATTGGCTTACCATCAGAATCTGCAGGTACATTTGGTTTCATTTTTGACCAAACATCATTAGATACGGTAATTCCGTTACCATTTAAATCCATTGAAAACGGAGTAACCAATTCTGCTTGTCTACCAAATCCTGCTCCTGCAGCAATTGGCTGACCTGCCAACATATGTGATCCGTCTAATTGACCGTCAATTACACGGTCTAAAACATTTTTCCAGTTAGATTGTGCTTCTACAGAAACAAAAAGTCCTTCTTCTTCAAAAAATCCTTTTTCTTTAGCAATCGCCAAAGGAGCCATATCCGTTAGTTTGATAAAACCGAATGTTAACTGTGGCTTTTCAATATCTAGCATTTTAGTTTTTGAAGCTACCGCTTCTTCAGAAACCGCTTCGGTTTTCTTAGTTTTTGTATCTCCACACGCCGTAAATACCAAGGCGAGGGAAAGGGTTAAAATAGATGAAGTAAAAATGTTTTTCATAATCTTATCATTTAGTGTTCTACGTATTAATACTTATTTCTACAAATATATACGTAACAGCATTTCTCGTTAATGATATAAACGATGTTTAAACCTCTTTTTATAACACATTAAAACATATCAATCAAGCATATTAAAAACTGCTAAAAGACAGTTTATTACAAATAATACACTGTAAAACAATGACTTATAATGAATAAAAGGCGCGGTGTTAACTACGTAAATAGAAGTGTGAAATAAGTACGTACTACTAGCTGTCTAGATAGAAATTATGCTCTGATATTTCTTTTTTAAGCAAATCAATATTAGAAATACCGACTCTTTTGCCTTTGGTAAGTAATAACCCTTCTTTTTTAAGGATAGAGAACATTCTAATGACTTGTTCTTCTGTAGTACCCGCATAGTCTGCGTACTCTCGTCTGCTTAATAATAGGGAAGAAAATCCGTTGGTTTGCCCAAACTTACGATTGATGTATAATAAGGTATCTATGACACGTTCCCTTACTGTCATTTGGGATAAAGATTTTACTCGGATTTCACTGCGATTAAGCTCATTCGCATAAAACAGCATAAAATCATAGGTTAGACTAGGCGTCTCCCTTAATGTTTCTTGTAGTAATTCTTTTGAGAAATAACATAGTGTACAATCTACTAATGCAATGGCACTTATGGGGTAGGTCTCTTCTGTACCAAAACCTCTATGTCCAATAATTTCACCTGGTACTGCAAAACGTACAATCTGTTCTTTACCGTGAAGCCCGGTTCTTAATACTTTTACTTTGCCGCTCAATAAAAAAAACAGCCCGGTAACGGAAGCACCTTCCATGATGAACTGTTGCCCTTTTTTACATTTAATTTCTTTTCTTGCTTGAACTAATTTTTCAATATTAGAAGAATGAATATTCTTTTGAATCAGGCATTTTTTATTGGAACAAATACCACAGGCACTATCAAGTAGTTCCGAATTTTCAGAAGAAAACTTTGATATATTTGTTGTGCCTGTGCGCATAGATATATTTATTTATATAGTACTTGGGTTTAATTTAACGACAGGAGCATCAGATTTTTTGGATTGATTCTCCATGATATATTTTGTTTCGTTTATAAATCTGTACAAACCTAAACTATTTTATACGTAATTATACTTAGTTTTAAATAATTTACTAATTTACTACGTATAATTACATAAAATTTAGAATTTAAGTCTGTTCATTATTATATTATAAATTTTGAACGTATAAAATTTAGCTATTCTTAATTTCAGATTTGAAACAAGTAGTTGATTTCTTAAAATAGCTACGTAGAAAGCAATATTTAAAGGAAGAAATTTGCTCTAAATAGCATCATGCAATATACGTTGCACTTCATCTTCAAAAAAGGATGGGTGATCCGCGACAACATCACCAATAACTATGATACCGTGCATATTGGTTTCTATTGTCGATGTATACTTATGTATCGATTCTAAAGTAGCCACAACACATCTTTCATTTGGTGTTGTTCCATTTTGAATTACAGCAACAGGTGTCATTCTATCCCTGTATTTACTGACCTCATCAATAATTTGATTTAATTTTCTTATCCCCATTAAAATCACCATAGTAGTCGTTGACTTAGCGGCATATTGCAAATCTTGAGAGAATGTACCGTCTTTTTTGCTCGCGGTCATTACCCAAAAACTACTACTGACACCTCTTTTGGTCATAGGTATTCCTTGACTAGATGGTACGGCGATAGAACTTGAAATACCCGGTATAATACTTACAGGAATACCAAAAGCTTCTACATATTCTATCTCTTCGTTTGCCCTACCAAAAACAAATGGATCTCCGCCTTTTAATCTAACTACATGTCCGTATTCAAAAGCATATTTTACTATCAATTCATTGATCTCATCTTGAGTATGAGAGTGTTTTCCACATCTTTTACCCGTATATATCTTAGGAATATCAGTACGTAGTTCAGATAAAAGTTCATCACTAATTAATGCGTCGTACAATATAACATCTGCCTCGTTCAAAACTCTCAAACCCCTTACTGTTATTAGGTCTTTTGCTCCTGGTCCTGCTCCAACCAAACTTACTTTTGCCGTTTTCTCTAATTCCATCTTCATAGTATTTAGCATTATTAATTATCGATTCCTTAACAAGAATACGTATTTATTTTGGTATAATCATAGAATATGTACGTATTTATACGTAATATTGCTGTGTAGCATAAATAATAAGGGTATGAAAACTATACTAGTTGTCGGTAATGGAATGGTAGGATACAAATTCTGTGAGAAATTTGTAGCTAAGAAGGAAAGCAAACAATTTAAACTTATTGTTTTTGGTGAAGAGCCAAGACCTGCGTATGACAGAGTTCACTTAAGTGAGTTTTTCGAAAACCAAGATGCTAAAGCCTTGGAAATGGCTCCGGCAGAATGGTACACAGAAAATGGTATTGATCTTATCGTAGATGAACGCGTTGCCGACATCGACAGAACGAACAAAACCATAACTACAGCTAAAGACAGAGCGTTTTCTTATGACTATTTGGTTTTAGCAACAGGATCATCTGCTTTTGTACCACCTATTAAGGGTGTTGAGAAGGAAGGTGTTTTTGTATACAGAACTATTGAAGATTTAGAAGGCATGTTGGCTTACGCAGCTAAAATAAAAGCAAAGAACCCAAATGCAAAAGCTGCAGTTCTAGGTGGTGGACTTCTGGGTCTGGAAGCTGGAAAAGCGGTTATGGACATGGGTCTGGAACCACATATTGTAGAGTTCGCACCTAAATTAATGCCAAGACAGTTAGATTCTAGAAGTAGTCAGGTATTACAATTGAAATTGGAATCTATTGGTTTAAACATTCATTTAAGCAAAGCAACCAATCAAATTCTTGGGGATGACGGGTATATAACAGGAATGGAGTTTGGAGAAGATGATGTTCTAGATGTTGACATGTTAGTGGTTTCTGCAGGAATTTGCCCAAGGGATGAACTAGGAAAAAATTCGGGATTAGAAGTTGGTGTTCGTGGTGGTATCGTTGTGGACAACAAAATGCAAACATCTGACAGTAATATATACGCCATTGGCGAAATTGCTCTTTACAATCAAATGATATATGGATTAGTAGCTCCTGGCTATGATATGGCAGGTATTGCTGTAGACCAAATTCTCGGAGAAGAAACGCTAATGCCTGCTTCAATAGACATGTCCACCAAACTAAAACTAATTGGTGTTGATGTTGCCAGTTTCGGTGAGCCTTTTATGCCAGCAGCTAAAGGACATTCTATTATTTTTGAAAACAAAACAAAACACCTTTATAAAAGAATAAATGTAAGCCTTGACGGCAAAACATTATTAGGTGGTATTCTAGTTGGTGATGCATCAGATTATAGCATGCTGCACCAAATATTTTTAAATGGAATGGCTATCCCTGAGGATCCTGCACAATTAATTTTACCTGCTGGTGAAGGTGGTAGTTCTTTTGGTGATGTTATGGATTTACCAGATGAAGCACAAATATGTTCTTGTGAAAATGTTACCAAAGGACAAATTTGCGGTACTATTGAGAGTGGTGAATCTAAAGACCTTGCCGATGTGGTAAATTGTACTAAAGCAGGTACTGGTTGTGGTGGATGTAAGCCCATGGTTAAAGACCTTACCGAGGCTACTCTAAAATCTTTAGGTATAGAAGTCAAAGATACAGTTTGTGAACATTTTGATTTAAACAGACAAGATTTATATAAAATAATACAAGTAAAAGGATACAAAACTTTTAATGAGGTATTAGATAACCACGGAAACGGTGGTCATGGTTGCGAATTGTGTAAACCGGTTGTAGCATCATTAATGGCGAGTATAAATGCTGATACTGCAAATAAAGAATATGCTATACAAGATTCTAATGATCGATTCTTAGCAAACATTCAGCGTAATGGAACCTATTCTGTTGTTCCTCGCGTTCCTGGCGGGGAAATTACACCATATAAGCTAATTGCTCTTGGAGAAATTGCTAAAAAATATGATTTATATACCAAAGTAACTGGTGGTGTACGTATCGATTTATTTGGTGCTACCTTAAACCAATTGCCATTAATCTGGAAAGATTTAATTGATCACGGATTTGAAAGTGGACACGCCTACGGGAAATCTTTACGTACAGTAAAAACTTGTGTGGGTTCTACTTGGTGTCGTTACGGGATGGATGAAAGTGTAAGTTTTGGTATTGAATTGGAAAATAGATACCGAGGAATACGTGCTCCACACAAAATTAAAGGTGGTGTTTCTGGTTGTATTCGTGAATGTGCCGAAGCTCGTGGAAAAGATTTTGGTTTAATTGCCGTTGAAGGTGGTTGGAACTTATACCTTGGAGGTAATGGTGGCGCTACACCAAGACATGCTGAGTTATTTGCAGAACAGATAGATAATGAAACTGTGATAAAATATATAGATCGTTACCTAATGTTATACATGCGTACTGCAAAACCTTTACAAAGAACAGCAGCATGGCAAGAGCGTTTAGAAGGTGGTCTTCATTATTTAAAAGAAGTAATTATTGAAGATAAATTAGGGATTGCAGAAGACTTAGAAAATGAAATGCAAACGCTAGTCAATAAGTTTGAGTGCGAATGGACACAAGCTATTAACGACCCAGAAATGATGAAGCGTTTTAATCACTTTGTAAATAGTGAAGAAGAAGATGACAACTTAGTTTTTGTTCCATTAAGAGAACAAAAAATGCCAGAAAAATGGGTCTAACCACGTTTTAAACAACCAATTTCTAAGATTTAAAAAATGACTATAATTTCAGATAAATATAAGACCGTAAAACCAGAGGAAGTAACCGTTTGGTTTAAAGCAGCACCAGTTACTGCGTTTCCAAAAGATGGAGGCGCTTGTATAAAATATAAAGATTTACAAATTGCTGTATTTAATTTTGAACGACTAAATACATGGTATGCTTGCCAAAACCTTTCTCCTGAAAAACAAGAAATGGTTTTAAGCAGAGGTATGATTGGTGACCATAAGGGTATACCAATGGTAGCCTGTCCGTTACACAAAAAGACATTTTCATTAGAAAATGGCGAAAATTTAAATAGTGATTTGGACCCAATAGCAGTATATCCTATTAAAATAGAAGATGATTTTGTGTATGTTGGCTTTTCTGAATAGTTTTGAGTAAACATACGACTTATGGCCACCACGGATAAATTACTAGTAGCATTTCAACATTTTGATGAAGCCAATAAGCAAGACCCAAATACCGAAGTTTTTGAAGGTACTACCTACCCAAAAGAAGTACTTTATGGTATTAGAATGACAGAAAGACTAAACGAATTTGACCCAACAGCATCTGAAGCTTTACGGTTAACCGCAAGATGTCAACATATCTGTAGATGGGAAATACCACGAGAGTCTTATGAAATGAACCGTGAGGGCTACTTAAGATGGCGCCAAGAATTAAAGAAATTTCATGCAAAGAAAGCTGCTTCTATTTTAGAAGATGTGGGCTATGATGATGAAACCATTGATAATGTCAAGTTTCTTTTAGAGAAAAAACAGCTGAAGAAAAACGAAGAAACACAAGCATTGGAAGATGTCATCTGTTTGGTATTCTTGGAGTATTACTTTGAGCCTTTTGCACATAAACATGAGGAAGACAAAACTATAGATATCCTTCAGAAAACATGGAGAAAAATGTCTATTAAGGGCCAAGAGGCCGCATTAAAATTACCGCTATCTAAATTTTCCTTAGATTTAATTACCAAGGCACTTCAAGCCTAATTACTAGTTACTATTCAATTTTTATGGCCAATAACGAGCAAAATATACCATTGGACACGGCTACGTTTATACGTATTCGAAAATGGTATTTGTTGGCATTGGCAGCCATTGCCCTAACCGTTATTATAGCCCAAGTACTTATTCAATTACACCTAAAGGCACAATCTGGTGATTCTGAACTTATAAATATAGCAGGTAGACAGCGTGCCTTTAGTCAAAAATTGACTAAAGAGACCTTACTTCTAAAAGAACTACATAATCCAGAAGATAAAAAGATGGTGCTCTCTGAGATTGAGAAAACCCTTGCGGTTTGGAAAATATCTCACGAAGGTCTTCATTTGGGCGATGCCTCTTTTAATCTGCCTTATGAAGATGATCCCAAAGTTCAAGCATTATTTAAAAAACTTGACCCGCACCACTCGGCAATGGTAAGTGCAGTAGAGCATGTACTTGCAACCCATAAACAAGACATTAACGCATCTGTACAACAAAACGACTTAGATGCTTTGCTCAACAATGAACGTTCTTTTTTGAATCTTATGGATCAGATCGTAAACGAATATGATGCCCGTAGCAATGAACAGCTTCAAAAACTAAAACAAAAAGAATACTGGCTTCTTGCTTTTTCTTTACTAATTCTTCTGCTAGAAATTTTTGTAATCTTCAGACCCTTATCCATCCAAATTAAAAATACTATAGGACACCTTATTGGCAAAGACGAAGAGTCTAAAGGGCAATTAGAAAAGATTCAAAACTTATATGATGAAAAAGAGCGCTCATTAAAAGAATTGCAAGAACTAAATTTCGTAATAGATAACGCCGCGCTATTTGCCAGCATTCGTAAAGACGGTAGTATCGTATTTATAAGTAAAAAGTTTCTTGACCTTTTAGGTCTTGAGACCACACCTGTAAACAAGCCTATTTCTGAAATATTAACCACAGAAGAAGGTCAGCAATCCTACTTAAAAGAGGTGTTGAAAATCAATAGAAAAAATGTTATTCGTACAGAAGAGTTACAAGTTGTGAATGCCAAAGGCACCAATCTTTGGTTAGATATGTCTATTGTACCCATGCACCAGTCTTCTTTAGAGCAAGACATTTTAATTTTATGTTCAGATATTACCGAGCGTAAAGAAAACCAACTTAAGGTACAGCAATTGACCAAGCAGAATTTTGAGGAGCGCATGCAGCAAAAAAAGGTGCAAGCAAGCCAAATCGTAGAAGGCCAGGAAGAGGAAAGAAAGCGTATTGCCAAAGATATTCATGATGGTATAGGTCAAATGCTAACCGCTTTAAAGTTTAATATTGAATCTATAGATATTGAAGACCAGGCTAAAACCGGAGAAAAAATAGCCTATCTAAAAGGGCTAACATCTGATCTTATAAAAGGGGTCAGAACGGCCACATTTAACTTAACTCCACCAGAATTAAGTGATCACGGCATTTTCCCTGCAATACATAAAATGACTACAGAGCTGTCTAAACTTACAGGAAAAACTGTTCTGTTTAAAAATAAGACCGATGCCAATATAAGGTTTGATTCGTTAGCTGAAACCAATATTTATCGTGTTACCCAAGAAGCGGTTAACAATGCCATAAAATATGCAGAAGCAAATTATATTTTGGTTACCTTAAATTACTCCTATCCTATTTTAAGCGTAGTAATAGATGATGATGGCAAAGGTTTTGATGATTCTATTTTAGGAAAATTACCAAAAAATAATAGTGAAGGCGGTATGGGGCTGTTTTTTATGAAAGAACGTATCGACTATATTAACGGTCGTTTATTTATAAACTCAGAACTTGGAAAAGGTACACGTGTTACCATCAACTATAAAACAGAAGAAAATAAAATAGCAAATGGAACGGAATGAGCTTTACCCCGTATTTTTAAAAGTATCTAACCTTCAGATTTTAATTGTTGGCGGAGGCAATGTTGCCTTAGAAAAATTGACTTTTCTATTAAAGTCAAGTCCCACCGCACAAGTTGAAATGGTTTCCCCAATGTTTAGGGAAGAAACTATTGCATTGGCCAACAAGTTCAATATAAAAATGAATGTGGCAACCTATGATGTTTCTTATTTGAAAGGGAAAAATATTGCCATAGCAACTACAGATAATGTACCTGTAAACGAGCAGGTATATCATGATTGTAGGGAAAGACAAATACTTGTGAACGTAGCTGACAACCCTCCTTTTTGCGATTTCTACATGGGCGGCATTGTTACTAAGGGCAATGTAAAAGTGGCGATTTCCACCAATGGAAAATCTCCTACTACCGCCAAAAGATTGCGTCAATTTTTTGAGGATGTTATTCCAGAAAATATAGACGACTTGGTAAAAAACCTCAACGAGTTTAGAAAAACCATCAAAGGAGATTTCGAAGAAAAAGTGGAAACCTTAAATGAGTTTACCAAAGGTTTAGTTAATAAGAAAGAGGAGTGATCTAGTTCTCAAAACTAAGATGGGCAACGTCATGGCTACAGCTATAATGCGCATTGTCTGCTGCATATACTGCTGAATCTGCAGACTCTTGTGCTTCTCGCATAAGCCTTTGCGCTTTGCGCATGTAAAACTGTAAGTTACCCAAGTTGTTTGCCTTTGAGGCATTTTTTACATTCTCAAAAGCTTCGGTAGAAAAGTCACGAGAATCAATAGTATGTCTTTCGGCATCAATCGTATAACTCATGGCGTCTTGTAAACCACAAGTCTGTGAATCATATTGAGCTTCTGATGCTAAAATTACAGCTTCGTCTGCTGCATTAACTGCCTGACCCATTAACAACATTGCAGCTTTTGTGCTTTTTCTTGCCTTACTAATAGAGGCATCAAAAGAAGCAATTTCAACAGCGGTACTCAATGAATCTGAGAGCTGACTAAATTGCGACATGTAACGTTGTACATCACTGATTTCACTTTTAAAAACTTCGCATTGTGCTTGTACGTAAGTGGTTGTAAATAAAAATACAACAACTTTTAGGCAGGTTTTAATCTTACTCATTCTTGGGGGAAATTTGATTGGTTTAGTTATTAACTGCGATAATTTGAAAATCGTATTATAATTAGGCCAACTGCACAAAATAAAGAAAATTCTTATTAAATGCTATTTGTGGCTACTAAGTTTGTTCAAAACAGTGCGCAAGTTTTACATACCTTTAAAAACTGAATCTTAGTGCTAAAACAATGACCTCAGAGTCCATCCAAAAAATACTGATTGAATTCAACCTTAACGGAAATTCATTAAAATGGTCACCCTTGACTAGCGGACTCATTAATGACACGTATTTGGTTGCGGAGGACGATGGTCAACAGTATATCCTTCAGAAAGTAAACACTCTTATATTTAAAAATGCAGAAATACTAATGGATAACATTAGCTATACCCTCCCATTTTTGAATGTAGATGATTATGCACAAATCACTTTTTTACAAACAAAAAATGGAGAACATTCTTTAAAGAAAAATGATGGTCTATGGAGAATGATGACTTATATTCCTAACAGCACCACATATAACACAACTACAGATAATAATATTGCTTTTGAAGCGGGTCGTATTGTGGGTCGTTTTCATAGTTTATTAAAAGACGTGGTCCCTTCTATAGTTAAAGATACGTTGCCAAAATTTCATAACCTGAACCATAGAAAACAAGAGTTTAATGAAGCACTTGCAGATGCAGATGCACAGAAAAAACAAATTGCCGAACATGCCATTAATAAAGCTCATCTTTTCTTAACTGAACTTGAAGACCTTAATATTAGCGACTTACCTGTTAGAATTTGTCACAACGATACCAAGTTAAATAATATCCTATTCTCAGAAACCAACAATAAAGCATTGTGCCTTATTGACTTGGACACCATTATGAAAGGCTATTTCTTCTATGATTTTGGTGATGCTATAAGAACTGTAGTTAACAATGCACCTGAAGATGAGCAAAACCATGAACTCATAAACTTTGATGAATCATTATTTAAAGCTTTTCTTGATGGCTTAGCTGTTAATAGTTCATTTTTAACGATCGCAGATAAAAACAGTTTACCCTTAGGTGCTGTTTTTATGCCATTTATTCATGGTTTACGTGCATTAACTGACTATCTGAATAATAACAGATACTACAAAGTTACTTACGAGAATCAGAACTTAGACCGTTGCTTAAGCCTTTTTGATTTTGCTGAAAAGGCACTCAATAAAAAGGATTTTATGGCAGCTTGTATTAAAGAACGACTTAGCTAGTCAGAATAATTTGAAACTAAATCATCTAACAGATTGCGTATTTTTTTACTGTTCCAATCTGCGGCACCTGTTTCTTTAATGATGATTTTTCCTGTAGTATCAATTACATAATTAGTGGGGATGCTATTTTCTTGCAACACATCTGGAGCTTGCATTTGTGGAAAATAAATAGGTAGTTCATAACCTCTCTTTTCAATAAACCGCTGTACTTTTTCTGGCTCTTCTTGGGTCAATAATATAAAATTGACTTTGTCTCCGTAGTCTTTATACAAATCTTGAATTCCTGGTAATTCTGCAATACAAGGCGGACACCAAGTTGCCCAATAACTGATAAAAGTAATCTTGCCCTTACCTACGAAAATGCTTTCGGTTTTACCTTTTAAATCAATAACGGCATATTGAAATGGAGTAACTTGATCTTGGTCTTCTTCATCTTCAATACTAGGTGACCAAATTGCTACTTTCAGTTTATTGACAGCTACCTGAATTGGCGTTCTTGTCTGTGGAATTATCAACAACAGAATGAACACCACAAAAATGATATCACTGATTTTAAACTTTCGCTTTTTCATGTAATGTGTGAGTCGAAGTATTTGGTGATTGATTACGAAAATCTATATACAAGCTTAGATAATAATACTATTTTATCATTTTTTCCTTTCAATTGTGCCCAAAAATGGTACTATTGTTCAATTTTTTGAACAATCAGGTATTCTTTCTCTCCTTTAAATAACCATTCAAAATCACCCCGAACAAGGCAAGCCAAATTAAGCGATACATCCAAATATCCATTTCAAAACCAAATAAAGAACCGGTATCATTACCCTTAATAAAAGTAGATACTATTGTTATTATCGCTATTACCATTCCTATGATTGATATGGTTGTACTTTTCATTTTTTAACTGTTATTTTTCTAATTACTTGATAAAAATTGAACACTTATTTTCTAGAGTCCAATTCCTTTTTAAACGCATTCATGTTCTTTACATTCAAAGGAATGATGGTTGATAACGCTAACGGAACTGCCAATAAAGGAGTAAGTCCATCTTGTATTGAAATGTAGATAAAAAAGAGTAAAACTCCGGTTAAAACAATTGCCAAGAGCCACACCATTGTTTTTGCTGCTGTATGTTTTTTAAGTAGTTCTTCGTTACTTAGTTTAGAGAGTGATTCTTTGTTCATTTTCAAATAATTAAAATAAGACTATCAAGTTAATCTTTATTTGGACTACAACTTTTCTGTGTGTTCTTGTTTTTCCATTGAATCCAATATTCCTGTAGTCCTTCAGTGGTCGTTTTTAGCTTACTGATATATAAAGACTCGCCAAGCATTAAAAGAGAACTTAGTTCCTTCTTTCTTCTGGGTAAAGATGGTGTATGATTCCAGCCACCAACATGATCAAAAGACGTATAGGCTTCACATTTTGTAGCTACCGTAACAAACGGAATTTTCAGCTCATACCTCACCATACCAGAACCCATGCCCTTGGTAGTCATAAGTATGTTCTCAAAATCTACTTTTACGTATGTATCTTTAGAATAGAGTTCCTTTAATTTATGCCCTACTTTAGCAGACATGGTGTTAGAGAATTGATGAGCTACATCTGAACCATCTATAAATTCTTTGCCATAATAACTGCCAAAACATCCATCATCATTGCATTCAATATTAACCGTAGTTTGTATCTGGGTTTTTACTACTACTTTTTGAGAATAAGCAGCGTGAGACACCCAAACAGAAATAAGAATAAGAAATACTTGCATGTACTTTAAAAATCTCATTCCTCTTGTGTTATGTATTTGAATCTGCCAAAGAGGGTTACTCTGCCTCTTCTCCTTTAGATTTATTGTATTTGGTAAATTCTACTTTTTTATCTTCCAAAATTTTATAGAATCTGCGGTGACTTATTTTAAGGTCTTTGGTTATCTGTGCCACCTTTTTCTTTTTTTTCTTATAAAGTTTGATCTCTGCAGTTACCGCTTTATTGAAGTAATACTTACGTAATGCATCTACTACTTCTAGTTCGGTTTTATTATTAGAACTCGTCAACAGTTCAATTTCAGATTTTATTTGTTGTAAGCCTTTCATGGATTTGGGTTATTTTTCTGTCACTGGGTCAGAGAACCTAGTTTTTAAATGCTCATACTTGTCTAAATCTTCTAGAGAGTGGTTACCATATTCATTGAACACATCAAACTTTACGTTATTGTTTGCTAAAAAAGCAGCTACTCTTTCTAGCTCTTCGGGGGAACCTTTAATTTCAATCTTTGCCATTATTTACAAATGCATTTTATATAGTGCTTGCCTAATTTAATACTATTCTTTGAATTCTGTGCGGTAAAATTTACCACCAAGGCATATACCTTTTAAAGTTAATTGAATTTTTAGAATTATCAACGTTACGCTGCTTATTCCCAAGATTGTATTAGGCGTAGCTTTTTATATTTTTACTTAAATGGGGTAATTACCGTAATCAATAGCTAAGCATGTAGTATTAATAAAATTTAAAACTCATATTTCTTCTCCACCGCATATCGCAACAACTCGCCCGCACCACTTAAGCCCAGTTTACGGATCATGTTTTTACGATGGGTGTCTACAGTGCTTTTACCAATAAAGAGTTCATCCGCAATTTGATGACTGGTATGCCCATTACCTATTAATTGTAAAATTTCTCGTTCACGGGCACTGAGTATGCTTTTAGTGCTATTCTTTTCTCCATCGGGAATATGAATTTTCTTATCGTAGTATGTTTTGTTATCGTAGACGGTACGTATAGCTTCCAAAACCACATCTAAGCTGCTATTTTTTAAAATATAACCATGGGCACCAGCAGCTAGCATTTGCTGTACGGCATCATCTTGATCAAACATGGTAAAAGCAACTATTCTAGTATTTGGAAATTCTTTTAAAATACATTTGGTGGCTTCTATACCATCTAATTTGGGCATTCGAATATCACATAATACCACTTTGGGCTGTTTTAACCGTACCAACTTCAATAGTTCTTCTCCATTATTTGCATGCCCGATTATTTCAATATCATCTTCATGTTTTAAATAGGAGATGATGCCATCTATTAAGGCTTGGTGATCTTCAGCTATGGCTACGGTTATCATACAGGTATGTCTATTAAAATGGAAGTGCCTTTTCCCAGCACACTATCTATGGTAAAATTACCTTCTAAATGTTCCATTCGTTTTTCAATATTGGTGAGTCCCATTCCCGTTTTGCTTTTGTCAATTTTAGAACGGTCAAAGCCTTTTCCATTATCTTCTATAATAATATTCATGTTATCCTCATATTGTGAAATTTGAATACTAAGTTTAGTTGCTTCTGCATGTTTAATAGCATTTGCCACCAATTCTTGTATGGTTCTAAAAAGACTGAGTTCTAGGGAGTTTTCCATACGCTCGCCCATACCAAAATCTTCTACACTTACTTCTAAAGCATTGGTTTCTGAAATAACATACGCCATTTTTTTAATTGCAGGTAACAAACCCTGGCTACTCATTACTCCGGAGTTTTTACTATGCGCTATTCCCCTTACTTTTTGGTAGGCTTCTTCCAATAAAGATTGCGCTTGTTTTAGCGCTGGGTCCTTCCCTTTTCCCTTTACATTACTGAAGTGTAATTTTATGGTTGCCATAAGACTACCTAAATCGTCATGCAATTCGTTGGCTACGCGTTGGCGTTCTTTCTCTTGACCCTCAATCATGGCATCTATACTCACCAATTCTTGCTGCTTTAATAGATTGTCTACACGTTCTTGTTTCAATAGTGTTTCTTGTTCTGCCAGTTTGCGTTTTTTGGTCGTGTTCTTTTGAACCAGAATGGCAATACCTGTTCCAAAAACAAGGGCTAGAGTGGCAGCGATAAGCCAATTTCTAGTTATTTGTGCTTTTTGCTTTTCTTCAAGTATTTGTTTTTCTTTTTCTGCGGTTCTTAATTTAACTTCTAAAGCAGATTTTTCTAACATATTGGTTTTGTATTCAAGTTTATGCTCTAAATCTATAGATTCTTCTAACTGAGCATATGCAGTTTCAAAATTTTTAATTTTTAAATTATGCTTAGACTTGTATTTGTTAATATAAATCAGACTTCTCAATGTATCAGATTTATCTATATAGTTAATAGCTGTATCCAATAGTACTATACCTTTCTCAAAATCATTCTCCTTTTGTGCTATGATAGACATTCTAATCAATGATCTGAATGCAATATATTTTAGAAATGGCTTTTCTTTAGATAAATCTAAAGCCAACTGATGATATTTTAAAGCCTCTTGATTACTATCCGTGTATTCATATTTGAGCGCCTTGAGCGAATAAAATAATGGTCTCAAATTACTATTTTTAGATACCGATAACATGCGGTTTTCTAATTGTTTTAAGTCACGAATTGAAGACCAGCTCTCTTTTGATAAACTTTGTAAATTGAAATAAACTTTATATAAATAGAGCCATACATAGTCTAGATTACTTACACAAATTTTTTCAAATTCCTGGATATAGGTTTCAAATTGATTATTAGTTTGTGAATATTTGAACTGATAATATTCTAAAATACCAAGTAAGGAAAGTTTATATAAATTTGAATGGTGTTTACTTTTTGCTAAAGTATAGGCATTGAAAAAATATTCAAAAGAATCTTCTCCCGTTTTCTCATAAAGTATATAATATCCTTTACTTAAGTAATTAATGGTTTTTTCAATTGAATTATTATTTACGGATATTGTACTATCTTTAAAATAGGTGATGTTTGTTTTATTAGCTTGACCATTATTATATAAAATAGTAGCTAAATTTTTCATACTTATCTTAAGTTTATTATTTGTTATTTTACTGGAAATGGTTAAAGCATCTTGATAATTCAAATTCATCAAAGAATTGGCATAGCTCTTTATATATTCATTTTTCTCTGAATTTTGAGCATGCGAAATCGTCGTCATCAGTAGACTAAAAAATAATATACTGGAAAAATCAAAAAATAATTTTCGCATATCCTCTAGGGCATATTCCACCTGGACCAAGTAATTCAACGTTACCGTCATCTTCATTATCTAAATTATTGTATTTGTTCCAAGATGATAAACCACTAATCTCATTTAGTTTTTTTGGAATAGGCTTACTTAGTCCATCCCTATAGTAAAATTCAGAATCGAATACACCATCTACAACACAATTTCCGTTATCACTTAGAGGTAACAGTTTTCTGTTAATTTCAAGATAAGTCTCGTCGTTATTTATTGACTGTTCAATTGTTATTGGCTTCTCGCAACCATCTTGTTCAATAAGTGCCCTTACCCATAATGTAACAGAAACAACATTGATAGTTACGGAATCACCATTCATATGATCGATTATACTAATCTCTTTTCTCTTTACATTGTAAGTTGCTTCATGTATACCCAAATTTATTGGTCCCTTATAATTTATTAACTTAAGGTCAATGGAATTCATACATTTTTCATCCTTATTCGCTACTATTTTAGCATATACTGAAAAAAAGGTACCATATAATTGACTAGCATAAACCATCTGCCATGTATCTTTCAATTCTGGATTACAATTAATTGTGGTAGTTAAATTCAACTTCATAATTTCTAGCTTTTTGGTTTGATTAAAAATGAAATAAATAACAATGGGATATCATCCCTATGATTGGGTATTTTATTAGCGTGTGGGGGAAGTCTTGTCTTAAATATACACCAACAAAAAAAGCCCAATAATAAAGAGCAACACTAATAGATTCTGGGGGAACTTTAGTATACCAATATTAAGGGCTGCTTCAATTTAACATTTTATTGGGAAATACAAAAATCGGTTTTTTAAGTTATAATGAAATTTTAAACACAAAAACTACCTAAAAAGCAAGAAAGCAGCCTTTTAGGGCTGCTTTCTAATATCTAAAAATTTTTCAATTTACTTAGTCACCTACATAAGTGAATGTAGTTAAATATGTTTCACTGTCACTACCATCTGCCGATGCCGAAGATACGGTTGCTGCTGTTGGGTAATCACCATCATAAGTGTATGACATATTAATGGTGTATTCTATTTCACCTTCCTCATTTTTATACACTACTTGCGACGGATTATTGTTTGGGAACAATGCTTTTGCTCTTACAATTTCTTCTGCTTGTGGCGCCTCTGCAAAGTTTAATTTAATCTGATCTAATACAGCTATCATGCCTGCTGCTTCCGCAGTTTTGTAAAACGGATTCGGCTTATCGTCATAAGAGATTTCTGCCGTGTAATACACTACTTCTTCTTCGCCTGTCATATAATCATAATCGTACTCAATAAATTTAATTACAGATGGGTTACCGTTATCATCATACTCCTCAATTTGTCCGGTTTCAAAAGCATCATAAGGAGATTCATATAATTCTTCTACATTGCCGTTATCTACATTGCCCGTTACATTACTAAGATCACCATCTTCGTAGGTGAAATTGGTTGTTTCCGTTCCGTCGAAAATTGATGTTAACTGTAAATCATTATTATACGAAAATAAAATGTTTGCGCTGTCTTCTGAATCTTCTGCAGATGCTACATCAATAGCACTTATTAGCTTAGTTTCTACATTTCCGTTTACTTCTTCAAACTCTTCTGATGTTGATTTTTCACAGCTAAAATTAAATACTGCAATAGAAGAAAGTACTAGTAATTGATTAAATGTTTTCATTGGTGATTTTGGTTTTAATTTATTTGTTAGGTCTCTATCTAACCATTGAATTTTAAAATTATTGCTCTAATTATATTACGGTTTTCCGTAATATTCACCTCAAGTCAATAGCCACGGTATTTGTAGGATTATTTTTATTTTAAAGTTTTTAAAAAAGAAAAATGCCCATCAAATTTTGATGGGCATTTTATTAGAAAATTTTGTACGACTTGCTCTAAACTAATTTCGACTGTGCCTGTATATGATTAGTTTCCTCATCAATAGACTATTCTGCCGCTCCTTCAAAAATGGAGTTGAAAATAAGTTTATACGTTCCTCTTGGTTGCGCTCTAAACTGCGGTCTAAAAGCAAACAAAACGACAGATCCTTTTCCGTATGTTGCTTTTACCATAGCTGGCTTTTTTGCAATGTACTTTTTCTCGCCCATTGCCCAACCACTCATCAATAAATCTTTGGGTGCATAATTGGCAATGACCTCAACTTCTGGTGCCGGCGCATCTTTAATATCTTCTGTACCGCCTTCTCCTTTTTTAGATTGCTTATCAATGACAAATGCACGACTTTTATTAAAAGATACCGCTACCGTGTCTTGCATTCCAAATGCTAACGGATGCGTTGTATCTATTCCTGTTTTTATTAATGACCCCGGAATAAAGAATTCATTACTGTCGGTACCTTCGGTAGCATCTCTTAACGGCAAACCAAATTGCTCTATAACATAATTACTAGCTTCATCGAAAGCCAATAATGTACCACCATTCTTTACATAATTACTTAAAGCTACAGATCCTTCTAGACCAATACCACCTGTAAACTTCTCTGGCATTTTTAATGGGGAATTACCATGTAATATAGACTTTGGTCGTTGCGATGGTATGATCAATACATCATACTGCGATAAATCTTTTGTTTGAATATCGGTATCATGAAGCGTATCTGTTTCAAACGAATATTCATCCATGATAAAACGAGTCCAGCCTTCATCCATATTAGAAACCCAAGATTTGTACAAGCCTACTTTTGGTGCGTGAACCTTTGTCATTTCTACTTTTGGTTCTGCGGATAATCCTGTTACTTCTAAACCATATTCGGCTGCTAACTCTTCTACTGAAGCACTACCGCCTGAAACAATATAGGCACCCGCCGGATAGGTGGTTTTACCAGATTTAAATGATGTTTTTGTTTTATAAGCCGTGCCGCCGGCATTCAATACTTTGTTGGTTACTATAACCGATGCATTACTGTTAGCACTTAACAAATACCCGTAAGAAGCATTCCCTTTTACCTCTCCTTCATAATAAGGAGCTGAATCCAACACCTTTTCTGTAGCTACCTCAAAAGGTTTTGCAATTTTATCTACAGTGATTCCCATTTGCATAGGTAATGTCCAACCAGCTAAATCATACGGAGTATCTGGTGGTCCACCTGGGTATTGAAAACGTGTTGGATAATTTTGCTTTTCCATTAAATCCATCAAATACGGTCTAAATGCTTGTGCCGTGTAAATGATATAGGCACCTTTCTCGTATTTCTTACCGTTAAGTTCAAAGCTTTTAGTGGTTTTCTCTATTTCGATTCCACCCTTTAGAAGAACGTTTACTAAGTTCACGGACTCGAAAGCATCCCATTGATCTTTACCGATTACGTATGCAAACGGACCTTCTTCTTTCGACTTCTCGATTGCCGAAGCTCCCATTTTGTAAATGTTGTACAAGTAGTTGCTCTTGCGATCGGCAGATAAATCTAACGTTGCCCAAGTAGCGGTCAACATATAATCTACCGCATCACGAAAATGAGATTCACCACCTTTCCATGGATCCGGATACATGATATCCGTACCATCTGTAGGTGTACCGCCCGCAACGGTTTTAGGTAATTTCTCTGGGTCGTAATATCTTGGAGTTGGTGAGGTATGACCAACTTCTGTTAAAATACCAATCATGTTATGGTAATAAGGCACGGTACGCCCGCCACCGTTCCAGAACATGGTATAAAAATTATCTGCAATGGCACCTGGCATATTCTCCAATGAAAATCTTTTGGTCATTGCCGAACCTACCTCACTTACACCTGCAGTAATTGCTGGGTGAATTCTTGGGTTTACCGGATCTGCATATGGTGGTAAAGATATTTTTGTCCAAGACGGTGAAGATTGATGGTGGTTATACACAATTTGTGGATACCACTCATTGTACAATATCCTCGTAACATTATACGTCTCTGGCATGGTATTCATGAACCAATCTCTGTTGTTATCATGACCCATATAGTAGTGATATAAAATCGGTGGGCGAGATGTTTCATAAGCGGTACCTAAGTTCTTCTTGTACCAGTCTACAACAATATCCAACCCATCAGGATTCATTACAGGCATTAAAATGGTGATAACATTCTCCCTGATTTTCTTTATTTCCGTAGTTTCAGAAGTAGCCAAAGTATATGCAAATTCAGAAGTCATTTGCCCATGCGCCAACTCTGTAGAGTGCATACCGCCATCAATCCATACTATAGCTTTGCCCTCTTCAGACAATTTCATGGCTTCTTCATTAGAAACTTGTACTCTGGCAAGTTTGGTGCTAATGTCTTTCCACTTATCTAAATCCTTAAGGTTCTCTTCACTAGAAATAAAAAGAATGTACATTTTTCTACCAAGTACAGTAGTCCCTATTTCTACTTTTTTTACACGCTCTGAAGATGCATCTAATTGAGAAAGGTAGTCTTCAATTTGGCTGTAGTCTGCCAGTTTGTAGTCGGTACCTACCTTAAAACCATAAACATCTTCTGGTGAAGGTACGGTTTGCGCCATCGTCACAGATATGCACGAAATGGCTAGTGCAAGGGTTATTAAGACCAACTTATACAGGTTAAATTTTAAAGTCATTTTGAGTTAGTTTGAATTAGTCAGTAATTTAAACAAATGGATATAGAAAAATAAATTCTAACGTACGTAAAAAAGAAAAACGAATAAATTTTCACTTCTTATCAATTTGAGCCCACTTCTCTTGCCATATTATAAAAGTATATTAAGCCCAAGACCTTTTCAGCTTTAAATAGATACATCGTTTTATACAGGACATCTTTCTAATGAATACGACAACATTAGTTATTCGTGTTTGGCTATATTTAGGTAATATCGTACTGAATAAAATCAGCGACACATTAAATATGCTGTTATGAGCAATGAAACCTACCGAATATGTCAAAATTGCGGAACTGTAAACTTGAATCGCGATTATTGTAAGAACTGCGGGGAAATCATCAATATAAACCTTAAAAGAAAGCTAGAACGCGAAGAAAAGAACAAGAAAAAGATAGCATCTGAAAAAGTGAAAGAAAAAAATGATGTTACCCTATTTTTTGAGAATGCGAAAGATCATAAGAACATTTTTATTCGTTATATCTCCCGCTTTTTTTATTCCATCTGGATAGTGGTACTCGCTATAGGTTCTTTTTTAGCTTTGGTCTTTGGCTATATTGCCGCGTAGCTCAACAAAAATTTACATTTGACCACCATTGAAAATGTTTAAAATACTCATCAAAAAATACTATTTCCAAGTATGTATACTTATTGGTCTCTTAGTTTACTTATTACAACGCTTCAATGTTCATATACACCCACTTATAAACAATTATCTTAATGATCTTTTGTGCATACCAATTGTTCTTAAAATCGGACTTTGCTGTGTGCGCTACATAAAATCTGACAAACGTTTAAAACTACCTTTACCGTTACAAATTGTAGTCACTTTATTGTACGTCGTTTATTTTGAAGCGATACTTCCTCATATCAATGACCGATATACGGCAGATGTTTGGGACGTTGTTGCTTATCTCGTTGGACTCCTATTATTTATCCGTATTGAAGGATTTCACAAAAAATAGCCGCATTTTAAAAAACACTAATTGTAATCACTTTTCGTGTTAGTTTGTTTATACCAATAGTGACCTAGGCATAGCTAACCAAGACAGATTGTGTTAATAGAAATATTCATTTCTTAGTTGATAATCTAAAGGTAGTGTTATTGAGGAAATGGTGTGTATAATAAAGACTTAGTTAAATTACCTAATTTCTTACAAACAATTTCTTTAGAAATTGAATAAATACGACCGGGTATTAAAACTAGCAGATACCATCCTCTTTAAAATATCAAAATTATGCCCAAACCAACTTACCATCTTTTATCCAAAAATGGCTTTTACAATTTTTTGTTCTCCATACAGAAGGGTAAACTGAAGGGTATTTATTTACGCTTACTTTCCAACAAGGTTTTGTATCTGTAATGAGGTTTAGCATTATAATGTCCCCGCAACCGCAGGGACATTTTAACAATGCATACCAATAATCCTTTTCTTTAAAACTCCCTTCTAAGTAAAGAGTACGTTCTAATGGATTCTCTGGTAATTCAGAAACTATTTTCAATTTAAAATAATTACTTTCTTTTTTAAAGAAACTAACTATCCATTTAAATAACTGTTTCACTATCATATATTTCCAATTCGGGTTCTATATTACCTATCCCAATATGTCTCAACGCAGACTTAGATTCGGTTTCCTTCACTTCTGATCTATTGATATCCCAATCAGATAAATTTATACAAGTATGTGAGAACTTTATGTTATCGCTATATCTGAATGGGTGAAATCTTGCTAACATTTCATTTACAGCAAAAGAAGCAAAGGTCATATTAACACTTATGACAGCTGGGCTTTCAATATCCAAATTATCAAAATATGTTTTTCTCTTTTCATATTCATGAGGGGATATTCTTCTTAAAGATTCAGCAGTTAATTGTTCTTGTGTAAAAACACCTCTTTCCAAAAGCGTTTCAGAACCTGGATTAACGTAATGTATATTTCCGTTTATAGAATCAACTCCACCATTACCATCTGCAACTAATTTTACACCAATATCAATTAATGGAACTAAATAATAAGTGGAAATTAAATTCAAATAGAACCTTCCCTCAAAAGAATCAACACAACCAAAAATCATATCGCAACTAGCAAGTGTGTCTATTGCCTTTCTATTTTCTTGAATTAAGCTTGGAAACGTTATCACTTTAGTACCTAAACCAATTTTTTCTATATGGTTTTTAAGTGCTAAAACTTTAAGTGTATTAGCTTTTGCATCAGCGAAAGTTGAACCTATAATCCTATTAAGATTTTTATATTCAATAAAATCCCCATCCGCTAATACGAGTGTACCAACTCCAAGTCTAACTAATTGCTCAATAACTGGGCTTCCTGTACCAGAACATCCAATAACAGCTATTTTTAATCCTCGCAACAATTTGGTGGTTTTTTCGCCAAACGCCTGTTGGGTTCTAATAAACTCTTTACCTACACTTGCTCTTTCAAAAAACTGAAAATTCTTAATATCATTACCTACTACAGTAATTTTAGGTATAGCAGAAAAGCTCATGTCATTTTCAATTGTTCTTCCTTTCATTGAGCCATCAGGATACATTATAATACTAGCATGTGGTAAATCAGAGTTTGACCAACCATATACTGACTCAAAAAATGACTTATCTGAAATATCATCTAATTCTGAAAAATCAGAATCAAGCATAAAATGGGAATGAATTTTTACAATTGCAAAACCCTTGTCTTTAGCTTTATCTAATAGATGTTCTATATGCTTAGTTTTCCAACTTACATAATTTACATCTCTTGAACATTTTTCATATGGCATAAGAAAAATTTCATGTGCAAGTAACCAGTTATCGCCTTCATGATTTAATCGCCCGCATATTATGAACGCAAGAGCTTCCAAGCCATCTCCATTATGGAGATGACTCTTCAACTCTTGGCACATCTTATCTGTAATTTTAAAATGTACCATGGCTTTTATCGTTTAGCAAATTCAGCTGTTAAACATCTAACCATTAAATCAACATGAGACTCAACATTATGTATGTTGGGATTCCACTTGTTAGCGGCACTTCTGTGCCTAGACCATCTTTGATATCTTTTCCCTTCTATTGTTTGATTTGACAAAGCTTTTATCGCTGCTCCATCTTTTCTTGCAAGAGGTGGGTTTAAATACATCATATCTAATCCTGCTGTTGGATAGTGTGGAGGAATTAATATCGCTAAATCAGCAACTTCAACATTGTATCCATCAGGAATTTTGTAGCCTCTAAAGATTAACCACCGTCTATTACCCTCTTGAATCAAGTCTACTCCATTCCTAATTGAATCCAAAAAATGTACATCTTCATCAGGTAAAGTAAATTGGTTTTTAGTGACAAAACCCTCTGTACAATCCAAGGGTTCAGCTACAAATCTTTCTACTCCACATTTAGTAAGGTCAATTGTTTCGTCTGCATCAACAATGACTTTACCTTTTTTGGTGAACATCCTTAATCTATGGGTTTTAGAATCTTTTCCAGCCAAGGCCAAAATTTCTCTGCCAGTTAATATTTCCTTCTCAGATGTATACTTATCTCTATTTACCTTTATAACATATTGATAAGTTATTATTGGGGTCGCACCCTCGCAGAAACAAGTTTCCAAATCTATAGTTTCTTGCTCAAAAGGGCGAATAATGAATTTCTCTATTCCACATTTAGTAAGGTCTACCTTAGTTAAAGGCCCTACTTCCTTTTTACCCTCTTTTACTACCATTCTTATAAAATGGGTGCTGGCATTTGAACCAAATAACTCATGGAGGTCATTTCCTGTTATAACTTGTTTTCTTGTTAAGTAGTCTTCTTTAAATATTTTAAAGGAGTACTCATATGCTATTTCTGGCTTTACCCCATCACAATAGCATTTATATAAATCAACTGTATTATTATCTTTCATGATAATTCTTCTTTTTTAATTAAAAATTAATTTCTAACACTTAAACAACCACATTAGACCAAACAACTAGTTAGGAAATCAATGGAATAGATTGACCAGTAAGTCAAAATCAACCTTTTTGTTGTATAAATAATTTGTAAAAAATGCGCAATTATTAGTTTAAAATTCAACAATAATCAGGCGGAGTGCAGAAATTTGGTAATTTAAAGAAGAATATGTACCTTTGCTTTAACGAAAAGAAGAGGATTTCTCGGGCTGCGAACCCAAGTATATTCCAAAATTTAAATTAATCAGGTGCACTCCACCTGATTTTTTTTGGTCCAATACGAACCTGATTTGTCAAAGATACAACAAATAATTGATACTGGAAAATGTATTAAATATTTATAAATTTTAACCATTTGCTTGTTACATAAGCAAAATAAATCTATATTTGATACGTTAACATTATATGAGCAATAGGGGGGACTTTTTGTACGAAAGCATAAGTAAGAATATTAAAGAATTAAGAAAAGCAAAAGGATTAGGTCAAGAAAACTTAGCTGAACTTATATCTTTAAGTAGGTCTTCAATTTCGAATATTGAAATAGGTAAGCATCAACCCTCTATATTTACAATTTATGAGATTGCTATTGCATTAGATTGTAAAATGACTGATCTTCTACCTTCCATGGATACCTACCAATCTTCTTTAGGTACTATCGATGAGAAGTATAAAACTATCTTGGACTCTTTACCACAGGATAAAAGCAAAAAGAGTTTATTGATTATCAACGAAATACTTAGAAAAAATGGCTAGCACTACAATTGAATTCAAATCAAATGCACTATTAAAAGAGTTCGGACTATTTTATGTACCCGTAAATGTTGAAAAACTTACGAGAAAGATGGGTATTAATATTGATGAACAAGATTTAGACGATGATGTTTCTGGTTTTTTAGTTAGAAAAGATGGAGCAGATATTATTGGTGTTAATAAGTATCATCCAGAAGTTCGAAAAAGATTTACAATTTCTCACGAAATAGGGCATTTTAAATTACACGTGGAAACCCCTTTATTTGTAGATTATTATAAAGGTTCTAAATTAAATAGAAAGAATAGTGGGGGAGATTATAAAATGGAAAAAGAAGCGAACGCTTTTGCTGCTTCTCTTTTAATGCCAAAAAAATTAATCCTTTCTGAAATAACCAAACTGGATGACGATATGGAATATGAATCTAAATTATATTCTTTAAGTAAGAAATTTAAAGTAAGTACAGCCGCAATGGATTTCAGATTAAAAGCTTTAGGATTATATGATTATGGTTTCTAATGTAAAACCACACTTCTTAAAAATACAAAAACCGTACATATTATTAAATAAAAAATCCATAACTCCTTAATTAAAAGTGTGTTATGGATTTTAAATGTGGTCCCACCTGGACTCGAACCAGGGACCACCTGATTATGAGTCAGGTGCTCTAACCAGCTGAGCTATAGGACCGGTTATAATTTTGAAATGCGTATTCTGATTAAAATCAGTAAGACTGGTGCTCATGCCAGCTGCACTACAAAACCCGCAAATTGCGGATGCAATATTACTACTTATTTTTAACTGACACAAACAAAATAATGCTTACTCTCTAATTTCTTGACATAACTCTACCAACACTCCGTTCGCAGTCTTTGGGTGAACGAAGGCTACTAGCTTGTTATCAGCTCCTTTCTTGGGTTTTTCATTCAATAATGTAAAGCCTTCTTTTTTTAAACGTTCCATTTCTGCAACGATATCTTCTACCTCAAAAGCTACATGGTGTATGCCTTCACCTTTTTTCTCTAAAAATTTGGCAATGGGCCCGTTTGGTTCCGTAGCAGCCAAAAGCTCTATCTTATTGGGTCCGTTTTGAAAGAAAGAAGTCATTACGCCCTCAGAAGCCACTTCTTCTTGTTTATAGGGAGCGACACCCAATAATTTCTCGAAAAGCGCATTAGAATCTTCCATGTTCTTCACCGCTATACCTAAATGTTCTATCTTTTTCATTCCTTATTTACTTCAGTGTGCCTTATATAGGGGTTAAGATACAATTTCTATGTATTTTTGCAGTATGGAAACGCAAAGACAACGTAAAATAGCTGGGGTCATTCAGAAAGACATTGTAGACATTCTACAAAAGGCTGCCATTGATGGCGGACTTCGTAATACGCTTATCTCTGTATCCAAGGTTTCGGTAACTACAGACCTATCTATCGCCAAAATATACTTGAGCATTTTCCCTAATGAGAAATCGGGTGAATTGATGGAAGGTATAAAATCTAACCAACCACTTATTAAACATGAGCTTTCTCAACGTACCCGCAACCAATTGCGTAGAGTGCCCGAGTTGCTATTTTACCTAGACGATTCTTTAGATTACATAGAGAATATAGAAAAGTCGTTAAAACGCGAAGAGAACCCAATAGAAAACAGAGATTTGTTACCTAAACGTAAAAAGAGCTGATCGGTTGAATTTTCCTCTCTATATCGCTAAAAGGTATGTGCGTTCTAAAAGTACCCAGAACGCGGTCAACATCATTAATTTTATCACCTTTTTAGTTATAGTTATTGGTTCTGCAGCACTTTTTATTGTGCTTTCGGCTTTCGCCGGATTAAAAACTTTTAGCCTTTCGTTTACCGAATCTTTTGATCCTGACTTAAAGGCTTCTCCTATAACCGGAAAGATTTTTACCATAACGCCCGAACAGGAACAACGTTTACTTTCTGTTGACGGTCTCGCATTTTACGCTAAAGAAATAGAAGAAAAGGTATCTCTTGAACACCGGGGTAAAAACCATATTGCATACATAAAAGGAATCGATAGTAATTACACCAAGGTAACCGGTGTTGACAGTACACTCTACATTGGCGATTGGACCATTAATGATACCCAAGTAGTGGCAGGTTTAGGTATTGCCAATATATTAGGGGTAACCATCAATCAGTTTCGTAGCCCTATGCAGATTTATGCCTTCAAACCCGGTAAAGGTTCGCTTTCACAAACCATGAACACATCAACGCTCTACAATCAACTACCTATGGTCATTGGCGGTGTTTATGCCGTAGAGGCTGATTTGGATAATAAATATGTGTTTGCCGATTTAAGATTGACTCAGGCTTTATTAGAAAAAGATTCGCTTTCCATTTCCGGTATTAATTTTAAGATGGATGAAGGTGTTGAACCAATTACGGTTCGAGATGAAATTCAGTCTATTCTAGGTACTAACGTGCAATTGAAAAATAGACAACAACTGAATAGTACGCTTTATAAAATGCTGAATACCGAAAATGTGGCTACCTACCTCATTTTTACCTTAGTACTCATTATTGCACTGTTTAATGTGGTTGGTGCAATCATTATGATGATTTTAGATAAGCAACAAAATTCTAAAACACTTTACAGCCTTGGTACTACCATTAAAGAATTACGCCGAATATACTTTGTACAAGGAGTTCTAGTTACTGGTTTTGGCGGATTAATTGGTGTGCTACTTGGTGTGCTGATTGTATGGTCTCAACTTGCGTTTAGTTGGCTGAAAATTACGCCTTCGCTGGCTTACCCTGTAAAGTTTGAATTCATCAACATTGTCATAGTGCTGGCAACCATTTTGGTATTGGGCGTAATTGCTTCTAAAGTTGCAAGTAGCCGTATCAATAAAAAGCTGGTAGACCTTTAAGCGTTGGTAAATTGGTGGTCACCAAACTTTTGCAATACCTCATCAAAAGCAGCAAATACAGATGCAGAGTCATCGCTAGTAACCATTTTCATACGATACTCCTTAAAGTTGGGGATACCCTTGAAATAGTTGGTGTAATGCCTACGGGTTTCGAAGACCCCTAAAGTTTCCCCTTTCCAGTCTATTGACATCTGCAAGTGACGTCGAGCAGCTTCTACACGCTCTGCCATAGTTGGCGGCGCTAAGTGTGTTCCTGTTTCAAAAAAGTGCTTTATTTCCCTAAATATCCAAGGGTAACCGATACTTGCACGACCGATCATAGCGCCATCCAATCCGTATTCATCACGCATTTTCATAGCTGTTTCCGGAGAATTTACATCTCCGTTACCAAATACGGGTATATGCATTCTCGGGTTGTTCTTGACATCTCTAATTGGGTTCCAATCTGCACTACCCTTGTACATTTGTGCACGGGTTCTACCATGTATGGCAATTGCGGCACAGCCTACATCTTGTAAGCGCTCTGCAACCTCAACAATTTTTATAGAGCTATCATCCCAACCCAGTCTAGTTTTTACCGTAACGGGCAAATTGCTATGTTCTACCATTGCCTTGGTCAAAGAGACCATAAGGTCAATATCTTTCAAAATACCAGCTCCTGCTCCTCTAGAAACTACTTTCTTTACAGGGCAGCCAAAATTTATATCGATAATATCCGGCTTAGATTTCTCTACAATCTCTACAGATTGTAACATACTATCTAAATTCGCCCCAAATATTTGAATTCCCACTGGGCGTTCTTTTTCGTAAATATCTAACTTCATGACACTCTTTGCGGCATCACGAATCAATCCTTCCGAAGAAATGAATTCTGTGTATACCACATCGGCACCTTGTTCTTTGCAAAGGGCACGAAACGGCGGGTCGCTCACATCTTCCATAGGTGCTAAAAGCAACGGGAAATCAGGCAGTTGTATGTCTCCTATTTTGGGCACTGGCGTATTTTAATTTTGGGTTGCAAAGTTATATAAAAATACGGGAAGGGCATTACCGTATCTATTGTATAAATAATATGGCAATAATGATTATTAGAACAAATTGAAATACTTGTTTTATAATTAAAGAAAAAAGCGGGTAAGGTCTTTATGATTTTAGCCGGCGTGTATTGCTTAATAAGCCTTGGGATCTGCGGTGGTATTCTATCTTAGAAATTGTTATAATCGCTTATTTTCGTCTGTATTCTTTCTTTTAGAATTATCACGAATTTTTGTGTTTCCGAATTTATATCTAAAACCGAATACAAATAATCGACTTTCTGGCCTAGTACTTGTGGCATTATTCTGGTCAAGATAATTTCTTTTAGAAAAAGTATTTCCGTTATTAAATATATCTTCGACTCCTATTGAAATACTAGCATCTTTATTACAAAAAGTCTTTCTAAAACTTATACCTAATTTACTATATGCTCTATAACTAGCGTTACCTTTCACGTACGGAGAAATATAGCTGAAAGCCATGTCTGCGTACAACGATTCGTCTTTTAATAATGTAAAATAGTTATTTGCTCGTAAATAAGTGGTCCAAATAGAATTATCAATAATAGCACCTGTTGCTATATCATTAAACTTATTTTGATTATAATACTGGCTCACCAAAAAATAAAAATACCAGTATGAGGTAAGATATTTTGACACACTAATATCTGCACCAACATTATAATTGGTTTCTAAATTTAGATATTGTGCTTTAAGAATATTGGTGTCATTATCTTGAATAAATTGTTGTACTTGCTCGTCTGATTTTATACTGGTAAATAAGGCAAGCTTAAAGTCTTTGTCGTACACATAATCAACTTCTACGTATGTATTGTAAGCTGGTTTTAAATTAGGGTTTCCCTCAAAGATAGAATTTGCGGATAGATAATATTGAAAAGGGTTAATACTGCTATATCTGGCCCGGGTAATTCGCCTGTAGTATTTTAACATGAAGGCATTTTTTTCTTTCGTATAAGACATTGAAAGGTTTGGGAATAAATCAAAATAAGAAGTGGTGTTCGCTATTGATCGAACATCTAAATCTCCCTTTGTATCTGTATATTCTGCTCTAAGACCTACATTCAACTTCCATTTTTCCCAACTGTTGCTAAGACTGACATACCCTGCATAAATTTGTTCATCGTAATTAAAAATACCTGATCCTGTAGGGTTAATGCCTTCAAATGTTTCATCAAAACCGGACTGTAGAATACTTGACTCAGAATTTATATTTGCAAATCTCAAGCCTGTTTCCATGGTCGACTGTTCTGACAGTGGTAACGTTAGGTCTGTTTGAACACTGAAAAGATTTATGATTTGGTCTGATGCTATATCTAAGGTATTCTCAGAAGTATTATCGGTAAAACCCATTACTATATCATTGTTTAACTCTTGACTATCTTTAGAATCATAATATGTGAAATGTGCATTTGTTGTTATTTCTGCTCCTTTACCATTCAACTTATGCACCCAATCTAAATAATTAGAGGAGTTATAGGTATCATCGTTTAATATATTGAGCCCTTTTAAACGCGCTATTAAATCTACATCTGTATTTTCTATATCGGTCGTAGATGTATATATGGTTCTTCCATTGGGTGCAAAACTTGAGGTGGAAGAAAGACTAATCGCATTTTTATCATTTAATTCAACATCTAAGAAAAGGTTTAGACTATGACTTTTTTTCTTAGTTACCGATTTTTGTTCTGCTGTCCAAATCTCACTTTCCTGTTGGTCTTCAAAAAATGTGGTAACATCAGAATATCTGGTCCAATCCCTATCATGACTAAAACTATAATTCGTTGAAAAATCTATTTTTTTACCTTTAAAAAAGTGATCTGTACCTACAGTATGTTTTGGTAAAACCCCTTGTGTATATCTATTAAAAACAGCACCATTATAACCTGCAACCAGGTTTTTCTTCATTTTAATGTCAATCAACAATCCGCCTTCGGCACTATATTTTGCAGGGGGATTCGTTATTACTTCTATAGATTGTACATTACTTGCCGAACTGCCACTAAGTAAATTAATAATATCACCTTCTGGTAAGTTCACTAGCTTACCATTGATCATCACATTAACATTAGGGCTGCCATTAATGTACAATCGATTATTCATTACCATTACACCAGGAGTACGTTTTAGAACACTCCAGATATCTCCATCAGAAATTGCAGTGTTTTCCACGGTAAAAATATGCCGGTCTGCCCGTTGTTCTAATTTCGGTTTGTTTTGAGTTACGACCACTTCGTCTAACTCTTGGGCGCTTTGAAGAATTAAAGGTTTCAGTTCTATATTTTCTGTAACTGAAATATTAGCGCTCTCAACAGTATTTGCTATATAACTGGCGACAATATTATACGTACCCGAAGTAACTGCTTTAAATTCATAAAAACCCTGATCATTTGTTACTGTGCCTTTAATGAATTCACCTTCGCCGGTCAACAAAATTACATTTGCTAAAACGACAGGGTTTTGATTGTCATCTACTACTACACCTTTAATAATAAAATCTTGGGCAAACGCTAAGGTAAACGTAAGACAGAATAGTAGTGTTAAGTAAAAATTACCAGTCATTTAGTGTGCGTAAAACACCTAAATGTAGGAAAGTAATATTGAATTATCTTACAGTATTCTTAAGTTTTTCTTAATAAATAATCAAGTGGTTGATTGTTAATGTTTTAGCTTTACTCAAGTCGTTCACGCTCTATTTTATCTATATCACGTTGGTTGTCATCTAAGCGGAAATTACCAAATTTATAGGTGAAGCCAAACTTTACATACTGGGTTTCTGGCGTAGTAAGCAGACTATTATCTTGATTTAAATATTTAGAAGAAACTATATTGTTAAACTTGCCCAAAATATCATTGGCACTAAGGCTTAATACTGCCCTGTTGTTCATTAATGATTTTCTTAAACCTAGCGTTAAGTTGGTAGTTTCTTTTTGTATATAAGATCCTTCTAACCAACCTGTAAGGTAAACAAAACCTAACTCACCTTTAAAGCTGCCATCAGTAGAAAGGGTTATATAATTTGTTATGTCTATATAAGCTCCATTAAATTTATTGGTATATGAAAATGCATCGCTCTGCGCAGCCAAAAAAGTCTCTTCTTCATGAAAAAGGGATATATAGCTGTAGAGGTACCAAATGTTAGATACAGACTTCCCATAAGTAAAATCTAAACCAAAAGAAGTGCTGCCCAAAATATTTTGAAAATTATCGGTCAACACAAAATTATCATTGTTCTGAAATGTAAGATCAGAAATATACCTACCATTATCTCTATAATAGAGATCAAAATAATATTCTTGATTTAAGGTGTAATTCAAATTAAAATTATGAATAAAACTTGGTATTAAATTAGGATTACCTTCTTCAAAAGTTCTTTCATTCAAATATGTTCTAAAAGGATTTAAATTTTCATATCTCGGGCGTTGAACTTTTCTAGCATAATCAAAAGACAGACTGTGGTTATCATTAATAGTATGTAGAATATATAAAGAGGGAAATAACTCAAAATAACTAAGATCATTTATTGTCGATACATTTACAGATACCCCTGAACTTTCTGTATGTTCTGCACGCAACCCTGTTTTTACGCTCCATTTTTCCCAATCTTTAGATAAGCTAAAATAACCCGCATAAACACTTTCGTCGTATCTATAATCATCAGACAAACTAGGTATAAATTCCGTTTCCGTATTCCGTAAGAAATAATCTAATTTACTTTCAGAATCAATAAAAGAGCCTTTAGCCCCTATTTCAAAAAACACACTACCGAAATAATCTGTATAATCTATTTGAGCGGTCATTATTTCTATCTGCTGATCGGCAACAGTCGAGAAATTAAAATCGCGCAGAAATGAGCCGTTAGGTTGAAAATAATCTGAGTTGGCATCTTGATTTCGGTTCAGATCAAAATTTGTATAATGTGCATTTAACGTAACATTTGCTTGGTCTTCAAATTGATGTTTAAAAGTGAGGTCACCCGAAATATTATTCTTTCTTTCACTCAGAAAACTCTGTGTTGTAAATAAAGAGTCTAAAACTCCCGATGCATTTCTAATTGTAGTTTCCTGAAAAAAATCAGCATCTCTTTTTGGTTGTAACAATGCGTTGCTTGTTAAGCTTATGGTATTCTTATCATTAAACTCATAGTCTACAGCTAAACCTGCACTATGTGTATTAGTTCGTATTACTTGATCAAAATCTGTGTCCCAAATAGATACAATACCAATATTATCCATATAGTTGATATTGCTCAAAGTATTCTTAAACTCTTTCTTAGGTGTGTAATTGTAGCTTGCGTTTACATTTAACTTTTTTGTCTTGTAAAAGTGAGATGTTCCAAAATTGTACTTCGGAAAGACCCCTTGTGTATACCCGGCATTTACATTGCCTTTATAACCAACGGATACGTTTTTACTGGTAATGATATTTAAAACTGATCCGCCCTCGGCATCATAACTTGCTGGTGGGTTATGTATAACCTCAACCGATTTTATATTTTCCCCTTGGTAATTTTCTAAAAGACTTCTTACCTCATCTGAAGACAATTGCACTTTACGATTGTTGATATAAACTGTAGTGGCTTGATTTCTAACTTTCAGTTCATCATTCATCATAATCACTCCTGGTGTTTGACGAAGAATGTCCCAAGAACTGTTCTGAGAAATAACCGTGTTTTCTACATTGAAAACTATACGATCCACTTCTCTTTTAACTACAGGTTTGTTACTGGTTACGGTTACCTCGTTTAATTGTTCTGCTTCCTGTTCAATAATCAAGGCTCCGATTTTAGTGTTCTTTAAAATTTGAAGAGGCAACTTTTTAGAGACTTGACCAACATATGATGCCTTTAAGAAATAAAGTCCTTCATCAACCTCAGAAAACAAAAAAGCCCCATTTTCATCTGCAGAAGTACCTTTTACCAAACTTGAATCTGTAACAGTCAATAAAAATACCGACGCAAATGCAATAGGTTCTTGGTATTGATCTTTAACCTCTCCTTTTAGTTCAAAGGTTTGGGCATGCGCAGTATGAAAAACACCAATGGTGAAGAATAAAATAGCAAATAATACTTTCAATTGTAATTGGGGTTGGTTTTCAAATCTAACAAAAAAACGTGGTAATTTTTTACAATATATGTAATACAAACCAATCTTTGCAACAATAAATAGATAACCACTCTAAAGCTTAGCGCTGGAAATTAGATTATATTTGCAATTGCTCTTCAATACCGGGCGTTGTACCTAGTATAAATTAGCAATATTATTACTATTACCGCTATGAAAAACATTAGAAATTTCTGTATTATCGCACATATTGACCATGGTAAAAGTACCTTGGCAGATAGACTGTTAGAATTTACCGGATCGGTAACCGATCGAGAGAAAAAAGAACAGCTTTTGGATAGTATGGACCTTGAAAGGGAGCGTGGTATCACTATAAAAAGTCACGCCATACAAATGGATTACATTTATAAAGGAGAAGAATATGTGCTAAATTTAATCGACACTCCTGGCCACGTAGATTTCTCTTACGAGGTATCTAGATCCATTGCAGCCTGTGAAGGTGCCTTGCTAGTCGTAGACGCGGCTCAGAGCATACAAGCGCAGACAATTTCTAACCTGTATTTAGCATTAGAAAATGATTTAGAAATCATACCTGTTTTAAACAAGGTAGATTTACCAAGTGCCAACCCAGAAGAGGTTACTGACGATATCGTTGACCTTTTAGGGTGTGATGCAGAAGAAGTTATACCTGCATCTGCAAAGACAGGTATTGGTATAGAAGAAATATTAGCAGCTATCATTGAGCGTATTCCTGCTCCTACCGGTAATCCAGATGAAGCGCTGCAAGCTTTGGTGTTCGATTCTGTCTACAACCCTTTTAGAGGTGTTGAAACTTACTTTAGAGTTATAAACGGTGAAATTAAAAAAGGACAAAAGATAAAATTCGTAGCTACTGACAAAGACTACTTTGCCGATGAGGTAGGAACTTTAAAATTGACCCAAGAAGTTAAAAAGAGCGTAAAAGCTGGTGATGTTGGGTATTTAATTACTGGGATAAAAGATGCTCGTGAAGTTAAAGTGGGTGACACCATTACAGATGCCACTAACCCAACCAAAAATGCAATTGCAGGATTTGAAGATGTAAAACCAATGGTATTTGCAGGGATTTACCCCGTTGATACAGATGAGTTTGAAGAGTTACGTGCTTCAATGGAAAAATTACAATTGAACGATGCCTCTCTTGTTTTTGCACCAGAAAGTAGTGCTGCCCTAGGTTTTGGGTTTAGATGTGGTTTCTTAGGTATGCTTCACATGGAAATCATTCAGGAGCGTTTAGAACGAGAGTTCAATATGACGGTAATTACCACAGTACCCAACGTTAGTTACCATGCATATACTCGTAAAGATCCTGAAACACCTATTATTGTAAACAACCCTACAGATTTACCAGATCCTTCTGGTATAGATCGTGTAGAAGAACCTTATATTAAAGCCACGATCATTACAAAATCTGACTTTGTTGGTAATGTCATGTCTTTGTGTATAGAGAAAAGAGGTCAAATAACGAACCAAACGTATTTGACCACCGAACGTGTTGAACTTAATTTTGACATGCCATTGGCAGAAATCGTTTTTGATTTCTATGACCGACTTAAAACCGTTTCAAAAGGCTATGCTTCTTTTGATTATGCACCAATAGGTATGCGTACCTCTAAATTAGTACGTGTAGATATTCTTTTAAACGCACAACCGGTAGATGCCCTTTCTGCTCTTATTCATGCGGATAATGCTGTTCATATCGGTAAAAAAATGTGTGAAAAGCTGAAGGAATTGATACCAAGACAACAGTTCGATATTCCTATTCAGGCTGCTATTGGGGCAAAAATTATCTCTAGAGAAACTACCAAAGCACTACGTAAAGATGTAACCGCTAAATGTTATGGTGGTGATATCTCGCGTAAGCGTAAGCTGCTAGAAAAGCAGAAGAAAGGTAAAAAACGTATGCGTCAAGTAGGTAACGTAGAGGTGCCACAAGAGGCATTTATGGCGGTATTGAAGTTGAACGACTAAACATCAGATTACTCTAACCACTTTCTAAAGTCGGAAGTGGTAGAGGTACTGGTCATTGCTTTTTCTTTACATCCTTTTACCGTAATAAGTAGTCGGTTTTTAAAGTGACTCTCTATCTGTTCTATATAATCTATATGTACAATTTGACTGCGGTTGATTCTAAAGAACTTTTTAGGTGGTAATTGTTGTATTATGCCCCCAATAGTTTGTGATATTGGGTGTCTTTTGCCTTCTTGATCAACGGCTATACAGAAATCTCCAGAAGCTTCTATCATACTAATTTCAGAAGTATTCAATAACTGAATACCATTTGGTCTCTTGATAACAAAACGCTTCTTATAATTGCTCTGTTCTTCTTGCAAAGCTGATTTTAATGCACTTAATGTTTCATTGCTTAGTTTACTATCATATTCTCCCTGTTTAAAAAGAGATTGATACTTTTCCAATGCTTTTATGAAATCAGCATTCGTGTATGGTTTTAAAATATAGGCTATGCCGTTGGTATTAAATGCCTGAAATAAATAATCGTCATAAGCCGAACAAAATATAATCGGGCAACTTACCTCAACGGCATTGAACAAATCAAAAGAAATACCGTCTAACAATTTAATATCAGACAAGATAAGGTCGTACGAATTAGCTTCTAAAAGCGTTTTACCCTCTGCAATTGATCTTGCCCAATGATTTGTTATATCATTATCAAAAAACGTTTTAAGATGACTTAATAATTTCTGATAAGCGGGAATTTCATCTTCTAATATTAAAAGTGTCATAGGCTTCTTATTAGTTGCTTAACTTAATTATAGGAATTGAAATTTTAAACTCAATTTCACTATCCTCTATTTTAGGGATATCTTCTGAGAGTAATTTATATCGTGCTTTTAGGTTGTTAAGACCCGTACCTAAACTATCGTTTGATACTGTAAATTTTGATTTGTTGTTTGTCACTGTCAACCAATTCTCACCAATATCAATACTTGTATGTACTTTATTTTCTCCACTTGCTTTGTTGTGTTTTACGACATTTTCCAATAAGGCCTGTATAGCACCAGTGGGTAAAAATTTATTGGAAAAGTCGCTGTTCTTGTTTATATGAAAACTATAATCATCCCCAAATCGTGTTTGAATAAGAAACATATAATTATCCGCTAAATTCATTTCTTCTGAAAGCTCCATGACCTCAGCATCTTTTGTTTGAATCAAATATCTATAGATTAAAGAAAGGCGATTTATATATTCCTTTGCCTTATCAGCATTACTGTCTATTAAGGCATCTAAAGTGTTTAGATTGTTAAAAAGAAAGTGAGGGTCTAATTGCGAACGTAAAAGCTTAAGCTCATTCTCCTTCTGCTGTTTTTGAATTTTTACAACCTGTGTTTGGCTTTCATAAAACTTCTTGGTCAACAAAATACCTAAGGGAATACCAACATTATCAGCACCAGCAAAAAGACCGTCTAATAATGCTCTGTGCCAAACCGGATATGTTCTGCAATCATTTTCACATGACCAATACCCGGCAAGGTTTTCTATAAAACCCGTTACGGTCAATATTACAATTGCTAAGCTAATGAACAGTAAGTAGTTTGTATTCTTCAATAAAAAATTTGGTAACAACCAATACATAAACAACCCAATAGCAATGCATGCCATGACTATATATGTTGGAATATCAACTATAAATTCTAACAGATCATTACCATAAACATAATACTGCCAAACATTAAGAAGTGATGTTACGCCTATAATAACACACAGTAATATGAAGTCTGACTTATTTAGTTTCGTATTCATTTACGTTACTGTATTAATTGTCTTGTTTAATACGGTTTTGTTCCTCTTTTGAACCGTTCTCTCGCTTATTGCTTTTTCCAAATTTTGAACCAAAACTATAGTTCAATTGTAAAAATACATTGTTTCTGGCCCAATTAGAAACGATAGTTGCATCTACATTATCATACCTCACAGTACCTGTAAAAGGTCTTTGTATCAGCTCTTCATACTCTAAACTAACCTTTAATTTGTCATCAAGAAAGCTTTTGCTGATGGCTAAATCGATACCGGCCATCCATTCATATTCAATAATACCTTCCAATCCGCCTGAAGTATAATATCCAGATATTTCCGAATTGATTTCCCAAGGCAATTCATATTCTGCGCTTGTAAACCAAGTAATACTCCATTTAGACAAATCTAGCTCAGGATCTAGATTTTCTGACGCGTAACGATTATGATTAGCGATTACACCAGTATACCCATCTAATCCATTAATAAAACTTAAGGGTGCAAAGAGGCTAAAATTCCAATTTTCGTTTTTTGCCAAATTGATCATGGTTCTAGAAGTCTCAGCAGATGCATCATTTTGGGTTATGATTTCAAATAATTGGTCTGAGGTTTCTCTATAACTTATATTGAAGAAGGGTTGGTTCTCATACGTCAAATTAAACTGATAGCTGTTGGTAAAAGCAGGTTTTAGATTGGGGTTTCCTTCTTCAAAAGTATACGGATCATAGAAATACACGAAAGAATTTAGCGAGCTGTAAGACGGTCTGCGAATTCTATAACTGTATGCAAGATTAGCACTGATCTCTTCTGTAATTTCTCGGCTTAGGCTTGCACTTGGAAATAGTTTAGATATTTTTCTTGTTCTTGTTTCTCCTGTAGTCGTTGCAGTGCCCCGGGTATCACTTTCTTCCCAACGTAATCCTCCGGAAAAACTCCATTTATCAACCTTTACGTTTAATTTAGAATACAATGCCAGTATTGTTTCATCTACCAAGAACCTGTTGCTCTCTGCCGGTTGAAACTGAAATACACCTTCATCATCTTCTGTAAAAGACTGTAAATCGCTATCTGATTCTACATCTGAAAATTTGGCGCCTGCATTCCAGGAAAAGCTCTCATTGACCGTTCTTTTATAGTCGGCTTTATACGTATTAATCTTGTATGCTGCATCTTGAAAGTAACGTCTATTATCATAAGGTAGTTCAGAAGTGCCTATTTGAAATAAATTGTTTTCATTGTCATAACCGTAGTCCACAAAATTATAATCCAGTACAAGTTTATTCTTGTCATCTTTAAACTCGTAATAAGGGTTCAAGGATTTAATATTTCTATTTCTATCGAAACTATTATCGGTTAATAAAGTAATGTTAGATGTACCGTTTGATATGGTCGTATTGTTATTAGAAACACGATCAGAATCACTGTTTACTATTCTACCACTTACACCAATTGAATGTTTGTCTGTTATATAATAATCAAGACCTGCCCCAACATTAATAATAATTGGATCAAAGGCAGATTTTGAAGTCTGTTCATAAGTGTCATCCAAAACACTACGAGACAGTATAAGATCATCTCTAGAAGTTGATTTTCTATACCCTGCGCTTAATTGCCAATTAAGTTTGTTTTTATAACTAGCAACCGATGCACTTGTAGCATACTCAAACCTATTCTCATAACCTACCATTTGCTTTACGTTACCATGAGTACCTAGTTTTACATTATTCTTTAATATGATGTTTAATATAGGACCCGCGCCTTCCGCATCATATTCCGAACCTGGCTGTTGTATTAATTCTACTTTAGAAATATTGTCTGCAGGCAAATCTCTGAGCAAGCTAGCCGTATCCATATAATCTGTAGTCTTTCCGTTTATAAGTATTCTGATATTACCCTGACCTGCATAGCTTACATTACCATTAGTCAATATAATACCGGGAACCTTTTTTACGACATCTTGAAGATTGGTATTCACCATATCTGAATTTTCAAGATTTACTATAAGCTTTTCCGCGGTCTGTTTAATTTGTGGTCTCTTACTTTTTACAACAACCTCATCTAGGTTTTGAGTTTCTTCTTGTAAGGTAAAATCAACTACTTCATTCGATCCTGATAATTGTAGTTCATCAGATTTTTTGGTTTCAAAACCCAATACCGATACTTCTATTACATAAGTACCATTTGCAAGGTTTTCAAACACATAAGTTCCGTTGTCATTGCTAATTACTCCGGTAACCGCTTCTTCTTTTCCTACTTCGTACAGAATGATGTTGGCAAAAGAAAGCGGTGTTTCTAATGTGTCTGTAATAGTACCGTTGATGGTGTTCTGTGCAATAGAAACAGCTGTGATGAATAGTGCTGCTATTAAAGTTGTTAATTTAAATTTCATGACTGGTCGTTTTATTATTGATACCGTAAAACTATAGTCAGCACATGCTTTAATAAAGTAAATTCTGCCCAATTGGGATAAAAAAGGGATGAGTTGGGTATTCTTTTGGATATAGATTTTAGGAAACAAAAAAGTCCTACATTTTAAATGTAGGACTTTTAAAAAAATACTAATTTCCTATATTAGAAATCGGAAAGTAAATTTAAAGCTTCACAAGTTGCATCTACTACTTGTTGTGGAGACATACCTTCTAAATCAGATTCATCTAACGTTCCGGCGCTTTCACCGCCTACGGTTAAATCATATGTTCCGTCGCCATTATCGCAAATTTCCACTTTTTGATCTGCAGCGGTACATGATTTACATCCATTATCATCGTCATCTTTTGAACAACTAGTAAAAGCTACGGTAGCACATAATGCTAAAAATAAAATTGATTTTTTCATAAAAAATTTGGTTTTGGTTGGTTTTTCTTACCTACCTAACGAAATCGTTTTACAAAATATTTCGAGATCATGGTGTTTAGAAAATTTATGACCTGCCAAAAACAAATAGATAATAGTGCCAAACCTCTTATGTATATATAACAGTAGCGGAAAAAAAATCTTTTAAATTCTATATCGTTTACATGGTAAACAATAAGGATCAATATTAAGAAAATGATTTAAGCTTTGATGTTTTAGCTTTCTTTAGCTTCTTCTTTATCTGGGTCTTCGTTAGGAAACATTTTACCTAAATATGCCAATTTATAACCTTTCTGAATATCTGTAAATTCTTTACTGAATGCCGTAATAATGTGAATATCACCTTCTGGGTCCAAAAGAAACAAAGGAACAATATCCGCGTCTGCTTTTGTAATCTCAATCAAACCTTCATAATGCTCTGTGTCGTGAAGTTCTATTTCATGAATAGCCGGAAATTTTCTTGCTGCTTCGGTCAATTTTATAAAATCATCCGTATGTGAAAACAAGCCTTCTTTAGGGTTGTTTTCCGGGTCAGACATTTCATCTGCATCTACCAATCTAAACGATCCGTTCTCACCAAATGCATCTTGAAACTTATCTATGGCATACTTGTTTATATCAGAGTTTGCCGTTAATGCCATTAAATATCCAATATCGTTCAGTTCTATATTATCGGTTAAATTGTCTGAATATATATTAGCCGAAATAGCTTCTAATCCTAATTTTTCTGCTTTGTCAATATTAGATTGGTTATTGTCAATTAATACAACGTGCCTGTCGTTTTTATGTAGATATTCACCTATTAAACGTGATACCTTTGATGCCCCTAAAATCAAAATTCCTTCAGATTTATTTAGAAAAACCCCTATTAGTTTGGCAAACACTCTTGCCGTTGTGGCATTTAACAAAACAGTACCAAGAACAATCATGAATACCAATGGCGTAATATATTCTGCCCCGGCCTCTCCTTTCGTCAACAATTTTGATCCAAATAAAGATGCTATACCTGCGGCCACAATACCCCTAGGACCTACCCAACTAATAAACATCTTTTCATTGAACTTTAAATTAGAACCAATTGAGCTCAAGAAAACCCCAAGTGGTCTAATGATCAATACAATGGATAAGAATAGTGCAATCGTTTTCCATGTAAATATTAATTCTAGATCTGAAATGTCAATACTAGCCGCCAGTAAAATGAACAGTATGGATATCAAAAGAATACTTAAAGATTCTTTGAAATATAAAAGCTCTTTAATGTTCGGTAAATTGGTATTACCCATAACCATACCCATTACAACTACAGCTAGTAAGCCAGATTCATGTGCAAAAACATCTGACATTACAAAAACCCCCAAAACCACTGATAATGATACTACGTTCAATAAATAATGTGGAATAAAGTTTTTCTTGATTAAAAATGTAAGTGCATGGGCAAAAGTGAATCCGAATGTAAAACCGAATAATAATATTTTAGCAAACTCGATCAATGCAGTCATAGTATACGCCTGACCTTCGCCTACACTAATAAATTCATAAACCAAAACCGCGGCCAATGCTCCAATGGGATCAATTAAAATACCCTCCCATTTTAATATCGCCGAAACATCTTTTTTAAGCGGAATATTCCTTAAAATAGGAGTAATTACCGTGGGGCCTGTTACAATTATCAAAGCTGAAAACAGAAAACATAGCTGCCATGAAAGTCCAAACAGCAAATAGGCCGCCAATGCCGCCCCAAAAAAGGTGGTTAAACTACCAAGAGTAATTAATTTGGTAATTACAGGACCAATATTTTTAATCTCTGAACGCTTAAGCGTAAGTCCGCCCTCGAACAAAATAATACTAATGGCCAGCGACACAAAATAGTACAAACCTTCTCCAGGAAACAGACCTTTGTCCCCGTTCCATATGGGTTCAATAATCTTAGAACCATCTTCAGTATACAATGTTGACAACGGTCCAACGATTAAACCTATAAGAATTAAAGGTAAAATTGCGGGTAGTTTTAATCGCCAGGCCACCCATTGAGCAAGTATTCCTAAAATGATAATTCCAGCAAGCTCTAGCATTTATTTGATTTTGGATAAAAATAACAATTAAACACCACTATATAACATAAAAACATTGGTAAACAGTGCATTTTTAAAGACTGTTACAGCATACTAAATTTTACCATAGATTATTTAGATACTTTATAATCATAAAAATGTAACCCTTGATCTTACAAAAGCTATTCTATTTTATAACAAAGGGAGAAAAGGTTTTTAATCTGTGTTAAATAATAAATCTTTAAACAGTTTGTCTTACCGTATAAAAATATAAATTTTAGAACGCATCAACTTAACGCTCAGATAATAAGTGTACCTTATACACCGGGTTAAATCTTACAAAAAACAGAGAAAAAACGTTTATTTATACGATACTTTTTTAACTTCGTAGATATCACCTTGGTTTAGGCTGTTGTTGTTAACCAATAATTTTGAATTCATTTAAATGTCTGAACCAGAAAAAAGCTCCTTCCATAAAAACCCATTATTTTATGGTATTTCTACGTTTTTACTTGTTTTAATCATTACTCAATTCATTGCCTATCAAAATCATCAACTTTATCAAAAAACAGAACAGCAAGAAATTGAGCAACATGTTTCAAAATTAAAAATAGATTTACAAAATATCTTAGGTCAAAGTTATAACGCTACACAAACTCTTGCATTTATAGTAAACCAGTACGGGACACCAGATAATTTTGACAGTATTGCTCAATTGCTTTTAAATAACAATACTAGTATCGATGCTTTAGAACTAGTAAATGAAAAAGGTATCATCACCCATGTTTATCCATTAAAAGGCAACGATGTTCTTGGAATGAATATTTTAAATGATCCAGATAATAAGTTTGGTGCAAAAATTACGCTTGAAAAAAAAGATTATTATACAGCCGGACCCCTATATTTAAAACAAGGTGGCTCAGGAATTATTGGAAGAAGACCTTTGTATAACAATGGGAAATTCAATGGTTTTGTGGCGGCAGTTGTTCGTTTATCAACTGTAATAAATACTATTAAACTAGATAGTCCCTTTGATCAAAAATTCTCATATCAACTAGTAAAAATCAACGCCGATAAAACCGAAGAAACTTTTTACTCTTCTAATAATATTTCTAAAGAAAACGCTACCACTTTACCACTTACCACTAGCCAAGGAGAATGGAAGTTATATGTTTATTTGCATGATAATACCATTATTTCATCTAGCGTACTATTTTCTGTACTTGGCTTTTTACTCTCTTTGGTTTGTGGTGTTCTTTTTTGGTTTTTAATGCGACAACCTACAAAACTAAAAAAAATAGTAGACGAAAAAACAGCGCTTCTAAAAGATAGCAAAGAGCGATATAAATCATTGATAAACGGAGCTTCAGATGGTATTTTCTTGAACGATTTTCGGGGAAACATATTAGATGTAAACCCATATGCTATAAGTATGTTCGGTTTTACCAAAGAAGAATTGTTGAATAAAAACATTAATGAACTTGTACCTGCTGAAGAATCTAGTAAAAACCCACCAAGGTTTGCTGATATCAAATCAGGTAAAGCCTTACGTTCAGAACGAAAACTGTTAAAGAAAGATGGTTCGGTATTTTTTGGAGAAGTTAGAGCCAAAATGCTTGATGACAATATCATTATGGGCATTATCAGAGATATAACAGAAAGAAAAGAATTAGAGTTATCCGTTGAAGAAAACTTAGCTAAATTCAGCAAGGCATATAATAACAAATTTGTTGGTATGGCCATTAAGGACCAGAACAATAAATTTGTGGATGCCAACTCCTATTTTCTCGATTTAATAGGTTATTCGCTTGAGGAGATCAAAGGTAAATCCGCTACGGAACTAGGTTTGATAAATTTAGACAAAGTCAATAAAGATGGTAACGTAGATTTGTTGAACAGTCCTCATAAAATAGATAGACTTCAAGCTGAATTCATTACAAAAAAAGGTAGCATTTTACATTTATTATTATCTAAAGAACCTTATAAATATCTAGATAAAAACTTCAGTTTAAGTACTTATGTAGATCAAACAGAAGCAAAAAGAGCTGATCGAGAAAAGCAACGTTTAATTTCAATTATTGAAAATAGTCCTGGTTTCATTGGCTTGGCCACACTATCCGGTGAACCCCTCTATTTAAATGATGCCGGTAAAAAAATGATTAATTTACCTAGTGATTTTAATATTTACGAATCTAAAATTTTTGATTTTTTCGATGATAAATATAAAAGTGTTATTGTAAATGAGCATATGCCAACCGTAATGAAAAAAGGGTTGTGGACAGGAGAAGTACCACTTAAAAATTTTAAAACTGACACCATAACACCTTTAGAATTTTATGGTTTTCTTATTAAGGATGAAACAACAGATGAGCCTATTGCCATTGGTTCTATTGGTTTTGATCTTACCGAGCGTAAAAAAAACCAAAAAGAAATTCTAGAACTACAAAGTAAAATGAACGCAGCAATACGCATTGGTAAAATTGGGTATTGGGATTTTGATATTTCTACGCAATCTTTTGTATGCTCACCTTTAATGTATTCTATTTACGATATAGAACCTGATCAATTATTGACTATACCTTTACTTGAAAGTTTAATTCATCCTGACGATGTAGAAAAACATCGAAAAAATGTAAGAGAGATAATACTAGAAAAAAGTTCGCATGCTTTTTCTTATCGAATAATTGTCAAAGACGGTTCTATTAAATATGTAATGGTAGATATTGAGGTACTAAGAGATTCTGAAGATAAGGCCATTAATTTTAGGGGTACCGTAATAGATATAACAAAGCAAAAAGAAGCTGATTTTGAAATTTTAGACTTACAATCTAAAATGAACGCAGCTATAAGAATAGGCAATATTGGGTATTGGAATTGGGATATGTCAGATGATAATATAGAATGGTCCAAAGAAATGTATGCCATTCATGATGTGGAACCGGGCACGAAGATTACTCCAGATTTAATTAAAGAAATTATTTATCACAAAGATTTAGGTATTTTAGATAGAAAACTTGCTGAGAAAAAAGGGCAAGGCATTTCTGCACCAAGCAACTATAGAATTAAACTTAAAGACAATTCGTTAAGATACTTGCTGTCATTTTCAGAAATAATATATGACGATAATGACAAGCCTATTATTTATCGTGGCACCACTATGGATGTTACTAAAAACATACAATCGGAATTAGCACTTAAAGAAAGTCAAGAAAAATTTTCAAAGGCTTTTCAGACCAATTTAATGGGTATGCTCATTTTAGATGGGAAAAGAAGGGTAATCGAAGCTAATGAGATGGCTTATACCATTTTGGAGACATCTAAGAAAAAATTGATCGGTAAAACGGTTATGGATTCTAAAGAAGTTAAAATTGATGAAATAGAAAGAGATAGACTCTGGGGGAAACTACAAGAAGATGGTGAGATATTAAACGAAGAATATAAAATTGAACTTAAAAGTGGAGTGAAAAAAACACTCATAATGTCTATAGCACAACTGCAGTTAAAAGACAAAATAAATTATTTGGTCAATATCTATGACGACTCAAAGCGAAAAGAAGCCGAGAACAGACTTGAAACTCAATTCCATGAACTCCAAAAAACCAACTCAGAACTAGATAGTTTTGTATATAGCGCGTCTCACGAATTAAGAGCTCCTTTATCTTCAGTTCTAGGGCTCATACAATTAATTCAAATGGAAGATATAAACCCAAAATTATTTCAGCATTTGAATATGATGGAAAAATCTATTGAAAGACTAGATGATTTTATCAAAGACATTATTGAATACTCAAGAAATAAACACTTGGCCCTTAATTTAGAGACCATTGACTTTACCACTTTAATTGAACATTCTATAGAAAGTTTATGGTATTTAGAAAACACACATAAAATCAATATCAACATAAATGTAGAAGATAACATCGATTTTGCATCAGATAGTAAGCGAATTTCAGTTTTATTGAATAATTTTATATCCAATGCTATAAAATATCATGACACCAACAAGAAGGACCCTACTATTTGGATACTTGTAAAAACTACAAACCAAGAAGCTATATTAGTTATAAAAGATAATGGTCTTGGTATGGCTAACAGCCAACTAGATAAAATATTTGATATGTTTTACAGAGTATCTTCTAAAGTAATGGGTTCTGGTATAGGGCTATTTATAGCAAAAGAAGTTTTGTTTAAATTAAAAGGAACGGTAGACGTACAATCCAAAATAGGCGAAGGAACTACGTTTACTTTAAAAATACCAAACGAAATAAGCTAAAAAACATGGCAAAGGATATAAATATTTTACTGATCGACGATTCAGACGTGGACAACTTTATTAACAAAGCCATTATCTCGAAAGAAGATAATATTTCTCAAATTACAACCATGACCTCTGGGAGTGAAGCCTTAAATTATTTAAATACCAATATTCATAATACCGAGGCATTACCAGATGTTATTTTTTTAGATATAAAAATGCCAGGTATGAACGGGTTTGAATTTTTAGATGAATATATCAAATTACCCCACACTCTTATAAACCATTGTAAAGTTTATATTTTAAGTTCTTCTATAGACAGTTTAGATACTGAAAAGGGTAAAAATTATCCTGTCATAAAAAAACATTTAACCAAACCTTTAGCCCATCATTCCATCGGAGATATACTTAATGAGGATTAAGCCGAGATTTAAATCTTTTAATTTAAAAATTCATAATTAAACTTCTACACCTACAAAAACCTTATAATCTCAAGGTTAAATGATAATACTTTCTTAATAATACTAAGAATACAGACACTTTTATTATTTTGCCTTTTATGAAAATTTATCCTGTTGAAACCGGTAATTTTAAATTGGACGGTGGTGCTATGTTCGGCGTTGTACCCAAAACAATTTGGCAAAGAACAAACCCGGCAGACGATAATAATTTAATAGATATTGCCGCCAGAAGTCTATTAATCGAAGATGGCGATAGATTAATACTGGTAGATACCGGTATGGGCAACAAACAATCTGATCAATTTTTTGGCTATTACTACAGATGGGGAGATTATACGATAGATTCTTCTCTAAAAAAATATGGTTTTCACAGAGATGATATTACCGATGTTTTTTTAACACACCTTCATTTTGATCACGTTGGTGGTGCCATACAATGGAACAAGGATAAAACCGGATACGAACCTGCTTTTAAAAATGCTAAATTTTGGACCAATGAAAAACATTGGAAATGGGCTACGGAACCAAATCCGAGAGAAAAAGCTTCTTTCTTGACAGAGAATCTTTTGCCTATGCAAGAAAGCGAACAATTATTCTTTGTCGATGATGCAGAAAATAGTTTTCTAAAAAACAGTCCTTTAGGTTTTGACATCCGTTTTGTAGATGGTCATACCGAAAAACAAATGCTACCACAATTCTCATATCAAGGTAAAACAATTGCCTTTATGGCAGACCTTATACCTACAGTCGGGCACATCTCATTACCTTATGTTATGGGTTATGATACCAGACCACTATTGACAATGTCCGAAAAAAAGATATTCTTGAACGAAGCTGCAGATAATAATTACTTTCTCTTTTTTGAACATGATGCCCATAACCAACTTTGTACCCTAAAACACACAGATCGGGGTGTTCGTTTAGATCAGATATACACTTTTAACGAGCTCTTCAATTAATTTTACATTATAAATAAAAACATTAACTAACAGTTGCCCATATATGACGAATTCATATTTTAAATCAATTTTTGCCCTTTCTATAGCTGCAATATTAACAGGATGCGGAAGCACAAAAACTGCCGGAGGAAGCGGATTAATCCTTACCCCTGTAGAAAATATAGACGATACGCCTTTAAAAATTTCTGATCTTACTACAAAAGAAAAGAATAACTGGGGACATTTAGATCTAGTTGCCGATACTATACCTGGTATGAGTGTAGATAAAGCGTACAGCGAAATCATTAAAAATAAAAAAGGGACTAAAACAATTGTTGCCGTTCTTGATTCTGGTATTGATTTAAGTCATGAAGATTTAGATGATGTTTTATGGACGAACACCAAAGAAAAAGCCGGTAATGGTATTGACGATGACGGTAACGGGTTCATTGACGATATACACGGTTATAATTTCTTGGGCGAATCTTATAACGAGCAATTAGAATATGTTCGTATGCTTCGTTTGGGCATAGGTGACGCTGCTACTTTAGCAAAAGCAAAAACCAAACTAGACACCAAGTATAATGAGGCTTTACAAGGTAAAGAACAATATGAATCTATTTACCAAGCTGTAAAAAATGCAGATGCAGCTGTAAAAAAGTATCTCAATAAAGATACCTATACCAAAAAAGATTTAGCCGGTATTAATGCTACGGATGAGACTATGCAACGTAATGTTGCCATTCTTAATCAAATGTTCGGCATTAATGAAACCATACCAGGTGTTCTTGAAGATTTAACTAAAGGACTTAAATACTATACAGAACAACTTAACTATAATCTAAACAAAGATTTCAATGGTAGGGCCTCTGTTGGTGATAATGCCTATGACATTACCGATGTAGATTATGGTAACGGAAACCCAAACAATAGGGTAGATGATGAAAGCCACGGAACACACGTAGCGGGTATAATCGCTGCCGAACGTAACAACGGTAAAGGTGTTAACGGTGTTGCCAACAATGTAGCTATAATGAGTATTAGAGCCGTACCTAACGGTGATGAGTATGATAAGGATATTGCCAGAGGTATTCGTTACGCAGTTGATAACGGAGCACGTATAATCAATGGTAGTTTTGGAAAGTCTTTTTCACCTAATGCCGATTGGGTGTACGACGCTATTAAATATGCTGCAGATAATAATGTTCTTTTTGTACACGCTGCAGGTAATGATGCTGCTGATCTAGATAACCCGGTTAACGCTAACTTCCCTAATGATCAAATAAATAACGGACCAGAAATTACCGATAATGTTATAACCGTAGGTGCCTTAAATCCAAAATACGGCTCTGAGTTGGTGGCAAGCTATTCTAATTACGGTAAAATAAATGTTGATATTTTTGCCCCAGGTACAGACATCTATTCTACGTATCCTAATAACGAATATGAATATTCTCCAGGTACTTCCATGGCTGCACCTGGTGTCGCAGGTGTTGCTGCTTTGGTAATGTCTCAATATCCAAAATTAACGGCTGCCCAAGTGAAAAAAATAATACTACAATCTGGTTTACCTATTAAAACCAAAGTAGTGTTGGGTAAAAACACAGGTAAGAGCGGTTCTTTAGATGAAATATCTACTTCTGGCAAAATTGCCAATGCCTACAATGCTTTGGTTTTAGCCAGTAAAATAGCTGCAGGACAGATTAAATTATAATACTTACATAACTCATATGACTAAATCATTTTTTACATTTTTGACCGCAATTTTCTCTATAGGATTGCTGGCACAAAACAAGACAGATTATTGGCAACAGCATGTTGATTATACCATGGCCGTTGATATGGATGTTGAAACTTTTCAATATACCGGTACCCAAACCTTAGTATACACGAACAACTCACCAGATGAGTTAAAACGTGTTTATTTCCATTTGTATTTCAACGCTTTTCAGCCAGGTAGTGAAATGGATATTCGACTACAGACAATTGCCGATCCAGATGATAGAATGACTACTACAGACAAGAAAAGTAGAATTGCTTCTCTTACCGATAGTGAAATAGGATATCTACATGCTACCTCTTTAACACAAGATGGAAACAAGGTTACTTTTTCTGAGGAAGGTACCGTATTGGTGGTAGATTTAGCTAAGCCGATAGCTGCTGGTGCAAAGTCTACTTTTAATATGGAATTCAAAGGTCAAGTGCCTTTACAAATTAGACGTTCTGGTAGAAACAGTGAAGAAGGTGTTGCATTGTCCATGAGCCAATGGTATCCAAAATTGGCGGAGTATGATTTTGAAGGTTGGCACGCAGATCCATATATAGCTCGTGAGTTTCAGGGAGTTTGGGGAGATTTTGATGTGAAATTGACCATTGACAAAGAGTATACCGTTGGTGGAACAGGTTATTTGCAAAACCCAAACGAGATAGGTCATGGGTATGAAACCCCTGGTACCAAAATCAAAAAACAAAAGGGAAAGACCTTAACATGGCACTTTAAAGCTCCAATGGTACATGATTTTATGTGGGCCGCAGACCCAGAATACATTCACGATATTCAGCAAGTGCCTGACGGACCAGTGCTTCATTTTCTTTACAAAGACGATGCTAAAATTTTAGAGAACTGGAAAAAGCTTCAGCCTAAAACGATGGAGGCTATGCAGTTTTTCAGTAAAAACATTGGTAAATACCCATATGATCAATATTCGGTTATTCAAGGAGGTGATGGCGGTATGGAGTATGCCATGTCAACACTTATTACCGGTAATAGAAAGTTTGGTAGTCTAGTGGGTGTTATGGCTCATGAAATGGCACATTCTTGGTTTCAACATATATTAGCTACAAACGAAGCTAAACATGAGTGGATGGATGAAGGGTTTACTTCTTTTATTTCTAAACTTTGTATGACTGAAATTATGGATTATGAAAAAGAGAATCCTTTTGAGGGGACTTACAAAGGGTATAGAAACTTGGCGCTTTCAGGTAAAGAACAACCACAAGGTACATATGCAGACCGTTACGCTCTTAACTTTGCCTATGGTATTTCTGCGTACAGCAAAGGTTCTATATTTTTATCTCAATTAGGTTATGTTATCGGTCAAGATAAATTGATTGAAACCATTCGTAAATATTATGATGAGTTTAAATTTAAGCATCCTGTGCCTAACGATTTTAAACGTGTTGCAGAAAAAGTATCTGGTTTTGAACTAGACTGGTATTTAACAGATTGGACACAAACTACAAATACAATTGATTACGGTATTAAAGAAGTTACAGCATCAGAAAACAACACTAAAGTTACTTTAGAACGAATTGGTCTAATGCCAATGCCTTTAGATATTTTAGTAGTGTATAATGATGGTAGCAAAGAAACTTTTTATGCTCCTTTACGTATGATGCGAGGAGAAAAAGAGAATGCTTATGCTGGTATTGAAAGAACTGTTATTGAAGATTGGCCATGGGCTTACCCAACCTATGATTTTGAAATCAATAAACCAATGACCTCAATACAAGCAATCGTTATTGATCCTTCTCAATTAATGGCAGATGTTAATTTAGAGAACAATGTTTGGCAAGCAGAGTAATTTCTTCTTCTAAACGTTAAGATATTTATGCCCCCAAATTGGGGGCTAATTCTTTTTTAAAACTTCTTTTATAAATGGATGCATCCTTCGGAAAAAAGGAAAAACTAAAAAGTAAAATACTCATTACCCAGTTGTTTGAAGAGGGTAGGGGTATTTCTGTTTATCCGTTGAAATTAATTTATCTATCCGTAGAGAAAAAAGAAGTTCCGATTAAAACCGCTGTTACGGTATCTAAGCGCAATTTTAAAAGTGCCGTAGATAGAAACCACATTAAACGTTTGCTAAGAGAGTCTTATAGACTCAACAAAGGCTTGGTTATTAACAATACAGATACAAACTTTGCGTTTCTATTTTTATACCTTGGTAAAGATATGCCCACCTTTGAGCAGTTAGATCATAAAATGAAGCTCGTTTTAAACAAGTTTAAGCTACAGATTGATGAAAAAAATAGTTAGTAAAAAAGTACTAGTACCCATAATTGCCATCGCTTTCCTTTTTGTAGGAAGTAGTTATAAAAGCGACTTTTTCGAAATAGCCAAACAGATAGAAATCTTTACCACCTTGTTCAAAGAACTGAACATGAATTACGTGGATGAAACCAATCCGGCAGAATTAATGGATACCGCCATTAAAAATATGCTTAACGAGTTGGATCCCTATACCAAATTCTTAAACGAACAAGATGTTGAAACGTATCGTATAAACAATGCTGGTGAATATTCTGGTATTGGTGCCATGGTACGCTCTTTTGATGATAAATTACTGATTATTGAACCACACCAGGGATATCCCGCAGATAAAGCAGGATTAAAGGCTGGTGATGAGATAATACAAATAGGAGATATCAAAGTTGCGGATTTTGAAGATAATGCCAGTGAGCTTTTAAAAGGGGCTAATGGGTCAACTATAAACGTTACTTACAAGAGACAAGGTAAATTAAACACTACAAGTATCACAAGAGAAGGGATAGAAGTAGATGCCGTGCCTTTCTTTAAAATGATCGATAACAAAACAGGGTATATTGTTCTTGCAAAGTTCAATGCCAAAGCAACCGAACAAACGAAATCTGCCTTATTGGATCTGAAAGGAAAAGGGGCCGAAAAAATCATTTTGGACTTAAGAGGAAATCCTGGTGGTTTATTATCTGAAGCTATCAATGTTACCAACTTATTCGTTCCAAAAGGGGAATTAGTAGTAACTACAAAATCTAAGGTTAAAAAATTCAACCGAGAATATCATACCAATAACCAACCTGTAGATGAGGAAATTCCTTTAGTGGTATTGGTAAACGGTAGTAGTGCCTCTGCAAGTGAAATTGTTTCAGGTAGTTTACAAGATTTAGATAGAGCGGTTATTATGGGTGCCAGAAGCTTTGGAAAAGGCTTGGTACAACGCCCTCTTAAACTAACTTATGGTACACAGTTAAAGGTTACCATTTCTAGATATTACACTTCTTCTGGTCGTTGTATACAATCATTGGATTATTGGAACCGTGATGAAAGTGGTAAAGCGGTTCGCAATACTACCTTCAACGATTTTACTACTCGTAATGGTAGAAAAGTACAAGACGGTGGTGGTATTTTACCAGATATTGAAGTAGCTACTTCTAAAACCAATGACCTTACTTTGGCATTGCTACAGAACAATGTTATTTTCGATTATGCTACCAATTACCATTACACACACGAGTATAACGATGTTGCCGATTTTAAATTCACAGATGCTGATTTTAATGCTTTTAAAAACTATGTAAAGCAAAGTAGTTTCTCATTCGAGACCAAGGCAGAAGAAGCTATTAAAAAAGCGCTCTCAGGCGATGAAAACGACTTTTTAGGGGCAGATGTTAAGGATAGCTACAAAACCTTATTAGCGAACATAGAAAAAGGTAAAATCAATGCTTTAGATAAATACCAAAGCGAAATTCAAAAGAATCTTGAAGATGAAATCGTTAAACGTTATTTCTACAGAGATGGTTTATACCAATATTACCTAAATAACGATGATGCCATTTTAGCGGCTACCGAATTATTAAGTAATAATTCTAAATACAGCGCTATTTTAAAATAACGGGTAATTAATAAGTACAAGCTTCTTTATCCGATACTTGGTAGTATGCATTAAAGTTACTTGCCTTTGGGTCTGTGCATCCTTTTAGATTGCGGATTTTAATAGTTCTGAAATCAATTGGCTGACCTTCACTTTGTAAAGCAATAAAGCCCTTTGTCAACAGCTTACCATCTTGTTTCATTTTAGGGTCATATCCATTGGCTACACCACCACCAATTTGTGGTTTTGTGTATTCTAATACCGTTTTGCCGTTAATGATATGTTTAACCAATGAATCGTGATATACAACCAATTCCGCCGTTACCCATTGATCACCATAATAGGTATCTGATGTTGAGTTAATGCAGTGTCTTGGGTCTATTTTACCCTCATAAACTACATCGGTACCTGGTGAGCACATATTACCTGTTGGGCGTTCTACACCTTCTTCTACTCCCGCTAAAAATTGTATTTCTACACTAATGGGCCAATCTTGTTCTTTTAGCATTGTTTTGGGGTCTTGCGAATGAAACATTACACCGCTGTTTAATATTGTATAATCTGGTGCACCTCTATATAGTTCACCTACAAAACGATATTGCATCGTTAAATGAAAATCTGAAAAAGGCTTGTCGTAATATAAATGAGCATACCTATTGTTAAATTCTCCTTCATATTTATCATACCTCACCTTTACCATATTATCTTCAGCCCTAAAGGTATCCGCATAGTTGTCGCCCACTTCAAAATGATGTACTTTAGTTGTCCACCCATTTAAATCACTACCATTGAACATAGTTTCCCAACCATCGTTCGTTTCTTGCGAGGTAATTAATCCGCATCCTAATAAAAATAAAAGTGAAGTTCCTAGTAGTTGAGATTTAAGTTGTTGCGTTTTCATATTGATAAATAGTTGAATCTTTAAATACTGGATTTATAAAATGAATATTCTTCTAAATATACTTAATGTTCTGATACCTTAAATAATACCAATATATAAACATACATCTATAGGCTGCACATCAATTTGTGTTATAGCACTTTAATATGCTTGTTCTTCAAACGAATTATAGAAAATGTTTTGACAACTATTTTGTAGTATACTAGATACTTAATACAATAAACGTTATAGCTTATGGCAAACCAATAGAAGATAAAAATTGGTAATTATTGTCTTGAAATGAAGTATTATGAAGCTGGTCATATGATGTATACACATGAACCAGATTTTATAAAACTAAGTAAAGATATACGTGAATTTATTTCAACTAATTAATTAAAAATAATTACTCTATTTCTTTAAAACAACCACATGCTGATTATTACATTGTAGATTGTAAAATTTGACAATATCTCTAACATGCTTTTTCTTGAACTCTTTGTTCTGAATCTTAGTTATTAGTTCAGGGCAATCGGCAAAATATTCTGAAGCAGCATTTTTAAAATTTTTACTAAAAAGTTGATTTGAACCTAAGTGTGTAATTTCTCCACTTACACCTCTTCTAACATAAAGGTTTTTAATATCGTAGTAATTACCGTTCGACATATTCATTTGACCATTGGCACCACCAACGAACATTGGTGAAGAATACCCTGTTTGTTCTAAAATATATAGATTAACGATACCTATTTCAAGTTCTCTTACAACATTGAAATAGCCTTTTTTTGTCTCTAGATAGATATAAGTAGATGGCTCTTCCCTATCATTTATAACTGCTTGCTCTAGATTTTCAAAATGATATTTTTCCGGTTTATCTCCTTTATTTTTTTTGAATTTTACCTGGTCGCCATTTACAAGCTTTGCCATTCCCCTTAATTGTTTGCCATCTTTAAAGTATAAAGTTGCTGCATCTTTTTGGGCAATAGCAATAGATGATCCAACAAAACAGCAGATTAAAACTAAAAGATTTGTTTTTTTCATAGCAGGTAAATGAGAGATAACTATGATAAAACGGGTACAATTTTACTATGTTATAATTTTTATCTTAAAATCGATGAAACGCCATTTTAATAAATGAACTGCTTAATCTTTAATAGGCATAGTAATATGTAAGTTTTGAAGTAAAGGATCTTCTTCATTTAATAAGCGCTGTGTTCTTAAATATCTACCTACATTAAACGCATCATAATTTGGTGCATCTTTATCTACACTACTTATACGTACCATTTCAGATGAATGTATAAATTGATTATCACCGATCCACATACCTACATGCACTACTTTTTCTGAAGTAGTTTCTGTTGCTTTTCTTCCAAAGAACAATAAATCTCCTTTCTGCAATTTGCTGAAATCTGCAATAGAATCTATCGGTTTACCAGCGTGCACTTGTTGAGAGGCATCACGTGGAATTACCATACCATTTAAATAATAGATAGTCTTTGTGTAGCCACTACAATCAACACCTTTTGTAGAAGTACCACCCCACAAATATGGTACGCCCATTAATGTTTTTGAGGTTGCAATAAGTGAATCTGCATTAAAATTCAAGTTTGAAAGCCACGTGTTATATGCTACAGATTCGTCTTTAGAAATATACCCTTGTCTACCATCGGGAAATTCAATTTTATAATACTCATCATCACTACTTAATAGTTTTAACAAGCTACCGGCAACAATATCGGAAGTTCTTTCTTTAGCCTCTTCTGTATTAAAAGCATGTCCATAAGTATCGGTGTAAATAATTTTATCTGCTGCAATCCAATTTTCAATTTCCTGTGCGTTCATTAATTGAATTCCGCCTGGATCCACCCATGCTAAATACTTATCTGGTGTTTGTATCAAATACCAATCTCCTTCTTTTTTTAGAACATTAACAATGGTACCTAAAGTTGCCTGTGTTGCCAATTCTGCGGAATGTTTAGGGTTACTTCTAAGATTGGCGGCAGAGATGTTAATAACCGCCTTGGTCATACCTTCTAGCTCGTCGCCAGGTAAAATTTTAATATCGTTAGTGGTTTTTATTCCCTTTTCTTTTAAAAGATTATTCAAAGAATCTACAGCCAATGGTAAGTTAGTTTCACCAACTAAGGTAAAACCTGATGGACCATCTAATACTTCTAAATTAAAAAGTGCGGTACGTTTATCTGGTGCAAATGTGTTTTTTATGATTTCAATTTCTTTGACCAATAATTTCTTTTCGTCTATATGTACACCACATGCCGTATTTAAAGCAATCAAAATCAATACAAAAGACCTCTTTAAGATAATTCTCTTCATCCGTAAAATAATTTCTAATAGTATTAGCCTTGTGAAATTATGTAATTTTATCGCAAATGAAGAAACTAAAGGTCATAGAACTTTTTGCTGGCGTTGGCGGCTTTCGCTTAGGATTAGAGGATACCGAGAACTACGAAGTAGTTTGGAGTAATCAATTTGAGCCTAGTACGAAAGCACAACACGCCTCTAAAGTCTATGAAGCTAGATTTGGTCATGAAAACCATAGAAATGAAGACATTTCTGAAGTACCTACCAAAGACATACCAGATGGCGATATCTTAGTTGGTGGTTTTCCTTGTCAAGATTATTCAGTTGCCGCCACTTCAAATAACTCTAAAGGACTTATTGGTAAAAAGGGAGTTTTATGGTGGAGTATCCACAGAATACTATCGGAAAAGAAAAATCCGCCTAAATACTTATTTCTTGAAAATGTAGATCGGTTATTAAAATCTCCATCAAGCCAAAGAGGTAGGGATTTTGCCATTATGCTTAAAAGTTTAGATGACTTAGGCTATGCCGTAGAATGGAGAGTTATTAACGCTGCAGATTATGGAATGCCACAAAGACGTAGACGTATTTTTTTCTTAGGATACCATAAATCTACACCCTTATACAAACAATTTAAAAAGGTCAAAGCCGAAGACTGGATTTTTGAAAAAGGAACTATAGCAACGGCTTTTCCAATAACAAGCACTTCTTCAAAAATGATTTCTTTTGATATCACCGATGACCTTGTTACACTATCTGAGAATTTTAATCTAGGCGAAAAATTATCTCCATTTCAAAATACTGGAGTATTCATTAAAGGAAAAGCATATACTACTAAAACTACAGCTAGTTTTATTGGAAAAAGAACGGTCTTAGCCGATGTTCTTGAAAAAGGAACTATACCTGAAGAGTTTTATATTCCTGAAGAGGAGCATGATAAGTGGTACTATTTAAAAGGTGCTAAAAAAGAAACCAGAACTTCTAAATCTGGATTTGCCTATCATTATAATGAAGGTAACATGATTTTTCCTGATGCTCTAGATAATGCCTCTAGAACAGTTATTACAGGTGAAGGCGGTAAAAGTGCATCGCGCTTTAAACATGTTATCAACACCAAAAAAGGACTTCGTAGATTAACTCCCGTAGAACTTGAACGTTTAAATATGTTCCCCGATAACCATACTTTACTAGAAGGAATTTCTAATACCAAAAGAGCTTTTTTCATGGGTAATGCTTTGGTAGTTGGTGTAGTTAAAAGAATAGGTGAAGTGCTTTCAGATAAAATTAAATCAACATAATATTTCTTCCTTCTTTAAGCAAAAGGGAACTAGTCTAACTAAAAATCATACTTCATTAAAATCTGTTTTTAAACTCAACATATTGTTAATCAACGTTTAAAATTAGGAATTGTCCTTTTTTTTGTTATTTTATTAGGTATGGTAAAAGTAGAAAAGTCAGAAAACGTAGAATTTTTAGAAAAGTCAATTCAACATTTAGAAGCTACCGGTTTCGAGAATATCAAAGCTGATATGGAAGGTTATGAAACTCCTAAATCATACTCAAGAAAAGGTTTGGAAGACAATGTTACTCCAGATATTGTAGCTATCAAAAACGGTAGAAAATATTATTTTGATATTAGCTTAAAATCTCCAAAAACCAGATTACTGAAATCTAAGTGGTTGTTTTTAGATACTTTGAGTAGAATGAATTCCAACAGATTTAGAATTATTACTACCAAAGGGCACTATAAGTTTACAGATAATATGCTTGAGGATATTAACTTAAGTAATAAAACACCTATCAAAATTTAAATCTTTGAATGCAACATATTAAAAAAGACCGCTAAAAGCGGTCTTTTTTATTTTCTGATCATTGCTATATGTGGTATACCATCTTCTAAATACCCGTCTCCCATTGATTTAAAACCTAAGTCAGTATAAAATTTGGTAAGGTATTTTTGAGCTGAAATCTTTATTTCATCTTTATTAAATTGTTCTTCTACAGCTTTTATTGAAGCTTGCATAATAATTTTTCCATAACCAAATTTTCTATATTCTTTGTGCACCGCCACTCTACCTATACTAGCTTGGTCAAAATAATCACCTGGCTTAAAAATACGGGTATATGCTACTACCTTATCATTTTTATATCCTAGTACGTGAATGGCTTTATCATCTTTACCATCTATATCTAAATAAACACAATCTTGTTCTACCACAAAAATATCACTACGTAACTGTAGCACATTATATAGTTCTTCAATATCAAATTCTTTAAAACTTTTTACCTTAATATCTAACATGAAATTGTTCAATTAACGAGTTATGTTCATATCTATTATAAAATAACTAATTGATTACCATGTACTTATAATAACTATTTTAGGTTATCAACATAGTTGTAATAACTAACTTTATAATGGAATCTTTTCAATTCTACGTTCATGCCTACCGCCATCAAAAGAAGTGTTTAAAAAGGTGGATACCATTTCAAGTGCTTGAGGTAGTGCAATATACCTTGCAGGTAGGCATAATATATTTGCATCATTATGTTCTCTTGCCAATTTGGTGATTTCTTTTGTCCAACAAAGAGCAGCTCTTATATTTTGTTGTTTATTAGCGGTCATATTAGCCCCATTACCACTGCCACAGATTAAAATACCGAAATCTGCCGTACCATTTTCAACATCTAGCGCTACAGGGTGTGCAAAATCTGGATAATCTACGCTATCAGTACCATCTGTACCATAATTGATAACTTCAACTTGTTTAGATTTCAATAAACCTATAATAGCTAACTTGTATTCTGTACCAGCGTGGTCGTTACCAATAGCTATTTTCATATGTGTAGTATTTAAAGGTTAATAGTTCATGTTTATATCCAGTGGGGGTGGAACAAAACCGAGCTAAAGGTACAATAATCAGACATTCACAACAAAAAACGAGGAGTTCACAACAATAGTTATCATGTCATTAATAAAAATTGTTAATTAGTATGTTATAAGCAAGATTACGTAATGCATAAATTGTTTAGAAAAAGTTGCTAAAAAATTTGGTTATTAAAGTTGACATCTGCTTACACTTTTAATCCTCTGAAGACGAATTTAAATATTAGAAACTATTAGAGGATTTTCATCAAATTAACACCCCTAGTTAACATTAAAATTACATTTAGTTATTAATAAATTCATGTTAATAGCACTTATAAACCATGTTTAATAACTTCTCAAAATACTGATTTTCAATTGTAGATTTATAAAACATATTGTCAACAAGTATTAGTATCTCATAAAGACAAGTAATATTGAAATAAGTTATTCTAGATATTAACAAGCTATAATAACCATTAATTTTTAATTTAATTTAAAAGAAAAAATGTCTAATATGATATATATGTTAATAACAACTCGTTTACTTAACTTTTCAATAAGAAGTTGAATAACAGCTAGTGGATTATAATTCGTAATTTTCCAATAAATTAAAAGTTTAATGTCGAAGAAGAATAAGAAGGCGAAGAATCATAGAAAGAACGAAATTACAAGAGGAATTTTTACTGTTCTTGAAAAGGAACCGAATAAGAGTTTCAACTATAAGCAGATTGCTGCTAAAATTAATGTTACAGACGCTCAAGATAGAAATACCCTTATTAAAAGGTTAAATGAGCTTAAAGAGAAAAAAAGAATTCAAGAAATAGATCGTGGTCAGTATAAGGTTTTAGAAAATACAAAGTCTTCTCATGAAGGAACTGTGGATCTTACCGGAAAGGGTAATGCATATATAGTTGTTGATGGTATGGATGACGACATCTTTATACCTGCCAATAAACTAAATAAAGCCTTCCATAAAGATAAGGTTGAAGTATATATCTATCCTCGAAAAAAGAGTAAAAAGCTTGAAGGTGAAATAGTTAAAGTACTTGAAAGATATAAGACCACTTTCGTTGGTATTGTTGATATGCAAAAGACTTTTGCATTTGTTAGACCTTCAGATTTTAGAATGTATACTGATATTTTTGTCTCGAAGGATAAGTTGAATGGTGCTCAAGACGGTGAAAAGGTTTTAGTTGAAATTACCGATTGGCCAGATGATGTAGATTCTCCTTTTGGTAGAGTTACTGAAGTATTGGGTATTCCTGGAGAGCATGATACAGAAATTCATTCCATTTTAGCAGAGTATGGTTTACCATATTCTTTTCCTGCAGATGTTCAAAAATTTGCAGATGGTTTAGATACCAGTATTAAAGATGAGGAAATTAAAAAGCGTAGAGATTTACGTAAGGTTCTCACATTTACGATTGATCCAAAAGATGCTAAAGATTTTGATGATGCCCTTTCTTTTCAAAAATTAGAAAATGGTAATTATGAAATAGGTATCCATATTGCAGATGTTTCTCACTACCTACAAAAAAATACCATTTTAGATGATGAAGCCTATGAAAGAGCAACATCTGTGTATTTAGTAGATCGTGTGGTACCTATGTTACCAGAAGTGCTTTCTAATAATGCTTGTTCATTAAGACCTAATGAAGAAAAATATACTTTTTCTGCCATTTTTGAATTAGATAGCAACGCTATTATAAGAGATCAATGGTTTGGAAGAACTGTAATCGATTCTAACGAACGTTTTGCATATGAAGAGGCTCAGTATATCATTGAGAACGGTAATGGTAACATACCAGAGGATATATCCATTAGAGAAGCTGCATATACGGTTTCTAAGGATGTTGTAGAGGCTACGTTAGAAATGGATAGACTTGCAAAAATTATGCGCTCTAAGCGTATGAATCAGGGTGCACTTTCTTTTGATAAAGTTGAAGTTCGTTTTAATTTAGATGAGAATAGTGAACCTATTGGCGTTTATTTTAAAGAATCTAAAGATGCTAATAAGCTTATAGAAGAGTTCATGCTTTTAGCTAATAGAAAAGTGGCTGAATTTATAGGTAAACAAAAACCTAAAAAGACATTTGTTTATAGAATTCATGATGATCCAGATCCAGATAAGTTAATGGCTTTAAATGGTATCGTTTCTAAATTCGGACATAAATTAGATTTTAAGGATAAGAAATCCATAAGTTCTTCTTTAAACCAATTACTACAAGATGTAAAAGGTAAAAAAGAACAGAATATGGTAGATACGCTTACGATACGTAGTATGAGTAAAGCGATTTATACTATTGATAATATTGGTCATTATGGGTTGGCTTTTGATTATTATACACATTTTACTTCTCCAATTAGAAGATACCCAGATGTAATGGTACATAGATTATTACAACATTATTTGGATGGTGGTAGTTCTGCAAATGCTGAAGAATTTGAGAAAAAATGTAAGCATTCTTCTGATATGGAATATCTAGCATCAAGTGCTGAAAGAGATTCTATTAAGTACATGCAGATTAAATTTATGCAAGACCATAAAGATGAAGAATTCCGCGGAGTTATCAGTGGTGTTACAGAATGGGGAATCTATGTTGAAATCATTGATAATAAATGTGAAGGCATGATTCGTATTAGAGACATCAAAGGAGATTATTATATCTTTGATGAGAAGCAATACGCTATTGTGGGTGAACGTACCAAGAAAAAATACACATTAGGTGATGAAATAACCGTTATGGTTAAAAGTACCGATTTAATAAAAAGGCATTTAGATTTTGCTTTGATTCCTGATAACTTAAAATAATTTGGAATAGATTTTGGTATATCATGGCTGAATTAAGTAAACCCTTTGTTTATAAGTTGTTTACTTACATAAATTACATATAACAAAATGAAACAAGTTTTAGTTTTAATGTTTCTCTTAGGATGTCTTTCGGTGGTTGCCCAAGACAATAAGGTTACCCAAAACTTAGAACCTTTTAAAGAGTTAAAGGTTTTTGATGGTTTGAGTATTAACCTAATTAAATCTTCAGAAAACAAGGTTATTATTACTGGAGAAAATACGGGTAAAGTTGCTATTGTTAATAACGAAGGTATTTTAAAAATTAGAATGCAAATAGGTAAAATTTTCAGTGGTTATAAAACCTTTGTAGATTTATATTATGCTGGTGATATTGTGGTAATTGATGTAAATGAAGATGCTAGAATAGTTACGGAAGATATCATACAACAAGATGTTCTAGAATTGAAAGCTCAAGAGGGTGGTGAACTTGTTATTAATGCAGAGGTTGAACAGATGATAATAAAATCTGTATCTGGCGGAGTTATTAGAACTGCAGGTTTTTCAAATCTACAAGACGTTCAAATAAATACTGGTGGTGTTTATGAAGGCAAAGGTTTTCTTACCAATTTTTCCACAATTAATGTAAACGCCGGTTCAAGGGCAGAGATAAATGCAAAAGATTATGTAAAAGCAACGGTAAAAGCCGGTGGTGAAGTTCTGGTATTCGGTAACCCTAATAAATTAGAAGAGAAAACGGTATTTGGCGGTACCATTAAAAGAATGCAATAGTTCATGTTAGAAGATATACAGGCAGCAATTCCACTAGGCTTTTTCCTAAGTTTTATGGTTGGTCCAGTTTTCTTTGTCTTGTTACAAACTAGTGCGGTAAAAGGATTTAGGGCTGCTCTAACCTTTGATATTGGTGTATTATTAGCCGATATTCTTTTTATTCTTGTTGCTTATTTTAGTAGTTTCCAGTTATTGGAAAATTTAAGTAATCAACCTGGTCTTTATGTTTTTGGTGGTGTAATACTTCTTGTTTATGGCTTGGTAACTTTCTTTAAAGTAGATAAAAAGGAGATACCTGTAGATTCCAAGAAAATTAGAAAATCAGATTATTTCGGACTTTTCGTAAAAGGTTTTCTACTGAACTTTATTAATATAGGTGTATTGGTTTTCTGGTTAGGAATAATCATAATTGTAGGTCCAGCTTTAGATAATCAGCCTAATCGTTTTTTCACCTTTTTTGCAACTGTGCTTCTCTCCTATTTTGTAACAGATATTTTTAAAATACTCTTGGCAAAACAATTAAAGCGTAAGCTCACAGCTAAACGCATAATTTATATTAAAAAGATAATAGGAGTAATATTGGTTATATGTGGAATTGTTCTTATTACAAAAGGTTTTTTACCTAAGGATCAGTTTAACATAGAACAAGAATTAGAAAGATTTGATACACATACTATAGAATAAAAAAAGCCGGTCAATGACCGGCTTTTTAATTAAGAAATTTTGAATTTATTTCTTGTACTTATCGTTTAGTAGTTTTACTATTTCATCAGTAAGATCATTAGCTTCTTTACCATAAAGAACACTACCACCATCACCTCCACCTAAAATGTAAGAGTAACCTTTGGCTTCACCATAAGCTTTTATTTCTTCTTTTACTTTAGAAACAATACTATCCATTTCTGTTTGACCTTCCATTTGTAATTGTTGGTCTTGTTGTTGAAGTTGTTGACCTATAATCTGACCTCTTTGTTGCATTGCTGCATATTCTTCTTGAGCTTTTGATTGAGACATTTTTTGAGCTTTAGTTTGAAAAGCTTGAGCTTCAAATTGAAAAGCTTGAGTTATACTATCTCTAGTTTTAGCTAGGGCATCTGCCTTTACTTTGAATTTAGATTCAACATCAATTTTTTGTTGATACTCATCCATCAATTTTACGTTATCTACGTATCCAATTTTTTCTTGTTGGCAAGATGCTAATAATGCGATAGCGAAAATTAAAATTAGGTTTTTCATTTTTTCATTTTTATGTGGTGCAAAAGTAATAAAGCTTTTAGAATGAAAATATTTAAAATTTAAGATAAATACTTAGATTTGACTTAAAATAAGATTTAGTTATATTAAAATTATATTTCATTGATTTTACTTATTAGTAATTGGTATTTTAAAGAGTATTTAAGACGTTTATTTAAATTTTATAGTATTATATATGGTTTATGGTATATATGTTCTTAAAACAACTCTAAATAGGTATTTACTCTTTTTTAAGCACATATATAAGCGAGGAATACTCAGTTGTAGATTTTGCCTTTAAATTTGATACGAAACCACGATAAAATGCTTTTATATAATTGGACGAACCATTTTTATAATTTTCAGATAATAGAGAAACATAATATGAATCAAAGTACATTGGTAGTGTATCTTTAACTATAAAATTCTTTTCAGCAAAAATTGTTTTAATTGCTTTTTGGGAGAAATGCCATAAATGTCTTGGAGTATCATATGCTGCCCAATATTGCTTATAGTATTTTGCATCGTAAGATTTATAGTTTGGTACGGCTATTATTAAAGTTCCATTTTTTTCTAGAAGAGATTTTATTTTTAGAATTTGATCTTCTAAATTTGGCAGATGTTCTAGAACATGCCATAAGGTTATAACATCAAATTTTTGATTGTTTAAATTATCTAAACTTTTGAAAGTATCTATTTTTTTATTTGATGCCTTTTGTCTTGCTTGATCATTTAGCTCTACTCCTACTGTTTTCCAATTTTTATTTTTAGCATGTATTAGAAATTCACCTGTACCACAACCAATATCTAGAAGTTTTTTTTCTTGATTAGTATAGTGGTTTATGAGTTGAACTTTTTTATTTAAGGTATATTTTTTTACTAGCTGGTAAATTTTTTCTAACAAACCATTACCATCATCTGAATGTGAAATGTAGTTATTAGGGTCATAGTATTTCGATAAATCCTTAGGGACAGGTTTAGTAACTAGCATGTCTGTTTTGGAGTCATAGACTAATTCAAAATTTTCCTGCGTTACTAGAAAATCCCTGGTTTGTAGGTTTGTAATTTTTTCTTGCATGATGTTAGTAGGTGTTTTAATGTATAGTAATTTTTCATTGTTCCACGTGGAACAATTTGCCCTACCTTCCAAGATAAACTAAAAGTACACTGATGTCACTCGGTGTAACTCCACTAATTCTTGATGCTTGAGAAATAGTAACGGGTTGAATTTTTGTCATTTTTTCTCTTGCTTCAAAAGAAAGTGATTTCAATTTAGAGTAATCAAAATTTTCTGGAATCTTTACTGCTTCTAATCTATGAAGTTTATCAGCGTTTAATTTTTCTTTAGCTATGTACCCAGAGTATTTAATTTGTACTTCTGCTTGTTCAAGAATTTCACTATCAAAATTGTTTTGTTTTACAAAGTTTGAAACTGATTCTAATTGTAGCATATGATTCATGGTAACATTAGGTCTTGAAAATGCTTTATACATTTTGTCTGATTGCTTTACTAAAGAAGACTCAACACTTTCAAATATTGGATTAATGTCTTTTGGTAATACACTTGTTTCTCTAAAGAAGTTGACAAGAGCTTCAGACTGTTCTAATTTTTGCTCCATTCTTTTCATTCTAGAATCGGTTGCAAAACCTATAGCATGGCTCAATGGTGTTAATCTCAAATCAGCATTGTCTTGTCTAAGTAAGGTTCTATATTCTGCACGAGAAGTAAACATACGGTATGGTTCTTCTGTACCTTTTGTAATTAGGTCATCAATTAAAACACCAATGTATGCTTCGTCTCTTTTTAGAATTAACGGATTTTCTTCTTTTATTTTTAGGTGAGCATTTATTCCAGCCATTAATCCTTGAGATGCTGCTTCTTCATATCCGGTAGTTCCATTTATTTGTCCTGCGAAATATAAATTTTCAACTAGCTTAGTTTCTAGGGTATGCTTTAATTGTGTTGGCGGAAAGTAGTCGTACTCTATCGCATAACCTGGTCTAAAAAATTTTACTTTTTCAAATCCTACAACAGAACGTAATGCTTTGAACTGAACATCTTCTGGTAATGAAGTTGAAAATCCGTTTACATATACTTCTACAGTTTCCCATCCTTCTGGTTCAATAAACATTTGGTGACTATCTTTATCTGCAAACCTGTTTATTTTATCTTCAATAGATGGACAGTATCTAGGACCTAAACTTTTTATTCTACCGTTGAACATTGGTGATCTATCAAAACCTTCGCGTAACAAATCATGTACCAGAGCACTAGTATGTGTCATGTAACAATCACGTTGATGTGCTAATGGTTTTGTATTTGTATAAGAAAATTTTTCAGGAATTGCATCACCAGGTTGTACGATCATTTTAGAATAATCTAAAGATCTACCATCAACTCGTGGAGGAGTTCCGGTTTTCATTCTCCCACTTTCAAATCCTAATTCAACTAATTGTTCTGTAATTCCGGTTGCCGCTTTTTCTCCTGCTCTACCTCCACCAAATTGTTTTTCACCAATATGTATCAATCCATTTAAGAAGGTTCCGTTGGTCAATACTACTGCTTTAGATTTTATATTGATTCCTAAAGAGGTTTTTACTCCAACTATTTTATGATTTTCTACTAACAACCCTGAGACCATTTCTTGGTAAAAATCTACATTAGGTGTACGTTCTAACATTAAACGCCACTCCTCTGCAAAACGCATTCTGTCGTTTTGCGTTCTTGGGCTCCACATTGCGGGTCCTTTGGATTTATTCAACATTTTAAATTGAATAGCAGATTTGTCAGATACAATTCCACTGTATCCACCAAGAGCATCTATCTCCCTAACAATTTGTCCTTTTGCAATTCCACCCATTGCTGGGTTACAAGACATCTGTCCTATATTTTGCAAATTCATGGTTACTAATAAGGTTTTTGAACCCAAGTTTGCAGCTGCTGCTGCCGCTTCTGCACCGGCGTGTCCTCCGCCAACTACAATTACATCATATTCTTCTCCAAACATATTTTCTATTGTTCCACGTGGAACAGCTTTATTTTTTCTTCTTCTTTAGCGCGCATTTCGGCAGTAGCTGTATCCGATTTATCCGAATAACCCATAAGATGTAAAACCCCATGAATCATTACGCGTTTTAATTCATTATCAAATGAAACATTAAACTCTTCTGCGTTTTCTTTTACGCGGTCAATTGAAATGTAAAGGTCGCCCGATACATTTTTTCCTGACACATAATCAAAAGTGATAATGTCTGTTAGATAATCGTGTTGTAAATAATCTTGATTTATTTTAAGCAAGTAGTCATCACTACAGAAAATGTAGTTGAGTTCAATTATAGAAAACCCTTCGGTATTACAAGATTCAGTAATCCACGAATCGAAGTTATTTTCTGCTACAAGTTTAAAATCAGTTAGGTAATTGTAATTAATCATTTGCTTTGAAGTACTCTTTAACCTTAGATTGAAAATTTTGCCGCAAAGGTAAGCTTTGCCTATTTAAAATTTCAACTTCATTACGATAATTATCTAATAATGAGGGTTTAGTAGTAATAGGATTTGTGAAGTCTTTGGTATTTCTATTACTTTCTCGCTCAGATTTCTCTCCTTGCTTAAGAGCTGCATTTTCCAATTTCAACAATTCATACTGTATAGTATTGGCTTTGTTGATGGTACGTTGTGTTATTCCATTTTCTAAAAGATCGTTCTCAAAATCTTCCATCTGTTTAATTAATTTTTGACCTAGTTTTTGGTCACCGGAATTAATCATGTTTTCAAGTTGTTTTTCTAATTCCTGTCTTAATTTTTGCTGACTTTGATAGATTTCATAAATTTCTTTTAGCTCACTTTCACTCATTGACCCTGGCCCTTGCCCATTTGTACCGTTAGAGCCATTATTTCCTTGCCCGTTTTCTCCACCCTGTCCATTTTCTCCACTTTTCCCATTTTTTCCTTTTCCATTTTTCCCATTTTCACCGTTATTTCCATTCTCTCCCTCTTTTCCGTTAGCCCCTTGTTTACTAGGTTCGCCTTGTTTTCCATCTTCACCGTTTTCTCCATTTTCACCCTGTTTTCCTTCTCCACTTTTACCTTCTTTTCCTTCACTCCCAGACTGACCTTGTTGTCCCATTTTTTCACCTAATTCTTGCTGACCTTTGATGATATCTGGCAATTGAAAACCACCTTCACTTTCTCCAGAACCTTTTCCCATTTGCATACTTGAATTCATATTATCCATTACTTCGGCGAGAAAATCTGCAAGACTATTTGCTGAAGTTAAAACATATTTTTGATGAGAAATACCTTGAAACATTTGACCATCTGCCATAGTTTCTAAAGATTTATCAATGTTGTAATACACTTCGGTAATTTGTTCATTTACAAATTCTGAAATCTCAGCCTGTCTAAGTGATAATGCAAAAAGACTATCATCTACATGTTCAAATAAACCCTTCAATTCATTTTGACCACGCACGGTTTCAGAATACTGGGTTGCATCTTGGTCTTCTCTAGCTGATAATCGATCATATAGGATTTCTTGTTTGAATGAAAATATGATCAAGTTATCAAGAATTTGTCTCAACATTTCCGCATCTTCAGTTACAGATGAACCACCGCCTCCGCTTGAAGATGATTCGCTAAGTTGTTCACTCATTTCTTTCATCTTTTCTGCAGCAGATTTTTGCTTCTTATTCGCACCGGAACTGTTTGGTTTATTCTTGTCGTTTGTTGCATCTTTTTCTAGTTGTTCCAATGCATTTTTTTGGTCTTCTTTTATGCCATCTTTTTTTCTCTTTTCAATATTTATATCAATCGGTTTTTTGAGCTTTTCATTATCTTTTTTAAGGTCATCCATTTCAGCTGAAATCTCATCGAATTTTTTATTTAATTCTTTCTGTTTTTCAGCGGTATTATTTTCTTCATTTTGTTGAGAAAGCTCTTCTTGTTTTTTAGCTAATTCTTCTAAATCGCGTGCAATCTGAGATGCCTTTTCTGTTACATAATACCGTTTGGTTAATTCTAATAACTGTTCAAGACTACGTTGACTATTTTGTTGTTTTTTACCTAGTTCTTCAAGTTTTTTGGTTAAGTCTTCTTTCTTTATTTTATCAGCTACTTTATTAAGTTCTTCAAGGAGTTGCTGGTTTTTCTTAGCTTGTTCTTCTTGGCGTTCTAGGCGCTCTTGTAACAATTGGTTTAATTTGTCATCTTTATTTTCTTTACTCAGATTTTCTTTTAATTCTTTGCTGAATTTTTGCATCAGCTGTTCTTGTTGTTCTTGTTTTTTTAGATAGTCTTTTATCTGGTTTTTATCATTAAAATTTAGACTGTTTTTTTCTTTCTGATTTTGATTAATCTCTTCTAAGGATTCCTTCTGTTCTTTAGATTTTTGTAATGATTTATCAAGGTCTTTTATGAGAGATTGTTGGGACTCTAAATCTTTGTTTTTTAATTGATTTTCATCTAGTAATACCTGCTGGTAGATTTGGCTTTTTATCGTCTTGCCATTATGTATGGCATCGTTATCAGTAACCTCAAAATAAAAGCCATAATTTTTGCCTGCTTCAAGTGCTAAACCAGATGGGAAAGTGTAATAGAATTGTTCGTAATTAGAAGTAGTTTTTAATAGGTTAACCGTATTCTTCTTTTCTTCTTTTCCTACTTCAAAATAAACTACATCTATTTTGCGTAAACCATAATCATCACTTGCATTACCAGTGTAGTAAGAAACATTAGGATTTAAACTATCTAGAACCTGATTAACCTTCATTGAAGGGTATGCATCTTTTATTACTTTAAAATTATAGGTTAATCGTTCGTAATCTTGTACGTTTTTGTTTGTAGTTGTTAGTTCATAATTCAAATCAGTATAGATTCGTTTTTCTAATTGAAAGGTATTTTTTTCTTTATTTAATTGTATTACCGTATCTTTTGTAAAAAGATTAATCTTATCGGTATTTTCTCCATTTATCTTCCAATGTATTTTGGTTCCTTCTGGTATTACAGCGTTTCCCGTGCTTTTAATAGTTTCATTTGGTTTGTTCAGGTACGATGGATAGGTAAGATTCATGGTGAAATCTAAGATAGAAGGTGTCTCTAAAGCTGTTAAGGTATAATCTCTAGAACTTACTTCATTCGCTTTGAATTTGAAGTTCGTTGTGGATATCGGTGGGGTGAAAACATATTCATAAAAACCATTGTTTTTTTGTAAAAGCATCTGTTTGCCATCTATTTCTATAAATACGTTCTCTGGTTTTACTTCCCCTCTAGTAGCAATTTGTATGGTAAAGGCTTCATCTTGTAAAGTCTTCAGGTTATCCGATAGTACTTCAAAATGGAACGGTGCTGGTTTTTCATAAGCCATTTCATAGTTAACGACACGTTCGTAACTGCCAAAGAAAGTATTCCAGTTTCCGGAAATGAATAAAAGTGCTATTATGGCTATCGGAATTATAGCATATTTCAAATATTTTAAAGAATCTCTAAAATCTATGGCGTTTGAAAACGGAATGGGATCTAATTGTTTTGATCTTTGGTTTATACTGGCAAGTAATAATTCAGATTGTTGTGGGTCATTTGCTAGATCTAATAAGTTGGTAAGCTTATCTCCTACTTCAGGAAAATGCTTTCCTATCATTTGAGCAGCATCTTTTGGACCTATACCCTGTTTCAATTTAAGTAAGTAAAATATTGGGGTTAAGATGTATTTAAACAGTAGAAATAGCTCAACCGCCATAAAGATTCCGAAAAGTATCATTCTTCCGGTAGTGTTCATCCATAGAAAATATTCTACTCCTAAAATCAATAAGAAAAACAATAATCCTAAGGCAAAAAACAATAATATACCTTTCAGTAGAACTTGAGAATAATGTTTTTGAATAAACTGATTTAAACGCTGTAATATGTGCTGGTAGTCTTGCAATTGTTCTTTTTTATACCAAGATAACGGTTATCACCTATGTTTGTTGGGAAATATTTGTTAAATCAAAACACTGACCTGTTGATAACTACACAACTACATGAAACTAAGTAGCTGTTTTTTGTAAAAATCCTATTTAGCATTATTAAGTAAAAAGTTAGGGATGTGTATCTTTGTAGCCTTATAAAAATACTATGTCAAAAAAAGTTCGTGTTCGTTTTGCCCCTAGTCCTACTGGACCATTGCATATTGGTGGTGTTCGTACTGCCCTATTTAATTATTTATTTGCCAAAAAACATGGCGGTGATTTTATTCTAAGAATAGAAGATACCGACCAGAATAGATATGTTGAAGGTGCTGAGCAATATATTATTGACTCTTTGAATTGGTGCGGAATTCCTTTTGACGAAGGAATTGGTAAAGACGGTGGTTTTGGTCCGTATAGACAGAGCGAGCGAAAATCATTGTACAAAAAATATGCCGATGAGTTAGTTGAAAAAGGTAAGGCATATTATGCTTTTGATACTTCTGAAAGTTTGGATGGTCATAGAAAAGAGCATGAAAAACAGGGCAAAACCTTTATTTATAATTGGCACAATAGATTAAAGCTTAATAATTCACTTTCATTAATGCCAGAGGAGGTAAAAGCCAAGTTAGATAATGGTGATGATTATGTAATTCGTTTTTTGACTCCGCCAGATGAAACGTTACTTCTACAAGATTTAATACGTGGCTCCATAAAAATAGACACTAATGTTTTAGACGATAAGGTATTGTTTAAAAGTGATGGTATGCCAACATACCATTTAGCAAATATTGTTGATGATTATTTAATGGAAATTAGCCATGTAATTCGTGGTGAAGAATGGTTGCCTTCTATGGCATTACACAAACAACTGTATGATGCTTTTGGATGGGATGCTCCTGAATTTGCACATTTACCTTTGATCATGAAACCCGTAGGAAAAGGAAAGTTGAGTAAACGTGATGGCGAAAAAATGGGCTTTCCGGTTTTTCCCCTTTCTTGGAATGAATCTATTGGGTATAAAGAATCAGGTTATTTTCCTGAGGCGGTTATAAATTTCTTGGCATTATTAGGATGGAACCCTGGTACGGAACAAGAATTATTTTCTTTAGATGAATTGGTAAAAACCTTCAGTCTAGACCGTGTAAATAAATCTGGAGCTCGATTTGATCCAGAAAAAACCAAATGGTACAACCAGCATTATCTTCAAGAAACCGCTGATAATGAGTTGGCTAAGTTATTCTTACCGACAGTAAAAGAGCATACTTCTGATGATGACAAATTAGATTTAGCGTATGTTACCAAAGTGGTTACGCTAATAAAAGAGCGCGCAATTTTTGTTTCAGATTTTTGGGACTTGAGCGATTATTTCTTCGTAGCGCCTAATGAGTACAATGCGAAAGCTGCAAAAAAACAATGGAAAGAAGATACCGCTTCAATCATGAACGATCTTATTTCTGTATTAAGATCCATAGAAGATTTTTCTTCTGAAAACAGCGAAACCATTGTAAAAGCATGGATTGGCGAGAAAGAATTGTCTTTTGGAAAAGTGATGCCACCTTTACGCCTATTCTTAGTTGGTGATATGAAAGGACCACATATTTTCGATATCATGGCCATGATCGGTAAAGAGGAAGGTATTTCTAGAATAGAAACAGCTTTAAACAAATTGGGATAAAATAAAATTTTCAGGAAAATGAAGCAGTCTTTATTTTCCTGAAAATTCACTTAAAACTTCCATTGCTTTTTTTGTGTCTTTGGTTGATACAAAAATATGGTCATGATAATATGCCGCAACAACATTGCAACTGATATTATATTTCGTTAGTGCTGTAGAAACTGCAGCTGTTAAACCAACAGCATATAATGCAGAATGAACGGTAAGTGTAATCCAAGATGCAACAAATTCGTATTTAAAATTTAATTCATCGGCTTTGGCTTGTTCTAAGACGATAGTTATACCTTCTTTTTCTTTGAACTCGAATAAAATATTGTCCCTAGAAATATGCTGAATATCTTTTACAGATATAAAAACATAATTGCCTTTGTTCAAACTAGGTTTTAAAGTCCTTAAAAGTATATTTAAATCTGTTTCTCCTGCCATTTTAGCGTTTTTGCTGAATTTTCAAAAAAATTTCGACCCTTCGGGTCAATTTACAAAAGAGAACCGCTTAAAATACCTCCATTGATGATTAAAAAAGGTCCGCGGCAAAATTTTATTCGCTTACCCATCTATCTTCTGCCCAAGTTTTCATTTCTGCTGCCGATAAAAATGTCCAAGCAATTATTCTACTTAGTTTATTACCCTGCCCCATTGGTGTAGTTTTGTGCTCCACAATTCCTACTTTTTCTAATCTATCATAAAACGCACGTAGGTTAGATTGCTTTGAAACCAAAGTTGAAAACCAAGCACAATTTTTAGAATATTGCGCACTTTCATTAATCATATTAAGTACAAATCGTTTTTCTCCGCCATCCGTCCAAAGTTCTCCACCTTGACCGCTAAAATTCAGCTCGGGTTTCTTGACCCTTTTTTTCTTTAGATTACTTAATTTTCTAAGTGTTCCGGCTTCCGCTTCCGCTTGTGTAGCATGAAATGGTGGATTGCAGATAGTTAAATCTACTTTTTCATCGGTATTTAAAATTCCAGAAAATATATGTTCAGGTTTGGGTTGAAGTCGAAATTCGACTTTACCATGAAGATAAGGGTTTGAAGTCACAATTTTTTGTGCTGCTTCTATCGCCTTTGGGTCAATATCAGATCCTATGAAAGACCAACCGTAAGCATTATTTCCAATTATTGGGTATACACAATTTGCTCCTACTCCAATATCCAGGCATTTAATTTTATCGCCTTTAACCAAATTGCCATCGTTACTGGCTGCCAAGATATCAGCAATGTGGTGAATATAATCTGCTCTTCCTGGTATCGGAGGGCACAAGAAACCATCTGGTATATCCCAGAAGTCTAGTCCGTATTGTGAAATTAAAATTGCTTTATTCAGGGCTTTTACAGCAACTGGGTTAAAGAAGTCTATTGTAAAGTTTCCGTACTTATTTTTGGTTACAAATGGCTTTAAATCAGCATTTACCAATTTAAGTGCTTTAAGATCGTAACGACCGGTATGTTTGTTTCTTGGGTGTAAAGTTGGTTTTTCTAAACCCTCTTTTTTCTTGTGGTCTGCCATAATTATTGAGCCTTATTAAGACCCCAAAGCTAACCTTAATTTTTAAGCTGTTGTTTTATTTTTTTCGCATACGTTTTGGCCCATACCACAACCAAAAACCGGTTATCGTAAAAAGAAGAAGTGCAAGCCCCATTATTGTAGTGTAGAAGACTTTTATTTGATTATCACTAGTGCCCACATAATTATCTAAAATTGAACCATCATGTATTTGTTCTAAGAGGTCAGAATATCTACGTTCTATATGAAGTAATTTGCCGGTTACCCCATCTAATTGCAGTCCCCATAGATGATTTTCATAAACGAATTTCACCATTCCCTTTTCTTTTCTGATGTCAATTCTATCAATTTTAGTGGATAATTCTTTAGATACGTTTTCTAAAAGATAGGTATTAGCGAGGGTGTGTAAACTATCAATAGGTAACCAATGTTTTAATTCTGTAGAAGTGCCTTCATACGATTTTGATAGAATTACCCCGCCACTGTGTTTTTTCCATCCTAAAAGAAGTCCGGTAATAGCGATAATAAAGAAGAAAATAAACAAAGCCGCACCAGTGGCCCTATGTACTTTTCTAAAAATACGTAGCCATTTTGCTTGTCTTTGTCTTTTGGTGAATTTAGGCATTATTTTGGGGTAAGTTAACGGGCAATATAGATAGATTTACAAAACAGTTATTAGAAGGAATTGTTAAAATGAATGACTTAGTTTATTTGATTTTATCAATTGTTGGTTATTTCAGTATCAAGATTTCTTTTATATACTACGCAAATGAATGGTGCCCAGGTTTTGCTTATAATATCATGTCGTAAACAACCATAAGCACTACCATAGACTTATAGCGAAAGATCATTCAAAATTTAGATTGTTCTAGTAAGTTATGGTTTGCTGTTGTTTTACGAAATTATTAAATATCGTATAATGGTACTTGTTCGATAGAACTAAGTGTTTATCTTTAGGATATTCCAATATTTATGGGTTTTAAACAACGAACTTGATAATAATTTATGGGTTTATATGAATTAGGAATATGATACAATAAGTTTTATCTATCTAAATTTAAATATCAATAGATTTATTAAGCATAGTTTTACAATCAATATTAGAAACAACTTAAAAACTATATAATCATGAGTAGTACTAACGGAAAGGGTGAAGCTTGGGATTTAAATGAATCCGATGCAGCAAATTGTCCATTTTTAAATGGTGAAATGCATCAAGCTGCAGGAGGCGGAACAAGGAATAAGGATTGGTGGCCAAATATGTTGAATCTTAATATTTTAAGATTGCATTCTAAAATGGCTGACCCAATGGGAGATGATTTTGATTATACCGAAGAGTTTAATTCTTTGGACTTAGCCGCCATAAAGAAAGACTTAACAGATTTAATGACCGATAGTCAAGATTGGTGGCCTGCCGATTATGGTCATTATGGACCATTTTTTATTCGTATGGCCTGGCATAGTGCTGGTACTTATCGAACATCTGACGGTAGAGGTGGTGCTAGTGCTGGAAACCAGCGTTTTGCACCGCTAAATAGTTGGCCAGATAATGCGAATTTAGATAAGGCACGTTTGCTATTATGGCCAATTAAACAGAAATACGGAAAGAAAATTTCTTGGGCAGATTTAATGATACTTGCCGGTAATGTTGCGCACGAAAGTATGGGGTTACCCATGTTCGGTTTTGCAGGTGGTCGAGAAGATATTTGGCAGCCTGAAGAAGATATCTATTGGGGTTCTGAAACAGAATGGTTGGGTAACAAACAACGTTATGATGATGATGGTAAAGAATTGGAAAATCCTTTGGGTGCTGCACACATGGGATTGATTTATGTAAACCCAGAGGGTCATAATGCCAATCCTGATCCATTAGAAGCTGCCCATTATATTAGGCAAACCTTTAAAAGAATGGCAATGGATGACTATGAAACCGTTGCTTTAATTGCCGGTGGTCATACATTTGGTAAAACACACGGTGCCGCGAACCCTGATGATTATGTTAGTGTCGAGCCTGCAGCTGCAGATATTACAGCTCAAGGTTTAGGTTGGGCAAATAGTTATGGTACCGGTTCTGGTGCTGATACCATAACAAGCGGTATTGAAGGTGCTTGGTCTCAAACACCAACAAAGTGGAGTCATCACTTTTTTGAAAATTTATTTGGTTATGAGTGGGAATTAACAAAGAGTCCTGCAGGGGCTTGGCAGTATAAACCAGTTGGTGATGCGGGAGCAGGAGAAATGCCAGATGCCCATATTCCAGGTAAAACACACCAACCTTTTATGTTGGTAACGGATATGTCTCTACGTGTTGATCCTGCTTACGAAAAGATCTCTAGAAACTTTTTAGAAAATCCAGATGAGTTTAAAGATGCCTATTCAAGAGCTTGGTATAAATTAACACACCGTGACATGGGGCCTGTTGAACGTTATTTAGGACCTGAAGTACCAAAAGAGGAATTACTATGGCAAGACCCTGTACCGGCAGTCGATTTTGATTTGATTGACGATGCGGATATAGAAGCTTTAAAGAAAACAATTTTATCTTCTGGTCTGTCAACTGCTGAATTAGTTGCTACGGCTTGGGCCTCCGCTTCTACTTTTAGAGGTTCTGATAAACGTGGTGGTGCCAATGGTGGTCGTATTCGTTTAGCACCTCAAAAAGATTGGACAGTAAATAACCCTACACAATTAGCTAAGGTTACTACCATGTTAGAGAAGATTCAGAAAGAATTTAATGATAGTCAGTCTGGTAATAAGAAAGTTACTTTTGCCGATTTAGTTGTTCTAGCTGGTACTGCCGCTGTTGAAAATGCCGCTAAACTTGCAGGTTTTGATACTGAAGTGACATTTAAACCTGGTCGTACGGATGCGACTCAAGAAAAAACGGATATTGAGGCTTTTGACGCACTTGAACCACTTGCTGACGGATTTAGAAATTATACCAATAAGAATGTTTCTATTAAACCTGAAGAGTTGCTAATTGACAAAGCAAATTTATTGACCTTAACTGCGCCAGAAATGACCGTATTAGTTGGCGGTCTTCGTGTATTAGGGGCTAATTATGATGGTTCTAATAACGGAGTGTTTACCGATAAACCAGGGTTACTTACAAATGATTTCTTTATTAACTTATTAGATATGGGTACCACTTGGAAAGCTGCTTCTGATGATGATACCGTTTTTGAGGGTAGTGATCGTAAAACCGGAGCGGTAAAATGGACTGGTACTAGAGCAGATTTAATATTCGGTTCTAATTCAGAATTACGAGCTTTAGCAGAAGTTTATGGAACAGAAGATGCGAAACAAAAATTTGTACGTGACTTTAGTAGAACGTGGACTAAAGTGATGAATTTAGATCGATTTGATATCTAATGTTTATTTTTAATATATAAAAAAGGGCAGCTCGAAAGAGCTGCCCTTTTTCTTTTACTTACAATTCTATTTCTTGACTGATTCTCCGAATGTTAATAGATTGTGATCTGGGTCTAGTAGAGCGAACTCCTTTTGCCCCCAGGGTTTTATTTCTAAGGCGCCATTTGGATGTATGGGTACATTCCTATTTAAGAACGATTGGTATAAAGAAGTAATTTCCTTGGTACGAATATATACTTGACCATAATTTTCTTTTGGATCAAGGGTTTCAAACAGAAAGAAGTGTATTTCAACTCCATCCTTTTCTATCATTAAATAGTCAGGATAATCTAGTTCACCTACTTTTTTAAATTCGAGCGAATCAATATAATAGGATATGGTTTTCTCCCTATTTCGCATGGGTAACTTGGGGATTATGGCTGTCAGCATATTTTTTATATTACGATAATAACAAATTACTAAAACCAAAATAAAATGTTGATGTTGAACTACTTTATTTACGGTAAGATGTATAATCGTTAATGCTTAATACATTGCCATATCTATTTTAATTCTTGTGCTTTTGTAACAAATGTGCAACATTTGCTACTAATAGTATGAAGGCTTTTAGTATCTTCAAATATTAACTATAAAAGAAAAAAATATGGGCTCATTTATTTGGATTCCGATTGCGTTTTTAGTGATTATAACTATTCTGTCGGGTGTATTTATCGTAAAACAACAAACAGCTGTTTTAATTGAAACTTTTGGAAAGTTTACTAGTGTTAGACAATCGGGTATTCATTTTAAAATTCCTTTTGTACAGCGCATAGCTGCAAGAATAGGTTTAAAGATTCAGCAGTTGGATGTAATTATTGAAACGAAAACATTGGATGATGTATTCGTAAAATTGAAAGTATCTGTACAGTATGTGGTTATTAGGGAAAAAGTTTACGATGCTTATTATAAATTAGAGTACCCACATGAACAAATAACCTCATATGTTTTTGACGTTGTACGTGCAGAAGTTCCTAAAATGAAGTTGGATGATGTATTCGTTAAAAAAGATGATATAGCCATTGCGGTAAAATCTGAACTACAAGAAGCTATGTTAGACTACGGTTTTGATATTATAAAGACCTTGGTAACTGATATTGATCCTGATCCGCAGGTTAAGGAGGCAATGAACCGTATTAATGCTTCTGAACGTCAAAAGACCGCTGCACAGTTTGAAGGTGATGCTGCTCGTATCTTAATTGTAGAAAAAGCGAAAGCCGAGGCAGAAAGTAAAAGATTACAAGGTCAAGGTATAGCAGATCAAAGAAGAGAAATTGCTCGTGGTTTAGAAGAGTCGGTTGAGGTACTAAATAAAGTAGGTATTAATTCACAAGAAGCTTCTGCCTTAATTGTAGTAACACAACATTATGATACTCTACAAAGTATAGGTGAAGAAACAAATACGAATTTGATTTTATTACCAAATTCTCCGCAAGCGGGTAGTGACATGTTAAACAACATGGTGGCAAGTTTTACTGCTAGTAATATGATCGGTGAAAGCATGAAGAAAACCAATAAGCCTAAACTTGAGGAATAAGTAAATTTACTTTTATCAATTTCAGATATAGCCCGAGAATTTTTGTTCTCGGGCTTTTTAATGCTTATTTAATTCAGTATTGGTAATATACTTCTTAAGATAAACAACCTGTTCATTTTGGCTATTTTAAAGCCAATAGCGAATACTTTTATTAGTATTAATACCAATTAGTCTAAAAAACAAAAACCACCTTTAGACAACATGCCTAAAGGTGGTTTTTAATAGCTAACCTTAATTAAAACAGATTTTAACTATAAGGTATACCTATACTGTTTTTTTATTGAATTTTAGCCCAAGAATCGCGTAAACCGACCGTTCTGTTAAAAACCAAGTTATCAGCTGTCGTGTCTGGATCTACACAAAAATATCCGATGCGTTGAAATTGAACTCGGTCTCCAATTTTGGCATCCTTAAGATGAGGTTCTACATAACCGGTTATTACTTTTAGTGAATCAGGATTTACAAATTCCATAAAATCTTTGTCCTTGTGTGTATCTGGACTTGCATCTGTAAACAAACGATCGTATAAACGAACTTCTGCTTCAACAGCATGTTTTATAGAAACCCAATGTAATGTTCCTTTTACCTTACGTAAACTTTCTTCAGTACCGCTTCCACTTTTACTTTTTGGGTCGTATGTACACTGTACCTCAATAATATTCCCATCAGTATCTTTTGTGCAAGATTCAGCTTTTATAATGTATGCGTTCTTTAAACGAACTTCTTTTCCAAGTTTTAATCTAAAGAACTTTTTATTGGCCTCTTCTCTAAAATCTTCTTTTTCAATGTAAAATTCTTTTGAAAAAGGTACTTTTCTTGAACCTGCACTTTCATCTTCGGGGTTGTTTTCGGCATCTAACCACTCTTCTTCACCTTCTGGATAATTTGTAATGACCACTTTTAAAGGATCTAAAACACCCATAACCCTCGGGGCAACTTTATTTAAGTGATCTCGTACCTGAAATTCTAATAAAGAAACATCTATTAAGTTATCCCTTTTTGCGATACCTATAGTATCCGTAAAATTGCGGATAGATTCTGGAGTATACCCTCTTCTTCTTAAACCGGATATTGTTGGCATTCTAGGGTTGTCCCAAGAATCTACAACACCACTTTCTACCAATTTTGCCAGTTTTCTTTTACTAACTACGGTGTGACTCAAATTTCTCCGAGCGAACTCACGTTGTTTAGGTCTTACTTTAGTTTCATCATATACTTGATCTAAAAACCAGTTGTATAGCTCACGGTGCATGGCGAATTCTAACGTACAGAAAGAATGTGAGACCTGTTCTATATAATCGCTTTCTCCATGAGTCCAATCATACATCGGGTAAATACACCAATCGGTATTTGTTCTGTGGTGAGCTTTGTGTAAAACACGGTACATTATAGGATCACGCATTAACATATTTGAAGAAGCCATATCAATTTTGGCTCTAAGCACATGTGTACCTTCTTCAAGTTCTCCGTTTTTCATCTTTTCAAAGAGCTCTAAATTCTCTTCAATGGATCGATTTCTATTGGGGCTATCTTTTCCTGGTTCTGTAGGTGTACCCTTTTGAAGCGCCATTTCTTCAGAAGATTGATCATCTACATAAGCTTTGCCTTCTTTTATCAATTCAACCGCCCAGTCGTACAATTGTTGAAAATAATCAGAAGCATACCGTTCGGTATCCCACTTAAAACCCAGCCATTCGACATCTTTTTTAATGGCATCTACAAATTCTTGTTCTTCTTTTGCCGGGTTGGTATCGTCAAATCTCAGATTTACAGGTGCATTATACCTAAGACCTAAACCAAAATTTAAGCATATGGAACTTGCGTGGCCAATATGCAGATAACCATTAGGCTCTGGAGGAAAACGAAAACGTAATTCGTCTTTGGTATAACCATTTACCAAGTCCTCTTCAACAATTTGTTCAATAAAATTCAAAGACTTTGTTGTCTCGCTCATGTCATAATTTTTCAGGCTACAAAAGTAGCAAAATTGCCTTAAATCATTAATTTAAATAAAACACACCTTACTTAAAATGAGTTTCACAACAGAAATCTTCCTTCTAACAACATAAAATTCCTGTTCGTCGTATTTAATAACATATTTGTCTAAGAAATGTTGGGATTTTAAAAAACTTATTAACCAACTTTTCAACCGTAGTGGCCCCCATAACTACAAATGCATATGAAAACCTTGAACAAACTTACCCTATTTACAGCACTATCCATGCTATTTTGCGCATTTCAATTATCTGCACAAGCAATTGTGATCAATGCTCCTGAACCAGCAGACAATCCAAACTTGTCGGGTAGTACCCCGTGGTCTGCGGTATGCGCAGGAAATGGTGGATTTAATGAGTATTTCGTTAACATAACTTGGATCGGTACCGCCAATCCAAACAACGAATTTATTCTAGAATTATCCGATGCAACTGGCAACTTTGATAATGCACAAACTTTACAAACTATTACCGACAAAAACGATGTCAAAGATTTTGATACCAGTTTTGCTATACCTACAGATATCAGAGGGCAAGGTTATAAAATGAGAGTTCGTAGTACAGACCCGGTAAAGCTAGGTAACGAATCTGAAGCCTATAATATGTACTATATGGATGTTACCTCTAATTTGAACATTAGTGAATTAGGTGATGGAGTACCACCAGGTACGGTTTGTAGTACCGGTGCAATAACATTACAGGTAGACAATATTGCCAACCCAGAAACCTACCAGTATATTTGGTTTCGAAGTGGAACTGAACTAACAGGTGAAACCGGTCATACCTTAAACGTTGCACAATCGGGTATGTATAATGTATATATCGATTATGGACCAAGATGTACAGGTTCTGGTAATACGGATTCTAATATTGTCGATGTAACTATTGGCGGTTCTGGTAGTGGCATTGCAGTAACGGCCCCAACCAAAACTTCTTTATGTAGTACGGATATTGAAACGTTGACTATAGACCAAACAGATGCTTCATGGAACTATCAATGGTTTAAGGATGATGTTGAGATTGTTGGTGCTACTTCAACTTCTTATGATGTGAATGCTGCTAATGCAGGATTTGAAGGTGACTATGCAGTAGAGATTTCGGGTACAGGCATCTGTAATGAAAGATCAGCTGTAGTAAGCATAACCAATGCAGATTTATATACGGTAACTGTAGACAATGAAACCAATATGGTTTTATTACCTACACAGAACGAAGTTTTGGCTGTTAGTACTACGGCGGTTACACCAAGTTATAAATGGTTTAGAAATAACATAGAGATATCGGGTGAAACAAGTAACACTTTAACAATTACCGAAGATGGTGAATACTATGCAGAGGTTACGCAAACGGGGGGTACATGTTCTGTTTCTTCTAAAAACTCTGATGTTACCACTGTTGTTTCTCCTGCCTCATTTGAAATCACTATAGATTATACCGAAGCGTATACTTCTTGTGAAACGACTAGTACAACTTTGGGTGTTAACTTAATTAACGCTGTAGCCGCAGATGGTACAAAAACAGATGTTACCAGTGCTTTATTAAACGGGTTTACCTATGAATGGAGTAAAGATGGCGCAGCTATAAGTGGTGCAACAAACAATAGTATTAGTCTGGCTTCAAATTCTGAAAATGGCGATTATGATCTAAACGCAACTGTCGGCGGTTTCAATGTAGATTCAAATATTTTACCCGTTCAATTATTAACAAATGAGACGGTGGCGATTACAAGTTCGGGTACTGTATTCTGTAGTGGTGGCGAAACCATTACGTTAAGTACGACAACAGACCTAAGTTCTGCCAACTTTCAATGGCAATTAGACGGTAATTCAATTAATACTACAGATGCTGTTTTGACAGTTTCCACAGCGGGTACTTACAGCCTGGCAATAGAAAGAGATGGGTGTTCTTTGGTTTCTAATGAAATTGTAGTTACCCCATTAGATGAAAACTTAATTACACTTGACCCAGGTACAGAACTAGTAATACCTGAAGGTACCACTAGAACGGTTACAGCTAGTGGCGGTACAGCTTACAGATGGTTAGATGCCAATGCTGTTGAATTAAGCAACTCTGACAGCGTAACTATTACCGAAGCGGGTAGTTATACCCTAATTGCTTCTATTGACAATTGCGAGATTGTTAGGCAGCTAGAAGTATCTTATTTGGACACGTTCAAAGTACCTAATGTAATTACCGTGAATGGAGATGGTATTAACGATCAATGGATCATACCCAACTCTTATTCCAATAAGGCCGATGTCAATGTAATTATCTACAATGAGCAAGGTCAAGAAATTGTAAACGAATTCGATTATAAAAATAACTGGCCGCAGTCAACTACGGCTTTTACCAAACAAAACATGGTATTCTATTATAAGATCAGGAATGCCAGTGAAGTACTTAAACAAGGTACTATCACAGTAATACGTTAAGCTCACCATGCTAAAGAAAAGTGTTTTATATCTATTGTTATTTGTGTTGGCTATCATGAAGGTTAGCGGGCAAGAGGAAAATCCGTTTGTATCATACGATGTTCCTTCCCAAAACCTTTTGAAGTATAACCGATTCTTAATCAACCCAACGTTTTCAACGGTTAGGGAAGATAAATCCTATATTAACTTATTGCATCGAAACCAATCGGTACAATTTGATGATAACAATCAAAACTATTTCTTAAGTTATAGTGGGCGTATCAATGATAAAACAGGATTAGGTCTTAGTCTATATTCTCAAAGAGAAGGTATCTTAAGCAACTTTGGCGTGTTGGCAAATTATGCCTACGGTATTAAACTGAACGACAAGAGTAACTTTACTTTTGGTGCAAATGTTTCTTACTACCAAAGTGGGTTCGATAATGGTAGAGTTTCTACTGTAGAAGAAGATCCTTTTTTAGCAGGATTGCAAGATCAGAACCTTTTATCGTTTCAACCTGGTTTTAACCTTTCTTATGGTAAATTCGATGTTGGTGTATTTGCAGAAAACCTTTTTGATTACAACTTAAAAACAAGCGAATCTGTAACGGAATTTAAAGACAAAACATATTCTGGTCACTTACAATATACCCATCAGTTTGAAAAGCAAGATGGTATTTTTGAGCAAGGTCGTTTAATGCCTTTGGCGAGAGTTAGAAAAGTAGGAGAAGAAGATGTTACCCTTGGAGGAAGTTTAATTCTAGATCTTCCAAAACTAGGATGGATTCAAGGTGGGTACGATAGCTTTTATGGTGCAGCCGCTGGTGTAGGTTTTAACCTTAACCAAAGAATTTCTTTAGGCTATACCATGGAAAAAGGATTGTCTAATAACTTCGATAATTTTGGAGTTACGCATGAGATATCATTTGCCTATTCATTCACTCCAAACCTTACTGAAGATAGGGTAATGTTAGAAGATGATTATGAAGATGATTTAGTGCAGAATGATGAGGAGCCAGAGAACATTGCAACCAATGAGGAAGTTGAAGACTTGAAGATGAAGTTGGCAGAAAACGACGCCATCATCGAAGAGTTGATGTTTCGTCAAGATTCATTGGAAGCTATTCGTCAATCAGATTTAGAAAGACGTTTTGCCATGGTTATGCGTATGGTTCGTAATGAAACCAACGGAGAAAGACCAGACCTTGAAAATAAGGCAAAAGAACTGTTCTTAGACGGGGACAGTAATACTGCGGTTGCTTCTAATTATAACCCAAGCAATTCTGGTAATTCAAATACCGATAGTTATAATCCTAGTAACTCAGGTGGGTTGGTAAATGGTAATGAAACAGCTGGCGTAACCCAACAAGATAGGGTAGCGGTGATTACCAACGAAAGACAAAACCCGGTTACGGAAAGACAAGAGGTTGCTGAGACCAATACAATTTATACTGATAAGAATAATTTTAAAGAGCAAGTACAGCCTAAAGACGCAGTGGTTGCCAACAGACCAAGAAATACTTCTACTCCTGTAGCTAATGCAGCTAGAGAGGTTGCACAAGACGGAGTAAAAAGTCAAAGGTTTAAAGACTTACCAGATGTTACAGATGGTTATTATGTAGTAGCCAATGTATACAAGGGCGGTCAGTATATGAACAACTTTATTGATGACTTAAATGCTAAAGGTATTAATGCTGATTACATTGATAACCCGAATACAGGTTTGAAGTATGTTTACCTTCAACGCTATGACACTTTTGAAGATGCTGTTGCTGCACACGATTCTAAATTGAACGGTGCATATGATGGTGCTATGTGGATTATGAACGTTGATAATAGATATACTAATGACGCCTACGCTAGTAATGTAAATAAGATCAAAGAGAAGTCTTCTAAGTACGACTCTAATGTGCTTACCTCTAGTGAGGTGGTAAGAGATAACGTAGAGTCTAGAGAAGCCGATTCTAAATCTTATGTTATTGAGGGTGCCGGTTCTGGGTATTACTTAATTGCGAATGTATTTGCCAACCCTAGCAATGCCAAGAAGTTTGTTTCGCTTTTAAATTCATTTGGATTGAATGCGAGTTACTTCATCAACCCTAAGAATAATTACAGATACGTATACCTTAAAAAGCACGACTCTTGGACCAATGCTTTAATATCTTATTACTCTAAGCTAAACGACGCCTATGATGAGAAGATGTGGATTATGCGGGTCAATCAAGAACTGCTGGTTTAGAACGACTATAGGTTAACATAACAATTATACAAATCCCTTATCATCTAAGATGATAAGGGATTTTTGTTTTAATAGATTGAGATTCATTTTCAGTATAAAATATTTAAAAACCAACCATTATATTTTGATAAGGTGTTTCAAGTTTATTTCATAAAAAATTGAAATCAGACAAACTTAAAATGTTTTAACGATGGGCCAATTAAAAATACCGATATGTATTTATAGATTCTTATTCTAGTTTCAAAGAGTGAAGATATTTAATGTTTCAATGCCATCACACTATATGATTACTATGTCCTAAACAAAAGAGAAAGATTGTTTTAATACCATTAGGTTTTAGTTGCTTTTCTTTAAACTAAGAACGATAATATTACTAAGATGTAAATTCAAAATGCATTTTTTAAAAGTGATTTTTGAACGATAATCTTCTTGATGGTTTTTCGATTTTATAATAAGATAATCATCTTCTAAATACCAAAGTATCTCCTCTTTATATTTAAATTGAAACTGGTTACTTTTTGAAGTCATCAATAGTTGTTGACTTTCTGTAAATTTAAAAGTAGTCCCAATCATTTGGCTGAAATCATTTTGAATGCAAACTCCGGGTCGTGTAACTTGAACTTTTTCAATCTTCCATGTACCGATTAATTTTTTCTTCAGTATAATATCAGATGCAACTTGACCTTGAATTAGTATGAGAAGTAAAAGCATAATTCCTTTCATAAGTTTAAGACGAATGAAATCCATACGTGTTACTTAATTTTAATATGGAATCATCAATGTAATAAGAGAACAGTAATCTTCAATTTCTTTTGCAGGCAATGTTACTTATATTGGAACGGTTCTTGTTTTCTCTGATTCATGAGAAATTCAATATTATTGCTTACGCTTTTTTTAGCTCAATTAAGTTTTGCTCAAGAGAAGGAAATATCTAAATCTTTTCTGATCGATCGTTGGAAAGTTTATAAAACTATAAAAGATGGCGATACTGAAATTACAGTTTACAAGCGGAGTAGAACTTTGAAAATTGGTAGGGAACTTCGTTTTTTTACCACCGGCAAATTTCACATGACTTTTAATTCTAAAAGGAGAATAGGGAGGCGGTGCGGAAATAGAATTCTCCCAGAAGGAATCAATGGAGATTATTTTTTTAATACTCAAGATCAATCAGTAACTTTTAAAAGCAACGATACACGTTCTATGATGCATTGGAAACTTGTTTGGATTGATGAAAACTCATTTGGAGTTTTGAAAGCAAATGACAATAGTACTTATAATTAAAAAGGTCTTTTACTGTAGGTGTTTGCCAATCGACACAAAAAAAGCACATTGCAAGTAACCGGAAACCAAATAGATTTCCGGATGTTACTTGTTATATTAAATCTTAATAATCAAGATTATTACTATTGAAAACCAACTCGTCTAATTTGATTTTCAATAGCTCCTATTCCTTTTATTCATAGCCCGATAATTACAAACACTATTTTCATCATATCTAATTCTATGTTCAGATAACAGTTGTGTAATTATTTCTCTAGTTTCCTTTTCATCTAGTTGAATTTTTTCTCCTAAATCAAGTGTATTTAATTGACCTTGGTTTTCAATGAGTGCTTTAAAATATCTTTCTTTATTTTCCATGAATTTGTTTTTTTACGGCTATCATCATATGCGGACTAAATGGCAAAATGTAGCTGTCGTTTTCTGTAATTTGTAGTAGTTCAATTAATGTCTTTCTCTTTTTATGATTTCCCATGTTCGCAAAGAAGTCTTTATCAAGCCAAGCCATACCTTCAACTGCATATGTGTTTAAGTACGTTAAATCTTGCTGTAAAAATTCCTCTTTTAGTTGTTCGGGTTTGTGATAATAGGCTTCGGTCAAGAGCCAAGGAAAATCATCTGGTGGATTGTGTATTCCTGTCGTCAATTCCAACTTGCACATTTCAAAGAAAGACCTTTTATGTATGAGACCATTTAACAGCCCAACTAAAGTTGACGCCGTATAATTGATAGCAAACCCTAAAATAGTTCCGTCATTTTTTATAACTCGCCTAGCTTCTATAATGGTTGATTCTCGATCTTCTTTTCTCTGAAAATGATAAAGAGGGCCATGTAGTATGATGAGGTCTGCATAATTATTTGGGAAGTCTAATTTTCTAGATTCACCCAAATGAACCAAGAACTTGTTTTTTAATTTCCTAGCTCTATTTTCTGCTAGTTGTAAATGTTTAGCAACAGGTTCTACCAAATGAACTTCATGACCTTTTTTGGCAAGCCACTCCGCATACTTTCCTGTACCGCCACCAACATCTATAATCTTAGAAGATGATGTAGAAAGGTATTTTTCAATAAGGGATTTTATTCTTTCAAACTCAAATATGCCCATGCCTTTTTCAAGTCTGGTTTCTTCAGATGCTTTGTTATAGAATACCTCTATATTTCTTGATATTAACTGTTCATTTTTCATTTTTGGTTTACGGTAAGAGCATCGCATTTCAAATTGAGTTATACAATTGAAAGAGATACGGCAATCGATTTTTTAATCAATTGTTTTTGTTTAAAACTTTATAAAATAATGGGTCGTAATTATCTGTGCATTAGAAAGCTTCTATGCACTAGCTACTCGTTTATAGAGTTTGTCTTTTTAGAAAGACCTAGATAATATGTAGAATTAATATAACAGATTTTAAAGATAGAAATTCTTAATTAATATTTCTCAGTTGATTTACATTACAAGTAACTAAAATGATTTAAAATATAAAGGCAAAGTGGTCTTATTGGTAGGTGAGATATCTCAAAGTCGTACAGAATTTACCGCAATGTGTCTTCAAGCAGGCGATAATGTAACTACTATTGGTAGCCAAACTTCAGGTGCTGATGGAACTGTTAGTCGATTTGAAATGGTTGGTAACTATAAAACCATGATAACTGGTATAGGAATATTTTATCCAGATAAAACCGAAACTCAAAGAGAAGGTGTCAAAATTGATATTGTGTGTAAACCAACTATTGCTGGTATTACATCAAAAAAAAATGAGGTTTTAGAACGTGCTTTAGACTATATTAATAACTAAATACTGCCCATTTAAATTTAAAGCATTTAAAGAATGGTACTTGTCTTCAACTAGGTTATGAATTGCCTGTAATAGGATAGCGCAACACTGTTTTTAAGCCCAAGAAAGTGTTCTTTTATAATTACCTGAGAAATTTGCGCCGAGTATATGAAAAGCCGCTAGAGCGGCTTATTTTAATTTATCAGGCTTGTTTTTTAAAATGGGTTCTCGTCAAAATCACATGTTAATATGGCCCTATTTTGTAATCGATTAACCTATAAAGTGTAAAACTATCTTATTCAAAAAGCACTTTCAGTTTACATTTTTCATATAAAAAGTAAAGTAATTTCGCTTAAAACATGGTGTCTTTATATGGTGTTTTGGCTGTTTTAAACAGTACTTTTCAAGTCAACATTATAGTATTTAGTACTAAAATAGAACAACAAAAAAGAGCGATTATTTTAGATAAAATTGTTCTAGAAACATGAAATTTTGCAACTCTTCAAAAATATTTTCATCCTATTTTTTTTGAAATAATCTCAAACGATCAAATATTAAGATAGCGCTACTAGGTGTATTATCGTTGAAATACACTCTTTTCTAAAAAACGTAAACCCATTCTATTTGCTGTTTCACAACAGAAAACATCGTTGCTACAACAATAAATTCTTTACCTAAATACTTAGGTTAATATTTGTTATTGGAGAATTCCGCGTGGAACGATATGAAATTAATATCGATTGAATGGATTCTTCAGAAATTATAGAAGATGACCAAACTGACTCAATTTTTAGATTTTACCAAACACACTTCTCTTATGGGAAAACAGTACTCAAAATGTTTATTTTTCATTTTATTCTTGGCGTTAGGTTTACAAACCGCTGTATCTCAGGTTAAAAATGATTTCGACGTTCGTTACGAAGCTGATATTCGGGGAGATATCACTTTTATTGCCAATAGCATTGTTGGTCCAGTAAGAGACGGCTATTGTGAGGGAAATGGAAAAAATAGAGTTTGTTATCCAGGGCCAACTCCTAACGACCCCTATAACGACAATGACCCAGACACATCTACTTCTAATGATTCATTTGACATGCGGTATATAGATGTAGATAATGATGCTTCAACCTTTAGTTCTAGTAGTGCAACGTTAACCGTGCCAGATATTGACTGCGCCATTGTACGTTATGCCGGGTTATATTGGGCTGCGGTATATACAGACCCAGACAGATCTAATCTTGGTAATATAAAATTTAAAATGCCAGGCGGTGCATACCAAGATATTATTGGTGAAGAAATTTGGGATGGTTTCGGAGATAGTCAATTTGGATATTATTCGCCTTATGCATATTACAAAGACGTTACTTCCATGGTGTCTGGTTTAGCTGATCCTAATGGGGAATACTTTGCCGCCAACATACTTGCAGATAATACAGATTTTGTACGAGGAGGCATTTCTGGTGGCTGGAAAATGGTCGTTGTTTATGAAAACCCTAATTTACCGAATGATAAATTTATTACCACTTTTGATGGGTATGCAGGTATTGCTTCGGGTGAAACTTTAGATATTCCTGTAGACGGCTTTACCACGTTACCGGCACCTTTTCCAGTTTTTGCAAATATGGGGGTAGCAGCCTTGGAAGGTGATAATGGTATTAATCGTGATGCGCTACAAATAAATGCAAACGGTACTTTTACAACATTACTAAACGATCAAAACGAGAATGACAACTTCTTTAATTCAAGTATTACTTTTAAAGGTAATCAGGTTTTAGACAGAAACCCTAATAGTTTAAACACGCTTGGTTGGGATGTTGATTATTTTAATATACCTAATAATAGTAACTCAATTATCCCTAATGATGCTACAAGTGCCATTTTAAGAGCGAGTTCTTCCCAAGATAAATATGATATTTTCTTTACTTCTTTTGACGTAGACATTATAGCGCCCAAAATTGTTTTGGAGAAAAGAGTACAAACACCAGGTGGTGTTGATATTACAGGGCAAGGCGTAAATTTAGGTCAAACTCTTGATTATGTTTTAACGTTTGAAAATATTGGTAATGATGATGGTATTAATTATACGATTAGAGATGTATTGCCTGTAAATGTTTCGCCACCAGATGGAAGAAGCTTTTTTAATGATTCTGATTTTGTTTTTCCTGCGCGTATTTGTGAAGGAGGTTCATGTTATGAAATAACATACACGTATGACCCATTAACTAGAGAAATTGTTTTCACAATACCAGATGTATTTGTTCAAGAAGAAGATGGTGAGTATTCAATAATTTTTCGAGTTCAAGTTGCTAAAAACTGTTTTGACTTTATTGATGCTTGTTCAGATTTAATAGAGAACCTTGCTTATAGTACCTATACTGGTAAAACCAATTCTGCGCAAGTAACCGACGACCCAAGTGTTACTGAATTTAATACTTGTGGATTTATTATACCAGGCGCCACAAACTTTCTTCTTGATGACCTTTCTGATTGTAATTTTGAAAGAACAATAGAAATATGTGGAACAAATGCAATATTAAATGCAGGAGACGGATTTGATTCTTATATATGGTATCGCGATACTAACAATAATGGTGAAATTGATGATACTGATATTGAAATAAATGATGGTGATCCAGATAACGATCCTAGTACGCAAGTTGTAACTCTTGTTGGGCAGTATATAGTTGATAAAATTGTTGCTGATCCTTGTAAAGGATTTAAAGAGATTATTACTGTTGAGCCATTTGGTTCGGGTAATTTGCCAAACCCGATTATAGAGTATTTTAATGAAGTAAATAGTGATGCTGATCCAAACAATGATATACCTGGGGAAATAGTATTTTGTTCTGACAGTACTGAACTGCCAAAAATATTCTTGTGTGGTATTAATGACTCGCAACCATTAGCGGTTAATATTGTTGATGCGCAAAGTGTTACTTGGGAATTGCTAGACGAAGGAAGTTGTGGCGTAAATGCAGAAGCAGGTGAAGATTGTGCTAACAGAGCTCTTACATGTACATGGACAGAAGTAGGTACTGGTAGCAGCTATTTATTAAATGCACCAGGCGAATATAGACTATCTGTTGTTTATCAAAATGGTTGTACAAGTCGCTTTTTCTTTAAAGGTTTTCAGAACAACCTAGATATAGAATTTAATAATAGAGATATTATTTGTGATACCGATGGTAACATTACCATTACCAATATTGGGTCTGGTTATGGTTACCAACTAGTAGACAATGAAACAAATAATGTTATTGTACCGTTTAGTTCAAATAACGGACCAAGCTTTGACTTCGTAAGTGGTGAGAACGGATCTTATAGAGTAGAAGTTACACAACTAGACCTTAATGGCGACCCTATTCAAGATGCTTGTATTTTTACAACACCTGTAATTGGTATTCGTGATCGTTCTGTATCTTATGAAGTTAACGTTACGCCAGAAACTTGTTCTAGTCTTGGTACCGTAAACTTACAGATAGTAAACGGCGATCCGCCATACACTTTTGAACTAAGAAGCAATGACGGTGCCAATGGTGGCCTAGGCACACTCATAGATAGCCAAAACGGTCATGGCGATAATAATTTTACTTTTACAGACGTAAGTGAAGGCAATTATATTGCCTACATGAGTACTGACAACGGTTGTTCTTATAGTGAAGAAATCACCGTTATAGATGAAAACGATTTAGATTTAACCGCAAGGGTGTCTCAACATATTACTTGTAGAGAAGGTAATATTTTAATGGATTCTGAGGGCGGTAAAACACCACATACTTACGCCATTTGGGAGCATATAGATCCTTCCGGTACAACCGTAACATCTTATCCTAATTATTCTGATATTCCTGCAACTAATTTTCAATCGAGTCAAATATTTGACATTCTTGACCCGGGTGATTATACTTTTGTAGTGTTAGATAGAAATGGTTGTTATAGTGAATCCAATACGGTTACTATAGAATTTAGACCCGCTGCCGAATTTGCCGCTACTACGGTTAATGATGTTTTATGTTTTGGTGAATCTACTGGTAGAATTCAGTTTAATTTAATAGATGATAATGGGTATCAATTGACCTTTTACCTTTATGATTCTAATGATGTATTGTTAGCTGAAAACAATACTGGTCTTTTTCCTAATTTGGCAGATGACGATTATACAATTGTAATCAATCAAAGAAAAGGTAGCTCATCATGTGATTATGAAGAGAATTATTCAATAGCCGCACCTGCTACTGCTGTTAGTGGTACTTCTGTCTTAATTCAAGATTATACGTGTCTTCAAGAGGGTATTATTGAGGCACAAAATGTTACCGGCGGTACTGCACCATACGAATATAGTATTGATGGAATCAACTTTGTTCCAGATACGACCGTTAATGCACATCGTTTTGAAAACCTTACCGATGGTTCTTATACCATTACCATAAGAGATGCCAATGACTGTACATTTCCAACAAACCAAATAATAATTGACAGACCAAATCCACCAACGGATTTAACTATTGTAGAGTCTCAAATTTCATGTCCGGCACAAACCGTTAATTTAACGGTAAATGCTGTTAATGGTGCGGCGCCATATGTTTATACAATTACGGCACCTTCTGCTTTAACTCCTACAAGTACTTCAGGTAACGAAGCTGTTTTTGAAGATTTGGCTCCTGATACTTATACGGTAAGAGTTACCGATGCCGATGGTTGTTTTTATGAAGAAAATTATACGATTAATGCGATTAACCCAATATCTGCTAGTGGTCAAACAACACAGCCTATTAGTTGTTTTGGTGTTGCAGACGGGGTTATCCGTTTTAATGTAAACTTCCAAGCTGGTCAAAATTTCACGTATACGATTACAGGTCCTTCAGGAGTTGAAAGAACAGGTGGTGCCGAAGCTTTAATTGACAATATCAACAACTTGGCTCCTGGTATATATACCATAGCTATTGTTGATACTGATACTAACTGTACATACAGTGCTTCACATGAATTAGAAGGTCCTGCTTCAGCATTGACTATTTCTAGTTTAACCGAAATACAACCTAGTTGTACATCACAGGGTAGTGTAAGTGTTCTTGCCGATGGCGGATGGGGAAGTTATGTTTATGAACTGAACAATCCAGATAATACCGTATTCGGTTCTAATTCAACAGGTTCTTTCAATGGTTTAACACAAACAGGAACCTACAACGGTACAATTACCGATGCTAATAACTGTAGCATACCTTTTACTTTCGATTTAAACCCAGCAACTGCACCGGTTTTAGAAATAACACCTAATCAAGATTGTTTTGACGATGCTGTATTATTGACCTTGACCGCTAGTGTTTCTTCTGGTGGTGACGGTACTTTTGAATATAGCTTGAATGGTGGTGCTTTTAGTAGTACCAATATATTCTCTGGACTTGCAGCGGGTACATATACCATCGATGTTAGAGATGGTAATAATTGTACAGATACACAAAGTATTACTATTGACCCGGCATTAACAGTAAACGCAAGTGCAAGTAATATTACCGCTTGTAGTACCGATACCGACATTACTATCAGTGGTGCTGGTGGAGATGGTAATTATGTGTACGCTGTAGTAGCTGATGGTGTTACACCAACCGCTGGTGATTTTGACCCAAGTAATACAGTTACGGTGACCGGAACAGGTGACTATGATGTGTACGTTAGAGACAATAGCGGAAACGCTGATTTTTGTGAATCTTTATATGAGATTACAATAGACCAAGATGCTCCTGTAGCTGCAACAGAAACTGTTGTAGATGTTACTTGTTTTGGCGGAAATAACGGTAGTATTTCTTTAGCACCAAGTGGTGGTGAGGCGCCTTATACGTTTAGTATTAATGGCGGTACTTTCGGTACGGAAAGTTCTTTTAATAACCTTACCTCTGGTACGTATGATGTTAGGGTAAGGGACGCAAATAGTTGTGAAGCGATATTATCACTTCCGGTAAACGAGTCGCCTGAAATTATAGCGGAAAGCGCACAGACAGAAGATTATACTTGTAATCAATTAGCAGAAATTACTGTTGGTGGCATAACGCCTACAACGGGTGGTTCTGGTTCTTACCAATATAGCTTAAATGGTGGTGCTTGGACAACTGCTACGGCGGGCGGTACAGTTTTTACCGATTTAACGGATAATACGTATCAGGTTCAGGTTAGAGATGCAAACAATATTAATTGTGTTGTAACTCTTCCTGAAATTATAATCGCTCCATTACCAACAGTACCTTCTTTAAGTAGTAGTGTTGCTTATAGTTGTGATGGAACAGGGATAATTACAATTCTTCCAAACGATGCATCTTATTCCTATAGCATTGATGGTAATACTCCTCAAATAGGCGACAATGTATTTAATAATGTTTTAGTTGGTCAGCATACTATTACCGTAAATTATGGTAGTGATTGTACAACGGATATTACTGTAAATGTTGAAGACGGTTACCAATTTGAAGCTGCTTTGCTTTCTTCTAAAGATTTGGATTGTAATGCAGATAATTCTGGTGCGATAACTTTTGAAGTAGATAATTATGGTGCAAGCGGATTCGAATACAGCTTAGATAATTTTGCTAGTATTTTAGGAAGTACTACGGTATCACCACAAACCATATCTGGTCTTGCAGCTGGTAGTTATAGAGTTTATGTTAGAGAAGCTGGTAGTACTTTGCCAGGTTGTACAACATTTTTCGATGAAATTATTGAAGAACCAACATTGGTTGTTGCCGATGCAGATCTTACACAAGATTTTACATGTAACAATGGTGGTGCAGAAATTACGGCAAGTGCAACTGGCGGAACTCCAGGATATGAATATCAATTAGAAGAAGATGTTCTTGGTATTGTAACTGCATACAGAACAAATGCTGTTTTTAACGGATTGCCTGCCGGTACGTATTATGTTCGTGCTAGAGATACAAATGGCTGTATAGACGTAAGCGATACTCCAATTGTAATTACAGCTCCAGAAATACCTGCTTTCACTTTACGGGAAACACGATGTTATAGTGGTGGTAATGATGCAACTATAGTGGTAGATGTTACAGCTGGTAATGGAGATTACCTATTTAGAATCAATGGAGGTTCTTTTGTAACTCCAATGCCAGTAGATGCAACTTCTTATACCTTCACCGGACTTTCAAATGGTACTTATACCATAGAAGTAACAGATGCTTTTGGTTGTGATGCTCCGGCTCAAACGGTAACCATCGAACAAGAAGTTACGGTTAGCGCAAGTGCCAGTACAATTACAGCATGTGGCACCGATAGTGAAATTAATATTACCGCTGCAGGTGGTGATGGCAATTATGTTTATGCGGTAGTTGCCGATGGTGCAACTCCTTCAGCTGGTGACTATGCAGCAACTAATCCAGTTACTGTTACAGGTGCTGGAGATTACGATGTTTATGTTTTAGACAATAATGGAGGCGCAGATGCGTGTCCTGCAATGTATGATATTTCTATTGCTCAAGATGCTCCTGTAGCCGCAACAGAAACTGTTGTAGATGTTACTTGTTTTGGTAGTAATAATGGTAGTATTTCTTTAGCCCCAAGTGGTGGTGAGGCTCCATATACCTATAGTATCAATGGCGGTACTTTCGGTACGGAAAGTTCTTTCAACAATCTTACCGCAGGTACTTATGATGTTCGAGTTAGAGATGCGAATAATTGTGAGGCGACATTATCACTTCCTGTAAACGAATTGCCTGAAATTATAGCGGAAAGCGCACAGACAGAAGATTATACTTGTAATCAATTAGCAGAGATTACCGTTGGTGGTGTAACCCCTACCACAGGTGGTTCTGGTTCTTATCAATATAGCTTAAACGGTGGTAGTTGGACAGCCGCAACTGCTGGCGGTACAGTTTTTACCGATTTAACCGATGGTATATTTACTGTTCGAGTAAGAGATGCAAACAATATCGCATGTGTAATTAATCTTCCGAATATAATTATTGCTCCTTTACCAACAGCTCCTTTATTAAGTAGTTCTGTTGATTACAGTTGTGATGGAACAGGAATAATTACAATTCTCCCAAATGATGCATCGTATGCATACAGCATTGATGGTAATACACCTCAAATTGGTAACAATGTATTTAATAACGTAGCAGTTGGTCAACATACTGTTACTGTAAACTATGGTAGTGATTGTACAACAGATATCGTTCTAGATGTTCAAGATGGTAATGCTTTTGAAGCTGCAATTTTATCTTACGAAGATTTAGATTGTAATGCCGATAATTCTGGTACCATAACTTTTGAAGTAGAGAATTTTGGAGCAGGTGGTTATGAGTATAGCTATGATAGTGCTTTTACAACTATTGAGGGTAGCGATACGGCTGCAACGCACCAGATTACAGGTTTGGCTGCCGGTACTTATACTATCTATGTTAGAGATGTTGACAACCCTATTGCCGGTTGTACTGAAATGTTGACTCAAATTATTAATGAGCCTGCAGTTTTAACGGTTTCTAATACGCCAACACAACCTACATGTATAGATGATGGTGCTGTAGATATTACGGTTACAGGTGGTACTGCCGCATATTCTTATGTAATTCAATTACCAGATGCTTCCTTAACACCAGTACAAAACACGGGAATATTTACTGGTCTTGATCAAATAGGTTTACATACCATTACGGTTACCGATGCTAATGGATGTACAGATACGGATACTTTTACATTAACAGCACCTGTTATTCCAGTAGCTAGTATTTTACCAAGTTCAGATGTGTGTTTTGATTCTTCTGTAACTGGTTCTGCGACTATTGAAGTTGGTGCAACTGGTGGTGTGGCTCCATATTCATATAAAATGAATACAGGTGTATTTGGAAACTCAAACACTTTTACAAATCTTACACCAGGTAGTTATACTTTTGAAATTAGAGATGCCAATGGTTGTACTGATACGGTATCTTTTGATATTGAAGCTCAGTTAACGGCTAATCTTGCATTAACCAAAGACTTAGATTGTTCTGTATCACCAGAGGCAACTATGAACTTGGTAACCAATGGCGGTTATGCTCCTTACACCTATGAATTGGAAGTTAATGGTGGGGGCTATGCTGCTTTTGCAGGAACATTCCCGTATTCAACTTCAACAGTTGGTACTTATAGATTTAGAGTAACAGATGACCAAGGTTGTACTGCTGTTTCTAATTTGGTTACGGTTACTGCAACGGTAAACCCTGTTGCTAGCGAAACTGTTACGAACCCTACTTGTTTTGGTGATTCTAATGGTATCGTTGAAATCAATGTTGATCCTAATTTTGGGTCATCACCGTATGAAATTAGTTTTAATGGTAGTGCTTTTTCAAGTCAAAGAGTGTATACCGGTTTAGTCGCTGGCACATATAATTATATTGTAAGGGATTCTAAAGAATGTATTTATAATGGCAGCGCAACTGTTGTTGACCCTGTATTGTTTGATGCCAATGTTGTAGCTACTGATGTTAGTTGTGGTGCAACTGGTGATATACCAGGTAATATTGAAATTACGATTACAAGTGGTGGGGTGCCTAATTTTACGTATACCCTATATGATAATCTTAATAATGTTGTTCCTACGACAGGGCCAAACCCCGTTGTAAACACGACAGCAACTACGGTAACTTTTGACGGTTTAGCTTTCGGTGACTACTATGTTCGTGTATTAGATGCCAATGGCTGTGAGTACTATGAAAATCCGGTTAGAGTGCTTTCTAACCCATATTTGTCGGTTGATGCTGTAATACCTGCTGTTAGTTGTATTACTGGCGGTACGGCAGAACTTACGGCTAGCGGTGGTTCGGGTAATTATGACTTTACGATTTATGGTTCGGGCACAACTCCAGATGCTGAGTCTGCCGGTGCTAATCCAAATGAGGAAGTCGCAACTTACAACGGACTAAACCCAGGTCAATCTTATGTTTTTCAGGTAATTGATACTACAACAGGATGTTCAAGTTTTGTTGAGGTCGATGTTCCTAACCTATCAAGTATTGATGTAGTTCCAACACCAACGGTAACAGATGTTGCTTGTTTTGGTGATACAAATGGGTCAATTGCTTTTCAATTTGAGGGTTATGATACTTCGGTTACTACCATTAATTATGAATTAAGGGAAAGTATTAGCAACACACCATTAGGTGGTGCTTATTCAGGTAGCGTTACAGGTCCAAACGGTCCTGGTCCAACAGCGACTGAAACAATTTCGAATATTCCTCCAGGAGATTATGTATTATTCTTCCAAGAGGCAGCTACTCCTGAGTGTACAAATACTTTTGAGTTCAGAATATTAGAACCGAACCCGGTTACCTTGACTCTAGCAGACCAAAACAATGGCTACTGTTCAGAAGATGCCAATGTAACGGTTATCGCTGGTGGTGGTAATGGTTCTTATACGTATGCATATGTTGAAGACGGAGCTACTCCGGTTGCAACAGATTATATAACTAGTAACTATGCTGAATTAGATCCTTCTGTAAATACAGAATGGGATATTTATGTAATGGACGGAAATGGTTGTTCAACAGCTTTACCTATAGATGTTACTATTGCAGATGATCCAACCCCTGCTATTTCTGGTTTGGTTATTAACCAATGTACTGCAGATGAGGGTGACTTTATAATAGAAATTACGTTAGACGGAGAAGGGTCTCAACCATATACACTTAGTGTAAACAGCGGTTCATACCAGTCTTCTACGTTAACGACCGCAGGTACTACACATCAGTTTACCGACCTTAGTTCTGGTAATTATACTGTTCAGGTTCGTGATTTTAACGGATGTGGAAATACGGCAAACATTGAGATTTTCCCGCCAACATCTATTAAAGCTGAGGTTAACGCTCAACCTTCTTGTACTGAAGGTGATGGTGAAATTATAATTACCGCATATGGTGGTTCTACATTCTATGAATATGAATTATTTGATAATGGAGGAGTTAGTGTAGCTGGCGGACCTCAACTATCACCAATTTTTACAGGATTGGATTCAGGTGTATATACAGCTCATGTTTATGATACTGTTTTAGGTGGATGTACTGCCCAAACCGATGTTGAATTAGAATTGGCAACTCCTGTGCTATTTACTACAGATATAACAGATGTTACTTGTTTCGGTGATACAGATGGGTCAATTGTTACAGTTCTAGATGCAACAATGGATAATCCTCCTTATGTATACCAACTATTTATAGAAACACCAACTTCTGTATATACACCAGCAAGCTTACCTCAAACTACTGGGACATTTACAAATTTACCAGCAAATGATGATTATGTGGTTAGAGTTACTTCTGGTCGTGGTTGTGAATTAGAAGTTGACAGTCCGGTAGGTACTCCATTACAAATTACAAACGTGAATGCAGATGTTGTTGAATTTGGTTGTACCGTTGGTAACAATTCAAATAATGCAACGGTAACTGTAGATACAGCAGCAATAACAGGTGGTAGCAATATCTATGTTACGTATGAATTTATCGATAGCAGTTCTGCTGTTGTTCAATCTGGTACATCAAATGTGTTAACGGTTACAGACAGAACAGGCGAAACATATACAATTAATGTGTATGATGATAATGGTTGTTTTGGTAGCACAACGGCTACGGTATTGCCTTATGATGAAATGACAGGAGCAACAGCTGCAGTAACTACTACAGTTACGTGTGCTCCAGGAAGTGATGGTGTAATTACGGTTACAGCAACGTCTTCTGCTAGTGATGCTACTAAATATGAATATAGTATCGATAACGGTTCAACTTATGTTCCTACCAATGTCTTTGGCGGATTATCTGCAGGAAACTATAACTTCTTAATAAGACATACAGATACAGATTGTATTGTAACGGCTTCAGCTATTATTGAGGAACCAAATACATTTACTATCGATGTCGTTAAAACAAGTGATGTAATTTGTTTTGGAACAAATACTGGTGAAGTAACTTTTGAATTGGTCGATGCTACGTATAACACAGGATTCGATTGGGAAATTTTCCGTACCGATAATACCTCTGTTGATAGTGGTTCAGAAGCTGCAAATGGTACAACACCGATTATTAATTTAGGTGTAGGTGAATACTATGTATCAATATCACAATCTAATAATCCTTTCTGTACCAATGTTGAATATTTCAATATTGCAGGTCCTGATGCTGATATTACAGGAGATACTATAGTAACTGATATTACATGTGCTTTAGGCGATGGTTCAATTACGATTACTGACGTTGTCGGTGGTTGGGGCGGTTATACCTACTTTGTTGATACGGTAGCACCAACATTACCTACCGATTTCGTAGCAGATGCTGCTTTCACAGGATTAGGAGCGGGCACATACCAAGCTTGGGTTCGTGATGCTGAAGGTTGTGAAAGATTAATTCAAGATAATATTGTTCTTGATGTTCCTGAGGATATTAATGCCGATTTACTTGTTACTCAAGAGAATTGTACAAACTTACAGGGAGAAGTTACGGTAAGCAATGTTATTGGCGGACAAGGAAGTAACTATACTTACCAATTGGTAATGGATGGCTCTAATTTCCGAGCACCACAAAACACGCTGGTTTTCTCTGGTCTAGGTGCTGGTGAATATGAAGTAATTGTTTCAGATCAATGGGGTTGTACATTTACGACAGACCCGGTGGAATTATACGAACAGTTAAGTGCTACTACTTCAGTAGATAAAGCAATTGACTGTACAAGTATACCAGGTGGTACAATTACGATTAATGTAACGGGTGGTTCTACAAACCTTGAGTTTATAATGACACCTCCAGCAGGTGCTGCAGTAACTCAGTTGAATGACCCAACTTTTACAGGTTTGGTTGATGCTGGTTCATATAGCTTCTTAGTTAGAGATTTAGATACTACAAACCCTGTTTGTGAATTAACGGTTACGCAAGAGTTAGCTCCTGCAATTCAGCCAGTATTTACAGATTCTCATATAGATATTACTTGTTTCGGATCTAACGACGGTTCAATTACATTGACACAAACCGAAAACGGAGTAAACCCGCTGACATTTACCATATCTCCTGTAGCAGGAACATTTAACCCAAGCAACAATACGTTTGAAGGTTTACCTCCAAATACATACGTTGTAACTGCAACGGGAACCAATGGTTGTAGCTCAGTATCAGGTAACATTGTAATTGATGAACCTGCATTAATTTCGAATATCAATACTTCGGTAGTTGAATTCGGTTGTACTGTAGGTAATAACCCTAATAACGCTACAATTACAGTTGACGAGGCTGCCATAACCGGTGGTAGTGGTAACTATGTAATTTATGAGTTTGTAGATAGTAGTTCTGCCGTTGTTCAATCTGGTGCGTCTAACGTTTTAAACGTTTCAAATATAGCAGGAGGTACCTATACTATTAATGTGTATGATGATAAAGGATGTGTTGGTAGCACAACGGAAACCATACTTCCTTTTGATGAGATCACTAATGCAGTTGCAAATGTTTCCAATTCGGTTACTTGTAATCCAATTAGTGATGGAGAATTAACGGTAGTCGTAACTTCAACCTTAGGTGATGCTACTAAATTCGAGTATAGTATTGATAATGGCGTAAACTACCAATCATCCAACGTGTTCGGCGGATTATCTGCGGGATCGTATACGATTCTTGTGAAGCATTTAGATACAGATTGTTTCGTTTCTGCGACGCAAACTCTAGTAGAGCCAAATACATTTACTATCGATATTGTGAAAACAAGTGATGTTATCTGTTATGGTACCGCAACAGGCGCTGTTAATTTTGAATTAGTTGATGCAACATACCCTGGCGGATTTACTTGGACTATTTATGATACCGAAGGGACACTGGCAAATACCGGTGATGATACCATTGTTATCTCTGGTACAGAAGCAACAACAAATGGTCCTACAGCAGACATTAGCTTAGAAGCTGGTAATTACTATGTTTCCATAACACAAGATAATAACCCATTCTGTACAAATACAGAAGCATTCACTATAAACGGTCCTACAGCTGATATCAGTGGTGATACCGTTGTAACCGAAATTACCTGTAACCCTGGTGATGATGGTTCAATTACAATCATTGACTTAGTTGGTGGTTGGGGTGGCTATACATACTATGTAGGTGTGGGTGTTCCTGCAACTGTAGATTTCGTAGCAGGTGCTACTTTCGATTCGCTTTGGCCGGAACATATCAAGCTTGGGTTCGTGACGCTGAAGGTTGTGAAAGATTAATTCAAGATAATATTGTTCTTGAGGTTCCTGAGGATATTACTGCCGATTTACTTGTTACTCAAGAGAACTGTACCAATTTACAGGGAGAATTGACGGTTAGCAACGTAGTTGGTGGACAAGGAAGTAACTATACATATCAATTAAGATTAAACGGTACTGATTTCCGTGCACCACAAAACACGAGAGTATTCTCAGGTTTAGGTGCTGGTAGTTATGACGTAACGATTATAGACCAGTGGGGTTGTCCTTTTACAACCAATGCGGTGGTGCTTTATGAGCAAATGGATGTTTCTACGACAGTAGACAAATCTATTGATTGTTCATCTGTACCAGGTGGTGAAATCACCGTAAATGTTAATGGTGGTTCCACAAACCTTGAGTTTGAAATGACAACTCCATCTGGTAGTGTGGTAACGCAAACAACAGAAGTATTTACAAACTTAACTGAGGAAGGACTATATCGTTTCATCGTAAGAGATTTAGATACAACTAATCCTATTTGTGAAAGAGAAGTAACTCAAACATTAGATGCACCGGTTGATCCAGTATTATTAGATGCAACTATTGTAAACGTAAGCTGTTTCGGTGGTTCAGATGGTAGTATTAGCGCTAACATTGACCCGGCTACAAATACCAATCCTGAATATCAATATGAATTATATGATATTGCTGATTTGGTTACTCCGATTGCAACACAAACCAATCCTTTATTTACAGGATTAACGGAAGGTGATTATCAAGTAAGAGTAATTTCTAGTAGAGGTTGTGAAGACATCAAGAATGAAACTATCACAGAACCATTAGCATTAACGGTTAGTGCAACGGCAACAGAATTTAATTGTTCGGTAGATAATAGTGTTAATACCGCAACGATAACGGCAACTGCTGGCGCTGGTACAGGTACCGCACCATATTTATATAGTATTGATAATGTTATTTTCCAAGCATCGAATACATTCAACGTTAGCGATACTGGAAGTACACAAACGATTAATGTATATGTAAAAGATGCCAAAGGTTGTGACACGTTCGACACGGTTACAATTCAACCGATCAACACGTTCACAGCTTCAATTGCTCAAGATGTAGCTATTAATTGTACTGTTGATGAAACAATAACAATCACCGTTGCAGATAATGGACTGGCACATAACTATGGTTATGAGTTATTACCAATTGGTAATACTACGGCTACATTAGTTAGCTCTACCGCAACTTCTGCAACGTACGATTTAACGACTGTGAGCTCTTATGTATTTAGAGTTACAGATTTAGATACGGGTTGTTATGTAAATACAGCTAGTTATACGGTAGCACCTTTTGATTTCATTACGGCAACAGCCACACCCGTATCAGAGGTTACATGTTTTGGTGATGCAAACGGAAGTTTGGAAATTGATATCGATGGCTACACGGGTAATTATACTTACGAGGTATTTACCACGGCAGGTGTTTCTGTTATAGCATCGACCGCTACCGACACCAGTGTTAACCCAAGAACGATTACAGGATTATCTGGCGGTAGCTATTATGTTACCATTACAGAAACCGATATTCCTTTATGTTCAGAAGACACGAATATAGTGACTATTGTATCTCCGGATATAGCGTTAAGCGGAACTGTGACTCCTCTAGCAGAACCAACTTGTACTGATGACCAAGGTGCAATTAGAGTTGAAGTTGAAGGCGGTTATAGACTTTATGATATTGTATTGACTAACACTACAACGGGTGATTCATATACTATGGACGATGTTAGTGAAGGATTGTTTACTGGTTTAGCTTCAGGTGCTTATACGGTAAGTATTACCGATGATGCCGGATGTGCAGTAAACTATACAGAAACATTAACAGCAGCTACACCAATAGTGGCAAACGCAACTCCGCTTGTAACAGACTTAGCTTGTTATGGAGACAGGGGTGCCGTGGTCACTGCAAACGTAACTGGTGGCGGTAGCGGTAATTATGAATATCAATTGAATTATTATGATGAAACCGGTACTACAGTTACAAGTACAACTGGAGTTCAGACCAATCCTAACTTCAATGATTTAGGAGCAGGCTTCTATAGTATTACCGTTGTTGACGGATGGAACTGTGATACCACGACCAATATAGTTGAGGTAACTGAACCGACCGAGGTAGAAGCTAACTTAATTAGAACAGATGCATTGACTTGTGAGTCTGGTGTAGCGTTCGAGCTTAGCGCAACAGGTGGTAGTGGTACATATGAGTATAGTGTCGATAACATTAACTTCTTACCAATGACAAGTAACCCTATTGGATTACCGGAAACAGGGGAGTATGGTGCAGGTAGATATCAATTCTATGTACGTGATGCAATCAACGGTTGTGAATCTGCAATCTCCAATGCAATTACCGAAAGCGAAATACCACCGTTATTATTAACAGTTGATACTACGGCAGCAGTACTGAACTGTACTGGTGAAAGCACGGCTATTATTTATGCTACTGCTGATGGCGGATTAGGAAACTACCAATATGAATTGTTTACCGATAGCTCTTTAAGCGTAGCTTCTAGAATTGCCGGCCCACAATCTCTTGGTGTGTTTAGAGATTTAGGTGCAGGTACGTATTATGTAACTGTAGTTAGCGATGATTGTGAAACAGCACCAGAGACTGTTGTTATAGATGAGCCAACACCGCTTTCTTATACAGATAATGTTATTGACATTACATGTTCTGGTGAAAATGATGGCGAGATTACGGTAACACTTTCAGGTGGAGCTGGTGGTTATCAGTATGCGATTTCTCCGAACTTGAATCAATTTTATGCTGATGGTACATTTACCGAATTGACTCCAGGAGAATATACTGTTATTGCACAAGATCAAAATGGTTGTTTCGAATACTTGACATATACTATTTCAGAACCGTCAAGTTTAGAAGTAACGGTAGAGACTACACCAGAAATTTGTGTTGATAGTCAAGATGGTACTATCATCCTTGAAATAACGGGTGGTACGGCACCATACAGTACGGCATTGAATTCTAATAGTGATGAAGACTTTGTATTGAACAGAACAGAATTCTATGACATGGCTGCAGGTAACTACCTCATCGTAATTAAAGATGCCAATGGTTGTGATACTAACGTAGTGGTTGATATTGAAACAGGAGTAAACCTTAATGCAACAGTAGTACCGGTTTATGAATGTACAGGTGATATTCCAGATAATTATGTGAATATTACTCTTGAAGATGATAGTGTTATCGGTGATGTGCTTTATGCAATAGATTCCGTTGATCCAGCTGATTTACAGTTAAATGCTGACTTTAGAAATACTGCACCTGGTAATCATTATATTACCATAGCGCATTCTAATGGATGTTTACAAACCGTTGATTTCGTAATTGAAGCGTTTGAACCTTTGACTCTTGCTTTAGAGCAAAATAACATGAACGAAATTACAGCTATAGCAGAAGGTGGTCTAGAGGCATATACGTTCTTCTTTGACGGCTATGATAATGGCGACAGTAATACGTTCTATATCACTAGAACCGATACTTATGAGGTGCGTGTTGTAGATGAGAACGGATGTTCTACAGTTGCAAATATATTTATGGAGTACGTAGATATCGAATTGCCTAATTTCTTTACGCCTGACGGAGATGGACAGAACGATTTATGGATCCCGAGAAATATTGAGCAATACCCTGAAATACTAATAAAAATATTTGATCGTTATGGTAGAGTGGTTTCTGAACAAGCAGTTGATTCTGAAGGATGGGACGGAACTTATCAAAACAATGAATTGCCAACCGGAGACTACTGGTACGTAGTACAACTGAATGGTGAAAGAGACGAAAGAGAATTTGTTGGACACTTTACTTTATACCGTTAAAAACTTAACCTAAAATGATGATGCGGAACAGTCTATTGACACTGGTATTATTTATAAGCGTATGCTCCCTAAGAGGGCAGGAGCTTACGATACCTCAATTATCTCAATATCTAGCCGACAACCCCTTTGTAATGTCTCCAACTTACGCAGGTATCGGTGACCATGTTAAAATAAGACTTAACGGTCTTACACAGTGGGTAGGTATTAAAGATGCACCCGATACCCAATCTCTAGCTGCAGATATGCGTGTTGGTGAGAAATCTGGTATTGGTATGCTATTGTATAACGATAGTAATGGACAAACAAAGCAACAAGGAGCTAGGTTTTCTTTTGCACATCACCTTACATTAGATCGTTATGATGATGAGTTTTTATCATTCGGTATATCGTATAACTTTAATCAGTTTAGAATTGATATTCAGGAATTTGATTCTGAAGATCAGGCTGTTACCGACGATAGAGCAACTACTAATCATAACTTTGATATTGGGGCACTTTATAGATATGACAAATTTTATTTCAGTATCAATGCTTCAAATATCTTAGATAAGGATTTAAGTAATTTCAACGCCCTTTACGAGCCTAATAGATTAAGAAACTATTATGTGTATACGGGTTATAGATACATGAAGAAAAGAACCAGTAAGATGGAAATCGAACCATCTGTATTGTTCCAATTATTTGAGAGTGATGGGCGTTCTGTTACGGATTTAAACTTGAAATTTAGATTTTACGATTTTGAAGATTATTTCTATGCAGGTGTCAACTATCGTTTCTTGAATGATCAAATTGGTAATCCGCTTTACATCGCTCCTATAGCAGGTCTAAAGAAAAGTAATTTTTACTTCGGATATTCTTATCAAGTTATTCTTAACGAACTTCTTGGCTATAGTTCTGGTACGCATGTAATCACCTTAGGGGTAGATTTATTTCAGGGTATCAGTAATTGTCGTTGTACTTATTAATCCTTCATGGAGATTCATTAACTTTGATTTCCAGAACATAAATAATGGGTAAAGTACAATTAGAGAATATAAAAGCATATGCCCACCACGGGTGTTTGCCCCAAGAAACCAATATTGGCAGTGATTATTTGGTCAACGTATCCGTCGACACAAATTTATTGGTTGCCTCAGTTTCCGATGAGTTGAAAGATACTGTTGATTATGTTCATATCAACCGGATTGTAAAACAAGAGATGGCTACGCCTTCTAAGTTATTAGAGCATGTGGCCAAAAGAATAATCGACAGAATTTTTATTGAACTTCCAACCGTAGATGCTGCTATGGTTTCCGTTTCTAAAATTAATCCACCTATAAACGGTGACGTTGAAAAGGTAACGGTATCATTGAATTTGCAAAGGGGACAATCTGTTCAATAATCCATCCGACCTTAAATAAATATAATTTCTTAGTTGTTAATGCAGCTTAAATTGGGAATAATGTTTATTTTTGCTCTCGCTAAAAAATGGCATCGTGGCCGAGTGGCTAGGCACAGCTCTGCAAAAGCTTGTACAGCGGTTCGAATCCGCTCGATGCCTCCAAGACCCTCCTAATTAGGAGGGTTTTTTGTTTCCAAAACATTGGAATAAAAATGGGTTATCTTTTACAAGCAGTTTTACCTCTTATTAAAAATGATAGCTCTGAGCTTGTAGTAGAAATACAAGAAGAATTGTTGGTATAAAATAAACAGCTATTGTTTTAGCACCTTCATAATCTTTTGCAAGTCTCTGCCCAAATAATAGCATTAGCAATGTTATACCTGATAATATTGCCCCATACAGTGCGAAACTTGATTTTCCGGAACTAAAAATCTCATATATACCTACTATACATAACAAACCTGCAACAACTTCGGTAACCAAGATTATACCGACCAATAAAGGGACTATGTTTTTAAATATAGTTTTTGAGAAGTGTTCTTTAAGCCAAGATATATTACCGTTCCAATCGGTTATTTTATCAATTCCGCTTTGTAAAAAAGTAATAATCAAAAACAATAGCAATAAAATTTCTGTGGCGTTGTTCAAAACTGCATTCATGGTGGTTTATTTAAGTGCAGACTTCTTTCTGTGAAGTAGTCTAGTTAGTTTAATAGAAAGGTCGGTAAATATGATTTTAGAATTCCCATTTCTTTCCACGTGGTAAATAGCATCTTCTAGCTCTTTGGTAATGTCCAAAATATTATTTTCATGCACAAAGGGCGCAAATTTCTTTAGTTGAAAACCTTCGGCATGTATTTTTAGATAAGCAAGTTCTTCAGCTCCATAATTGATCATCAAAGCCTGCCTCATTACGGTAATGCAATAACTTAGAAAATTCTTCTGCGTTTCTCTACCGGTTTTCGCAACCTCTTCGCTCCATAATAACAATTCATGAATTGCGGCCTTGTTACCTTTTGCTTTGAATGCGGTTCTTACCCATTGTACAAACCAATTTTCAAACACAAGGTCTTCAGAATCCTTATTTAAGAGATCAAGAGCTTTGTTATAATTACCGTTGGCTTCGTGAGCCAATAGCATTGCTTCTGCATTGCTTGCCCCTTTCTCACTTAAAGCCGTGGCTATGGCGTCTTCCGCCAAAGGAGGAAAATGAACTATTTGACATCTAGATTTTATGGTCTGTATAATTTGCTCCTCGTCCTCGCACAATAGTAAGAAGATGGTTTTATCGGGCGGTTCTTCAATCAGTTTTAATAATTTGTTCGAAGCGGCTGTGTTCATCTTTTCAGCCATCCAAATAAGCATCACCTTATATCCGCCTTCATAAGATTTTAAGGATAATTTTTTTACGATATCCTGTGCTTCATCAACACCAATTTGACCTTGTTTCTTTTCAATTTCAATATGGCGATACCAATCGAACAGATTTCCATAGGGCTGTTCCGTAATAAACTCTCGCCACTCTTTCATGTAATGGTTGCTTACGGCGTGAGACTTCACCTTATCGGAATTAGAAACAGGAAATGCAAAATGAACATCTGGGTGGGCAAACGACTTGAACTTTAAATTACAAGCTTCATTGCCACCACTGTTATCTCCATTAGTGTTTTGACAGATAATATATTGAGCATAAGCTAATGCCATAGGCAGAAGCCCACAGCCTTCTGGACCAACAAATAACTGGGCATGTGGTATTCTACCTGCATCTGCACTAGAGGATAAATGCTTTTTAATATGTGAAAGTCCTAAAATTTCATTGAATAACATAGATTCAAATATAGTTGTTTAAAGCACAACAAATTTAATGGTATTGGGTGTAAATTATCCTAAATAGCACTTTATCACAAGCCATTTAATCTTTACATTTGTTACCTAACAAAAGGTAATATCACATGAAAGTATTGAATGACTTTAATTTTGAAGATAAAAAGGCGTTAATTAGAGTGGACTTCAATGTTCCATTAAATGACCAATTTGAAGTAACTGATAACACTAGAATTCAGGCAGCTAAGCCAACAATTATAAAAGTGTTGGAAGATGGCGGTAGTGCTGTGTTAATGAGTCATTTGGGAAGACCAAAAGGGGAACGCAATCCAGATTTGTCTTTAAGTCATATCGTAGATGCTGTTTCTGATGTTATTGGTGTAGCTGTAAAGTTTGTTGCAGATTGTGTTGGTGCAGAAGCTGAAAAAGCTGTTGCGGATTTAAAAAGTGGAGAGGTACTTTTATTGGAGAACCTTAGATTTCATAGCGAAGAAGAAAAAGGAGACGAAGCTTTTGCCGAGCAACTTTCTAAATTAGGTGATATATATGTAAATGATGCTTTTGGCACGGCTCACCGTGCACATGCATCAACTACAGTAGCAGCTAAATTTTTTCCGGAAGCTAAATGTTTTGGATATTTATTAGCGAAAGAAATTGAGTCTATAGATAAAGTGATGGCGACTGGTGAAAAACCTGTTTTGGCAATTCTTGGCGGAGCAAAGGTTTCTTCTAAGATTACGATTATTGAAAACATACTTGATAAGATAGATGATCTTATTATTGGTGGTGGTATGACTTATACCTTTATTAAGGCTCAAGGAGGTAAAATAGGAGATTCTATTTGTGAAGACGATAAAATGGAACTTGCTATGGAGATTCTTGAACAGGCTAAACAGAAGAATGTAAACGTTCATATACCTGTAGACGTAATTGCTGCAGATGCTTTTGATGCAAACGCAAATACCCAAGTGGTAGATGTAGATAAAATACCAGATGGTTGGCAAGGATTAGATGCCGGACCTGATACTTTACAAAACTTCAAAAAAGTGATTCTAGCTTCTAAGACTATTCTTTGGAACGGACCAATTGGTGTTTTTGAAATGGAGAAATTTGCTGCCGGGACCATAGCTGTTGGTGATTATATTGCCGAAGCTACCAAAGAAGGTGCATTTTCTTTAGTTGGTGGTGGAGATTCTGTTGCCGCAGTGAAACAATTTGGCTTTGAAAACAAAGTTAGTTATGTATCAACAGGTGGAGGTGCAATGTTAGAAAGTTTAGAAGGTAAAACATTACCTGGGATCGCTGCTATATTAGACTAGTAAAGGGGTTATCGATAAACGGCATACAACGAAAATTTGTGCATTTTAAGAGAAATTATTTTATTCTCATTAAAAAATGTACGATTTTCGTTTGTTCCGTTAACATATTTTCACCCCATTATGAAGAAAGTAGCCTATAACTGTTTTTATTTTTTAGGATTAAGCTTAGTTCCTATTTTAGGATCGGCACAACAACAGGAAACAGTCACAACTGTTACAGACTCTTTGATCACTACCACAATAGTCGTAAGTGATTCATTGAAAAATGAAGCTCCGTTAGGTCAAATGAGTATCGTACAAAATTCTCAAACAGAAAATTTAACGCTATTTAAACCAACGAAATCTTCTTCTTATAATCTTCAGGATAACGCTTTGGCTGCCAAGTTTGATAGTCTTTGGATGAAAGAATTGGTTGAGGCGGCACCTCTTTACAATGAAATGTACGAGGAAATCTTAGTTGAGCCCGATACAGCTTCTACATTCGTTTTAGATTTGCCTACAGATACATTGAAGATGCGTTTGGCAAGATTAAACGCAAAAACACCTTTTAACGTTGAGTACAATAAGTCTTTAGAAAGTGTTATCAAATCATTTTTGACCAGAAAAAGGGGGTTAATGGAGCGTATGCTTACCATTAGCCAATTTTACTTTCCTTTATTTGAACAAGAATTTGACAATAAGAATATTCCGTTAGAAATGAAATATTTGTCTATTGTTGAATCTGCATTAAATCCTAAAGCACGTTCAAGAGTAGGGGCAACAGGTCTTTGGCAATTTATGTACGGTACGGGTAAAGAAATGAAATTGAATATCAATAGTTATGTAGATGAGCGTAGCGATCCTATAAAATCTACAGCTGCAGCTGCTAACTATCTAAATAGATTACATAGAATATATGATGATTGGGATTTGGCATTGGCAGCCTATAATTCTGGTCCAGGTAATGTAAACAAGGCTATACGTAGAAGTGGTGGGCAACGTAATTACTGGAATATTAGAAGAAACCTGCCAAGGGAAACTGCTGGTTACGTTCCTGCTTTTCAAGCCACCATGTACATATTTGAATATGCGGAAGAGCATGGCTTAAAATCAAAAAAGACAGACCGTGCATATTTTGAAACGGATACCATACATGTAAAAAGCTTAATTACATTCGATCAAATTTCTGAATTAGCGGCTATTGATAAAGAAGAGCTAAAGGTCCTTAATCCTCATTATAAACTAGATGTTATTCCTTTTATAGAAGGTAAACCTCATGCATTACGATTGCCTGTTCATAAAATGGGAAAATTTGTGGCTAACGAAGCAGCAATTTATGCCCATGTGGAGAAGGAATTGAAAAGTAAAGAAAGTCCGATCGCTCAAATTACAAAGCAAGCAGACGCAAATAGTATTAGATATAAAGTTAGAGATGGTGATTTTCTTGGTAAAATTGCGGAACGTTACGGAGTGCGTGTAAGCCAATTAAAGCAATGGAATGGTTTACGAAGTAATAATTTACGTATTGGACAACGTTTAACCATATACCCTAGAAAAAAAGCTAGCTCTTCTGTAAAGCCTAAGGAAACCCCTTCTAGAACGGCAGTTGCAGGTAATTCTAAAACTCATGAGGTGAGAAGTGGAGACAGTTTATGGACGATTTCTAGAAAATATCCTGGTGTAACTATTGAAAATTTACGAAAGTGGAACGGTATTAGTGGTAATAATTTAAAGCTAGGCACAAAACTTAAATTGTGCGACTGTTCATCGTAAATTAAAAACACCAATGAAAAAAAGAATTTTACTTTGTTTTATGGCAATTTTAGGATTGTCAATTGCCTGTAAAGAAGAGGGCAAAGCAGATTACTTACCAGAATCTGTAGGCGCTATGAATACCTTAACAGTGGTTATTGATAACGACCTTTGGAATAGTAGTGTGGGTGATGCTATTCGTGAAAATTATACAGCCGCTGCCCAAGGTCTTACCTGGGATGAAGCTCTTTTTAGCGTTACACAAATACCACAGCAAATTTTTTCCGGTGCCATACGTAATACCAGTTCTGTGCTGTATGTTATGGAAGATACCCTTAATGTTGCGCATATGAAATCAAACATGTATGCCAAGCCACAGAAAGTAGGTGTCATCAAAGGATTGAATAAAGAAGAGTTAATAGCAAATATTCATAAAACCGCACCAGAGTTTATTGCCGATTTTAAAGCATTGGAAATTGGTAAGGCGCAAAAGCGTTTTGAGAAGTCTTTGAATAAAGAAAAGGCGCTAGAGGACAAGTTTGATATTTCAATGAAAATACCTTCTATTTATAGAGTGGGTAGAGAAGAAGATAACTTTGTATGGATAGATCGTCAAATTCAAAAGGGAAACATGAATATTATCGCATACACCATGCCATGGGATAGTTTCAAGAACGATTCTACTTTTGTACAGGATATTATAAAGATGCGCGATTCTATTGGCGGACTTTATATTGGTGGCGAAGATATACCTGGTAAGCAAAATCATATGATTACAGAAAAAGCTTTTTCTCCATATGTCTTCCCTGCTGAGGTTTCAGGTAAAAAAGCAGCAGAGGTAAGGGGAATCTGGGAAATGTCGGCTTACCCTATGGCAGGTCCGTTTTTAACCTATATTATTAGCGATAAAGAGAACAATCGTAAATTAATTATCGAAGGCTTTGTTTTTGCCCCTGCAACTAAAAAAAGAGATTACATGTTCGAACTAGAGGCGATCATGAAATCTGTGAAGTTCAATGTTAACGAGGAAAGTAAATAACTACTATTTATTTAGTATCATAAAAAGCAAAACGCTCAGGAATTTCCTGAGCGTTTTTTATATTAATACCGTTTGGTCTAAAATGAGAACTAAACTGTAACAGTATTATAAGTTGCTAAAAGAAAAACCTGTAGATACTCTAAAAATTAGGGCATAAGAAGCATATGCAATCAATAGAAAACACAACCAGGAGAATATTTTAAAATAATGTTCTAAAATGAAACTTTTCCAGTTTCTAAAGGCTTCAATGTAGATTTCTTTGACTAAAGTAATTTTTTCCATGTTCAATGATTTAGGAGTTCTACCGTAAAGATGTTCAATCTTAATGCCTTTATTGAAAAGTTTAGGTAAAAAACCCAATTACTCTACAAAATGTAACTGGTTGAGAAGCTTATCTTTTAAGTGTAAAAAATTATAGATTAACTACACATTTTAAATGTTGAAGTTGATTGATACATAACAGCTTGCATAACCAATCATGATTGTATTTACTTTGAAAGTACAATTCCTTGAATGTGATATAAAACAAAAGACCCGCTACATAGCGGGTCTTTTGTTTTATAGATGTTATTTTATATTACATATCTACGATTATGAACTCTGATCTACGGTTTAGGTAGTGTTGTTCTTCTGTACAACGAATGGTACCATCACAATCGTTTATTAATCTTTCTTCTCCATAACCAATAGCGCTTTCAATTCTGCTTGGGTCTATACCTTGAGAAATGATATAGTCTCTGGTAGACTTAGCACGTTTGTCAGATAAGTATTTGTTATATACCGCCGCACCCCTTGAATCTGTATGAGATTCTATTTTTATGACCATATTAGGCGAATCGTTCATTACTTCAATTAGTTTGTTAAGTTCTACAGCAGCATCGTCACGTATATATGATTTATCAAAGTCAAAGTGGATCATCTCTGTCTTAAGCTTCTTAATACCATTTTCAACAGCGATCATATCATTAAGTTTTCTCATCGAGATATCTACGTTGACAATTTCATTGTCTTTAGTTGCAGCTTCTCTTGTATCGTCAAAGTATGTTCCTTTGGTGGTTTTTAATACATATCTAGTATCAGCATCTAAATCTTCGAAAATGAAGTTACCGTTTTCATCGGTTTCCATTTCTTTAAGTTTAATGTTGTTTTCATCTAGTAGCTCCACTAATGCATTAGGCATTAAATCACCAGTAATCAATTCTGTTACCACACCAGCAATAGCATTTATACTAGTTGGTATTTCTTCAACTTCCAAGGTTTTAAATGAATAGATATCATCATCTCCTTTACCACCATCACGGTTAGATGCAAAGTACCCTTTTTGGGTTTCTTCATTAACAATAAATGAAAAATCATCTTTACTACTATTAACAGGCTTACCTACATTACGTACTTCTAAAAAGCCAGCTTCATCATCAAAAGCAACTTCAAAGACGTCTAAGCCCCCTAAACCGACATGACCGTCTGATGAGAAATATAACTTCTTGTCATTTATAAAAGGAAACATTTCCTTATGCTCCGTATTAATTTCAGGACCAAGGTTTCTTGGTGAAGAAAAAGAACCATCTTCAAGTACATCTACTACAAAAATATCGGTATCACCAATACTACCTGGCATATCAGATACGAAATATAATTGCTTTCCGTCAGGGCTCAATGCAGGGTGACCGGTAGAATAGTTATCACTATTAAAAGAAACTTCTTCTGCCTCTGACCATTCTCCATCTACTTTTTTGGAACGATAAATTTTAAGGTGATTAATTCCGTTTTTATCTCTCTTTAATTTTTTACCATAATTATTTCTAGTAAAATACATGGTCTCATTATCTGGAGAGAACGCTACAGAAGCTTCGTGATATTTAGTGTTTATTTTTTTAGAGAACTTAATGGCATCTTTAAAATCTTGAGACTCTTCGTTTACCTTTGCTACGAATAAATCTAAATACGGCTGATTGTTCCATTTATACTTTCTGGTATTAAAAATCGAAGAATCTTTAGCAGAGGCATAAACCACCTCGTCCCCACCGTAATACATAGGTGAGAATTCTGAGTACTTAGAGTTGATGGAAAGGTTGTCTATATCGAATCTTTCTTCCATTCTTAACAGTCCGTCCAAAACTATTTCATTTTGTTCAATGTCCTGCTCAATTTCTTCGCCCGCTAATTTTCTGTTATATAATTTTAAAAGGCGTTTTGACCTTTTGTAGTTTCCAATACCTTTAAGAGAGTGTGCATATTTAAATAGGTAGTCAGAACTCATGTCAGACTCATATTTAGTATATAATATGTTGTACCATTTATATGCGTTTTCCATATCGGTATTAAAGTAATGGGCATCACCTGCTTTCTTTAATACATCATATGTATATGCTTTTTCCCCTTTAGATAAAGCTTGCTCATAAATTTTAGCAGCCTCTGCATACCACATTTTATCAAAATACTCATCTGCTCTTTTTATAAGTTTAGATTTGTAGGCAGGGTCTTTTTCTTTTGACGAGGTAAGCATATCATAAGAAACATCTTCTACAGGTATAGTTTCTGTTTCTAACAAACTTTCTTGAGCTAATACTAATTCTGGTGTTTTTTCTAATGTTACGTTTTCATCGAATATTGTAGTAGTTTCTATTCCTGGTTCGGCAGGTAACTTAGCTAATGATTCTGATTCAACATATGAGTTACTGTTTATCATCTTTAAAATCCAAACTTCATCATCGTAACGATTATCAAATTCTGTTGAACAGTCATTCAATGCTTCTTCCCAAGAAGTATAGTGGTTTAAGTATAAATAGTATAAAAGGTTTTGAGGATTTTGAAAGTACCCTGCGTTAAAACCTTTTCTATTAAGTTTTTTAATTTGAGACTTTAGATTTTTATTTTTGGAGAAGGCACCTGCTACAACGTAATATCCATTTTCGGTTTCTGGAATATCATGAAAAGCCCTGTACGGAATAGATAGTGCTTCAGCAGCTCTTTGAAAATCTTTTTTGTCGTTTTCTTCGGCTACCGATACTATTGGGTTGTCGGTGTTATTTGATACATCGGACTCTAGTTCATCTTGAAAACCTTGAGCTTGGGCAAAAACGATAAAGACCAGAAAAAATAAATTCAATACACTTCTCATAGACATAATTCTTAGTTGAACTTTACATTCAACAGGGGTTTTAAGTATAGTACCAACGGTTAGTTATGGATTTTTAGTACTATAAGTCTAACGAAATTAGTAGTAAAGCAATATTTTGAATAGTAATTGTTGTGAAAGAGGGTTTTTATGTCGTGTATGCATACTATTTAGTAGCCTCGTAGCCAATGCGGTCTCGATAAACAGACAATTTATACGATAAGTTGCGCTTACGGTGCTTACACATGAGATTTCAAAAACAAATAAAAGGTGTGTAAAATAAAAAAGCCCTGAATATCAGGGCTTTAAAAGTTATATGAAAGAATAGATGTAACTTATTCCTTTTTCTTTTCTTCTAATTGTTCATCTTCTTTCGAAGCATCTTTAAACTCTTTAATTCCACTACCTAAACCTCTCATTAGTTCCGGTATTTTTTTTCCTCCGAATAATAGTAGAATTACGACTACCACTAGAATTATTTGTGGAGCCCCTATGGCTAAAAAAGTAGATAATATTGTCATAAGACCATGATTTAAAATGGATTTCAAAGATACTAAAAAGTACTAAAGAAAAGAGAGGTAAACACAAATTGGTTTTACTAAATCAACATTTTAACTATAAATTAGGTAGATAGCTGATCAAAGTAGTGATTATTGCTCATATATTTCACTTAAGAAACGGTAAAAACTAAATTTCTAAGTTTATCTTTGTTTAGATGGCCAAAAAGAAAGTCAAAAAAAGAAAGGAAATAAAAAGAAAACTTCTTCATAAGTATCGTTTGGTAATACTAAACGAAAGTACTTTTGAAGAGAAAATATCTTTTAAGTTAAGTAGACTTAATGTATTTGTAACGGGATCTTTATTCATGATTACCTTAATAGGGCTTACCACACTACTTATTGCCTTTACGCCATTGCGGGAATATATACCGGGCTATTCATCTACTAGATTAAAAAAAGAGGCTACAGAACTTACCTATAAAACAGATTCTTTGGTTAGAACCCTAAATTATACCAATAGGTATTTAGATAATATTCGTATGGTATTAAAAGGTGATATTGAAAATAACGTTGTCAATAGAGATTCTCTTTTTCAACAATTTAAATTGGATCCCGCTTCTGTAGATTTAAATCCCATAAAAGAAGATTCGTTGTTACGTGCAGAGGTTGCTCTTGAAGATAAATATAACTTGTTCGAAAGAACCATTGATAAGAAGAATTTGGTGTTGTTTACTCCCGTTTCAGGTTCGGTCTCCATGGGCTTCAATCCTAATGAAAAACATTATGCAGTAGATATCACTGCAAAAACCGATAGTCCGGTAAAGGCAGTTGCAAACGGTACGGTCATTTTTTCTGAATGGACGGCAGATACCGGGTATGTAATTATAATTGAACATGAAGGCGGATTGTTAAGTGTGTATAAACACAATGGTTCTTTGTCCAAATATCAAGGTAATATTGTGAGAGGCGGTGAAGTAATAGCTGCAGTCGGTAATACCGGTGAATTGACTACAGGACCACATCTGCATTTTGAAATTTGGGACAACGGAACACCTATTGATCCTTTAAATTATATAGATTTTAATTAGAACAAAATGTCTTTAAAGACCATTGCTGCCAAAATATTTGCACACCGTATCGCTAAACGAACCTATAGGTGGGTCAGTAATCCTATTGAAACCCAAGAAAAAGTTTTTAATAAACTTATTGCTAAAGGCAGCGAAACAAAATTCGGTAAAGATCACAATTTCAAAACAGTAAAAACACATAACGATTTTATAGCTCAGGTTCCTATTAGAGATTACGAAGAACTCAAGGATTATGTGAATTTATCGGTCGCTGGGCAAGAAGATATTCTATGGCCGGGAAAACCATTATACTTTGCGAAAACCTCTGGTACTACTTCTGGAGCAAAATATATTCCCATTACAGAAGGTAGTATTAAAGAACAAGTAAAAGCATCTAGAAATGCCATTCTTAATTACATACATGAAAGTGGTAATGCAGATTTTGTAACCGGTAAAATGATATTTTTACAGGGCAGCCCTGTTCTAACAGAGAAAAACGGAGTAAAACTGGGTCGGCTTTCTGGTATTTCGGCACATTATGTTCCTAATTATTTACAGAAAAATAGAATGCCAAGTTGGGAAACCAATTGTATTGAGGATTGGGAAACTAAAGTGAATGCCATTGTAGAAGAAACCAAGAATGAAGATATGACGGTAATTGCCGGCATACCATCATGGGTTCAGATGTATTTCGAGAAATTAAAGGAAAATACCAATGAGTATGTAGGTGATTTGTTCAAGAATTTTGAGTTATTTATTTATGGTGGAGTCAATTATGAACCATATAGAAAGAAGTTTGAATCATTAATTGGTCGTAAAGTAGCAAGTATAGAATTGTTTCCGGCAAGTGAAGGTTTCTTTGCCTATCAGAATTCTCAAACCGAAAAAGGAATGTTGCTGCTTTTAGATGCAGGAATATTTTATGAGTTTGTAAGATCAGATGAATTTTTTGACGAGCATCCAAAAAGAATCACTTTAAAAGATGTTGAGATAGGCGTTGATTATGTGATGATTATTACCACAAATGCTGGGTTATGGGCATATAACCTAGGTGATACCATTCGGTTTATTTCTACTTTTCCTTTTAAAATAGTAGTATCTGGGCGTATAAAACATTTTATTTCTGCTTTTGGGGAACACGTTATTGCCAAAGAAGTAGAAGAGGCTATGTTGGTAGCTACAAAGGCTACTGATGCTAGTGTAAATGAATTTACGGTGGCACCACAAATTACTCCACAAGAAAATGAATTGCCATATCACGAGTGGTTTATAGAATTTGAGAAACTACCGTCTGATATGGCGCTATTTATACAAGAACTAGATTCGGCACTTCAAAAACAAAATAGTTATTATTATGACCTTATTGTAGGTAAGGTGTTACAAACTTTAAAAGTAACCGCTGTGAAAAGTGGCGGGTTTTTAGAGTATATGAAATCTATAGGTAAGCTTGGTGGACAAAACAAAGTTCAGCGGCTATCTAACGACCGAAAAGTCGTTGAGGGTCTGTCAAAATATAAGGCTGATAACAACTAGCTTTTAAATAACAAATTATAAATCGTAATTTCGTTTGAAATCATAAATGGGAAAAGCAATTACAACAACAAGAGCGCAAGAGTCTACAAATGCCATAGAACGCATGTATATTACTATGCGTCATCTTTTTAATAGAGGTTTTTATAAGCCAAACGGAGTTTCAGGTGAAGCATTGAAAAATGCCTTACTGCAACTAAGACCAGAGATATATGGTTCTGTAGGAGAAGAGAAAGCTGAATTAAACGGACTTATATATGTTTTAGAAAGATTACCTGAAGGAATAGAACAATGTTCATTCATAAATTTAACTTCAGATGAAGGGTATGGTATTTCTCATATTAACCCAATTATTCCGCCTAAAAGAAGAAGAAACTGCTATCGTATTGATGATGAGCAGATGAATATTGAAATCACTAGAGGTCGTTCAGACATTTATGATATTCTAACACATCTTACTTTCCTATTCATTGAATCTGAAAAAATATGTAAACGTGTTTTAATTACGGATACAGAAAAAACTATAAGAGACTGGGAAAAACTTGAAGCTGCGGTTAAAAAAGAAGAATTAACACAGGCCGAGAGAGAAATTGCACTTATACATACAGCTAACATTTTGGGTAGGTCTTTTGAAGAAATTTTAGAGGTTTATAAAAAGTTCAGTTCCAAAAATAACCCAGATAGATTTTTGAATGTAATCTATTGGTTAGGTAAACTAGCGTTGGACGAAGAAATCTCTGGTGAAAAAAGAGCGGTTACATTTAGTGCTTTACTAAGAGAACGCTTAGGACATCATATTCATGGAGAACGTTGGGCAAATAACATTAAGGAGGTTTTAACCAAAAACAACCTAATGCATAGGCCAATTCATATTATCTCTGCGAATATGCATAGTGTTATGAATTCGCTTTTTGCCAAAGCAGCTCTTAAAAAGGAGTTCCCAAATACAGATTCATTAGAAATCTATGAAGCGCTTAGTAGCTCTGGTAATGCAGCGCTAAGAAAGAAAGTGACGGAATTGGCAGAGAAAAATGGTATGATCATTATGGATGATACCTCAGGAACAAATATAGATGTACAGATTTTTGATACCGCAAAAATCAAAATCAATAATTGCTCGTATGAATTTTCTGAGGAGGAGCTTGATAATAAACCTGTTATATTTGTAATGGATTACGCATTTGGCGAGCAAGCATATGAGACAATTGATGAGCTGTTGAAGCCATATATAACTAATAAGAACAATACCTCTTTAATCAATGTAGATTCCGTTTCAATAATGGGAAAAGCTGGTATTTTGGAAGGTGGAAAAGGAGATTTAATGATTCCTTCAGCACATATTTTTGAGGGGACGGCAGATAATTATCCTTTTAAAAATGAATTGTGTGCCAAAGACTTTGAAGGTTACGGTTTAGAGGTTTTTGAAGGTACGATGGTAACTGTTTTAGGAACCTCGCTTCAGAATAAAGATATTCTTAAGTTCTTTCATAAATCAACTTGGAATGTAATCGGTTTAGAGATGGAAGGTGTGCATTACCAAAAAGCAATACAGTCTGCATCAAAAATCAGAAAGAGTATAGGTGAAAACGTGAAAGTACGTTATGCGTATTATGCATCGGATAACCCTTTAGAAACAGGAAGTACATTAGCATCTGGAGGATTGGGAACAACAGGAGTAAAACCTACATACCTTATTACAGATAAAATTTTAAAGCAAATATTTAATTCATAAAATGGCAAGCAATCAATCACCATCAACTCAGAACAATTCCGATGAAATTGATTTGGGGCAGTTATTTCAATTAATAGGAAGGGGCTTCAATGCTATTTTTCGTTGGATTTTAAGAGTATTCCTATACCTTAAAAAGAATATTCTCTTACTTATCGGTCTAGTAGTTGTTGGACTTGCAATTGGTTATGGTTTAAACCAAATTATATCAAAAAAGTATAAAACCGAGGTGATTGTAAAACCTCAAATTGAAAGTAAAAATTACTTGTATGATGTAGTGAGCGAAATTCAATCTAATATAAAATCAAAGGACACTTTATTTTTTAATTCTATAGGTGTTGAAAATATCGATTTCAAGGGGTTAAACATTGAAATTAATAGAGTTGTTGAAATAGGTAATGCAGAGAGTGATCTTAAATATTTAGAATTACTTCAAAGTTTTGAGAATACCGATGCTATTTCAGATATCGTAAGGGCAGAATTACAGAATAAGAGCTCGTTTAATCATAGAATTACCTTCTATTATAAGGATACAGCTTTTGGAAAACAATTTGCAGAACAAATATTGAATTACATCAATACTAACGCATACTTCAACGGTCTCTTAGAGGTCTATAAGAGCAATGCAGCGGCTAGAATAAAGGAGGATGAAAAATTGTTGGAGCAAGTTGATCAAATTATTACTAATTATACAAAGGGATTAGTAAATAATGGGAGTTCTTCTTCAAATGATAAAATTGTTTTAGACAATCAAGAGCAAGTCAATATAGCTGATATTTTTCAATACAAAACAGGACTGATTAGAGATATTGAAACTAAGAAATTAGAACTAGAGGAGCGTAAAGAACCGGTCAGTATAATTAATTTGGGGCAACCTCAAGTTGAACAAAAGTCGTTCTTTGGTAAAAGTATTGTGTTGATTCCCGTAATATTTGTTTCTGTCTTTTTCATACTATCTGCACTGGTTTATTTAAATAGAAAAGCAAAATCTATAGCTTAGTTTATGTTGGACCACCATTCTAATAATACCATACTAATTACTGGTGGCGCTGGTTTTATAGGAAGCAACTTTATACCCTTCTTTTTAAATAAAAACCCAAGTGTCAAAGTCGTAAATTTAGATGTATTAACCTACGCCGGTAATTTGGGTAATCTAAAGGAAGTTGAGAAACACCCAAATTACACATTTAAAAGAGGTGATATCTGCGATAATGTTTTGGTAGGGCATTTATTTGAGGAATATGGAATTAGCGGAGTTATAAATTTCGCTGCAGAATCTCATGTAGATAATTCAATAAATTCTCCAAGGCAATTCATAAAAACAAATATTGAGGGTACTTTTAATTTATTAGAGACAGCTAGAAAATATTGGAATCGGAAGAATTATAGATTTCATCACATTTCTACTGATGAGGTGTATGGTTCATTAGGGGAAGATGGTTTTTTTACAGAGACATCAAATTATCAACCAAATAGCCCTTACAGCGCATCTAAAGCATCTTCAGATTTTTTGGTTAGAAGCTATCACAATACATATGGAATGAACGTAGTAACCAGTAACTGTTCAAATAATTATGGACCAAAACAACATGATGAAAAATTGATTCCCACGATTATTAGGTCAGCCATCAATGGTGTAAAGATTCCTATATATGGAAATGGAAAAAATATAAGGGATTGGTTATTTGTTAATGATCATTGTGTAGGTATCGACGATATTTATCATAAAGGAAAAGCAGGAGAAACTTATTTATTAGGAGGTAATAATGAATATGATAACCTAACAATAGCAAATAAAATATGTGATATTTTAGATGTAAAACTTCCAAAGAATAATGGTAGTTATCATGATCAAATTCAATTTGTTGAGGATCGTTTAGGACACGATTTCAGATATGCAATTGATGCGTCAAAGGTTTCAAAAGAGCTAAGTTGGAATGCCAATGAAAGCTTTGATACTGGCCTAGAAAAAACTGTAGACTGGTATTTAAAAAAATATCAACTTTAATATATGAAAGGAATCATACTTGCAGGTGGTACCGGATCACGTTTATGGCCATTAACAAAGGCTTTAAGTAAGCAGCTCATGCCTATTTATGATAAACCAATGATATATTACCCCTTGTCTACTTTAATGACAACAGGTATTCGCGAAATTTTAATCATTACTACTCCCGAAGATTTACCTTTATTTAAAAAGTTACTTTCAGACGGCAGTCAGTTAGGTTGTAGATTTGAATATGCCGTTCAAAAAGAACCTAAAGGATTAGCGGAAGCATTCATTATAGGTAAAGATTTTATTGGCTCTAGTAAGGTTGCCTTAATTTTAGGGGATAATATTTTTTATGGTAATGGTCTTGAGAGATTATTAAAAGAAAATTATAAGCCAGACGGAGGTATTATATATGGGTATCACGTAAATAACCCAAAGAGATATGGGGTAGTTGAATTTGATAATGACGGAAAGGCTATTTCAATTGTTGAAAAACCAGAAACACCGAAATCTAATTATGCTATACCAGGAATCTATTTTTATGACAATGAAGTAATTGAAATTGCTGAAAACATAGATCCAAGTAGCAGAGGAGAATTAGAAATTACAGATGTTAATATTGCTTACCTAAAAAAGGAAAGGCTACAAGTAAGTGTTCTTGATAAGGGAATTGCATGGCTTGATACCGGTACATTCAGTTCTCTAATGCAAGCTTCTCAATTTGTTCAGGTAATAGAAGAGAGACAAGGATTAAAAATTGGTTGTATAGAAGAAGTAGCTTTTACACAAGGTTTTATTGATGCAAAGCAACTTGAAAAACTAGCAAAACCTTTGTTAAAGAGCGGTTATGGGGAATATTTAATGAATTTGATTAAATGAAAATAACCGAAACTAAGCTAAAGGGTTGTTTAATTCTAGAGCCTCAAATTTTTGAAGATAATAGAGGTGTCTTTTATGAGGTCTTTAAAAAAAAGGAACTTGAAAGTGTTTTAGGGTATGAAGTAGATTTTGTACAAGAGAATACATCTATCTCTAAGAAAGGAGTTTTAAGAGGCTTACATTTTCAAACAGGAGATAGCGCGCAAGCAAAGTTAGTTTCAGTACAAAATGGTGAGGTAGTTGATGTTATCGTTGATGTTAGGTCAGATAGCGCATCATACGGACAACACATTAAGATAAACTTATCTGAGACAAATAAAAAAAGTATTTTTATACCAAAAGGTATGGCTCACGGATTTTTAGCTCTTACCGATCAAGTGGTGTTCAATTATTTATGTGATGACTATTATAACCCTAAAGAAGAGTCGGGCATTATATATAATGATCCTGATTTGGCTATAGATTGGAATTACCCTTTGTCAGAATTAATAGTGTCAGAAAAAGACCTGTTATTACCGACTTTTAAAAATTTAATGCAATGAAGAACGTATTAGTTACAGGGGCAAATGGGCAGTTAGGTCAGTGTTTACAGAAAATTGCTCCTAACTATAAGGAGTTAACTTTTGTTTTTAAGAATTCCAAGGACTTGGATATTACAAATAAGAATCAAATGAATTCTTTTTTTGCAGAAGATGATTTTGATTATTGTATAAACTGTGCCGCCTATACAAACGTTGAGCAAGCCGAGAAAACCCCAGATATTGCTTACGAGGTCAATGCAGAAGGGGTTAAAAATTTAGCTTTAGTATGTATAGAAAATGATACATTTTTAATACATATTTCTACTGATTATGTATTTGACGGGGAGAAAAAGGAACCCTACACAGTAAATGATATACCTAATCCAATAAATGAATACGGTAAATCTAAATTGCTAGGAGAAAAATATATTGAAGAGATAATGGAAGATTATCTTATTATTAGAACTTCTTGGTTATATTCAGAATTTGGAAAGAATTTTTATACTACAATTTTGGAGAAGGCTAAGGCTGGTGAAAACCTTTTGGTAACCGATGAGCAGATTGGTTGTCCTACAAATGCCAATAATTTGGCATTGCACATAGTAGAAAAGTTAACCCAGAATAATAATTTTGGTATCGAACACTTCACAGATGGATATTCGTGTACATGGTTTGATTTTGCCAAAAAGATACTTCTAGAAAATAATTTAACTGATAAAGTCCAACTTGAGAAAGTTAAGAATTATCGTACTTTTGCAAGAAGACCTAAAAATAGTGTGCTTAACTAGCTTTTATTTTTACTTCATACATAAAAATCATACATCTTAAAATGCCCAAACAAAAGGTATTTCAAAATATTCCATATTTTTTATTATTTACCTTATCATTTTTTCCTGTAATGAAGGCGAATATTGCATCAATGATTGCAATATGTTATTTGACTACAACTTTAGTATTTTATTGGAACAATTTTAAAACTAGATTTAATGAACTAGGGTTGAAACCTTTGATTGCGAACTGTGGTTTCTATATTCTGCTAGTTATTTCAATAGGTTATTCAGATGATTATTTTATCGCATTTAAAACATTGCAAGCTAGTATACTTCTTTTGTTTTTTCCTATTATTACTCTTTACTTTTTACCTAGAATTGAGAAAAAAACAATGGAGTATTTTTCTTATGGTTTTATCATAAGTGTTTTTGTCTTATTGTTATATTTTTTCAACTTACTTGTAGACGCTTTAGAGGTTGACAGAATCTATAAACTTTCTGAAAAGGGTTTTATAGAGCAACTTAAGGCTTTAAATACTTATCCTTATGAATTTGTGCTTTCTAAAGCATTTAAACATTTAGAGGTACTTTTTGAATCACATAAAGTTTATCTGTCCCTTCAATTTCTTGTGACAATTGTTTTGTCGGTTAATTTAATAGTTAAACACAAAGTAAATAATTTAAAAAAAGTAGTCTTATTATTTTTAATATTGATATTCACGATAGCAATTATCTACACACAGGCTATAACTACTGTTTTGACGTTATTTCTTTTAGTAATCATGTTTCCTTTCTTTTATTTTAAAGGAAGCTTAAAGAAAGTTGCTTATCTATCGCTTCTAATTATTTTTGGTTTCTTTTCTTTAAATTCAGGTTTTTTTAAGACTTACTCAAATAAAAATACAACATCGGTAATAAAACTATTAAGGTCAATATCAGAAAACGATTTAGAAGAAGGCACAGATAAACGAATTTACATATATAGCTGCTCTATACATTTGATTAAAAACAATGTTATATTTGGATATGGAGTTGGAGACGTTCAAAATGAATTAAATAATTGCTATCAAGAAAACGACTATGTTGTTGCGGAATATGAGTCGGTAGGTTCTAATATTAATTCTCACAACTATTATTTAAATCTGTGGTTAGCGGGAGGGATTATTACACTGCTTTTCTTTTTATTTATGCTAGTTACTAACTTACAAATTGCAATTAAATCGAATAGTTTTTGCTATGGTTTTTTTCTGTTAATATTTACAATCGGTCTTTTAACAGAAAATATACTAGTTAGAATGTCTGGTGTTTTCTTGTTTGTTATTCTTAACTCTCTTTTTCATTCAATAAACCATATAAATGACGAAAGAGAAAACTGAGTTAAAACCAAAGAGCCTTGCTAAAGGCTCTATTATTTATGGAATTGGTAATATTGGTACTTTGGTAATCAACTTTTTTTTGGTTCCATTATACACCTTTTATCTTACAAATGAAGAATTAGGATACTTTGATCTTGTTGCCTCATCTTTAATTTTATTTGCACCAATCTTTTTTGGTCATGTAGAACTAGCTGTAATTAGGTGGACTCTTTCTAGTAAAGACAAGGAAAATTTGACAAAGGTTGTTACCAATAGTCTTATTATATTTATCGTAGGTCTTATAATTTTCTCTATTGTCTATTTTTCAATTGACTTTTTTGTCACGTTAAAATTGGCTCCTTATGTATTTTTGTATTTCATTTCAAATTTTTTCTACATTATAGCTAAGCAAATAGTAAGAAGTGTGTATTCTTCTTCTCAATATGTTTTTACTGAGTTAACTTATATACTTATAGTACTTTTTTGCACTATTTTTTTAGTTCAAAATCATGGGTTGAAAGCTATATTTATTGCTTATGGCTTTGCTTCATTAGCATTTTTGGTTTACTTATTATTTTTGAAGATCAACAAGTATATTAGCTTTGCTTTCCTAAACTTTAATACCTGTAAAGAGCTTTTGACCTATTCTTTTCCATTAGTGTTAAATGCAATAAGCTTATGGTTAAATAATCAATCTAGTAAATATTTAATTGCAACATTTTTAACGCTAAGTGCTAACGGAATTTATGCCATAGCTTTTAAAATAGCATATGTAATTCAAATTTTTAACCGTATTTTTTATTATTCTTTTCAAGACAAGTTATATGCAGTTTTTGGGAAAGAAGGCTTTCAAGAATACTTTGCAAATACCATTAAAACATACTCTGTAATTCTTTTTTCACTTTGGTATATGATGATAGGTGTTCAACAATTAGCGTTACCATTGGTAATTGACGCTAAATTTCTAAGTGCTATGAATTATATACCGATATTAGGTTTAGGTATAGTATTTATGTCCTTGTCTTCTGTTTTAGGTATTATTTATCAATGTGTAAAAAAGAATATTAATGCTTTTAAAACTTCTTTATTATCTGGTTTAATAATTGTTTTGTTGGGGTTTTTAGTTATTCCTAAATATGATTTACTTGGTGCATCAATTGTTTTTACTTTAGGAAATTTTATGTGGTTGTTATATCGGTTTATAGATATTCAACAATTTGTAAAGGTTAAAATACCATATCAAAGATTCATATGTTACATTGTAATAGGATTATTAATTTGGTCTATTTCCATTTTTGGAACTCTTCTATCATTTATTAGTAGTTTTGTTGTTGCACTAATAATAAGTTTATTGCTCAATAAAGATATTTTCTTAAAGTATAGTTCAATTATTTATTTAAAATTTAAGCGATAATTATTCCAATATAGCAATTGAAAGTTCTATCATCCATATTACTCTGTTTACTTAGCTTGGTGTTTATTTCCTTAGAATGGTTTAATGCCGGGCTTGCATTTTCATTAATATCATATGGGATTCTATTATATTATACAATGAAGTCTGCAGGAGTAAACTCTGTTCTATTTTTATTTATGATTTTATTTGGCTTATACGGGTATAGTGTGCCAATATCTGTGTTTTTTGAAGCTGATATTGGCTGGCATAGGGTAGCAAAACTTTCTACATGGCAAAGTGTAGATTTTACCCTTTTTTCTTTCATGTTATCTAACCAATTGGCATTATTGGCTATAGCTTTATTATATCTGTTCTTTATAAAAAGAAGAACAATGAATATTTCGAATTCGGATTATAAGGAACCTAAATTCAGTTATTTCTACTTTGCTATAATTGCAGGGTTGTTTGCAAGTATAAGTGAGGCTCTAAATTTTCTTAGAGTAGGAGGTTTTAGTGCAATTAGTAACGGAAAGGCTTATTATCAAGGTGCGGTAAATGATTTGGTATTGAACATACCCTACGAAGGTTTTCTATATATTTCAATTGGGCTTTTTGCAATGTTTTTTGCTTCCTTAGGTAGGTCGATGGATAAATATTTGATATATCTGCCAATATATTTAACCAGTATATTTTTTGTTCTATTTACTAACTTATTAATAGGCGAACGAGGTCTTTTAGTAGTTGCAATGGTAATTTTCTTTTTGGGATTAACAATTAAGACTAGAATTACAAAAGTTAAATTTATTTATTTTGTTTTAATAGGTTTTCTCTACGTAGCGTTTAGTTTTCTAACGTTATTGAGGGAAGATAGAATTAAATACGAAGGTTTTACAAAGTTCATTACTACCTATGAGACTACTTTACTTCGAATTATGAATCCTGCAAATACTGAGTTTGGAGCACCTGCTTTAAATTACAGGATTTTTATGGATTTAAAAGATCCAGATTATAATTATAAATTTGGAGCAACTTATTTAGAGATAACTACAGCTTTCATACCTGTTTATATTTATCCAAATAAACCTATTGGTATTGTTTATGAATTTAGGAATACTTATTTTCCAGAACGCAGAAAACAAGGAAGTACTGCGGGTACAGGATTTTCCTCTCTAATGGAGGCTTATATGAATTTTGGGTATTTTGGACCGTTTGTAGCCTATTTGTTTTTTCTTTTTGTTCTAATTTACTTAGAGAGTAAGAGAGCTAATGACAATATTTTTGTAAATCTATTTTATTTACTTTCTTTTAATGTTTTTCTTATTTTTTCTAGGTCTTCATCACAATATATTCTGCAAACAGCTATATTTTACCTAGTACAAATTGCGGTTGTAGTGATTGTTTATAAGATTTTGCCTAAAAAAGTACTTGCAACTTTAAAATTTGATAAATGAAACGTTTGAAAATTTGTTTTTTCATACCCTTTTTTCCTTTTACTAAAGGAGGAGCTGAATATCAATCTAAGCTTATAGCTCTAGAACTATCAAATTTAGGACATGATGTCTTTTTTATTTCTCAGGGATTAAAAAATGGTCAAGTAATACATGAAGATGGATTCAAAATTCATGGGGTAGAGGTGATATCAAACGTTAAAGAAAAAGTTACTTTATATAAAGATTTTTCGAAAACCTTCAAGAAGATTATTTTGGTAGAAAACCCAGATATTGTATACCAAAGAATTTTAAACACGTTCTCTTATAGAATTTCTACAATAGCAAATAAGCTCAATATACCTTATGTATTACATATTGCGGACAATTATTCAATTGAATTTAAAGGTGTAAAAGGTTTTTTCAAGAAACAGTTGTTCAAAAGCATATTACAGAATAATGTTGCAATAATTACTCAGACAAATTATCAATATTCAATTATTAAGGAATTAGCCCAAAATAATTTGTTAATCAAGGTGCCAAATATGCATCCTATAATTTTAAACGAGGTAATTACTAAACAAAAAAATGAAATTCTATGGATTGGTAATGCAAGACCTGTTAAGCAATTGGAATTGTATTTGGAATTGGCTAAGAGCTATGAAAATTCAAATTATCTATTCAAAGTAGTTGGAAATTTGCCAAATACTGCATATGGACAGCAACTACAAAAAATAATAGATGAAAGCACTAATGTAGAGTACTTTGGAGAACAGGAGAATACTTTTATAAACAAAGAACTTTCAAGTGTAGGATTATTAATTAACACTTCTGTTTCTGAAGGCTTTTCAAATACCTTTATTCAAGCTTGGATGTCCGGAACACCTGTACTATCATTAAATTCTGATCCAGATGGTATTATAGAACAATTTAATTTAGGAGTTAACTGTAATGGTGATACTTCTAAATTATTTATTGAAATGAAGATTATTTTGGATTCTGATAGATATTTAGAAACATGTAAAAACGCATTAAAAGTCTCTAATGAACTTTTTTCACTTCAGAAAAACGTTAAATTAATTGAAAATCTATTTAAAGATATTTTAAGAGAAAACTAATGGACAAAAAGGTTGGTAAAAAGATATTGTGGACGCATAATTTTAAGAATGAACCTGGTGCAGGTGGCGTTTGGATGTTCAATCAATACGAGTACTTAAAAGATGATGTGGATTTATATTATTTAGATAGACTTAGAAACCCCTTTCAATTTATTAAGCATTTCTTTGCCTTAAGAAAGTTGTCTAAAAATTATGATATAATACATGCCCAATATGGCTCTGCTGTAGGTTTTTTAACTAGTTATACTAAAGCTTGTAAAATATTATCGCTAAAAGGTTCTGATTGGTACACTGCTCCTAATCCTTCTGTTCTTCATAAAATTAGGATTCTTGTAGGGGGTATTTTTACAAAATGGTCTATTAGAAGATTTGATCATATAATAGTAATGTCAGATAATATGAAAAGTTTGGTACTTCAGCAGTATCCTAGTAAACACGTTGAAACTATTGTAGACCCGATCGATTTAAAAAGATTTCCTAAACAGAAAGAAAATGAAAAAGAAAAAAATAGTATAAAAAAGGTGCTATTTGCTTCAGTAAATAAGAATAATCCCATAAAACGATTTGATTTGGCAAAAGAAAGTTTCGATATTTTGAATACTGATTTTCCAAACACAGAGTTGGTCGTGATGAGTAATATTGCTCATGATAAAGTTTGCGATTTTATGAAGGGCATGGACGTGTTATTACTTACTTCAACTCATGAGGGTTGGCCCAATGTAGTAAAGGAAATGCTTGCTTTAAATAAACCATTTGTAAGTACCAATGTAAGTGACTTAGACAAAATTGCTAGCCAAACAAAATCTTGTTTTGTATGTAAAGATGATCCAATAGAATTATCAGAAGCTTTAAAGAAATCATTATTGGCTCCTAAGGAAGATTTGAGAAGGTTTGTACTTAATTTCAGTATGGATAACAGCATAAGCTCTTATAAAAGAATTTATAATAAATATCTTTAAAATTCTTACTTTAAATATGAATGAAACAGTTTCAATAATTACTCCTGTATATAATTCAGAAAAGTTTATTAATCAATGTATTGATTCTGTTTTAGCCCAGAATTATACTGATTGGGAATTAATTTTAAGTGATGATTGTTCTACAGATTCTAGTGTAGAAATCATTCATGAATATCTTATGAGGGATAAACGAATAAAATTGATTCAAAGTGTAACTAATAACGGAGCTGGCATTGCTAGAAATCAGGCTATTAAACAAGCTGCCGGAAGATATATAGCTTTTTTAGACTGTGATGACTTTTGGCATGAACAAAAGCTCTCAAAACAGTTAGAATATATAAGGAAAAACAATTTAGAATTAGTTTTTAGCCAATACTATGTTGTTGAAGGTGATTCAAATTTACCAAACTTTAAGATTTGTTCACCTAAAACAGTTACTTATAGAAGAATGTTGTGTAATGATTATATAGGTTTTCTTACTTTATTATACGATACAAAGAGAATAGGTAAAATTTTAATGCCAGAAATTAGAAGAAGGCAAGATTGGGCCTATAAATTAAAGTTGCTCAAGAGTCTAAAAATTGCCCATGGTATTCAAGAACCTCTAGCTTTTTATCGAATTGGCAATTCATCTTTGAGTAGTAATAAGATAAAGTTATTAAAGTATAATTTTAAAATTTACCATGAAGAACTGGGTTATTCATGGTTGAACTCTATTTTAAGGATGATAAATTTTTTAGTTCATTATTTTTATTATAAAGCAGTTTCAAAGAAAAAGGTCAATTATCAACACACTTCTTCATAAAATCCTACTTTTGTATAAAACCATATAACATTGTTTTTCTTAGAAACCGCTATTTCTGTATTTATAGGTAGTTTTTTGCTTACATATCTTACAATACCAAAGATTATCAAAATCGTTGAGTATAAACGACTTATGGATGATCCTAACAAACGAAGTTCTCATTCTTCGAAAACCCCAACCCTAGGAGGTGTATCCTTTTACTATACTTTAGTATTTGTTCTATTTTTTATTCATGGTAGAGACTTAATGGACGAAGCAATTTATATTATACCTGGTTTAACCATTTTGTTTATGACTGGACTTAAAGATGATTTAGTGGTTATTTCACCAGGAGCAAAATTAATCGCTCAGGTCATTGCAGTTGCTTTTATATTAGTTAATCCTAGTTTTACTATTCATTCTTTCAATGGTTTTTTAAACGTATATGAGATTCCTTATTATCTTTATTTGATAATTGCTGGTTTTATTATGGTAACAATTATAAATTCCTACAACTTGATTGATGGGATTGATGGTTTAGCTTCTATAGTCGGTATAGTTATATTGATGATTTATACAACGATCTTTTATACTACAGGAGAGTTTTTTTTTGCTTTAATTAGTATTTCATTGAACGCATGTTTATTGGCATTTTTTGGATTCAATATTTCTTCAGAGAGGAAAATTTTTATGGGAGACACTGGGTCTCTAATTGTTGGTTTTGTAATTAGTGTTTTGACATTAAAGTTCTTGGCACTTACTCCAGATGCATATGACGGTTTACCGTTTTTATTAGAGAATGCTCCTTTAATAGCGATTAGTATATTAATAGTTCCTTTGTTTGACACTGCTCGTGTTTTTGCGATAAGAATTGCTAATAAAAAAGGTCCATTTTCTCCAGACCGTAATCATACCCATCACGTTCTTATTGACTTTTGGGGATTAAGTCATAAACAAGCTAGTTTTATTATTGGATGTTTTAATTTAGTTTTTGTAGTACTCTTTATCGTTCTTGGTAGTAAGGCAGAAAATTTAGGAATGGTCATATTCTTAATTTCTGCGGTAATTATATTGGCTTACATCTTTTTTAAGTATAATTATAATTTTACAACTTTAAAACAGAAAATCCTATTAAAGAGAAAAGTAGGTCAAATTAAGTCGAGTATTGAAAATCCTAAAAAAGAAAAGTCTAAAAAAAATTCTAAAAGAGATATATAATTAGTATTTCAATAAATATTTACAAAAATGAAAAATAGTGGACATTTAAAAATCGTATACGATTATTTCAAATCCTTGTCTCCAGAGGACTTACAAAAGAAAGAGCATAGAGATTTCTCTACTAAATAAGGTTATATAAAAGCGAAAAGTAATTTTGCAAAAATTGAAAAAATGAACATTTTAATTCTAGGATCAGGTGGTCGTGAGCATACTTTTGCTTGGAAATTGGCTCAAAGTAAAAAACTTTCTAAACTATTTGTTGCACCGGGAAATGCAGGTACTGAGAAAATTGCCACTAATGTACCAATTGGTGTAAATGATTTTGAAGCTATTAAAGAATTGGTTTTAAAGGAGAACATTGAACTTATTATGGTTGGTCCTGAAGATCCTTTGGTAAATGGAATTCATGATTTCTTTTTAGGGGACGTTGAATTAAAAAATGTGGCTGTTATCGGTCCTGAAAAATTGGCGGCTACTTTAGAAGGTAGTAAAGAGTTTGCGAAGGAGTTTATGATGCGTCATCAAATACCTACCGCTCAGTATAAAAGTTTTACAGCTGAAACGGTCGAAGATGGATTTAAATTTTTGGAAGAATTAAATCCTCCTTTTGTTTTAAAAGCAGACGGATTAGCTGCCGGTAAAGGTGTGGTTATTCTCAATGACTTAAACAACGCTAAGGTTGAATTGAAATCAATGTTAGTGGACAAAAAATTTGGCGCTGCCAGTACAACTGTTGTTATAGAAGAGTTTCTTGATGGTATTGAATTAAGTGTTTTTGTGCTAACCGATGGTGATAGTTATAAAGTGCTACCAACGGCAAAAGATTACAAAAGAATAGGTGAGGGCGATACCGGACTCAATACTGGTGGTATGGGTGCTATTTCTCCGGTTCCTTTCGCTAGTAAGGCTTTTATGGATAAAATAGAGCAGCGTATTGTAAAACCTACCGTAGAAGGGCTTAAAAAGGATAATATGCCTTATAAAGGTTTTATCTTCATCGGACTTATAAAAGTTGGCGATGATCCTAAGGTTATTGAATATAACGTTAGAATGGGTGACCCGGAAACTGAAGTAGTTTTACCGCGTATTCAAAACGATATGGTAGAAATGTTAAATGCGGTTGCTGGGCAAAAACTATCAGAGGTTGATTTAAAGCTAGATGAAAGAACAGCAACAACGGTTATGACAGTATCCGGTGGGTATCCTGGTGCTTACGAGAAAGGAAAAGAAATTTCTGGTATAGATGCTATTAGCGAATCTTTGGTATTTCACGCTGGTACTAAGCTTAAAGATGGTAAAGTAGTTACTAACGGTGGTAGAGTAATGGCCATTACTTCTTTTGGTAGCGATTTTAAATCGGCACTGGCGCAATCGTATAAAAATGTACAGAAGCTTTCCTTTGAAGGAATGAACTATAGAAAAGATCTAGGTTTCGATCTTTAAGTATAAATCAATTATCGGTTTTTAATAAAAGAAACCGATAGTTGATTTAATTTGATATTATAAGTAAGAGTGAGAAGTACTTGAGGTATCTTCCTCTCCTTTATCATTGTATTTCTTCAATTCAAGCATCCAATAAACAAAAGCGACTGAACCAATCAACATAAATATCCAGTTTAAGATATTTGATAATGCCCAGCTATCTGTAAAACGCAAAAAATCTAACGGTGCAAATAGTACATTTACGAACAAATCTGCGATACCTTCAAAAAATGATTTCATCTTATTACTATATTTACCAGCAAAAATATAAAAAGCTTAGATGATTTCAAGCATTTTTGAGAAAACAAAACCGGTGAATTTCATTATTCTCTTGGTTTTTTTGTTTCTTTTCTATTGGTCGGTTCAATTTTACCTATTCGATTTATCGATAGGCAATGTAGAAATTGTCCCGTCAATCGGTATTTTGACGATTCTTCTTTTTAGTGTTTTTGTTGTTGACTTTATAGTTAAGCGTAATAAACTCACGGGTACCAATTCATTTGCTATTTTGTTTTTTACCCTGTTATTTGTTGTATTTCCAGAGACTTTAGGTGATAACAACGCTATTTTTACTAGCTTTTTTCTGCTTTTGGCCATGAGACGCCTTTTAAGCATCAAGTCTCTGAAAAATATAAAACTTAAAATTTTCGATGCCGGACTTTGGATTTGCATTTCAAGTGTATTTTATGAATGGGCTTTGTTATACTTGTTATTGGTTTTTGCAGCTATTTATATTTATGATCCAAAAAATATAAGAAACTGGCTGGTTTTATTATCTGTTGGATTCTGTTTTTTTATGATACTCTACGGTATTTTAGTGTTGTTGGATAAACCAAATTTTATTCTCGATCATTACGATTTTGCTATTGATTATAGCGCTATATTTCCTATAAAATGGTGGACTAGTTTAAAAATGACACTCTATGCCCTGTTTAATATGGCGCTGGCTTTTTCAGCATTTGTAAACCTTAGTAAATCTGGTGTTGGTAAAGTTATAACACTGCGTTTAATTGCATTTTCATTTGTAATAGGTTTAATCGTTAATATTCTTGTTACTTCAGATAATAACAATGCGGTTATGATTACCTTTTTTCCTTCTGTGGTTTTTATAGTAAATTATTTACAATCCATTAAAAAACCAAAATTTTTGGAACTGATACTGATAGCAAGTATTATGGTGCCGATCATAGTTTTTGTAACTAAACTATAGAATACATCTTTAAGCTTTATCTTTGTAAAAAAGGCACTTATGTTTAGCGATTTCGCATTTAATATTTTTAATAAGAGTATTGAAAAGTACCACATCAAAGACGATGTATATCAGAGTTTTGAAAATCCTTATTCTAAAGAGGATATTGAACATTTGCTTTATAGAAAGAACTGGATAGATACCGTGCAATGGCATTATGAAGATATCATAAGAAATCCTGATATTAATCCGGATGACGCTTTGGTGCTAAAACGTAAAATTGATGCAAGTAATCAAGATAGAACAGACTTAGTAGAATTTATCGACAGTTATTTCCTTAAAAAATATCAATCGGTAGATGTTCATTTAGACGCTACTATTAATACAGAAAGCCCCGCTTGGGCAATTGATCGTCTTTCTATTTTAGCATTGAAAATTTATCATATGGCGGAAGAAGCCACTAGAGCTGACGCTTCTTTAGAACACCGCGAAAAATGTCAAGCTAAGTTAGAAGTTTTGCTTGTACAGAAAAACGATCTTTCTTCGGCTATAGACCAATTATTGGCAGACATTGAAAGTGGCGCTAAATATATGAAAGTATACAAGCAAATGAAGATGTATAATGATGAGGAACTAAACCCCATCCTTCGTGGCAATAAATAATACCAAACATATTCTGGTCATACGACTATCTGCAATGGGTGATGTAGCTATGACCGTTCCGGTTATTTTGGGTCTTATTAAAAAATACCCAGAGGTAAAGATTACCGTTTTAACCAAAGCTTTTACTGCGCCAATTTTTGCTAACATACCTAATGTAAGGGTTTATAAAGCCGATGTAAAGGGAAAACATAAAGGTGTACTAGGACTGTGGAAACTATACAAGGAATTAAAATCTTTGCAGTTAGATGCGGTCGCAGATATTCACAATGTACTGCGAAGTACCATTTTAAAACAGTACTTTAAATTTTCTTCGATTCCCTTTATTCAAATTGATAAAGGTAGGGCTGCTAAAAAAGAATTGGTTAATTCGCAGAGGACATCTTTTATTCCTCTAAAAACCACTTTTGAGCGCTATGCTGAGGTGTTCGGTAAGTTAGGTTATCCAATTGCTATATCAGAGATGGAAACCTTGCCAAAAAGGGCTATCTCAGAAAACGTATCGTATTTAAAAGATAGCAAGGCTAAATCTCTAATTGGCATAGCCCCGTTTGCCGCTTTTAGCGGAAAAATGTATCCACATCATCTGATGGAAGAAGTGCTAGGCTTATTGAATTCTTCTAATAATTATCAAATTGTATTGTTTGGGGGAGGAGAGAAAGAAATAGAAATTTTGAGCAAATGGGATGCTCAGTTCGAAAACTGCCACAGTGTTGCTGGTAAATTATCCTTTTCAGATGAATTAAAACTTATATCAAACCTTGAATTAATGTTGGCAATGGATAGCGGAAATGCGCATTTAGCAGCAATGTTTGCTGTGCCAACCGTAACAATATGGGGTGTTACTCATCCGTATGCTGGTTTTTACCCTTTTAATCAGCCAGAGCAAAATGCCCTTTTATCCGACAGAAAAAAATATCCTGCTATACCCACTTCTATTTATGGTAATAAATTTCCTGGTGGTTATGATAAGGTTATGGAAACAATATTACCTGAAACAATCGTCCAGAAAATCAGTGAAATTTTAAGTGATTCGGTTTAAGAATTTACGGGCTTAGCTTCTATACTTTTAAAGTATTGACGTATCTGAGACATAAATCGATATTTCTTAGAAGAAGGTGCTGCACTGGTCATTAAAACTCTTACTCCAAAATAAGAGCTCATGATAAAAGTAGCTGCAGCTTCACAATCTACATGGCGGTCTAAATAGCCATTAAATTTACCTTTTTGTAAAGCAGTTACCAGATTTACCTCCCATACAGTAACAATCTCATTTAGATGACGCATAACAACATCATTCTTACCATTGAATTCGGCTAAAAAATTACTTAGTACACAACCATAATCCATTTCATTATGCACTGCGGTTTCCAAGGCATCGTCGAAACATTTTGTAATAAGTGTTAATGGATTATCATGACCCTCAATAGGTTCTATTAAAGTGCTGTATATTTTACGTGCAAGAAGGTTTTCTATAATTTGTATGAAGAAATCTTCTTTAGATTCGAAGTGATAATAGAAAGCACCTTTAGAAAGGTCTAGTTTTTTTAGAATATCATCTACACTAGTATCATAATACCCTTGGGCATAAAACAATTCTAATCCGGTGTTCTGTAAACGTTGCATGGTTGCCATGCGCTTAAGGCTCTTGTTCATAATATGTAGATTTGGGTAAATCCGACCATGTGGTCTTTTTATAGAACGTTAGACTGTCAAACAACTTCAGGTTTTCTAGATTATATGCAGGTTTTTTCGACGAACGGAGGTTTTATCGGTGTATAACATCTTTTTTATACTATAGAACAAACCAGGTGGTCACTTTATAAAGTTCAAGACTAACGTATATAATTTAAGAAACCGTCTGAAATTAAACAGACGGTTATTAATATCAAGAATATATTTTAGCAGCAGCCACCACCATCATAGTGGTAGGTAGATTCACTGATATAAATATCACTACTGATTAATGTAGCTAATGCCTTAGCCGTTTTATCACAAATCGACAAGGGTTGGTTTTTAATTAATACATGACCATTTTGATCATCATAATAATCATCTTTACCATAGTATATTGCTGCTTTTCCAGTAAATATACAAGGACCATCTTTTGGCATGGGATCCTTAATAGCTGCTACTTCAATAGATTCTATATAAATTAATTCATCTGTTGGATATGCATTTGGGGCTAAAACTCTATAAGGTTTTCTAGCTCTAATCTCTATTGTTCCAAAACCTACATCGGTTAAAGCTTTTACATAATCCTTTATTGGGATACTTCCGCTTAAGCAAAGTGCTCTTAGTCTGTCATCTTCACGTAATACATCGTTCATTTGTTGCTCACATGTTGGATCGCTCATTACTAGTTTTCCATGTGGCTTTAATACCCTATACATCTCTTCAATAGCGCGCTTTAAATCTTCAGATTTAAAAATGTTAAACAAACAATTTTGAGCAGCGACATCAATCGTATTGTCCTCTACCGGTAAGTTTAGAGCATCACCTTTTTTAAATCAATAAAATCTGATTTAAACCAGTCGTTCTCTTCTTCGGCAAGGTTAAAATTCTTTCTGCTGGCTTCTAGCATTTCATCAACTACATCTACGCCTACGACACCGGATTTTTGACGATTGAAGTATGAGAATTGTAATAATTCCATTCCACCACCAACACCTACATAAAGCATTTTCGGATTGTTGGAAAGATCTCGTGCATGAACTGTACTACCACAGCCATAGTTCATTTCTTGCATTATTTTAGGAATCTTTAAACCTGGCAATTCCCAAATAGGGTTGGTTGTGCAACATAAGCCTATATCTGGTTTAAGTGCCGCTTCTTTGTAAAGATTGTTTGTTGCATCTAAATAACTCATGAATAATTTAATTAAAGGTTAAGCAACGGTACCCTGGCAACTACTACCGGCACCTGCCGTACAGCCATAGCAATGTTGAGATATAATAATGTTTCTATCGTTCAAAATATCCTCGTTATAATCTTTTATATGTTTCACTTTGCTAGCTACTTTTAGGTCTAGCATTTGATTAAAATCGCAATCATACAACCAACCGTCCCAACTAATTGAAATGGTATTGGTGCACATCACATTTTCTACTGCAGAGGGATTATAAGCTTCTACTAACGCATACATATAATCTTCATAATTTTCTGATGCAATTAAGTAATCCAAGAAGCGCGCAATTGGTAGATTGGTAATGGCGAAAAGATTGTGGAACTGAATATCAAAATCCTCTTTTAAGGCTTTTTTAAAATCCTTTTCCATAGCTGCTTGGTCGCCTGGTAAATAAGCCCCAGATGGATTATAAACCAAATCCAACTTTAAATCGCTACCGGGCATACCATAACCTCTTTCGTTTAATTCTTGCAATGCCTTTATCGACTTGTCAAAAACTCCGTCCCCTCTTTGCTTATCGGTTTTTCCACGGGTATAGTGTGGCATTGAAGAAATAATATGGACGTTGTGTTTTTTAAAGAAATCCGGTAGATGATGGTACTTCTTATTTGCTCTTATTATCGTCAAGTTAGAACGAACAATAAAATCTTTGATTCCGGCTTTGGCAGCTTCTTCTACAAACCACTCAAAATCAGGATTCATTTCTGGTGCACCACCGGTTAAATCTAAGGTATGCGCCCCTGTATTTTTAATCACCTCTAAACATTGCTGCATAGTTTCACGAGTCATAATCTCTTTACGATCGGGGCCTGCATCTACGTGGCAATGCTCGCAAACCTGATTACACATGTAACCTACGTTAATTTGCAAGATTTCCAGCTTTTTTGGGCGTAAAGGAAAATGCCCTATGTCTGCAATTTTATCTTTAAAGTAAGGAAGCTCGCCATCAGCAAATATGCCTCCGTTCAATATTTCTAACTGCTTGTTGGAAACCGCTAAATCGTTCCCTTTCGCTTTTAATGATTTTGTAGCCATTTTTTAGTTGTTCGTTGTTGGTTGTTGGTTGTTGGCATTTTGTAAATGCTTCAAACTTTAACATGACAACAATTAATTTCTTATTCTTAACCATGGATATTCATTATGAATATTCCATTTGCAATTTTTTAAACTAATTTAAATTTCAATCAATTGATTATTGCAGAAAGCTGCTACGAACAACCATCAACCAACAACCAACAACGAAATTTACATTGACAATTTATTGTACTTATTCATCATCTGTACACCATGCACCAATGTTGCGCCACCTTCAATTGCTGCTCCTACATGTACAGCCTCCATCATTTCTTCCTTCGTAATTCCTTTCTGTAAGCCGTCTTTGGTATAGGCGTCAATACAGTACGGGCATTTAACTACGTGCGAAACTGCTAAAGCAATTAAAGACTTTTCCCTAGCACTTAGTGCGCCTTCTTCGAAAACCTTACCATAATAATCAAAAAATTTAGTTCCAAGCTCTTCGCTCCACTCTGTAATTTTTCCGAATTTTCTTAAATCTGCTGGGTCATAGTATGTATTTGCCATCTTTTTTTGAGTTTTAGGTTTTATTGAATTTTTTTGTTCTTGGTTAAAATAAATCGGAATTCCCTGTCCCATTTTTTCTAGTTCGGGAAGTATTTCCATATTGTCCCAAATACCAGAGGTAAGTGTATCGCCGTAGGCTTCTGGCAAATGGTTTTTGTACATTAATTTTTGTGCGGTTTCTGCATCATATTCAAAAGAGTGATGTGCGTAATTAACTTCGCCACCCTCAATATCCAAAATCATATACCATACACGAGTAGTGCCATCATTTGCCGGCATACCTATTACACCAGGGTTTAGCCATACCTTCTCTTTTATGGTTTGATGAAATGGTAAGCCACAATGCCCCGCAACGATGATATCACTTTTAGTCTCTTGAAAACTACGTTCTTTACTTTCTGTAGCGTTTGATTTAAAGATGAATTCTGAAGTGTTGCCATAGTTGCCATGGACTACCGTTACTTTTTTGTTTCCATAATCAAAACTTAAGTATTCTCTAATTTGCTTAATCCAATCTAAAGACTGTTGTGATAAATGTCCTTTAGTATATGGAAACCACATTTTTGAGAAATCATCACAACGGCTACCGCTTTTAAAATCACAACCACAATCTTCACTATCGCTTGCTAGTTGCAATTCTACATTGCCGGCAATACTAAGTGCTCCCCATTTTTGAAATAGCTGTACCGTTTCTTCTGGTTGTGCGCAGTAACCGGTAAGATCTCCTGTACTTATACAGTTCTCAGGTTTAATCCCTGCTTCTTCGGCAATGGAAATTAATTTCTCCAATGCCTGTAGATTACTATACACACCACCGAAAAGCAACAGCTTACCGCTTTTGGTACCAATATGTTTTATTTCTTTATCCATGTAGGTATTATATAAACGAATAGGCAACATAAAATACCCCAAAAATTAATCCATAGTAAATTGGCATACTTGCCAGTCGTAAAAATCAAATTATCTGGAAACCAATTGAAAATCAACAAGAAACCAAATATCAGCCCAATAATAACACTTAAATGAAAACTGATTTTAGGTGCTTTATCTTTCCAGAATAGAAAAACAGGGGTTAGGCCAATAACCATTGTTCCACTAATAGTTGTAGCGGATAAAATTTCTGCATCTAAAAAAACGGGTACGGTACCTAAAACAGCAATTGCTACCATAGACCAACGACCAAATTTTAAAGTATTTCCCAGGTTTAGATCAAGTGCCAGTAATTTTGAAAATGATGAAAATGTAGAATCTAAAGTGGATGCTGCGGATGTAATCATGATGAAGTTGATGACCAGTAAAATCATTGTTCCAAAAGCCTTACCGACTTGAACAGCCGCTTGACCTTGCATACCTTGAGATTGGGCATAAACACCAATAAGGCTAAATAGAATGATACAAATAGCCCCTAGAATACTTGCCCATAAAAAACTCTTCAATGTTACGTTCGGACTACTGATAAAACCTCTATCGGTTAACACGGGGTCATGAAAAGGATAGCTGAACGATTGCAACAAGGCAGCAAATAATAAATTTAGTCCGGTTTCAAAAGACCAAATACCTGAATTTATAACTGTTGTCGTGCTTATAGCATTGTCTTTTCCAAAAATAGTGAACAATATTACCGCTAATAGTATAGAGAATAGCCCCATTTGAACAACATCGGTAAAAATAGAGCTGCTCATGCCTCCTTTGAGTACATATGCCAATGTTAGTCCGGTAAATACTAAGATGGACCAGTAATATGGACTCGTACCCATATCGCCAAAATAAGATCCAATGACCATGGTATTGCTCCAGACTTCATTGAATAACCGAAATGCAATAAGAATTGAAAAAACCGTTACCGCCGTTTTGCCAAATTTTGAGGATAAGAAATGATGAATACTGGTATACTTACCATGTAGCCTCATCTTATAAATTACGATACCCGCAACCGCAAAAGACAGATAATAACCCGCATAGGCAACCCCACCTACAATACCGAAATCCAATCCTAAATTGGCTGCATTGGTGATGCTTTTGGCGAAAATCCATGAGATGATCAAACTACCCATTAACATAAACGTATTGGGTGCTTTCTTCTTTTGTACGGCTTTAAAAAACTGATTGGTATCTTTTGCCCATGGGGAAAGGAAGAACAACACCAAACTTGATGCTATTATCAATCCCCATTGCCAAATCTTTACTTCAATCATTTTTTTGTTTTTTCCTAACTCCTAACTCCTAACTCCTAACTCCTAACTCTGTTACTCATCCCACCAAACTGCAACATTTATGCTATTGCCTTCAGTGTTATTTGAAGCTGCGATATAATTCGCATTATTTAAAGCTTCTTCCTCAGCAGGGTAAGGCATGCGTATGGGAATCAAATTATTGTTCAAACTTGCTGAAATCGTTTTCAATTGTGGAAAACCTGTTCTTCTATATTCGATCCAACCTTCATAACCATTTATACTATTTGCAATCCATTTTTGTGTGATGATATTTTCTAATGGATCTCCGTTATTCAATGCAGCATCAGCTGTTAGATAATCATCAGGAAGTGCTACCTGCCAATATTCAAAAGCTTGTGTTACTCCTGTGTTGTAAAGGGGTTCCGTGTCGGCTGAAATAAGCCCTTGTTGTGCAGCCTCAGCTAATAGAAAGTGAGTTTCCATGCTGGTCATAAAATTGGCATCTAAAAGCCCTGTATTCTCTCTGAAAATAGCACCCAATAAAGAGTAATCAGCTAACGATACTCCCGCAGAGGCATCGATTCCATTTAATAGTCCGTTATAACCGCCATCTGTACTATTGGCAAAAGGTTGGTATAAGCGTGCAATACGTGGATCGTTTAAATTGGTCAAAATTTCATCCATCGTTTCAGAGAGTACATAGTTGTTAAAGTCTCCAACCCTAAGTTGCGCAAGTCTAAAACTATTTGGTTCGCCATCGGTAAAGTTGAAAATGGCATTTTCGCTATTATCATCTATAAAATTACCTTCTGCGACAATTGCTTGTAGTTGTGAGGCCACATCTATTTTACTGGAAACTCGCATTAGATATTTAATTTTCAAGGAATTTGCAAAACGTATCCATCCGTTTAAATCACCATTAAAGAGAATGTCTCCCTCTAACGCTATGGTACCTGAATAATTCTGAATGGCTAAAATTCCCCTATCAAGATTGTCAAATATTCCTCCTTCATCCATATAAATTGACTCCTGTGTGTCATAGGACGGAGTAACAGTTTCTGTATCTCCTTGAAATGCTTCTGAATATGGTACATCACCGAATAAATCTGTTAAACCAGCTGCCATATACGCTTTCATAATTCTTGCTGGACCTTCATAAACGGCATACGCCGCATTCTCTTGAGATAAATTCAATATAATTTCATTGTCTCGTAAATTCTGATAGAATATGGGCCATGGGTTTCCACCCAGTTGGGGCGATTTTAAATCATGACGGTCAAACAGGTTAAAATCTAGTGCCGTACTATATTGACCCAACAGATTACCTGCAGTAAAACCTTCATAAGACATTTGCTCCCCAAAATCATAGATTACCTGTCTTAACAAAAGACTGGGTTGTACGGTAACGGGATCGTTGGTGTTCGTATTAATTTCTTCAAAATCTTTTGTGCAGCCAACGGCCAACAATAAGACTAAAATGCTATATATATGTTTCATTTTCTTTTCTTAAAAATTAAATCCGGCTTTAAAACCTATACTTCTTGTTGTGGCATATGACATATCTTCAACACCGCTAATAAAGCCTTGCCCTTGTACTGCCAATTGCTCTGGGTCAAAATGCGGATTCTCTGTAATGGCAAACAGGTTTTTCCCAATTAGAGATAAACTCAACGTGGCATCTTGATTAAACAGACTAAGGTTTTCAAACGTATAACCAACGGATACTTGACGTAGCTTCAAAAAGGAAGCATCATACGTATTGTTTTCCTCGTGGTTTCTATCATAAAATTGGCGGTAATAACTTTCTGCCGTGACGGCTACGGTATTTGGTGCATATACAGGATTATCAGTAGTGCCCGTATTTACAACGCCTTCCGGTACAATTCCTCCTTCTGGTCTAAAAGCCGTTTCTGCTAGCTGACCACCAACATTACCTAATGCTCTTGTTCTAGAAACAATGATGCCACCTTGTCGCCAATCGAAAAGGAAACCCATATTCCAGTTCTTGTAATTAAATTGATTGTTGAAACCCAACATAAAATCGGGATTGTAATTTCCTAATTTTTGTAGTTCATTATCGGGTATGTATCTGCCTTCATCCGTTAAAATAAAATCACCATTTTCATTCTTCAAATATCCTGTTCCATACAAATCACCAACACGACCACCTTCTTCTGCCTGTAAAAATACCGTTTGGTTTTGACTGTCATAAATTCTGGAGTATGCCAATGTTAATCGACCTTCATCTTGTGGTAAGCTTTCTACCGTAGATCTATTCGTGCTAAAATTTAAAGTACTGTTCCATTTGAAATCTTGACTTGTAACCGGCGATATGCCCAAAATAATCTCTACACCTTTAGAACGAACTTCACCACCATTAACTACTTGTTGTGTATACCCAGAAGATATACCTATTGGCAATGAAATAATTTGATCTTTGGTCAATGCGTTATAGTAAGAAACATCTAATCTTAATTGGTCTCCAAACAAACGTACATCTGCACCTACTTCAAATGAAGAGGTTAGTTCTGGTTGAAGATTTGCGTTTGCTATAGTGTTTGAGTTACTGAAAGTTGGTTGCCCATTAAAAGGAGTTTGTGCTACAAAAGCACCTGTAGTTTGGTAGGGATCAGTGTCATTACCTACTTGTGCCCAACTTGCCCTTAGTTTTGCAAATGAAACGACCTCAGGTAAATCAACCACTTCCGATACTATAAAACTACTTGATACGGATGGATAAAAGAATGACGTATTATCTACGGAAAACGGAGTAGCCAATGCACTAGACCAATCGTTTCTTCCTGTAACGTCCAAGAAAAGGAAGTCTTTGTATCCAAATTTTGCCAAGCCGTAAAAACTGTTGATTCGCTTATTAGATTCAAATTCGAATACTTCAATAGGTGAAGCTGCATTAGATAACCTAAAAATACCCGGTTGCGCCAAACTCGTGGTTTGCGATTGTGAAGTGAATGCCTTTTGATCTAATCTGTTTCCACCTAAAGAGACATCAATATTAAAATCATTGAACTGATTGGTGTAATTTAATAAGAAATCAGTGTTTATTTCCCTAAAAAATACATCATGCTCGGCATAACCACCATTTACAAATCGATTTGAACTATAGGCTCTACGCAGTTGGCGTAATTCACTTGAATAATCCATTCCGGTTCTAATAGTCGCAGTAATATGTTCGGTAATATCATAGCTAGCCGAAATATTTCCGAATACCCTGTCTCTATTAAAGGAGTTTCTATTTTCATTAAGAATAAAATACGGATTATCAAAAAACGTATAATTGTAAGAATACTGTTGTAAACCCTCTATACCTGGTTGCCAATAGTTTTTTAAGTTTTCAATATTTAATGACCTTGGTCCCCAAGCTACTAAAGAGTAATTGGCATTTTCAGATCCATAACCATTAGATGGTCTGTTGTCACTATTAGAATTAATATAACTTATAGAGGAATTTATACGCAGTTTATCAATTGGTTGAAAGTTTAGTCTTGTACCTATAGTTTGGCGGTCAAGATTTACTCCCGGAATGATAGATTCGCTTCGTAAGTCAGTAAACGATAGACGGAAACTCCCTTTGTCAAATCCATTAGAAATAGCAATATTATTGATTAAGGTTGTGCCGGTTTCATAGAAGTTCTTTAAGTTGTCTGGGTTAGACCTAAACTCTGTAGGTGTAATTGGTAATCCGCTGTAAAGGGCAGTATCACCACCACGTACTATAGTGCCATCTGCTAAAGTTACGGGGCTGTCATATTGTGGTATAAGATTGCCTACATCTAAGCGTGGTCCCCAACTATAGGTGATCAAATCATTGGTTCCACCACCTAATCCGTCTACAAAAGCAAACTCACCAGAATTTCCTTGTCCGTATTCATTTTGAAATTCGGGTAGTTGAAATGCCGAATCCACAAAGAAACTAGTGTTGTAGCTAACGCCTAATCCTTTTGAATTTTTTCCGCTTTTGGTTTCTATGATTATAACACCATTAGATGCTCTTGTTCCATAAAGAGCCGCCGCACTGGGTCCTTTTAAAACCGACACTTCGGCAATATCATCAGGATTCACATCCATAGCACCGTTTCCAAAATCTATTTCTTGAAATCCGGCTGCTGCCTCATTGGTAAAATTAAAGACCGAATTGTTGTTAATAGGCACTCCGTCTACAACAAATAACGGATTGTTATTGGAAAAAGAGGCTTCACCACGAATAGTAATTTTTGATGAAGACCCAACACCAGTAGCACCTTGGTTAATGGTTACACCTGCCAGTTTACCAGAAAGGTTGTCTAAAAAGTTAACCGATTTTACCTCTGTAACTCCTTTTGCGTCTAAGCTTTGAACTACATAGCCTAATTCTTTGGTTTCTCGTTTTAGACCTAAAGCCGTTAGCACGACTTCATCTAAAACTTCAGATGAATCTGCCAAGGTGATATTAATGGTACGTCTATTGTTTATGGAAACCACTTGAGTTTCATATCCTAAAACCGAAAATTCAATGGCGCCAGAAAGATCAGGGACATGTATAGTATAAAAACCATCTTCATTGGTTGTAGAGCCTGTTGCGGTGCCAGATAGTAGAATGTTGACATACGGTATGGTATTTCCATCGGTATCTGTTACAATACCTGTAATTGTTTCTTGAGCATTGACCATGTTTATTATAAACAGTGTCAACACTAGTAATAAGTGTTTCATATATAGTTTTTCGACTAAGGTTTCATTTATCCAACTATTGGATAAAGGGGATTAGATAAACGAAAATGCAGGAGAACCTTTGTTATAAGGAAAGCTGTTAGAATATTGAGAAGAGAAGTTCTGGTTAGTGTAGAATAGACTTCTGTTACTTTTTAATAGATTGATGATCAACAATAATATTGTTGATGACAGACCGTTAGAAAATGATAGTATGGATTGTAAATCTCTTTCGTTATCCAAATCCTGTAATACAGGTAATTTTATTAGTTCTGTTGATTCTTGATGTAACCACGAAGAAATTTGGTGATACAAGCCCAAGCGTTGCCAAGGTAAATTTTGAAATTCAGTAACATCAAAATTTGATTTTTGCAGACCTAACAAATAAAATCCACCATCAATTGAAGGACCTATTACAGTTTTGCCCATTGCCAATTGTTGTGCGGTATGCTTAAGATGATGGGTTTTTAAATGCGGTGTGTCATTGCCTATGGTGATAATACTAGAAAAACCCTTGTTGAAAACACTGGCGATGGCATTTGTAAAACGTTCGCCAAAAGAAGCACCAATTTGATCTTCATCTGAAAAGTGAAAAACAGGTAAACCCGTTTTTTTTGCTTTTTTAAGGGTAGAACGGGTTAAAACATCAAATAATTCTTCACCTCTAAGAATGTGCTTATTCGCCAAATCTTGTTTGGCGGAATTGGCAAATACTAAAATTGCAGTATGTAGTGAATTCAATTAATTGTTCTTTTTCGTCGTTAAACTTACGTAAAAATAAAGCAAAGGTTTTCTATGAAATGCATAATTGCAAAAATTAAAATATGCGAAATCTCTTACCCTGAGTCAAAATGTCAGTTTTAAACCAGGTAGTCGGTTTTAAATCATACAATTAAGCTTTAGTCTTATCATATTACCCATCAATTTGCTTTAAAATCAGATTATCTACCATTTCGATGCTTAAAATCTGACAAGATTTTAAGGTTACAGACTGGTTAGTCTAAAAAAAGCCTTAAAATTTCAATCAGTTTTAATTTTTTTTTAGCATTGGCAGTCCTATGCGTGGCATAGCCTTTGCCAATAAGACATCAGAAGAATCATAAAAATTTTAATACATATGAAATCAAACACAAATACCAGAAGCGCTTGGAAGGTTTACTTCTTCTCGGCAGTTATTGCTTTAGTCGTAAGTTACGGAGTAATTCAATTTAACAAACAAGAAACAAAAGAAACTAGCGGAGTTACCGTAGTAGAATCTGTACCCGGTGCACAGGCTTTATATACAAAAGATAATGAAGGAAATATTAAGCCATTAGATTTTACCGAAACTTCTGAAAAAGTTTTAGATGCTGTAGTACATATTAAATCTACCCAAACGGGATCAACAAGCCAGAGACAAGGCGCGAGAGAATTACCAGACCCTTTTAAAGAATTTTTTGGAGATATGTTTAAAGGGCAATCTCCAAATGGAGCGCAATCAATACCTAGAGTAGGTACAGGTTCGGGTGTTATCATTAATGATAAAGGGTATATCGTTACCAATAACCATGTTATCGATAATGCAGATGAGGTTGAGGTAACTTTATATAACAATCAATCGTATAAAGCTACTGTAATCGGTACAGACCCGACAACAGATTTGGCGTTATTACAAATCAAAGCAGATAATTTAAAAACGATGTCCTTGGTCAATTCAGATGATGTTGAAGTTGGCGAGTGGGTATTGGCAGTCGGTAATCCATTAGGATTGAATTCAACGGTTACCGCCGGTATCGTTAGTGCAAAGGCAAGAAGCATTCATATTAATACCGATAAGTTTGCGGTAGAAAGCTTTATACAGACAGATGCTGCTATCAACCCTGGTAACAGTGGTGGTGCTTTGGTGAATTTAGACGGAAACCTTGTTGGTATTAACACTGCTATAGCCAGTACAACAGGTACATATACAGGATACGGATTTGCTGTTCCTAGTAATATTGTTACTAAAGTGGTTGAAGATTTACTAAAATTCGGTAACGTACAACGTGGTATGTTGGGGGTTTCTATTAGAACTATGGACAGTAACCTTGCCAAAGAAAAAGATGTTGACTTTACCAAAGGCGTATGGGTAGAGCAAGTAGGTGAAGATAGCGGTGCAGATTTGGCAGGAATGGAATCTGGCGATATTATCGTTAGTGTTAACGGTAAAGAAACAGCTACGTCACCAAGACTACAAGAAATTATTGCAGGAAAAAGACCTGGTGATAAGGTCACTATTATTGTAAATAGAAATGGAAAGGAAAAAGAATTGGAAGTAGAGCTACATAATTCTCAAGGAGGAACCGATTTCATCAAGAAAGAGAAGAAAGAAGTATTTAATCTTTTAGGTGCCGATTTTGAAAATGTAGACAAGCAATTAGCTAAAAAATTAGATATTGATGGTGGGGTACAAGTTTCTAAACTATACCCTGGTAAGATTAAGAGTGAGACGCAAATGAGAGTTGGTTTCATTATTACGCATATTGATGGAAAACGTGTAGATGACATTGATGATGTTGCTGCTATTTTGGAGAACAAAAAAGGCGGAGTGATGTTAGAAGGTGTTTATGAAGATGGCACTAAAAATTATTATGCCTTCGGATTGGATTCATAGTCCGCTATAATGATTAATTTTATGCCAAGCGGATAATAGTATCCGTTTGGCATTTTTTTTGAAATTAATTCTAGATAGATGCAATTAGGTTCTAAGTCCATTGGTTTGGTGCTTTCCGGTGGAGGCATTAGAGGCATGGCACATATAGGTGTTATTAAGGCAATGCAAGAGTTTGGCATTGAGGCTAAGGTGGTATCCGGTAGTAGTATTGGTGCATTAGTGGGTGCATTGTATGCGGCAGACAAACCTGTAGTAGATATGCTTAAGTTTTTTAAGGAAACACCGCTTTTTAAATATAATTACTTTGCTGTTGCTAAACCAGGTTTATTGAATAGCGAGAGTTATATAGCTTCTTTTAAACAGTATTTTCCAGATGATAGTTTTGAGGCCTTGAATAGAGAGCTCCATGTAGTCGCTACAAATTTGCAAAAAGGTGAAGAGCTTTTTATCGATAAAGGTGAATTGATAAAGCCTTTATTGGCATCGGCCGCATTACCACCTGTTTTTAGTCCTGTAGAGTATAAGGGTGAACTATATGCCGATGGCGGGATCATGAACAATTTTCCGTCTGAAGCTGTGCTGCCAAAAGTTGATTATGTAATAGGTAGTAATGTATCTGTGGTTTCTAAATTAGAGAAAAAACATTTGAACAATTCATTTCAATTGACAGGCAGAGTAACCGGATTAATGATTTACGCCATTAACCGACAAAAAATTAATAATTGTCATCTTGTACTAGAATCTAAAGAACTGGAACATATTGGCTTGCTAGATAGAAGAGGCATTGAAAAAGCTTACGCAATAGGCTATGAAGCCGCGGTTAGAAAGTTTGAAGAAGTCTTTACTTCTTAGATAAATAAAAACGGCCGGTTGAATTGTATCAACCGGCCGTTTTTTGATTATTATATGAGCTTATACATCATCATAATCTACCTTAATAGTAGGTGTTGTAGCATGCGCTTGACAGGTAAGAATAAAACCATCTGCAATTTCTTTATCGGTCAGAATCTGATTCATAACCATTTCAGCTTTTCCTTCCGTTACCTTGGCAATACAGCTACTACATACTCCGCCTTGGCATGAATATGGCGCATCAATATTTTCTTTTAATACCGCATCAAGGATCATGGTTTTCTTATCCATAGTAAACTCAAATTCTTCGTCATCAACAAGAACGGTAACCGCGGTTTGGCCATCTGCCTGTATGGGCAATTCTTCTTTTATTTCAGTAGGCGTAAAAAGTTCAAAATGGATTTTATCCTTATCCACTTCATTCTCAATTAAGGTATCTTGTACCAAACGAATCATCTCTTCCGGTCCACATAAATAATATCCATCAAAATTAACGTCTTTATGCTTATTTAACAAAACATAATTTACAGTTGAGGTGTCAATTCTACCAAATAAAGCCTTGTCTTCACGGGTTTGACTATTGGTGAAATACACAAAAAACCGATTGGCATATTCTAGTTCTAATTTTACCAAATCTGTATAGAACATGGTCTCCTCGTAAGATTTGTTACCGTAAACCAAAACAAATTTGTTCTTAGGGTTACTATCTAAAACAGACTTCACAATACTCATAATTGGTGTAATACCACTACCCGCAGCAAAAGCGGCAATATTCTGTGCGTCATTGGTCGTATTGAATACAAAACGACCTTCTGGCTCCATTACTTCTAATGTATCACCAACTTTTAATTCTGAGTTGGCGTAATTGGAGAACCCGCCATTATCTACTTTTTTAATACCGATGGTGATGCCATCTTTTTCAGGTGATGAACTTATAGAGTATGCTCTTCTAAGTTCTTTACCCTTAATCTCTTTTTTAATGGTGATATACTGACCCGCCGTAAAGGTGAAAGTCTGTGCCAATTCTTTCGGAATTGAAAACGTAACGGCAACAGAGGTTGGCGTCAATTGTTTGATATGTTTAACCGTTAATGGGTGAAAATGCGACATATATTCGTTTCTTTAAATCGAATTACAAAATTAAGCATGCTTTTGCGATAAAATATGACATTTGTCAAAAAAGTCGGTATTACTCCTTTTTGTTTAACTTTTCAGATTATTACTTTGCTAGCGCTCGTCTGTGAAGAGTGCCGTACCGAGTAAGTATTGGGTTATAAATCGATAAAATATAATTTGAACACAATAGCTAGTTGGCAATCTGTACCATATCAATTAAAATCTTGGAGATATGGTAATAATTCTAATTTATAATAAAGTTTCTTTCTGTTGTGGTCACTTGTTGCAAACGAGCGCTAGCAAAGCATTGTCTATATTATTAAATAATAAAAAAGAAATAATGAGAAATGAAGAACATTTGCAAGATCTGTGGTTTTTGTATTTTTAATAACAATGAGTAGAAAATATAAATTTTATAATCCTACAGCAGTTTATTTCATAAGTTTTGCAACTGTTTATTGGATTGATGTTTTTACGAGACAAATTTATTTTGACATATTAGAACAAAGTATTCAATATTGCAGAAAAGTATGGTTGTTATGGATATTCGAAAGGGCTGGTAAGAAAAAAGATAACGTTTCAAAATATCAATTTTGGCAGCATCATAACAATCCTATAGAATTGTGGAGCAATAATGTAATAAAGCAAAAAATAGATTATATACATAATAACCCTGTTGTGGCTGGTTTAGTAGTTAGCCCAGAAGATTGGAAGTATTCAAGTGCTAGAAACTTTTAAGATGACCAAAACTGTTTTAGAAATAGATGCTATTGGTTTTTTCGATTAATCATCTAAAGGCTTACTGTTGTCGTAACCAGTTGCAAACTGGAAGTGGGACTCCATTTGCATATTACATCAGATTAGCTAGAATGGAGAAAAGATAAACTTACTTATGATAAATTTTTTTAAAAAGAAAAGTAAATCTATTGAAGACATTTAATTTTTTTGGTACAAAAACCAAAAATTAATTTTCAAATAGATATTATCAGAAACGATTTAGTTGAAATTCAAATAACTAGGCAAAGATTACTGAAAAAGTTTGACTTTAATATTCTTAACCCAGTTGGATTTTCGATATCGTTATCTTTTGATGAAAAAAATGAGATAGATTATCAAAGGTTTTTGAAGTCACATATTTTTAAAAATGCAATTCACTTTGAAAAATTAGGGAAAACTTATTTTTTACTTTGTAAAAATAACTTAAAGGATATTCTTAATTTATTAAATGAAATTCAAGTTTCTGTGTATGATTATAATCAGGGTACTATTTATGGTTTTAAATATATTAAACATAAATAATTAATTTTAAGATATCTGAATTCCAATCAAGGTTTGATGGCTATTCCACCGCTAGCGCTCGTCTGTGACGAGTGCCCTACCGGGTAAGTAGTGGGTTATGAATCGATAAAATATAATTTCAAAACTGGTCCAGTTGGCGTTAACTATTTAATGGCTTACTGTTGTCTCCACCTGTTGCAAACTGGCGATAGCGGGGAAGTAGATAAGGTAATTAAAAGAATATTGAAATCGAAAAAGGGTTAAGTTAGAAACTTAACCGTGTATATTTTCTATAAATAGACTCTACCTCAGTTTTTTTGGACCTTTGAGATTTTTTTGATTAACAGGAAGCTTAGTGTTATGAAAATACATATTCCAACTACTAATAGACCATATTGTAATAACCCTCTAAAAATCAATACAGAAAACACGTTAGAAGGGTACATGGAATACTTATTTTTTTCATAAAATTCAAATATAAAGTTATAATGGTCCAATAAGAAATAATAAACAATACAGACTAAACTAATAATATAAAGTCCATCAATTTTTAAATTCCTTTTATTCATCACTTATTTCTTCGTTATGTTATAATGGCTTAGCTCGCCGTCCAGAGTAAGAATAGGTTTAAAAATCAATTAATATAATTTCCACACTGGTCATATTAAGGCACTAATATAAGTAAACCCTAGCGCGATCTTTCAACTCGAACTGTAACAATAACCATAAGAGCCCCGCTAACGCTCGTCTGTGACGAGTGCTGTACCAAGTAAGTAGTGGGTATAAATCGATAAATTATAATTTACATACTGGTCCCAGTTGGCATTAATTAGCTAATGGCTTACTGTTGCCTTCACCAGTTTTAAACAGGCGGTAGCGTGGAAGAAAGAGGAATTAATCGGTTAATTTTTTCTGAATATATAGTAAGGTATGAAATAAGAGCTTAAAGAATATTTTGAATTTTGTTTGTAACAATCTCAAGATTTTTCTTACTTATATTTAGAATACTAAAACCAACCGAATGTTTAAACGTTTTTCTTCATTACAATGGAAATCCTTTTTTAGGTCCTCTAACCTTGGTAAAAGTCTAGGGATAAAAATAGTAATGGGATTTTTCGGCGTATACATGCTACTTTCACTGGCTGTTGCCGGTGGTGGAATGTACTTTCTTTTAAAAGAAATATTCCCTGATCAAAGCCCTATGTGGAGCATTAGCCAATATTTCATTTACTGGATTTTAATGGAACTATTCTTAAGGTATTTCATGCAGAAACTTCCTGTAATGGATATAAAGCCATTTTTGACCACTCCTGTTAAGAAAAGTACCATTGCACATTATATATTAGGTAGATCAGCAGCATCTATCTATAATTTATTGACGATATTCTTTATAGTTCCGTTTGCAATAGTGTTACTATTTAATGGCTACCCTGTACTCAATGTTTTACTTTGGGTAGTTGGTATTATAGGAATTGTTCTGAGTATAAATTACGTGAACTTGTTAGTAAATAAGAATGATAAGGTTCTTATTGGAATAGGTAGTATTCTTGTCTTAGGGTATGGATTGGATTATTTTGGGGTGTTCTCTATAAAAGAGTTTTTTGCTCCTGTTTTTCATGCGCTTTATGCATACCCAATTTCGGTTTTGATTCCTATTGCTTTAGCAGGAATTATATACTATGTGAATTATAAGTTCTTGAGAGATAAGATTTATCTTGATGCCAAGCTTAAAACAAAGTCAGTTGAGGCAAATACCTCAGATATGTCTTGGACAAAGCGTTTTGGAGAAATGGGTTCTTTCTTACAACTTGATCTTAAAATGATTTGGCGTAATAAAAGAACGAAGTCTCAGGTGTACATTTCAATTCTGTTCGTGTTCTACGGATTGGTGTTTTACACCCAAGATATGTACAGTAGTATGATGCCGATGAAAGCCTTTGTTGGCATTTTCATGACGGGTATTTTCTTGAGTAATTTCGGACAATTTATTCCTGCTTGGGATAGTAGTTACTATAGTATGATGATGTCGCAGAATATACCCATGCGCAAATATTTAGAGTCTAAAGTATCCTTAATTACTGTTAGTATCGTTTTCATGTTTTTATTGACCCTACCCTATGTTTACTTCGGTTGGGACGCTTTAGCCATCAATTTTGGTTGTGCATTATATAACTTAGGAATTAATATACCGGTCATTTTATATTTTGGTTCATTTAATAAAAAGAGAATCGAACTGGATCAGAGTCCGTTTGGGAATATGCAGGGTGCTAGTGCTACTCAATTTTTGGTAATGGTTCCAGTTTTAATCGTTCCTATTATCATATTTTCCATCTTTTATTACATCTTTAGTTTAGAGGTAGCAGTGGGAGTATTATCCGTTCTAGGCATTATAGGTTTTGCTATGAAGAATTATTTACTAGGGTTGATAACAGAACAATACAAGAAAAAGAAATACGGAATGATTGCTGGTTTTAAAGAGAAGGCGAGTTAAGGTTTTTCATTTGACGCATTTCATTTCATCCTAAAAAATTAGAATAATAAGATTATGATTACAATAGAAAATTTATCAAAGAAATTCGGTTCACAACAAGTACTAAATATCGAATCCTTAAATATACCAACAGGACAAAGTTTCGGTTTGGTGGGTAATAACGGAGCGGGTAAAACAACATTATTTAGTTTGTTGCTAGATTTAATACAGCCGAGTACAGGTCATATCATTAATAATGATGTTCAGGTAAACACCAGTGAAGATTGGAAACCATTTACATCATCTTTTATAGATGAAACTTTTCTGATTGGGTACTTGACTCCCGAAGAGTATTTTTACTTTATAGGCGACCTTCGCGGTCAAAATAAAGCCGATGTCGATGCATTATTAGCGCAGTATCAAGACTTTTTTCATGGAGAAATACTAGGACAAAAGAAATACCTGAGAGATTTATCTAAAGGAAACCAGAAGAAAGCAGGTATTGTAGCTTCTTTTATTGGTAACCCCAAAGTGGTCATTTTAGATGAGCCTTTTGCCAATTTGGATCCCACTACACAGATTCGTCTAAAGCAAATCATTAAAGAACTTGCTGCAAAAGAAGACGTCACCGTTTTAGTTTCTAGTCATGATTTAATTCATGTAACTGAAGTATGCGAACGTATTGTAGTATTAAATAAAGGTGAAGTGGTTAAAGACATAGAAACATCTACAGAAACATTGAAAGAATTAGAGGTGTTCTTTGGTGCAGAGAGTGTTCTACCGGTTGCGGAATAAATTGAATTTTCTTAATTTATAGATATTTAAACTATATAAATGGCTTCTGATTTAAATTCGTTAATTGATTATTATCAATGGGAAATTATTAGAATACAGGCTCAAATCGATGAAAATCTAAAAATGCATTTGTACAATGAGGTTGAATTTGATGTGGTTGCTTTACGCAACTTTAAAAATGAGTTGGATGCTATTTTAACATTGCAAGATTCAAGGTTCCCGAAAATTCAAAGAGTAAAAGATCAAATTGAATATTATAAAACTAAGATTACGGAACAAGGAAAATCAAGTGACTTCAAAGAAGTCTATGAAATTCGAATTCGTGAAACGGAGAAGGAACTGGAAGCATTATTACAGATTAAAAATAAGTCTATTTCGTTTGAGACTCAGTTTGTTGATGATGCTTTGTATAAGTTATATTCAAATGAAATCGTTGCTTTTAATTTATATCTAAATGATGATAAACAAGTATACTTAAGTCTTAGCATGGTAGGTGCTAATGAAATAAGAATAATAGTTTATCTTCAGAATAGGGATGCTTATTCTTGGTATAAAAAATACTCCTTAATTAAAGATTTGAAATTTCAGGATTTGGAGGGCGGAGGAATGTATTTGACAAGAAGTATTACTAACGCAAATACCTTGTTGGTAATTAAAGAGTTGCTATCAAGAATCGTAATAGCTATTAAGAATGGCTATTATTTAAAAAATGAAATCTATTTAGAACTCATCGACAATAAGTAGTTATCTAAATTTCATAGTAAAAATCCAAAAACCGACCACTAGGTTGGTTTTTCATTTCTGAGTTTTGTAGCAAAATGGATAAATATCCGATAAAGATCTCTTTAATCAGATTATCTGCTGTTAACTCATATTCGCTTGACTATTTTAATTCAAAACAAACTACATGGTTGGTAAAATTTGGTTGTAGTAGTCTAAAAATGTTGAGAATGCTCAAAAATAAATATGTAGTTTACCGATGAACGGTATAATAATCTGGTTGTTTTTAAGTTAAACATACATACGTAGATCAACTATTTTGAATCTTAGAAACAAACTTATTTTATCCGGTGTTTTGGCGAGTATGCTTTTTAATGCATGTTCTGTCAAGAAAGACAAGTTCGTAAACCGTAATTGGCATGCGCTCAATACCAAATACAATACCTTGTATAATGGTAATATTGCTTTTGAGCTAGGTCGAGAAACTTTGAACGATACCTATCAAGATGATTATTTTGAAGTCTTGCCTATAGAGCGTTTAGAGGTTAGCGGCGAAATAAAATTAGATTCAGAAGACAACAATCCTAATTTCCTTATTGCAGAAGAAAAAGCTACCAAGGCTATTCAACGCCATAGTATGGATATTAAGGATGAAGAACGAAACCCACAAATAGATGAAGCTTTTCTTCTTTTAGGGAAAGCAAGGTATTTTGATGAACGCTACATACCGGCATTAGAATCTTTCAATTATGTACTAAACAAATATTCTGAAAGCGATAAGTTGAACGAGGCAAGTATTTGGAGAGAAAAAGTAAACATCCGCTTAGAAAACGATGACCTTGCAATTAAAAATTTAAAGCGCTTAATGAAGTATGAGCGTTTAAAAGATCAAGAATATGCTGATGCTAGAGCAATGATGGCACAGGCATTTATCAATCTAAATGCCCCAGATACTGCTGTGCAAAATCTTAAGATAGCATCGCACTACACTACAAAAAATCCAGAAAGAGGAAGGTACTATTATATTATAGGTCAATTGTACAATCAATTAGGCTTTAAAGACAGTGCTAATTACGCATTTGATAAGGTGATTGAATTAAATAGGAAGTCGCCTCGTGTTTACATGATAAATGCCAAAATCGAAAAATTAAAGAATACCCAAGTCACTTCTGAAAATAGGGAAGAGGTTTTGGAGTATTTGACAAAAATGGAACTGAATAGGGAGAACAGACCTTATTTAGATGGTATTTACAGACAGTTGGCTGAGTTTCATTTAGAGCAGGAATCTGATAGTTTGGCTTTGGTTTATTTCAATAAATCTTTGCGTGCTTCTCAAAACAAGCCAAAATTGAATGCACTGAATTACGAGAATTTAGCAGAATACAATTTTGATGAAAGTGTTTATAAGCCGGCTGGTGCATATTACGATAGTGTATTGACCAACCTTAATGAAAACACCAAAAAATTTCGTGCTATTAAGAAGAAGCGCGATAATTTGGAAGATGTTATTAAATATGAAGACATCGTTCAGTATTCAGACAGTGTAATTACAATTTATCAAATGCCAAAAGATGAGCAATTGGCTTATTTTGGAAAGCATATTGAAGAATTACAGAAGGCGAAAGAAGCTGCACAGAAAAAAGAAAAAGCAAGAATCACCGATGGTTTTGCTGCATTTAGCAACAGTAAAGGTGGTAAAGAGAATAAGGGGAAATTCTATTTCTATAATATTACCAGTTTAGGATACGGTCAGAACGATTTTAAGAATCGTTGGGGCAATAGAGAATTGACAGATGATTGGCGTTGGTCAGACAAATCGGTTATCAATACTGAAAATGTTGCCTTGCAAAATGCATCGGGTGTAAATGATAGTTTAAGTGTAGTCAGTGAAGATGAGAAATTCTCTTTAGACTATTATATGGACCGTTTGCCAACAGATGTTGCGGTTATTGACAGCTTAAAAACAGAACGTAATTTTGCAAACTATCAATTAGGATTAATATATAAGGAGAAGTTTAACGAGAATCTGTTGGCAGCTGCCAAATTAGAAGATGTATTGGCGTCTAATGCTGAAGAACGATTGATTCTTCCTTCAAAATATAATCTTTATAAGATTTATGAAGAAGTTGATAGTCCGTTGAAAGAAACCATGAAGGCAGATATTATTGCGAACCATGCCGACTCTAGATATGCTGAGATTTTATTGAATCCGCAAGCGGTATTAGCAGATAGTTCCGATAGCCCAGAGAAACGCTATGAGAGTTTGTTCAAACAATATAAAGAGCAACAATATTTACAGGTAATTACGGGGTCAGAAGAGAATATTAATAGATTTACCGGTGACCCTATTGTTCCTAAATTTGAAATGTTGAAGGCAAATGCCATTGGTAGACTTCAAGGCTTTGAACCTTTTAAAGAAGCATTGAATTATGTGGCGCTGACATATCCTAACAATCCAGAGGGTAAAAAGGCGGAACAGATGATTGCAGAGCAGCTTCCTAAGTTAGAACAAAAGGAGTTTTCGCCAGAAACAGATTCCAAAGGAACATCGAACTGGAAAGTAGTTTTCCCTTTTAAAAGAAGCAATAATGAAAAGGCTTTAAAATTGATGGAACTCTTAGAGCAATCTATCATAGATCTTAAATATAAAAATATAGTCTCTAGAGATATTTATAACCTAGAAGACCAATTTGTAGTGGTACACGGATTTAAATCTAAAGATTTTGCCCTAGGGTATGCCGAGCTACTAAAAAATAATAAGGATTACCTTGTTGCTGATGAGAATTTTGTAGTTTTATCGGAGAACTATAAGATTGTACAAGTACACAAGAATATAATCGAATATAGAAATACGCTTTTAACCCCAAAACCGTGAACAATGTTTTCAGACAAACAAAAACCTAGAGCTATGAATGAAGTAGGAGGCCAACCTAACAGAATAGAGAAAAACACCAAAATTAAAGGAGATATCATATCTGAAGCAGATTTTCGTATCGACGGTAAGCTAGATGGTAATGTAAAAACCTCTGGTAAAGTGGTGATCGGTAAAGATGGCTACATACATGGTAAAGTAGAATGTGTAAATGCAGATATAGAAGGTAACTTTAACGGTGAACTTTTAGTGTCTGATCTTTTATCCTTAAAATCATCTGCAGTTATAGAAGGTACCGTATCTGTAAGTAAGTTGGCTGTTGAGCCAGGTGCTACATTTAATGCCTCTTGTACAATGGGTGGTGGTAAAGCTGCTGGTGCAGGTTTTAAATCATCTAATAATGGAGCCGCAAAAGCCTCGTAACGATAATTCTGAACTTTTAAGAAATGCCGCAAGCTTATCTGGTGTTGCTATACAAATGGGTGTCACTATATTTTTGGGCAATCTTTTAGGGGAGTGGTTAGATCAAAAATTTGAAAAAACGTTTTTAGAGGACGCATTTACATTACTTGCTGTATTTTTGTCCATCTATTTAGTCATAAAGAAAGTTATGGCGCTAAATAAATAAACGTTGCTAAAAAATATCATTTTATATATAGTCGTGTTCACTGTTGTGGGCGCGACTTCTTATTTTCTTCAAAATCTTGCCTTGTTGGATCCACCAACTTATTTTGGTTCGCTATTGGTCAAGGCATACACTTTTCACTTTGTGTTCTCTCTTGTGTTGGTCATCATTTTTTTAATCGTCTCAAAAAACAATTCTTTTTTTGATCAGCTGGGTTTTATGTATATGGGTGTACTGGTTTTTAAGATAACGATTTTTGCGGCACTGTTCTATCCTTACCTTTTAGGTGAACTGATTATGCCTCAAATATATAGGGGTGCGCTGCTTATACCGGTAATTATTTTTTTGTTTCTAGAAGTGTTTTTTATTTCAAAAATTATGCGCAAAAAAAGACTCTAAATTTTAAAGCTTTAAAATTGGGTGGTTTATGCAATAATTAACTACTTTTGCGCAAAATTTCTAGGAGCTAAATTTTTTGATAAAGAACTAATGATGCAAGTTTCAAATACGATTAAAACCTTATTACAACTTCTAATACTTTGTTTTTCATTGCAAAGTTTCGCTATATCCGATACTGAAACAGAAGGCGCGGTAAGTGGTAAAGAAGAGGTAGATGCCTATATTTTACATCACCTTAAAGATTCTCATGATTTTCATTTGTTCTCTTATACTGGTGATTCAGGAGAAAGAAAGCATGTTGGTTTTCCGCTTCCTGTTATTCTTTGGTCAAGCAATGGTTTGGCAACTTTTATGTCATCAGAATTTCACCATGATGATAACGGACATGTAATTGTTGAGAGAAACGGTTCTAAATTCGTAAAACTTCATAGTAAAATATATGAATTGGATGCTGGGGCATCTTCAGTAAATTTTGATGAAGAGCACCATGCAACAAATGCACACAAAGTTTTAGATTTTTCTATTACTAAGAGTGTTGTTGGGGTGTTGTTGGTAGGCTTACTTATGTTATTGGCCTTTTCATCATTGGCGAAACAATACGGAAAGAAGAAAATACCTACTGGTTTTGGTAGGGTGTTAGAACCATTGGTACTTTATGTAAGAGATGAGATTGCTAGACCTAATATTGGGGAAAAGCATTACAGAAGGTTTACAGGATACCTATTAACGGTTTTCTTCTTTATCTGGGTGTTGAACTTGTTAGGACTTACCCCATTCGGTTTTAACGTAACAGGACAAATAGCAGTAACTGCTTGTTTAGCTATTTTTACATTGATTATTTATACGGTAAGTGGAAATAAAGATTATTGGATGCATATTTTATGGATGCCAGGTGTACCTGTATTCGTAAAACCTATTTTGGCCATAATAGAATTAGCTGGTGCATTTATCATTAAACCATTTTCATTGTTAGTGCGTTTATTCGCAAACATATCTGCAGGTCACATTGTAGTAATGAGCTTAATTGCAATTATGTTTACATTGAAAGAGAGTTTAGGTGTAGCGGGGGCTACGGGTCTATCATTGGTATTATCATTTTTTATTACGCTTATTGAGGTTTTAGTAGCCTTTTTGCAAGCATATATTTTTACTGCGCTTTCAGCCTTGTTTATAGGTATGGCAGTAGCAGAACACGACCACGATCATGAGCATGATGAGGCGGGTCACGAAGTAGCCGATACAGAAGATGTAAGAGCGGACTTCATTTAATAAGAGTTTTTTTAATTTAATTATATAAATCAATTAGTATGGTAACTTACAATTTAATTGGAGCAGGTTTAATCGTTATCGGAGCAGGTCTAGGTCTTGGTCAAATCGGTGGTAAAGCAATGGAAGGTATTGCTCGTCAACCAGAAGCGGCAGGAAAAATTCAAACTGCGATGATTATCGTAGCTGCACTTTTAGAAGGTTTAGCATTCGGTGCTTTGTTCTTAGGAAAATAAGAACACGAAAACCCAAAGACATCTTCCTGTAACGGTTGGTTACAGGAAATGTTTTTTAATTATTTGATTTAGATTTTAAAGATTAGGATATGGAAGTTTTATTGAACGATTTTTCACCAGGTTTGTTTATAGTTCAAACAATATTATTATTAGGATTGATTTTCTTAATGGTAAAATTTGCTTGGAAACCAATTTTAAACTCTTTGAACGAAAGAGAAGCTGGTATTGAAGATGCATTGGCTGCTGCTGATAAAGCGCGTACAGACATGCAAAACTTACAGGCTGATAATGAGAAGATGCTTCAAGAGGCTCGTGCTGAACGTGAGGCGATGTTGAAAGAAGCTCGTGAGATCAAAGAAAAAATGATCGCAGACTCTAAGGAGCAAGCGAAGCTAGAAGGCGATAAAATGTTGAAGCAAGCACAGACTGCGATTGAAAGCGAAAAGAAAGCTGCTGTTGCTGACATTAAGAGTCAGGTTGCAGAATTATCTGTAGCTATAGCAGAAAAAGTATTGAAAGAAGATTTATCTAGCAATGACAAGCAATTGAAATTGGTAGATACAATGTTGAGCGATATAAAACTTAACTAAAAGAAATAATGAGCGAATCTAGAGCTGCATTACGTTACGCAAAGGCAATATTGGACATGGCCAAGGAGAACAAAGCCTTGGATGCTGTTGAGAAAGATATGCGTTCCATCACCTCTACTATTTCAGATAGTAAAGAACTTAAAGATGTATTGGCTAGTCCGGTGGTTTCCGGTACTGTGAAAAAGAATGCTTTACTTGAAATTTTCAAGGGCAGTCATTCTATTACAGAAGGAACCATTAACATGTTGGTAGACAACAAGCGTTTAGGAATGTTAAACGATGTTGCCTTGAAGTACATTATCCTTAATGAGCAACAAAAAGGTAAAGATGTAGCTTACGTTACAACAGCAGTACCTTTAGATGCCGCAATGGAAAAGAAAATATTAAAGAAAGTTGCAGAACTTACCGGTAATGAAGTTACCATTGAAAGTAAGGTTGACGAAAGTATTATTGGAGGTTTCATCTTAAGAGTAGGAGATTTGCAGTATGATGCTAGTGTTAGCAACAAGCTTAATAATTTAAAAAGAGAATTTTCAAATAGTCTATAATGCAAAGCATATCTAAAATTTTATTTCTTTTATTCTTTACTATTTCTTTTGTGAGTAATGCTCAAAAAGTTAAAGTAAAGAAAGATTTAATAATAATAGACAATATTGAAGTTGGTCTAATACAAGCAGTGGATAAAAAAGAAATTATCTACGTTGTAAAGGATCTTTCGGGTACAGAAATTATGACTGTCGATGTGGATATTGCAAAAGGCTCTACTAGACCTTTTGAATACAACTGGATGACAATTAAGTCTAAAAATTATCCGCAAGTGAATGTAGTAGACTACAGTATGATATCTATGTCTTTGAGTCATGCAAAAATTATAGCCGAAATTTTAACCAAGACCTATGATATTTTTTCAGCAGAAGGCTTGAATACTCAAAATGTAGAAGCTTTTTTTGCTGAAGAAAGGACTAGTAAATATAAAGCTGATGCTACTGGAAATGGTGGTGTAGATATGAAAGGGCTTAATGAAGGTTTTGCTGGTAAAGTAAAACTAAAAAAGAATCAAATAATATTTGATGGAGAGCCTGTGGTAAGTGTAAGTGAAAATCAAGGTGTCTATACGTATACTGACCTTAAAAGTGACGAAGTGCTAAGGGTTTCTTATAATGCTCTTACTATACCAGAAGTATATTCTAAAAAATGGCTTGTCGTTAAAGATTCTGAAAATAGAGAATCGGAGTTGCAGATGGATTATATGTCTGCTTGGGGTGGTTTAAACCTTAAAAAGGATTTAGCAAGATTACTATCAGAGAAATACAATATAATTACTAAAGAGGGTATCAAAAATTTAGAAACTTTCTATGCAGTAGACCGAGAAAAATTATCGGAAGGATACTTAGAGGAATACAATAAACTTCAATCCGAAATCAATAAGCGTGAAGCTGAAAATAAGGCAAGAAGAGCAGATTTTGTTACTAATGAAACAGGCTCGGTATTGTTAACGAACGGTAATGGTGATGTTGGAAGATTTTTCTTAAATGGAAAAAATATACAGAATGTAGGTGGAACGCGAAACCTTATGGTTTTAGGTGATGTTGAAGATAAAGTTATTGCAAAATTTGAAGGAATAGACGCAGGTAATTATACGGTTACCACTTTTGATAAGCAAGTTTATAATTTTAATTCTAAGGTGTTTAGCCCTAATAATAATAAAGACAAGTTTTTTAATGAGGCTTTAGATTTTATTATTGAAATTGGTTATGCTGATCAATTAGAATATAGTCTCAGAGGATATTTAGAAAAAAGACTGAAGGCCGCTAAAGAAGCTTATAATGTAGAAAAAGAAAACTCTGTAAATATATATAGCAAAAATGGATATGCTATAGATGAAGATGGGGTTAGGTTAGAAGGGAAAGTGACTATTTTGTTTGAAGAGTTGATAGATCCTACTAAAGCAACCGGCGGTAACATATTAACTATTGATGGTGGTGATAGCAAATTTGGAAAAGAGGCCAAGGTTGAATATTTAAATGCTAAAGATAAGGTTAGGTACAAAACATTTAAATCGAAATCAGAAGAACAAGTATTTGTTTTAAATGAGGATGGTAATTATACCAAATATTTAGGTATTAAGGTAAGTCCAGATGCAATTACCGCTTTAGAAAATACATCCTCAATTTCTTTTAATTACTCAGGTTTTTATGAAGTTTTGGAAGAGAATGAATTGGCTGTAATTTTTAGAGATCCGCTTGAAGGAGGGCTTGGAATTAAATTAGCAAGTGAAGATAAGGGGTATTTATTTCAAAATTCAATTAAAACAAAGAACACTCAAAAATTGGAGAAGTATTTTTCTGCATGTACAGATATGCCTAAAGAATTATTGAACTCGGAGTTTAATGAAATTTCCGATGTAAAATCAATTTTGGAGTATTATAAAGATTCTTGTAAATAACATATATAATTAGAACAAATGGCAGGAGTAAAAGCCGCTGAAGTATCAGCAATTTTAAAGAAACAATTATCAGGATTTGATGCTACCGCTACTTTAGACGAAGTAGGTACTGTATTACAAGTTGGTGATGGTATCGCAAGAATCTACGGATTAGCGAACGCGCAATACGGAGAATTGGTTGAGTTCGAAGGCGGACTTGAAGGTATCGTTCTTAACCTTGAAGAAGACAACGTTGGTGTGGTTCTTTTAGGACCATCTAAATCAGTTGGTGAAGGTGATACCGTAAAACGTACACAACGTATTGCTTCTGTAAAAGTTGGTGAAGGTATTGTTGGTCGTGTAGTGGATACTTTAGGTAACCCTATTGACGGTAAAGGACCTATTTCTGGTGATACTTATGAGATGCCATTAGAGCGTAAAGCTCCAGGGGTAATCTACAGAGAGCCTGTAACTGAGCCAATGCAATCTGGTATTAAGGCAATTGATGCTATGATTCCAGTTGGTAGAGGACAAAGAGAGCTTGTTATTGGTGACCGTCAAACTGGTAAGACTACAGTTTGTATTGATACCATTCTAAACCAAAAAGAATTTTATGATGCTGGTGAGCCTGTTTACTGTATCTATGTTGCCATAGGTCAGAAAGCATCTACTGTTGCTGGTATCGCTCAAGTATTGGAAGATAAAGGGGCAATGGCATATACTACTATCGTAGCTGCCAACGCATCTGATCCTGCACCAATGCAAGTATATGCACCATTTACTGGAGCATCTATTGGAGAGTATTTCCGTGATACGGGTCGTCCTGCATTAATTATATATGATGATTTATCTAAACAAGCGGTAGCTTACCGTGAGGTGTCTCTTTTATTAAGAAGACCACCAGGACGTGAAGCTTACCCAGGTGATGTTTTCTACTTACACTCTAGATTATTGGAGCGTGCTGCAAAAGTGATCAATGATGATGATATCGCAAAAGAAATGAACGATTTACCTGAGGTATTAAAGCCAATGGTAAAAGGTGGTGGTTCTTTAACGGCATTGCCAATTATTGAAACACAAGCGGGTGACGTTTCTGCCTATATTCCAACGAACGTTATTTCTATTACTGACGGACAAATATTCTTGGAGCAAGATTTATTCAACCAAGGTGTAAGACCAGCAATTAACGTAGGTATTTCAGTATCTCGTGTTGGTGGTAACGCACAGATTAAATCAATGAAGAAGGTTTCTGGTACATTGAAACTGGATCAGGCACAATTCCGTGAATTGGAAGCTTTTGCTAAGTTTGGTTCAGATCTAGATACCGCTACCTTGAACGTTATTGAAAAAGGACGTAGAAACGTAGAAATATTAAAACAAGCACAAAACGATCCTTATACTGTAGAAGATCAGGTTGCTATTATCTATGCTGGTTCTAAGAACTTGTTAAGAGATGTACCTGTTGAGAAAGTAAAAGAATTCGAACGTGATTATTTAGAGTTTTTGAACGCTAAGCACAGAGGTGTTCTTGATACATTGAAGTCTGGTAAATTAACCGATGAGGTTACTGATACATTGACTTCTGTTTGTAAAGAGCTTTCTGCAAAATACAAATAAGTTAAAAGTGCAGAGTGATGAGTTATGAGTAAATTGAATGAAAGTCCTATTAGGATAAAAAGTTTTGATTTTGCTTGTAATATTGTTTTGTACTGTGATACTTTAAAAGGAAATAAAGATTTTGAGCTTGCTTCTCAATTGTTAAGAAGCGGAACTAGTATTGGAGCTAATACTAGAGAAGCACAACGAGGAGTTAGTAAAAAAGATTTTAAAAATAAGTTTGGAATTGCTCTAAAGGAGGCAGACGAGACAATGTATTGGTTAGATATATTGGAAGCAACTGGAAGAAATGTACCAAAGGATATGAAAATTAAATGCGAAGAGTTAATTAGGATTTTAGTTTCAATTATTAAAAACTCATAACTCTTCATTCATAACTTTTAACTTGAACAAATGGCAAATTTAAAGGAAATACGTAATAGGATTTCATCGGTTTCATCAACGATGCAGATTACCAGTGCCATGAAAATGGTATCGGCTGCAAAATTGAAAAAGGCGCAAGATGCTATTACGGCTATGAGACCTTATGCCGATAAACTTACTGAACTATTGCAAAATTTAAGCGCTAGTTTAGAAGGTGATTCCGGAAGTGTTTATGCCGATAATCGTGCTGTGAACAAGGTTTTAGTGGTTTCAGTTACTTCTAATAGAGGTCTTTGTGGTGCTTTTAATACCAACATTTTAAAGCAATCTACTAATTTGGTCGAAAATGTTTACGCAGGTAAACAAGTAGATTTCATAGCAGTTGGTAAAAAAGCTAATGATTACTTAGAGAAACGTTATAAAGTAATCGCTAATCACAGTGGTGTTTATGACGACTTGACTTTTGATAATGTCGCTGATATTGCTGAGAGTCTAATGGCTCTTTTTACGGAAGGTGAATATGATCGTATTGAGATTGTTTACAATAAGTTCAAGAATGCAGCCACTCAAATTGTAATGACAGAGCAATTTTTGCCGATTGTTCCATTAGAAGAAGTTGAAGTAACCGCTAGTGCAGATTATACTTTTGAACCTTCTAAAGTGGAAATCATTGAGCAATTGATTCCTAAATCCTTAAAAACACAATTGTATAAAGGTATTAGAGATTCATTTGCTAGTGAGCATGGTGCGCGTATGACCGCAATGCATAAAGCAACTGATAACGCAACAGAAATGCGTGATCAATTGAAATTAACATACAACAAAGCAAGACAAGCAGCTATTACTAACGAAATCTTAGAAATCGTTGGTGGTGCAGAAGCATTAAATAATTAATACTTCTATTGTACTAATGACTTACTTTAATGAAGTCATGTAAAGCTTGAAAATATATTGAATTGAAAACCCCACCTAAAAGTGGGGTTTTTGGTTTTATAGCTTTAAGATTACTTTTTTTATCCGACTTTTGCTTTGACCATGAAATCTAAAAAAACCGCTTTACTCTTTATCTTCATAACCATTCTCGTTGATGTTATTGGCATTGGTATAATTCTTCCAATTATTCCAGATTTGATTATGGAATTAACGGGTGAGGGTAATCACATGGCTATTATCTATGGCATGTGGCTGACCACGGCATTTGCTGGTATGCAGTTCTTGTTTTCACCAGTGTTAGGTGAAATATCAGATAGGTTTGGTAGAAGACCAATTCTACTTCTTGCGCTTTTGGGTTTAAGTATAGATTACCTGATTCATGCTTGGGCACCAACAATCACTTGGTTGTTTTTAGGTCGTTTCTTAGCGGGATTTACAGGTGCTAGTTTTACGGTTGCTTCTGCTTACATTGCAGATGTAAGTACCAAAGAAAATAAGGCAAAGAACTTTGGATTAATAGGTGCCGCATTCGGAATAGGCTTTATCATCGGTCCTGGTATTGGTGGGTTTTTCGGTGAGATTAATATTCGACTTCCATTTTACATAGCTGCAGGCTTAACATTTGCCAACTTCCTTTTTGGATATTTCTTTGTACCAGAATCTTTAGCACCAGAGAATAGAAGACAGATTAATTTTTCTAAAATGATTCCAGGTGTTTCTTTGTTCGCATTGAGAAACTATAAAGGTATCCTGTTATTGATATCCGCTTTTTTCTTGGCTAATCTTGCAGGGCAGGCATTACCATCTACATGGTCTTACTACGGTATTGAGCGATATGATTGGACTCCGAAACAAATAGGATTGTCGCTAATGGTCGTAGGCTTATTAGTTGCAATCGTACAAGGGTTTTTAGTAGGTAAGATTGTAAAGAAGTTTGGAAAGCGTAAAGTAATTACATTCGGATTTCTGCTTTGGACAGTGGGTATGTTCTTATTTTCTTTCGCCAAAGAACCGTGGATGCTATATGCGTTCTTAATTCCGTATGCATTGGGCGGTATTGCAGGGCCTACGGTTCAAGGTGTAATTTCTAACCAAGTATCTGAAAAAGAGCAGGGAATTTTACAGGGATCGATTACTGGTCTGGTTAGTATTACTGCCATACTTGGACAATTCATCTTCGCGCCCGTGTTTTATTATTTTATACGTCCTGAGGGGTCAATTTACTTTCCTGGAGCACCATATGCTTTGGCGGCAGTATTTCTCTTAGCGGCTTTTATTTTAGCATCTACCGCTATAAAAAGAATGGATGTAGATCCAGAATAATTTTTTTTTCAATTTAAGATGTAACATTCTTTAGTTTTTGAATCTAAAGGGCAAACAAACAAAAACTCTTACGATGAAAACAATTAAAAATTTACTATTCGGATTACTAATTTTATCTGCACTTTCAACAACGGCACAAGGCAATCCTTTTGAAGTAAAAGTTACTGGCGAAGGAAACCCAATTCTTCTTTTTCCTGGATTTGCGTGCACAGGTAAAGTTTGGGACGCTACGGTGGTAGAGCTATCAAAAGAATATGAATGTCACGTTTTTACTTTTGCCGGATTCGGTGACGTTGCTGCCATTGAAAAACCTTGGTTACCAAAAATAAAGGAAGGTGTTGTATCCTATATATCAGAAAATAAATTAGAAAATCCTGTTTTGCTAGGTCATAGTTTAGGTGGTGCATTGGCGCTTTGGATGTCAGCAGAGGGTAATTCATATAAAGAACTGATTATTGTAGATGCTTTACCATCAACCGGTGCTTTAATGATGCCCGATTTTAAAAGTGAGTACATGGTGTATGATTCGCCATATAATAAACAGTTATTAGCTATGAACGATACCGATTTTGAAGCTATGGCTACTCAGATGGCAAGTGGTATGACCAAAGAAAAATCATATCAAGAAATAATTAAAAATTGGATGATTAAGGCAGATAGAGAGACCTATGTCTATGGGTATACAGATTTATTGAAGTTAGATTTACGTGAAGATTTGTCTAAGATAAATGCACCGGTGACTATTTTGGCGGCTACAGAACCTTATGGTTTAGAAATGGCGAAATCCACTTATGGCCTACAGTATAAAGCGCTTGCAGAATATACCATTGAATTTGCAAATGGGTCATCACATTTTATCATGTATGATCAACCACAGTGGTTTATAGAGAATCTTAAAAATGCGTTGAAGAACTAATGGGGTCAAAAGAAATCGCATACCAGAAAATATACGAAGAAAACTACCCAAAGGTAATGCGATTATGTATGGGGTATACTTCAGGTAACCAGTCTCTTGCTAAAGATCTGGTACAAGAAACTTTTATAAAAATTTGGCAGAATTTAGACGCTTTTAGAAATGAAAGCGGAATAGGTACTTGGATCTATCGTATTTGTGTAAATACCTGTTTAGCTGAAATAAGGCGGGAGCGTAAAAAGGAGAGAGAACTTCAGATTGATAGTCTGCAGGTAAGTGACAGTAGTGACAATCCTGTTGAGAAAGAAGATATGTTAGTGCAATTATACAAGTGCATTAATAAACTAAGCAGCACTAATAAAGCCATTATATTATTGGAATTGGAAGGCTTGCCGCAACTAGAGATTTCCGAGATAATAGGGATAAAACATGAAGCTGTACGAACTAGAATTCATCGAATAAAACAACAACTTACAAAATGTGTAAACAATGAATAATTTTGAAGATTTACAAAATAAATGGCAGAACCAATCTGAAGTTTCTGCAACCGAAGACGGATTTAAATCGCTTTTAAAAAGTGTAAAATCCATAGAACAGAAACAAAGAACAGGAAACATAGTTTTGACCCTTACTATTATTATTCTAGTTTCTTTTCTAATTTATGTTTCAGGTTATAAGAGCGCGACATTTATGCTTGGTATTGGTTTAATGATCGGTAGTTTAGTGATTAGAATTGCTATTGAATTGTTTAGTTTAAAGAGGCTGCGTACCATAAAATTTAGTAAAGATGCAAGTACTTTTACTGAAGATTTAACTACCTATTATTCCTTTAGAAAATATACGCATTACATAATTACACCTTTAGCTCTTGTAATTTATACCATTGGGTTTATAATATTATTGCCATTATTTAAGGCTAGCTTATCAAACGGATTTTATATCTATATTCTATGCTCATCAGTATTATTTTTAGTCCTGTTCTCTGTGTTTTTATACAAACAGGTAAAGAATGAACTTTTTAAATTGAAGCAATTGCAAATGCAAGAGGGAGTATAATATTTGTGATCACGATGTTAAATGACCTATTAAACCCATATTACTTATTATCTTTATAAGAATAATATGGGTCTAATGAAATATGTACTTAGTTGCTTTTTAATTTTCTGTCTTTGTTTAACCAGCTGTACCTCACAAAAAAAACTACAAGCAGAAGCTCCGTTTGACATAGGTAGCGCTACTTGTCAGCAATATGTTGGCGGTAGAGAAGAAAGTGGCTCTGGTACCGAATTACGTATTCCGGTTTCATTACTTGAAAATTCTGATATCGAATTAAATGAAGTTTATTTTCGCGGTAAGCAGGTAAAGGCATTAGTGAATATGGTTGATAATCAAAAGATGATTGTGGTTAGAATACCTAACAACAATCCTGAATCATCTGAAACATTAGATTTAAAATTAAATACAGATGAAGCTGTTATAAGTTATAATGAAGATGGAGAAATGAAATATGCTAAAGTAAATGGCATAAAACAAAAGCAACCATTAATTTATAAGGGCGCAACCAAAAACTAACTTTGTAACTAGGCTTTTAATAGGTACTTTTATCGCCTGAATGTATAGTGCTTGAATCCACTCAAAAAACTTTTTAAACAAACTGCAATCTATGGCTTGGCAACTGTCTTGCCTAGAATGCTTAATGTTATATTGGTACCTATCTATACTGGTGTAATGCAACCAGGTTCATATGGCGAAGTCGTTGTAATTTTTGCATATTTTGCTATATTCAATGTCTTCTTGGCCTACGGTATGGAGACCGCCTTTTTTAGATTCTATAAGGATACAGAAAATAAAAAAAGAGTAGTTTCTACATCGTTGATGTCCATTTTGGGATCAACTTTGTTATTTATGCTTATTGGGTTTTTGTTTAAATCTTCATTATCCGATGTTTTTGAAATATCTAATGAGTATATAGGCTATGTTTTTTGGATATTGGCTTTAGATGCTTTAGTAATAATTCCGTTTGCTTGGTTAAGAGCAAATGAAAGACCTATGCGTTATGCCATAGTAAAGCTGGTTAATGTAGCTTTGAACTTAGGTTTGAATTCTTTTTTCTTAATTTTTCTACCCAAAATTGCAGCTGCAGATAGCTCAGGTTTTTTAGGTTCTATCTATAAACCAGATTTTGAGGTTTCATATATTTTAATTTCTAACTTGGTTTCAAGTGCTGTCACATTAATTTTAATGTTAAGGGTTTATTTACGAAGACCTTATGTCTTTGATATGGATATCTGGAAAAGAATGCTAAAGTACGCCATGCCGGTAATGGTAGCGGGTATTGCATTTACCGTAAATGAAGTATTGGATAAAATTTTACTAGAAAAGATTTTACCTGTAGAAATCGCTAGTGATGAAGTGGGTAAGTATGGAGCTTGTGTAAAATTAGCCGTATTTATGACCTTATTTGCAACTGCATTTAGAATGGGTATTGAACCTTTCTTTTTTAGTCATTCAGACACAAAATATCCGCAAAAGGCGTATGCCCAAATAACGAATTACTTTGTAGTGCTTGGGAGTACCATTTTACTTGCTGTAGTTGTATTTTCTGATGTATTAAAGGTTCTTTTTGTTCGTGATGAAGCATATTGGGAGGCAATGCCAGTTGTACCAATAATTTTGTTAGCAGCCTTCTTTTTAGGTATTTACCATAATCTTTCGGTTTGGTATAAAGTTACCGATCGTACAAAATTCGGTGCATATATTTCAATGATAGGTGCTGTGTTGACTATTATCATCAATCTAATATTCATTCCGTATTTCGGATATATGGCATCAGCCGTTGCAACCTTATTAGCCTATGGGACTATGATGTTGCTTTCATTTTATTTTGGTCGCATGTACTATCCTATTCCGTATAACTTTAGAAAAATTATCTTTTATTTAGGAATATCCATCTTGTTTTCTATTCTTTCATTTTACATTTTTGATAGAAACCTTTTTGTTGGTATACCGCTATTAATTCTGTTCTTGGGTCTAGTGTATAAATTAGAGTTTGAGAACCTTAAAAAACTATATGTAAACAGATGAACATAAAAATTATTAATAAGTCGAATCACGATTTACCGCATTACGAAACAAGTGCTTCTGCAGGTATGGACTTAAGAGCTAACCTTACTGAAGCAGTTACTTTACAACCTTTAGGAAGAGCTATTATACCAACTGGTCTTTTCATTGAATTACCAGTTGGTATCGAAGCTCAAGTAAGACCTAGAAGTGGTCTTGCCGCTAAAAAAGGAGTAACAGTACTTAATGCGCCTGGTACAATTGATGCGGATTATAGAGGTGAAGTGGGAGTAATATTGATAAATCTTGGTAGTGAAGATTTTGTAGTTGAAAACGGAGAACGTATTGCACAAATGGTAATCGCCAAGCATGAACGTGCAGATTGGAATCTTGTCGATAACTTGTCTGATACAGCAAGAGGTGAAGGCGGATTCGGTAGTACCGGTGTAAAGTAATTTTATAAAATTGAAATGAAGAAGTTGATTTTTTTGGGCGTACTCTTTGGTGTTTTTGTTACACCGAGGTTAGTGCATGCGCAAGAAAATCAAGAACTGGAAGTGGAGCAAAGCTCAGAAGTTTTTCTGGAAGAATATTCAGATACTTTTCAAGAGAACTTTTTTGAAGGGCTAAAACAAATGGGGATACGAAATTATGATCGTGCTATCACCTATTTTCTGGAATGCAAACGTCTTCAGCCGCAAAATACGGTCGTCTCTTTTGAGCTTGCCAAGTTTCATTTGTATGATGAGCAATTTATACGTGCACAAGAATATGCATTAGAAGCGCTAAACGGTGAGCCTGAGAATTATTGGTATGCAGAAACATTGGTTGATGTTATAGATGCCAAAAAATCTGTAATAGAAGAAGTAAAGGGAGAATTACCATGGAGCAATGTTGAGCTTAGGGGAAATTTGGCGGAAATCTATTATCTAAATGAAGATTACCTTACCGCTAAGACCATGTTAAAAGGGATTAAAACTTCTAAAAAGCAAGAGTATCTAGAAAGTAAAATAAATGACTCTATTGCTCAACAAAAAAGGGAACTGGTACCTGTAGCAAAAAAAGAAGGTGTCGTGCCTTCTCAAGATTTAAATAGTGTAGAAGGGTTCAAGTCAAAAATCGAAACCTTGCTTATTACTGGTTTTGACAATGATAATTTACTTGAAACAACTGAGGAGGCAATGGAGCGTTTCCCTTCTCAACCGTATTTTTATTATGCCAACGGAACCGCTTTGAATAAAGCCCTGAAATATAAAGATGCTATAGATATTCTAGAAACCGCTTTAGATTATATTATTGATGACACTGCCTTAGAACATGCCGTTTATAAAGAATTGGTAAATGCGTATACGGCTACCAACAATACCTCTAAAGCAAATATGTACCTTAGTAAAATTAAATAGGAATTACAGATGACGAAGTTTTTGAATATGATGAAGATAAAGTATGTTTTACTAATAGTAGTAATAGCTTTTACTGCATCCTGTAAAAGTACAAAGGTGATTTCTGGTGGTACTGTAGATGCTAAATTAACGTCTAAATCGGTTATAAAAGCGCATTACCAAAATGAAGCAGGTTTTAATACATTGGCAGGTAGGGTTAAAATCGATTATTCTGATGGCGAATCTTCTCAAGGTGTTTCCGTAAGCTTGAGATTGGAGAAGGATAAAGCCATATGGATGAGCGCACCACTTGGTATTGTTAAAGCTTATATTACCCCAGATAGAGTATCGTTTTATAATAAGTTGGAAAACGAATATTTTGATGGTGATTTTTCATATTTAAGCGATTTACTGGGGACCGAAGTAGATTTTTCTATTCTACAAAATTTATTGACCGGTCAGGCAATAGTAGATTTGAGAGAGGAGAAATATGATGTTGGTATTTCTGAAGATACGTATAAGCTTACGCCTAAGCAGCAAGGTACTTTATACAAAACCTTATTTCAGATAGAGCCTAAAAATTTTAAAATGGCATTGCAGCAGCTTTCTCAACCTGCAGACAAACGCTTATTAGAAATTGCTTATAAAAATTATCAAATTATAGATAAAGAAGTTTTACCCAATGAAATTATGGTAAAGGCTATAAGTAAGGATAAGATGAATACGATCGACCTTGAGTTTAAAAATTTAGAATTGAACGGAAAAGTCAACTTTCCATATTCAATACCAAAAGGGTTTAATGAAATAGAGTTGTAAGCAGATGTTGTTCAAATTTAAAAATGTTTTTTTTCTATTAGTACTGTTCACTGCAGTCTCTGCTTTTGCGCAGACTAGTGAGCAAAAAGCCTTAGAGGAAAAACGGGAGCAGCTTCAATCTGAAATACGTGACATCAATAGATTGCTTTTTGCCGAGAAAAAGGAAAAAGGGAATGTCTTGGATCAAATGGAGGCGTTGGATAAAAAAATTACCGTTCGTCAACAGTTAATTCGTGTTACCAATCAACAATCAAATTTGTTGAATAGGCAGATCAATACCAATATTAGAAATATAGGTAAGCTAAAGACAGAGCTGCAAGAAGTAAAGGATGAGTATGCTAAAATGATTCAGAAGTCATATCAGAACAAATCCAAACAAAATAGATTAATGTTCCTGTTGTCTTCGGAAAGCTTTTTTCAGGCGTTTAAAAGGCTTCAGTATATGAAACAGTATACAGACTATAGAAAAGAACAGGGAGCTCAAATATTGGCTAAAACCGAAGAACTTTCGCGCTTAAATGCAGATTTGAACGAAGAGCGAAAAGTGAAAGAGGTTTTATTGGCTCAAAATAAAAAGGCAAAAAATCAATTATTTGCTGAAATACAGACTCAGAAAGCATTGTTGGGAACTATCCGTAAGAATGAGAGTAAGTATACCACTGCCATTGATAAGAAAAAGAAGGAAGCTAGAAAGATCGATCAGCAGATAGAAAAGCTGATCAGAAGTGCTATTGCAGCTTCTAATAAAAAATCTGGTAGCAAGACTAAAAATACTAGTAAGTTCGTTTTAACTCCTGAAGCAACCGTAATTGCAAATAACTTTTCCGCAAATAAAGGCAAGCTTATCTGGCCGGTTGAAAAAGGAATTAAAAGTCAAGGTTTTGGAGTATATGCCGATCCTGTTTATCCAGGAATAAAACATCAAAGTAACGGCGTTATCATTGCAACTGATGAGGGTTCTAAAGCCCGTGCCATTTTTGAAGGTGAGGTAATTGCTATTTTAGCGGTACCTGGTGGTAATAAAGGGGTGCAGATCAAACATGGTAATTTCATTAGTACCTATTATAACCTTTCTGAGCTTTACGTGAAAAAGGGCGATAAAGTAGCCAGTAAAGAAGAACTTGGCATAGTTTACACGAATAAGAACAATGGTCAGACACGATTAAAATTCTATCTATATCAAGATACATCTCGTCTTAATCCAGAAGAATGGGTGTATCGTCTTTAAAACTTTACACAAATGAAACAGCAACAAACAATTACGGATATTATAGGAAGCTTTGAACTGCGCAATGGGGTTCAAATGCCTTATTTAGGCTTAGGTACTTACCAATCAGATAATGATCAAGAGGTTGTAGATGCAATAAAGAGTGCACTTCAATTGGGATATCGTCATATAGATACTGCTGCTGCTTATAAAAATGAAGAGGGCGTAGGTAAGGGTATACGAGAAAGTGGATTAAATAGAAGTGAAATTTTCTTGGTGACCAAAGTTTGGAATTCCGATCAAGGATATGAAGAAACATTGAAAGCTTTTGATGCGAGTTTAGAACGTTTAGGTGTTGACTACCTTGATTTATATCTTATTCATTGGCCGGTTGAAGGTAAATACAAGGATACTTGGAGAGCTTTAGAGTATTTGTACGCGCAAAAGAAGATTAGAGCTATTGGTGTAAGTAATTTTCTTAAACATCATTTAGAAGATTTGATGAGTGATTGTACCGTGGTGCCTATGGTGAACCAAATGGAGTTTCATCCGCATTTAGTTCAGCAAAACCTGATCGATTTTTGTGTCGATAACGGAATTCAATACGAATCTTGGTCTCCTTTTATGCAGGGTAAGGTTTTTGAGTTGGATATTTGTGCAGATTTAGCCAGTAAGTATCATAAGAGTGTTGCACAGATTATTTTACGCTACAACCTTCAAAAAGGTGTTGTTGCCATCCCAAAGTCTGTTCATGCAAAACGTATTGCATCTAATGCCGATATTTTTGATTTTGAGCTGTCTGATGCTGATATTACCTTTTTAGATGGCTTGGAAACTGGAGAACGTTCAGGTCCTGATCCCGATAACTTCAATTTTTAGTAGCTAATTTTATTAATACTATTTTTCTGTTATTTAAATAATATGATTTCTTTAATTCTGAGTTATCATATTGATTTTCATGATATTATGTAAGGCTAGGTTGGTTGTTTTTTCCGAATTTTACGGTATTAATCAGTAAAAGGGAACTATTATGAGCAACACGATCACTTTGAATTCAGAGTCTACTCAAAATCAATTAGAGAAGAATACTAAACCATCAAGTTTAAATTTAAACTGGTCTCTTAAGCCAATTTTGGTATATGTTGCTTTTTTTGCTACATGTTTGACTTTAGCTTATGGGGGATTAATTGTCTATTCCATTTTCTTCTTTTTAATTGGAAGCATTGGTCTGGCTGCACTTTATATCTGGAATAATGCAAACAAAATTGAAATGGATCTTTCTTTTAAGATTGATTTAGAACAATCAGAACTAGAAAAAGATTTATATAGAGAAGTGGCTTAGCAGAATTTTTTCTATAATAAGGTATAATATAGTTACATCCTCAGCTCCTAATATTTACTTCGAAAATAATTCGGTAAGCTACTTATATTTTAATAGGCATACTACTTCGTAAACAATGCCTTAAGTTCAGTAGCATTATCAGGTTTCATTTTACCTGCAAGAACTAAACTTAATTGCTTTCTACGTAATGCTCCTTCAAAACGTGTAATTTCCAATGGAGTCTCGGGCGTTAGTTCGGGTACTTCGGTTGGCTTACCTGTTTCGTCTACGGCAACAAAGGTATAGATAGCTTCATTAGCTTTCGTTCTTTTGCCGCTGTAGCGGTCTTCTATCCAAACATCGATATAAACCTCCATAGAAGTATTATATGCTCTAGAAACAGCAGCTTCTACAGTAACAACACTACCAAGCGGAATGGCTAAATTAAATGCGACGTGGTTTACAGATGCGGTTACGGTAATTCTGCGGCTATGTCTACCGGCAGCAATACTAGCTGCACGATCCATACGTGCCAATAATTCGCCACCAAATAAATTTTGAAGTGCATTGGTCTCACTCGGTAAAACCAAATCGGTCATTGTAGTACGTGATGCTGCAGGAGTCTTTGCTTCCATTATTTGAAATTTTCCGCAAAGATACGGGCATCAATAGTACTTATAAAATGTGTACGGGTTTATTTTTCGGTTAATAACCAAGCATCTTTAGACTGCTTACGTTTAATTTCACGCAACGCTTTTAACGCATCGTTTGCATTGGTATAACTATCAAAAGTTACCATGTGCAGTCCGTGAGCGTTAGTGCCATAATAGCCGGCATTAAATCCGCTAGCTTTAAGTTGTTCTATTTTTCTATCCGCATTACTTCTAACCCTAAAAGCTCCTGCAACAATAAAATGTGTTACTTCACCCTTGCTTATTACTGGTTTTGCAGCCGAAGTTGTAATAGCATCAACCGTAACCGTTGGTAATTCTAATGGCGATAGGTCGAAGAAAGTAGCTTCTTGTATTTGCTTGTTTACAAACTCTTCCGCATCTTGTCTAGCAACTTGCTCGTTTGTATTTTTTTGTTGGTATGCACGATAGCCGGTTATTCCTGTAGAAAATGCCAACATTAGAATAGCGGCATATTTTAAATAAGGTCTAAAACGGCTGGTTTCTCTACGTTCAGGACTAATAACGAACGGTATTTTTTCTTCGATTTCTTCTACTTCAACCTTTAATACTTCTCTAGTAACAGGTATTGAATTAAAATTAGATAGACCGAATGATGAAGTTAAATAGTTTGTTTCATTTGCAGGTTGAAACAATATTTTATCTTCTTGATTTCTAGTTAAAGAACCAATATTATTTAAGTGCAAAGAAGTTTCTTTAACTAAAACCTCTTGCCAAGATTTTACTTGATTTTCAATTTCAACCAATGCCGTTTCATAAGACACCTTTTCTGCATTAGATACGTAAGAAACCAAAAGGCCATCATTTGAGATGAGCTGTCTATTGAAAACAATAGATTTATTTGGCGCGCTAAACGTGTTTGTAACCACATTTAATTGGGCTGAATTTTTTTGGGTAAGGAATGCTCCAAAACCAGGAACAACAACACAGTTGTACCTATAAAGTAAATCGCTTATATAGTGTTCTAAAACCATAGGATCACAAATATGGAAAAAATATAGAGGTATAAAAACCCCTTTCGTAACTTTTTATTAACATATTTTTTTCGCTTATTTGTGAACAAGAAATGAAAACTACACAACATACTGCTGATGAACTCATTGCAATTCTTCGTTTGCAACATGTACCAAATATTGGTGATGTACTTGCAAAGAAATTAATTTCACATTGTGGTAGTCCATCCGCAATTTTTGAAGATAAAAAGCAAAATCTTCTAAAAATTGATGGTATAGGTACGCATACCATCAGACATTTATTTGACTTGGAGCATTTAGAAGCTGCGGAGTCAGAATACAATTATATTCTTAAGAATGATATTAGTTGTACCTATTTTTTAGATGATGATTATCCTAAATATTTAAAGCATTGTATAGACGGACCTATTCTCATGTTTAAAAAAGGGAATATTGATTTACAGAACCGTAAGTTAATAAGCGTGGTAGGCACTCGTAATATTACGAGCTATGGAATGTCTTTTTGTGAGCAGTTTATTGAAGAAGTAGCGCCTTTAGACCCGGTCATTATTAGTGGTTTTGCATACGGTGTAGATATTTGCATTCAAAAAGAAGCGATTAAGCACGGATTGCAAACCATAGGTTGTTTGGCGCACGGATTAAATCAAATATACCCAAAAGTACATGCCAAGTACCAAGTCGATGTTCTAAAGAATGGTGGATTTTATACGGAATTCTGGAGTACCAGTAATCCTGAAAGAGAAAATTTCCTAAAACGAAACAGAATTATTGCTGGCGTTAGTGAAGCTACGGTTGTTGTGGAATCTGCCGAAAAAGGCGGAAGCCTAGTAACCGCTGATATTGCCAATAGTTACAATAGAGATGTTTTTGCCGTACCTGGCAGAACTACGGATAAATATAGTCTGGGCTGTAATAACCTGATCAAGCAGCAAAAAGCGCATGTTATGACTTCGGCGGCAGATTTGATTTATTTGTTGGATTGGGATATTGAAGAGAAACAGAATAAGAGCATTCAGAAACAATTGTTCATTGAGCTTGATGATATTGAACAAAGTATTTATACCTATTTACAGAATAACGGGAAGCAAATTTTGGATAGTATCGCCTTAGAGTGTAAACTGCCTATTTATAGAACATCTTCTACCTTGTTAACGATGGAAATGAAGGGTGTGATAAGACCCTTACCAGGAAAATTGTTCGAGGCTATTTGAGAATTTTACAAACTACTCAGTTTGTTTTTATGTGGTTTGTATAAAATACCTCATTAAATACACATTTAATCGATATTTCTGATTTTATTATCCATATATAAATGGCAAAGGGTGGATTATTAAAAACAAAAAACCGACCACTAGGTCGGTTTTTGATATTTGTGATTTTTAGACGTTGACAGTTAATAACCTAACTTTTCACGAACTCTTTCTAATACTCCGTCAGCTACTTTTCTTGCTTTTTCAGCACCTAAAGCTAGCGCATCATCAATCTCGTTTAAATTGTTCATGTAGTATTCAAACTTCTCGCGAGGTTCTTCAAACTTATTTACAATCACTTCGTAAAGTGCTTGTTTTGCATGACCATATCCATAGTTTCCTGCTAAATAATTAGCACTCATTTCTTCTATTTGTGGCTCACTTGCCAATATTTTATATAGTGCAAATACATTGTCAGTAGAAGGGTCTTTAGGATCCTCCATTGGTGTGCTGTCTGTTTGTATCCCCATAATCTGCTTACGTAACTTTTTATCGGTCTGAAAAAGACTGATTAAATTACCTTTGCTCTTACTCATTTTGGCACCGTCTGTACCAGGTATGTACATGGTTTCTTCTTGCACCTTTCCATCAGGTATAACAAAAGTTTCACCTAACTGCGCGTGAAAACGAGAGGCAACATCTCTTGTCATTTCTATATGTTGCATTTGATCTTTGCCAACAGGTACAATATCTGCATCATATAAGAGAATATCCGCAGCCATTAACATGGGGTAGGTAAAGAGTCCGGCATTTACATCGTCTAATCTATCTGCCTTGTCCTTAAAAGAATGCGCTAGTGTAAGGCGTTGGTATGGAAAAAAGCAACTTAGGTACCAAGACAACTCGGTGGTTTGTGGTACGTCGCTCTGTCTGTAAAAAACGGTATTCTCTATATCCAAACCAAAAGCAAGCCAGGTTGCGGCAACAGCATAAGTGTTATGACGTAGTTCTGCGCCATTTTTAATCTGTGTCAACGAATGCATATCTGCGATAAATAGAAAAGATTCGTTAGCCGGATCATTTGCCATTTCAATTGCTGGCTTGATCGCTCCTAGAATATTTCCTAAATGCGGGGTTCCTGTACTTTGAATACCTGTTAAAATTCTTGCCATTATCTTAATTTGTATAAAAGCAAAGGTAAAACAAATACAAAAAAACTATCGTAAATAACTACTTTTGATTTATGCTTAAATTGCTTAAACAAACCGGTCAAACGATATATCGTATTTGGTTTTATATTCTAGTGGCCATTCCTATTCTGCTCTTTTTTCCATTTCTTGTCATTTTTGCTTCAAGAGAAGCTTGGTACCCACAGTTTTTTTGGATGGCCAGAAACTTATGGGCAAGATTTATACTATATGGTATGTTTTGTTTCCCTAGAGTGAAATATGATCAGCGGTTAGTTAAAAAGAAGAGTTATATGTTGGTAGCTAATCATACCAGTATGCTTGATATTATGCTAATGTTAATCGTTAGTAGAAATCCGTTTGTATTCGTAGGAAAGAAAGAATTGGTTAAAATACCTTTATTCGGATTTTTCTATAAGCGCGTATGCATCATGGTAGATAGAGATAATACCCAAAGTAGAACGGCTGTCTATAGAAGGGCACAAAGAAGATTGCAACAGGGTTTAAGTATCTGTATTTTTCCTGAAGGTGGTGTGCCCGAAGAGCATATCTTGTTAGATAATTTTAAAGATGGAGCTTTTAAAATGGCCATTGCTCATAAAATACCGGTGGTACCCATGACTTTTTATGATAATAAGGAGCGATTCTCTTTTACATTTTTTAGTGGAGGTCCAGGTAAATGTAGGGCTAGGGTACACTCATTTGTAGAAACACATTCTATACGGCCAGAAGATACGGCAGAGCTTAGAAATAGCGTTAGGGAAACGATACTAAAAGATTTAACTAAAAAAAGCTAGAACCTGTAACCAAGGTTAATACCTCCTTTACCGATAATTGTAAAACCTCTATCGTTTTTAAATAGATTGCGCCCAATGCCTAAATCTATTTCGACTATAAAACCTCTTTTGGTTAATAATTTTACACCCGTGCCAATACCTAAAGCAAAATCGACAACATTATCATCGTATCCAGAATTTGAAAAATAGGTGTCCGTTGGTTCGTCATAATAGGAATCGTAGGTGTAGTCATCAACAGAATTCAGCATTCCAAAAGCTTCTACGAAAAAACCTGAGGCATATTTTTTTCCGAAATATTGACGATAGTAGGGCGCTACATAATAGTTGACGTCAAGAGTCCCATCATCGAAAGCAAACAATACATCGATACCCATGGCAGACTCTTCGTTTAATAAATATTGATAATCTACTTCAATAGCTCCCAAGATTAAAAAAAGACCGTTTATTTTTAATTCATGATGTTCTTCAGAAGTAATATTCGCGTCACTTTGGTTTTGAGAATACATAAAAACGCTAAAAAGACAAAAACAACTTAAAATGTACTTCTTCATATTTAATTTCTAAAATTGAAAGGTGAGTCCGCTATACACTCCAACTGAATACGGTCTAAAAGTACCATTAATGTCAGAAAACGTATTTAACTGATATTTAAATATAGGTTCAACATTAAATCTTACTTTTTGAGAAAAATTATAGTTGAGACCTAGCCCCATATTGGCACTAAAATTTAAATCATTTATGTTGTTAGCCTCTCCAATTTCAGTAGTTAAATCTCCAGAGGTTAGCGAAACCGAATTGTCCAATAAAAATAGTGAGCTAACACCACCAATAAGATTTATTCCAAATTTCTTATCGACCAATGCATAATTTAATTCTACAGGTAGTTCAAGATAACCCATCTGTTGAGACATAAAGCCTTCTCTTGTTGGGCTTTTTGCGGTAATATCTTGTACAGAATTCATAGTATTGAATTTTTCTGAGGCAACCCTATTACTAGAAATTTTCAGGGTACTTGAAGTTTCAGCATAATCAATACTAGCTAATTGTCCGCTTCTGGATTCTAAAGTGGATGAAGACGAAAAAGCAACATCTTGCGTGTCGTAACCGTAATCCACTTTATTGATTCCCGAACGTATAGTTAGTTTTTTAGTTACTGCATAAGCTACCGATACTCCGTAACTCATATTTATATTGCCTGATTTTGCATTGGGACTAAAAATAGAGTTCACTGGCGAACCTTCACCAAGTGCATTAAAATATACCGGTGCAACATTTGGACCTGCAGACCATCGGTTACTAGCAACTTTCTGCTTTTTTAATTCTTCTTGATCTTCTATTTCTTCAAAAATGGATTTCTTGTTAAGCTCCTTTTCTTCCGCAATTTCTTTGACGGTAGTATTCTCGGCTATTGCGTTTTCTTTAGCCATATTATTGGAGTCTGACTGAATAATGGCATCCGTATGGTTGTCAGCAATCGTCTCTTTTGTTTTTTGGATATTGGTAGATGAATTTTCAATATCATTTTTAGCAGTTCGTGGGCTAGCGGTATTTTCAGCCATCAATGCTTCATGCGCTGTAGCATTATTATCCGAAGCAGTTGTATTTTTTTTTGCAATAATGCTTACAGGTTCAGAGTTCTGGTTTGAATTATTACTAACTATTGCACCCTTGTTATAATCATCTTTGTTGTTTGGTGAGTTGCTTTTAGCATCTGAAGATTGTTCTTCTTTAACCGTAGTAGATTGCTCAACTATTGGGTTGGTGTTGTTATCTATAGAATCAATAAAAACCCCGGTTTTGGTAGTTGGTTGAATATCATTTATTACTTCTGATTCGTTATCGGTATCTACCAATATTTCATTGGTAGTGTGTTCTTCGGTAAAAGGATTGAATACTAATAAACCAATCATTATAGCGGCTGCAATGCCCCCAAATGACCACCATAAAGGAATGATTCTTTTCTTTTTTCTTTTGTCCAATGACGCATCAATCGCACGCCAGACCTTATTGTCTGGTGTTTGCTTGAAGTCCGATAACTTATCTCGGAAAAGTTCGTCTATATTTTTCTTCTGCATCTAGTACTATTTCTGTTTATAATCAAAATGAGATTATAAAAAGTGTGTTGATATTATAATTAAGACACTAACAATAGATTGCGTGATCTTAGTTTCTATTTTTTCTTTTAACAATGCGCGGGCCCTGGCAAGATTTGATTTAGAGGTGCCCACTGTTGTTCCCAGCATTTCGCTAATTTCTTTATGCGTATATCCATCCATAACATATAAATTGAATGTAGCGCGGTATTTATTCGGTAATTCTTGTATGTAACTTAATAGGGTTTGTAAGCTAATATCGTCAAAGGCATTATCTACGGTTACTTCCTCTTCTGTATTATCTGTAACTACATTTAAGTATTCTTGCTTTCTATATTTTTGTAGCGCCGTATTAACGGTAATTCTTTTCATCCAACCTTCAAATGAACCTTTGTTTTTAAACTGACCTATTTTGTCATAAATGGTCATAAAACTATCGTGTAAGGTATCTTCTGCCTGTGATTTTGATTTGGAGTATTTAAGGCATATACCAAATAGCGTAGTGGCATAGGCTCTATATAAAAGTTCCTGTGCTTTACGGTCTCCTTTTTTACAATTATGTATGAGTTCTTCTAGACTCACAAATGGTTGGTTGTTTTAAGGGTTGTTTACTGGAACGACAATTTCCATATATTCTGCCTCTCCGTCGCTATTATCTCCTTTGTAAAATTTAAATGTATAGGGTTCGGTATAAATTACCTGGAAATTGAAAGACGCTGTTTCTTCTATTAATTCTTCCATACAATCTTCAAAATCAGTTCTTACCGCCCCTATGGCAACAACACTTCTAACGGTAAGGGAATCTTTAACAACGTCAAAACCTTCATAGTTTGTGCAACTATCCGGTTTTAAATAATTTACAGAAATCGTATAGACCTCATTGAGATCAAAAGATTCTGGTACTTCTGCATCAACAATTTCCAATGCTGTGAAATGGAAATTAGCATCATCATTATCAATAGAACAACCATTGCATATAAATGCTAAGACCAAAGTCAATAACATCAATTTAATTTTCATCGTACAACTATTTTGTAATAAGATGAAAAGTAGCTGCAATGGTTGCGTTAACTCATTTATGTTTGCTTAAATTAAACTGATTTTAAGCATTTAAGGCAGCAATGGCTTCTCTAATCTTACCATCTAATTCCTCAAACAATTCTGGGTTGTCTAAAAGTAGGTTTTTAACCGCATCACGGCCTTGACCTAATTTTGTGTCACCATAGCTGAACCATGATCCACTCTTTTTTACTATTTCGTATTCCACACCTAAGTCGATCACTTCGCCAACCTTAGAAATACCTTCACCATACATAATATCAAATTCAGTGGTACGGAAAGGTGGTGCTACTTTATTCTTAACAACCTTAACTCTGGTCTTATTACCTTTTACATTACCGTCTGTATCTTTTATTTGTGTAGATCTTCTAATATCTAAACGAACGGATGCGTAGAATTTAAGTGCATTACCACCAGTAGTAGTCTCTGGGTTACCGAACATTACACCAATTTTTTCACGTAATTGGTTAATGAATATTACAGTACAATTTGTTTTGCTAATAGAACCGGTAAGCTTTCTTAATGCTTGTGACATTAAACGTGCATGAAGACCCATTTTAGAATCGCCCATTTCGCCCTCGATCTCACTTTTTGGAGTTAAGGCAGCAACAGAATCGACAACTACAATATCTATAGCTCCTGATCTAATTAGGTTATCCGCAATTTCCAATGCTTGTTCACCATTATCTGGTTGAGAGATAATTAAATTGTCTATATCTACACCTAATTTTTGTGCATAAAAACGATCAAATGCATGCTCTGCGTCAATAAAGGCTGCTATACCTCCGTTTTTTTGTGCTTCTGCAATTGCGTGTAAGGTAAGGGTGGTTTTACCTGAAGATTCCGGTCCGTAAATTTCGATTACACGACCTCTTGGGTAACCGCCTACGCCTAATGCTATATCTAAACCTAAAGAGCCAGAAGGTATCACTTCAACATCTGCAACAACGCTATCTCCCAGTTTCATTACAGCGCCCTTACCGTAGGTTTTATCCATCTTGTCAAGGGTCAACTTTAATGCTTTTAATTTTGCTTCTTTTTCAGAACTCATTCTCTATTTTTTTGGAAAGCTAAATTACCAAATCTTTTTTGAATTGAACAATATTGAAATGATTACGCAACCATTTTAATTAATCGCCATCTTTTAATAAATATAAGTTACTTAATTGGTTATCAATCGCTTTTAATTTTAAGCGATTATAGGTGGTTATCTCCTTCATGTATGTTTTTCAATAATGCTATGAAAAAGAGAAGAATGGAATAACCGATAAAGAGTCTTGCTAAAATCAAGGCTCTTTTTTATGCTTTAAGGTGGTTAAGCTTAATAAAATAGGTCTATTTTTCAATATTATAGCTATTTTTGCCTTTCAAAATTTTTCTATAAACCTTCTGCCTAAGGGCAGACTTAAATTATTAGTATAGCATGCAACTGTACAATACGTTAAGTGCAATAGAAAGAGCAGCTTTAATTGAAGAAGCGGGTAAGGAACGCCTTACCATCTCTTTCTATACCTATGCACACATTGGTAATACCAACATTTTTAGAAACCACCTTTTTATCAACTGGAACGATATGGATGTTCTTGGGCGAATTTATGTTGCCCATGAGGGTATTAATGCCCAACTTTCTGTACCAGCTGAAAATTTCAATGTTTTTAAAGCCCATTTAGATAGTATTTCATTTCTGGAGAATGTGCGACTTAATATTGCTATCGAGCAAGACAATCTTTCGTTTTTAAAGTTAAAAGTGAAAGTGCGTAAGAAAATTGTAGCGGACGGATTAGAAGATAATTCTTTTGACGTAACCAATAAAGGTATTCATGTAGGTGCAGAAAAGTTCAATGAACTTATTGAAGATCCAGATACCGTTCTGGTAGATATGCGTAACCATTATGAAAGTGAAATAGGGCATTTTAAGAATGCCGTTACTCCAGATGTAGATACGTTTAGAGATTCCCTGGATATTATTGAACGCGATTTAGCAGATCATAAAAAAGACAAGAAACTGGTAATGTATTGTACCGGTGGTATTCGATGTGAAAAAGCAAGTGCTTATTACAAACACAAGGGTTTTGAACAAGTATACCAGTTAGAAGGAGGAATTATTGAATACACAAGACAAGTAGAAAAGAATAATCTTGAAAATAAATTCAAGGGTAAAAACTTTGTATTTGATCATAGAAGGGGTGAGCGTATTAGTGATGATGTTATTGCCAATTGTCATCAATGTGGAGAGCCTTGTGATGAGCATGTAAATTGTGCCAACGAAGCTTGTCATTTATTATTTATTCAATGTAAATCTTGTGCAGAAAAAATGAACGATTGCTGTTCAGATGCTTGTAAAGAAGTACATGAGCTACCATATGAAGAGCAAAAAGCTCTACGAAAAGGAAAAGTGGTCAGTAATAAGATATTTAAAAAAGGACGATCAGAAGTGCTGAAGTTTAAAAAGTAGGCTTTATCATTCCATATGGTTTATGTCATTAAACTATATGATATATTATAAAAAGGCAGCGTTTTTTGCTGTCTTTTTAGGTTTTAGAAATGGTCTTTAGTTATTGGTAAAGTCACTATTTAAAACCATCACCGCTAATTTCACTTTTATTTCACATTAAAAAAACTGTATCTTTACCTATAAGTTTTTTATGAACCTTTTTTGGTGAATTTTATATAATTCGACCAAACCAATATATATAATATGAGTTGTAGTAGTTGTTCTACCGGTAAGGATGGACAACCAAAGGGATGCAAGAATAACGGTACTTGCGGTACAGATGGTTGCAATAAACTGACAGTCTTTGACTGGCTTTCAAATATGTCGCTCCCTAATGGGGAACGACCATTCGATTTTGTTGAAGTAAGATTTAAAAATAGTAGAAAAGAGTTTTTTAGAAATACAGAGAATCTCTCACTTTCCATTGGCGATATAGTTGCCACACAAGCACAATCTGGTCATGACATTGGTATGGTTACCTTAACTGGTGAACTAGTACGTGTGCAAATGAAACGGAAAAAAGTGTCTTTCACTGACGAAGAGGCACCAAAAGTGTATAGAAAAGCGAGCCAGAAAGACATTGATATTTGGCAGAAATGTAGAGATAGAGAAGAAGAAATTAAGAAAAGAGCACGTGAAATTGCCATCATCTTAAAGCTTCAAATGAAGATTTCTGATGTGGAGTTTCAAGGTGATGGATCAAAAGCTACTTTTTACTATACAGCCGATGAACGAGTAGATTTTCGTCAGTTGATAAAAGATATGGCAAAAGCTTTCGGTATTCGTATTGAAATGCGCCAAATAGGGTATCGCCAAGAAGCACAGCGACTTGGTGGTATAGGTTCTTGTGGGAGAGAGCTATGTTGCTCAACCTGGCTAACGGATTTTAGATCGGTGAGTACTTCTGCAGCTCGTTACCAACAGTTATCATTGAACCCACAAAAGCTTGCAGGTCAATGTGGTAAATTAAAGTGTTGTTTAAATTATGAGTTAGATGTGTATTTAGACGCATTAAAAGATTTTCCTTCACAAGACACCAAACTGTTTACTGAAAAAGGACTCGCTTTTTGTCAGAAAACCGATATTTTCAAAGAAATGCTATGGTTCTCATATAAAGAGGATCCGGGTAATTGGCATGTACTTTCTAAAGATCAGGTAAACGAGATTTTAGCAAAGAACAAGAAGAAAGAGAAGGTTTCTAGTTTGGAGATGTACGCAATGGAAGTTGTCGTAGAAGAAAAAGTGGTTTTTGAGAATGTTGTTGGTCAGGATAGCCTTACCCGTTTTGATAAGCCTAAAGGCGGAGGAAATAGAAACAAAAACAGGAACAAGAATAAAAACCGCAACCGCAATAAGAATAAGAACAAGAATAGAAATCGTAATAGAAATCAGAAGAAGGATGCGTAGTATATTTTGTTGTTTTTTAGCACTTGTGCTATTTGCTTCTTGTGACAGCAATATTATAAAAACTGAATATCAAACCTTAGAAGATGGGGTGTGGAACAAAGACAATGTTCTTGAATTCTCTCTGTCTAAACTGGACACTGTTGCAGCACATGATATATTTATCAATGTTCGTAACGATAATACTTTTCCTTATAGCAATTTATTTATTATTGCTTCATTGACTACGCCTGAGGGCGAAGTAACTAAAGATACCTTAGAATATGCGATGTCATTGCCAGATGGTACATGGCTTGGTAAGGGTAGTGGTAGTATCAAGGAAAATAAATTATGGTATAAAGAAAACATCGTTTTTTCATCTTCTGGCGTATATAGTATTGAGGTATCACAAGCGATGCGAAAAAATGGTAACGTTTCTGGAATTATTGGTCTAGAAGGTATTACAGATGTTGGTATAGAAGTAACAAAAAGCACCCCGTAAACAATGGCAAAACAGGTAAAGAAAAAAGCAACGAATAGTTTTTCTAAATTCATTTTATGGTTTTGGATTTTGTTTGCATCGGGTATTGCGATTGTGGCTTTGATATTTTTATCTGCTTCATGGGGGTTATTCGGTGAGTTACCGCCTTATGAATATTTAGAAAATCCGCAGACAAACTTGGCATCACAGATTATCTCTTCAGACGGTAATTTGTTGGGTAAATTTTATTTAGATGATAACCGTACCGATGTAAAGTTTGATGAGTTACCTGATAACTTGGTAAATGCTTTGATTGCAACAGAAGATGCTCGTTTTAAAGATCATTCTGGTATAGACGCTAGAGGTACAGTTAGGGCTTTTGCATATTTAGGTAGTAAAGGTGGTGCAAGTACCATTTCTCAGCAATTAGCACGTCAGCTTTTTGTTGGTGTACGATCTAGAAGTAAGTTCGATGCTGTAAAACAAAAGATTAAAGAGTGGGTGTTAGCCATTAGACTTGAGCGTAGTTATACCAAAGAAGAAATCATTAGTATGTATTTTAATATTTATGATTTTGGTAATAATGCCGATGGTATACGTTCTGCTGCTCGTATTTATTTTGGTAAAGAACCAAAGGATCTTAAAATTGAAGAGTCTGCCATGTTGGTGGGTATGTTCAAGAACTCATCGTTATTCAACCCTATGCGTAGGGAAGAAATGGTAAAGGATCGTAGAGACGTAGTTCTTGCCCAAATGGCAAAATACGATTATATCACCGAGGTAGAGAAAGATTCGTTACAGGCTATGAAGATGGATATTAATTATAATCCGGAAACGCATAGTGTAGGTTTGGCTACTTACTTTAGAATGTACCTACAGCGATTCATGAAAGATTGGATAGCGAAAAACCCGAAGCCGGCAATTGGCGACGAGCCAGATAAGTATAATCTGTATTTAGACGGATTAAAAATCTACACGACTATCGACTCTAAAATGCAGGCAAATGCAGAAGAAGCGGTAAATGAGCATATGACTAAATTGCAAGCAGAATTTTTTCATCAGAATACACCAGATAGGAATAAAACAGCTCCTTTCTTAGATATTACTCCAGAAGAAACGAAGAAAATCATGGAGCGCGCCATGAAAAATTCTGAACGTTGGAAGATCATGAAAGCTACCGGAAAATCTGAAAAAGAGATTCGCGAGTCTTTTGATAAGAAAACCGAAATGACTGTTTTTGATTGGAAAAGCCCGACCAAAGAAAAAGATACTATTCTTACCCCAAGAGATTCCATACGTTATTACAAGGCTTTCTTAAGAACGGCAATGATGTCTATGGAGCCACAAACGGGTCATGTAAAAGCATGGGTAGGTGGTATCAATTACAAGCACTTTCAATATGACAATGTAATACAAGGTGCTAGACAGGCGGGTTCTACTTTTAAACCTTTTGTATATGCTGCGGCTATAGATCAATTACGATTATCACCTTGTGAAACTCGCCCAGATACGCAATACTGTATTGAAGCTGGCAAGCATGGTAATGTTGAGCCATGGTGCCCAAGAAATTCTAATCTTAAGTATTCAGGTAATAGTTACACCCTTAAAAAGGCATTGGCTAATTCTGTGAATACGGTTACGGCACAATTAATAGATGAGGTAGGTCCAAAATCTGTTGTTAGTATGGTACGTAACTTGGGTCTTTCCGGTGATATTTTAGAAGTACCTTCCATTGCTTTAGGTACTGTAGATGTTAATGTGTATGAAATGGTCGGTGCCTATGGTGCTTTTGCCAACCAAGGGGTCTACGTGAAACCTGTAATGGTAACCCGTATAGAAAATAAAGATGGTACCGTATTATATGAGTATGTACCAGAGACTAAAGATGTGTTAAGTAAAGATGTTTCATACGCTATTTTAGATTTAATGAAAGGTGTTACCCAAGGCGGGTCAGGTACACGATTACGTACTACTGGCTATAATAAGTGGAGACCAGAGTATGATGAAATAATTACTGGCTATCCTTATAAATTGACAAACCCTATTGCAGGTAAAACAGGTACAACACAAAACAATAGTGATGGTTGGTTTATGGGTATGGTGCCTAATCTAGTTACTGGTGTTTGGGTAGGTGGTGAAGAGAGAGCTGTACACTTTAAAAGTATTACCTATGGTCAAGGGGCATCAATGGCATTACCAATTTGGGGCTTGTATATGACCAAAAATTATGCAGATGAAGAACTGGGTATTTCCAAAGAAGATTTTGAAAGACCAAGTAATATGTCCATCGCAATAGATTGTGATAAATTTATAGAGGACGTAGAGGAAGATAATGATATTGAAGACGACCTAGAAGATTTAGATTTCTAGAGAGCATTATTAGATGATTTAAAAAAGGTCTTAGCATTCGCTAAGACCTTTTTTATTTTTTCCCATTTATAATCGGTATTTTAGTAACAAGATAATTAACGACAAAATGATACGTAAAACAGTAGCAAATGTAACTGAGGCTTTGGCAGGTGTACAAGACGGAATGACCTTTATGTTGGGTGGTTTTGGACTTTGTGGTATTCCTGAGAATGCAATTAGTGAATTAGTAAGATTAGGAGTAAAGGATATTACTTGTATTTCTAATAATGCAGGGGTCGATGATTTTGGCTTGGGGTTATTGTTGCATCAACATCAAATTAAAAAAATGGTTTCTTCTTATGTAGGGGAGAACGATGAATTTGAACGACAAATGCTTAGTGGTGAACTAGAAGTGGAACTTACGCCGCAAGGTACTCTTGCAGAAAAGTGTAGGGCTGCACAAGCGGGTTTTCCTGCTTTTTTCACTCCGGCCGGTTATGGTACCGAAGTAGCTGAAGGAAAAGAAGTAAGGGAGTTCAACGGTAAAATGCATATTCTAGAAGAAGCCTTTAAGGCAGATTTCGCTTTTGTAAAGGCCTGGAAAGGTGATGCTGCCGGTAATTTGATATTTAAAGGTACAGCAAGAAATTTTAATCCATGTATGTGCGGTGCTGCGACTATTACTGTTGCTGAGGTGGAAGAGTTGGTGCCAGAAGGTGAATTAGACCCAAATCAAATACACATTCCGGGAATATTCGTTCAACGCATTTTTCAAGGAAAAGATTACGAGAAAAGAATAGAACAAAGAACAGTACGTCAAAAATAAGCTCATGTTAGATAAAAACGGAATTGCTAAAAGAATTGCACAAGAAGTGGAAGACGGCTATTATGTTAACCTTGGTATTGGTATACCTACATTGGTTGCCAATTATGTACGTGATGATATAAGTGTTGAATTTCAAAGTGAAAATGGAATTTTGGGTATGGGCCCTTTTCCTATAGAAGGAGAAGAAGATGCAGATTTGATTAATGCGGGTAAACAAACCATTACGGCGCTACCAGGCGCATCTTATTTTGATTCTGCTACTAGTTTTGCCATGATCAGAGGTAAACATGTAGACTTGACTATTCTGGGCGCTATGGAAGTGGCAGAGAATGGTGATATTGCCAATTGGAAGATTCCTGGTAAAATGGTAAAAGGTATGGGTGGTGCAATGGATCTTGTTGCATCCGCAGAAAATATAATCGTTGCTATGATGCATACCAATAGAGCTGGAGAATCGAAAATCTTAAAGCGTTGTAGTCTTCCCTTGACGGGAGTGGGTTGTGTTAAGAAGATTGTCACCAATTTAGCTGTCTTAGAAGTAACGGAAGATGGATTCTTATTATTAGAGAGAGCACCTGGTGTTACGGTAGATGATATTAAAACTGCAACCGAAGGTAATTTGATTATAAAAGGAGAAGTTAAGGAGATGAATGTTTAATAGGTGTAGGTGAATCATCGATGAAATAAGCTTTTCATATTTTTCACAACAGGTTATATTCAGTACACAACAATTATTATCAAAATTCTGAAGAGCTGATGTATCTTTATCACTCAGTTAAACCCATAACCTATTAATTACTTAACCGTCATGAATTCTCAAATTAACCACACAGCAAACGAACATAAAGTACAAGTTTATAGAAACGACTTTTTTAGTGGATTTCTAAGACTTACTAAAAAGTTATTTATGTTATAAATTACTTTAAAGATTTTAAAAAAGAGCGACTTATATAAGTCGCTCTTTTTTTTTGCTGTTATTTGAATACCGCCTTTTGGTTTTCTATAAAATGCTTTGATGAACTAACTTCTCTAGGTTCACCACATTTTTAATAAGTTTTACCACAAATAATATATTGTAAGAAAAAGACTACATATATTTGAAGTGTAATTAATAGTGAATCCCAAATCACTTATAAAACTTAACCTAAAATGAAGTATGTATTTAGTTGCCTAATCTTGTTGGTACTTGTTACCTCTTGTTCAAAAATTGAAGAAAATGACGATCCTATCATCGGTATTTGGAATCACACCGTGAAAACGGCTACCAATACGAATAAGATGGTTATTGATAATGAAGAATGGATTTTTAATGATGTCTATTTAGGTAGATTTCATGGTTATAAAGATGGGCAAGTCGTTTACTTGACAGATTTTAACTGGAGCGTAAATGGTGACGTATATATCGTTAGTTACCCTGGTACTGATTTTCCCGATGATATAGTAAAAATGCAAGAAACTGATGAAGGCATTATTCTGGTAAGAACAGAGGGTAAAGTTTTTGCAGAAAAACAAGAATGAGTTCGCAATTGAAAAATGCCCACGAACATAAGTATTGCCTTAATAGGTAGTGCGGTGAACAGAAAAGTTATCAAATCAACCTTTTTATAACATTTCCCCCGATTAGGAGCAAAGTAATTTGCTCCTTTTTTATTTTAGGGGTATGGAACTTAAATATAAATTGTGTTCTCTTACAGACCTCGAAGAATTAAGACTTATTTCTGAACAAACTTTTGTAACCGCTTTTGAAAAGGATAATGACCCTGTTGATTTTAAGAATTATATAGATAAAGCTTTTGCCAAAGAAAAAATAAAAGAAGAGCTGTTAAATAAGAATAGCACTTTTTATTTTGCCTATCAAAACAGTACGATTGTTGGTTACTTTAAACTTAATGTTGGTGATGCACAAACAGACCTTAAAACCGATGAAAGTATAGAACTTGAGCGTATATATGTTTTAGCTCAATATCAAGGTAAAGGCTTGGGAAAACATATCTTAGATTATATTAAGGGATTGGCTCTAAGCAAGAGCAAAAAAAAACTCTGGTTAGGGGTTTGGGAACACAATACTGCAGCTATTCGATTTTACCAACGCCAAGGCTTTGTAAAATTTGATACGCACCCTTATTATATTGGAGAAGATGAGCAGACAGATTGGTTAATGGGTTATGATTTAAGTAACTTGTAACATCAATCCAACACTTATGAAATTATACTATTTTACTTTTTTCGCATTAATTGGTTTTATAAACTTAAATGCTCAAGAATATTATTTCCCGGAAAGAAATGCAGATTGGGAAGTAAAAGCCCCAAAAGATTTTAAAATTAATGATGCAGCTTTAATTGAAGCGGTAGATTTTGCAGAAGCCAATGAATATTCTGGTTCTAGAGACCTGCGTATTGCCATTGTAAAAGGATTTGAAAAAGAACCATTTCATAAAATATTAGGTCCTACTAAGAAAAGAGGTGGTCCTGCAGGCATGATACTTAAAAATGGGTATATAGTCGCGCAATGGGGAGATACTAAAAGAGTTGATATGACTTTTAGTGTTACTAAAAGCTTTTTAAGTACAATGGCAGGTCTTGCCGAAGATGAAGGAATTATATCGGATACAAAAAACCTAGTGGGTGATTATATTTGGGACGGCACTTTTGATGGAGCACATAATTCGAAAATTACATGGGAACATCTTTTACAACAAAATTCGGCTTGGTCTGGCGAACTTTGGGGCGGAAAAGATTGGGCTGACAGACCGCCAAGTAAAGGTGGTATCGATGATTGGAAATTAGCGCAACCTAAAGAGCCAGGTACTGTAATGGAATATAATGATGTGCGCGTTAATGTACTGGCATATTCGCTAACTCATGTATGGCGTAAACCAATCCCTTTGGTCTTAAAAGAGAAGATTATGGACAAGATCAGTGCTTCTTCTACGTGGCGCTGGTTTGGTTACGATAATGCTTGGACAGAAATTGACGGTCTACAAATGAAATCGGTAACTGGTGGTGGGCATTCTGGCGCAGGTATTTTTATTAGTGCAGAAGATATGGCGCGTTTTGGAATGTTGTTTTTAAACAATGGTAAGTGGAAGAATGAACAATTAATTTCAGAAAATTGGATAAAGAAAGCAACAAATCCATCAACACCCAATGCGAATTACGGTTACATGTGGTGGTTGAATAAAAAAGGCGCCAGACATTGGGAAGGATTATCTGAAAACATCTATTATGCTGCCGGTTTTGGTGGTAACTTTATTGTTATAGACAAAGAGAATGATGTAGTGGTTGTTACACGTTGGCTAGAGCCTAGTAAAATTGGTGAATTTATGACTAAGCTAAACACTGCTTTTTAAACAGTAACTATTAAAGCTTGCATAGAATTTCAACTGCTTTTTCTAAAGTTTCCTGTTTTTTGGCAAAGCAGAATCTCAACATATAATCATTCCTATTACCGACATTGAAAGATGATATGGGTATAGATGCTATTCCATTTTCGGTAATTAATCGTTTTCCTATAGTTTCATCTTCTTCATTTGAAATGTTGGTATAATCCAATAATTGAAAATATGTGCCTTGGGATGGTTTAAACTTTAATTTGGACGATTTTATTCCATTAAGAAAGAAATCTCTTTTTTCTTGGTAAAAATTGTTCAAATCTAAATAGTGTGATGGATTTTGCAGATATGTAGCCAATGCACGTTGCACCGGATGGTCTACACAGAATACCGCGAATTGATGCACTTTTCTAAATTCGGCCATTAATTCAGCTGGAGCAGCACAATAGCCCATTTTCCAACCGGTTACATGAAATGTTTTTCCGAATGATGCGCAGACAAAACTTCTATTGGCTAAATCTGGAAATCTTGAAGCACTTTCATGCATTTGTCCATCAAAAATAATATGCTCATACACCTCGTCGCTCAAAAGAATGATATTGGTGGGCTTTAATATGTTCTCTAATTGCTCCATATCCCATTTTGATAAAACGGTTCCGCTGGGGTTATGGGGTGTATTGATAATTACCATTTTCGTCTTATCGGTAATTTTTTCTTGAAAAACAGTCCAGTCTATCTTATAATCTGGTGCATCTAATTGAACATAAACAGGTATGCCGCCATTTAATGTAATTGCGGGCTCATAACAGTCATAAGCAGGTTTTATGACAATTACCTCGTCACCTTTATTAATAAAGGCTGTAATAGCCGTAAAAATAGCTTGAGTGGCACCAACGGTTATCGTTATTTCATTATTGGGAGAGTAAGCACGATGATGTAGCGATGCTATTTTCTCTGAAATAATTTCCCTGAGACCATAATACCCTTGCATAGGTGCATATTGATTATGACCAGCTGATAATGCATCATTGACCAAAGACTTCAATTTCTTATCAGCCTGAAAATTTGGGAACCCTTGAGAAAGGTCAAGAGCATGGTGCTTTCTTGCAAGATCACCAACTGTAGTGAATATCGTTGTCTTTACATCTGGTAGTTTTGATGCTTTTAAGTGCTGTTCATAGTCCATAGTAGTAAATGTAAGAATTTTAAAAACGGACATAAAAAAAGCCCAACCAATTGGTTGGGCTTCTTAATTCCACTAAAATGAATTATGCATGCTGCATTTCATGTTTCCCTTCTTTTATTTCCTCAATTAATTTGGAATTAAAAGCTGGTAAATCATCCGGATTTCTACTAGTTACAAATCCTTCATCAACTACGACCTCTTGGTCTACCCAATTGGCTCCTGCATTGATTACATCATCTTTGATTGAATGAAATGAAGTCATTTTTCTTCCTTTAACCACTCCGGCACTAATCAGTGTCCAAGGAGCGTGGCAAATTGCGGCTACTGGTTTCTTTAATTTAAAAAAGTCACGTACAAAGTCCAATGCTGTTTCTTCTCTTCTTAACAAATCTGGGTTAATTACTCCACCTGGTAAAACCAAGGCATTGTAATCTTCAGCTTTTATTTCGTTTAGTGTTTTGTCTACTTTATAGCTGTTAGACCAATTACCATCTGCCCAACCTTTTATTTCTCCGTTTTCTAAACTTACGATCTCTACATTAAAGCCTTCTTTTTCCATGGCTTCTTTTGGAGATTTTAATTCACTTTCTTCAAATCCATTTGTAGCTAATATTGCTATCCTCTTCATATTATATATAGTTTTTAACGATTAATAATTTGTTTGATACTAAGTTACATACCATACTGTTTAAAATCCGTTAATGCCTTATTAATAAAGGACTCCCAAGGGTTAAACATTTATTAAATGAACTTTATAAAACTCATTTTTGGCTCATTTGCACTGTATTTAAGTGATGTATGGTTTTAGCTAAACATTCTTGAAGATTCTTTTTTACTTCTGTCTCCCAAAATCTAAATACGGTATAACCCAAAGCGGTAAGTTCTTGGTTTACTTCAACGTCTCGTTGCATATTTCGTTCAATTTTTGCAATCCAGAATTCTCGGTTGGTTTTTATTTTTGGTTTGCGCTCTTCCCAATTTTTACCATGCCAATATTCTCCATCTATGAATATGACCGTTTTATATTTTGGTAACGCAATATCTGGTCTTCCAATAAGCTTTTTGAAATCTATACGATATCTATATCCGGCAGCGTATAATGCTTTTCTAAAAGCAAGTTCTGGTTTGGTATTCTTACCCTTGATCTTGCTCATGATTTTAGAACGCTGAGGTGTAGTGTAAAATCCTGATGCTTCGTTGAACCTTGGTACTATAATTCGTTCTTTAGAGTAGTCTTTGGACATATCTAAAAATAAAAAATCCCGAACCTTTACGGTCGGGATTTTTTAAAACTTTATGATTAAAAGACTATCCTTTAACGTTAGCGCTTAAAAATTCGCGGTTCATTCTGGCTATATTCTCTAATGAAATTCCTTTAGGGCATTCAACTTCGCAAGCACCGGTATTGGTACAGTTACCAAAACCTTCAAGATCCATTTGTGCAACCATGTTTTTAACACGATCTACAGCTTCTACCTGACCTTGAGGTAATAATGCATACTGAGATACTTTTGCACCTACAAATAACATGGCAGAGGCATTTTTACAACTTGCTACACAAGCACCACAACCTATACATGTAGCGGCGTCCATAGCTTCATCTGCTGCATGTTTTGAAATTAATGTAGCGTTCGCATCTTGCGTATTACCCGAGGTATTGACCGAGATATATCCACCAGCGTGTTGTATTCTATCAAATGCTCCTCTATCAACCACTAAATCCTTAATTACCGGAAATGCCTTAGCTCTAAATGGCTCTATCGTAATAGTATCACCATCGTTGAACATACGCATATGTAATTGACAAGTAGTTACCCCTCTATCAGGACCGTGCGCTTCGCCATTAATGAACATAGAGCACATACCGCAAATACCTTCTCTACAATCGTGATCGAAGGCTACAGGCTCTTCACCTTTATTTATTAATTGTTCGTTAAGAACATCCATCATTTCTAAAAAGGACATGTGTTCAGATATTTCTGTCACTTTATAGTCGACCATTTTACCCTTGTCGTTCGCATCTGATTGACGCCAAATTTTAAGTGTTAAGTTCATGCTACCTTCTTTATTTATAACTTCTTTCTTTAACTTCTATATTTTCATAAACGAGGTCCTCTTTATGCAATACGGCATCTTTTGGTTCCCCCTTATATTCCCAAGCAGAGACAAATTGGAATTCGGTAAGTCTTTTCGCTTCACCTTCTTCTGTTTGGTGTTCTTCTCTAAAGTGTCCACCGGCAGATTCTTCTCTAACCAATGCATCTTTAGCAAATAATTCTCCTAACTCTAAGAAATCTGCAACTCTACCGGCTTTTGCCAATTGTTCGTTATATTCTGTCGTAGTTCCTGGAACATTTACGTTTTTCCAAAAATCTTTTCTTAGTTCAGATATTTCATTAATTGCAGTTTTTAAGCCTTCTGCATTACGAGACATACCACATTTATCCCACATTATTTTACCTAATTTTTTGTGGTAGTAATCTACAGAATGTTCTCCTTTGTTACTGATAAAGAAATTGATTCTATCTGTTACTTCTTTTTCTGCTGCATCAAACTCAGGTGTATCCGTTGGTATTTTACCTGTTCGAATATCATTGGAAAGATAATCGCCAATAGTATATGGTAGAACAAAATACCCATCTGCCAAACCTTGCATTAATGCAGATGCGCCTAATCGGTTTGCACCATGATCAGAGAAGTTTGCTTCCCCAATGGCATAACAACCAGGTATGGTCGTCATTAGGTTATAATCTACCCAAACACCGCCCATTGTGTAGTGAACTGCTGGGTAAATCATCATTGGTGTTTTGTATGGATCTTGATCAACGATTTTCTCATACATTTGAAAAAGGTTACCATACTTTGCTTTTACAATAGAAGCACCTAATTCATATATTTTTTCTGCGGATGCATTGTTGATACCGTGAATTTTAGCTTGCTCTTTACCGTATCTTTCAATAGCGGCGGCAAAATCCAAATAAACAGCTTCACCTGTTGCATTTACTCCATAACCCGCATCGCAACGTTCTTTTGCAGCTCTTGATGCAACATCACGTGGAACAAGGTTACCAAACGCAGGGTATCTTCTTTCTAAGTAGTAATCTCTTTCGTCTTCAGACAAATCGGTTGGCTTTTTCTTGCCTTCGCGAATAGCCTTAACATCGTCTAAGTTCTTTGGTACCCAAATACGCCCGTCATTACGCAGCGATTCTGACATTAATGTCAATTTAGATTGGTAATCCCCAGATCTTGGAATACATGTTGGGTGAATTTGAGTATAACAAGGATTTGCGAAAAATGCTCCTTTTTTATGTATTTTCCAAGATGCGGTAACGTTAGATCCCATAGCGTTGGTAGAAAGAAAATAAACATTTCCATATCCACCGGAAGCTATAACTACGGCATGTGCAGAGTGGCGTTCTATTTCACCTGTAACCAAGTTACGGGCAATGATACCACGAGCTTTGCCATCAACCTTAACTACATCCAACATTTCATGACGATTGTACGGGGTAATTTTACCACGTGCAATTTGTCTGTTCATAGCAGAATAGGCACCAAGCAATAATTGTTGTCCGGTCTGTCCTTTAGCGTAAAAAGTTCTTGAAACCAATACGCCACCAAAAGAGCGGTTGTCCAATAACCCACCATATTCACGTGCAAAAGGAACCCCTTGTGCAACACATTGGTCAATAATATTTGCAGAAACCTCTGCTAATCTATATACGTTTGCTTCTCTTGAACGGTAATCACCACCCTTTACGGTATCGTAAAATAAACGGTAGGTAGAATCACCATCTCCTTGATAGTTCTTTGCAGCGTTAATACCACCTTGTGCAGCAATAGAGTGTGCTCTTCTCGGAGAATCTTGGTAACAAAATGTTTTTACATTATAGCCCAATTCTGCTAAAGTAGCAGCAGCAGAACCACCTGCCAAACCTGTTCCAACAACGATAACATCAATATTACGTTTGTTGGCGGGGTTAACCAAATTAATATGGTTCTTATAATCGGTCCACTTAGTTTTCAACGGACCTTTAGGTACTTTTGAGTCTAATACAGACATAAGTAATAGGTGTTAATGATGATTAAAATGATGAAAAAGGGCAATGAAAATAAATCCTAACGGAATTAAAATCGAATACACTTTTGCAAACAATTGTAATTTTTCTTTTCTCATGCTAGACGCACCTGCAGACTGAAATGCAGAACTAAAGCCATGCATAAGGTGTAGTGACAAGAATATGAAGGCGATTACATAAGCACCAACACGTAAAGGGTTCTCAAATTTATGAGCTAATTCCTCATAATATCGGAAGCCTTCGCCGTTTGGCAGTAAGCCGGTCATGTCTCCATCAATAAACTTGGTATTGATTTCTGGTATCCAGAAATCGATAAAATGAAGTACTAGGAAAGCCAAAATAGCTAAACCACTGTAAATCATATTACGGCTCATCCAAGATGAATTGGCAGCACCATTGTTTTTAGCATATTTTTTTACTCTAGCACTTCTGTTCTTCGCTTCTAAAATGAAACCCATCACAAAATGATAGATAACACCGAAAATTAGAATTGGCTGTAATACATATTGTACGGCCCAAAAAGTACCCATAAAATGCGAAGCTTCATTGAACGCATCGGGACTGAAGACCGATAAAATGTTTATAGCAAAATGCTGAAGTAGAAAAAACATTAAAAAGAAAGCAGAAAGCGCCATTGCGTACTTTCTACCAATCGAAGATTTAAAAAATCCGCTCATTAGTTGTTAATTTTATATGCGAAGTTACATCACAAGCTAGTTATTAACAAGAATTAAGCAGTTTTAGTATGTCAATTTAGACTGATTTTAATATCATTTTTAGAGATGTTTAAGTTTTTTATAAAATTCACGTGTGTAGATTCGCAAACTTTCAACAAAAAAATGAGAATAATTTTAAAATTTATACTGAATTTTTAGAAATCTGCAGTGCCCATGCAACAGCTTCATCCAAATTTGTAAACATTCTTATTCTTTTTGGGAATATTAAGTTCTTAAAAAACGTACTCAAGATATTATTTTTCAATGGCCCCACCGAAGCTATATATTGCATATCAAATCGGTTTTTATGATACTTAAACCATTCAAAAGGAGCTACACGATATTTATTTACCCTATTGGCAATGTAAATTAGCGGAATGTCTTTGTCATAAATTTCTTGTGCGGCATAAACCGCTTTTTTTGCATTTTTCCAGTTAAAATGTGCACCTTCATGCATTTCAGAAATGACAATACCACCTTTAAAGAAATAGAAAACACCAAATTCAAATTCTCTAATTTCCTTTATTTGATTTATTAATTCGAGTTCTCGAACTCTTTTCATGCCTATAATTGTCAGAAGGCAAAGATACTGGTTATTAACTCAATAGCTTATAAAAACATCGACGAACGGTAAGGTTATTAGTTGGGATTCTTTAGTTGACATACAGCAATTATTTTTCCATATCCTTCAACTGAATTTCTAATGCTTTAGTCGATAATTGTACTTCTATCAATGAGAGTACTAATGATACCATTAAAGCGAATAAGCTAACCCCAAAGATTAAATTAGCCCAAAAGGTAAGTTCTACATAAATTAAAGTCATTGTAATTACCGCCAACAAAAAGCTTACTATGGCGGTTGCCTGCATGTTTTTGATAATGGTAAGCCGTTTTCTTAGTTTTTGCACTTGTAGACCTACTGACTGTGATGCTGTTTCTTGATATTTTTGATGTAGTTGGCGTATTAATGCCGCAATAGCCAAATAACGAGCGTTATAGGCTAGCATGGTCAATGAAATGGCAGGAAAAAGTAATGCAGGTATACCTAAAGTGAGTTCCATAAATAATATTTCTTAATCTGTAGCTATGCCGAAATAGGTCCAAGTGACATCAATGTCAAACGGATTGGATTGTCCATGAATTTCACCTGGTGCTATGGTAATGCATTTTCCGGGTCCTACTTCATATGCTTCTCCAGATATGGTGAAAATGGCTTTGCCGGTTTGTATATGAAACACTTCGAACATGGTGTCATGCTTGTGTAATTCTACTTTTTGACCCGGTTTAAAAACAGCAGTACCATACATCATTAATTGTGGTATCTCATCACGATCAATCAGTGTTCTTTTCTTTATACTTGGGTCATGACTTACCCCTAAATCAGGTAGTTCGTTCCAATCTACTATTTTCATGTGGCTATTCTATATCAAAAGTTACCTTTTCAGTGGTTCCGTTTCCAATAATTTCAACGCTGTAACTGCCAGTTGGTAAATATGTGCTACCATTTTTGGCTTGTTTTAAAACAGTTTTATGCTTTTTAAGATAATTTAATTTACCAGATTTTGAAAATGCAACATCATACGATAAGATGTTTAATCCCTTACTGGCTATAATTTCCGTCTCACTAACCACAATATTATCAGATGATTTTATTTTGGCTAGGTATACATCATCTCTGTCTGAGTAGAATGTAATGTCTAAACCTGGTGTTCTAGCTTTAGACCATGAACTCCAAGAGTTACCCCATCGTGAAGAATGTTTGATATTTTCCAAAGGGTAAACATGTAAGTCTTTGTTTAATATTTCTGATGTCATGCTTTGTAATGCGGAAATATCGGCTTTGTAAATACTTCTACCGTGTGTACCCACTAACAAATGTTTAGCTTCTTTCTGAATAACCAAATCATGCACGGCTACATAAGGCATTCCATTTTGAAAAGATTGCCATGTTGCACCTCTATCTAAAGTAACATATAGTCCATTATCCGTACCTACAAATAATAGATTTTCATTTTCAGGGTCTTCAATAATTACATTTATGGCAGAGGTTGGTATGTTTGCCGAAATGCTTTTCCAAGTAGCACCTTTGTCTTCACTTACATATACATACGGAGTAAAATCATCTGAGCGATAGCCATTTAAAGTGGCATACACCCTGTTTTTTTGATGTTTGGAAGCGATAACCCTGCTAACCCATAAATTTTGTGGTAGGTTTTTAGAAATAACATTCCAAGTACCACCACCATTTTCTGTGCGTTGTATGAATCCGTCATCACTACCGGTATATAGTAATCCAAATTTGAAAGGTGATTCTGAAATGGTTGCTAAGGTTCCAAATGCTACATTACCCTTTTTTCCGCCTTGGGTTAAATCGCCAGAAATGGTTTCCCAAGTATCGCCTTGGTTTAAGGAACGATGTAGCTTGTTGCTACCCATGTATAAAATATCTTGATTATGTGGGGAAAGTAGAATAGGGGACTGCCAGTTAAAACGATAAGGTGTTTCACCTAACTCATGCTTTGGCTGAATATAGTTGCGTGTTTCATTTTCTAAATCTATTCTGAAATAATTACCAAATTGGTATCCCGTATAAACGATATTAGCATTGCGATTATCTACTTCTACCTGCATACCATCGCCACCCATAATTGATTTCCATGGGTATTGACCTGTTTGTTGCCATTTGCTGTTTTCTTCAGCATTATTCGGTCCCATCCAAACGCCGTTATCTTGAAGTCCGCCATACACATTATATGGTTTTTCATTATCCACCGCTATGGCATAAAATTGACCAACGGTAGGTGAATTGTTTTTAAACCAATGTTTACCATCATCATAACTAGTATTTACACCACCATCATTTCCATTTATTAAATGTCCTGGTAAATTAGGATTTACCCATACCGCATGGTGATCAGAGTGTACATTGTCGCCACTTATAGAACTGTATGTTTTACCACCATCTTTAGAAGCTATTATTGGTACCCCAGATAAGTAAATGGAATCAACATTATTAGGGTCTACGGTTATTTGCGCAAAATAATACCCGTAACTATAGAATAAATCGTCTATATAATCTTCATTTTGCTTTGACCATTTGCTACCGCCATCATTACTACGGTACACTTCTGCACCAATTACAGGTGTATCAAAAAGCATAGAGTTGGCATCTTCTAAGTACAAGGCAAGGTCTGTAGGTTTTACAGCATTGCTACGTACCATCTGTTTTACATTTGCAGCTCTGTATTTTTCGTGAAAATTATTGGTCTTTAAAAACTCGTTTAAGTCTTTATCGTTTAGGTCTAAGAATTGTTCTTTTGATAGGATCTTAAAATCATCTTTGGTCAACCCAGCTTGCTTTTCTTTCTTTTCTTCGGATGCGTCTCTTCTAAATTGACTGTCATGCACGGCATAAATGGTATTGTCATCAAAAACAGCTAAACCAATTCTACCAACACCTTCACCTGTAGGAAAACCGCTGGTCGGAGTAGAAATTTTAGTCCAATTATTTCCTGCATCAATACTTTTGTAAATGCCAGAACCTTCACCATTTCCAATAAAATCCCACGCTTTTCTATCTTTTTGCCAAGCTGCGGCATATTGAATGTTGTAGTTTTTTGGCGAAACGGCAACATCTATTATTCCTGTTTTGTCATCAATGAACAATGTGTTTTTCCAAGTTTTTCCACCATCTGTAGTTTTGTAAATACCGCGCTCTTTATTTGTAGAATATAAATGACCCGTTACGCCAACCGTTACCTCATTAGCATTATCAGGATTCACCACAATGCGACCTATATGGTGTGAATCTGATAAACCCATATGTTGCCACGTTTTACCTTTGTCGCTAGATTTTAAAATACCGATACCCGCGTATGATGAACGAGAAGAATTGTTTTCCCCTGTACCTACCCAAATAGTACCACTCTGCCAGTGAACGGCAATATCACCAAGATTTTGGGTTTGAGTTTCATCCATTACGGGAGTAAAAGAATTACCGTTGTTGTTGGTATACCACAATCCGCCAGAGGCATAGGCAACGTAATATTCTGTAGGGTTATTTTCATTGACCGCTAAATCAACAACACGACCGCTCATGACAGATGGACCTATATTTTTCAGCGGAATGTTTTTAACCAAAGAACTTGCGTCCATAGCTTTTTTTGCTTGTAAAGACGCATCTATTTTTTGCGATGAGGTAGGTTGAATTTGTGCCGTTGCTATAGAAATGCTGGCGAATACTAATAGGTAAAATTGTTTCATTTTCATGTTGTTGATAGTGCTGATGGTAAGTTACTGATTACTTATGCTCTTGGCAAACTGTAATATCATTTGACTAAACTTCTATTTTAGTGATGCTTTTAATTCTTTCGATTTCGCTTGTATTTCTTTTTGTGCTTTGGAAATGGCCGTTTTAATGTCAGAATTGGTATTAATGTCATTAATAGAATTGAGCGATGATAAATACCACTCTTCCCAAGCCGTAATAATTTTTTCTTCTTCTTTAAAGGAGCTTCCATTTTTAAGTGCAGATTGGCTGAGTTCTGCTTCGTCTTCTAAACGTTGATTTGCTCGCTTCTTAAGATTTTCAATTTGTGCTTGGGCAAAAATATCTGATGCATTTACCAATTCCAGTCCACTAACTAAAGCCGCCGTGCCTACATTTTTCAAGGTTTTTTGAGATACCTTGTCAATACGGTCGTTATCGGTATGGTAAAATTGGTCTGTAAAGTGCCAAAGTAAAAGTCCGGGAATGTTAGCCTGTAAAAACGGAGTATGATCACTACCGCCTTCAAAAGGGTTTGTTCCAACGACCCAATTAGCATATTCTCCTTGCTTTTTAAAGTTTGAAATAATAAAATCATTGAGATAGTGGGGTTTCATATCCGCTAATTTTAAGACCTCACCACCCCATTCACTGTGCTTGTCTTTACCACGTGTCCAAATAGCACTTGGGTCTGGCATTTTTTCAATTAGGAAAGTTCCGCCAGTTACCGCGGTGTTTTCACCGACCATATCTAAACTAATTCCCCATTTAATACCTTTAGCTCGTTCTGAATTTTCTTGAATATACCGGTTGGTAGAAACAATTTCATCGCCCCATAAAAAGGTCATGCTACGCTTAAAATCTATTTTGTTATCCGTAAATAATTTAGAGGCTGTTTTAGCCATTTCTAATTGCGTACCAACGCCAGTTGCATTATCATTTGCGCCCGGTTCTTGAATATGTGCGCTATACACCAAACGCTCATCCGGAAATTTACTTCCCTTAATATCCGCAACAATAGTTAGTTCTTCTGACGGATATCTTTTGGTTTGGATATTCACCAGAACGTCTGTTTTTCCTTTTTTAAGCTGTGCTATTAATTTCTCTTTTGCTTCGTAGGATAGTGCAATGCCCCAAAAATTGTCATCATCCTGCGAAGGAAGACTTCTAAATTGTATAGAAGTAGTGTTCTTTTCTGGTTGTAAATATGCGGGATTATCATAAGTAAGAATCCCCAAAGCACCATTCTTTATGGCTGATTTGTAAAGCTTTCGAACATTCATTTCTGCAAATACCACTTTGCCTTTAACAGAAATTGTCTCTAGTTCATCAATAGATTTGATCCAAACTACTTCTGCCTTTAAACCATCTTTAGGGGTTGAAACCGAATTTAAATAAGTCATGTTACGGTTGGTTTCCGATACCAGTAAAGGCTTCTCTCTACCAACAATTTGCAATGATGCAGATACAGGTTCCCATGTTTGGTGTGTCATTGCCCGTTTTTCAATGCGGTAGGTAAATCGGTCACCTTTCTTGGCTTTTTCTTCTAAAACGTAACCTGCCGCTTTTAAACTATCTGCAATGAGGTATATGGTTTTATTAAAACCGGTATTGCCAACTACGCGCCAATAATCTTCTACAAAATCTGTGGTCTCGTATGCTAGCTGACCTGTAAATTCTGGACGTACAAGTTTAAAATAATCAACCTGTTTTTCTTCAACATGCTGTGAGCATCCTGTTAAAAAAGAAAGACAGAGTAGTGCGGGTACAATTCCCTGCCTCATTATAATTTTTTTGACTACGGTTATTCTTCCCATTTCCACTCGTTACCAATGATCAATTTTTCTTTTAAATCATTTTTAATCATAAATTCTTTAGTGGTTTCGCTATCCATTTTAGTAGCGGGTAATGTATCTGCATTTGCAAGCGCGTATAACATCATGGTTCCAAAACGTGCTGTGTTTTTCATATGATCTTCATTTACCAAATTGAAGTCGTCACAGTCAGAATGGTAACAACCATAAATAGAACGGTCTAGATTACTGTGCACAGATAAAATTGGCACACCTTCTAACATAAACGGTTGGTGATCGCTATGTAACCCTGACTTATTTGAAAACTTATTTTGATAGATGGTATCCTGCTTTTGAATTGCAGCTCCTAAATCTGTAAAGAATTGCTCATTATCTAACTGTCCGCCAGCGTTCATGCCAATAGGGTTACCAGACATATCTAAATTCATCATGTATTTAATGTTCTCGATAGTATTATTTTCAATTGCTTGTTCTACCAAATATTTAGAACCTAGTAATCCTTGTTCTTCACCCATGAACATCACGAATTTTACCGTACGCTTTGGGTGTAGGTTATTTGCTTTAAATGCTCTTGCAATGTCTAATACTGCAAACGAACCAATACCATTGTCAATAGCACCAGTGGCTAGATCCCAAGAATCTAAGTGACCACCAATAACAATTTCTTCTTCCGGAATCTCTGAGCCTGGCAATGTAGCTACCACATTTCTAGCTTTGATGACATCACTTGTATTGGTCATGTCAATTTTAGCAGTTGCTTTCTTAGATTTTAAAGTTTCTTTCAACGCCATACCATCTTCTTTGCCAATACATACTGCGGGTATCGGAATCAATTCTCCCGTAACCGATGCAGTACCTGTTAGTAGAACACCATTGTCCACTTGGTTGATGATGATAATACCAATAGCACCATACTTAATGGCTAAAGCTGTTTTTTCACTTCTGTGTAAATTGGTAAGTCCCTCTTCACTATCTGGAAGAATATTAATGTATACTAAAGAGATCTTTCCTTTAACGGCATCTGGGTTAGCTGCGTAATCTGCATCTAGACCATTACCCATATCTACAATTTCGCCGGTAACGTGTGCTTCTACAGGTGCGTGACCTAAAGTAACTACTTTAATATTTTCATCATTAATCTGTAAAGAAACCTCGTCTCTTGCCCAAGCCTCTACCTCAAAAGTTTGGTAGGCTACATCTTCAAAACCGTATTCTTTAAACTTATTATAGGTATACTCTTCTGCCTTAGCACCGTTGGCAGAACCCGTAAGTCGGTGACCAATAGTTTCAGTAGCTTCTTTTAATGAGCTGTAGCCTTTAGAATTTGCTTTGATTTCGGTATCTATACGTGCAAATAATTCAGCTTGTGATTCTTCTTTTTTGGTTTCTGAGCATGCCTGTAGACATAAAGCGCCTATAAATAGGTAAGCTATTTTTTTCATGAGTTGTTTGTGTTTGGTTTAGGTATACAAGTTAGCCAATTTGTAGTTAAGAATATGAGTAGGTGTTCTTGTAAATCTTACAATTCTATGACCTATTTTTTAAGGAAACAACACATAATGCGTAATTTTATATCAAAATAAGAATTCATGAAATACGATCAAATACCTAACTCCCTGTTTATAAAGAACCGTAAGAAGTTTATGGACCGCATGCAGCCTAAAAGCATAGCTGTTTTTAACTCTAACGATATCTACCCTATTGGTGCTGATAGCGTTTTGCCTTTTGAGCAGCATAGAGATATATTTTACCTTTCTGGGGCTGATCAAGAAGAAACAATTTTAGTATTATTTCCAGATGCCATTAATAAAAAACACCGCGAAATACTTTTTGTTCGTGAAACTAATGAACATATTGCCATTTGGGAAGGTGAAAAATTGACAAAAGAGAAGGCTACAGAAGTTTCAGGTATTGAAACAGTTTGTTGGTTACAAGATTTCGAGAAAATATTCTTCGATTTAATGACCGAAGCTGAAACTATATATTTCAATACCAATGAGCATTATAGACAAGCGGTAGAAACACAGACGCGTGAAGACCGATTTATAAAAAAATGCAAGCGAGAATATCCAGCTCATAAAGTTGCCAAGAGTAACCCAATTCTTCAAGAAATTAGAGGAATTAAGGAATCTGAGGAGATTGCTATTATGCAAACCGCATGTAATATCACCGAAAAAGGATTTCGTAGGCTGCTTGGTTTCGTGAAACCTGGAGTGATGGAATATGAGATCGAAGCAGAACTATTGCACGAGTTTGTTAGAAATAGATCGAAAGGTTTTGCATACCAACCCATTATTGCTTCTGGAAATAATGCCAATGTATTGCACTATTTAGAGAATAACAAACCTTGTAACGATGGTGATTTAATTCTGATGGATGTTGCAGCAGAGTATGCTAATTATTCTAGCGATTTAACTAGAACTATTCCTGCAAACGGAAAATTTACCAAACGCCAAAAAGAAGTGTATAACGCTGTTTTGCGTGTAAAAGATGAGGCTACTAAAATGTTGGTGCCTGGTACACTTTGGGCAGAATACCATAAAGAATGTGGTAAACTAATGACTTCTGAATTATTGGGACTTGGTTTATTGGATAAGGCAGATGTGCAGAATGAAAACCCTGAGTGGCCAGCGTATAAAAAATACTTTATGCACGGAACCAGTCATCACATTGGTTTGAATACACATGATTACGGAGCATTGAAAACACCTATGAAAGCTAATATGGTGTTTACCGTAGAGCCAGGTATTTATATTCCTGCAGAAAATATGGGTATTCGTTTAGAAGATGATGTGGTCATTCAAGAAAAAGGTGAGCCTTTTAACTTGATGGCTAATATTCCTTTAAAAGCAGATGAGATTGAAGAATTAATGAACAAATAAAAACGGAATATGAAATTAGTATCGTGGAATGTTAATGGTATAAGGGCTTCCGTTAAAAAGGGTTTTGAAGATATCGTAAAGGAATTTGATGCAGATGTTTTTTGCGTTCAAGAAACAAAAGCACAAGATGACCAAGTGGCTGAAGCTTTAAAAGGTATTACCGATTACAAGCTTTTCAGCAATAGTGCAGAAAGAAAAGGATATTCTGGTACTGGAATATTATCTAAGCAGGCACCTGTAAAGTTCGATAAGGACATGGGGGTTGAAGAACATGATTTAGAAGGAAGAATTACACATTCTGAATATGAACATTTTCATTTGATCAATGTTTATATTCCTAATAGTGGAAGCGGATTAAAAAGATTGGATTACCGTGCCGGATGGGATAAAGATTTTACTAATTACCTAAAAGAATTGTCTAAATCGAAGCCTTTGATTATTACGGGCGATTTTAATGTAGCTCATACCGAGAACGATTTGGCAAACCCGAAGAGTAACTACAATAAAACATCAGGATTTACGCAAGTTGAAATTGACGGATTTGAGCACATGCTGAAAGAAGTAAACTTGGTAGATAGCTTTAGAAAGTTACACCCCAATACGTTCGATAAATATACCTTTTGGAGCGCAAGAGGTGGTGCACGAGGGCGAAATGTGGGTTGGCGTTTAGATTACTTTTTGGTAAGTGAATCTATTTGGGACAAAGTAAAGTCAGCCGAAATTCATGATCAGGTTATGGGTAGTGATCATTGCCCTATTAGTTTAGAAATAGAATTTTAGATTATGAGGTTATTAGTTTTGATTCAAGATACTTCTGAAATTGAAGAGAAAATGCAAGAAGCACCCAATAGTGCTTATGAGATAGGTGTCGTTATTGGCACCTATTTACCTTTTGTCGTCATGGTTTTAATAGCTTATGCGTTCTATTATTACTCTAAGAAAAGGAAAAATTCGTAAGTGCTTTAAAGTGTGTTCGGCTTTTCCTTATACATAATATTGGTTGCAACAAACACCACCAACGCCGGCAAAACCCAACCTAAACTATATTGTTGAAGAGGTATCCATGAAAAAGTACCTTCTTCAAGTGTTAAGGCACTAATGCTTCCCAAAAAGTCTGGAATACTAAATATTATGGTAGCTATGGTTACGGATTTAAAAACAAGTGGCGAAGCATATTTATCTGGTACTACATTTAATAGAATAAGAATAATGGTTATTGGGTAAATGAACATTAAAGAAGGTACAGCTACTGCAATAATATACCCAACATTAAATTGCCCAACCAAAACACCTAATACACTACCAATTACTGCCATAATAGTATAAGCCAGTTTTGATTCTTTAAACGTAGCCGCTACAAAATCTGCCGTACCGGTTACAATCCCTACTGCCGTAGTAAAACAAGCCAAGCCTACTAGGATGCTTAAAAACAAATTACCTATGTTTCCTAGGCTTTCTATAGCCAAACCAGATAGTATTTCTGTTCTAGTGGTATCAGCATCGAATATAGAATGTACTAAAGATCCAGAAAGTATGAGTCCCATATAGATTAAGAACAACGCCAAACCTGCCAACCAAGCAGCGTTACGTATCAGTATTTTTTTATCCTCATAAGAAGCATTTACATATTTAAGGTTGATCGATATTATTATAACGCCGCCAACTACAACAGCACCAATCGCATCGAATGTCTGGTAACCTTCCAGTATTCCGTTTGTAAACGGACTAGCAATTGTGGTGCTTATAAAATCGAAAGGAAACGAGAAAACAGTAATTCCTATTATTAAAAGAAGAATTAGAATTATTGCAGGAGTTAATATTTTACCGAGTATGTTCAATATTTTAGAACGGTTCAAAGCAAATAATAAAACCAACCCAAAATAGATACTACTTGTAAACCATGAGGAGATATCCCAATAAGGCTGAATGGCCATTTCATGTGTTACCGAAGCTGTTCTAGGGCTAGGCAGTGCAATAGCAATGGCATAAATGAAAAAGGCATAGATTAAACTGAACGTTGGCGATACTTTGTTTCCAAAATCAATGAGCGTCCCCTGTAATTTTGCATGGGCCAAAATACCAAGTACGGGAATAGCTACTGCAGATAGTCCAAAACCAATTGTAACTATAAACCATTGGTCACCTGAATTAAAACCTAATAATGGTGGTAAAATAAGGTTGCCAGCTCCAAAAAAAAGAGAGAATAAGGCAAAGGATGTAACTAGGGTTTCCTTCTTTTTGAACATGGATGCAAATTAAGTGAAAGATTATTAAATAACAGGTAAGAGAGGCTTTTTCATTTTATGAAACAGCAAAAAAAAGGGTATTGACAACAGGTTATGTAAAACTCACAACAATTACTGGCACAGGCTTTTAATGTGTAGTACTTTAACAAAAGGAAACAAAGCGTATGCAAATTTCCTTGATTTTCAATCTAATATATTAACCGCATTTTCTCGATTGCCCAAATCGAAATTTTTGCTAAAAAACCTACAGCATGAAAAAAATATTCTGCAGCATCTTTGGTCATCACTATTCAATTTCAAAAAAGGTGACTTCTCATATTAAAGAGTACAAGTGTATTCACTGTCAAAAAGAAGTAACTACCGATGTAAGTGGTAACCTTTCTATTTTGACTCCTGAATTACAGGATATCAATAGAACTTTAGAGCATATTTATCAAAGAAGACATACTTCGGCACGTGCACATACGCCTACGCAACAAGTAGCTTAAATTTTTCAGATTTATCGGAATGAATTCCAGCCCTGTGCGGTCAATGGAATCTTTGTATTACTCCTTGAAATTAAGAATGCACCTTCGTCTTTTCCTGTAGTATGACCTATAACGGTCAAGTTTGGATTGCCCTTAATTTTCGGGAATTCTTTTTGGTCTATGGTAAACAATAATTCATAGTCCTCACCACCGCTTAAAGCAACTAAAGTACTATCTATCTTAAACTCTTCACAGGCAGAAATTACTGTAGGGTCTAAAGGAATTTTGTCTTCATACAAGTCAATTCCCAGTCCGCTACTCTTGCTTAAATGCAGGATCTCAGATGAAAGTCCGTCACTAATATCAATCATTGATGTTGGTTGAACTTCCAATTGTTTTAATAATTCAGGTATATCCTTTCTTGCTTCTGGTTTCAACTGTCGCTCTACGATATAAGAATAGGGTTCTAGGTCTGGCTGGCTATTAGGATTCACTTTAAAAACTTCTTTTTCACGCTCTAATACCTGCAGCCCCATATATGCGGCGCCTAAATCTCCGGTTACTACCAGAAGATCGTTTGGTTTTGCACCAGAACGGTAAGCAATATTTTCTTCATTTGCAATGCCAATTGCGGTAACGCTAATCATTAATCCTGTTTTAGATGAGGTTGTATCGCCACCTACCAGATCAACATTGTACGTTTTACATGCTGTAGCAACACCTGCATAAAACTCTTCAAGTGCCTCTAGCGGAAATCTATTAGAAACGGCTAAGGAAACGGTTACTTGTGTAGCTGTAGCATTCATGGCATAGATATCAGAAAGATTGACCATGATAGATTTATAACCTAAATGCTTTAATGGCATATAGGCAAGGTCAAAGTGTACACCTTCAATTAAAAGGTCGGTACTTAGAACTGTTTTAGATTTTTCATAATCTAGTACTGCTGCGTCATCACCAATTCCTTTTACGGTAGATTTTTGAGTAAGCTCAAAATCTTTGGTAAGGTGTTCTATGAGTCCGAATTCACCTAATTTCTCTAATGATGTTCTTTCTTGTTCTTTATCTTCTAGCATGATGCAAAAATAAGAAGTAAAACAAGATGTATGGCATAAAAAAATCCGAAGCTGAAAAGCTTCGGGTTTACTATTGAAAATATGAAAGTATTTATGGTTTACCCTAACGAATAACCTTCTCTATAGGTACGTTTCACGTATTTGTTTGCAGGTTCAAAATTGGTGATTTTCATATTTGCTGCATCCCATTGTAAACGTTTTCTGCCATAGTACTGTTTTCCACCTCCCCAGAAGCTTGGATTTTCTACGGTTGGGTCTACTTCAAAATATGATTTTAATGCCAAGTTTCCTATGAGTATGCTTTCTGTAAACGGACCAGCGTAATCAAAAGAAGAGCTTGTTTCAGCATTGCCATAACCTGCCATACATGCATTTACCCACTGTAAATAATGACCTTCAGGTACACGGGCAATAGTTTGTTCTACTTCAAATTGTTCGTTTAATGATAATGGTAACAAACGCGGATTTGCACCGTAGCAATCTGCCATTAATTTTCCTTTTGTACCAATGAAAAGTACACCACCATCCCAGTTTCCTAAAGCTTCGTCATCTCCTAATTCTTCTGGTCTTTCAGGTAGTAGTCCGCCATCCATCCAAGTGACTTTTATTTTTCCTTTGCCGTCCGTTCTTGGGTAGCTTAAATGTATTTTACTGGAGTTTGGAAAACTTTTTGGGTAGTCTTTGTATTGGAAATTTCCGCTGAATGAATCAGAAACACTGCATTCTACCGTATCAGGATATAAAATTGGAAGGATTCTATATACAGGGTCCATAATATGGCAAGCCATATCGCCAAGTGCGCCTGTTCCAAAATCTGACCAACCTCTCCAATCAAAAGGCAGGTAGGCATTATTGTAATCTCGCATTGCAGCGGTGCCTAACCAAAGATCCCAATTCAAGCCTTTTGGTATCCGGTCTTTCTTGGTGGGAGTTTGTAATGCTTGTGGCCAAATGGCTCTGTTCGTCCAACATTTTACGGTGTGTACTTCCCCAATTATGCCCGTATCATAAATTTCTTGCATAGTACGTACGCCATCACCGGAACCACCTTGGTTGCCCATTTGTGTAACTACCTTGAATTTCTTTGCAGATTCGGTTAGCATTCTTGCTTCCCAAATATCATGGGTTAATGGTTTTTGAACGTACACATGCTTGCCCATTGACATTGCCTGGTATGCTGCAACAGCGTGGTTGTGATCAGGAGTAGCTACAGAAACGGCATCTATATTTTTACCCTCCTTATCCAACATTTCCCTATAATCATTAAAATAACTGGCTTTTGGAAATGATTCTCTAGAGGTAATTGCTTGTCTATTATCAACATCGCAAAGCGATACGATATTTACATGGGCACTCTCGGCAAAAGATGCAATATCACTTTGACCTTTTCCACCCACTCCTATGCCAGCAATGTTTAGTTTATCGCTTGGCGGAATGTAGCCGGTACCCCCCAAAACGTGTCTGGGTACAATCATAAAACCGGCTGCCGCCATACCGGTATTTTTCATAAATTTTCGGCGGGTGTTGTTTTTGATGTTTGATTTGTTGTGTGACATAAGTTGTTGTTGTTTGATTTGGTATTGAAGGTAATTGAAATCTCTTAGATTTTGGTGGATTGTAAGGTGTTTTGAATTGTGTATCGATAATTATTTCAGTCTTATTAATTGATTAATAGTTAATTATGAAATATATAAGGTTCTGTATTAAACATTTTGCTTGTGTAGTTAGGGTATGAAATTCTTATTTATACACCTATGCAAATTATATTATGTTCGAGAAATAGATTTCAGTTTTTTTATGTATATGTAGGCGCATTTAGTATTGTTCTCAAAAAAGAAAGGCAAAGTTTCTTAATTAACAATACACAGCATGGTACAAGGTAAATGACCTTGTTGAATTGCAATATTTGTTTTCTTATGAAGTATAGTATTTCTCTATTAGAATATACTTTATAATAATGTTAGGTTCTATGGAAAAAACAGACTTATGACGTATATTTGTAAACTATTTAGATTAAATCTAATTCATTATGATTCAAGTATCAGAAACGGCTAAACAGAAAGTAATAAACCTTATGACAGAGGAAGGTTTTGACGCTACTACGGATTATGTACGTGTGGGGGTGAAGAGTGGCGGATGCAGTGGATTGTCTTACGAGTTAAATTTTGACGACAAGAAAGATGATGCTGATAAAGTATTCGAAGACAACAATGTACGAATTATTGTAGATAAAAAAAGCTTTTTGTACTTAGTAGGAACAGTATTGGAATACTCAGGCGGACTCAACGGAAAAGGGTTTGTTTTTAATAACCCAAATGCACAAAGAACGTGTGGTTGTGGTGAGAGTTTTTCATTATAAACGTTAAGTAAAAAAGAGAAAAAGAAAATAAGTAAAGGTTGTTATGTATAGTTCTTTTGAAGATTTAGAAGTATACAAATTATCGATAACATTTACTGGAAATATCTATAATCTGTTAGATAGGCAACCGTTAAAAAGTGATTTTGCAATGGTTGACCAATTAAGATGAGCAACTATTTCAATTTCTAATAATATTTCTGAAGGTTTTGAAAGAGAAACTGACAAGGAGTTGATTAGGTTTCTTTATTTTTCAAAAGGTTCTTCTGGTGAAGTCAGGAATCTTTTTAATGTAATGGAAGAAATTGGATATTTTGATAAAAGAGAATTAATAGAGTATAGAGAGCAGATTGTTGTAATTTCAAAGCAGTTGGCGAACTATATTAAATATGTTAAAAAGAGATGTGGTTAATTTTTAACTCTTTTACTTTTAGCTTATTAACTATAAATATATGGCATATACAGAAGAAGAATTAAAGAAAGAACTGGAAACCAAAGAGTATGAGTATGGTTTCTATACAGATATTGAGTCCGAAACGTTTCCCAATGGTTTAAACGAAGAAATCGTAATTGCTATTTCTAAGAAAAAGGGAGAGCCGGAATGGATGACACTTTGGAGATTAGAAGCTTTTAAATACTGGAAAGAAATGGAAGAGCCAGAATGGGCTAACGTTCATTACGAGAAGCCAGATTTTCAAGCTATATCTTATTATTCTGCGCCAAAGAAAGCTGATCCTAATAAAACATTGGATGATGTAGATCCAGAATTATTAGAGATGTACAAGAAATTGGGTATTTCTGTAGATGAGCAAAAAAAGCTTCAGAACGTAGCGGTTGACATTGTTATGGATTCTGTATCCGTAGCAACGACATTTAAAAAGACATTAGCTGAAAAGGGTATTATTTTCTGTTCCATTTCAGAGGCTATAAAAGAGCATCCGGAATTAGTAAAGAAATATATTGGTTCTGTTGTTCCACAAAGAGATAACTTTTATGCTGCATTGAACTCCGCTGTTTTTTCAGATGGTAGTTTCTGTTACATTCCTAAAGGTGTTCGTTGCCCAATGGAATTGTCTACTTACTTCAGAATTAATCAGGCAGGTACAGGTCAGTTTGAGCGTACTTTGGTTATTGCAGATGAAGATAGTTATGTAAGTTACCTTGAAGGCTGTACAGCACCTTCTAGAGATGAAAATCAATTACACGCCGCAGTTGTAGAGCTTGTAGCTTTAGATGGCGCCGAAATAAAATACTCAACGGTACAAAACTGGTTCCCTGGTAATAAAGAGGGTAAAGGTGGTGTATTCAACTTCGTTACTAAAAGAGCTATATGCGAAAAGAACGCTAAAGTATCTTGGACACAGGTTGAAACAGGATCCGCAGTAACTTGGAAATATCCTTCTTGTATCTTAAAAGGAGATAATTCTATTGGTGAGTTTTATTCTATTGCAGTAACCAATAATTACCAACAGGCAGATACCGGTACTAAAATGGTACACATTGGTAAAAACACCAAGAGTACAATAATTTCTAAAGGTATTTCTGCTGGTAAATCCCAAAATAGTTATAGAGGCTTGGTACAAGTGAATAGCCGTGCAGATGGCGCGCGTAACTTTTCTCAATGCGATTCTTTGCTAATGGGTAACGAGTGTGGTGCACATACTTTCCCATATATTGAAGCAAAGAACAAATCTGCTATGATAGAGCATGAGGCTACCACAAGTAAAATTGGGGAAGACCAAATATTCTATTGTAACCAAAGAGGTATAGATACAGAAAAAGCGATTGCATTGATTGTAAACGGTTTTAGTAAAGAAGTCCTGAATAAGCTACCAATGGAGTTTGCTGTAGAAGCACAAAAATTATTGGAAATTAGTTTAGAAGGTTCTGTAGGATAAAAAAGTAATTAAGATTTTAGTAAAACGCCGTAGGCGCCACAATATTTAAAGTAACATATTATGTTGAAAATTAAAGATCTACATGCTAACGTAGACGATAAGGAAATATTAAAAGGAATTAACTTAGAGGTAAAAGCAGGTGAAGTACACGCTATAATGGGACCTAACGGTTCTGGTAAAAGTACCTTGGCTTCTGTAATTGCCGGTAACGAGAATTTTGAGGTTACTCAAGGTTCAATAGAGTTAAGTGGTGAAGATTTAGAAGATGTTTCTCCAGAAGAAAGAGCACATAAAGGTGTTTTTCTATCTTTTCAGTATCCAGTTGAAATTCCTGGTGTTTCCGTTACCAACTTTATGAAAACGGCAATCAACGAATCTCGTAAGGCAAAGGGTCTTGAAGATATGCCAGCTAAAGATATGTTGAAGCTAATTCGTGAGAAATCCGAATTACTGGAGATTGACCGTAAGTTCTTATCTAGGTCATTGAACGAAGGTTTCTCTGGTGGTGAGAAAAAACGTAACGAGATTTTTCAAATGGCAATGTTAGAGCCTAAAGTTGCCATATTGGATGAAACCGATTCTGGTTTGGATATTGATGCTCTACGTATTGTTGCTAGTGGTGTCAACAAATTAAAGAGTAAGGATAATGCGGTAATCTTAATTACGCACTACCAACGTTTGTTAGAATATATAGTACCAGATTACGTACACGTTTTACATAATGGTAAAATCGTTAAGTCTGGTGGTAAGGAACTTGCGCTAGAGTTAGAAGAAAAAGGATACGACTGGTTAAAGCAAGAAACAGCGGTATAATTAAGTATACAGTATTCAGTGGCAGTAATTAGAGATTATAACTGCCAACTGCTACTGCAAACTGGCAACTGAAAAAATATGGATTTAAAAGATAAATTGATTTCCTCTTTTATGGCATTTGAGAACAACGTGGATGTTGAGCATCCAGTACACGATGTTCGTATGGCAGCTATAAAAAACTTCGAGGAAAAAGGATTTCCTTCTAAAAAGGAAGAAGCTTGGAAGTATACTTCATTAAATAGTATTCAAAAAATAGATTTTAGCATCTTTCCAAAAGAGCAGAACGCTTTAGAGTATAAGGATGTGAAACCTTATTTTATTCACGAAATCGATACGTATAAAATCGTTTTCGTTGATGGTATTTATAGTTCTTACCTTTCTGAAACTACACATGATGGTGTAGATATCTGCTTAATGAGTGCAGCGCTTACAAAGCCAATGTATAAGCAGGTAATTGATGTTTATTTTAATAAAATAGCATCTAAAGATGAATCTTTAACTTCATTGAACACTGCGTTCAGTAGAGAAGGGGCTTATATCTACATACCAAAGAATAAAATGCCAAAGAAACCTATAGAGATTTTACATTTCTCTACAGGTAATGAGGCTTCTTTATTATTACAACCAAGAAATTTAATTGTTGTAGAGGAAAATGCAGAGGTTCAAATTATTGAGCGTCACCAAAGCTTAACCTCTAATGAGGTGCTAACAAATGCGGTTACTGAGATATTCGCTGCAAAAAGTGCTATTGTAGATTTCTATAAAATACAAAATGATGCCCCTACGGCTTCACTGATTGACAATACCTATATTGATCAGAAAGATAAAAGTCTTGTTAAGGTGCATACGTTCTCTTTCGGTGGTAAATTGACCCGTAATAACCTTAATTTCTATCAAAATGGAGAGTATATAGACTCAACCATGAAAGGGATTACTATATTAGGAGAAAAGCAGCACGTGGATCATCATACTTTAGTGCATCATATTGAGCCTAATTGTGAAAGTCATCAAGATTATAAAGGAATCTATGGCGATGCTTCTACGGGTGTTTTTAATGGTAAGATTATCGTTGATAAAATTGCTCAAAAGACCAATGCTTTTCAGCAAAATAATAATATTTTGATAAGTGATAAGGCTAGCATCAATACAAAACCGCAATTAGAGATTTTTGCCGATGATGTAAAATGTTCTCATGGTTGTACTATTGGTCAACTTGATGAAGATGCTTTGTTTTATCTGCAATCTAGAGGAATTCCTCAGAAAGAAGCTAGAGCATTATTAATGTATGCCTTTGCAAATAACGTATTGTCTTCTGTTCGTATTCCAGAACTAAAGACTAGAATTAATAAATTGATTGCTAAGAAGCTAGGGGTGAACCTCGGGTTTGATTTGTAAGCTATATTAATTAAGAAATTTAAAAAGGGTAGTTATTTAGTTAGCTATCCTTTTTTTTATGCTTTTCAATCGTGTTTTAAGGTTAGTTACTTAAATTAATTACATAAGTTTGAATGTGATAGAAGGTGTTAATAGAAGGTACCTAATATAGTTGCGATAATTGCATTTTTTCTTAAAAAGTGTAGTGCTTTAGACATTTGGTTCTCTACCGTTTTAATAGAAATGTCCATGTCTTCTGCAATTTCCTTATATTTTCTTTTATGCAGTTTGTGCTGTATAAATACTTGTCTGCATCTTAAGGGTAATTGATTGATTAAAGAATATAATTTTTCTTCTTTTTTTTCTTTAATGCTGTTGTCGACATTACTTTCATAAATAACATCCCATTTTACTTGATCTAACCTATCGAATTTTATCTTTTTACTTTTCAAATGTTGTAAAAATTGATTGTGACAACATTTAAATAAATAGCTTTTTAGGGATGTGGTAATAATAATCGTTTTTCTTTTTTCCCAAAATTTAATGATGACTTCTTGAACAATATCTTCAGCCAAAGAACGATCATCGCATAGCTGAAATACATAGTTACAGAGCCAATTATAGTACTCTGAGAATATTTGCTCATATGCTTTTGCAGAGCCTTTTTTAAGCTCAATTATAAGTTCATTTTCTCTTTTTTTGGATAAAAGCATGGTGCAAAATAAAAAAAAATCAAAAAACATAGGGGTTTTTTATGAAAATTGCATCTTAAAGTTAAAAGATTGTTAATGCAGCACTATAAACATTTAATAGATAAATATTTATCGCAATCAATTTCTGAGGAGGAAAAAAGAATTTTGGGCTCTTGGGTTTTTGCCAATGAAGAGAACATGAATTTTTTTAAAAACCAAGTGCGCAATTTTAACAAACACACAGATCTAGATTTCGACGCGCTGTCATCTTATCAAGATTTTATACGAAAAACCGGTTTAAAAGATAAGAGAAGAAGTGTTTTTATGAAGCCGATGAAGTACGCTGCAATTTTTCTTTTGTTATTAGGTACTGGGCTATTCTTAAAAAAGGAATTTTTAGTTGAACCTCAGAAAGAGGTTCAAGTGAGTACAACCGTAGAAAAAGAGCTAAACTATGATGAAGATTCAATTGTTCTAAAATTGTCTGACGGTACTTCTAAAGTTCTTTCTGCAGATGGTGGTGAAGTTGTCTTAGATAAAAATGGTAATGTTATTGCTAGTAAAGCCGATAATTCCATGTCTTTTGATAATGAAGTTGACGGTAACGAAGCATTGGTTTTTAATGAAATATATATCCCTTACGGTGAAACGTTCAAGCTAACCTTGTCAGACGGTACTCAGGTATGGCTAAATTCTGGTTCTAGATTAAAATTCCCGCAGAAATTTGTTGGTACTCATACAAATAGAACGGTGTATTTAGAAGGTGAAGCTTTTTTTGATGTGACTACCAATAAGGAAAATCCATTTATTGTAAACACTAACGGTGTAGACGTAAAGGTCTATGGAACGATGTTCAATGTTTCATCTTACAACGAAGATGAAACTGTAGCGGCAACATTGGTCGAAGGTTCTATAAGCTTATATGAAACCAATGCTCCAGAAAAAGAGGTGAAAATAACACCAAGTCATCAAGCCACTTTTAATAAAAACAGTAGTCGTATTGAGAATAATAAGGTCGATACTGATCTGTACACGGATTGGATGCGAGATAAGCTTGTCATCAATGATTTAAAGTTTTCTGAAATACTTGCCAAGCTAGAGCGCAGAAACAATGTAAAAATCATAAACACTGTCAATGAACTAAATAATGAAACTTTTAGGGGAGAATTCGATGATGAAGAAATCGAGTTGATACTTAAGACCATATCTATGAGTACTCCTTTTAAATATGAAATAGAACAAAATATAATTACGATTTCAAAAAAATAGAGAAAGAGGTATTAGGGCACCTCTCTCTCTTTTATACATATCAATAATAAATCAATTAACTACTAACTACTGAACATTAACTAATTATTAAAGACATTCAAAATTATGAAAAAATGTATTAACCAGCGGGTTCTTGAAAGAGAGCGTGGTGCATCATTACGATTGAAAATGAAATTATGCTTCTTTTTTGCTTCAATAATGCTATTTCAGTTATCTGCAAATACCGTTATGTCTCAAAAGAAAATTAACATCGAATACGAGAATACTCCGCTCAGAAAGGTGTTAAAGGATATTAAATCTCAAACAGGCTATAATTTTTTCTACAATGTAAAGGAGATTAATGATAGACAAAGAATTTCAATTTACGTAAGTGGAGAAACCATATTTCCGGTACTTGAAGTGATTTCAGAAAGTGCAAGCTTAAATTTTAAAATAAACCTGAACCAGATTGTTTTAACTAAACGTATTATTCCCCAAGTGGATAATGCCGTTCAAGAAAATGAGGTATCAGGTACGGTGACAGATCTAGACGGTCTGCCATTAGCTGGTGCTAATGTTGTTGTAGACGGTAGTACGACAGGTACCCAAACAGATTTTGACGGTAACTATACCATAAGTGTATCAGAGGGAGATGTGCTTGTGTTCAGTTACATAGGTTTCATGGCAAAATCGGTAACCGTTGCAAGTAGCAACACTATTAATGTTCAACTTAAGGAAGATTTACAAGAGCTTGATCAGGTAGTGGTAATAGGTTACGGCGCCCAGAAAAAAAGCCTACTTACCGGTGCCATTTCCAGTGTAGATGAAAAAGCCCTAAGCAATAACTCGTTTACAAGAGCAGAGCAAGCTTTGCAAGGTAGAACCCCTGGGGTTTATATAGTACCCAATTCAGGTGCGCCAGGTGCATCGCCGGCAGTACGTATTAGAGGTGTCTCTTCTAACGGAAATGCTGACCCACTATATATTGTAGATGGTTTAAGAACTAGGGACATTAGTAGTATTGACCCTAACGACATCGAAAACATGGAAGTTCTTAAAGATGCTGCATCATCTGCCATCTATGGAGCCGAAGGTGGTAACGGTGTTGTGATCATTACTACTAAATCTGGTAAATTGGGAAGAAGTGAGTTTACCATAAACACCCAATATATCGTCAATTCTATACTTAATAACTCAGAGTATATGAACGCAAGTCAATATAAAGAATATTATGACTTGACCGATAATTCTCAGTTCGACACCAATTGGTTAGATGAGGTTTTTGAGACGGGGTATGCTAATAGACATAATATATCGTATAGCTCTGGAAGTGAGAAATCTAAAACTTTGGTATCAGCTTCTGTTCTTGATCAAGATGGAGTTATCGTTACCGATAAAGATAGTTTTAAAAGGTATTCGTTAAGAATAAATGGTGAGCACAAGGTCAACGATTGGTTGACAATAGGTAACAATATATCTTATATTCATTCTGAACGGTCTGCTATAAGAGAGAACGATCAAACTAACGGGGTACTTTCCTCTGCGTTAAGAATGGATCCTTTAACGCCTGCGGTTTACCCAAATGTTGCAAGCATATCAGATGCAAGTTTAGGTTTGATAAGTGATAGGTTCGATATTGTATTACGTAACAGAGATGGTAATATATTTGGTATTAGCCCAGTAGTTACGAGTATGAACCCATTGGCCCGTATTGCTTCTACGGAAGGTGAAACAAAAACAAATAGAATTTTAGGAAGTATCTTTGGCGACATTAAATTTTCAGAAGCTTTAAAATTTACTTCTAGATTAGGGTTTAACTCCAATACTTCTAACTTTCACAGATTTACAAGACAATTTCAATACAGCCCTAACCATAGAGGTGATCAATCTGAAGTGTATGAAGAGAATAGGTTTTCATTCTTTTGGCAGTGGGAGAATTTTGTAACTTATTCTAAAGATTTTGGCGATCATAATGTAAATGTTGTTGCAGGTGTATCTGCACAAGAAAATACTTTTAGGTCTACAGATCTATCGGCAGGGCCAACTACGGTAAATGATATTAGGTATGGTGAGTTCGATTTTATAGCTAACCAGAACGGATCTAAAGTTTTTGGTACAGAAGGTAAATCTAGTCAAGGCTCTTACTTTGGTAGGGTACAGTATAATTATAAAGAAAGATATCTTTTACAAGGAACCTTAAGAAGAGATGCTGCTAGTAATTTTTTCTTGCCATCAGAAAATCGTTGGGGTACTTTTCCATCTTTTTCTGCAGGTTGGGTAGTTTCTAATGAAGATTTCTTTCCGCAAGATTCCAATGTTATCAACTTTTTAAAGTTTAGAGGTAGTTGGGGTGAAAACGGTAGTTTATCCAATCTAGGTAATTTTGATTATTTAGGATTTCTATCTAGTAAAGATTTAAATTATACAGATGGTGAAGGTAATCTTATAACCGTTATTGAACCTAGACAACTAACGAACTTAGATTTAACTTGGGAAACAAGTGAGCAACTAGATTTAGGAATTGAAGCTAAATTTTTCAACAGTAAGTTGTCTATTGTAATGGACTATTACAAAAAAACGACAAGAGATCTTTTAACAGTGAACACTCCTCCTTTAGAGGCGGGTAATAAAGCCTCGTTTATAAATGCAGGTGATGTTGAGAATAAAGGTTTTGAATTTTCTTTAGGATATAACGATACGGTCGGTGAAGACTTTAGATATGGTCTTAATTTTAACTTTAGTACCCTAAAGAACGAAGTAGTTGGCTTAAATTCATCTGTAGATAGATTGGCAGGTACGGTTTCTAATAATAACTGGACATCGACATGGCTAGAAGAAGGTTTTCCAATCTGGTATTTTAGAGGTTACAAGACAGATGGAATAGATGCTACTACAGGCGAACCAATATTTGTAGATACCGACGGTGAAGAGGGCATTACAGCTGGTGACGAAACGTATATTGGTGATCCTCACCCGGATCTTATATACGGAGCAAATATTAACCTTGGTTACAAAGACTTTGATCTAAACGTATTTTTACAAGGTGTATCTGGTAATGAAATCCTAAACGGTATTATAAGAACCGATAACGGTAACATCAATTTACCTATAAATTATTATAATGGTCGATGGACACCTGGTAGAACCGATGCTACTTGGCCAACAGTAGCACATACCGGCAATGCATATAGAAGTGATTTATTGGTCGAAGATGGTTCTTATACTAAAATAAAGCAAATACAATTAGGATATACTTTACCAGAGTCTATTACAGATAAACTTCCTATTTCAAAATTTAGAACCTATATATCGCTTGAAAACTATTTTACATTTACTAATTACTCAGGTTTAGATCCAGAAATTGGAGCTTCTGCCAATAATAGTATTGGTGTGGACAAAGGTTTTTACCCAACACCAAGAAGTTTCATTTTTGGTATGTCATTATCATTTTAACGAATAAAAATTTAGAACTATGAAAAATTCAAATTATATAAAATATGCATTTGGCCTTTTATTAGCTGTAAGTGTAGTAATATCTTGTTCAGATGATTTTTACACTAATGAACTTAAAGGAGGTGAATCACCAGACACATTTTTTCAAACGGATCAAGGTGCTCTGCAAGGGGTACTGGCCGGTTATATGACCTTAGGCGTTACTTATTCTAATTTATGGGAAACACCTTGGACTTACAGGTTGATGATGGGTGATGAAGTTACCGCAGGTGGTATCAGAAGAGCAGACAAGCTAAGTTATGAAAGGTTGACAGAATATGATTTTGATGCCAATAATGCACACTCGAGTAAAATGTTCAATAATTTATTTCAAGGTATTGGTCGTGTAAACGTGTTATTGGATAATATGCCTACCGACAGTCCTGAGCGCGAAAAAATAGCCGGTGAGGCAAAATTTTTAAGGGCATATAATTATTTTGACCTTGTAACATTGTTCGGCGAGAATATTCCGTTGGTGACCTCTGAATTAAACCCTGATGAGTATCAACAGTTACCTGCAGAGCAAGGTACTATTTGGGCACAAATTGAGCAAGATCTTATAGACGCTATCAGTGTACTTCCTTTAAAAAGTGAATACAGTCAAGCAAATAAGTATAGAGCAAATAGAGGTGCGGCACAAGCCCTTTTAGGTAAGGCTTATCTATACCAACAAAAATATGCTTTGGCGGCAGAACAATTAGACCTTGCAATTATTTCTGGTGAATTTGACCTTGCTCCCGAGTATGATAGAATTTGGAGAAAAGACCAAGAATTCGGTATTGAATCATTATTTGAACTATCATATACAGAAGATAAAGCGATTACTTTAGGTGGTTATAATTGGGGAGAGGCTAAATTTAATTCTGATAATGTATTAATGTTGCAATTTGCCCCTAGAATTGAAAGTTTCGATACTATGGCAGGTATTAACCAAGAACCAGGTTTTGGTTGTGGTTATCCTTTGCCAGGTTTATATGATGCCTATCTTGCGGAAGGAGATGATGTAAGAAGACAAGGTACTATGATTACCGAAGAAGAATTTTTGGCAGGTGGCGTTACTTTCAAAGTACCCTCTAACGAAATTTATGGTTACCATGGTTTGATCAGATCAAAATTGGCACAGTATTTAGATGAGGCAAAAGGTCCTGTAATTACACTGAACAATGGTACAAACTGGCGTTTATTAAGATTTGGGGATGTATTGCTAATGGCTGCTGAGGCGCATGTATTAGGTGGTGGCGATTTGGGCAAGGCAAGAACCTATATCAATAGAGTTCGAACTAGAGTAGAATTGGCAAATACCACTGCTGCAGATGGTGATTTAATGGATGCTATTATAAAAGAAAGAAGATTAGAACTTTCTTATGAAGGCTATAGGTTTCCAGATTTAATTCGTTGGAACGATGCAGGAGTTATTTCTGATGCTGAATTGGCGTCAACACTAGCAGCTGTTACAAATGAAATACCATTAAGAAAACCATTTGAGGAGAAGTTTAAATTAGCTCCTATTCCTCAAATAGAGATTAATACAAACCCTAATATCGAGCAGAACCCTGGGTACTAAGTTATTGAGTTGAGTTAGTTTTTTTATAAGCTGTCAACAATAATGTTGGCAGCTTTTTTTTACCAAGTCATTAAATGTTTATGTTGTTAAGTCAAAAAAGTAGTTTTAAATATTTCTTGTTCTATTTGTTGTGTTTTTGCAGCACAATTGCCTGTAAAAGAATATCATCTAACGAAAATGATTTAGGCAATTCTGCACCATTGCTTTTTGAAACGATTTCACCAGATTCTTCAGGAATAGATTTTGTTAACCACTTAGAAGAAACTACAGACTCAAATTACTTCTCTTATATCTACCTTTACATGGGTGGTGGTGTGGCAGCTGGCGACATTAACAACGACGGACTGGTAGATTTATATTTTACTTCAAATCTTTCTCCAGACAAATTATATTTGAACAAGGGCAACTTTACTTTTGTCGAGGTCAGCGAAGAAGTGGGTATTTTGCATAGACCAGGCTTTAATACCGGCGTAACGTTCGCAGATGTAAACAATGACGGTTTTTTAGATATTTATATTTCTCGCGGAGGTTGGCAAGAAGAGGATGGTAAATTTGAAAACTTGCTCTATATCAACAATGGTAATCTCACTTTTACAGAAAAAGGAAAAGAAATGGGTCTGGCAGATGCCAATAGAAGTATACAGACCACCTTCTTTGATTATGACAATGATAATGATCTAGATGCATACGTTTCTAACGCACCAATGGGTGGATCTACAAGATCAAGCGTCTTAAGTTTAGATATGTTCTACAATAATCCATCTACATTAAAATTAAAGGGAAGTGATCGTTTTTACGAAAATGACGGTAACGGTAAGTTCAAAGATGTTTCAGAAGAAGCTGGTTTGGTCTATGATTTGGGTTACGGTTTAAATCCGCAAGTAGCCGACCTAAATGGTGATAGGTTTTTAGATATTTATATAAGTAATGATTTTAATGGTCCGGATCTGGTTTATTTAAATAATGGCGATAAAACCTTTACAGAATCAGGTAAAAATATGTTCAAGCATATGTCTTTCAATAGTATGGGTAGTGATGTTGCCGATATTAACAATGATGGTTTTTCAGATTTTATGACCTTGGATATGAATCCTGAAGATTACGTTCGTTCTAAAACGACCATGGCCATGACACCTTTGACCAAGTTCGAGAATATGGTGAATAATGGCTACCATTATCAGTACATGCATAACATGTTGCAATTGAACAATGGCAACGGTACGTTCAGTGAAATAGCGAATTTAGCAGGTATAGCGAATACCGATTGGAGCTGGTCATTACTATTGGCAGACTTTGATTTGGACGGATTTAATGATGCATATATAACCAACGGTGTATTTAGAGATGTAATTGATAGGGACAAAAGTGCCGAAATCAGTACTAAATTAATGCAAACCGCTGATGAGCCTACTAAAGAAGATAAGCTGAAATATTCTAAAATGTTACCGCAGCAAAAATTGAATAATTATTTTTTTAAGAACAATGGCGATTTAACTTTTAAGAATACGACTGAAAAATGGTCTAATACCGAGGCCTCTTTTTCAAATGGATCTACCTATGCAGATTTAGATAATGATGGAGATTTAGACATTATTGTCAATAATATAAACGAACCAGCTACCATACTTAAGAACAATGCTATAGAGCAAAATAAAGGAAACTTTTTAAAGGTAAATTTTAAAGGACCAGAAACAAATCCGTTTGGGGTAGGTGCAAAAGTAAAGTTGGTATTAAATGACGGTACTAGTTTAGTAAGGCAACTTATAAATGCCAGAGGGTACCTTTCGTCTGTAGCAAATAATCTTCACTTTGGGTTTGATAAAAATTCAACAATAGATTATTTGGAAATTTTTTGGCCAGATGGTAAAATTCAGAAAATTGAAGATGTAACCTCTAATAAATTGTTGACCATACATTTTAATGACGCAATTTTAGAGCATGAACCTGAAGATGAAAAGAAACCGTTGTTTGTAGAGGTAACTTCGTTGGCAAAGCATGAAGATGCTTATTTTAATGACTTTGACCTGCAAGTTCTTTTGCCTAATAAACTATCGCAGACGGGACCATCGGTAACGAAAGCAGATGTAAATAAAGACGGACTAATCGATGTGTATATCGGTGGGGCAAAAAATCAAGCGGGGCAGCTTTATATAGCTGAGCCCACAGGTGGTTTTAAAGAAACAGGAATTAAAGATTTTAAGACCGATAAAAACTATGAAGATCAAGGTGCGCTTTTTATAGATATAGATCAAGATGGTGATCAAGATTTATATGTTGTTAGCGGTAGTTATGAAGCATACAGCGATATTAATGATTTACAAGACCGGTTATATATAAACGACGGACAGGGAAATTTTAAAAGAGAGGTTCATAGACTGCCAAAAATAACATCTTCTGGTTCGGTGGTAATTTCAGGTGATTATGATAAAGATGGAGATTTAGATCTTTTTGTAGGCGGTAGGGTAGTACCCGGTAAATACCCAACAGCGCCAAAAAGTTATATCTTAAAAAATGAAAACGGAATTTTAAAAAATGTAACGGCTAATGTTGCTCCGCAATTAGAGAAAATAGGTATGGTAACCGCAGCAGCTTGGGCAGATATAAATAATGATGAAGTATTAGATCTTATCGTTACAGGCGAGTGGATGGGTGTTGAGGTCTTTGTAAACAATGGGGAACAATTAATACAAAAGGATACCTACAAAGAATTGGCAAAGCATTCTGGTTGGTGGAGCGCTATCTTGGTTGAAGATGTAGATCAAGACGGAGATATGGATATTATAGCAGGTAACTTGGGTCTCAATTCTAAATTTCATGCCTCTAAAGAAGATCCTTTTAAAATTTACACTAAAGACTTTGATGGCAACGGTAGTGAAGATATTTTGCTGGCAAAAACATATAAAGGCAAAGAAGTACCCATTAGGGGAAAGTCTTGTATGACAGAACAATTACCGTATTTGGAAAAACGTATTACTTCTTATCAAGATTTTGCCAGTCGTGATTTAGAAGGAATTATAGGAGAAGATTTAGAAGAATCGCTTCATTATGAAGTAGTTGAGTTTCGCTCTGGCATATTTATTAATAATGGTGAAGGAGACTTTAGTTTTGAACCTTTTAAATTTGCTGCACAAAGGTCGCCCGTTAATGCCATTATATATGAAGATTTTGATAAAGACGGGTTTAAAGATTTAATTCTCGCAGGAAACAACCATATGTCAGAACCAGAAACAACTAGGTATGATGCCGGTATTTCTACTTATTTTAAAGGTCAAAATAAAGGGCGGTTTAAAGAAATTCCAAATAAGGAGACTGGTCTTTATTTAAATGGAGATACAAGAAAGGTAATATCAATATTGCAAGCTGATCAACAATTTCTTTTGGTAATCAATAATAATGATCTGCATAAGCTTTACAGAAGCATTAATTAGTAACGGTTTACTTATGCGAATAAGGTTTTTTCAGTAAAAATTACCATAAAACTTACAAAAGCGACACTTCAACAGTGTAGCTTTTTTATGATGTATTTTACCTATAAATTAACTTCCTAAAAAATAACCAACAACCAATTTACTTATGAAAAAACACTACTTTTTAGTGCTTTCTTTTCTCATTTTTAATGCCGCTATCTGGGCTCAAGAATCTAGATTTGGAGTAAAAGCAGGATTAAATGTTTCTAACATAGATGATAAAGATTCTTTTTATGATGAAAATAGCAACTATAGAACCTCATTTCATGCAGGTCTTTTTGTAGAGATACCATTGAGCTCTAAATTTTCGTTTCAGCCAGAGCTGTTGTATTCTTCAATAGGGAAAGTAGATGAGTATGATTTAAATTATAGAAGTTTTGACTTAGAACCGCTAAGCGCAGATTCTTTTAAGCTCGTGCAAAAAATAAATTACCTTGCTGTTCCTTTGATATTCAAGTGGTACGTAGGACAACGTTTTTATATAAATGCAGGTCCACAAGTAAGTTTTCTTTTAAATACAGTAGATAAAGCTAAAGGAGATGATTTGCCTGAATCTTTTTCTGAAGTCTACAGGTCTTCGGGAGATTTTAAATTAGATTATGGGGCTGTTCTTGGTGTTGGCTATACTATAAATGACGATTTAAATATCGGTCTACAATATTATAGAGGGTTGAAAAATTTATTTGGAGATTCTGATTTTGGTATTATCGATCGTAAAGCCTATCATTCTGTATTTCAATTATCGGCATCATATTCTGTTTTTTAAATTAATATCTTTTAAATGAGGCTTGTGGTCTAATTCTCTCTTACAAACTTATAGCCCTTAAAGGATTTTAATACTATTTACAATACCCTTCATACCCGATATGTTTTCATTATCGGGTATCTTTGTATATAAGAAGATTGACTATGTTAGATATTAAAAAAATAAGAGAAAATTTTCCAATTCTTAAGCGAGAAGTAAATGGTAAGCCGTTAGTCTATTTAGATAATGCCGCTACATCGCAAACTCCACAGCAAGTTATAGATGTTATTGTAGATTACTATCAAAACTACAACGCAAATATTCACCGTGGGGTGCATACACTTTCTCAAGAAGCTACCGATAAGTATGAGCAGGCGAGAATAAAGATTCAGAAGCATTTTAATGCTGCAAAATCTTATGAGATAATTTTTACTTCGGGTACAACGCACAGTATTAATCTTGTTGCAAACGGTTTCTCATCACTTATAAAAAAAGGAGATGAAGTTATCGTTTCGGCAATGGAGCATCATTCTAATATTGTGCCATGGCAAATGTTATGTGAACGTACAGGGGCTGTCTTAAAAGTTATTCCTATGAATCAAGAAGGGGAATTACTGATGGGTGTTTATGAAGATCTATTATCCGATAATACAAAACTGGTTTTCTGTAACCATATTTCAAATGCTTTAGGTACTATCAACCCTATAGAGGAGATCATAGAAAAAGCACATAAGGTTGGTGCTGCGGTATTAATTGATGGTGCACAGGCGGCTCCACACTTAGTGGCAGATGTTCAAGCTTTAGATGTTGATTTTTATACTTGTTCAGCTCATAAAATCTGTGGCCCTACAGGTGAAGGTATGTTGTATGGCAAAGAAGAATGGCTCAAAAAATTACCTCCATACCAAGGTGGTGGCGAAATGATTGCCGAAGTTACTTTTGAGAAAACTACATATGCAGATTTGCCTCATAAATTTGAAGCGGGTACACCTAATATTTGTGGTGGTATTGCCTTTGGTGCTGCATTGGATTATATGAATGCAATTGGCTTTGATGAAATCGCTGAATATGAACATGAATTGCTAGAATACGCAACGGAAGAGTTATTGAAGATAGACGGACTCAAAATCTACGGTACGGCAAAAAACAAGACCTCTGTAATTTCATTTAATATAGAAGGCATTCACCCGTATGATATGGGTAGTATATTAGATAAGTTGGGTATCGCAGTTCGTACAGGACACCATTGTGCACAACCTATTATGGATTTCTTTAAAATACCGGGTACCGTTCGTGCTAGCTTCGCTTTTTATAATACGAAAGAAGAAGTAGACATACTTGTGCAAGGTATTCTAAAAGCTAAAAGCATGTTACTCTAATTGTAGAAAATGAATTAAAACTTATAATTTTCATAACATTCCTTTAACATAATGTTAATATTTTATATATTGGTGAAACACTAATTATATAATATTTATCTATTTATGAAAAAAGTAATTTTAAGCGTAGCGGTAATGGGAGCATTTCTTTTATCCTGCGAAAATGAGTCCACCACTGAGTTCAATTCAGAAATAGAGGCGCAAGAAGTACAAGTTGACATGAGCGATTTCTCGTTGTATGTTGATGAAGATGATTTATCTGGAAAATCTACAAGCAGTTTTGAAAAATGTGTTTCCATGAAAAACTTGGAATATAGATTATCCAAGAATAATGGTTTGGCTAAAAAGATGTACGATATAGAGTACAATACAAGAAAGGCCATTGCATTAAAAAATCAAGGAAAAGGTAAACCCGGCGGAGGAAATGACGGCGGAGGTACTACACCAACAATTTTTGAAGGAGCTATTACAATTCCTGTAGTCGTTAATATCATAGAACAATTTTCAGGACAGGTTACCCAAAATCAAATCAATTCTCAAATTAGAATACTGAATGAGGATTTCCAGAACAATAATAGTAATACCGCAGGTGTACCATCAGAATTTTCAAGTCTGGTTGCCGATGTTGATGTAGCTTTTGTTTTGGCAGGTGTTAATAGGGTAGTTAATACCAAAGCATCTTGGGGAACTAATGATGCTATGAAAATACCTTCGCAAGGTGGTATAGCACCAACGGACGCTTCTAGTAACTTAAATCTATGGGTTTGTGAGATTGGCGGCGGAATTCTTGGTTATGCACAATTTCCAGGTGGTTCAGATGCTACCGATGGTGTAGTAATAGGAACCAATTTCTTTGGTGAAACCAATGCTGGTGGAATTTATGGAAAAGGGCGTACAGGTACTCATGAGGTAGGTCACTGGTTAAACCTTCGTCATATTTGGGGTGATGGTAGATGTAATAGAGATGATTTCGTTGCTGACACTCCGTCTTCAGATGCTCCTAACTACAACTGCCCAAGTTACCCAACTGTAAATTGTAGATCGGCAGATATGACTATGAATTATATGGATTATGTACAAGATGATTGTATGTATATGTTTACAACTGGTCAAAATGATCGTATGCGTGCATTATTTGTCGCTGGCGGACCAAAAGAAGGTTTTGTAAACTAAAACAATTCCTAAGCTTATTATAAAAGGACATCCAATGGATGTCCTTTTTGTATTATTACATTTAAATATATAATAATGAAAATAGTGGTTTTACTGTTAGGCATAATTATGTTAAATACATGTGGACAAAAATCGAAGTCCAATAAAACAATTATTACCGAATTTAAATATTAGGTTATTTCAAGAGGCTCTAGATATGCATGTTCGATAAATGAAAAAGATATAGTTGTTACATCAAAAGGAATATCTGATTTTCAAAAATCTAACAGCATCAGCAGTGTGCAATGGACTTCTTTAATAAATTCTTCAAATAATATTGATGTAATAAACTTAGAGAAACTAATTGCGCCAAGTAATAATAGTAATACAGACAGGGCAAGAATTGCTATATTAACTATAATAACACCCGATAGTATTTTTATATCTAAACCTTTTGATGAAGGTAATCCCCATTCACAATTAACGTCTTTGATAAACAATATGTTGACCATTGCTAAAACTGTTGATTAACATACTTACTTGTTGTAATTTTGCATAAAATGAAGCAATGGAAATTAAAGAGATACAGGAAGAGATTATAGATGAATTTTCTATGTTCGATGATTGGATGCAGCGCTATGAGTACATGATTGATCTTGGCAAGTCACTTCCATTAATTAATGAAGAGTTTAAGACTGACGATAACATTATTAAAGGTTGTCAAAGTAAGGTTTGGGTACATGCCGAATTAGAAGGTAATAAATTGGTTTTTACTGCAGATAGCGATGCTATAATCACTAAGGGAATTATTGCCATTCTAATACGTGCATTTAGTAACCAAAAACCACAAGATATTTTAGATGCCGATACGCAATTCATTGATGAAATCGGGTTAAAAGAGCATTTGTCGCCTACAAGGGCAAACGGTTTGGTAAGTATGATCAAACAACTGAAGTTATACGCAGTGGCGTATCAAACACAAATTGAAGAATAGAAGATTATGAGTGATGAAAATATAGCTGAAGACAGCGCAGAATTAGGGGAGAAAATCGTTAAGATCCTTAAAACGATATATGATCCAGAAATTCCTGTAGACATATATGAACTAGGGTTGATCTATGATGTTTTGGTCAATGAAGATAATGAGGTTAAAATATTAATGACGCTAACCTCACCTAACTGTCCGGTTGCTGAAAGTTTACCTGCGGAAGTTGAGGAAAAAGTGAAGTCACTAGATGCTATAAAAGATGCTGAGGTAGAAATTACTTTTGATCCACCTTGGACACAAGACTTAATGAGCGAAGAAGCAAAATTGGAATTAGGACTTCTTTAATAAAAAGAAATCATTCCGATTTAAAATACGCCGATATGCAAGATGAAATCGTAAATAAAGTTGCCCAGAGCAAACTCATTACTTTTAACCTAGAAGATTACTATCCTAAGGGTAATAGAGTAGTGCTGGATATTAAAGACTGGCTTTTTGAGGGTTTTATATTAAAGGAAAAGGAATTTAGGGCTTTTGTAGACGCACATGATTGGTCTCAATATGAAGGCGCTTATGTTGCCATGCAATGTTCTACAGATGCTATTGTACCGGGTTGGGCATATTTACTCTTAAGTGTTAAACTTAGTGGTATTGCTAAAAAAGCAATTCAAGGTAGTTTAGTAGATTTAGAAACCAGAATTTATCAATCTGTAATTGAAAATATCGATGTTTCTGAATATCAAGATAAGTTGATTATTATAAAAGGATGCAGTAAAAAACCTGTACCTGCTAACGCTTATCTGTTTCTAGCAGAGCGTTTAAAACCTGTCGCAAAGTCTATTATGTATGGTGAGGCTTGCTCTTCCGTTCCTTTATATAAAAGAAAATAACATAATCGTACTTAAAGATGTTGCGAAGTATTATTACCTTTGCGCCACTATAAATTATAAACATTAATTATTATGAAGAAAATTGTATTAACTCTAGCTCTTGCATTTGTTGCAACTGTTGGTTTTTCTCAGACAGAAGAAGAACTTAAAGGTCAATTAGGTGCAGCGAAAGATTCTATCGCAGCTATTCAAGGAAGAGCTGACGCTATTCAGGGTGCCATAGATGCATTACCAGGATGGAAAAAAGGTGCTTTTGGTACTATTGGTGCCAACATCAGTAGCTTTAACAACTGGTATGGTCAAGGTACTCCAGATTTATCTTCGGGTAACATAGGTGTAACCGTAAATGCATTTGCCAATTTGAACGAAGAGAAATTTTTCTGGAGAAACTCTGGTAACATCAATTTAGGGTGGGTAAAGTTCGATGATAAGAACGACGATACAGATGATGATAGCTTTAAGCAAGGTACAGATGTATTTAACATCTCTTCTCTTTACGGAAGAAAGCTTAGCGAAAAGTGGGCTATTTCTGGTTTAGGGGAGTACAGAACAACGATATTGAATAATTTCAACGACCCAGGATACCTTGATCTAGGTGTTGGTGCTACATGGACACCGATTACTGATTTAGTTGTTGTTATCCACCCATTGAACTACAATTTCGTATTCAGTGATAACGATGCGGTTTTTGAGTCTTCTTTAGGTGCTAAAATCGTTGCTGACTATACAAGACAACTTGGTGCTGTTAGCTTTAAAACGAACCTTTCTATGTTTCAAAGCTATAAGAGCGGAGACCTTTCTAACTTAACTTGGATCAACTCTTTTGGTTATACTTTATGGAATGGTATTGGTCTAGGTTTTGAATTCGGTTTACGTGATAATAAGCAAGAAGCTTTAAATTTCGCATTGACTGATAACGTAAATGAAACGTTCGATACTGTTGACAATAAGTTACAGACATATTTCTTAGTTGGTCTTAACTATGCTTTCTAAGTTGTATTAAAAGTTTAAGTGTATAAATAAAAAAGCCCTCTATTTAGAGGGCTTTTTTCGGTTAAGTAATTATCGTAAAATTTGGGGTTTTACTTTTTAGTTTTCATAAGTTAAATATCGATTTGGGGTCAAGACTTATCTTAAGTACACTGTAAAATTAACTCATATGGTCTTGTTGCAAACAATTTATGTTGTGAACTGATGTCAAAATGTGGTGAGATTTACCATCGGTTTAATTTCATCGATGAACTGCATTAATTTGATTATAATCGGTATCTAATACTCGTCTAAATGTTCTGGATATAGAAAATTATTATATGGAAAGCGAGTTACGTGAATATCTCTTACCTCATCATACACACGTTTTCTAAATTCATCTAGATTTTCTTTGTTCAGTGCTGAGATAAAAATCGCACGGTCTCCCACTTTTTCCATCCAAGTTTGTTTCCAATCATTAATGGTAAAGTGTTTTCCGGTACGTTCGGTTATCAAATCATCATCATCAATGGTTTCGTGTTCGTATTGATCTATCTTGTTGAAGATCATGATGCTTTTCTTTTCTGAACTTTTAATTTCAGACAAAATCTGGTTTACAGACGCTATGTGCTCTTCAAACTGAGGGTGAGAGATATCCACTACATGTAGTAACAAATCTGCCTCTCGTACTTCATCTAATGTACTTTTAAAGCTTTCTACCAATTGTGTGGGTAGTTTTCTAATAAAACCTACCGTATCACTCAATAGAAATGGTAAATTTCCTATAACCACCTTTCTTACCGTAGTGTCTAATGTAGCAAAGAGTTTGTTCTCTGCGAATACATCACTCTTACTGATAACGTTCATTAAGGTAGACTTACCAACGTTGGTATATCCAACTAAAGCTACACGAACCAAAGCGCCACGGTTACCCCTTTGGGTTTCCATTTGGCGATCTATCTTTTTTAATTTCTTTTTAAGTAAGGTAATACGATCACGTACAATACGTCTATCTGTTTCTATCTCGGTTTCACCGGGTCCACGCATACCTATACCCCCTTTTTGACGCTCAAGGTGCGTCCAAAGTCCGGTAAGTCTTGGTAATAAATATTCGTATTGTGCAAGTTCAACTTGTGTTCTAGCATAACTTGTTTGTGCGCGTTGGGCAAAGATGTCCAATATTAAACTGGTACGATCAATGATCTTGCAGCGTAATTGTTTTTCAATGTTTCGTTGTTGACCAGGGGTAAGTTCATCATCAAAAATAACAGAACCTATTTTGTGCTGCTCTACATAACGTTCCACTTCCTCCATTTTACCACTACCGATAAGTGTTTTCGGATTTGGAACATCCATACGTTGAATAAAGCGTTTGGTAACCTCACCACCAGCTGTATATGTAAGGAACTCTAGCTCATCTAGATATTCATTTACTTTTTCTTCATTCTGATCCTTATTGATCACACCAATAAGAACCGCTTTTTCATAATCTATACTTTTCTTTTCTATCATAATACCGTAAAGTGCAAAATTAAGCAATTACCGATAAGCTATTTTGTATTTTTATTGACTCGATAATCGAGTTTACATGCACTAATGCTTTTCTGGAACGTTCAAGTTATTAATCCAGAAATTTTAAAGGACTTATCTTAATATAGTTACCATTAAAAATATACATGCGATTTTCATTCTTTAAAAAAAAGTCAAAAAAACAACGCTATACGGTTGCGTTCTACAATTTAGAAAATCTATTTGATCCAGAACGTAATACTAAGATTCTGGACAAAGATTATACACCAAATGGAGCAAAAAAATGGACGGTTGAACGATACCAGCGTAAATTGGATAAACTTTCTAAGACCATTGTCAAAATTGGTGAAGATGACCATCCTTACCCTCCTGCATTAATTGGTGTTGCAGAAGCTGAAAACAATAGTGTTTTTAAAGCATTGCTAGATACCGATGCAATGGATAATTTAGATTATGGATTCGTGCATTATGATTCGCCCGATGAACGTGGCATAGATACAGGTCTTATTTACAGAAAGCGTTTTTTTAAGGTATTACATTCAGAACCCTTTACCTTAATGGTAGATAATGCCGGGGGAGTTAGGGATACCACTAGAGATATACTATATGTAAAGGGCGAATTTAATAAAGAAGTGGTACACGTATTTGTAAACCACTGGCCGTCTAGAAGAGATGGTGGAGTAGAGACGGAATATAAGCGGGTTATTGCCGCAAATGAAATCGTTCAGAAGATTAAGATTTTAAAGGAAACCGAATTGGACCCCAATATTATTGTTATGGGTGATTTTAATGACGATCCTTCTTCTAAGAGTATGCAGATTTTAAAGCACGAAGCATCTTTGTTCAACCCTTTTGAGACCTTACACATACCCGAAACTATAGGATCATCTGTTTATGGTAACAAATGGAACATGTTTGATCAGATTTTGGTGTCGAACTCTTTTTTCAATTACCAAAAGAATACCCATAGTTTTGATAGTGCCGCTATTTTTGATCATAAATCTTTGAAAGAAAAGAAGGGTAAGTATAAGGGTTCTCCTTACAGAACATTCGTTTCAGATCGATATATGGGTGGTTACAGCGATCATTTTCCGGTTTATGCCATGTTCACCTTTAATTCTTAAAGTGTCGTATATCGAGAGAAAAGTCTTACACATCATAAATTGATGTTTTCACAACATGTCCAACATAATGTTGAAGCATTTCATCGAATAAAAGTGGTCATTCACCGAAACCCTAAACAAGATTAATATTTTTGTAGTCCAAATCTTACAAAATTAATCTAAGGATGAATACGTACAATACCACCTACCGTACCTATAGTATCTTAATAATACTATTTTTTATGTTATCGGCCGTAAACAAAATCAACGGTCAAACCTCTCAAGAACGTTTAAAAATCGCCGCTAGTAATAAGAGGGCTGAATTGGCAAATTTCAAGTCTAATTTGGTTTCTGAATATGCTCTTGAAAGAACTCATCTTAAAGAGGTAGCAAAACTGAACAACTGGAAAATCAAGGAAACCTTGGCGAACGGTAAAAAAATTGAATTACAGGGTATTGGTGAAGACGGTAGCCCGTTGTACTACGAAACCTATGCTGATGAGGCAGGTAAGGTTTCTAGAGCTAGTGCGTTAAATTCAGACGGATTAATGGGCTTGAACTTAGATGGCGATGGAATGGAAGTTGGTGTTTGGGATGCCGGTGTTGCCTTAAAGAATCATATAGAATATACTTCTAGGGTTACTATTGGTGATGGTAGTGCTGATGTTGACACCCATGCTACCCACGTTACGGGAAGTATAATTTCTACTGGACTTAAAAGAGATGCTAAAGGTGTAGCTAATATGGCGAAAGTAGTTTCTCATGATTGGACAAGAGATAAGATTGAAGTAACCGAAGCTGCTGCTGACGGACTTCTATTATCTAACCACTCATACGGTATTAGAGCGGATCGTGTACCAGACTGGTATTTTGGTGCTTACACGAAAGTAGCTCAAGATTGGGACAAGATCATGTATAATGCGCCTTATTACTTAATGGTTACTGCAGCGGGTAATGCCCAAAAAAGCAGAAATAACCTAGAACCTAATTATGGTAACGCAGCCGATGGTTTTGATGTGTTGTTAGGTTTTACCATTTCAAAAAATAATATTACTGTTGCTGCCGCAAATTCTGAAATTGATGGAAACGGAAATCTGAAAAATGCAAATGTTTGTACCTATAGTAGCTTCGGTCCGGTTGATGATGGTAGAATTAAGCCAGACATTGCCGGTAACGGTGGTGCTATTCTTTCTACAGATGCCGCCAGCAGTACTAGCTATGATACTTCTTCTGGTACTTCAATGGCAACACCTGGTGTTACAGGGTCATTATTATTACTACAGCAATACAATAAAGAATTATATGGTGAGTACATGAAAGCAGCGACTTTAAAAGGTTTGGCTTTACATACTGCAGATGATATCGACGATTTAGGTCCGGATTATAGAATGGGATGGGGCATTATGAATTCAAAAACTGCCGCAGAGGTTTTAAACAATAAAGATTTCTCTAGCCACATTGCCGAAGAAACACTAGAAAACGGAAACTCATTTTCATTTGATGTAACTGCAGAAGGTAATGAAACATTGATTGCTTCAATATCTTGGACAGATGTACAATCTAGTTTTATCAATACTGGTGAAATTAACAATACAACCGCTGCATTGGTAAATGACCTTGATATTAGAATCACTAAAAACGGACAGACTTTTTTACCTTGGAAATTGAATCCTGCTCAGGCTGCTAGTGCGGCAACAAAAGGAGATAATAAAGTGGATCCTTTTGAAAGAATTGAAATACCTAATGCAAATGGCACCTATACCATTACCGTTACACATAAAGGTGAACTTGTAAACGATATGCAAGATTTTTCATTGATCGTTTCTGGTGTAACTATGACTACCTGTTCTATAAATGCGCCAGAAGTTGGTCTGGAAGAAGCTGAAATAGCTACTGTAAAATTGGCATGGAATGCATCAGAAGATGCGCTTTATGAGATTCAGTACAAAGAAGTTCACCAACAAGAATGGACTACAGAGTATATTTCTGTAAATAACTTCAGCTGGAAGGGATTGTTAATCGATACTACCTATTCTTTTAAATTAAGAACATTCTGCTCACAGAACATCGCTTCTGAATTCAGTGAAGTTGCAACATTTACTTTTAATGGTGAAGATACCGAGTTAGAAACTTTACATGCGTTAAGTGCAGATTCTGATATTCCGTTTAGCGTATACCCTAACCCTGCGGTTGATGAAATACAATTGAATGTAAAAACGTCTGATACTGCTATCTACAGAATAATGAGTACAGGTGGTGTAGCATTGAAAATGGACAAAGCATCAGATGCTAGAATCAACGTTTCAGATTTACCTTCAGGTTTGTATATATTACAAATTCAAGATTCGAATATCAACAAAAGCACGAAATTTTATAAGTACTAGAAAACTATTTTATTCTTCTAGATTGTGTAGTAAATGAGAGTCCTTGTTGACCAACGGTAGAATTCATGATACCTTCGAATAATGGCTCTGGGCAATCCTTTGGTGCTTGCCATTCAAAAATAAAGTTCGAACCGGTACCGCCTTCAACATCCATCTCGTCAATAATAATTTCAGCCGTTTCTAAAGGGGCTAAATAAATAGGATGGCTGAAGTAATTTCTTAACGAAACCCCATGGGTATCAAAATACTCGGCCTTAGAAAGGTAAATAGTATCGACATCGCTTGTATTTCGTAAGCTGACCATAGCGGTTAAATTATGGGTCTTATGCTCAGAGCTGCTATAAATTTGAGAATAGATCGATAAATAAGATTTACCGTACTCTAAAGAATCTTGAACCTTCATGGTAATTTTTCTCTTAGACCAGTTTTCAGGGTGTATAGAGCTTATTTCCTTTTCTTGTAAACAGCTTGCCAGTACTATGACTACAGATAATAATAAGATGATTTTTTTCATAGGTATGGCTCGTTTTGAATAAATGTCGTTACTAACAAAATTACATCATTAGTGCTGTTTTTATATCGGTGGATGGTAATTTTAACGCGATTCTATGAATTAGCGACTTTCTTTACTTCATTATCGGTTAAAAGATTCTGATTTCTTAATCTTAAATAGACCTGAGCAGTGGTTAAAACGTCTAGTTCGCAATAGGTAACGATTCGGCTTAAATCGTTTTCTTTATAATACACCACCCTTACCATGCTGCCATCGATATCTTCTTTAGGGGAAGGTATGCCCAGCACATGTGCCATAAGTTTTAGCGAAGTATAATGTTTGTAGTCGCCAAATTTCCAAAGCTCCATGGTGTCTATATGCGGAACTTCCCATGGCTTTTTGCCAAATAGATCTAGTTTTTGAGGTAGCGATATACCATGAATAATCATTCTTCTAGCAATGTATGGAAAATCGAATTCTTTACCATTGTGCGCACAAAGTACATTTTTAACATGGTTAAAATGCTCGTCTAATAAGTTTTTGAAGTCCTGTAATAGCTTAGCTTCTTCTCCATAAAACGTTGTAATTCTAAAACTGCGTACCTCTTTTTGAAACGTAAAATAACCTACAGATATACAAATGATTTTACCGAACTCTGCCCAGATGCCGGCACGTTCATAGAATTCTTCTGCAGTTACATTATCTTTTCTTTGGTATTGAGATTTGTGCGCCCACAGTTCTTGTGTAGTTTCATCTAACTGGTCAAAAGAACTTTTTTCAGGGATGGTTTCTATATCTAAAAACAAGATATTTTCGAGATGTATTTTATCAGGCATAGATAGGTAAGATACTAATAAGTAGGAAATTATAACAATTTTGCTGTTACCCTTATTTAGATTTTAAAGATTCTAGTTACATTGAGGTTAATAAATTCTGTGTATAGTTGAGAATAGTTATTTCCAATATATCCCATTTACATTATTGCATTCTACCACAACTTCTTCAATAGTTTTTAATTCTTTTTTTTGAATTTTCTCAACAATTTCCGGGTATTCAGATAAGAATTTTTTTAATCTTTTGTTTTTAAAAAGTGCTTTAGAAAGAATTTTCTCAACACCATCTTTAATAGGTGTTTCTGCTGCTCTTCTAACAGACAACATTAAAATGTTTTGATTTCGGTCTTTTAAATATTTATATCTGTATTCATTTTTTAAAAGATTCAAAGTAGTACCTTTTATATCCCAACGAGTTGGAACAGCATTAGTTGGTTCGTCCCTATAATATAAAGTCATATTAGGGCCATGTATAATTTTTTTAGCTAAAACATAATTCTGAGAACTTAATATCAATGTTTCGAAGAATTCTTTGCCTCTAGTATAACTTTTAATGATTTCCAGAGATATTCTTTTTTCCTTTCCGGCTGCGTCTAAATATTTTAGGTAATTAAAACTCTTAAACCTATTTAGTACTTTTATTTTGCCTTGTATTGTGTCTCCGTTTCTAAAGACTATCTGTCCATACTCAAACTCTTGTTTTTGACTAAAAACGTAAATAGTACAGAATAAAAATATAAAAATTGTTTTCATTTTCTAAATATTGTTAGCGTTTTTGATAAATACAATATGCTGGAGATAAATATTTTATTTCTCTCTTTGAAAGAAGTTTTTCGTCTGAAAAAATTGACGATTACCGTCGAGATCACTATTAAATCCATACTTTCCTATTATGCTCTAAAGTCTGTATTATGTTTAGAATGTTAATAAAGTTCTTGTTTTAAGGCACATAGACTAATTCAATTTGAACCACATATTTATTGTTCTTTTCTCTTACTTCCACATTTAGAACTAAGTCGCTCATTCCCTCATCCTTAGTCCATAAATCAATTAGTAAATTCCAATACCCACCATAGTAAATATAAACTGATGTTATCCAAGTATCTTCAGGGAGTTCAACCAATTCCTCACCATAGTCTTCGATATACTCTTTAATTTGTTCAGCGGTGCTTTTAGAAACAGGTGATACATTTTCAATGCCTGTGTTTAAAGCGTAGTCTTTCTTTACAAAAGCACTTACAATTTCTTTTATAATTGATCGCCATACATGAGGTATTGGACCCTCGTTTTCTTCATTTTTCTCAACGATTATTTCCTTCATTTTTATAACAGTTCACTAAACGCACTCAAGCACGTTTATACCTTTTTCACTAGTAATTTAATAAAACTAAAGTAAAGTCAACAGTTCACTTCTGTTCGGCTGGTCTAATTTAAATGTTTTATAAATCTGCAAATGTGATTTAATAAGTAATGATAGGTACTGAGAGGAGAAATAGTCTTAAAAATAACAAACCGACCAAGCAGTCTGTTTCTTACTTAAAGAATGCGTTGAGAATTCTTTAAACTAACGACGGTAATCGCACTTATATCGATATAATGCAAAGCGTACGAAGTTAAATAGGTGTTTTAGAAACCAAACAAACCAAGCAGTTTGTTTTTTTGCTATATAAAATAAGGCTAGCGCTAACAGATTTTGGTTTTTCAATATAAAATTTGAAAGGTTTACGTTATTCGTTCCTGCACGTATAGAAGTAAAACGTAAACCTTTCATTATAGTTTCCGATACATATGATTGCGTTAAAAATGAAAGACCTTGTTTTTATTTCAAATTTATATTAGTTAAATATTGTACTTTTTTTCTAATGTAGATAATAGAATTTTTGCGTGATCTAAATCTAACATAAAAATGAATTGATATACCCGATCTAAAATAGTTTGAAGCCGTTGATCGTTTTTATGCTCTTTTCTTAACAAGTATAATCTATAAGGCAATTGCAGATCATCGTAGGTATAGTCTACACCGGTATAAGATTGAATTTCCTCTAGATAAGAAAATCCGAATTCATCTGTAGGCTCTATCATGGTGCCTTCACCAAAATCGTTCCAAGTAATCAATTGAATAAATTCTACCGGAGAAGAAGCATTTAAGTTCAGCGTTTCATTTAATACCTGAGTGCCATTGTGTACAATATCCCAATCATCGTCTGTATTTGTTCTCCATCCGCCTTCATAATAGAAGTCATTGAAACCTGGATAAGCACCACCTACGGTCTGTATATTGTTTTCAATTGAATATTGATAGTAATTGGATAATGTGGTCATATGATTTGAATCTACCCAACTATATTCTCCACCAGCATATTGTCCTAATCTATTACTAGCCTCCCATAAACTCATAAAGTAGGGCGTAGTATCTAATTGAGGTATTATGTTGTCCCACTCTAAAGGATCTGTAATAAAATTTGGTCCAAAAAGAAATAGTAACTCCGAATCATTTATTTTTATGTAGTTATCGCTCGTAAAATAGGTGTTTTGAATATATTGCAAATCTAAAACTACATTGTCAATAGATGAATTAGTTTCTGATTGCTCGGTCGAATATTGTGCCGTCTTATCTTCATACATTATGGCAAATTCTAACCCTACTTCTTCAATTTCTTTAATAAAGGACTCTGTACTTTTCTTTAATGCATTATAATCGTTTACATCTCTACTGCTGTACCAGTCAAAAATAACACCATCGATACCCGATAATTTCATTAATAGCAAATGATATTCTTGCAAGTCATCGTCATTAGAAGAATACGGTCCTATTAACGGGTAATAATGAGAGGCAATTTCTCTTTTACCATTAACATCAATAACATTCGGATTTTTATTGGTCATAGTCCAGTGTTGTCCCCAATAGCCATCTTGCTCTGGGTTATAAAACCAAGGCATATAATGAACATAAACTTTTTTAGTATTATTCTTTATGACCTCAGCAGAAGCTGGCTGTTCTTTTTGGTTTGTTACTTGTTGATATGCTTCTTTAAGGGCATCATTGGTTTGTTCGTTATCTATAACTTTAACGGAGTCTTTCTCGCAACTTATTACTAAACTCATTAAAAAGAGTACCCTTAATAATTTAAATTTTGGTTCCATATATTTTTATTAGTAAGAGTTAAAGTTGGTTTTTATTTGTTAATAAAGATTTTGGTTTTCGTTTAATGAATCAGACCTGAAGACCAAAAACAATTCTCTTTCGATGAAGTTGTTCTTCTTTCTAAAAAAAAGTGATTAATAATGTAAGTGTTGAATAAAAGGATGTCTTTACCTCTCTTTTAATTGAAATTGAAAATGGTCGGTTATACTATGTTCTAGAAACCATAATAGCTCTATTTAATTAGGGCTTAATCGATTATTTGAAATGCTCAGAAAAGAATTGCCTTGAAAACATCAAACCAACCAACCAGTCTGTTTTTTACTGGTAAAATGAGTTGAGAATTCTTGAGACAAACGACAGCATTCGCCATTACATCGATGAAATGCAAAGCGATTGCAATTAAATGGGTGTTTTAGGGAGTAAACAGACCAAGTGGTTTGTTTTTTAAATGTAAAAAGCAGCTGTTTTAAAAAAAAATTTGCTGTTTTTTTGTCAGAATTATGGCTATGTTTATGAGACTAAGGCAATGTCTTGCCAATCATGTATGATTTTAAAATTGTCTTTGTAAAAAGTAAAAAAATGACCACCACCATTTTGTGGTTGGTCGTATTGTCTTGATATTTTTTTACTTGCTAAAAAGCAGAATAGTAATGTTCCAACTCCGCCATGAGCGACCACTGCAATATCACCAGAACTCTTATCATTTGAAATTATATATTTTATTGCGGAAACAATTCTGTTTTGAGCGTCAATAGCTTTTTCCCAGCCTCTAATCGATTCATTTGGGTTTGCAAAGAAATTGTTGACTGTGGTCTGAAATTCTTCTTCAAAAAGAAACCCAGTAGATGATCTGTCGTTTTCTTTTAAAGATTCGATCTTTTTTAATTCAATGCCTAAATGATTAGATAATATGAGTCCGCCGTCAATTGCTTTTTGCTCGTAACTAGAATAAACTGCTGTAATATTCTTTGTTTCAGTATTCGAGTTAAACAATTCGTGACGTTCTTTTCCCTTTTTCGATAAACCCCAATCAGGTACAGGTTTGTTTGGGTCAACTACAACATTTGCATGTGTTATAAAGAAAATTTTCTTCAGCATTAATGAATTGTTCGGTGCGTTAGTATGCGAAGCTTAAGCTTTAAATAGTACAAAGTTTAATACAGACCCTAAAACTTCGATGTTATAATCTATGTACCTAGAAGGGCATTTTATAAGATTTTAAAAAAATTGCACCTACTCAGCTGTTAGTTTAATATTCGTTGGTTTTAAGTTTTTTAGAAAGAATTCGGTATATAAACGACTTCCTTTTTCATTTAAATGGTTATAATCTACAAATAAAGATTCTTGCCAGGTTTTGTCTAATGAATTAACAAAAATTGCATCATTATCAAGTAGTATATTCTCTATTTTAGAAGTGTGATTATTTAATATTGCTAATTCTTGTTTACTTAATTTTGAATAATACATCTCTCTAAATGGACTTTGAACAAAAATTAGTTTCATGCTATTCGAAGAACAAAGCTTAGAAATACTATCTAAGTAAGTATATTGAATTAAATCTATTTCCTCGTTAATTAATTTTTCACCTTTCCACCTTTTATCATTAATTTGAAAATTTGATAGAGGATAATTTACACCACCATAGGTATCGAATTTCAAAGATTGGTACATCGTGTTACTATTTTTGTACAAACCTAACAAACGAGAATCTAAAATTAATTGACTTAAGTTGCTGTTTTTTAAGTATTTAATTAAGTTGTTGCCTAAAAGGTATTCTTCTGTGTAATTGAACTTAATTGTTTGATATGAAGCTTGAAAATCACCAAAATTACTTGAGATTACAACTGTTTCTGGATGATATTTTTTTGAGTAAATTTTTAATAAATTAAATGTTTCTTCCATATTTAAACCCCAAGAAGATGCGTTTAAATATTGTTGATTACCATATGTTTTTGCTATTACGTTCGAATTTATATTGTTTAAACTCATTGATGAACCAATAGCAAGAATATCAACATTTTCTTTAGAGAACTTATTCTTTATATATAATGCCTTGGCATTGAAAGATATACTATTTGAAACATTTGGAGGTGGGAAAGAATAATATTGAAACCAACAAAATAAAAATACTAGTAATAAACCGGTAAATACTCCAAAAAACATGAGTAATTTTTTAATAAAACTTTTCATACTATTAAAATTGAAAGTAAATAAATTGTTGTTCTTTACCAGCAAACCAAAAGATTGCAATTATTATCGCGTAATACATAATATATCTTAATGGGCGTTTCCATTTTAAACCTAAATTGTCTAGAGCGTATTGTCCATCTCGTCCAATCCATTCAATTAAAGTAAAAACCATTACAAGAAGTATCGTGATCAAAGCGCCCGTAGTATTCTCAAATTCTGGAATAGTTAAGAGTGAAGCAGAAAAAATTTCGGAAATATAACTTACTGCATGATTAATATTATTTGCTCTAAAAAATATCCAAGAAAGAACGGTCAAACTAAAAGTTAGTAACATATATGAAAGTTCTTTTATGTTTGGAAAATTTCGTCCTAGAGCAACAGTCTCTATATTATTGCGGTTATTTTTAGTTAATAATAGTGGTAAAAAGTAAATAGCGTTTAAAGCTCCCCATACTATAAAAGTCCAGTTTGCACCATGCCAAAATCCGCTAACGATAAATATGATAAATGTATTTCGAATTTTCATCCATGTTCCACCGCGGCTACCACCTAATGGAATGTATAGATAATCTCTAAACCATGTAGATAGTGAAATGTGCCATCGTCTCCAAAATTCTGCAATATCTCTTGAAAAGTAAGGAAAGTTAAAGTTTCTCATTAAGTCAAAACCAAAAAGGCGTGAAGTTCCTATAGCTATATCTGAATAACCTGAGAAGTCACAATAAATTTGGAAAGTAAAGAATAATGCGCCCAATACATGTGTACTTCCAGAATACTCTATAGAATCATTGAATATTAGGTTTGCATATATAGCACAATTGTCGGCTATGACTACTTTTTTAAATAGGCCCCATAAAATTTGCCGTGCACCATCCACAGCCTTTACATAATCAAAAGATCTCTTTTTGTAAAATTGTGGTAGTAAATGTGTTGCTCGTTCTATTGGACCGGCAACTAACTGAGGAAAAAAGCTTACAAATGCTGAAAACGCAATGAAATCTTTGGTTGGTGCTAGTTTTCCTTTATAAACATCAATTGTATAGCTCAATGTTTGAAAAGTATAAAAGCTTATTCCTACCGGTAAAATTATATTAAGCGAATTTGATTTTATTTCGGTTCCAAAAAATGAAAAGGCTGTTATAAAATTATCCAAGAAAAAATTATAGTATTTAAAGAACCCTAGAAAACCGAGGTTGACTAAAATACTTGTCCAAAGTAAAACTTTCCTTTTAATTTCATTTTGTTCTACTCTTAGTTTTCTGCCAATTAAATAGTCAACAATGGTACTGAATAATATTAGGGATAGAAATCGCCAGTCCCACCAACCATAAAACAAATAACTTGCTGCAACGATTAAAAAATTTTGTAGTCTTAAATTCTTATTGGTTACAAACCAATAAAGTATAAAAACTATTGGTAAGAATATTGCAAAATCAATCGAGTTAAAAAACATGAATTCGTTCTATTTTTTAAAATTTATACCTGTTACCGAGTGTTCAATTTATAACATCCAAAAATAAGGCTAAACTTTAACATATTTTTTAAAATGTAAATTGATGCCTAAAATTGACTGTTGTAGAAACTAAAGGCAAATTTGATGCTTCAACTTTATTACGTTTATTTTAAAGATATCTTAGACTGCTGCCTATGCAAACATTATAATATACTATATGGGTTGTTCCCTTAATTATTACAATCTTTTATAGAAATCTGCTATGATATTTGAGCTTTCAAAATTTTTGGAGTAGCATAGTAACTAAAATAGTATACAGATCAAATGTTTCCATTTTGCACTTGGTTATGTTAATCTCACTGAACTGTTCAAGTAACGATTGTTCGTTTATAATTTCATAGTTCTTCATTTGTCTTGTACATATAAACTATCGGAATCATTAGTATTGGGCGTTTAAATTAGACTAGAATAATTAAAGCCTATGCGATTAGCAATGCTGTATTTTTGTTCCACTTAAAATAAGCTGAACCAAATCTTTAAAACATGAATTTTCTTAGAATTGATATGTTCAGTGGGTTGTCTTTTTAAACGTCTTTCTTTAATTAAAGACAATTTTACATAAATTATTAACTATATATAACCTCAGATTTCTAATAATGTATATACTGCTAATTTAGACTAGCCACTAATGCATCATTAAAGATTATACCTATAATTAGCATCTCTTATTTTAGTAATAAAAACTTTAATTAATTAAAATTATTTAGAATAAAATAGTTCTTTTTGAAACTCTTTAGGGATTTTACGTAAAGTTGAAAAACAGACCAACTAGTCTGTTTTTCAATTTAAATCTAAGTTAGAAATTGCTTAAACCTACTGTTGTAATCTAAATTACATCGATGAAATGCAAAGATTACGAAGTTAAAAGGGTGTTTAAAGTACCAAACAAACCAAGTGGTTTGTTTGGTAGTATTGAAAAGAGAGGTTAGAATGATCTATTTCTTACTATCCGTTAAAAATTTAAGGAGATTTACCGTTTATGTTTGTGCTCGCAGACACGTAAAAAGCAAATCTTTCATTTGAACCTATATCCTTTGTTGCTATTAGTGTTACAGTAAGATTTTAATAAAATAAAATGCACGGCGAATATCTATTTAGGGTAGGTGATGATATAACTAATGTTTCCAGTTATCATTAAGCCAAGCCGTAGTAAATGCAAATCAACGATATGGAATCAAAAAAACCATGTACAGCAATTACAAACCACAAATCGTATTTGCGTAAGTAGAATATCAACGCTATGAGGCCTCCAACGGTACCTGCAACAATTTGCCCGGTAATGCCTTGGTAACTATGCATAAAACCAAAAAAACAAGCTAACAAGACAATATTAAGAATAATACTGAATTTGCTTTCTCCAAAGAATTTTACAAATTGTCTCATAAAATAACCACGAAAAATAATTTCTTCTCCAAACCCAGCATTAGCCCACAGGATTAATAAGGCAACAAAGCATGCGGAAAGGTTTCCTTCTAATTCTTTAAAACTAGAATAATCTATGGGAACTCCTGTGAGTTTTGTAATTCCAGGAACTAGTAAAAAGACATAAAAAATAAAGAGACCTAAAGCAAGTAAAGGTGCTAGTACGAAGATGTTTTTTATTGTAGATTTTTCTCGTCGAAAGCCTAGCGCTGAAAATGGTTTTCCTTTGTATTCTATATAATTTGATAAGACGATTATTAGAGAAACAGCGATGTTTGTTATATAACTTAAATTAAGTGGTCCGAACCAAATAAAGCAGATGACTGCAACGGTAATTAATGGAATTAAGGTTTGTCGTAAGGTAACTTTGTTCATTATTTTTGTTTTTAAATTCTAAACGAATTAATGAACAAAAACGCTGAAACCCCTTTTAATTATTGATGTTCTTACTGAGTGGTAGTAAATTAATAACTGAATAGTCGGTGTTTATTATTGAAACCAATTCAAAAATTCTATTCGCTTATACCGACTGATATTTATTTCTTTAATAGCATCGTTTTCAATAGTTGCTTTTAATTGAATACGTAGTTTACCATTTTCAATTTTTTCTATTTCTTCTACAGCATCTTTGTGAACGATAATTTGCCGGTTGGCTCTATAAAACAATTGATTGTTTATTTTTTCTTCCAGCTCATTCAATATAAAATCGGTGCTTATTGTTGTGCCATCATTTTTAACAGCAAATACTATTTTATTTTCACTAAAAAAGCATGCAATATTTTCATAAGCGAGTTTTGTGGTTTTTGCACCGTTTTCTATGGTTACAACAGCATCTTTTATAGATGACTTATATAAATTGTAAATGTCTTGGGCATACGACAACCCTATAAGAATAAAACTCAATAGTAAGGTGATGAGTAAACCTATTAGTAAATAATAGAACTCAATTTCACCGTCTATGACTAGACTAAAACTAAAATTTACAGGAATATACATGAGTGTAATATATCCTAAGGTTGAAGACATAAACCATATAATAGTTGTGATTTCAACTTTTTTAATGAAATGCTTCCTCTTGTAATATTGAAAGTTAACCTCGGTTATGATGCCTATAAGAATACACAAAATAATAGATGCCAAAAAACCTTCAATGGGGAATCTATATACATCACTACCAGGAAAACTTTCTGGTGTAGATAAATGATTTATGATCAAAGAGAAAATAATTAATATGATAACTTTCTTAAACCAACGCCCTGCAGAACTATTGATAAAAGTGTGCCAGTAGGTTTTTAGGTTATTTTTGGTCGTTGGTATGGTGCTCATTAATTGGAAGCTCTATATTTTGGCATCGAACTTATGTTTAGAATATTCCTATACCGTTTAGTATAAAAAGTTATGGATTAATAGGCGCTAACATTATAGTTAAACAATAGTCTTTATTGTACTTACTTTATTCTGTGATATACATTTGGGTTATGTTTCTCCATATAAAATTCAGGATGAGGTATTTCTATAAACCCAAACTTTTTATAAAGCCATTCAGCTGTGTCGGTCAATAAAATCCAGCGTCTTAATCCTTGAAGATTGGGGTGCTCCATTATTTCGTTGATCAGCCATTTGCTTAATCCCTTTCCTCTATGTTCTTCAAGAATGTAAACATCCCCTAAATATGCAATTGTGGAATAGTCAGAAATTATTCTAGCAAAGCCAATTTGTTGGTCTTTGTAATAAAGACCAAAATTTAAAGAGTTTTCAATAGACGTTTTTAAAGTATTAAGTGGAATTCCGTTTGCCCAATCAGTTTCGTTTGCGAGGAATTTGTGAATACTTAAAACATCTAATTTATCCCTGTCGGTTGAAATGGAGTATTCATTTCTATGTGTTTCTCTAATTTCCAATTCTATTTTCTTAATTAATGCCACGATTTACAAACTAAGCTAAAGGGTATTGTTTAGTTTTATTTTTTCTTGTCCAAAGCTAAATGTATTCCCGATAGCTATCGGAATTAGTGACTTTAATAAACCAGCCCGCTGTCAGTCAGGTATACATTGACCTTTCGGTTTTGCACTAAAGTCCGAATTACGTTGAGGTTTTGTTGTCATTAGAAGTGGCACACTACAGTATGAACGTCTTTCCCTACTAGATATGTCCGTCTAGATAAAGAATTTAAAAACTCAATAGCAAAAATTAAACTAGGTAACAGTGGACTTCAATTGAAATTCCTTAATATATTCACACAATTTATTGAAAAATTTTTGTGGTTCGTCTACATGAAATGAGATTGTTGTAAAATTATTTTTTATACCATATAGGCTATAGAGAATTTCAGTCTTTTTTAGAGTTAAAATTACATTATGACTCTCATGTTTACCAAAAATGGAGAGTCTACTTGTTTTTTGAGGTTTATTTTTTGAAGAAAGTACAATACTTTTAATGTTGTTTAACTCAATAGAAGTTTCTTTCATTATGCCATATCTTAAATGAAGAATATCTTCTTCAAAAGAGATTGGTCTTTTAATAATAGATTTTAGGAAACCTAGAATTTGTAGTAATGAATAGATGCTTAAAAAGGTAATCAGCCAAGCTTTTGGATTGCCCTCTTGTTCTAAGATATAATGAAAGACTGTAGTTTCTACACCGATGATTAGCATAATGCCCAGTAATATTGAAATAGAGGTGCTTTTTTTATGAATTGAAAATTCCCCATTTTTAAGTGGGCGGCGTTTCCAATTTATAATTCCGTAGTACACTACTGTAATTTCTGTAGCAATTATTCTCGCCATAAAAATAGGGAGAAGGTCTTGAGAAATTGTTTTTACAATCGTATAAAAATCTATATTACTGTCTCTATTTTGCTTATAGTTTAGTCGTGCCTTTCGAAGGTTTATTAAAATATATACGAAAATTCCAACTTCTAAAATAGGCAACAGATAAGTTCTTAATATTGGTAATACGATTTGATTTTCTGCGGGTATTATTTTGTAACAGAAAAAAAGACCAATAATTAAAGCTAGAATAACTGTGTTCTTTGGAATTTCCTTTTTTCGAATTAAAAAGAAATAAATTAATGGAACGGTTAGAATTAAGTCTATAGTTATCCCTACAGAAATCAAACTAGGGTTTGCTAAAAACTGAGTTGATTTTGAAATAAAAATTAACATGCTTAAAAGTGCAAGAGGAATTAAAAAGGGTATAACTTGATTCTTAAAATCGATGTCTCTAATATCCATGGAGATTTATTAAAATTATATTATTTTTTTGAGCTTTTATTCCTCTTTAATCAATTTTGCAACCTTCGAATTGAAATTTTCTTTATTAATTCCGATTAATGTGTTGGTAGCTTTTAAATAACTTTCTAGCCTATCTTGACTACCAGCATTGATTAATTTTGAAATACCTTCTTTACCTTTTTCCTTTTCAATTTTCTCGGCAATGATTCCTGATATTACAGAACGAACAGAAATTTCTGGAGCGATATTGGTGAAAATCTTTTCATTAGTACTGAAAATCGCAAAGAGATTTGTGTTCGGATTATTGGTTAGATAATCTTTTAATTCAGTTACAAGTCTATCGTGTGTAACCATTTCGCCATTTTTGTCTGTATAGTAAGCGTTGCCCCACGCGTAGGCAATTCCCTCTTCGGTAATCCAATTTCGATTTTCACGTTTGTTAATTTGCTCAGAATAATAATGAAACATATCATGAGAAAAGTCTTCGTTGTTCATTACTGCAAAAATTGTTTTACTATCTACACCGTAACCATCTCTATACTTTCCGTTTGAATAAAGGGAATATCCAAAACCCAAAAGTTCAGAAACCTCCTGAAAATTATCGGTCATGTAGAAGTCCATTTTCTCTGGTTTTAAGCCTAATTTTTCAGCTATCTTACTATTTTTACTATCAAATACTTTTGCTCTCTCTTTATAAATATGATCTCTAAAGTGGTAGGTGATATTACCTACGGTTTCTGTTTTCCAGTATCGCGTTAAATAATCAAGAGGAACTGAAAATGTAAACTTGTCGTTTAATTCAGTTGCTACTAAATTTATCTTATAAAGAAGAATCGGATTCGTTTCGGGGTTTTGATAGGTATAAGAAATGGTGACTAAATAGTTGTCAGTCGAAATCGGATAGATATTTATCAATTGCTTGTCTTGAATCTTTTTAGCACTACTGTCCTTTTTTGCTTCATAGTTCATTAACTCTTGAAGTTGAGATTTTGTTAAATCAGCTCTTTGGGGTGTTAACAAATCTTCGCTTAGTTTACCTTGTTCCATTTCAGAAAAAAAGGTTTCTAAGGTTTCGTTGAAATTCTGTTTGGTAATTGAATCCATCGGGTTTTGTAGATATCTTGGAATACCAACAGATTCTTGGGCAATTGCAGAAGTCAATGCAAAAATTAATAATACTGTTACGATTTTTCTTATCATTTCGGTTTTTTTAAATTTTGTGCAACGTCTCCGTATATGAAACGTAGCGTGTAAAAAGACGCTATAGTTTCGGATTATACACGAGCCGAATTTTTTAATTTTTTTTTATCTTTTTTTTCTCAAAAAGCCAAATTAAAAAATTTGGCGGTCTTCGCAAATACACACAAACCTCTCGGAAAGCCTATGATAGCTATGTTTTATATACATTGTTGCCAGTAGTAATTTACCGCTCGTTCAGTCTTCTTAAACTTTCTACTTGACGTTTTTCGTAATCCAACTGCATTTCATAATCATCTTCCCATTCGCGTCTTCCTTTTTCTCTAATTACCTTAAATTTATCTTCATTGATATCAATTGGATTATGGTCTTTAAGTTTTTGAACTGCTGATGTATGCCTATTTATATAATCAAGTTGCATCTCAAAATCATCTGGCCATTCTTCCTCGCTTTTTCGTTTGATGATTTTGTCGGCATTCTCGAAATATGAGAGGTTTAAATTGTCCTTTGATTTTTTTGGTTTGGTCTTTTCCGTTTGTTCGTTTGAACTTGAGGTGTTTTCCAATAATACTTTTAATTCTTTAAGAACATTATCTCTCTTTCGTTCCCATACCGAATTACTAATTGGTTCTAGGTCAAGAAATTCTTCAACAATAGTTTTTAAACTATTATATTTTGGTTTTTCATTGATTTTCATCCCATTAGATGTTGGTATTACGCCCTTAACATCTTTGTAATCAAATGGTGGTATTAAAACAGGGATGTGTGAATTCGTCTTAACCCAAGTTGCTCCCATTTCACATAGGCTAACGACACTTGAATAAAAATTTTCTGACAAAACAAAAACAACTAAAACTTGACTATTTAAACGCTTTCTAATGTCTTGAAGAAAATCATTGCCCAATCTTACGCCATAACCCTCAAAAGATGAGCAAAAGATTTTATCACTTGGAACTCCAATTATTTCTAAAATGTCAATTATTTTTTCTACGTACTTGGCGTCAAGACTGGAATGACTAATAAAAATTTCTTTCATTTTGATTTCTGGGCTTTGTATTATGGTATCGCTATAGTATTCCACCACATCCATAAATTTTGATTTCCGCTTTAGTAAAACGAGTACATCCGCTTTTTTCTGAATACAAGTCAGAAGATGTTCATATTTGCTCGCAACTGTATCTACTTGCTGTCCTGCAAGAGATTTTATTGCAGCATTCCAATCCGCCTGACTAATATTCTTAAAATCGTTTAAATACTTATTGTCTAAAATAAATGTATGTAATCTTATTTCTAAAAACTCTTGAACTTCCGCATCCCAAAATTTCAATTCACGCTCCAATTTCTCTAGCTGAATTGTAGTTATAGGTGAAGATTTATAGGTTGTGAAAAGTTCGTTTCCCTCGTCAATATAATTGTCGAGTTCTTTTAAAAATTCTTTTCGTGGGTAATCTATTTCAATTTTACTCAAAGTTTCTTCATTATTACTGGCAACGTAAGTATAAACTGACCAGGGTAAGTTTATTTCTTGTTTTGGAGGTTAAAGCTTACTTATAGCTAATATACTATTTAAGAATAAACCTACAATTAACATCTGACATTCTATTACGGAAAACCATAATCATAAAATCACATTCAATAGAAATGGCTGAAAACAACAAACCAACCAACCAGTCTGTTTTTTTCGGGTAAAATAGGTGGTAAATCATTGAAAGTAAAGACAGCAATCGCAATTGTACCGACAAAGTTCAAAGCGTATGAAGTTAAATAGATGTTTTAGGTACTAAACAAACCAAGTAGTTTGTTTTTTGGCTGGGTAAGGCAGCTTTGTTAGAACAAATTTTACTGTTTAAACAAACCCTTATGGTTCAATAACCACTGTTTGCTGTGCAGATTATAATCCTCAAGGCAAAGCATTAGATGACTCCATAGATTTAGAAAGGAACAAACACGCATTAGTCTTCAGTGAGTGTTCTAAAGCCTTCCATCACATAGATTAACTTACGTTTATCTTCGAATCCCGGATATTCTTCATCTGTGAACATTGATGGTAAAAAGCTCTTATATTCTGTATAATTTTCGCCTTGGTATAAACCGAAAGTATAGGTTTGTCCACCACTTATGGCTTTTTTCCATGAGTTCGCTTTTTCTCCTAAGGTCGCTAATTGACTTAGATCTATATCGAATTTTCCTTCGCTAGCACAGAGATTCAAAAATGCCCAATACTCTGAATACTTTTTTTTCTTAACATGGATCCTCTTTATTTTGGCGGAAGCCATTGGTTGGGCGGACTCATTAATTCTGTAGCGCCTTACCTTACCGTTGTTGAGGTAAACGATATAATCTGATTCTGGTTCTATATGTGGCAGTATAGAGTAGACGATGCGAACGACCAATGCGTCTGCATTATTCAAGCTAAATAGCTCAACATACCGGTTTACTTCTTCTGCATTCGATTTAAAGTCGATTTTTGGTATTTGAGGTGCTTGCGAAAATGCTAAAAAGGGCAAAAGAATAAAAAGATAGCATTGAAGTTTTCTCATGGTATAGTTATAAAACACGGTTACGAGCGTATTCTGTTTATTGATTAAACAAGCTTACGAAATAGCTAAATCATGTTAAGATTATGGTAGAGAATATGTTGGTAAATTAAGCTATATTTTTTTATTTTTCATCTAAGTTCTTTGTTGGCAACAGTCTTAATCTGTTTTCAAAGTTTTATTTGGATTCGGTTCAAATACAGCCTTGTCTATATTCTTTTCCTCTATAGAAGTAACTTCTTCAATTGACTTAAAAAGCGGGAAATATTCGGTTTCGTTTCGAATACTTATCGCATTTGATTCCTTCACAAATAGATTCCAAAAACCATCTGTATATTCGGAATAGCGTTTCGCATTTAATTTATATTTGGGATTGAAAAAGTATTTCCCTCGCATTTCTGTAAAAAATGATAAAGAATCTTTAGGCTTGTATTGTAATGTTATCGATTCACATTTTTCTCCTAATATGATTTTTTTATCATTTTGATTGCGTTCAAACTTAATTAAATCATTTTTTTTAGTTCCGAATTTACTTTTGGTAATTGTGTCCAATTTTTCAAATTCCGTATAAGAATAACCTTCGTCTAGGCGGACAATTATTTTCATCCAGCCTTGTTGTCCTTTTCCATGGTATATCATTGCATACCTGTCTTCCTTTACATATGCAGTAAATGATGTTCCGAATTCTCGTTCTAGCATGGAAGTTGGTAAACTCTCATTATTTGATTGATATTCTATTTTATAATTTAATTCTCCTTCAAAAAAATCTTGTGCATTTAATGAAAAGGCGTAAAATATAATTAGTACAACTGAGATTTTGATTTTATTCATGTTTTTTTGATTGTTGCCAACACATTACCTAAGCGTAGTGCGGGAGCAAGGAAACTTTTAGTTTCCGTCTGCGCACGAAGCTAAAGCTTATTGTTTAGTTTTTATCTTTTCTTGTCCAAAGCTAAATCCATAGGATTTACCGACATTGTAAATATATACAGACCTTACGATTTAGCCCTAGTCCGCATTACGTTTAGTTATTGTTGGCAACTGGCTTTATCTTTTGAGGGAAAAGTGTCCTGAAAATACACTTCCGTTTTCAAGAAAGGTTTTAAACCAATAATCACTGGGTATCATTGGTCTACCATTGAATAAACCGTTCCAACCCTTAGCATTTGGTGCTAGCTGAGCTACTAACTTTCCATATCTATCGTAAATGTATGTATAAGAATTCGGGTACTGATCTATCCCATAAATTTGCCAATAATCGTTTACGCTATCATTATTTGGTGTAAAAAACTTTGGATAATCAATAATGGTAACTATCTCACTATCCTCACCGCAACCATTTTTATCTCTTACTTGTACAGTATATACTCCACCATCAACATTGGTAAAATAATTGCTTTCATTAAAATTTATACCATCTAAAGAATATTCAAAATCACCATCACCTGTTGCAATAATTTCTATGTAATTGTTATTCGACAACTCTTGGTAATTTACTTGAGTAATTGTGGGTGGTGATGATCTAATAAATTTAAAATCATAACTGTTTTCGCAATATACTCCATTTGTAGTTTTACCTATCGTAAGAGTATACGACCCTGCATTTATCAATTCTGCTTCATTTGTATCTGAAATTATGTCATCACCTTCATAGAGCCAATTATAAGACTCAAAAACATTCTCTACTTGAATAGTTAATGAAGGTTCTAAATGACATAAAAAATAGCTCGGCTCTAGCTGTGTTATAGGAAGTTCCATAACAACTAATTCAAAACTAGTTTCAGTAAAACAAAGTGGATTCAATGAATTCTCCGCTCGTACAGTAATGGTCTCATTCCAAGAGATACTATTTTCGTATGAATTAGTTAAGGGATTGGGTAATTGAACTCCATTTGCATCAAAATAAGATAGGTTTATTCCTATTTGACCATTAATGATTTCCGATTCAATATGGGAAAGGTCAAAACTGGCAAAACCGTTGCCCGTATCACATGCATAAATTGGTGATGGTATGTTTAGTTGCGGTTGTGAAGATGTTCTTAACACCAATGGAGTTTCTTCATAACAATAGGTCTGCGTATTGGTTACCCTTACGGTTATAGTTTCTTCATTTGCTATGGAATTGGTATAGGGATTGGGTAATGGACTTGGCAATGCATTACCACTTGTGTCAAAATAAGATACCAACAACCCAGTTTGCTCACTAACTATTTGTGATTCTACTGTAGAAGTATCAAAATATTCCGAAATACCATCACCATTGTCATCACAACCAATTAGCACATTAACATTATAGGCAATAGGTAATGAATTCACCTTAAGTTTAAACTTGGTCTCATTATAACAGTTGTTTACACTTTCAAAAGCACGTACGGTTATTTCTTCCTCATTTATAATTAGATTTTCTATTGCATTTAGTGGTCCTTGAATTTGATTTTCATTTGCCCTATAAAAGGAGACCGAAGTTGCCATACTGCTCCCTAAAATTTCATTTTGTACTTGTTCCAAATCAAAAATGGCGAACCCATTGGTATCGTTGCTACACATAAAGAGGTCTGAAATCACAGATAAGTCTGGAATTGGGTTCACAATTAAATCAAAGGAGGTTTCGGAATAACAATTTAAAGCGTTTTGATTAGCGACCCTAACAGTTATTGTTTCTTTATTTGGAATAGAGTTGGAAAAAGGATTTGGAAGCGGACTTGGCAATTCATTTCCATTACCATCAAAATACGTTAAAACAATGTTTTCTTGGCTATTACTTATTAAACTTTCAAGATTTGATGTGTCGAAAGAAGAAGAAAAACCGGAACCGAATGTATCAACACATGAAATTAGATCTGGAACCTTATTTGCATTAGGCCGTTCTAAAATTTCCAATTGTTTATTAATTACTTTAGGTACTGGATTATTAATAGTCTGTATAGTAACAGATACATCATAAACACCTACAGCCGCATAGACATGAGTAGGGTTTAATACATTGGAAGTCGTACTATCTCCAAAATCCCATAGAACAGTATCAATTTCTTCATCGAAATTTAAACTAAACTCAGTGTTATCTCCAAAGCACACATTATTATACTGAAAAGTATTATTCGAAATTATACCATTTGCTGTTATATATAAATTGGCGTTTGGTCTTGGAAGTGGCGCAATATCTGTACTTGTATATGTATAATAACCAAGACATCCTTTGTACCAAGCGGCATTTCCTCCTTCTTCCGTGCCTGCAATAAGAATATTCATTACACCAAAACCTGTGCCATCTGTTTTCTCTACTTCAATTAAAATACGTTCAACATTTGCAGGAACGGTTACTGGAGTATCAAAATCAACAGTTACAATTTGAGGAGATAAAATCGAAACAAATGGAAAAAACTCCTTCTGGCTACTACCTATTAAATTAGATTCTGAAAAAGTACCAGGAAATCCAGAATCAATACTATAAATATTAAATTGTAAGTATGCGTTTTGCTGACCAACTGAAGCCCTTACGCCAATACTACCCGAATTAATTTGAAATTCATCAGTTGCAGATATTCCATATTCCTCAAGGGTAAATGCTCTTGCCCAATGTTCAGGTTCAGAACATGAACCCACAGAAGGGTTTATTAATTCATCACCTACATTTTGGGTTAGTTTAATTTGAGAAGACACCACATTTAGAACTAATAAAAAAAGTAGTAAGAGTGTATTTTTGTGCATGAAGTTGGTAAGTCGTAACGTTTTAGATTTGCAAAATAGGGTTTATTTGATATACGGTTAAAGCTATTTTGACTATCTACATAAAACAACCCTTAAGATGCATACTTAATTTTTTTATCCTGTATTTATTAGCTTGTTGCCAACGTTTTAGCTATGAACAGTACGGGAGCAAACTAGCGTTTGCTTTCCGCCACGCACATAGCAAAATCTTTTTGTTTAGTTTTTTCTTTTCCTTGTTTAAAACAAAATCCAAAAGATTTTGCGGGCTTCATAAAATTACACAAACCCTGCGATTAAGACCAAAGCCCGAATTGTTTATAGGTTGTGTTTTGCTTTCGTACTTATTTCTAGTAAGGGCTTTTAGTAGTTTTTATTCCTTCAGGTAATTGCAAATCACTATCATTAATTTTCATTTCTGTCACTTCAGTAGCAATACTTTCCATTGTAAATTGAGCATTATTCACAATCATTTTTAAAGGCAAAGAGTTTGATTCTTTTAAAAAAGCATACCAATTTCCAAACTTGTGATTTTCAAAAAGGGAAACATTTACTTTTAAAGAAGTATTGAAATAATATTTTTGAATTCCACTTTTACATGTCAATATTAATTCGTCACAATCATAACCAAGTATTTTAATTACATTTTTATTCAATTTTACATTTGAAATAGTATCCACATTTATTAATCCGTCATTCCAAATAGCAGTTTCTGAATTCGCCATTTTACTATAAAGTCTATTTTCTGAATTCACATAAATTTGCCATTGCATAACAGTTCCATTAGTTACAGACCTGTAATCGCCATTTTTTATAAAGTATTCTTGTGTTCCACCCATCATAGTTTGCCATTGTTGGTCTGTCATTTGAGGGTTCTGACTTTCATAAGTATTTGAATAGGTTATTTTTCCTTCAAAATTTTGTCCAAATACTGTTAGTGTTGAAAATGTAATTAATACAAATACTAATATTCTGTTCATATTTTTTATTTAATTGACTTACTCTAATTAGGTTTTCTGTCTTCCTCCTTTTAATCCACCTTGGTTTTTTTGTATGAAGCAAAACGTACATATAAACTGACCACGGTACTTTTATTTCCTGTTTTGGTGGTTAAAGCTTACCTATAGCGAATATACTATTTAAGAATAAACCTACAATTTACATCTTACATTCTATTATGAAAACCCATTATCGCTATTAAATAGATGGAACTAATTGTCATTAATAGCTCTCAGAAGAGAATTGCCTTGAAAACATCAAACCAACCAACCAGTCTGTTTTTTACTGGTAGAATAAGTTCAAAATTCTGGAAGCAAACGGCAATCTTCACCTTTGTGTCGACAAAATGCAAGGCGTACGAAGTTATATGGGTATTTGGAGCATTTAACCAACCAAGTGGTTTGTTTTTTGGCGGATTAAACAAGCTGTTTTAGCGCGGTTTTCTTGCTAGTTGCTTTTCTTTTGGCTTATTTATTCTCCAGAGCATGTTTAAATTCCACTATTTCTGAAAGATAGATTTCGTTCAAATATTCATTATAATAATCGTCTCGTTTAGAGCCGATATGTTCTTCTGCACTAACAATATGTTCTCTTGCTTTTTCAGTTTGCCCTAGTTTTTCATAAGTCTTTGCTAAACCAAAATAGGCTTCTGGCACGTTTTCAGATTGCTGTAATGCACGTTGAAATTCTGCAATTGCTTTTTCGTAATTCCCAAGTTCGTATTCGCAAAGTCCCAGGTAAACAAAACTGTGAATATCTGCCCAGTCTTCTTTTTGGCTCTTGATATTTCTATTAAACATTTCAATTGCTTTTGGGTAGTCTTTTTTTCCATAATAGCATTCTCCACGTAAAAAGTCAATACCCTCTCCCCAAGGCGCATCAACTACATTTGGCGTAAGATTATCTAGGGTGTCAAAATCTAGCAAAGCCTTGTCATAATCGCGCATTTTGCGTAATCTGATCCACCCGCGATACCCCAAATGCTTTTCTGGGTCAAGTGCTACTGCTTTGTCCAAATATTCAAATCCCTTATTGAAATCTCCGGCTTTGTTATAGGAGACGGAACGCTCCATCCATGCATCGCTATTTTCTGGGTCGTATTCCAGTGCTTTCTCATATTGACGAGCTTCTACAAGAAAGTTAGATTTCTCGGTGTCCGGTTTTATTTGCCACCAGATGGTTGATCCAATAACTAGAAATAGAATTAGGGACCCCAAAAAAATGAATAGGTATTTAAAAAATTTCTTCAATTTTTCCGTTTTTAATTTTTAATCTAATAAGGTTGTAGGTCTTAAAATCTTTGTCTCTTTCCCAATTGGTTAAACTCAGTGCAATGGTCTCCAATGCTGTTATTAATGACCCGTTGTTAAATAACGTAGGTTCGTAATTTTCGTCTATTTGAAATGTTTCCATTTCGCAAAATTCTCCTGTTTTAGTAGTATACAGTCTCAAGGTTATAAAACCGCTACTGGGTGTTATGTTGGTTTCGGCTAATTGCACGTCCCTAAAAGCGTTTCTCAGCGTAGGATTCTCGCCTTCTATTCTGCTATTGATATTATTTGCCCAGTAAGGCATTGTACGTTCGTCGCAGTCGTTAGTTTCTTGCGAGAATGCTAGAAGGGGTAGAATGGTTAGTAGGAGTAGGAGGTTTTTCATTTGAATTGGAAAGGTAAAGTTTAAAAATCGTAGAACTCGGCTAGGAGCTAGACTTTTCTATATAGGTTTATAATTGATTTCATTTCATATTCCTTCCATGTAGCATTTAAAGTACTGGCATTCGCGATAAATTGCTTTTTCGTCATAATCGCTTGGCCATTCAGTAAATGGTACATTATGTTCCTTAAGTTCTCCCGAGGTTGACATATATTGGTGATTTAATATTACATCAATATTATTGGCTTCATATCCTTCTGGCATTTGAAAGAATTCAAAGAGGAAAGATGTTCCAAAACCAAACTTTTTGCCATCCTTCATTTTTACGCCGAAACCTGTCCAAGACATGGTTGTTTCGCCATCAATTGTGGATAATATATGTTTGGGTAAAGCAAATGGGCTTATTTCAACTCTGGCAATATCATATTCATTAACCTTATTACCACTTGTTGTATAGAGTTTGACCATATCTCTGTATCCATCAAACCTTAATATTTTTGCAAAAATGGATTTTCCCGTCCTTTCTTCTTTTAATCGTTTGATAGCTTGGTTTACTGTAGGTCCAGGATTTTGAAATATTACACAGGGAAGGTAGGTCCCATCTTTTAGATATGCAGAACATCTATATTGATTTCCTTCAAACTCCTTTTTAAGAGGTTCAATGTTATCTTTTAAAAATTGAATGATTTCAGAGTTATTCATTTAATTTGGACACAATTTTTGGATTAGCGTGAAAAATTGATTTGAGCTATATTTATCTCGGTAATCATTCAATTAAGGTTTTATCAAACCAAACATCTTCGTAATTATTTCCATCGATTAAAAAACGATATCCTGGTGGTAGGTCGAGATATTTAGTTAGGTCCATTTTAATATAGTCACTTAAATGTTCGGTACAAATAGGTTTGAAAAAATCATTGGAATCAGAATAATCTCCACACCATATATACCATCCATTGGATTCATTTTCTGGTGGATGTCGCAACCCATGAATTATGCCCTCATTTAAAGATTCTATAGCAAGACCAATTATTGACTTCTCATTCGGAGTGCTAGGTTTTACTCCTTGCCATTCACATATTGTTTTATTTTTTCTTATTTCCATGTTGGTAATACCACATAAAATTTAGGTTAGTAAAATGGGCAAGTAAATTTTTCGTTTCCGTCTGCATACGAAGCTAAAACTTATTGATCAGTTTTATTTTTTTGTCTAAAGCTAAATCCATTACCGATAGATATCGAGATTAGCGATATTATAAATATACACAGACCTTTCGGTTAAGCCCGAATCCTGTATTGTTTATAGGTGGTGTTACCAACAGACTTTATTCTATAGAAATGTATTTTTCAAACCTTTTTGTATAAGAAATTCCTTCTTCTTGTGAGTCAAGTATTTTTTCTAGAATCATTTCAGAATTGTTAATACTATTTATTTTAGAATCAAGGACCTTGGATGTTTTGTAAAAACTAAACTCATTATCAATGTTTGAAGTAATTAACAGATTACTATTGTTCAATTTCCAATTTCCATTATGAGTTTTTTCACTAAATGAGTAAGAAAACATAACAGATGAGTCTTCGTTAAATTCGAATGTAAAAGTGTCATGCATTCCAGAAATGGCGTTTCTAACCTCATTATCATTTCCATCGTAATAGAAATATTGGCTTTCTATAGGTCCATACCATTTCTTTGAAATTAATATCGATCGATTAGTTTTGTCTAAATTTTCGGAATCATCTTTTGTACATGAAAAAAATAGAAACAGATAAATTAATAGTAACAAGCACTTAAAAATAATCTTCATTTTTTTAATTTGTTGGTAACGACAGGGCTATAAGTAGTGTCCTTTTTCAGGCTAATATGTTTTTAGGACATTACTTATAGGACCTGTTGTAAGTGGTTTTATTTTAATTTTACTTTTGTCTAAAATTAGGAATAATAACCATGTATAGTTTGCCATAAGAGAATAATAAAGACTCTTTTTGTTGAGCCTCCCGTTTTATATTAATTTATACATTCGTGTATGATTAGTGTAAAACGGAACCTGAACACCTCTAAATGAGCAGAAAAACAATAAAATACCGTTTAAAATTTGACTTTCTCAAAATTTTTACCGTCCTTTTACAAGTAGTTTTTAACGTGTCAACGTTCTGAGAGTACACTCTCAACGCTGAAAGCTAAACTACTTGGGAAATATCCGCCGAAAGAGTCGAATATTACCTTAATCCTTTTCTGCTCATTTAGAGATTCCGACTTTTTATATCCACAATATAACTCAGGTAATCCTCAGCAAAAAGAACATTGGCGATGGCAAATTACTTACAACGGTTCGGCTATGGCAAGTAGGGCAGGCAAGGAAACTTTTCGTTTCCGTCTGGTCTGCTAGCCAGAGCTTTTTGTTTTGTAATTATTTTTCCTTTTTAATTGCCAAATCCAAAAGATTTGGCGGACTTAGTAAATTAGCCCAAGCCCTTAAATATAGCACTTTATGCCCTATTTGCTATAGGCATTGTTATCTGCTGCCTTTTTTTATCACTTTGTTGCTTTTTCCTTGATTACATTTTTTACAACTGGTAATTAGGTTGTGATAGTCGTCCGTTCCACCAGCTGAAACGGGCATAATGTGGTCAAGTTCCAATTTAATATTATCATCTTCTCTGGACTTACCGCAATATTGGCAGGTAAAATTATCTCGTTGAAATATTTCAAAACGTAATTTTTGAGAAATTCCAATTCTCCTTTTAGGGGGACTTTTTTTAAGAGGTACTTTTTGATAGTGATGTTTACTAAATTCAGCACATTCGCTGTAATGTCTATACTTTTTGTTTTCAAATTGAATTTTTCTTGAATCCTCCCATTCTCCGCTAATACTGGCAGTCCCACGTGCTTGGTTGAACGCCACGGAATCGAATAAATTTACTTCAGGACAAAAATTTGCATATTCCTTAAAGTTTTTTCCATTTAAGAATTCGGGTACCTCTCCGCTTAATTCGATTGCGTTTTCTTCAAAGTCCTCCTTCAGGGTATCGTTTTCCTGTAATATTTTTATCACGCTTTTCTTTTGTCCTCCAGTATAACCACCTAAAAAATATAAAGTGTACGCTCTTCGAGTACAATAGTCCAAAATCGGACATCTTGCAGGAAGTTTCTTTTGCTCACTTTTATTGAAATATTCCTTTTCTGTCATTATTTTTTTAGGTTGCAGATAACGACAGGGCTATAAGTAGTGTCCTTTTTCAGGCTAATATGTTTTTAGGACATTACTTATAGGACCTGTTGTAAGTGGTTTTATTTTAATTTTACTTTTGTCTAAAATTAGGAATAATAACCATGTATAGTTTGCCATAAGAGAATAATAAAGACTCTTTTTGTTGAGCCTCCCGTTTTATATTAATTTATACATTCGTGTATGATTAGTGTAAAACGGAACCTGAACACCTCTAAATGAGCAGAAAAACAATAAAATACCGTTTAAAATTTGACTTTCTCAAAATTTTTACCGTCCTTTTACAAGTAGTTTTTAACGTGTCAACGTTCTGAGAGTACACTCTCAACGCTGAAAGCTAAACTACTTGGGAAATATCCGCCGAAAGAGTCGAATATTACCTTAATCCTTTTCTGCTCATTTAGAGATTCCGACTTTTTATATCCACAATATAACTCAGGTAATCCTCAGCAAAAAGAACATTGGCGATGGCAAATGTCACGTCCTAAAATACGGCTACAGGTTAATATTAGTTTTAGGCGGCATATTGATGCACGTAATTAGGTGTTTTATAATCTAAAGATAAATGCAATCTTTTAGAGTTGTATAGTTTGATTGCATTTTTGGCTGCTTTTTTAGCATGAACCACACTGGTAAATGTCTGGTCAAGAAAAAATTCATCTTTTAGAATACCGTTTACCCTTTCGGCCAGGGCGTTTTCGTAGCAATGGTTTTCTTCGGTCATACTGATCTTGATTTTCTTTCTTTTTAGTATTTGGGTATAGACATTACTGCAATATTGAATACCTCTGTCCGAGTGATGAATAAGTCGGTCAATGTTCTTGGCATTGTAAATAGCCTTATTTAAAGCTCTGACACAACCTTTTAGTTCTAGGCTATCACTTAGGTCATATCCAACGATTTTACGTGAGTACATGTCCGTTATCAATGCTAGGTAACAGAATCCTTTAATGGTTCTGATATAGGTTATGTCGGAAGCCCATACTTGATTGGGTCTATTGATTTTCAAGTCTTTTATGATATTGCCATACTTGTAAAAGCGGTGATATGAATTGGTGGTTCTAGAGGAGTATTTCTTTCTTCTAATGAGCAATCGATTTTCTCTTAGGATACGGAACAGCTGGTCTCTGCCTACTTTTAAGTCGTACTTATGAAACTCATCTTTTAATGATCTCATGAGTTTCCTGGTACCTTCTCTAGGTAGTGTTCTTCTGCTTTTCCGAACAAGTTCGATTATATCCCGTTCTATCTGTTTTTTGATAACAAAACGTTTTTGGTATTTGTAATAGGCATCTCTTTTCAGATCAAAGGCATTACAGATAGTACCAATTGAATACAGCCTTTCATTACGGTTTATCGGTGCTACTTTCATCAAGGCTTTATGTTTAAGTTTTTTTTTAATTCTTCAACATCTCTATAGCCCAGGTTCTCGGCAGCTACCTCGAGATAGCTATCGGTCACCAGTTTGTCCAGGTCCTTTTTAATAAGAAGGTCCTTAAGTTGTTTCAACTCTTTTTGAAGGGCTTTGATACGGGAAAGTTCGTCGTCTGTTTGCACGGTTACACGGGTGTTCATTAAATCTTTACGGTCATACTTCTTGATCCATACGTTTATAGTACTGGATTGTATACCGTAAGTTAATGCAATTTGTCTTTTTGAATGGTTTCCTTTGGTAAGTTCTGCCAAGACTTTGAGCTTGAAGCTCTCACTATAGCGTTTTACATATCCATCATTTTTATACATATACTTGAAGTGTTTTGTATACATATTTCAGGACGGGTCAAAATTACTTACAACGTTTAAGCTAAAGTTAGTTGCGTTGTGAAATCCGACAGGATTTCCCATCGCGAACTAAGATAGCAAAATAGCTCTAGATTTTCCATCGGAAAATCCGGAGCAATTAATTTTAGGTATTGTTAGCGGTATTAAGCAGCCCGAACCAAACTCTTAAAAGACAAAACAAATGAACAATTCGCGTAGATTTTGCCGCATTTTCCATCCAGCGACAGACTTGGGCGGACATAAATATAGTTTAGCCGACTTTTAATATCTTAACAAAACATGACCAACCAAAAGTCCGTCAACATAACGATTGCGAACAGATTGCGTGCTGGCGGCAAAAGGGATGACCCCGAAAGCTGCTCTTTTTTTTAAGCCCGAACCAAACGATTTGGACTTGTTTAAAATACAAAAACCTTAGATTTTTTACTTTTCTGATAAACGTGCCTACTTACGAACAGAGCGGAAAATATAGGGTAAAAAGTAAAAAATGGGAAAGCCCCGAAGTTGCTCTAATTTTTTAAGAGCTTATTACCGCTAACGGTTTGCGCTATGAACAGTACGGGAGTAAACCAGCGTTTACTTTCCGCCATGCACATAGCGAAAATTTTTTGGTTTTGTTTTTTATTTTTTTTCTGTCAAAGCGAAATCCCAAAGATTTCGCGACATTATAAATATACACAGACCTAAGCGTTTATAACCTAAGCCCGTATTGTTTATAGCATCGATGAAAAAGCAGCAAGTCGAGTATCTTTAAAGTTCTCTAAAACAATAAGATATGAACACTCAACAAACTGCTTGCCCGAAGTTATACATTGGTATCGATATTCACAAACGAAGTTGGAAAGTACATTGTGCAACAGATCTGTTCGCTGGTAAGTCTTTCAGTATGTCGCCCGACCCAAAGCAATTACATAGTTATGTTTCAAAACATTTCAAGGAGTATGAAGTTACCGTAGCTTATGAAGCTGGTTGTTGCGGTTACCACGCTCATCGTTGTTTTGAGAGTTACGGTTGGCGAAGTCTGGTAGTCAATCCAGCAGACATTCATAGAAAGGGCAAAGAGAAACATACCAAGACCGATAAGATAGATGCGCAGTTGATAGCGAGAGAGTTGAAGGATAACCGATTGCAGAGTATCATAGTGCCGGACAGGAAACGTGAAGAACTTCGTAGTCTGTTCAGACGCAGAAATGACCTTGTAAAGGATTTCAGAAGGGTCAAGAGCTATATAAAGATGCAATTGTTGTATTTCGGAATCAGGGAACCTGAAGAGTTCGACAATGACCATTGGAGCCATAAATACAGAAATTGGTTGGATGATATAATGTTCGAGTACCCAACGGCGAAGGCCACATTAGAGAGTAGAATGCGTTTCTTCCGTTTTGTGGACCAAGAGCTTCGCGATGTGTCCACACAGCTAAGAAGGTACTGTAAAGTGAATTATAAGAAGGATTATCTATTACTGAGAAGTATACCTGGTATCGGAGGTATCGTGGCCTGTGGCATATTATGTGAACTAGGGGATTTAAGACGTTTCAAAAACATTAAACATTTGGCAGGTTACGTAGGTCTGGCACCAAGTATGTATCAAAGCGGAAACAGTCAAAGGACAATGGGAATGACCCCACGTGCAAACCGCTTATTGAGAAGTTATTTTGTAGAGGCATCTTGGCAAGCGATACGTGCAGACCCCGTAATGCAGGCCTATTATCGTAAACATCAAGGCAAGAACGTAAAAAGTATCATTGTCAAAGTAGCTAGAAAGCTACTAAGTAGAACCTTGGCGGTAATTAAAACAGAAGTCCCATATACCATTGGGGTTATTGAATAATAAGCAGAAAAACTAATAAAATAAAAATCATAACAAAGCTCTAATATAGTAGTGAGAACCGTATCACAAAACAAAACCCGTGACCTGTACTATTTAGGATCACATTTTTAGCAAGTGACCGGTTTTATTATAATTTATAATCATACAGATGCCGGTGACGTTTCAAGTTTCGAACCGATCACACATAGGAGTGCGAGCAAGTTATATTAAAAGAAAAAAAGGTGGTTTAAGGCAAAAAAGAAAATATTAATTAACTTTAAGAAACTGGACTAAGGCTTTTCATAGGAGGTTTTGTTGCCATTAGTAGAGAAGCGTGAGAGTAATCACAGGCTCTTTTCGTTTTTTGCATAAGAATTAGGTCGATTTCATTGTAGGTGCGTTATGATTACCTTATTGAAGACTCACTGCACAGTTTTATTAGATTAAGGACTAACAAGTAAAAGAGGTTTGAAAAGAGTTAATTCTATTTATTGGGAGTAATTTCATTTGTCTCAAGGTCTTTCATTTCTTTCTTCCTTTTTAGAACACTTTTCCAAAGAAAATCAGCGTCATCACCAAATAATGAATTGGATTTGAATACGTAATAATTTTTTGTACCATTTTTCCCATCTCTTACTACTATTTTCATGTTCTTATGGATAGTATATACCACACGATAAGAATTAACTTTTATGATATCTTCAAATTTTATAACCCATATTTTTTTTCGAAATGGTTTACGTAAAATTAGTTCATGACTTTTTGTGTTTACATAGCCTAAAAAGAAATCTATATAAATGTTAATTGCAATGATATTAGTTGCGAGTAGTACTATTGGAAGAAAATATTGATTATCTGCTATGATGTTTTTCCAGTCCAAAGCCAGTTTTATCATCAAAATAAAGGTTAAGAAAATCATTATAAACCAAAAATTTATTGTGAATTTTGACCTCCAAGAATTAATATCTATTAAGTTTTTTTTCATTTTTTACTAGTATTAATTAATTATTAGCTGAAGTTGAACGTTTTAAGAGCTCTTTTTAGTTTATATACCTTGATTTTTGTTTTGTGAATTTTAAATAATTTCTCGTTGAGTAGGTCATGATCTATTTTTTCGAGCTATTAATGGCAACTATAAAGTAATTGTCCGGTACATCAAAATTTCACGTGGTTTTTGCAATTGTTACCTTCAAGAAAAAACTTTATTAGTATTCAATAAATTTAAATTCAATTTGATCTAGGGTATTTCTATAAATAATTTCCCTATTTAATATGGTTGTACCGCCAAGAAGATAAAATTTATTATTATACTCGATAGGTAAAGCGTTGAATGTTCCTGTATAAAAACTATTCTCTATCTTTTTGGACTCATTATTTATTATATCATAGTAATAGAATTTATCATTGAGACTGAAACTTGCAATACCTCCGTGTACACCAGTTACGATATCTCCACCTAAACCGAAAACGATATTGTCATTAAAAACGAAAGCTGAGCCTCCTGTAAGCCAATCTTCATATTTAAATTCATTTAATAATTCAAAATTTGTAAAATCATCTATCCATTTATAAATGGCCATTTTACCACCATTGGTTAATCTTAGATAATAATAAGAACCTTTTATTTTTAAAATTGTTTTAGTCAATATACCATATACTGGTTTTTGTGTAAATGTACTATGTAGAATAAGTGAGTTGTTCTCAAAATTATATTTATACACATTATCATAAATATTTGAAAATATATAAAGTGAATCATTATGATATACTCCACTTGAAGCCAATAATAGATTGTCAGTAAATTCTTTTAGTATTTCCCATTTATTTGCTGAGAAATCGAAAGTCCATAAACCTTTACGATTTATAATATACCATTTGCTGTCTTTAATAAAACTTACATTAGAATCCTTTGTATTAGCTACATTTAAATTATTAGTATTAATCGTTTCCCAGATATTTGATTCGAAATTGTATTTGTATGTATTTAAATCACTTATTGAATATAAATTATCCTCGTAAATAATGGCTTCAGCAGGTTTTGAGAATGGCGTATTAGAAACACTAGAAGAGTTTGTGATAGTCAAAAGGTTAACACTTTCAATTATGTTTTCCTCAATATTTTCATTCTTATTTGAGCACCCTAAAATCATCATGATAATTAAAAGGTGTAAAATAAATTTCATTTTTAGTTTAATTTTAATTAGCATGTACATGAATTAATTAATGTATGTTTATTTCCTGTAGGTGTGGTCACTGTCTATTTAGCTAATATACCACTAAAGAATAAACCTACAATTAACATATTACTTTCCATTACGGGAAACCATAATCATCATAAATTTTATAGAAATAAGTACCCAGAAGTAGAACCAAGAAGAGAATCAACCTAAAAAACAACGAACCGACCAAGTAGTCGGTTTTTTACGTGAAGCATGTGTTTAGAATTGTTGAAAGCAACGATAGCAATCGCAATTGTGTCGATAAACTGCAAGGTGTACGAAGTATAGAGGGGAATTTTGAAAGGAAACAAACCAAGTAGTTTGTTTTTTAGTTGGGTAAGGCAGCTGTTCTAGAACAGACTTTGCTGTTTTACGGGGCTTTCATGGTTCAATAACCATTGTTTTCTATGCAATCCGCCAGCGTAACCGGTAAGTGAACCATCGGTACCAATAACTCTATGGCAAGGCACCACGATCCATAACGGATTTCGGGCATTTGCAGATGCGGCGGCTCTGGTGGCATTGGGGTCTCCTAATAATTTAGCAAGCTCTAAATAAGACTTCGATTTTCCGTAAGGTATATGCTGCAACTCCACCCAAACCTTCTTTTGAAACTCGGTGCCGTACGGGTTTAGTTTTAGATCAAACTGCGTTCTTGCGCCTTCAAAATATTCGTTCAGTTGATACACGGCATCTTCTAAAGACTCCGGTATCACATCGGTAAGTGGTTCATCAGAATTTAAAACGGTTATAGAAGTAAGGCCGTCAGTGTCGCCCATAATTTTGGCAACGCCAAGGGGTGTTTGTATGTAAGCAACATCGGCCATAGGGGTATTTGCTATTTATTCGTCTGGTGACGTTGGCTTTTCTATCACTCCCGTTGCCTGAGCACGTTTTTCCCAGTTTTTGCGAGCAAGACTCTGCAAATCGGCAACATTGTCGCTCTCATCCATTATTTCGAGCCCTAGAAGGGTTTCAATAACATCTTCCATAGTTACAATACCACTTACAGAACCATATTCATCAACCACTAGAGCAATGGCCTGTCGTTTTTGAATGAATATTTCAAACAATGTTGGTATCGGTGTACTTCTACGGGTTACTAGAATTTCGCGTTTAATATCCTTTAGCGGAATGTCTCCGTTCTGGTTGATCATTTCTTCCAAAACATTATCCTTTAAAACAAAACCGGTAATATTATCCATATTATCGGTATACACAGGTATTCTAGAAAAACGCAATTTAGGGTTATCAGTAAAGAAATCGGCTATCGTTTTCTCGTCAGATGCTACTTTCATTACCGCTCTTGGCGTCATAATATCTTTCACCAGAACTTCATCGAACTTCAATAAGTTTTTAATGATGGTAGATTCAGATTTTTCAAAAACACCTTCTTCATGTGCCATATCCGTCATCGCATGAAAATCCTCACGACTCAACACACTGCCGTGGTGATTGCCACCGCCCACCATTTTGGTAAACAAGCGTAACAACCATAACAGACCCGTATATTTTAAAGCAATGACCATAATATTCAAAGCTTTTGTAGAGAAATTGGCTAGTTGTTTCCAATACGTAGCACCAATGGTCTTTGGTATAATTTCAGAGGCAACCAGAATTAGAATAGTCATAATAGTAGATACGACACCTACCATTAGATCTTCTGTAAACGATATACCCAATATTGTTTTTGTTTCGCTACCGTATAATTCTGCATAAGCCACCTTTGCCTGTACACCTACCAAAATAGCACCAACGGTGTGGGCAATGGTATTTATAGTTAAAATGGCAATTAACGGTTGGTCAACATCTTTTTTAAGTATCTCTAGTTTTTTGGCATAGGCATGGCCTTCGTTCATTTTTACATTAATGAATGTTGGCGTTATACTCAATAACACTGCTTCTAGTATAGAACACAGAAAAGAGAAGAAAATAGAAATAAATGCGTAAAAAAGTAGTAGTCCCATGGGGTTGTTTTATAAATCGAAGATATTAATAAAAATGCTAAGGTTGGTGCTGTTTTGCGTTATCAAGTGCCTTATAAAATATTTGTTGGATGGATGGACGGATATTTAAGTTGTAAATATTGCGATTTTCTCTCGTAGGATACACTCTATTCGATAAAAATATATACACTAATTGGTTTTCAGGATCTGCCCACACAAAAGTACCCGTAAAGCCACTATGACCAAAGCTTGATGCGCCAACTTCTGGTGCAGGGTAGGCATCGGTAATTTTAAATGTATTGTTATTTAAGTAAGGTTTATCAAAACCCAAACCTCTTCTATTATCGTTTTCGGGATATTGAACTTTTATAAATTCTTTAATCGTCTTTTCAGAGATGTATTGCTTACCGGCATAAAGTCCGTTTTGCATGAACATTTGCATAATAATCGCCAAATCATCTGCTGTACCAAACAGCCCTGCATTGCCAGAAATACCACCCAGTAAAGATGCATTTTCATCATGTACCCAGCCTTGGGTCAGCGAATGTCTGTACATAGTATCTACCTCTGTCGGTATAATTTTGTTCGTAAAATTTTTGGTACTCGGCAGAAAACCGAAGGTTTTCATACCAAGTGGTTTGTAAAATTCTTGTGCCATATAATCTGCATACGGAACACCGGTAATTTGAGTAATGAGCTCAGGAAAAATAAGAAATGTGAGTCCGGAATATTTGTATTTTTTCTCAGCCGATACTTTAGAACGATTTATGATTTTGTACATTTTTCGGTGGAATCTATTTTTGACATAGATGCCATCAAAAGCTTGGTTGCTAAATCTGTTATTCGGATTTCTGCGGATGAACCTTTTTTTAAACCGACCGTTATTTTTTAAAGTCTCATTTAGGAATACGACATAAGGTTGAAGTCCCGCCTGATGTGCCAAAATCTCCCGAAGCGTAATATTTGCTTTATCTTTCTGTCTTTTCCAAGGTTTCCAATAGGTGCTAAAGGGAACATCTAAATCTAGCTTACCTTCATCAACCAATTTCATAATTGCTGGTAGCGGACCTAAAATTTTGGTCACCGAAGCCAAATCATAAATGTCATTTAAAGCTACCGGCTGAATGCTATCGTAGGTGTGAAATCCGTATGCCTCATGAAAAATAATATTCCCGTCTTTAGCGATTAAAACCTGAGCACCAGGGAAAGCGTTATTTTTTATACCAGTTGTTACAATACTGTCTACTTTACGATAAATAGATGCGGAATCCAACTCGTAAGCAGCCAATGAAGATGCTTGCAAACTAGAACCCACCGGAAGCAAAAGCGGTTTGTTAGTTGTCTCTTGCGAAACAGCCAAACTACTAATTAAACCAAATAGTATAAAAAATATTTTATGCATGAAAAGTTATTGCGATAATTGACTATCCTAATAATTTTACGGCATCTTTAGCGAAATAGCTGGCGATGATATTTGCACCTGCGCGTTTGATTGCAGTCAGCTGTTCCATCATTACGGCATCATGATCTAACCATCCTTTTTCAGCGGCAGCTTTAACCATGGCATATTCCCCGGAAACTTGATAAACGGCAACTGGCACATCTACTTCGTTCTTAATTTCACGAACTATATCCAAATAGCATAATCCTGGTTTTACCATAACGATATCCGCACCTTCGTCAATATCCATTTGAGTCTCACGAATAGCTTCAAATCGGTTTGCGAAATCCATTTGATAGGTATTTTTATCTTTAGGTACATTTTTAATATCTACCGGAGCAGAATCCAGGGCATCTCTAAACGGACCGTAAAAAGCACTGGCATATTTAGCACTATAAGCCATAATACCGGTGTTTAAATACCCCTCATCTTCCAAAGCCTCACGAATGCTAAGAATACGACCATCCATCATGTCGCTAGGCGCAACAAAATCAGCACCTGCATTGGCATGGGAAACACTCATTTCCGCTAGAACCTCTACACTTTCATCATTCAATATTTCTCCGTCAGCAACAATACCATCATGCCCGTAAGAAGAGTAGGGATCAAGGGCAACATCTGTCATGACCAACATATCCGGACATGCGTTTTTAACCGTTTTAATGGCTAGTTGCATTAATCCGTTTTCGTTCAACGCTTCAGAACCTTTATTGTCCTTTAAATTATCGGGCACTTTTACAAAAAGTAAAACCGAGCGTAATCCCATGTTCCAAAGTTCTTTGACCTCTTTGGTTAAATTATCTAGACTAAGACGGTAGTAATTGGGCATAGAAGGTATTTCTTCTTTAATGCCTTTGCCCTCAACAACAAACAACGGTACTAAAAAATCGCTTGGTGAAATAATGGTTTCACGAACCAAACTTCTAATGGCTTCATTGCTACGTAATCTTCTTGGGCGTATAAGTGGGTACATAATTTTATATTTTATTGCTTATTCAGATTCTTTACTCTTTTTAATGATTGCTTTTAGGCGTTCTTTTCTTAACGCGGCTTCTTTCTTCAATTTGTTCTTCTTTCTATCCATTAGCTTGGCGTGCTTTGCTTTGTTCAATGTGTTTTTAGCCTTGCCTTTTTTTGCCATACCTGAATATTTAAATTCGAATTTTTATTGCTTTAACCAAATAGTTTATATCTATTAAAACGAAAATATCTTGAAGTTTTACAAAAATAGGCGAATTTGAATAATAGCTAGAGCGGTTATTACTTATTTTTATAGGCTTAGCGCTTAAATCATCTTTGATGCATCAAATCAGTACTCTTTTACAATTCAAATACACCTGGCGTAATTACCAACAGAAATTTTTAGATGGTTTTCAAGAGCATATCAAAGATGAGCACTTACACGTAATCGCACCGCCGGGATCCGGCAAAACAATTCTAGGTATAGAAATATTAAAACGTATAGGTAAGCCTACTTTGGTGTTGTCACCAACTTTGACCATTCGTAATCAATGGCGCTCTAGATTGTTGGAGTTCTTTTCGGTCAATGGTGAATTTGATGCTTATTCGTTGGATATTAAGTCTCCAGACCAGATTACTTTTTCTACATACCAATCGTTATTTTCATTGTTCAAATCATTTGGTGAGAATGCTAAAGAGCAGCTGTTGGCGTTTATAAAACTTCATAAAATAGAGACCTTGGTTTTAGACGAGGCGCATCACCTTAAAAATGAATGGTGGCATTGTTTGTATCATTTAAAGGAAATTGAGGGCTTAACGGTCGTAGCTCTTACTGCTACGCCGCCCTATGATAGTACAGCAACAGAAATCAACCGATATTTTAGTTTATGCGGACCAATAGATGACGAAATCGCTGTACCAGATCTCATTAAGAACGGAGATCTATGTGCGCATCAAGATTTCATCTATTTTTCTAAACCAGAAGAAGCTCAGATTAAATATATCGTAAATTATCGTGAACGAATATTACAGTTTACCAATGCTTTAATTGCCAATAAAACCTTACAGGAAAACTTAATCACCCTTGATTTTTATACCGCTCCTAAAAAATCATTGGAATATATATACCAAAACCCCAGCTTTTTTTCGGCCATAATCATTTATTTGAATTCTTGTGGTTATGCCGTTAATGAAGATAACCTGAAGCTATTGGGGTTTGCTAACAACGATGTTGATTTTCCTAGTTTTAACTATGAATGGGCAGAAATACTTTTACAAAATCTATTGATCGATAAACGAGCGGAGTTCATTGATTTTGAAGAAGTGCTATCGCCTATTGAAAAGGAACTAAGGCGAATAGGAGTTTTAGAAAAAAAACAGGTAAATTTTGTCGGTGATGAAGTTTTATATCGAAACTTGTCGAACAGTCCAAGTAAGCTAGAAAGTATCTATCAAATCGTGAAGCATACCGATGAACATTTAGCGGAGCGCACCAGAACGGTCATTTTGACCGATTTTATACGTAAAGAGTTTTTGAATTTTAAAGGAAACGATACCAAAGCTCTAAATAAGTTGGGCATTCTACCTATTTTCAAATATATACTTGCCAAACAAGTAGGTAAAACTTCTTTAGGTGTTCTTACGGGTTCTTTGGTTATACTACATGCATCTGCTTTACCAAAATTGAAAGCGCTTTTAACCTTGCAGAAATTAACGAAAGCAGATGTAGAAGGGTCTGAAGGTTATGTTCTTATTCATGTACCCGATGCCTTAAAAAATGAGATAGCAGAAGCGGTTACCAAATTGTTTGCTAAGGGAGTTATTAAAACGCTTATAGGTACCAAGGCATTTCTTGGAGAGGGCTGGGATGCTCCCTGTATCAATACCTTGGTTTTGGCTTCATATGTGGGTTCGTTTGTGTCTTCAAATCAAATGAGGGGTCGTGCCATACGTGTCGATGCAACTGATCCTGATAAAACGGGTGCAATTTGGCATTTGGCTTGTTTGGATCCCACGGCTATTGACGGCGGAAAGGATATGGAAAAGCTAGAGCAACGTTTTGATGCTTTTACGGGAGTTTCGTTAAGGGAAGAGGTATATATTTCGAATGGAATAGACCGATTGGTATTGCCGTTTAAATGGTCTGAATCTACAGAAATAGCAAGGACTAACAAGGATATGTTGCAATTGTCTCAACAAAAATCGGTGTTTAAAGATAGATGGAACAAGGCTATTGAACATGGCAATGTTTTGGTAAGGGAGCTTAAAATTCCCTATGGTCAAGAGCAACCCTTTGCCAAGACCAAAAAGATGCATGCACTAAACGCCGGCAAATATGTAATGCTCGAAGTTGTTTTAGGTGTTTCGGTATTTGTGCCCGAATTTGTAATTAAAAATATGGGTGCAGTATTGAATAAGGGGATCGTGCAGGTAATGTATTTATTCTTTGCAGCATTGTTCTTAGGTTTTGGACCAAAAACTTTTAAAGCGCTAAAACTATATTTTCTGTTCGGCAATCAGTACAAGAAAACCAGGAAAATAGGTAAAGCTTTATTGGCTTATCTTTTAGAATCTAAAGTGTTTCATTTTGAATCGGTCAATGCTACTATTCATTCCGAACAAAATGTAAAAGGGTCATTTTCGATTTATTTGAAAAATGCGAGTCAGCATGATAGTAACTTGTTTATTTCGCTTTTAGAGGAAGTCATTGCTCCCATTGACAACCCAAAGTATTTATTGGTGAACGGTAACTGGGTAAAAAGGAAATTGGGTATTCGCAACTATTACGTGGTGCCTAAAAATTGTGGTAAGAATAAAAAGGAAGCCCTGCTTTTTCAAAAATATTGGAATAAGGAGGTCGACGGGTCTAAAATTTTATTCACCAGAAGTTTAAAGGGTAGAAAAGAACTGCTTAAAGCAAGATTCTCGCATCTTAAATATCAATTTGAAGAAGTTTCGAAAAAAGCGATTACTTGGAAGTAGAAATCAGGTAGTATAAATTTCTTAAAATGCTATCTCGCCAATCAAATAGCAAACCCCATGACCCGATAATTTTACGCGGTCTCCAAGATATTCGCATTGTATATCGCCACCACGTTCAGATAGTTGTTTTGCAGATAATGTTTTCTTATTCAGTTTTTCTGACCAATAGGGTGTAAGTGTTGTATGCGCAGAGCCGGTTACGGGATCTTCTGGGATACCACATTGCGGAGCAAAAAAACGAGATACAAAATCTACTTCGTTACCTTTTGCCGAAACAATCACCCCTCTACAATCCAATTCATTTAATAAATGAAAATTAGGTTTTATCGCCTCTATTTCTGCCTGAGATTTATAAATAAGCATGTAGTCGGTTTTCCCTTTATAGGTTTCCAACGGTTGCTTTCCTATCGCTTGTGTAATGTTGGTTTGCTCTGAAACAAGCGTTACATTATCCGTAGGGAAATCCATCGTTAATAATCCCGATTCACTTTTTTTAACTAACAGCTCACCACTTCTAGGTGAAATAAACCGAAGCGTATTTTCTTTGTAACCGTAGTAATTAAAGATGACGAAGGCAGTGGCAAGGGTAGCATGTCCGCAAAGGTCAACTTCTATCTCTGGGGTAAACCAACGTAGCTCATAATGATTAGTATTCTTCACCGCAAAAGCTGTTTCAGCCAAGTTATTCTCTGCAGCTATTTGTTGCATTGCATCGGTTTCTAACCAAGATTCTAGAATACAAACCGCTGCCGGATTACCGCCAAATAGTTTGGAGGTAAACGCATCTATTTGATAAATTTTTTGCTTCATGTGACTAAGGTTTATTCAATCCCTAATTTACGACTTATCTCGTCGGCTTTGGCAATCCATTTTTTAGGTGCATCAAAACGATAGCCTACATAGAACTCAAGAAAACTTATAGAATCATCTAAAATGAAGTTCTCATCTGAAGTGTGACTCAATAATTGCGTATTGATATTTACGCCACTAAAGAAATTTTCAGAATTGTAACCGCCAGTCATTCTAAAAATCAGTTGCGCCAAACCATTAAAAGATTTTTTTCCGTCGGTACTTGAATAATTGAAACCTAAACCGCCAGTAGCACCAGCAGAAACGAGGTAATTTTCTTCAAATACCCAATTGTAATAGTAACCCGGACCTATAGCAACTTTTAAAGATTTCTCCAATTGATTATCCAATATGGGATCTTCTAATCTAAACTTTGTGTAGTAGTACGATATGCTTGGAATAAAACTACCGACACTTTGTTTTTGCCATTCGTTCTGAAACCCAATAGCACGAAACGAAAAGTCAGGATTGAATATATAACTAGATGTTCCACCAATTTTAAAGGTTCTTAAATCATCGATAGGCAAGGTTAAATCTGCAGTTCTAACAAAGAATCCTTTTTGCTTATAGATGTCCAAGGTCTGCATGTATTGACTAAAGAACGTACGAATATTGAAAGTGATCAATTTAGAATCGCCGTTATCTTTATTCTCCGCTAAAAAATTAGGGGCATAACCAAAATCAACCTCCAGAAAATGAAATAGAACAGAAAGTCCTAAATAACTTTTGTCGTTGGGTATGAACTCTGTTTTGTTGCGTGTTATCTTGTGCCTAACCGTAAAACTATTAGAAGTGGTCTGTAAAGACAGCCTCACGGTTACCTTGTCAGGAAAAGCTTCTTTGTAATGTGAATTTTGTGCAATACTCAGTTGAGTAAAGCATAGTATACTCCAAAATAAAATGAATCTTACACCCATTCTTTTGGTTTCATCAATACGTCAATTAAACGTTCTTCTTCACTGCCCTTTTCCGGTTGATGGTCATAGCGCCATTGTACATGTGGCGGCAAGCTCATTAGTATACTTTCAATGCGGCCGTTTGTCTTTAAACCGAATAGCGTTCCTTTATCATGAACTAGATTGAATTCTATATATCTACCTCTTCTAATCTCTTGCCAATCCCTTTGTTCCTTGGTATATTCTAAATCTTTTCTTTTTATAACAATCGGTACATAACAATCTAAAAAGCTATTGCCTACTTCAGTTACGAAGTTGTACCAGTCTTGCATATCCATTTCCGGAGTTGCTTTGCAGTAGTCAAAAAATAGCCCGCCTAGTCCGCGAGCTTCATTTCTATGGGTATTCCAAAAATACTCATCGCAACGTTTTTTGTAGGTATCGTAGAATGTAGGATTATGTTTGTCGCAAGCAGTTTTGCATACTTCATGAAAATGAATGGCATCTTCGTCAAATAAGTAATACGGAGTCAAGTCTTGACCGCCACCAAACCATTGATCTACAATTTCGCCATCTTTACCATACATTTCAAAATAGCGCCAGTTGGCATGAACTGTAGGTACCATAGGATTTTTTGGGTGCAGCACTAAACTTAATCCGCATGCGAAAAAATTAGCATCTTCTACTCCAAAATATGCCTTCATACTATCCGGAAGCTCGCCATGTACTCCGGATATGTTTACGCCACCTTTTTCAAAAACTGCTCCGTTTTCAATAACTCTTGTACGGCCACCACCACCTTCTGGGCGTACCCAAATGTCTTCTTTAAAAGTAGCTGTACCGTCTACTTCCTCTAATTTAGAAGTAATGGTATCTTGAAGTTGTTCTATGTAGGCGTAAAATTTATCTTTCATTGTGTAAAACATAAAGTTCCATATCTAAAGGGTCTTCGTTAGGCGGAGTGTGTTCTTTTAATAGTGTCTCTTTCCAAAGATAACTACAATTTTCTGCTACCTTAATACTACCAAGATTCGTTTTATGAGCAATGATTCTTAGTCGCTGTAAATGTTGCTCACTGAAGCCCCATTCTGAAATGGTTTTAACAGCGGTAGAAGTAATACCTCTTTTTTGGTGTGTGTAGTCAATACAATAAGCAATTTCTGCTTCTTTTTTGGTTCGTTTTAGTTCTTTAAGATAAACCAAACCGATAATCTTTCTGTGTTCTGATTCTTTTAAGGTAAACAGATACTCTTTGCCAGATAGAAAATCTGATGCTTTCTCAAGAACAAAAATATTGGATAATGTTGGATTAAGATTTGCAGCTACCGTTTTTGGGAAGTATCTTTTTATATGGTCTGCATTGGTAGATATAAAATCGCACAAACGCCATCCATCTCTCTCTGAAATCGGATTTATTTCGAAATCTTGAAATTGAAATGAATTCATTATGCGATTATTATATCGGCTACTTTAATTCTCTTTAAACCTGTTAGGGTTAATCTTGCTTGTATTCTTTTACAGCATCAATAAATGCCTTGGCATTTTCAACAGGAACATTTGGTAGAATACCATGGCCTAAATTAACCACGTAACTGTCTTTACCAAATTCATTAATCATTTGGTGTACCATCTTCTTGATTTCAGAAGGTGGAGACAACAAACGAGATGGATCAAAGTTACCTTGAAGGGTAATTTTTCCACCACTTAAATAACGGGCATTTCTAGCGGAACAAGTCCAGTCCACACCCAATGCAGAAGCACCTGATTTTGCCATATCACCTAGTGCGAACCAACATCCTTTACCAAAAACAATTACCGGAGCTTCATCTTTTAAAGCATCAATAATTTGCTGAATGTATTTCCAAGAGAACTCTTGATAATCGGTAGGCGATAACATGCCGCCCCAAGAATCAAATACTTGTACCGCATTTACGCCTGCAGCAACTTTTGCTTTAAGGTATGCAATGGTTGTATCTGTAATTTTCTGAAGTAATTCGTGAGCAACAACGGGTTGGGTAAAGCATAACTCTTTAGCCTTATCAAACGTTTTGCTTCCTTGACCTTGTACACAGTAGCATAAAATCGTCCAAGGCGAACCTGCAAATCCTATTAATGGTACTTCATCGTTTAATTTTTCTTTGGTCGCTTTAATGGCCTCCATTACATAACCTAATGTTTCGTGAACATCTGGTACAATAACACTATCTAAATCTTTCTGATTACGAATAGGGTTCGGTAAATACGGACCAAAATTCGGCTTCATCTCCACATGAATGTTCATTGCCTGAGGAATCACTAGAATATCACTGAACAATATAGCGGCATCCATACCGTATCTACGAATAGGTTGAACCGTAATTTCTGATGCCAATTCTGGAGTCTGACATCTGGTAAAGAAGTCATATTTTTCTTTGATTGCCATGAATTCAGGTAAATATCTACCTGCCTGACGCATCATCCACACTGGTGGTCTTTCTACCGTTTCACCTTTTAAGGCTTTTAGAAATAAGTCGTTTTTTAAGCTCATATTCTTGTAATAGCTTTTAGCTGCTGGCCCTTGGCTTTTAGCTATTTTTTATTTTACTAATTAGACTATTGATCATTTTAGATTCTATTGAAATCAATTCAAAAATTGACTTCAAGTCTCCGCTATCTAAAAATTTCAATTCTTCTGATATTATTAATTGAGTTTCTACTTCAAAAAGAGAACCTAGTGCAATCTCTAAAAATCGTTTAAATTCAACTTCACTATTTCTACTGCATCCTTCTGCAATATTTGAAGGAACTGATACTGCGGCTCTAGAAAGTTGACTTTTAAGTCCGAATTTTGCTTCGCTTGGTAACTTTTGAACTAAACTATAAACATGCTTAACCATGGTGATTTCATTTTTCCATATTTCAAGCTTTTTAAAGTCCCTCATAATTTATTAAAAAGCCAAAGGCTAGCAGCCAAAAGCCAAAGGCAATTTATTAATCTTCATAATCCGCATTCACCAATTCAATAACACTTTCTACCGTTGGTATTTTGGCAACTTTTACTTCCTTGAAATGTTCCCTAGCAGCTTTTGCAGTAGTTTCACCAATACAGTAGGCAACTCTGTCAGTAGAATTCTCTTTTAAATAGCTTTCTACGTTAGACGGACTAAAGAACATGATGCCTTTTGCACTTTCTGGTATGGCTTTACCGGATAGTTTAGTACGGTAGGCTTCTATGGCGTTTACCTCAATATTGTTTTCCTCTAAGATGCTTGGCAACTCTTCTAAACTTAAATTACCATGAAAATAGGTGACCTCTGTGCCATCAATAAACTCCACTAAATGGTTGGCTAAATCTTTTGCATTGTTTTCATAATGCGTGATCTTACCAAAGGTATTTTTTAATAGCCTTCGCGTTTTTCTGCCTACACAGTAAATATTTTCAAAATCTAATTCTGCGGCACTTCTACTGGCTAAAACAGCTTCAACCGCATTTCTACTGGTAAAGACAACATTTTTGTGGGTCTTTTTCAATATGATGGGTGAAATACGATTCGGATTAATTTTGATAAAATCGTCGGAATCTGCATTCACGGATATATTCAATAACAATTGTTGTTGCGGAGTCAGTTTCTTGGTAGAGAAAACATTAATTTCTAAACCGGCATTTGCCAGTTCGGTCATCAATCTTTTGCCTCCTCTAGCTAAAATGCTCTTCGCACAGTCAATACCTAAATTTTGGTGTTTACCTAGTGGTGCAGTTAATTCAGCTTCTAGCTTCTTGCTTCCATCAACATTTAGTAAAACCCCTTTTAGGGTAACAATGTTTTCTTTGTTGATATATGATAATGCACCGATCGGTGCACTACAACCACCTTCCAACTCTCTAAGGAATTCTCTTTCCAAGCTTACGCAAGTGTCGGTTTCTTCATGATTTAGTTGAGCACAAGCTTCACGAATTTCTTCATCGTCTTCCATGGCAACTACCATGATAGCTCCTTGTGCAGGGGCTGGTAACATCCACGTTAGTCCGATGGTGTTTTCTGGTTCCAAACCTATACGTTCCAAACCTGCAGCTGCGAAAATAGCACCGTTCCATTCGTTGTTGTACAACTTTTCTAAACGGCTATTTACATTTCCCCTTAAATCTACAATGGTATGTGTTGGGTATCTATTTAGCCATTGCGCTTGTCTACGAAGACTTCCGGTAGCAATAACGGCATCTCTAGAGCCTAAAAATTCTTCATTGTCCTTGAACGCCATAATGTCCATGTAATTACCACGTTTTAAAACAGCGGCTTTTACAATGCCTTTTGGCAGTGCCGTAGGTACATCTTTCATAGAATGTACGGCAATATCAATATCGCCATTGATCATGGCAACGTCTAGTGTTTTGGTAAACACTCCCGTTATTCCTAATTCATATAAAGGCTTGTCTAGTATAAGGTCTCCCGTAGATTTTACAGGGACTAATTTTACTTTATGACCTAGTGCTTGAAGTTGATCTTTTACGGTATTTGCCTGCCATAGCGCTAATTCGCTATCGCGTGTGCCTAATCGTATTACTTTACTCATTTTTCGTCCAATTCTAATTGAAATACTTTTTGGATAAATTCTAAACTTGAATTGGAATCTACCGTGTCATCCTTAAGATGATTTGCAAATTGTTTGGTTATTTTTTGAATGATGCGATTGGTTACTACATCTGCTTGGTGCGAATTGAAATCGACCGTTTTTTTAGATTGGTAGTCTAGCTCTTCATCCTTAATTGTCTTCAATTTCTGTTTTAAAGCTTTAATTACCGGGGCAAATTTTCTAGTTTCTAACCATTGGTTGAAATCGTGTTTCACCTCTTCGTTTATTGCTTCTGCCTCTGGAATAAATTGCTTTCTACGCTCTAGGGTTTCATCCGTCATTTGCGATAAATGATCTAAATGGATTACGGTAACATTATCCATTTCCGAAACGCTGGCATCCACATTTTTTGGCACCGATAAATCTAAAATCAATAACGGTTTATTGGTGTATATTAATTCTTTGGTAATCGTAGGTTTTTGAGCACCTGTAGCAACTACCAAAATATCTGAAGTTCTTATTTCTGACTGCAGATCGCCATAATCCTTCACCTTAAGATTGAACTTACCGGCAATTTGCTCGGCTTTGCCTTTTGTTCTATTGATTAAAGTAATATGCGGATTCTTGGTATGCTTAATTAAATTCTCACAGGTATTACGACCAATTTTGCCAGTTCCGAATAAGAGAATATTCTTTTCAGATACATTTTCTACATTTCGCAATATGTATTGAACAGATGCAAATGCTACCGAAGTTGCACCAGATGAGATTTCAGTTTCATTCTTAATACGCTTACTTGCTTGAATGATGCTATTACAAAGACGTTCTATAAAAGGATTGGCAATGCCCAATTCTTTTGAGCGTTTGAAACTTTGCTTTAATTGACTTATTATTTCAAAATCACCCAATATCTGACTATCCAAACCTGTGCCTACACGGAACAAGTGATTGATGGCTTCTTTATTTTTATACACATATGCTACTTCTTGAAACGCTTCAACGGTTCCGTTAGAGTGGTCGCATAATAATTTTATAAGTTGAAAAGGGTGTTGCGCAAAACCATGTAACTCTGTTCGGTTACATGTTGATGTTGCCAATAACCCATCTATGCCCTGATTTTTAGCTTCTTGTAAAAGTGACTTTACAGCCACTTCGTCTAAACTAAATTTACCACGAGCCTCAGCATCAGCCTTTTTATAGTTAAGACCAATGGTGTAAAAGGAGTTATGTTTAGAAATGTGATAGTCCTTCATAAAGCGGATACAAAAATATGAGCATCCATTCAATAAAAACAACGCTAGAGGTACAATTAATGTCGTCTGCCGAATTTTTGGTCAAAATATGATATTTATCAGTTTATTAGCCATAATTTTATGGTGGTTTCAGTAAATAGGTGCAATTTTATTTAGATACTTTCTAAATAGATATAAAATCAATTGAAGAAAATGGATATAAAAAGTAACGCTCAAGGGTCATATGACGAAGTTTTGATCGAAGACGGATTTTACGTTCTTAAATTTCAAAATGATGAAGATAAGGTAGTTGAATATTCTCGTGATATCAGTAAAAGATTTATACAGTTTCACTTTTGTTTAAAGGGTAGCGGTACCTATAATTTTAACCAAGGAAATTATAGCTTAGATGTAAAGGAAGAAAATTCTTTGTTGTTGTTTAACACACAGTTAGACTTGCCTTTGAATCTAAACCTTAATCCGAAATCATCTTTGGTTTCAGTGGTAATGACCTTGCGAAAATTTCATTCCTTATTTACCGCAGAGGCGGATTACATTCCGTTTTTAAGTGCAGATAATAAAGAGAAAAAATACTATTCTCAAGAGCCTTTTTCACCATCAATTGCGGTTATTTTGAGTCAGATCGTGAATTATAATCTACATCCTTCTATAAAATCACTTTATGTAAAAGGTAAGATTTATGAATTGATAGCCCTGTATTTTAATAGGAGCCCAAATGCCGATATTGAACAGTGCCCTTATTTAGCCGATGAGGAAAATGTAAAAAAGATTAAAAAAGCCAAGGAGATCATATTAGCAAATATGGCAGAACCACCGACATTGGCAGAATTATCAAGTGAGGTCGGGTTAAGTTTAAAGCGCTTAAAGGAAGGTTTTAAGCAAATTTATGGCGATTCTGTTTACAGTTTTTTATTTGATCATAAGATGGATTATGCGAAGCGACTTTTAGAAACCGGTCAGTATAATGTCAATGAAATTGGGCTTAAAGTAGGGTATAGTACTTCTAGTCATTTCATAGCTGCTTTCAAGAAAAAGTATAATACCACACCAAAGAAATATTTATTGGCTTTATCTGGAAGTTAGAATTTTAAAGTGGTCTCGCCACCATAATACCTGTATTGCTTTTAATACCTTTCAGATAATCTGCTAACGGTAATTTAGATACTTCAACTTGCATTGATCCTGTAGATGCATGGAGCAAATGAATTCTGCCATCTTTTTCGCAAGTGGCAATACCTGTATGGGTAACATCTAATCCGTTAATAGAGGTAGCAAGTGCTATAATGTCTCCAGATTGAATTAAATGTTCATTTTCGGCAATTTTATCTTGTGCCAGTACGCAAATAGCTTGATTGTTCAGATAGTTCTCTGATGCCTTAATTTTTGAGTAGTTAGTATCATCCACCAAAAAAGGATATAAATCTCTGTGGGTGCTCATAAAATTGATGTCTTTCGTGATTTCAGCACCACCAATTTCACCGGTGATATCTTGCAGAAGTCCTTTCTCGGCATTATTGGCAATCCATTCAGAAAAGTAATGTAAACGGGAAGCGTAGCCGTCTAGTTCGCCGTCTTTATATCTGATTGTTTCTAAGTTTTTAATGAATGCATCAAAAGAAAGGTCGTCAGCTCTTAAAAGTTTTGAAAGGTCTAGCACATTTTCAACAAAGGTGGTACAATCTAGTCCATGAAGATTTACGACCAATGTTTCCGTATCGCCAATTTCAAGTGTCTTTGCTATATAAGGAGTCTCCATAAACGTTTTACCAACGCTCACCATAGTTTCACCGAAATTGCCATCATACATTCCATCAATTTCTACTAGCTTGTTTTCAACTGCAGCTTTGTCTTTTGGAGAGCAGGTGATTTGTTGAGAGAAAATAGATGCTACGCATGCAAAGAAAAAAAGGAATAGAAATGTATGTTTCATAACGCTAAATTATGAATTGTTATTTTCATCGGTAGATTTTTCCAGCATAACCCTATTTCTTGCAATACTTTCAGGGTAATTTTGTTGTAAAAAAGTAATTAATTTTTCACGTACAAGTACACGTAAGTCCCATGCGGTAGGGGAGTCTTTGGCACTCATTAAGGCTCTGATTTCTACTGAATTTTGCTTGCTTTCCGTTACTTGAAGTACGTTGACCTCTTTATCCCATAGATCCGTACTATTAAGAATTTTCGTCAATTCTTCACGAAGCGCATCAAAAGATACGTTGTAATCGGTATAGAGAAAAACAGTACCTAAAATGTCAGACGAAGTCTTGGTCCAGTTTTGAAATGGTTTTTCAATGAAATAGGGTGTGGGCACTATGAGTCTTCTTTTATCCCAAATCTTCACTACGACGTAGGTCAATGTTATTTCTTCTATTCTTCCCCATTCTCCTTCAACAATAACAACATCATCAATTTTAATAGGTTGGGCAATAGCAATCTGAATTCCTGCCAAGAACGTACCGATCATTTTTTGCGCAGAGAAACCAATGATGATACCGGCGACACCTGCAGAGGCAAAAATACTGACTCCTAATTCGCGAATACCCTCAAAACTCATAAGCACAGCACCAGCGGCAAAAATGATAATGATGAAAATAAATATGCGTTCCAGAATATTGAACTGGGTATAAACTTTTCTTGCTTTTAAATTGTTCTCTACATTAACATCGTAATTACTAACAACGACCTTCTTAATAATTTTTAAAAGATTTAGTGCTAACCAAGTAAGTGATACAATAAATAGAATGGTACTTGCCTTTTTAAAATAAAAGGTATAATCTTCTAATTGCAACAATGTGCGCAATGAGGGTGATCTAAGCCAAATAGAAACTATAATTAAAAAAATGGGACGGCTAATTTTTTTGAACGTACCGTGTGGTATTAAGTATTTGGGGTCTTTGCCAAATTTTTTAATCAATAAAGAGATAATCCAATACGCAATTAAAACCCCCAATGTGGAGGCTATAAAAAAGTAAAGTGCATTCGTTGGCACTGTATCAAAAAATGTATTCATTATAAAATGTGTTATAGTTTTTGATGAATTACAACTTACTAAAATTAAACAGCACTAAAAATTATTTAGGCAGTTATTAGATTGCTTTATGAGAGTATAGAAAAACTATTGCCGAAAATTAAAATATCATCGATTTGCATGTCTTATTTTTGCAATCGAATAACAAACACATACGCTATGAAAGGAGTATTATTGGTCAATTTGGGTTCGCCAGAGAGTCCTACCGCAAAAGATGTTAAGCCGTATTTAGATGAATTTTTAATGGATGAGCGCGTAATCGATGCTCCAAAATGGTTAAGAACAATTCTTGTAAGGGGAATTATTTTACAGACCAGACCAAAGAAATCTGCTGAAGCGTATGCTAAAATATGGTGGGAAGAAGGTTCTCCTCTGGTTGTTATCTCTGAGCGCTTTACAAACAAGCTAAAGACACAGACCAAAATGCCCGTGGCTTTAGGCATGCGTTACGGTACCATGTCTATTAAAAAAGCTATGCAAGAGTTGAAAGACAAGGGAGTTGATGATGTGCTTTTAGTACCGTTATACCCGCATTATGCGATGTCTAGCTTTGAGACTGTGGTCGTAAAGGCATTAGAAGAGCAAAAAGCAGGTTTTCCAGATATGAAAATTACAACGTTACCTGCTTTTTATAAGCATCCGGAGTTTATTAAAGCGCTTTCAGAAAGTATAAAAGACGGCTTAGAAGGTTTTGATTACGACCATATTTTGTTTTCATATCATGGTATTCCTGAACGTCATATTCGCAAAAGTGACCCTACTAGTTTTCATTGTAAAATAGATGGTACGTGTTGTAATGTAAATTCTGTTGCACATAATACATGTTATAGACATCAGGTTTATGATACTACTGAAATGGTAAAAGCATATTTAGGCTTAAAGGAAGAGCAAGTAAGTTCTTCGTTCCAGTCTCGTTTGGCAGGTGATCCATGGTTAAAACCCTATACCGATTATGAGTTTGAAAGATTGGCAAAAGAAGGCAAGAAAAAATTGGCTGTAATTACCCCTGCATTTGTTAGTGATTGCCTTGAAACTCTAGAGGAAATTGCAATGGAAGGAAAAGAGCAGTTTATGGAAGCTGGTGGTGAAGAATATAAACACATTCCTTGTATGAACGACAACGATACTTGGGTTAATGTAATGGCAAAATGGGTAAATGACTGGCAGGCAACCGATAAGCTTGACGTTGTGCCTAGTATCTAATTCATAAATAATTCTGAGAAAGTCACTGCTATGAAAATCGAAGAAATAGAAATAATATTACAACCGTTACGAGAGCAATTAAGAAACCACGCACTTTATTCAGAGCTGAAATCAGTAACTGATATACAAATATTCATGGAAAGCCATGTATATGCCGTTTGGGATTTTATGTCGCTTTTAAAGGCGTTACAGATTAATTTAACTTGTACTTCATTACCATGGAAACCGGTAAAGAATACAAATACCGCACGGTTTATTAATGAGATTGTTCTTGAAGAGGAAACCGATGTTAATGAGTTAGGTGTTTTAAAAAGTCATTATGAAATGTACCTGGACGCTATGGTTGAGGTAGGTGCCGATACTACCAAAATAACCGATTTTCTAAATGGATTGCATTCTCTTGATACTGCATTATCGGCTATTGAAAATGCTGATTTAAACGATGCCGTTAAGTCGTTTCTAAATTTCACCTTTAAAACGATACGAACACAAGAACCTCATAAAATTGCAGCAGCTTTTACTTTTGGTAGAGAAGATCTAATACCGGATATGTTCCTGAAAATTGTTGCTCAAGCTGGTAAAGATGCCTATCCTAAACTGGAGTATTATTTAAGAAGGCATATTGAGTTGGATGGGGATGACCACGGTCCGCTTTCACTAAAAATGATTCAAGAATTATGCGGAGATGATGAGACGAAATGGCATGACGTTTTAGAATGCTCTGAAAAAGCGTTGCAACAGCGAATTAATTTATGGAACCATATTGCAACAGCAATTCAAAAAAATAAAGAGATTACGGTTTAGCAATTTAATCTAGGCATATAATTAATTAAAAACCACACTAATGGCAAACGTTTCCGCAGAACAATTGGGTACGGAATCTATATCAAGTTTGCTCATTAAACAGGCATTACCTGCAAGTATAGGTATATTGGTAATGTCGCTAAACGTTTTGGTCGATTCCATTTTTGTAGGTAATTGGATCGGCTCTATTGCCATTGCGGCAATTAACGTCGTGTTGCCTATTTCCTTTTTCATTGGTGCTTTAGGTATGGCAATCGGTATCGGTGGTGCCAGCATTATTTCTCGTGCTCTAGGTGCTAATGATAAAGAAAAAGCGATACGTACCTTCGGAAATCAAATTTCGTTTACCATTTTAATAACGACTACAATGGTAGCGTTAGGGCTCACCTTTGTTGACACTTTAATACCTGCATTTGGTGGTAAGGGCTCCATTTTTGAGTTGGCCAAAATTTATTATGTCATAGTTTTATATGGTGTTCCTTTACTTGGACTCAATATGATGGGTACTAACGTAATACGTTCGGAAGGCAAACCAAAATTTGCCATGATCGCCATGATTATTCCTTCCATTGGTAATTTATTTTTGGATTATTTGCTTATTAATGTGATGGATTACGGAATGGAAGGTGCCGCCTGGGCAACCACTATTAGTTACTTTCTATGCTTCATGTACATAGTTTATTTTTTCTTGTCCGATAAGTCAGAATTAAAACTAAGCCCGAAGTATTTACGTATCAAATTTTCTATAATCAAAGAAATTAGCTCGCTAGGTGTAGTTACGCTATCTCGTCAAGCTGTTGTGAGTGTTATTTATCTATTGATGAATAATATTTTATTCGATTTGGGAGGAGAAGCTATGGTAGCGGTATATGCTATAATCGGTAGAATGTTGATGTTCGCCCTTTTTCCTGTATTTGGAGTCACGCAGGGCTTTTTACCTATTGCCGGTTTTAACTATGGTGCCGAAAAATTCGATAGGGTAAAAGAATCCATTTATACCGCAATAAAATATGCAGCACTATTGGCGACTATCGTTTTCGCGGGACTCATGATTTTTCCCGCCGAAATAGCCGGACTCTTCTTAAGCCATAAACCAGATATGAGTGTATTGGAGCTTGAAACAAACGCCTTTGTTCTAGGAAACACACCGTCTGCTATGCGTTGGGTATTTGCTGCTACTCCTATTATTGCACTTCAATTGATTGGTGCCGCTTATTTCCAAGCAATAGGAAAACCCGTGCCCGCATTGTTATTGACGTTATGTAGACAAGGCTTTTTCTTTATTCCTCTAATTTTAATTCTGCCAAATTATCTAGGAGAACTTGGTGTGTGGATTTCCTTCCCCATTGCAGATGTTCTTGCAACTATTGTTACCGGGTATTACTTGCGAAAAGAGATTAATACCAATTTGATTTAATCTCTAATGAATAAAACCTTCTTAAAATTCTTCCGTAAGTAGCGTTAGAAACGCTAAAGAATACGAATATGAATTTTATTTTATCGCAATTAATTGCCGGTGCCATTTTTTTATTGGTGTGGAAACTTAAAGAATTGATTTCCAATCAAAATAGATATATGAAGCTGCTAAAGGAAGAGACTCCTAAAGCAGCTACATTTAAAAATTAAATTAATTAGCGGGTTGTGCATGTAACAACTCCATTCCGGTTGAAGATCTTGGTTTAAAACCTATCCAATCTTTTTCATTTGAATTTTCCTGAACATCTAAAAACTTGGCATTGTCTTGTTTTTTAAGATGCTTGCCTATGAACGCGGTAACAAAATGTTGATTTACATTATTCAATTTGCGTTGGTCCCATGATGGTTCTGCGTATCTATAGTACTCGTCTATATGTAATCCAGGGGCTAAAGCTTCTGCTGGCGGTGGGTTAGGTGCTACGTTATGCCTTGCATTTTTATAAGTCAATAAATAACGATCTGCATTTACCGCACCTTCATAAATTGCTTTGATTCCTTTTTCGTAACCAGATATATCATCTTGGCTTCCGGCAATGAAGAAAGTAGGTGTTTTTAGTCCTTTTAATCCTTCGGCATCCCAAACTCCACGTTCCATTCCCCATGGTGCAAATGCTACGATTGCTTTTATTCTAGCATCAGCCAATTTTTCGTATTCCGTATTTCCAGCAAGATTTACGGAGATTGCAGAACTACCGCCTGTCATTCCTGTAAAAAATTGTCCTAAACCAGCACTATATCCAGCTCCGCCAACGTTTAGTACTCCGTATCCGCCCATAGAATATCCTATGATTGCCGTGTTACTGGCATCTACTAGTCCGGCTATTTTATTTTTAGAGCCTTTTGCTCCTAGTTTTTCCATTTCATTTATTACAAAGCGAATGTCTTTAGGTCTATTAAGTAAAGTACTTTGAAATGCGTTCGCATCTTTAAAAGTAGAATCGGTATGGTCAATAGCAGCTACGATGTACCCTTTAGAAGCTAAGTTTTCTGTTAAGTACGTCATTAAATACCTAGAACCTACATAACCGTGAGATACTACCACTAATGGAAATTTATTCCCTTTTAATGCATCGGCATCTCTATAAGCTCTTCCTTTAAAGGTAAATGGAGTTAACGGTCTAAGTGAATCGCCTCTTGTGCCCATGACTTCATCATATACTACGGTTTTTGCTTCGTTTTTTACGCTTGCAGGATACCAAACTTCAATAGTAATTGGTCTGTCATAGGTTGGATCTTTGCCTTCTTTCGAATTTAAAATGTCTATTTGATCAGGATTAGCAAGGTTTACGGTCTGTACGCCAACTTTATACTCGCCTCTTGCACTAAGTTCAGGAGCATCGGGCAATTGGTCTCCGTATAAAAAATCATTGGTTTGGGCATTTACTGTACTAATTGTCAATCCATTGAATAGAATGGCAATTAATGATGCCGAAAATAAAAGTGTTCTAAATTTCATAATTGTTAGTTTGTAGGCTTAAATATAAGAATAGTTTAATTATTTATTGATTTAGATGTTAAACCTTGAATTGCTTTTTTTCTTAGGATTAGTTATCGGGCCATTTAATGATACTTAGAATTTTAAAACTTGATCGAAGATTGTTTATGTAATGGGTAGTGGAACTCATAATCTGATAAATACGACGCTTCAGAGATGCTAATAAAATCTTAAAATAAACATTTGCGTAACAAAATGTTTAATTTTAGAGGAGACTAACATCAAACTATCAAAATGAAAAAGCACCTTACCAATGCTGGCATACTCATGCTGGCATGTTTTCTATTACCATTATCATTATTATCTCAAAGAAAGAAAAAATCACAAACTGCTACTCCAACGTATCCTGAAGAGCTATATTCTAGCTTGGACTATAGATTGATCGGTCCGTTTCGTGGTGGAAGATCGGCTGCTGTTACTGGCGTACCTGGCGAGCCTAATTTGTTTTACTTTGGCGCAGCAGGTGGCGGAGTATGGAAAACTTTAGATGGCGGTCGTACATGGGATAATATTTCCGATGGATATTTCGGCGGTAGTATCGGTGCCGTTGAGGTTGCTAAAAGTGACCCGAACGTAATATATGTTGGTGGTGGAGAAAAAACATTAAGAGGGAACGTATCTTCTGGCTACGGAGTTTGGAAAACGGAAGACGGAGGTAAAACCTGGACTTCTGCCGGATTGAAAAATAGTAGGCATGTACCAAGACTTCGCGTACATCCTACAGATTATAATACGGTTTATGCAGCGGTTCTAGGGGATATTTACAAACCAACGAAAGACCGAGGTATCTATAAAAGTACGGATGGTGGTAAAAATTGGAAGCAGGTATTATTTGTAAACGAGCAGGCGGGTGCGGTAGACTTGACCTTTGATCCTAATAACCCAAGAATTTTATATGCTTCTACATGGCATGCACAACGTACCCCTTACAGTTTAATAAGTGGTGGTGACGGTTCTGCTCTTTGGAAAAGTATGGATAGTGGAGAAACTTGGACAGAGATTTCAAAAAATGAAGGTTTTCCAAAAGATACTTTGGGTATTATTGGTGTAGCCGTATCTCCTAAGAATTCAGAAAAAGTTTGGGCTATAGTAGAGAATAAGGAAAAAGGTGGTTTGTACCGTTCCGAAAATGGAGGTAAAACTTGGTCAATAGTTAATTCGGAAAGAAAGCTAAGACAACGTGCATGGTATTATACAAGAGTATATGCCGATACGCAAGATGAAGATGTGGTGTATGTGTTGAATGTAAATTACCACAAGTCTACGGATGGTGGTAAATCTTTTAATACGTTCAATGCGCCTCATGGTGATCATCATGATTTATGGATATCGCCCGAAGATTCGCAACGCATGATCATTGGCGATGATGGTGGTGCTCAAATTTCTTATGATGGTGGTGAAACCTGGAGTACTTACTACAATCAGCCAACTGCACAATTTTATAGGGTTACGACAGATAACTCTTTTCCATATAGAATTTATGTGGCACAGCAAGATAATTCAACTTTAAGAATAGACCACAGAAGTGATGGGCGTACCATTGATGATAGTAATTGGGAAGAAACTGCCGGTGGTGAATCTGCTTGGATTGCTGTTGACCCAAAAGATAATGATATTGTGTATGGTGGTAGTTATGACGGATTTTTAACCAGGGTCAATCATAAAAACAAAACGGTAAGGGGTATCAATGTATGGCCAGACAACCCAATGGGTGCTGGTGCGGAAGCTATGAAGTATCGTTTTCAGTGGAATTTTCCAATTCTATTCAGTAGACATAACCCGAAGAAATTATATACATTTTCCAATTACGTACATGTATCGGAAAATGAGGGTCAGAGCTGGGAGGTTCTAAGTGGCGACTTAACACGAAACGACCCAACGAAATTGGGTTCTAGTGGCGGACCAATAACTCAAGATAATACGAGTGTGGAATATTACTGTACCATTTTTACGGCAAATGAAAGTCCGTTGAAAGAAGGTATTCTTTGGGTAGGTAGTGATGACGGATTAATTCATGTTTCTAAAGATTCTGGTGCAACATGGGAAAATGTTACGCCTTCAAACATGCCAGAGTGGAATATGATAAACAGTATAGAGCCATCAAACTTTGATGAGGGTACATGCTACGTTGCCGCAACAAGATATAAGTTGGGCGATTTTCAGCCTTATCTTTATAAAACCACGGATTACGGTAAAACGTGGACAAAAATAACCAACGGTATCCCTTCTGAACATTTTACTAGAGTATTGCGTGAAGACCCTAAGAAGAAGGGATTGCTATATGCAGGTACCGAAACAGGCATGTACGTTTCTTTTAATGACGGAGCTAGTTGGTCTCCTTTTCAAATGAATTTACCTATTGTGCCAATTACAGATTTGACTATTAAAAATGATAATTTAATTGTGGCAACGCAAGGTCGTAGCCTTTGGATAATAGATGATTTAACAGTGTTACATCAATTAGATGAAAGCAAGAAGAATGCGAATACTATCTTGTTCAAGCCAAAAGATTCGTATCGTACAAAAGGTAGGGCAGGTAAGAAGCCATCAAAAACTTCAGGTCAAAATTTGGAGAACGGTGTTATTACCCACTTTCTTTTGAAGAACTATTCTGAAAAAGACACTGTTCAATTAACATATACGAGTATGGCTGGCGATACATTGGCGCTTTATAAAAACCATTTGAAGAAAGGTGGGTCGCTGAGCGGAGTCGAAGCGAAGAAACTAGACCTTAAAAAAGGAGGCAACACTTTTGTTTGGGATACGCGCGGTAAAGGTGCTACCAAATTAGAAGGAATGATTTTCTGGTGGGCTAGTTTTGACGGTGCCAAAGCTGTGCCTGGGAATTACAAAGTACACTTGAATGTGAACGGAACTAATAACAGCGAAACGTTTACCATTTTGCCAGACCCAAGAGCAGAAAGTTCTGTAGCGGAAATGCAGCAACAATACGATTTTATCACCGATATCAATACTACTATTGAAAATGCGCATCAATCTATTAAGAAAATTAGAAATGTTACGAAGCAACTGAATGCATTTACTGAGCAGTATAAAGATGATGAAAGAACTACCGAGTTGATAGAAAAGGCCAAAAAAATGAAAGAAAAGCTGGGCGAGGTAGAGAAGGCGCTGTATCAAACAAAAAACAGAAGTCGACAAGATCCTTTGAACTTCCCTATAAAACTGACCAATAAGTTAGGTCACTTGAACAGTTTGGTTTCTATAGACGATTTTCCACCTACGGAGCAAGATATTGCTGTGAAGAATGAACTGACAGCTAAAATTAATAAGGAGCTTCAAGTATTTAATAACGTAATATCATCTGAACTTCAAGAATTCAATAAAGAGTTTAACGAGCTTAATTTGGATTATTTGTTCATTGATGAAAGTAAGTAAAGTCGAAAACGGTCATTTCGAGTGAATTTTTGAAGTATGAAAAAATTAGTATCGAGAAACTTTTGTGTTCAAAATGTTTCTCGATACAATTTTTCTTTATGTATTAAACGGCTTAAACTGACCATTTAGAATGCCTAAAACAATATCCAAACAACCTAAAAATGAAAAAACAACTACTCTTTTTTATAACGGTATTGGCAACTTCCATAACTTTTGCCCAATCTGCCAACGATTATTTTCAACCTTTAAAGTTCAGAAATATTGGTCCGTTTAGAGGTGGGCGTTCGGTAACTGCAACAGGGGTTATTGGTGATCCAATGACCTATTACATGGGTACAACTGGTGGTGGAGTATGGAAAACAGAATCTGCCGGGCAACGTTGGGAAAATATTTCTGATGGTTATTTTGATTTGGGTTCTGTTGGTGCGGTTTCAGTATCGGCATCTAACCCCAACATTGTTTACGTGGGTATGGGCAAACATGCGCCACGTGGGGTAATGACATCTTACGGAGATGGAGTATATAAGTCTACCGATGCGGGTAAAACTTGGAAGAAAATGGGACTTGAAAAAACCCAGCATATTTCAAGAATCATTATTCATCCAACAAATCCTGATATTGTTTATGTTGCTGCGCAAGGTGCTCTTTTTGAGGGTAATGCAGAACGTGGTATCTATAAATCTGTTGATGGGGGTAAGACTTGGAAAAACACCCTATTTGTTAATGAATTAACGGGCGCTTCTGAACTTTCTATGGATGCCAACTATCCTGAAATTATGTATGCCGCCATGTGGGAACATCAACGTAAACCAAATATGGTTGTTAGTGGTGGTGCAGGTAGTGGTCTCTATAAGTCTATTGATGCAGGAGAAACTTGGCAGAAAATACATAATGGGCTTCCGGAGGAAAAAGGAAAAATGGCAATAGCCGTTAGTCCGTCAAACTCTAACAAAGTTTATGCACTAATTGAAAGTGATTCCGACGCAGATAAAGGCGGACTTTTCGTTTCAAATGATGCTGGTGGCTCCTGGAGCATGGTTAGTGGTGATAATAGATTGGTACAACGCGCTTGGTATTATATAGAGGTTTTTGTAGATCCTAATGATGAAGATACAGTGTATGTTTTAAGTGCACCTGCGCTTCGTTCTGAAGATGGTGGAAAAACATGGGAAAGACTTTCAGGAACCCACGGAGATTATCATAACCTATGGATAAATCCAAATAATTCTAAGAATATGGTAATTGCCAATGATGGTGGCGCTGCCGTTTCATTCGATTATGCAAAAACTTGGTCCACTCAAGATAATATGCCTACCGCTCAGTTTTATCGTATTAACGTAGATAACCTGTTTCCTTATAATATTTATGCCGGTCAACAAGATAATACTGCGGTCAAAATTGCAAGTGCCTCTATGGGTAGAAGAAGTATAACAGAACAAGATTGGACATATACTGCCGGCGGTGAAAGTGCTTTTTTAGCTTTTGATCCAGATAATCCCCGCTATGTTTTAGGTGGTAGTTACCTAGGTACTATTGAAGTCTTGGATATGGAATCAAAGGCATCGACAAAAATTATGGCGGCACCCATTCAATATTTGGGTAGGGAAGCTAGAAACATGAAGTACCTGTATAATTGGAATGCACCTATAATTGGTTCTAAACATGAGCTAGGTACATACTATCACGGTGCACAATTGGTTTTGCGTACTAAAGATATGGGTGTAACCTGGGAAGAAATATCGCCTGACCTTACACGCGATATCGATGCAAAACAAGGTAATGGTGGTGGACCATATACGAACGAAGCAGTAGGTGCGGAGAATTATGGAACATTGGCATACATGCTAGAATCGCCACATGTAAAAGGATTTATCTGGACAGGTAGTGATGACGGATTGGTGCACTTGACTAAAAATGGAGGCGAAACATGGGAAAATGTAACCCCTAAAGGATTAAAAGAATGCTTGATTAATGCGATAGAGGTTTCTCCGCATGACCCGGCTACGGCTTACATTGCTACAACACGATATAAATTCAATGACTATACGCCAGGTTTCTATAAAACAACAGATTATGGTAAAACTTGGACGGCTATAAACTCAGGGATACCTTATGGTGCTTTTACGCGTGTGGTTCGAGAAGATGAGTTTAAGAAAGACTTGCTATACGCAGGTACCGAAAAAGGATTATATGCCTCATGGAACGGTGGTAAATCATGGGAACCTTTTCAATTGAATTTACCAAAAACACCTATTACCGATTTAAAGATGCATAAAGGTGATATGGTGGTGGCTACTTCTGGTCGCTCTTTCTGGATTCTAGATGATGTAGTTGCACTTGGGCAATACCAACCTTCTCAAGCGGGACTTCAAATTTTAAAGCCCAAAGATGCTTATAACGGCTCTTGGGGCAGTCCGCTAAGTGGTAATTCTAGTTCATTTACTGGTAGTGATGCGTTTAACGGTATTAACCCTGCCAATGGGGTGGTATTATATTATGAGCTGCCAAAATTAGCAGATAGTACGGCAATTACTCTTGAAATTTCTGATACAAATGGGAAATTGATAAGGACAATCAGTTCAGAAAAAGACTCTACATACAAACCACATAATGGAGGTGGTGCACCACCTGCACCAGTGTTGGGTAAAAAAGAAGGACTAAACCGTTTTGTATGGGATATAAAATATCCAATTATGCCAGGAGTACCTGATGTATATATTGAAGCAGGATTTAGCGGACATAAAGTTTCCCCTGGTACATATACTTTTACATTAAGGGTTGATGGGCAAACAGTTTCTACGACCGGAACAATAAAAGAGGTGCCTACCTATGAGACAAAACCTGGTCAGTATGAAGAGTTTGATACTTTTATGACCAATGCAGAAGCCGAGTTGACCGAAATGCATAATATGGTGAATCTGTTGTACAAAGCACAACAAGATTTGGCAGAAGTGTTGAAAAAGGTAAACGATGTAGAAGCCAAATCTAAAGGTGAAAAGTTGCTGGCTGATTTGAAAGCTTGGGATGCCGATATGGTACAACGAAAATCTCAGGCGTATGATGATGTAGAGAATTTTCCTAATAAATTCACTGCAGAATATCTGTTCATGATCAATCAGACCAATAGCAGTATTGCAAGATTGAACCAATCTAATAAAGACCGAAAGGCTGAATTGGATAAGAAATGGGAGACATTAAAAGCAAAAGGAAATCAATTGAAGAGCACGGCGATACCAGCATATAATAAAACCTTGTGGGATGCAGGAGTAGGTGCAATAAGATTATAAGGTAAGTTCTATCCGCTTTCGCTAACTTTGAACTTGTTTAAGTTGAGAAAATAGAAAAGAGAACTGAGAAATTAGTTTTGCACTTGAACTTGAGTTTGTTTTATAAGCACTATGACAGAATATTACAATTATATAAAATCCCTGCATCTTATCTTCGTAATAACTTGGTTTGCAGGGCTTTTTTATATTCCTAGATTATTCATTTATCATATAGAAGCGCACCTAAAACCATCACCAGAAAAGGAAATTCTTTCGAAACAATTAAAGTTGATGACCAAACGGTTGTGGTATATTATTACCTGGCCATCGGCTGTATTGGCGATATTTTTTGCCATTTGGTTGCTTATTATTTACCCAGGGTGGTTAACCCAACCTTGGATGCACATAAAACTTGGTTTTGTAGTGTTACTGATATTATATCACCTAAAAAATCATCAAATTTTCATGAAGTTTCAACAAGATGATATTCAATACACTTCAAAATTTATGCGTATATGGAATGAAGGTGCCACGCTAATTTTATTCGCAGTTGTCTTCTTGGTAATTTTAAAAAGTTCTTTTAATTGGATTTTTGGGATAGTTGGCATTATTGTCTTAGGCATTCTTTTAATGCTGGGTATAAAACTCTACAAAAGGATAAGAAATAAGAATCCGGAAGCTTAATTAGTGATGTTGTTCATGAATTCTATGCTTAGGATAATATGGAATTTTTTGCGGCAATTTTAGCTTTAGGTAAAATCAGTTTAAACGTTGACCCTTTTTTTATCCCTTCTGACTCAGCTACAATGGTACCACCATGGGAATGGGCAATTTGCTTTACCATATATAGGCCTAAACCGGTTCCTTTAATTTTTTCATGAAATCTTTCGAATGGGGTAAATAGCTTTTCTAAGGCAGCCTTATCCATACCTAAGCCGTTGTCTTTTACATAAAAAATATTTTTGTCTCCGTCTTCTTCGAAATCTACAACTATTTTAGGATTGGCTTGGTCTCCCATATATTTTATGGCATTATCTAAGAAATTTCCAAATACTTGTATAATACGATTGCGATCACCAAAAATATCGGGTAGATTTTCTGCTATGGTAAAATCAATGTTCTTTTTGTTCAGTTGACTTTTTATAAGGTTCGTTGATATGGATAATATTTCGTTTGTTTTTAATAGCTCATTTTTGTTTTCGATTTTACCTAACCTGGCTATTTCAGTAATATCGGATATTAATTCGTTCATATTATTGCACGAGACATTTATCAGCTTTAAATACTCTGCTATATCTTCGTTTTCTTTTAATTCCATTTCCAATGGTATTAGACTGACAAGTCCTTTTATATTGCTTAACGGACTTTTTAAATCGTGTGATACTGCGTAAGTAAAACGTTGAATTTCTTCGTTTTTAGATTTTAGATCATTGGCAGCTTCTATAAGTTTATTTTTCTGTAACTGTAATTCTTGGGTACGCTCGGTAACCATTTGCTTTAAAAGGCGTTGATTTTTTTTAAATGATTTTACTTTAAAATAATACGCAACATAGATCAATAGTAATAAAAAACACACCATTAAAAGTTTAAACCACCACGTATTCCAAAACGGAGGAGTAACGGTTATATGCAGGTCTATTTCATTATCTACCCATACGCCGTCAGAGTTGGTAGATTTCATTCTTAATACATATTCACCTTGATTTAAGTTGGTGTATGTTGCAGTTGGTTTATTGCCTACATAATTCCAATCTTTTTCAAATCCCTCTAGAAAAAAGGCATAATTTACATTTTCATGATGTCTAAAAGTAAGTGCCTTAAAATCAATATTGATAACAGATTGATCATAACTGAAAGTCAAAGAATCTACCTGGCTAATGTCTTTTTCCAATACGCCAAATTCGTCATTGGGTAAGACGGGTTGGTTAAAAATCTTTAGTCCCGAGACAAATAAAGTAAGGGTATCTTTTCGTTTTTCTACTTCACTAGCGGTAAATATGTTTAGACCGTTTACGCCTCCAAATAGATACTCTCCTTTTTTGGTAGTTAGTGAAGAACTTGCTATATATTCTTTAGCTTGTAAGCCATCGCCTAAATCATAATTAATGGTTTCCCCTGTTTTATAATTATATTTAATAATACCGTTTTCTGTACTAAGCCATAAATGACCATTTTTATCATTGATAATACCCTTTATGGCGTCATTTTTAAGTCCATCTTCTTTTGTTATCGCCGTAAAAGAATCCGTTTTGTTAGAATATTTGTGAAGGCCACCTTGTGTACCCACCCATACGGTGTTCTGATCGTCTTGGATGATTACGTTCACAAACCTATTGTTAAGACTATTTTTGGTATGAAAATGTTTAATTGACCATTTATTGTCTTTTTCTGTTAGTTTAAACAAACCTGAGTTTAATGTTCCTAGCCATATGTTACCTCGGTGATCTTCATATATTTTGTGTAAAGAATTTATGAAACGACCGTCAATATCTGAAATAAGCTCTATATTTTGATGTGTTTCTGTAGCTGGATCATATAGTTGTACACCTGCAAAATAATTTACGACCCATATTCTATTCTTTTTATCTTTTAAAAGATCAATGATGATATTGGATTTCAAAAATGAATTTTCTGAGGTTAATACACTGTAATCTTTGGTTTCGGTATTGAAAACAGAAATACCATGGGTCCAAGTTCCTGCCCAGAACTCATTTTCTTTCGTTTTCAATATAGAAAGGACAACATCGCTATTGAATGTTTTATTTTTTAAAGAATAGGTGTCAAACGTATTTAGCGATTTGTTCCAATAGTTTAAACCTCCGCCATCAGTACCTATCCAAATATTACCCTTTGGGTCTTCTAAGAAGCAGTTTACCAGTTTATTACTTAATGATTTCGAATTAAAAGGATTGGGTGAAATATGTTTGAACTTGTAATATTCCTTGTCGTAAAGGTTTAGTCCACTTTTATACGACGCAACCCACATAGTACCATTTCTGGTGCAACGTATAGCCCAAATTGAATTACCCGCCAATGAGCCCGATTTTCGAACATCATATTCTAAATGGTTCTTAAATTTTAAGTCTTTGGTGTAGATATATAGTCCGCTATTTTCAGTACCTATCCATAAATCCCCATTTAAATTTCTTTCAAGCGAACGTATGCCAAAACCCGGACATATTTCTTTTTCTTTATTAATAATGACTTTGTCGTTTTCAACCGTTAAATTATAGAGTATACCACTACCAGATCCTAACATATATGTGTCGTTGGGTAATTTAATACCTGTGATAATAGCCTTTGTTGTTTTGATATTACTAACAACATTCATGTCATGATCCATTAAAAGTGAATTGTAAGTGAAAACGGCAAGTATTTTATCACTATCTAATATTTCAACTTTCACCACTTTGTTCATTCGTGGATTTTTAATTTTTACAAGTTCGTTTGGTGGTGCAAAATGTTTAGTTTTCCCTGTTTTAAGTTCATATCTGTAGATGCCACTAGATTCTGCACCAAGCCACAGAATATCATCTTTTTTGACAATAGTTTCAAAAACTTCGTCTATTAATGATGTACCCTCGTTTTTAAAAGGGTATGGAGTAATTGTATTTAAACTTCGATTATAAAGGCTTAACCCTTCATTAGTACCTATAATGATGTTTTCACCGTCTTCATATAATGAAACTATATATTCATGTTTAAGCCCAGTTTTACCGTCTGTGCTTTTATTATATATTTTAAAATCCTTACCGTCATATCTATTAAGGCCGTTTCGTGTGCCGATCCAAAGAAAACCAAAGTTGTCTTCTAAAAGTACAGTAGCGGTACTTTGAGATAGACCATCGGTAATGTGCTGAAATTTTATTTCCTCTTCTTGCTGAGATTGTAAGCAAAAGGGAGTAAGAGTTAGGGCAAGTAAGTAAAAAAAAGTAACGTAATATTTTAATAACATGCTTAGTCTCTAAAGAAGTGTTTAGTTTAAACGCAAATAAATGTAAGAAATTACTTTCAATTGCATTTTATTGATTTATAAATTTTTATTTATTCCATATTTCATCTTTGTTTTATTGCACAACGCTCGATTTACTCGTTTTTGGTGCGATATTTGCTAACTTTAAACGAAATAATAGAATATTGTTAACAAGAGTATCTTTACGGTCACGTATTTTCTTATCCATGATATTTTTGGTGCTCATTGCATCGGTGTTGATTGCGGGTGTTACGGTATACCAATATCGTGAGCAATCTAAGGATTATCATGAAAATAGAATGGAACGTAAAGAAGAGCAGATACGACAGAGTATTGATCTTGCCATTCAGAAAACCACTTATCCCGTAACCACGGAAAATCTAGATTTAATATTTAAAAATGAAATTTATGAGATTGCCGTTGTGCAAAATATGAATTTCAATATCTATAGTTTAGACGGAGAACTTATAAAAAGTTCACGTCCAAAATTTGCCAACGATTCTATTTCGATGTGCTTGGATGCTGAGGTGTTAAACGAGTTGGAAATAAGTGCCAATAAAAGATATGTACGTGAAAATGCCTTGGCAGGAGACAAGTATCAAGCATCTTTTACCTATATAGCCGATCAAAAGTTTAAACCTATAGGTATTCTTAATCTTCCTTATTTTGAAGATAATTCTTTTAACGACTATGAATTAAAAGAATTTCTATTTCGCTTGTCAGGTGTGTACTTGTTGATGTTGCTTATGGCAATTGCCTTTGCATTTTTTATATCCAAGTACATAACCCGGTCTTTAGAAACCATATCTACCATGATGGGTAGAACCAACTTAAGCAAACAGAACAAGAAGATTTATATCGACAACCCTGGTGAGGAGATAGAAAAGTTAATTGCCGCCTATAACGGTATGATAGATGAATTAGGGCAAAGTGCCGTAAAATTAGCACGTAGTGAGCGTGAACAGGCTTGGCGCGAGATGGCGAAGCAAGTGGCGCACGAGATCAAGAATCCGCTAACACCAATGCGACTTACCGTGCAGAGTTTTGAGCGTAAATTTGATCCAGAAGACCCGTTGATCCATGAAAAACTTAGAGAATACTCAGACACTTTAATTCAGCAAATAGATACTATGAGCAGCATAGCATCTGCCTTCTCTAATTTTGCCGAGATGCCTGCGCAACAGAATGAGACGCTGAACGTGGTTAAAATTGTTAAACTGGCTTTAGATATTTTTAATGAAGATTATATTCATTTCATTGCTGAGGAAGAGGAAATAATTGCGAAATTAGACCGTACACAGTTAATACGTGTAGTAACCAATTTGGTAAAGAACGCCATACAAGCTGTGCCAGATGTGGTATCTCCAAGAGTTTTGGTCAGTGTGGCATCTGAAGGTGATATGGTTAAAATATCTGTGGCAGATAATGGTTATGGTATTGAAAAGGATAATGAAGAAAAAATATTTGAGCCTAAGTTTACCACCAAAACGAGTGGTATGGGGTTAGGCTTAGGAATGGTAAAAAATATTGTGGAAACTTATAAGGGATCAATCAACTTTACATCTCATTTAGGTAAGGGTACGGTCTTCTGTGTAAAGTTTCCCAAAGAAAATGTATAATTCAACAAATCAACAACAATGTCATACGAAACGTTATTAATTAAAAAAGAGGATACTACTGCAATCGTAACTATTAATCGTCCTACTAAATTAAATGCTTTGAATAAGCAAACCATAGGCGAACTACATGAAGCTTTTAAAGATTTGAAAAAAGATGAGACCGTAAAGGCTATTATCTTAACCGGTAGTGGTGAAAAGGCATTTGTTGCCGGTGCCGATATTTCAGAATTTTCTGATTTCAGTGAAAAAGAAGGGAAAAAATTAGCGGCTAAGGGACAAAAACAATTGTTCGATTTTGTAGAAGACTTATCTAAACCTGTAATTGCAGCAGTTAACGGTTTTGCCTTAGGTGGCGGATTAGAACTAGCAATGGCCTGTCATTTTAGAGTGGCAAGTGATAATGCCAAAATGGGCCTGCCAGAAGTATCTCTAGGTGTTATACCTGGTTACGGTGGTACACAACGTTTACCGCAATTAGTGGGTAAGGGAAGAGCTATGGAAATGATCATGACCGCAGGTATGATTACTGCAGAACAGGCAAACAATTATGGCTTGGTAAACCATGTTACTACGCAAGAAGAATTATTGCCTTTGTGCCATAAAATTATCTCTAGAATAACCAATAACTCATCTGTAGCCATTTCACATGCAATAAAAGCAGTAAATGCTGGTTTTAAGAATACTGTAAATGGTTATGAGCAGGAAATTGAAGCTTTTGGTGCCTGTTTTGGAACAGATGATTTTACCGAAGGTACCACTGCGTTTTTAGAGAAAAGAAAAGCAGAGTTTCCAGGTTCATGACATAAACCAATCTGGTTATGTTAAAACGTAGCGCTTTTTTATTTTTATTTCTTATTAATGTTATAAGCTCCTTTGCTCAAGAAGAATTGGTATCCTATACTATCGGTGAAAAATTTCATGATAAATATAGATACTCTAACATGCTTGCTATCGCAGATGATGGTAGCGAAGGTACTGTTGTGGTACGTGCATATTATACAGGTATCGTATTAAGACCAAAAGGGTATTTTATTGAACATTATAATAAAGATTTAGAGCTTGTCTCAGAATATAATTATAAACTTAAAAATGCCAATTTTATAGACGCCTATGTTCGTAACGGCCAAGTTTATTTGTTGTTTTTAGAGTACAACTATAATACCAGAAGTTATCAATATGAAGTGCATAGAAGCCCATTCTCTCAATTTCAGTTTACAAAAGAAACCTTGCTATCTATAGCGTCTGAGCCGGTAGAACAGCCTTTAGATAGAAATTTCTATAATAGAAACTTCTCATCTGGCTTTACCACTTCTATTTTATTCAATGATGATAAATCGGCATTTGCCATAACTACACATTATAAGAAAAGAAAGATCGATCAGCACACTATTCATGTATTCAACGCCAACTTAAACAAGTTAATGGAGCATGATTTCTCTGATGAGGTAGAAGAAAAGAATTATGCATTTGAAAATATAGCCTTCTCAAAAGATTTGCAGAATGTGTATTTGGTAGGTAAAGCATATTTTAAAAAGAAACGTTTTAATGCTACAGAGCGTAAGTTTCAATACGAAATGATTCGAATTTCTAACAGCGGTAGAAGCACTCAGTCATTTTATACTCCGGGTAAATTTCCTGAGTCTTTAAAACCCATTTTTAGAGGTGATGAATTGCTTTGTATCGGTTTTTATGCGGATAGAAAAGATAATCGTTATAATGGAATATCTTATTTCAACTTAGACCAGAAAACCTTAGAAATGAAGACTCAAAAATTTAACCCGTTTTCTGAACAGTTTATGATGGATAAGTTTGGGCGTGAAGATGACAAGGCTATAAAGGATTTAGTGTTCAAAGGAATGGATATTACAAATGAAGGTAATATTCTGTTTAATGCAGAAGAGTATTTTACAAGTAAAAGTGTACAGTCTAACTCTAGTGGTGGTCGCGTTGCAGTAACTAGATATCACCATAACGATATTGTTAGTGCGAAATTGAGCTCTTCGGGAGATTTAATTTGGGCAAGAAATATTAACAAGACAGAGGTAACACAGGGCGACGGTGCTTATGCCTCTTACAGTGCTTATACAAAAAACAATACAACCTACTTTTTTATCAGTACCTCTTCAGAGAATCCGCAGCAGTTGAGTGAAGACCGTATCATGTTCAAGCAAGGATTAAGTAGAAATAGAAATGTCTTTTTAATTCGATTGGATGAAAACGGACATATGAAATACAACAAGGTTATTGACGATACAGAAGCTCGTTTACCTTTGATGGTGTCTGTACCTTATATTGATAGATTGAACGATGAATTAGTGTTCTACGCGAAAAGAGGAACCAAAAAACAATTGGTTCAAGTGGGTGTTAAATAATCTGATTTCGTGCTTTAAAATTATATGAGATTCTAATACCAAGCCCTATGGTTCTGGTATTATAATTATCTTTTGAGAACGATTGGGCATTAAAATCTAATTGATTGAGCGCTTTACCGGCATTTAAACCATTGTAAATGAGGTAAAACCCGTATGTTGCATTGTTCGACCATTTAGATTCTTCTATACCTAATGCAAAAGACCAATAATACATTTTTAATTTTGTAACTTTTTCTAACGCTACATCATCAGAATCTAAGAAATTACCTTTGGCACGAATTTTTCCAAAATGATACTTAGGGATAAAAACCACTCGAGTACCTTCTTCTTCATAAAAGAGCTTTGGTGAAAACCCCAATACGAATCCTTCAAAGTTTTCATTTAAATAGGCGGCATATGTTGGTGGTCCTGTTTGTTCGGCATCAAACATTTCTTGTGAGTTTAAGCCATAGTAGTATGAAACATCAAACTCAGGAGCAATAAATTTGAATGAAGTCAATTCAGAGCCTAAAGTTATTTTATGAAAAATATTGTCGTTAAATTCTTCATCGATAAAAACATCATATTCGCCATAAAGACTCGGTGTGCCTAATTGACCAAAACATTGATAACTGAGAAAAAGAAGTGCTGCTACGAATATGCTTTTCATTTTACCAAATTAGACAATTAGAGCATTGAAATGATAAAAATATATTTAAATAGGATTATTTCCATAATTTTGGAATAAATCCCAATAAATGAAATATAATTCTTCGGTTAAAGGAAGAGGAGCCCAGAAAAATATTAATAATAAATTTTCTGCATACAGCTATGAAACTAGAGATGATTTTCTCGAATTCTGCCGAGTAGAAGGCGAAGTTGCCGACAGAAACAAAACCCAATACCTTCCTATTTTTCCAAAAACGATAGTCAATAAAGTCACTAGTCCAGATGTGGGTATGAGTTATTCCATGAATATGTACCAAGGCTGCGAGCATGGTTGTATTTACTGTTATGCCAGAAATGCACATGAATTTTGGGGCTATAGTGCAGGATTGGATTTTGAACGAAAAATTCTGGTAAAACACGATGCGCCTAAGCTATTAGAAGCTAAATTGAGAAGTAAAAGTTGGAAAGCATGTACCATAGTCATGTCGGGTAATACAGATTGTTATCAACCTGCAGAAAAAGAATTTGAACTGACTAGAAAATGTTTAGAGGTATTTTTAAAATATAGACATCCGGTAGGTATCATAACTAAAAATGCGTTGATTTTGCGAGATCTGGATATTTTAAAAGAACTTAATGAATACGGATTAATAGGCGTAAACATTTCGGTTACTTCCTTATCCGAAGAAACAAGAAGAATTTTAGAGCCGAGAACCACGACCATTAAAAAACGGCTTGAAGCTATACGTGTTCTATCTGAAAACGGTATACCGGTCAATGCAATGTTGGCACCAATAATACCTGGTATAAATAGTCATGAAATTTTGAATTTGGCTAAAGCGGTTTCAGAAAATGGTGCTGTGTCCATGGCATTCACCGTAGTTCGTTTAAACGGGGCAATAGGTGAGATTTTTACTGATTGGATCCGTAAAACGCTTCCTAATAAAGCCGATAAGGTATTGCATCAAATACAAGAATGCCATGGTGGAAATTTAAGCGATAGTAGATTTGGAGTAAGAAGTAGAGGAGAGGGTAAAATTGCTACTCAAATTCATGACATGGTGCGTTTGGCAAAGCGAACCTATTTTAAAGATAAATCTTTTCCTAAATTAAATAGCAGTCTACACGAATCTTGTAAAGACAGACAGCTAAAACTCTTCTAAGGTTGATTTGTTTTTCGTATGTGCGTTGATTACCCAACTAGTATTCTAGCGCTATTTTTTTATTTAGAATTCTTATTTCTAAAGTGTAATTGGTACAATATTATTTGTCATAACAATTGTATGAAAATGAGTTAAATAATGTAAATAAGTCAAAAATTTATGGTTTTAAATTAGCAGGTGAAGTTTAAAAAACGTGCAATAGTTTAAGGTAAATATTTTCTTTAAAAAGTTTTGTTAAAATAAGATCTAAAAGGTAATTGTAAGCGTAGATAGGGCAGAAATAAATACTAGAACTATTTATGAAAACCAAGAACACTACCAAAGAAGATATGAAAACTTTAAAAAACACTACCAATAAAACAGAGAAGAAGCCATTCTTTTCAAGAATGAAACATCTAATTGAAAATGCCAATGCATGGGGTATTTTTGTAATGGGAAGCACCTTTGTAATGATGTTTGGTTCTGCTTATCTGGCATATATTTTACAGAATGATTTTACACAATTACATTTAGAGAGAAGAAGTAACATGATTGGATTCATTTTCATGATCGTAGCTGCTGCTTTTTTTGTATTTAAATTGAGTTTCTTTATTTACACTTTTATAAGATTTTTAAAGTATAAGGCAATACCATCTGTTTCTAATGAAGAGTTACCAATGGTTACCGTTATCGTACCTGCGTATAATGAAGGTAAACAAGTTTGGGCAACTTTGAAGAGTTTAGCAGAAAGTGATTACCCTAAAGATAAAATTCAATTATTGGCTATTGATGACGGTAGTAAAGATGATACTTGGACTTGGATGAAGGAAGCTAAAAAGGAATTAGGTGATAGGGTTTCTATTTTTCAACAACCTAAAAACATGGGTAAACGTCATGCATTGTACAGAGGTTTTAATGAAGGTACTGGTGAGATATTTGTGACTGTAGATAGTGATTCTATCGTTGATAAAGATACCTTGAGAAATCTAGTAAGTCCGTTTATTGTTGATGAGAACTGTGGTGCCGTTGCAGGTAATATTCGTGTATTGAATAATGATAAGATCTTACCTAAAATGCTTGACGTAAGTTTTGCACTTAGTTTTGAGTTTGTACGTTCATCAGAAAGTACTTTAAACTCGGTATTGTGTACACCAGGTGCTTTGGCAGCTTACAGAGCTACTGCAGTATTCGGTTGTTTAGATGAGTGGATCAATCAGACGTTTATGGGTCAAGCTTCAGATATAGGTGAAGATAGAGCTATGACAAACATGATTTTAAAGCAGGGTTTCCACGTGTTATTTCAAAGAAATGCCTTTGCGTATACTAATGTTCCTGAAAAGTATAAAGGGCTTTACAAAATGTTTATTAGATGGGGTAGAAGTAATGTGCGTGAGAACATTCAAATGTCTAAGTATGTATTTAGAAACTTTAGAAAAGGGCCAAAAGCAGGTACAAGGTTATTGTTCTTTAGCCAATTCTCAAGAATTGTGTTATGCTACCCATTTGTATTGTTCATGTTGGTATTTGTATTCACACACCCGTTATTATTCTTAAGTTCTACTTTTGTGAGCATATTGGTTTTATCAACATTCCCTGTGTTGTTCTATGCAAAAAGATACTCTTTTTCAGAATCTTTTTGGGCATATTCATACAGCGTATTGTTCACTTTCGGTCTATTCTGGATTACACCTTATGCAATTGCTACGGCAAGCAGAAGTGGTTGGTTGACTAGAGAGTTGCCAACAAAATAATTGAAAATATTATAAAATGAAAAAAGGGTCTCAATGTATGTTGAGACCCTTTTTAATGGTTTGATGTTGTTGAATTACTTTGTGAATTTAAGTTAAATTTTTTAGAGGATTCCATTCTTGATAAAATTGTTCTAGAAAATCTAGCATGTACTGGTGTCTTTCTTCTGCTAAACGTTTACCGGTTTCAGTATTCATTTTGTCTTTTAGAAGCAATAATTTTTCGTAAAAATGATTTATGGTAGGTGCTGCAGATTTTTTATACTCTTCTTTGGTCATATTTAAATTAGGAGGTATACTAGGGTCGTAGAGCGCACGATTTTTGAATCCGCCATAATTGAACGCCCGTGCAATACCAATAGCGCCTATGGCGTCTAAACGGTCGGCATCTTGCACTACTTTAAGTTCTTTGGAAGTAAATAGCTTCTTCTTCATCTTGCCGTCTGTTAAGCTGGCTTTAAATGAACTGTATTTTATAATATTGGTTACATGGTTGATCGTTCTTTTAGGTACACCAAGACTCAACAAAAAATCTTCTGCCATTTTTGGACCCAAGGCTTCATCACCATCATTAAACTTAGCATCTGCAATATCATGAAGAAGTGCACCTAGGCTAACGACTAAAATATTGATGTCACCTTCTTCTTTTGCAATTAACATGCTGTTATTGAATACACGTTGAATGTGAAACCAGTCATGACCTCCTTCGGCATTTTTCAAGGTTTCTTTGACAAATATTATGGTTTCTTCTACAATTTCTGAGTGGGTCATTTAAAGGAATTTATCCCGCTAACTACGGATGCTTCAATTTGTTGGATCAGGTCATCTAAATTGCCTTTATTCTCTAAAGGTTGCTGAACTTCTAAACGAACCTTAGCTCCCAATCCCATTGGAAATTGCCCGAAACGGACCAATTTCCACGAATTATTGATACTTATTGGAACAATTAGTGCAGATGGAGCCTTTTTAAGAAGCATTTTAAGCCCCATAGGCTTAAATGGTTTTAGGTGTCCGTCTCTACTTCTGGTACCTTCCGGAAAAATAACTGCGCTTCTGTTATGCTTTTCTATATAGGTACCCAGTTTACCAATTTCCATGAGGGCAGATTTACCATCTTTTCTATCTATAAGCACAGATCCACCGTGCACTAGGTTAAATGAGACGCTAGGTATGCCTTTTCCCAATTCTTTTTTACTCACAAACTTTGGATGGTGTTTACGCATATACCAGATCAGGGGCGGTATGTCGTACATGCTTTGATGGTTGGTGACAATAATCAAAGGTCTATTGGTCGGTAAATCAAAATTATTGGTGAAGTTGTATGTAGTACCTAAAATGTTTGTACTACGCATTAAACAAAAGTTAAGCTTGCTTACTGTTGGCTTTAAGCCTTCATATCCAAAAAGTTTAAAACCTAACCATTGAATAGGATGAAATATTCCTAGGCATAGACCAAATGCTATAAAAAAAATGGGGGTTAGTATATAAGAAAGCAACTTCTGCATCGTACAAAAATAAAAAACCGCTCAATTAGAGCGGTTTTTTAATCCTATTATTTTATAGGAATATTGTTTATGCTGTAAAATTTAGCAAAACTCGTCGTAAGCCTGTGCTAAATTCTGAGCGATCATTTCAGCTGGTCTACCTTCAATATGGTGACGCTCGATCATATGAACTAGCTCTCCGTTTTTGAACAATGCCATAGATGGTGAAGATGGAGGGAAAGGAACCATTAGGTTTCTCGCCGCATCAACAGCTTCTTTGTCTACACCTGCGAACACAGTAACTGCGTGGTCAGGTTTTTTATCGTTCTGCAAGCTCATTTTGGCAGCAGGTCTTGCGTTTGCCGCTGCACAACCACAAACAGAATTTACAACAACTAAAGTTGTTCCTTCTTTATTAATGGCATTTGCTACTGCATCTGCTGTATATAATTCTTCAAATCCGGCAGAAGCCAGATCATCTCTCATTGGTTTTACTAATTCCGCAGGGTACATATTATTAATATTTTAATTAAACTATTACAAAGATAATCAATTAGTCGCAGCACTGCTTCAGACCTTAACTTTTCATTGGCCTAACTTTCTATTCGTATTATTTTATCTTTGGCAAAATTGAGCGTACGAAATGATTAAATGGTTGGGAGCCATAATAGGCTTTTCTTTTAGAGGATTATCTGGAGCGGTGTTGGGTTTCTTTGCCGGTAGTATTATAGATAGCTTTTTTGGGTCTAATAAAGGCAGTGCGCGTAGCGTGTTCGAAGATTATACTAGACCAAATGTAACTGCGGCAGATTTTGAATTGAATCTTTTGTCACTCTGTTCTATAGTTATTAAGGCAGACGGACAAGCAAGCCAGTCAGAAATGGATTATGTTCGTCAGTACTTTGTTAGTACCTATGGTAAAGACAAAGCGAACGCTATTTTTAGAAGTTTTAACGAAATCAATAAGAAAGGTCAGATATCTGCACAGAAGGTATGTACTTTTTTGGCGCAGCGTACGCGTTATGAAGTACGTTTACAATTGCTTCATTTTTTATTCGGTATTGCACAAGCAGATGGTAATATTAGCAATCTTGAAATTCAGAAAATTAGAGAAATAGCAGGTTATCTGAGGGTTTCTTTAAACGAATTTGAAAGTATAAAGGCCATGTTCGTTAAATCTGCGAACAACTCTTATAAAATTTTAGATATTCAAAAATCCGCTACCGATGCCGAAGTGAAAAAGGCGTATAGGGCAATGGCTAAGAAATATCATCCGGATAGGGTGAATACGAAAGACGAGGCTATTAAAAAAGGTGCTGAAGAAAAGTTTAAGCAAGTACAAGAGGCTTATGAGACCATTCAAAAAGAACGTGGACTAAACTAGACTACTAATTATTTAGATATACTGCAATGCAAGAATTTTGGTTTTATATAGAATTAGGTTTGCAACATGTGTTGGATATCAATGCATATGACCATATATTATTTCTAGCTGCGCTGGCATTACCATTTACTTTTAAGAGTTGGAAAAATGTATTGCTTTTGGCTACTGTTTTTACTTTTACCCACTGTTTGGCATTAGTATTTTCTGTTTACGAAGTAATGGTCATAGATGCTAGTTGGATCGAATTTTTAATACCTGTTACCATTGTAAGCACGGCTCTTTTTAATTTAGTGGGTAGTACCGATAAAAAAGGCGATAATACTATTTGGTTTCATGTTCTCGTTACCGGTGTTTTTGGACTAGTACATGGTTTTGGATTCTCTAATTATTTTAAAATGATGATTATGGGCGAAGAAGACAAGATGGCGCCGTTATTAGGTTTTGCCGGTGGTATCGAATTAGCTCAAGTAGTTATAGTTTTGCTGGTATTGATGTTGGCCTATGTGATCCAAGCCATTTTAAAGGTGAAACAAAGTTTATTTGTAATGGTAGGTAGTATTTTGATCATATTAATAACGCTACCATTGCTTTATGAAACATTTCCATTTTAGATTGTTAAAGTTTAGCCTAAGATATTGTTGATACTGATCAAAGCAACTACCTTAGGGATAAGTGCTTGAATAAAGCTTACTGTAAATGAAGAAAGAGAAACAATTAAAATATGATAGGGCCTATTTAAGAATGGCCAAAGAATGGGGTAAATTGTCTTTTTGTAAAAGAAAACAAGTAGGTGCAATTATAGTGAAAGACAGAATGATTATCTCTGACGGATATAATGGCACCCCAACGGGTTTTGAGAACTACTGTGAAGATGAAGAAGGGTATACCAAATGGTATGTTTTACATGCAGAGGCTAATGCCATACTAAAAGTAGCCAGTTCTACACAATCATGCCAAGGGGCTACATTGTACATTACTTTATCACCGTGTAGAGAATGTAGTAAACTAATACACCAATCTGGCATTAAACGTGTAGTGTATCAGGTAGGCTATAAAGATGATTCAGGATTAAAATTTTTAGCAAAAGCTGGAGTTGAATTACAACATATGCCAGAAATAAATGTTACTATCTAAGGTTTACATCAATGATGAATAAAAAATACAGTGCTCTATTTCCTTTAATTATCGCTTCTGCACTTGCATTAGGGTTTTTTATAGGCGGAAAACTGAATTTTAATGACTCTCCAGAACGTCTTTTTTCTACCAATTCTAAAAAAGACAAACTCAACAGGCTTATAGATTACATAGATTATGAATATGTAGATGATGTAAATACAGATAGCATCGTAGATGTTACGGTAAATAGTATCCTAGAAAAATTAGACCCCCATTCTGTATATATTTCAGAAAAAGAAATGTCGGGTGTTACCGAAAATATGAAGGGCGATTTTGTAGGTATCGGTATTAATTTTTATACCTATAAAGATTCTATAGCTGTTATCAAAACCGTTAAAGACGGTCCAAGTTATTCTAAAGGTATTTTGCCAGGTGATCGAATTTTAATGGCGGATGAGGATACCTTGTTCGGTAAAGAATTTCCTAGTGAGGTTATTGTTGAAAAACTGAAAGGTAAAGAGGGTACATCTATTGATCTTAAAGTATACAGAAAATCAGAAGATAGAACTTTCAATGTCAAGGTTAGGCGTGGCATAGTGCCTTTAAAAAGTGTTGACGCCTTTTACATGCTAACCCAAGATATTGGGTATATAAAAGTGAATCGTTTTGCAGAATCTACATATAAGGAATTTAAGGATGCTTTGATAAAATTACAGAAGCGTGGTGCAGATAAATTAGTGTTGGACTTACGTGATAACCCTGGTGGTTATTTAGGTATGGCAGAAGAAATGGCTGATGAGTTTCTTGAAGATGGTAAGCTGATCTTATTTACCAAGAACAAGAAAGGAAAGATCAATAAGAGTTTTGCCACGGATCACGGTAGTTTTGAAGACAAGCCAATTTATGTATTGATCAATGAAAGGTCTGCCTCTGCTAGTGAAATTGTAGCAGGTGCTTTACAAGATAATGACATAGGTACTATTGTAGGTCGCCGTTCTTTTGGTAAAGGCTTGGTACAGCGAGAAATGGCTTTAGGTGATGGTTCTGCCGTAAGGCTTACTGTTTCTAGATATTATACTCCTACGGGTAGAAGTATTCAAAAAACGTACGCTAACGGTACCAAAGATTATTATCAACGTTTTACAGATCGGTTCCATAGTGGTGAAATGATATCCGTAGATAGTATTAAGGTAGCAGATTCTCTAAAATTTACGACTCCTAAAGGAAAAGTTGTATACGGCGGTGGTGGTATTATACCTGATGTTTTTGTGCCCATTGGCAGCAATGAAGAGGAAGCTGTAGAGAGTATGGATAATTTAGGTTTCCTTTCCTTTTTTGTTTTTGAGCACTTAGATGAAGATAGAGAAAGATATGGTCAATATAATCAAGAAGAATTTGTGAACGATTTTAGAGTTGACGATATACTTTTTGAGAAATTTGTAACCTATTCTGTAGATAGAAATTTGAGAATGAATTTCTATGATTATGAGGATAGTATAAAAAGATTTTTAAAAGCAAATATCGCAGAGCAGTTGTTCAATACCAATATACACGCTAAAATCAAGGCAGATGAAGACCTTATGCTTCAAAAGGTTTTGGAACTAGATGGCGGGGTAATCACCCAAGAAGAATCTGCTGAAATTAACGCTAACAACTAATCTTTATTGATCTTATCTTGAATTTTTCTGCTGGTAACAAATACCAAAAGAAGCACAATGGCGCACAATGAAGCCATTATTCCAATTAATGCTATTGTACTGTTTTTCTCAAAAGGGTCGGCAAAATTCACTAGAGTTACATTATAGGCTATAAGTGCTACTGCAATTACTATGAATATTATGGATAATGTCTTGCTCATAAACTTGTTTTTATAAAAATACAACCTTCTAACGGTCTAGAAAAGTTCATTAATATTAGCAGCGAATAATTTAACAGCTATGGCCATAAGAATTACTCCAAATACTTTTCTGATAACGTTTACTCCATTTTTACCTAACATCTTTTCAATCCTCACAGATGATTTAAGAACTATAAAAACGAAAATTATGTTGATGACGATGGCTACGATAATGTTCTCTACGTAATACTCTGCGCGTAAAGAAAGTAATGACGTTAGTGTACCTGCACCAGCAATTAAAGGAAAGGCAATGGGTACTACTGAAGCACTTTCAGGTTCGTCATCTTTGTATAGGGTAATACCTAAAATCATTTCAATGGCCAGAAAGAAGATAATGAAAGCACCTGCTACCGCAAATGAATTTACATCAATACCAATTAAACCTAAAATTTCATCTCCAAGAAACAAAAAAGCAATCATAATAACTGCAGCTACAATCGATGCTTTCTCAGACTGAATATGACCTACTTTTTTTCTAAGACCTATAATAATAGGTATGCTACCTAAAATATCAATTACGGCGAATAGTACCATACTAGCGGTAGCAATCTCTCTTAAGTCAAAATGAAATTCCATCCTTCAATTTTTTGCAAATTTACGTTTATAAACATCCACTTGGATGTTTATTGGTAAAATATTCTAAGACCTATACTTTTTAAAAAATGTATCTTGCGCCCTTTAAATTAGGTTATGTTTCAATTAGGGAAAATCATAGTATCCGAAGAGATAATAGAAAACGATTTTGTATGTAATCTTAGCGCATGTAAAGGTGGCTGTTGCGTTGATGGCGAAGCAGGTGCACCGGTAGAGGATTCTGAAACCGAAATAATGGTTGATATCTATGCTAAAGTAAAACGTTTCTTAAGACCGGAAGGTGTTGCAGTTATTGAAGAGCAAGGTGCTTTTGTAAAAGGTGAAGATGGGGAATGGGAAACTCCTTTAGTAAACGGTAGTGAATGTGCCTATGTTATTTTTGATGATAAAAAGGTGGCTAAATGTGGTATTGAAGAAGCATATAACCAAGGTGAAATTGATTGGAAAAAACCTGTTTCATGTCATTTGTACCCAATTAGAGTACGTGAATACACAGAATTAACTGCGGTTAATTATCATAAATGGCAAATTTGTGATCCGGCTTGTGCCTTGGGAGACGAACTAAAAGTGCCTATATACAAGTTTGTAAAAGAGGCGTTGATACGTAAATTTGGAGAAGAGTGGTATACTGAATTAGAAGAAGTGGCAAAAGACCATCTTAAATAGTAGGTATGTAAATTACAATCTGTGTACCGATCGGGTTGGTGTCATCATCGAACTTATCAATGATATCTACATGAAAATAGTTTTCATAATCTCGCGAGAAATTGGCCAAGCGTTCTTTGGTGATATCTATACCTACAGATTTTCTTTTTAGCAATTTACCGTCCTTAATCTTTTCTGCAGCGTCTCTACCTACACCATTGTCGGTAATAACTATTTCTATAAATCCGTTTTTACCTTTTTTAATTTCTAGATCAATATTCTTTGCTCCTTCTTTTGATGATAGTCCATGCCATAAAGCATTTTCTAAAAATGGTTGCAGTATTAACGAGGGTATTTTAATATGATGTGGGTCTATATCATCCTTTATATCTATATTAAAGTTAATTTCATTTGAAAATCTAATATTTTCAATATTCATATATAATTCTACCGTTTCAAGTTCTTCTGCAAGCGATATCTCTCTTTGAGAAGATGCTTCCAAAATTTTGCGCACCAGTTTTGAGAATTTATTTAAATAATGAACGGCATTCTTTTTCTCATTATTTATAATATATAATTTAATGGAATTCAGTGAATTGAATAAAAAATGTGGATTCATCTGACTACGCAGCATACTTTGTTCTAAAGTCAATAGCTTTTTATCTGCGTTTAATTGACTTTGACGGTAAAGAATGTATAAAATACCAATCAATAAAATTAAAGAAATACCAATAATGATAAGCATGGTCTTGTTTTTCTTTAACCTTAAACGTACCGATTCGTTTTCTTGGGCAAGACGCTCTAGTTGGTTTGCTCGTATTTGAGATTCGTACCTTAAAATCATGTCATTGACATACCTAAGGTTGAGTGCTTTGGTTATACGTTGTTCATATTTTTTAGATTCTTTAAAATAGGTCATGCCTTTTTCATAATCATCTCGCTTGATCCAAAGCTCAGATAAGAATTTATTGGCGTCAGCTATTTCAACGTCAAATTCGTATTTTTCCGCAAGTGCCAGTCCAGATTCTAAATTGGTTTCTGCGGCCTCATAATCTTCTGATCTAATATATGCCCAACCTAGATTAATGTAAATCGTTGTAATAATTTTTTGATCGTTTAGAGAAATGGCTTTAAGTAAGTTTGATTTTAAAATTTCAATAGCCTCTTGTACTTTGCCTTCGTGAACATAAACATGTGCTATGTTGTAGTTACATTTAATTTTACCAGTTTCAGAGTCTATAATTTCATAGTATACCAACGATTTTCTGAAATTTTTTAGACCGGGTTCCAAGTCTCCTTGAGATTCATAACATTCCCCTAAGTTGAGGTGATTTATGGCTAAGCCCAATTTATCATCAAGTTCTTTTTCAAGAACCATGGCTTTTTCATATTTCTCTATTGCAAGTTTATATTGCTCAAGTATTTGGTAAATACTACCAATACTGTTTAAAGACACGATGATACTTCTTTTTAAATTTAAACCGGGGTCTGCTACGGTCTCGGCAAGTTCTAATGCTTCTTGACTATAGTCTAAAGCCGATTTAAACGCATCGGTACGTTTGTAAACCGTACTGATCATGTTTAGATTAGATACCCTAAATTCAAGATTCTCGTCTTCAACAGATACTCTAAGTGCTTCTTGATAAAGATCAAGGGATTTATTATATAATGAGCGGTCGCGGTAAATACTACCAAGTTTGTTTAAAGCATATGATTGTCCACTATAGTACTTTTGTGAAAGCGACTTTTGCTCAATATAGCGTAAAGCCGTACTATCGTTGCTGAAAGGGCTTAGCAAATTATCTATCTCTTGACGAGTGTTGGGTTTGGTTGTTAATAGACTATCTAAATTGACTTGTAAACCAATAGGTATGTCTTGAGAGTAACAATCGTGTGATAACACCAAAGTGTACAGAAGAAGAAATAGAATTTTGTACTTGAATTTATGCACTATACGTTTATGGAAAAGCTTGAGTATTATGTTATAAACCAAATTAAGGATTTATAACATGTCTAAAAAATCTGATTTTTTTTGCCTTGATACAGGTATTTTATGATTCGATTTTAAGACAACATAACCATCTGTCTTTAAAAATTCCTTTATTTTATTTAAGTTGATAATATACGAATTATGAATTCTGAAAAAGGAATCAGACGGTAGTAATTCATTTACTTCTTTTAGTTTTTTGGTAAGCACGATTTTTTGACCGTCGGCTAAGAATATAGTGCTGTAATTTCCGTCAGATTCAGCATATAATATTTCATCGCTTTCTAAAAATAACAGTTTACCATCTGTATTAAGCGTAATACGTTTATGTAAGGCTTTAGAGTTGTAATTGATAAGTGCCATTTCCAAATTTTCAACAGAGAAATTCTTACTGTTAAATTTTTTGATTTTTACAATGGTCTCTTCTAGATCATCTGTATCAATTGGTTTCAAAAGATAATCCAGAGCCTGACTTTTTATCGCTTTTAAGGCATATTGGTTGTAAGCTGTGGTAATTATAACGGGAAAATTTTTATTGATCAGTTTACTAATAAACTGAAAACCGTCCATTGTTGGCATTTCTATATCTAAAAAAAGACAATCTGGTGTATGTTTTTCTAAATAAGCTAGAGCTTCATTAGGGTTTGTAAACGAAGCTATTACATTGATTTCATCACTAAAATTTGTGAGCTCCCAAGTTAAACTTTGAAGGGCTTTAATTTCATCATCTACAATAACAGCTTGTAACATAAACGGTAGGTATCAAGTTAGAAAGTTATGAAAAATTACGCGCTTGTGTTGCTTTCAAATACTAATTTGTACCAATGGAAGAGAAATTAGTGTAATCGGTATATTTCAAAGCAAGGGTGTCTAGAACCTAATAAGCATATATATTTTGTAGGAAAAATACTATATATTGTTTTTGTATGAATTTTTTCTCTTTTTCTGTATCCGGTTATACATAAAAAGGTACGAGTTATACAAAACAACTCTATCATTTTTGAGCATAAATCTACCTTTAGCAAAGAAATTCAGTATGTTGTAAAAATAGATGGCATGAGAAAATGTGGCATAATGTTGACATTATTTGTTGTTGTGTTGTTAATTGCTTCGCAATTTTTAGCAGAGAATAAAGAGTTAGATGAAAATTTGGCTGTGGCAACCGAAGTGCGAAAAGAAAATATAACCAGGCCATAATAATAGATTATGCAAAACATTAAACGATTTATAAATAAGTCTTTTAAAATGTTTTGTTTCGGTTTTATACCGTTAATGTTGCTTGCGGGTACTTCAAAAGAAAATTTTGATACCCCTAGACTAGATAACGGAACATGTAGTTTTAAAGTAGATGGAGAACTGAGCTTTAATTTGAATGGAGCTGCAACCTTTGAAAATAAAACTGAAGTGGATAGGTTAGGTTACAAGACAAATAAATTATTGCTTCATTTTACATCATGTAATGATAAAGAGATGCAAATTTTGGAATTTATAATTGCATCTGATAAAGTAGATAAGCTTGAAGTACAAATTGGCAAACATAAAATTAAAGACCTAAACCATTTGATAAATAATTTCAATGGGGTTTATGGCTTTGCAGATTTAGGTAGTGTGAGTGAATTACCTTTTTTTATAGATTCTGGAGATATAACAATCACTGAATTCTTTTCTAACAAAGTCGATGGCAAGTTAGAAGTACAATTAGTAAATGCTGAGGGAGTTTTTTTGAAAATCAAAGGGTCTTTCAATGCAGATATAAAAGCTTAGATTTAGTACGGTTCTTTATGAGATAGTGTATGTTATCTTATATCTAATGTTTGAGCGCCAAAATAAGTATAACTACGATTCGTCGTACGAATACGTTCTAAGAAAAGGTTTCGGGGGAACTACCTTTATTAGACTTGGTGGGCATTTTTCATAATAGAAGCATTAGTGGGGCCGTACATTTTTTGTACTTTCCATTCAATATTATATTACTTTCATTTTATAAAAACTTTATGCGGTTTTATTTAACACATGCATCTTTAGGTTGATAGTTTTTAATGTAATCTACCTAAAAGTCGTTTTTATGTTATAATAAAAGGAGGACTTATCTTGTATAATATGAACGTTGGTTAACCACTACTTTTTTTTAAAAGGATTTAAAATAAGGGAATAAAAAAGACCCCGCATGTAGAGAGGTCTTTTTTATATACGGCTAAGCCGAGGTTAAGTAAGGGGATTCTTATTTATCATTTTTGATATAGGGCTTTAATACTGTCGAGAAAAGAAGTGCAGCTGCATATTTCAATAATATTGTGATGTAGTTTTCCATAACTTAAGTATTAGAGTATAAGAGATATACGTAGCAAATTCCATTTTGGATTACGGAAACTTGATGATATTGTTAAAAATGCTATGAAAAGTTAATCTTATGGCATTTTTAAGATTAAACCACTTATAACTGAGTCTAATTTGAAACAAGTCAAAAGAATGGGACTTAACCTTTTTATAGATATAAAAAGATAATTTGGAGACCAGAAGTAAACTGGCATATACGAGTACTGCTTGTAGGTATTGGGACATATACAAAAGAACGTATAAGTAAGTAAATTCTTACATTTGTAATATGTATTTCATCGAAAAAGCATCAACTATTCGATGAAATACATATTATGCTATTTAGCTAATGTCTAATAACAATAAAACAAACGATATATAATTATAAAAAAGCATCCACTTTTTTATATGCTTCAATTACCGCTAGTTCCCCTTCTTTACCATCTCTAGAGTTACCGTGCTCCATGCCAAGTACTCCATCAAATCCTTGTGTATGTATCCATTTAAATACATTGTGATAGTTAATTTCACCTGTAGTTGGTTCATTTCTTCCAGGGTTGTCCCCAATTTGGATATATGCTATTTCTGACCAAGAAGCTTCCATATTAGGTATTATGTTTCCTTCTTGAATTTGTTGATGGTAGATGTCAAACAGAATTTTACACGATGGTGAGTTGACCGCCTTGCAAATTTCGAACGCTTGTGGCGAATCTGTTAAAAACAGCCCCGGGTGATTTCTTAAATTCAATGGTTCTAAAACCATGGTAATATTATGAGGTTCTAATAGTGCAGAAGCCTGTTTTAAACTTTCAATAACATTAGCCGTTTGGTAGCCCATTCTTAATTTAAGGTCTAAATGCCCCGGTACTACGGTCATCCATTTAGCATTAACACGTTTAGCAACTTCAATGGAATCTTTTATGTCATTCAAAAACTCTTCTCTTTTGGTTGGATTACCAGATGCTAAATTTGGGGTTTTCCAATGTATTTCGTGAGCAACGAACACACCCATTTCTAAACCACGTTCTTTCATGGTTTTTGCCATCTTTACTTGTAGTTCAATTGGTCTTTTACGCATTTCATTATCTTCAAATGCGGTATAACCTTGATCCGCCATAAAATTTAATTGGTCGATTGGATCATCACCTGCCATGTGTTTGAACATACCTATATGTGGCGCATATTTTAAATTGTATTTATGGGTATCTACGGTTTTGTTTATTGTTTTGGCATATGATAACGTGCTGCCTATGGAAATTGCACCAGTAGTCAATGCAGATTTTTGAATAAAGCTTCTTCTTTTCATGAGTAGTGTTTTATAATGAAAATAGCCAAGAGCAACGTAAGAATGCTCTTGGCTATTGAATACATAAGATATTATAAGATTATAAAGACCATGCTTTACCTTCTGTAAGCTCTTGAAGGTCTCCACAAGGTACATATTCACCTGGTACAGGTAAGTATGCCAAAACATTTTCGCCTACATATTCAGAAGCTTTATAGCCCCAAATAGTCATACCTCTTAAGTTGTTGGCAAAAGCAAATCTTGAAACTTCGTCATCTAATTCTGCTGTATCTCCATTTGCAATAGCTTTTGTGTAGCTATTAATGGTTTTGAACATTTCTGCTTGCTCATCTTTGTTGTATTTTAAAGAACTTGCCAAGACAGGTTCTAAGTCTTCAGCAGTCAAATCTTCGGCTTTTTCTTTTCCAGAATCTGCCAAAGCTTTGTTTGTGAATTTTGTCATGGACATTTTAAGAAAATCTTGTTTTTCCTTTTCCATAACATCTTTGGCGAATCTATCAATGAAAACATCTACCTGTACTTCTGAAGCGGAAGGTGTGTCTGTTTTTGGTAAAATAATGTCTACCAGCTTAGAAAGTACGGTACCTTCTGTTTGGGTCAGAAACTCTGGAGTCCAAGTTAGGGCCGGTTCACTTTTACAGCTTTGAACAATTGATAATAATGTTGGGGTAGCCACCATATATCCAAGCGACATCCCCATATTTTTTAATACGCGTCTTCTATCCATTATATGTTTCCTTTTTTAAGTTGTTCAACTGCATGGTTTGCAGCTCTGGCCGTAAAGGCCATGTAAGTCAATGATGGGTTAACACAACTGGCAGAAGTCATAAAAGACCCGTCAGTTACATATACGTTAGGTACATCGTGTAATTGGTTGTTTCCGTTTAGTACAGATGTTTTTCTATCTCTACCCATACGTGCGGTTCCCATCTCGTGAATTCCAAGCCCTAATGCGCTTTCTTCATCATATCCTTTTACATCCCTAAGACCTGCTTTTTCTAGCATATCTACTGCAGATTCCAACATGTCTTTACGCATTTTTAGCTCATTTTCTTGAAGCTCTGCATCAAAAGTAACGGTTGGTAAACCCCAGTCATCTAATTTATCGTAGTCTAATGTAAATCTATTGTTTTCATAAGGTAGTACTTCTCCAAAGCCCATCATACCAAACGTCCATCCACCTGGTTTTAAAATAACATCTTTAAGTTCTTTACCATGGGAAAGTTCTGCAATAGATTCTTGCCAGTTTCCTCTAGATGCACCACCTTGGTATCCAAATCCTCTTTTATAATCTTTTCTATCGGAATCTCCGCCCAAGTTTCTAAATCTAGGAATATAGATTCCGTTAGGCTTTCTTCCTTTGTAGTATTTGTCATCGAATCCGTCAAATTTTCCGGAAGCACCAACCTTTAGTTGATGATCCATAATGTTACGACCCAATTGGTCAGATTCATTACCCATACCGTTAGGGAATGTTTCAGATTTAGATTGCATTAAAATAGATGTCGATGCAATTGCAGATGCACATAAGAATATAACTTTTGCCTTGAATTCAAAATTTTCCTTGGTATTTGCATCTATAACCTTTACCCCTGTTGCTTTCTTTGTCTTTGGGTCATAAATCACTTCATGTACGATAGAGTCTGGTCTTAGTGTCATATTACCCGTAGCCTCTGCTGCAGGTAATGTAGAAGATAAACTACTGAAGTAAGCTCCAAAAGGACACCCTCTAATACATCTATTTCTAAATTGACATTTACTTCTTCCGTTAAACTGCTTGGTTCCTGTAATATGGGCTGTTCTACCGGCGGTTACTACACGACCGTTGAAGTTTTCAGCAACTTTTTCCCTGAATTCCTGCTCTACACAGTTCAAGTCCATCATTGGTAAAAATTTACCATCTGGTAATTGTTCTAAGCCTAGGTTTTCACCACTTACACCAATGTACTCTTCAACCTTATCGTACCAAGGTGCAATATCTTTATAACGAACAGGCCAATCTACGGCAATACCTTCTTTTTTGTTTGCTTCAAAATCAATATCGCTTAAACGGTAACTTTGACGCCCCCATTGTAAAGAACGACCACCTAAGTGATAGCCTCTCATCCAATCAAATCGCTTTGTTTCGTTGTATGGATGCTTAAGGTCATTTACAAACCACATATTACTGGCTTGGTTTGTTGTATAACCGGTTCTATTTTGCTTTGGTTGTTGCTCTATTATTTCTTTAGTCGGTTCACCTGCATTCGGAAAATCCCACGGATCCATATTAGCGGTCTCGTAATCATCAATATGTTTAACCATTCTACCACGCTCCAGTACTAGCGTTTTAAGGCCCGCCTCACATAATTCTTTTGCGGCCCAACCGCCACTAATTCCGGTACCTACAACTATAGCGTCGTAGGACTCCTGTTCTTCGTTATAATAAAATTTGCTCATAAAAGTTGTTTAATCTCTAAATTTATTAAATATTAAATTAATTCTATACATTTAATGTCCATTCTTATTGCGAAATTCGCTAAAATTAACTTTGAGTCAGATTAATTGGTTTATTCAAGAGTTTAACGTCAATGGTTAATATTATATTTCAAACAACAACAAACTACCAAAACATGAGAAGAAAAAGTTTTATCCGATTCGCGTCGATGGCGGGTATAGGTATATCTTTACTAGGAACTTACGCTTGTAAGGAAACAAAAAAAGAGAAAGAAGAAAATGCAGAAATTGTAATGGAAGAAAGTAGCAAAGCTCCATTTTTTAAATTGTCTTTGGCACAATGGTCCATGCACAAAATGATCAGAGAAGATGGTGTAGATCCATATTCTTTTGCCGAAAAAGCAAAAAATTGGGGGTTTACCGGTTTAGAGTATGTAAGCCAACTGTATAATCCTGAATTGGAAGATGCTGGTTATTCTGAAGAGGCAATGGCAAATTTTGTTGCAAAATCTAATGCAGAAGCAGAGAAATACGGAATGAAAAACGTGTTGATCATGATCGATGGTCAAGGTAATTTGGCCGTTGACGATGAAACCGAAAGAAATGAAACTGTTGAGAAACACAAAAAATGGGTAGATGCGGCCGCAGCAATGGGTTGTCATGCCATTAGAGTGAACCTTAATGGAAGTAATGTGCCAGAACAATGGATCAAGAATTCTGTAGACGGTCTTACAAAATTAGCCACTTATGCAAAAACGAAGGGTATTAATATTCTGGTAGAAAACCATGGCGGTTTGTCATCTAATGGAGAATTGCATGCGCAGGTTATGAAAACCGTGAATATGGATAACTGTGGAAGTTTACCTGATTTTGGAAACTTTTGTACAGAACGAAAACCAGATAGCAGGGACTGCCTTACGGAGTATGACAAATACAAGGGTGTAAAAGAATTAATGCCTTATGCAAAAGCGGTAAGTGCAAAATCCAATAATTTTGATGCAGATGGTTATGATACAGGTATCGATTACGTAAAAATGCTCAATATTGTAAACAATGCAGGCTATGACGGCTTTATCGGTGTGGAATATGAAGGGTCTGAAATAAGTGAGGCAGATGGCATCATTGCTACAAGAGATCTTTTGCTGAAAGCTGCAAAAGAAATAGAATAATCAACAGCGTAATTTATGGAAACTTTTTTCAATGAAATTTTTGACTATAATTTTCACTGCAACAAGAAGCTTATAGAACAGTGTTTGGCACTTAATACTGTGCCGCCAGAAACCATGCGTTTATTTAGTCATATCTTAAATGCACATCATATTTGGAACTCAAGAATCTTAAATAAACCTAGTGAGTATAAGGTTTGGCAAGAGCATGATGTGAAAAAATGGGCTGATATTCATTATGAAAATCAACGTAGTTCTTTCGAGATAGTAACTAATGCCGATAACTTTGACAGGCGTATAGATTATGAAAATTCTGAAGGGCGATTGTTTACAAATACCTTACAAGATATTCTTTTTCATATCATCAATCATTCTACTGGTCATAGAGGGCAAATTGCCGTAGATTTTAGAAATAATGACGAAACCCCAATAAGCTCAGATTATGTTTATTATAGGAGATAAATGATATCACATATTTTAGATTTTTTATATGATATAGTTCTTTGCGGTTTTCATAATTTTATTCTTTATTAATTCTGATAAATAATTTTATTTAAAAATTTCAATTTAAACAACAACCAAAATGCCAAAGAAAATACGATTAGGAATATTAGGTGGCGGAGGAGATTCGCTAATAGGAGTGTTGCATAGAGTAGCTTCATTCATTAACGATAATTATGAAATTACAGGGGCTGTATTTAATCCTGACTATGATGCCAGTATAGAATTCGCCAAAGAAATAGATGTTCCGTTAAATAGAATATATAAAGATTTTGATACCTTAATAGAAGAGGAGTTAAAATTGCCGGTAGATGAGCGTATTCAGGTATGCTCTGTTCTAACGCCTAACTTTTTACACTACCCAATGGCTAAGAAGTTATTGGATAACGGTTTCCACGTAATCTGTGAAAAGCCCATGACCACTACTTTAGAGGAAGCTAAAGATTTGCAAAAATCTCATGAAAAAGCTGGTACTGTCTTCGCTTTAACGCATACATATACAGGCTACCCAATGGTTCGCCAAATGCGTGAAATGATAAAGGCCGGTGCTTTGGGTAAAATACACAAAGTTGATGCGGTATATTACCAAGGTTGGATCAATACTATTATTCATGACAAGGAGAAAAGATCTTCTGTTTGGAGATTAGATCCTAAAAAAGCAGGTATTAGTTCTTGTATGGGAGATATTGGTGTGCATGCTTTTAATATGGTAGAATATACTACAGGACTTAAAGTGAATGAACTACTTTGCGATTTCAATTACTTGTATGAAGATAACCAAATGGATGTTGATGGCACCGTACTTATACGTATGGGCGATCATGTAAAAGGTGTTATTAGAGGAAGTCAAGTAGCTACAGGTGAGGAAAACGGACTAGCTATATCTATTTATGGTGAAAAAGGTGCTTTTAGATGGGAGCAAGAAAAACCTAATTTTTTATATAAGTTAAGTGATACGGAGCCAACTCAAATTTACAAGCCGGGTCATGCATATAACTCTGAACTATCTTTGGACGGAACTAAATTGCCGGCAGGTCACCCAGAGGGGATTTTTGATTCTATGGCTAATATCTATAAAGGTGTTGCAAGAGCTATTAGAGGGGAAGAATACAATGATGGTGAATTTCCTACTATGACAGACGGTGTTCGTGGTATGAACTTTATCGAAGCAACCGTAGATTCTCATAAAAGCGGAAATACTTGGGTAGCTTTAGAAAACTAAGTTGAACTGTAAACTATAAAAAAGAGCCGCAATTTGCGGCTCTTTTTGTTTTGTATAACATTATAGAATAATCGTTAATTTACTTTTTTAAAGGTTTGGCAGACAACGATCATACTTTCTTTTGGTTCTCTTTTAAATTCTTGTAATTCTTTAGTAAAGAAGTCCCAATGATATTTTTTCCAGCTGTCTAATGATTTATCCCCATTGGCTTCTAATTGGGCATAAGCAGTGTCAATACTAAAATATGGTTTAAGTGTAACCGCAGTAGTTGCAACAATACATTGTGCCTCGCCATTCCAATCTGTTACCACAATATAGTCTCCTATTTTAGGTAACGGTTCATTTCGGTTTTGCAAACCTAACAAAGAATGTGAGATTGCTTTTTTATGGCCACTTTGTATTAGCCTAACGCTTTCATTAGCATCGTGTTCATTATTGCCAAAAAACATTGTTTTTGGTGTCTCATGAAAGACATCTTCGAGATGATTTTTCAAATAATTACCCCACATATTTCGGGCCGAAGCATTTTCCATAAGCTGATATTTTCGTTAATCTATAGGATGTAATAAACGTAATACTTTGTAATTAATTTTAATATTAAGAAAATTTACCTGCTTTTAGTTGTTCAGCTGCATGATTTGCTGCCCGTGCGGTAAATGCCATATAGGTCAATGATGGGTTTACACAGCTAGAAGATGACATAAAAGCACCATCGGTTACATACACGTTGGGTACTAAATGTACTTGGTTGTTCTTGTTAATTATAGAAGTCTTTGCGCTGTGGCCCATTCTGGCACCACCCATTTCATGAATACCCAAACCAGGTCCGTTGGGCTCTTCGTAAGATGCCACATCTTTAAAGCCTGCAGCTTCAAACATGTTCACAATTTCTTTTTTAATGTCTTCACGCATTTTGTATTCGTTCTCTTTGAATTCTACATCAAAGGCTAGTTGGGGCAGTCCCCATTTATCTTTTTCAGTTGGGCTAAGCGTAACCCTGTTGTCATCATATGGTAAAAACTCTCCAAATCCGGTTACACCAATAGTCCATCTACCTGGTTTTAATACAGATTCCTTTAAATCTTTTCCATATCCTAATTCACCTATTTCTGCAGACCAATCCCCTCTACTTGCTGTACCTTGATAACCAAACCCACGCAAATACCCTTCGCGTTTCGTTTCTTCATTTAAGTTTACAAAACGAGGTATGTAAAAACCGTTTGCACGTCTTCCTTTATAGTATTTATCTAAATATCCATCTACCTTTGCCGTTGCACCTAATTTATAATGGTGGTCCATTATACCTCTTCCTAAAGCATCAGAATCATTTCCTAATCCGTTAGGGAAACGTTCAGATTTAGATTGCAACAAAATACCCACCGATGCCATTGCAGACGCGCACAGAAAAATCACCTTTGCTTTAAATACTATTTTTTCATTGGTCTCTGCATCTATTACTTTTACTCCCGTTGCTTTTTTAGTAGTATCGTCATATATAATTTCATGTACTATAGAATTGGGTCTTAAAGTCATATTACCGGTACGCTCAGCAGCTGGTAATGTAGAAGAGTTGCTACTAAAATATCCGCCAAATGGGCATCCGCGCCAGCAACGGTCTCTATTTTGGCATGTGCCACGACCTTCAAAAGTGGCATTGGGATCTGTAATATGTGCCGTTCTACCTATGGTAACTAAACGACCGTCATCAAACTTGTCTGCCGTAGTTTTCTTAAAATCTTCTTCAACACAGTTTAATTTCATGGCGGGCTGAAATTTTCCATCTGGTAAAACCTTTAATCCTAAGGCTTCACCACTAACTCCAATATATTCCTCAACCTTATCGTACCAAGGTGCAATATCTTTATATCTTACAGGCCAGTCTACACCAATGCCATCTTTTTTATTCGCTTCAAAATCAATATCGCTCCATCGGTAGCTTTGTCTTCCCCAGGTCAATGATCTACCGCCTACTTGATAACCACGAATCCAGTCAAAACGTTTTGTTTCTACATAAGGGTGGTCCAAATCGTTAACGAAAAAGTGTTTAGAATCTTCGGTCGGTGCCCATATCACTCTTTTTTGTACATGATATTTTTCTTGGTCCTCTTTTGATAATTTACCCTTTAACGGATAATCCCAAGGATCATCGTTCATAGTAGGATAATCTTCAATATGCTTCACCATTGGACCGCGTTCCAACACAAGTGTTTTTAAGCCGTTCTCTGTTAATTCCTTAGCAGCCCAACCGCCACTTATTCCTGTTCCAACAACGATTGCGTCGAATATTTCATTCTGATTCATGCTTGAAATTTTATCTTTTTCTGATGGTATTCCCTATATTTATAGCAAATCTCCAATGTATCGAGAAGAACTTGATACAATTCTTAAATATAAGATTTTTTGAGAGATTTTATATCTCAAAATCAACAACAGATTCAAACAACAACAGATAGTATATTTTTATGAAAACAATTAAAGGACCAGCCGTTTTTTTGGCGCAATTTGTAGATAGTAAAGCTCCATTTAATTCTTTAGACGGAATGTGTAAATGGGCAGCTGACCTTGGTTATAAAGGAATTCAAATTCCTACTTGGGAAAGTTTTTTAATCGATTTGGATAAAGCAGCTGAAAGTCAGACGTATTGCGATGAGCTTAAAGCGAAAGTAAACTCTTACGGATTAGAAATTACAGAACTTTCAACTCACTTACAAGGGCAATTGGTTGCTGTTAACCCTGCATATGACTTAATGTTCGATTCTTTTGCACCTAGTAATGTTCATGGCAATCCAAAAGCTAGAACAGAATGGGCAATTGAAACCGTAAAGAAAGCGGCAACGGCAAGTAGAAGATTAGGGTTAAATGCTCATGCTACTTTTTCTGGTTCTTTATTATGGCATACTATGCACCCATGGCCGCAAAGACCAGCGGGTTTAGTGGAAATGGGTTTTGAGGAATTGGCAAAGAGATGGACTCCTATTTTAAATCATTTCGATAAAGAGGGTGTTGATGTTTGTTATGAAATTCACCCAGGTGAAGATTTACACGATGGCGATACTTTTGAGCGTTTTTTAGAAGCTACGGGTAACCATAAAAGAGTAAATATTCTTTATGATCCAAGCCATTTTGTATTGCAACAATTAGATTACATTACCTATATTGACCACTACCATGAGTTTATAAAGTCTTTTCATGTAAAGGATTCTGAATTTAACCCAACAGGTAAAAAAGGTGCTTTTGGCGGTTATAATGACTGGGGAGATAGAGCTGGAAGATACCGTTCATTAGGTGACGGACAAATAGATTTCAAAACCATATTTTCTAAATTAACACAATACGGTTGCGATGTTTGGGCGGTAATGGAATGGGAATGTTGTATTAAAAGTCCTGAGCAAGGTGCTCGTGAAGGTGCCAAATTCATCTCTGATCACATTATTGAAGCTACAGAGAAAACCTTCGATGATTTTGCAGGTGCAGAGATAGATAAGGAAATGCTGAAGAAAATGTTAGGTCTTTAAAATAGATGATGATAAAATACATGGCAAGTGTTGCTTTTTTTATTAGTTTTCATGGCTTGTAAACAAGAGAAAAAGAACACAGCTAAAACGGCAATAGTTAAAGAAGTTGCCGTAGTTGAAAATGATTGGGAAGTTTTATTTGATGGTACGTCTTTAGATAAGTGGAAAGAGTTTAAAACCGACGGAGTTAGTGATGCCTGGAAAATTGAAGGTAATGCTTTGGTATATACCCCACCGGCTGAAGGAGAAGAGAATGAAAACCATGATTTAGTTACTAGAGAAGAGTATACCAATTTTGTATTGACATTAGATTGGAAAATTTCTGAAGCAGGTAATAGCGGTGTATTTTGGGGCGTTAGTGAGGACGAAAAATTTGGAACTGGTTATCAAACCGGACCAGAAATTCAAATATTGGATAACGATAAGCACCCAGATGCTAAAGCAGGTACAACACACCAAGCGGGTGCTTTGTATGACATGGTTTCTCCAGCAAAAGACGTTACTAAGCCAATTGGGGAATGGAATACTATGGTAATTACCGTTAATCATGAAATGCATTTAGGTAGTGTTACCTTAAATGGTACGGAAATGGTAACATTTCCTGTAGCGAATGAAGAATGGGATGCTATGGTAGCAAAATCTAAATTTGCGGATTGGGACGGATTCGGAAAATACACCACCGGAAAAATCGGACTACAAGATCACCAAAATGTGGTGGCATTCAGAAATATAAAAATCAAACGACTTTAACAGCATTTACGTATGAAAAATAAATACTCATTATTATTAGTTGCTTCTTTAGGAGTAATATCTTGTCAAGAAAAAGTAACGGTAGCTACTGATGGAGGGCTAGAGGCTGTTAAGGATAGTGTAATCGTTTATGAAGAATACATGGGTGAAGAACCAACTACACCCGAAGAAACAGAATTTTACGAGCCTAAGGTTGCCGTGGTTAAACCTGCAACTACTAGTGACGCACCAAGTGATGCCATTGTTCTTTTTAATGGTGCCAACTTAGATAATTGGATCAGTACAAATGATAGTACTGCCGCTAAATGGCATTTGAACAAAGATGGTAGTATGACGGTAAATGATAAAACCGGTAATATACAGACCAGGCAGAACTTTGGCGATGTACAATTGCATATAGAGTGGAAATCCCCTTTGCCTGTGCAAAGAGAAGCTCAAAACAGGGCGAATAGTGGTGTATTTTTAAACGGTATATATGAAGTGCAGATACTAGATCAAAATGATAATGCCACCTATGTAAATGGGCAAGTGGGTTCTATTTATAAGCAACATGTACCATTGGCAATGGCTTCCGTGCCAACGGGGGAGTGGAACACCTATGATATCATTTATCACGCACCAGAATTTAATGTTGATGGTGGCAAGATAAAATCTGGAGATATTACCGTAATCCATAACGGAATTTTAGTTCAAGACCATGTAGAGCTTAAAGGAACTACGCCTTATATTGGTTGGCCTAAAAATCCAGCTCATGGTAAAGGACCTTTAATGTTACAAGACCATGGGGACGATAGTCGTGTTAGTTTTAGAAATATTTGGGTTAGAGAACTTTAATATTTTACCAGTTATAATTTAAGGAGCAAACAAGAATATCTTTTGTTTGCTCCTTAACTGTTTAAGTAGGGAGGGAAGATTCATAATAAATTTTTCATTTACCTTACCTTTGTTTTAATCTTAAAATGTATTTATGATTCAATCGATGACCGGCTTTGGAAAGCATGTAGTTCAACTACCTAACAAAAAAATTACTGTTGAAATAAAATCACTTAATAGTAAGAGTATAGATTTAAATGCACGTATGCCCACAAGTTATCGTGAAAAAGAATTGGAGCTAAGAAAGTTGGTTGCTAATTCTTTGTTACGCGGTAAGGTAGATTTTAATCTTTACGTTGAGCTAACTGGTAACGAAACTTCTACTCAGGTCAATGAAATAGCGGTAAAACAATACATGGGTCAGTTGAAAAGTATTGCAGACGGTGATGATCTTAGATTGTTAGAAATGGCATTGCGTTTTCCTGATGCTATGAAGACGGATAAAGTAGATATCGACGAATCAGAATATGAGGCTATAAAAGAAGCGTTAAAAGGGGCTTTGGTAAAAATCAATGAGTTCAGGTCAGAAGAGGGTAGTGTTTTGGAAAAAGATTTTCTGGATAGAATAGCTTCTTTAAAGAAATTGTTGGAAGAGGTTATAAGTATTGATCCAGATAGGCAGGCTACTATTCGTGAGCGTTTAGAAAAAGCAGTTCAAGATATAAAAGCAGATGTAGATGCAAATAGATTTGAACAAGAACTTATTTACTATTTAGAGAAGTATGATATTACCGAAGAAAAAGTTCGTTTGGCAAATCATTTAGACTACTTCAGCAAAACATTACAGTCAGACGATAGTAATGGTAAAAAATTAGGATTCATTTCTCAAGAAATCGGTCGTGAGATCAATACGATCGGTTCTAAAGCAAATTTTGCCCCTATGCAACAATTAGTGGTGCAAATGAAAGATGAACTAGAGAAGATAAAAGAACAAATGTTAAACGTACTATAGATGAAAGGTGGAAAACTAATCATTTTTTCTGCGCCATCAGGTAGTGGAAAAACAACCATTGTACGCCATCTATTGGCACAGCCAGAATTGAATTTGGCTTTTTCGGTATCTGCAACTTCACGCCCTAGAAGGGGTAAAGAAAAGAATAAGGAACATTATTATTTTATGTCGGTTTCCGAATTTAAAAATCACATAAAGAATGATGATTTTTTGGAATGGGAAGAAGTATACCGAGATAATTTTTACGGTACGTTAAAAAGTGAGGTAGAACGACTTTGGGCAGAAGGCAAGAACGTAATATTTGATATTGATGTTGTTGGTGGCTTAAGAATAAAAAAGAAGTTTCCTGATCAGACTTTAGCTGTTTTTGTGAAGCCGCCAAGTGTAGACGAGCTTAAGATCAGACTTAAAAAGAGAAGTACTGAAAGCGAAGACAAAATAAATATGCGTATCGCAAAGGCATCGGTAGAACTGGCAACCGCACCACAATTTGATAAGGTTATAAAGAATTATGATCTTGATGTAGCCTTGAAGGAAGCAGTGGATTTAGTGGCATCTTTCGTTTCGGACGATAAAGAATAAGTGAGTATGAAACAGGTAGGACTATACTTTGGCACCTTTAACCCTATTCATATTGGTCATTTGGTTATAGCGAACCATATGGTCGAGTTTTCAGACTTAGATGAGATTTGGTTCGTAGTAACACCTCAAAGTCCGTTTAAGGTCAAGAAAACGCTTTTGGATAACCATCAAAGGTTTGAAATGGTCTATGAAGCAACGAAGGAGTATGATAAGCTAAAACCTAGTAATATAGAATTTAACCTGCCGCAGCCAAACTACACGATAAATACCCTGGTTCATTTGGAGGAAAAATATCCTGAAGGATATGATTTTTCGTTGATTATGGGTGAAGACAATCTAAAAGGACTTCACAAATGGAAGAACTATGAAGCTATTTTAGATCTCCATCACTTGTATGTCTACCCAAGAATATCTGAAGGGGTAATTGAGCATCAATTTAAAGAGCACGATAAGATTCATAGGGTAAACGCTCCAATTATGGAAATCTCCTCTACATTTATACGTAAAGAGCATAAAAATGGTAAAAACATCAAACCGTTATTACCTCCAGAAGTTTGGAAGTATATAGATGAAATGAATTTTTATCGCTAGTTTATAATGACTTTAATAAGATTAACTCGCAGGTATTAAATTGGAGGGAATAACGTTTTTGGTTTTGGCGAAAGCGAGAGATAATTGACCGTCTTGAATATCGTCTAAAAGCCAGTTACCATTGGTGTATTCCATAATCCAAATTTTCTCCTCATCATCAAATTTATTACTGCCTTTTACAATTTTGTGGTTATCGTTGTTTTTAAGATAGTCCATAATATTTGCAGTTATTAAAAAAGCGATTCTAGAACCCTCAAGATTTTCATGTTCAGAAATTTCAAGGTATAATGGTTTAACCGATTTTATACCATCTACCTTACAAACATTTCTCAGGTTTTCTTTTTTCCATTCATCTAAGTGAACCAATTGTTGATTTTGCCAGTACCAATGACTAATATAGCTTGATGCTTCTTTTAAATCTTGATTATTCCAAGCGGTGTATACTCGAGTAAATATATTACGTACATTCTTATCTAAAGTCAACCAAGAAAAATCTTTGTTTGTTTTTCCTAACTGCAACAACTCTTTTCTACATTTTCTTATGGCAAAGTATTCTCTGAGATATACATAAATGGTAAGTGGAAATAGAACAATGGCTATGATACTCATTAGAACTTTTCCCCACCATGTTTTAAAAATAGCTTTTACCACAGTTCCCCCTGGACCTGCATACATAGGGTCAATGTCAAAGACAATTAGGGCAAATACCAGTACTAATAGTATAAAATGATTCTTTTTCATAACTAGATAGAGTCAAGGTTCATTAAATAACTGGAAAAGAAGTGTTTTTATTATATTAATACTAATCTATACTACTAGCTTTACGAAGATCATCAGTTGCAAGAAACACATCACCTTTGTTATAATACCACTTACGTACTTTTGGTATTTTGATTCCGTTTACGGTAATTAGCTCTGAAAGCATAATGTACTCCCCATCGTTTTTACTTTCATCATGAAAGAATTGATAGACTTCCATAGCAAATGTCTTTGGGTCGAAGTAAAAGTACCAAGTATCGTTACCTACTTCTTCATCATATGTAGCTTTTAAGACTAGGTACTCTTTTCCTTTAAAGGTTTTCTTGATGACCTTGTTATCTATAATGGTGCCTGGATCCTTTAATTTCATTGGCAATCCGTATAGATAAGTGTAGTAGTTTTTCATCATTTTAGCGCGATCACAGCTAATATTCAAACTATCCTTTATTTTAGGAAAAATAGAGGTGCTACCATTTAATTTTAACGTACAGTCGTTATTATTCAGTTCAGATTCAATAACATAATTGTCTTTTGTTACTGTGGTCTTAAAATAATTGTTAGGTAATTTCATTTCTACCACAGTACTGCGCATACTGCTTTTTGGATTCTCCATCTCAATAAGCATTTTACCTTTAAAAGTGGACCAGTTGTTCTCTGGGTCATGAAATGCTATAGCGCGTTCTAATAATTCTTTGCCAGTCATTTCTTGAGCATGGTTTAAAACTCCAGAAAGCATAAAAATGATTAGCAAAAAATATTTCATAAGTGCGGTTTAAGTGTAAAATAGTTTCTTAATCTAAAGTAGCTGGCGTAACATCGGCATCATGCTCCTTGTAATACAGTTCTAAAAGATTCATGGTCGCAGTCATTAAATCTTTTGTCTCAAGCAAAATTGTGAAATACAAAGTTGTGTTTTTAGGACTAGATTCTTCTGATCTAGTACGCTCTACTTGAAGGCTTATTTTTTGAGATACCAAATCATATAATTCTTGCTTGTTGTTCAAAATATTACCAATTTTTTCAAATGATCTTTCTTCAAAAGCATGGTAAGTATTGTCTAAGATCTCCGCTAGTTTTATATCAATTTGTTTAAGCTCTTTTATTTGATTGTATTTTAATTTCTTGTGGTTATTGTTAACATGCTTGTGGCTTACTTTACCAATGTATTCCAATGATTGAGAAATATCGGTTAAATGCCCCATGGCATTAATGTAGAAATTACTTGCACCAATATGAGCTTCTTCTAAATTCTTGATAAAATAGAAGGTATGATTTCTAAGATCTTCAATTTCATTCGCCAGTTTAGCGCCTTGTTTTTTGTTTTTATGTAGCGAGTTGAGGTCTTGTTTTGCTAACCCGTTAATAGAATTAGAGTATATCTTATTCGCTCTTTTTACAACATTTGCAATGTTCTTGGCACTTTCTTCGATAACCCCTTGAATAGAACTGCTCTCTGCACGTTCTAAAATTTCTTCTTCTTTAGTCTCTTTCAATTTCTTGGTATGAGAAAGGTAATTCTTGCCAATTAGTACAGTTGCAAAAATTAATAATGCGCCAATTGCATAAATGCCGCCTAGGTGAATAATGTAGGCAATAGTGGCTGCAGCTACGAATGCTACTATTGCGGTAAAGAACCATCCGCCAATAACATTTAATACACCTGCAACTCTATATACGGCACTTTCAGAACCCCAGGCTCTATCTGCCAAAGATGTACCCATAGCCACCATAAAAGTTACGTATGTAGTGGATAATGGAAGTTTTAATGATGTTGCCAATGAAATTAGTACACTTGCTACCATCAAGTTTACAGAAGCTCTAATCAGGTCAAATGCAGGTTGGTCTTTTGCCTTTGCTTTTTGAGCGTATGAAGTTGGTTTTATGAACTGGGTGTCAATTCTCTTTTGTAATGATACCGGTACAATACTATTTAAATTTTCAGATGCCTTGATTGAAAATTTTACTATTTGTCTGGATAAGTAATTTGGCTCAAAACGTTCTTCACCTTCATCTTGTCTAGATAGGTCTACACTAGTTTTTACAACATTTTTAGCTTTTGAAGAAAACCATAAGGTTACTACCATAATTGCACCAGAACCTAATAATAGGTATGTTGGTGTCTGTACCGCAACCGCCAAACCTTTCATGTTGTAATCGGTAGCTAATTGTCCTGAATTTGACCAGCTCAAAAACGATTCATACGCAGCTAAAGGCACTCCAATAAAGTTTACCAAATCATTACCTGCAAAAGCCATTGCCAAGGCGAACGTACCTAGAATAATGATAATGGTATAAATGTTCCATTTCATGAAAGTCGTTACTAGCCAAGATAATGCAAACCATATAATGAAATTCGCCAATGAAAATAATTCAGGATTATCGGAAATAACCATAGATGCTTCAGGACTAATGATAGAAGTACCTTTAAGACCCTTAATAAGTATAAAGTATATAATTGCCGTAATAGCCATACCACCAAAAATAGCACCTACCCATTTCGGTTTCTCATTAAATTTGAACGATATTAATACTCTAGTAATAAATTGAACAATGGCGCCAATAGTGAAAGCGACGACGACAGATAGTAAAATACCTAATATGATTTCGGTCGCCTTATCTGTATTAATGTAGTTTGAAAGTTGTGTAAAATTACCATCTCCTGAATAAATTTTTACTAAGGATATGGCAACAGCGGCACCTAATAATTCAAAAACGATTGAAACCGTAGTAGATGTAGGCATTCCCAAAGTATTGAAAAAATCTAGCAAGAGAATGTCAGTAATCATAACGGCCATAAAGACAATCATGATTTCTGCGAAGACAAACTCCGACGGATTAAAGATTCCTTTTCTCGCTACTTCCATCATTCCGCTAGATGATACCGCACCAAAGGCTATGCCGACACTGGCAACTAGCATAATAGTTTTAAAGGAAATTGCTTTTGAACCTATTGCTGAATTCAAAAAATTGACGGCGTCATTACTAACACCAACAATTAAATCTGTTATGGCTAAAACAGCCAACGCAATAATCATGAATAAATATATGTTCTCGCCCATCAAAAAATTAAATAAGGAACAAAAATGATACTATAAATTATCATTAAGGTTAAAATAAGGTTATGAAGTTAATTTCGTATACTTCGCAATACTTGTTATACCAGGTCAAAACAAAATTTAGTTGATGAAAATACTAAATTCTTTTGGAAAAAGAATGTTTGTTTTAATATCTATATCACTTGACTAAAACCGAAGAGTGGGGTGGGTTTTATTCTAAGAGGTTGAAAATATTATTTGGTTTTGTTAGCTGCTAATTTTAAGGTACTTACGGTAGATGCTGTTGAAGAACCAACCTTTGCTGTTGTAGGTAGTGTTATGCGTTTTGCATAAAGTGTCTCTAAAATTTCAGCTTGTTCTCCTTCTCTCACCTTAATTTCTAGGTTTATAGGCTCATAGCCCACGAATTGGACCAAGATATTATGTGTGCCGGCAGCTATATCGTTAAATTCAAAATTGCCTCTAAAATTTGTTTGGGTAGAAAGAGTGGCGTTGTCCAAACTTATAGAAGCCATCAATAATGGTTCATTGTAAAACTCGCCATCTAAAATTTTACCTTTAATAGAACTATTTTCTTGTGCATAAGACAAAGAGCAACATACTAAAACGAATAAAATGTAAATTTTTTTCATAGGTAAATTAACTTTTGCAAATAAAACAACCCAAGGTTAAGTTAAGGTTAAGTTAGAATTACCAATATATGTTTTAAAGGTTAAGTTTCTAATTCCTAATGTTTTATTGTAATTGGCACTTGCTGCATCAAAATAAGCAAATGGCGTATCTTGCGAACTTTAAAATAATGTACATGAATTGGGAGCAATTACTTTCTTTAAGAAGGCAAGGAGATAAGAATAAAAGGTTACGAAATGAGCAAGATGAAACTCGCTTAGGATTCGATGTTGATTATGACCGCGTAATATTTTCTTCTGCATTTAGAAGTCTTCAAGATAAGACCCAAGTTATACCGCTTTCAAAAACCGATTTTGTACATACAAGATTAACACATAGCCTTGAAGTTTCTGTGGTTGGTAGAAGTTTAGGTAGGCTGGCAGGGAAAAAAATAATTGAAAAACACCCATATTTAAAAGAGGTTCACGGATATCAATTCAATGATTTTGGCGGTATTGTGGCTGCCGCAGCTTTAGCGCATGATATAGGAAATCCGCCTTTTGGTCATAGTGGTGAAAAAGCTATTGGAGAATATTTTAAAACCGGAAACGGATTAAAATTCAAAGCATTACTTTCTGATGTGGAATACCAAGATATTATCGATTTTGAGGGTAATGCCAACGGATTTCGATTATTGACCCAAGATAGGGCAGGAGTTTCTGGCGGTCTACGTTTAAGCTATGCTACTCTGGGCGCTTTTATGAAATACCCAAAGGAGTCATTGCCTAAAAAACCAACGAATCATATCTGCGATAAAAAATTTGGATTTTTTCAAAGTGAAAAGCACATTTTTGAAAGTGTTGCCGAAGATTTAGGTCTGCAAAGCCGAAGCACTGATGGTACCATTTCTTACAGTAGACACCCTTTGACTTTTTTGGTGGAAGCTGCTGATGATATCTGTTATACCATTATCGATTTTGAAGATGGTATTAATTTAGGTCTAATTTCTGAAGATTATGCCCTAGAATACTTAATAAAACTGGTTAAGGACACTATAAATACCAAGAAGTATAATTCTTTGGAATATATGGAAGATAGGCTAAGCTACTTACGTGCCTTGGCCATAAACACACTCATTCAAGATGCTGTTTCTATATTTATCGAGAACGAGGAAAGTATTTTAAATGGTTCTTTTGAAGTCTCTTTACTGGATAAAAGTAAATTTAAAGCCCAAATTGAAGATATTATAAGTTTAAGTGTTCAAAAAATATATCAATCTCAAGAAGTGGTAGAAAAAGAGATAGCTGGTTATACCATTATTTCCGATATTCTAGATGTATATATCGACGCTCTGATCGGTAAGAAAAATAATAAAGCTTCTAATTACCATAAACTTATTTTAAGAACGCTGCCCGGGTTTTATCAAGATACGAATGTATCATTGTATCAAATTGTTTTGAATACCTGTTGTTATGTTGCAAGTCTATCTGATAGTGCTGCAGTACATATGCACAACAAGATTAAAGGAAAAACTCTTTAGAAGGCGTATAAAACACCCACGCCTAGTACTTGTTTGAACTGAATTTTTGGTACACCAGGATTTACAATAGTGCCATTATCGTTTTTGACAACGTCAAACAGAATATCGTCATCATAAATTATTTGTGTACCTAAACTGGTGCTAATGAATTTATTGACCTTCATGTTAAAGGTAAGTTCCCAATCTACATCAACGTTTCCAAAACTTTTAATATAATCCGAATATAAGTTCAGTCTACTTTTCATTTCAATATTATCTGCAATAGAATAATTAAAGTTGTTGGTAATTAAGATACCAAGTTCCAATAAATGATTTTCACCTGGTGTAATGACATTACCATCTGCATCTAAAACAGCTTTTTGAACACCAAAAGCCCCATTGTCTGCCAAATCTTGATCTAATACAAAGGTTGATTTTTGAGTTAATGGCGAAAGGTAAAGATTAAATTTCTCGTCTTTCGTAATATATGATGTACCCGCACCAAACAGTAGATAGCCGGGCGCCATAAACCTTGATATAGGTGTATCTCTATCAGGGTATTTATAACCGTTAGAGAATTGTGTGTTGAAGTTTAATTGGACCGAATAAAACCACCGACTATCATTGTCTTTTTTGAAACCCAGGTTGGAACTTAAACGAATTACATCTTCGGTTTTTCTAAGTTTTCGTCCTTCTTGAGCATTTAAACCATAACGTAGTTCTAAATTGTTGTCCCATTGAAAGTTGTTGAATTTATACTTTCTCGCAAATTTTAAAAATCCAAGACCACTGATCGCATTGTCACCACCAGCATTCCAGTTTACAAAGGCTACTTCACTTATGTTGATACCAAAGCTATTTTCCGTTTCCCAGAAAGAAGGTACCCTAAAACGTTTAAAACCTTTTTGTAAGGTCTTGGTTTTTTTAAAATCTATATTGGGTATTTGAAGGTTTACGTCTTTTTTAGGAGTATAGATTTTATCGACCGTTCTTCTTATAACAATAGTGTCTATGGCTATACTGTCTACGATAACACTATCTACAAGAATTGGAGCCGGTATGGTGTCTTGACCAAATGAAAACGTGGTTACCAACAGGAATAACGGAATTAAGATTTTAAGCGATTTTGAAGCCATTATATTTTATAGAAACTGTTGTACATATTGTTTTACGGACATCTGATCTATTCCTGCTATTTTATACAGATTTTCGGTCGCACCGTGGGTAATGAAATAATCAGGAATGCCAAATATCTTAATTATTTTGTGGATTCCAATATTATTTGCAAATTCTAATACAGCGCTACCAAATCCACCAACAGCTGAACCATCTTCTAGCGTAACAATATAATCGTATTTCTGTAAGATTTCTTTTAACAAAATAGTGTCCAGTGGTTTAATGAATGGAAAATCATAATGTGCAATTGCTGTATGTTGATTCAATTCTGACAGCAAATTTGATGCCATATTTCCTATTGGGCCTGTACTTAAAATGGCAATTTTGGTTCCTTCTTTTAAAACTTTTGCTTTTCCAATTGTAAGTTTTTCCATTGGTGCTTGCCAATCTATTAAATTACCTCTACCACGAGGATACCTGATGGCAATAGGATGGTCTAAACCTAATTGTGCGGTATACATTATATTGCGTAGCTCAATTTCATTTAGTGGTGAAAATATAATTAGATTTGGTATGCATCTTAAATAAGAAATATCAAAAACACCGTGATGCGTTGGTCCGTCTTCACCCACCAATCCTGCACGATCCAAGCAGAAAATCACTGGTAAATTTTGTATAGCTACATCATGTATAACCTGATCATAGGCACGTTGTAAAAATGTAGAGTAGATATTACAGAATACGACCAAACCGTCAGTAGCCATACCTGCAGCCAACGTTACTGCGTGCTGTTCTGCAATACCAACGTCAAAAGCCCTGTTGGGTATAGCTTCCATCATAAATTTTAGAGAGCTACCTGTGGGCATAGCGGGAGTTATACCTACTATTTTTTCATTCTTTTGGGCAAGTTCAACTAATGTCTTACCAAATACATCTTGAAACTTGGGTGGTTGGGTAACGTTTGTTTTCTTTTGTAGTTCACCCGTTTGCTTATTAAACTTACCGGGCGCATGATAGGTAACCTGATTCTCCTCTGCCTTTTTTAACCCTTTTCCTTTCGTGGTGATTACGTGTAGCAATTTAGGACCTTCAATATGCTTTAAACGTTCTAGTTCTTTTGCCAGACCATGCAAGTCATGACCGTCTATAGGACCCGTATAATTAAAATTAAGGCACTCAAAAATATTCTCTTCTTTTGCAGTGCCAGTTTTTACGTTGGTCAAGTATTTTTTTAATGCACCAACACTTGGGTCTATCCCCATGGCATTGTCATTGAGAACCACTAGAATATTCGCTTTGGTAACTCCGGCATGGTTTAATCCTTCAAAAGCCATACCGCTTGCTATAGAAGCATCTCCAATAACGGCAATATGTTGTCTCTGTAATTTACCTTGTAATTGGGCTGCTAAAGCCATGCCTAACAGAGCGGAAATAGAAGTGGAGCTATGCCCTGTGCCAAAGGCATCATATCCGCTTTCTTCCATTTTTGGAAAGCCACTTATGCCGCCTAATTGTCTATTGGTATTAAAAATATTTTTTCTACCGGTCAGTATTTTATGACCGTAGGCTTGGTGTCCAACATCCCAAATCAGCTTGTCTGTAGGCGTATTAAAAACATAGTGTAATGCTATTGTCAATTCGACAACACCTAAACTAGCACCTAAATGACCTTCTTTAACCGAAACAATGTCGATTATAAATTCACGTAACTCAACAGCCAATTGTTCTAAATCTTTTTCTTTTAAAGATTTAAGGTCGTTGGGTGAATTGATATGTTCTAGTATCGATTTCAAACTGTGGGTATAATGAAGACAAAAATACTTTTTTAAAAATGAAACTGTCGTATTTTTGAACCTATGGTTTTACCTTACGATGATACTTATTTTATGAAAAAGGCGCTACAAGAGGCAGAGTACGCCCTTGAAGCTGGCGAAGTACCTGTAGGTGCTGTAATTGTTGTGCAAGATAGAATCATTGCTAGGGCACATAATCTTACTGAAAAATTAAACGATGTTACGGCTCATGCAGAAATGCAGGCAATTACTTCGGCCGCAAATTTTTTAAGTGGAAAATATTTAAAGGAATGTACGCTTTATGTAACCTTAGAGCCATGCCAAATGTGTGCTGGTGCTTTGTATTGGAGCCAGATCGGTAAAATCGTTTATGGTGCTACAGATGAACAACGTGGGTGCGGAGTTATGGGAACTACATTACATCCTAAAACTAAAATATCTGGTGGTGTTTTAGAAGATGAAGCTGCAAGTTTATTGCTTCAGTTTTTTGCTAAGAAAAGAAAATAGGATTTAGTATAAACGAAAAACCACGCAATAGCGCGGTTATCTAGTTTTTCATGAAAGGAATTTATAGTACTTGTACTTGCCCTGCAACTGTACCTTTTCTTCCTTCTTCCTCTTCGTAGCTCACTTTATCACCTTCTCTAATTTCCGTGCCGTGTAAAGCGGTAGCATGAACAAAAATATCTTTTCCAGTTTCTTCATTGGTTATAAATCCATAACCTTTAGATTCATTGTAAAATTTGACGGTACCAATCATTGTATTGAAATTTTAATATTAACATTCTAATTTAATATTTTTTCCTGTTGATTGGTAGGAAATTGAGGGTTTATTTTATCGGAGTATCTTGATTATCAGTGTTTCTAGGCTTTTTTCCTTGCATTTTCCTCACATTTTCATCTGTTAGCATATAATCGTTGAATTTTTTACCCTTGCTTTCTTTTATCAAGAAAAGTGGCATTGCCAATAAAAACAGTCCTAAAGTGCCTGAACCAATGAATCTATGCGATAATGCTTCTTGACCAGCATCTAGGCTAAATCCATAAATGATTAGTCCTATGGAGATTAAAACTATAATGGTGATAATGTATTTCATGTTGTTTCTTTTTCTAAAAGATTTGAGAAATTTACTTTTTATTTTGTGAAACGTATCAATTCTCTTCTGTAAGCGGTCAATAATTTTGATTTAGATACAAAACCCATGTATTTTCCCTTTTTAACAACGGGTAAATTCCACGCGCCACTATCTTGAAATTTTTGCATTACGATCTGCATACTATCCAACCCGTAATAAATATGATCTGGGGCTTTATGAGTAAAGGTTTCTACTTTTGTCGTGTTATACAGTTTAGTATCGAACATAAATTCTCTAATATCATCTAAAAGAATAATGCCCAAAAAACGTTGATTTTCATCAACTACGGGAAAAATGTTCCTGGTAGATTTTGCAACGGAATCATGTAACATTTCACCCAAAGTCATCTCTGGATGCACAATTTTAAAATTAGTTTCAATTACAGATTCTAAGTCCATTAGAGTAAGAACAGCCTGGTCTTTATCATGGGTCAATAAATCGCCACTTTCAGCTAACTCTCTGGTGTAAATAGTATAATCTACCGTGTTTTTAGTGATAAGGTATGATATAGATGCCGTAATCATCAAAGGGACAAATAGAGCATAACCACCAGTGATTTCCGCAATTAAGAAAATAGCGGTTAATGGGGCATGTTGTACTCCGGCAATAAGACCGGCCATACCAATTAACGTAAAATTACTCTCGGATACTGAAAACCCTAGTCCAGAATTATTGATAATCTTGGCAACTACATTACCTAAGGCACTACCCATTACCATGGTTGGGATAAAAATACCACCGGCACCACCCGCAGCAAGTGTAGTGGTCATGGCAACAGCCTTAAAAATGGTAATACCTATTAATAGAGCAATTACAATCCAGATGTTGTTTGTGTAGGTATCAAAAGGAGTTTTGCCTAAAGCAGTAATGTGATCACCTATTAGCAAGTAGTTTATAAAGGAAAACCCTTCACCATATAAAGGCGGGATCATATATAGCATAATGCCTATAGCTAAACCACCAACTAAAAGGCGGTATTTAGGACTTTTAAATGGTTTAAAGAGGTTTACTATTCTAAAGTACATTTTTGTAAAATAGATAGATGCTACCGCAGTACCAACCCCTAATAGAATATAGAACAAGGTGTCTTTAATTTCAAAAGGTTCTGTATTGGAAAAGTTTAATAAAACCTCATTTCCCATAAAAAAGTAGGAAGTAAGCACACCGCTTATAGATGCTAGTAATAAGGGTAACATGGATATCATGGTAAGATCCATACTAAATACTTCTACGGCGAAAATTATGGCCGCAATGGGCGATTGAAATATGGAGGATATAGCACCTGCCGATGCGCAAGCAATTAACAGGGAACGAGTTTTTGAATTGATATGAAACAGGCGTCCTAGGTTTGAACTTATAGCTGCGCCCGTTGCAACAGCAGGTCCTAACAACCCTACAGATCCACCAAAACCTACGGTTAACGGAGCAATAATAAGTTGGGTGTATACTTGCTTTACATCTATATGTCCTTTGTTTTTAGATAAAGAAAACAGAATAGAAGATACGGCATGATTAAGTTTCTCTTTATGAATGTATTTTACATAAAGATATACCAAAGTAAGACCGATAATAGGGAGGATGAAATACAGTTGATTGCTAGAGAAAATAATTCCTTTTTCAAGGGATGCTTCAATGAAGTAGGTTATGTTTTTAAGGGTAACCGATGCCAAGCCAGCTAAAAGCCCCACAACAACACTTAAAATATATATAAAGGTCTTTTGAGAGATGTTCTTGTATCTCCACTTATAAATACGCTTTAAAAGGTTGTTCGCTTGAATGGGCATGGTTTGGCCATAACATTAGTAAGGGTCAAAGGTATTTAATTACTGGCTATGATTTTTGATTTAAGCTCTTCTAAATCTTCGAGGTAAATTTGGCGTAGGGTTTCTACATAACCTCTGTTATTATAATAGCCGTTGTTGAAATCTACAATGGCATCTTCAATCATGTTTAAAGCTGTCTTTTTATCTCCTTCATTTAATAATAGCTGTGCTTTGTAATATTTAGCATCTGCAGAGCTGGTAAAGTACTGAATAACTTTGTCAAAATTCTCGTTCGCTTTCTTTGTATTGCCAGATTCAAAATAGGCTATCCCTCTGTAAAGAAAAGCTTCTAGCTCTACCCAATCTTCACCCGAATCTTCGGTTTCTTTGGTAATATGTTTGTCCCAATAAGCAATGGAGTTATCATAGTCTTTTACGCCTAAATATGCAATGCCACGCCAAAAATCGACACTATGTCCTTGTGGATAATCTAAATACGGAGTTAGCGTATCTGATGCGTTAAAATCTGCAATGGCTTTTTCGTAATCTCTGTAGAACCACAAGTAGAGATAACCTCGCCATGGAATTCGTTGTTCAGGATTTAATGTTACTGCTTTATTATATTGAGGCAACCATTTATGTGGTAAACCACGTTTTAGGTCGGCTACCGATAGTTCATAAACCCCAGGTTCATATGTTGGGTCTATAGCTACAGCTTCAGCTATACCATTTTGAAAAGCAACTGAGCCTTGCATATAAAATGCAGCATCTTCAAACCTTTCTTCGGCTAGGGTTCTTGGGTCTTTTACGTTGTCACTCTTTCCACAGGAAATAAATAACAAGAATGTAAAGCCACTAAGGAATAATTTCGACCACTTTTCCATTTTCTATTCGATAAGATATATACATGTAATAATTGCCAGGATCTTCCCTAAATTCTAGAGTCTTCCAATTTTCTGGCATTGCGGTAAAAGTTAAAAGGGAATCTACCATTTCTGAATTCAATTCTTTTTCCTCTAAGTCTAAATTCATTTGAACGATTTCAAACCAGCCGGGGTTTCCATCACAATTCACTAAAAAGCGAAAGTTTATGTAACCAGATTCGGTAAACGAATCACCAGAATAGTTTTTTGCTAGGTTTATTCTAAATTGCCTTTTGGTATTTTTGTAAGCGTCTAAGCCAGCACCATTGTAAGTGCGGTAAATTTTACCATTATTGCATAAGTTATATGTATCATTCAATAGCGCCTTTTCTGGGTCTATATAACCTATGTAGTTTTTATATGGTTGGTCAGTAGTGTCGAAATCCTTTTTAAACTTAAGGTAAAAGTACCCGGCCGCACCACCTATGATTAGAACTATGCCCAATAAACTATACAATACAACTTTTACCCATTTTTTCACAAAGTGAATTTAACAAAAAATACCTTACGTAGTGTGGTAGTTGATTTGTAAGGTATCTAATTGAAGAAAAGAGCAAAAAAAAATCCCGCACTAGGCGGGATTTTTTGTTATCACTTTGTCAAGATGGTTTATTCTTGAATATCCAACTTCAAGTTCAATTCTTTCAATTGCTCATTATCAATTGGGGCAGGGGCATCGATCATGACATCTCTACCGCTATTGTTTTTAGGGAAGGCAATGAAATCTCTAATCGTTTCTTGTCCTCCTAAAATAGATACAAGTCTATCCAAACCGAATGCTAGTCCGCCATGTGGTGGTGCACCGTATTGGAATGCATCCATTAAGAAACCGAATTGTGCTTTTGCTTCTTCAGGTGTGAAACCTAAATGCTTAAACATGGTTGCTTGCATATCCTTATCATGTATACGAATAGAACCACCGCCTATTTCGTTTCCGTTCAATACCAAATCATATGCATTTGCACGAACAGCACCTGGGTCAGTATCCAGTAATTCTAACTGACCTGGTTTTGGTGATGTAAATGGGTGGTGCATGGCATGGTAATGACCAGTTTCTTCATCAAGCTCCAACAATGGGAAATCTACTACCCATAATGGCGCAAATTCGTTTGGTTTTCTTAATCCTAGTCTAGTAGCCATTTCCATACGTAAGGCACTTAACTGTGTTCTTGTTTTATTGGCATCACCGGAAAGTACGCATATAAGATCACCTGGTTTGGCGCCTGTTGCTTCTGCCCATTTTGTTAAATCGTCTTGGTCGTAGAATTTATCAACAGTAGATTTAAAGCTTCCGTCTTCATTGCATTTTACGTAAACCATTCCGTTAGCACCAATTTGTGGGCGCTTAACCCAGTTTACCAAGGCATCTAACTCTTTTCTAGTATAAGAAGCAGCACCTGGTACGGCAATACCAACTACTAGTTCAGATGAATTGAAAACTCCAAATTCTTTATGTTGTGCAATAGCGTTTAATTCAGCGAACTCCATACCAAAACGAATATCTGGCTTATCGTTACCGTATTTAGCCATAGCATCATCATACGTCATTCTCGGGAAAGAATCGATCTCAACACCATTCACTTCTTTTAAAAGGTACTTGGTCAAGTTCTCGAAAACGTTAAGTATATCTTCTTGCTCAACAAAGGCCATTTCACAATCTATCTGCGTAAACTCTGGCTGTCTATCGGCACGTAAATCTTCATCTCTAAAACACTTTACAATCTGAAAGTACTTATCCATACCACCTACCATTAGCAACTGCTTAAAGGTTTGTGGCGATTGTGGTAGGGCGTAAAACTGTCCTTCGTTCATACGGCTTGGTACCACGAAATCTCTAGCGCCTTCTGGTGTAGATTTTATTAAATACGGAGTCTCTACTTCTATAAAGCCTTCGCCAGATAAAAATTTACGAACTTCCATGGTAACCTTACTTCTAAAAATAAGGTTGTTTTTTACAGGATTTCTACGGATGTCTAAATACCTGTATTTCATACGTAGGTCTTCACCACCATCAGTTTCGTTCTCTATAGTGAACGGCGGAGTCTTAGATTCGTTTAAAATGGTTAATTCAGATACCAAAACTTCAATATTACCCGTTGGGATGTTTGCGTTTTTGGAAGCTCTTTCAATAACCTCACCTTTAATTTGAATAACAAACTCTCTTCCTAGATTTCTAGCTTGCTCTAAAAGTTCTGCATTAGTACGGTCTTCATCAAGAACTAGTTGTGTAATACCATAACGATCACGTATATCTACCCAAACAACAAAACCTTTGTCTCTTGTTTTGGAAACCCACCCAGATAGGGTAACTGTTTCGCCAATATGTGATTCTCTTAATTCCCCGCAGGAATGGCTTCTATACATAACATGTGCTTTAATGAAAGGGCAAATTTAAGAAGTCTATTTCATTATAGGTCTATATGAAAGGCACGTTTTATTGGATGACCGGTTTATGTTATAATCGACACTATTTAACTTTAAACACCTAATAAACAGGTTAATATGTCTCTAATGTAAAGTTAATGTTATGTAAATGTTACCAAAACATTGATTAATTGCAAAATAATTGTATCTTTATCTCGTTAGAGTATTATAAAATAATAATCCCAAAAAAAATATATCATGAAAAAAATCTTAATTATAGCCGTAATGGCATTGTCTTTAGGAGCATATGCTCAAGTTGATCCTACTTTTGAAAAAGAAGGAGATAAAGTAAAAGCCACTTACTTTCACGCAAATGGAGAAAAGTCTCAAGAAGGATACTTTTTAAATGAGAAGTTAGAAGGTGAATGGAAAATGTTCAATGAAAAAGGAGATAAAATTGCTATGGGTAACTATGAGAACGGTGTTAGAACCGGTAAGTGGTTATTCTGGGAAGGTAATGTACAAAGCGAAGTAAATTTTGATAACAACAGAATTGCAAGTGTATCTAAAGCAAGCACAAAAGATCCTGTTGTTAGTAATAAATAAACTAACTAGCTCAAATAAAAAGCCCGTATCAATTATGATACGGGCTTTTTTATGCAATTAACTTAAAGTGGATTATGCTACACTTTCAAGTTGTTCGTTTTGGTCATTGCTCTTATTTCCAAAACTGCTGATCTTGACTTTTATACGATATACTATATTGAATAGTACAGGCACAATGATTAGAGTTAAGAAGGTAGCAACCAATAAACCGAAGATTACGGTCCATGCCAATGGTCCCCAAAAAATTACATTGTCACCACCAATATAGATATGTGGGTTAAATTCTGAGAACAAGGCAAAGAAATCAATGTTAAGACCAATAGCCAACGGAATCAATCCTAATACTGTTGTTATGGCTGTCAATATTACCGGTCGTAATCTTGCCTTACCACCTACGATCATAGAATCTGTTGCATCATCCATGGTTAACAAATCGCTGTCTTCTATACCCAGACGTACCTTTTTACGATCTATTAGAATTTGGGTATAATCTAGAAGTACCACACCGTTATTAACTACAATACCGGCTAATGATATAATACCCATCATGGTCATCATAATTACGAAAGACCATCCGGTAATCATCAATCCTCCAAATACACCTATAAAGCTTAGGAAAATGGCAATCATAATAATCAATGGTTTAGATATACCACCAAATTGGAAAATTAGAATAAGCATGATCAATCCTAATCCTGAGAAAAAAGCACCTACTAAGAAGGCTTGTTGTTTCGCTTGCTCTTCTAATTGACCTGTATAATCAATTTTAACGGTAGCGGGCGTTCCGTCAAAACTTCTCATTTCATTTTGGATTTCGGCAACAATAGCTCCGGCATCCGTGAAACCAGGTTTTAATCCTGAATATATAGTTACAACTCTTTTACCATCACGGTGTTTAATAGCACTATAACCAGAGGTGTTCTTTTCGGTTGCTACAGCAGAAATAGGAATTTCCTTTATTTGTCCGTTAGAAGGGTCTCTAAAAATAATGTTCTGATTGAATAACGCGCTCTTGTTGTACCTCAAATCTTCATTAAATCTGATGTTGATATCATAATCTTCACCATCCTCTTTGTAAACACCTGCTTTTTCACCAAAAATAGAGCGTCTTAATTGGTTACCAACTTGACCAACGGCAACACCTAATTCTCCCGCTTTTTGGCGATCTACAATCACTTGCATGGCTGGTTTGCCCTTGTTTACATCTATTTTCAATTCTTCAATACCAGCGATATTTTTAGTATTGATGAAGTTTTTAATGTCTTCGGCAGTATTGATCAGTTCGTCATAATCGTTACCCTCAAGTTCAATGTTAATTGGGAAACCTGCTGGCGGTCCATTAGCATCTTTCTCTACCGATATGGCAACACCAGGATAAATACCCTGTAATGCAGCTTGCACACGACCACGAATATCCTCGGTATTTAGACCATTACGATATTTATACTCGCTAAAGTTTACGGTTACCTTACCCTTATGTGGCATTTCGGCAGATGAACCACCATCGGTAAGCGGATTACCGGCACCTTCACCTACTACAGATACAGCAGATGCCATCATAAAGTTTTCGCCCTTTTCATTCTTGTACATATCATCATCCATGATTGCGTACACCTGATTCTCGACCTCTTTGGTAATCTCATTGGTCTTCTCAATAGATGTTCCCTCAGGGTATTCTACATACACATAGATTTCATTTGGTTTGTTATCTGGGAAGAATTCAATTTTAGTTCTACCACTACCAACAGACATACCAAATAACATGAATACACCGATTAGCATTAAGAATGTAATACCAAAATACCAGTATACGTTGCTACCTCTTAAGGCGTGCTTTAAACGACGTTCATACCAATTTTCAAAACGTGCCATTGTATTCTTCTGGAATTTAATAGCAGATCTCTTAATGATATATTTGTATGCCCAAAACATGATTGCAGTAAGGATCAATACGGAGCCTAAGCCGCGCATTGCACCACCAAAAATTAAAATTAATGCTCCTAGACCAACTAAAATAGCACTCATTCTAATTAATTGCTTTAAGGTCAGTTCTTTTTCATCGGTGCTCATGAATTTGGAAACCAACATAGAATTCATGAATATGGCCACAAATAATGAGGATCCCAATACAACGGATAGTGTAATAGGGAAGTAGATCATAAACTGCCCAAATATACCGGGCCAAAGACCTAAAGGAACAAACGCTGCCACAGTTGTAGCTGTCGATATAATAATTGGGTAGGCAATTTCACCAATACCTTTTTTAGCGGCCTCTATTCTAGACATGCCTTCGTCCATTAATCGGTATACATTTTCAACAACTACAATACCATTGTCGACCAACATACCAAGCCCCATAATCATTCCGAAGAGAATCATAGTGTTCAGTGTGTAACCTAGCCATGATAGAATTACAAACGACATGAACATGGACATCGGTATTGCAAAACCAACGAATAATGCATTTCTAAAACCTAAGAAAAACATTAAAACGGTTACTACGAGTATAATACCAAAGATGATATTGTTTACCAAATCATCAACTTGGTTCAATGTACGCGTAGAAGAGTCATTGGCAATAGAGATATTCAAATCTGGCGGAAAGTAATCGGCTTTTTCTTTCTTTACCAATGCTTTTATTTTATCGGCAGCAGAAATGGAGTTTCTACCCGCTCTCTTCTTAACATCGAGCATTACTACGTTTTCACCAAATTCACGAGCATAGGTCGTTTTGTCTTTTGCCTGAAAGTTAATCGTCGCAATATCTTTTAAGTATACGGCACCGTTCTCAGATTTGACCACAAAGTTGTTTAGTTCTTTAGGATCCTCTACCTCACCTAAAATACGAATGGTACGTCTTTGTCCAACAGTTTTCAAATTACCGGCAGACATGGTCATGTTACCATTGCTTATAGCGCTGATAACATCTTGAAAGCTAATTTTTGCCGCCATCATTTTGTAGATGTCAACACCAACTTCCACCTCTAAATCTTGTGCGCCACGAATGTCTGCTTGTTTAATTTCTTGTAGATCTTCTACTTCATCTTGTAGGTATTCTGCAAATTCCTTTAATTTCTCTACAGGATAATCACCTGTAAAGTTGATATTCATAATGGGCACTTCTTCAGAGAAGTTAAGGTCAAATACATTTGGTTCTACTTTGGCACCATTAAAAGTTGGCCAGTCTTCACTCGCTTTTTCACTGTCTACCTCATCTTTTACCTTTTGCTTAGCTTGCTCAACGGTAATGTCCTCGTCAAATTCTATGGTTAAAATCGCATAATCTTCTTGTGATGTTGAGGTAATTTCTACAACATTACTAATGTTCTTTAACCTATCTTCTAAAGGATCCGTAATCAGTTTTTCAATATCTTCAGCGGTATTGCCAGGGTATGGTGTACTAATGTAGATCTTGGTTTCTATGATTTCTGGAAAATCTTCTCTAGGCATGGCCATATAGGCACTAAATCCCAACCAAAGAAAAATGGCTATCATGACATAAATAACCGAAGGGTTATCAATGGCCCAAGACGATATACCGAATTCCTTATCGGCGTTCTTTTGTACTTTGCTCATCGATATTTATTTTTTGATTTTTACTTTTTGACCATCCTTAACGCTTCTGGCTCCTTCTTTTATTATTTCATTACCATCTGCTAAACCAAATAACACTTCAATATTTGCACCTTGGGTTTTACCAGTTGTGATAACACTTCTTTTTACTAGAGCTTCTCCATCAGCATTAGGCTCTTCCGCTACGTATACATACTGCTCGCCGTCTGCATTTTCCGAAATTATACTAGTTGGTATTAATATAGCTTCTTCACTGGTGTAGTCATTTATAGCAACCTTTGCAGTTAAATTAGGTTTTATTCTACCATCTTTGTTAGGTACGGGAATTTCAGCTTCAAAAGAACGGTTTGAAGGATTGATGAAATTACCTGTCTCTCTAATTTTGGTAACAATGCTATCGCCTAATACAGGAAAATATACCAATGCTTCTTTTCCTTTGGTTACATTGCCAATATAAGATTCCGGTACCTCTACTTCAATATACATGTCTGATAGGTTTACAATACGAAAAACCTCAGAACCTGGACCTGGAGCAACCACTGTACCTTGATCTTTTATTACATTATCAATGATACCGGAGAACGGAGCTCTAATAGTAGATTTTCCTAATTGACTCTGTGCCTGAGATACCATATTTTCAGCAGCTTCATAATTGGTTTTAGCCTGTAAGAATTGGATTTCTGAACCGATATTCTGATTCCATAAACGCTCTTGACGTTCAAAAGTAGTTTTAGCCAGTGCGGCCTGAGATTTCAGTTGGCTTAATTGGCTTGACATGCCACCATCATCAATAGTAGCCAGTACCTGACCTCTAGAAACTTTAGCACCTTCTTTAACATAGACCCTTTGTAGTGTACCTGCCATTTCTGGATATATCAATACATTTTGTTTGGTAGAAACATCGCCCTGTAATTCTAAAAAGTGATTAAATACTTCTTTTTTAGCGGTTAAGGTATTTACCAAAGGTAATTTTTCCTCATTACCTAAAATACCGATAGCGGAATCCAATGATTTAAGTTGGGCATCGATAACTTTTTGCTGAGCTGTAATTTCATTTTTCTTTGCTCTTATAGCTTCCAAATCTTGTTGGGCTATAATATCCGCTACCGACTGTTCGCCGTCACCACATGAGTAAATGCCTATGGTTGCAGTTAATAAAATTAGTATTTTCTTCATGATTGTATTTTTAATGATTGATTATTTAGTCTTTTGTATTTATGATGATTTCCAACTCGGTTTTTTTATTTATAACCTCAACCATAGATTGCAAGAATTCTTGTTGGGTGGTGTATAATTGGGTTTGAGCCTGTCTTAACTCAAAACTGGTGGCTAAACCTTCTTTATATTTTATTTGGTTTTTATTTTCAATACGTTCAGATAGCATTAGGTTTTGTTTGGCAGTTTCATAATTATCAATTGCTAATGTGTAGTTATTCTTTGCATTTTCTAATTGTAATCTAATCTGTTGTTCTGCCTCTGTTAACTGCGTTTTTGCTTTTTCTAAAGCAATTTTAGCACGTTGTGTACTGGCACTTCTTTTTAGAGAACTAAAAATTGGAATATTGAGGTCTAAACCTAAAATGGAAGAATCAAACCACTCTTGATCTCCACTAAAAAAATCAAAGCTTTCTGAGTAGGCAGAACTACCGTAGTTGACGTATGCATTTAGCGTTGGTAACGCACGACTTCTCGCCAATTTCCATTCAAAAAAGCGTTGTTCGTTTAAATTCTCCGCTAGTTTGTAATCTACGTTGTCTTCAATATTAAAATCGGTAGTTAGAATACCTAAATCCATTTTTGACATCGTTAAATCTTCTAGTTTTTCTTGCAGTTGAGTTGGTGCGTTAAGATCTAGCCCCATACTTACATTTAGCATTTGTAAAGTAATTTCCTTAAGTCTAAGGGTGTTTTGCAACTGATTTTCTATAGACGATAAGGTAATCTGTAACTGATCAACACTTTCTTCATCTCCTAATCCGTTTTCAAACAATTTTGAGGTTTCAAAAAGTGTCTTTTCAAGCGTTTCTTTATTCTTCTCCAATATTTTTACGCTCTCTTCAGCTAGAAGTACATTGCCGTATGCTTCAACTACCTGCTTTCTGACATCTAAATCGGTTTTCTCTTTGTTGTTGTCGCTATAACTTAAAAAAGCTTTTGTTGCTTGTACACCTACAATGTACGAACCATCAAAAATTTGTTGTGTTAAGGTAGCAGTAGCTGTCATGGATTGTGGTAAGGAAAAGATTATAGGTATAAAAACATCTGGACCTTGAACAATCTCGGCAGGTATAAAAGCTTCGGGAATTAAGATTGATGGGAATAATGATTCTGCTTGTTTTATTTGATTAGAGTACCCTACAGATCCATTTATTTGTGGCAACCCACCTGCTATAGTTTCCCATTTTTGCTTTTGGGCGTCTATAATATCTCTATTGGCGTTTATCGCGGAATAGTTATTTTCCAAAGCAAAATCTATGGCCTCGTCTAAAGTGAAGGAATAGTTTTGCTCTTGTGAAAACCCTAAGCTTATACTTAGTATTGTGATTAAGATTACTAGTTGATTTCGCATTTATTCTTGATTTGAATTGATGATGTTGTTTAAAATTGCTTTTCCTTTTGGGGTGACTATTCCTCTAAGGTGATATTCTAAAAATGAATCCATTAAATGTGCTATTGGAAAACGATTTATAGGAAATACATTCTGATCTTTTATACTGCTCATACCGGTAAAATATATTCTGGCAACGAATTCGGGATCAATATTATCTCTAAATAAACCTTGTTCAAGACCTTGTTGCACATTCAACAATACACAACCGTGCATTTTATTGAACTGCTGGTCTTTAAGGTTTTTGTGTATTTTTGGATAGTACTTCATCAATTGATATTGAGGAGAACTTTTTTCATTATTTAAATGAGACATTACATATTTTTTAATCTCATATAGTTCTTCGATCGCATTTTTGTTCATCGCTATAATAACATCTATGCCATCACTTAAATGGCAAAACTTATTCATAACACAATCTTCAACTAAAGCGGTCTTGTTACTGTATTCACTATAAATTGTTTTTTTAGACATGCCTATTTCATTAGCAATGTCATCCATGGTAATGCTTTTAAAACCATGCTCTAAGAATAGCTTTGATGCCGTATCCCGTATTTTTTCCTTCATAACGGTGGCAAATATAGTGCAGGAAACTTTAGAAACTTGTAAAGTTTCCAAAGTTTTACAATTTATTAATCTTAGACGTAGTTATTTAACAATATGTTACTAATTGATTTCTAGTATTTTATGTGTCTGTTGGGTAGAAATAGAGAAATTAGGATTTAGAAATTATGTCACTTTTAGCTTAAAAATTCGTTTTATGCCATGAAAAAATATAGAAGGGAGAGGAAGAAATTTAGATTAACCTCACTTGTAATTATCCTAAATTACTACTGGGCTCTTTGTATGATCGTTAGTGGATAAAGATATATTAATGTGTCTATTTTAATGGGTCGATTGACCTGTGCTAGTTTATTGATAAGAAGGTTTCTTAAAAATTCACTTCTTCTTAATAAAGAATGCATACACCATAATAAGTAAAACCATGCCAACTATAAAATACAGGGTATAAGATGTTGCCTTTTTAGAATTCGGTTTTTCTTTAATGTCTAATTGTTGATTGATCTCAACATTGGTTAAAATTTGAGTATTTCCACCCGTCCAATTCACAATAACAGAATCTACTTTTGTATTGGTTCCTAACCCAAAGTGTGCAATGACAGAATTTTGTGATAAATGGCTGGATCCACCACCATCTATTTCTCTGATGGTTCTTTTTCCATTAGCCACTACAGTAATGCGAGAGCCAATACCATTAGTTTCTGAAGCAACACCATTCAATGCTACTTTTAACCAATTGCCGTTGGCAATGTCATTTCTAAATAGACGGGTAGTTGATGCTATGGGGTAATTTAAAATTGGTTGCTGGTTTACGACCAACAAGTCCATATCGCCATCATTATCCATGTCGAAAATGACAGAACCTCTACCAATACCGTAATCGTTAATAGCTAGTTCCCTGCCTCTTTCGGTATACGTATTGTCGTTGTTCTCAAAAAAGAAATTACCCATAGGCGTACAATTGGGGTTTAAATCTCCATTGGCAACAAACAAATCTAAATCTTCATCATGGTCAAAATCAGCAAAATTCGCACCCCAACTAATTGCTAAGTTGTAAGTACCTAACTCTTTGGCTTTGTCTACAAACGGTTTACCGGTACCTTGGTTTTCCATTAGCATATTAAACTTGATGTTGGTAATATAATAATCCATCCACCCATCACCGTTATAGTCACCCACCGCAGCGCCCATGGCGTTGATTTTTAAATCCATTTCGGTTTGTTCGCTAACGTCTTCAAAATGGTCATCAGGATATTCATTTTGGTATAGAAAATTTGGTACTGCTTTATAGCCAAAATCTTGATTTACCAATAAATCTTGGTCTTGGTCATTATCATAATCAGTGAATACACCACCAAAACCAAAACCTTTATGACCTAAACCATATTCATCATATACATTTTCAAAACTTTTACCACCTTCGTTTTTTAGTAAATAACTTCTTGCGGTTTGGTTGGCACTTACTATCGTAGCATCTTTTATGATTCCCAATTTACCGGTAAACTCTTGAAAATAATTACCAACAAACAAATCAGGATAACCATCGGCATCAATATCACCAAAGCTTGGGCCTGTGCTGAAGGAATTTAAATCTTCTAATCCGTATTCATTAGTAACATCTTTAAATGTGGAGTCCCCATTATTTAAGAACAATAGGTTTTTAGCTCTTGGTATAACACTTTTACCATCGGTGGTGGTAATGGTGGTGATGAACAAGTCCCTGTATCCATCTTTGTTAATATCTGCGCTGACTACACCCTGGGTAACATAGTCATTGGTAACTTCAAGACCAGAACCTTCAAAAATATCTTTAAATGTTCCGTTTCCATTGTTAAGGTATAACCGATCAGATTTTATACCACTTGTTATATAAAGATCTTCAAAGCCGTCATTGTTAAAATCAAATACGGTAACTCCGCCACCAAAAGTACCTTCGTAGACTTCATATTGGTGGTCAATACCTGATGCTTCCGTAACGTCTGTAAATGTTTGTTGTGCATTACTAAGCCATCCGCAGAAAAAAAGCAGTAAGCTTATGATTTTTGTAAATGATGCTATATTATTTTTCATTTGTTTTCTTCCATTCTAGGGCGTAAACATTTTTTGCTATTTCTACCCCTTTTTCCAATCCTACTTCATTATCTAATTGCGTGTGAATTCCGCCATAAAACCTAGAATCTGCCGTTTCTTGGGCAGCATCCCAAAAGGTGTCGAATGACCTAACTACAAAGTCGGTTTCCTTTAATTCATCGCGTTCTCTTCCCTCGTGGGCTCTGTCTGTAAACGTAAATTCTTTTCCAAAGTTATGTTCTAAAACCGTTGCTGCAGCAGCTGCTTGTATAGCGTGACCAGATGGAAAAGAGGGAAATGGCGGATCGGGCGAAAAAGATTCCCATTCCTCATCAATATATTTAGGTACAAAAGTATTGGGGCGCTCGGTAAAGAATTGATATTTCCATTTCCAGCAGTTAACAAAAGCATCTGAAACGGCCATACCTACTTGCGCATAGACCTGTGCAGTTTCAATAAGCGAAATGTCATGGCCTTCTACGGCTAGGGTAGCAAAATAGTAGGAGTGACCTGGTGGTGTAAAACTTACATCTGGGTCATCTCCCCACCAAATAGCAGCTTCCTTTTCTAATTGGGTCAATTCTAAATCTTTGAGATAAACGTCTTCAAATTGTTTGTAATATGGAGAACCGGGAGTGGTATCATACGGTATCATTTTCGGGTCTTCTAACTCTTTATTTGTAGAAGCAAAAGTTCTGTTTTCACCCCAATGAGGGTGCAAAGGGTGGTGGCTGAAAGATTGTGCGAACAAAGGAGGTTTCCATGCACCTGGTCTATCTGGGTGTACCATTTCTTTGTCAAAATTATTCAAATAACCTCTATGCCCACCATCTGTTTTAGACCACTCGAAAATGGCATGTGCAACAGATTTGCCAAATTCTACGGAACGAGAAACGGTTTCTTCATCTAAACCATCTTGAAATTGAGTGAAAATCACTTGTTCAAGGGAATCGATTTTTTGAATGTTTTCTTCGGATGTTTGAACGTAGATATTCTTTAGAATTTCTGACTGTCCGGCATTTAATGCCAGTACCCAATTATATTCTTTTGTATTGTCTATGTTAGGAAGCTTTTCTAATTCTGGTAACTGACCGTTCATGGTTTTGTATTCTGTGAAGCCTTGTACTACCGATTCGTACATGGTAAGACCGGTATACCCAAAAGCCCTAGATGCGAAAGTGGGAGAGTTTGACGGTGTGTATCTGGTAGTGAACAAGGTCATATTAGCCCATTCTAGAGCCACGTCTTTATCGCTCATTTTTGGTTGTTCTTTGGTAGAACATGCGTTAAATAGCAAGTAGAAAAGTGATAAAATGATTGTGATATGTATGGGTTTTCTAAAAATGGTCATGGTTTAATTAAAAGCTATTTTAAAAGTTTATAGGTTTCGGTTGCTGTACCGTAACTAGTAAGAATAAGTTGGTCATTTATTAATAGTGCATGGGTGTTACTTCCTTTAATGGATAAGCCGGATTTGGTTTGCGGTAAATAGTTGAAGTTTCCATCGCCGACTCCTAGTAATACCGTTCCATAATTGGCATCAAACTTTCCAATTCTTAATTTATAAAAATCATTATTGCCCAATAGTAAAATATCTTCCTTTCCATCTTTATTAAAGTCTGATGTTATAATCTCGGAAACAGGTGCATATTGAGCTTGTATTGGTAACGGAACATTTTTATACTTTTTACTTGTTGTACTCAACAGTATAGTGGTCTCTTGATGGTTTGCGGTTAATTTTTTAGCCTTTTCTAAATCATCTTTACTGAATATGTCATTTATCGTTCCATTGGCATACTTTTCATAACTATTGAACTGTTGCCGCTTACCTGATAGTTGACCTAAAAGTTCATCTCTGGTGACGTACGGGTAGCTAACGCCATCCATATAAAAATTTAAAATTGGGTCTATAGAACCGTTATGGTCAAAATCAGAATAGTACAATTCTGCAGGGGTATCGTTACCTAATTTAAACTGCGTATTTGAGCCAATGTTACCTGCTATAATATCCGGCTTATTGTCATTATTAAGATCAGCTATCTGAAGACTGGTCCATAATCCTGATAATGGTTCGTTTAAAAATTGGTCTGTGGCATTGGTCAATTTTCCATTTTTATTCAGGTAGATACTCATAGGCATCCATTCGCCAACCACAATAAGATCCTCTCGCTGATCACCGTCTATATCTACCCAAACTGCATCTGTAACCATCCCAGGATTTTTTAAGGAGGTTTGCACCCTATCGGTATGATCCACGAAATTACCTTTGCCATCATTCATAAGAATATAGCTTTGTGGAATTTCTGGAAAACGCCCTGGGTTAGTATATCCGCCTACAAAAACATCTAAAAACGAATCGTTATTTATATCTGAATATGTAATTGAACCTGTGCTCATTAGCATTTTTGGTAGAGCTGTATCAGATTTTTTGAAATCTCCTTTACCGTTACCTAGATATAATCTGTCTTGTAATAATGGGTCGTTTGCGGCAAGATTATGATAGCCGCCACTAGCAACGTAAATATCTAAATTACCGTCATTGTTGGCATCAAACAGTGCAATGTCAGTATCAAAATATTGTTGGTCCAGTTCGAAGTCTGTGTTTGATTTTTGATGGAATCCTTTAGATGTTTTTTGAATAAAAACCGATGTAGCTTGACCAATTCCACCACCAATGATTATATCTTCTAGTCCGTCATTATTAATATCGCCCTTAGCCATTGGCGGTCCGTCATGTGATAATTGTTTAAGTAAAAGTGATTGTCTTTTAAAGTCATTTACAGGAGATGATCGATGCAGAAAATCAATAGCACTTTCTTCCTTAGAAAATAGGGTCTCTGATTTATCTTTTTGCAAGGCTGGTTTTTTTGCATTGCTTTCTTCTAAAACTAATATTTGATTGGTGGGTACATCTCTTAAAGTTTCAGTTTTACCAGAATTCCAAAGTACTATCAATGAATCTATGGTTCTGATGTCATCAAGTCCAAAATGTAAAATAGATGAAACCGTAGAGAGATAACCTTGCGTTGGCATTTGCTCCACTACTTGCATTTTTCCATTATTATAAACACTTACTTTTGATCCTATGCCTTGTGTGTTTTTGTTAGCTCCTTTAAGCTGAATATTGATTTGGTTGCTTGTTTCTTTTTCAGTATTATTTCTGTAAACAAATGCTGGTTTATTGATATTGTTGACCACTAAGTCCAAATTACCATCATTATCTAGATCAACATAAATGGATCCATTACTATTGGCTGGTTGGTCAATACCTGCTGGGGTCGTGTTGTCTGTGAAATTTATGCCGTCTTTATTACTGTAGTAGAAGTTGGTAAGGTTTGAGGCGGGCATTTCTTTTATCAATTCTAAAACATCTTGGCGTTGCAACCTTCCTTTAGACTGTACGTAACTATCCATATAGTTTATGAAGTCTAAATTGGTGTAATCCCTGAAATATCCGTTAGAAATAAACAGATCTTTTAATCCGTCATTATCAAAATCCGCAAATAGGGGAGCCCAGCTCCAATCTGTATTTGATATTCCTGATAATTGACCAATTTCACTGAAAGTGTTGTCACCATTATTTAATTGTAGCATGTTACGCATGTACTGATGGTGAAAACCGCTTCTTATATTTAAATCGAACTTTTCATAATTGTCAGGAGATAATAATAGTTTTTGACGTTTGTTATCTTTTGGTAACATGTCTAAGGTGAAGATATCTTGTAGCCCATCATTATTGATATCGGCTACATTGTTGCCCATAGAGAAGTGGCTTGTATGCCCCATTTGGCTACCAAGTTGGTCTGTGAATGTGCCATTTTTATTGTTGATATATAAATAATCTGGGACCGTATAGTCATTGGAAATATAGAAATCTTGCCATCCATCATTATTTATATCACTAATGCCAATACCTAAACCATAGGTGAGTGCAGAACCGCTGATACCTGCTTTTTCAGTTACATCAATAAATTTGTTGTTCTTTTGTTCAAAGAGACGAGTACCTTGCAAAGGGTCGTCTTTCTTTAAAAATTCTTTAGTGCTTACTTCATTTAAAACCGGTAATGATTTTGGATTATGATTTAGTAGAAGCATGTCTAAATCACCATCTTTATCATAATCAAAAAAATACCCTTGATTACTAAATGCAGCACTTGCTAAGCCATATTCTTCGGCTTGTTCTTTAAAAACAGGAATGTTGTTGGTGTCATTACCCTGATTTATGAATAGTTGATTTTTACGCTTTGCATCTGGTAAAGCTCCTGAATAACATAGATATAAATCTAGTTTACCATCGCCGTTTACATCTGCGGAAGTAATACCTGTTTTCCAAGGTCCTGGTCTACCGGCTACTTTAGAAGTTGTTGTTATATCTTTAAAAGTAAAATCACCTTCATTTAAATAGAATTTATTTTCACCCATATTAGAAGTGAAGTATAAATCTTGTAATCCGTCATTATTGAAATCTCCTGTTGCCACTCCGCCACCATTATATAGGTATTCGTAAACCAATACATTGGCATTTAACCCCTCTTTTAAAGTATTTTGAAAAGTTATGTTTGTTTTATCTTCAGATAAAAGTGTAAAAAGAGAAGGCTCCTCAATCGTGTTAATTGTACTGGGTGCTTTGTCCTTTTTTGGTTTCTCGGTACAGCTTTGTTGTAGTAGGAATACAATGAGAATAAAGAAGATTGGATTTTTTATCATTTGTTTAAAAGTAAAAGATCTATTCCAAAAAGGAATAGATCTTTAATTTAACTCAATTTAAACTAAATTAATAACCTGGATTCTGAATCAAAAGGTTATTTCTGTTGATTTCATCTCTACTTAAAGGCATGAAATACATTTTGTCATCCCAAGTTCTGGTTTCATTATCATTATTATCAACAACTGTATAGGTGTAATCATACACTGTTGGATCATATTGGTATGGTGATCTTGGAGTAGCGCCTGCTTTCAATGTTGCTGATACTTTCATAACCTTAATACCTCTTCCTAAGGTTTGGTCAGCGATCATCCAACGTCTTGCATCATGGTATCTGTGCTCTTCATAAGCTAATTCAACTCTTCTTTCATTGATGTAATCTTCTAAAAGTTCTGTGCCAGAAGATTCTAATGCGGGCATACCTGCTCTAAATCGAATTTTGTTCAACCAGTTTCTAGCTTCACCTTCATCACCTAAAGCAATTGAGGCTTCTACATAGTTCAATACGATTTCTGTATACCTAATAAACGGCCATGGTACTACCTGAGCACTAGATTGGTTATCTACCAATGATGGGTCTGGATCGATAAACTTTCGTACATAATATCCAGTTCTACTTCCGTTCCAGTTTTCAATCGGTGAATCTCTCATATCAACACCAGGAATTATACCACCACTACCATCAGCGTACGTTCCTGTTTGTATTTCATCATAAGGATCAATCCCTGCAACATCATCTGGTCTTGGTTTCCATGGAGCACCATCATATAGAATAGTAGCAGCTAACCTTGGATCTCTATTTTCATACGGAGCAGCAGCATGTTCTTCATTGTTCCAATCGAAATCAGAACCATCCATCATTTGATAGTCATCTACCAATTGTTGAATAGGTGTGTTACCTGCCCAGTTATGGTAACCATTAGGTCCGTTATTGATTCCTTGGTGAATACCACCTAAAGGCCAGTTACTTTCTTGTGTAAACAATGGTGAATGTGTTCTTTCGAATAATAATTCAGATCTGGCAGCAGCATCGCCAACGGCACTTCCACCCCCCATAGCAATAGAGATGTAGGTTTGTGTTGCTTCTTCTGCGCTAGCAGGTTCTGTTAAATCTAATTTATAACCAGATGTTGCATCTAATACAGCCTTGGCAGCAGTTTTAGCAGCATTCCATCTTGCTTCTCTGTCCCCAGAGGTATAGGCGACTAATTCTAAATTTGAATATCCACCCAATGTTGCCGATTTTGCGCTTGCTGTAGGTCCGTCGCGCAAGTCACTTGCTGCATATGTTAAAACTCTAGATTTTAATCCCATAGCACTTAGCATAGAAGCTCTACCAGGAGTGACTTCTTTATTGTCTAACAGTGAGATAGCCTTGTCTAGGTCATCTGTGACAAAAGAAACGTTTTCTGCATAAGTACCTCTTGCGGCAGAATAGTCTTCATCTAAACCATAAGGTCTATCGATTAAAGGAGCACCACCGTAATAGCGCATTAATTGATGATAGTAATATGCTCGCAAAAAGTGGGCTTCACCAAGTAATCTGTCTTTTAACGTTTGATCATCGAACCCTGCGTTTGGTAATTCTTGTATGGCTATATTCGCTTTACGAATAGCTGAATATAACTCGTTCCATTGTGGAATGATATTCACATTTCCCGTTCCTGCCGGTGAAAGTGAACCTTCCGTAATTACATTTACTCCTCTACCAGAGTGGGTAAACATTGCTTCGTCGGTTAATGAAGCCAAGCCTTCTTCTTCAAACCCTCCATAGCCGAGAGATCCGTAGACATTAAATACAAAAGCTTGTGCTAACGCCCCATCTGCCCAAGTAGCATCTGCTGAAATGGAATCTAATGGTTGCGTTTCTAAGAAATCTTCATTACACGAAATAGGTACTAGCGCTAGCGCTAGCATACCTAAGAGTACTAATTTTCCTTTTTTCATGATTTTTTTTTTAAAATGTTAAACTAAAGCCTGTGTTAATAATAGACTGTTGTGGATAGAACTGTCCATCATTACTAGTCGATTCAGGATCATATATATCTTGAGCTGCCCATGTTGCCAAGTTTAGACCACTCATATATACTTTAAATTTAGATAAGCCAAATTGCTCAATCATTTCTGAAGGGAAGTTATATGCCAATTGAACATTTTTAAGCCTTAAGTAATCTTTACTAAAAAGATTGTAGGTATTATTTCCATAATCTCCCCCAGTATAATACGTGTCTCCACGACTTGCAAGTCTTGGGTGAACACTACTTGGGTTATCTGGGCTCCATCTATTATCGTAACTGTACTTTAAGAAGTTACCAATATCCCCAGATTCTGTTTGAATAAATAGTTTAGCGCCAGTTGCACCTTGTAATAATACAGAAAGATCAAAGTTTTTGTATGACGCATTAAAGGTAACACCAAAGTTAAAATTAGGATTAATGCTGTTTTTCAACCTAACTTGATCTAAATCGTTAATTATTCCATCACCATTAATATCTTTAAACTTCATGTCACCAGGTTCTAAAGTTGGTTTAACCGCACTATAATCCAATGGGTCAGCATCTATAGAAGCTTGGTCGATAAAAACACCATCAGACTCATATACTAAATATGATCCAATTGGTTTTCCTTCTTGTAATTGGTATTCTGGAGCACCAGGAATTTCATCTAAAAATTCTACGCTGTTTTGCGCATAACCACCATTAACACCCACATCCCATTTGAAGCCATCAACATTTCCACCAAAATAATTTAATGCAAATTCAAAACCTTCATTATTTACTTTACCTGCATTTACAGGTGGTAGTAGCGTAGAAATACCAGAAGAACCTGGTGTAGAACCTGTTTTTCGAATAAGAATTTGATCACGCTTATTTAAGAAATATTCTAAAGTGAAACTTAGTTTACCATCAAGCACAATACCATCTAAACCAATGTTATAGTTCTTAGCACGCTCCCAAGTAAAGCTAGGATTAGCCAATAGGTTTTCGAATAATGTTGTCTGTACCTGTCCGTTAATAGGATATTGACCAAACTCATAAATAGATTGGTATGCATATTCCTGTAATTCATCATCGGTGATTTCGCCATCATTATTCGTGTCAAAAGAAACTTGGTCATTACCCATTTCTCCGTAAGAACCTCTAAGCTTTAAATAGCTAATGGAGTCTACATTAAACCAGTCTTCATTATTAATATTCCAACCTAGCAATAAACCTGGGAAGAAGCCGAAACGGTCGTTACCTGGGAAAATATAAGAACCATCATATCTCCAGATAAATTCTGCTAGGTATTTTTCTTTAAAGTTATATTGAGCACGACCATAATAACCTAAACGTGTTCTGTTATAGCCAAAACCATCGGTTTCTTGTGCGATTTCACCACCAACACCTAATTGGTCTACAGCTGTAGAAAGATAGTTTCTTCTAAAGGCCGAAAAGAATTCTCCTTGAAAATTTTCGCGGGTTACACCTGCTAATAAATTTATTGTATGATCATCACCTATTTTTTTGTCATAATTCAATAAACCGGTAAGGTTCGTATTTAAAACATTGTTAGATGATTGTAATAATCTTGCATCCGTAAAATTAGAACGTATAGATCCGCTAAGTTCTGGAACACCTGTAGCTATGTAATTTGCACGATCTAAAGAATAAAGAGTCCAAGGTGTTTGCCATAATTTTCTGCGTAATTGACTTTGATCTACACCTGCTAATAGAGTCATTTTTAAGCCTTCTATCCATGGGTTGGTAATATCTACAGATCCAGTAAACTGTAAATAATCTGTTGGTTGTTTGTCATAACCTGTGGCATTTGTAGTTACCACAACCGGTTGTTGACCGTTTTCAATATCAGGTCCTGGTAATCCATTTGGCCAAACTGCAGGTTCGTTAGGTCTACCTCTCATCAACATTCTAAAAATAGCGCCGGCACCTTCAGTTGGGAAAGTTCTATCTTCTTTTCTGTAGCCCATACTCAACTTCGTAGAAATATAGTCATTGATTCTGGCATCGGTATTCAATCTAAAATTATACTGCTGATACCTGTTCGCTGAATTTTTGTAAATAGCTCCTTGGTCAGCATAGCCGACAGATGCATAATACTTTAAATCTTCGTTACCACCGCTAATTGATAAGTTATGTCTTTGTTGCTCTGCCCAATCTTGAAAAGTAGCACCAAACCAATCTGTATCTGGGTATAACCATGGATCTGCATTTGTTCTGTGATTATTGATAGTTTCTGGGCTGAAAGCAGCATTTACCGTTTCTGCGGGATTGCTTCCTGGTATCGTGTAGCTGCCCGATGATTGAAAAGCTGAATTTGCCGCTCCCCATTGAGATGAAGGAATATTACTATTGTAGATAGCCAATTCGTTCATTATGGTTTGGTATTCAACTGCACTTGCCATTTCAGGAACCCTAGTTGGTCTGGTAATACCAAAATCTGCTTTGTAATTGATTTGCATTTTACCAGGCTTACCGGTTTTTGTGGTCACTATGATGGCACCGTTTGCAGCTCTAGCTCCATAAATTGCCGCAGAGGCATCTTTAAGTACAGATATATTTGCAATATCATCTGGGTTAATACGACCTATGCCACCATCTCTATCTGGAATACCATCGATTACCACTAGTGGTTGATTATTACCCAGTGTGTTCGTACCACGAATGCTAATATTTGATTCGTCGTTACCAGGCTCCCCACTGGTTTGCACGATCACCACCCCGGGCAGTCTACCTGCAAGCGAGTTGGATACACTTATCGCTGGTGAACTTTCAAGTACAGGACCTTGTACCGCGGTTACCGCACCTGTTACGGTCGCTTTTTTCTGAGTACCGTAACCCACGACAACAACTTCGTCTAAGTTGGCAACGTCTTCTTCTAAAGCGACATTGATGGTACTTTGGTTATTTACAGGTACTACAGCGGTTTTGAAACCTATGTAGCTAAATCGTAAGCTAGTACTGCTATCATCTACGGTAATTGTAAAGTTACCGTCAAAATCTGCCTGTACTCCCGTTGTTGGGTTATTGGCATCTATGACAGATACCCCCGGTAACGGCATGTTGTCCGAAGCAGATGTTACTGTTCCGGAAACAGTTGTTTGTGCATGGAGGCTCATAAAGAGAAATCCACTAAAAAATAAAATCATCGTTAAGCTCGCATGATTTCGAATCATGGAAAACTTATTAAAGTTTTTTTGATAATTCATAAAGTTAGTTGTTACAGTTGTTAGTAATTATTGTTAGCACAAGTACTATAATCTCTTCTTAGAAGCTTTTTGAGATGTTAGAGACTATGATACACTATGCTACTGCAGGCAAATATATAATAAAATGTTAATTTAATAAATTTTGTTGTGATATTTTTTGGAATTACGATTTTGTTCTAAAATTTTTACCAAATACCCATTATTGATTCAATTTTGTAATTATTTGAAAATTGGTTCATTGTTGTTTTGCAGTGTTCAATATCATTAATCTTTTAAGTGCTCTAACCGTTACATGTTTATTATCAATATTTTATGGGAAATTGAAAAGGTATCTATGTATTAGCGACAGATTTCTATCATGAAAGAAACTAATACTATAGCCCTTGTATTAGAAGTATAAATTTTGATGTCTTTTTTAAAATTGTATATTGACAGCTGCAAAATTTATTTTCATATATGCCGGTTATAAGTAATATTTTAAACTTAACCCACAATAATAACCTTACAAAACATGAACAATTAGTTCATGGTGTTATTGAATCTATCGAAAATGGTGAATTAACCTTAGGTGATCAGTTGCCCTCTATAAATATTATGGTTGAAGAGATTGGGTATGCACGAAAAACCATCTTCAAGGCTTACGAAGAGTTGAAGAACAGAGGGTTGATCGAGTCTAGACAATTGAAAGGGTATTTTGTTATCAGTCAGGCCACCAATATCACTAAACGCATGGCTTTGTTATTGTTCGCTTTTCAAAGCTATCAAGAAGAGTTTTATAAAACATTTCGTAAAGAGATGGGAAAAAGATTTCAAATAGATGTTTTTTTTCATCATAATAATCTTACTGTTTTTAAAACCATTCTTACTAATATAAATGGAAAGTATGGTATGTATGTAATTGCACCTATTCAGCATAAAAATGTTGTACAATTATTACAAAACATTGAGCCAAAAAAGCTGTTGATAGTAGATAGATATTTAAATTTAGGAAGGTCGTTTTCTTATGTTTCCCAAGAATTTGAAAATGTCATCTACTCTTCGCTAGTTAAACTATTGCCAGAAATAAGAAAATATGCCAAAATCATTCTTTATTTTAATGAAGAGAGTGATTTTTCGCCCGTAAGTATTAAAGATACCTTTGAAAAATTTTTAAAAGATCATTCTGTTAACGGCGTTGTAAAAAACAACTACACATTGGGTTCTGCAGTCAAAGGCAATATTTATTTTGCTCTAGGGGATACTATTTTGTGGCATATTCTGCGAGATGCAGTCCATAAAAATTTACGTATTGGAGAGGATATTGGTATTCTTTCTCAGAACGATAACGTCTCAAAAGAGATTGTTTTTGGTGGAATCACTACTATTTCGACTGATTTTAATGAAATGGCAAAGTTGGCGGCTGCACATATTAAAAATGAAAGTACAACACAAATTATTATGCCATCGAGATTAATTAAAAGGACTTCTTTATAGTTTTTTCAAGCCTTTTAAATAGTAGGATGATCACTGTAAATAATACTGATGATTAATTGGTAAGAGAATTGTTTTATCTACTGGCAAAAGCAGCTCGTTTCAATCATATTTATTCTATTTTTGAAGAAAATTGCTAGTAATGCACACTATTGAAGAATATAGAGATGAGTTTATTACTTATTTGAACTCAAAGAATATTACGAAAGAACCTAGAAACCTTTATGAGCCCATTACCTATATTCTTGGTTTAGGTGGTAAGCGCTTAAGACCTGTTTTGGTATTGATGACCGCTGAGATTTTTAAAGGGGATTTTAAAAATGCTTTAGATGCTGCCGTAGCAATCGAAGTGTTTCATAATTTTTCTTTGGTTCATGATGATATTATGGATGATGCCCCTGTTCGAAGAGGGCAAACTACCGTTCATGAAAAATGGGATGTAAATACGGGTATTCTGTCTGGTGATGCCATGCTGATTATGGCATATCAACTTTTTGAAAATTATGAGCCCAATGTGTTTCGTGACTTGGCTAAGCTTTTTAGTAAAACAGCACTAGAGGTTTGCGAGGGTCAGCAGTACGATGTGGATTTTGAAACCCGTGATGATGTGATGTTGCCCGAGTATCTTAAAATGATCGAATATAAAACAGCGGTTCTTGTGGCTGCTGCTTTAAAAATGGGGGCTATTGTTGCAGGTGCTTTTGAAACTGCACAAGAACAAATGTATAATTTTGGATTAAACCTTGGTATTGCCTTTCAATTGCAAGATGATTATTTAGATGTTTTTGGTGACCCTGAAACTTTTGGCAAACAGGTTGGTGGTGATATTATTGAGAATAAGAAGACATATCTTTACTTAAAAGCGCTTAACTCTGGTTCTGAAACGATGACAAAAGAGCTAGAGCATTTATATTCTATTCAACCAAAAGAAGCAGATGCTAAAGTAAAAGCCGTACGTTCAATTTTTGAAAAAACCGAGGCAGATAAAGCTACAAAAGTTGCCATTTCTGACTACACTGCAAAAGCTTTTGATGTTTTAGAGCATATTGATATTGATCAGGAAAAGAAGGATTTATTGCGACAATTCGGTGAAAACCTTATGAACAGAACTGTTTAGAAAATCCTTCTAAATAAAGCTTTTATAAAGGGAGCTTTGGGGCAGGAATTGATGTAAACGATATCTTCTTTTAAACTGGTTTTTTCATCTAGAAATTTAAATACCATTTGAGGTTTTAAGGATTTGAAAATGGATTCAAAAATGGTATGTCCGTTTGCATTGTCATTGTGTAGAACATCTAAAAAAAGCATATCATAAAACCAAAATTTTCCTTTTAGTTTTAGCTTTTGAAGTGATTTATCTTGCTTTATGAGCGCTACCAGTTTAGGTATTTTCTTAGCCGTGCTCATTAAAGTATACCCTGTACTAGGTTTTGCCCATCCGCCTGCGGTACCTATGTAACTAACCCGATTGGTGTGCTGTTCCTTAAAGTCATATGCAGTCATGGGTATGCTACCAAATTCTGTTTCTATTATCTCATAGGCATCGCATTTAAATCGCTCTGCTATATATTTCTTTAATGTTTCATCGTACTCATTTTTTGGTAACAAATGCTCTGAAAATAAGGTGTATTCTATCAACGCAGTATTATCAGAATAGGGGAGTACATACATAAAACGCGTATTGCCTTTTTGGGGGATGGAAAAATCCATGTATGTGACTTCATTACTATTAAAAACCGGCTTATCAGTTTTAATGACCCAACCCACAAAATGTTGTTGTAATACGGGGTATTTATTTTGCCCTGTTGCCATTTTATAGTCAAAAAGACTATTAAAGATGTACTTGCCAGAATAGGTGTTGTCGGTCGTCTTTACTTTAACCTCAGTATCTGTTTCTTCTAAATCTATTAAAGCTTCTTGAATAAAGGTAATGTTTGCTGATTCTTTAATCTGACCTAGATAATGATTGTAAAAATCAAGACCTCTGATCATTTTATAAGCGTACGGATTGATATCTGTTCTTTTAATAATATCTTTTCCTTGAAAGTGAATTGATTTCCATTTTTTATGGACGATAGCTTCAAACTGACCATCACCTTCTTCCCAAAAGCACCATGTTCTATCATTGACGTCTTTTGCATCTTTATCAAGTAGCAGAATTTTTTTTTGATCAAAAAACGAATCGTTTAGCATAGCATCTGCTAGAAGTAAACCAGAAGCGCCCGCGCCAATAATGATATAGTCGTATTCGTTCATATTTTTTTAAACATCACCCCGACTGCTGTATTGCCGAGGTGTTCAAAAATACGAAATAGCAATTGTCTTTTGTGTTTAATTCAAGGTATAACGCACTCCAAAAAATGATCGTATGCCTTGGTTTGGTCCATATACATAAGAAGGGTCAAAAGTCAGCGCATTTGGATTATTTGGTGTAGCAATGGCGTTACCGTTATCATCAAATGTAACTTCTTTATCAAATGGGTCGTTTGCACGTGCTATTATAAACGGATTTCCTCTGTTTGGAGTCCAGTCTAATAGGTTTTTAACCCCGCCGTATAACTCGAAATTCTTCAATCCATCGTAGGTGAATTGAATGTTTTGAATACTCCACGCTGGTGAAAAATCGCTTCTTGGGTCGTTCTCCCCTAAGGTAGGTAATCGCATGGGGCCGTATAAATTACCGGTGTAATCAACTGTTAGATCCCAAGCGCGAATATCATAGCTAATGCTCCAGTTTGCAGAATAACTTTCTGTAAGTATCTGTCTTTCTTTTACTCCGTCTTCCGTATTGCTCACATCTTGTAAAGTACCGCCTATCATTAGTTTTAATCCGTTGTAGAAAGCCACATCTAGATTGGCACTTATTCCTTTTGAAATTGAAGTACCATTTAAATTATCATATATAATCTGATTGGGATTGGTGTCATAATCCGGGATAATTACATTTTGGAAATTGGTGTAAAAAACAGAGGCATCCAAGCTAACGAATGTACCGTTATCACCGTATATTTTCTTTAAATAATTTAGGTTAACGTTAAATGAACGCTCTGGTTTCAGTTCTTCCGCAATAATAACATCTCTTGACCCGGTTAAAGCTGCATGATCTTCGGTAAAAAGATTTACTACCCTAAAACCTGTGCCGGCATTTAGGCGAATAATATCATTATCGGTAAACTTAAACCTGTACGCTGCCCTAGGGGTAAATATGTTTCCATGGCGGCTGTCATAATCATATCTACCTCCTAGAAGTAATGAATGTTTTTTGTTGAAAGCTATTTCATCTTGTATGAATAAACTAGGTATGACAACTTCATCTGGTTCGTTTCCTTCAGCGCTTAACGTAGCGGGTGTGCTATCATCATAATAGTTATAGCGTAAAGCAAAACCGGCTAAAAGGCTATGTTTACCAACGGTTTTATCCCAGGTTAGTTGGGTAAAACCTATACGCTGATCAGCTAGGTAGGGAACATCACCATAAACGGAATTTTGTTTGTGGTCGTTATATGAAAAAGAAAGCATCATATTTTCTTCTACCGGTAATTGGTATTTACCTAACACTTCCCATCTACGAGTGTAAATACTTTCCCCATAAACTTCATCTCCTCCTCTAAATTCTGGAGTCCATTGCATTTCTCCACCCCATCTGTCTTCATAGAAAAAACGCCCTGCCAAGGAAAATATTCGGGAGTCTTTTCTGGTGAAATTCCATTTCTGAAAAACAGAAATCCGGTCTTGTAGTGTTAGATCTGTAAAATTATCACCATTATTATCAATAGGGTTATCATACCTAAAATAGTTAGCTCCTAATAGCACATTTGCTTTTTTGCCTACATTGAATTTTGTGCCTACATCAAGATTAAATTCGCCCCAATCGGTCACAAAACTGTCGGCGAAAAATTTAGGAACTGTCAAGTTATTTTTGGTGATAATATTTATAAGACCACCAACGGCTTCACTGCCATAGAGTGTAGAAGCAGGCCCTTTTACTACCTCAATCTGTTCAATAAGGGAATTGGGTATACCAGATAACCCGTACACGGTTCCCAAACCACTTACAATGGGCATGCCGTCTATAAGCACCAATGTATACGGACCTTCTAATCCATTAATATGAATATCTCCCGTATTACACACATTACAGTTAATCTGCGGTCTTACTCCGTTTACGTTTTGTAAGGCTTCAAAAATACTCGCCGTTGGATTTTTTTTGAAAAACGTAGGTTTGTAAACTTCTACCGGCACCGGACTCTCTAACCTACTAACGGGCTTTAAAGTTCCGGTAACGACCATTTCATCTAAAGATTCTGTAGAGGGTGATAAGCTGATGTTCAAATTTTTATTCTCACCTTCAGAAATCGTCAATGTTTTGTAAAATTTCTCAAAGCCGATGTTAGAAGCAATAAGGGTATGTTTTCCTGACGAGACATTCTTTAAAGAGTAATTACCATTTTCATCAGAAGCCGTACCAATTTGGGTGCCTTTTAAATAAATGTTTACATAAGCTTCCGGAACACCATTCGAAGAGATTGTTCCATATATGGTCGAATTTTGCGCACTGATGATACCAAAGGATAAAATAGAGCAGGCAAAAAATAGTATTTTAAGCATCTAAAATTTTTTTTAGACAAAACTAAAAAATTGTTTTTACGTATAAAAATGTATTTTTGTGTTATTATTGTTTAGAAATGACATTATCAGAAGAAGATTACATAAAAACTATTTATCACTTAAGCGATTTCAATAGTAAATCTGTTGCTACGAATGCTATTGCTGAGCAGATGAAAACGAAACCATCCTCTGTTACGGATATGGTTAAGAAGTTGTCTGAAAAATCTTTGGTGAATTATAAAAAGTATCAGGGGGTTTTGCTTTCAGAGAAAGGTAGGCTAGTTGCACTTTCTATTATTAGAAAGCATCGCTTGTGGGAAGTGTTTTTGGTAGACAAACTTAATTTTTCTTGGGATGAGGTTCACGTAGTAGCTGAACAATTAGAGCATATAAAGAGTGATGCTTTAATAGATAAACTAGATGCCCATTTAGGTTACCCTAAGGTGGATCCGCATGGTGATCCAATTCCTAATAAGGATGGCGTGTTTACAAAATCTGTTAAGAAATTAATTAGTGAATTACCTGTTGGTAGTCAAGGGGTATGTGTTGGTGTCAACGACTCATCGGCTGCATTTTTAAAATTTTTAGACAAGAATAAAATCGCATTGGGCGATACTTTCAAAATATTGGAAATTGAGGAATTTGATGGTTCCGTGACTATTTCAACAAGGTCCGGGTCTATTCGTATTTCAAAGCAAATAGCAACGAACTTGTTTTTAGAAATTGTAGATGAAGAATAGGTTTTAAAATAATGAATTAATAAGATTATGGATGAAATTATAGCGTATTTTGAATCAATAGACCCAGTTTTAGCTGCATTTTATGCGACATTGTTTACATGGGGGCTAACAGCTGCCGGGGCTGCTTTGGTGTTTCTTTTTAAAACAATGAACCGTGCCGTTTTAGATGGAATGTTAGGTTTTACTGGTGGAGTAATGGTCGCGGCAAGTTTTTGGAGTTTGCTGGCTCCAGGTATAGAAATGAGTCCTGGTGAAGGCTTTGTAAAGGTGATACCTGCAGCTGTGGGATTTTTTCTTGGTGCCATGTTTATTTTTGGTTTGGACAAAGTATTACCGCACTTACATATCAATTTTAAGGAAAGCGAGGCGGAAGGGGTGAAAACGCCTTGGCGTAGAACTACATTATTGACCTTGGCAATTACATTACACAATATACCGGAAGGTTTGGCGGTAGGTGTTCTTTTTGGTGGAGTAGCTGCTGGTTTTGACGGGGCTTCTATTGGTGGTGCAGTAGCATTGGCACTTGGTATTGGTCTGCAGAATTTTCCTGAAGGTTTTGCCGTAGCCATGCCATTAAGAAGACATGGTTTAAGTAGAACAAAGAGTTTTATGTTTGGTCAGGCATCTGCACTTGTAGAACCTGTAGCCGCTGTTCTAGGGGCTTGGGCAGTGATGACTTTTCAGCCAATTTTACCTTATGCACTTTCTTTTGCCGCAGGCGCTATGATCTTTGTAGTGGTAGAGGAGGTAATACCCGAAACACAGCAAGATAAATACACCGATATTGCCACTATGGGCTTCATTGGTGGTTTCATTATCATGATGACTTTAGACGTTGGTCTAGGTTAAGATTAAAGTGTTTTACTGATGAAATAATTTAATACCGGTTTTAGCGTTTAAGGCAATAGTATTGTTAACTTGATGCTTTAATATTTTATGCATTCTTCTAAGAAAAATTGGATTTGGACATTAACACTGATCATAACTGTTATTTGTTGTGCAGCCGTTTTAATACTTCATGTTAAGAACTGGGTAACTAATGATGCTAATAGTCTTGGTCTACGCTCAGGGTTTTATACTATTGAAATTCCCTTAAATGAATTGGATAGTGTTATGTTTGTTGAGAGAATTCCGCCAATGCAGCGTTTGCATGGTTTTTCTGCCTTGGATAAGGAAAAAGGCGTATTCAGGGAGTTTAAGGATTCTTTAACCGATAAGAAAGTTCATGTATTTGTAGATAACATTAATCAGAACAAGGTTAAATTGGTCTATAATGATTCTACTTATGTATACTTTAACCTAAAAGATTCCGTTGAAACTGTGCAATTGTTTCAAAAGCTAAATTCAAGAACAGGAGCTTTAAGTGAACCTAACTAAAGGCTATAGTTGAGAATTTAAACTAAGGTTAAAGTGTAGATTGGTTTTGGCATAACTATTGAAACTATTTTTGAATCGATAATAGACATCTAATTCATATTTAATTCAATGCCTCGTAGTATTGCCTAGGGGTTATTTAAATTATTATAGTACACATGATTATAAAGAATCTTTTAGCACTATTAACAATAGGTTTATTGTCTACAAGTCTTTTTGCACAACATAATGTGAGTATTAATATTGACGGAGTTACTTCTGAAAAAGGAAATATCTGTTTTGCCGTCTATAATAATGAAGGGTCTTTTTTAAAGTTTGACGAGGTATATAAATCGGGTTCGGAGAAGGCTGTAAAAGGCAAGACGGTTTTTGACATTAAAGACCTGCCAGAAGGGGAATACGCCATCGCTATTTTTCATGACGCAAATGGCAATAAAAATTTAGATACCAATATACTAGGTATTCCTAAAGAGCAAATTGCTTTTTCTAAAGGGAAAATGAAAATGTTTGGTCCGCCAAAATATAAAGAATGTGCATTTACCGTAAATTCTCATATGGAGATGAATATTAGGTTGAATTAATAGATATGTTTAGGGTTTTATCTTCATATCGAAACCTTCGTTATTGTGCCTTTTTTTAGATGTTAGTAGGTTTGTTAAAGGATATAGGGTTCCTAATCTCTGCAATAAGAAAAGATGACAGTATCTTTGAATTAAAAAGATATGGTTTTAGTAGCACAATTAGTAGGAGCTTTATTGGGTTTATTAGCGGTTGTATTTGGGGCTTTTGGAGCGCATTTGCTTAAGAAAACATTTACGGCTGATCAATTGAATAGTTTTGAGACCGGGGTGAAATATCAAATGTATCATGCGCTATTGATACTGATGCTAAGTTTTAACCTAAACTTAGAAACTGGTCTTGAAAAAGCAATCATTTACTGTTTAATTATAGGTGTAATTCTTTTTTCGTTCAGTATATACGGACTCTGTATTTCTGCATCCAAAGGAAATAAAATAAAGATGTTAGGTCCCATAACCCCATTAGGTGGACTGTTTTTAGTAGTTGGCTGGGGATTATTGTTCTTTAATTTTATTAAAAATCTTATTTAATCTATAGACGCGGCCTTAAATTCTTTGATGGCAGTATTGGGCTCTATAATTGCATAGCCTTCCCAAAAGGTTGGGTCGTATTTAGGCATATAGGTTGGAGATACGGTATTGTTTTCGGTAAAACCATCATACGTAGATTGATTGATATTGTTGGAGTCGAACACAATGAGTTCATTTTTTTCTGAACCAATTATCACAAAGTCCATATCGCCAGAGAGCTCGTTCTGCTTATTTTTTCCCTTTACAATTTTATTCTTTTCAATTATTTTGAGCGGTCTTTTAACACCTACTCGCATACCACTTTCAGATTCTAAATAGCGTACGCTATAATGGTTGTCTTTATTTTTATTATATATTATCTTCCCTTTAGATAAATAGTAGTTCGAAGAAATACCTAGTAAATTAAATTTTTTAGTGGGTTTAACATTGCTGTAATCTATTTGAACTACGGCAAAATCCTCTGCATTAACATAAAGTGTTCCCTCATAGTCTGCTGACCCACTTGGTTCAAATGAGATTACGTAAACTGCTTCATCACCTAAATAAGTAAATTCTTGTAATGTATAGTCGTATTTTCTAGTTTTGAGGATGAAATTTAACTTGCTATCTTCTTCTGTAGGGAGGCTAAGAAAAATATCATTAAGCTGATTCTTTTTCCACTTTGCATAATTTTTCTGCTGTTCTTCTTTGTCCTTTTTTCTTTTTTCCAATTCTTCGTTTGCAGCTGCCACCTCAGAAGAATCAACTTCAGTTTCTAAAAGCTCACTTACTTCGTCAGCATCTATTTTAGTTCCAAACAGACCAGATTTTATTTTGAAATAAGAGCCTGGTTTAACATTGTCCCTCAATATTTCATTAAACTTTTCTTCTAACTTTTCGGCATCAAGTTCATTACTTTTATCAAATAATTTGGAAGCTTTAAGAAGGTCTAGTTTCAGTAATTCTTTACTAGGGTCACCATATAGGTCTCCTACTATTTCAGAATAATAGGTGTCGCATTTTGGTACAGTGTTTATAACACTATCAATGAATTGCTGGTTCAATACATCTATAGAAGATTTTTTGACTTTAAAATCACTTTTGGTCCACCTATCGGTATTGGTTGTTCTATGAAAAAGTCGCTTTTTAGACAGGTCATTAGTATAATTCTTCTCAAGATTATTTTCCACGAAATCCATGATTTCGTCAGCTGTGTAATTTTTATTTGAGACGATAACTTCTCTTAATTCTATAGCCTTAGGTACAAGTGAAATTTTTGTGGAGTTAAACTCAGCTATAGGTCTGGTTAATGTTTCATAACCCATTGAAGATACGGTAAGGGAGTCAGCTTCTGATATAGCTTCATCAAATATTAAATTGAAATTGCCTTCCTCGTTCGTTATTGCCCAGTTCTCTTTTAATTGAACCGAGGCAAAAGGTATTGGTTGTTGACTTACGCTATCTATAACGGTTGCACTTAAGCTTTGTGCATTGACGTTAAATAGGTTGAATAATAAAAAAGTATAAAGGGGTAATAAAATTGGTCTTGAGTTCATAGTGTTAGATTATTCCTGCGCAATCTAGACGAACGAAAGTAAGTAGCGTTACAATTTTAGAAATTGTTATGAACGTTTTAGAAAATAATTAACAGAACCAAAATTTAGTGGCAGCCACAATCTCCTTGACCACAAGCTTTTGAATTCGTTTTTTTACCTGCCAATATAGATTTTGGAAGTAAAAATTTATTGACTAAATATAGTGCAGAAATAGCTACTGTAATGTAAACTAATATGTGTTGTAGTATGTCCATATTTATTTTAATAATTGATAAGCTATTAAAGCTACAATATATGCAAAAAGGCTCATAAAAACTAGTTGCCCTGCCGGCCATTTCCACGAATTGGTTTCTCTTTTCACCACCGCTAAAGTACTCATACATTGCATGGCAAATGCATAGAACAATAGTAATGAAATACCCGATGCCAAATTAAATAAAGGCTTTTTGGTTCTTGGGTTTATTTCAGCCGCCATTCTATTTTTAATCGTTTCTTCTTCATCGTTACCTACACTATAAATGGTAGCAAGTGTACCCACAAATACTTCTCGTGCAGCAAATGAAGTAAGTACCGCAATACCTATTTTCCAATCATACCCCAATGGCCTTACAATCGGTTCTATTGCTTTACCCATGTAACCCATATAAGAGTGCTCCAGTTTGTAGCTGGCAATCTCTTGACTTAGTGCACGGTTTTCTAACTCTTTTAATTTTGAATCAGCAGCAGCTTCATCTAACGTATTTCCTTCTTCATCATGTCGGTTTTCAAAATAAACTTCACTGTTGGCGCTAAAACCTTGTTCTTGTACTCTTTGGGTTACGATGTTTTCGGCATTTTTAAATTCATCGGAAAATCCGTTAGAACCTAAAAACCAAAGTACAATAGATATGGCCAATATGATTTTACCGGCACCAAAAACAAAACTCTTCGTTTTTTCAAGTACGGTATAGCCTACATTTTTTAACAATGGTAATTTATAGTTAGGCATTTCAACAACGAAGAAAGACTTGCTCTTGATTTTTAGAATCTTATTTAAGATTACTGCCGATAGAATAGCTGCTCCAAAACCCATTAAATACAGCGACATTAAAGTTAGTGCCTTGTAGCTTAATCCTAGAAAACTGCCTTCAGGTATTACTAAGGCAATTATAATGAGATAGACAGGTAATCTTGCGGAACAAGTGGTAAAAGGGGTAACCAAAATGGTAATTAATCTTTCTTTCCAGTTTTCAATAGTTCTAGTGGCCATTACCGCTGGTATGGCACAAGCAGTACCTGAAATTAAAGGAACCACACTTTTACCGCTTAACCCAAACGGACGCATAATTCTATCCATCAAGAATACTACTCTACTCATATAGCCTGTTTCTTCCAAAAGGGCTATAAACAAGAATAAAAATGCTATTTGCGGTATAAATATGACGATACCACCAATACCGGCTAAAATACCTTCTGCAATTAAATTAGTGAACACACCAGGTGGTAAGGTATCTTTTACCCACTCTGTAGCCGAAGCAAAGAAACCATCGATCAAATCCATAGGGTATTCGCTCCACCCATAAATTGCTTGAAATATAGTGAGCAGTATCAAGAAAAATATGACGTAACCAAATACTTTGTGGGTAAGTACTTTGTCTAAAGTAGCCCTAAAACCCTTTGCGGCATTCGCATCTACTTTATAGGTCTCTTTTAGAATACCATTAATAAACTGATAGCGTAAAATGGTTTCCTTTTGCTGAAGACGTTTAAGCTCTGATTTTGATTTCGTGGTGAAAGAAGAAGTGTCTTTAATCAAGGTCTTCTCCAATGGCATGAAATTGACATCTTGGGTAATAACCAGCCAAAGCTTATAGATATCTTCTTTGGGAAAAGCCTCCTTTAAACTGGTAAAATATTCTGGGGCAATAACAGAAATATCTACATTCTGTGATTTAGATAGATTTTTGTAATCTGCAATTAATTCCCGTAACCGCTCAATACCTGTTTCCTTACGGGTACTAACTAATGCAATTTTAGAGTTTAATTTCTTTTCTAATAATTCTATATCAATGGTAATACCCTTGCGAGACATACGATCTGCCATGTTAATGACTAGTATGGTGGGTATTTTTAAATCTTTTATTTGGGTAAATAGAAGCAGGTTTCTTTTTAGATTTTCTACATCAGAAACAACAATGGCAACATCTGGGTGGTCTTTGTCATTTTTATTCAATAGCAGTTCAACCGCTACACTTTCATCTAATGAAGTGGTGTTTAAGCTGTAAGTTCCTGGCAAATCTAAAATATGGGCTTTTACACCTCTAGGTAGTTTACAGATTCCTTCTTTTTTCTCGACTGTAATACCTGGGTAGTTACCAACTTTTTGATTTAGCCCGGTCAGTTGATTAAAAACCGATGTTTTACCGGTATTGGGATTGCCTATAAGGGCTACATTAATTTGTTTACTCATACTACAGCATTGTCTTCTATAATATCAAGTGCTATATGTAAGGCCATTTCTCTTCTAATGGCTATATGTGATCCGTTGACATTAATGTAAATTGGATCCTTCAGCGGCGCTACTTGTACCAATTCTACCTCATTACCAGGCAGACAACCAAGTTCTAACAACTTAATTGGCAGTAAGTTTTCAGTGAATTCTTTTATAATTCCCTTCTGGCCTCGCTTTAAATCTGCAACAGTAGTTTCCAATTTTTATTTAGATTCATTATAAGTAAGGCAAAAGTAATGGAAATATAGTAATTCCCTATACTTTTTAGAATAATTAACTAGTCGTCTTTAAGTTGTACAGTGATTGAACTATTCTTTATTTCTAGAGGCGTAATTTTGTATGTTTATCTGAACGTCATTTTTTAATGTTTGCCTTCTACTTTTTATGGGATTCTTGAAGTAGTTCAATATCTTTTAGTAATTTCTCAATATCCTCTTTTTTGGTACCGTCGTAAAAGCCTCTAATTCTTTTTTTCTCATCTACTAGAATAAAATTTTCGGTGTGTATCATATCAAATGGTCCGCCATCACCATCTGTTTTTACCGCTAAATAAGATTTTCGTGCCAGTTCGTAAATTTGTTTTTTGTCACCAGTAACCAAATTCCAGTTGCTATCATCGACGCCTTTTTCAATAGCGTATTTTTTTAATTGGGCAACCGAATCAATTTCTGGCGTAACTGAATGTGATAAAAGCATAACATCAGAATCTTTACCGAGCGCTTTTTGTAAATCTACCATGTTCTTTGTCATTATAGGGCAAATAGTGGGGCAGGTGGTAAAGAAGAAATCTGCAACGTAAATTTTGTCCTTGTAGTTATCTTGGGTTATAGTTTCCCCATTTTGGTTGGTCAAAGAAAAATCGGCAATGGTATGGTACTTTCTAACGTGTTGAATTTCTTCAGCCACCAATTCGGCATTTACCATGGCAGGCGAATAGATCGGTAATAACTTTACAGGTTGCAAGGCATTATAAAATAGGTACATGATTACTGCAGAAATGGGCAGCAGTACCAAACCGAATAATTTGAATTTAGCGAAAAAAGACCGCATAAGAATTTTTTACAAAGGTACGCTAGGGTTCATTACTTTTCAAGTGAATTCGTTCTCTCAGCTTATAAATTATTCATAAAATGGCACTACCTCAGTGGGTTTCTTTTTTTTAGCGGTTGTAAAAATGTACTTTTGTGCGATTTTAATTTTCAGGAAAAAAGAATGAGCCCTATTATAATAAAGACAATACAATTTTTTTTAAGCCTTTCTATACTTATCGTTCTACACGAGTTAGGGCATTTTATACCAGCAAAATATTTTAAAACCAGAGTAGAGAAATTCTACTTGTTCTTTGATGTAAAGTTTTCACTTTTTAAAAAGAAGATAGGCGAAACCGAATACGGTATTGGTTGGTTGCCTTTGGGCGGATATGTAAAAATATCTGGAATGATAGATGAGAGCATGGATAAAGAAGCCATGGCAGAAGAACCGAAGGAGTGGGAGTTTAGAAGCAAACCGGCTTGGCAACGTTTAATTATAATGTTGGGCGGTGTAACGGTAAATTTCATTTTAGCCGTTGTTATTTTCATTGGTCTGGCATATGCTTATGGTGAAACGTATATTGCAAACGATAGTTTGAAAGACGGCGTTTGGGTTACCGATACTACATTGGGCGATGCCCTTGGAATAGAAACGGGAGATAAGGTTCTTGCCGTAGACGGTAAAGAGATTGCTAAGTTAAATAGTATAGTGCCAGAAGTTGTTTACGGAGAGAAAATTACTATTGAACGTAATGGTCAAAAAATTGAAAAGGAAATTCCTGTAAATTTTATAGAGACTATATCTGAAAATAAGGAACAAGTACGATTCATTAAACCGAGATTGCCATGGGTAATAAGTCAAGTACCTGAAGATTCGCAAAATGCTAATGTAGGTTTTCAAGCCGGTGATGTTTTGACTAGCATCGCAGGTACTTCGGTTGAATACCAGGATCAAGTTTTTCCTATTTTAGAAGCTAAAAAAGGGGCAACTGTAAATCTTTCTGTAAACCGAAAGGGAAAAGAAATGCCTTTAGAGGCTAAAATTTCTGAAGAAGGGAAATTAGGAGTGATGATAGGTTTGACTTTGGAAGATGCAGAGAAACAAGGTTTTTTCAAACTTAATACAACAGATTACACTTTAATGGAATCAATCCCAGCCGGATGGAACAAAGGTGTTAAGACCCTTACAGATTATATTAAGGGGATGAAGAAAATTTTTAATCCTGATACTGGTGCCTATAAAGAGGTTGGTGGTTTTGCCGCTATTGGTGGTATGTTCCCAGATACTTGGAACTGGCTTCAATTTTGGGGTACAACTGCGTTTATATCCATTATTTTGGCGTTTATGAACATATTGCCAATACCTGCATTAGATGGTGGTCATGTGATGTTTTTGCTATACGAAATGATTACAGGTAGAAAGCCAAGTGATAAGTTTTTAGAGTATGCACAAATCACCGGATTCTTTATTTTAATAGCACTTTTACTGTTCGCAAACGGTAATGATGTATATAAATTGATATTTAAATAAAAAAACTTAATTCTTTGTTTGGCGAGTTTCAAAAAACTACTATATTTGCACCCGATTTAGGAAACTAAAACGGGTTATTTTCCTCCTTAGCTCAGTTGGTTAGAGCATCTGACTGTTAATCAGAGGGTCCTTGGTTCGAGCCCAAGAGGGGGAGCAAAAAGCGAAATCCAATCTATTTATTTAGGTTGGATTTTTTGTTTTTGGTCAATATTGACAGTGGTTTGCGCTGTTTTCGATTTTATGTATTCATTTCTTGCAAATTTTGGTTGCAACTAAATTTAAATACTTCAAGTTTTATTAAGGGTATCTCATTTTTTATCTAGGGTATACTTGTTCTTTAGGTCTAACAAATTTAGTGTTCGGGTTGCGAAATCTGGAATTGAAGCTTTTTTAGAATCATCATTATAGATAAAAGTAATGTATAGAAAAGATTCTAGTCATTGACTTTAACTCTGTAGGTAATTCTTTTATTTGTAATTACCGTTTTAACATTAACGGTTAGTAATGCAGAACTTGAAGCCACTGCACTACAGGATGAGGAAGAATCTGAAACTAGAACTCTATATAGAAAACCTGTCATATTTTGTTTTGTGGAAATCAGGGTAAGTGTATTGCTAAGAGTGCCTGAATATTCAGCGCCGTTAGATATATCTACAAAAGAAACACCGTCTGTACTTACCTGCCATTGGTAGCTATTAGTATTGGTTGCACTAACGGTAAATTGTGCATTGTCTCCTGCAAATACTGTTTGGTCTGGTCCAATGGTTGCCGTTGGAGCAGCATCTTCACTAACACTTATGGCAGTTCTGGTGCCGCTTATACAATTTGTTGTTGTATTTCTTGCTTCCGCAAAATAAGTGCCAGGTCCAGAAGGAGTGTAGCTTGTATTGTTGGTAAGTAATAAAGTGCCTCCACTAGATGAGTCGTACCAATCAACGGTCTCTCCGAATCCGACGCTTGCCGTAATCGTTGCAACGGTATTGCCAGCACAATAGCTTTCATCACCGCCACTAACGGGTGCATTTACAACAGGACAACGACAGTCTGGTGCTGTAACAGGTAGGTCTGCCGTACAATTGTTTGCATCGGTTACGGTCACTACGATATCAGTTCCAGAAGGTACATTCGTAATGTCCCAAACGTTTCCTGATGAATTTGTAACCGTCCCTGCTGAACTTGTTACGGTTCCAGAGCTTACCGTTACTTCTAGAGAATATTCTGTAAAGAATAGATTACATGAAGGTGAACCTGTAACGGTTATTGTAGGTTCTGATACGGTCAAGGTTACTTCATTTGATGTTTCCGTACTACAGGCATACGATGAGCTTGTAACGATTACCCGATACTCGTTACCGCTATCTGAAAGTTGTGCGTTCGTAATGGTCAAAGTAGATGTAGCGCTCCCACCATGTATTCCAGAGTCTGAAAGATCGGTCCATGTTCCACTGGATAATATTTGCCATTGATAGGTATCTGAGTTAGACGCAACAACCTCAAAAGAAGTATTTTCGCCACGGCAAACAATTTCATCAGTAGGCTCTGTTGTTATTGCTATAGCAATACCTGATTCTAAGAAATCAAAATTTCCACTGGTATCGCCATCTGCAGGGGTTGCATAGGAAGCTGCCGTAACAGAACCATCAGCATTCACAGCCGGACTGCCCGAACCGTACTTGCCATTGTTGTCCAAATCGGTATTTGAATCGCCATAAGCTTCGTCTGTATCTGTACAGCCATCATCATCACTATCTGTATCTAAATGATCATTTGTGCCATCGTTATCACTATCTGCTGCACGGCATGCTGTAAAAACGAATGCCACATCGTCGAAGATTGAATACGTTTCTGTAGTATCATCGATTTGACCATAAATATAAAACCTGAATTTATATTCGGTGTTTGCATTTAAAGAAACGGGTGCGCCTGTATGATGTTGAAAGGTATCATAAACTCCAGATCCACTATACGTATGAAAAACATCGGAAGATAACGTTTTCCATGCATTAGAACTGGCTTCGGTATAGATCGTTGTCGAATAATAAGAGTCACCTCTGTTTGGTTCGTACCATCCTGACCTTATGTTGTTTAATAAGAGCGAAGAAACTTCTGACCCTGTAGTGAAAGATACTTCTATGTAATGTTTATTGGCCAAAGCCTCATTGTAATCAACAGCATTAAAAGCGTTTATACTTACTTGAGAAGCAGAATTATCATAGGTAGCGCCTTCTCCACTCAAAAGCATCGTTCCTGTAGAATTCAAGACCCAATCTGTAATTCTAGGATCATAATTCGTGTCCATATTTAGATTGCCAGAGGGACTATTTAGTGTCCACGCAAATTCTTCACTAAATGAATCTGAAGATTCAACGCAGTCGGTAACACCATCATTATCATCATCTATATCACAACCATCGGGTACGGAATCGCCATCGGTGTCTACATTATCATCTGAATATGGGCATACATCGTTATCATTGTCGACCCCATCACCATCGTCATCACAGATGCCTGCAGTTGCTGAAAGGTCATTACTGCTGCCCTTTGCTTGTCCGCCACTAGCGCTAATTGGTACACCATCTGCATCAACACTTCCGGTTAATACACCTGTACCATCAATATCTGTAAAACCAAAACCGGCTGCGCCTTCAATAGCATCAAAACAACCATCACCGTCGCTGTCTAGGTCCAAATTGTTGGCGATGCCATCACCATCCATATCACTACAATAATTATTTACTGTTAGGCTTACATTATCTAAGAAAAATTCATCGTGGGGCTGTGCCGCTGATACGCCCTCAATACTTAAGAGTACCGAATTGGACGTCGGTGTATAGGGTAACGTAACTACTGTGGTGTTAGATAAGTTGCCTCCGCCGGTATGTGCAGTATCGCCGCCACCATCAGCGTTAATTTGATCAGAGGTTCTGGAGTAAAGTAAAACTCCGTCTATATATACATTTAAAGTACTTGAATTTGGGTAGCTAGAAACTGTTCCTACTTCAAAAGAAAAGTTATAATCCGTTCCAGAAACTACGTTCAAGGTTTGTTGTAATGCTCTTGTGCCCGTATTATATTCTTCATAAAATGCATATGCATTTGATGGGCCAGGTTCTTGCCAGTTGCTTCCATCTGGTGTCCATCCATCGAAATAAAATGATGAAAAATCCCCATTATATACCAAGTTTGGAGCAGTACTGCCGCTACATTCCTCGGTATCCAATATTCCATCATTATCATCGTCTAAATCACATACATCATTTAATCCGTCAGCATCGCTATCTAAACCAGCGGGATCGGTACAAGGGTCTGGTACTAGGGTAGCCGTAAACTGTACGTTATCAACATAAATAGCATCGTTGTTTCTCCAGGTACCACTTCCGCTGACGAAGCGTATTTCAGAATTTGCTGACATTTCTGCAGCTGTTAAAGTATAGTTTATGCTTCCGGTACCGGCTAGAGTTGCTCTCGTGTTGAATGAGGTTCCGTCGAACAATTGTACAAAGATGGTGGAGTTACCTCTAGTTGTCTCGAAATCGAGAGTTAGTGTAGCGTCTGTAGCCCTTGATAAATCTAAGCTACGGCCAATACCTTTAGTATTAAGGGTTCGAAATCGAAGTTGGTTTAGATTTATTACGACATTACCAATTAATGGGTCCGTAGTTGGATCTGTCGTTTCATTTATTTCTATCCAATTTTCAGAAAAATTACCGGTTCCGTCATTGTTGCTGTACAACTCGGTTTCAAACTCATCTAAATAAGTAGTGACTTGAGCGTAAACTGAGTTTTGTGTTAATAAGAAAACACATAAGGTAAAAAATAGTGTTTTATATAAATTGGTTGGTTTCATGAACAAAAATTTGTTCTCTTCAAAAAGATGAAAAGTTTTGAATTTATCGGTTAGAGTAAAAATAAGTCAGTAATGTTCTATTGTAGAATTTATGTTGTGTAATGCAATTATTTAAGAGCGAGATCAAATAAATGTAATATTACGTGCTTGTAGTTTGTTCAATAAACATTGAATTTATTAACTAAAAATGCTATAAACCATTCACTTATACTTCGTCAAATAACATCTATTTTGGGTTTTTTTTATAAAAATCAGAGTGTAATTTGGTGCCTTATTTAATATTCTACGTATTCCGCTTCATGATATTCAAGGTAGAAAACGTCTTTTTTATTTGCTAAAATATATCCCCAATCTTTTCAATATCTTTGGGAAATACTCATATTGTTTTATTCGATCTTATATGTCAAACTATTTAATTACCGTAAACGAAGAAGAATTAAAATTCAAAACCAGTGATGCTGATTCTTTAGATAGTATTTCTGTTAGCACTCAGAAACTTCATGTTTTAGATGTTAATACTGCTTTTGAGGTAGGGATTCTAGATACAGATTTTTTGAATAAGACGATGTCATTGTCGGTCAACGGAAATAGATACGACGTAAAGATTGAAGATGAATACGATCAGCAGGTCAAAAAAATGGGATTGCTTGCGGTTACTACTCAGAAATTAAACGAAGTAAAAGCACCAATGCCAGGTTTAATTGTAGATGTAATGGTAGAGGTAGGACAAGAGATTGTTGAGGGTACTCCTTTATTGGTTTTGTCGGCAATGAAAATGGAAAATATTATTCTTGCTCAAGGCGAGGGTATCGTAAAATCTATTGAAATTAAAAAAGACGATACCGTAGAAAAAGGACAGTTGATTATTGAAATGGAGTAGAAAAATACGATAGTGATAAGAGGAAACTCTTAAAATTTGGATGCTAAATCGTTATGTAGTTAAATCTCGATTACCGAGTAAATTAAGTTTTAATGAAGAAAATACTAATAGCCAATAGAGGTGAAATAGCTTTAAGAATAATAAAGACTGCCCAGAAAATGGGTATCAAAACAGTTGCCGTTTATTCGGAAGTCGACCGCCATTCGCCACACGTAAAATTCGCTGATGAAGCCGTTTTATTAGGTCCAGCGCCATCATCGGAATCTTATTTGGTCATGGAGAAAGTTATAGATGCCGCAAAGGTGACCGGTGCAGAAGGTGTTCACCCAGGTTACGGTTTTTTAAGCGAGAATGCCGTTTTCGCAAAAATGGTTGAAGATAACGGTATTACATTTATCGGCCCTAAGCCCCATGCGATTAAAGTGATGGGGAATAAACTAGCGGCAAAAGAAGCAGTTCGCGATTATGACATCCCCATGGTGCCAGGTATTGAAGAGGCAATAACTGACGTTGCTTTAGCTGAAAAAGTAGCTAAGCAAATTGGATTTCCTATTTTAATAAAAGCTTCTGCAGGTGGTGGTGGTAAGGGAATGCGCGTTGTAGAGAACTTAAAGGATCTTCCGGAACAAATGGATAGAGCTATCGGCGAAGCACTAGCTGCTTTTGGTGATGGTTCCGTTTTTATAGAAAAGTACGTAGGCTCACCTAGGCATATAGAAATTCAAATTTTAGCCGATACGCATGGTAATACAGTTCATTTATTTGAACGGGAATGCAGTGTGCAAAGAAGACATCAAAAAGTAGTCGAAGAAGCTCCTTCAGCAGTTCTAACGCCGGAAATTAGAAAGCGTATGGGCGAAGCTGCCATCAAAGTAGCAAGAGCATGTGACTACGTTGGTGCTGGTACGGTAGAGTTCTTACTTGATGAAAACAAGAATTTCTACTTCTTGGAAATGAATACGAGATTGCAAGTAGAGCATCCCGTGTCCGAATTGATATCTGGTATTGATTTGGTAGAGCAGCAAATAAAAGTAGCCCGAGGTGAAGAGTTAGCTTTTACCCAAGACGATTTAAAAATAACAGGTCATGCGCTTGAAGTTCGTGTATATGCAGAAGATCCGTTGGCTAATTTTATGCCTAGTATTGGCACGCTGTCAACCTACAAAACACCGGTTGGTGAAGGTATACGTGTCGATGATGGGTTTGAAGAAGGTATGGAAGTGCCCATTTACTATGATCCCATGATTTCTAAGTTGATTACCTACGGAAAGAATAGGGAAGAGGCTATACAATTAATGATCAAAGCTATTGATAATTATAAAGTAGAAGGCGTTGCCACAACCTTGTCATTTGGCAAATTTGTGTGTGAGCATGAAGCTTTTACATCAGGTAATTTTGATACGCATTTTGTCAAAAACTACTATTCTCCAGAGCATTTAGAAAAGCAATATGCAGAAGAAAGAAGAATAGCAGCTTTAACAGCTCTAAAATTGTATTTGGATAACGATAAAGTATTAAAAATTCCGTCTGAGGTATCTTCTAACTGGCAGAAGAGTAGAATATAGAAGGCAATTAAGATTTTTTGAACGATTAGAATGAAAGATAATAAAGAGATATTAGCAGAGAAACTGGCATTGGCGAAATTGGGTGGTGGTCAAGAACGTATTGACAAACAGCACGCTAAAGGAAAGTTAACTGCTTATGAACGTATTCATTTTTTGCTTGATGAAGGCTCATTTGAAGAAATGGGTGCTTTAGTTACCCACCGTACTAAAGATTTTGGTATGGAAAAGCAAGTCTTTTACGGTGATGGCGTAGTAACGGGTTATGGTACAATCAACGGTAGGCAAGTTTGTGTATTTGCACAGGATTTCACTGTTTTTGGAGGGGCTTTATCTGAAACCCATGCCGAAAAAATCTGTAAAATTATGGAAATGGCCATGAAGATTGGTGTGCCAATGATTGGTCTGAATGATAGTGGCGGAGCACGAATTCAAGAAGGGGTTCGTTCATTAGGCGGCTATGCCGATATTTTTCATAAAAATGTAATGGCATCGGGAGTGATTCCTCAGATTTCTGCCATAATGGGTCCTTGTGCCGGTGGGGCGGTATACTCTCCAGCAATGACCGATTTTACCTTAATGGTAGAGAATTCTAGTTATATGTTCGTTACCGGTCCAAATGTGGTGAAGACCGTAACCAATGAAGAAGTAACCTCAGAAGAACTCGGTGGTGCATCAACGCATGCAACTAAATCTGGTGTAACGCATTTGACTGCAGCTAACGATATTCAATGTATCAATCAGATTAAGCAGATGATCAGCTACATGCCTCAGAATTGCGAGGATAAACCAACCGATATGCCATTTGTTCCAGGTAATGAAGTTCGTGATGTACTAGAGGATATTGTTCCTGAAAATGCAAATCAGCCTTATGATATGCGCAATGTTATCAACGGAATCATAGATCAAGATTCATTCTTTGAAATTCACGAAGCGTATGCTGATAATATTGTGGTAGGTTTTGCACGGTTAGGTGGTAAAAGTATTGGTATTGTTGCCAATCAGCCAATTAGTCTTGCAGGTGTTCTTGATGTTGATAGCTCTAAAAAGGCAGCGCGTTTTACACGCTTTTGCGATTGTTTTAATATTCCGCTATTGGTTTTGGTAGATGTACCAGGATTCTTGCCGGGCACCGATCAAGAATGGAACGGTATTATCACCAACGGTGCAAAATTACTTTATGCTTTAAGTGAGGCAACAGTGCCTAAGGTAACCGTAATTACCAGAAAAGCATACGGCGGTGCATACGATGTTATGAATTCTAAACATATTGGTGCTGATTTAAATTATGCTTGGCCAGGTGCAGAAATTGCGGTAATGGGAGCCAAAGGTGCAAGTGAGATCATTTTTAGAAAAGAAATAAGTGCTGCCGATGATCCAGAAGCGAAATTGGCAGAAAAAGAAGCAGAGTATGCAAAACTATTTGCAAACCCTTACAGTGCCGCCCAAAGAGGATTTATAGATGAGGTAATTCTACCTAAGGACACAAGAAGAAAACTTATAAAAGCCTATACTTTGCTTGAGAATAAAGTAGCGGCTTTGCCGAAGAAAAAACATGGTAATATTCCATTATAACATGTTGCAATAGGTTTAAGCATTTAATGACGAATCCCGTACAATTAAACTCGTTTTGATTTCTACGGTTTTTGTCATCACATCGCTAGTGGGGTTTTCAAGTTCTTGAATTAAGAAACGAACTGCAGTGCGTCCAATTTTGTCTCCTGGTTGATCAACTGTTGTTAATGCAGGGCTCACGATGGTAGAGTTTATGGAGTTGCTGAAACCTACTACGGCAATTTCTTCCGGTATTTTAATATTAAATTTATGTAGCGCTTTTATAGCTCCTATGGCAGCATTATCGGTAATGGCAAAAATGGCATCGGGTCGTTTTTTCATGCTTATTAGAATATTTGCCAATCGTCTGCCATTGCCCAATGAGATATCTTCTGTACTTAGAATCAACTTATCGCGTACCGGTATGTCATATTGATTTAATGCCCTTAAGTAACCAGCGAATCTTTTTTCTGAATTGTATGAGTTTTCGGTTTCCTTAATAATAGCTATTCGTTTCTTACCAAGTTCTATTAAATGTTCTACAGCATTAAATGCAGCCTCTTCTTCATTGATAACTACTTGTGTGCAGGGTATTTTACTGGAAACCTTGTCGAACAAAACAATAGGGATACGATTTAAAATCTTTAAAACCTCTTCTAAATCTTTTGTTTTTCGTGCCAATGACATTAATACGCCATCAACCCCAAACTGTGTCATGGTATTCAACATTTCTACTTGCTTGGTCTCTTCATTATTAGATTCTGATATAATCACACGATAACCGCGCAGTTCGGCTTCATCTAAAATTCCCTTCAAAATAGTTGAGGTAAACAAATGAGATATGTTGGGTACGATTACCCCAAGAATATGAGTTTCACGAGAGCGAAATCCTCTGGCAAATAAATTGGGAACATAATTCATTTGCTTGGCCAATTTTTTAACCTTCTCCTTAGTTGCGGGACTGATATCTGGGTGATCGTTAAGGGCTCTTGAAACTGTTGAAATGGATAAACCAAGTTCTTTAGAAAGTTCTTTTAATGTGGTATTTCTTTTTCTGCTCATGGTTGAAAATGAGTAATTTGTGATGATATTAAGCGTGTATCAATAATACAAAATAAATTGCAAACGTTTGCGGTATCGTTTGCATAAGTATTTGATTATTTTTTTGTAATTATAATAGCATATTCGCATAATTTGGTCTCAAAATCAACGATTTGATAATTTTAAATCGACTCAACTTAAAAAATTCAAACATTATGAAGAAAATTATTTTTGCGGTAATCGGACTTCTTATCAGTGCAGGCTCCTTTGCACAGACCGATATTTCTGGAACCGTAACAGACAATTTAGGAGAACCAATTCCCGGTGCTAATATTTTAATTACAAATAGTACATCGGGTACAACATCAGATTTTGATGGTAATTTTTCTTTTTCAACAGACCTAACAGGTACTCAGGTTTTACGTGTATCATATATAGGGTTTACATCAGTTGACAAATCATTAGACTTAAACGGTACGGCACAAACTGTTAATGTTGTGTTACAAGAAGGTGGTCAGCAACTTGATGAAGTTGTATTAACAGCTTCTAGTACATTTCGTTCTCAAAAGCAGGCTCCTTTATCTATTAGCTCTGTGAAGATGAAAGAAATCACTAAGCTTTCTGCAAATAGTCAAGCAGATATTCTTAGAAGTGTACCGGGTATTACCGCTGAAGGTGGTGGTGGTGAAACTGCAAGTAACATATTCGTTAGAGGTTTGCCTTCTGGTGGTCAGTATGTGTTCAACCCTTTGCAGTACGACGGTATGCCTTTGATCAGTTCTTTCGGTCTTAACTCTTCTGCACATGATGTATATGCTAGACCAGATATAGGATTTAAAGGTGTTGAATTTGTTCGTGGTGGTGCAGCGGTATTATATGGTGCAGGTTCTGTTGCCGGTATTATTAACTACACCAGTAAAACGGGAGATACCAACCCGGGTAACATTATTAATATAGAAGTTGCCAACCAAGGTAGAATTAAAACCGATTTCTATTCTGGTGGTCAGTTGGGTGGTGAAGATTCTAATACCTACTATGCTTTTACAGGTTTTGTGCGTCATGATAGAGGTCCTATAGATGTAGGTTTACCTACAAAAGGTGTTCAATTTAGAGGTAACATCAAAAAGAAATTCGATAACGGATCTTTTACTTTAAGCGGACAGTTTATTGACGATAAGGCTCAGTTTTATCTTCCTATTCCTTTAAGTGGTGGTAGCAGAGAGCGTATAAACGGTAATGACGGTAACCCAGTTGAACAATTGCTATCTGGTGATTTAGCGAATACTTCATTCAATACACCTGGCGGAACATATAACAGTCCGATTGCTGATGGTGTTGCTACTACAGGTGGTTATATAATGGGTGATTTTAATTACAGATTTGAAGATGATCTTAAATTGACATCTAAAATTAAATATGCCAACTACAAGCACAATTTTGCACTTTATGTAGGTGGTAATGGTACTAACGGAAATCCTATCACATTAGATAATTATGTAGAAAGTATTGCTCCTGGTAATTTAGGGTATACCGCAGCTTACCAAAGTGGATCAGGCGCTCAAATTAACGGTAACGATTTGGTTATTGATAACCTTCATGTAGATCGTTTACGCCCCATGACAGATTACTCTGGCGAAATCAATTTGACAAAATCAATTGAAACAGCAAATGGTGGTAATCATAACATTACCGTAGGTTCTTATATAGCTCGTACAGAAGCAGAAGATGTTAACTATCAATATAGAGTGTTGACAGAGTTCAATAACAATCCGCAATTGGTAAACTTAAATTATACCGATGCTAGTGGCGATAATGTAGTGTATTCTCAAGGTGGATTATACAACCGTATAGGGCAAACTGCTAATAACTTTCTTTCTCAAAATAGATTAGCGTTATACGTTACCGATGAGATGATCTTGGATAAATGGCGTTTTGATGTTGGTTTCAGATGGGAACATACAGATGGTATCAACAGTCGCGGTGGTATTATGAGCGAAACGGTTTATGCTACTCCAGATATTACCACTGAACTTAGTGATGTGCAAACTGCAGATGGTACGTTCTTAAGAACAGAGGTTAACGCAAGTGCTTGGGCATTGTCTTTAGCTGGTTTGTATGAGTTAACTGAAACAACGAATTTATATGCTAACTTTTCTAAAGGATATTTCTTTCCGCAATTAAGAGGTTTTGCTCCGGTACCTGGTATTTCTGAAAGCCCGTACGATGCTGAAAATATTATACAATTTGAAGCGGGTGCCAAATTTGGAAACGAAAAATTTTCTGGTTCTGTTGCTGGTTATTATGTAGGTCTTAAAGATCGTATCTCTATTAGACAAGCCATTGTTGGTGGTCAGTTAATAGATGAAACAAGAGCAGAGCAAAATACAAGAACTATTGGTATTGAAGGAACTTGGGATTATAGTCTTGCCCAATATTTAAACCTTCGTGGTAATGTTACCTACCAAAATCATGAGATTACAAAAAATACCGATTTTGATTTGGTGAACGGTACGTCTACAGAAGCTAATGTTGGTAATGAATTGGCTAGACAACCAAACTTGTTAGGTGGTTTAGGCTTGTACTATGACAATGCTGCTTTCGATGCAAACTTCGGATTCAACTATACTGGTGCTAAGTTTACCGATGATACCAATAATATAGAATTAGATGCTATTACCATTGGCAGATTAGGTGCCGGTTACACATTCTCTAAAGAAGATAACAACAATTCGGTTCGTTTAGGGGTATCGGTCTTTAATTTATTTGATAGTGACGGAATTACAGAAGGGAACCCAAGAGCAGGTTCAGCAGGTCAAACGGAATCTCAATTCTTTGTAGGTAGACCAATTTTACCTAGAAGATTGTTCGTAACGGCTACTTTCAATTTCTAAAAAATTTGTGTTGTTAGTTTAAGTTTAAATGATGAGCACATTGGTGGTTGGAGAATTACCAATGTGTTTTTTTACTCGATAATCGAGATTTAATTGCTCCGACGCTTGAGTCGAAGTGATAATTATTTTTCAATTCAAAACCTAGTGGGGTGGCCCCAAGGTTATTTATGAGATAATATGAAGCAAGAATTATATAAAAAAGCAATTGCAGTATTAGATGCAAATTTTCAAGATGGAGGTTTTACCATACCAAGCGCAGGGCTATATCCTTTTCAATGGAAGTGGGATTCTGGGTTTATCGCTATCGGTTTTGCCCATTATGATGTTGAAAAGGCAAAAACCGAAATGAGAACATTGTTAGATTCTCAATGGGGTAACGGATTTATACCGCATATCGTTTTTCATACGGATAACGATTCATATTTTCCCGGTGCAGATTTTCATCAATCTGAATTGCACCCTTTGTCCTCTAAAAAATATAGGTCTACGGGTATGACGCAACCACCTGTTTCTGGTTTTGTGTTGCAAGAAATGCATCGTATTGCAGAAGATAAAGATGATATGTTGAGCTTTATCAAAGAAGAAATCGATAAGGTTTTTGACAATCACGTATATTTCTATGAGAATAGAGATCCCAAAGATGAAGGTTTGGTATACATCTATCACAACTGGGAATCTGGTACTGACAACTCACCTGTTTGGGATGATATTTGGGATACTATGAATCCGCCAGAATATAATTTCGTTAGAAAAGATACCACCCATGTAGATGCTTCTCAACGTCCTTCTAAAAGGGAGTATGATCACTACCTGTATATCATAGATATTGCTAAACAGAATAATTATGACGATGGTAAAATAGCGGAATTGTCTCCTTTTTTGGTACAAGATCCATTGTTCAATGCCATGCTAATTAAATCCAATCAAGCTTTAATTGAATTGTATGAATTAATTGGGGGTAATGAAGATAAGATTAAAACCTTAATAAAATGGCAATCTAAGAGTATCGCAAGTTTTAACGAGAAGTTATTTGATGTTGAACTCGGTGCCTACGTGCATTATGATCTAAGGAATGAAAAAGCTATTCGCCATATAACGTCTTCATCTTTTTCACCTTTGTTCGCAAATATTCCTTCGCCCGAAAGAGCCAATGTTTTGGTGAATACCATGATGGATAAATTTGGAGGAAACGATAGATACCTCTGTGCATCATTCGATCCAACGAACGATCGATTTAACCCAAGAAAATATTGGAGAGGTCCTGTTTGGATCAACATGAACTGGTTGCTTTTTCTTGGACTTAAAAACTATGGTTTTTCAAAAGTTGCAGAGCAAGTTAAAAACGATAGTATTGAACTGATTGAGAGATATGGGTTTTACGAATATTTTGACTGTAGAAAAGACACGGGCAGTGAAAACCCTACCGGATACGGAGGTAATAATTTCTCATGGAGCGCAGCTTTATATATTGATATGGTGAATACCGATTAAAACTGATGTGTTATGAATTATATTGATTACTTTTTAATTGTATTCTACCTATTCGGTATTGTTATGGTTGGCTTTTTAATCAAAAAAAATAGAAACTAAGGTATGAATTACGTTGACTATATCATTATTGTTGTTTATTTAGCAGGCTTTTTAGGGTTGGGCTTTATGTTCAAAGAGAACAACTCTGGTGGCGATTACTTTTTGGGTGGTCGTAAAACATCATGGCTACCGCTAAGCCTTTCGGCAATGGCAACGCAATTATCGGCTATAAGCTTTATTTCCGCACCTGCATTTGTAGGTCTTAAAGATGGTGGAGGCATGCAGTGGCTAACGTACGAGTTTGGCGTGCCCTTGGCAATGGCTTTTTTACTTATTGCAGTATTACCTACATTATATAAATCTGGCATTGTTAGCGTATATGAATATCTGGAGAAAAGATTTGACTCCTCTTCCCGTCTTTTGATAAGCTTTGTATTTCAAATTAGCAGATCGGTAGCCACAGGGGTTATGGTGTATACTATGGCTCTAATTCTACAGGCAACCATTGGACTGGATTTTTGGATTTCTATATTAATCATCGGTCTTATCACCATGGTATATTCATTTCAAGGCGGAATGAAAGCGGTTATCTGGGGAGATGTAATTCAGATGAGTATTCTATTTATAGGTATTATTATTTGTCTGTATTTTGGTTTTAGTGAGCTTGGTGGAGTAGATAATTTTCTAACTCATGTGGATACTGATAGAATTACAGCGGTAGACTTCAGTAAATGGGGCTTTAATAATGCCGATGGAAATGATGAATTTGGTTTTTGGCCCATGGTCATAGGCGGATTTTTTCTATATGCGTCCTACTACGGCACAGATCAAACCCAATCGCAACGATTGTTATCATCAAGTAGCATGTCTAACCTTAAAAAACTGATGATGGCAAACGGATTACTTCGTTTTCCGTTTACATTGACCTATTGTATTATGGGGCTTGTATTGGGTACATTATTACTACAAGATGTAACTTTTCAAGAACAGATGGAAACTGTTTATCAGGCAAATATTGGCTCTCTAGCGGGTAAGAAGGCAGATTTAATGGTGCCGGTTTTTATCATAAAATATTTACCTAACGGGGTAATAGGAATTTTGATCGTGGCTATTATGTCAGCAGCTATGTCTACATTAAGCTCAACGGTAAATTCACTTTCTGCAGTAACTATGGAAGACTTTGTTAAAAGGTTCAATCCAAATATGCCAGATAATAAATACATGACCTATTCTAAGCTCTTGTCCATATTTTGGGGGCTTGTATGCTTGTTCTTCGCCTTTTTTGCAGGTAATATAGAGGGTACGGTTATAGAGGTGATCAATAAGATAAGTTCGGTTTTCTACGGTCCAATTTTGGCAGCTTTTATTTTGGCTATCCTGACCAAGAAAACACATGCGCTTGGTGCAAATATTGGTATAGTGGCAGGTGTTTTGTTTAATGTTTATCTATGGTTGTATGTACCACAGATCTTTTGGTTCTGGTGGAATGCTCTCGGTTGTTTGGTAACTGTTTTGGTGGCACTTGCGGTTAGCTACACTGTTGAAAGAACGGTAAACGAAGGGCTAAAAGTAGAATACTATTCAGGTAAAAAAGAGGTAATGATATTGATTGCCTATTTTGTAGCTATTATAGCGTTCAGTGTTGCACTACCGAATATTTTAAATTAATCTTACAACGATGAAATTTGTAATAGCACCAGATAAGTTTAAAGGCTCCTTAACCGGTTTCGAATTTTGCGATGCCGTGGAAGAAGGACTCCGAATGGTGTTCAACGATGCCGAAATTTTGAAAAGACCTTTAGCAGATGGGGGAGATGGTACAATGGAAGTCGCTAAACATTATATAAAAGGAGAAAAGGTTGCAGTTACGGTAAAAGACCCCCTTTTTAGGCCTATCAGTGCTTCTTACTTATATTCTGATGAAACAAAAATCGCCTACATTGAAATGGCAGAAGCATCAGGATTAAAATTGCTTTCAGAAGATGAGCGAAATTGTATGGAAACCACAACTTCGGGTACAGGAGAATTGATTTATGATGCACTGGAAAAAGGTGCTATTGAAATTATTTTAGGTATTGGCGGTAGTGCTACCAACGATGGGGGTATGGGCATGGCAAATGCTTTGGGATATCGATTTTTAGATGGGGAAGGACAAGAATTGTCACCGGTAGGTAAAAATCTCTCTGAGGTTAAAACAATTGATGATTCCAATAAACACCCGCAGCTTGACAAGATAACCGTAAAAGTGGCATGTGATGTTACCAATCCTTTTTACGGGCTTCAAGGTGCCGCTTATATTTATGGTGCGCAAAAAGGTGCTTCTGAAAATGAGATTATATTTCTGAATCAAGGTCTATGTAATTTTGCCGAAATTATTGAGAATCGCTATGAAATCGATTTACAAAAAGTAAGTGGCGCCGGTGCAGCTGGCGGAGTAGGCGGTGGTGCTCTTGTTTTTCTAAATGGGGAGTTAATTTCAGGAAATAATCTAGTAAAAGAACTGGCAGATTTTGATAAGGTCATTGATGGTGCAGATTGGATCATTACTGGCGAAGGTCAATTAGACGAACAAACACTTTCCGGTAAAACAATAGATGGGGTCGTGAAATCTGCAAAACTTAAAAAAATTCCTATTGCCGCACTCTGCGGATCAGTCAGTATAACCGTGGTACAACAACAAAAATTCGGACTGGATTATGTAGCCTCAATTGTGAGAGGGGTTTCTACGTTGAATGAAGCCATAGAGCATAGTAAAGACAATCTGGTAAACGCTAGCTTTAATTTTGCTAGTCTATTAAAATGATAAGGCTACTTAAAATTTTATAACTCGAATAATTTTTTTAGCTAGCTAACCTAGCCTATTCCCACTCATAGACATTATTTTAATACTTAATTCATGTTTTATAAAAATAATTCACTTTGTAACTTCTATATACATTAAAATAGGAATTAATAAACATTGCGTTGAATTATAGAATTCTACATAGGGAAATAGAAAAATTTTCAATTCTGTAATTCTATATGATGTAATATTTTTATAGTTATATTTTTAAGTAAATTATTATTATTTTTAACGTAAATACGTGTTAAATTTAATAAGTTGAGTCAATATCCCAATAATCCGGAGTATCTGGAAAAGTATCACCAAATTTTTATAGAACAAGCCCCAACTGCCATTGCCATGTTAGATAAGAACATGATATACTTAGCAGTATCTAAATGTTGGTTAAAAGACTATAAACTTGAAGAACAAAATGTTATTGGTCAATGCCATTATGATGTTTTTCCAGAAATTGGCGATGACTGGAAAAAAGACCATCAAAATTGTTTAAAAGGTGAAATAAATGTTTGTGAGGAAGCCCCTTTTAAAAGAGCTGACGGTTCTTTACAGTGGATTTATTGGGATGTACGCCCATGGTATAATACGGAAGGTGAAGTAGGAGGGCTACTTATGCATACAGGGGATATTACAGAGCAGAAAGAACGAGAACTCGAAAAAAAGCGATTTGAAACTATTGTAAGTGACTGCAGTGAGATTGCACGCATTGGTACATGGGAAATCAATACTCATACAAATCAAATTCTTTGGAGTGATATGCTTTATGAAATTCATGATGTTTCTAAAGATTTTAACCCTAGTTTAGAAATTTTATTAGAATTAATCGAAGAAGAACAAAAAAGAGATTTTTTAGAAAAATGCATGCTCGATTTACTCGAAAAGGGTATAGAAATGAATGAGGAGTTCAAGATTAGGACTCCAAAAGGTAACCTTAAGTTTATTAAGACAATTGGAAAAGCAGAATATGTAGAGGGCTTGGTTACCAAGGTATTCGGTATTGTACAAGATATTACCGCAATTAAAGAATCTGAACGTAAACTTAGTAAAGCTAACAAAGAATTAGAAGCAATATTTAATTCAAAATCCATTGCTGTAATTACTACAGACAAAGATGGTGTTATCAACAGATTTAACAGTGGTGCAGAAAAATTACTTGGATATAGTGCCAAAGAAATGATCGGTTTAAAAAAACCAAATACATATTTACTTCAAGATGAATTAGATAAGTTTAGAGATGAAATAACCTTAAAATTCAAAGGCAATACTTTAGATAACGATTTTAATTATAGAAATGCGGACATTAATGATACTAGGCAATGGCAATTCAAAAAAAAGAATGGCGAAAAAATACCTGTATTGGCAACTATAACCGCTATTAATAATTCAAATTCAGAAAACGAGGGTTTTATTTCGGTTGCCACCAACATAACTAAAATTAAATCCATAAAAGATGAATTGAGAACAAAGAACGATTTGTTGAACCTTGCTGAGCGTATTAGTTTAATCGGTCATTGGAAATGGGATCCTATTAATGATATAGGTTCTTGGTCAGATAATTTGTATTCTATTTTTGATTATGATAAAGAGCCTATCAAAATAACGTTCAAGTTATATTTTGATATGATACTCGATGAGGATAAAGAAATGGTGTTGAAACATTTTGAAAATGCCAACGAAACAAAAATTTTCCAAAAATTAACGCATAGGGTAAAAACTTTCTCTGGAAATATAAAAACTATAGATATTTTGGCTAAAGTTTTTTGTAACGAAAAGGGCGAATTATTGGAAATGATAGGTACATGCCAAGACGTTACAGAAGCTAAAGAGGCAGAAAGAAAGCTAATTGCAGCTAAGGAAGATTTGGAAATTTTCACTCAAAAACTTTCTTTCCAAAATCAACAATTGGCAGATTTCACCCATATAACTTCTCATAATTTACGAGCTCCTGTTGCAAACCTAAACTCGCTTTTAGAAATTTACGAATATATCGAAGATGAAGAGGAGAAAAAAGAGATATTTGGTAAGTTCAGTAACGTAATAGATCACTTGACAACTACTTTGAACACTCTTGTAGAAGCCTTGAAAACCAAAGTTGGTGATGCCTCAGAGAATTTGACTGAAATTGATTTAAATTCTGTGCATACCCGAACCATACAGATATTGGGTGGCGAAATTTTAAAAAATAATGTCAATATCAAGGCAGATTTTTCAGTTGTTTCCAATATTATTTACAATCAAATTTATATTGAAAGCATTTTTCTTAATTTGATAGGTAATGCAATAAAATATAAATCTCAGGATAGAGTCCCCGAAATATCGATTACTTCTGAATATGCGAAAGGAAAAACTATTTTAAAATTCCAAGATAATGGTTTGGGTATTGACATGAAAAAGCACGGACACAAACTTTTTGGACTTAATAAGGTTTTTCACAGACATCCAGACGCTAAAGGCGTTGGGTTGTTTTTGACAAAGACCCAGGTAGAAGCTATGGGAGGTACTATAACTGCTAATAGCGAGGTCAATGTTGGAACAACTTTTACAATAATTTTATAATCAAACTTGCTATGAATAATGTTTTAAAAACCTGTATTGTCGATGATGACTTAATTTATAGGTATACCATGGTCAAAACACTTAAATCAACAAAATTGCCTATGGAAATCATGGCATTTTCAGATGGCGAAGAAGCTATAGATTTTATGCTTGACAATCTTGATCAAGACTCGGTATTTCCTGATGTAATTTTTCTTGACATTGATATGCCGGTAATGGACGGATTTCAGTTTATGGAAGAATATGTAAAAATTAAACCTAGGGTAGGTAAAAAGATTACGATTTATATGGTGTCATCTTCATTAGACCCTATAGATATCGAAAGAGCCAAAAATATAAGCGCTATATCAGATTATATTGTCAAACCTATTGGTTTGGGAAGATTAAAAGCCATTATAGAAGAATTGTTGGAAGAAAGAAAGAATTAAGCCCAGGGTAAGAACTGTATTTTATTTTTTAAGTTATCATTCATTTTAAACGGGTTAAGCTAAATGGCTTAATGACAGTAATTTTGAGTGAACCTAAAAAATAAGAAAATGTCTATACTAACAATTATTTTAAATATTTTATTACCACCATTAGCTGTATTTATGAAACACGGTGTTGGTACAACTTTATTAATAAGTATCGTATTAACTTTATTGGCTTGGTTACCAGGTGTGATCCACGCTTTTATTGTTAACTAAGAGCTTATAATCATAAATATGTCTTGCCTACTTTGTTTTGGCAGTGACATTTAAAAACCGAATTGCTATTAAAATTATGATAGTTGTTCGGTTTTTTCTTGATATAATATAATTGTAACGCTTTTTTTTCTCTTCCTATATTTCAGCCAGTTGTTAACACTTATTGTGAAGAGAGACTATAAATTCATTCAATTAAGTAATAAATTTGATACGTTAGTAACTACTTTTTCAATCGACTATTTAATTTTTAATGAATGGTTGAGGTAATTACTGATAAGTCCAACCCTAATTTATACGCTGAACAAATGATCAAGTATCTTAAAATAGTAATCGCTTTGGTGGTTTTAAACATTGTAAGTTGTAAAGAAACTTCAAAAAAAGATGAAGCCAGTTCAAAACAGAATTCTAAAGTAGAAAGCCAAGAATTAAGTGCAGAGGCTATAGTTCAAAACGCTATTGTTGCTCACGGTGGTGCCAAATATGATAAAGCAAACTATGAGTTTGTTTTTAGAGATAAAATATACATGTTCAATAATACTGATGGTGCTGCTTATCGTGTAAATTTTAAGGATAGTATTGGTAATAGAATTGAAGATAATTTAAACAATGGATCTTTTAGTAGAACTATTAATGATGAATTGGTAGACCTCTCTGAAAAAGACGTTTCAATTCATAGCAATGCTTTGAACTCGGTTATATATTTTGCAACACTGCCACATAAGTTAAACGATAAGGCGGTTCATAAAGAGCTTATTGGCGAAACGGTTATTAAAGGTGAAGATTATGATATCGTAAGAGTCACTTTTGGTAAAGAAGGCGGTGGTAAAGATCATGATGATATTTTTATGTACTGGGTACATAAACAATCTCATTTTATTGATTACTTAGCGTACAGTTATAGTACCAATAATGGCGGTGTTCGTTTTAGAAGCGCATATAATCAAAGAACTATTGATGGTATTCGTTTTCAAGATTACATCAATTGGGCAGCTCCTGTTGGTACTCCATTAAAAGATTTACCTACTATGTTCGAAAAGAACGAGCTGAAAGAACTTTCTAGAATTGAAACCGAAAATGTGCGTAATCTTAACGCGACTGAATTGATAGAATAATCTTCATTCTAGAACACAGTTTACTTATTGTATCTTTGAGAGATTGCGTTAAATTCAGTTTTAATAGTATAATCAAAAAACTCGTTATTTAATTAAACTCTGTTTTGTATGAAGGGTGAAACCTTGTTTAAAAATTTTAAGACCATTTCTGAAAAAGAATGGAAACAGAAAATTCAGTATGATTTAAAGGGAAAAGATTATAATGAAGAGGTTGTTTGGAATTCTCCTGAAGGAATAAAGGTAAAACCTTTTTATCATGCGGATGACTTAGAGAATGTAAAGGTGAAGACTTCTCAAATCTCATCATGGAATATTGGGCAAATGATATATGCCGGTAATGCCATAATGGCGAATGAGAAAGCGCTTAAAAGTATTCAAAAAGGCGCTGAAGCTATACGGTTTCTAATTCCGGATACAACCATTGATATTGCCGTAATTTTGAACAATATTGATTTTAATGTTGTAAAAGTATATCTACATATGCAATTTTTGTCTAAAGAATATATAGACAAAATACTTACTAAGGTTTCCCGATCAAAAAATGTACATCTTCAAATAGACCCAATAGGTAATTTGGCTAGGTCAGGTAATTGGTACGATACAATGTCTACAGATATCGATTTGGTTGGGGGTTTAATTTCCAATGATTTTGAAAATTTACTTTGCGTTGATGTTTCGCTTTATGAAAATGCTGGAGCGGATATGGTTCAACAATTAGCATATGCCATGTCTCATGCTAATGAATACTTGAATATATTAGAAGAGAAAGACTCCCTCTATAAATTAAAAAATATAGATTTTAAGGTAGCGGTCGGGGGTAATTACTTTTTTGAAATTGCAAAGCTTAAAGCATTGCGTAACCTTTGGGAAGTTTTATCAAATGCTTATGAAATTTCCATTCCGTGCCATATAACAACAGAGCCAAGCAAGCGTAACAAGACTATTTATGATTATAACGTAAATATGTTGAGAACTACTACAGAATGTATGTCTGCAGTTTTAGGAGGGGCGGATACGGTGTTCAATTTAAATTATAATGCCGTTTATAAAAAGGATAATGAATTTGCCGATCGAATAGCTTTAAACCAGCTTATTTTGTTGAAAGAAGAAAGTTATTTTGATAAGGTAGAAAATCCTTCAGAGGGTAGTTATTATATTGAAACCATAACCAGTCAATTGGCAGAAAAAGCATTGATTTTATTCAAATCGATTGAAAAAGATGGCGGATTCTTAAAACAATTAAAGAATCATACCATTCAGAATAGAATTGCTGATGGTGCACGTAAACAACAAGAAAAGTTCAATGAAAAAAAGATTGTTCTGGTAGGTACGAATGTATTTCTAAACGAAGAGGATAAAATGAATCAGGAGTTAGAATTATATCCATTTGTAAAAAAGAATCCAAGGAAAACACTGATTACACCTATTATAGTAAAACGATTGGCAGAAGAACTTGAGCAAAACCGTTTGTCACATGAGTAGAAGAGACTTACAACATATTAATTTAGCTAATTCGGTATCGCTTAGCAAAGAGGAAAAAAGTAATAATAGAGAATCTGACGACGCTCCGTTTATTACTGCGGAATCTATTCCGTTGAAAAAAAGCTATACAAAAGAGGATATCAATGATATTGAGCATCTAAATTTTGCAGCAGGTATACCACCGTTTCTACGCGGTCCTTATTCAACAATGTATGTGTTGAGACCGTGGACTATTAGACAGTATGCAGGATTTTCAACTGCTAAAGAAAGCAACGAATTTTACAGAAAGAATTTAAAAGCAGGGCAGAAAGGTTTGTCCGTTGCTTTTGATTTACCTACGCACAGAGGTTATGATAGTGATCATGAACGTGTGGTTGGTGATGTTGGTAAGGCAGGCGTTGCCATAGATACCGTTGAAGATATGAAAGTACTCTTTGACGGTATTCCTTTAAATGAAATGTCGGTTTCTATGACTATGAACGGTGCAGTACTTCCTATCATGGCATTTTATATAGTTGCGGCAGAAGAACAAGGTGTACCGTTAGATAAGTTATCTGGAACCATACAGAATGATATTCTTAAGGAATTTATGGTGCGTAATACCTATATCTATCCGCCAAAACCTTCTATGCAACTGGTAGCGGATATTTTTGAGTACACGAGTAAACATATGCCTAAGTTCAATAGTATAAGTATTTCAGGATATCATATGCACGAAGCCGGTGCGCCTGCACATTTAGAATTGGCGTATACATTATCTGACGGCTTGGAATATATTAGAACGGGCATAAAAGCGGGATTACAAATTGATGATTTTGCACCGCGACTTTCCTTTTTCTGGGGCATAGGGATGAACCACTTTATGGAGATTGCCAAAATGCGTGCTGCAAGAATGTTATGGGCTAAAGTGGTGAAAGAATTTAATCCACAGAACGAGAAATCGTTAATGTTGAGAACACATTGCCAAACTAGCGGATGGAGCCTTACAGAACAGGATCCGTTCAATAATGTAGCAAGAACTACTATAGAGGCTGCTGCTGCCGTATTTGGAGGTACACAGAGTTTGCATACCAATGCATTAGATGAGGCTATAGCGCTGCCTACAGATTTCTCTGCGCGTATTGCTAGGGAAACACAGATATACCTGCAACAAGAAACCAACATGACCAAAACTGTAGATCCGTGGGCAGGTAGTTATTATGTAGAGAAACTAACGCATGATTTGGTGCATAAAGCTTGGGAGTTGATGCAAGAGGTGGAGAATCTTGGGGGAATGACAAAGGCTATTGAAACCGGTATCCCAAAAACTAGAATTGAAGAAGCCGCCGCTAGAAAACAGGCAAGAATAGATAGTCAGCAAGATGTAATTGTAGGCGTCAATAAATATCAATTGAGTGAAGAAGATGAACTTCAGATCTTAGAGGTCGATAATAAAGAAGTGCGCAGGCAGCAATTAAAACGACTAAAAGAAGTAAAAGCAAATAGAAATACAGCTGTAGTTGTCCAAAAACTGAAAGAACTTACCATTGCTGCTAAAAATAAATTGGACGATAGCGATTCGGAAGAAAATTTACTAGCTTTAGCAGTAGACGCGGCAAGAGAGAGAGCAACTTTAGGAGAAATTAGTAGTGCTTTAGAAGAAGCATTTGGCAGACATAAAGCAATTATAAATTCATTTACAGGGGTGTATTCAAGAGAAATTAAAGAAGATAGTAGTTTTAAGAAAGCACAGGAACTCGCAGATCAATTTGCAGAGCAAGACGGGCGTAGACCACGTATTATGGTTGCCAAAATGGGACAAGATGGTCATGATCGTGGAGCTAAGGTTATTGCTACAGGTTATGCTGATCTAGGGTTTGATGTTGATATAGGTCCGCTTTTTCAAACGCCAAAGGAAACAGCTAAGCAGGCAGTAGAAAATGACGTCCATATTTTAGGCATTTCATCTTTAGCTGGCGGACATAAAACCTTGGTACCTGAAGTAGTTAAAGAACTTAAAAGCTACGGTCGTGAAGATATTATGGTCATTGTTGGCGGAGTAATACCGAAACAAGATTATGATTTTCTAAAGGAAGCTGGCGCAACTGCTGTATTCGGTCCGGGAACAAAGATCAGTGATGCGGCGATTCACTTGTTGGAAATACTTTTAGAATAAATTGAGAATACGATAAACTAAAAATGCCCGAGCAATGAAATTGCGCGGGCATTTTTTATGTCATAAAAAGAAATTACGCTGTAGCAATTTCACCATTTGCTTCTTTGTTCTTCAACCAGAAATATAAAATGGTAAATAGCACTATAAGTATAGCTGGGAAAAGTACCATAGTACCTAAAGTTTCTTGACCAGATACTAGCTCTAATTCATCACCTGTAAAGCCTTGTGCTTCTGCAGCTGCTCTGTCAGCATCGATCCAACCACCAATAATAGGTTGAAAAATTGAAGATGAAAACATCCCTATTGCTCCAATTATTGACATACCCAATGCACCTGTTTTCGGTGTTTTTGTAGCAGCTAGACCAATCATGTTTGGCCAGAAGTAAGCAACACCCAATGCAAATATTACAGCGGCAACATAAGCCATTGCCCCTGTTTGCGTGCTAAACAAATAGACACCTAAAGTTGCTAGAATTGCAGATCCTAATAACACTCCCGTTTGGTTGAATTTCGCTACCATGCTGCCTCCAAAGAAACGTGCTACAGCCATTAAGCCTGCCGTCAGTGCTAAAATTAAAGTTGGTTCAGCTCCACTTTTAGAAAGAATAAGTCCAACCCATTGGTTAGGTCCAAATTCAGAAATTGCTGTTAGTGCCATACATATTGCAATGAACAAAAATAACGGAGTAAACATACCTTTTAAGTTTCCGCTAATGGTTGCAGCTTCTTCAATTTTAGCTTTAGGCCACGTTTGACCAAAGAATAAAAATGCATAAATAACCGCTGGTATTAGTAACAACCATACTTGGCTCTGACCAATGATTCCCATATCTGTCATAAAACCAGATAATAAGCTTCCTACAGCAATACCTCCTGGGAACCACATATGAAACCTATTTAGCATCGTACTCATTCTATTACCCTTGTACGCATCTGCGATCATAGGGTTACAAGCAGCTTCGGTACAGCCATTACCAAGTCCAATTAAGAGGTTGGCAACCAAAAGACCCATATAACTTCCTGAAAAAATTAAAAGTAAAATACCAATGGCATGTGCAAAGAATGCAAATTGCATAATGACTTTGCCACCTACTTTATGATAGATCAAACCACCGATTACCATAGCAATTGGAAAACCTAAAAACCACATAGAGGTTATAAGTCCCGCTTGACTTGCGCTTAGATCTAATTCCGTTTTTAATTGGTCTAATATACCTGCTGCAATGGCAAAAGAGAATGCCGTGGTAATTAAAGCGAAACAGCTGGCGTAAAAGAGCCTATTCGCATTTACTTTAGAAGTTACTGTAGAACTTTCCATATTTAAATTGATTTAGTTGTTGTTTTGTTAATTTGCTAAACTAATAAAAATGAAATAATATCAACGCTTTTTTAGTAAAATGATACCTTAACTACGACATAAAGCACAAAAAATAGCATTTGTATAATTTTTAATGTCTTTTATGCAATGAGCGGTTTGTAGGTTTGAACAGTATAGTGCTGATTATGAACTATTAGCTAACTTGTAGTCTAAATAACCACCTTTAATTATACAATATGAAATACGCTATTTATGTTCTTTTTGCTTTTATTTTCACAAGTTGTGCCGATGTAAATACAAGAACCGAAAATGATAAAAGCTCTAATGTAATTGCCAATGCAGATTATAACCCAGAGGCTATGCTTGATAGTTTAGATGTAAAGCTTAGGAATCAAGGAACGCCTGTTGCAAATTATGTACACGCTGCAAGAGCGGGCAATCTATTATTTTTGGCGGGTAAAGGACCAAAGCAAGCTAATGGTGAAAATATTGTTGGTAAGTTGGGCGATAGTTTAACAGTAGAACAAGGTTACCAAGCTGCACGCGAAGTTGGTATTAACCAGTTATCGGTTTTAAAAGCTGAATTAGGCAATCTTAATAAAGTAAAAAGGATTGTTAGTGTGCACGGTATGGTGAACGCTTCGCCAGATTTCAAAGATCATTCTAAAGTCATCAATGGCTATTCAGACTTGATGGTTGCTGTTTTTGGTGATAATGGAAAGCATGCACGCGCTGCGGTAGGCATGGGTTCTTTGCCAGGAAACATGGCAGTGGAGGTAGAAATGGTTGTTGAGGTGTACGAGTAGTAGCTTTGATAATATGTACGCGTTTTAAACCTAAATATCAATTTAATAACAAACGCTTGATGTTTACATCGCTTTTCAGCAGACTTGGAACTATAATTTTGCTGTGCCTCTAAAGAGAATACGTTCTTAGTTTGAGTTAGTTTGGTAAAGCCGATTTAGTCAATCGGCTTTTCTATTTCTATATAGTAATGAACAATCTCTTAATATGGTATTAGACTTTTGATTTAATGCTTGTTTTCACTAAAAAAGAATACCAATAAAAAGGCAACGATTAAACAAATGGCGAAAAATCCGAAAAGGTTAATGTAGTTAGACATATGTAGGAGTTTTCTACTAATCTATAAAAAGCAAGGCAGGCTAATGTTTTAGCAATGTTATTTTCGATGAACGGTAGCGTTTTTATAATCTCCTTCTAATATTCATGCCATCAGAATTTATATCAAACGTGTTTTTATAAATGTTTGTTGGCTGACCTTGCTTATTCTGTCAATAATCTTTTACTCCAAATTTCATACATGGGTTCGCCTTTGCTGTTTTTTCCTGTATGATGCCAGTCATCTCCTTCTAGCTTATAATTGAATTCTAATTGTGCTCCAACTCTAGTATTGTCTTTAGAGAAAAATGCTATGTGTTCTTTATAGATACCATTTACTGATGAGTAGGTGCCGCCACCAGTTCCTGAAAATCGGAAAGATTCGGTGTTATAGGCTATCCATTGAAATGTATTTTCCATTAAAAGCTTCATTGTTTTTCTTGAATTTTCTTCACCTCTTCTTTCTTGCCCGGTATCCGGTCCTCTAGTTGCAAAAAGCCAAGCACCTTCTAAATCTTGTGTTGTAGCATCAAGTGGTGTTAATGTCAGTTTTTGATTCCAATTCATTTTTAGATTTTCACCGTCCATTTCTATTGGTATTGATAATTGTCTTAAAGTATCATTCTTAAAATTAGAATTGAATTCTAACAATGCAACCAAAAGGGTATTTGATGCTGTATTTTCAATTTGAAAAAATCCGCCAACAGTCTTTATGAATTTTGCGGGTTCAATTTCATATGTATTATAGATGAAATAATCATCGTTTACCTTTACCTGATGCACCGTTTTTGAACCATTATTTTGAATAGTATCTATATAGACTCCGGACGGAATTTGATCGTATGAAACTAAACTAACGGCGAAAAATAAAAATAGAGACGATTGTAGCAATTTTAAGTAAGATTTTTTCATTTTTATGAGTTGCTAGTGAGTTGAATAATCAATTGAAAATAAGTTATTTATATTTTATTTTATACTATTCTAGGGTTGATTTACTTAAAAAACGTTAATTATCGTAAAAAAAATAAAAATGCTTGTTTTTTCATTTTTTTTGATTTCATTTGTCCTGTCCTAAGATACAACTTTGTATGTTGGATATTTCAGGCTTTTAGCTGAACATTATGTATCGTTATTCTATGTTCGGGTTTGAGGGAAATTGGAAGTATTTTTCTCAAATGGCTTATAAGATAGGTTGCCGATTAGTTAAGCAAACTTCCAACTCATATTCTACTATCATGCAAAGTCAGCATGATTACTTCTTTATTCCTACTACTCAGAAGCAAATTCTGGTGTGATGTCTTAACTTAAAATAGTTACGTTTTCTTAACTTTAAGTCTATAGGCTAGTTACTACATTTATCATAATCATATTTCATTATTATTTAATATTCAATTCATGAATACCAAATACATTGATCTTATTGATCAAACTTACTATTTCCCTCAGGAAGAGTTTAATTTAGATGGTGAGAACTTACAATTTCACGGCATTCCGTTGAACGATTTGGTTCAACAATATGGTAGTCCGTTGAAATTTACATACCTCCCCAAAATATCAGAGAATATTTTGAGAGCCAAAAACTGGTTCGCAAATGCTATAGAAAAGAATAACTATAAAGGTAAGTACCATTATTGTTATTGTACAAAGAGTTCGCATTTTCAACATGTAATGCATGAAGCTCTTAAAAATGAGATTCATATGGAAACCTCTTCTGCTTTTGATATTAATATTATTGAAAAACTAAAAGCAGATGGTAAATTAACGGATCAAACGTATGTCATCTGTAACGGATTCAAACGTGAAAAATACATTGATAATATTGCTCGATTAATTAATAACGGTCACCAAAACTGCGTGCCCATTATCGATAATTATGAGGAGATAGATTTACTTTCAGATGCCATCAATGATACTTTTAAAGTGGGTATTCGTATAGCATCGGAAGAAGAACCAAAATTTGAGTTCTATACTTCTCGTTTAGGCATTGGTTACAAGAACATTGTTCCGTTTTATGAGAACCAAATAAAGGATAATGATAAGGTAGAACTTAAAATGCTTCACTTCTTTATTAACACTGGTATTCGTGACAATGCGTACTACTGGAACGAGCTTGTAAAGTGTTTAAAGGTATACGTGCGTTTAAAGAAAATGTGCCCTTCATTAGATAGTTTAAATATTGGTGGTGGCTTCCCTATAAAAAACACATTGGCATTCGACTATGATTACCAATACATGATCAATGAGATTTTAAACCAGATCAATATTACGTGTTCAGAAGCAGATGTACCCGTGCCACATATTTTTACTGAATTTGGCAGCTTTACGGTAGGCGAAAGTGGCGGTGCTATTTATGAGATTTTATATCAGAAACAACAGAACGATAGGGAGAAATGGAATATGATAGATTCTTCTTTCATTACTACGTTACCAGATACATGGGCAATCAACAAAAGATTTATCATGCTGCCTATTAACCGTTGGAACGATGAGTACGAGCGAGTGCTGTTGGGCGGATTGACATGTGATAGCGATGATTACTACAATAGCGAACAGAATATGAATGCTATTTATTTGCCAAAATATAAGCGAGAAAAGCCATTGTATATCGGTTTTTTCAATACGGGAGCGTATCAAGAATCTATTGGTGGGTATGGCGGTTTGCAGCACTGTTTAATTCCGCAGCCAAAACATATATTAATCGATAAAGACGAGAACGGCAATTTCACTTATAAGCAATTTAGAGCCCAACAAAAAGCAGAAGATTTATTGGATATTTTGGGCTACGATGTAGCTTCTGATACTGAATAAAATTAATTTGATTACAAAGATTTACACTACAAAACCACTTAATAATAGCTAATATATCATGAGTACATCTAAGAATTATGCCGGTATTTCCGATGAATTCGCACAACTAGAGAAGTCCAAAATTATCTTGATACCTGTTCCGTATGACGGAACCAGTACTTGGGGTAAAGGAGCGGACAAAGGCCCGGAAGCTTTCTTGGAAGCTTCTGAAAACATGGAACTGTATGACATTGAAACCGACTCAGAGGTTTACAAACAGGGGATTCATTTAACCGAACCTATAACCGAAAACAGTTCGCCAGAGGCAATGGTCAATGAAGTACATGCTATAACCAAAGACTTTATTAAGCGTAATAAGTTCGTAACCTTATTTGGAGGGGAACATTCTATTTCCATAGGATCAATTCGTGCCTTTAATGAATGTTTTGACAACCTAACCGTGTTGCAGATAGATGCACATGCAGATCTTAGGGAGTCTTATGATGGTACCAAGTATAACCACGCTTGTGCCGTATATGAAGCTAGCCAGACCACCAATTTGGTACAAGTTGGTATTCGTTCTATGGATGTTATCGAAAAAACCGTAATGGATGAAGAAAAAACATTCTTCGCTCACGAAATGGTAGCCGATGAGTATTGGTCGGATAAAGTGATAGAGGCTATGACAGAAAATGTATTTATCACATTAGATCTAGATGCTTTTGACCCCTCTATTATGCCATCTACAGGAACTCCAGAGCCAGGCGGATTGCTATGGTACGAGACTTTAGAATTCTTAAAACAGGTTTTTGAAGATAAGAACGTAGTAGGTTTTGACATCGTAGAACTATGCCCTAACAAAAATGATAAATCGTCAGATTTTTTGGCGGCTAAATTATATTACAAAATGCTCAGCTATAAGTTTGCAGGGCAAGATATTGATCAAGAGTATGACAATACTTTTGATGTTGATTATAAAGCAAACACAAATTCAAGATTCGAAGATGACGAAGACTAAAGGTGCAATCACCAATTTTATAGAAAAATACTATTTACATTTTAATGCAGCTGCTTTGGTAGATGCTGCAAAAGGCTACGAAGAGCAGTTGGAAAATGGTGCCAAAATGTTGGTTTCATTGGCAGGTGCTATGTCTACTGCAGAATTAGGTAAAATCTTTGCAGAGGTTATACGCCAAGATAAGGTGCAGATCATTTCTTGTACAGGTGCAAACCTAGAAGAAGATATCATGAACTTGGTAGCACATTCGCATTACAAGCGTGTTCCAAATTACAGAGATTTGACTCCGCAAGACGAGTGGGATCTATTGGAAAAAGGCTTGAACCGAGTTACGGATACTTGTATTCCAGAAGAAGAAGCTTTTAGAAGATTACAAGAACATATTTTCAAAATTTGGAAAGATGCCGATGATAAAGGGGAACGTTTTCTACCTCATGAGTTTATGTACAAAATGTTGCTTTCTGGCGTGCTAGAGGAATATTATGAGATAGACCTTAAAGATTCTTGGATGTATGCAGCTGCAGAAAAGAACCTGCCTATCATTTGCCCAGGTTGGGAAGATAGTACAATGGGGAACATTTTTGCATCATATGTAATGAAGGGCGAATTGAAAGCGAGTACCATGAAATCTGGTATCGAATACATGACGTTCTTGGCAGATTGGTATACTCAAAATTCAGAAAACGGAATCGGATTCTTCCAAATCGGTGGTGGTATCGCAGGTGATTTTCCAATCTGTGTAGTGCCAATGTTGTATCAAGATATGGAGCGTACAGATACGCCTTTCTGGAGCTATTTCTGCCAAATTAGTGATAGTACAACCAGTTATGGTTCGTATTCAGGTGCAGTGCCCAATGAAAAAATTACCTGGGGAAAATTAGATATCAATACACCTAAATATATTATTGAAAGTGATGCGACAATTGTTGCGCCCTTAATTTTTGCTTACCTATTAGACATGTAATTATGGATAAGAACGCACATTTAAAAAGAGTGATCGTGGACTTTAAAAAGTTGACGCCCGAGGTATTAAAACTATTAGTAGAAAGATATCCAGATGGGTATGATGACCGTAACATTATCTCTTTCAGAAACGGACAAGGAGAACGTATAGAAGCTGTTGAGGTATTGACCGAAGACACTAAGTACTTAGTGAAAATCAGTGCCAAGCTTGAATATACGATGGAGAATTATGATGAGGATGATTATGAGGATTTTGATGATGATGATCCAAAAGCAGTAGTTGAGCCAGACCCTGAGGATATGGTTGATAGTGAAGATGAAGACTAGTTTACCTAGTTTCTAATAAATAGTACATTTTAAAATACCGGTTTGCTTCTTGTAAACCGGAAAATGAATCACATAAAAATTAAAATAAATAGCGTTGTACTTACAACAGATAAATGAAAATCGACGAAATTGAAAATATTGAATTAAAGTTTTTAGATCTTGATGATTATCAAGAACTGAAAACTGCTATGATTTCTGCTTACACCAACATGCCTGGTTCATATTGGAAAGAGGAACATATAAAATCTTTGATCGATAAATTTCCAGAAGGACAGGTCGTTATCAAGATCAATGGGCAACTGGCAGGAGTAGCCTTGTCCATTGTGGTAGATTATGATGCTTTTGATGATACCCATACCTACGAACAAATTACCGGTAAGTACAGTTTTGATACTCATAATGATGAAGGTGATGTGCTTTACGGTATTGAAGTGTTTATAAAACCGAGCTTTAGAGGTTTGCGCCTAGGGAGACGTTTATATGATTATAGAAAAGAACTTTGTGAGAAGTTGAACTTAAAGAGTATTGTATTTGGTGGTCGTATGCCTAATTATCATTCATACGCATCAGAATTGTCTCCAAAGGAATATATCGATAAGGTGCGTAGAAAAGAGATTCAAGATCCGGTCCTAAATTTTCAAATTAGTAATGATTTTCATCCTGCAAAAGTGATGAAAGGCTATTTAGATGGTGATAAGGCGTCTCAAGATTTCGCTATTTTGATGGAGTGGGATAATATTTATTACCAAAAACCCTCTAAGAAAGCTGCCACTAAGAAAACCGTAATTCGTTTAGGGTTGATCCAGTGGCAAATGAGACCTTATAAAGATTTGGACGAGCTATTGGAGCAGGCAGAATATTTTATAGATGCGGTTTCTGGCTATCGTTCCGATTTTGCATTGTTTCCAGAGTTTTTTAATGCGCCATTAATGGCTGTAAACAATCATATGTCTACGCCAGATGCTATTAGAGAGTTGGCAAAACATACACAGGCAATCGCTCAGAAATTCTCTGAGTTTTCCATATCGTATAACATCAATATTATAACAGGCAGTATGCCAGAAATGATAGATGGACGTTTGTATAATGTGGGGTATCTATGCCGGAGAGATGGAAGCATGGAGCGTTATGAAAAACTGCATGTAACTCCGGATGAGGCTAAGGTCTGGGGTATGCAAGGTGGAAATCAATTAAAAGCTTTTGATACCGATTGTGGTAAAATAGGCGTGTTGGTTTGCTATGATTCAGAATTTCCGGAGTTAAGCCGATTATTGGCTGATGAAGGTATGGATATCTTGTTCGTTCCTTTCTTGACCGATACGCAAAATGGCTATTCTAGAGTTCGTAATTGTGCACAGGCAAGAGCTATTGAGAATGAATGTTATGTGGCAATTGCCGGTAGTGTTGGTAATTTGCCTAATGTGCAAAATATGGATATTCAGTTTGCACAATCTATGGTATTTACTCCGTGTGATTTCTCTTTTCCAACCAATGGAATTAAAGCAGAGGCAACACCGAATACCGAAATGATTTTAATTGCCGATGTTGATATTAGTTTACTTAGAGAACTAAATCAGTTTGGGGCAGTACGTAATCTTCGCGATAGAAGAACAGATTTATTTGAGTTAAAAAAGAAATAAGAAAGCTTGTATATTTAGGGGTCAAAAACAAACAAAATTGGATAATTTAAAGATAGTAGGTAGTGAAGAGTGGTGTGTGTTTAATGATTTGGGTATCCCAGCGATTAAGGCTAGGGTTGATTCCGGAGCAAAAACATCTTCCATACAAGCTACCAATTTAAAGATTGTTACGAGAAACGGACAAGAATGGGTAAAGTTTGAGGTGAGCCCTTTGCAAGAAAATCGCAGTATTGCCATTGAATGTCAAGCAAGATTGGTTGCTCGCCGTATGGTAAAAAGTTCATCGGGTATTTCTGAAGAGCGATTGGTTATTAAAACACCGGTGACTATTGGTGAAGATACTTTTGATATTGAACTGACGCTTGCCAATAGAGATACGATGGAGTTTCGTATGCTGTTGGGTAGAGAAGCTTTAAACGAGCGTTTTGTTGTTAACCCTGCCGTAAATTATCAACTACAAGAATTTGATGATAAGGAAATTAATACTTTGTACGCTCCTTACTACAAGGAAAAAACGGGATTGAAAATTGCCCTTTTGGCAAGTAATCCAAACTTATACAGTAATAAAAGAATAGTAGAAGCTGCAGAGGCAAGAGGGCACGAAATACATTTTTTAAATGTAGAACAAGCCTATATGAAGCTCGATGCTCATTCGCCTGAAATTAGATATCGTGGTGGTATTATTTTGAAGGATTATGATGCCGTTATTCCTAGAATTAAGCCATCTGTTACTTTTTATGGTTGTGCATTGATTCGTCAGTTTAATAATTTGGGAGTTTACTGCCAAAACTCAGCGGAGGCAATTACACAGTCAAGGGATAAATTGTTCGCATCTCAGTTATTTTCTAATCATGATATTCATATACCCATAACCGGATTTGCAAAATCACCGATGGACACCAAAGACTTGATCAAAATGGTGAACGGTGCACCATTAATTATTAAACTTCTGGAGAGTACGCAAGGTAAAGGTGTTGTTCTAGCAGAAACCAATAAGGCAGCAGAAAGTGTTATTAACGCTTTTAAAAGTGTTAATACCAATATATTGGTACAAGAGTTTATCAAAGAAGCAAACGGACAAGATATTCGTTGTTTCGTAGTAAATGGTAGAGTAGTTGCAAGCATGCAGCGCCAAGCTCAAAAAGGAGAGTTTAGAGCTAATATTCACCAAGGTGGCAAAGCATCGATTATCAAAATCACTACAGACGAAAAGAAATTGGCTTTGAAGGCAGCCAAGGTATTGAACCTTGCCGTGGCAGGTGTAGATATTATACGTTCCAATAAAGGACCTTTATTGTTAGAGGTAAACTCTTCACCAGGTTTAGAAGGTATTGAAAACGCTACAGGTAAAGACATCGCCAATGCTATGATCATGGCAATTGAAAAACGATTGAAGTTTGTAGGGTAAAAAAAATTTGAAGAACAGGCTAAATCCTGTTCTTCAAATTTTCTAACATTACTTTTGTTGTTTTTTCAAGATCAAATTCTGCTTTCCAATTCCAATCTTGTTGCGCATTGCTATCATCAATACTGCTTGGCCATGAGTTAGCGATCTCTTGCCTAAAGTCTGGCTCGTAGGCTATGTTGAATTCAGGAATTACAGCTTTAATACTTTCCGCCATTTCTTTTGGAGTAAAACTCATTGCCGCTAAATTGTAGGCAGAACGTTCTTTAATGCTCTCTTCAGGTGCTTCCATGATCTGTAAAGTGGCACGTATGGCATCGTCCATGAACATCATAGGCAAGTTTGTGTCTTCTTTTAGAAAGCAAGTATATGAGCCTTCAGAAAGTGCTTTATGGTAGATTTCCACTGCATAGTCCGTAGTCCCGCCACCTGGCATGGTTTTCCAGCTGATCAGTCCTGGGTAACGAATGCTTCGCACATCCACATTAAATTTATTGAAATAATATTCGCACCAACGTTCTCCACTTTGCTTACTTATACCGTAAACCGTACTTGGTTCCATAATGGTATTTTGCGGGGTATCGTCTTTGGGTGTATTCGGTCCAAAAACTGCAATACTGGATGGCCAGAAAATTTTATCTATTTTTTTCTCTTTTGCCAGATTCAATACATTGAACAACGTATTCATGTTCAAATTCCACGCACGCATGGGGAATTTCTCTGCCGTAGCACTTAACATGGCCGCCATTAAATACACCTCAGATATTTCGTAGTATGCAATAACTTCTTCTAAGGCATCATAATTGGTAGCATCTAAGATTTCAAAAGGTCCAGAGGCCATTAATTCATCATTACCTTCTCTAATATCACTGGCAATAATATGTTCACCGCCATGCTTTTCTCTAAGCGTTAAGGTCAATTCTGTTCCTATTTGCCCACAGGCTCCAATAATCAATATATATTTTGGCATTAAAATTTGCGTTAAATGAATTTGAGATAAAGATACCTTTTCTTAAAATTTGTACATTCGCTTATGTCCAAAATTATCCTTTTTTTATCAATAGTGGTGTTGGCGGTATCTTGTAAAGATGCGGCGCAAGATAAATCGAGTATTCGTGAAATTCGTTGGGAAGAAACCACGGATAGCTTGCCACAGAAATCTCGTGTCGATGCCAAAGCGAAGACCATTTTAAATGATTGGCTGGAGTACAATGCTTTAGATAAGAGTTTTGATAAAATCTACACTTCAGAAAATATAGAAGATTTTCAGTTCTTAGTAGATGAGTTGATAGAGAATCAGAAAAAAATGGAAGAAGGTACGTATCCAGAGAAATTCAATATTCCCCAGGTGAAAGGACGTCAAAAGCTATTTAAGACCTATATTTTAAAAACCAAGGGAGATTTGGAATATCAACAAAACCCAAGAGAATCCATTCTTCAAATGATTACCGCTTTCAATGATTTAAGAAATCAATTTAATGTAGTAGTGAATAATACCTTGCCAGATGAATTAATCAAAAATGAAGATAATTAGCGTATTTCTAATTTAGATAAACTGCTGATTAAAGCCCAAGTGAAGGACAAGGATAAACCTGATAGAAGGAATTTAAAATAAAGAAAATAAGAAAGGCGAATCATATGATTCGCCTTTTCTATTTTCAATAACATTTCGCTATTATTTTTTCTCCTCAGGAGCTTCTCTTCTAGAAGTTAGCGCTTGCTTACTCATACTTGCCAAGTTGAAATTGGGGTCGATTGCCAAAGCTTCGTCTAGTGTAGCGATCGCTTGGTCAATATTACCTTTGTCCATATTATATTGAATAAGAGCCTTTACGTGAATAAAAGCCGCTTTTAAAGGAACTTCGTATGGTTGCTGACGTTCATAAAACGCATATTTCATGTCATCTTTGGCGTTTGCAATACCATATTCTACATGTTTTAAAGCACCTACATTATCGCCTGTTTGTACCTTAAGATCTGCCAATTCATATGCAAGGTATGCATTAGGTTCTCTGGCATACAAAGCTTCAAATTGTTCTAAAGCTCTTTTTGGTTGGTTTAACGCTTTTAAAGAAACCGCTTTTACTTGAATGGCTAAATTAGAATCAGAATCTACTTTCTCGATTCCTATAATGTTTAAAGCTTGTAAGTGTTGATTGTCATTTGCATAAATATATGCTAAAGTATCATTTCTTTGTTGTGACGGTGATAATACATTTAAGTGCGTTAAGGCATTAATTACGCCATCAACATCGCCTTGTAATCGCATTTGGTCATAAAATGCTTCGTAATGTTTTAGTAATTCTGATTTGGTCTGTGAATATCCATAACTACAAGATAATAATACAGCAGCTACTACTATTAAAAGTGATTTTTTCATCTTTCTTGTTCTTTTTAAAGTGCGCTAAACTATTAAAATAATCTGTATGATCTTGTTAAGGAAAGGTTTAAATGTTAGAAATGAAAAAAGGTGACCTACATACAGGTCACCTTTTTTTAACTTCAACAGTTTTTAACTTCTTAAGCTAATTCCAATCTCTTATTAGATTTTTTAAAAGAATTTAAAAGCTGTGTATAAAAGCCAATACTCTTATTGTCTTTCTCAACACATGAAATTAGAAACTTACATAAGTTGTTAAATAGTAAGTTCGTATAAAATGTTGGTAAATAAGTATTTACCGTTTTAGGGTCATATAGGCTATCGTCTTCTATTACCTCCATTTTAATTCTATGGCGATGATAGTCTATAGTTACGCTTGTTGCATTATAGTATTTTTTCAATAACGCAATATGTAATTCTTCGTACTTTTTAGAACCGTTTGGGTTCTTGCAACTTAAGGAGATGAGCTTCTCTAATTCAACTAAAACCCTCTCCCGTAATTTATCTTTCTTCATAATAATATGGTTTTATATTGTTAGACAAAGGTATGTCATACGTCGATAAGTAGTTGAAAACCAATAATATATTAACGCTGTTTTTGGGTATTTGTTGTGAAAGGGAAGCTAAGTGTTGTGTAGTGTTAGTTTATAGGTGTAAGAAAGTTATATTTATTAATAAGAAAAATACTACAAAATAATACTGTTTTTTGATTTTTGCCGGTAGCATCGTATTGTGGTGCTGGTATACCTCTTTTTGTAGCTTGTTTGGTATAATATTCTTTTTTCGTTGGATGCTCAGGATAAACGGCATTCATCACATCATTGTAATGGTCACATTCAATAATTCTTTTTATTATTCCGATACAATCATTCAAATGAATTAAGTTTACGGGAGCGTTACCACCTTTAAGGTTTTCTCTACCTGATAACATAGTTACTGGGTGTCGGTTCGGACCAATTAATCCTCCAAAACGGATAATGGTCGTATTTAAATCATTATCGTTTTTTAAAAGGTCTTCGCATTGTACCAGTTGTTTGCCAGATTCCGTAGTGGGGTTAGGTGGGGTTTTCTCGGTAACTGTACCTTCTGTATCACCATAAACTGCCGTGCTACTAGCGAATATGATATTCTTTACTGCCGATTTTTTAATAGCCTCGTGCAATAATGTAATCTTTGCAATATAACTTTCTTTAGGACCTTTTCCTCTTAACTTGGGCGGAATGTTTATAACTAGCACTGATACCGAATCAAGAAATGCATCGATATCAGCATTGATATCATTCTCGGATAAAGCTATTTTGAACGGTGTAATGCCTCTCTCTTTTAAGATCGATATTTTCTCATCAGATGTAGAAGTTCCATTGACTTTATAACCGCTTGCTATTAAACTTTCAGCCAATGGTAAGCCCAACCATCCACAACCTATTACGCCTATTTTCTTATTCAAATTTCACTTTTTGTATGGTTAATATGGCGTCGTTCAATACAAATGGCATTGGTATTTCATTTTCTTTTCGCTTTGGTATCGTGAATAATCCATTTGTTAGTAAATCATTAGAAGCTTCATATATGGTAAGTTCCAATTCTTGTTCTACTGGTACTTCTAGCATAATGTCGGTGTAATTTTTATCACTGATGTAATGTGTAATCAGTCTACCTCCATATCTATTTTTAAGAAAATGCTCGGACAATTCTATTCCGTTTACGTCTGCCTTTACTATATCAACAGCATTGGTAAAAACTTCCAAACGGTTTATAGGTCTGTTCGGAGTAATACATAAATGTACTGAACGAATATTATTTACTACAGTATCTAGTTGGACCTCAATAGTTGGTTTTGGCACATTCTTTAATGGAGCTTCATTTGTAAACGTAAAATTAGAGCCGTATTTGCTACTTATGGTCTTTTTTGAAAGAAGGGTATCTGTAACTTTTTTAGTGATGTATTGCGAAGTCCAGTCAGATGGACGGTGCTCATAAGTTGCCCACTTCGCTTTATTTTCATCGGTATCTAAAACATATAATAGGCTAGTTGGTTTCGGTCTATCGTTGGTAAAGCCCGAGTTCATATGCGCAGATGCCATAAAGCCTGCAAACAACAAGAAACTTAGAAATGCCAATGCACCTTTTTTTCTGTATTTGGTAACTAAAGGAAGTAATAAAAAGAAGATTAATGTCGTCAATAGGGTAGTAGCTACCAACATTTTAAGACCTAAGCCAACCGGAAACATTTTCACGAAAGGTGCGAAAATGAACAATGCCGGAATACCAAGAAATACCAGTAAAAACGGATTCGGTTTTTTTTGATTTATATGCACGTACAAGGCAACTAAAAAGCTATATAAAGGTATAATGAAAAATGCGGCACCTTGTAAATACACGGAAACTAGTCCACAAATGATAATCCAAATTATGAACGGGGCTGCCAATAAATTTGCGGTTTTAATTACCTTGAATTTATAGTATGCATAAAAGCAAGTGCTTAATGAAAATAGGGTAAACGCAAAGATATAAGCATGGCCGTTATAAGTGAAGCCATGTAAAATATCTTTATAGCTTGGGTATAGCCATTTTAAAAACTGCCAACTGAAGTACCCTACAACTCCATTAACTATTAAGGTGAAGAGTACGGGGATAAAGCCTTTTAAAATATCTTTTGCATTTAGGACTTTTTTGCGAAATCCAGATACTAATAATAGTATGAAAAAGAGAAGAGCAATGACAAGCATGGGCATAATCCAACTAAATGGATAGGAAACCATTTTAAAGAAAGGTACATTGAAATATACGTTATCGTCAAGGCTTTTTAAGTTGCTGATGTCAGCATTACTGAAATAGGTTAATAATGGCATTAGATAGCTACCTTGGTGTGCCAGCGTGTTTCTATCTAATCTTTCATAATTGTCTATTTGGGTATGGTAATCGAAGTGATCATCAATAAATGCAAAGTTGAACCCTTCTACATCTCCATCTTCTCTAAATACGGTTAGATCGGTATCATTGGGTAACATCTTATAAATACTATAGGCAAGTGAATTTGCTACTGGAAAATCAGGATTTGCAGCAATAAATTCAGTAATTAATTTACTATTTCCTCTATTGGTCTCCATTAACATATAACTTGGTCCGCCACTTCCACGAGCTTCAAAATTTAAAACCAAACCAACATCTTTCAGCCATTCATGTTTATCTACAAATAGATCGGCACCGTTAAGACCTAATTCTTCAGCATCGGATATGAGAATGATGATATCGTTTTTAGGTGTGGTATTAGTCTTTAAAAAAGCCCTTACGCCCTCTAGAATTGTAGCAACACCACTACCTGCATCACTAGCGCCTAATGAAGAATGCGGATTACTATCATAATGACTTAGCAGTAATAAGGCCTTACCAGATTCACTTCCCTTAATTCTAGCCAATACATTTTCTGCTTTGCTTAAATTACCCCAATCACCAGCGGTATACCCTTCTTGTAAGGAAGTTTCCAAACCTAACTTTTGAAGTTCTGCAGTAATATAATTACGGACAGTCTTATGTGCAGGAAACCCGACACCATGTGGTTCTTTTGATATTTCTTTTACATGTTGCAAGGCTCTATCGGTAGAAAATTCGGTGTCTACCACTGTTTCATCCGCATTATATTGTGGTAGAAGTACCCTAAAACTCCAATATGTGGCAAGAATGACTAGAAGTAAAGTTAATACGGTCGGTGTTTTTCTCATGATTATGATATTCTTTTAAAAAGTCCTAAAATACTGAGTATGTGTAGGTATTCATCGAAAATTATTAGTAAAATTCGTTTTATTTGTTATCTTTAGTAATCAACCTCTAAATAAACTATCATGGGAATCAAAAGCTTTCAAGGCGTTAGAAAAGTATTTAAAAAGGAATTTGAAGCCCCAATATTGGTCGCTGATTACATGACCACTAAGTTAATCACTTTTTCGCCAGATGATTCAATTTTAACCGTAATGGAAAAATTTGCAAAACATCATATCTCTGGTGGACCTGTTTTAGATAAAAATGGATTTCTTGTAGGTATCATTTCTGAGGCCGATTGTATGAAGCAGATTTCTGAAAGTAGGTACTTCAATCAACCTATTTTAGATAAGAGTGTAGAAAATTTTATGACCAAGTCAGTTGAAACCATTCCTCATGATATTTCAATTTTTGATGCAGCAGGTATTTTTGCCCAACACAATAGAAGAAGATTACCCGTAATGAAAAATGACATTTTAGTTGGTCAAATTAGTAGAAAGGATATAGTCGTGGCCGCACTTAAATTAAGTGGGCATAATTGGAAATAGAGCCAGCCCCCAACCCCAAAGGGGAGCTTAAAGTACATGAAGGTTTCCTAATAGGAAACCTTTTTTCATAACAATAATATTCCCCCTTTGGGGGCTAGGGGGCTTGCTATTCTCTCTTCACAATCATATAGAAATCATTGTCTAGAGGTAAATACCCTAAATCATATAGAAAGTAATAGGTAGTGCCTTTTTTTGTGGTGTATAGGTTAGTAATAAAGTCGAAATCGAAACCTTTATCTATTAGCCGCATACGTGTGGTTTTCGTTTTGCCGTCTTTTAATTTATAACTATCAAGAATGCGGTAGTTTTTGCGTAGCTTATTATTGATGTTTCTAATAAGGTTTTTGCTGTCTGGGTTTACTTTATTGTTAAAGGTATTGCGACAGTAATCATTGCAGAACTTTTTGTCGGCTCTGCCTAAGACCTCTTTGCCGCATTCTAAACATTCCTTTTTCATCTATTGTCTGTGATAATTAAAGGTGACTTCGTTAGATGTTCCGTGTTCTTGCCCTACCTCAACATACATGTTTATTTCTTTGTCAGATATGCGTTCTATAGTAAGGTCATCGAAGTAAAATTTATTATCTTCTATTTTTACTAACCTGAAATCTATGTTTTCATCTTTTTCTTCCCACCCACTTAAATTTGGGTCAAAATGTTTGAGTTGAAGAAGTAAAGTGCCGTCTATTTCAATAAGATGACCGAATTCATAAAAACTGACTATACCCTGATCTAACAGTCTAAATGAGAACATCATTGAACCATCTGCAGGCGGACTCCATATTTCTTCTGCAATTCCTCCAAAGGCTTCACCTTTCCAATGTCCCGCAAGCCAATCTATGCTGCTAATAGTCGCATTAGGACTCGTCATGCCTTCTTCAAAAGAAACTGTATTTTGTGCCTGAAGTAAACACATTGATGATAGTAAAAAAAGCAGTAAAAATTTCATGTTCTAGTATTTTCAACAAGATACAAATTAAACGTTTACAAACGGCTTCGTTTACTTTTCATAAAACTCTATTGGTAAGTCATCTGGGTCGGTAATAAAGGTGAATCGTTTATTGGTAAACTCATCTACACGAATAGGTTCTGCTATTACATCATGTTTTTTACAATGAGCAATTGTCTTTTCTATATCATCAACTTCAAATGCAACATGCCGCAAACCACATGACTCTGGTCTAGATGGTCTTTTTGGCGGATTAGGGAAAGAGAACAATTCAATAACATACTCCCCTTTTAATGCCAAATCTAATTTGTAAGATTGTCGCTTTTCTCTATAAACTTCACGAATAACTTCTAAGCCTAAAACTTCGGTATAAAATTGCTTAGAAACTTCGTAATTGGAGCAGATGATGGCGGTGTGGTGTACTTTGTTCATTGGTTTCAATTTAGAACTATTTTTATAAAAGCTGGTTAGCTAGAAAATTTACAAAACAAAAAAAGGGTGGCTTACATCGTTGTAAACCACCCCTGTAATATTATAAAAAGTGTTCTTATAATTTATAAGTAATTCCGATTCTACCTCCACTTACAACATTTCCGCCACCAACTTGAAGGTTGATTGCAAAGTTGTCATCGAAGAAATAGCGACCTCCAATTTGTAAACCTATACCGAAACTATCTGCACCACCATAATCAACGGTACTTCCATTAATTTTAGAAGACCAGCTATAGTAAGATAAATTAGCACCTGCATATAGATCCCACTGACTTGGAATTTCAAATACTTCATTAAAGTGATAATTACCATTACCAGTAACACCGAAGATGGTGCTTTTGAAATCACTACCTAAACCACTACTGTGATTGTAAGTTTGGTAAGATAATTCACCACCTACAGAAATATTCGGTGCTACACCATATTCTAATCCTGCATAGATAGGAACTCCCCATCCAGAGAAACCAACTCCTGCATTTGCTTGTAGAGCTCCTTCTTCTAATGGTGATTGTGCGTACGTAAAGCCAATTGTAAATAAGGCTACTAATAAAATGATTTTTTTCATGGTTAATGTTCTGACTAACAATTAGTTAATTAATGTTGTTTGATGTTTGAATTGTAAATATCTGCGAAAGATAATTAAATAATTTAATTGTCAATGTTTATTAATAGTCTAATTATATAGGTTGAAATTTTTGCTAGTCGTTAGTGAGGTTATTATCTAAATATCCTTTTATTAGGCTTGTAATAGCATCATACTTAAACTTTAACTATTCCCGACCCTCATATAGTTCAATTGCCTTCAAATAATTCATTGCTCCAGTCATGGTCATATTATTAACAAAGCCATCTAAATCAGGATGATTTGTTTTGATATAATTTACTAAAGAATCTTTCTGCTGATTCCAATTTTTCCAATTTACACCAATGTAATCGAGCTCTTCAAGTTTTGTGATTTTACCTGCAGTAAAAGAGACTTTTACATTAAACTTTAGCGGATTGTTCTTTAAAAAGGTATTGCGAATATTCTTTTGACTGATAGTCGCAATAAGGTGATCATTATCTTCAACCAGTTCAAGTATTTCATATGACGGCTTAAAAATGGAATCCCATTTGTAAAACTCATTAAAACTATCCTTATCAAACGGCATTACAAAATCACCGGAGATTAATGTAATACTATCATGAATTACTGTTTTTAGCTTTTCGAAGTCGCCAGAATCAAAAGCTTTATAATATATAGTAACAGTTTCTTTACGACTTAACTTCTTATTGCCGCAACCGAACAACAATCCTGTTACGAATAGAATTAGAAATGTGTTTTTCATTTCTTTAGTTTAACGATTCTACCATCTCTTTAATCTTCACCGCTTTTTCAAAATGGTCTAATTTGTGTTCTAAAATCCACCATTGAGCAACTTTCATCAAAAGTTCAGGATTGTCATTTTTGTTTTTGAAGAATGCATAGAACGATAGTCCTACATTTTCTCCTTTAGCTGCGATTTTAGCATCACAGACTTCAATGATTTTTGCTTTAATTGCTTTTTCCATCCAACTGAGTTAAAAAATGAAGGTACTTATTTAAAATTTAGATACAAATTTGAATCACTTAATACTCATTTTAATCTAGTTTGATTAATCATAAAAGTTTGAATTTTGTCTGTTTAACTATAAAAAATCCTGTTTTCTAAATTTTATGCACAACTCTGTTAAAGTATTTATAAACAGTATGTTGTGGTAATTTTTTGTTGCTTGATAGTATAACTTTGAGATAAACCTTTACTATGAAAACAATACTATATCTACTTGTGTCAACCACTTTGTTTGTTAGTTGTAAAAGCAAAAAAAGTGTATCTGAAAATTCTAAAGAAAAATGGCGCAATACGGGTTCATCGGTTATTGAAACTGCCATTGGTCCTTTAGAATTGGTAGCTCCTTATTCTTCTGAATCTGTTACGAAAAACAGCAAGGTGATTTCTTGGCCTTCTAATAAACTACCTAAGGCTCCAGAGGGATTTGAAGTACAGCGATTTGCTAATGATTTGGAGCATCCACGGTGGACATACGTAGCACCTAACAATGCTATTTTTGTAGCGGAATCTAACACTAAAAATAGTGCCAATAGAATTACTTTGTTAAGAGATACTGATATGGATGGTGAAGTTGATAAACGGCATGTGTTCAAAGAGGGACTCAACCAAAACTTAGGTATGTTGGTATTAAACGATTTCTTTTACATTGCCAATACCGATGGTATTTATCGTTATGCTTATGAGGAAGGTCAAACTACCTTAGAAGGAGAAGGTGAAAAAATAGTAGCATTGTCTGCAAGTGGTTATAATAATCATTGGACGCGTAATGTGATCACGAATAAAGAAGAAAATAAACTATATATATCGGTGGGATCTGCAAGTAATGTTGGTGAGCAAGGTATGGAGAAAGAAAAAAGACGGGCAGCTATTTTAGAGGTAAATGTAGATGGGTCGGGTGAGGTTATTTACGCAAGCGGAATTCGAAATCCGGTGGGTATGGACTGGAACCCGATTACTGGTGAGTTGTGGACAGCGGTTAATGAACGTGATAAAATTGGCAATAATCTAGTGCCAGATTATCTGACCAGTGTAAAAAAAGGTGGTTGGTACGGATGGCCTTATAGCTATTATGGAAGTATAAATGATCCAAGGTGGGAAGATGATCCTCATCAAAATCTTGTGGATATGAGTATTGTACCCGATGTTCCTTTAGGAAGCCATACCGCATCTCTTGGTCTAACTTTTTATACCGATTCTCAATTTCCAGAGGAGTATAAGAACGGAGCCTTTGTTGGTCAACATGGGTCATGGAACCGAGCTGTTTTTTCAGGATATAAAGTGGTGTTTGTTCCTTTTCGAGACGGGAAGCCCCAAAAACCCGTTGATTTTTTAACAGGTTTTATTGCAGATGAAGAAGCAGGAGAAGTTTACGGTCGCCCTGTAGGGGTAACCGTTGCTCCAGATGGGGCTTTGTTAGTCAATGATGATGATGGCGGCGTAATTTGGAGGGTTTCTGCTATTAAATAGTTTTAAAACCCATTAATAATAACTTAAGTAAAACCGGCAGATATTATCCTGCCTGTTTATTATTTTAACTCACTTTTTTCTCAAAAATCAATTCAAAATAAGATGCTGAGCCGTAAGTGGATGTGCCAGGTGCGAAAATTTGAACAAATCGCCATCCTTCTTTAGCTTTAGCAGCAATAATTTCTTTATAGTTTGATTTTGGCTTAGAATTAAATAATCCTCCTAAGGATAATTTTACATATTGATATTCGTACATAGTTTAATTTTTATTTTAAAATCTTCAATTTGTGTTTTTGTAACAACCCCGCTAAATTATCTTTCGAGAATATGGCTCCTGACATGGAATTATTATCAGGGTCAATACTGAAATTTATTGCCGAACTAAAATCCGCTTTTTCAAGATTGGTTCTTGAGAAAATAGCACGTTCCAGATTGCATTCATCAAATTTTGATTTGCTTAAGTCGCAATCTCCAAAATCTACTTCTTCCATTTTACAAGAGACAAAAACCTGACTCACCAGTTTTAAATCGGTAAAAATGGAGAAACTCAAATTGCAGTCAAAAAAGGAAAAGTCCATTAAAAAAGTATTGCAGGTATTAAAAGCTAACCCCATAAGTTTACAGTGCGAAAATTTCACATCTTTGAACGTGGTATTTACAACATTTGCATTGCTCAAATTACAATCTATAAACTCACACTCTAAGAAGGTTTGGTTGTCTACATATCCCTTAGAAAAATCGCAACTTTCAAAGGTGCAATTCTCATACTCCGCTCTGGGTAGTCTGCTGGCTGTATAGTTTTGACCTTTAAAAGTTTAATCTAGTATTAATTTTTCCAATTCAATTTTAGTTTTGTGCTTGTGGTAAAATGATAGCTGGTATTTCTAAGCTCTGAAACATCCTATTATACGCTTTCATTTCGGTATTGATAATCGCATTATGTTCTGTTTTAAAGGTATTCCACATTGCTAATAGGTCTCTTAATCGCTCCTTTGCACCAGCGGTAACCTTTGGTTCTGCAGCATCAATATAACCTCTTAAATTCAATAATTGTGAATTCAGTTTATTTTCAAAATTAATCACATCTTGAAAGGTTTTTTGGTTAGGCTGAATCAGGTTTTCTTGCCAAGCAGTAATGCGTTTTGTTAAAGAATCACCTTGCGTTAATAAGGCTTCTGCTTTCTCATTATCTGTAAGTAATTTATCATATTGTTTTAATTGCGATTTTGCCGACTGCATATCGTTTACAGCATTATGTATTTCTACTACGGTAGCTTCAATGGTTTTCATCATTGTTTGTTGTTCTGCATAGTCTGCCATGCTTGCCTTTACTTTTGGGTGCGGTAAAATGGTTACGGTAGTTTCTGCTGTTTGCTCGCCTAAGGTCAATTTTAACTTGTAATCGCCAGGGCCAACAGTAGACCCGTTTAATCCGCCAAGAACAAAAACCTTATCCACTGCAGGTAAAGGCTCTCTTTTAAAATCCCAAGTAAAACGGTTATATCCTTTTTTAGAAGCTAGAATAGCTGGCTTTGCCGGACCGCCTGGCCAAGATTTAAATTTTTTGTCTTTTTGGTTGGTTATGGTTCTAATTACCTCACCGTCTTTCAGTACTTCTAATTTTAATTGGGTACTGTCTTGTGCTTCGCTTAAATAATAATCGAAAGTTACTCCGCTTTTTGGATTGCTACCCAAACCAGGAACTGGTTTTTCACTAGACCCTCCAATGAACAAATAGGTGTCTTTTGGTTTAAAAATATGTAGCTCTTGTTTTGGAGAAGAGCTATTCTGTATAGCAGCTAAGTCATCTAATATCCAAAATGCACGACCAGCCGTTGCAGCAACTAAATCATTATCTTGAATAACTAAATCATTAATAGGAGTTAAGGGTAAATTTAATTGCAATGGTTGCCAATGCATACCGTCATCTAACGAAATAAATAAGCCAGTTTCTGTACCTGCGTAAAGCAATCCTTTTACTTTTTTGTCTGCACGAACCACTCTCGTGAATGTATTATCGCCTGTTATGCCATTGGTGATTTTTGTCCATGTAGTTCCGTAGTCCGTTGTTTTGTAGATGTAGTTGGCAAAATCCATCGACTTATAACGCATTAACACAATGTAAGCTGTCGCTGGGTCATGAGGAGAGACTTCAATACTGTTTATGATACCTTCTTTTGCACCTGCGGGAGTGACATTTGCCCAGTTCGCTCCGCCGTCTTTGGTTACATGAACTAGTCCATCATCACTACCAGACCAAATTACTCCCTCTTCATGTGGAGATTCTGTTAAGTAGGTTAGGGTGTTGTATATTTCACCACCAGCAGCTTCATTGGTAAACGGACCACCACCAAGTCCGTGTTTGTCTTTTTCGTCTCTAGTTAAATCCGGGCTAATAACTTTCCAACTTTGACCTTCATCCGTAGATTTGAAAACAACGTTACCACCATGATAAATGGTTTTTCTGTCATGGAGCGAGGTGATAATCGGGGCATTCCAATTGTAACGGTACTTTGCATTTTCTGGTGATATACTTAAGCCTAATTCAGGGTATTCTTTAATTGGTTTAGATTCTTTGGTATTTGCATCCCACTTATCAATATTACCTTGGTAAGTTCCACCATATATCAATTCTGGATTATCTGGGTCAAAGGCTAAAAATGCGCTTTCGCCACCAGCAACGGCATACCAATCTTTCCAATCGATACCGCGATCATTTGTTCTAGAGGCTATTGCTACGGTAGAATTATCTTGTTGACCACCGTATACATTATAGGGTACTAGATTATCTGTAATTACCCTGTAGAATTGTGCTGTATTTTGGTTCACTTGTGTACTCCAACTTTTTCCACCGTTATTGGATACATTCGATCCTCCATCATTAGAATTTATCATGCGTTGATTGTTCAAAGGGTCTATCCATAAATCATGATTATCACCGTGTGGTGTTGGTAGTGGTGAAAAAGATTTTCCACCATCTATTGATTTTGTTACAGGTGCATTTAATACGTAAACGATATCTTCATTCTGGGTATCGGCAAAAATCTCCATGTAATACCAAGAACGTGTAATATTGATACGGTCTTTATTGATTAAGGTCCATTTTTTACCGGCATCATCTGACCGGTATACGCCGCCTTTTTCTCCTTCCGCTTCTATTACAGCAAATACACGCTCTGGGTTGGCTCTAGAAACGGAAATGCCCGCTTTACCCATTTCTTTAGGTAAGCCTTCTTTTAATTGATCCCATGTTTCTCCACTATCGGTAGATTTGTAAATGCCCGAGTTTTTTCCGCCAGATTCCATCGTCCATGGAAAACGTCTGTGTTGCCACATAGCTGCATATAAAATGGTAGGGTTGTTCATATCCATAGATAAAGCAGATGCCCCGGTAATGTTATCTATAAAAAGTACATTTTTCCATGTTTCGCCACCATCGGTAGACTTATAAATACCTCGTTGAGAAGAAGGTCCGTATTGGGCACCTTGTGCGGATACTAAAATGATATCGGGATTTGTAGGGTCTATAATAATATCAGATATATGTCTAGTTTTATCAAGTCCCATATGTTTCCAGGTTTTACCTGCATCGGTAGATTTGTATACGCCGTCGCCCATAGAAGTCATTACACCACGGGCTGCATGTTCGCCCATACCTGCTATTACAATGTTATGGTTGCTTTCAGATACGGAAATGGCACCTACAGTAGCGGTTTTTAAGAATCCGTCAGAAATATTCTTCCATGTAATTCCGTCATCCGTAGTTTTCCAGATTCCACCACCAACGGTTCCCATATAATAGACCATAGGTTGACCTAAAACACCGGTTGAAGCTACACTTCTACCACCTCTAAACGGACCAATATTTCGCCATTTTAATCCTGTAAAAAGAGAGTCTTCTAGTTTAACGGTGGGTTGGGTGATTTTACTTTTTCTTCGTTGAGATTTTAATGCTAACGGTGCCATAATGACAAGCACGAGCAAAAGTCTGATGATTTTCATGGTGTGGTCTGTATTAGTTGTTGAAAAGGGAAGATAATAAAAGGCTGTGTAAAATGATAGTCTATAAATTGAATTTGGTTATTCTAAGTTTAAGAGGGTGAATTTTATGGTTTTAACCAATATCAATTTGTTAAAATGATAAATTGGTTTTAATGTTGGCAGTCCTTTTTTTTTCGCTTTTATCTGGTTAAGTTAGGAGGAGTATGATACACCAAAATAGAGTTTTAAAGCAAGAAATAACTACTGAAAAATTAAAAGAATATTTTCCGAACGGAGCGTTAAAAACATACGCCAAAGGATACGCCATCAGTTATATTCATAAAAAAGTAAGAACGTTTAGATGGCTTATAGAAGGTAGTGTCAACTATTACATTTCACTTGATAATCCTGAAAGTGATATTCTCGTTTGTCAAAACTCAGAACCTTTTTCTACTATTGGTTTAAACGGATTCAATACGCCCAAAAGATTTACCTATAAAGCTACGGTTGCTTCACCAAAAGCATCATTTTTTGAAATTCCATTTCATGAGCTAGACACGTATTTAAAAAAAGGACATCAGAATATTTTACTGAAAAATATTGGTTCAAAATTGTACCGTGTATTGCATACTGCCCTAACGAAGCAAACCGAATTATTGAGTCCCGTAAGGTTTCAGCCTTTTGTTGAAGACCGACAGTTTTTTATTTCTCCCGTTTCTGAACAAGAAGAGATTGTTTCATTAATGCGACGCTCTCCATTTCTGGATTATTTTGAAGAGAAAAATTTAATGGCTTTAGCTGCGTTGGCAGAACGTAGGGAATATGAACCCGATGAGGTTTTATATGTACAAGACGGTTCTAGTAATGGGTTGTTTATTCTCATTCACGGAGAAGTTACCATTAAGCGAATAGAGAATACAATTGAAATTAAACAGCGCTCCATTAAAAACTCCGGCTTTGTATTTGGGTGGTCATGCCTATTGAAGGAGAAAGATATTTGCTCTGCTATTACAAACACAAAGACCTCTGCCTATTTTATTCCTGAAGGCGATTTAATGAAATTGTTTCAAATTGATGATGCTTTTGAAGGTCAATTTTATCAGCGATTATTGTGGCTTATGGGCAATCAGCTAAATGCTGCTTTTGTACGTTATGTTGGCTTGTTGGGCAAGCACAATCTGCAGGCTGTTTATCAATTGATAAAGAATAATAAATCGCGCCTATTATTATCATCGCCTTTACACCAAGTGCCACATCTATTAAAAAGTAATACCACCAAGCAGTTTGCTTATGATGCCTTAACAGGTTTGATTAAAAATGGTACTGCTCTAGAACGCCATATTGCCTCATTAAGTTTAGAACTGCTGGGCGAAGATCAAAAGGAGCATGAGTTTATAAACGGCTTACAGCAGATTTATGAGAATGTTGCAGAAAAGAACAGTGAAGATGCCAAGCAAAACAGAAAGGTTTGTGCTGAGTTGACCATGAAGGTGTTTAAAAATGTACCCTATATTATTGAAGGTTGGGATAATTTGCCTAATGATACCGGTAACATTTTTATTTATAACCACTTGATTAATGACCCGCATTATACACTAAATAATAATTTTCAGATTACCCTAGATTCTCATTTTCTAAGTGCCATGGTTTTGTATAAAAAATACGAAGAACCCGGTATTAGAACAGTTAGAATAGGGCAGGGACAGGAATACGGTCATCAGAATTACTATGACAACCTGGGCTATATAAATGTGTATACCAAAGAATCTGATGAAACTTCTTCTAACAGAAAAGAAGAGGCAAGAAGTATATTTTACAGTGAAGCATCTAAACATTTAAAACAGAAATACAATTTAATTATAAGCCCTGAAGGCACCTCTTACAGAACAGACGAATCTCCCGGTCCTTTTAAAATGGGCGCTTTTAAATTGGCATTGCATACGGATCCAGAGCCGTATATAATACCTATAGTTATGGTGAATTTTGATCATAGAATTGGCAAATCTTTATACTACTGTGCCATTAAAGAACCTTTTTTGCTCAGTGAAAAAGTACCTTCTAAAAGCAATAAAGATTTATATGCTTTTATGGAGCAATACCAATTGGAATACCAAGGCTATGTCAAAGAAGCTATTGAAAGAGCTGAACAGTTGAATGTATCTAGTTCGGGTGCTGATAATTTAGAAGAGCCACCTGCCATTTGGTGCAATGAAATAAAACGACTTAAAAGACGAGTAGCTAAATTACCTACCCAAGAAAACTTGATAGCTTTCTACGGAAGTTCATCGGTACGTTTATGGGTAAATATGAAGCGAGATCTTAGTCCTTTTAATGTGGTAAATCTTGGTTTTGGTGGATCTACATTTGCATGGTGTATTCATTATTTTGATGAGATATTTACAGAAGCTAATCCGTCTAAAATTGTGTTATATGCTGGAGAGAACGATTTGAATAGTGGTAAAACTCCCCAAGAGGTACTTTCTGGATGTATGGAATTAGTAGGATTGATACAAGATAAATATCCTGATGTAGAATTGGCATTGATTAGTCTTAAACCTAGTGTAGAGCGTGAAGCTTTAATTCCGTTAATAATGGAAACTAATTTAATGCTGTCCAAGTATTTTATTACCGAATTAAATGCACAATACATTAATGTATTCGCGCAAATGATTTCTACCGATAATAGACCGATACCGGAATTGTATCTTTCTGACGGATTGCATTTAAACAAGCAAGGCTATGCACTGTGGAGTACTGCAATTAAGAAAGCACTACAAGCAGCAGATAGCCTTGAGCTTGAAAATCAATTATAATTATTATTCGTCTTGCCCACCTTTGCGTTGTGGTGTTCTTGATGTTGGCCATTTTCCTTTTTCACCAGATCTAGGGTTAATACCTAACACAGCTTTTTCGCGCGATGTTTTCTCTGGATCTTCACAAGCCATATACGTAAGAATAGCTGTTAGAATAGCATTGTTACGTACGTCATCAAATACTATCTTGTCATACGTATCTAGATTGGTGTGCCATGTGTAATTCCAATAATCCCAACTAAGAGAGCTTAAAGAAAAAGCAGGTGCACCAGCAGCAACAAAAGAAGCGTAGTCAGAACCACCACGACCAGGTGATCCCGGGAAGGTAGTTTCTATTTCATTTTTATACGTTTCTGGTACGGCTTCTAACCAACGCCCTAAATAATCATAGGCATGTAGAAAACCTTGTCCCGATAAGCGAACAACACGACCGGTACCATTATCTTGATTGAAAACGGCTTGTACGCCAGCTACAATTTCTGGGTGGTCTTCAACAAATGAACGAGAACCGTTTAAACCTTGTTCTTCACTTCCCCAATGTCCAATTAATATCGTTCTTTTTGGATTCGGATATACTTTTTTAAGAATTCGAGCAGCTTCTAACATGGTAATTGTGCCAGTACCGTTATCAGTTGCTCCCGTTCCACCATCCCAAGAATCGAAATGGGCAGAAAGTATTACATATTCATCGGGGAACTCGGTTCCGGGTATGGTTGCTATGGTATTGAATGTTGGTACCACGCCTAGGTCTTTAGATTCGGCTACTATTTTAATTTTAGTGTCTGCACCATGTTCAACCATTCTGTACAGCATTCCATAATCCTCTAAAGAAATATCCACTGCAGGAATTTTTTCGGTATTTGCACTAAATATTTTGTTGGCGCCAAAACCTTCAGACCATCTTGACTGTGCAATACCTACGGCACCTGCTCTTTCAAATGCCGAATTGATATTTCTACTCGTGTAGCCTGTATTGTTAATATTCTGTCTCCATATTTTTTCGATAGAATCGCGCTCCGTTTTCATTTTCTCGAAGGATGATTTTGTTGCGTATTCTTCCCAGTTTTCATCTGGTCTACCTGTAGGTTGCAGCATGCTCACCATAACTATTTTTCCTTTCACATTAGGAAGCCATTTTACAAATGATAAGGAATCTTTGAAACTTGGCAATGTTATTAAAGATGCGGTAACACCTTTAGAACTTGTACCTGGGTTCCATGCCAATTGTGTGGCGTGAAGCGAAGCTACACGCGGCGATACCAAATCTACGTGCGTGATGCCTCTCTGCCAACCTTTCCAAGTTCCCCATTGTTGGTTTTCGGCAGCAATACCCCATTTTTTATAGGTATTTATTGCCCAGTCATGTGCTGTTTTCATTTCTGGTGTTCCCACTAAACGTGGTCCATTGAGGTCCATTAATTCGTAAGCTAATTGCTCTAATTGCGAGTTTTCAATGCCTTCTTTTTCAATGGCATTGACAATGTCTTCTGTAGTTTGTGAAATTGCGATGGTCGTGCATAGAAAGTATGCACAAATGAGTAGTCCTTTTTTCATGTTCAAGATAGTTTGTTAGTTGAACTAAGGTACTCATTTAAGGGTAGAAGATTACTGTTAAAATTTGTCTGATTTTTCTAAGAATTAGACAGACTGTCTTAACATGAGGGTGATTAAACTAAAGGTATTTATTCTTTTTAATTTATAAGAATTATTTCAACTTCTTATCCAATGCCAAAATAGTCTGCAATAGTACATTAGCACCATTTGCCATGTCAACCGCAGAAGTAAATTCTTTCGGAGAATGACTTATTCCGTTTTTACTTGGTACGAATATCATACCCGTTGGTGCAATAAGTGCCATGTCTTGGGCATCATGACCCGCGCCACTTGCCATTGATTTGTAACTCAATTCAAGAGATTGAACACTTTTTTCAATTTCAGATTGTATGGTTGAATCCATAATTGCAGGGTCTGCTGTGGTATCCAATTTGTTAAAAGTGATTTCTACGCCAGATTCCTTACTAATTTCTTTCGCTCTTTTTTCAATAGCAGTATATAATTTTTCTATTACCTCAGAAGATAAATCTCTAATTTCAAGACTCGTAACTACATGACCTGGAATTACATTAGGTGCTCCTGGTTCTGATTTTATTCTACCAACAGTTGCAACTTGTGATCCATCAAAACTTGTGGCAACTTCATTGACTGCTATAATGAATTTTGAGGCTGCTAATAATGCATCTTTTCTGGCATTCATTGGTGTTGTACCTGCATGATTGGCAAAACCGTTGAATTCAACATTCCACCATTTTAACCCCACAATACCTTTTACAATACCAATCTCTAAATTTTCTTTTTCAAGAGTACCCCCTTGTTCTATATGTAGTTCTAAAAAGGCAGCAACTTCTCCTTTTTTACGAGCCACTTCTGCAAGCCTAGTGGTGTCTCCACCTAATCTCATCATACCTTCGCCAATGGTGTACCCTGTTGAATTTTTAACCCCAAAAGCACTTTTATTCAAATGTCCGGCGATTGCTCTGCTACCTACAACACCACCTTCTTCATTAGAAAATATGATAATTTCTAAAGGATGTTTGGTTTTTACCTTATTTTCATCAAGCACTTTAAGAACTTCCAAAGAAGCCATACTGCCCACACAGCCATCATAATTACCACCATGCGGAACGCGGTCTATATGTGAGCCAAATGAAATAGGTTTCATATTTGGTTTTGTCCCTTTTCGTATCCCAATTACGTTACCTGCATAATCGATATGGGTTTGAATGCCCATGGCATTTAATTGCTCAATAACCCATTGCTGGGCAGCAACATCGGCATCACTAAAAGCAACACGTTCGGTTTCGCCATTTTCTTGAATGCCAAACTGGGCAAGATCTAGAATACGCTTTTCTAATCGGTCTTGATTCACGGAGATTTGAGCGATACCTAATAAAGGACTAATAATTAAAAGTAAAGTAATTATATTCTTATATTTTTTCATGATCCTATATGGTAAAGCGTTTTTATCTCTCTATAAATATTTCAAAAATGGTGTATACTTTTGAGATGTAGTATACACCTAATAATTTATGTATTAGAATTTTGATAAGTTAACCTATCCATTCTATTTTTCTGTGCGATCCATCGCAAAATGGTTTGTTTTCTGAGACTCCACAACGGCAAAAACCCGTAGTTCCTTCTTTTGTAACAATTTCGCCCGATGCCAATTGAATTTTTAGATTCCCTTTTATCTTTAGCGGTCCGTTATTAGCTACAATAATATCCGTAGTGCATTGGTCTTTGTTTTCTTCCATAGTTTTTAATGTATTATAATAATTTGTAAAAAGTGAAATAACACCCTTTATTTGAAAAGTACAAGTTATCACAATTTTAATTTGAAATTTGAGGTTGTATATTTATTGCTGAATAAAACTGATTTTAAGCTAAAATCAAGGTCAATAAATAGATGAAAAAAGAATTAAATATAGCGGATTGGAATAGGGCAGGTCATTTCAAATTCTTTTCACAGTTCAGTGAGCCTTTTCATGGGGTAACCGTAAAGGTAAATTGTTCTAAAGCTTATGATTATGCGAAACAATCTGGCAACTCATTTTTCTTGGTTTATTTATATAGAACATTAAAGGCGGCAAATACCATAACTCCGTTTAAATACCGAATTGAAGATGGTAAGGTGTTCGAGTATGATTATGTGCATGCATCGCCAACCATTGGTAGAGATAATGGTACATTCGGTTTTTCTTATATTGAATATAAGGAGTCGTTCAATGAATTTAGAGACGCTGCCAATAAGGTAATCGAAGAGGTGAAAAAATCAACAGGATTAGAATTGCCAGTATGCGATATTAACGTATTACATTGCTCTAGCATGCCGTGGCTAGATTTTACTTCGGTTTCCCATGCGCGACATTTTGAATTTGCAGATAGCTGCCCCAAGATTTCATTTGGTAAAATGACGGGTGAGGGTGAACATAGGTCTATGCCAATATCAATACATGTGCACCATGCGTTGATGGATGGGTACGAAGTTGGTTTGTTCGTTGCCGAATTTCAACGATTAATGTCTATCGCCGGTGATGTTTAGTTTTAAATAACATGTTGGTAAATTAGATGTGAGGTTTTACTTGTTCATTTGTCGAGTTTTTAAAGCTTAAAATAAACTCGGTACCTTTATTTATTTCACTCTTACAAATGATTTCTCCACCGTTCATTTCTACAAAATCTTTAGTTATCATTAACCCGAATCCGGTTCCTTTTTCACCACTTGTGCCTTCACGAACCCTAGCGCTGTGGTTATTGTTATTTTTTGATGCATCATGCCAATCAGTATTCATACCCAGTCCAAAATCTTTGACACTTATTTTCACTCTGTTAGAAATGATTTGTGAAGACAATATTACTTTTTGACCTTTTTTACTGAATTTTATGGCATTTGAAAGTAAATTACGGAGCATAACCTTAAGCATGTTTTCGTCAATTAATAAGTCTCTGCAAGAAATATTAAGCTCTATTGTAATAGATTTTTCATCTGCTGCTCTTTTAAATTCTCTTTTTATAGCTGTTATTACAGTTTCTAAATCGCACATTTGTTGATCTAAAGTCACTCCCTCTAGTTGTTTGTAAGACCAATCAAGTAAAACGTTGACCATAGAAATTCTTTCCGTTACTTCATTTTTTAATTTTTTGGTAATCTCTTTTAATTCACTTTCCTCTAACTGACTCTCGATCATCGAAACAATTGTGCCTACATTGTTAAGAGGACCTCTAACATCATGCGTAAGTAGTGAGAATAATTTATTTTTAAGCTTATTCACTTTTTCAAGTTCCTCGTTTTTATATTCTAAATCTTGCTTTGCTATTTGTAAATGTTCGGTTTGTTTTTCAACTTCTGTATTGAGTCTGTCATTGGCTTCAACCTGCATTTTTATCGTATAATCTTCAATAGATTTGTACTTGTAACTAATTAAAAGAGAGAAAAGAATCAATTGAAAAGTTACAAGAATTGAAGTCGATAGTATAACGAGGTCAGTATCTACATTGTAATATTTTTGAGAAAACCATGATGCTATATAAAGAATTGAGCCAAGCAGGTAAGGTGAATACGAATAAAGATAGTACTTATTGAATTTTTTAGCGTTGTATAAACGTATACCTGAAAATAGGCTGAGAAGTGCTGTTGATAAGGCCATGATGGCAGCTAACAACACTAGAGAACTGTTTAACCAATCAATTTTAGTTATTATGTTATTTAGAATATGCAAACCAGGCAAACAAATCATGATTATTGCAAATACTCTATAAATAGTAGCTAATGTCGGATGGTTGTTTTGAGAAATGTTCAGGTAGCTTTTGGTAAACATTAATAATCCAAAAGTTGAAATCATTGCTGTGGTAAGTGAGGTTTTGTTGGCGATTAAAATAATCTGTTCGCTAAAAGAACCGTCGATGATGAGAGATAAACTCCAATGTACAGTCAGTCCGAAGATTAGTATAATATAGTACAGTAGAATTTTATGTCTCAAAACCAGAAAAGACAATAGATGGTATATGCCAAAAACGCCAAAAATTGACGTAAATACAATAGTTGTTAAATACCTAAAATCAATATTATCCATACTTAAACTATTAATTTGTTAAGCGACGAGATATGAATCTGAAATGCCCTTTGTCATCTCTGCTCCTTGAAGTTATAATTTTTTGTTGAGAACGAGCCAATGTTAGGCAAGCTTCTTTTTGTTAAGTGTTAAATTCATTTTTTTATTTAGTAAGATGTGATATTGTTTTAAGATTGAATAATTTGCGCAAGATTTGATCCACAATAGAATGGTAAAGTTAGAAGAGCAGCTTAAAAACCCGGTTTGGTATTCCTTAAATGAAACACACAAAAAATTTGTTGTTGCATATGACGGCGTTCAATTTTATGATCAAGAAGTATGTACTTTTGGGGCTTTTTTCGATGAGTCAAAAACCGAAAAAGCTTCTAGTCAATATATAAAAACGACAGATAGTTTCTTCTTCGTGTCAGAGGATCAAATTCCGTTAATAGATGAAACTAAGATTGTTCTAGAGAAGAAAATTGATGGTTGCCAAATGTTGTTAAAAGAACTTCCAGAAGTTTCAATAACAGAAGATATTGTTTTGTTGACCGATAAGCATATTGATGAAGTGTATGACTTAATCTGGTTGGTAATGCCTGGTTATTATCGTAGAAGGACTTTTGAAATGGGTAATTATTACGGAATTTTTAAAGACGGAAAATTGGTTTCAATAACTGGTCAGCGAATGCAAACCAATCTTTTCATAGAAGTAAGTGCGGTGGTAACACATCCAGATTATACCAGAAAAGGATTAGCAAAACAACTTATCGCTCATACTACAAAAGAGATTTTAAAAGTAAATAAAACACCTATTCTACATACCAATAAAGGAAACCTGGCTATACCTCTTTATCAGAGATTGGGATACGAATTAACCAGAGATATGAATTGGTGGTTGTATCGTAAAATTGATTAATCCCATTTTTTACGTTTAATATTTTTGGTTTTATTCTACATTCTATTATGATTCAATAATTTAATTCCTTTTTATTTCCATTTCAAATAATTTTTAAATGCCTGTATATAAGTATTATAAAAGTTTATAAACGACTGTAAACGATAACAAACGATAGTAAGTGTTTACATACCGATTAATATTTCAATGCTGTTCTAGGTTTGCAGTGTCGAGTCGAAAGGGCTTGATAGTATGAACTGTTAAACCATAAAAATTAGTAAGATGAACGCATTAAAAAACAAAGTACAGTTGATTGGAAATTTAGGGCAAGACCCAGAAATCGTAAACTTAGAAGGTGGTACAAAATTGGCAAAATTTTCTATTGCCACTACAGATAGTTACAAAAACGCGAAAGGTGAAAAAGTTGATGATACGCAGTGGCATAATATTGTAGCGTGGGGGAAAACAGCTGAAATTGTAGAAAACTATTTAATAAAAGGAAAACAAGTTGCCGTTGAAGGTAAACTTACCCATCGTTCTTATGAAACAAAGGAAGGCGAGAAAAGATACATCACAGAAGTTAGGTGTAATGAGTTGTTGATGTTGGGGAAGTAAGTTGATACGTTTTCACGAGGAGGTACGACGAAGTGATCTGTAAGTATGGAAAATGAATTTTACAGATTGCTTCTTACCTCATAAAAATCTAATCCTGTGATAAGACCTGCTAAAGACATTTTCAAACACTATTTTTGCAAAACATGACTGCAACAGAAAAAGACTTAATACCATTATTAAAAAAGCATTTTGGTTACGATTCATTTAAGCCGAATCAATTATCAATAATTGAAGATGCACTTAGTAAAAAAGATGTGTTGGCGATTATGCCAACTGGTGGAGGAAAGTCTCTTTGTTATCAGCTGACGGCGTTAGCTTTAGAGGGAACTGCGATTGTGATTTCGCCTCTAATTGCCTTAATGAAGGACCAAGTAGATGTGTTGAAGGCTAACGGAATTGCTGCCGAATATTACAATAGTTCTCAATCAGTAGAAACCCAACAAGAAATTCTTGGGAAACTGGAAAGAGGTGAATTAAAATTATTTTATGTAGCTCCAGAGAGTTTAGGCTTTTTTAATAACATTCTTGGCAATCTAAAAATAAGTCTATTTGCGGTTGATGAAGCGCATTGTATTTCTTCTTGGGGCCATGATTTTAGACCTGCATATACTCAGTTGGGCGGATTAAAAAGAAGGTTTCCGAATATTCCAGTAATGGCTCTTACGGCTACTGCCGATAAAACTACTCAAGATGATATTGCAGAGCAATTGCAAATTGGTAACGCCGAACGTCACTTAGCTTCTTTTAATAGACCTAATTTATATCTTGATGTAAAACCTGCTCAAGATCGAATAAAACATATTCTCGATTTCTTGGATGACAGACCAAACGAAAGCGGAATCATATATTGCCTTAGTCGTAAAAGTACGGAGTCTATTGCGGAGAAATTGCGCAATTCGGGTTTTAATGCAAAGGCATATCATGCGGGAATGTCTTCAGATGAACGTTCTACTGTTCAAGAAGAATTCATTACAGACAAGGTACCTATTATAGCCGCAACAATCGCTTTTGGTATGGGTATCGATAAAAGTAATGTGCGTTGGGTAATTCATTATAATCTACCAAAGAACATAGAAGGGTATTACCAAGAAATTGGTCGTGGTGGTCGTGACGGTCTCCCAGCTCACGCCTTATTATTTTACAGTTTTGCAGATGTGGCTCAGTTACGTCGGTTTATTACGCAAAGTGAAAATGCAGATGTAGAATATGCGAAATTAGAGCGTATGCAACAATTTGCAGAGGCATTAAGTTGTCGTAGAATTGCACTATTAAATTACTTTGGTGAGCAGGTAACTGAAGGTTGTGGCAATTGTGATATCTGTAATGCTCCACCTGCTTATTTTGACGCAACATTACTGGCGCAAAAGGTATGCTCTGGTGTGGCTAGGTTAAAAGAACGCGAGCCAATGGGTATGGTTATCGATGTCTTAAGAGGTGCACAAAATGCTCAAGTTTTAGAAAAAGGCTACCAGAATATTAAAACATATGGTGCCGTAAAAGATGTCTCTTGGTTAGACCTGCAACAATATGTCATTCAATTATTGAATCAAGGGATACTGGATATTAATTTTCGGGAAGGGGCAAGACTCGGTTTAACACCGCAAGCCAAAGAAGTATTGTTTTCTGGTAAAAAAGTGCAGCTTGCAGTGCTTCAAAAAGAAACGGAAAAGAAAAAGGCAACTACTAAATCAAGAGTCAAAAAGACTGATTTGTTTGAAAAACTACGTCTGCTTAGACAGCAAATTGCAACAGAGCAGAATGTGCCTGCTTATGTCGTTTTCGGTGATGCCAGTTTAAAGGATATGGAAGCTAAATTACCTAAGAATGAAACCGAATTTATGGAAATTTCTGGAGTAGGGCAGGCGAAATTGGAGAAATATGCCGAAGTGTTCTTAAAAGAAATAAATGGGCATGTAGGTACTAAAAAGTCTAAAAAGAAAACCCATGACCAATCTTTTGAATTGTTTTCTCAAGGTTTGACGGTTTCTGAAATTGCTACTTCAAGAAATTTGTCCGAGAATACGATATACGGACATTTAATGAAAAAGCATGCCGAAGGTGAAGACCTAGATTTAAATCAGTTCGTAGACGCAAAGGAAATAGTGGAAATAGAGAAAGCAAAATCAGAATTAACCGATGCAACTGGTCTTAAAGACTATTTTGAATATTTTGAAGAGAAAGTTCCTTACTGGAAAATAAAATTCGCACTGTATATGTTAGACGCCTAGGGCAGTTGAGTATAGTACATTAAAAATTGACCGTTACACCCATTTGCCCAGGACCAAAATTCAGATTCCAACTTACCATTTTCTTTTGGTCGTTGTATTTTTCGTTATATTTTTTATCAAGATATTTATCAATGGATTCTACTGTGGCAATACTAATGGCGAAAGCAAAAACCATATCACTTAACCAATGTTGACCATCCCATACACGAGAGATGCCAGGTATGGCACCAACAGTGTAAATACCCGCCTTTACCCACGGATTTTTAAATTGTTTACCAATTGCATATGCATTTGTAAAGGCAAGTAATGCATGCCCCGATGGGAAAGAATGAAAATTTCTACTAGAATTAAACGGGTCAAAAGTATCTTTGCCCAAATTTGCCAATGGTCTGGCCCTGCCCACCACAGATTTTAATACCTGTTGTAATAAGCCAGCTGAAGTAGCCGACGAGATAAGTAAAACTCCTGTTCTTCTTAATTTTTCGTTCTTGGTGATTAAACCAACCGCGTATACGCCAGAGGTGGCCATATAGTTGTTTGAAGGACTACCATAAAACTCACCATAATCGCGTATAAATTGAGGAACTCCCTCTCTATTGTTTCTAATAAATCTAGAGGTATTGTCATCCGCTAAATAAACAAGGCCGGTACCACCGACTACAGCTCCAAATTGTGCCCATTGATTTCCTTGCCAATGTAAAGGTCTTGAGTAAGAATGACCAACTCCTTTGAAAATTGTCGCAATGTCATATTTAAACATATTCCAACGTGTTTCGGTAGAATCTTTAACGGAATCCTGAGCGTTTAATGAAATACAAAATGTTATGCCTAAGAGGATTATTAGTTTTTTCATGGCGTAAATTTAAAGTTATGACTGTTCAGAATATACACTAATCCGATTAATTTTTTAAAAAATAAAATTGATTAGGTTAATAAATTACTTTAAAAAGAACGTAACGTGTAGGTCTTGTTAAATGCTACATAATTACCAAGAATAATAGTATCATTTAATTTGAACACTGTTCTTCCATTAGGAGATATGTTATTTTCCTCTTCAAATAGCTCTATTTTATCAAAAACATTTTCATTAACAACTCCTTCTTGGTGTTCAAAATTTGAATTAAAAAGTGCGTCTACTTTAAGGGCTTTTGTATGCGTGTAAGATTCATAAGCAAAAAATGTAGGGTTGATAAAAACAGTTATGGCTCCTAAGGCTGCCACAGGAAGACCAAAACCAGGTGCGGGCATAACGAAGGTTGATGAGTTTTGCTGTATAACACCACCATATGAAATAAGTTTTAAATCACCTTGAGTTTGAACCGCTATACCGGGATATCCTTTGTTAAGTTTTCTTAATAATTTACTGGTATCTTCAAACTCTCTATGATTGTCGAAAGTGCCACCTGTTTGTACGATTGAAGAATTTTTAAATTTTATTTTCTCATGTTCATGAGCACTATATTCGTTTATCAATTCTCCTGTTCGGAAATTTTGAGCGCTAAGATGAAAAGCACTTCTTGTACTTACTATCTGGTATAAAGTGCTTTTGTCAAGAAATGAGTTGCTGTTCTTTGTTTTATACGGCCAATTATTCATGACTTTGTCAATATTATGAACTTCACCTTTTAGTCTAGCTAAATCTATATCTACAATTTGGGTAGTATTTTGGTTACTGTCAAATGTTAAGGTAATGTAATTATTGTCTTGGTATATTTTAGTTGGATTACATGCAATTTCTAAAGTAGTAGGATTTTCAGTTTCTATCTTCACTACATCAACAGATTTGTTTAAACCATAAAATCCACTATTAACAGTAACCATATCGTATAGATTTTCTGGTTTCTGCTTGTGATTTTGGAATGTATTATTTGAAAAATCAATAGAATGCTTATTATAATTTATAGCATTGTCAAATCGATAAATATTAATTATTCCTGTTTTTGGGACTATAGTTATTAGATGAAATTTATTATCATAATCAGCTGTCTGTAGTATTTTTTCATTTTCAAGATCTAGATTTATCTCCATAAATTCTATTTTATTTGTTTCAAATGAAAAGCGTGATGAGGCAAATTTTCGTCTATTTTTAGTAGTGAGAAAAACAACAAAATCTTGATTGGCGAGAATGGTTTGTCCAAGTATTTGCTTATACTCTCTTTCTTTGTCTTCAGAGTTTAGTTCTCCAATTAATTCATTCATTTCATTGAATAAATATCCTTTTATGTCCTTGCCATTTAACATTACAAGTGCAAAGCGATTATTTTTTTTATCAACTAAAGGTATAACCTCGTCTGGGGTAGTTACTCTATTCTTATATATTTCTGAAATATTAGCAATTTCACTTTGGGCAAAACTTAAGTTAATGAATGATAATAGAATAATTAATATTAGGTTTTTACTATACATTTTAGGTTATTTAGAAATGGTAAGATACGCTTTTGAAGCGCTTTTAGAAATATAGTTTTTGTGCTAATCGAAAGGTATTTGCATGAGCTTCAACTATAATTTTGATATCTGGGGAGTAGCCACCGCCCATACTACATTGTACAGGTATATTTAGATTATGGCATGTGGTCAAAACAAATTCATCCCGCTTTTTGCAACCTTCTAATGTTAGAGCAAGAGTGCCTAATTTATCACTTTCTAAAATGTCAACACCACTGAGGTAAAAGATGAATTCGGGCTTAACGGTATCTATTAGTTTTGGTAAATTTTCTTTTAATATAGAAAGATAGGTGTCATCAGTAGTTCCCTTTGGCAAAGGAATATCTAAGTCAGACTTTTCTTTTTTAAACGGATAATTACTTTCTCCATGCATGGAGAATGTAAATACTGCATCATTCTTTTCAAATATTTCTGCAGTTCCGTTTCCTTGATGTACGTCTAAATCTACAATGAGAATCTTTTTCGCAAAACCTTTGTTTAATAAATATTGAGCGCCAATTGCTTGGTCGTTCAACATACAAAATGCTTCACCATGATCGCTATAGGCGTGGTGTGTTCCACCGGCAATGTTCATGGCAATTCCATATTCTATGGCAAAATCGCATCCTTTTATCGTTCCATCGGCAATAATACGTTCTCGCTCTACTAAATCTTCTGAGAGGGGAAAGCCTATTTTGCGCGCCATTTTGGGCGAAATCATCATATTCAGCAAATCATAGAAATACTCAGGGTCGTGAACAGCTACAATATGTTTGTCATTTGGTATTTCTGGCTCAAAGAAATTTTCTTCTGTGTAGGTGCCTTCATGAATTAATTGCTGGGGTAATAGCTCATATTTTTCCATAGGGAAACGATGCCCCTCTGGTAACGGATGTTTATATATAGGATGATTTGCTATTTTCAGCATCAGTTCAATTATTTATGCAATTTTAATTGAATACGTTTTCTCGTAACATCCACATCTAAAACCTTTACAATAATCTGCTGATGTAAATGCACATGTTCATTTACATCTTTTACAAAAGAATCAGAAAGGTTGGAAACATGAATTAGTCCGCTTTCTTTTATACCTATATCTACAAAACAACCGAAGTTGGTAATGTTATTTACAATGCCAGGCAGCAATTGGCCGCTATGTAAATCAGTAATAGATTTTATGGTTTGATCAAAGGTGAACACTTTTGCTTTCTCACGACGGTCTAATCCTGGTTTTTCAAGCTCAGAACGAATATCCTCTAAAGTTGGCAGTCCAACATCATTGGTACAATATTTTTGAAGATCAATTTCTTTGAGTAACGTTTTATTTCCTATCAATGATAGAATTTCTGTTCCTTTGTCTTTCGCCATTTGCTTCACTATACCATAACTTTCTGGATGTACGGCAGAATCATCTAGCGGATTTTTAGCATCTTTAATACGTAAAAAAGCTGCACCTTGCTCAAATGCCTTACCGCCTAATCTAGGGACATCCTTTATGTCTTTTCTGCTTTTAAAAGCTCCTTTTTCTTTTCGTTGAATAACAATATTCTCTGCTAATTTAGGACCAATACCAGATACATAACTCAATAAAGGAACGCTAGCTGTATTGATGTTCACACCCACAGAATTCACACAACTTTCAACAACCGTATCTAATGAAGTCTTTAATTTACTCTGGTCCACATCATGTTGATATTGCCCTACACCAATAGATTTTGGGTCTATTTTCACGAGCTCGGCAAGTGGGTCAGCCAAACGCCTGCCTATAGAAACGGCACCACGAACGGTAACATCATAATTTGGGAATTCATCTCGGGCAATTTTAGAGGCAGAGTAAATAGATGCTCCGGCTTCACTTACGATAAACACTTCAACAGGATTATTAAAAAGTACCTTCTTTACTACGTGTTCTGTTTCTCTAGATGCTGTACCGTTACCAATAGCAATTGCTTCTATTTTATATGCATTTGCCAATGAACTCAGTTTCTTTATCGCCCCAGCAACATCATTTTGTGGTGCATGTGGATAAATTGTTTCATTATGTACTAAATTGCCTTGTGCATCTAAGCAAACCACTTTACAACCCGTTCTAAAACCTGGATCTATGGCAAGAATACGTTTTTCGCCTAGAGGTGCGCCGAGTAATAATTGTCTTAGATTATTGGAGAAAACAGCAATAGCTTCATCATCCGCTTTTTCTTTTGCTCCCTTAAGTAATTCGTTCGATAAGGATGGAAATAACAATCTTTTATAGGCATCTGCGAGGGCTAGTTCAATTTGCTGTCCACAGGCATTATGTGTTTTTATGATTCTATTTTCAATTCTATCTAATAAACGTTCATCATCCAATTCAATTTTAACCCTTATGAATTTTTCTGATTCTGCACGTAAAATGGCTAGAAGTCTGTGCGACGGACATTTATTTAAAGGCTCGCTCCAATCAAAATAATCTCGGAACTTCTGTGCCTTTTCATCATCCTTTTTAGTGCCTATTATTTTGGTAGAAATGATAGCAAATCGTGCTAATTGAGATCTTATGGAACTTCTTATATCTGTGCGTTCATTGATCCATTCAGAAATAATCTGTCGAGCACCTTCTAAAGCATCATCTTCATTTTCTACCTCTTTGCTGAGGTATTTAGATGCCGTAAATTCAATGTCATCATTACGCTGCGCCATAATGATTTTTGCTAAAGGCTCTAATCCGTTTTTACGCGCAACTTCTGCTTTGGTCTTTTTGCTTTTTTTGAATGGGAGGTATAAATCTTCTAACTGGGTGAGGTCTTCAGAATTTTCGAACTTTTGTTTTAGCTCAGCCGTTAATACGCCTTGTTCGTCAACAGCCTTTATAATGGCTTTTTTTCTCTTTTCTAATGCTTCAAACTGTTCTTTAAATTGAACGATAGCACCAACTTGTACTTCATCTAAATTGCCCGTACGTTCTTTACGATACCTAGAGATGAAAGGTATTGTACAATCTGCATTTAAAAGCTCAATAGTATTTTGAATCCCCTTCTCTGATAGTTGGGTGTATTTTATAATGTAAGCGGTAAGGTTCATTAGTTAATCTTAGATAATTAAAATTCAAATTTTACGAGCGTCAATTCGTGATCTTTTTCATCAAAATAACTAAAAATGAAGCTATTTTCATTTTTAATAATACACCCAAAGTTGGTTCTTTTTAGTTCATGTTTTTGAATGTAATCCTGAATTTTATCAAAAGGATTCTTTGAGGTATCTCCATTAATATTTTTTAACGAATCTGCTGAAAATAGACTTTTTATATATACTGATTTTGAATTTGCGTAGATATCATAGGTTCGAGATGTAGAAGATATACTTGCATAAATAGCGGCACCGATGGCACCAAAAAGAATTCCTGCTGTCGCAATACCATCTGTATTGGCGTTTAACTCTTTCGTGCCCCCTATACTGATGTTCAATATGTCATTTGTTTGATAAACGGCAATACCCAGGTCAGTGTTAGAAATCTTACGTAAGAATGTTTTCGTTTTTTCTATTTCTTTCGTTTTACCATTAGTTAGTAAGTTGTATTCCTGATAAATTGGAGAGTTTTTAAACGGAATAGGCTCGTCTTCATTAAATGAGTATTGACTATTTATTTCTAAAGTCTCTATGTCAGTAATTTCGAAAGACATGCCTTTTGGTGCTGTAGAAACTTGAAATAATTTGTTATAGAATAAGAACGAATTGGCTCTGCTGGCACTACCTTCTATAAGTTTTAAATTGGGCATTAGTATGGTCTTGACCTTGCTTGATGAATCAGTAAGATTGAGCATTAAGATTTTAGTTTCTTCACGTCTATGGTTTAGTGTTAAAATTAATTTATCTCCGTTTAGATAAATTTTTATAGGAGAAGAAGTTTGTTCTATGGGCAAGGGAATATTGGGTTCGATAAACTCAATATTTTGTTTTGTAATTACGCTTGATAAGGGTAGCGCATAATTGTCCCAATTTAAAAAAATCTCTGTGTTAAATGGGTAATCTTTTTTTGACACCTTTTTTCCATCAAATTCGTAAACATGAATGGTTGATGAACCTCTACCTACAGTTAATAGATAAAAATTGTTATTATAATTAATAATCTTGATGAGTTTTTCTTTCTTTAGTTTTAAGTCAATTTCAGTACTGCTTAAAGTGTTATCAAAAAGTGTTAAAATAGAAAATTTTCGATTATTATTTGCGGAAACAAACAGCCTAATTTCCCCTTTGTCAGTTGTTTGATAACCGATGATTTTTTGTTGAGACATACTCAAGTCATCATACTCAGAATCATTTATCAAAGTGAATTTTTCATCAAATTCTAAATGACGAATATGGTCGTAAACTTTATACACATGGTGAATATGCCCAGACTTATCAATCAACGAAATATTTTCTGTTAGAGAATGTTCTGGTATATCAAGCTCAAGCGTATTTGAAAACTCTTGCGAATATATTTTTGAAAAGAGTAATGAAAAACACAGTATTGTAAAAAAAAGTAATTGACCTTTTATTTTCATAGGGTACTAGGTTTAAAGGTGAAAACTAGTTTTTTTTAAATATGTCTTTAAATTAACTTATTCCCTCCCCATTACCAACGCCATCCTCATCTGGGTTGACAAATACCAATTTACCATTGGCATTTTCGGTCATTAGAATCATACCTTCACTATCAACACCACGTAATGCTCTTGGTGCTAGGTTGACCAATACGGTTACTTTCTTACCTACAATGTCTTCTGGTTTAAAGCTTTCTGCAATACCAGACACAATAGTTCTAACATCTAAACCTGTATCTACTTTTAAAACTAAAAGTTTTTTGGCTTTTGCCATTTTTTCAGCTTCGATAATAGTACCTACACGCATATCTAGTTTAGAAAAATCATCGAATGTAATGGTATCTTTTTGTGGCATTACTTGTTTGTTTTCGTATTCGTTCGCTTTTTTTGTTGCCTCTAGTTTGTCTAGTTGCGCTTGAATTTCACTATCCTCTATTTTTCTAAAGAGCAATTCTCCTTTGTTTATCTGATGGTCTGCATCAAGCAAATCTTCCTTTGAAGAAACATCATCCCAATTTAGACTTTGACTACGCTCAGTCTCCGAAAAAGTTAGATTTAAGATGTTCTTTAGTTTATTAGATGTGAATGGTAAAAATGGCTCACTTAAAACAGCTAAACCTGCTGCTATTTGTAAAGCAACGTTCATAATGGTTTTTACACGATCTTCATCTACCTTAATTACCTTCCAAGGTTCTGCATCTGCTAAGTACTTATTACCTAAACGGGCAAGGTTCATTAATTCTTGACCTGCTTCTCTAAAGCGGTAACGCTCAATAGAACTTGAAATGATTCCTGGATATTTTGATAATTGTTCAAGTGTCTCGGTATCAACATCGGTTAGGCTTCCTGCAGTTGGTACTTTACCTTCGTAATACTTGTTGGTCAATACTACCACTCGGTTAATAAAATTACCTAAAATGGCAACTAGTTCATTATTGTTACGTGCTTGAAAATCTTTCCAAGTGAAATCATTATCCTTTGTTTCTGGTGCGTTTGCTGTTAACGTGTAACGTAACGAATCTTGCATTTCAGGAAAATCTACCAAATACTCATGTAACCAAACTGCCCAATTTTTTGAGGTAGAAAGTTTGTTGCCTTCTAAATTCAAGAATTCGTTTGCCGGTACATTTTCCGGTAAAATATAGCTTCCTTCCGCTTTTAGCATAGATGGGAAAATAATACAGTGAAAAACAATATTATCTTTTCCTATAAAGTGGACTAATTTGGTTTCTTCATCTTTCCAATAAGGCTCCCAATCTTTACCTTCTCGTGCTGCCCATTCTTTAGTAGAGGAGATATATCCAATAGGTGCATCAAACCAAACATATAACACTTTGCCTTCTCCACCTTCTACAGGTACGGGTATTCCCCAATCTAAATCTCTGGTCACCGCTCTTGGCTCTAAGCCGCCATCGATCCAAGACTTACATTGCCCGTATACATTGGGTTTCCAGTCATCTTTATGTCCTTTTAAGATCCATTCTCTTAGAAAATCCTCATATCTGTCTAGAGGTAAAAACCAATGTTTTGTTTCTTTAGTTGTTGGTACAGTTCCGGTGATTGTTGATTTCGGATTAATTAAATCCGTCGCATTTAAACTAGATCCACAATTTTCACATTGATCTCCGTATGCCTCTTCATTACCACATTTAGGGCAAGTACCTATTACAAAGCGATCTGCCAAAAATTGCTGTGCTTCTTCATCATATAATTGAGCAGTAGTTTCTTCAATAAAATCTCCTTTTTCATAAAGATTCACAAAGAATTCTGATGCAGTGTCATGATGTACCTGCGCAGAGGTTCTTGAATAATTATCGAACGTAATACCGAAATCGACAAAAGACTGCTTAATAATCGCATGGTATTTATCAATAATATCTTTGGGTGTTACCCCTTCTTTTTTAGCCTTCATTGATATGGCAACACCATGTTCGTCGCTACCACAAACAAAAGCAACGTCTTTACCTGTTAATCTTAAGTAACGAGCATAAATATCTGCTGGAACATATACTCCGGCCAAATGACCTATATGTATTGGGCCATTTGTGTATGGTAATGCTGCAGTTATGGTATATCTAGAAGGTGTTTTAATATCGGACATCAAAATAAATTAGGCTGCAAAAATACAGAATTTGCGGGGAGAATTACTAATTACTTCGCAATTGTGGTCTTGTAGAAAAGTGAATTTGTTTCGGTTTTTTTTAGAAATGAAGCTTAAAGTTAAATTACAGCTGAAAAAATATAATAAAACGTATCAATTTCAGTTCTATTGTAAGAAAAAACTTATTTATTAACTAAAGCATATGAGATATGGGTGTTGGTAATTCTAAAAAAATTATGTTGGATAATGGTCTAGACGAGATAGAAAAGGCTATAGAAAACGCTAGTACTAATAAAGAAGATGTCGTTAGACTTTATAAAGATAAGAACCATAGGGTCAAAAAAGAGCTGCGGTTTGAATCTAAAATGAACAATTCTAAATTAACATAAATAAAAAGCCCTATTCAAAATATTGAATAGGGCTTTTTACATTTGGGAAACAAATTAAGCTACCATCACTGATTTACTCATTTTTTGGTTTTGTACATTGATACGATAAATGTACTTACCTGTTGATAGCTGTTCGGGCATGCGCTCTCGTATATTTATTTCGGTAGAACCTTCAAACATCATTTCGTTAAATACGGTGCCTACTTTCTGACCAAGAATATTATAAAGTTGAATATCTACATGTGCCGAAAATGGCATCTCTAAATAGATATATGGTGTACTATCCGTTGGATAAAATGGTTTATGAACAACGGCATTCAATAAATCTGGATTAAACGGTGTTTCTGCTTCTTCGTCTGGGTATACCGGCGGAGTAACTTCGCCATCGCTATATACAATATCCGGAAAAGCCTCACCACTACAACTAAAGCCTAAGTCTACCGGTACATAAGGTTTATAATTCAATAAATGAGCTTCTACCAAAGGTACGTCTACACATAACCATTCTGCTAAAACTGTTGCATACAGGTCTCTAAAATCCATAGTGTATTCTAGATTACCTCTACCATCTGGATCGTCTAGCGTTGGGTGATCACCAACAAAGGCGCTACCATTTAGACCAGAACCAAAGAATAACGTTGGCGTTGCTTTACCATGGTCTGTACCATTAGATCCATTCTCGAAAATACGTCTACCGAATTCAGAAAACGTCATGCTCAAAACTTTGTCATCTTGCTGGGTAAAAGCTACATCTTCATAGAAATTGTTTACCGCTACAGATAATTTTGTCATAAGTTCAGCATGTGCCTGTGGTTGATTACCATGTGTGTCAAAACCACCCATTGATATCATATATACTTTAGTGCCTAGATTACCTTTTATCAATCTTGCTATAAGTGCCAATTGGCGTGCAAAGCTATTATCTTGATATTCAACTTGGTTTTGACCACGTGTATAAGCATCATGTATAATACCGGAATATTCATATGTTGTATTGGCAACCCCTCTTAAAAATTTAAGTTGGTCACCATACATACAGTCGTTAAATAAACTATCTTCTAAACCATATACTACACCAGATTCTGCAATTTCCTCTAACTGATCTACATTTGAGGTTACAAATGCATAGTTTGTTTCATCACCCTGAAAAACCAAACTACCAAACTGCCCAATTTGTATGGCCGCCGGTGCCGCCGGGGGATTTACTAAATAATCTGGATACATGTTTTCAAAGTGCCTACCCATCCATCCGGTGTTTAAGCCACTAAAACCTGTAGTTTCTATATCTGTATTTGCAAAAATATCTGACCCTGTAAAGTGAGATAAACTCTGACCTTCATAACCTACACCATGTACCGCTTTAAATTGACCTTCTTCCCACATTGGCGCTAAGGCACTCATGTAGGATGGTACGCCAAATTCATCGGTTAATTTTAAGACCTTACTTTCTGGGACATAAATATTAGGTCTTGCATTGGCATAACTATCATATTGTTCAATAGGTATTACCGTGCTTAAACCGTCATTACCGCCGGATAGGCGAATTAGTATAAGAATATTATCTGTTTCTGCTCCTGAAATTGCCGCAGATAAAGGCGATGGCGCAGATGCCGATAGCATATTTGATCCTAGCATCATAGAGCCAGATCCAGCAATGCCCATGGCTTGTAAAAACGAGCGTCTGCTCCATGTTTTATGTTCTTCATCATGGCCTTCGTGTTGTAAGCCTTTAAATGGGGTATGGTGTGTATTGCACATAGAAGTAGGTGTTATTTTAATTGAAACTCAGGTTGTCTTGCTAAATATTGAAAAAGTAGATATACTTGAAACGGACCTTTTGGCCAAGTAGCCAATGTCCATGATTCTTGATTACCACCTTCGTAGTAAACATCTTCTACATCACTTCGGAATATGGCAAATGCTTTGGCATATTCCTCTTCATTTAGAAGTCCCTTCGTTAAAATGAAATCTATAATTAGTCTTGCAACAACATCCGGATTTGGATTGGTTAACCCTTCATTACCTGATATTTCAAGACCAAATGAGCGAAATTGCTCATTGTCTGCCATATAGAATTCTTCTAGAATACTTTCAATGGTCAGCCAACGGCCGATCATAAAGTTTGTGTTGATCCAAGATCGGTCTCTTTGCCAACCGGCAACGTCGAATGGTTCAAATATTTCTTGACTTAATAATGCACTGTAGTTGACCATTTCGGCAACATTCGTGTCAGTATAGCTAAAGTTAGATTCTTTCAGTGTATTAAAATAAAAATCTACCGGACTTTTTATAATTACCCCAATGGCTTCGTCATCAAAAAAGTGTTGACTCTTAAATAAAAGTCTTAATACTGGTGCCAATTCAAAATCATTGGTTACAAATGTGGCTGCCATGCCGTCAATAATCATTTGTGCGTTATTGGCGTCATCTCTAGAATCTGGATGAACGAAAAACTCATATAATTTTCGACAAATGAATTCTGCTATCTCTGGAGCTCTTTGCTCAAAAAGTATATTGATGACATCGTCATAACCCCAATTACCTGTTTGACCTAGTATGGTTTTAGGTCCCGCATCATGTTTTGTAGCATCAAAAGCGACAGGAGAACAACCAACTTCGCCACGTTCTACGTAACCACTTAAGGCTTTGGCTGTTTCAATAATATCTTCTTCTGTATAGGCGTTGCCTTCTCCTAAGGTAAAAAGTTCATATAATTCTCTAGCGTAGTTTTCATTTGGATTATTACCATTGTTATAAACACCATCAAGGTAATACAACATGGCATTGGTCAACCCAATTTCACTAGTAAAAGTTTTAAAATTACCAATACAGTGGCGTTGTAGACAATCTATATAATCATATAAATAAGCGTTACAATTATATACGTCTAATTCAGTAACGAAATGATTGCTCCAGAAAAAGCTTAATCGATCTCTTAGATTGTTGTTCAGAAGACTGTTTGCATAGGCCAACTGAAACTCATTTTTTTGTTCTCTCTTTAGTTGATTGCTTGCGTCGCTATCTGCTGGGTAATTGTCATTGTTCCAATTTGCCCAGGCAGGGGTAGCTATTTCCGGCATACTTAGTGCTTCATCTATCAAGCTATCTACCAGTGCACCGGCAGATTGACCCGTTGCTTGGTTAATAGTAGCCACAGAGGCACTAAATCCTAGTCGGCGGTATAAATGAGCTGCTCTTAGCTGATCTAAATTAGCTGTGTACGGAGCAAGAGTAGAAGTATTACAATTAATGAAATATTCCATATCTTAAATAGGCATTTGTATTACGTTCGTAGAGTTGGGGCTTCTATGCTAAACGCTAGGAAATTAGGTATAGTATTTAAAACTATCTATTTTCGGTTATTAGATTTCAAATAACGAAATTTATTGATAAAAAGGCGTTGTAATTCCTATATTTTCGATGAATTGCATAATCTATTAACTATATCATGGGAAAACACAATGAATTTGGAAAAGAAGGGGAAAAGATAGCAGTAGATTATCTTAAAAAGAAAGGATATGCTATCAACTATAAAAACTATAGATATCTTAAAGCTGAAATAGATATTATCGCAAGAAAAGATGATGTTCTTGCCATTGTTGAAGTGCGGTCTAGAAGTTCAGATTTCATAGAGAACATTGCGGAAACAGTTACACCTAAAAAAATTAAGCTTTTGGTTATGGCTGCTGACCACTATGTAACCGATAATAATCTTGATGTAGAAGTGCGGTTTGATATCATTACAATACTAAAGAACAAGAGCAAATTTGAGTTAGAACATTTAGAATCTGCCTTTTATCATTTCTAGGTATTCTACTAGATTGGTAGATTTATTAAAAAACATTTTGTTTTATTTGTAACAAGTTGTTATATTTGCACAACAACCATACAGTAAAATGAAAACAATATCATCAGTCGTTGAAGAGTACATCAAGAAAAAGCCATTTTTACAAAGTGCTCTAGCACAAGGCATCATCAATCTTACATCACTATCTAGAATAGTAAAACCAGAGATTGAACATGAATTAGGTAAAGACATACGTAATGGCGCAATTGTTATGGCGTTGAAACGTCTTTCTGACGACCTAGAGTTTAGAGCTACACATAAAATTCTAAAAGTGTTAAAGAATATAGGTGAGATAACCGTACGGTCTTCTTTAACCGACTACACTTTTTTAGCTTCAGATAAAATATTGGTACACCAAGCTAAATTGCTTGAAGAAATCAATAACAACCAAGATGTTTTCTATACCTCTAGTCGTGGTGTAAACGAAATTAATATTGTAATTAGTAATATTATGGATAAAACAGTTGAAAGACTGTTTAAAGATGAAAAGTGTACTCAAAAAGCTGAGGAGCTTTCATCTATCACCGTAAAGTTACCTGCTGAGAATGTTTCAGTACCAGGTATCTATTACTTTATCTTTCAAAGGTTAGCTTGGGAAGGTATCGTTCTATATGAAGTTATTTCTACAACCAATGAGTTCACCATTTTAGTAAATGATGAGCAAGTAGATATGGCGTTTAAAACGATAAAAGATTTAAAGTCGCTTTAGTTTTCTAGAAATTCTACAACTTCTTTATCAGATTCCGGTTTAGCTAAAAATCGTTTTTCGCTATCTAGTATAAAATAGGTAGGTGTGCTTTGTATGCCAAATGTACGTGCATAATCACTTTCCCATCTACCTAATGCTATGGCGTGGTTAAAGACTGGCAAAGTTTTAGAAACTTCTTTCCAATTTACGTCATCATCTTCTAGACCTACAGCTATTACTTTTAGGTTTTCGTAATCTTGTACTTCTTTATGAAGTTGAGGAAGTTCTTTTAAACAGTGAGAGCATGTACTGCTCCAAAAAACCAGAAGATAATTTTCTGCTGGCTCGATGGTTAAAAGAGAATGCTTTTTGCCATTTGCCTGCCATGTAATATCTGGAGAAATGGCTCCAATTCTCAATCGTGATGCCATTTCTATTTCATCAACCAATTTTTGATTATTGTTGGTTATTGCTAATTTCTTCAAATGGTTTTTAAAAATATAATCTTGAACATTGAGCATGTTATTTACATCAGCTATTTTCCATAACTGGTGCATGGCCCTTTCTTGAAAACCTAATGGAGTAGTTTTTATAAATTCTGCCGTAGTTTTTACATTTTTATTAACCTCAATTGCTAATTGTTCCTTTGTGGTAATATCTGTTGGTAATGCAGAAAAAACATAACTAGAGAATTTATCTATTAAGAAATTAGAGCCTTGGAGAACAGGGTCGGTAATTGCTAGATAGTCAAAATGATGTTGCTTTTTATTTTTTAGAAATGTTTCTAAATCTTCAAATTCTGAAGGTATATAGCTTCTGTTCGCTTTAATAAATTTGTGGGCAATGGTAGTAGCGTGTTTTTCTTCAAAAGAAGTTTGTATCGTATTTAGCTCTTTTATAATACCATTGTATTCCCTATTAGGTTTATTTTGGGTTTCGTAGAATTCTATAAGCTTATCCTGCGCAGTGGTTATTTTAGAGAAGTACTCGTGGTACCATTTATTCTCTTCAGAATTGGTAATGGTCAAGCCATCTTGAAGATTGAAATTGAATTTTACATCTTCTTTCTTATTGTAAATAACATCGATATAAAACTCATCCTGAGGTACGGCATATACCAATCTATACATACCTGCTTGTGCGGTTAAAGGCATTTCCAGTTCAAATGAACCGTCTCTAACGGCGGTGTCAACGCTATAACGTTCACCATTGGGTGTTAGCTCATAGGCAATCAACCATTTAAAATCTTTAGGAGGAGAAAAGTTTCCGGCGATGGAGACTTGGGCTATAGAACTTAATGAAATAAATAAGAGGCAAATACTAAAGATAACTTTCATATAATTTTAAAAACAATTATCGGACCAATATGAATAGTATCCTTTATAAAGTATTGATGTTATGAAGAATACTATAAAGACAATAAAAGTAATATTCAGAAAGCAATTGAGTGCTTTATTTTTGAAAAGCTTATGAAAATTCTTTTTTAATTTCCATATGGCCTAGGGCTTCTGCTATTTTTAGAAGCTCTTTGTCGTGTACAAATCCGTCAGAAATAGCAACTTCGTCTAAAAGTTTGGCAAGTTCTCTTTTTTTAGGCAAAGACATTAAACTAAGAATTTTAAAAGCTTTTTCCTTATTTAAATTTCTTGCTTGACCTATAAAGAAACTATCAAAAGAAAAACGGTCCATTAGTTGCGTTAAATAACGCATTTCTGCAGGGTCTACTTTGCTATCCGCTAGAATAACATAGTCTACCATTTTCACTACAGCTAATTTCTCTTCTTTTGTATACTCTATCATACTTTTGCTTACTCTGTTTCTTCCCCTAGTCCTATATTTATATAGGTTTCTATAATAAGATCCATTTCTTTTTTATGAATAGCACCATCAGAAATGGCAACTTCATCAAGAATGTCTGCTAAAGCTTTTTTTTGCTCATGAGGTAAGTTGTAAAGTGTAACTATTGCATTGTCATACGCCAACAACTTTGCACGTTCTAAAAAGGCATCGTCAAAACCAAGTATATCTTTTAATTTGTTTAAAACTTCTATTTCCCCAGGGTGAACTTCACCATCTGCTTCTATAACTTCATAAATCATCTTTACAAAGGCTGCTTTTACAAATTCTTCAAACTCCATGCTATAATTTTAGGAGCTGAAAGATATAAAAAACAATAGTATATAACATGGATTTTAACGTCTACTTATTCACTATAATAGAATACCTCAACTTTTAAATTTTGTAGAATGTGCGCTATATACAGCCTTGTTTGATTTTTTGTAAGTCCTTTCTTAATTTATATAAATAAAATCAAGAACTGTTCAATAGATTTTACACAATTTTCGGGTATAGTTGGTCTTTATGATTTTGTTTCATCTAATAACCTGAGGATTTCTTCCCAGATTTTATTATTTACTTTCATACCTTCTAGTCTAGATTTTTTTCTAGTCGTCAATGTGCGCTCACCTGGGTAAAATGTGCTTTCTCCTTTACTCATTGAAGGACCATCATGTGTAAATTGAATAATTTCATTTAGCAGATTTTCTTGAAGCCCTTGGTCAGAAAACGTTCTTGGGTCAATACACATACATACTTGTGAAAGTGCTGTTTCATTTTTCTTGAGTCCAATTTTGTAGCTTGAATTCCCTGCGGATAATAAAGTAGCCAGCATATCCAATACCATAGAGAGGGCAGACCCTTTCCAATACCCAACCGGTAATGCGCGACCAGTTTCTATAATATCTTTAGGGTGCTTGGTCAGTGCATTGTTTTTATCCCAGCCCCCATGAAATGGAAGTTCTTCATTTTTCAAATCCAAGCTTTGCATTTTTCCAAAAGAGAACTGTGAGAGTGCCATATCTAAAACAACGTGACCTTCTTTTCTAGGGATGGAGATGACTAACGGATTGTTACCTAATCTGTTCTCTTTTCCTCCCCAAGCTGGCATATTGGGTATGGTGTTGGTAAATAGTATTGAGATACAACCTTGTTCCGCTGCTCGCCAACCATATGTTCCGCCACGCATCCAATGATTGGTGTTTTTAAGGGCAACCAAACCCATTCCGTGAGTTTTTGCCAAGGTTATTGCTTGGTCTGTACATTTTAGGGCGTTCAATACTCCTGATCCTAGATTACCGTCCCATCTTTCCATGCTTCCCATTGAAGCTGTTTTGGTTGCTATGACGTCTGTCTTGATTAAGCCTTTATTGACATAATCTATAAATACGGGTACTCTATTTATTCCGTGGGAGTAAATACCATCTAAAGTGCTTTCGGTATGAATTTTAGCCAGTAGTGCGGCTTGATCTTTTGAGAAAGAGTGTTTAATGAACAAAGACTCTAAAACAGATGTCATTTCTTTAGAAGAAACTATTATTTCGCTCAAAACAGTATGTTTAAATTCAACCGTTAAGATACAGAAGTTGTTTAGCTTGGTAAACTTTATGAAGAACAATGTAGCAGGACTGCCACAATTAAGAAAAAACTACGCTTTTTTAGATACTCCTATTTCAGAGAATACATGACGTATTACATCACTTTCTTTTTGGTGTCTATACCCGTCGGATATCGCTACATCTTCTAGAATTTCTGCTAGTCTAATTTTTTTAGCCTCGGACATTCCCTTAAGTATATGTACACTTTGGTCAATATCAATGGTACGCGCTTGAATCAAAAAATTACTGTCAAAATCAATAATAGGCATCAATTTGCTTAAGGCATTTATTTCGCCTGTATGAACCTCGCCATCAGCTACAATTACTGAATCAATAAGATGTACAATCGCTAATTTTTCCGGTATATCGAACTCCATATTATGCAGTTGTTTTTTCTTTAATTTCAAATGGTTTCAATGCCAAATATGCCCTGTCTACCGATCGTATATTTTCAAATACTAATAACAATCTTAAACCGTTACGGGTCTTTTTTTCTTTTATTTTACATTGCTGTGCATGTGACTGCACGTATTGTAATACTCTTGTAAATGTTGCAGTTTGATAAAATGCCGATTGTTGATCGCTTATAAAGTACCCGATCATTTTACCTTGCTTCATTATTATTTTCTCTAGACCAATACTGTTTGCTATCCATTTTATGCGGACGGAATTCAATAGATCTTGAGCTTCTTCCGGTAATTCGCCGAAACGATCCACCAATTGAGCCTCGAATTTTTGAAGCGCTGCTTCGTCTTTTACTTGATTCAACTCTGTATATAACGTTAGTCTTTCGGTAATATTATTGATGTAGTCATCAGGGAAGAGCAACTCAAAGTCAGAATCTATCTGTGTTTCCTTTACAAAGACCTTCTCATGTTTGCCTTCTACCTCTTCGTATAGGTCCTTAAATTCATTTTCTTTTAACTCATCTATGGCTTCGGCAAGTATTTTTTGATATGTTTCAAATCCAATTTCGTTGATGAATCCGCTTTGTTCTCCACCCAATAAATCTCCCGCACCACGAATCTCTAGATCTTTCATGGCTATATTGAATCCGCTGCCCAATTCCGTAAACTGCTCTAGTGCTTCAATTCTTTTACGGGCATCGCTTGTCATTACTTCGTACGGCGGAGTAATAAAGTAACAAAATGCCTTTTTATTTCCACGGCCCACACGCCCGCGCATTTGGTGTAAATCACTCAATCCAAAATTATTCGCATTGTTAATGAAGATAGTATTCGCATTGGTAACATCCAGTCCACTTTCTATAATGGTGGTTGAAACTAGAACATCAAACTCGCTATTCATAAAGCCAAGCATTAAAGCTTCTAGTTTTTTACCTTCCATTTGACCGTGACCAATACCTACTTTGGCATCTGGCACCAATCTTTGGATCATACCGGCAACTTCCTTAATATTTTCAATACGATTGTGAATAAAGAAAACCTGACCGCCACGTTCAATTTCATAACTGACCGCATCTCTTATGACTTCTTCATTAAAACGCACTACCTGACTTTCTATAGGGTATCTATTTGGTGGGGCAGTAGTAATTGTAGAAAGGTCACGAGCCGCCATTAAACTAAACTGAAGTGTTCTTGGTATAGGTGTTGCCGTTAAGGTCAATACATCTACATTTTCTTTAATGGACTTTAATTTGTCTTTTACCGCAACCCCAAATTTTTGCTCCTCATCAACAATTAAAAGTCCAAGATCTTTAAACTTAACATTTTTATTGACCAATTGATGGGTGCCAATAATAATATCGACTTTACCTTCACTTAATCGCTGTATGGTGTCTTTTTTCTCTTTTGCCGTTCTAAATCTGTTCAGATAATCTACCGTTACCGGCATGTCCTTTAATCGCTCGGCAAAAGTACGATGGTGCTGAAATGCCAATATGGTTGTAGGTACTAAAACTACTACTTGCTTACCGTTGTCTACAGCTTTGAATGCTGCACGAATGGCAATCTCTGTTTTTCCAAAACCTACATCGCCACATATTAAACGATCCATTGGTCGCTCACTCTCCATGTCTCTTTTTACATCTTCGGTAGCGGTACTTTGGTCTGGGGTGTCCTCATAAATAAAAGAAGCCTCTAGTTCATTTTGCAAGTAACTGTCCGGACTATATTGAAAACCCTTTTCCAGTCTACGTTTTGCGTAAATTTTAATAAGGTTAAAGGCAATTTTTTTGACGCGTGACTTGGTCTTGTCCTTAATTTTCTTCCATGCACCTGAGCCCAATTTGTAAATTTTTGGAGGTGCACCGTCTTTACCATTGAATTTGGAAATTTTGTGTAATGAATGTATGCTTACATACAGAATATCACGTTCGCCATACATTAATTTTATGGCTTCCTGTTTTTTACCTTCAACGTCTATTTTTTGTAAGCCGCCAAATTTACCTATACCGTGATCAATGTGGGTAACGTAATCACCAATTTCAAGCTTGTTTAGCTCTTTTAAAGTTATGGCCTGCTTTTTTGCATAGCCGTTCTTTAAATGGAACTTATGATAACGCTCAAAAATTTGGTGATCGGTATAGCAAACCAATTTTTGGTCATCATCAATAAAACCTTGAAATAACGGAGACACTATGATTTGATAGTGAACCTGTTTGTTTACCTCTTCAAAAATGTCATGAAAACGTTTGGCTTGCTGTTCACTGGCACAAAAGATATAATTGGTGTAGCCTTTATCTTTATAACCGTTTAAATTATCGATTAATAAATCGAACTTTTTATTGAAAGATGGTTGAGGTTTTGAATGAAATTCAACTAGGTTGGGAGCGTCGCGCTTGGCATCTTGTGTTAAAAGTGTAAAGCCAGATAATTGCTCGTTAAACTCTTTGCCGCCCATGAACAATTCTTCAGGCTCGGCATGTTTAATGTCTTTTGACAATTTTGTAAAAGCTTCTTTCGCCTTTTCAAAGAAATCATCTAACCTATCAAATAAAAAGTCTGTATTCTTAGCGAAAACTAAGGTGTTAGACGATACATAGGTTAAAAAGCTCTGTCTTTTGTCAATTAAAAATTTATCTGCCATGTTGGGCACAATGGTAATTGACTTTACCTTTTCTTTAGATAGCTGTGTTTCTACGTCAAAAGTTCTAATACTATCAATTTCATCACCAAAAAACTCAATTCTATAGGGTTCGTCATGAGAGAAAGAATATACATCTACAATACCCCCACGAACAGAAAACTCACCTGGTTCGGTAATAAAATCGACACGCTTAAATTTATATTCGAATAAAATCTCGTTCAAAAAATCTAATGAAAGTGTATCCCCCAATTTCATTTTCAGGGTATTCTTATCCAACTCTTTTCTGGTAACTACTTTTTCAAAAAGTGCATCTGGGTAAGTGACTATTACCGCGGGTTTTTTTCTTGAATTTATTCTGTTCAACACCTCTGCACGTAATAGTACATTGGCATTGTCTGTCTCTTCAATTTGATAAGGTCTTCTATAACTACCTGGATAAAAAAGAACTTTATCTTCACCAATTAGTCGTTCTAAATCGTTTAAATAATACGCAGCCTCTTCTTTATCATTGAAGATTGCCAAAAACGGGCGATCTTCTGATTGAAAGATGGTTGAGAGTACAAAGGATAACGACGACCCTACAAGACCTTTTAATTGAACGTTTTTAGTGCCTGAATTTTCAGAATCGGAAATAGCGTTTTGCAGTTTCCCTATTTGGGGAGACTGGCTATACCGTTGTTGTATTGAAGAATGACTCAACAGTTTAAGTTTTTGCAAATATACGGATACCTAAGAAATGGATACCACTCATTATTATCACAAATGGGCTACATATTGCCCGTAAAAAGTCGCAAATTGTGTAGTATTATAAAAAGTACTGTTTTATGGATGATAAGGAGTTTGATGTTTTTGTAATAGGAAGCGGAATTGCGGGGCAAACCGTTGCGAAAGCTTGTGTAAAAGCCGGTATGAAAGTAGCAATAACGGATAACCGTGAGTTTGGTGGTACCTGTGCCAATAGAGGATGCGATCCAAAGAAAATTTTGTTGGGTGCCATGGAAGCATACGAATTAAGTGAAAATTTAAAAGGAAAGGGAATTAGTAAAACTGCTAAAATCAATTGGAAACAACTACAGAAATATAAGCGAAATTTTACGACCAATATTCCCGTTTCTACCGAGCGTATTTTAAAAGAAAAGGGGATAGTTCTATTTCATCAATCTCCAAAATTTATAGACAAAAACAGTCTGTTAGTAGAAGGTAAAAAAATTACTGCAAAAAAGATCGTGATTGCAACGGGGCAAATACCAAGAACACTAACAATACCCGGGGCAAAGCATTTTAAGAATAGTGACGATTTTTTAAATCTCAAGAAGCTTCCTTCTAAAGTTGTATTTGTGGGTGCAGGGTATATAGGAATGGAGTTCGCTCACATGGCGGCAAGAGCTGGAGCCGAAGTAACTGTTATAGATACCGGTAAAAGACCTTTACATGCGTTTGATGAAGATTTAGTAAAAGAGCTTAGAAAATATTCTGAGTCATTAGGTATAAAATTCATTTTTGAAGCAACACCGATTTCTTTGAAAAAGAAGCGAAAATTACGTACGCTGACGTATAAAATTAAAGGTGTAGAAAAGACGATAGAAGCTAATGTATTTTATAATACTGCCGGTCGTGTACCAGCATTAGCGGCTTTAGATCTTGAAAAAGGCAATGTTGATTTTAGCGATAAAGGTGTTGAAACCAATAGCTTTTTGCAAAGTAAAAGTAACCCTAATGTATATGCTTGTGGCGATGTATCTGATAAGAATTTACCGCTAACTCCGCTCTCGGGTAGGCAAGGTTATGTGGTGGCTGAAAATATTTTAAACGGGAATAAGAAAGAATTGGAAGTCCCTGTGATACCTTCAGTGGTATTTACATTACCAAATTTGGCAACCGTAGGTTATTCTGAAGATGAGGCAAGAGCTAGATATAAAAATGTACATGTCAAATTTGAAATAGCGACAGATTGGTTCAATACCAAAAGAATAAACACACCTTTATACGCCTATAAAGTTATTTTGAATGCACGTACCAATGAGATTGTTGGTGCTCATTTATTAGGACCAGATGCCGGTGAGACCATAAATATCTTTACCATGGCAATTAACAATGGAATGACGGATAGTGATATAAAGTCCACTATTTTCTCATATCCATCTTGGGTAAATGATATAAAAAGTATGGTCTAGGATTTTTCCTGTAACCGTTCTTGAAGTTTTTTAAACGGGCTAGTTTTGTGATTTTTTATTCCATGTGCTGCAATGGTGATAAAAAGAATAATAGCACCTGCCATTGCTGAATAGGCAATGTATATATTAGAACCATTATGTCTTACAAAAATGGCTGCCAATGCCCAAACACCTACAAGAGCAAATTCTCGCATGTTTCTCTTCCATATCATTAATAGGTTAATGATTATGGCCGCTACTATCATATTTATCGTCCAGGCTTGTTCAGATAAAATACCCCCGTTCCAATCTAGCTTGCTTAAATATGCTGATATATTGGCTATGGTGGCAACAGATATCCATCCACTATAAAAACAAATAGGCCACCAAACAAAAGCCAATACTTCTATAGGTGCATCCCATCTTTCCATATTTGTGTTCAGAATAATTTTGATGAGCGACAGCAGAATACCTAACATAATTATAACTGAAAGTCCTGTGTAATTGTACATAAATGCAATTACCCAACAACAGTTTAAAACATTCGCTAAGACAAACCAGTAACCTGTTTGTTCAATAAAATCACTTGGTTTATCACTGAAAAAAGCTCTTTTTACTTGAAAAATACCATATGCGAGTAGACTCAAAAATATAACACCCCAAATGGCGAAAGCATATCCTGCAGGAGTAAACAAATTAGCGTACTTGGCGCTCATTTCACCTATTGTAGTATCGTTTAAAGAAAATGCCTGTGAAATGTAATTCACTAGAATGACCAAAATAACGGAGACTAAGTTGAGAACGGATAGCTTCTTTTTCATAATGTAAAACTATAGCGGTTATCTTATAAAGTTATGCTCTTTAGCACATTAAACGAACTATTTTCGGTATTTACGCTTCTTTTTCACCTCTTTTATTGGAACAGGTAGTACTGCATCGCCTAAAAGGGCATAGACTTCACAACCATCAGAAGGTTCTAAAGTGTAGGTGCCTGTAAATTCACCAAATGCAGGCACTATCATTTGATGCTTGGTTTTATAAAAACATGGTAGTCTTACCGATTGCCTGCCTAATCCACTTAATTTAATGGCGGGGTGTATGTGTCCCGAAAAATTAAAAAGACCTTCTCGTGCTTCTGGGTGGTGGGTCAAAAGAAAAGAATCGACTATCAACTCGGGAATTACCTTTATTGATAAAGCTTCATATTTTAAGGGCGATATGATATCATGATTGCCGCTTACAAGAATAATTTCAGCTGATATGGTTTTTACCCATTTTTCGAAAATTGCCCATTCTATATTTAATGAGGAATGGAATAAATCACCTAAAAAAATAATTGTTTTAGGTTTAAAATAGTCTACAACTTCAGTTAAAGCATCAAAATTTTGCTGTACAGCTTGTTGCGGTACTGCAGCGCCATATTTTCTAAAATGAGAAACCTTGCCTAAATGAACATCACTGATCAATAGCATTGAATTTTCTGACCAGAATAATGCGCCAGAGAAATGCATTTCAAAAGTTTGATTATGAAGGATGATGGAATGGGTCATTGATGCAAAATTACAAGAAAGTCCGGATTTAAAATTCATGTTGACCTCAAGAACAGAAATTCCCTCTTTGGTGGTTAAAGGGCAAGGTTTTTTATTTCTTCATCAATAGTGCAGCCATCTTTTTAATTCGATCAGCCAATTTTTCGCTTGATAATTTTTCACGTCCCACACGTTCGGTAATTAAAGGGAAAGAAAATGGTGTGGGTTGATCGCACGCCTTCCAAACGATTTCTTGTGTTGCAATTCGCTCTAAGGACAATCGTAAACGACCTTCTTCTAATTGGTGTTCAAAAGTCTCGGTAAAGGCTTGTTGAAATAACAAATTGTCAGGCTCATAATCTCTAAATACATCGAATAGCAATTGAGAACTGCTTTGCAAATGCTTCATTTTAATTCCCTTTTTAGGGTAGCCAGTAAAGACCATTCCGCTAATAATGGCAACATCCCTAAACCTGCGGCGCGCCATTTCGGTAGCATTTAAGCTTTTTTGCAAATCATCTAACATATAATCTGTCGTAAACAGATAATTATCCAAAACTTGTTGAATATCTATGGGCTGGTCTGATAACAGTTCAAAACCGTAATCATTGAATGCTAATGAAAAAGTAATAGGGGAGAGCAAACTAATGCGATAGCCCAGTAAGCTGCCCATGGCTTCGTGAACAAAACGACCTTCAAAAGGGTAGAAGAGGTGATGGTAGCCATCGCGAGTTTTAAAGGTTTCAATTAAAAATTCCGATGGTTTGGGTACAATACTATCTCTTTGCTGTCGGTCAAAAAGAGGTTTCAATGCCCGTATTTCTGCAGATTGATTTTTTATAGGTTCACCAGAACTGTATAATTCGTTTCTAAGTAACTCGGACATTTGAGCGGATAGTGTTAGTCGGCTCCCCATCCAACTAGAAATCTTATTGGTTTTTTTGTTAGAGTTTTTTACCTGAACGGTCATTTCTTTTATCCGAATGAATTCTAGGTTTCTGCCCGCAAACGTAAATACATCACCTCTATTTAGTTTAGAAATAAAGAACTCTTCAATAGATCCAATGTAGCCTCCTTTTTGGTACTTGACAGATAAATTTACATCACCTACAATAGTGCCTATTTGAAAACGGTGACGCATCGCAACACCGCGATTATTCACCTTGAACTTGCCATCTTCTTCAATTTCTACTTTTTTATACTCGTCATAACTCTGTAAACTTTGGCTGCCCATCACCAAAAAATTCAATAACCATTGCCACTTTTCTTCAGTAAGTGCTTGGTAGCAAAATGTCTGCTTTATTTCTTGATAAATTTCTTTAGGATAGAATCCGTCAGAAATCGCCAAAGTGGTTAAGTATTGCAAGAGCACATCATAACTGTTGAGGTAAGGTATGCGGTCTTCAACGGTATTCTGCTTTACTGCTTTTTGCAATGCCGATGCTTCTATAAGTTCAATGGCATGCGTGGGCAGAAAATAGATAACACTTTCCTTACCAGGTCTGTGACCGCTACGCCCAGCACGTTGTAAAAAACGGGCAACCCCTTTTGGACCGCCAATTTGTATCACCGTTTCTACCGGAGCAAAATCTACGCCTAAGTCTAAACTAGAGGTGCAAACAACCGCTTTTAGCTGCTCATTTCGAATGGCATTTTCTACCCAAACCCGTGTTTCTTTATTTATACTACCATGGTGCATTGCCATTTCACCTGCATATTCAGGGTGTTTTTCCAGTATTTTCTGAAACCAAATTTCGCACTGACTTCTAGTATTTGTAAAAAGTAGAGTGGTTTTGCTATTATTGATAATAGGTATTACATCTTCTAACAAATGCAGCCCTAAATGCCCACGCCAAGGAAAGGTTTCCATCTTTTTAGGAATGATACTTTTTACCGAAATCTTTTTATTGATTTTGGCTTTTATGAGAACGGAATTTTCAAGAGTTTGAGATTCAATACCTAGTAGCACATCTCGTGCTTGTTCTAAATTACCTATAGTTGCAGAGATTCCCCAAATTCGTAATTGTGGCGATACATTTTTTAAGCGAGATAGTGCAAGCTCCATTTGTACACCCCGTTTGGTTCCAAGAATCTCGTGCCACTCATCAACGACAATTGCCGAACAGTCTTTAAAAATTTTCTCATAACCTTTTGATGCTAAAAGTAGCTGTAGGCTTTCGGGAGTGGTAATCAGCAAATCTGGCATTTGCTTTTTTTGCTTAGCGCGTTCTTTCGTGGTGGTATCACCAGACCGAATACCAACGGTCATTTGGGTGCCTAAATCTAAGGTAATACGTTCTGCGGATTGTTTTATTTCTTGGGATAATGCACGTAGTGGCGTAATCCAAATAGCCTTTAATCCCTTTTTATGCTTTGTCTTATAGTTGGGATTTTTTTTAATGTAATTCAGTACAATAGGAAACCACAATGCATATGTTTTACCACTACCTGTTGGTGCATTTAGGAGTCCGTTTTTACCCTGTAGAAATGCTTTCCAAGTGTCTTTTTGGAATTTAAATGGTTTCCAATCTTGTTCTTGAAACCAATTTTCGGCGATATCGTATAGTTCTTGTCTTTTTACCATTGCGAGCAAAGCGAAGCAATCTGTTTAATTTATTCTTGAATTTTATTTTTTGTTCCGAAGTTGAAAATTATCGTCTAACCAATTAATAGAAAGATCACCCCATTCAGGATTCATTGAGTTTATTAACTCTTCCTTTTTTTTCCGATTGCCAGCTTTTAATTTCAATTCTCTTTTAAATGCACCTTCCACATTTTCAAATTCCTCAAAATAAACTAGTATATCGCAATTGTATTTCTTGGTGAAAGCATTTGGGTATATTCTGTTTTTATGTTCATTCATTCTTCTTTTAATGTCATCTGTAGCTCCAACATAAACAACTGTTTTATTTTTATTGGTTGTTATATAGACATATCCTTTCATTTTATTTGGGTTTGTGAAATTAACAGATGTAGATTAACTATTAGTTTTTTATTCAACAGATTCCTTCGCTTCGCTCGGAATTAAGTTCTTCAAATCCTCAAGCGTATTCGCTTCATGAATATTCTTGTCTTTTCGCCATCGTAACATTCTTGGGAAACGAGTGGCTATTCCACTTTTATGTCGCTTAGATAACGCGATACCTTCAAAAGCTATTTCGAAGACGTGATGCGGAGTTACACTTCTTACAGGTCCAAATCTTTCTAGGGTATTTTTCTTTATCCAGGCATCAAGCTTTCTGAATTCCGCATCTGTTAATCCGGAATAAGCCTTTGCAAAAGTTACCAGTTCTTTTTCTCCTTCCTCGTTGTCTTTCCAAAGGGCAAAGGTATAATCTGTAAAGAGATTACTGCGCCTTCCATGCCCTCTCATGGCATAGGTAAGTACGGCGTCAATAGTTAACGGGTCAACTTTCCATTTCCACCAGTCACCCTTTTTTCGTCCTACTAAATAAGGAGAATCTTTTCTTTTTAGCATCAATCCCTCGCTATGCATTTCACGAGAGCGATCTCTTTCTTGTGCCAACTCATCCCATGATTTAAAATGCATTGTTTCAGAAATGTGAAGCGGTATTTCGTTTTGGCTACGTTCGGTGATATCGTTAAACATTTTCTCTAAAATCTCCCTGCGCTCCATAAAAGGTAACTGTCGAATGTCTTTTCCTTCCCATTCTAAAATGTCATAGACTTTTAAAATAACAGGCACTTTTTTCATAAGCGCCGCGGTTACATTCTTACGCCCAATACGGGTTTGTAAATCGTTAAATGTTCCAATTGTTCCATTAGGATAAGGAAGAATTTCGCCATCTATAACAGTACCATTGGGAATTACGCTGATAAATTTTTCAAACTCAGGATATTTATCCGTCACCAATTCTTCACCACGGCTCCAAACAAAAAGTTCATCATTTCTAAGGATAACTTGTGAGCGGATGCCATCCCATTTATGTTCTGCTGACCAGTCATGAATATCGCCTAAGTCAGAAGCTTCACCTTCTATTGCATAGGCTAAATAAAATGGGTAGGGTTTCGATAAATAATCACTTTCATTTTCTTCAAGTACCAATTGCTGAAACGAAATAGTGTTGGGGTCCCAATTTCCCATTAGTTTATACGCTAGTATATCTTCATCTATTTCGGTAGCTTTGGCTAATGCCCGGGTCATAAGTTTTTGACTAACTCCAATTCTGAATCCGCCAGTTATCAATTTTGTAAATACAAAACGTTCATAGTAGTTTAATACTTTCCAGTTTTCATATAAATACGTTTTCTTTTTTTCATCTGTCTTCTTTTTTAATGCGATCATTTCTTGTAAGAAGACTGTTAAGCTTTTATCTGATGACTGATTTGCTGCGGGAATGACCAATGCTATGGTCTCGGCTAAATCACCTACAATATGATAACTCTCTTCAAATAACCACAGGGGTATATTTGCCAATTCTGATGCCCAAGTTCTTAAAAGGGTGGTATTGACAGGTCTTGGTGGTCTTCTATGAGATAAAATAGCTATTGTCCATACCTTATCGGCATCGTTCGCTTTTAAAAAGTAATCGGTCAATGCTTGTACCTTAACCGTCGTTTTATTGGTGCTATCTAGTGTCTTTATGAGCTGGGCGAAATTTTTCATATGGCTGCAGTAGATTTTGAAGCCAGTGCGGTTTCGTTTTCTTCTTCACCGTATTGTGTAGCTTCAGTTCGTGCATCATAACCTTGTTCTCGCAAATATTTGGAGAATATATCTGTGTACCCGTGTGTGCATATAATTTTTTCCGCTCCTGTTGCTTCAATACTTTGTAGAAGTCCAGGCCAATCGCAATGATCGCTTAATACAAAACCTTTATCAATGGCTCTTCTTCTGCGAGCTCCTCTAAAGGTCATCCATCCGCTTGCGGAAGCAGTTACATAAGGGACCATTTTTCTGATCCACGTACTGCCATGTGCACTCGGCGGTGCTAATACAATATTGCCCAGTAATTGCTCTTTTTTTGTTTCTCTGGTAATCAAAGTCGTTTTTGGAAAATCTACAAGAGGGCGCAATACCTCTGTCATATTTTCAATGGCGCCATGGGTGTAAATTTCACCAATGTCCGTATTTAAATATTTTAATAGACGCTGCGCCTTACCTAAACTATAGCCAAAAAGTATAGAGGTTTTGCCTTCAGCTTTATTTTCTGCCCACCAATTATTTATGTTCTCTAGCACTTCTGTTTGTGGCGTCCATTTAAATGCAGGAAGTCCAAAAGTACATTCGGTTATAAATGTGTTGCATTTTATAGGTTCGTACGGAGTAGAAATGCCATCATGTTCAGTTTTGTAATCGCCTGTAAACACCCAAACCTCACCTTTATGTTCTACACGTATTTGCGATGAACCAATAATATGACCAGCTGGGTGCAAACTAAAAGTTACATTGTTGATGACGAATGTTTCTCCCCATTCTTTTCCTGTAACATTGATTTCACCTAATCTGTGAAGAATAATAGGAACATTTCTATGATGTGTTATATACTTTTTATGACCATATCTACTATGGTCTGCATGACCGTGCGATATTATGGCATGGTCAACGGGTTTCCATGGATCTAAATATACATTGGCTTCTTCACAATAAATGCCATTGTTTGTAAATTGTAATAGCGGAGTTTTCATAGCAATGTCAAGTTACACATTTAGATTACAAACAAAGTTGATGACAAACGAAACTATGACCTCTAAAAAAATTATATTTGCTCAAATAATTAAAAAATAAAATATGTCTTTTGCAGATTTATATACAAGTGGGGAGCATAGAAGAAATTTGGCTCACTTTGCCGCTTTAGCAACTTTAGCGTCTATTGATGGTGAAATTAGTACAGAAGAAAAAAAATTATTAGACCGTTTCGCTAGTAAGTTAGATATTACCGAGTCTGAATATAAAGAGGTATTTAAGAAAGAAAATAAATACCCAATAGATTCTACACCAAATTCTGAAAAAAGATTAGAGCGTTTATATGACTTATTTAGAATTGTATACTCTGATCACGAAATTGATGATGAAGAGAGAATTTTAATTAAGAGATATGCTATTGGTCTTGGTTTTACAGGAGAGAAAGCTGATGATATTATTGAGCGTTCTGTAGCAATATTTGGAGGTAAGTTCGATTTTGAAGATTATTTATATCTTCTAAATAAATAAATACCGAAAGTATAAAATAAAAAAAAAGGGAGCGTTTAGCTCCCTTTTTTTATTAATGATATTTATCTAAAAATTCTTGTAGTTTCTCTACCATGTTTTTGCTTCCACAGAAAAACGGAACCCGTTGATGAAGCTCTGTTGGTTCAATATCCATGATTCGGTTTTTACCGCCAATGGCTAAACCGTTTGCTTGTTCGGCTAAAAAAGCCATTGGGTTACACTCATACAATAACCTAAGTTTACCACTCTCTGTAACACTACTCTTTGGGTACATGTAAATACCTCCTTTGATCATGTTTCTATGAAAGTCAGATACTAAAGATCCTATGTACCTAGAAGTATAAGGTCTGTCATCTTCCTCCATTTGGCAATACTTGATATAATCTTTTACACCTTGATGAAAATGCACGTAATTACCTTCATTTACAGAATAGATTCTACCATTTTCAGGGAATTGCATGTTAGGGTGAGATAGATAGAACGTACCTAATGCCGGGTTCAATGTAAAGCCGTTTACACCATCACCTGTTGTATAAACCAACATGGTAGAGGTGCCATAAACAACATACCCTGCCGCAACTTGTTTGTTGCCAGGTTGAAGAAAATCTTCCATAGTTACTGGTGTACCTACCGGAGTTACACGTCTGTAAATAGAAAAAATAGTACCTACGGAAACGTTCACATCAATATTAGAAGAACCATCTAAAGGATCTATAAGAACTACATATTTGTTTTGATGGTTTTCATCATTACTGTTAATACTGATGAAGCTATCTTCTTCTTCAGAGGCTATACCACAGACAATTTCTCTATTTTTTAATGTTTGAATGAATTTGTCATTCGCGAATAAATCAAGTTTCTGCTGGTCTTCGCCTTGTACGTTGGTTTCACCAACTCCGCCTAAAATATCGATTAGCCCTGCTTTGCTAACTTCGTGGTTAACTACTTTAGCGGCTAATCTAATAGCATTGATAAGTTTTGATAATTCACCTGAAGAGTATTGAAATGAATCTTGATTTTCAATAATAAACTCGCCTAGGGTCTGATTTCTTTTTGGAGACATTTTTTAGTTTATGGTTATATACAAATATCGTGTATTTTGTTAAACGTTTCATTTTCATTTTAATTACATTTTTTAAATTTATAACTTTGTGTTTTATTTGTAACAATTATGAATTATACGATTAGAGTTGCCCAGAGAGAAGATATGAAGCAAGTGCTTCAATTAATTCAAGAATTAGCCATTTTTGAGAAGGAAGATGATGCAGTAGAGGTAAGTGTGCAAGATTTGGAGGAAGACGGATTTGGTAAACAGAAGTTGTTTCATTGTTTTGTTGCAGAAAAGAGTGATAAAATTGTTGGGATGGCTTTAGTATACCCAAGATATTCTACTTGGAAAGGACCTGTAATACATTTAGAGGATTTAATCGTCACTAAAGAAATGCGTGGTTCAGGTTTAGGTACGGCACTGCTAAACGAGGTGGTTAAATATGGTAATGATTTAGGGGTGAAGAGAATATGTTGGGAGGTATTGGATTGGAACGAGCCTGCCATTGGTTTCTATGAAAGTAAAGGGGCTAACGTTATGAGAGATTGGGATGTGGTTCAATTGGATGAAACCGGTATAAAGGAGTACTTAAGCGCATTGGCTTAATTAAAAAAGAACAAAAAAATTTAGATAGATATTGAGTATGAGGGTTTTTAAATTTGGAGGAGCATCTGTTAAAGATGCAGATGCTGTTAAAAATGTAGTGAAGGTTTTGCAAGAAGTAGGGTATGAAAATACGCTATTGGTTGTTTCGGCAATGGGGAAAACAACCAATGCCATGGAAGATATCATAAACGCTTATTTTAACGATAAACAAGAAATACCATCTAAAGTAGCAGAGTTGGTAGATTACCATCATAATATTGTTTCAGAATTATTTCCTAATGCACAGCATGCTATTTATAAAGAAATAAAGATTCTAATTGATGAAATAAACGGATTTTTAGTTTGGAACAAATCCCCCAACTATAACTTTGTTTACGATCAAATTGTTGGTTACGGAGAATTACTTTCTACCACCATAATTAGCGCATACTTTAAAGAAGTTGGTATTACAAATAATTGGTTAGATGTACGAAACTTCATTAAAACCGATAGTAATTATAGAGATACCACTGTAGACTGGGAGCGTACACAAGATAACGTTACTAAAATTGACCAAAAGGTGTTGAACATAACACAGGGTTTCTTAGGTAGTGATGATAATAACTTTACTACGACATTAGGTCGTGAAGGATCGGATTACTCTGCAGCTATATTGGCGTATTGTTTAAATGCGGATTCTGTAACCATTTGGAAAGATGTACCTGGCGTTTTAAATGCAGATCCAAGATATTTTGAGGAAACACAATTGCTTAATAATATCTCTTACAGAGAAGCTATTGAATTGGCATTCTACGGTGCATCGGTAATTCACCCAAAAACATTACAACCGTTGCAACGTAAAGAGATTCCGCTTCATGTAAAATCTTTCGTTAATCCTAAAGGAAAAGGAACAACGGTAGGTAAGGGTGTTGGTATAGAACCAAAAGTTCCTTGTTTCATCGTTAAGAAGAATCAGGTATTAATGAAATTATCTTCGCTAGATTTCTCTTTCATAGTTGAAGATAGTATTAGCGAACTTTTTAAATTGTTTCATCAACATAAAATTAAGGTAGACTTAATCCAGAATTCCGCTATTAGTTTTTCTGTATGTATCGACAATAAATTTGGAGGCTTGGAAAAACTTTTACAACAATTGAAAAGTAAGTTTAAAGTTGCTCATCATGAAAATGTATCCTTGTATACCATTAGGCACTTTAATACTAAAGCGTTAGAATCATTACAGAACGGACATGAGTTGTTATTGGAGCAGCGCGGTACGGAAACTGTTCAGCTGGTAGTGAAGTAATTTCAAGTTCATTTCAATAATTTTTAATAGGTACCTACAAGGGCTATTTTCCTATATTTACAGTCTAATCGATGATGATTTATGGGTTTAGTTACCGCAAAGGAAATTGCCAAGGCTATCAATATCTCCAAATACGGAGTGTTTGGTACTTTTATTGGTAGGGTGTTGTTGAAGGTTACGAGATTATCTGGTATTAATAGATATTATGATACTATTGCCCACTTAAAAGGCGAGGACTATGCTAATGCAATTTTAGAACACTTTGAAATTGATTACGAAATTCCTGAAGAAGACTTTAGACGTTTGCCAAAAGAAGGACCGTACGTTACTATTAGTAATCACCCGTTAGGAGCTATTGACGGTATTTTACTATTTAAATTAATGGTAAAGCAACGCCCGGACTATAAGATTATGGCTAACTTTCTGTTGCAAAGAATGGTGCCGTTAGAGCCTTATGTACTACCAGTTAATCCTTTTACTGAACATAAAAATACGAGAAGTAATTTAGCCGGGTTCAAAAAAACGTTAGAACATTTAAATAATGGTCATGTATTAGGGGTTTTTCCTGCTGGTGAAGTCTCTACTTATAAAGACGGTAAACTCATTGTAGATAAACCTTGGGAAGAAGCAGCTATAAAATTGATCAGAAAGGCAAATGTACCTGTAGTTCCTATTTATTTTCATGCGAAGAATAGTTCTTTGTTTTATCGCATTTCTAAATTAGGCGATTCTTTACGTACGGCAATGATTCCGTCACAAGTATTCTCTCAAAGAAATAGACCTATTAAAGTGAGAATAGGGCAGCCAATTTCTGTAAATGCCCAAAAAGAGATTGAAAGTTTAGAGGAGTATACAGACCTGTTGCGTCGTAAAACCTACATGTTGTCTAATGCATACGAGAAAGAGCGTTTAATAGATCAAATACCTACATCGCTTAAAATACCTAAACAGCCCAAAAAGATTGCCGAGGCTGTACGTAAAGAGGTGATGGAAGGGGAAATAGAAAAACTTAGGGAAAAAGATTGCCGCTTACTTCAAAGTAAGAACTACGAGGTTTTTTTAGCGAAAGAAAAAGACATGCCGTTCATCTTAAAAGAAATTGGGAGACAGCGCGAAGTAACTTTTAGAGCAATAGGTGAAGGAACTAATAAAGCTATTGATCTTGATAGCTTTGATAGTTATTACCACCATCTTTTTCTTTGGGATAATCAAGCAAAATGTATTGTTGGCGCCTATAGGATGGGTATGGGATCAGAGATTTTTCCTGAACACGGTATAAACGGTTTTTATGTTCAAGACCTCTTTAGGGTAGAGCCAGAATTGTACGGTATGATGCAAAATTCCATAGAAATGGGTCGTGCTTATATTACCAAAGAATACCAACAAAAACCAATGCCTTTATTTTTACTTTGGAAAGGGATTGTGCATACTACATTGCGGTTTCCTGAGCATAAGTATTTAATTGGGGGTGTTAGTATCAGCAACCAATTTTCTAACTTCTCTAAATCATTGATGATCGAGTTTATGAAGTCTAACTATTGGGATCCATATGTTGCTCAGTATATTAGACCTAAAAAGGAATTTAAAGTGAAACTTAATGATGCGGATAAGGAGTTCGTTTTTGATGAAACACAAGCCGATTTAAATAAGTTTGATAGATTAATAGATGAGGTAGAACCAGGAAGTCTTCGCTTACCGGTTTTAATCAAAAAGTATATCAAGCAAAATGCAAAAGTAGTCGCGTTCAACGTTGATCCATTATTCAATAATTCGGTAGACGGATTAATGTATATTAAGATTTCCGATTTACCGGAGAGTACTGTAAAACCTGTCATGGAAGAGTTTCAGGCAGAATTGGAACGGAAGTTATTGGAATCTCAAAATTCAGAGATAGAAGGGCAAATTTAATCGACACCAACAATACTACTACGTCGTTCAAAAAGCACATTGTCTACCCACTTTCCGTGTAGTTTTCCAATACGTTCACGTTTGCCGATCATCCTAAATCCTGTTGCTTCGTGGACTTTGATACTGCCATAGTTGGTAGGGAATATGCCAGATTGTAGTGTCCAAATACCTTCTTGTTCGCTTGCGCTTATTACATGTTGTAATAATAATTTACCCAAACCTTTACCTCTGCTTTTTTTAGAAATATAGACGCTTATTTCTGCCACCCCGCCATACACGCATCTGTTGGAAACAGGGGAGAGTGCAACCCAACCTAATATTTCATTATCACTTTCAGCTACAAAACGGCAGTTGCTCATATGTGCTTTGTCCCAAGTTTCAAAAGTGGGGACTTTGGTTTCAAAAGTGGCTATGCCAGTATCAATGCCTTCTTTGTAGATATTAGCAACGAATTCCCAATCTGTGGGCAGCATTGTTCTTATTGTTATATCATTCATATAAAGTTTTTTTAACAACAATTACTTTTGGTGGCATCGAAGAAAGTATTTAATAGTGCTTGTACCGCTGTCCATTTTTGTAAATTAATACAATAACATACTTTTTTACCTTCAATTTCACCTCTAATTAAATCTATACTTTTTAATTCTTTTAAATGCTGTGAAATAGTAGGTTGTGCTAAACCTATTTCATCAACGATGTCATTGCAAATACATGCATCTTGCTGGCTTATGTATTGTAGAATTGCAATACGTGCAGGGTTGGACAGTACCTTGAAAATGACCGCTAACTTATTCTGCTCTGTATTAAAAATTTGCGTTTTGGTAATTCCCATTTTGTATTTATATATTGCTATATTACGATAATGAAATATATAAAAAAAGCCAGATAAGGTTTTATCTGGCTTAAGTTATTTAGAACCAAGGTTTTCTGCCTACTTGGTATGTATTGTAAAATTCCTCGTCTGATTTTGTTAGGTATATAATACCTTCTATTAACCCTACTATAGCAGTAGCAGTTAAAATGAATCCTCCAATTACAAAGCAAACAGTAATATAACCTATTACAGTAGCTCCTAATAAAATAAACCCTTCTTTCTGGTATCCCAATATGAATTTGTGCACACCTAGTGATCCTAAGATTATAGCCAATATCCCGACTAATACTTTTTTGTTTTCTCCTCCAGCTCCACTGAAGGCTTCTCTTGCCCCTGCAGTAAATTCGTCTGCGGTCTTTTTAGCTCCTTCGCTAAATTCTCTTGCAGATTCTTCTGCCTTATCTCCGAAATCTTTGTTTTCTTCTGACATTCTCTTGTTGTTTGGTGGTTATTATTAAGGGTTAAATGTAGCGATTATTTAAACATCATAGAAATGCTTTATCAATTGGTTCCCAAAGTTCTAGCTTATTTCCGTCTGGGTCCAAAATCCATCCAAATTTTCCATATTCAAATTCTTGGATATCACCAACAACAGTAACTCCTTCTTTCTTGAGAACTTCCAATAGCTCAACTAGGTTTTCAACCCTAAAGTTCATCATGAAACTTGATTGGCTAGGCTTGAAATATTCTGTGTCTGCATTCATTGGGCTCCATTGTGTTGAGCAGTCGTTGCCTTCTTTGTCTTTCCACCAAAAAGTACAGCCATATTGATCTGTATTTAGCCCTAAATGCTTGTTGTACCAATTTTTAGAATGGTCAGGGTCTTTTGTTTTAAAGAAGAATCCGCCTAAGCCTGTTACTCTATTTTGCATAGCTATCTATTTTTTGATATTATTCTCGTATAAACTAATCCATTCTTGGGGAGTCATTTTAGTGCATAGTTCTGCAATGAGCTTGTACGGAATATCATCCATACTTTTAAAACGAACACAACTTTTGCCCATATCTAGCTTGCGTTTGCAATGAATAGGGTATTCGTTCTTGAACCAGTTCATTAAAGCAGGGTCTGCATATATGCCGGAGTGATAAAGTGCGATAAAATTCTTCTGTGAAGCTAAATTAATAAAAGGCAACGGTAGTTCTGCTTGTACATGATACCCTGCCGGATATAAAGAATGTGGCACTACATAGCCCAACATGCCATAACTTAATTGCTCTTCAAAACCATTTGGTAAATTTTGTAAAATAATACCTCTTATCTTTTCAATAACCTCTTTGCGTTCTAGTGGTAATTGGGCAATATATTCGTCTGGTGTGTTGGCTTTGTATTTCATATCACTCTAAAAATTTTGCTTTCACTTTGTCTACTACCGTTTGGGCCAGTTTTATTTTGCTTTCTACCGTCCAACCTGCTACGTGTGGTGTTAGAATCACTTGGTCAGAATCAATTAGATATTGAAATGCTTCAGGTAAATTGTTATCTGTAAACATATTTTCAAAAGAGGCTTTTTCATACTCCAGTACATCTAAACCTGCACCAAGAACTTTTCCTGATTTTAAGGCATCAACCAGATCCGTAGTTACAATGCATTTGCCTCTGGCCGTATTTATAATCCAAATAGGATTATTGAATTTTTCTAGAAACTCAGCATCGACCATACCAATGGTCAATTCGGTTTGTGGTACATGTAGACTAACAACATCAACTCTATTTTGGAATTCCATAATGCCTACTTGGCGTGCGTTTTCATCTTCTACACCTCCTTGTATGTCATAGCAAATAACCTCTTCTACATCAAAACCTTTTAGTTTTTTAGCAAAGGCTTTTCCCATATTACCATAACCAATGATACCTACTACTTTGCCTTCTAGCTCTATACCACGGTTACCTTCACGATCCCATTTGCCATTTCTAACTTCCTTGTCGGCGGTATTTAATTTATTAAATAGTGATAAAAGCATGCCTAAGGTATGTTCACCAACGGCATTACGATTGCCTTCTGGTGCAGCAGCTAGAAAAATACCTAAAGATTTTGCGTGTTTTGTGTCGATATTTTCTAAACCTGCGCCTAGTCTACCTATAAATTTCAAGTTTTTGGCTTTTTCTAAAAATGCAGCATCTATAGAAAATCTACTTCTAATTATGAGTCCGTCATAGTCTTCGATTTTGGCTTCGATCTGTTCTTTGGTCGAGTTATAATCTTCATCGTTCTGAAAACCTAATTCAGCGAATTGTTCAATAATCAATGGGTGATTTATATCTACGTGTAATACTTTCATTTATGCTTAATTATATTTCGGGGTAATCTGTTTTTGTTTTTTCGTCTGCAACGTTGCCCGTATGGGCAGTACTTAACTTTTCAAAAAGCATGACGTGTACTTCTTCATCGTTCTTCGTTATTGGGCAATGTTCAATGCCTTTGGGGACTATAATAATCTCTCCTTGTTGTACTATTTCCGTACGGTCTCTAAATTGCATGTGCAAAGTACCTTTTACTACTTGAAAAAGCTCATCTTCATTGTCGTGTGAATGCCATACAAATTCACCTTTCAGCTTTGCCAATAAAACCTGCATATTATCTACAACACCTATTTGATGTGGATGCCAATGCCCATTTACCAAATCATATTTTTCTTTAAGATTAATGCTTTTCATGGGCGTATATATTTGATTCTAAATTTGCATTGAAAGGAATTTAATAGAGTAATATACGGAAAGCCACAGTATTCTAAAAAGAAGAGTAGTAGTTTATTATATGCCCAAAATTAATTTGGCGATAGAAAAGTAGATTAAAATACCGAAAATGTCATTGCTTGTGGTAATGAATGGTCCGGTTGCAATTGCGGGATCGATACCTCTTTTGTCTAAAAATAATGGCACGAAAGTACCTATGAATCCGGCAACAACAATCACTGCAATAAGTGAAATGGAAATTGCCAATGAGGTAAGGAAATCTCCCTTCCAAATCCATGTAAAAATCAATAATAAACAAGAAAGTATAACGCCGTTCAACAATGCCAAAAGCATTTCTTTGATTAATCTGCTACTTATACTTCCTTTAATATCGTCATTTGCCAAACCTTGTACTATTATGGCGCTAGATTGCACACCAACGTTACCTGCCATTGCAGCTATTAATGGTGTAAATAGAAAGAGTACCGTGTATTCACGAAACATTTCTTCAAAACCACCCATGATCAGAGCGGCACCTGCACCACCAAATAGACCTAAGATCAACCATGGTAAACGCGCCCTTGTAAGATCCCAAATACTATCATCAGCTTCTACATCTTGAGATATACCGGCTGCCATTTGGTAATCTCGCTCAGCTTCTTCTTTGATGACATCAACAATATCATCAATAGTAATACGACCTACCAATCTGCCAATTTCATCAACTACAGGTATGGCTTCTAAATCATACTTACTCATGATTCTAGCAACTTCTTCTGGGTCTTCATTAACGTTGACAGAATCTACATTTTTTATAAAAACATCTTTAATATGTGTTTTGGTTGAAGTGGTCAATAGATCTTTTAACGATAACCGGCCTTTTAGCTTGTCTTCGTCATCTACCACATAAATAGAATGTACGCGGGTTACATTTTCTGCCTGCGTGCGCATTTCTTTAACGCAAGTAAGCACATTCCAGTTTTCATTGACCTTTACGAGCTCTTTTGCCATAAGACCACCTGCGGAATCATCTGCATATCTTAAAAGATCAACGATATCTTTTGCGTGTTCTCTATCTTCAATTTTAGAGATAACGTCTTGTATTTGGTCTTTAGGTAACTCGCCAATAATATCTGCGGCATCATCGGTGTCTAGCTCCTCTAATTCGCCGGCAATTTCTTTTGTAGATAGACTGCTTAATATAGCTTCACGAACATCTTCATCTAACTCTGTAAGAACATCGGAAGTTTTATCGCTGTCCAATAATTTAATTAGATAGGTAGCTTTGTCCTTATCCAATTCATTAATGATTTCAGCAACATCGGCATAATGCACAGTACTCAACATAGCGTTTAGTTCAGTATCATTGCTTTGTTCAATGAGCTGTTCTATCTCTACTACAAGTTCTTCTGTAAGCTTAAAGGGTGTCATCCGCTATTTTGTTCGTCAATGCTATAAAATCGTCAACCGCCAACTGTTCAGGTCTAAGGTCAAATATAGTATCTTCTCTTAGATTATCTGATAATGAAAATGTTTTTAAACTGTTACGTAATGTCTTTCTGCGTTGATTGAAAGCGGTTTTTACTACTCTATATAATAATTGCTCGTCACAAGAAAGTTCAAAGTTGGTTTTACGTGTTAATCTTAAAACACCTGACTGTACTTTTGGTGGTGGGTCAAAAACATCTGGTTCTACCGTAAAAAGGTATTCGGCATCGTAAAAAGCTTGAACTAAAACTGATAAAATGCCATATGCTTTACTGCCTTCTGCTGAACAAATACGCTGCGCAACTTCTTTCTGAAACATCCCTGAAAATTCAGGTATTTGATTTCGAAGCTCCAACATTTTAAAGACGATCTGTGTAGATATATTGTATGGAAAGTTACCGGTAATACCAAATTGCTCATCACCGAACAAAGTAGAAATATCAAAGTTTAGAAAATCTGCTTCTATCACTTTAAAAGAACCATCGCCCTCAAATGCCTTTGGGTGTTCTAACGGGAAAGTTTCGTTTAAGTACGTAATGGACTCCGTATCCAAATCCATTGCTACTAAATTGCTATCTCGCAAAAGTAGGTATTTGGTTAAAACGCCTGTTCCCGGACCTATTTCTATGACATTTTTATAATCTTGCTGTAATAGTGTTTCGGCAATTTGTCTGGCAATGTCTTCATCTTTTAAAAAATGCTGACCTAAGTGTTTCTTCGCTTTTACAGGACCTTTTTCATGATGCTTTTTATGAGCATACTTATCACCTTTGTTCTTCTTTCTTTTCGTTCCCATAAATCTCTTTTAGCGATAGTTTATTTTGCTATATACGCCCAAGCTTTTTTCCCCGATGCCAATTGAATCTCAATTCTTTCGTATGCTTCACCTTCGTATCTATCTGCTTTATGTAATTCTTGATGAGATAGTGTATAAACTTGACCTTTGATTGAATCTTCTTTTGATCCTGTGTGTTGCAGTGTAGGGTAGAGGTCGGCTACTTTTATATCTGATATTGTATATAATGGTAATTCGTCTTCAAATCCGTTTAAAGGTCTTGCGAATACCCCCAATTGTACTTCTCTTTCCTGTAAAGTTCCATAGGTAAATAAATAGTGCGTTGCTGTGGCTCTTTGTACAAAGAACTCATCTACTACTTCTAATTCTGTTTTAAAAGAAACCAACTGACCTGCAAATTTCTTTTGAATACTTTCTATTAGCGCCGGTGCATCCTCTTCATAATATCTGTCTAAAGTAGCTTTGTCTGGTACGGTGTATTGAACTGAATAGGTATAGCCACCCATATCTTCTTCTACCAAAACTTTAGTGAATTTTGCGCTTAAGAATTTACCAGTTGAAAGAACTTGTGGTATGTGCGTTTCTTTCATCCATTGCAGCCAAGTATCATGGGCCGTTTCTTCTATATTGGTGGTAACGTTATATATGTACATGTATTATTTCAAGTTCTATTTGAATTGCAAAGTTAGTTCAACTAGGGCTTAAAACGAATTAGATAGGTAGCGATTTTAATTTATGGCGTCTCCCCTTAAAATTCTAAAGTTTTTTCGTGCTTCAGGAAAGTAATAGCTGTCTTGATAATTGTAGATGATTTTCTCGTACTGCTCTTTTGCCTTTATGGGGTCATTGAATTCTTTACGGTAAAGTTCGCCCAGTGCATAATAAGCGTCATCGGCAAGAATACAATTGCCATAAAATGTGATGATTTTTTGATAGTTTAATTGGGCGTCTTCGTATTTCTTTTGTTTTTCAAATAGTCGTGCTTGTTTTAAAAGTGCCTCGTCTTCAATTTTTTCACCCTTATGATTTTCTAATATATCTCCCAAAGCGGTAATGGCTTCATCGGTTTTATTTTGATAGGCCAAGAAATCTGCTCTCGCATATTTTTTTAAGGCAGTTTGCGTGGAATCTTCCAACGAATTGTCCGATATCAAAAGGCTCAACTGCATAGCGTCATTTGCGATGAGCTGAGAAGTAGAACTTCGTAGTACTTTTAATTGGGTTAATGCCCAATCGAAATCTCCTTTGTAAAAACTTGTTTGTGCTACTTTATAACGTGCGTCTTGACCAAGTACATCGTTTTTTAATTTTTGCTGAATCTGAGAAAAATAGATAAGTGCTTCATTAAACTTTTTGTCATACACCAAAATATCGCCTAGTGCCAGTTTTAAATATGCAGTACCTCTATCGCTTAATGGTAATTCCAAACTATTCTTTAGCAGTTTTTCTGCTGGTGCGGGATCGTTCTTTTTAAACGTAAGAAAATTTGCATAGGCAACTTGCAGCTGTAATGATTGCGATTTATATCCGTAAACATCTACAAGAGCGTCGTACTTTTTATGAATAGCATCTAACTGTCCGTTTGTAGCATTTCTTAAATCAATATCAATAAGGTTTAGTTCTGCATCTAATTGCGTAATCTTATTACTGGTGTTCTCAATGATGTAACCGTAGATATCTTTTGCGGTGTCATATTCTTCATTATCCAAGGCATCGTTGCCTAAATTCTCCAATCTTGTGGTAGAGCTGCCGTTCATGCGTTTAAAAATGGCTTTTTCTTGCCTAAACGCACTACCGTATTGCTTTTGCTGAACAAATAACCAACTTAAAAGTTCATTCCAAAGAACATCTGGGTTTTTCTGTGCACGCTCTAGTAATACCTTTTTTAATAGGATGTTATTTTTATCCGTTGCATCTTCAGAGATAAAATCATCTATACTTCTTAAAATATTAGATTTAGAGGTTTTGCCATCAATAACAAGATTGAGGTATGAGTTGTACATGGCTTCAACATTACCTTGCTCTCCATATATTCTGGCAAGTTGAAAATTGAAGTTTAAAGCAGGATTCAATTCCATTGAATTTTTAAAAGCTTTAATCGCTAAGTCCAGCAGACTGTATTTTTGAAAATGAAGACCTAAGGCGTAACCGTAATTAGGGTTTTTAGGGATAACATCTAACGCCTTATCATAATACGTTTGTGCCATTTGTTCATTATCCTGTAACTTGTAGTTATAACCTAGATCAATTAATAATGTGGGATAGGGGTTTCGGTCTTTTAAACGCTGATTTAAAAAATCTTCAGCATCTTGGTAGCGTTCTAATTGCTGGTAGCAAGCAACTAAATCTTGAACGTATTCCGTTCTTCTAGGGCTTTTTTCTACTAGTTTTTCATAAAAAACTACGGCTTTTTCAAAATCACCATCAGCAAAATATTGCTTCGCCAAGAAATCATCCTGGGCAAAGCCGAATGTTGACAGAGCTAAAAATGTAATTATGAAAAAGGTAAGGCGCATAATCAAAGATACATAGAATGCAGTAAGTTGTTGTTAAGACTATCGTAACTAGCCTTGTATTTCAAAGGAGATTCAACAACTTCAGTATTTAGCAATATTATTTAATTGGACTTTGAATTTTTGAGTACAGGTTTTTTTCTGTGTTTGGTGCCCTGTTCATAAGAATAGGTAAGGCCTATTAAAACAGGCTCATCATACATTCTGCCTAAAAACTGAAGTCCCGTAGGTAAATTTTTACTTGTAAAACCCATAGGGACGGTAAAAGCTGGCTGTCCTGTATGCGGACTAATAATTTGACTATTGTCTCCCTTATATTCTTCTTGGAATTGATTAATTGGTGCTGGGGGGTTGTTCCATGATGGATATACTATTGCATCTAGTTGTAAAGAATCCATCATATTTTCAATTGCCTCTCTAAAAGCAACTCTGCGTATATCTGTGTAGGCATCTAAACAGGGAATATCTGAATCTTCCCATCTTCCATTGTGGGCGGCATTTCTAATTAATCTTTCTCTCGCAAAATCAGACTTGCTTCCTGCTTCAATAATATCTTCAATAGTTTTTAGTGAATCATTTTTAACGTAATCTGATAAAAAAGTCTCGACATCTGTTCTGAATGTTGCACACCATTGGTTCTGTCTTAAATTTTGAAAATCAGGTACGTTCACCGAATCGATGACCGAAGCTCCTAAAGAGTCTAATTGGACAAGTGAATTATTAAATAATTGATTTATTTCAGGATGCGGATTGTCATCACTTAAGGTTCTTAGAACACCTATTCTAGAACCTTTCAGGGCATCTTTTTTAAGAAATTGTGTGTAATCTGTTGGTGTCTTCCCTTCTGAATATGTTGTAAGTGGGTCTTTAGGATCTATACCAGCAATAACTTCTAAAACTTTAGTTGCATCTTCAACAGAACGGCACATAGGGCCGACTACATCATTTCTCAAATAAAGCGGAACAATTGCGCTTCTACTTACTAACCCTAGGGTGGTTCTAAACCCTACTAATGCATTATGCGAAGACGGACCTCTAATGGAATTTCCAGTATCTGTTCCTAGTCCTATAGTTCCAAAATTAGCAGCGATCGAAGCACCGGTGCCACCACTAGATCCAGCAGGTACATAATTGGTGTTATATGGATTTCTAGTTGTACCAGCTGTTGAACTTTCGCTATGCATAGGGCTAAATGCCCATTCTGCCATGTTAGATTTTGCAATAATTATAGCACCGGCTTCAACAAGTTTTTTAATGATAAACGCATCTTCTTCAGGTATATAGTTTTGCAGTGCTAGTGAACCTGCAGTAGTAGGTAAACCTTCTGTATTGATATTATCCTTAACAATTAGCGGTATGCCGTGTAAAGGACGTAAAATGCCTGTTCGCTGGTATTCTTCATCAAGTTCTTTTGCTATTTTTAGCGCTTTTGGGTTGATCACAGTAATTGCGTTTAAAGTGCTATCATAATTTTTAATTCTTTCAAGATAGGTATTCACTAGCTGTTCACTATTGAAGGTCTTATCTTGATATGACATATGTATATCGGAAATGGTTAATTCTTCAATATTTATCTCTTTTTCTTTTATACTTTTTTCATCAGAGCAGCCAAGAAAAATTATACTTATAAGTAATAAACAGCAATTGAATTTGAAATTCATAATGAAGAAGGTTTTAAAATTTTGTCAATTTATGTTTCTAATGAAAATTGAACCTTCTACTAAAATAGTGAATATAGATGTGGTTAGGCGGTAGCATTAGTAATGAAAAGTTGATTTTATCATTTCCATATTTTTAGCTATATTTTTTTAATATAAAACGCCGTACAACAGAGGTTGTACGGCGTTTTATTCAATACTATATATTAGCAAAATCTCTCCGTTACTAAAAAGCAACACTTTTAGAAATTAATCAATCATATCAAAACCACAATAAGGTACTAATACATCCGGTATTTTAATGCCGTCTGCAGTTTGATAATTCTCTAGAATCCCCGCCAAAACACGTGGTAAGGCTAAAGAGCTACCATTTAATGTATGAGCTAGTTGATTTTTTCCGTTTTCATCTTTAAAACGTAATTTTAATCTATTAGCCTGGTATGTTTCAAAGTTAGAAACAGAGCTTATTTCTAACCATCTGTCTTGTGCAGTTGAGAATACTTCAAAGTCAAACGTAAGTGCGGCTGTAAAGCCTAAATCACCACCACATAGTCTTAGAATTCGGTATGGTAATTTTAATTCTCGTAGAATGTTCTTTACGTGATCAACCATACCATCTAAGGCATCGTATGATTTAGTAGGGTGTTCTACACGTACAATTTCTACTTTATCGAATTGGTGCAGACGATTTAAACCACGCACATGTGCGCCATAACTACCTGCTTCTCTTCTAAAACATGGAGTATACCCCGTATAGGTAATAGGGAAATCACTTTCCTTTACAATAACGTCTCTAAATATGTTAGTTACAGGAACCTCTGCCGTTGGTATCAAATAAAGGTCGTCTGCTGTTACATGGTACATTTGACCTTCCTTGTCTGGCAATTGACCTGTGCCATAACCAGATAGTTCGTTTACCAAATGTGGCACCTGAATTTCAGTATAACCTGCTTCGGTATTTTTATCCAAGAAATAAGTGATTAAAGCGCGTTGCAAACGGGCACCCTTACCTTTGTAAACCGGAAAACCGGCTCCAGCGATTTTAACACCTAATTCAAAATCTATGATATCATATTTCTTCGCCAACTCCCAATGCGGTAGGGCATCTTCAACCAATTTAGGAATATCACCTTCGCTGAAAATTTCCTCATTGTCCTCTTCAGTAGAACCTTTTTTTACAGAAGCATGAGGTGCATTCGGTAATTGGTAAAGAAGGTTTTGTAGCTCTTCTTCTGCGGAGTTTAAATCCTCTCCTAATTGTTTAGATTCTTCTTTTAGCTTTACTGTCTGTTCTTTTAATAAATTTGCTTCTTGAACTTTTCCAGTTTTGTACAAAACACCGATTTCTTTGGAAATTTTATTCGATTCTGCCAAAACGTTGTCCAAACTTGTTTGGGCAGCACGTCTGTTTTCATCTAATTGAAGCACTTTTTCAATTAAGGGTTGTGCATCAATATTTCTTTTTCCAAGGGCAAGGATAATATCTTCTTGATTATCTCTTATGGTCTGTATTTGTAACATTATTAAATTGTATTTGACTGCAAATTTACGTTAATCTTATATTTATAGCAGATACTTTTGGGGACTAAACACGTTTTAGTTAGTTTTTAGAGTTCCCGATGTTAGAGGGGAGAATCCAGTCGTGATGTTTTGTTTGGTACCATGTCTCTGCCGCCAAATCAGTTTTAGCGTCTATAAAGGGAACATATGGTTTGCGATTGATACTGATTTTAGAGTTTTCTAGGTATACCGAAACGTTTCTATCTTCTTGTTTAAACTCCTTTTTTAAGTATTGGGCAAACTGCCAAGCAAAATCCGGGTAGGCAAATATTTTGCGTTCTTGACCTCTAGACACATAATCTTTAGGTTTTATGATGAACTCTTCTTTAGTGTCATTGTCAACTACTTTATATCTGCCTTTACCCTGTCTACTACGTAGCATCATTCGCCAGCTCATTCTATGACCTTCTTCACTCCACAGCACATCATCTTTAATGGCATGGTGTCTTACAGGTAATACTAATTGAATTATGAAGTAGATAGTTGCTGTTACTAGCATTGTGTTGCTGTAAATTGGTGTTGTAGAATAGGATGATACAAATGCCGGTTTCGTCTTGAAGAAAATCTTACGAATGGTTTCTGGCTCAAAAAAGAAAACACTGAAGGCAATGGATAAATAAGGGAATATGCCAATCTGAAATATGATGGAATTGAATAGATGAAAGAAAAGTGAGATGAAGAAAGCCGCTTTCCTTGTTGGTTTCCAGAGTAGGGCGGGTACAATAAGTAAATCAAACAGAATGCCAACGGATCCAATAATACTATGTATCCAAGGTTCTTGTAAAATAGCACCAACTAACCAATAACTTTTTTTAGAATGCATTAATACAGCTATGGTACTAAAATCAAGCCAATCTCCATACATTTTAGCAATTGAGGCGTATACGTAGACGATAAACAATTGAAGCACTACTACCCATTTTACATAGGCGTACATTGAATTGCTTTCTAGTTCGGGTTTCATTTTTACATCATAGGACCGGCTTCTTTCCGCAGGAAAAAAACACATTATCAATGCTATTAATATGAGTAAGTAGTAATGATTGTTATAAGCCGTTTTTTGCATTAAATATGTTGCAGTCCACAGCACGGTAAATGATATGATACTTAATCGATATTTGAACCCTACGGCAATGAAAAGACCTAGTAACCCCATTAATACAAAATAGAAATACATGCCGTTACCGGGCAGTGGCTGTAGAAATTCAAAATCTATAAAAGGGAAAGTGTACTTGGGGGAGATTAAATTCCGCTTTACCCAACCAGTAGCAATAGCGCCAAAGCATTCAAGAGAAACGAGTATGCCAAAAAATATGCGAAAGATAATTAATGGGCTATTATCTATACGTTGAAATAATAACCTGTTGAGCATATTTACCGATTAATGTATTGAAGCGATTTTTCTTTGTCTTTTGCTAATTGTGCTTTGAGAGCATCAACAGATTCAAATTTATGCTCATCTCGTAAACGAACCAAAATATTAACTTGAATTTTTAAGTCGTACAAATCACTATCAAAATCGAAATAATTAATTTCTATGGATTTTTCCGTGCCATTTACGGTTGGGTTATACCCTATATTCATCATACCATAAATAACTTTATCGTTCAAGATACTGTTTACAATGTATGCACCGTTTTTAGGTATTAGCTTGTAATCTTCAGCTATTGAAAGGTTCGCTGTTGGGTATCCCAATTGTTTACCAATCCCTTTACCCTTAATGATTGTTCCGGTAAGCATATATTCATAGCCTAGGTAGCTATTCGCAGTTTCAATATCACCGTCTTCTAATGCTTTTCTGATTTTTGTTGAACTTACAGATACATCGTCAATTTCTTGGGCAGGTATCTCATCTACCGTAAAATCATAAGTGCTTCCAAATGTAATCAAATCAGTGATGTTGGCATTTCTATTGCGACCAAATCTATGGTCATACCCTATAATTACTTTTTTGATCTTTAATGTATTTACGAGCATATCGCGAACAAATTCGGTTGCTGTAAGTCTAGAGAATTCTTTGGTAAAAGGATGAATAATAAGTATGTCAAGACCAAGTTTCTCCAAGATGCGTATTTTTTCCTCTATGGTATTCAATAATTTTATATTGGTGTCTTTTTGTAACACCATTCTTGGGTGCGGAAAAAATGTAAGTACCGAAGATTTTAATTCGGTATTCTTGGCATGGTTTATGATTTTATTAAGTATTTTCAAGTGACCTATATGCACGCCGTCAAAGGTGCCTATGGTAATGACCGTAGGGTGTTCTTCTTTGTATTTAGAAATGTTGCGGACTGTAATCACCTGTGATAGAAAATAAAAAGACTTATATTTGATTTTGAGTTAAAAGCCTCTTAATGATTGCAAAATTACGCCTTGTTTTTACAATTACCATAGTATTTCTTTCCTTTTCCGGTTTGGCTCAAACTGCATATTGGAAAAATACGGAATTAAACAATACGGCTAAACAATTCACTAAGCAGCAGTTACGAGTAAATAAAGGAACTGCGTTTACCCTTGATCAGCAACAGTTTTTACGGGCACTTACAAAGAACGAATCTTCTATAATTATTGATTTTCCAGATGAAACCGGTAAATTAATTCCGTTTTTAGTGGAAGATGCACACCTTTTTTCAAAAGGACTTTCCCTTAAATACCCATCTATAAAATCTTATAAAGGTATTGCCTTGCACGATGCTACTAAACAGATTCGATTTAGTATTTCGGATAGGGGGATACAAAGTACCATGATGACTTCTGGGGAAAACGGAGCTTTGTTTATGCAAAAATCTGCTGATGACACCTATGTTTTGTATCGTAGAACAGATCAAGATGAACGCGATGTGGATTTTGTATGTAAGACTGTACCCGAGATCAAAGAATATTCGCAAAATCTTACGGCTAAACTGGTAGATGATCAAACGTTAAGAAAATTTAGGGTCGCTATCTCGGCTTCAGGGGAGTATACGGAGTTTCATGGTGGCACAAAGGCAGATGCTCTTGCAGCAATTAATGCTACGCTAACAAGAATCAATGCCGTATTTGAACGCGATTTGGCGATTACCCTTGAGTTGATAGATAATACCGATCTTGTAATTTATACAGATCCAGATACAGATCCTTATACGGGTAGTTTAAGTAGTCAAGTACAAAATACATTAACAAGTGTAATTGGTGAGGCCAATTACGACATCGGGCATCTTTTTAATCAGCAGGATAATACATTAGACGGTAATTCAGGTTTTATTGGTGCCGTTTGTACAGATAGTAGAAAGGGTAGTGGTTATACCACTTTATCCTCACCTGTGGGTGATGCTTTTGATATTGATTTGGTTGCGCATGAAATGGGACACCAGTTTGGGGCAAATCACTCTTTTTCACATATTTCAGAAGGTACTAATGTACAAGTAGAGCCTGCTAGTGGTACTACGATTATGGGGTATGCAGGTATTACCGGTGTAAATAATGTCGATTCTAACAGTGATGATTATTTTCACTACGTCAGTATAGTTCAGATAAGGGATTACCTTGAAACTATTTCATGTGGAGAGACAGAGATTCTTACCAATAACCCTCCAACAATTACTCCTTTAACAGATTACGTGATACCAAAAGGTACACCATTTGTGCTTACAGGTGAGGCCACCGATGTTGATGCCACAGACGTATTAAGCTATACTTGGGAACAGATCGATAACGGTATAGTTACACAAGCTACATTTGGACCGGATAATCCTGCAGGGGCTAATTTTAGATCATTGCCGCCTAAACTAACCTCAGAACGATATTTTCCTAATTTAAATAGAATTTTAAATGGTGAATTAACGCAAACAGTACCGACCTCGGGCTCTGCTTGGGAAACGCTGTCTAATGTTGGTCGTGATTTAAACTTTTCATTGACCGTTAGAGATAATGCCTTAAATGGCGGACAGTCAGATTCTGATGAAATGACGGTAACTGTAAGTAACGAAGCAGGTCCTTTTTTAATAAGTTCGCAAGCTACAGAAGAGTCTTTTGAAGCTGGCTCTATACAAACCATTACTTGGGATGTTGCCAATACAGATATATCACCCGTAAACACTGAAACTGTTTCCATATTTTTATCTACTGATAGCGGTGTCACTTTTCCTGTTGTGCTAGAAGAAAATACTTTGAACGATGGTAGTCAGACTATTATCATACCAAATATAACTACTAGTACAGGGCGTATTATGATCAAGGCAGATGATAATATTTTCTTTGCTGTCAATGATGCTAATTTTTCTATTACTCCATCAGAAGTCGTGCTTAATTTTGACGAGTTGGTTTTTGATATTTGTAAGCCCGATGATTTAAGTATTGATTTCACTTATGAAACTGATTTGGGTTTCGATGAAGAAAGTACGTTTAGTGTGCTTGATTTACCTATAGGTATCACGGCAACTTTTACACCTGCAGTTGCTGATGCTGACGATACGTTGGTTACTGTTGATTTTGAAGGTATTTCTACCGTAGACGCCGGTATTTACCCTATTAGGGTTGTGTCTAGCTCAGATACGGTTACAAAAGAAATCACATTACAGTTAAGAATTTATGACGATGAATTTGAAGAAGTAGTTCTGGTTTCTCCTATAGATGGTTTTGAGAATGCCTCTACAGACGTGATGCTGGAATGGGAAACATCTATAGGGAATACACTATACGATGTTGAAATTGCAGCTGATGCTAGTTTTACAACTATTATAGAATCAAATACTGTTAACGGTAGTTCGTTCTTACCAACGCTAGTGGATAACAATAGCACTTATTTTTGGAGGGTAAAACCAAAAAACGATTGTGGGGAAGGTGTTTTTAGTGCTCCTTTTAGCTTCTCTACGGTACAATTTAATTGCACTACAAAAAGTGCTACAGGTACGCCGATCGCGATATCAAGTAGCGGTACACCGGTGATTACATCTAAAATCGTGTTTTTTGAGGATTTACCTGTTGCGGACATCAATGTGCAGCTTGATATAGAACATACCTTTTTGGCTGATTTAGTAATTAGTCTTACTTCACCTACTGGTACTACGGTAACCTTGGTTTCTAATTCTTGTGGAGATTCACGTGATATCAATGCGACTTTTGATGATGATAGTGCGGCATTTAACTGTTCTGTAAGTCCGGGGATTAGTAGTTCGGTAAAACCATTGGGAAGTTTAAGTTCATTTAATGGTGAATCGATTCTTGGCGAGTGGACATTAGAGGTTAAAGATAACGCCCCTTCTGATGGTGGGAGTTTAAATTCATTTGTTCTTGAAGCTTGTGTAGAGGGTGAATTTAGACCAGATGCAGATAATGATGGAGTATTCGATGATGGTGATGATTTGTGTTTAGGTACTCCGGCTGGTCAAGAGGTAGATGCTTCTGGTTGTGCTATTTACCGTTTTCCGGAAGAGAACTTTATTGTTAGCTTAGAAAGTGAAACCTGTAGAGATAATAATGACGGTTCTTTATCTATAGTTCCCAAATTGGCACTTGATTATCAAGTAGTAGTTGTTGGTAACGGATTAAATCTAACCCAGAACTTTTTAAATGCGTTCAATTTGGCTAATCTGGAATCTGGGACATATACTTTGTGTATAACCGGAACTGATGGTGTAATAGCGTACCAAGAATATTGTGTTGAGGTGCAGATTACAGAACCTTCAGCGTTAAGTGTAACTTCCAAAGTTGCAGTAGATGGCTCTCAGGTAACGCTTGAAATGAATGGTTCTTCTTTTTATACAGTTGAATTGAACGGTGTAGCTGTGCAAACGGAAGAATCAACGATAGCATTGGATTTGAATAAAGGATTGAATACATTGAAAGTGTACACCGATATACCTTGCCAAGGTGTTTATGAAGAACAGATTGGTTTTTATGTAGAACCGGTAGTGTATCCAAATCCCGTGAGAGATATTGTTGAGGTGTATTTAGGTGCGCAACAGGAAGAAGTAATTGTAAGTGTTTTTAGTGCGGATGGAAGGTATATTTTTAATAAGAAGATTATGGTGATCGGTGGGGTAATGCAGCTTGATTTGAGTTCGCTTTCTACGGGTATTTATTATTTGAAGTATGAGGGTAGAACTATTAAAGGAACTTCTAAAGTAATTAAAGAATGATGCGTTTTTTAGTGCTTATAATATGTTTGTTTATGGCTGTGACCAGCTGTAAAAAGAAAAGTGCGGCGAACCCACCAGAAGCGGTTCTTTTGGTGTTTCCTGAGGAAAACTCTGAGTGCACTACAGGTGTCAGCTTAGGAGAGGAGACCAGTCAAGTAGAGTTTAGGTGGAATTTAGCTGATAATACGGAGACCTATGAATTGCGTGTTACCAATATAGAAACAAGTACTGTACAGACAATTGTATCAGCTTCTAGTTCGGCTAAACTACCCTTGGCTAAAGGAGCACAATTTTCTTGGTTTGTACGTTCTAGAAATAGTGAAGTAGCAGAAACTGTTTCTAGTCAAGAATGGTATTTTTATAATTCCGGATCCAGATCCACATTTGCACCATTTCCTGCAACTATAATAAGTCCCGCTTCTTCAGATAACGTATTCAAGGATATTAATAACGAGGTGGAGCTATCGTGGTCTGCGTCTGATTTAGACGATGATATTGCTAGCTATGAAGTATATTTCTCTGTAGAAACACCGCCAATAGATCTAATTAGGGAAGTATCTGCCACCGTAACAAGTGTAAACGTTTCAGTAACATCAGATACTGTCTATTACTGGAAAGTCATTGTAATTGACGAAGAGGGTAATAGATCGGATACCGGGGTGTATTCCTTTAAAGTACTTTAAGAATTGTTAAATTGATTCATGGTTCTTGCTATTCCGGCAAGTGCGAACGAATTAATAATTTCTGTAGATTTTTTTAAACGTTCAGGCATTAAAGCTTTTTCCTCATCGTTCCATTGTCCCAAAACATACTCCACCTGTCTGCCTTTGCCAAAATCTGCTCCCACACCAAATCTATACCTATTGTAAAGAATAGTTTGAAGAAACAGCTCTATATCCTTTAATCCGTTATGGCCGCCATTGCTTCCCTTTGTTTTTATGCGAATAGTTCCAAAAGGTAAATTGATATCGTCGGTTATCACTAAAACATTACTTTGAGGAATTTTTTCTTTATCCATCCAATACTTTAAAGCTTTACCGCTGCGGTTCATATAAGTAGATGGTTTAAGGCAAATAATTGTTCTGCCTTTAATTTTATATGATCCTATATCACCAAGTTTAGCGGTTTCAAAAGTAAAGTCATTTACTTTGGCTACTTCGTCCAGTACTTTAAAACCTATATTATGACGGGTTTCTGTATATTCCTCTCCTATGTTGCCAAGGCCAACGATTAAAAATTTCTTCATGGGGTCTTTCTCTTCTGTAATTATGTTCTGGTTATTAAAAAGAGATTTTAAAAACTGGAACATGGGTAGTTTAATTTAGGGTGTAAAAATACAAAAGCATCCTGATACAAGTACCAGGATGCTTTAATGTATAATTTAGACTTTTAAGACTATTCTTGAGCAGCTTCTTCAGATGCACCTTCTGCACCTTCAGCTCCTTCTTCTCCTTCTTCATCTTCATCATCGGTCACAACAGCGGTACGAGCAGTTTTAACTTGTACAACAACTTGACTTTCTGGGTGTAAAATAGTGAAATCTTCACTCACCAATGACGCTACAGAAATATTTTGACCGATTTTCAATTTAGAAATATCGACGTTAAAGAAATCTGGTAATTTACTTGGTAGAGCTTTAATAGCAAGTTTACGTTTTCTGAACAATAAACGTCCACCATTACGTACACCTGGAGAATTTCCTTCTAATGTTACAGGAATATTCATAGTAACCATTTTATCATCGAATAATTGATAGAAATCAATATGGATGATGGCATCTGTTACAGGGTGAAACTGAATATCTTGCATGATAGCTTTAACCGAAGTTCCGCCATCCAATTCAATTGCAACTGTGTGTGCATTTGGAGTGTAAACCAAATCTCTGAACGCTAGTTCATCTGCTGAAAAGTGTAATGGTTTATCCCCTCCGTATACCACGCAAGGAACCTTTCCAGCATTACGTAGGGCTTTCGTTGCCTTTTTGCCCACGCTTTCTCTTTCTGATCCTTTAATTGTAATTGCTTTCATTATATATATAAAAAATTAATATTCTTGTTTTGCTTCTAATCTTACATTAAGAACTTAGAAGATATAGAGTTATTGTTATGAACCTTATCCATTACCTCGGCAAATAGATTGGCACAGGTCAATACCTTTACTTTATCACTCTTAACTTCAATAGGAATAGAATCTGTAATGATCAATTCGGTAAGCTTAGAGTTTTCGATCTTTTCATATGCATCGCCAGATAATAAACCGTGTGTGGTAATAGCTCTAACGCTAATAGCACCACGCTCCATCATTAAATCTGCTGCTTTGGTTAAAGTTCCTGCGGTATCAACCATGTCATCCACAAGTACAACGTTTTTGCCCTGTACATCACCTATTAATTCCATATGTGAAATTACATTGGCTTTGGCTCTTTGTTTGTAACATACCACAACGTCGCTATCCAAAGCTTTAGAGTATGCATAAGCTCTTTTAGAACCACCCATATCTGGAGAAGCAATAGTAAGGTCTTTTAAACCTAAGTTTTTTAGATATGGTAAAAACAATGTAGATGCAAACAGATGATCTACTGGCTTTTCAAAGAAACCTTGTATTTGGTCTGCATGCAGATCCATGGTGATAATTCTAGTAGCACCTGCTGTTTCAAGCATTTTAGCAACCAGTTTGGCTGCAATTGGTACTCTAGGTTTGTCTTTTCTATCTTGTCTTGCCCAACCAAAGTATGGCATTACCGCAGTAATGTGTCTTGCAGATGCTCTTTTTGCAGCATCTATCATCAATAACATTTCCATTAAATTTTCTGGACCAGGATGTGTAGAACCTATAATGAAAATTCGTGTTCCACGAATAGATTCTTCAAAAGAAGGCTGAAACTCCCCATCACTGTAGCGAGAAAAAGATATCTTACCTAATTCCGTTCCGTAAGCCTTAGCGATTTTCTCGCCTAAGATTTTACTTTGTGTACAAGCAAATATTTTCGGTTGTGGAACTTGGTATGGCATGTCTTTCTAATTGTTTTCCAAACAGTTGCTTCAATAAAGTATTGAGTCTTTTGTTTTTAAGGAGGTGCAAATTTAAAAATTAAATTTGGTTGCTAATGCATAAATCTTGATATTTTTGGTGTTGGAAAGAAAATAATTATTTAGTTTTGCAGTCCTGTTTTACAGGATGTCGTTTCTTAACGATAAAATATGCTCGAGTGGCGGAACTGGTAGACGCGCTGGATTCAAAATCCAGTTCTTCGGAGTGCGGGTTCGATTCCCGCCTCGAGTACCACAAACCCCTGAAATCATCTGATTTCAGGGGTTTTTTTATTTTATAGGGCAACGTTTAGGGCAACTTATTTCTGAAAATGGATTCTCAATTGAAACTTAAGGCTCTTTTTTGTGATTCGAATTGGATTTTTCTTTTATTCAATTAAAAAATAATTCATGCTATGTAAATAATCTAAAATGTTTATAATATTGCATTATTTATCAAAGAACTTCCAATTTTAAATATCTAAGGAGAGTTTAAAATATTTCATAATAGCCCTTAAAAAGACTTTTAATCCAACGAATAGGTAATAGAAAGACTTTAACAGCCAAAAATAGTATCAAATATTTAAATATTCTTTAGTAAATACAAAAGTTGTGTATTTAACTTTAAAGGATGAGATACATTAAAATAACTAAATTAACATAGTATCATTTGAAAGCACGTAATATTTATTTAAAAAGGAAAATTTTATAACAATTTTTAATATTTAGAAATAGTGATTGTATTAAATGTTCAAGTAAAGGAAAATTTTATTATCCATTAGCTGAAAACCAACCGCAAATTTCTATTTTTTGAATACTAAAATTCAACACTTCAAAAACCAAAAGAGAATAATTTTCGTAACTCAAAGATTTGGAGAATCAAAGGTAAAAGTTTAATTTTGTTACTTATAGTCAACAAAAAAATATTAATGAATAAAATAATAATAAGTGAATTAATTAATTCTTATGAGATAAACCTCATTGAGAAACATCTCATTTATTCTTTTCTTCAAATCAATAATTTAGATTTAGACAAAAGTCCGATAGTTTCCGCATTATTTAAAAATTTTAAAACTGAATCAGAAGTATATGTACTTGTTTCAAAACTTGATATTAAAGATTTAAAGCTTTTAGAAAATTATCTTGAGCTTTTAATTCCAAAGAACGATCGAAAAGTAAATGGAGCATTCTTTACTCCAACATATATCGTTGACTTTATAATTAAAGAAATTTCTCCAAAAAATAATGATAAATGTTTAGATCCAAGTTGTGGCTGTGGAGCATTTTTAATCGGTTTAGTAGAATATTATAAAAAGACTTATAAAAAAAGTATAAAGAAAATTATTAGAGAAAATATCTTTGGTTCCGATATATTAGATTATAACATAAAACGCTCCAAAATTATTTTATCCCTTTTCGGGCTTTTAAACGATGAAATAATTCAAGAGTCAGACTTCAACATCTATCATCAAGATAGCTTAAAAGCAAATTGGAATAATCAATTTGAAGCTATTGTTGGAAATCCACCTTATGTTAAGTTTCAAGATTTAAGTGACGAAAATAGACTATACTTAATAAATAATTGGAAAAGTATTGAAAAAGGAACTTTCAATTTATATTTTGCATTTTTTGAATTAGGTTATAAATTATTGTCCAAAAATGGAAAGCTAGGTTATATTACTCCAAATAATTATTTCACTTCGTTAGCAGGTTTGTCACTTCGTCAATATTTTTTGGAAAAAAAATGCGTAACAAGAATCGTTGATTTTAGATATAAAAAAGTTTTTGATGCACAAACTTACACAGCTATTACTTTTGCTAATAAAAAGATTAATAAATCAATTTTATTTGATAAAATTGATGATGAACAATCTTGTTCTGAATTTTTAATTTCTGCAAATGGGTCTCCGAATTTTTTGGAAAATTTAGAAGTTAATAAATGGAGATTATTGAAAAAAAATGAACAAGAAAACATTAGAATTATTGAGACTATTGGAACTCCAATAAGTCAACTTTTTAATATTGCTGTTGGAATTGCAACCTTAAAGGATGAAGTCTTCTTTGTTGATTCTGCAAACGAAAAAAATGGTTACTTAACGAAAACGACAGAGAACGGAACTTTTTTAATAGAAAAGGAAATTACAAAACCTGTTTATAAGATTTCTAAATTTAAAAGCCAAAAAGATATTGAAAAAAATACTTTAAGAATTATTACTCCTTATCATACTAGTTCTAAAAATGCTGTTCCAATATTGGAAGAAAAGTTTAAAGTAAAGTATCCTAAATGCTATGAGTTTTTACTATCTGAAAAAGAAAAATTAGAAGGACGCGGGAAAGGAAAAAAAATATTCTCTCCATTTTACGCTTGGGGAAGAACACAAGGGATTACTAGATTTGGAAAAAAAATAATAAACCCTACATTTAGTAAGCATCCAAGATTCTTATTTGTTCCAGAAGAGGATGCTTATTTTACAAATGGTTACGGAATTTACTTTAATAAAAAAAATAAAAACTATTTTTCTAAAGAAGAAAATTTATTCGTGGTTAAAAAAATACTTAATTCAGCTATTATGGATTATTACGTAAGTACTACCAGTATTTCTATTCAAGGAGGGTTTCCTTGTTACCAAAAGAACTTCATTGAAAAATTTAGTATTCCAGAATTTACAACAGAGGATATAGAAATATTTGAGGCATTAACAGATCAGACGAAAATTAATAATTTCCTTATTGATAAATATCAAGTTAATATTCCTGTACCAAATCTTTTATCATAAACCATTTTCAGTCTATCTACAAAACCATCATAACTTAAATTTGTCATATCGGCAGTTGAGCCAGGTGGTAAAATACCATCAGCAATTAATTCTGCATTGTTTTTATAAATCTTAACCGGAGTTTGAGAGAAATCAGCTAATATTAATGCTACTCTTTCGTATTTAAAGTCATCATCTCTTTGATTATTTCTCATATTCAAGGCAGCGAAACCCTTAATGTATCTTTCAATATACCGTCCAACTGAGGCTGTATGTGGTTTATAAGCTACATTTCTTAAAGCAACCTGTCTAGAATCTAGTTCTCTAACAGAAAGTAAATAAACTTCTCCCAAAACCATTTTGGGAAGTCTTCTATGAAGATTTAATGGCTCTGCATAAGTTCTTTCATACATTGTATCAATATTATTGCCAATACTACTTAACTGACTTCTTACATTAATAGAAAGAATATGTTCTGTAAACAATTCACCATAAGGTTCGGTTACGCCAGTTGCATATAATCCATTAAAACCCAAAGGTTCGGTTAATTGTGGTTTATTATTTGGAAAAACACAAATATCTTGCTTTTTAAATTTCAAAAAACCTGCTAATGTTTTTTCTCCGTTTGATTGTCCTAGTGGTGGATGTATTAAAGCAGCATCAATACCAATACTTATAAGAGAACTCTTAACTACTTCATGCAGTAAGTTTATAACTCCTTGAGATCTAATAACCGAAGTCTTTCCTGTTGTGCCATTGGTTGTAATAGCATTCTCTACGGTTGATTTAATATTATCTACGCAATCTTGTAATGTCATTTAAATATTTTAGAGTTGAAAAATGTTACCAAGTTTTCTCCTAATGCTATGGCAATTTTTTCAATATTAACAATTGAAATATTTCTTTGCCCATTTTCTACACTAGCTATATAACTTCTATCTAAATCAGAACTATAAGCCAATTCTTTTTGAGACATTTTGTTAATCTCTCTCAATTCTTTGATCCGGTTACCTATTTTAGATTTTATATCCATCAATGTAAATTTGAGAATTTGTTGACTATAAATCAAAGACTATAAGTAACAACCTAAATAAAAGCAATACGAAAGCCATAAAAATTTACAACTTACACTAGCTAATGCTAAGCCAAAAGAATAATAAAACACTATTGCAATAAATTTTTTAAATAGACTTGGAAGTATAGAAATAATATTTAAATCTAAAATCTATTAGATTTATATAAATTTCTCCCAATCCCCCAACCTCATTGAGTTGGGTTTTTATTACTCTAGATAGATTGAACCTTTGTAAAGTATAACACTAAATAAAGTTCAATTATGTCAAACTCTATTCTATTTGGTTTCAATAAAAAAGATTTAGAACGTACCGTTCGCTTAGTAATCGATGAAGTTCGTAAAACGGAAATTATTGAAAGTAATTCTAACCTCCCCAAAGAAGACCGTCTCACCCAAAAAGAAGCCGCCCAGTTTCTAGGTATTTCTGTAACCTCACTTATAGCTTGGAAGAAAAAAGGACATGTGCCTTATTTTCAAATTGGCAGATCTATCTTCTTTTCTAAAAGTGAACTACTTGCTTTGGCAAGAAAGAACAACAGTTTAATCAAGTCTGCAAGAAAATAGAGTGCTATGAAAAAGAAAGCACCCTATTTAAGAATTGGAACCGTTTATCACAAACATATTGATAAACCATTAATTTCAGGTGATACCACACCCATTATGGTACGCTGGAATAAGGATACCATTGTAGCTGATCATGGTAAAGATTATTTGTCCGTTATTCCTAAACTAGATGGATTTTGCTGTATACCCGATCATTTGAACTATCAGCAAATACTAGGTACTTTTTATAATACCTATCATGAGTTGCCACAAAAACCAAAAAAAGGTAGTGTAGAGAAATCTTTAGATTTTGTGAAGCACATCTTTGGCGAGCAACACGAACTAGGTTTGGACTATTTGAAGCTCATTTTCGTGAAACCTACTCAGATATTACCTATACTTTGTTTGGTAAGTAAAGAGCGAGGTACCGGAAAAAGTACGTTCATTAAATGGCTTAAAGCCATTTTCGGTGAGAACATGACCTATATAAAAGGGGATAGCTTCTCCAGTCAATTTAATGCCGATTGGGCTAGTAAAACCATAATAGCTGTAGATGAAGTTTTCTTTGATAAAAAAGAAATTACCGAAAGGCTTAAATACCTCTCAACAACAGATAAAGATAAGGTGGAAGCTAAAGGGAAGGACAGGGAAGAAATTGAATTCTTTGGCAAATTCATTCTATGTAGTAACAACGAAGATACTTTCATTCTAATAGATAGTGATGAGATACGGTTTTGGGTTCGCAAGGTGATACCTTTTAAAACAGAGGATACCGAGTACTTAAGCAAGCTATACAAAGAAATACCTGCCTTTCTTCAATACTTAATCGACAGACCATTTAGCACGCCTAAAACCACCCGTATGTGGTTTACACCTAAGCAGCTTAAGACTGAAGCATTACAAAAACTGGTATGGCTTAATAATAATGAAATAGAGCGTGAGATGATATTCTTGTTCTACGAGCTGTTTGACTCATTTGCCGAAGATCAATTAAAAGCAACACCTAGAGAAATTGTTTCGAATTTAGGGAAGTCACGCAAGAAGTATTTTGCCATGAATGATATTCGAAAGATTCTAAAAAAGAAATGGAACCTAACACCTTCTAACAATGCTAATTCTTATCAAGGTTTTGAATATACCAGTTATGGTGAATTTGTTCAGATAGATCGTAAAGGGAGATACTTCATCATTCAGAAAGAGTACATACTTAAAATTTATGATGAAATGATGATAGAGTGATTTTTCTAATTGAAAATCAATTAACTACACCGTCATCATTTTATCATCAAACTATCATCAAAAAAATACTGATGAAGAAAAAAGGGCTTTTTGATGATTGATGAAAATTTGATGAGCCGGGCAAAGCCCATTCACACCGCTAATATCAACAATTATCATCAAAACCTCAATTTTAATTTAAAACACTATTAATCATGAAAAAAGAAAAACATCACAACCTAAACTGTAAAACAGCTAGGGATATATCAATTATAGATACCCTACGAAGACTTGGTTTTTATCCTAAAAAAACAAAAGAAGAAGAATGTTGGTTTCTTAGCCCATTCAGGTACGAGAAAACAGCATCATTTAAAGTGGACATAAAACTTAACCGTTGGTATGATCATGGCGAAGCTGTCGGTGGTAATGTTATTGATTTGGTTATTAAAATTACTGGCTACACCGTAAAAGAAACTTTAGAATTTCTAAGCAATTCAAATAGTTTTTCTTTTCAAAAGCCAAATAATTCTACTAAAAATTTGACACCAAACTATGTTATTGAAGATGTAATTAACTTGGAACATGATGTCTTATTGTGGTACATGGTCAGAAGACGTATTACTGCAAAAGTAGCATTAACCTATTGCAGAGAAATACATTACAAGATTAATGGCAAAACCTATTTTGCAATAGCTTTTAAAAACGATGTAAGTGGCTATGAAGTACGCAATAAATATTTTAAAGGATGTCTAGGCAACAAGGGAGTAACACATTTTAATAATGGAAATCAAAAGCTTCTTATGTTCGAAGGCTTTTTAGATTTCTTATCATACAAAGAGCTTTTTTCAAGAAATAAAGATGAAGATTATTTGATTTTAAATTCCATATCACAGCTGAAAAATTGCTGGTCAATTTTATCTAAATATAGCCATATAGATTGCTACTTAGATAACGATGATGCAGGTAAAAAAACAACCAATCTAGTAATGGAAAAATTTTCTTTTGCCCAAGATTGCTCTTCTAAATATGAACCTTTCAAAGATGTCAATGACTACTTAGTGGAGGTTTCTTAAAAAGAAAGCAAGTCGGACAGGGGCAATACCCCTGTCTCCGACTTGCTCTACGAGGTTAATCATCTCATATTCAAATATTTAACACAATTACATAATATATCCATTTATAGAATATTTATAAAACACCATCTATTTAACTGATAATAAGCACTTTAAAATATAAACCATGTCTAAAAAAAGCATCTTAGTTAATGAAATCGCCCATAAGGACCTTTCTAAATTGGTAGTTCAATTCAATTCTAATTTCGGTCAATTAGTAGGTTCTATGATTCAGTTTTTTAAGAAAACTGGTATCAATCCTAATGAACCATTAAAGGATAATCCGTCCATATTGGTTAAAAAATTAGACAATAGAATTGTTTCTTTTTTAAAGGTTCAAGAACGAGATATTTTAAAACCTATGCGAGCCGATATTTACCAATATCATAAATCTAATAATGATCGTGTACATGCAGAAAGAGACTTTTTAAACTCCAAACTAAATGAAACAAATGAGAAGCTCGAGAATATTCTAGTAGAAATTAGAAAGCAAAGACAGGTGCATTTAGAGGTAGTTCTGTTTTTAGATTCTAAAAATAAAACCGGCTTATTGAACAGAGTACAATCGATACTAAAATAGTTGTGCCAATATCTAAAACACATAGTTCTACAGGAGGAAATAATACGGGTTCTTGTTCAAGTTTAGCAAACTATTTAGAAAAGGAAAATATAGAATTGGATAAAATGTCTGATAAGGAAAAAGACCACGATAGTAAAATGAAAATCGAATCTATGAAGCAACAGTTTTTTAATCATGAAAAATCTGATGTCAGTCATACAGAAGTCATTTCAAGTATTGATAATAATAAAAAGAAATTAGGAAAAGAGGATGCTAAATTTTTTGCTCCTACAATCAGCTTTAGCGAAAAGGAACAACAGCAAATAGCAAAGATGGTATCTGGCAAAAATATCGAGAACATTAAAGATTTGAACGTAAAAGAATTCAAAGCCTTTAACAAAGCTATACAAGACTATGCAAAAAAGGCTATGGACAATTATGCCAAAAATTTTAACCGTAAGGACAAGGGCTTAGAAACTGGAAGAGATCTGGTGTACTATGGCAAGGTGGAGCACATGAGGAAATACAAGGGCACAGATAAAGAAGTCCAACAAGGAAAAGTTAAGTCTGGCGAATATAAAAAAGGTTTACAAAGCCATATTCATCTAATTGTTTCAAGAAAAGATAAAACTCAAAAGCTAAAGCTTTCGCCTATGGCTAATGAACGTAATAAAACTAGAAAAATAGGAGGCAATGAATATAAAGTTGGATTTGACAGAAAAGAATGGATTCAAGCCAATGAAAAAGCATTTGACCAACAATTTCAATACAAGCGAAAAGAAATAGAAAAATTTAAAAATCAAAATATTTTAAAAAATGGTAGTCCCTCTGAAAAAGCCAAAATCATAAAAACAATCGAGAAGGATAATGAAATAGCCAAAGCAAAAAACTCACAAAACGAATTAGGAATTTAAAACACAATAACATGTCACTTTCAGAAGCAAACAAAGAAACTTCAGGCTTAGGTAAAAGCGCCTTAGGTTTTATAATAATAGGAGCAATATTTCTGCTATTTAATTTTATAAAGAACTCCTTTCTCTATATAATTCATATGGATGTAGCATATGAATTATGCAGACTAAATGAGTTTATTTCAACTCCATTCGGTAAAATCACGTCTTACCTAGTATTCTCTTATATCATCAGCATATTGTTAACATTCAGGCTATTTAAAAATTGGAAAACTAAATGGTTGTACAAACTATACCTTGTACTCTGTATAGCTTCTATACCATCCACTTTAGATTTAGGCTTACTATTCAATATAGATATAACCTGGTATGTATTTTTCGCAATAACTACAAGTGTCATAAAGCTTTCGTTACTTTTTTACAGACCTAAAGTGTTTAGCTTTTTACGCTCTAAATTTATAAGAAGGAAGAAATCACAAGAATTATCAAATATCATTTTAGCAACTAAAAAGAGAAATGTAGAAATTAAAAATCCTTTTGCCGGAATTTATATTCAGGGTGGTGCCGGAAGCGGTAAAACAGAGAGTTTATTAAAACCCATGATGAAGCAATGTATCGAAAACAATTTTGCTTTTATCATCTATGATTTCAAAGGGGAACTTACTCCATTTGCAAATGAAGTGATGGAAACTCAAAATATAAATCAATTCAATACCTTAAATTTTAAAGAACCCTTATTAAGTGATCGGTTCAATCCATTAAACCCATCGCATATTAGAAATACTGCAGAAGTAGTTGAATTGACTAAAACCTTGTTTTATAATCTTAATCCTGCTTCAATTAAAAAAACGACTAATAATTACTTCTTAGATGAAGCAATCAACCTCTTTACTTCAATTGTAATTTTTCTGAAAAATAATAAACCAGATTATTGTACCATCCCCCATATAATAGCAGGACTTTCAAATAATAGTATAGATAAAGTAATCTTAAAAATAAGTACAGAATTTGAAGCATTACCTTATATATCTTCTCTTAAAAATGTAATTGAATTAAAAGCGGAGAAACAAGTAGCAGGTGTAATAGGCTCTTTACAAGGTAGCCTTGCAAAATTCACTTCAAAAGAGTTGTTCTATATTTTATCGAAGAGTGATTTCTCACCTGAATTAAACGACCCAGAAAAACCAAATCGATTGTGTATAGTTAACGATTCAAGCTTGCCCAGTTTTTATGCTCCTTTGATATCAATGATAATAAATAATTGCTTAAAAAAGATGAATGTGGCTGATAGACATAAAAGCGCCATATTTCTTGATGAAGCACCAACTCTGTTTATTCCAGAATTTGAACAAATACCGGCAACGGCAAGAAGTAATAAAATTGCCACTGTGTTTACCACTCAAGATTACACACAAATACTTGATAAATACGGTAAAGAAAAAGCCCAAACTATCATCAGTAATCTTGGTTCTCAATTTTACGGTAGAACTACCAATGTAGAAAGTATGAAACAGATTTCAGAACTATTTGGAAAATATGATAAGGTGTTCAAAACAAAGAGTAAGGGAAAGTCTTCTGAATTATTAAACACAGGCAATATGCAAGTGAATAACGGACAATCTGAAAGTATACAACAAAGGTACACTGTAACAAGTAATGAACTGTTAAAACTTAAGCCCGGTGAATTCTATTCCATAATAGGTGATAAAAAATCTCACAATCAACATATTCAATTGAAAAAAGAAAAGGCACATAAAGAAAACTATAACGCACAGAATATTAGAAAACTATCAACTTCAATATCTCAGTTTGATTTGGATAATAATTATTCAGAAATCAATAGGATAGCAAAGACACTATTTAATTAAACTTTCCTTCTTTATGAGCAAAAAATTAAGTGATACTGAGATACAAAATATTTCAAAGAAACATTTTAAATGTATCCAATTCATTCAAAGAGCAAAAAATAGCCGCTACGGATTGTTCTTTTGTTCAGAACATAACACTAAGAATAGGCAATATCTTAATAGCCATATAAAGGGAATTAACCCCTGTAAAGTATGTAGAAAGAAAGCGGGAAGACCAAGAAAAAACTCAATTTCAGAAATCAATAAAAGGCTTGATAAAAAATTTAATATGCTTATAAAATTTCATAGTTATCATCCAGTAGATAAGAAAAAAGCTCATTTCGAGTGCAAATCTCATGGTAAAACAACAGCTAAATATTTAGGTAATGTTCTACATTCAAATCAAAAAAATAATCCATGTAATAATTGTCATGATGAAAGGGTTTTTGAACCTCCAAATAAACTAAGTCTTGTTGAAATAAATAATAGGTTAGTTAGAAACAAAAGCAAATTATCTATGATAAGACGAAAGTCTAATAATTCACGATTTGGAATATTTAAATGTGAGCTTCATGGTCATATAAAAAAAGCACTCCATATTAATTCGGTTTTTGTAAGAAAATCAAATTGTCCAAAGTGTAAATGTAAAACAGCGCCACCTAATAAATTTTCAAAAGATCAAATTCAAAATTTATCAAATAAAGTATTGGGGAATTTCATCTTCCTTGGAAGATCAAAAAAACACCATAATATTGGATTTTTTATTTGTGAAAAACATTTTGAAAAAGGAATTCACAAACAGTTTATTAGTAATCATTTACGAGGTTTTAATCCATGTTGCGGAAAGGTATCCAAAGGCGAAGCTAAGGTTGCTAAATATCTAATTAATAAAGGATATAAGTTTAGCCAAAATCAATCCTTTGATGGATGCAAAGATATTCGGTCTTTACGATTTGATTTTTTTGTTCCAGACTTAAATCTTTTAATAGAATTTGATGGCGAACAACATTATAAACCAATAGCTAGATTTGGTGGTAATAAAAAGCATATTAATGTTAAAAAACGTGATAAAATAAAAACTGATTTCGCTAAAAGGAGAAACCATAATTTCCTGAGAATACCCTTTACTCACCTGAGTAATATAAATAACATTTTAAATAATAAAGTCACTGAAATTAACCAGGGAAACATAGTTTTCAAAGAAATTAAACCAAAAAAATAAATATGACACTAAACACACCTTATGTTAGAAGAGCATTAATCATGCTTTGGATAATTTCACCAATGGTCATAAGGCTTTCATCTGAACCAAGCATTTTTTGGCTAATTTCATATTACATAAGTCTGCCTCTTTACTGCTATTTTCAAATAACTAAAAAATAAATATTAACACCATAAAAACAAGAACATGAGCTACATAGATAAATTTGAACTTGAAGATTTTGATTACTTAGACCAACATGAAGAAGGATTTAAATGTTGGCAGACAGACTATAGATTGCTAAGAGAACGAGATGAAGAAGCAGGTAGGATAGCCTACGAAGGTGGACTAAAGGATTTTAAAGACGATTATATGCAGAGGCATAAAGATAAGCAAGTTCCAAGACAGCGACCTTTGTTTAGTAAAGAACAATTAGCCAATTGGGGCAAGTGATTTTTATTTAAAATATTCTAGAATTGCATTCCAGTTAGGGTATTTGTGTGAACCGAATTGAAGTAAGGTGCCTTCAAAATTTTCCTGACCTTTTCCTTCGATATAATCATCGATTAAATAGTCCGCTTTTATTAATCCTTTATTAGATGAAATAATAAGCTTACTCACGAAATCAAAACCTAGATGATTTTCTATCCATATTCTTTTTTCAGTGTAGCATAGCGGATTTCTTTCGGAAGGAGCTGTTAGTATATAAATTTGAAAACCAGAAATAGAGTTCAAGTGCTTCACAGCTTCAATTGCTCCTTCAATCTCAGGTAAATTTTTAAAAAAACCTTGAACACTTTGTGGAAATTTTTGTTCAGGGTTTAATTTTAATTGATTGTTGAATATTTTTGTGTAATCACACATGACATCATCCATATCAACGCAAATTGTTTGTAGCATAACAAGATATTTGTTTTTAATTAAAAGGATGTTTTGGTCAAATCATTTAATCTGTTTTCATAGTAAAAAGGCTCATATACCATGCAAAAGAAAAGCATAATATTGCGGGAACAAAATCAGTAGGGATAGTACGTGTCTCTGAAATAAAATATACGTACACAAGCAATAAAACTGTGGGGCAATTCCCCCAAAGAAAGGGAAAATATATACTCGATATATTTCTCTTTAAATAGTTTTTATAAAATTTCATATTAATTATTTTTTAAAAAATGATTGTTATTCCAAACACATTAATAATGATTACAAATTAATAAACTTATAATATTTAATTTATTGTTTTTTACATTTTATACTTAAATTTTAGGTATAAGCATAATCCTTTAACAATAATAATAGGCTTTAAAATCATTAAATAAGTAATTAAGGTAATCAAGAAAATTTTAGATATTAAAAAAGTTTTAAAAGAATTTTCTAATGAAATGGAAGACTATAATAAATCGATTACAAACAAATAAATTAACAAACCATTATTATTAATCTGGGTTTAATAATAATAGGTATTATATCAGTTTTATTAGACATTCATAAATGTCAAATGCCTAATTAATATAAAATTTATATCTAAATGAACACGGAGATAAAAACATTCACGAGTGATAATCACTCATCAACCTGTCTAATTTGTGAAACCACATATAGCATAGGCAATCAAATTAATCCTCAGCCAAGTTGCACTTGCGGAAATATTTCTTTTTTTGACATAACCCCTCATTATGTACGTATTGCTATTTCTTGGCCACTGGTCGTGATAAATACTAGTAATGATTGGAAATCGGAAATTCTCTCCCAAATTAACGAGTTTGGTAGCCCTAAAAGTTTCAGGAATATACCGGACTTAAAAGATTTTGAAGATTTCGACCTAAATAAATAACCTGATTGACAAGTTTTAAGATCAACCATACAATTTGAAATAATTGTCTATTGATAAAAGAAAAGAATATCTTATCAACATCTACACAAAGTTAAGCACGTAAAATATTCCCATCAAAAGACTACGGCATAAACCAGGCTCATAATTCGCTCTTATTTATTCCGTTTCCTTTAGAGCTGAAATTTCACTACCCCTTGTGATTGCGCAAATATTGTTCAATCTAAAAATCATTTGAAATGAAAAAAGTGACCATTTACAAGAATTTGGTAGGCGAGTTAACCGTAAACTACAAACGAACTGAACAACTAGCTCAAAAAATCTCTAGTTCAGACGACTCAGCAGATTTTATTAGACCCTACTTCGAACATGTTATGGACGATCATGAAGTTGTCAAGGTGATTCATCTGAATCATGAAAACAGAGTTATAAATGTACACCATGCTAGCTCTGGAACAGATACAGCCTGTTTAGTACCAATAAAAGCCATTGTTAGAAATGCTATCATGTTACCTACTACGGGCATTATACTAGTTCATAATCACCCTAGCGGTCAAACAAAATTCTCTGAAGCAGATATTGTCGTTAGTAAAAAATTGAAAATAGCCTGTAATTACTTTGACGTAAGATTTGTCGATAGCATAGTAATCACTAGAGAGAAGCATAGCTCAATGAAAGATGAAAGGGTCATATGACCCTTTTTTTTGTTCTAGAATGTAATTATAAAATTTAGTTTTTCTATTTTCAACCTATTTATATAGTATAGCAAAAGGAAATTTTAATTTGCGGCATTTAGAATATAAAATGAAAAATGTGTCATATATATCTTATTTTGGAAGGATATTTAACAAATGTTATATACCCAAATGTTGGCAATGAATAAAAAAAATTACATCTAATAAAAACATTTTAAAAATTGAAACTAAAAGCTAAAATTCAAAAACTGATTTCACCAATATTTCGAAAAAGATATGTGTATAATATTCTAGATGATGAAATGTATTTCAAAAGTTTTGGCGTTGAAAAAGATGAAACTGGCGAATACAAAGCAGAAAATAATGATTTGCTCGAAAAAGCATACCAAAAAGCGTGGGATAATAGAGATTTCGAAATAAACAAATTCTGGACAAGAGCTGCCTATTTTTGGGGGTTTATAGTATTAATATTTGGAGGTTTAATAACATTATTGACTTCAAAAAGTAATGAAACTGCAATTAATTTACGATTAGATTTATATTTAATTGCTCTCGGATTATTATTTTCAATAGCGTGGTACTTAGTAATGAAAGGAAGTAAAAGCTGGCAAGAAAATTGGGAGGCGCATATTGACTATTTAGAAAATTTTATTTCTGGTCCGCTTTATAAAACCGTTCATTATAAGGGTAACAGATTTTATTCTGTTTCTAAAATAAACGAATTATTAGCTTTACTTGTGATTTTGGTATGGTTAAGTTTTTTCATTCAATATTTTTCAGAAAATTTTGTAGTTTCTTTAAACTTAAAATTAATTGATTATCAGGCTACACTAACATTTTGGATTACTTTAGGTTTTGCCTCATCAATGAGGTTTGGATACGCTTTGGGAATTTATGATGCGAAGAAAAATGGATTTATTGACAGGTGGTCGTGAGAGTTTAATTTACAACACTATCTATGGTTTGGGTGTTTTTGAAAGTCCCCGAATTTTTAAATTTGACAATTTCAAATAAAAAACAAATAGTAAAATTTAAAAATTCGGCTTGTTATTAATCCGAAAATATAACGCTTATTTTCAGCGCTACTTTCCATACGCGGAGCCGTTACTAGCAATAACCACAAAATGAAAAGACAACAGATGATTATCGGAATTGTAGTTGGTTACATGCTAAAGGTGATGAAGGCGCAAAAAACAGAGATGAAATTCAAACAAGAGTTTGCCTGCATCAGACATGGTAATTATCCGGATTTTATTTCATTAGTTAAAGGTTGTATCACGGAAATGGTTGTTTACAGAGACGGAGTTATTAAAGTTAATCCTAATCCAAGAGAAGATGATTTAGGTTTTATTGGATTGGTTATGGCAGGACCATCCATGAAAGTATTTTATGAAAAATGTATTGCGGAATATGGCATTTTTGTAGATAAAGAAGTTTCGGATAAAATATATTACCAATTAGCAATTTATGAAATCACTATACGCATTCACGCTAATAAATTTAAAAGTCTAGAAAAAAGCGAAACCTTTCAAACGATTATTCATAATCTAGGAAAACATTTAGCCTTAGACGAGGAAGATGTTACAATTCTTCAAAACGGACGAAAATTATTGAATATGGTTAAACACGGACGAAAAAAGAATTACTCATGGATAGAAGCTATAACAGACTTTGAAAAGGCTTTTCAACTTACAGAAGAAAAGAACATCACGTTGGAATAAAGAAACTGCATGTAACACAGTGTATAATTTATAGTTTTTTAGGTCAAATTATGAAAGTCCAAACGGACTTTCTTGGTTAGTATTTTTTTAATGAGATTTTGTCGAATTGCTAAATTAACAATATCCTTTATCAGATTTTTATTTTTTGTTGAAAGGTGATGCAATCATTTTTAAAGTTATGTTTTGGAATAAATTGTGTCATAAGCAAGAGCTTTCTTCTTATTTGTTATCAGTATTTTCTTCCCTTATTGTAGAGTGCACGATATTTTTTTCATCTTCCTTATTTTCATCGTTTAATAATTAACTTTTCAAAATAGTGAGAAAAATAATGCAACTACATAAATAACATAGCACAAATCAAATGGGTCGAAAGATTCTGTCCAACAATTATAAACCGTATTTTTATAATATGGGTCTTTATGAATATATGATGCTAAAGGATGAGGAACAATGGAAAGACCTTTGGAAAAATGGTACATTCTTAACTCATCATATCGAACCTAAAGAAAAGTTCTCCTTGTTCGCTCTTTATAATTTTTTTGTTGAAGTTGAATTAGACTTTAAAACCAATAAAATAATTAGTAAGAGGCACTTTAAAGCAGGGGATATACTTGATAGATATGCAGGTAATATTGATATTAATAATATCTAATATTACCATAGACAATTATTTTAACAAAAAATATTGTAAGGTATTGACACCGCTAATAATTAAATTATTGATTTTTTGTGATTCTTAAGCTCGATAAAGATAATATTGACGGTGATAAATTTATTATTGACTTTTTAACAAGTTATAGTTTCCTTTAATACTAACCAAGGTTTTAATTATTGACTCATCTGTACCTGGAATCACCAGTTCACATTTACCACAAAGAGCAAAATCTGGATGTATTTCATCAATACAATAACAAGTGCAATAATTATTGTCCAAACTTACCACGTCATCAAATAGTTTTAAATCTTCTATTGTAAAAATTACTTTTATCGCCCTTAAACTTTTGTTCATAATAGGAATTTCTATCGAATTTAGTATTTATGCAATTTTTATTTATAAGTAATTTCTTTGATTAATTTTCATAAAAATCGAACAAGTAGTTTACAAAACAAGCTTGTTCGTCTTATAATTTTCTTCTATTTAATCTATTGACACAATTTCAACAACTAAATCGTTCTTCCTAGCTAGATTTATCATTGATTTGGTTCCTTTACTTTTCCCATCCCAAAAAGAAAGAAGATGTGTGGCATATTTAGCCATTTGAGCATTTCTTTTTGGACCTGCCGACCTTCCGTACTTAGCCCAATCAGCAGGAAAAATTACAAATTCGATATTTTGCTCTTTAGCAAATCGTTCACCTAAAGCATCAACACCTTTGGCTCCTCCAGACACAATCTCGATATCTGTTTTGTCAAACTTAGAAATAAAATTCAGTACTGATTTTTTTAAAAAATCATAGTCATTAAAATTTCTCCCACCGGCAATTATAATTTTTTTATCCATTTGTAATTTATCCTTGTCGTAATCTTAATTTGATTGTTTTTTTAACCACACTCGGTTGTCTTCTAAGTAACTCGGCAACTTTGTCACTATTTTTGAACTTTATAAATGCTCTTATCAGAATATCGAATTCTCTTTCTGTCCACTTCTCATAAGCTCTGGGATATGTTTTTCTTGTTTCAATTGCTTGTGGCGGCAAGATAGAAGCATCGATTTTAGGTAATTTATCTATATGAGATTTTGATTTTAATATTAATTCATCGATCTCGGATTGAGTTATTTCTGGAACAATTGGGTTGTTGGCGTTTATAGACTTGTTATTTGATTTAATTTTATTATCAGGTACACTGTAAAATCGCCATTCATAAAATTTCGATTTGTTTTTACTTCCTTGACATTGTGGTATAAGATTCAACATCCCTCTTTTATGAAGGCGTTTTAAGTAATTTCTAAAATGAACGCCATTATGTCTATCCTTTTGAATTAATCCTTTTCTTGCTAATAATGGGTAAACATCAGTACTTCTTATGCCATGCAAGCCAGTTTGGTCTAAATACTCTTGAATTGCCCTACTAATTCTTCTAGCTTTTTGAAATTCTTCATGGCTAATTATCATGCTATTCTAATTAAATGAATTCTAAAATAGTTAGTTAAGAAGAATCTTACAAGTTCTTACGATAGAATTCCCATTCAAAAGTTGGAACTGCACAGTATCTTATATTAAGCATTAAAATAATTCAATCTTTTATATATTTTGTAAACTCATCTTTAGATGAAAACCCAATATCATTAACTAAATCATTTATACCTAATTCCATCCATTCAGAAATATATTTTCTTAAATCATCACTTAGCCAAACTCTCTTGTTATAACCTCTTTTCTTGAGTGCAGCAATCAATATCCGCTGTAAAAATGATGCACTTTGGTTTTGGATGAAATTAAGCCCAATAAGTAATAGAATAGTTTTGCAAATTATTATAGTATCCTCATTACTTTTTAATACTAGAATATCCTTTGTGATTTCATATTGAAATTTATATTTATTTGTATTAAACTTAAAGGAATTCGCTATAAAATTTCTAACTGATTGTTTTTCGTTTTTCTTTAAAACAAAGCAAATTAAGTTAACTAATGATTCTGGATGTAATCCTATTAAGACCAATTTTTCCTTAATATTGTCTTTCTCATTTCCTAAAATTGAATCAAAATTGCTATTTAATGGCGATCCGGATATTTCGTTCAAAAACTCTGTGAACCAGTAAAGATTTATTGAATTACGCCTGGGAAATAAATCCTTCTCCGAATTCATTCTCTCATTTTCTTTGCCAGCATCCCAAATTACATGTGAGTTTATTCTATACTCTATTTCCCTAATAGAAGCTATATATTTTTCAATCAGAAATACCCTTTCATCAACATCACTTATGGCTAATTCATGTATATACGCTGATTTTAAACTTTCACTATTATAAAAAAATGGGGCTATTAATAAAAAATCTGAATCATCTGATAAATAATATTTCTTTAAATATACTTTACTTGTTAAGTATGAGAGTTGTAAAGCAAATTTTTGATTGAAAATCGAGACTATAAGCCTTATTTCTTGAAGAATAAAAACTTGTAAATCTTTATTGCCATAATGTTGTAAAAACGTATTTCTATCAATATCATAAAATAAGAATTCCATAAAATCTTGATGATATAATTTTTCGTAATCTGGCTCTTCATAGCCATTATGGAATTCTTTTTCAAAATCTGATAATTCGTTTCTCCAAGGAATATTATCTAAGTAATGTTCATCATTATAATCTAGGATTAATTTATTAATTAAATAGAAAAATCGATCAACTAACCCCATTTTAGGCAATTCATTTTTTATTATATCAATTATTGAATTTTCTTCCATTTTAATGTCTCTGCTAAGTATTTCTATAACTCTAAATTATTCCAAGTGTTATCCATTTCACTTTGTTTTAAATCTTCTGCAATTTTTACGTAACGCCTAAAACTTTCTTCCTTTTTATGTCCCGTTATATTTCTAACAACCATTTCTTTCATTCCTAAGACAAGGCTATTAGTTACAAATGTTTTTCTAGCAGTATGGCTAGTAATAAATTTCCATTTAGGTTTGGTAATATCCTCTCTTTTTTGACCAATATATCTAGTTATGGTTGTAGGTGTATTTATTTTGGCTTTTTCACAGCATTCTTTAATGTATTTATTAAATTTCTGTTGAGAAATGGTAGGTAAAGGTTCATGAATTGTATCCTTGTATTTAGCAAGTATGGCTTTTGAGAATTTATTTAGAGGTATTCTTGTATTGTTTGCTCTTGTTTTTTTAATTGTTACAGTAATAGCATCATTTGATATGTTAGAGGGCTTCAAGGCGCTTGTGTCACTAATACGAAGTCCACAGAAACAATTGAAACAATAAACATCCCTAACCTTACTATGTTTTGCAGATTTGAACTCATGATTATATAATCTCATGAGTTCTGGCATTGTTAAGTATATTATTTCTGTCTCGTCTTCTCTAGCTTTAAATTTTCTAAACTTTAAGTTTTTATGATACTCTTTTTCATAAGACCAGTTCATAAAAGTTTTAAGTGTCTTGATTAAAAATGCGAGATAGCTGTTTCTATTTTTTCTAACAATAAATGTATAGTCCTGTATTTTTTCGAAAAAAGTAGAATCAATTGATTCGAATGTAAGCTTGTAGTTTGTGTAATTTTCGAAATCTTGTAGAAAATTTCTAGATGTAACGTATGACTTAATTGTTCTTGCAACTTTAGTAGACCTATTAGTGTCAATAAATTCTTGAAAAGACGGAAAGAACTCGGGTATTATTTGAACGCTTTCTATTCCTGAAGTAAGTTTTTCTAAAATAAATTCTTTGGTCGGTACTAGATTGTTTAAAAGAATGTATCGATCAAGCTTTTTAAGATTACTTTCAAGTTCATCTATTATTTTATTAAACTCAATGTGGTTATTGTAATTTGATTTTTTGTTAGGGTTTTTAATGCGTTCTTTTCTAGTATCCCAATCAGATTCAGTACATTTTACTTTTTTCACTGCTTTAAATATTTTAAACCCGTTTGTCGCGATAATCATTCTGATAGGGGCTAATCCATCTTTATTGATTTTATCTTTCCTTAAGTGAAATGTAACTTGCATAAATATATATGGTAATTAAATTATATTAAATAGGGCAACTAAAAGGGCAACTATTTTAAGTTTAAGTTCAATTAAATTTGATCTTGACTAATTTAACTACAATATATATAATAATACTTAAGCGTTTAAATTGATTTTATAAGATTTAATAATTAAGGTACTCCCGCCTCGAGTACTTCTAAACCCTCTTAATCATTTGATTAAGAGGGTTTTTTGATTGATAAATCAAAATGTTTTGAAATTATAAGATTTGGTTGATTTATTTTCGCACGAAATACATCATTTTCAATAGCTTATTTTTCATTTTAATAATTATTGCAGTACCATTGCAAAAAGAATATTTACGATTATAGATATGATGAACTTTCTAAAAAAGTACGAAATTTGGATATTTTTAGCCCTCGCGCCTTTACTTAATTTCGTAATCACTTACCTGAAAAGTAAGGGGCTAATAGACTTCTTTCCATATACCAACGGTCGCTTTTATGCGCTGATGTTTTTATTATTGTTTATCGTAAAAATCACAAAAGGGAATGAGGGTATAAAGAATTTGTTTAGACCTATGTTAAAATGGAAAGTTCATCCAAAGTGGTATCTATTTGGTCTTTTATTTGCTTTTACAATAGGCTTGATAACATTATTAATAGTAGCCTTCTATAATGGAGATATGTCTATTCTTGATTTTGATATTTATATACCAACACTAAAGTTTACATTATTCTTACTGTCTTGGGCATTTCTAGGTGAAGTGGTATGGATAGGCTATGCTGTTCGCGAACTATCAAAAATTATTAAACCATTTTATGCCAGCCTAATTATTGGTTTTGTTTGGTCTTTATGGTGGCTACCTTCGGTTTTCATTAATGTCGGAGTTATAGAAGATTTGCCTGTTTGGCCATTATTTTTAAATATGATGGGGGCAGCAGGTATGTGTACTATAGTGTATGCAAAAACGAAAAGCGGACTTTGTGTTTTGGTTATACAATCTATGCTAAATATGTCGCTGGTAATGCTACCGATATCTCCAAATGCAGGTGACAATACATATCCTATTTTTGCAGTTCTTTATTTTCTTATAATGTTGGTATTCATGTATTTTATGCCGCCAAAGATAAATACGGCAACAAAAGAACTTGTAGGTGGGTAGTAGTTATAAGATAGTTTATGACTATTCTAAAACCTTATAAGCTTTATCCTTTTTATCACTAGCTATTTTAGTTTCATTAGCCTTTAGTTGAGTCATAATACTCTCGGCCAAAAATTTTGCCAAATTTACAGGAACTGCGTTGCCGATCATTTTATAACCAGCAGCCACTTTCTTATAATGAAATATAAAGTCATTTGGAAAGGTTTGTATTCTGGCACATTCTCTAACGCTTAACCTTCTGTAAAGATGCTCTTTGCCAGGAACAAAGACACGCACGTCTTTTTCAATAAGCTTCATTTTTGGTGCTTGCGGATGTATAGGTGCATGCCTGCCACCAGCTTGTATGGTAAAAGATTGCTCGTCCCAATTACGAACGCGATTTCTAGACATGAACATAGTTGAAAAACCTCCGATCATATATTCATGATTGGGGATAATACACTTATTGCCATTGGTGTTATTGAATTCTAAAGCGGGAATGGCTTTTTTGTCTAAATCGCCTATGGCAGATTCTAGCGTTATTTTAGGGAAGGTTTCGATAGGGAATTCATATTTAAAACCTAAGTCTTTTCTAATGCCTATAAAGAACACTCTTTTTCTGTCTTGCGGTACATTATAGTCAGATGCATTGAGCATTTTAAAAGATAAATCATAACCTGCACCAGCATTTTTTAGCAATTTTTTAATTCCATGAAGTGCTGTGCTGTGTTTGCCAATAAGCATTCCACTTACGTTCTCTGCTAAAAAGAATTTGGGTTGTTTTGCTTCAAGTATTCTGATAAAGTCATAAAATAACTGTCCTCTTTTATCTTGAATACCTCTTGCTGCCCCAGCTGCACTCCAGCTTTGACATGGGGGGCCTCCAATAATTCCGTCACAATCAGGTACGTCATCCGCAGGTATGTCCACAATACTCCTTTTGTCAAATGTAGTATCAGGGTGATTCTTTTGGTACGTTTCCCAAATATCCTTATCATATTCATTTGCCCAAATGACATTAAAACCGGCTTGTTCAAAACCAAGGTCTAATCCGCCTGCTCCAGCAAAAAAGGATACTATATTCATTTTTTATGCTATTCTTTTAATCTATGTTTTTCAAATAAGCCATCGAAAAAACATCACACAAAAATACATTTTAGAATTGCAAAATGCTTTTAATTCAACCATCTATTTTACTCGATAATCGAGAATTGAATGTTTCAATGCCAGTCTCTAAATATCAATTATGTTTTCAATTTAATAGCTCGTGGACTTGTCCCCAAAGTTAGCTACTTGTATGGTTTCTTTTTTACGTATAATATCCGCTACGTTATTTTCAAAAGCCTTAACGGTAGTTTGGTCTTTAATTACTAGATGCATACCTACTTCACAATGAATTCCACTATAACTCAAATCTGGCATGTTTTTGAATTTTAGAATTTTTACATTGTCCAAATAAATAAATTGGGTGGGCGTAAAGTTGAAAGAGCAATATATAAGTATGTTATCTATGATAATATATTTAGAATGTATGTTTTTATTAACAAAGTACTCTGCATTTTTAGTTTTAGCGAGCTGACTGAAAAATTGCTGAAAATTATGAGAGTTTGCAGGTTTCCGAAAATTTGACTTTTTAAATTTGTACTCATCTTCAGCTAAAGGGGCAAACGTTTGTGATAGGCAAGTAATCTTTACACCTTTATTTGCCATACCAATAACTTCGCCTAATATACCTTTGCGGGTCTCATTCTCTTTGACAGTAGAATGATGTTTTGCGTTGAATTCATAATTAAAAGCTGCCAAATGCTGTGCACAAACAATAATCCTTTCCTTGGCTGATTGTATATAATGTGATAATTTTTTCTCTAAAAGATGGGTGGAATCGTAGTAAAACGGAGCCGTAGCACCTACCAAATCTGAATATGTAAATTCTAATTTCTCGTAAGTGTTACTCGTGGTATCTAAAGCTGCTTTGTAGTCTTTAATGGGAATGGAGTTCCCAATTAAGTTCTTATAAAAAATTTCAATATTTTCCTCATAAAATGGTTCATCTTCTACACTGATCATTGATTCGTTTTTTACCAAATCTCGTACTGCCAAATTAGAGGAACTCATTAGTACAATATAGCCACTTTTCTTTTTAATGTAAGCGGATTTGATGTGTAATGAATAGGGGAGTGTACCTCTTGAGAATTTTTTAACGCGCGCACTTCTAACGTATAAATGCGGAAAAATATATAGATTGAAATTCTCGTTTGATGTAGTTCTATACATCTCTCCAAAAATCTTTCTAGCTAAATTATATTTAGTAAAAGAGGTGCTTGATTTTTCGCCCGTTACAAGGTTCTCTATAACTTTTGGGTTAGAGTGGTCATAACCCTCTAACGGAATGGTAATGACATTAACTATAATACCACTTGTAGCTACTTCTTTTAGATAATCATGTAGATGTTGGTTGTTGTACAAATACCATGAAATATTGATTTCTTCAATGTCATTTTTTTGTTCCTCAATGGTGTCAATAAACTTTTGAAGGAGTAAGGGAGAGCCACCTTGGTCATAAAAACCGAATCGGTCTTTATAGTTTTCAGGTTCATCAAAATAAGATCGAAATGGCATTTATATTTTAACTGATAGTTACATTGAAACAAGAAGGAGTTTAATTACTTAACACTGATCAATACTGCTTCGCAGCTCTTGAGGTCTGAATTCAATACTATGTTTTCAGATTTTTTTCCGTCAGATATTTCTACGGATACAGTGTTGGGTGGTGAATCTCCTAAATTATGTGCGTAAAGAAATAAATCGTTAGATTTTTTAGGGTCTAATTTAATTTTAAATTCTTTTTTCCAGTAAGTCAAATAATACTGTTTAACTACTTGTACACCGTTAAGGTAAATAGAAACGATATCACCATCTTGCCTACCGTGGTCCCAAATTTTAACTGTGATATTTTCAGATTCAAAAGCAAATTCTTTGGTGTATGAAATTTTTCTACCATCAAAGCTATCTCTAACTTCAGGTTTGTTATCAGGTTGGTTGTCAGATTTTTTATCTGTTTTGTTTTCAGTTCTTGGTTCAGGATTGTTATTGGTTTGGACAACAGCAGTTTCTTTGGGTGCTATCTGTTCTTTTATTTTTTTCTTTGCTTTAGATTTAGATCTTGCTCGTCTATTCTTAGGTGTTTTTGTATTAACATTTGCCAATTGTTGTTTTTTCTTTCTTTCGTCTGATGCTGCATTAATAATCGAGAAAAAGGGAGTCACCTTTTTAGCAATGTTAAACTTATCATCTGGGAACAACTCTATGGCAACTACTTGATACCTATTGCCAGATCCTATGTTTTTTGCCAATTCTATTCCGTCTTCAAAACCGTCGTTCTTAAAAGAACCCAATTCTTGCACTACCATTTCATTACGTACCAGAAAAAAGCGAATAGATTTACTGGTGTCAATTTTTACGGTATTCCACTGCAATGCAATTTTGTCTGGAATATTCCAGGCAGTATTTTCATTTGGGGAAACAATATTTATTGTAGCGGTATCTTGCGCATTACCAATAGTGGATATTAGTAATAAGGCAGCTAATAATATAAAATGAATTTGGCGCATAGGTAATGTCTAATCTTAAAGATAGGCTTGAACAGTTATTGGTTCAATACCTCTATAATCTACAAGATATATGGACATTAAACGAAAAATTATAGACATTTAATATAATCTCTTGCCCCTTTTTTAGGTTTATGGGCTAAATCAGTTTCTTTTCTACAGCAACCTTGATCAATGATGCTACATTGGATACTTGTAACTTCTGCATTAGATTGCGTTGATAGAGCGGTTTGTTCTGAACCCTGTCACCGTTAGTTGGGTGACAGGGTTTTTAAATTGCTATTAAAAATAATAAGCGACCCCAAATAATAGGTCAGATGTATTTAGGTTGAGGTTAAAACTATTGTTTTTTGAATAATTTCCTGCATCGTATTTAATTTCTGAAAAAGAATATCCTAAAAAACCATAGGTAACTTCCATTGCTAATTTTTTATTTAAGAAATAGGTAATACCTGGGCGTATTCCAATAAATACAGTGTTTATTTTATGGTCATTTTGTTCATTTTGATTATTCAATTTATTGGAATTCCAATATTTAAAATAATTTATCTCGCCTTGTAAATAGAGAGAAAGTTGTTTTCCTATGCCTTTATAACCTCTTACGTAAGGGGTTATTCCTAAACCGTGTTGAGTTGATTTTGAAGAATTACTGGTAATGTCATCACTTACGGTGCCTTCAGAAGTATAATTTCTGTACTGTAAACCTACCCCCAAACTTATATTGTCTTTAAAGGCATAACCAAAAGACGGTGTTATTGAAAATGAGCTACTTGATGTTTCTCTGGTATCACCCAAGAAAGTGGATGTTGGATAGCTATGATCCGTACCATTCGAAAAATTTATGGAGGCATTACCTGTAATGTTCCAAGTCCCTTTTTCGATAATTTGTTTTTCTTCGGTTTCTTGTGCGGCACAAAAAGTGGTAACGCAGATGGCGGTAATCATTAAAAATGTTTTCATAGGTATTATGTTTTATGTTCACTTAGGCACTATCAATTGATATGCCATTATTGATGTAAATTCTTACATTAACTATTGCGTAACATTAAATTAATTTCAATGTTAAAAAATGGAAATAATCCTAATAATTGGAAATAATCCATAATTTAGCTATCCCGAATTTTAAAGGATAGTTATGAGCAAAACCATTTTACATATCGATTTAGATACTTTTTATGTTTCTGTAGAACGATTAAATAATCGTGAGTTGCAGCATAAGCCTTTGTTAGTGGGCGGTACTGGAGATCGCGGAGTAGTAGCGGCGTGTAGTTATGAGACCCGTGGCTTCGGTGTACATTCTGGCATGCCCATGAAAATGGCGCGAGAACTGTGCCCTGATGCTGTTGTAATACGTGGTAATGCGGGTGACTATAGTAAGCACTCAGATATAGTGACCGAAATCATAAAAGAGTACGTACCCGTATTCGAAAAATCGAGTATAGATGAGTTCTATGCAGACCTCACCGGTATGGATCGTTTTTTTGGTTGCTACCAATATGCATCAGAAATGCGAAAGAGGATTATTACAGAAACGGGACTTCCTATTTCCTTCGGATTATCAGCTAATAAAGTGGTTTCTAAAGTAGCGACGAACGAGGCGAAACCTAATAATCAATTAAAGATTGATGAAGGGTTAGAAAAACCTTTTTTGGCTCCGTTATCCATTAAAAAAATACCAATGGTGGGTGATAAGACTTACCAGACTTTACGGAACCTTGGACTGAGACAAGTCCGCACCGTACAAGAAATGCCCATGGAGGTAATGCAAAGGGTTTTGGGTGCTAATGGCGGAGTAATATGGAAACGTGCCAACGGAATTGATAATACACCCGTAATTCCATTTTGCGAGCGAAAATCAATCTCCACAGAACGAACTTTTAACAAAGACACTATTGATGTAAACAGACTACGTGGTATTCTTATCGCAATGACCGAAAATTTGGCATATCAATTACGACGTGGAGATAAGTTAACGGCATGTATTTCAGTAAAAATTCGATATTCCGATTTTAATACTTACTCAAAGCAAATGCGGATTCCCTATACTAGCGGAGACCATATTCTAATACCTAAAATTTTAGATCTGTTCAAGACCTTATATAACCGTAGGTTATTAGTGCGATTAATTGGTATACGTTTTAGTCATTTAGTATCGGGCAATTATCAGATTAATCTGTTTGATGATACCGAAGAAATTCTAAGTCTTTACAACGCTATGGATAATATTCGTAAACGCTATGGAGACAAAAGTGTGCTGCGAGCATCGGGCATGGGAGCAAAAACAATAGGTAGAATGCATAACCCTTTCAACGGATTGCCGCCTGTGGTTTTGGCGCATAGAAAATTGTAAGCCCCCTAGCCCCCAAAGGGGGAATGAAATGATGTTAGGTGTTGGTTTTTTGCTGTATGTGTTGGGGGTGATGTCCGGTCGAGCGCAGTCGAGACCTGTTGTTTGTTGAGGAGAGAAAAGAAGAGAGGGAGCGCTAGGCGCACCACGCTGAGCGCCACACGCAAAGCGCAAAAAAAAATAGCGTACTGCGCATAGCGTCATGCGTCATGCGTCATGCGTCATGCGAACAGCGAACAGCGAAAAAAACGAACAACCAAAAAAATGTACCTAAACTGCCACACATACTACAGCCTTCGCTACGGGACTTTCTCGGAGATTGAGCTTTTGCAATTGGCAAAAAAGCATGGCATTACGCAATTGGTATTGACCGATATTAATAATACCTCTGCTTGTTTGAACTTTGTTCGTAAAGCACCTGAATATGATGTGCGACCTATTTTGGGTATCGATTTTAGAAATGGAGTAGAACCTTGTTTTGTAGGTGTTGCAAAGAATAATGAAGGGTTTTTAGAACTTAATGATTTCTTGTCGCATCACATTCACAACGAAAAGAAACTACCGCAAATCGCTCCGCAGTTTAAAGAGGTGTTCGTTATTTATCCGTTTGAGAAAGTGCTGCAGCATGAACAGAAAACCTTTGCCGAGCATGAGTTTATTGGGGTTTCCGTTAATGAATTGAAGCGTCTTCGGTTTTCAAAATTATTGGAGCAGCGAGATAAAATAGTATTGCTGCAACCCGTAACGTTTAGAAATAAGCGCGATTTTAATGCGCATCGATTATTACGGGCTATTGATAATAACACCTTGCTAAGTATGTTGCCGGTTACAGAGCAGGCTCGTGATGACGAACACATGTACGCGATACCTAATTTGGCGGCGCATTTTTCCGAACATAGTTTTATACTTGAAAATACCCAGCGGTTAATGGATGCTTGTTCCATTTATTTCGATTTCACTAAAGATCGAGAACCTCAAAATTTGAGTACCTATTTAGGCAGTACAGAAGAAGATGAACTATTCTTGGAAAAGCTTTGTCAAGAAGGATTACCGCTTAGGTATCCTGATATAGATCAGGCGGTATTGGACCGTTTGGAGAAGGAGCTGTACCTCATTAAAGAAATGAATTTTGTCTCTTACTTTCTGATTAATTGGGATATCATCACGTATGCCCGAAAGCAGAATTTCTTTTACGTGGGTAGGGGTAGCGGTGCCAATAGTATTGTGGCATACCTGCTTTTTATTACCGATGTAGATCCCATGGAGCTCGACCTGTATTTTGAGCGTTTTATTAATCTGTATCGTGTGAATCCCCCCGATTTTGATATTGATTTCTCACATCGGGACAGACCTATAATGACGGAGTATATTTTCAATCGCTTCAAGAATGTGGCGCTGTTGGGTACCTACGTTACTTTTCAATCTAGGGGAGTAATCAGAGAGCTGGGTAAGGTATTCGGGCTACCAAAAGATGAAATAGATCTATTATGTAATGGTAATGTTGAGGCAAGCAGGTTAGACAATATATCGGCTTTAGTATTGAAATACACACAGCTGCTACACGGTATGCCCAATTACCTGAGTATACATGCTGGCGGAATCCTAATTACCGAAAAACCCATTCACTGGTTTTCTGCAACCAATATGCCTCCAAAAGGATTCCCCACCACACAGTTTGATATGGTTATTGCAGAGGATGTCGGTATTTTTAAGTTCGATATTCTTGCCCAACGCGGACTCTCAAAAATAAAAGAGACGTTAGATATTCTGGAACGCGACCGACCAGAAGAATTTGCCAAGTTTGATATTCATGATATCAAGGCATTCAAAAAAGACCCGAAAGTCAATAATTTGGTAAAAACTGCACAGTGTATGGGTTGTTTTTATGTGGAATCTCCCGCTATGCGAATGCTGTTGAAAAAACTAGAGGTAGATACCTATTTGGGTTTGGTAGCGGCAAGTTCTATAATTCGCCCGGGAGTGTCTAAAAGCGGAATGATGCGCGAATATATTCTTCGCCATCGTAACAAGGGCAGGGCAGAAAAATTGGCACACCCGGTAATGCTGGAAATTATGCCAGAGACATACGGAGTTATGGTTTACCAAGAAGATGTGATAAAAGTAGCCCATCATTTTGCCGATTTAGATTTAGGAGAAGCCGATGTATTGCGACGCGGAATGAGTGGTAAGTTCCGTTCGCGAGAGGAATTTCAAAAAGTGCAGGATAAATTTATGGACAACTGCCGTAAAAAGGGATATGCAGAAAAGCTCATTCAGGAGATTTGGAATCAGGTAGCAAGTTTTGCAGGCTATGCATTTGCCAAAGGACATTCGGCATCGTATGCCGTAGAAAGCTACCAAAGTTTGTTTTTACGTGCCTACTATCCGTTGGAATATATGGTAGCGGTGCTCAATAATGGTGGCGGATTTTATAAACCCGAATTCTATGTGCACGAAGCCCGTATGTTAGGGGCAACCATACATCCGCCTTGCGTAAATAGAAGTAATGCAGTAAATAAGATTTATGGTAAAGATTTGTTTTTAGGATTAGGCTATTTGCGGGAATTGGAACAACGGGTGATGGAGCGTATTTTAAAAGAACGTTTTGTAAAAGGTGAATTTATATCGTTGGAAGATTTTTTGGACAGACTGATCATCTCCATAGAACAAGTCAGTATTTTAATACGAATTGATGCATTCCGGTTTACCAAAACCAACAAACACGAACTCCTTTGGAAAGCACATTTGTTTTTGAACAAGACGAAGAAAATAGACCACCCAAAACTGTTTGCGCCAAGGCATCAACATTTTGAGATTCCGTCATTGTATAGTACCAATTTAGAAGTGGCCTTTACGCAGCTAGAATTGTTAGGGTTTAGTTTGTGTAGTCCGTTTGAACTTTTGGTAGAAGCACCATTAAATAGTTTTGGGAGTAAAGATTTAGAGCGGTATTTAAATAGAAATATCGATATCTACGGATATTTAATTACGGTAAAACGAACTAGGACACATACAAAAAAAGCTATGTTCTTTGCCACGTTATTAGACCAACAAGGGCAAGTTTTTGATACTGTACTTTTTCCGCCCGTAGCTAAAAAATATATGTTTAGAGGAAGAGGAATATATCGGTTCTATGGTAAGGTAGTTAGCGAGTTTGGCTTTTTAAGTATTGAGGTCATTAAAATGCAAAAGCAAGATTTCATACAAGACCCAAGATATGCTGATATGAAAACTAGCGTTAAGGTTTTTGATCAAAAGAAAACTGGTGAGAGAGCAGGAGGGAGAGAAGAGAATATAGATGTTAGAGAATAGAGGAAGCGCAGTTGGCTATTCGCAATACGCCACGCGCTCAGCGCAAAATAATCACCTTGTTAAGGTTTAAGCACGAGTTGAAAAGCACCCCGGTTATCGCGTTACGAGGGAAGCGTAAAAGAAATTATTGTGTGAAGCGCTCAGCGCGAGGCGAAAAGCGCATAGCATGTAGCGTCCAGCGCAAAAACCATCAACCGACAACCAACAACCAACACTTGTGCTGAGCGTAGCCGAAGTAACCAATTTAAAAAGCCTCAAACACATACCCCAATAACCAAAAAAGTATCAAGAACACAAAAAAGGTTCCTATACATCCACATTTGCCACCACCTATTTTTCTAGCTCCGTACCAAGCACCAAAGAATTGTATCAATTTTTTCATGAGAGCAATTTACGGGTTTTGGTGGTCGCTTTTGATTTAAAAGTTAGCTCATAAAGTAGTGTAGGTAATTTGACGGTTTTTATAAAACTAGATTAGAAAAGTAGATGTCAAAAAAATAATATTACAAGTTCAGAATATTATGAGTTTGGCATACTTTTGGCTTACTTTAAAATAGCAATATTTATTTGTAAACTTCGTTATCTTCTCACATGCTTTATGATAACTAATTAATTATAATTTTAAAGTTTCTAACCAGTTCCCATTTTAATGCAAGAAAGCAATGTAACTCTTACTAATCAACCAAAATGGTTCGTTTTAATCGTTAAGACCAATAAAGAGTTGCAAGTAGCTGAACTTTTAGGGCGACATGGCTTTGAAATTTATTGTCCTGCTAAAAAAGAAGTTAGGCAATGGAGCGATCGAAAAAAAATTATAGAAGTTCCTATTTTTCAAAATTATTTGTTTGTAAGACTCAAAGAATCAGATAGAGATACAGTCTTTATTTCTTCCCATATAAAAAAATACCTATACTGGTTAGGGAAAGCTGCTATAGTACGCGATGTTGAAATAGCCATTATCAAAGAATGGGTGTCCAATGATAACATTAGCAATATCAAACCTTCGCATCTACAAAAAGGGAAGTTAATCACTATTGAAAAAGGAGCTTTTAAAGATAAAAAAGCCACAGTACAAGAAGTTCGTAAAAATGAACTCAAACTTGTTTTAAACGGGTTGGGTATTGTATTGCTTGCTAAGATTAAAGACGTTGCTTAATTATTTTCAGAAAAAAAATTTTATTAATAATTCTCTTTTTGATGATTTACTTTGGTAAATATTAATTTTTAGGTTTAAAATTTTATTGGATTAGTAATAACCATTTCTACATTTTTTTATTCGTTGTAAATAACTTTTATTTACTTCATCTTAATTATTAATTTGCATTAATCAAGTATTTTGTAAGATTTTTCATCCGAAAATACGTTAGAGATAATGTAGATACATTAAATACCAGAAATACCAGTCTAAATTTAATTTTCGTATTATCTTTTAATTGCGAATGTTAATTGTGGATTTAACGGCGGAGCCGTTTCATATCTTCAAGTAGAAATCAACCTAAAGTATTGAATTTGTGACCTAAATTCATTTTGATTCTTTCAAATTATTTTAATGATTATAATATTAATAGCGAACGGTAAATTCTAGAAATAGTGTTTAACCTAATTTGATATTAAATTAAGATTACGTGCATTACGCTAGTACATTATCAAGTAAAACACCTGATTCGTCGATTGTTGTTGGAGCTAAAAATAAGTTTTCTCAATTTTGCGAATTCATAATAATCATAGTATTAGTTTTCCCTCTTTAATAAATGAGATACCGTAATTCCGACTTTATAATTCCGATTTCTATATTCTTGCATTTATGTATTATAAATGGAGTTTTATTTATGTTGACTCCAGAGACATATCTAAATGTGTTTAATGTAGCTTATTATAATACTAGTTGGTTGTTCATTGCATTTATTTTAAACTATTATAAAACTGAAAGGAAAGAACTTTTTTTTACCAGATTTCATAAAATCATTCAGATTCTTTTTGTTTATTTTCTCTCTTATTTTGCATTATTTGCCATAAAAGACGAAAGAATTCCTTCGGTTCCATATCAATACCTAGTTTATGCAATTTTATCGATTTGCCTTATTTGGTATAGGGTATTGTTTTTTTGGATAAGAGGTAAGTTTAGGGTTATAGGGCGTAATAGTGTTAAGGTCGTAGTGCTTGGTAGGGATAGAAATTTGAAAAAAATCAGAAGGGTTTTCGATAACCCTAGTTTCGGATATCATTATATGGGCTATTTTTCTGATTATGAATCAAAAAGCCCAACGTATTTAGGTAAAATAAACGATTCTTTTGGTTATCTCTTAAATTATGATGTTGACATCATTTACTGTGTGGCGTCTAATTTTAGTGAAGATGAACTCAAGAATTTTGTAGATTTTGCCGATAATAACTTAATTCGTTTCAAAGTCATTTTAGATGATATGGACGTATTTAATCGTGCCATGTCTGTTGAAACATATAATACTACACCAGTACTTAATTTACGTAATGTACCATTAGATACTGAATATGGTCGTATTATCAAACGTGCTTTTGATATTATTTTTTCCGGTCTGGTTATTTTATTGCTACTTTCTTGGTTAACACCTATTTTATATGTGTTAATTAAGTTGGATTCGCCTGGCGATTTTTATTTTAAGCAATTAAGACATGGATATAAACGAAAGACCTTTTGGTGTTATAAATACCGTTCTATGACAGTAAATAAAGAATCGGATTCTCAAATGGCGAAAAAGGGTGATATGAGGGTTACTAGAATCGGTAAGTTTATACGTAAAACCAGTATAGATGAATTGCCGCAATTTATAAATGTTTTTAAGGGTGATATGAGTATTGTAGGGCCGAGACCCCATATGGTGGTTCATACAACTGATTTCGAAAAATCTGTAGATAAGTATTTGGTACGTCATTTTGTTAAACCGGGTATTACAGGCTTAGCACAGACAATGGGTTATAGGGGCGAAATTATTCAGCCCTCAGACATAAAAAATAGAACAAGGTTAGATATCTTTTATGTGGAAAAATGGTCTATGGGCTTAGATTTACATATCTTATTTTACACGGTTTATAACATATTTAAAGGAGAAGAAAAGGCTTATTAGTACTTTTGCAGCATAAGTATTGGAAATAGTTCTAAAGAGTACGATTGATTAATTGAATATTCTATGAAAATTATAAAAAATAATAAATTGAATTTTAAAAATTTGTCTTTAAAGTATGTATCGGGTTTTTTGCTTTTGATATTGTTTGCTTCTTGTGGTAATATGAAAAAATCAACCTATTTTTATGAAGCACCCGATTCTATTTACAATTCATCAATTAACGAAAATGTAGAAGATACATTGCGAGAGAATGATTTGTTGAGTATATCAGTTAGTAGTGTCAATAAAGAGGCGGCAGAAATGTTTAACACTTCTAATCAAGTAGGTGCAAACTCCGGTATGGTCAGTGGAGTATTAAGTCAAGCTTCAGGGTATTTAATAGATAAAAGAGGGTTTATTCGCTTTCCTGTTTTAGGGGAAATAGAGGTTCAGGGTAGAACAAAAGATGAAGTTAGAGATTATATTACTACTGCCTTAACTGAACAAAAATTATTATTGAATCCAATTGTAGATGTACGTATACTGAATTTTAGGGTGTCAGTTCTTGGTGAAGTGTTACGTCCTAATGTATTTACCGTGCCAAGTGAAAAAATATCCATTCTAGAAGCTTTAAGTTTAGCTGGTGATATTACTATTTATGGAAATAAAGAAAGAGTTTCACTGATTCGTGAAGTAGGAGAAAATAAAGTGCTTCAACATTTAGATCTTACGTCAAGTGATATTTTGAGTTCCCCATATTTTTATTTAAAATCAAATGATGTAATTTATGTAGAGCCAAGACCTTCTAAAGCAGCTGAGGCAAGTGTAGTGAGACCGTGGATACCGGTAGCATTAAGTGTAGTATCTTTGGCTATAATATCCATAGTGAACTTCAGGTAGTGTTATATCAAGCTTTACAGGTTAGTGTTCAATGTGGATTATTCCATTTGATAAGAGTAATTAATTGTATGCATAGTTACTGTGATAATTTTTTTAAAATTATTAGTTATGTTTAAAGTTAGAAATAATTACAATGTTTTGTATCTGCCCGTTAAATAAATTTTAAATATCAAATGACTAATCAAAAGCAACAAAACCTTTTTCATATTATTTTACAGAAGTTTTTGCCTTTTTGGCCATTATTTTTAGTATTAAGTCTATTAGGCCTAATTTTAGCAAAGGTTTATATATCAAAAACGGTGCCTCTATATGAAAGTACTGCGGCGTTAATTGTAAATGATGAAAAAAAGGGAGTAGATCAATCGCAATTGATGGAATCTTTTAATGTTTTTGAGGCTAAGAAGATTGTAGAAAATGAGATAGAAGTGATAAAGTCTAGAGATGTTATAGAAGACGTTGTCATCAATTTAGGTTTATATTCCAAAATATATTCTTCCAGCTTTTTTAGTGATTATGAATATTATGAAACTTCTCCTGTTAAAATAGTTTTACAAGAGCCGTTAAGAACCATTTCAAAGGTAGATATCGAAAAAGTAGAATTTTCGGTTGACTACGAAAAAGGTTTGGTGGTTATGAACGGGGATAGTCTACCTTTTAATACATGGGTTAGTAATCCTTTTGGTGGTAGTGCGCTAAAATTTCTTCCAAATGGTTTTAAAAAGTATAATAAGGATAAAACTTTTAATTTTAATATAGTTTCACCTAGAGTTTTGGTTGATCAGATACTTGATAATTTGTATGTTGGTGCGACAAGTAAATTAGCAACGGTTGTTAGAATATATTATTATGATCCTATTCCCGATAGAGGTAATGAAATAGTGAATCAGATAATAGAGTCTTATAAGCGAGCTACTGTAACTTCTCAGAATTCTCTTGCTTCAAATACGTTGAATTTTATTGATGAGAGAATGGAAGAGGTTGGTAAGGATCTTAGTAGCGTTGAAAAAGATCTTGAAAAATATAGATCGAAAGAAGGTGTTATTAATTTAGGGGAACAAGGTAATTTGTATTTAAGAAATGTAGGCGATTACGATCGTAGAATTGGTGAAATCGATCTTCAACTTTCGGTATTAAATAAGGTGGAGAAATATGTTATCTCTAAAAATAACAATTCCGGCATTGTACCTTCTACGTTAGGAGTGGATGACCCTATTTTAAGTCAACTTTTACAAAAATTATATGACGCTGAAATTGAATACGGTGAATTGAGTAAAACCACCGCGGAAAATAATCCATTATTAACAGTTATCAAAAATAAAATTGAAAATATAAGACCTAGTATTCTTGAAAATGTCCGAAGTCAGAAATCGAATCTACTGGCGAGTAAAAGTAGTTTGTCTACTAATAGTGGTAAGTATAATGAAGCCCTAAACATACTTCCTGAACAGGAAAGAATATTTCTGGAAATTAATAGACGTAAGAAAAGTATTGAAGATTTATACGACTTTTTGGTTCAAAAAAGAGAAGAAACTGCATTGTCTTTTGCTCCGACTATGGGTAATGTAAGAGTTATAGAAAAAGCGGAATCTTCCCTAAAACCTGTTTCCCCGAAAAAATCTCTAATTTATCTAATAGGTTTATTGTTACCCTTTGGTTTAGGCTTAATTTGGGTTGCCGGCAAAGAGCTTTTGAGTACTAAAATCTTATTTCGCTCAGATTTGGAAACCGAAGCGTTTATTCCAGTATTGGGTGAGCTTGCATATGTAGATAAACCTAAAGAGGAATTATTGGTATCTCAACATGAAGATTTGTTTATAGTTGATCAATTTAGACGGCTTTTAACCGATTTGGATTTATTTGATGGTGGTGAAACTATACAAACCGTAATGGTAACCTCTAGCATTGCAGGGGAGGGTAAAAGTTATGTTAGCTCTAATTTAGCCGTTACTTTGGCCCTATCAGGTAAGAAAACCGCTTTAATTGATATGGATTTAAGAATTGCTGGTGTCACCAAACTATTTCATTTAGAGGATGAAGTAGGTGTTAGTGAGGTATTGTTAGAAGGTGTTCAGTTAAATTTTGGAATACAGAAATTAAATAATTTAACCGTTTTTCCTGCGGGTGCTAAAAATTTAAATTCATCTAATCTTCTAAATAGTGAGAATTGGAAAGAACTTATTTCAAAAATTAAAAATGAATTTGATGCTATAATTATTGATACCTCTCCAACAACGTTAGTTTCAGATGCACCTATGTTATCAAAGTATGTAGATAAAACGGTAATAGTAACACGACACGATTATACGCCAAAATTTATTTTGCAACATATAGATGAATTATTTTTAAGAAAAAAAATTAATAATAGTGTAATTATATTCAATGGTGTAAAAAGTAGGGGTATTATTAAAAAAGGTTACGGTTATGGTTATGGTTATGAAGAGCCATTAGAAGAAAAAAAGATAAGAAGAATTTTAAGGAATATTTTAAAACCCCTTAGGTAATAATGTTACAATATGTAATAGCCTTTATCGTCATTATTGTATTCTTGTTTGTTTTTTTTATGAAACCTACAGTGGAGGTTTATATTAAATATACCTTATGGACCTTGCCTTTTGCAGACGCCAAAATTTTGCCATTAGATTTTGGATTTGTCAAAGTATTTGATGTTTTGGCATTAATAGCAGTAATTTTTTTATTTAAAAATTTTTTAACCTTTAAAAATGGTAAAACTAATATGGGATATCTTATATTGGTGCTGTTGTTCGTACTTACTACTTTAGCAGGAAAATTTTTTTCTGAATTTCCAAGTAATAATATTCATACATTATATCCCTTATTTTCTATTTTCATTTTTACCCGTTTCTTTATCCATTTATTGTATGAGGATTTTGAAAGAAGATTCGAACTTTTCAAAATATTGAAGATTGTATTTTTGTTTTTAATAGGTATAATGTGTTTACAGTTTTTTTTAGGACCTTCATTATCGTATTATACTGCTGTTCATAGCAATGCTAGTGGAGAATCTTTTGGTACAACCCGTTTTCCAGGTTTGTTTGTAGATTCGCAGACAAATGGACAATTTTTAGCAATGGCAAGTTTCTTTTTTCTCTTAATACAGACCGTTAAAGATAAAAAAGAAATGAAAAAATCATTTTTATACTTTGCTCTGGCTGCTATTTGTGTAATATTAGCAGGTAGCCGTTCGGCTTTAGGTGGTTTCTTAATAGGGTTTACGCTGTATTTTCTTTTTACAGATTTTAAAACAAAAGTAATAATTGGTTTTGTGGGTATGTTCGCTATTGGATCTTTATTGATTGCTCAACCAAATGCAGCTATTTTTGGAAGAACGGAAAATGTAGGGGAAGATTTTTCCTTTCGTGAAGCTATTTGGATTGAGACAATTGAAATTATTGAAGAATATCCAAGCTTAGGTATTGGCATTGGTAATTTTAAAAAGTATATAATGATATATAATCAGGATATGAATATCGTTCTTGAACCAGGTGTGGATTACTATTACTTTAGTCAACCAGAGAATGGTTATCTTAAGATTATAGTAGAACATGGTGTTCTGGCATCAATTGTTTTAATTCTCTTAATATTGATACCTTTTGTTAAGAGTTTAAACGGGTTGTTAAACTTGAGTATAAATAAAGAAGTAATATATGTTCTTAGTTCATTAATTTCTTTTTTGATAGCATTCAATACAGTGTATTCATTAGTTGACTACCGCATTACTTGTCTCTTAGGTATATTAGTATCATTAGCAATATTATATACAAATAGTGCAAAACCAAATTATCTTTAAATTACTGTATACCGTTACCTCTAATATTAAATTCAGTTTCAACAATGCTATTTAATTCGTTCGAATTCTTATTGTTTTTCCCTTTAGTTTGCATTGTGTATTATATTATACCCATAAAATTACGGTGGGTATTTTTATTACTTAGTAGTTATTATTTTTATATGAACTGGCAACCCATTTATGCGGTTCTCATATTCACTTCCACACTTGTTACATACTTATGCGCTTTAAAAATTGATGCTATACAAATAAAACGATGGAAAAAGACCTATTTAACTTTGAGTCTTCTTATCAACTTAGGTATTCTGTTTCTTTTTAAATATTATAACTTCTTTAATGAATCAATATTTGGTCTATTAAATGAATGGGGATTACGTATGACCTTACCCAATTTTGATCTTTTACTACCTGTAGGAATATCATTTTATACTTTTCAAGCTATTGGTTATACTATTGATGTATACCGAGGTGATATTAAAAGTGAAAAACATTTTGGAATTTATGCATTGTTCGTTTCCTTTTTTCCACAGTTGGTAGCAGGTCCTATTGAAAGAGCAGTGAATTTATTACCTCAGTTTAAAGAGACTAAAATATTTAATTATAATCAAGCGGCAGAGGGCATTAGACTCATAATTTGGGGATATTTTATGAAAATAGTAGTAGCTGATCGTTTGGCAATTTATGTAAATTCGGTTTATGGGGGACCAGAATATCATAGCTCTATAACATTATTGACTGGAACTGTTTTTTTTGCTTTTCAAATCTATTGCGATTTTGCAGGCTATAGTAATATAGCCATAGGTTGTGCCAAAATAATGGGTTTTGATTTAATGACAAATTTTAAAAGACCATATTTTGCCCAATCATGTGCTGAATTTTGGTCTAGATGGCATATATCATTATCTACTTGGTTTAAAGACTATTTGTATATTCCATTAGGAGGTAATCGGGTTGGTACAGTTAAAAACTATCGTAACTTACTCATAACATTTTTAGTTAGTGGTTTGTGGCACGGTGCCAATTGGACCTTTGTTATTTGGGGTGGTTTAAATGGGGCCTATCAAATATTATTTAAAATGTTAAATATTTCCCCTAAAAAGAAAAAAGTTGAAACCAATATTGGTTTAATTTATATTGGTAATGTGTTACTCACTTTTATTCTAATTTCTTTTACTTGGATTTTTTTTAGAGCAAATAGCTTTAAAGATGCAATAACTGTAATAAAACGTATGGCAATTGCTCCTGGTGATTTGTTTATAGGTGATAAAAGTTCTTTTGTTTATAGCATATTTGCTGTTTGTTTATTATTAATAAAAGATGCTTTCGATGAATTTTATCCAGATAAGAAAATGTTTTTTACTAGTGAATACCGTTCTGTACGTTACTTATCTTACACTATTATTATTACCACAATATTATTACTAGGTGTATTTGATGGAGGACAATTTATATATTTTCAGTTTTAATTATATGAAAAAATTTATTATTAACGGTATATTAGGATTATTGTTAGTCTATCTTTTCGATTTAGGTGTTGGTAAGGTTCTTGAATATTATTACTTTAAACAGGAATCTGGATTTCAACATAGAACAACAATAAGTATGGAAGAAACCGAGGCAGATATGCTTGTGTTTGGGTCATCTCGAGCCAATCATCATTATTATCCGGATGTTTTTATAAATGGCTTGAATAAAACTTTTTATAATACAGGTCGTGATGGTAATTTTATTTTTTATCAGACGGCAGTTCTTAAATCTGTTTTGCAGCGATACAAACCAAAATTAATTCTTTATGATTTTTCGGGTAAATTTTGTTATGTTCAGGAGGATTATGATAGAATGTCTTCATTATTACCATACTATCGAAAACATCTGGAAATTAGAGATATAGTAAACTTAAGAAGTTCTTTTGAGCCCATTAAAAACTTCTCAAGTATTTATCCCTATAATTCTACCTTGGCCAACATTGTAATAGGTAATAGAAATTTGGGAAAAAAAGGTACAAAGGGTTACGTGTCATTGACGGGAGAATGGAACGAGCCTTTGAAAGAGCATAAATCAATTGAAAAATATGAGGTCGACGAAAAAAAGCTGGCTATATTTAATGAGTTTTTAAATTTGTGTAAGCAAAATGATATACCCTTAGTGGTCTGTGTTTCTCCGGTTTTTTACACTTATGATAAAGATTATTCGATTACTCTTTGTAAACAAGTTTGTAATGAAAAAAATATACCTTTTTACGACTTTACTAAAGATGAACGTTTTTTAAAATCATCTCAGCTTTTTGATGATAAAGAACATCTAAATGATAGCGGTGCTAAACTGTACTCAAAAATCACTTTAAATATTATCAGGGAACAATTAGGTATGTCAAAAAAAGATTGATGAAGAATTCTAAAAAAAAAATTATTTACTCTACTCAAGTTTATTTTTTAGACGCAGCTGTAGAATATGTTAAATTGTTGACATATAAGGATTATGAAGTTCATTTATTAATAGAATTATCCCCTAATCAACTAAATGCTAACATTTTAAATATAGACGCAAACTTAAATGATTATAATTCAATTACATCGTTTGAAAACGTCGTTGACAAATGGAATTTACAATTTTTAGAATCTTTTTTTGTAAAATGTAAATCTGTAAACTTCATAATTTACTCATCTAAAAACATATTTAAAACTTTTCAAGTATCTAATCAAATCAATAAATTTTACAATGAAGTTAGACCAGATTATATACATCTTGATGAGTTTTCGGTAAGGCAGTTATTTTTGTTGCCAAGATTAATCCAACGAAGAAAAAAAATAATTCTTAATATTCACGATCCTAAAGCTCATTCTGGTGAGTTTCATTTTTTGAGATTTCTTTATAGAAAATTATTATTTCGTATGATTAGTTCCTATGTGGTTTTTTCGGAATTTAGTAAGTTGGATTTAGCTTCTCAACTTAAGGGAAATAAGAAGATTTTTGTTTTAAAACTTATGCCATATACAGTATTCAGGTCATTTTTACCAAAGAATGGTCAATTCAATAAAGATGAAAAGAAGTATATTAGTTTTATAGGGCGAATCTCGCCTTATAAAGGAATTGAAATGTTTAGTAAGGCTATCGAAGAATTAAGTCTTCTTCACTCTAACCTAAAATTTTATATCGGCGGAAAAACAATTCCCGGTTATAACCCTAGCTTTTTAAATGAAAATACTGAGAATTTAATAGTGAAAAATAAATTTTTAAGTAATCAGGAAATTTCGGAAATAGTCTGCAAATCTCAACTAATTATTTGTCCTTATAAAGATGCTACTCAAAGTGGTGTAATCATGACTGCATTTGCATTAGGCTGTCCTGTATTGGTTACTAATACAGGAGGTTTACCGGAGTATGTGGTAAACAATAAGACAGGTGTAGTTTGTAAAGAAAATACGGCTCAGGGGCTAACCAAAGCAATAGAAGAATTTTTAAACCTTAACAAGAAAAATTCTTTTTCTGAAAATGTTCAAAGTAAAGAGTACCAGCTAAATTTTGAAAGGTGGAATATTAAGAAACTTAAGGATATATATAGATAAATAATGGCAGTCTTTATTAATTTGATGAATTACGAAAAAGAATAAATGATTAAAAAAATATTAGTAGGGATTCCCCCTAAAAACCATATTAATTTGGCAATGGATGAAGTTGATGGCTTATGTGATTTAGGCTATGAATGTGATACTATTACCTATACTCGTAATAATTCTAAATTAAGTAAGTTAAATAAACTAATGGGGGTGTTTTCCAATGCCTTTGCAATTGTAAAAAGGCTTTACAAACTAAAGCCAGAGTTATTGTATTTAAATTCCCGTTTTGAGCCGGTTGGTACCACCAGAGATTTTATTACTATAGTATTGATTAGAACATTGTATTGGCGTAAACTACATATAGCTATAAAGACCCATGGTTCGAATATCTCCATATTAATTGAGAGGTCTTTTTTCTTTGAAACAATTGTGATTCCATATTTAACAAGACAAGTTACTCTTTGGTTTTTTCTATCGCATGAAGAAAAGGATAGTATTGCAAAATTAGCACCTAAATTTGCGAAAAAAGCTTATGTCACTGGCAACATTATTGATCCAAATAGATCAATGAAATCAGAGGCGTTTATGGAGAATTACGGGTTGAACGATAATCGTTTTAAATTCTTTTTTGCAGGCCGTATGATTGCCGAAAAAGGTATTTTCAGTATTATAAGAGCAATACCTGATTTTATACACAAGGATAATTGTGTTTTTATCTTTGCCGGTAACGGAGAAGAATATGACGAATTTAAAGCTGAAATTGAAAAGCTAGAAATTCAAAAATACGTATACCTTACCGGTTTTTTGCCAGAAGAGGAATGTGATCATTTTTATGCCAATACAGATGCGCTGGTTTTTCCAACCTATTTTGATGAAGGGTTTCCTATGGCACTTTTTAAATCTGTAGCTAGTGGTCTACCTGTAATTACTACCCAAACAAGAGCGGCCATAGATCATCTGAAAGAGCCAGACAATTGTCTCTGGGTAAATGGAAAAGAACCTGCGAGCGTTGCTAAAGCTTTAAAGCAGCTTTATGAAAATGATGAATTAAGAGAAAAAATGGCTAATAACAATCATTCTTTGGGATTAAATTTTACAAAAAGTAAACTCACGGAACAAATGCACTTAGATTTCTTAAATGCAACTGCAAAGAACTAATAAAAGTTTACTTTAATTCATTTATAACATGTCAAGTATCATAACCTCGCTTCAAAATAAAGTGAAATCAAAAGTTCTTAAAAATAGCTTTTGGGGTCTAGCGGGTAGTTTATTTCAAAATGTATTTTTAAGCCTGTTTTATGTATTGATCGCAAGGCATTATTCCGTAGACGATTTTGCTAAATATGTTATAGCTAATAGTCTTTACCAAATGGTGGTGGTTTTTTCTTCAATGGGTTTGGGGCACTGGTTTATTAGAGAGGTAGTTAACCATGAAGACAAGAACAAACTTGCTGCTAAGTTCCTTAAAATGCAGGCCTATTTTGGCATTTTCTTTTTTCTTATAAATTTGGTGTTTGCTTTTTTTCTATATTCAGATGACATAGTACGTATACTTTCATTGCTATTTGCAGCTAATATTATTTTTGATAATATTATCTATTCCATAAAAAATGTAAATATTGCACAGTTCTCACAGAAGAAAACGGTTTTAGTACTCTCTATTGAAGCGATATCAAAATTTTTAATTGCGTGTTTACTTTTTATCTATCCATTTTCTATTGTTTACTTAGCTGTATTTTTGGTAATTACTAGGTTTGTTACCTTAAATCTATTCTTGCGTATTGGTGCTGCGGAGGGTTTTAATTTAAAAGGATTTTGGAAAGAAAAAATACCTTTTAGTTTTATAAAAGGTATTCTTATAAAATATTGGCCATTTGCCATTATAGGCAGTGCATATGTAGTTTATTGGAAAATTGATACATTAATAATTTCTAAGATGCTGCCTTTAGAAGATGTAGCCCATTACGAAAATTCATTTAAAATATTTTCTTTAGCGCAGCTGGTACCTGTGGTATTAAGTAGTACAATGCTACCTAAGTTGGTAGAACTCTATCAACGAGAAGATAAAACAGAATTAAAAAAGGCATATCAAAATATATTTAAAGTATTAATGTTGTATGGTATAGGTGCTTTTACATTTACATATTCTTTTGCAGATGAACTTGTGCCATGGATTTTTGGTGATAAGTATGCTTTATCGGCTCAGTATACAAAAGAGATGTTCTTTACTATATTGGTTTTTCCAACATCACTTTTACAGGCAAATATGTTAATTGCTATGAAACTTGAAAAGTTAGATATGTGGTTTAATATCAATAGCGTTATCATAAATTCTGCGATTTGTTCAATTGGGTTATATTTTATCCAATCGTTATCTATAGTAAACTACGCTATTTTCGCCTCCTTTGTTGTATTTCACCTCTCTCAAGATATAGTACTTTTAAAAAATAAAATTGTAAGTTCAACACATGTATTAGGCTATATTTTTATCAGTTTAATTCTGGTTTTACTGTATATGTTCTTACAAATATCGATTGAAGATTATATTCTTTTTCCTTCTTTTTGGATTGTTATTGGAGCTATGGTGATTTTAGGATTACGTGTTGTAAAGAATAATCAAAAATTGGGATGAAGACATAAAATATAAAACGTATAGTCTAATTAGTAATCCAGAACTGATAGTTCATATTTTATGAGGACCGTGCACAAAATGAGGTTGAGATTGCTAGAGAAGCCTTCAATTTGTTTAATGAATTATTTTTTATTAAAAAAAAAGGAGATTTAAAATTGTAGTGATGTAATTTGGTAGATGAATTTAATATGAAAGAAAGAAATTATGGTATAGACTTTTTAAAGTTTATTGCTGCTATAATGATAACTAATAGTCATTATGCACCATTATACGAGGGTCATAATATTAGCTTTGCAACATTTGGTGTTCAGGGTAATGCTTTGTTTTTTTTTGTTTCTGGTTTGTTCTTGACAAATATTAAAAAGGAGGATGGGAATTATGTCAGGTTTGATATTTGGATAAGGAAGAAAATTATCCGTTTATGGCCAAGTCTCATTGTTGTAGCTGTTTTTTCTAATCTCTTATTTTCTAAAGAAATTGGATGGTACGATTTTCTCCTAGCTGGAGATTTTTGGTTTGTAAGATGTTTTATTATAAGTTTCTCTATAATTTATTTCTTAATCAAATATTTAGATAAGTATTTGATGCAAATGCTGTTTTTGTCTATAATTCTTACTTCTTCATATATTTATTTATCACCAAAAACAGGGAAAAGTATTTTTCATGAATTTCATTACATTATTTATTTTAGTTCTATGCTTTTAGGTGCTTATATTGGTGCTCGCAAAAAAGATATTTTAAGTACGAACCTATTAGTTGATTCAATTTCTGGTATAATTTCTTTTTTTATGTATTTCATAGTAATGTACTTTGGAAAGGGTAAAATTGATAATTGGTATTATATACAATTATTGGCAGTTTTTCCCCTATTATCTTTCTTGTATTATTCATATAAAATTGTAAACTATCAATGGTGTGTGACACTTGCTAATTATAAGATTTGGACTTTCATTTCAATAATTTCAGCATTAACTTATGAGATTTATCTTGTTCAATTTATTATTATATCAGATTCCTTTAATAATTGGTATCCTCTTAATACGATAATTGTTTTCACTTTAATATTGGCAGCAGCTTATATTTTACGAATTACAACAAATTTCTTTTTACAATTATTTTCCAACAGGGATTGGAGTATTGAACGAACATTTTATTTGTAAATAATTTAGAATAATTATCGTTAGTAATATTTCGTTAAACAAGTAGCGTTATATCCAAGTATAAAATATATAAACATATGTATAAAGTAAAACTTTCTATAGCTAAAGACAACGTTGGTGTGCAGCGTCAGACACCTTCTGGTTTAGCCAAATGGGGAAATTATGAATTTTACGTTAACCAAGAAGTAGAGAATCCTGATTTTTGGGCATTTTATAGTAAAGGTGAAAAGAAAACAGAAACCTGTATGATTGCACCTGAAAATACATTATTTGTAACAGGTGAACCAGAGGCTATATATCATTATGCAAACGGTTTTGTAAATCAATTTGGTAAAATTGTAGTGTGTCAAAGTACATTGAAGCATAACAATCAAAAGCACTTTCAGCCTGGATTGCCATGGCATATAGGAAAGATACAAGATTCCAGCGGTAAAGTTACCTTTTCTAAAAATTATGATAACTTGAAGAATGATGCACCTCCTGTTAAAACAAAATTAATTTCTGTAATTTCTAGTAATAAGGCTTTTACCAAAGGGCATCAAGAAAGAATAGATTTTGTGTTGAAGCTAAAGGCTCATTTTGGAGATAAAATTGACTTATTTGGTAGGGGTTTTAATGATTTTGATGATAAGTGGGATGTTATAGCCCCTTATAAATATCATGTAGTTATCGAAAATTCATCTTACCCAGATTATTGGACAGAAAAGTTAGCGGATAGTTATTTAGGCGACGCTTACCCTATATATTATGGTTGTACGAATCTAGAAAAGTATTTCGACAAGGATGCATTTTCTAAAATTGATATTAATGATTTTGAAGGCTCGGTAAAAATTATTGAAGAAATTCTTGAAAAGGAATATTATGAGCAAAGAATATCTCAGGTTAAAGAGGCAAAAGACTTAGTTTTGGATGAGTATAATTTATTTGCCTTACTTGCAACACAATTCGATACTATGGACCCGAATGCTACAAAAAAACAAGTGACAATAAAACATGATACTGCCTTTGTAGATATTTATAAAGCAAAGATTATTATGTATCGTATTCTTAATTCATTAAGAATGAAATTTAAATAATGGCAACATTTAGTAAAAAAGAGCGAGTTATTGCAGCAATCTTATCTGCTACACCAGGGTTAAAAGCCTTTTTAAAGAATATCTATATTTCAATTAACGCTAAACTTCATAAAAAGGAATATATCATTAAGGTGATGGAAGAACCGCTGAAAATTCATATTATAGATCCGTTAGTTGGTTATGATGCCGAATCTGAAACGTTTGGCGGGTATTATGATATAGCAACAGTTAATAATAGAGGTCAGCTTCTTTCGCATATAAGTTCTGTTCCATCCGTTAATTTGCCATCAGATTCTGTATCGGTAGACATCTCGATTACAGATATACATGAAGGCACAACAAAGACATTAGCTAAATCAAAAGCATATAATTGGCAACAAGGCACGAGACTGCATTGGTTAAATGAAGAGCTATTCGTTTTTAATGATTTTAATGAAGATTTAAATAGGTACGAATCTAAAGTGTTTTCCGCCATAGAGAATTTATTGATTAAAACCTTTAACTATCCCGTGCAAGCGGTCTACAAAGAGCAATATTTTCTTTCTATAAATTACCAACGGTTATTGAGTATGCGACCTGATTATGGGTATCGTAGCTTACCACCATTGAATCAATCTGAATTGACCAATCTAAAAGATGATGGAATTTGGAAAATAGACTATGCTTCTGGTGATGCCAGAATGTTGCACACTATTGAAGATGTGGCCAACGTAGAAAGAAAAGATATTTTTAAAGATTGCACTCATAAGTTGAATCATTTGATCATACAACCAAATGGAAAAGGATTCATGTTTATTCATCGCTATTTTCAAGGTAAAAGAAGATTTGATAGGTTAATGTATTCAGATTTTAAAACTCTTAAAGTCTTAATAGATGAAGAATATGTAAGCCATTGCTATTGGATAGATAATGAAACTATTTTGGGCTATTTAAAAGCCAATGGAGAAAATGGATATTATTATTTGGGACTAGATGGAGTTGCAACTTTATGTTCAGAAATGACAGCACTGCAATTAGGTGACGGTCACCCTAGTAGTTTTGGAGATTGGATAGTTTTTGATTCCTATCCCGACAAAAGTAGAATGCAAAAACTATATCTTTTTAATATGAAAACAAAACAATTGTATTTTTTGGCTGAATTGTTTCAAAGTACCAAATACAAGAATGAAACACGGTGTGATTTACACCCAAGATTTTCAACTAATGGAAAATATATTAGTTTTGATACCGTTTATCAAGGTAAACGAAGACAACTTTTAATTGATATTTCATCAATTTTATCATTATAATTTTTTAGATACGTAATAAATGACTGATCGATCCCTCTCAGTAATCATGTCTGTGTACTATAAAGAGAAGCCAGAATATTTAGAATTGGCAATGAATAGTATATGGTCAGTTCAGAGTTTAAAACCTACTCAAATCATACTCATTGAAGATGGTGAATTAACTGATGAGCTAAATTCCGTTATAAAAAAATGGAAGGAAGCTTTAGAGGACATCTTATTAATTCATAAGAACAAGACCAATGTAGGCCTAACAAAATCTTTAAATATTGGAATTAATAACGCTACGGGTAAATATATTGCTCGTATGGATAGTGATGATGTGTCTGTGTCTGGTCGTTTTATAAAGCAAGTAGAATATTTAGAAAAACACAAAGATTATTCAGTAGTTGGTTCTTTAGCCCAAGAGATAGACGAAGAAGGAAATTATACCAATATTAGAACATACCCTATAACAGATGAAGAAGTCAGAAATTATATATGTAAAGCCTGCCCCTTACAACATGCCGGCGTTATGTTTAATAGGGAAATTTTTGATAGCGGTATACGGTATAACGAAGATTACAGATTAACTCAGGATTTGGCCCTTTGGTTCACCATATTAACTGCCGGTTATAAAATAGGTAATATCCCTGAGTGTTTAATTCAATTTAGAATAACGCAAGACTCCTTTATATCAAGAGATAAATCTAAGGGGCTTCATGAATTTAAGATTTATATGAAGGGTATAATGCAATTAAAAGGTGTAACCTGGCGCTATGTGTATCCATTAAGTAGAATAATAATGAGATATATGCCACCCACACTTATTAAAACAATTTACAATAGTCCATTAAGAAAATTGATATTAAAATAAGTATGTATTAATTGCTATTTGCACTTTCGTTAATACCGATGCCTCCACTAGAAATTATCTTATTAGTATCTATTGCATCTAAAATTTGAATTTGTCCATTAAGGTTTAAAAGTTCAGAATAGGTAGTGGTCTTATTATTTAATTCATTTATTTCATTAAAACTATAGCCATTAAATTCGCTTGAAATGGGATTTAAACTGTAGGTTTCTGCATTTAGTGAAGTATTTTCTTGAAAAATATGTAAAGCACTGGGTAACTCTGTATTTTGATTGATGTCAAATACACTTATGGTCAGTGATGTTGATTCTTTTTTTCTTTCTTCAAATAGTGCAAGTCCGTTTATAGCACCTTGTGGTGAAAATAAGTTATATGTAATACTATTACCAGTTCGTTCGTTAGGTCCAAGATCGGCATAAGCAACTAATACATCAGTAGAATTATCTTCAATTGCTAAATATCCATCAAATTCAGAAAGCTCATTGTATGAAATAACTGCTCCATTTGCCAACTTAGAAATTGTAGTAGAACTTGTTCCATTTTCACCTTGTATTTTATTTAGTTCTAATACAATGCCACCACCAATATTAGCAGTATTTCTTCGCAAACGAACTGGGTTGTCAATACCTTTAACCGTGTTACTCAATTGCACTAAAATTGTAGTGGAGCCGTTAGTATTTTCTATAAAATGTATTGTTCCCTCTAAATCAGAAAAATTCGTGTTTAAAACGCTATATTGTTTGCTTTTACCTGATGGCGTAGCTGGTGAACTGTCATCTTTATTACAATTCAAAAGAGTTATTGTAAACAATATCAATAGTAAGTGTCTTTTAGAAAAAACTTCCTTTTTGATCATTATATTTAATTTGAAATTTGAAATTAATGAAATAAATAGTTTGATGATCAATTATTTTTTAATTAATCTATCAAATAATAGATTTCATCGTTATTCTTTACAATTTTAAATTTGGCATTGGCTTTATTATTATATTTATAATCTTCCCCCTCCTATTTAAAGCTAAATTTAATTCATGCTCCATAAAAGTTTTGGTTTAATAGTATTGATATCAATATTATTTATAAGTTGCTCGGATAATAAAAATTTTTTCAATAAAGTAGTTAGTGTTCAAAAGAAATCAGAAGGTTACCAATTATTTCGCAATGGGCAGCCGTTTCTAATCAAAGGAGCCTCTGGTGTAAGCAATTTTGAAGAGCTTAAACTAGCGGGAGGTAATACAATTCGCTTGTATGACACCTTAAATTTAAAACAGCATTTAGATTTAGCTGCAAGCCTTAATCTTGCAGTAATTGTAGATATTCCGCTACAAGTTAAGAATATGAATTATATAGATCCAGATGCTATTGTTTGGATAAGTGAATTTGTAAATACCCATAAAAATCATCCAGCTTTATTGAGTTGGATGTTGGGTAACGAGGTGTATTTTCCCCAGCTATTTTCTAATGGTGTAACTAAGAGATTTAATGCTATTTTAGATGAGATACATCGATTGGACCCAAATCATCCTGTGAGTACTGCTGTTTCTACTGGTGCAGTTAAAGAAATATTGGCAATTAAATGGAAAAGCCCTAACATTGACTTTATCTCCATTAATGTTTTTGGGCGAATCAATGATTTTAAAAGTATAAAACAGTTATTGTTCTTATGGCAAGGACCGTATTTGCTTTCTGAATGGGGTAATAATGGACCATGGGAATCTAACAGCACAACTTGGAAAGCACCATTGGAGCAAACAAGTACAAAGAAAGCGCAAGAGTTCAATGACAGATATGTTAATGTTATTAATAAAATAGATGATGGTCGTTTTCTTGGAAGCCTTGCATTTTATTGGGGGCAAAAGCAAGAGACTACCCATACTTGGTTTAGTCTATTTGATGAACAAGGGCAAAAATCACAAGCTGTTCATGAACTAGAAAATGTTTGGAAAACAAGAGAAAATGTATTCAATGGTCCAATGATCGGCCAAATTCTATTAAATGGCAAAGAGGGGTGGAATAATATGATTTTTACTCCTAAGGATACTTTGTTTGCAGAAATAGCACTTAGGAATTTAAAAGATGATTATCATTTTCAATGGCAAGTTTTACCAGAGATGTGGTATGAGTTAGTTGATGATGATATTATTTTTGATGAACCGAATTTAATCGTAGACGAAAAAGGAACTAGTATACTGTTTAAATGTCCAAATACAGAAGGTCCTTACCGTTTACATTATAAAATAACCAATAAATCTGGATATTTTGCTACAGCGAATATTCCGTTTTATAGTATGAAGCATACCGATTGATGGAGAAAAAAAGAATGAGAGCACCATCTAAATCAGAATTAAGAATTCTTAGATTTATGATTTTTGTTGGTGTGTTTAGTTTGGTTCAATTTTTTTATTATTTCCTTCGTCCGGAATATAGAGGTGCAACTTTTTTATATTTACTTCTATGTTTAGTGCTTTTTTACGGTGCCTTAAGAAATTTGTATTTATGGTATCACTACTTTTCTATTTCCGTACCGATAAAACCAGAAAAGTTCAAGAAACCTACGGTAGATATATTAACAACTTATTTCCCTGGGGAACCTTATGAGATGATTTGTGGTACGCTAGAAGCAATTCAAAAAATCACTTATCCTCATACCACCTATCTGTGTGATGAAGCAAATGATCCTTACCTAATTGATTTTTGTAATAAGAATGGAATTATACATGTAACCAGAAATCATAGAACAGATGCAAAGGCCGGTAATATAAATAATGCCCTAAAAATTGCTACCGGTGAAATTGCATTGATATTAGATCCCGACCATATTCCCGAACCGAATTTCTTGGATGCAGTTATTCCTTATTTTGAGGATGAAAAAATTGGTTATGTTCAAGTTGTACAAGCATATTACAATAAAGTACATTCATTGGTAGCAAGAGGTGCTGCAGAACAAACGTTCCATTTTTATGGCCCTATGATGATGTCAATGAATTCTTATGGTACTGTAAACGCTATTGGAGCAAATTGTACCTTTAGACGATCGGCATTAGATAGTATTGGCGGTCATGCGCCTGGTCTTGCAGAAGATATGCATACTTCTATGCTGTTACATGCCAAGGGTTGGAAATCAGTTTATGTGCCAGAGTTAGTCGCTACTGGAATGGCGCCATTAGATTTGACTTCGTATTTTAAACAGCAGTTGAAATGGTCTAGAGGCGTTTTTGAACTTTTGTGGGTAGTTTATCCAAAGATTTTTAAGAATTTAAATTTTAGACAAAAATTGCATTATGCATTGTTACCAATGCATTATATGATTGGCTTTGTGTATTTGATTAGTTTTGCAATACCGATACTGTCTTTATTTACATCTTCAATGCCTTGGACGGGTAATTTTTTGAAATTCATAGCGATAAGTATTCCATTATTTGTTAGTAACTTATGTATTAGAGTTTTCGTTCAAAAATGGGTCATTGAACGTAGTGAGCGTGGTTTTCATGTCATAGGTGGTGTTTTGCAAATTGTTACTTGGTGGATATTTATACTTGGGGTGTTGTATACTTTCATTCGTAAAAAAGTGCCATATCTACCTACACCAAAAGATGAAGAGGGTACCAATTACAAAATTATTATTCCCAATATGGTGATTGCGGTATTATCGATATCCTCCATTATTTATGGGTTACAAACCAATGTTACACCTTTTTCCATTTGTATGATGGGTTTTGCCTTTTTGAATACGCTATTTATGCTTTTTAGTTTATACTTAGCATCAAGAATTACTAATAAAAATGAAATATTGCGTAATTCTTTAAAACGAGATGTTATTGATTTTCTTAAGATTATTAAAGGGAAAATTATAGATGGGTCCGATTATGTGTTTAGGTTTACCCGAATATTAGCGCTTCCACTGGTATGCTTAGCTGTTTTTATTTCATTATATGCTATAAACACATTAGAGGAGAAAAAATGGGATGAAATTCAGCCAGAAACTTTTGTAATGCAGGATTACATGTACAAAGGAATTTTTTATCCTTCTCAAAATAATGGACTTTCTAATCTTAATTTAATAGATAGTGTAGAGAGCAAAAACAACGTAAATTTTGATATGGTATCCTTTTACATACCTTGGGGAGACACTTTGAATTCTACTTTGGATAATTACTATTTAGAAAAAATCTTGCTTAAGAAAGCTACGCCGCTTATAACTTGGGAACCGTGGTTATCTAATTTTTCATTTTCAGATTCCATAATAAATGCTAAGGATAGAGGTCAACAATTAAAATTAATAAGAGAAGGGCATTTTGATCAATATATTAAACAGTTCGCAATTTCATTAAGAAAGATGAAACACCCCGTTTTTTTGCGTTTTGCTCATGAATTTGACAACCCTAGTTATCCTTGGTATAATGAAAATAAAACAGCTGCGAGCGAGTTTGTCAAAACTTGGCACTACATACATGATATATTCTCTAAAGAACATATTGATAATGTTAAATGGGTGTGGAATCCGTGGAAATCAAGTGAAATCGAAGAATTCTATCCTGGTGATGCGTACGTAGATTGGTTAGGTGTGGATATATTGAATTATGGAAGTTTAAATGATGATGGTAAATCATATGGTTTTGACGACTTATATATACCATATAGGGAGGCATTTAAAAGTATTTCGGATAAGCCTGTATTAATATCTGAATTTGGAAGTTTAGACTTAGCTGTAGACCAAAAGAAATGGATAGTCAAAGCCTCTGAAGATATATCAAATTGTTATAACGAAATTAAAGGGGTTGTATTTTTTAATAGCACGGTAGATCATAATGTACCGAACCAAGAAAACAATGATTCTATTGAATATCTAGACTGGACTTTTAATAGTCCAAAATTTAAAGATATTTCTCTATTCAAGAAAACTACAAATAAGCAATTTGTAGTACCTGATAGTTTAAATACAAAAAAAAGTGAGTGGCATAAAAATAGCTTAAGTACAAATCTTAGAGGAGTAACCTACAGTAAGGCTGAAAATTGGTTTTCTAACAATTATGTTGCAGACAAAAACGAACTAATTAAAGATTTTAGATTAATGCGTCAAGTAGGTATTAATACCATTAAATACAGACATTCTCCAATTTATGATTACAATGTATTAAAATATGCAGAGGAAGAGAATATTGATATATTATATTCTTTTTGGATACCATCAGATTTAGATTTTATTAATGATAGTCTGCGTTTGAATGAGATACAGACAACCGTAGTCAAAACCATCTATAAATATAAGGATCAAAGTAATATTATCGGTTATAATTTTTCAAATGATATTTGGCAAGAATTATCAAAACGATATCAATTAGACGCCTTGGACCATCAACGATATTTATATCATATCTGGTTTTCAAATTTACTTGAGAAAGTAAAAAAAATTGAGCCTATAAGAACGATAACCAAAGATGTATTTATTTCTCATTCTTCAGAAATGGAATTGCGAGCAATGGAAAAATTTAATTTTAAACTAGATGGATATAGTGCGGTTATCCATGATGTGTATTGGTTAAAAGAATTTTTACGCTATTGTGATTTACATGATAAAAATTATTTAGTCGGAGATATTACAGTAAGTGATTATGAGCATATTAAAAACAATTTGATTGATAAGTCTGTCTTTTTGTCTAATTGGCAAAATCGTTGGGAAAGTCATGTGGTTTCTTTTGATGGTTTGTTAGATTTTAATGGTCAGAAGAAATTAGATTATGTAAAAATTGAAAATGCTTGGAGTGAAAAACAACATAATTTGTCTTTAGAAGATTTTAAGATTTTAAAACCTGCGGTGCCCTTGGTTACTGATTTAGAAGTAACGTATCATGCATTATATAATGAAAAAGGTCTATGGAAATATTTTGAAGATGGGTCAACACTAGAATGGGCTATAGTTAAGGTGGATGAAAATGGTAATAACTTGGCTTTGAAAAAACTAGGGGATGGTGTTAAGGTTTCTTTTAAAGTTCCAGAAAATTATCAGAATTATCAATTAGTTTTAATTTGGACAAATGATGGATATTCAAAAACAATTATTGAGGATTTGAACACACATATAATTTTATAAAGCTGTATTAGCTTATATATTCCATTTTTTAGCTTTATCTAGCCCAATTTTAATGCTAATAAACGAAAAAAACTAATGATTATCTGATTAATGATTAGTTTTGAAGGTTATTAAAACCTTTATGTTAATGATTATTAAAGTTTTGCAAAGTTTCCTCAGCTTTCTTTTTTTTTGTTTTTATATATCTAGTTGCTGGTCTCAGATTAAAATTGGTGATAGTCCTTCTATTATTGACGATGCTTCTTTATTGGAATTGGAGAGTACCAATAAAGTTTTAGTGATTACCAAAGCAACTAGTGAAGAAATGATGATGATTACACCTTTAACAGGGGGTATGATTTACAATACAGACGAGAACTGTATTTTTTATTTTAATGGATTAAATTGGATTAGTATGTGCAACTCCTCTAATTTAGATGAGTTTAATGAGACAGTTACTTCTCTTGTAGAAAATACGGACGGAACTTTCACCTTTACTAATGAAGAGGGTACAGAAACAATTTTGCCTAATAATGAAAGTTCCTTGGTCGATAGCGGTAATGGAAGTTTTACTTATACTAAAACAGGTGAAAACCCTATCATATTTAATGGTGCTCCTGAAACTACGTCAACTTTAGTCGAAAATTTAAACGGTAGTTATACTTATACTAATGAAGAAGGCGGGGAAACGATTATTAATTTATCGAATTCTAATAATGAAGTATTAGGTGAAACTGGGTCGATTTTTTTTGCTGGTTCTGACGGTGCGCCTACAGAAAATAACAACAATTTATTCTGGGATAATATTGATCATAATTTAGGTGTTAATACTTCAGTACCAAATTCTACATTAAGTGTTGGAGGTTCAATTGCAACTCAGGTTAGTTTTGTTTCGGGTAGAGATCTCGGTGCTAATGAGACTAATCATACAATACTTATTGATGGGTCAGGAAGTAGTAGATTGTTTTTGCCTTTGGCAAATACAGCTCCTGGTAGAATATACATTATCAAAAAAAAACCTAGTGTAGAGCTTATAATTGTTGCAAGTTATTTAGATTCAGATAGTGTTACTCGTCAACTTGTGCCTGCTGGAGTTAATGTCTTATGGTTACAAAGTAATGGTTTCATTTGGGAGCAGATAAATTAAATAATTATAATAACTTATTTGTTTTGGTGTATAATCATTTTTAGATTTTTTTTATCCATATAAGAATTCTCTTCTCTACCAGATAACAATTACTCTCAATATCAAAAAAAGATTTATAAACCCATTTCTAATTTCTGTTTATAGAAAATAGAAATGGGTTATCTTTTTTACGTATTGAATTCTAATAAATCAATCTGTTAATTTATTTTTGATCAAAATTAGAATTACATGGCTTCAGGTTTTTTTGCAATTTTAGATGATGTAGCTGCTCTTTTAGATGATGTGGCAGCAATGAGTAAAATAGCCACTAAGAAAACGGCTGGTATTTTAGGTGACGATTTAGCCGTAAATGCGGAAAAAGCTTCAGGGTTTGTCTCTAAAAGAGAATTACCGGTGTTGTGGGCAATTTCTAAAGGCTCTTTATTAAATAAAATTATCATTTTACCTATAGCCTTTTTGTTAAGTGCTTTTTTGCCTTGGGCGGTAACGGTAATTTTAATACTCGGTGGTATTTATTTAGCTTTTGAAGGTGCAGAAAAAATATATGAATTCTTTGTACCTCATGAAAAAGAACATATAACTGCTGATACTGAGCCAATGTCAAAAGAAGAAATTTTGGCATTAGAGAAAACAAAAGTGAAATCTGCTATTGTAACCGATTTTATATTGTCTATTGAAATAGTGATTATTGCTCTAGGTACGGTTATAAACGAACCATTAGTAACGCAAATAGCAGTGGTCTCGGTCGTTGCTTTAATTGCGACCGCAGGGGTTTATGGTATTGTAGCGTTAATAGTTCGTATGGATGAGTTCGGTACAAGTTTAATCAACCTTAATGAGGAAGATAACAGTGTCTCTGATAAGATTGGGCGTTTTTTGGTGGGTGCATTACCAAAAGTTATAAAGTCGCTAACTGTAATCGGCACACTTGCTTTATTATTGGTCTCAGGGGGTATTTTTGTGCATAATATTGATTTCTTACATCATTTATTACCCGACGTACCCAGTATCATAGTTGAATTCTTAGCCGGATTAGTAATAGGGTTTTTAGCATTGGTACTTTTTAAGGCAATTAAAAAATTGTTTAAAAAGTAATTTTTCAATTTTGCTAATAGGCTTTAGTTTCCCCTTTTATAGCATTATAAATAGTCAGAAATACTATCTTGGCATCTAAGCCCAATGACCATTTTTCCATGTAAAAAATGTCGTAACGAACCCTATTTACAATATCGGCTCTTTCTACAATTTCGCCTCTACAACCTTGTATCTGTGCTAAACCGGTAATACCTGGTTTTAAAAAATGACGGACTAAATACTTGTCTACAGAGCCTTCATACTGTTGAGTATGTACCACCATATGCGGTCTTGGACCAACAACGCTCATATCTCCCATTAATACATTAAAAAATTGTGGAAGCTCGTCTATACTGGTCTTTCTTAAGATTTTACCCAGTTTTGTAATTCGTACATCATTTTTAGTAGCCATTTGGGTGTCGCTAGTATCACTTTTGGTCATTGACCTGAACTTATAACACCAAAATATTTCTCTGTTGACGCCATGGCGTTGTTGCTTGAAAAATAACGGTCCCTTAGAATCGATCTTCATTAATATATATACCAATGGCGTTAACCATGATAGAATAAATACTATGGCAAAGCTTGAAACAAGAATGTCAAAAATTCGTTTAATGAGATTAGAGTAATCCAAATCTAAAGGAGAAGCTCTTAAATTTAAGATAGGAACTGCTCCATATAACTCCAACGACATTGCCCTGGAAAACAATTCTTTATTATCTGGAATGATCTTTATTCTTTTAAGACTATTATCGGCAATTTTCATTAGATACTGTATCTCTGCTTTAGATAACTTTGAGGCCATACAATAGACTTCTTCAATATCATTTTCAAAGATGTAATTAAAAGAGCTTTCTATATCTCCTAAACAGGTAGGGTTGTTAGATTTTACATTATCAAAATAACCCATATATCGATATCCATACTCTGGATGATCAAAAATACGCCTTAGCTTTTGAAGATTTTTATCTTTTCCTATTACTACAACTCTTGTACTGTTGAATCCTTTTGTTCTGTATAATTTTTTTGCCCAATAGAATAATACCCTGAATAAGGTTAATAGGAAACAAATTTGCATATACACCAATGAAAGATATAAAGGGGTATACGAATTCATGCCTAAAAACACAAAGGAGGTGAAATATACCAAACCATAGATAACAAATAGTACAACGAAAGTTTTTAGATTGGTCATAAAACCATCTCTTCTGGCCGTAGGGTAGAAGTTTAAACTATACGTAGTTATAAGCCACGTAAAATTGTAATAAAATATGCTATAGCCATTAAAATAGGTATCTGGTATGTGTGCATATAGTGTTATATTAATTAACAGTATATGTGCGACAAATGATAATGGTATAATAAAATTCGATTTCTTCATTTAAGCTTTTAGTAATGGTTGATTAAAGAGCTAATGATAGGTTATTAATGTTGACCGATAGCTTTTTATGACTGTCGGTCAACTTTAAATTTAAATTTGATAGAAATCTGTAGGTAAATAAACAATCAATTCTTAGCGGTATACCAAGAATACACTCGTTCTATTCCTTGTGATAATGAAACGGTATGTTTCCATCCAAGGTCATGTAATTTTGAGGGATCTGTTAATTTCTTTAAAGTGCCATCTGGTTTTTCTGTATTAAAATATAATTCACCTTTAAAATTGATTTTCTGCTGTATGAGTTCAGCTAAATCTTTTATGGTAATATCTACACCAGTACCTATATTAATATGTGTATTACGTACTTCTTTGGTGTCTTGTGAATAACAATCTTTAAAATCGCGTTGCTCCATTAAGAAAACACAGGCATCTGCCATGTCTTCGCTCCAAAGAAATTCGCGCATTGGTTTACCTGAACCCCATATTTCTAGGTAAATGGTATCATCTTTTCTTTTTATACCATACTTTTCTAAAATGGTAAGTATTTCTTTTTCAGATGAATTTCCGTTTACTCCTTCAATAGGCAATGCATTTAAATCTTCAGCAATTGTAGTCCAATCATTATTTTCTAAAGCCTTGCCTAGGTGCATTTTTCTAATTAATGCCGGTAGAACATGCGACTTTTCTAAATCGAAATTATCATTAGGCCCATACAGATTGGTAGGCATCACAGAAATAAAGTTTGTGCCATACTGTAAATTGTAACTCTCGCACATTTTTATACCTGCTATTTTAGCAATGGCATAAGGTTCATTCGTATATTCCAAAACATCGGTCAACAAGTAATCTTCTTTCATCGGTTGCGGACAATTTTTAGGATAAATACAGGTACTACCTAAAAACAGCATTTTTTGCACACCATGCAGATAACTTTGATGTATGACATTATTTTGAATCATTAGATTCTCATAAATGAAATCTGCCCTATATGTGTTATTCGCAACAATACCGCCAACTTTGGCAGCAGCAAGAATAACATAAGATGGTTTTTCATTTTGAAAGAACTCAGCAACCTTGTTGGCATTAGTCAAGTCTAGCTCCTTGTGCGTTCGGTAAACTAAATTCGAATACCCTCTACTTTCAAGGTTTTTGACTATGGCGCTACCAACAAGACCTCTGTGACCCGCTATATATATTTTAGCTTCTTTATTTAACATTGGATGTTATTTACCTACTATTAGCAAATTGTAAAGTTTGTTATTCAAAATAATTAAAGGTCACATAACCACCTTTTTTAAGATATTGATCCTTTTGCATTAATTTTAAATCATGAGTCATCATGTCTTTTACCAATCCTTGTAAGTCATATTCAGGAATCCAGCCTAATTTTGTATTAGCTTTTGTGGCATCACCAATTAATAGCTCAACTTCTGTTGGTCTAAAATATTTAGGATCTACCGCAAGAACTTCTTTACCGATTTCTACCTGTATATCTGGGTTAGAACATGATTTTACATATCCTTTTTCATCTACACCTTCACCTTTGAATTCTAATTCAATGCCCATTTCAGCGAATGCCATTCTTACGAATTCACGTACCGGGGTAGTTTTACCAGTTGCAATAACCCAGTCTTCTGCCTCATCAGCCTGAAGAATCATCCACATCATACGAACATAATCTTTTGCATGACCCCAATCTCGTTGTGCATCTAAATTACCCAAGTATATTTTATCTTGTAAACCTAAACCAATTCTTGCTGCTGCTCTTGTAATTTTTCTGGTTACAAAAGTTTCTCCCCTAATAGGAGATTCATGGTTAAATAAAATACCGTTACAAGCAAACATATCATAGGCTTCTCTATAGTTGACCGTGATCCAGAAAGCATACATTTTTGCTACTGCATATGGGCTACGTGGGTAGAAAGGCGTAGTCTCTGATTGCGGTACCTCTTGTACTTTACCATATAATTCTGAAGTAGATGCTTGATAAATTCGGGTCTTTTTCTCAAGACCTAATAAACGAACCGCATCTAAAATTCTAAGTGTACCTAAACCATCGGCATTACCCGTATATTCAGGAACTTCAAAAGATACGTGAACATGGCTCATTGCCGCTAAATTATAAATCTCATCTGGTTGAATTTCTTGTATTAATCTAATAAGATTAGTACTGTCTGTCATATCACCATAATGAAGTACAAAATTTCTATTCTCAATATGTGGATCTTGATAAAGATGATCAATTCTATCAGTATTAAATAAAGATGCTCTTCTTTTAAGACCATGTACTTGATATCCTTTTTTTAATAAAAATTCGCTTAAATAAGCGCCGTCTTGACCTGTGACTCCAGTGATTAATGCTACTTTCATACTATTGTAAAATGGATTTATAATGTTTTATTGTTTAATAATCATCTAAAATTTTATTGAAAAACTTTAGATAGCTTTACTGTATAATATCTGTTGATAATAAATGTTTCCGTCACCCATATTTTTAAGAAAAGAATATTATGTGATGTTATTAATAAACTTAAGAAGGTAGGGTGATTACGGGGAATCATTTTTTTTAAAGTTATTATTACTAGGTTTTAATCGAAAAAATATATGACCACTACCTTAATCATAACAATGTAAGTATTAATATGTCAGCTTCAATTGATAATACTTAAATATCAATGATATTACTAACTGTGGTTAATGGTTGTTGGGCAAATTTAGAGTATTATTTGAGTATTTCCATTGAAAAAAATCAAACCTTAGGCCAACTATTGATTTATTCGTTAAACTGTGTATTCGTGAACTATTGAGAATAGTAATGTGTGAACATGGAAAGTATACTCAATTATATATATAGAACTAAGGGGCTGTTTGACTACAGTAATACTTATAAGGTACTGTTCTTTAGTAAATTAAAAGTAATACGTTTATTTAATGTTAGTAGACACTTATTCTTGTGTAGTCTTTGTCTTACTTGACTTCTTTTTAAGTGTCGAATTTCATCTTTTAATTATTTTACACTCATAATAATACATTTTTAGTGTAGTGGTCTATTTGTTAACCCCTGCTAATAACAGTGTATCAAAAGATATTTAAAATCTTTTAATATTTGTGAAATTGCAATAAAAAATGTTAAATTTTAGTAAATTTCATACAAATGTAGTGCGGCTATTAATATTTAGCTTAAGTTTATTTCATCAAAATTTAATATCCGTTTTTAGTACATTAGAAATAGATTTTAGTTTTGATTTAAAATTTTTATTGTTTTTCCCCGTTATTTTATCAACTTAAACCACCATACGATGATATCTAACATTTTAAGCGGGAGACTAACATCTTCTTATCAGAGGAAAAAGTTGGTTTCTCTAGAAAATTGCTATATGCACCTTAAGCCATATTTTAGCTTAAAGAAAAGTGCAAAAAGTATCGAGACCGATAACGTATTGGTTCGTGAAAGATCTAAGAGTGCAAAAGTTCAAGATGCATTCAATTCCATTGAGCAAAATCAAATTTTGTATGCTAAAATTATGACTGAAAGGTTGTTGAAAGTTTAGGCTATTAAAAGAAGGGAATGTTTTCTTTATGAAAGTATTTTCTGTTTTAAGTAGTTAGTGCTTAATTGGTACTAATAAGAAAGTGCGACAATGAATTTTAAAATTCATTGTCGCACTTTTTGCCTTTTAAAACTCAATGTAGTCTCTTATAGTGCTATCGACTTTTAATATATTATTGAGTGTACATAATTTTAATAATCGTAATCAAATTTCAGTTTGTTCTTCTAAATTAAACACACATCTAGTATTCAATACACATCAGCGAAACTAAATTTCTAATCTATAGATTAATGATATATTTATCGCACAATGTTATAATTGTGAATAGTAATCACAGCCATAATGCTATTAATTTAATAAGCTCTAGAGCTTTTGTTTATTTTACTGAAATAGTAAATACCTGATTAAAAGGACGAAAGTAACTGTAAATTATAAGACCTTTGTGCCTGTTGGTTTCCCTAAATTTTGAATTGCAACACCTATATTATTAAACAATCTTGGAAGTACTGACACATTTTAACCCTTTTGAAGGTCCAGAGATAAAACATATTTTGCACACTACAGATGCGCAAGAAGAGATTTGGTATTCTTGTTATTTTGGTGGTGACGACGCAAATAAAGCATATAACCTCTCATTAACCATTGAGTTTGAAGGTAATTTGGATATTACCGCATTACAATGGTCTGTTGACATGCTTATTAGTAGGCATGAGTCTTTACGCTCTGTATTTAGTCCTGATGGAAAATTCATTAATGTCTTTTCTTCCATTATCACCAATATTGATTTACAGGATTATGCTGGTTTGTCTGCTCAAGATAAAGAAGCTGCAATAAAAGAATTTACAAAAAATGATACTGGTAGAGCGTTTGATCTAACTAAAGAACCATTAATACGATTCACGGTTCTTAGAATAGAAGAATTTAAATATCAGTTGATAATGACCACGCATCATATTGTTTGTGACGGTTGGTCTTTAGGTATCATTATGCAAGAATTGGGAGCATTGTATTCTGCAAAGGTTAAAAATATACCTCATAACCTTCCTGATGCTGTACCGTATACTGAATATGTTGCACATCAAAATGAAATAAAGGTAAGTCCCGAATACGATCAAACGGAAAAATACTGGTTGAAGGTCTTTCAGAACGATATTCCGAAAACTAATCTTCCTACAGATTTCAAACAAATAACCAAAAGAACCTATAACGGTGCTCGAATTAATCAATTGTTAGATAAAAATCTAGTAAAAGATATAAAGCAAACCGGTATAAAAGGAAATACTAGCTTGGTACTTACACTAATGGCGGCTTTTGAGTTATTGCTTTATAAAACTACACACAAGGATAGTATTGTACTTGGCTTACCGGTTGCAGGGCAATCATCTATGGGTGCTAAGCATTTAGTTGGGCATTGCGTGAAACTACTTCCAATGAAAAGTGATTTTGATGGTAATGATAGTTTTATAGATTATTTGAAGAAAAGAAAATCAGCCAATTTTGATGCATTCGAGAATCAAGAACTGTCATTTGGTAGTTTATTAAAGAAGCTTAATATTTCAAGAATACCTGGTAGAGTACCTTTAGTGCCTGTAGTTTTTAATGTGGATATGGATTTGGACGATGGTGTTACTTTTGAAGGACTATCTTACCAATATCATAGTAATGAACGTGAACATGAAACATTTGAGCTATTCTTGAATGCTACAGGTTCAAAAGATAATATAGTGCTTGAATGGTCTTACAATACCGACTTGTTCAAAGAAAGTACGATTCTTGAAATGGGCGTAACTTTCACTGCTATTTTAAGTAAATTAATTGAGCGCCCCAATGTTAAGTTGTCTGAAATACTAGACCTGACTAATAAAGAAAGTATTGTAAAGGGTGCTGTCTTTGAATATACGAAAACTACACTTCATGAGTTGTTGTATGAACAGGCTACAAGTACGCCAACTGCAATTGCTTTAGAGTTTAAAAATGAGAAGTTAACCTATGCAGCGCTACAACGTAAAATTAATAGTACTGCGGTTTACTTATGGGATAAAGGTATAAGACCAGGAGATACAGTTGCTATTTCACTAGAAAGATCACCTGATTTAATTGCAACACTATTTGCAATTCTTCAATGTGGAGCTAGATATGTACCAATAGATACCGGCTATCCTGATAATCGTACTTTATTAATGATTTCAGATGCTGAATCTACTTTCTTTATTTGTGATAGGTCCAAACAAGGGTTAGAACATGGAGCACAAACGATTTTCATTGAAGATATACGAGTCAAAGTAAATGAAACCAGTGAAACTATAATTGATATCAATGTATCTTCTGATGCAGGAGCTTACATTATATATACTTCTGGATCAACAGGAAAGCCAAAGGGAGTGCAGGTTACGCATAATAATGTGATCAATCTTCTATATTCCATGGGTAATGAACCCGGTATTACACCAAACGATAAAATATTTGCCACCACCACTATCTCTTTTGATGCCATGGTGATGGAAATTTTCTTGCCATTGGTTCATGGTGCCAGTGTGGTTTTAGTAGACGAGGAAACAAGAAAAGATGGCCATCTTTTATTACAAAAAGCCATTGAAGATGAGATTACCGTAATTTGGGGAACACCAACTATTTGGCAAATTTTATTAGATTCTGGTTGGAAAAAACCATTGCATATTAAAGCACTTATTGGTGGCGAACCGGTTACTAAAGCACTTTCATTAAAACTACTTGAAAAGTGTGATGAAGTATGGAATATTTATGGACCTACAGAAACCACTGTTTGTTGTATACTCACAAAAATTTCGGTACAAGATAATCCAATTACTATAGGTAAGCCTGTGGCTAATACTGATATCTATATTCTAGATACTAAAGGTAATCCTGTAAGAAAAGGTGAGGTTGGTGAAATAGCTATTGGTGGTGACGGAGTAACAAACGGATATTTGGGTCAGCTAGCATTGACCAATGAACGTTTTGTAAATAATACATTCCAGACCGGGGCTAGTTCCAAGATGTATTTGTCTGGAGATATAGGTAAACTTTTACCTAATGGTCAAATTGAATGTTTAGGCCGTAAAGATGGTCAAGTAAAAATTCGCGGACATAGAATTGAATTGGGTGAAATTGAGTATTCTTTAAATAAATTAAAAGGAATTCAATCAGCTGCCACTGATGTTAGAAACAACGGGTTAAAGGCATATGTAGTTTATGAAGGTCAAGATTGGGATCATGATGTTACGCTTTGGAAAAATCAATTAGCGACAGAATTACCGATTTTTATGTTGCCTCATGATTATATTAAAATAGATGAATTACCAGTTACCTTAAATGGTAAATTAGATAGAAAAAGTCTGCCAGAAAACACCAATTTGGTTACGAATAAAGTTGAGGCTATTCAACTGTTCACGAAAGCTGAAAAACTAGTTGCAGATGTTTGGAAAGAATGTTTGTTTTTAGATACTATCAATTTAAATGATGATTTCTTTGAGTTAGGTGGGCATTCGTTGATTGCGGCCAAAGTAATGACAAGGCTAGAAGAGAAGTCTGGTCAAAGATTACCATTATCTTCCTTATTTGAATATTCAACGGTTAAAAACCTGGCAAGCTTATTGAAAATTGAGGAGCATACCGTAACCTGGGATTCATTAGTGCCAATTCAACCTAACGGTTCTAGAACACCATTATTCATAGTTCACGGTGCAGGGTTGAATATACTTTCTTTTAAAACCTTAAAAGATCATATGGATCCTGGTCAGCCTATTTATGCTTTTCAGGCTAAAGGTTTAGATGGTAAAGAAGATTTATTGACTTCTGTAGAAGAGATAGCGGCGCATTATAACGAAGCACTTTTGGCCACCCAGCCAAAAGGGCCATATAAATTGGCGGGTTATTCTTCTGGAGGTATTATCGCCTATGAAATGGCAAAACAATTAATGGCAAACGGAGAAGAGATTTCTGCTCTAGCACTTTTAGACACCTATGCATACGCCCATTATGGTAAAAGTACTACGTTGGGTAAAAAGTTGGCTTATGGTAATTATTTAGCCAATAAGACTTTACATGTTCTAAGACAATTGTCTAGCGTAGAAGGATTTAAATATAGAATTGGAGTTACCAAAGCTAATTTGAAGAAATTGTACTTAAGATTTAAGAAAGATAAAACAGCAGAAGCAAAAACAGAATATGATTGGGAGTATGAAAACCGAATTGTTACGCATAATAAGGTTGTAGATAGCTATCATTTAAAACCATTGCCCATTAAAGTCGATTTGTTTAGAATTGAAGACGTTATTGATTATACGCATGATAGCGTACATTTGGGTTGGAAATCTTTTGCGGAAAAGGGAATTGAACTACATTATGTAGCAGGAGACCACCTGAGTATGTTTAGGGCACCAAATGACCAAGTTTTGGCTAGTTCACTTCAAAAAGTGCTTGATCATAACGATTAGGATATAAAATTAATTTACGGCAGATTGCACGGTAGGTATGGTCGTTTCTTCTGTATTAATGTAATTGTCTGCTGCCATATATCTCAAGTAAAAATCTGAGCCACTTTTTTTCGTGGTATTATGCCACAAATGAAAACCAGCTGTTTTGAACAAGAATTCATAATTGTGTGAAAATGAGCGTTCATATCCATAAGGTTCAGATGCTGTATTGGTCTTTAAGTTATGGTGAATGCCATTAGGTTCAATAGCAACAAAGGTGGTATTGCCCAAAGCATTTAATTGATGTAAAAACTCTTGAAGTTTAGGTTCTGTAAAGTATTCTAAAACACCTCTAGAGGTTACGAAAATCATATCTTCGGTGGCATTGTTCTTCGTCCAATCAAAAGCATCGGAAGCTACAAATTCAAGTTTTTCATTCTTTGCATAAGTATGTCTATTCAATTCTACCTGTTTTTGGCTTAAGTCTATTCCAACCAACCTTTCAATATTAGGAAACTTTGTACTTAAATAGTTCAATACTTTTCCATTGCCACATCCTATCTCTACAATGGTATTGAAATTATGTTTTTCCGTAGAAAGTTTTAAATCCAATAAATCGAATAAAAAAGTACATTCAGGTAAGAAAGATTTTTCAAAAGAATCGTCTGTTTCAGAAAAATAGGTGTCACCTTGGCGCTTCCAATAGGCTTCATGAAATTCTGAAAGCAAATTGTAATCTTGTTCTTTTTCCGCTCTTTTTAGTAGTGCTTTGCGCATAAAAAGCTCGGTAAAACTGATAGATTTTTTATTGGTTATGGTCATACCATTTTTTGCAAATTTTTCAGCTTTTTTAGGTAATAAATATAGTAGGATATTACCAATAAAAATTACGATTTTATTTTTCATTTTAGCTTTTAGTTGACCAATCCTTTTACAATATTAATCATTAAGTCGTTGCTTTTTTTAAAACTTACCTTTTAAAACAACATTTTCTTCGGCCAATGAACGAAGAAATATGTAAATGAACTATAGATTTATGCTTTTGTTACTAATTTTAATTTCAGATTCGAAGAACGTCATTTATTTCTCGATGAAATTTTTTTACTGTAAAAAAAGGTTGCTTATATATTATTGGTTGTAATCAATTATTAATCAGTGGTTTACATGTTAGTGTTTCTGAAGATTACACTGTGTTTATTACCGTTTTAAATGAGAATGTTCATCATATTAAGTAATTTTACCTCATTATATGTTTAAACAAAATTGGAAGGAATATTTACGAGATAATGTTGAATTAAAATGCTTATCTATTTAAAAGATTCATCTATTAGACCATTTTCATAAGCAGATATATATTAAAGCCCCCAATAATCTATACCTAATTATTACTTTAGAATGAAAGCCAATAAAGAAAATTTAATAAAAGATTCTACTACAGAATATTGGAGGAATATTTTATTGGATGATATTAAATTATTAGATCTGCCAAGTAGAAAACGAACTGTTAGGCAAGAAGTAAATAAAGGCTTGTTAATGCGTACTCAATTTTCTGCAGATGTTGTTAACAAGGTAAAGATTTATTCCGCTGAAAATGATATAGCGTCTTTTTTAATATCAGTGGTTAGTGTTCTTCTACAGCGGTATACAAATCAATTGGATATTGCATTTGGTTTAACCATCAATGATGTGGCAGCTAAAAATTTATCTCTCTTTAGAAATAATATTGATGCTGAGGTAGATTTCAAAACTTTAGAAAACAAAACAAAACACATTCTAGAATTAAATAAATCAAATTCGTACCCTACCGATAAATTTATTAAAGATTTTAATCTTGTAAAGGAGAACGGTGAAAATGCACTTCTAGATTTTGTTGTATCTATAAATTTGTTAAACAATCAAGAAAGGACTTCAAATGAAAATGATAATGCCTTTGGTATTGAATCTTTAGGTACAGTAGAATCTTTCTCGAATATCAAGTTAGTATTGAATGTCGACGCCGAAAGCATCACATTTGATGTTATTTTTAATGAAGCTGTTTTTGAAAAAGATTTCATTATACAGTTTATGGGGCACTTTAAAAATTTAGTGTCACGTTTAATTGAACAGCCAACGGTTTCTATAGGTAATATAGATGTACTTCTAGATGAAGAGCGTTTTAAGTTATTGAATAATTTTAATTCACCGAATGTAAATTATCCGAACGAAAAAACCGTTGTTGATTTATTACAGGAGCAAGCGGAAAAGACGCCCAATAATGTTGCCGTAGTTTATGAAGGTGCTAGTTTTACATATGATGAGCTTCATAGGCTATCGAATCAATTTGCCGACTATCTTATAAAAAAACATGGTGCCTCCAAAGGTGATTTTGCTTGTTTAATACTAGAACGTAGCGAATGGTTGATTATAAGTATGTTGGGTATTATGAAGGCTGGGGCAGTTTATGTGCCTGTTGATCCTAATTACCCTGTTGAGCGTATCGATTACATAAAGGAAGATAGTAATTGCGATTTTACGGTTGATGTTGCGGCAATTGAAGATTTTAAAAATACGGTTGATGAATATGCTACTGAAGATATTAAGAACAATAAATTAACACCAGACGATTTAATTTATATTATTTACACTTCTGGTACCACTGGTAAGCCTAAAGGCGTACAATTAGAACATAGAAATATTGTTAGTCTATTTGTAAACGATGAACCGTTCTATGATTTCAATGAAACCGATGTTTGGACCATGTTCCATTCCTATTGTTTTGATTTCTCGGTTTGGGAAATGTATGGGGCATTATTGTTTGGGGGTAAATTAGTCATTCCTTCAAAAGAGGTGATTAAAGACCCTTACGAATTCATGTCTTTGGTAATTAAGGAAAAGGTGACGATTTTAAACCAAACGCCTTCTTCTTTTTTAAATATTATGGGTAGTTTGCCTACAGGTGATATCGATTTAAATTTACGCTATGTCATTTTTGGTGGAGAAGCTTTATTTCCTAAGTATCTAGAAAAGTGGTATCGTAAGTTTCCGAATATTAAATTTGTAAATGGGTACGGTATTACAGAAACGACCATTTTTACCACCTTTAATATTATTGATGATGAAGATATTAGAACAAATGTTTCTAATATTGGTAATTGTATATCAACCTTATCCTCTCATGTGGTAAATACCAATAATCAATTACAACCAATTGGTGTTATTGGTGAATTATGTATTTCTGGTCATGGTTTGGCAAGGGGTTATTTGAATAGACCAGAACTGACCGATCAGAAGTTTATAGATAATCCTTTTGAACAGGGAGAAAAAATGTACCGTTCAGGTGATTTGGTAAGAAGACTTGCAGACGGAACTTTAGAATATATTGGTAGAATAGATCACCAAGTTAAAATTCGTGGGCACAGAGTTGAATTAGGGGAAATTGAATCTTCTATTGATGCTATTGTGGGTATAAAACGCACTGTGGTCTTGCCAAATACAAATGAAGAAGGTGAAGCCAGATTGGTTGCCTATCTTTTGCCTGAAGGTGAAAAACCTGAAATAAGTAGTATAAGAAAAGAACTTGTAGTAAAACTACCAGAGTTTATGGTACCTACATTTTTTATGTGGGTAGATGAGTTTCCAACAAACTCCAACGGTAAAATAGATAAAGATAAATTACCGGAACCAAGTTACGTTAGATCAACTTCAGACGTCATATTTAGAAAGCCACGTACCAAGATTGAAAAAGGTCTTGCCAGTATTTGGGAAAAAGAACTAAAGGTATCGGGTATTGGTTTAGATGATAACTTCTTTGAAATGGGAGGTACTTCTATTGTAGCGCAAAAAGTAGTCAACGCTATCATGAAAACGCTGAAAGTAAGAATACCGGTAACCAAATTATATCAACATACTACTATCGCTACGCTTTCAGAATTTATGGAAGGCGATAAGAAAACAACATTGTTTTCTGGCAAACGCAAAGTGAAAAACAATAATCGATCTAACGATGTTGCAATTGTGGGTATGGCAGGTCGGTTTCCTGGCGTAAATACCATAGATGAATTCTGGGATGTTTTAAAAAATGGAAAAGAAACCATTTCATTTTTTACGAAGGAAGAATTGGATCAAAGTATACCAGCGTCTTTACGAAATGACCCGTTATATGTTGCCGCAAGAGGCGTTGTGCCGTCTGCAAAAAAGTTCGATGCCCGTTTCTTTGGCTTAACGCCTAAATTGGCAGAAGCTATGGATCCCCAACAACGTCTATTTTTAGAATTGGCTTGGGAAGCTCTTGAAGAATCTGGTCACTTACCAGAACATTATACAGGTAGGGTAGGAGTATATGCTGGTACAGGTACAAATACCTATTATAAAAAGAATGTACTGCCAAATAGTGAGGTCGTAGAAAGCATTGGGCAACTGCAGTTAGATACGGTGAACGAGAAAGATTATGTGGCTTCAAGAACCGCGTATCAACTAAATTTAAAAGGTCCCGCGGTTAGTGTACATTCGGCATGTTCTACATCACTATTGGCAATTGCCGAAGCCGTAGAGTCTATACGTAATGGTCATTGTGAAGTTGCCTTGGCGGGTGGTTCTAGTATTACCGCACCTATAAATAGCGGACACCTTTATCAAGAGGGTTCAATGCTAAGTACAGATGGTCATTGTAGGCCGTTTGATTCTCAAGCAAGAGGAACGGTCTTTAGCGATGGTGCCGGAGTAATCGTTTTAAAAGATTTAGAAGAAGCCAAAAATGACGGAGATGTTATTTACGGCGTAGTAAAAGGTGTTGGTATAAACAACGATGGTGGTGGTAAAGGAAGCTTTACGGCACCAAGTGCAGAAGGTCAGGCAAATGCTATTAAAAGTGCTATTGACGATGCCAATATTTCACCGGATACCATTAGCTATGTAGAAGCACATGGTACAGCGACTCCGTTAGGGGATCCTATAGAAATAGATGGTCTTAATCTCGCTTTTGGTGAGCAATCAAAAAAGAATTTTTGTGGTCTAGGTTCTGTAAAGAGCAATATGGGGCACATGACAGCAGCTGCAGGTGTTGCCGGCGTAATAAAAACAATTTTAGCATTTAATCATAAAGTAATACCGCCTTCTTTAGGTTTTGAAAATCCTAATCCTGTAATTGATTTTGAGAATAGTCCGTTTTACGTCAACAACCAATTGACAGATTGGAATGTTGAAGGTTCACGAAGAGCGGGTGTAAGTTCTTTTGGTGTTGGTGGTACCAATGTTCATGTAGTTTTAGAGGAATATGAAATGGAGGAAAAGACTTCCAAGTTTCAACGACCTTTGCAATTACTACCTATTTCGGCAAAAACCGAAACAAGTTTAGCGGGATTCGGAACCGTACTAAAAAAACATATCGATGCTAAACCAGAATTGAATTTGGCAGATGTTGCTTATACGCTAAGTACTACAAAAGCTAATTTCAATAATCGTAGATTTATTTTAGCGGGTGATATAAAAGACGCTTCTGCATTGTTGGTTGATGGTGATAAAAATGCTATGCAGTCATCAATTGTAAAAAACGTTCCGAGTGAAATCGTATTTCTACTTCCAGGTCAAGGTTCCCAGTATCTAAATATGGGTAAAGATTTATATGATGGGGAAAGCGCTTTCAGAGAAGCTGTAGATGTTTGTGCCGATTTACTGTTAGAAACTATAAAAGTAGATATCAGGGAAATCATTTTTCAGGATGCGAATTCTGAAGATGCTCAAAACAAGTTAAGAGATACGCGTTATACTCAACCTGCTTTGTTTACCATAGAATATGCGCTTTCACAATTATGGATGAGCTGGGGAATACAGCCAACTGTATTATGCGGTCATAGCCTTGGGGAATTTGTAGGAGCTCATTTAGCCGGAGTTTTCAGCTTAGAAGATGCCTTGAAATTGGTTTCAATGAGAGGTATATTGGTAAGCGGACTTCCAAAAGGGAGTATGCTTACTGTGAGGATTGATCAAGAATCCTTAGAAAAAATTGTTCCGAAGAGATTATCTATAGCAGCTGTAAACTCAGCAAAGCTATGCGTCGTATCTGGTGAAGATGATGAGATAACGAAATTCAGTGAGCTTCTAAAAGAGCAAAGCTTAGCATACCGTTTAATTGCTACCAGTCATGCCTTTCATTCTGCTATGATGGATCCTATTTTAGAGGAATTTGGTGATGTGGTCAAGAATATCAATTTATACATACCTGAATTACCAATAATATCTACCGTTACAGGTACCTGGCTTACGAATGAAGAAGCTGTTGATCCTGTATATTGGACAAACCATTTACGAGATACCGTACTATTTTCAGATGCTATGGATACCATAGTAAAGTTAGAAGACGTTGTATTGTTAGAAGTGGGTCCGGGTAATACGCTTACCACTTTAAGTCGCCAGAATAAGGGCGCAAAAAATATAAAGTCTTTAGCTTCATTACCTATCCCTAAAAACGATGAGAATTCTTATCACGGGGTATTAAAAGCTTTAGGTCAATTGTGGCTAACTGGTCTTACCATAGATTGGAAAGCTTTGTACACAAACCAAGAAAGGCAAAAACTGAGATTACCAACTTATGTTTTTGACCGTAAACCATGCTGGATCGATCCACTGGTTTCTATCCCAAAAGAAAGAACCTATTTGAATGTCGATCAGCCAATAACTAGAATAATAGAAAAACCAAAAAGTGCCGCACCAATGAGAAACGTCTCTATTTTAAATAAAATTTCAGAGCTAATTTCAAATTCATACGGAATTGAGCTTGAAGTTGCCGACAAAGACAGTAGCTTTTTAGAATTAGGATTAGATTCTTTAATTCTAACACAAATGGCGATTACATGTAAAAAAGAATTTAAGATTCCGATTACATTTAGACAGCTAAATGAAGATATTAATACGCCTGAACTTCTAGCGAATTACTTAGATAAGAATTTGCCGGCAGAGTTTATGGCGCCACAACCGGTTGCAGAAGCAGTTCCTCAGCCAGTTGCTGCGGTCAATCCTGTGCAACAAGCTGTTCCTGCGAATTATAATACATCCGCTACCAATCAAACGGCTATCGGCTTAATAGGTGAACAGCTTAATTTATTAAGTAGACAACTTCAGTTGTTGCAAGGTAATGCGGTAACACCAGCTCCTCAACCAGTTGCTGTTCCAAAGCCTGCTTCGGCAAAAGTGATAAATGAATCGACTACTTTAGATTCTCGTTCAGAAAAAGAGAAGCTTGAACATAAAAAACCTTTTGGTGCATCGCCAAGAATTGAAAAGCAATCAACGGGATTAGATCAGGCGCAATCGCAATACCTAAAAGAACTTACTAAAAAGTATAATACCAAAACTATAGGTAGTAAAAACTACGCTCAAGACAATAGAGCTAAAATGGCAGATCCTAGGGTAGTATCTGGGTTTAAACCATTGACTAAAGAATTAGTATATCCAGTTGTAATTGGCAAATCTTCAGGTAACCGTTTATGGGATATAGATGGTAATGAATATATAGACGCCTTAAATGGATTTGGTTCTTGTTTCTTTGGTTATCAACCAGATTTTATCAAAGAGGCTATGCATAAACAAGTAGATCTTGGTTATGAGGTAGGCCCACAACACCCATTGGCAGGTGAGGTTTGTGACCTTTTATGCGAATTTACAGGTCATGATAGAGCTGCTTTGTGTAATACGGGGTCAGAAGCGGTTCTTGGAGCTATGAGAATTGCACGTACAGTTACCGGGCGTTCGCTTATAGTTGCATTTACGGGTGCTTACCATGGTATTAACGATGAGGGTATTGTAAGAGGTTCCCAAAAGAAAAAAACGTTTCCGGCTGCTGCGGGTATTATGCCGGAAGCTGTACAGAATATGTTGATACTTGATTATGGTACAGAAGAAAGTTTACAAATAATAAAGGATAGAGCTCATGAAATTGCTGGTGTGCTTATAGAACCTGTTCAAAGTCGTAGACCAGAGTTTCAGCCTATTGAATTTATAAAGAATGTAAGAGAACTAACTACTAAAGAAGAGATCGCTTTTATTTTCGATGAGGTGATTACCGGTTTTAGAATGCACCCAGGTGGTGCTCAGGCATTATTTGATGTCAAGGCAGATTTAGCTACCTATGGTAAAGTTATGGGCGGCGGAGTTTCCATTGGTGCCATTGTAGGTAAAAAAGAATACATGGATGCCCTTGATGGCGGATTCTGGGAATATGGAGATGATTCGTATCCAGAAGTAGGTGTAACCTATTTTGCAGGTACTTTTGTTCGTCATCCTTTGGCTTTGGCTTCATCAAAGGCAGCCTTACTTCATATGAAAGAACAAGGTCCAAGTTTACAAGCGAATGTATCTGCTATGACAGAGCGCATGGCTAAAAGCTTGAATGCTACTTTTACAAAAGACGGACTCCCAATAGAAATCACTTATTTTGGCTCTCTATGGAGATTGAAATTCAAGAAAGACATTCCGTATTCAGAATTACTATTCGTTAGTATGCGTGAAAAAGGTATTCATATTTGGGATGGTTTCCCTTGTTTCTTGACCACTGCTTATACTAGTGATGATGTTGATTTCTTGATGAAAACCTTATTGTCTTCAATAGATGAATTGGTGGCTGTAGGAATCCTTACCAAGGAAGGTTTAAATGGTAATCATGTTGCTAGTTCGCAATCATCTTTTGATAAATTAAATACGCCTCCGGTACCTGGAGCACGTTTAGGTAGAGATGAAAAAGGCCAACCAGCTTGGTACGTTGCAGATGCAAGCCAAGAGAGCGGTTATTTGAAAATTGAAATTTAAAAAATAGATATGATTATTTAGATGACACATGTATTGTTTACTTATTTAACAGATGAAGGCAACGATGATTTTTTTGCTGAGGCAAAGTATCGTTTCTCAGCGGAGTTTGTAAACAAGTTCTCTAAATATAAACGTTGGCAAGATGCAAAATCTACTATACTTGGTAGGTTGCTATTAGCTTACGGATTACAGAATTTGTATCAAGTAGATATTAATAACCTCAAGATGAGTTTCTCAAAGGACAAAAAGCCCTTTTTAGAAAATTCGTCTATTCAATTCAACATTTCACACTCCAATGATGTAATTGTTTGCGCAATTACATCGGTGGGTGATATAGGTGTTGATGTGGAGAAAATCAGTGATATCAATATTCAAGATTTTAAAGAACAATTCTCTCGGTCAGAATACGAAGCAATCATAAACTCCTCAAATGTGCTAGAGCAGTTCTATAGATTTTGGACTCAAAAAGAGGCCATTGTAAAGGCAAATGGTTCTGGTTTGCATATACCATTGAATTCATTTGAAATAAATAACCATCAGGCAACAATTGGTAATCAATGTTATTTTTTGAAGGAAATACCTCTCAATCCCCGGTATATATGCAATGTAGCTACCCAAAATATAATATCCGATAGCGTAATTACGTTAACAAATCTCAATACGAAATTGATTTCAGATTTTGGGTCACGTAATAACTTTAAATCTTTCTGCTAATTGCGGTGAATGCCTTGTGTGGCCGTTAAAGTGTTTTCGTATATGTTTTAATCTAGACAAGGTTAGCACTATAATCACCGTTTTTCTTACTTACGACGATTATATAAACTAGGATGTCGGAATTACTATGAAACAGTTTTCTGATTGAAGTAATTTTGAAATTCACTATGTACGTTAACTATAAAGTTACCAAACTATTTATTTTATGAAAGCTGAATTTTCCCAAATCAACCTAAAAAAAACAAAAGCCAATCTGCTAAAATTTTCTTTGCTTCTGGTAGTTGCATTTCAAATGACATCATGTGGTAGCGCTAAAAAATCATCTTACTTCAATGAAGTAGGAAACAATTCATTCGCTACTTATTTTGAACCGTTAGAACCGATATTACAGAAGAACGATCTGTTAAGCATAAATATAACCAGTTTAAATGCTGAGGTAACAGAGATGTTCAATCTTGCCAATAAATCTGGAGGAGCACAGCCTACGGGTTATTTAATCGATCAAGATGGTTTCATTCGCTTTCCGGTTTTAGGTAAAATAGATGTTTCTGGGTTGACCAAAAAAGAGCTTAGAGAATACATTAGAGGCGAGTTGATTTCGAAAAGATTATTAATGGAGCCTATTGTAGATATCCGTTTTATGAACTTTAAGGTCTCTGTATTGGGCGAGGTAAATCAGCCTGCGGTATTTACGATCCCTAATGAGAAAGTAACTTTATTAGAAGCTTTGGGTATGGCCGGTGACATGACCGTTTATGCGCAGCGTAATAATGTGCTGTTGATCAGTGAAGAAGATGGAGTTAAGAGTACCAAAAGAATTGATTTAACTTCAGATGAATTGTTCACTTCACCGAATTACTACTTAAGACCTAATGATATCGTTTATGTTCAGCCTAATGATAGAAAGGTAAGAAATACTTCAAACGCTGCCCAGTGGTTTTCTGTGATATTAGGTTCGTTATCGTTAGCGGTAATCTCTATTTCTACCTTTAAATAAACGTAACAATATAGCTTTTAAAAACAGCTTAGCTAAAACTTTGAGTGATTTAACCAACAATAAATCGTTTAAGTAAACCAAAGCCTGTTTTCCATATAAAATTGAATATAATGACTGAAAAGGAATATTTCGATTCACAAATGGCTTCCAAAGAAAGTGGAGAAAATTTTGATTTGAAAGCACTATTTAGCAAATACCTTAAATCTTGGATATTATTCTTGATTTCTTTGATTTTTTTCATAGGCTTGGCAATTCTTGCCTTGCAATTTGTAGATACTTCTTATGACGTGTCGAGTAAAATACTATTGAAGAACGAAACCTCAAATATCGATGCTTCCGGTAATAACTTGGTGAACAATAATCCGTTTAGTAATTCAGAAAAAGTCAACAATGAAATTGAAGTACTTACTTCGGTTCATTTAATGCGTTCTGTACTTGATAGTTTGTCATTGCAATGTGAAATTACGGCTCCGGATGCTTTTCCAAAAAATGAACTTTACGGATCTGAATTGCCTTTTAAGGTCGTAGTAGATACCTTATTTCCACTTGCATATGAAACTACCTTAAAAATTAAAATTGAAGGTAATGATAGTTTTAGCATTTCTGAAGAGTTTGAAGATGCTTCAGAAGCTTCAAGTACAGCGAGCTCTTCTCATGGTTATAACAAATATAATTACGGCTATAAAATTGAAAAACCATACGGGATCTTTCAACTTGTAGAAAATGAGAAAGCTACTTCAAAAGATAAGGAGTTTATAGTTGAATTTAGGGATATTGATGAATTGGCTCACGACTATGTGAAAAAGGCATTGAATGTTTATGTGATAAATAAAGATGCTTCTGTTATAAACATTGAGTTGAAAGAATCGAATCCTGAAAAGGGAGAAGATATTATTAATGTTCTAGTTGAAATGTATGGTCAAAAAGCATACTTGGAAAAGAATGCCATCGCTTTAGAAAACGTAAAATTTATAGATAATCGTTTAAATACCCTTTCTGCAGAGCTTAGTGAAGTGGATATGAACGTTGCACAGTTTAAAACGGAAAATGAATTGGCTAATGTAGAGTTAGATGCAAATTCTTTTTCTGAACAAAAGATAGATTATGATCGCAAATTAGTAGATTCTGAAATTGAGCTGAAAGTACTGAATTCAATTGAACGTAATTTGAAGAGGGGCGATAATGAATCTACTATCAATTCTTTAAGTGTTTCAAGTTCTAACCTTACTTTTTTAATAGATAGTTATAACAAGTTACAAATCGATAGAAAAAGCTTGCAAAGAACGGTACCTGAAAACAATCCGAGAATGGTCGATATTAGAGACCAATTATCGCAACTAAAACGTAATATTCTGGGTAGCCTTTCTTCTTCAAAAAGAAGTCTACGTAATACTATTTCTAGTATTAAGAGTAGGTCTGATCAATTTGCGGAAAAAAAACAGAGTATACCTTCAATGCAACGCCAATTACTTGAAATAAGCAGGGAACAAGGTATTAAAGAGAACCTATTCTTATACTTATTGCAGAAAAGGGAAGAGGCTGCATTAATGGTAGGGGTAAAACAAGATAATTTTATCGTAATAGATAAAGCTATTACTGATTACAAATCTGGATCGCCAAGTAAAAAACTATTCTTATTGATAGCCTTATTAATGGCTTTGGCACTACCTATTGGTATAATTCATTTAAGAGACTTTTTAAGCACTAAAGTAAAAGATAAAAAAGATGTTGAGAAGAGAACCAGCGTACCTGTAATTGGTGAAATAGCTCATAATAAATCTAGAAAAAATTTAATAGAGAAAGGGGAGGAAGTAAGTGCCCTGGCTCAAGGATTTAGAATGATGAGAATGAACTTAGATTTTATGCTGTCTAAAAAGAAGGTGCAGACTGTTTTGGTTACCTCTGCAATTAAAGGAGAAGGAAAAACATTCTTCTCATCTAACATGGGTGTAGCATTGGCATCATCAAGCTCTAAAGTGGTGATTTTAGAATTAGATAAACATAACCCGGAATTAATTAAAACTCTAGGTGAAACAAAAAAGGAATTCGGAGTTTCCAATTACTTAAATCAACCTTTTAGTACCATTACCGTCAATGATATTTTAGTTCCCGTCAAAGACAATGCGAATTTATTTGCTATTGGTTTAGGATCTGAAAAAATTGATGGCTTAGAATCATTTGGTTCACAGAAAATGGAGGAGTTAATAGCTCAATTGAGACAAGAGTTCGATTATATTTTAATTGATTCGGCACCAATTGGCAAGTTGGCAGACACCCTTGCGCTTTCAAAGTATACAGATTGTTGTTTGTATATGGTACGTGCTAAACACTCTAAATTAGATGACTTAAGTATTATAGAAGACGTTAGAATAAATGAAAAGTTCAAGAACCCAATGGTAGTTTTGAACGATGTTTCTATTAATAAATAGTTATTTATAAATATAAGCTCAAGGTAAAACGAGTATGAATATATATTACATCGTCACTTTATTTTTCTTAATATTCGCTTCTAAAGCCAGCACCTTAGTTAAATCTAATTTAGCATGGTTTGTTTTTGAGATGTTTATGATAATTATTGCCCTTTATTTTAATAGGGTAAAGAAGAAAGACGTGCAATTTTTTATAATAAGTAGTGCAATTTTTTTCATCTATGTTTTAGTTAGATTCAAATTAAATCAACTACCTATAGATTATTTAAAGAGTGATGTATTCTATTTTTTCAAGTTCATATTAACATCCTACCTATTCTGTTTGATTCTAAAGGAAAAGACACTATACTATTTGGTAAAAGTAATTTCACATTTGGCAATGATATCCCTTGTGTTTTATGTGCTTCAATTTTATCAAGATGGTGCAATTTTAAAGGCAATAGGTGCAGCATTTGAAAGTATTACCGTAAAAACATATTCCTTACGATATTCCAACTTTTTAATATTTACGTACGATACTGTTCATTATTACAGAAATTCTGGTTTTTGTTGGGAGCCTGGGGCTTTCGGTTCATTTTTAACCATAGCGCTATTATTCAATTTTTTAATGAATGATTTTAAGTTGAATAAAGAAGCATTTATTATTACACTTGCGATTCTTACAACAGTTTCAACCACAGCGTATTTGGGGGTGTCTCTGTTATTTTTTTTAAGATACCGAGTGTTAAATAAGGGAAGCAAAGTAACCATTATTGCTTTTGTAATCTTATTGGCCATTGCAATTCCCAATGTACCATTATTAGGAGAAAAAATAGTTGAAATTTATGACCAAGATATAAGGGATCTTAAAAGAATTGAGGAATTATCTACCTATTATGACGATGTACAAAGACAAATTCCATTAAATAGATTCGCTAGTGTAATTTTTCTTTATGAGCAGTTTGATTGGAAGTTGTTTTTAGGCGTTAGTAACCAATATGACGAGTATTACAAATATGAATACAATATCAATATATCGAATGGTATAATGGATTTTATAACCAAATTCGGTGTTGTAGGTCTCTTTGTATTATTGTATCGATATGGTACTTTATGCAAGATGTATCTCCGTAAAACCGAATATGTTATGTATTCCATACTGATTTTACTGATTCTGAGTTTTGGGGAACCCATATTAATGTTGCCTATTTGCGTCATATTTATGTTCTTGCCAACATTTAAGAATCAAGATTTTTCGGTTTTATCCTTTAATTACAGAACAAAATATTTAGAATTGCAAAAACCTAATAATTTATAATGATAAAAAGGTTTAATTCCATAAGGGTAACTGTTCAATCGTATTTCCAAGGAAATTCTAGAACCAGTCTGTTGATTAAGAATGTTTTTTCATCCTTGATCTTAAGGGGTTTGGGTACCGCTATAAACTTTTTGTTTGTTCCTTTGGTTATTAATTTCGTGAATGCCGAACGTTATGGTATATGGTTAACCTTAAGCTCTGTATTAACTTGGTTTACACTGTTGGATATTGGATTTGGTAACGGATTGCGAAATAAATTCTCAGAAGCTGTAGCCTTAGATGATATTAAAGAGCAGCGAAAATTGGTACATACTACTGCGGCTGTATTAATATTGATTTCAACCATCATATTCATATTAAACGTCATATTTACAGATCAAATAAATTGGGATGAATTTCTAGGGGTAGACGCATCTTATCGAACGGAACTACAACAACTGATTTTTCTTTTAATTTCCTTTTTTAGCTTACAATTTATATTTCAAATTTATAATCCAATACAGTTTGCCCTTCAAAAGCCGGCAATGATTGCGAGAACCATATTACTGGGTAATGTACTTGGCCTAATTGGTATTCTGTATTTAAGGGAATTTTCAGAACCTTCTTTATTCAATTTAGGTTTTGTGGTTATGGGTAGTAATGTACTTTCTATTTTTCTTTTTACCGCATACTTCTTTGTAGTACAAAGACCCGATTTAATACAAAAAATAGAAAAACCAACCACGGATACTCTAAGGTCTATCTTTTCATTGGGTATCAAATTTTTCTTTTTGAACATTGCATATATGGTGCAGTTTCAGACGAGTAACTTTTTAATAAGTAAGTATTTTACTCCAGAAAAAGTAACCGAGTTCAATATTGCTTTTAAGCTATTTAGCGTTGCTTCTTTGGTGTTTGGTATTATCCTTAGTCCGGTGTGGAGTTCGGTCACCAATGCACAAGTAAACAATGATTACACATGGATTAAAAAATTAATAAAGAAACTGCTACTTATTTGGGTCGTTATTGCCGTAGGTTGTGTTATAGTATTATTAATTGCGCCTACTATTTACAATTTATGGATTGGTGATATTATAACCATACCATTTATAACCTCATTGGGTGTTGTCCTTATTGTGTTATCAAATTGTTTTTCAGAAATATTTATCAGTGTATTGAACGGTATGGGTAAAGTAAATTTACAGTTCTATATATCCATATTTGTAATCATATTCTTTGTGCCTATTGCCTATTTCTTTTCGGTAGAATTGGAATATGGAATATTTGGAATATGTATGGCAATTGTGATAACGAATGTCAACGGATTAATAGTAGCGCCCTATCAGGTGTATGTTGAAATGAGAAAAAATCGAAAGTTACCAGCTTAACAGTTGAAATAAATTAGAGATGATGTCAACTAATGATAAGAAATTAATTACTGTTTTACTTACGTGTCACAACCGTAAGGAGAAAACGTATAGCTGTTTGCAAGCGCTATCTAAATGTACTTTAGATGATGGCTTCGCATTGAAGATTTTCTTGGTAGATGATGGTAGTACCGATGGTACGACAGAATATTTACAAGGAAAATTTAATAATCTTCAGATCATACAAGGTTCAGGAGACCTGTTTTGGGCAGGCGGTATGCGTAAAGCTTGGAAATTTGCAAATGACCATGAAAAAAATACAGATTACTATTTGCTATTAAATGATGATACCATCGTTTTTGAAGATACTATTACCAGATTGTTCAGTGATTTAGCGTATATAAATGAACCTAAGAGTATAATTGTAGGTCCTACTTTAGATCCAGATTCAAAGAAAATTTCATATGGTGGTCATCAGCTTTTAAATAAGCTCACTTTTAAAAGTAAAATGTTAGTACCTAATAATGAGTTTCCTCAAAAATGCGAAATGGGTAATGCCAATATTATGTTGGTGCCAAAAGAAGTATATAAAGAGATTGGTTCGCTTACAGAAAGCTACACCCATGGTATCGCAGATTTTGATTATACATTAAAGGCTTTGAAAAGTGGTATAAGCACCTATATTTCAAGTGCAAGTTGCGGATATTGTGTTAACGATCATGGCGTAAACTGGTTAACTCAAAAAAGTAATTTAAAAGATAGAATTAAGTACTTATATAGTCCTACAGGACTATCTTACAGTGAATATTTACAATTTATTAAAGCACATTTTCCTTTACACCTGCCACAAGCGTTTATATTGTTGTGGGGTAAGACCTTGTTCCCTATTATTTGGCAATTATTCAAAAATGAAGACTATTTAAAATGAGAACATCTACACCACAAGCTCCAGTACTATTTATCATTTTCAACAGACCTGAACAAACAAAAAAGGTTTTTGAAATGATACGCAAAGCGGCACCTAAAAAACTTTATGTTGCTGCAGACGGACCACGAAATAATGGTAAGGATGACCTACGTTGTAAAGAAACTAGAGCTATAATAGATTTAGTAGATTGGGACTGTGAGGTCAAAACTTTATTTAGGGAAGAAAATATTGGTTGTGGTCTAGGACCAAAAGAAGCAATTGATTGGTTTTTTGAAAACGAAGAAGAAGGCATTATACTTGAAGATGATTGTTTGCCTTCAGAAAGCTTTTTTAGATTCTGTTCAGAATTATTGGAAAAATATAGAGATAATAACCAGATAATGCACATTGGTGGTTCTAATTTTCAGAATGGCTATGTGTCAGATTCTGAGTACTCTTACTACTTCTCTTATTTTAGTCATGAGTGGGGTTGGGCAAGCTGGCGTAGGGCATGGAAACATTATGATTATGAGGTTTCTACCTATCCGGAGTTAAAAAAGAAAGGGTATTTTGATAAATACTTCTCTAATTTTATAGAAAAGAAATACCGACTTAGCAAGATTGAAAAAACAATCAATGCCAAAGAAGTTTCTTGGTGGGACTATCAGTGGGACTATACGAAACTGATTAATTCAGGATTGTCTATTATTCCGAATCAAAATATGATCAAAAATCTTGGTTTCGGTGAAGATGCTACGCATACTTTAAGTGCCAATGACGAAAGGCAAAAAAATGAAGCCCATGAAATAAAATTTCCCTTAACGCATCCTAATTTTGTAATTAGGAATATAAAGGCAGATAGAAGATATTTTAATGACTTTTTTAAGAAGACAATTCTACGTAGAAAAATATTAAGTTTTTTACGAATTCCTGGGTACTCTTCTGAAGGATAATTTAAAATTTATAGGTCCAACTATAATCCTGCCAATTCGTATTAATTAGCTGCATTACAGTTGAAATCAAGTACAATGGGTGCTCTAGGTTCAAAATCAATATCATCCCTATAGTCTACAACTTCAAAACTGTATTCAGGCCAAATGATATTTGTAGGGTTACATGAATCATAAACTAAACAGTCGATTATTTTATTACCACCTGTAGTTTCAAAAGCTGCAAATATGAGAGCGTTAGATTCAGCTTGTCCTCTGTTTTGACCTAATTCGCCACATATGATATCTTTGGCGCGCAATCTATTAAAGGTTACATTCCCAGAACCTTCAACTGAAGATGCAACACCGTTACCCATCTGTAAAAAGTCAACATCTTCCACAAGAGCGCCAATACCGCCACGTGCACCTTCGGTATTTTGATCTTCAATCATCACACCAACACCCCTAGGACTATTGTTGCCCACTATCAAGCCGTTTTTTATCTGTTGACCTGCACTTTTGTAGATACTAATATTATCTTCTGTCCACGCAATTTCCCTGTCATTGATTACTGAAAAATACTCCAATAATCCTCCAATGCATTTATCATATTGTACTAATTGCCCTCTAGGAAAAGGACCCCTCATATTATGGCCTTCAATATAGGTCAATACAGATTCGTCACATTGATCTAATCTAATACCTGTAGAGCCATCCTCAACTTTTACACGCGTAATCACTAAATTTTGAGAATCAAATCCTTCAATGCAATTTCTAGTAGCATCTGCTAAAGGACCACTAGAAGGGGCATCTGTATAAGTTATAGAACAGTTTTCAATAGTTAAGTTATCTGCTTCAGAGAATTTAATTCCCATATAAGCACCAGTGTATTCAATGATACAATTAGATATTACTACGTTGGTAAAACCATTGATTTCTATACCATGTTGATTTGATGTTTTTATATGCAGATTTTCTATACGCTGATTATGTTCAGTAACTATAATAGGGCCAGAATCTTCACGATTGCTAGAACATGGCGTTTCTACAATCTCGGGTTCAACATTCTCAGGTTCTACGATTATAGGTATTACGGTATAGTTTTCTTCTTCTCCATTTTCAGTCGTTACCGTATAGGTGACTTCTTCACTAAAATCTTGTGGAGTGCCGGTATCTGGTGTTACCGTTGAAGCAGAATCTACGGTAATGGTAGGTTTTAGTTGTAGCGTAGATGTGCTACTGGTATCAATGTCAATATATATTAGATTTTTTTCTTCATCTATAACACCTACAATGTCTGAGTTTAAACCAGTGTTATCTATAGATTGAATGATAAACTCGGTAATTTGAAGAACTGGAATAAAAATAGATTCTTCTTTTGTGGCATCTTTAATAATAGATTCGCTAAGAATATCATAGTCAGACGAACAAGATCCTAGCTGGAGTAAAGGGAATACTAATACGATTGAAAATAATAATGAAGTATTAAAGTACATAGGTTGAAGTCTAGTTTTAGCCATAATTCTAATTTTTTCACCAAACCATGAATACATGAATTCTTATTTAGTTTGAATGCCTATTCTTTTTAGATAACTAGGTTTCTTATGTTATGTTGTCTTTGATATTGTAAGTTCGATTAACGGCTATTACTAATAATTAGCTAATTACAATTTTCTAAAAGGTATATTTTGTCTTCCTGTATATTTTTACAGTAATCTTTTCTTTTGTGTTTTGTATATTTTTTTAACCCTATAATGCCACTTGTATATTTAATGTTTTAAAATTTTTTGCATAAAAACTACAAACCATAACAGATTAACGAAACTATACATAGATTGTCCTTATATATAATATATTTACCTAGTTTTTATGATTAATGCAATTATAATTGCAACTATTATTTATGCTTGATTAATGAGATTAAATAGTTTTTTAGGCTTAAAAATGAAATACATGTTCCATGCTTTTTATAGTAGCCCAATGAATATAACACCAAAAAAAACTGAAGTCTTTTGCTTGGGATATCCTGTGTTTAATACTTCTTTAGATAAACTGCCTCTAAAATCGAAGTTGTTGGTAAGTACTATTAATCAATACTCCTATTGTATATCAGAAGAAGATGCTGCATTTAAAGAAGCACTTTTAAATAGTGATGTTCTTTTACCTGATGGTGTAGGTGTTGTATTTGCATCAAAGTGGTTAAATGGTGTTAAGGTAAAAAAAATAGCTGGTGCTGATTTTCATGACTATCAATTAAAACGCTTAAATGCGATAAGTGGTTCTTGTTTTTACTTAGGCGCTTCTAACGAAACTTTAGCTAAGATAAAGGCTAGACTGCAAGAAGATTACCCTAATGTAAAAGTGGGTAGCTATTCTCCACCTTACAAACCTAACTTTACAGAAGAAGATAACGCTAAAATGATACAGGAGGTGAACAATTTTAGCCCAGATGTATTATTTGTAGGTATGACTGCGCCAAAGCAAGAAAAATGGTGTTATGCAAATAAAGATGTGCTCGATGCTAAAATCATTTGTTCTATAGGGGCTGTGTTTGATTTTTATGCAGGTACGGTAGAAAGACCTGGTAAAATATGGCAAGATTTAGGTTTAGAGTGGTTTGGTCGTCTTTTAAAAGAGCCTAAAAGAATGTGGAGACGCTATATTTATTATGGTGGTGTTTTTGCTAAACATTTGTTGAAGGCAAAATTTAGTAATTAATGGTATTTCACTTTTAGTTTCTCTTTTTCATTAAAAAATAGGTTAAAAAAAGGAAATGTATTTTTAGGAATGAAATTGATTTTATTTACTTCTTCTTATTTCTAAATTTTTCCTGTTGTACTCTCAAAAAATACAATTAATTTATTCCTTTGTTTTCAATACTATATTTTGACTGGCTTTATATAAAATTTTGAGATGGATAAACTTTTTATCTACTGATATTTAAAATTATTGCCAATACTTAAGATTTAAGTATAGCTACTTCAATTGTCTACTTTCTATCGCTCCATTGCTTCACTTCTTTGATCATAGGGCAATAAACATCTAGTTGATGAGATGACAACCTTTCGGCCACCTTCTTTTCATTTTTTGGTTTTATATAAAGTACGTACCAGTTTTTATTCATAGGGTATAAACGTAGATTCTGTAATTAGGTAACACTCTTTTTGCTTTAATAGTATTTATAAGTGCCCTAAAATAGGGATTTCGTAAGTGATTTTTTTGTTTTAAAGCCTTAGAATATTGTGAATTAGTAGTTTGAAGTACTGTAAAATTTGTTTCAAATAATTTTATTGTAAGAAAAAGATTACTTAATTTATACTATTATCATATTTAGGTCGTTTTAAATGTAACCCAAAATCTTATCGCCTTATGTTTTTAAATCTATTTAAGTCTAGTGCAAAACAAGTAAATAAGCAATCTCTTTCTGAAAATTCAGTTTCTAATGAGTTGAACTCTTTATTAAATGATTTAACAATTGAAAGTCCTACAAATCAGAAAGATTCCAAAATAGAAGGTGTTATTAAAGAAAAGGCTGTTAAAGCTGTGTCATCTTTGGAAAGACAAATTGAGGAAAATCAGATTCTATACGCAAAAATAATGCAAGAGCGTATGATGAAAACGCGTAGAAAATTAGTTTAGGTTGTTGGTTGTCTAATATGAATTAGGTTTAGAATTCATCGGAAATAATTTCAGTTACAGATAGTTTGCTAAAAAAAAAGTAACCTCAAAAATCTTATTTATTCTACAATGAACAATTCTGAAGCATGAATACGATGTCCATTTTCGCTAAATCCTTTTATCACGATTTCGAATTCCCCGCTAATATCAGATGTATAGAAACTAGTGCTAAAATTAGCATTTGAGCCTTCTATATTAGGAATCCATGCTAATTGACTTCGAAAATCTGGAATGTGTCTTTTCAATTCTTTTTTGGTTCCCGAATAATCTTCTTTGTAATAATTTTTATTGGCTCTGAATTGTTTGTTTGGGAAACGTTGTGTTTTATTGTCCAAGTATGTTTTATAGGAATCTCCTTCAAAAGTTCTTATGTCCATAACCCCTTGAAAACTATGTGATCCATAAAGATATTGATCTCTGGCAATGGTAATTTTTTCAATTGATTTAGATGGTAGTGTCAAAAGTCTTTCATGGTCATGAATGTAAGCCCCATCTAGTAGAACCAAAGAAGAAATACCAGAGTCAAGTAAAGGTAACTTTGGAATTATTTTGAAAATTGTTTTTCCATTGTCATCTCTTGTTATGGAAATAAGTTTTAATATTTCTATAAATGTTTCTTTCAATGTAGTAAACCTTGTGTATTCATCTAATATATACTCTGTGGTTTCTCCGTCATAAAATGAGGGTATAGGTTTGGTTTGAATTATGGAGTCTGGCTTACTGTCAAAATATGCATTTTCAATTTGGTTATGAATGCTTCGTTCAATAATAAGGTCCTTCATTTTTCTATTTATAAAAAAGGAATTGAAAATAACGTTTCCGTAATCTATATCTTGTTTGTTTTTTATTCTGATTTTTTCAAAATTACCGGTACTTGAAAATGGGCGGATATACATATTTTCATTGTTATTTCTAGCTGATAGCGGTATTGTGAAATCACCTTTAATATTTGTTGTTGTAACGTGAAAAGAATTATTTTCTCCAGGAAATGAAATCATTAGTTTTTGAACCGTATTTTTTTCTTGTTCTATATTACCCGACATAAATTCGCCTCTTGCTTCTGGTAAAAAAGGATAAGATGAGGGTCTCTTATGATTGTTGTTACTCATTATCAAATTTGTGATGGTATCAATGCGATTATCAAGAGTAGTTATTTTTCTTACCGATATAGAATATGTTCCAGATAATTTTGTTCCAAGAACAGATGAAACTTTTAGTTTCACTTTCTCACGCTTGTTATAAGTGTTCTTATCAATTTTTAAGTTAATGATTTTATTATTTGCGCTGTTTTTCTTATTCGAATACGTAGTTTTTACAAATGAATCATTTTTAAGCTCTTCTCCAAGAAATACATTTTGGTTGCCTAAATAAGGATTAAGTACTGTAATGTCTTTTTTAAAGAAAGAACTAGGTCCAAAATTTCGCATCCAGTTGGTATACCCAATGAGTTTGTAATTACCGGAAGGTAAGTCTGCGGGTATAAAGAACTCACTAAAGGCTGAACCATTTGTTAGAACTAGCTTATGTTGAAAAACTATTTCATTTTGTTCGTTTAATACATCTACGTAACCCACTTTACTAATTTTACTAGGTAACATTGATTCTAATATTACACAATAAAATTTGTAGTAAAGATATTCTCCGGCAAACGATAAATTTGTATTTGTATGAATAAAAGCAGTTTCTTCAGGTATATTATTTAGATCAGCGTCATCAGTCTGTCCGTAAAGCATACTGCCTGTTGATAATAAAAGAAATAAGAGTATTGTGTATTTCATTTTCTTGTTATTCTTCCCAAAAATCTGGGACAATTTTACTACTAAATCGAGTACAATCCCCACAACCTGCAGGTGTCATTAAGAATGGACCGAAAATGTCCAAATTAAGAGCGTTAGCTTCACCGTCGTATTCACTAAAAAAATCTACACCATTTGCATCTATTAAACTAATTAATGGAGAACCTCCGGCTTCATTTACCAATGGAGGTGAAACAATACTGCAGTCAATTATGTAGTTTGGAATTTCTTCACCTGGAAAAAGATTTTCATAATTAAAAAACAATCGTTTTTCATCAACAGAATTTACTTCAAAAAAACCAATAACCCTTTCAGTATTGTTTTGTTGTGAGCGAATGTTTCCTTCTAAAAAACCAGTCTGTATTTGTGAGAACAAACTTTCTGAACTGGAGAAGGTATTTAGGGTTTCGTAATAGGTGAACGCCTCTTTACTTTGTACATATTGTTTAACTAGTATGCTATATCTATGTGATAAAATGTAGTTTTCCCTATCAATAAACCGAACGGGAAATCTACTAACTCTATCTTCACCTAATTCAATTGTTGATGTCTGAATTATACTTTTGGAAATATCCGTACTATAACAAATAGCTGAAACCTCATCAGATAATCTATAATCAACCGCGGGAGTAGGTAAAGGGGAAACTACATAAGCTTCAAAACCTCTTGAAGAAAAGGGTGTGATTATTTTATAGGTCTCTTCATATTCATATAAATAGTAGTTGCCATTATTTGTCGGATCAAAGCTGTTAAGATATATAAACACCCCTTCTTCTAAATCATCTTTAAACTCACGTACAGCAATAAGTTCGTCAATATTTGATTTTGCCCTAATGCTACTTGGTTCTGAAACATAAGAATTTCCATTTGATGTAGTAACGCTCAATGTGTATGATCGGTCTTGTTCAGCGGCAAAAGGAAAGCTTGAGTTATAACTACCATCGCCCATATCGTCAAAATTAAAAATACGCCCGTTATCATCAGTTATTTGGACACTAGCCCCAAGTTCTACTGAAGTAATAACCGTATCTAAAGGAAATGAACGAGATATTAGAATGTTCTGAGTTTTATTTTGGTCTGTTATCCTTCCTTCTATAACAAGTGCACTTTCAAAAGTGGGTTCATCATCAAACTCAAAAGGTTCTGTACAGCTGTAAAGTGCCCAAAGAACAAAACCTAAAAAAAGAATACGGAGAATTGTCTTATGCATCAAAATTTTAAATTATAGGTTATTGTGGGTATTGGTATAGTGAAAATGGAACTTTGTAAAGGTTTTAATTCTCCATTTTCAGTAACAAAAAATACCGAATAAGGATTATTTCTGCCTAGTGCATTATATACGGATATATTCCAAAAGCTGTGCGCAATTTTTTTTAGTTTATGATTGCCCTCTATGTTAATGCCTAGGTCTAGTCTGTAATAATCTGGAATTCTAAATGCGTTACGGTCACTATAATAAACATACTCAGCTTCATTGTAATTATATCTTCCAATAGGGAAGGTAACAGGTCTACCAGTTTGGTATACGAAGTTGGCAGAGACGCTATAACGCTTGGTAAATTTATAATTAAGAACAGCACTGAAATCATGCGGCTTGTCATAGTTGGTTTTAAAAAATGCTCCGCCATTTACCCGTTCTTCGGCAAACTCACTGTCTAGCTTTAAAAAAGATCGCGAATAGGTATAGGAAATCCAACCATTTAATGCGCCAGAATTTTTTCTCGCAAGAAATTCTACACCGTAGGATTTCCCTTCACCCTGTAGTGTTTCGGTTTCAATAGTTTGGTTCAAAAGTAAATCTGATCCAACTTTAAAATCAAGAATGTTTTCTGCTGTCTTGTAATAGCCTTCAATGCTTAATTCATAAGTGTTTGCATCTATATTTTTAAATAATCCAATACTATATTGGTTGCCCAATTGCGGTTTAATGTTGTTGTCTGATAACTTCCAAGTATCAATTGGTGAAATTGTGGTGTTATTTGAAAGTCTGTGTATATATTGAAATGTACGGTTATAACTAGCTTTAAGAGATAAGTCTTCTTTTAGTAAATACCGCCCGGCCAGTCTTACTTCAAGCCCTCCGTATGTTTTTGAAAATTCACCATTATCGTAGTTTACGGTATCAGAACGGGTTTCGTCGTTTTTGGGTGCGTTTTCTTCATAAATACGTTCTTGTCGTTCTCCAAAAGCTGCAAAAAAGGAATATCTAAGACCAATGTCAATTAAGAATTTATCGCTAACCTTATAATTGTCGGAGAGATAAATTGCAGACTCTAGAGCACGTTCCTCATTAATATTTATACTGTTTATTTCTGAATCTTCGTTTAATGGGGCAAGATAGCCTGGTTGTGTTCTGTAAAATTTCGCCATGATGCCATAATCGAATTTATGTTTTTGACTGTGCAGGTATTTCATGCGCAACTTGTATTCTGTTTCGTTTATACTAAAACCTAGATCAAAGTCATTGTTAGAAGCACCATCAAATTCAATATTAAATTGGTATTTACTATTGGCAATGGTTAATTGCCCGGTATTTTTTTCATTGAATTTGTGCTCCCAATCCAAAGAAAATAAACGATTATTGTAGCCAAAAATTGAATCTGATGTTATACTGAAATTGTCATTACTGTAATATCCAGTAGCTTTGAGTGTATTATTTTCGTTTATAGTGTGGTTATATTTGGCAATTGCATCGTAGAAAGAAGCTTCACTGTTTTTTAAGGATTCTTCATCTAGTGAGCGTAAGATCCAATTTGAGTATGTGCTCCTGCCTCCAATTAAGAGACCTGATTTTTCTTTGATAATAGGTATTTCTAAAGCAACATTACTAGTTACAGGTCCAATTGCAGCCTCACCTGAAAACTTTTCAGTATTCGCATTCTTTGAGGTAATGTCAAAAACTGAAGATAACCGGCCACCATATTGAGCAGGTATGCCACCAGTATAAATTTGTAAGTCTTCTGTTGTAAACGGATTCACAGCTTGAAAAATTCCAAAAAAGTGGGAAGGATTGTAAATAACGGCATGGTCTAATAAGATTAAATTCTGATCTGTTGAGCCACCACGTACATTGAAACCTGCTGCGCCTTCCCCTGCAGTTGAAATTCCCGGTAAGGTGGTTGCTACTTTTAGCACATCGCGTTCGCCCAGAATTAGAGGTATGTTCTTGGTCTCTTCTACTACAATTGATGTGCTACCTGTTAATGCTTCTTCAACATTTTTATTTGCATCTGCTGCCACGACTACTTCATCTAAATATTCGATGCTTTCTTTTAATGATACATCTAATGTGCCATCACTATAAACTATAACTCTTTTGACTGCGCTTTCAATTCCTATGGAACTATATTTAAGAAAATTTTCACCAAGCGGTATCATTAATTCATAATAACCGTTAATATCAGTGGTGGTACCTGTTGTTCTATTATTTAAAGATATAGTAAGGTTCTGTAGAGGTTGCTTAGTTTTTTCATCGACTACATATCCGCTAATTTTAAAATCGTCATTTGGTTGATTTAGGTTTTCTTTACCGATACGTATCGTTTCTACTATGCTTTTAGATTGTTTGGGTTGATCAAAATAAACAGGTCTTTGCATTCTAACAATACTTTCTTTAACTATAGTATCGCGTTTTGCTCCAAAAAATGTACTTGGTAAATTGTCATAGATAAGGCTATTTTCGGTTAGTACAATTTGAGTATCCGAATACTTAAAATAGTTAATGGTTGTACCTGTTAGTACATTTTCTAAAATTTCTTCTAATTCTTTATTGGTTGCAACATATTTTACTCTTTCGTCTTCTAACCAATTTTTTTTATAATAAAAATGAATGCCTGTTTCTTTTTCCAGAACATTAAAAACCTCTTGCATGCCAACATCGGCGAATTCGACCGAGAAAAGTTTTCTCTCTTTCCTTTCTTGTCCGTTTACAGATTGACTTAATACCAAGAGAATAATGAGAATGGTTATTTGTGCAAAATTTCTCATTTTTCAAAAGATTTTTGTATTTCTCCAAAGATTAAAATATAATTTTCTTTTGGATTTATTTTTACCAAACGCTTATTGTAAAGTTGATTGATTTCTTTTCTATATACTGGAAACACTCTTAGTAAATCACTTTTTTTGTTTAAAGAATAAATCTGATTATTGTATTCGAAAAAGTAACTGCTTTCATCAAAAAACTCATAATGAACGAATTTTGTAGAATATCTTTTAAGCTTTTCCTTTTTGTGTTTTTTAAGAAGCTTTATATCGTCAGAAAACCATAACACTTCGTGAAATCCTTTGGTGATTTTAGAAATTTTGTCACCAATATTAATGAATTTTTTACCTTTAATACTGAATTCGCTGAGTCTATTTTTGTATAGTTTTAAAACAGGAAATTTCTTTAGATGTGAGATGTCAAGTAATATGTCGTCAGCATCTAAATCATATTTTAAAGGAACATTGCCATAATATTGATTGCTATAGACTAAACTTCCTATTAAAAAGTCATTGCTCTCAAAAAATTTATGGTTTTCGTTAATGGTCCTGTAATACTCAACATACTTTGTTCCATTATATAATTCTGTGTTCTGTAAGCCTATAATTTGATCAATACTATTGAGAGTATTTCCCAAATAATTTTTTTGTGCATTTATTATACATGAATAGAGTAGTAGTACAAAAAAGACTGAGGTAAAAATACGTTGCAAATTTTGTGGTTTGGATTGGTTGTCTTAAATGTAAAAAATTTATAGAGATAATATAGTTCTGTAGGTAAATTATTATAAATAGTGATAGGTTAGACAGCAATAAAATTGGTTTTCATAAATATGTGGTGGTATATATTAAGATATGATATTTTTAAGTTTATTAAACGGGATGCAATAGCATTTTTAATAGGTGTTACAATTCTTCATGAGTATGTACACTTAAGTGACATTATGTTTGGAGAAACAGTTTGGAGAATAAACGCTGGTATAATTCTGAACACACAAAATTGATTTTTATGAAAAAAAACAGATGTATTTGGTTCTTTATTATAATAGGGCAAATGACCCTTGCACAAAAAATGGAGTGTCAAGAGATTGAATTCTATAAAAAGGCAATAGCTTATACTTTGGATGATGTAAAGGATTCTTTAGTTATTAATGTAAATAACATACCCAGATTAACATTTATAAGATTGGAAGAAGCAGGGTTTCATTAATAGTAAAGAAAAGAGAAAAATAGAACTCGCATTTGAAAAAAAAATCTGATAGCAGTGTATGTAATGAAATAAAAACGTTCATACTAGAACTTAATCCTTCACAAAGAGTGTCTAAGGAGAACTATTATTTAAAATATCTTTTTTCAAAACCTGTAGTTATCTCAAAAACAAGGGCTGTAGTGTTTAGAGAAAGTATATTGAAAAATAAAATTTATCCATCTGGGGGTAAGGCTGTAGGTTGCAATATGGGAATTTTCTTTTCGAACAGTTCTGGAATATGGCAGGTCGATGAAAAAATATGTTTAGAGATGTATTAGAGGAGGTAAATTTGGAAATAGGTAAGATCAAAAATATGTGAGTCATTAAAGTAATAACAAATTAATTCAAACTTTTTTTTTTGATGGGTTTGAAAGGGTAGATTAAGGTAAAGAATTATAGTGAATATGAGTTTGAGATAAAAGGTGAGTTATGGTTATATACGGTATCTTCTATTGATGTTAAATTCTATGATTTCTAAAGAATACTTGGCTTGTGATAGAGGTTAAGAGCATTAACAAAGTTACAAAGGTGATTCAAATTTTATATAAAATTGACGAGTCATCTCCGATGGTTCTAAACCGTAAAACCTAATTTGTAGATATCTAAATACAAAAAAAGCTCTCAATTTCTTGAGAGCTTTTTGCGGTCTGGACGGGACTCGAACCCGCGACCCCCTGCGTGACAGGCAGGTATTCTAACCAACTGAACTACCAGACCGTGGCGTTTAGCGAGTGCAAATATATGTGGTTTATTTAATTGCACAAACATTTTTTTACTTTTTTTTCAATCTAGAGAAATTTATTTCTTTCTACGAGAAAAGTATTGAGGACTGTTGAGAAATCTCGGTGTATATCTATGTCCACATATTTGATTTTATATTGAGCGCATTTCATTTTAATGTCAGATAAATACGCGGTAATACGTTCATTATAAGCTTCTTTAATATTATCGGCATATAAGTCTAAATGTTCGCCGGTTTCCACGTCGACAAATCTTTTGGGTGTATTTTCAAAATTGAAGTATAATTCGCGATTTTTATCCATAGGGTGAAAAAGTACAACATCGTGCTTATTATATTTCAAATGACGGAGTGCTTCGAACAATTCATCATCGTTTTTTTCGGTTTGGAACATATCCGTAAACAGAAAAATGAGACTTCTTCGCTTGATATTTTCTGCAATCTGATGTAAGTAGGTGTAGGTGTTTGTTTCTTTTGGGGGATTTTTAGCCATGCCAACTTCACTTAATTGCGCCAATAGCATTTGAAAATGACGCTCACTACCTTTTTCAGGTGCGTAATAATTATAGGCATCAGAGTAAATACTCAAACCTACGGCATCTCGCTGCCTTTTAAGCACGTTCATTAGCGCAGCAATTGCCAAGACGCTAAATCCTATCTTGTTTAAGGAATCAATGCTTAAATTATCTATCTGAGGATAATACATAGATGCAGAATTATCTAAGATCATGTGGCACCTTAAATTGGTCTCTTCTTCGTATCGCTTTGTGTAGAGTTTATCTGTCTTTGCAAATAGTTTCCAATCTATATGTTTGGTGCTTTCACCATTGTTATAGATTTTGTGCTCGGCAAACTCCGCAGAGAACCCGTGAAAGGGACTTCTATGTATTCCGCTAATGAAACCTTCTACTACTTGGTTAGCTAGCAGCTCTAGGTTAGAGAATAAGGATGACTTGTTTAATTCTGATTGTAGATTCACACTTCTAAAGATAATAAAGACGGTTAAACTTTTGGATGCAAGGAATTAAAATTATAACAAATAAAAAATCCTGCTTTTAGCAGGATTTTTTAAATTTTATATTCCCCCTTTGGGGGTTCTGGGGCTTTTACAAAGCTGCGTCTATTGCATCTGTGTAAACTTTCTTAGGTGAAACACCTACTTGTCTGCTTACAATTTCACCACCTTTAAATACTAATACTGTAGGTATGTTACGTACCCCGTATTTAGCGGCGAATTCTTGATTTGCATCTACGTCAACTTTACCAACAACAGCTTTGCCGTCATATTCAGTACTAACTTCGTCAATGATAGGGCCTACCATACGACAAGGACCGCACCATGCTGCCCAAAAATCTACTACTACTGGTTTATCGCTTTTTAATACTACCTCGTCAAAAGTAGCATCTGTTATTTCTAATGCCATCTTAATTTCTTTTATTGATTATGCAAATTTAGTCAATTATTCTTCTGTTTCCTTACAGCTTGGCAATTCGTTTTGCCTATTAAGGTATCAAGCTAATTTATATATTTATATAGTTCTTTTCTTACATAGCATCACGTCTTATAAAGTATAATTTGCGATTCTAAGATGTAAAATTTACTATTTCAATAGTTAAACAGGATACTTACTGCTTTAATTCAGTTTAAAATGAACGTCTTGTTTCTCTAAAAGTTGTAATAGCTCAGTGGAAATATTTACCTTTTGTTTTCGACTATTTAATGTTACCTTAATTTTTTCTTTCATTTCGTAAACGATAAAGTTGACGGGGTGCTCGCCTTTATGATTGGTGAAAGTGTCCTTTAATGTACGCACATTTTCCTCTTTTAAGTCGGCAATGTTCAGTTTTATCGTGAGTTTTCTAGCGTATGTTTCCATCACTTCTTGTAGCAACATAAAACTATTGAACTGCATTCTTGGGTCACCTTTTTTACCGGTATCTTTATTCATCCATCCATCACGTACAAATAATTTTACGTAGGCAAAGGAGTTGATCATTAAGAAGTGTCTGAATTTTAAATATTCCTCTCCGAAAATTCTAAATTCATAAGAGTCGGTATAATCCTCCATGGTAAATGCTGCCCAACCTTTTCCATTCTTAGAAACCCTATGCTGTACATCTGTAATTACTGCGGCAAAGGTAAGTTCTCTATTGACATAGGTAGGTAGATCATTTACGCAAGCTATGTTAGCATTGCAAAATGCCTTTACTTCTGTTTTAAAGTCATCTAAAGGGTGACCAGAAATATAAATACCTACTACTTCTTTTTCTCTTCGAAGTTTTTCCATAGTACCCCATTCCTCGCATGGTGGTACTACTGGTTCTGGTATTTGTACCTCGCTTGCATCACCAAAAAGGCTTACTTGGCTGGAGTTCTCGCTTTCTTGAAATTTAGCGCCATATTTTATGGTCTTCTCTAAAAACGTTACTCCGTCTCCTTCATTATGAAAATACTGTGCTCTGTGTGTATCGCCAAAAGAATCGAACCCTCCTGCAACGGCTAAACTTTCAAATGCTTTTTTATTTGCTGCACGAAGATCTATTCGTTTTGCAAAATCGAATACGGATTTGTAGGGTCCTTCTTCTTTTCTGTTTTCTACGATGGTTTCTACCGCACCACGCCCAACACCTTTTACGGCACCCATTCCAAAACGGACAGCACCGGCATCGTTTACGGCAAACTTGTAATAAGATTCATTTACATCCGGGCCCAAAACATCCAAGCCCATACGTTTACATTCTTCCATGAAGAAAGTAACCTGTTTAATATCGTTCATATTATTACTCAATACCGCTGCCATATATTCAGCAGGGTAGTGGGCTTTGCAATATGCGGTTTGGTATGCGATCCATGCATAGCAGGTGGAGTGAGATTTGTTAAAGGCGTAGGCAGCAAATGCTTCCCAATCCTTCCAAATTTTCTCCAGTTTATCAACTGCATGTCCTTTTGCTGAAGCTTGATCAATGAACTTTGGCTTCATTTTATCTAGTACGTGCTTCTGCTTTTTACCCATTGCCTTACGCAAGACATCGGCTTCACCTTTTGTAAAGTCTGCCAACTTTTGTGAAAGGAGCATCACTTGCTCCTGGTATACCGTAATTCCATAGGTTTCCGCTAGGTATTCTTCACAGGCATCAAGGTCATATATAATTTCTTCCGTACCGTGTTTACGGGCAATGAAACTTGGTATATATTCCATTGGACCAGGGCGGTACAAAGCGTTCATAGCAATAAGATCCGCAAAAACGGTAGGTTTTAGCGATCTCATGTGTTTCTGCATTCCGGGAGATTCATATTGGAATACACCAACTGTTTCTCCTCTTTGGAAGAGCTCGTATGTTTTTACATCATCTAACGGAAAATTCTCTGGGTCTAGCTCAACACCGTGTTTTGCTTTTACAATTTTGACGGTGTCCTTAATCAAGGTCAGCGTTTTCAACCCCAAGAAATCCATCTTTAACAATCCGGCATCCTCCACAACGGAGTTGTCAAACTGTGTACAGTACATCTCGGAATCCTTGGCAAGTGCCACGGGTACGAACTTGGTAATGTCATCTGGGGTAATAATAACCCCACAGGCATGAATACCGGTATTACGAACAGAACCTTCTAAAACGTACGCCTGGTTTAAAGTTTCCGATTCAGGACCATCACCTTCGGAAATTGCTAAAAGCTCATTTATCTTTTCTAAATCTTCTGATCTAAATTTCGATCTCAAGACTTTTTCATCGACCCCAATAATCTTTTTTAACTTAGACATATCGGGTATCAACTTTGCCATGCGGTCTGAATCTTGCAGAGGTAAATCCAGGGCACGTGCCGTATCTCTAATAGCAGATTTAGCAGCCATGGTACCATAAGTGATAATCTGTGCCACTTGGTTAGCCCCGTATTTGTCAATTACATAGTCCATTACACGACCACGCCCTTCATCATCAAAATCAATATCAATATCGGGCATACTTACACGATCCGGATTTAGGAAACGCTCAAAAAGTAGGTCGTACTTAATAGGGTCTAGATTCGTAATCCATAAACAGTAGGCAACGGCAGATCCTGCGGCAGATCCACGGCCGGGACCTACGGATACATCCATAGTTCTTGCTGCCCTAATAAAATCTTCCACAATCAAGAAGTAACCAGGATAGCCCGTTTTTTCAATTACTTTAAGCTCAAAATCTAATCGCTCATCAATAGCGGGTGTAATTTCACCATATCTTTTCTTTGCGCCTTCATAGGTAATGTGGCGTAGAAATTTATTTTCACCACGTTTGCCACCATCTAGCTTGTCTTCCTCGAACTGAAATTCTTCTGGAATATCGAACGCAGGTAACAGTACGTCACGAGCTAAAGTAAAGGTCTCTACCTTGTCAACGATTTCTTGAATATTGATGATAGCTTCAGGGATATCCTTAAAAAGCTCCTTCATCTCATCAGATGACTTAAAGTAGTATTCTTGGTTTGGTAATCCGTAACGATATCCACGACCACGACCAATTGGTGTAGCTTGTTTTTCACCATCCTTAACACATAAAAGAATGTCATGCGCGTGTGCATTTTCCTTTTCTACGTAGTAGGTGTTATTGGTGGCTACTAATTTTACATTATGATTTTTAGCAAACTGAATCAAGACTTGGTTTACACGATCTTCATCTTCTTGACCATGGCGCATGATTTCAATATAAAGATCACCGCCAAAAGTCTCCTTCCACCAAATTAATGCTTCCTCGGCTTGTTTTTCACCAACGTTCAATACTTTACTAGGAACCTCGCCATACAAGTTTCCTGTCAGCACCATGACATCTTCTTTGTACTGCTCAATCACCTTTTTATCGATACGGGGCACATAGTATTTACCCGAAACAAAGGCAATTGATGACATCTTGGCTAAGTTCAAATAGCCCTTCTTGCTCTTGGCGAGCATTACTATTTGGTAGCCGTTGTCTTTTTGTGATTTGTTGGTATGATCTTCACAGACCTGAAATTCGCAGCCTATTATAGGAGTTATTTCTTGTTCAGGTTCCGGTAGTTCGGTTAAGGGCTCTTGACCTTCTTCTAAAGTGTCGTTTTGTGTAGCTTCATATCTTTTCTGATTTGCTTCATTTCTAGAAACAACACCTTTGTTATGATTTAACACTCCGTTTACGAAATGAAATGCACCCATCATATTCGCATGGTCCGTCATGGCCACTGCAGGCATTTTGGCTTTTGCTGCAGCTTTTACCAAATCAGGAACACTTATGGTAGATTGTAATATGGAGAATTGTGTGTGATTATGTAAATGTGAGAAACTTGCGTTCTCTAAAGTAGCCAAGTTTTCTTCTATCTCTTCTTGAGAAACTCCGCCCGTATCTTTTGCCCAAAGAGCATCGGCAATTTTTTTCGATGCTTTTTTAAGGTTGATGTGTTTAAGACCGATAAGTTCAATTTCCTGCGGATTAGCCTCAGAGAAATTCTTGAAATAATCGGGTTGAACATCTAACTGTTCTTTTGTATACTGTTGCTTACGTATAAGTTCTAGAAAGCAACGTGTGGTTGCCTCAACATCGGCAGTTGCATTATGCGCTTCGCCAAAAGGCTCTCCAAATAAATATTGGTGCAATTCTGTTAATGTGGGTAACTTGAATTTACCACCTCTACCACCAGGGATCTGGCATAATTGTGCCGTGTGTTCTGTACAGGTATCTAAAACAGGAAGTTCTTGTAGCGGATTTTCAACACCCAAACGGTGGAATTCCGCGCCCATAATATTTAAATCGAAACCTACATTCTGTCCAACAATGAATTTTGTTTTAGACATGGCAATGTTGAATTTCTCCAAAACCTCTGCAAGAGAAAGACCTTTTTGCTCGGCAAGCTCAGTAGAAATACCGTGAATTTGCTCGGCATCATAAGGAATGTTGAACCCCTCTGGGCGAACTAGGTAATCTTCATGCTCAATGCATTTTCCCATATCGTCATGCAGCTGCCATGCAATCTGTATACAACGTGGCCAGTTGTCTGTGTCTGTAATAGGTGCGTTCCAGTTTTTTGGAAGACCGGTAGTTTCGGTATCAAATATGAGGTACATAGCGAATTTTCTGTGTGTTCAAAAGCGGTCAGTTACGTGACCTAAAAAGTGCCTATAAAATTACTAAAAAGTGCTTGTTAGAAAAAGCGGAGTTGCTAAGAGTTATTAACGAGTGCTTTTTATGAGTAATAAATGAATAGTATAGTTAGAACTGTGCTTGCTGATTAATAGCTGGAGGGCTAGTGTATATGGTGGTTACTGTTAGATAGTTGTATTTTTGAATCTTCTATTTTGCATTTTTGAAAAAGCCAGTTGAAATAACTTAAATTCATTGTTGCCAATTCAGCATTTTAAATTATATTTGCACCCGCTTTCAGATTAGCTTTGCTGGCTGATGGCGAACGAGTTAAAAAACTAGAATTAATAATCAAGGGTCGGGCACCCTACAAATTAATGTGATATGCCAGTAAAAATTAGATTACAAAGACACGGTAAAAAAGGAAAACCATTCTATTGGGTAGTTGCTGCAGATGCAAGAGCTAAAAGAGATGGTAAATTCTTAGAGAAATTAGGTATCTACAATCCTAATACTAACCCTGCAACAATTGAACTTGATGTTGATAGTTCTGTAAAATGGTTACAAAACGGTGCGCAACCAACTGATACTGCTAAAGCTATTCTTTCTTATAGAGGTGTTCTTTTAAAGCATCACTTATTAGGTGGTGTTCGTAAAGGTGCATTGACCGAAGAGCAAGCTGAAGAAAAATTCAATGCTTGGGTTACTGAAAAAGAAGCTGCTATTGCTGATAAAGTTGGTGGTATTGATAAAGTTAAAGCTGATGCTAGAGCTGCTGCCTTAAAAGCGGAAAAAGAAGTAAACGATAAGCGTGCTGCTGAAGCTGCCGCTGCTGCTTTACCAGAAGTTGCTGAAGGTGAAAACGCTGAAGCTGAAGTAGAAGCTGTTGAAGCTGCTGGTGAGCCAGAACAAGCTGTTGAAACTCCAGAAGCTCCTGCTGCTGAAGAAGATAAAGCATAATTTTTAAGAAACGATGCGAAAGGAAGATTGTTTCTACCTAGGTAATATCGTTTCAAAATATAGTTTCAAAGGTGAGGTACTGGTTAAACTAGATACCGATGATCCCGAGATTTACGAAAAAATGGAATCAGTATTTGTTTCTTTAGGAAACAATCTGGTTCCATTTTTTATTAAAAGATGCCGACTTCATAAATCTAACTTACTTCGTATAGATTTTGAAGAGGTGAAATCAGAATCTGATGCGGACCGCATTATGAAATCTGGACTATACTTACCACTTACCATGTTGCCCAAACTAACGGGTAACAAGTTTTATTATCATGAAATCATCGGTTTTACTATGATAGATTCTGTTCACGGTGATATAGGTATAATACAAAGCGTTAACGATACTACAGCACAAGCTTTGTTTGAGGTGGAGAAAGACGGAACTCAATTATTAATACCTGTTAGTGACGATATTATCACTAAAGTAGATCGTGAGAACAAGAGTATTTTTGTCACTACACCTGAAGGTTTGGTTGATCTGTATTTGTCTTAGTTTTTATTTGCTTTTTTCAGGTACTATTTAGGAGAGTAAATACTAAAAGATAAAACCAATAAAGATTACTATTAACAGTAATTAATAGTAGAAATAGTATTAATTTTTCATCATGGATATTAGATTGATGAAGTTTTTACGAAAGCCTAATTTTTTTGGTGTAAATGATATTAAACCATGGCATCATTTTTTATTCTGGTCTGTATATTTCGTCTTTAATACTTTTCGTTGGTCATTTATTCATGACAATTTTCTATTGTCACTACACACTAATATAATTGGGTTTCCAATACATATGTTTTTGGCGTATTTAAATGCTTATTATTTAATGCCAAAATTTATCTATAATAAAAAGTATATCCAATACACGCTTTTTATAATAGCAGCATTAATACTAATGCTATTGGTGAAATTTAATCTTACTTATTATTTGGTAAGTAAAGATGTAATGCCAGAAAGTTCAGAAATTATTGATAGGTTAACTATTGGTTTTGCTGTGCAAAGTATGATAGGTGAAGTGTATGTAATATCATTTTTTACGGCTATAAAATTAACGGTTGATTGGATTAGGGAAAGTAGTAAACTTCATGATTTAGAAAAGCGTCAACTTAAAACGGAACTTCGTTTTTTAAGGTCTCAGGTCTCACCACATTTTTTCTTTAATACCTTAAATAATATATATTCTTTAACCTTAGAAAAATCTAATCAGGCGCCAGAAGTAATTTTAAAATTATCTGAACTGATGAGATACTTGCTGTATGCCACTAAAAAACAGCGTCAAGATTTAACAAGTGAAATTAATTGTATAAGAAATTACATAGATTTGGAACGTATTCGGTTCGATGATTCTTTGAAGATTGATATGAATATTTCTGGCGATCTTACGAATTGTAAGATTCCGCCAATGCTTTTGATTCCTCTTATTGAAAATTGCTTTAAACATGGGGCAAATAAGAATATTGGGGAAATGAAGATTAAAATAGATGTCAACGTAGAGGACGGATTTATGGGTTTTAAAGTGTCAAATTCCATTCCGCTCGTAAATACAGAATATAAATATCCTGTAAAACGCGGTGGTATAGGACTCTCAAATGTAAAAAAACGTTTAGAGTTGGGGTATGATAAAAATGATTACGAATTAAAGATATTTGAGGAGGATAAAATGTTCAATGTTGTTTTAAAGCTTAAGGTAGTATGATTTTAAAAGTGATAGTAGTAGATGATGAACCGTTAGCAATAAATGTGCTTAAAAACTATATAGAAAGAGTCAAGGAATTGAAATTAGAAGGTACCTTTTCTAACGCGTTAGATGCATCAACTTTTTTAAGAGATAATCAAGTAGATATTATGTTCTTGGACATTAATATGCCTTTTCTTGATGGATTGGAATTTTTAAGTACACTAGATAAAAAGCCATTTGTAATTATGACAACTGCACATGAAGAGCATGCCTTGAAAAGTTTTGAGCTACAGGCAATAGATTACTTGGTGAAACCGATTTCACTACCACGTTTCTTTAAATCTGTAGATCGTGTTATCGGTCTTAAGAAAGGTTCTGGAAATAGTGGTTCAGATAAGGATGAGAAGCCATCTATTTTTGTGAAGGTCGATAAAAAGAAACTTCAGAAAATATATCTTGAGGAGATAATGGTTATAGAAAGCCTTAAAGATTATATCAGGATTATTACCCCTACTGCTAAATATATCATTCATAGTACACTGAGTAGTTTTACAGATGAACTACCTGGAGATAATTTTATTAGAATACATCGATCTTTCACGATTGCAGTAGATAAGGTAAATGTAGTAGAAGGAAATAGTGTTGAAATTGGCGGTATTAGATATACTATTGGCAGAAGCTACCTTGCAGATGCAAAAAGTAGAATATTAAATAACTTAACACATTAGAAAATATACATTGAGCGAGCTATTTAAATTTAAACAATTTAGTATTAATCAAGACCGTTGTGCCATGAAAATTGGTACGGACGGCGTTCTGTTGGGTGCTTGGACTACAGTAGATAATAATCCAGAATCCATTCTTGATATTGGTGCCGGTACAGGAGTTATAGCATTGATGCTTGCACAAAGAAGCAATGCTGAGGTAATTGACGCCCTAGAAATAGAACCGGATGCCTATGAGCAGTGTGTGGAGAATTTTGAATTATCCCCATGGGGGGATCGGTTATACTGCTATCATGCCGGTCTGGATGAGTTTGTTGATGAAATTGAAGATCAATATGAGTTGATAGTCTGTAATCCTCCATTTTATTCAGAAAATGTTGCATCAGGAAATGTACAACGAGATCAGGCACGGCAAAATGAGTTTCTTCCTTTTGATGAACTCATAGCGGCAGTTTCAAAGTTGTTGTCTGAGAATGGCGTGTTCACCACAATTATACCTTTTAAGGAAAAAGATGCTTTTGTGAAAAGAGCTGAAGGTGAAGGTTTTTTTTTGAATGAGTCTTTGCATGTGAGAGGAAACCCAACCGCAGAAATAAAACGTGTGTTATTGACGTTCTCTAGAGTAGCCAAAGAATGCGATAACACAGAATTGATCATCGAAACTGATAGGCATGTATATACTGCTGAGTATGTGGACTTGACTAAAGAGTTTTATTTAAAAATGTAACTTTAGTGTATTAAAATGTTATATTTCTTTAATTATCTTTGATAAAAGCATTGTTATGAGACCAGATTTATTTGAAGCACCAGACTACTATAATTTAGACGATTTACTTTCTGAAGAACATTTGCTAGTTCGCGATGCTGCACGCCAATGGGTAAAGAGAGATGTATCTCCAATCATTGAAGAATATGCCCAAAAGGCAGAATTTCCAAAGCAGATAATAAAAGGTCTTGCAGAGATTGGAGCTTTTGGACCGTACATTCCTGAAGAATATGGTGGTGCAGGCTTAGATCAAATAAGTTATGGACTCATTATGCAAGAAATTGAAAGGGGAGATAGTGGTGTGCGTTCTACGGCATCTGTGCAATCTTCTTTGGTGATGTACCCAATTTATACTTACGGCACTGAAGAACAACGTAAAAAATACCTGCCAAAACTAGCTTCTGGTGAATGGATGGGTTCCTTTGGGTTAACAGAGCCTAACCATGGTTCCAATCCTAGCGGTATGGAAACCAAGTACAAAGATATGGGTGATTATTATTTGTTGAACGGTGCCAAACTTTGGATTTCGAATTCACCGTTTTGCGATATAGCTGTAGTATGGGCAAAGAATGAGGAAGGTCGTATTCACGGTTTAATCGTGGAACGTGGAATGGAAGGTTTTACCACACCAGAAACACATAATAAATGGTCTTTAAGAGCTTCGGCTACGGGAGAATTGATATTTGATAATGTAAAAGTACCAAAGGAAAATTTGTTGCCGAATAAGTCAGGATTGGGAGCGCCTTTGGGTTGTTTGGATTCCGCGAGATTTGGAATTGCATGGGGTGCGATCGGTGCGGCTATGGATTGCTATGATACTGCATTAAGATATGCAAAAGAGCGCATTCAATTTGGTAAGCCTATTGCAGCAACACAATTGCAGCAAAAGAAATTAGCGGAAATGATTACCGAGATCACCAAAGCGCAATTATTAGCGTTTCGTTTAGGACAATTAAAAAATCAAGGTAAAGCTACTTCTGCACAAATTTCCATGGCGAAAAGAAACAATGTGGAGATGGCTATTAAAATAGCTCGTGAAGCAAGACAGGTTTTAGGTGGTATGGGCATTACAGGTGAATATAGCATTATGCGCCATATGATGAACTTAGAGAGTGTAATCACTTATGAGGGTACACATGATATTCACTTATTAATTACAGGTGCGGATATTACGGGTATGCCCGCTTTTCAATAAAGTAACATTTTACTATAGTAGCCTTAACATAGCATAACGAATGACAATATATCTTTGCATTGCGCAAGTAAGATGTTTGTATGTTTATTTTGGATAAAAGCTTAAGCCGGTGGGAGCATCGGCTTTTTTTTGTGCCTTTATTTTAGTTGGATAGGAATTGAGAGAACCATTTTCCAGAAGATTTTATTGTTCTTTTTAGTGTTTTAAAATCAATATATACCAATCCAAATCGTGGATGGTACCCTTCTGCCCATTCAAAATTATCTGTAAATGTCCACACGAAATATCCGTAAATATTTAATCCAGCTTGTTTTGCCTTTAAAACTTGAGTTAAATAGCCTTGTAGAAAGTCCGTCCGTTTCGTATCGATAATGTTGTCACCATCTATCTTATCTTTAAAAGCGGCTCCATTCTCGGTGATAATTATTTTTTTTATTTGTGGGTAGTTGTTGAACTTTTCAATCATATTGTAAATGCTAGGTGGGTAAACTTCCCAGTCCATCAATGTAGTAGCAACATTTCTTTTACTGGCTTTTACAATCTTGGCTCTTATGTAAGGTACTAAAAAGCTGTATTTTACTTTTTCACGCGTATAGTTCTGAATTCCTATAAAATCAAAATCGAACTTACAATCATCCATATCCGTAGGTTGAATATAGGGCTGTAGTTTCTTTAGAACCGGAGCTTCTTTTGTGGGGTAACCCAAACCAAGTGCTGGCTCAATGAATAAACGATTGAGTAAGGCGTCAACTTTTATAGCGGTTTTTTTATCTCTTTTATTCTGTCTATAGGGTGTAATCTGTGAACATGAAAATGTAGTGCCAATGTTGGCATTGGGTACTAGTTTTCGAAGTATTCTGCCGCCTTCTGCCTGACAAAGAACTGCATGGTGTGCGGCAGGTAGAAAATTTTTCAAGCCTTTTTTACCTGGCGCATGTACACCTAAAAAATATCCGGCACCAGTAAAAACCATAGGTTCGTTCATTACCATCCAATTTTTCACCCGGTCGCCAAAAGCATTAGCGCATACTTGAGTGAACTCTGAAAACCATGTAACGATTTGTCTAATGGTCCATCCTCCTTTTTCTTCTAGGGTTTGAGGTAGATCCCAATGGTATAAAGTGATCCATGGAGTAATATTTTGTTCCAAACAAAAATTTATGACATCATTATAAAATTGTATACCAGCTTCATTTATAGTACCTGTACCATTAGGTAAAACCCTTGCCCATGAGATTGAAAAACGATAGTTATCAATATTCATGGATTTCATTAACAAAATATCTTCTTTGTATTTATGGTAGAAATCACAAGACACATTTGCGTTTTCTCCGTTAAGAATCACTTTTGGTGTGGCGGTAAACTTGTCCCAAATAGAAGGTCCTTTACCATGCAAATTGTGTGCACCTTCAATTTGATATGCTGCCGTGGATACTCCCCATGTAAAATCCTCACCAAAATCTGATGCGTTCAAAATGGTTTCTTTATTTTCTTTCAATGATATAGGATGCTTTTAGGGAATTACTCGATAGTCGAGATTTAATAGTTACGATGCTCGTGTCTAAATTATAGTTACACTTTCAATTCAATGCCAGGCAAACTTGCTGCGTGGTTTTTTACTAGAGATTCTTCTAAAAGCTTAGAAACGATTTCATCTGTAATATCCGGGTAATTAACAGGTACGATTGTATCGGTTTCTAGCCAGTGTCTTACTTTGTCTAGATGCTTTTTTTTGAGCGATTTTATAACCGGAACGCCCATTTCTGCCAATGCCGCAGCATTGCATTGCTGTTCATACTGCCCTTTCATAGGTATGACAAGCAATTTCTTTTGCATGTAAAGACTTTCTGCTGGGGCTTCAAAACCAGCTCCACATAAAACACCTTTACTGGAGGCCATGCTTTTTACAAAAGCTTCATTGGTAATGGGTTTTATATGAATATTTTTATTGAAATATTCATAGGTGTTGTGCTTGGAAAAAACTTCCCATTTTACGCTCTTCATTTTGCTTAAAAAATTCAATAATTTCTCATCACTATATGAAGGTAGATATACCGTGTAGTGCTCCCCTTTTGTAATTGTTGCAGAACGAATGTCATCTCTGATTATGGGTGTATAAATATTTTTTTCATAAGACTTAAAATGTAAGCCGTATTGTTGACTGGTAGGGGCGTAGTTGTTTAAAATCCATTTGCCCATTCTATCTTTTTTCTTTGGTTTTGGTGCTAGGTCAGATAAAACTGCAGCTTGGTGGCTAAAGCTATAACAGGGCTTGTTTTTTAACTTACATGCCCATGCCGTCACTGGCTCAAAATCATTTATGATGAGGTCGTAATCTTCTACAGGAATACTCTTAATTTCTTTCTGCAAGCGCATAGAATTCGCCCTGTAGTAAGTTTTCCAGACATCTACGCCTCCTTTTTTACCAAAGATGAAACTAAGTCCCTTCAACTGATATCTAACAGGGTAGGGTAGCTTTATATCCGCTTGTATGCCGCTAACCAAAATATCTAACGAGATGTTATGTTTTAAAAGCGCTGGTATTACGTCTCGCGCTCTACTTAAATGTCCGTTTCCGGTACCCTGAATTGCATATAGTACTCTCATTTACTCTGCTGTGTCATTCCACTAATTCTAAACTCTTCTAGTAAACTTTGAAAAAGCTCTGCCTTTTCTAATACAAATGTTTCCTCCTTAATATCCTCTTTATGGTCTATGGTAAGCTGGTCTTCTAGATATGAATAGAGTTTCCACTTTCCATTATGGTATTCTAGTGCGGTTAAGTTTTCTATCCAATCTCCAGAATTAAGGTAGGTTACCTCACCTTTTTCTGTTTTTATATTACGAATTTCCGGTTGGTGAATATGACCGCAAATCACGTAATCATATCCGTTCTCTATGGCAATATCCGCTGCTATCTGTTCAAAGTCATTAATGAACTTTACCGCAGATTTTACGCCGTTCTTAATTTTTTTGGACATAGAAATAGGTCCTTTGCCCATTTTCTTGCTAATGAAGTTTATAGCTCTATTCAATAAAATCAAGAAATCATAGCCTTTAGCACCAAGCTTGGCGACCCATTTAGAATGCTGCATGGTTACATCGAACACATCACCATGAAAAATCCATGCTTTTTTGTCTTCTAGCGGAATCACCATTTTGTTTACAATACTTAAAGAACCCATGCTATTTCCAGAAAACTTACGCAAAAGCTCATCATGGTTGCCTGTTACATAATGAACTGGTATACCTTTCGCTACCCATTCTAATAGAAGCTTGATCACCTTCATATGGGATTTAGGCCAGTAGCGCTTACTAAATTGCCAGATATCTACAATATCACCATTTAGAATTACTTCTTTTGGCTTAATTGATTTCATATATTTTAAAAGTTCTTTGGCGTGGCAGCCGTATGTTCCTAAATGAACATCAGATATGACCACAATATCAACTGGTCTTTTTTTCATAAAATGGTTGGAGGTTTTTGAACTGAAACTTTTAAGAAAGTAAAGTGGGGTAAATTGACCCCTAACTTGGCATTAAATGCAAGAAGGGTATGTGAGAAAATGGTCAATTCAATAGATTTCATGTACTGAAACATATGACCGTAAAGTTTCAAAAAATAAGGGAATAGAAAGGTTATTGCTAACTTATTTTTGAGTTACCAGATTGTTATGTAATTGAATGTCAGTGGTGTGTTGGTTAACTATTTCTTTACCAATCTCACCTTAACCGATTTGCTTATAGGTGTTTTGCTTCGGTCTGCGAAATGGTTATACGGCACTAAGACATTGGTTTCAGGAAAGTAAGAAGCCAAATTACCTGACGGAATATTATAGGGTACTACCTTGAAATTATGTGCGGTTCTAATAATTTCATCATAAGTGCTAGTAATATCTACAACATCTAGTTTGTTAAGCCCCACAGCTTTCATGTCATCGATATTCATGAAAATGATTCGTCGTGCATTATATACTCCTCTATAACGATCATCTAAACCATAAATAGTGGTGTTGAACTGATCGTGAGAACGAATGGTCATTAACATGTACTCGTCTTTTGCCAATTTATGCTCTGGTAATTTATTGATAGTAAATTGAGCCTTTCCATTGGGTAGCATACTAAAGTCTAGCTCACGTACATTATTTGGTAAGTAGTAACCAGCACCAACTGAACGCTCTTCTGTTTTGTTAAATCCTTTGGCTACTTGGTCTATTTGTGTTCTTATAAGTTCATAATCTGCGCCTAAGGCTTTCCAATTCATAGAATGGCGTTCTCCAAAATAAGCATGTCCCATATTGGCAATAATCTCGGGCTCGCTCATGATGGTGTCAGAGGCGGGTTTCAGAATTCCTTTAGAGCGTTTTACGCGACCCATACTATTTTCAACAGTAAAATGACGTGGTTTGCCATCTTTCATGTCTTTCTCTGATCTACCAATAGTAGGTAGAATAAGAGCTGTTTTACCGGTAATTAAATGTGTTCTGTTCAGTTTTGTACTGATTTGTACAGTAAGGTCACAGTTTTGAATACCCTTTGCAGTATACTCGGTATCTGAAGCCGCCATTAAAAAGTTACCGCCTAAGCACATAAATACTTTTGCCTTGCCTTCATACATAGCTTTTAGGGTGCCCACAACGTCAACACCTTCGTGATCTGGTGGTGTAAAACCTAAGTGTTCTTTAATACGTTCGTTCATTGCCTTATCAACAAAATGCTGAATACCAACACTGCGGTCTCCTTGTACGTTACTGTGCCCACGAACAGGGCAGGTGCCTGTATTTGGTTTGCCTATAGCTCCCTTAAGTAAAAGAAGATTAATGAACTCTCTAATATTTTCTACTCCATTTTTATGTTGGGTCAGTCCCATTGCCCAACACACTATAATTTTAGATTTGTTAGCTAATAATGCTACGGTTTCATCTATTTTTTCTTCAGATACGCCTGTTTGTGCCAGTAGTTCTTCTGAGTTGTAATTTTTTAAATCGGAAATTAAAGACTCATATCCATCGGTATATTTTTCAATGAATGCATGGTCAAAGACATCATTTGATTTTTCTTCTAACGCAACTAGTTTTTTCAATATCAATTTCACCAAGGGTATGTCTTGGTTAATGTTGACGGGCAAGTGAATGTCTGCCATGTCTTCTCCACCACCTATCCATCCACCAACATGCTGTGGATTTTTAAAATTCACGAGACCAGATTCTTCAAGTGGATTGATGCTAATTACCTTACCACCGTTCTGCTTACATTTTTCTAAAGCAGATAACATTCTTGGATGGTTAGTACCGGGATTTTGACCTGCTATCAAAATAACCTCGGCTTCATAAAGGTCTTCTAAAGTGGTAGACCCTTTACCTATGCCTAAAGTTTCGCCCAATGCAACACCGCTACTTTCATGGCACATATTAGAGCAGTCTGGTAAATTGTTGGTGCCTAGTGCACGTGCGAACATGCCGTATAAAAAAGCGGCCTCATTACTTGATCTACCAGAGGTGTAAAATATAGCCTCATCTGGATTGTTCAACTTTCTTAATTCAGATGCTATTAAATCAAAAGCTGCTTGCCAAGAAATGGGTTCGTAATGAACACTACCTGGTTTTAAAATCATAGGTTCTACCAAACGACCAAATTTATTTAATTCGTAGTCGGTTAGTTTAGATAATTCTTCAACTGAATTTTTTTGAAAAAAACTTGCGCCAATTTTTTCGGTAGTAGCTTCGTCACCTAAGGCTTTTGCCCCGTTTTCGCAATATTCTGCAACAGGTGATGGATGTTCTGGATCAGGCCATGCACAACTAGGGCAATCAAAACCATCTTTTTGGTTCATGCTAAGTAATGTACGCATGGATCGTAACACGCCCATTTCTTTAAAAGTATGCTTTAAAGCTTCACGAACACCTAAATATCCTGCGGCATGCGTAATGGGGTCTTTTAATTCAATATCTAAAAATTCTTCTGATCCTCTAAATGAGACCTTGCGTTCAGTTTTTGCATCCATACTATAAACTTAGTAAATGTAGAAGTAACGATTATAATCATTTCTATTAAAACTGTAATCTAAACGATTAAAACAAGATACTTAACTCAACTTCGGATTTGGGTAATTATCGGATTGGTCTTCTATGGTATTGTCCAAGCACGTAAAATCTTTTTCCAATAAAAGGTAAAGGTCATTTCCAGAAGATGTTTTCATAGTGTGGTCATATGTTATAATGTCATTTGAAAACCAATTCTTTCCTAAATCTTCTGGCATCTCTAGAACGATACCGTTGTTGTCAAAACTGATATGAAGTTGTTCTGTATTACGCTTTAAAACTACACCGTAATTAAATGTTGCGGTTCCAAAATTAGTACTGTCATAAATTTGACCACTCTCCGATAATTGTCTTACTTCGGTCTGGGTCAGTCGAAACCGCACAGAATCACCTTTTATCCTAATTTTCATAGCTATAAATTCAGTTCACCACAAAAATAGACCATCTCACAACAAAAAATAAGCAGATGACATCAATTTGTTTCTGTTTTTTGACCTTACCTGTACATTTACAATGTAATAAAAAACGAATTAAATTTTTTCATTTTCATATAGTGTTCTCGTAAAAGAGTCCGGTCCTTAAAGGTCGGACTCTTTTTAGTTTAGATCATTTTAGAACATAAAAAAACCCATTAAATAACTATCTAATGGGTTCTACTATACGTTTTGAAAATTTACTTCCAAATAGGAGCAGGGTATTTACCTGAATCAGATTTTTCTTTTAAGCTGTTCATTGCTTTTTCTTTATCACTAGCATAAGTTACGCCAAACCAATCTCCGCCAGAAGGTATACATTTCACTTCAATTTCATTTGCCTGTAACATTTCTTGTATCATTAGAGGTATATATAACTCGCTATTCGCTATGCGGTCTTCATCTTTTAAGAATATTCTAAATTCAGATTCGATCTTATCAAAGATAGACGGTCTGCAAACCCAAAAATTCATACTAGCTTGTTCTTCGCCATTAAATTCAAGTTCTGTTTCTTCATCAATTATCTTATCACCTTTTTGAACCAATTTTAAACGTTCTTGAACAGAAACCAAGTTGTCTCCATTTACTTCACAAACACCTCTAGATACTGATCCATGCTCAGAAAGAGTGTTTTTTAACGTGTATCCTAAAAGAGCATATGCGTTATCATCGGTTTTCATGAAATCAGCTGCTTTTTTATAAGCAGATTGTCCGTAAAAGTCATCTGCGTTGATTACAACAAATGGTCCGTTAATAACATTTCTTGCCGTCCAAACCGCATGTGCAGTTCCCCATGGTTTCTTACGTTCTCCTGTAAAAGTAACCCCATCAGGTAAATCTGTAAGTTCTTGTGCAAGAACATTTAGTTTTATATTACTTGGTATTCTTTTAGAAAGGTGCTCCTCTAAAAAAGAAACGTTCTCTTTTTTTGTAATAACTACAATTTGATCGAAGTTGTTCTGAATGGCATCATAAATGGCAAACTCCATTAAAAACTCACCATTAGGCCCTAAATCATCAAATTGTTTTAGCTTTCCATATCTACTACCACTACCGGCAGCCATTAAAAGTAATGTCATAATTTTCTGTATTTACCGGGCAAAAATAGCGAATGTGATTAAAAATCGTACAAAATATTGGTTGTAACAGCTATAAACTTGATGATTAGTTAATATGCATCGGTAACTTTTTATAAATTCAATGTTCATAAACTACACAACTAAATGGCCACAAGAAGAAAATTTATTAGAAGTACATCATTGGCAGGTATGGGACTATTTGTAGTGCCATCTTTTGCACATAATAGTTTTAGCGCTGCAGATAAATTGAATGTTGGTTTAATTGGTGTAGGGTTGAGAGGAACCAACCATTTGCAGAATTTATTGCTAAGAAAAGATGTGAATGTCACCGCAATTTGTGATGTTGACGAAGAGAGAATAAAAATTGCCAATAAACATATAGCTAATGCAAAAGGCAAGTTGCCAAAAGCATTTGGTGCAAATGAACTTGATTATAAGAATCTATTGGCTTTAGAAGAGGTTGATGCAGTAATCATTGCTACACCTTGGTTATGGCACACACGCATGACGGTAGATGCTATGGAAGCCGGTAAATATGCTGGAGTAGAAGTTTCGGCCTCTAATACGCTAGAAGAATGTTGGGATTTGGTGAATACCCATGAGCGAACCGGCGCGCACATGATGATTTTGGAAAATGTGAATTATCGCAGAGATGTATTAGCGGTGTTGAATATGGTGAAACAAAACGTATTCGGTGAAATGGTGCATTACAGATGTGGCTATCAGCACGATTTACGACACGTAAAATTCAATGATGGTAAAACAGCTTATGGTAAGGGTGTTGAATTTGGTGAAAAAGGAATATCGGAATCTAAATGGCGTACCGAGCATTCCGTAAAAAGAAATGCCGATGTATACCCAACCCATGGTTTGGGTCCGGTAGCCGTAATGGCAGATGTTAATCGCGGTAATCGGTTTGTATCAATGACCTCGCATGCATCTAAAGGTATCGGTCTACATAACTATATTGTAAAATATGGTGGAATAAATCACGCAAATGCAAAAGTGAAATTTAAACAGGGCGATGTAATTACCTCTACCATTGATACCGCAATTGGAGAAACCATTATTATTACCCATGATTGTAATCTACCTAGACCATATTCTTTAGGATTTCGTGTGCAAGGTGCAAACGGACTCTGGGAAGTTGATGGTAGCAGAATTTATGTGGAAGGGAAATCTGAACCACATCAATGGGATGATGCGCAACCTTGGTTAGAAACATATGACCACCCGCTCTGGAAAAAATATGGGGAATATGCATTAAATGCAGGGCATGGCGGTATGGACTTTTTTGTATTGAACTCTTTTGTAGAATCTGCTAAGCAGAATATTGCTCCACCTTTAGATGCTTACGATGCTGCAGCATGGAGTGCGGTAACACCGCTTTCAGAAGTTTCGATTGCCAATAACGGTGAGCCTCAAGATTTTCCAGATTTTACTCGAGGCCTTTGGATGAAAAGAAAACCTTATGAATGGATGAAGGAATCTTATTAAATATAGCTTTAACTAGCTTTCGCCTCATTCAGGTTTTTTTTGTCTTCGTGGTTAAAATTGTTATTCGCAATAGTTATATGTGGGGTGCTGTCATTTACTTTTTGACGGCTATTGTAACTTATCGCTTTTAGAATATCCGGAGCAAAAGTAATTGCAAGAATAACAGTACCAATTCCAATTAATGTCAACGGGTTGATGAAGTAATCACTAAAAGAGAAGATGCCAATAATCAATAAAGTAGAAAAGGGTAACGAACAAGCCAAAATGTTTAAACCAAAGTTTACATCAAAAGTTGGCTTTGGGTGTTTGTCCTTATCTTCCATAGATTGTATGGCACTCATATGGGCAAATGGCCAAAAACTACAAGCACTTTGTGGAAATACCACTAATAGTAAAATCATGGCAGGTGTTAATGACGGTAAAATAAAGGCAAAAACTCCGCTAAGTAAAAATGCTAGACCACTTCTACGTAATAGCATGGATAAGATTAGTTTAAACTCCCCCGAATTTATTCTAACCGCCATACCGATAAATAGTAGTACCAAAGGGGTCATTAAGCCTTTTATACTTAACGCAGTGTTTTGAAAAAAGGTAGGAAGAGAAGAAAGGTTCAATCCAAAACCAAGCATAATCAAACCTACTACAATAACCATGTTTATAGGTTCATTGATCAATGATACCATTAGACCTTTTAGTTTGCTTTTAGAGGATTCTTTTTTCTCTGTAATGGAGTTCTTACGATACCAATGCATGGCTAACATATACAGTAGTATCAAAACGAATATTTTATTTCCAATATCTGCAAGTGCTGCTAATGCTAAGGTATCGTCACCTAAGTAAGCTACAATAAATGGAAAGCAAGAAAGACCAGGCGCAGTAGATGGCAATAGCATCATCAAGGTCCGTTTTTTACTATTTTCTTCGTTTGGTAATGAAGCTGCTAAAAAATATTTACTAGCGAGTAACATTAATAAATTGAAGGTCAAGGCCATTAATGGGTAAGCCAATAGAGTACCGTTAAGCTCTATTTTTAGAAGTGCAACAAAGATCGTTGCAGGTAGAGCAACACTTAATATTAAGACTTTAACTCCTTTTAAATCTTGCTTGGCTACCTTTTTCTGTAGAAGTACACCAAGACCTATAATAAGTATTAATTCGAGGGTTTTTTGTAGTGCAAAATTCATTTTCGAGTGTTTTTGTTTGAGTAGATAGATGGATTATGAATAGTCCGTAGGAGTTGAATTAAGATTTTTGTTGTCAAGGCAATTATCTGCACATTCAACTCCTGGACTAATTCAAACTTAAACTAGCACTTTTTCAAGGGCAGTTGTAAACAGCTTCATTTCATCCATAGTACCCATACTTACACGGCACCAGTTTTTTCCGTAGATTTCAAAAGCTCTAACACCAACACCTTCGGCGGTCATTTTTTCTAAGAAAGGTTTACCGTCCATTTCTATCGGAAATATGATAAAACTTGTAGAAGAAGGCACATATTCGAACCCTAATCTGTCAAGATTTTCATAGACATATTCCCTACATTCTTTATTCAATTTTCTAGATTTATCCTTGAAAGCAATATCTTCCATACTTGCCATTGCGGCATATACAGATGGTAAGGATATACCCATACCACCACGTGTAATTTTTTGTATGATGTTTAAAGTTTCCGGTTGCGCAACTACGTAACCAACACGTAAACCTGCCATACCCTGTATTTTAGAGAACGTACGCGCAATGATTACATTTTTACCTTCGTTGATCAATGATACCATACTCTTTTTGGCAGCATCGTCTAAAAAGCCTAAATATGCCTCATCAACAAAAATCGGAGTCTTTTCAGATACGCGAGAACAGAAATCTATCAGCTCTGCATGGTCTGTCATACTACCGGTTGGGTTATTTGGGTTACAGATGTATACCAATTTTGTGTCATCATCAACAGCAGCTTCCATTGCCGCTAGATCGTGAGACCAGTCTTTCTTTAGTGGAATTGGTTTCCAAGTAGCACCTGTAGCCTGAGCTACTTTGATCAACGACATGTATGCAGGGTCTGCAGAAACAATGTTTCCTCCATTTTGAAAAAATACCATGGCTGTTTTTTCCAATAGATCAGAAGAACCAGGTCCCATCATAATATTCTCTTGCTTAACACCCTCTTCTACAGCGATCTTATCCATAAGTTGATACAACTCTTTCCAAGCATATCTGTTTCCTTTCGGTGCATATTCCTGCATAGCGGAAACAGCCATTGGTGAAGGTCCGTAAGGATTTTCGTTTGCATTTAATTTTGCTGCAAGCGCTAAAGGTTCTGTTGGTGCATATGGTAAATACTCTTTAAAAAACGGAGTGTACGGTATGTTTCCTTTAGCATCTAATGCAATAGGTTGTGATGGGAAAGCCCCATAGGTCAAATAAGGTGCTGCCATTACACCTGCTGCTGTGAGAACGCCTTTTTTAAGCCAATCTCTTCTGTTTACATTTGTTTTCATACTGTGCTATATTTAAGTTAAAAAATTTCTAGTTTGAATCTACCGGCGTAGCATTGGCACCTATATTTCCTTCGGCAACAACAGTGTCATCGACTGTGCTCAATGCAATGCTTACATGTGCGTCTAGTGTTTCTAAACTGTCGTAAAACGATGTGTCCGTAATGAGAAAGAACTTGTTTTGAGTAAGTTCTCCAGTAGTTCCGTCTACATCATCTAACGTTGTTAAAACCGAAGTGCCAACGCCAACAGCTCCATCAATAATCACTGCTGGGTGAAAGGTGTCCTCTATGGTATTGTACATTGATATCTGTACCAATGTTTGCTCTAAATCGGTCTTCCAGAATACGATTCTTCCAAAAACATTGGATCCCATTGGGTCTGTAGAATCTATGGTATAGGCTGTAAACGTATCTAAGGTGCCACCACCTTCGGCTGCCTCTTGAGCTGAATCTAGCCGCTCTAAATCGCACGACCCGAATGTTATTAAGATTACAGTTAATACACTTAACTTTTTTATATATGTCTTTATCATTTTCTTAATTTTTAATATTAAACATCAATTAGAAGCTTAGTGTAGCCCTTACTGAATAAAAAGCCCCTAGAGATCCTTGTTGTGCATTACCGTATAGGTAAAAACCTCTTTCTTCTGATCGATATAAATCGGGATAATTATTGAAAATATTTTGTCCGGTTAGGGTAAAGGCCAAGTTCTCAGAAGCCTTATATGTAATCCCTAAATCAGAGGTGACCTGAGCCGAAAATGTTTGATCGGAAAAACCCTGTTCCCCAACATTTGGAAAGTTAGCATCGGTCAAGGTGCCAATTCCATCATCTATTCTAGCGATTTCCCCAAAATAGTTTCCTCTTAGCATTCCAGACCATTTTCCTATGCTATAGGTTGCAGAAGCAATGAATTGTGTATTTGGAACACCTTGCTCATAGGCACCTATTACGGCACGGTCAATGTAAAGGTCTTCAAGTTCTTGATCGGTCAAAACCGTATTCAAATCAGGAACATTTGCACCTTCAAAAGTTCTGTCCGATAGCAATCCGGATACGTTAAGATTCAACATTCCTTCACCAACTCTTTCACTATAGTTAGCTACTATTTCTATACCTTTTGTGCTGATATCACCACCGTTAATTCTAAAACTTGCCAAACCAGCACCTATAAGTGGTTCTAAAGCTGGGGCGTCACCTGCACTGAAGTTACCTGTACTGAACAAGCGGTCTTTAATATCTATTTGAAAGGCATCGATACTAAGGTCTAACTTGTTAAAAAGTTTTGCGGTAATTCCTAAACCTATGTTAGTAGATCTTTCTTCCTGTAACTGTTGAATACCGATGGTTTTTGCGACTTGACTGCTATTTGGGTATAGTGTTCCGTCAAACGGTTCTAGATCAACAAAAAAGGTAAATGTATGTGAGTAATTCAATTCTTGTAATGATGGTGCTCTAAAGCCATTACTGATCGATCCTCTAACTGATAAATTATCTGTAATAGAATAACGAGTAGCAAATTTGCCGGTAAAAACTCCGCCAAAATCCGAGTATTGTTCTGTACGTAACGCACCACTTACAAACCATTTGTCTGTAACATCTAATTCAAGGTCTAGATAAAGTCCAGTAACCGAGCGAAACTCATTTGCCTCGTTCTCAGGTGCAAAACCTCTAAAACATTGACAATTTGGACTGTATTGTAGTACAGGGTAGGAGCTGACACCACCATAAGGTAATACAAGAGCATCTCCATTACCATCAACAATTGGACTGCCGTCCAAACCTTCTAAAGGAAAACCATCTGGTCCAATAAGTTGTTGATTGTCTTCTGTTGCGGTAATAACACCTGCATCGCCTGCAGCGTAACTTTCTTCTTGTCCTCTTTCTATAATATAGTTCTCAATTCTAAATTCTCCTCCAATAGCGATGTTAAGGCCAGATAAGAAATCTGGATAGTATCTAGAAAGGTCAAAGTTGGTTGTGTTCTGTGTAAATTTGTGCGTACCCAAATCCATTTCTGTTGGTGAAGCGGATTGTAAACTGGCGTTAAACGTATTAAATTGTCCAAGTCTCTGAGTATTGGTGCCAAAGGTGTTGCTGAAATCAAAATCCCATTCACCTACTTTTCCTTTAATACCACCTGTAAAAGCCAAATTGGTTTGATCATTGGTCATTTGTGGTCTAAAACCGTTAGGATACAGGTCATAATTGAAACGATCGGTTTGTGCTGATCTTCTATAAAAACATCCAAATAGCTGACCTGCTTTATACCCAAAATCACCAAAGGAATAAAAGCTGCTTTCAGACATTTCAGAAAGTGGTATTTCTAGATCATAAGAAACTACGCCCAATACACTTGGTGATAAACCTGCAAAGGTTGATATGTCTCTCGCAGTTAGGCCACGTGCAGCAAGTAGTCCTGCATCTGTCTGTAATTCTGCGGCAAGTGCAGCATCTCCGGCAGTTTGTGCGGCCAATAATTCAGGATTGGTTATTATAGGATTACCCTGTGCATCTGTTCTTTCATTATTTAGATAAGAGTCTCCATAAGGTGTAGCGCCGCTAATATTTGGGCGAATTGCTGCTTCATTTTGACGATAGGTTCCTGCAACGTTTAGATATCCTCCGTTTTCAAAAGAGGTTCCGTAATTGATTCCAAGTTGATGTGTTATACCATCTGCTCCGTCTGTGTCGTTAAGCAAATCTTGGTCAGATTGGCTAATATTGGAATCACTAATATCTGGATTGGAATTGGTATAAAACCCGGCAGTGTAGTTTGCTGTGAATTTGTCTGTACCTTTTCTGGTAACTATATTGATTACCCCTGCAATAGCGTCAGAACCATATTGTGCTGAGGCACCATCCCGTAAAACTTCCACACGGTCTATAGCATCCAAGGAAATGAAATCCATATCAACTGAATTTGCAGATCCACCTGTTGCGGAACTTATTAACTGTGCTCCACTATGGCGTCTTTTACCATTTACTAGAACCAATAATTGATTGGGTCCTAAACCTCTTAAAGAAGGCGGTGTAACCGAAGCACTAAGGTCACCCCCCTGCGATCTAACAGCCGTAAACGATGGTGCGGAAGCAACAAGTAATTGACCAACATCCAATTGTGGCATGTTAATGGCCTGTTTACTTACGCTTATAACATCTACAGGAGCTGCCGTCTGTAATTTTGTTCTTGCTTGTCCCCTTGAACCTACTACTATGGTTTCTGTTAATTGTTGTGCAGATTCTTCAAGAATGGCGTTAATAGTCGTTTTGCTGTTTACGGGTATTTCTAGTTTGGCATAACCTATAAAAGAATACACAAGTATGGCATCACTTGATGCCGTAATGGAGTAAAGGCCATCAAAATCGGTAATGACACCTTTAGTGGTTCCTTTGACCATAACGTTAACGCCGGGCAAGGGTCCTTGTGTGTCAGACACTTTACCGTTAATTGTAATTTCCTGTGCTTGCGCTACGAATAGTGTACATAGTAACAAGAAGGATAATGTTAGAATTTTCTTCATAATCATGTGAGTTTAGTTGTTGCTCAATAGTATGCCTACCTAAAAAGCGTTTCTGTGGTTAGCAGAAATACTACTGGGGGAATACCTTATGCGTAAAAGAAAAGTTCCGGATACTTTACAGGTCAAAAAATCATGTTATTAGGTGACTAATTGACTTATACAATATTATAAATTGTTGCATCGAATTAAAAATAGCTGCAATTCGTTATGTGTTGATTATAAGTATGTTAACGGTGTATTTTTTAAATAATCGACAGTTTTTTAGAAAAAATCTATCATTAATTCAATTTTTTGGATTTTTGGAATTGGAAATGTGTCAATCTGGTATTATTGCCCAAAAATGTGCTTTTTATGTAATTAATAATTTGATTAGATAAAAATAAATAAAACGTCAATATTTGGCTTTTTTATTGCTTTATTATCACCAAATATTAGATTATTATAAATTAAATTTGTTAAAAATCCTTAAAACCTTATAATAATTTAACGATAGTTAAATATTGGTTGAAATAGCCGTAAAAACCTTTACCACAGATGAGAAATAAATTAGATCAGGTTGATTTCAATATTTTAAACATTTTAGCGGAAAACGCGCAGACCCCCTATACAGATGTAGCCAAGAAATTGATTGTTTCTCCTGGCACGGTACATATGCGAATGCGAAAGATGAGAGAAATGGGATTAATTACTGGTGCTACTTTAAGTTTGGACTATGCTAAAATGGGGTGGAAGATGACTATATTCTTAGGTATCTTTTTAAGTGAGATCAGCCTATTTAAAAAGGTAATGGCACGGTTGAACGAGATTGAAGAAGTTGTGAAAATACACCACGTAACGGGAAAATACGATGTCTTTATAAAGATGCACGCAAGAGATAGCTTTCACTACAAACAAGTATATCAAGATGAAATTCTAAGTATTTCTGGTATACGTGGTATAGAATCATTCATTTCTATTGAAGAGAATTTAGAACGTCATATTCGATTCGTAGAAGTTGAAGAAGATTAATTACAGTAGTTTCTTTTTTTTTGCAATTTCAACTAGCTGGTTACTTTCTAGCATAGCTTTCGTTTGACAAAAGAGCCGCACCTGCCGCTTTTGGTTTCAATTTTAGATGTTGTAATACTCTTCCCTTTCTACTTAACCATAGGTTATTAAAGCAAACGTTAAGTGTTTTACGGTCATTCATCTGTGTAATTGACCAATTGACAACATTTATGAAATAAATGGCATTAATTTTTTCAAGAACACCGTAATTTTGCATTCCCTTAAAAAAACAATTGTTGAAAGATATACTTATAGCGGCACTTTGGAGCATCTCGCCATTAGGAGAGGCTAAAGTTGGTATTCCATACGGTCTTCTACAAGGTGGTAATATTTATGTCATATTTTTAGTTTGTTTTTTAGCCAATGTTCTGGTCTTTCCAATAATGATGTTTTTTCTAAACACGGTCAATAGGTATTTGTTGAGATGGCATTTTTACAAAAAGAATGCAATATTTGTAGCAAGAAGGGCAAAAACTGGATCTGGTGATCAAATTAAGAAGTATGGTTTTTTCGGACTCATATTTTTCGTAATGTTGCCCGTGCCAGGTACTGGTGTTTATGCCGGTAGTATTGCTAGCTACCTATTTAAAATTGAAAGAAAGAAAGCCTTTTTGGCGAATACGATAGGTATATTTTTATCTTCTTTGATAGTTTGGGCAACTACTTTGTTGACCATGAAGGGAATGGCATAATATGTAATTTCCAAGATTTTTTATCCATTTTTTTTGTGAATAACTATACCCAATTTTAATTTCATTAACTGACTTGTCCTTTTAAATTTGTAGCTTTTTTTGAGCTATGGATACCCTTAAAATTGGAGACAAATTATATAATGTTGAACAGAACGGATTCAGCGATTTCGCACGTTATTCTTTTTCTGAAGTAGTACGGCTTACCGAAACCTTGGCGGTTTTAAAGAATGGCGTTAGACTCATTAATAGACCTAAACAGTCTTACATTATGGAAGATGTTGGCTATTCTGTCAATAGAAATAAGGGCTCGCATTGGCATATTGTTTCTTTAAAAGCAATTAGAAATGCCCAGATAGAAAATGAAAAAATACGGATTCATGATTGGTTTGAAGAGAAGCAATTCACATTAAAAGAGAAGCAATATATCTATAAATTGTTCAAAGCTGATGAAGAGCAATAATCTTTAAAAGTAGTATAGTTATTACAAGAAATGAACAGACCGTTTTTTAATTAAAAAACTCTTATTACCTTTACGGCGTTGTGTTGTGTCTCAAAGCAATTTGAGGCAATTGTGTTTATCGAATTTAATCGATAGAACCCAATGAAAGGCTTTCCATTAAGGGAGGCTTTTTTTGTTTTAACCCTATAGTTTATGTATCACGTAATGTAATAATGAGGCGGCTAATTTTGCCGTTTTATCGTCAATGTCATACTTAGGGTTTAATTCTACTACATCTAAACCTACTAATTTACCAGACTCTATAATAAGTTTTAAACTTTCAATTACAATATCTGGAGAAAAACCCATGGGTGAAGGTGCGCTTACACCTGGTGCAAAAGCCGAAGAAAACCCATCTAAGTCTATTGTAGTGTATACATAATCTACATCTTCAAGAAATTGAATAAGCCTTAATTGTACATGCTCAAGGTAGTTCATGTTAAAGTACTCCTGAAAGAGGTAGTTGACTTGGTGCAACTCTGCGAATTCAAATAAATCTTTGGTATTGGCATCTTTACGTATGCCTAAAGGCATGTATTTGATAGACTGACCATTCTTATTATGGTCTAAGGCAATTTGGTAAAATGGGGTGCCAGAATTATTGCCGTTAGTATGTGCCCTTAGGTCAAAATGAGCATCAAAATTTATAATTCCTATTTTTTCTTCGGGTTTTATATGTTGTAGTAACCCATTATAATGAGCATAAGATAAATCATGACTACCTCCAATAAGTATTGGGGTTGTTCTATTTTCTATTAAAAAGCTTACTGCATTGGCGCATTCTTTCTGTAGTTCTTCTAAGTTTTGATGTTTACATCCTAAATTTCCAAAATCTACTAGCTGGGTATCTTTATCTAAATGATTAGGCATTTTACCTAATTGCTTTCGAATAGCATCAGGACCCAAGGCTGAACCAACTCTTCCCTGGTTGCGTCTAACCCCTTCATCGCTGTTATAGCCTAACAATGCAATAGTCTTATTAGTGGTAACTGAGTTAGGTTCGCTTAGGTTTGAAAATGATACTTTTTCATGCAGATAAAGTTGTTTTTCAGAGCTTCGTCCAAACCAATTATCGGTATTCGCTAACTTATAAGTAGACATATCATTCTTTTTTTGGAATCATGAATCTTGAAATTCCTGATAACTTGAGGGAATTAAAATTCTAAAAAGTGTTTTAGCTAAACGAAAAAGTAATACTAATCTTACTTTTTGCTATGTTAAATGTGAAGATTTAGTTTTATGATGGCTTAATTAGTTGCCTTAATCTTTAAAATAAATCTTCTAGAAGCTTGTCTGCCACCAAGGTAGGGAAGGTTATTTTTAGAGTTTTTGTTCGTTCCATTTCTCGTTGCATCGCAAACATAGCCTCTTTGTTTCTTGCCCAGCTACGTCTAGCTATTCCGTTGTTTACATCGTAGAAGAGCATATTTTTTAATTTACGTGCGGCATCTTTAGAACCATCTAACACCATACCGAAACCACCATTGGTGACTTCTCCCCAACCAACGCCGCCGCCATTGTGTATAGATACCCAAGTTGCTCCTCTAAAACTATCTCCAATAACATTATGTATTGCCATGTCTGCGGTAAACCTGCTACCGTCGTAAATATTGCTTGTTTCTCTGTATGGTGAATCTGTACCACTAACATCATGGTGGTCCCGACCTAAAATTACAGGAGCGTGTAATTCTCCATTTTCAATGGCTTCGTTAAAAGCCAAGGCTATTTTTGCCCTGCCTTCGGCATCGGCATATAAAATTCGTGCTTTAGAACCAACAACTAGCTTGTTTTGCTCAGCTTCGGCTATCCATTTAATATTGTCTGATAGTTGCTGTTGAATTTCTGCGGGTGCTTCCTTTTTTATTTCTTTTAATACACGTAATGCAATGGCATCGGTTTTTTGTAGATCTTCTATTTTTCCTGATGAGCATACCCAACGAAATGGTCCAAATCCGTAATCGAAACACATGGGACCTAAAATGTCTTGCACATACGACGGATACTTAAAGTCTATTTTGTTTGCTGCCATTACATCGGCACCTGCTCTTGATGCTTCCAATAAAAAGGCATTGCCATAATCAAAGAAATAGGTGCCTTTTTTTGTATGCTGATTAATTGCTTCTGCATGCCTACGAAGCGATTCTTGTACTTTTGTTTTAAATGCGTCAGGATCTTGATTCATCATCTCATTAGATTCTTCAAAAGTCAACCCGACAGGATAATATCCACCTGCCCACGGATTATGTAAAGAGGTTTGATCAGAACCTAGGTGAATGAATAATTCTTCTGTATAAAATTTTTCCCATACATCGACCACATTGCCTATATATGCGAGTGATACTACTTCGTTTTTAGATGTGGCTTCCTTTGTTCTGGTTACTAAAATATCTAAATCATCAATCAATTCATCTACCCAACCTTGTTCATGTCTCTTTTTTGCTGCAAGCGGATTCACTTCTGCGCAAATGGTAACGCATTCGGCAATGTTACCGGCTTTTGGTTGTGCACCGCTCATTCCGCCTAAACCTGCAGTCAAGAATATTTTTCCATTGGGATTTTCATCCGTATTTAACACCTTTCTAAAAGCATTCATAACTGTAATTGCGGTGCCATGAACAATGCCTTGCGGACCTATGTACATATAGGAGCCCGCAGTCATTTGACCGTATTGTGTTACGCCAAGTGCATTGTATTTCTCCCAATCGTCTTGTTTGGAGTAATTCGGAATCATCATTCCGTTTGTGACTACAACTCTTGGTGCTTCTTTTGATGATGGGAATAATCCCATTGGGTGACCGGAATAGATATGTAAGGTTTGTTCGTCGGTCATTTCAGATAAATACTGCATGGTTAATAGATACTGCGCCCAATTTTGGAAAACGGCTCCGTTACCACCATAGGTAATGAGTTCTTGCGGATGTTGTGCAACGGCAGGGTCCAGATTATTCTGAATCATGAGCATGATGGCTGCAGCGTGACTAGTCTGTGCCGGATATGCTGAAATAGCACGGGCATGCATATCATAAGAGGGTTGAAAGCGATACATGTAAATTCTGCCATAGGTCTGTAATTCTTCAGCAAATTCAGGAGCCAATACTGAATGCCAGTCAGCAGGAAAATAACGCAAGGCATTTCTAATTGCCAAATGCTTCTCTTCTTTAGAAAGTATCTGCTTTCGGTTTGGTGCGTGACTAACCGCTGAAGAACGCTCCTTTCTTGGAGGTAATTCAGTAGGAATCCCTTGTTGTATTTCTGACTTAAAATCCATTTTTTATGTTTTGAGCTATAGAATTAGAATATTTTAAGAGTTCCCCCTTTGGGGGCTAGGGGGCTTTATGTCTATCAAAAACTAACTCTCCATTTTTCCATATCATACACGGTTTTAGATTACCTTGATTGTACAGAATATCTTGGTAATTATCGGAGTGAAATACCGCCAGGTCAGCTAAAAGTCCCGCTTCCAATTTGCCGCGATCTTTTAGTTTTAAAGCTGCCGCTGCTCTAAATGTGATCCCTGACAGAACCTCGGCATTGGTCAATTTTTCAAAAGTTCCCAGAATACTGGCTTGGGTCAGTAAATCGCCCATTGGTGCGGATCCTGGATTATGATCACTGGCGATGGCAAGTGCTGCTCCCGCATCTAACAGTTTACGAGCGGGAGTAAAATCGCACCCTAATCCTATAGAGGCTCCGGGTAATGCTACGGCAATGGTATCGCTGTTTGCTAAAAGTGCTATTTCTGTATCTGTAATAGCTTCAAGATGGTCTGCGCTAATGGCTTTATGGTTCACGGCAACTTTGCTACCACTTGTGGAGAATTGATCTGCGTGCACGGTAATATCAAAATCTAGTTCACTTGCTTTGGTGAAATATCCCTGAATATCATCCGCGGAAAAAGCACTTTGTTCGATAAAAGCATCCATTCTATGGGTTAGATTTTCCTCTTTAAGAACAGGGAAAAGCTCCTCAGAAATCATTTTTAAATATTCCTTCTCTGAGCCATTAAAATCTTTGGGTAACATATGCGCTGCAAGGCATGTAGCTATCAATTCTGGTAATGCCTTTTCATTAGCTTCTCTAATTGCGCGAAGCATTTTCAATTCGTCATCTATTGTTAGTCCGTAACCACTTTTAACTTCTAGTGTAGTCGTTCCATTTTTAAGATGCCGATTGGCTCTTTTAATGGTGTTTTTGGTCAATTCCTCTATACTCGCCTTTCGGGTTTCGGTAACGGTATCCCAAATACCACCACCGGCATTTGCAATTTCCATATATGATTTACCGGCATTTCTCATTGCGTAATCTTTGGCGCGCGAGCCACCAAAACAGATATGGGTATGGGCATCGACAAAGCCAGGGAGACAAACATGATTTCCTTTTAATAATTGGATGTCCGCTGCTGGATATTTCGATTTTAAGTCTTCAAAATTTCCTGTGGCTAAAATGAGGTTGTTTTCTATTACAATTCCGCCATCGGCAATCACCTGAAGCTCATGTTCGGCAATTGCACCTTTCAATGCCATGCCGGTCATGGGGATGATCTGTTTAAACGGACCTATAAGTGTTCTTTTTGTCATTAGATTAGTAGTTTTCGAACTCTTCTGAGTGTTTTGTCTTTAAAGATATGTTATGTTCTGCTTGTACACGGTCTATAACTTTAAGTATGGTCTGATCTTTTATCATAGCAATACCTTTTTCAATATCGTCTGCAAATACGCGGTCTTTACTTGCAAAAGCTACTTGGCTGCGAACTGCATTATGTACCTCGTCTAAATAAATGCCCGATTTCAAAGGCTTTCTAAATTCAAAAGCTTGAGCAGCGGTTAGTAATTCAATTGCCAAAATCTTCTCAACATTACCAATAACCTGCAACGCCTTTCTGCCACCAATAGAGCCCATGCTTACATGGTCTTCTTGACCAAGGGAGGTAGGAATACTATCTGCGCTTGATGGAAAGCAAAGTCCCTTATTCTCACTTGCCAATGCTGCGGTAGTGTATTGTAAAATCATATATCCGGAATTGATGCCGGTGTCGTTCATGAGAAGTTTTGGTACACCGGGACTATTACCTTCTAAGGAAAGATAAATACGCCGGTCGGAAATGTTTCCGATTTCAGATGCTGCTAAACAGGCATAGTCCAAAGCCATGGCTAAAGGTTGACCGTGAAAATTACCACCACTAATGGTCAGTTCTTCATCTATAATTACAGGATTATCGGTAACCGAATTCAACTCTACTTCCAATAATTCTTTTAAATGTAACCATGCTGTTCTTGAAGCACCATGCACCTGTGGAATACAGCGGATGGAGTAGGGGTCTTGGACTTTCTCACAATCTACATGGGCTTCCATGATTTCTGAACCTTTTAATAATTTCTTTACTCGTTTGGCCACATGCACATTCCCTTTAAATGGACGCAGTGCATGAAGCTCGTTATAGAATGGTTTTACAGAACCCTGTAAACCTTCTATCATCATGGCGCCAATAACATCTGCTTGTGCCAAAATAGAATGTAATTGTGCTACTACTTTTACGGCATGTGCCGCTATAAATTGTGTGCCATTTATCAATGCCAGTCCTTCTTTTGGTCCCAATTCAATTGCCTCCAGTCCTGTTTTTTTGAAAAGGGTTTCAGTAGTTATCGTTTCATTTCTGTATTCCACTTTACCTAGACCAATAAGTGGTAGAAATAAATGGGAAAGTGGCGCTAAATCTCCTGATGCACCAACAGAACCTTGCGATGGTACTATAGGGATGGCATCGTTTTCTATATGCCATATAATTCGGTTTAAAGTGGTCAATGCTATTCCCGAATATCCTTTTGCCAACGATTGTGCTTTAAGAATCAGCATTAATTTTGCAATGTCTTTTGCTATAGGGTCACCAACACCTACACTGTGACTCTGAAGTATATTGCTCTGTAAAATATTAGTTTCTGACTTTGATATTTTGGTGGTACATAATGGTCCAAAACCTGTATTAATGCCATAAACAGGATGACCTTTATCTACAATGTTCTGTACAATTTTCCAGCTTATGGTTATTTTGTTTTCCGTAGCTTTAGACAGTATGGGAGAAAATTCACCATGTACAATTTGCATTGCTTTCCCCGATGTAAGCCAATCTTCGCCCAATTTAAACGTCTGTTTGCTCATAGCTATCTGTCTTGAATATTCTAATTAAAATTAATGACTATTTTTGATACTTAGTAATATCATTTTTGTCATTAATCAATAACTATGAGTAATCAGATAGAATTGCGTCACCTGACCTATTTCCTAGCGGTAGCGCAAGAATTACACTTTAGAAAGGCTGCAGAAAAATTATTCATTTCGCAACCGGGACTTAGCAGGCAGGTGAAGCAGATGGAAGAGATTCTAGAGACCCAATTATTCGAAAGAAATAAGAAAAAAGTGACATTAACACCGGCAGGTCACTACTTAAAGAAGGAGGTTGAATATATTTTCAACCATCTAGAAAAAGTAGAACGTCAATTGAAGTTGGTGGGCGATGGTAATAGTGGCGAACTGCGTATTGGTTTTTTAGGTTCTGCGATGCAACAGGTAATACCTGAATTATTACTTGGATTAAAGGAAAACTATCCAAAGGTAAAAACATCTTTGGAAGAACTCTCTAATGTTGCCCAAGTAGATGCTGTTTTAAAAGATAAATTGGATATAGGTTTTGTACGGGTTTCAAGGGTGCCAAGTACCTTAGAAATGAAAACAGTATTTACAGATACTTTTTCGTTAGTGTTGCCAGAAAGATACCCCATGCTTACTAGGGAGTTTGACGGGATGCAACGATTTGCCAATGAAGATTTCATATTGTTTAGTCAGGCTTATAGTCCGTTGTATTATGACACTATAATGAGTATTTGTCAAGATGCTGGTTTTGCACCTAAAGTCTCTCACAAATCGGTTCATGCGCATACTATTTTTAAGCTGGTAGAAAATCACATGGGCATTGCAATTGTACCTACTTCTTTGCAAAACGGATTTCAAATGAGGGTGAAGTTTGTGGAACTAAAGGATATTCCCCAACGAGCGGAACTATCGGTTATTTGGAAAAAGGAACATACCAACCCTGTTCTTAAGAATTGTATGGAGTTGCTTTTAAAAGATAAGTTTTAATACTTATGTAACATAGAATGAGGTGTTCAAATCTTAATTTTACTTTGGTTACGAAAGGGAGAAAATAGAAAATAGAGAATAGAAAAGAGAAATTTGGCGTGCTGCGCTTAGCGTAATGCGCACAGCGAATAAACGAAAATATGATATTTGATATAATTAAAAAGAGACGATCGGTTTTTCCGGTACAGTATAATGATACACCAATTGCGAAGGCAGATATAGAGAAGGTTTTAGAAGCAGCAAACTGGGCTCCAAACCACAGGTGTACAGAACCTTGGCGATTTAAAGTGATTCAAGGTGAGGCAAAGGGTAGACTTGGGGTTTTCTTAGCAAAAAAGTATGAAGAGTTTGATCCCAAGCCAAAGGCAATGAAGATTAAGAAATTACAAGAGAATCCTATAATGGCAAGCGCAATTATTGCTATTTGCATGCAAAGAGATCCTAACGAATCCATACCTGAATGGGAAGAAGTGGCAGCAGTTGCCATGGCCGTACAAAACATGTGGTTGCAATGTACTGAAATGGGTATTGGATGTTATTGGTCTTCTCCGGGACTCATAAAACATATGGGTGAATTTTTAAATTTAGCCAATGGCGAAAAATGTTTGGGATTTTTCTACATGGGCAATTTCAATGAAGAATTGACCAAAGGAAAACGTGGGTCTATTGAAAGTAAAACAGAATGGATTACGGAGTAATCACTCATTTAATTAAAGAAAGGAAACAAAGTAGTACTATGTTCCCAAGCTTTTGAAATGAAGAGTCCTAGATAAACAATGGCGACCATAAATTTCAAGAACGTTCCTGTCAAGAATCCTAAAAAAGAACCAAAAGCCGCTTTCGTAGCGGTTTTTTTGTCCGCCTTATTCAGTAATTCTCCCACTAAAGCACCAACAAAAGGCCATATAATAATTCCGAAGGGTCCTAGAACTGGGAATATTAAAGCAACCAATAATCCTACCGTGGTACCTATTACTCCCGCTTTCGTACCTCCAAACTTTTTTGTTCCGATGGCTGGTATTACGTAATCTAATCCAAAAACTACTAAGGCTATAACTAATGTAATGCCTAAAAACGTCCAATTCATGGTAATGACGCTTGTAGAGTAAAGTAGCAGCAAACCGACCCAACTAATTGGTGGTCCTGGTAAAATGGGTAAAAAGCTTCCTAAAATGCCTACAAGCATTAAAATGAATCCTAGAACTAATAAAAATATATCCATTGTAAATAGTAAGTGTTGCTTATAAGACTAATATAGGTTGCATTTGTTACATGATCACCTATCAAAAGTAATTTTTTCAACTATAAAATTAGTTTAAACTAAATATTTAGTTATATTTGAGCATAGAACTAAAAGATTAGTTGAATGAAACAGTTGACAAAAGCAGAGGAAGAAGTGATGATTGTGTTATGGGAATTACAGAAATGTAACGTAGCATCGATCATTGAAAAGTTACCTGAACCAAAACCGGCATATAATACCGTTTCTACAATTGTTAGAATTTTAGAAAGCAAGGGTTTTGTTGATCATGAACAAGTAGGTAAAGGATATTTGTATTTCCCTTTGGTGAAGAAATCAGATTACAGTAATCAATCCATCAATAAACTGGTAGACGGCTATTTTCAAGGTTCATTTAAAAGTATGGTGTCGTTTTTTATGAAGAAGAACGATATGAGTCTGTCTGAATTGGAATCGGTATTGAATGAAATTAAAAAGGAAAAACCATGATACAATACATTTTGGAGTGTATCGCCTTTCAACTTCTTTTCTTAGTTATTTATGACTTTTTTTTAAAGAAGGAAACCTTTTTTCAATGGAACAGATTGTATCTGCTAGGAACATTTTTGTTGTCCTTGATTTTACCTTGGGTAAAAATTGAAGCTTTTAAGCAGCAAGTGCCGCAGACATTTGCCAATTACCCAGAATATTTATGGGGATTACAAAATGAAGCTGTTGTGGTTCAAGTTCAGGAATCAGCCAGCTGGAATCTTACTTGGCAAGAAGGTGTTTTTTATGGCGGAATGCTTGTAGCATTAGTGTTATTCGGATTAAAAATTAGACAATTATATCTCTTGAGAAAGAGCGGAGAAAAGATTTCTTACCCTTTGTTTACCCAGATTGTTATAGAAAATAGCAACATTGCTTTTTCATTTTTTAAATCCATTTTCATTGGAGATAAAGTATTGAAAATGAAGCATGATACCATAATAGCACATGAACTGGTACATATAAAACAAAGGCATACGTACGACTTGTTGTTTTTTGAGTTGATGCGAATTGTAGGCTGGTTTAATCCGCTAGTGTACGTATATCAAAATCGCATTTCAGAATTACATGAGTTTATTGCCGATGCTCAAGTATCAAAAGAGCATAAAACAGATCATTATGAGCAGTTATTGGCTCAGGTTTTTCAGACCGAACATATATCATTCATCAATCAATTTTTTACAAAATCATTAATCAAAAAACGAATAATCATGTTACAAAAATCAAAATCAAAAAAAGTTTGGCAGTTGAAGTATTTACTATTAGTACCAATGGTGCTGGGAATGTTGTTTTATACTAGTTGCGAGATGTCGCCAAAATCAGAAAACGATGAATTTATTAATGGAACTTCATTATCTACAAGTGTTGATGTTCCTTATGCTGTAGTTGATGAAGTCCCAATTTTCCCAGGCTGTGAAGATGCAGACGATAAGCGCGCTTGCTTTAATGAGAAAATTCAAAAACACATCGGTAAGCATTTTAATTACCCTCAAAAGGCTCAAGATGCTAATATAGAGGGACGAGTAAGTACGATGTTCACTATTTCCTCTGAGGGAACAATTGAAAATATTAAAATGCGTGGTCCAGATAAGCTGCTGGAAGATGAGGTGGAACGCATAATTAAAAGGTTGCCAAAGATGACACCTGGAAAGCAATCTGGTAAAGTAGTAAATGTTCCTTTTTCAATTCCTGTACAATTTGTTTTAGATAATACTACTAGTTCTACATTAAACGAGAAAACATACATGAATGAAAATGATGTTCCTTTCGCTGTGGTTGACGAGGTTCCAATTTTTCCTGGTTGTGAAGATGCAGATAATAAACGTGCTTGCTTTAATGAGAAAATGCAGCAACATATTGGGAAACATTTTAAGTACCCCAAAGCAGCTGTAGATGCTAATATTGACGGTAGGGTAAGTACTATGTTTATGATTAATTCAGAGGGAACTATAGAGAACATTAAAATGCGTGGTCCGGATAAGCTGTTGGAAGATGAGGTGGAGCGTATAATAAAAAGGTTGCCAAAGATGACTCCAGGGAAGCAATCAGGGAAAGCAGTTAATGTACCTTTTTCTATTCCTGTTAATTTTAAGTTGCAGTAACTCTAAAGTTAATATTCTATAGTAGGTTTTAATTGTTGAAATAACTCCTCAAAAAAATCGTAATTTCACCAGTAGAACAGGTGAAATGAAACGAGTTATCTATTTTCTTGTGTTAATTTTAATAAGTTCTTGTTCGTTCTTTGAGTCCAAACAAAAAAGAACGCAAGAGCTTATTGATGAGGAGTTGCGCCATATGGATTGGAACAGTGTAGATTCTTATCCGTTTTTCTATACTTGCGATGAAGCGGTTACCAAAGAACAGCAGAAAATTTGCTTTGAAGAAACCTTAATCTCCCATTTTCAAGAAACCTTGAATGATTTTGAATTTACCTTGACAGATAAGGAAAGTGAAACCGTTGAGGTTATTTTTGTTATTGATACCTTAGGTCGAATACGAGTTAATAAGATTTATAAAAATGAACTAGTATTAGATCAAATGCCAGAATTTGATGGCGTTATTACACAAAGCTTAAAGAATCTTCCTAAACTTGCACCCGCTTTAAAAAGAGGAATTCCGGTGAATACCAAATATCGAATTCCGGTTCAATTAAATACAAAATAAGCATTTTGGCGAACGAGAAAATAATTTTGGGTATTGACCCAGGTACGACTATTATGGGTTTCGGACTCATAAAAGTGGTAGGTAAAAAAATGGAGTTTATTCAAATGAACGAATTGCTTCTTCAAAAATATAACGACCCATACACCAAATTAAAACTCATTTTTGAGCGTACTATAGAATTGATAGATACCTATCACCCAGATGAGATTGCCATTGAAGCACCTTTCTTCGGTAAGAACGTACAATCGATGCTTAAACTAGGTAGAGCACAAGGGGTTGCTATGGCAGCGGGACTATCACGTCAAATACCGATTACCGAATACTTGCCCAAAAAAATCAAAATGGCGGTTACCGGAAATGGTAATGCCAGTAAAGAGCAAGTTGCTAGAATGTTACAAAGCGTATTGCGACTAAAAACACTCCCAAAAAACCTAGATAGCACTGACGGACTTGCTGCTGCAGTATGCCATTTTTATAATCAAGGGAGAGTTGATGTGGTCGGTAAAAGTTATTCTGGCTGGGATGCTTTTGTGAAGCAGAATGAGAAAAGGGTTAAGAAACCTTAACAATGACTAATAAACAATTAACAGTTAACAGTAATTAATTGGCAATGAATAATGAAAATCCTCTTTTGAGTAAATCTTATGATTTTGCTTTGCAAATTGTTAAATTATATCAAGAACTAACGAAGAAAAAAAGGGAGTATGTTCTATCGAAACAACTTTTGAGAGCAGGAACTTCTGTAGGTGCGAATATAGCAGAAGCTAATGGCGCGATATCAAAAGCCGATTTTTCAGCTAAGATTTCAATTGCTTATAAAGAAAGTTTAGAGACTAAATATTGGTTAAACCTTTTAAAGGATTCAGAATATATTGAATTGTCAATTGCGAATGGTTTAATAGAAAAAGCTGATGAACTTTCTAAAATTATGTTCGCTATACTTAAATCCACAAGAACTAAAAAACAAGCATAATTGTTAACTGATTATTGCTAATTGCTAATTGAACTCATGTCCGGTATCTACATCCACATTCCTTTTTGCAAGCAGGCTTGCCATTATTGTGATTTCCATTTTTCTACCACTATGGGTAAGAAAGCGGCGATGGTGAATGCTTTGTGTAAAGAACTGGGGCTTCGTAAAAAAGAGTTTAAAGGTGAGCAGGTAGCTACTATTTATTTTGGCGGTGGAACGCCTTCTGTTTTGGAGACTGAGGAAATTGAGCAATTGATAGAAGCGGTTCGTGAACATTATCATGTTGTAGACAATCCGGAGATTACCTTAGAGGCGAATCCTGATGATTTATCCGAAGAAAAAATATTGCAATTGGCGGATAGCCCAATAAACCGATTAAGTATTGGTATCCAGTCTTTTTTTGAGGAAGATCTAAAACTGATGAATCGTGCACATAATGCTTTGGAAGCTGAAAAGTGTTTGCAATTGGCGAGCGAACATTTCGATAATATTTCGATTGATCTTATTTACGGAATGCCGAATATGACTTTAGAACGCTGGAAACGGAATATAGATAAAGCACTTGGTTTTAATATTCCCCATATCTCTAGTTATGCCCTTACGGTTGAGCCCAAAACGGCACTTGCGAAGTTTGTAGAGGATGGATTAATTACTCCCGCTACTGACGAAGAAACGCAAGAGCATTTTAACTTGCTGAACGAGACTTTGCTTGGGGAAGGATTCGATTGTTACGAGATTTCCAATTTTGGGAAACCAGGGTATTACTCTAAGAATAACTCGGCCTACTGGCAGCAGAAAAAATATATCGGTATTGGTCCGTCTGCGCATTCATTTGATGGTGTTCGTAGAGGATGGAACATTAATAACAATCCGAAGTATATAAAATCCATAGCGCAGAATATATTACCTATGGAGGTTGAAATACTTTCTTCGACCGATAAATACAACGAGTATGTGATGACAGGCTTACGCACCATTTGGGGTGTTTCTCTTACTAGAATATCAACTGAATTCGGTTCTCAATACAAAGAATATGCGCTAATGCAAGCTGATAAATTTATAGAAGAACATTTACTTTTTGTTGACGGTGACATTCTGAAGACCACTAAAAAAGGGATGTTTCTAGCAGACGGCATTGCGGCAGATTTGTTTATGTTGAATTTGAAATAATCTATTTGCAAAGTTGAGGCAAAACGTAATGTCAGTTCGAGTGATTTTTATTGAAGTGTAACGGAAATATAAAATAGTATCGAGAACAGTTTTGGAACACGCGAGCTTCTCGATACCCTCCTCAACGACCGGCAGGCAAATTTTCTCATACCTCGTAAATCCACTCGAAGTGACATGAGTACTAGAAGAAATCATTTTGTTAGGGTTAATGTTAAACGTATTGTCAGTTCGAGTGATTTTTTATTGCAGTGAAACGGAAATTAAGAATTGTATCGAGAACAGGTCTGGAACACGAATTCACCATTGTCTTTATTTAAACTTCTTTTTCGAAAGATTCGGCAATTCGTCGTATTCTCCTGCAATAAGCGCTCTTTTCTTAGCTTTTGACCATTTTTTAATACGCTTTTCGGTTTCAATTGCGATATTGGGGTCAGTGAATTCACAATAATAGACTAGAGTGACAGGTTTTCTTTTGCTTGTGTAGCTGTCCTTATATTTACCTGATTGGTGTGATTCTAACCTTTGAGTTAGTCTAGAGGTTATGCCGGTGTAAAAAGTGCTGTCGGCACATTCCAATATATAAACATAGTAAGTGATCACCTTTTCAATTTACGATTTAGATGGTCACAAACGAGTTCTCGATACAAATTTCTTCGTGCCTCAAAAATTCACTCGAAGTGACAAGAGTACTGGAAACAATCATTTTGTTAGGGTTAATATTAAACGTTTTGTCAGTTCGAGTGATTATAAGCTGCAATGTAATGGAAGCATAAAATTGTATCGAGAACAGGTTTGGAACATGCGAGTTCTTGATACCCTCCTCAACGGCGGGCAGGTAAATTTTCTCGTACCTCAAAAATTTCCTCGAAGTGACATTAGTACTTGAAATATTCTATTTGTCAGAGTTGGTATAATACGTACTGTCAGTTCGAGTGATTTTAAGCTGCAATGTAATGGAAGCATAAAATTGTATCGAGAACAGGCTAGGGACACGAATATTCACCTCTTCTAAAATCCTTCGAAATAACCGCCCAAAAATTTGTAAATTTCTTATCTCAAAGCTACTATGTAAATTGAGGCTAAAGACAATGAAGACTACCATAACCTATAATGCCAACGAGTACGAAATAGACTTGTCTAAACCCCTAGATATTTCCATACCAATCACTAATAAAGATGATAACGTAAACGCTTGGTATGTTGATGCTCCAACAATAGAGCCCCATAGAGAAACTAATTTTACAGGAAGTATTGCGGCAGGTTCTAGCACCAATTTTTATGATATATCTTTCAATCCGCATTCTCATGGTACGCATACCGAATGTGTTGGTCATATTTCTGCAGCGCATCAATCTATAAATCAGCATTTAAAACAGTTTTTCTTTTTGGCTGAGGTGATTACGATTACACCATCTGAAGAAAAAGGAGATTTGGTCATCACAAAAGATAAAATTGAAAATGCACTTAGCGATAATACACCAAAGGCACTAGTGATAAGAACGCTTCCTAATCAGGCATCAAAACAAAATAGGCAGTATTCGCATACCAACCCGCCCTACATATTAGAAGATGCGATGGTGTTTATAAGAGAATTGGGAGTGGAGCATTTGTTGATCGACTTGCCATCTGTAGACAAGGAAAAAGATGATGGCAAGCTTCTGGCACACAAGGCATTTTGGAACTTCAATTCAGAGGTGAGATTGAACGCTACCATTACGGAGTTCATATATGTTACAGATTCCATTACTGATGGTTCGTACTTTGTAAACTTGCAGGTGGCACCTTTTGAGAATGACGCTAGCCCAAGCAGACCGGTGCTTTATAAAATAGAATAATTATGAAAAATCTACTAAAATTAGAGGAACTCGCCTTAATGGTGCTCGGTATTTTTATGTTCGGCTTGTTAGGTTATCAATGGTGGTGGTTGCCAGTTTTGATACTTACACCAGATATTTCAATGTTGGGTTATTTACTAGGTTCCAAAATTGGTGCAGTGTGTTATAATACCTTTCACCATAGGGGATTCGCCGTACTATTATACTTTGTAGGTATTTATTTTATGTTACCTATAATACAATTAATAGGTACAATTCTTTTTATACATACCGCCATGGACCGTATCTTTGGTTACGGACTCAAATATGATAAAGGGTTTAAGTTTACGCATTTAGGCGAAATAGGTAATAACAATGGATAATATATTTGATACGATTCTCGGTCTGGTTTTAGGGGCTATTGGCATGTATTGGCTTTTTAATTTTTTTAAAGGCAAGAAAAGTAAAGAGATCACAACACACCAATCTACCGTATTGTTAGAGAAGATGAAAAGTGTTTGCAAATTGATATCTGTAGAAGGGGAATTTGCAGAAATCTACCAGTATGAAAATGTAAAAGATTTCATGAGTTTGGTGAGTAGTAAAAAGAAGGCTTTAGTAGTTATAAAAGCTAAAGCACATATTGGTTATGATCTAAGTAAACTTTTAATGCATGCCGATGAGAAAAAGAAAAAAATAGTTCTTGATAATTTTCCGCAACCAGAAGTATTGAGTATTGAACCAGAACTGGAATTTTACGATATTAAAAGTGGATTTTTTAACTTTTTTGCTCCAGATGATCTGACCAAATTAAATGCGGAAGCCAAATCGCATATAAAGGAAAAAATTCCTGAAAGCGGACTAATGGATAACGCAAGAAAAGAAGCCTTGCAAACAGTTTTGATTATGGAAAAGATTGTTGAGACCATAGGTTGGACATTAGATTATTCCGCACTTAAAATTCCGCAAAAACAAATAGAATTACTCGAAGAAAAACAATAAACAACTAAGATTTAATTATGAAAAACGTAATTTGTATCCTTGCAATAACACTAATGACCTCTGTAACTTTTGGTCAAAATGATGATAAAATGACTGAATTCGACGCTAATTTTTCCCATACTGTATTTTTTTGGTTGAAAAACCCTGATAATCAAGCAGACCGAACTGCTTTTGAAACTTCTTTACGTAAGTTTTTAGATAACTCGGCATATGCTAAAACACAATTTATTGGCAAGCCGCCAAAAGCGAGTAGAGATGTGGTAGATGGTTCATTTACGTATTCTTTAATCGTAAGTTTCGACTCTGCTGAATCTCAGCAAGCATACCAAGATGAAGCACCACACAAGGTGTTTATTGCCGAATCTGAAAAGTTGTGGTCTAAGGTCATCGTTTACGATTCTACAGGTATTTAAAAAGTACCATAATTTTAAGGTCGGGTACTGTTTATTGTATTTGACCTTAAGTTAATTTATGTTCTAAAACCTCAATAGCATGAATGTTGAAGAATACCGAGATTATTGTATCTCAAAGAAAGGAGTAACAGAATCTTTTCCTTTTGATGAGACGACGCTGGTATTCAAAGTTATGGGTAAAATGTTTGCCCTTTGTGGCTTGGATAATGTTCCGCTTCGCGTTAATTTAAAATGCGACCCAGAAAGAGCTATAGCACTTCGTGAAGAGCATGATGGCATTATTGAAGGTTGGCACATGAGTAAAAAGCATTGGAATACCGTATACCTAGACAAAATATCTAAAGACCTTACAAAAGAACTTGTTAATCATTCGTACAATTTGGTGGTTTCTAAATTGACTAAGAAAGTGAAGGCGGAGTTGGAGGCACTTTAATTCATCATTCCATTTATAGAAACCATTTTCTAAGGCTATCTTTACCTTTTCTATAATAGGTTGATATTCATGAATAATTTAGAAGAATTTTACACCCAACGCGTACAAAAGTTTGAAGAGGTTATTGAAGCCTTGAATAAGAAACTTTTTTTATTTAGCACGTTACGATTACTGATATTCTTAGGTACAATAGCTGCACTTTATTTTGCTTCGGTAAATGCCAAATATGTGGTTGCCGTGTTATTTGTTGGTATACCATTGTTCTTATTTTTAGTAAGTAAGTACACAAATCTAAAACTTCAAAAAGCTAAAATTGAAGAATTGAGAAATCTCAATCAAGTAGAGCTTAAAGTACTGAAGAGAGATTACTCTGAACTACCTAACGGAAAAGAATTTGTCGATGACATTCATTTTTTCAGCCAAGATATAGACTTGTTTGGTGAAGGTTCTTTTTATCAAATTTCGAATAGGACAAAACTTGCTGAAGGCAGCCTTTTATTAGCCGATATTTATAAGGAGAATTCGATAAACGAAATTGCCGATAAACAAGAAGCAATTGCTGAAATTGATGAAAAAGTCGATTGGCGACAAGAGTTTTCCGCCATGGCGGCGTTAACGAAAACGGAAACTTCTACACATACTATTGCCAAATGGTTAAAGAATTACGAGTCTTTTGTACCAAAGGCAATGAAATTTATTCCGTTAATATTTTCAATTATTTCAGTGGCTATTTTTATTGCATACTTTTTGGATTACCTACCGGAATCTGTATTGATTTCATGGTTGGTTCTAGGTATGATCATTGTTGGCCTATTTACAAAAAAGGTAACCAATTTAGGACAGAGTGCTACCAAAATGAAATCTACTTTTGACCAGTACAATCAACTATTGGCAATGATAGAAAAGACTGATTTTACATCAGATCTATTGAAAAAACAAAAGGAAAACATTTTAAGCAATGGTGAACATAATTCTAAAGTTCTAAAGAAATTTGCATCACTTTTAAGCAACCTAGACCGTAATAATAATCTACTCTATTTAATATTTGCAAACGGATTTTTCCTTCGCTCATTAACTGATTGTCTTGCTATTGAAAAATGGATTGATGCGCATGGTAAAAGTGTAGAAATTTGGTTCAATACCATCGCATTTTTTGATGCCTATAGTAGTTTAGGGAACTTTGCTTTTAACCATCCGAATTTTACATATCCTACGATTACCAATGACGGAGTGGTATTAAAGTCTAAAAATGCAGGTCACCCGTTGTTAGATCCAGCAAAAAGTGTATTAAATGATATTACTATTGATGGCGGACAGTTCTTTATCATTACCGGTGCAAATATGGCTGGTAAGAGTACATTCTTACGAACTGTTTCATTACAGATTATGATGGCTAATGTTGGGTTGCCAGTTTGTGCTGAATCCGTAAGTTATTCCCCAATAAAACTAATTACCAGTATGCGTACTACAGATTCATTGACAGATGATGAGTCTTACTTCTTTTCAGAATTAAAACGACTTAGATACATTGTAGACGAAATACAAACAGATTGCTATTTTATTGTTTTAGATGAAATTTTAAAGGGAACTAATAGTACTGATAAGGCATTGGGTTCAAGAAAGTTTGTAGAGCGTTTGGTAAAGAGTAAATCTACTGGCATTATTGCTACACATGATCTTAGTCTTTGCGAAGTCGCTAATGAATATGATGCGGTAAAAAACCATTATTTTGATGCAGAAATCATAGATAACGAACTACATTTCGATTACACCTTTAAAGATGGTATTTGTCAAAATATGAACGCTTCTTTTTTGTTAAAGAAGATGGGGATTATAGAATAGAACTGAAAGTCAAGAAATTAAATTTTAATATTATTAAAAATAATATCAATAACTATTAATTCCCCCTTTGGGGGCTAGGGGGCTCTGCATCATATGGATTCATTAACACAAATTGTACTTGGCGCAGCAATGGGCGAGGCGGTTCTTGGTAAGAAAGTGGGCAATAAGGCTATGCTTTATGGTGCAATTGCAGGTACAATTCCCGATTTAGACGTAATAACACGCTATTTCCTAGATACCGTTACGGCTACCGAATGGCATAGGGGAGTTAGTCATTCTATTTTCTTTTCAATAGTATGTGCACCCATTTTTGGTTGGTTGGCCTGGAAAATAAATAAGAGAGAATCGGCTACTTGGAATGAATGGTCTTGGCTCATGTTCTGGGGGCTCTTTACGCATCCGTTGTTAGATGCATTTACTACTTGGGGCACACAATTATTCTGGCCATTTAAAACTAGGCTGGCGTTTCAAAGTGTATTTGTGATCGATCCATTGTATACAGTTCCGTTTATCATTTTTTTGATATTGGCCATGTTTCAAAATAGGACGTCTGTAAAACGCAGAAAGTATGTAAAACTCGGACTCCTAGTTAGTACATCATATTTAGTATTAACATTAGTTTTAAAAGGTATCGCTTTTCAGAAATTTGAAAATGCGCTTGAGGAACAAGGTATTTCTTATAATGAAATGAATACCCGCCCTGCACCATTGAATACGGTATTGTGGATGGCAAATATAGATACTGAAGATGCTTACTTAATGGGAGATTATTCTTTCTTTGATACGCAGCCTATCTCGTTTATATCGTATCCTAAAAATCATGAATTACTGGGTAAATGGTCTGGTAACGATAAAATAGAGCGACTTGTAAAAATAACCGAAGGCTGGTATACGATTACCGAAAATGATGGGCAGCTGTATTTTAATGACCTAAGATTCGGACTTATTAGTTTAGACAATAATGAAACCCAGTTTGCATTCAGTTATAAATTAGTACCTAATGGAGATGATTTAATTTTGGAAGAAAGACCAAAGTTTAAAAGAGACGCCAAACGTTTAATGGTTGCGTTGTGGCAACGTATTTGGGGCAATTAGCTTCTTAAAACGGATAACCTATCGCAAAATTCAAGGTCATATTATTATCAGCATTTCCAAAGAAAGGTACATTCCAACGTTCGTTTTCATCTAAATAGGGTATACGCAGTGGCGAAGCTAAATCTAACCGAATCACAAAACTTTGAATATCTAAACGAACACCAAAACCTACACCTGCGGCTACTTCGCTTAACCAATCTTTTTCGAATTTACCATCGGTAAAAAGTGTTTCTGAAAAACTACTGTTTCTTTGGTCGGCTTCGATATCAGAGTAGTCACCTGTCAACCAAACATTACCTGCATCAATGAAAAAGGCACCCTTTAGGTAAGAAAACAAAGGGAAACGATATTCAACATTGGCTTCTAATTTTAGGTTTCCAGACTGGTCAAAATAATCTGTAGTGGCGTTTTCGGTTTCTGCGTTAAAATTACCCGGACCCAAAGAACGAATATTGAAGGCCCTAACACTATAGGGACCTCCAGAATAAAATTGCTTTATAAAGGGTAGCGTTGTGCTATTGCCATAAGGCACACCCCAACCGGCATATATGCGAGAAACTAAGGTGCGTTCTTTTTGCCAACGCAAATATAGTCTCAAATCTGCATCTGCCTTTGCATATTGTGCATAAGTAGAACCGAATACAGTCTCTGATCCACTGCTAATAAGACCCAGAAGATTACCGGCTACATCAACATTTGTAGCGAAATATATTGGTGCCTCTTTACTTAATTTAGAAACTTCATCGTAAGTAAAACTATACAATAAGCCTGCAATAAAGCGCTGCTCGAAACTTTGGCTGAGATATTCGTTATCGTCTAGTATGGTCTGGAAGTCATTGGTTACGTTAGAAAGTTTAGAGTAGTTGATACTAATAGGGTCTAGGGTGTGGTATACATATTGATTTTCTTGCCATGTATAGCCAAAAGAAGCATTAACTGAGCTTAGAGTAAACAATTGGCTGCGCTGTAAAAAATCGTAGCCTAGGGATATTTTTGTCTTGGGTACTGCATATTGAAACCTGCGAGGAGATAATGGTACGGATCTAGGTATGACCAAGTCTGCGCTTATACCACCGGCAATGCTGCTTAAACTGGAATTATTACCACTTGATAATTGCGATTCATAACTGAAATTGGCGGAAACACTAAAGGTTTCGCCCCCATTAAAAATGTTTCTATTGATATGGCTTAATAAAACACCTGGCCCGGTAAATCCATTTGATTTAGATACGGCCTGTATCTCTGCCCTAATAGACCTTTTGGTCAATGGAGCCAAATAAATGTTTGCTGCCAACGAACCGCCATTGCCATCGGTTGCAGTGGTGTCTATTTCGGTGTATTGTATATTTACATACTTATAACTGCCTAATGCAGATAATCTGTTGCTTGTTTGTTTAGACGTGTTGGCATTGTACAAATCTCCCTTATTGAATAATAAATACGACTCTAAGAGTTCTGGTTTAAAATAAAGCTCTTCTTGAATAAAATCGATACCGTTAACCCGTGTAGTATTTTTTTCATTCAAGGGTAATGTGTCGTCCTCAATAGTATAATTTGGATAAACAGTAATAGAATCTATAGTGTAAGGAATAGATGCACGCGCTGGTACATCTTTTTTAAGCCTGAGAAATAAATCGAACTTGCGATTTTTATATTGATTGGTGTCCGCTTCAAAAATCAAAAGGTCTTCTTGGCTGTTATAAAACCCCCTTTGTTTTAGTCCATTATTCAAACGTATTCTTTCAGCTTTTAATAGATTTAGGTCAAAACGGTCTCCTTTCTTTAGAGCTGTTTCAGGTAGCATTTTTTCTATTTCCTTATATATGGGTAAGGTGTCAGATTCTAGATTGTAATTCTCCAATACATAAGGAACAGGTAACTTGGCGGAATAATTTACAGAGGCAAATTTCTCATCTATGACCGTTTCAGATGCTGATCTACTGTAGAAAAATCCATTATTATCCAGTCGGTTCAGTATCAATTCTTCTATACGTTCTGGGTTTACATCTGAAAAATATACAGGTTCTTCCCCAAAAGATTTGTTTAGAAATTTGTATATGAAACCTGGTTTTTCTCGCTGCGCTTTATAATGAAAGAACAAAGCTGGCTTCATTCCTAAAAACGTAGTATTCGGGTTGGGCTCAATAAGACCTAGTAGTTCTGATTTTATTTCTTTTTCGTCTTTACTGTTACTTTCTGTAGTTAACTCAAGAGTTGATCCTGTATATAGTTGCTCACCCTCTGGTATATACTTCTCTATTCCACAAGAATGCATGAATAATAGTATTATGCAGCATAGATTAAGGTATGTTGTTTTTTTATTTTTCAATGTCCTCTTCTTTCTTATCCTCTTTCAGAGATTTTTTATCGGAATTCTTATCTTTTATCGGGCTGAATAATTGACTGAATTTATTGAACTCGCGGTTAAATATAAAAGCCACACCGGTTATGATCAACTGTCCATCTATAATATTTTGATATTCTTGTTTTCTAAAACCTTTAATTCTATACGTACCTTCTTCACTTAATAAATATTCTAAGGTAACGTTACCGATTATAGGGGTTTCGGTATCGCTAGATGATGCGCTGCCCTCAACGTCTACGGCACTACCTGCCGTTACTATCAAGCGTTCGTTGAATAGTTTTTTACTGGCATTAATATTTAACTGTGTTCTACTCTCTGCGGTACCACTTTCATAATCTTCAAAGCTATCTAAATCAAAACCAAGCTCAAAACCTGTATTGCCCAGTAGTTTACTTGAAATAGCGGTAAGTTCGTTTGAAAGTACTTTGTTGACGTTGTTTTTTGCAATGGAAATAGCACCGCCACTACTACCATCACTACCAGAAGTAGGATAAAATCGGTTGAGTGCCAATAGCGAAAACACCTGTTTGTTCAATTCAGCTTCTTGCTCGTTCAATTGTTGAATACGACCATAAACCGCACCACCAAAATTACCTTGTTCGTTTTCGGGCATGTCCAAAGCAAATGAAATTTCTGGTTTAGTTAATTGACCGTCGATATTCAAGTATACCAAAAAGTCTGTCGCCTGCTGATAAATGCCTGAAGCGCTGTTGTCAGTACCGTAACTAATAGATGACATTAACGAAGATGCCGAGGTTTCTATCTCGTATATGGCGGTAACATCCATTCTGGCATCATAAGGGTCTCCACTCCAAACGATACTGCTGCCTTTTTGTAATTGAAATTCACGGCTAACTAGATTATACAGGCTTGTTCTATAAAAGCCTGAATTTAATTCTAATCTGCCAGCGAGACGTATATCTTGATTTGGATCAATATTTAAATTCAATGTTGCACTACCTGATGCCTGTAATTTATCTTGTGTTTTCTCATCGAGAACAATAGTGAATTTGGCTTCTTCACCAACCTCCAATATGGTATTGATATCCATGCCGGCAAAAAAAGATTCGGTAGTTTCTTCATCTGTTCTGGTAAGAATAGCATCGGGATTTTGCCTGTTTACGAAAATAACAACCCCGTCACGCTCTTGAATGTCCAATTGGTCTTGTGGTACAACATAGGTAATATCCGTAATATCACGAATACGTAATTTTCCATCTACAATCGGTAATTCTAAGTTACCCTGTACTTTTAAATCTGCCTGTATACTTGCAATACCATATACGAGTTCATTATCTCCTTTTTTAGAATCCAATACTCTAAACTGATCGGTCATCAGAGACAAATTAAAAGTAGGATTTGCAAAACTCTTTGTAGTAACGTTACCATCAATGGTTAGTTTACCCTGGTTGACATCGTTTATGTAGAAGTCATTAAAGGTGATTTCATCTTGATCGATATCAATACTTTGATTGTCAATGAGCAATGCAGACTTGTAAGCATTTAAGCTTATGCCAAATTCATTAAAATTTATTCTTCCGGAATATTTAGGTTGGGTAAGTGTGCCTTTGACCAATAAGCTACCATCTAAATAACCACTACCGTTTGTTAGTTGTTCGTTAGAAAATCCTTCAACAACACTAGCCTGTAGCTTTTGAATATCAAGTTCCATGTTTAAATACGCAGCATCTTCCGTAGCCTTGTAGTCTCCTGTCAAGGTGAGGTTAGCACCACCATCTTTAACCGCAAGGTCGAAGTCGTATTCTGATAAAGATTTGGAGGATCCGTCTAAGGTTAACGTACCTAACGGGTTTTGCATTACTTGAAAATCTTTTATATCGATATCGGCAATTAAACCAGAGGCCGAGTATGGATTAAGAATAACAAAATTACCTTCTACGTTGCCTTTTGCAAGAGCTTCATCAGGATTCAAAAAGCTTAGAAATGTCTGTAACTGAAAATTCTCGAACAGAATGCCAATATGTTCGCCCTTCATTTTCGGTACTTTGTTTGAAATTTCAAGTTTTTGTGTGTTTCTGGACAAAATTAGATTCTTGAAGTCTGAATATTTATCGGCTATAACGATATTATTATCCTTAGGTATTTGCCATTGTTTTTTATTTAATGTCAAATCTTTAGAATCAATTTGTAGTTTTAAGGTATCCTTTTGAAAAACGAGTTTAGAACCTATATGCATTACTTGAACAGAGTCGTTCTTGGATGTAAAATCAAGCAAAAGCTCTTTGTTACTCAAATTACCCTTTAAATAAGTCTGTTTTAGGTGAACGGGTTCATAAATCAAATCTGCCAAACCTGCCGAGAACCTAAGGTCAACGGCATCTCCTTTTATGAATGCATTTAAACTATCAACAGAGCTGCCTGCATAAGCAATATGCGGTACTTTAACCTCTGCGGATATTTTTCTATTTTTAGAATTAAAACTTGCATCTATATTCAAAGAGTCTAAATCTTCTACTCCGTTGAAAAACACTTTAGAAAGAACCGGAGTTGGAATAATTGCGAGAGCCAATTTCGCGTCAATATCATCCTCAACTTCAAATGTGCTGCCGTCTGTAGAGAAGTAATTCGCCATTTGTTTTTTTAAGGCATTAGTAATTCTATTGGGTGATGTGTTTGATGCCAATTGCCCGTTCAAGAAGTTACTTTCAACAGAAACGTCGGTAATAGTATCTTCAATGTGGGCTTTTAAAAGTATGGTAGAAACTTGATATTGTTCGTTATCTGCAATGGCAATACCGTCATCAATAGTTGTTTTGATCCTGAAATTTGATGGATTGCCTTTATAATTACCATTGATATTTGCCGCAATTTTTATGTTTTGCTTTGTAAGGGCAAGCTGCTGTAAATCTGCGCCAATGATATTTGAAGTGAACGTAATATCATTTTCTTCTGCTGAAAGCACCATTTCTGCATTAGCTTTCATGTTCAAATTTGGATCTTTTATGTTGGCTGTTACATCGCCATTTCCGTCTTTTAGAAAACCATTAATACTCACTTCTTTATAGGTATATCCACTGTACTGAAATTGCGAAACCGTACCGTTGATATTAGCATTAAAATTACTTAATTCATTACCTGATCCTTTAGCTTTTACATCAAGTGAAATGTTACCCATTCGATTGTTTTGTAGCAGCTGCCCCAGCTCTAAACTATCCACTGAAACAGTGCCGTCGAATTTCATGATATTTTCAAAATCCACTAGGGCATTAATGTTAGCGTTTCCTTCTGGTATTTTAATGTTTAAATTGGGGTTTGCCCATGTTGTTCCACCAGATAAACTCCCTTTTGTAACTATGGTTTTTGGAATAGAAATACCTAAATTTTTGGACGATATTATTTTATTAATAGCCATTTTGGTAGTGTGAAGGCTAATATTGTTCAATTTGTAATTGAGGGAATCTGCATCTGTAAGATTATTTATACTGCCTTCTGCAATAAGTTCGGTGTCTTTGCCCCATTGTAGTTCTGTATTGAAATTATCTACTTTTTTCAAGGTCCCCTCAGCTTTTAAATTCCCCTTAATAGGATATGCGGATAGGGAATCTATATACTGATTTTGAGCTAAGTAAGGTTGAAATCTCAGTAGATCGTCAAGTTCTAAATTAAGGTCTGAAATTTGTGCGAACAAAGTACTTTTCTCAGGATTTTTCATTGCTCCTTTCAAAGAACTAAACCGTATATTAAAATCTGCATTTGCAGAACTCTGATTCATTTGAAAAACCACATCTGAAAGTGACGCTTTGGTATTGGTCAAACCTACATTAAATGTCAATTGATTTAACCTGATGCCGCTAGATTCTGAAAAGGAGAAATCAGAAAGGTTTAGATTGAATTTCTTTGGTTGGTACTTTAAATCTTCAGCTAGCAGTTGTAGCTTTTCAATTTTAAATGCTTTTGGGTTGAAGGCTTCAGTTTTATATTGGTTACCATTTAATGAATAACTAAATGTATTTTTTGAAATATCAATATCGTTGGCTGCAATGATAAATTCGGGCCATATAAATTCAGCTGTATTATTGGTAGTTTCTACTGCTTCTTCACTATTTATTTGAAGGTCGATTTTTGAATTTTGAAAAACAAAGTCATCTGTCTCGTAACTATTCTTAGAAACATCTGCTAGTATATCTGTAAGTTCAATAGTGCCTAATTGTAATTTAGTTTGTAAACCACCAGATTGGCTATCGTAGTTGATATGAACATTTTTTACATTAAAATCTTCAACTTCTATATATGGTAGGGCTGTACTAGTGGTGTCTTCTGTTATTGGAAAGGCTTGGGATTGTACATATGTAAACTCAGTATCGCTAAGCTCAAAATCATCTAAAGAAAATTTCATGGCATCTAGGTCAAATTCAGATACATCGATATCTAGTTTACCAAGTACTAAGTTCATATCCGTTCCTAAATAGGTATCGTTATACTTCAACTTCCAATCGGCTATATCTAAATTGCCCACAGTAATACTCATTGGTTCGCTGGCAGTTGTAGTAGTATCCGTTGGTGTGGTCAGGGCATCGATCAAAAATGTAAAATTAAATTCATCGGGGTTGCTTGCTCGACTAACATTAGCAACTACGCCGTTCGATATGACATCATCTACATTTAAAGAATTTTGAAAGACAAGTGGGTAAATAGGTATATCTGCCTGCAATGATTTGGAGAAGAACAAAGTATCTCCCTTTTTATCCTCAAGAAATATATTTTCTATTTGAACGTCTCCTAAGAAGGTGAGGTATAAATTACCAACCTCTACTTTAGTATTGGTTTTGTTTGATATGGAACCAGTGACCTTTGAAACAATAAAGTTCTGCGCCCAAGGAGTTCTAATTATTAAAATTAATATGAGGAATAGAAACAAGAGACCAAGAGCTGTTTTTCCTAGTCGTTTTAGATATTTTTTAAATTTCGGATTTATATTGGCCATTTCGTTAATACTGAGTGATTGAATACTAACATTCAATTATAAACCTGGGCAATACTATCCCAGTTGAGCCATAAAACCTGTAGCAATTATAATCAGCAGTACTATTATAATAACGAGGTTGTAAAACCTTCTCTTTTTTTTCTTGGATTCTTTAAGTGATGCCATAAAACAGCAAAGTTAAACCTACCAATAGATAAATTTAGCTTTTTTGAAAAGAAGATTATCTGTATGCGTTTTTATTTGATCGAAGACTATTGTTTGTTCTTGATATAATTAGGTGTTAGTAATAGCACATCTATGCAAAACGGTATTTCGTCTACACATACCGCTGATTTGGCAGCTACGGTCTTTTAAAGCCAGACCGTCACCATATCTTTGAAGTGTAAGTAACGATTAACAAACAAAGTATTATTAGTAAGGTCTATGAAAAAAGTAGTCAACGCAAAACAATGTTTAGGTTATTTTGAAACCGTTAGCCAAGATGAAATTTTCGAAATCGGCAATTTTAATATTACTTGTTCTGAACTAATTTTAGAGGCTATGGCAAAATAGGTAATTGTTCAGGTAGTTCCCCCAAATCACTAAAAGCCAATAGTAATATTGGCTTTTTTATTTTAATCCTTTGGTCTGAATTTTATGAAAACTATCGGCTTGTAGGCGAAGTAGTTCTTCTGCCTTTTTCTTTTTATAGCCGTACAATTCTTCTTCACCTTTTAAATCTTCATATATTTTTTGATTAATTTCTCCGTCAGTTGAAGCTATAAGTTGACGTTGTGCCAATTTTTGTTCTACCCAAGTAGAAAGTACACTTTCTTCCTCTTCTTGTTTAATATCATATTCTCCTTTGGGGGCAAGTAATTTTGCAATAATCGGTGATGTTTCAATAGCCAGAAACAATAGAAATATAAAGAAAGAAGGTAACCACGGCAATTCGTCTAAAGCGGTAATTCGAGCCATTAATCCGTCGAAACCATCTATTATGGGTTGCGAATTTTTTACTACTTCGGCATATTCAGTGTTTAAAACTGCAATTTGAGATTCTATCGCCGATACCTTTTCATTGTTAGTGGTTTTTAACGCCTGTAATTCTGCAAGGGCGGCATCATGCTTATCTCGTTTTTCAGCATAAACGGGACCTTTGCCTAGCAGTTTGGTTCCGGCAGTACCTTCGGCTTCATTGATATAAATATCATAAAGCGCATTTGTTTCTTTTTCTTTAGTCGCGATTTCTGATTTTAAATCGGTAATATCTTGATTCAATTGCGCAACCCTTGGCGTGTATTGCAATGCAAGTTGGTCTTTATTGGCAAGGGTAAGTTCATTCTTTTGCTCTAATAGTACCTGATTTATTTCCTTCTCGAAAATTTTCATTTCCAAGGGTTTTGAAATTACTATGGCAATTATGACAGCGAGAATGATACGTGGAGTAGCTTGTAAAAACTCTTGACCAAAATTGTTTCTTTTTTTAATGGTAGCAACTATAAAACGGTCTAAATTGAATATTAATAATCCCCAAATGAAACCGAAGAATGCTGCGGCATACACATTGTCGAAAACCGTGAATAATGCATAGCTACTAGCAATAAAAGCCATTACCGCTGTAAAAAATACGGTAGCGCCAATACCTGCATATTTGTTTTGTTCACCTTTAGAGCAGGTTTTTAAAAGATCGGCATCTGCCCCTGAGCAGAGAATAAAGAAGTTTTGTATCATGATGATTGATTTGATTCTTACACACTTAATGGCGGGTAAGTTGATGATGATGTATACTGGGTGAACGTAACTATTTCACTTTTGGTACTGAAAAAGCCCTCGTAAAGAGGGCTTTAACATATGTTTGACGCTGTGGTTATCTTATTGTTACAGGTTCTTTGGTAATTCTTACTTCTGCTTTGCCATTTTTCTCTCTAGATTCTATATTTAACGCTTTGTTTTTCTTTAGTAGGTCAATGGCTTTGTCAGACGAAACCTTTTTGCCTTCATAGAAGAATGTTGCTCCTTTTTTTGCCATATCAATGGCATAATCTAATGGAGATGGTGGAGTAGGAGGAGATGGCGGAGGTGGAATAAGATCGGTATTAGTTTTCTTGTAAATTTTAATCTCTGGTGGTCTGTTGGTATAAGGTAGAGTTTGAATTTTAATGTCCTTTTCGTACTTTATAATTTCAAAACCTTCTTCTGAGGATATTTTTTCACCTTCAAAATAGAATTGGGCATTTTGTTTTTCTAGTGAGCGTAAATATTCCATTAGACTAGGGTTGTTTTTAGTTTTGGAGCTATTTGAGTTATAAATGTATACTCTAGTGTTTTCTGGTTTCTTCTCATCATATTTTAGCTCTTCATAAGTGTTGATATAGGCAGTGTTATTATGAGGTAAATTATTCTCTTTGTGCTGAAATAATTCTCCATCGTATGTGTCTTGAGTTGCTATAATCCTTTCAATTTCAGCATCTGCATAATCAGAAGTGTTTGGGGACTTAAGTGCCTTTGGAGCAGGTGGTGGCTCCGGGAAATCAGGGAATGGCTCTGCATTCACTTTTTGTTTTTCAGACATTAATCCGTAGATATATGTTAGTTGATCAACATCTGATTTTAGAATGCGAATGTTTCCGCCTTCGGAAATCATGGTGTTGTATTTTTTAGCTAATGCATTGTAGGTGGAAAGTTGTTTTTTTGTTGCAATCTCTTGTAAAATAATATCGTTAGTTTTTAAAATAACAGTTTCAGGTGTTATCTCAACAATTTCTTCATATTCGTTTTTAGGCATGATATACTTATCTGAAAAAATAGTGATGCTTTTTGTCTTTAGCTTTCTTAATTCTTTGGTAATTGCATCTGTAAAACCAGAATTAATAACCTCTGTAGCATAAATTTGCGCTGATAGTTTATTGTTTTCAATAGCTAATGGAAATTCCACCTTTATCTTTTCATTTAGTTTTGATAGAGGAACAAGTTGATTATTGAACCAAATTTCATTTTCATTCTTTACTTCTATCCAGGCTACTTCTAACAATGGTTCATGATTGACATCAGTTTTATGCTCATTTAATACATTGTTCTTTCTGATAAGTTTTGCTTCATCTACTGTTTTTCCATGATACTCACTTGCTTGAAATCCGTTTTTGCCAAAAATATTCGTAGTTCTTTTACTAAAATGTTCAATGTTAGAAATACCTATAGCTGCTAGTTCTGTCTGAACTTGGTCAATTAATCCATACTGATTTTCATGATAAAGAATATGAGCCGTTAGATAGTTTTTTATGATGTAAGGACCGAAATTTTGATTGGCTCTTAGAACTTCTGTCGAAAGGTTTTCTAATGCTACTGGCTTATTATTGATAAGTAAATCTCCAGTTTTTGTGATTTCTATATTAATGTCTTTAATAGTGTTTTGAGTTATTACATTTTTTTGACTGAAACCATAAAGCATTAAAGCCAATACAGGTAGCAACAATAGACTTCGAATTGCAATTCCTTTTTTTGAGGTTTGTTTTTTCATGATGATGAATCGTTTTTTGATTGATGAATAATTTATGGCATTTGCAATGCCAACTGATTGATGGGTGTTAAAATTGTCGTTTGATAAGTACGACAGTAATGTATTTTGATAGTTTAAGTGGTCTTCTTGACCATTTAGTACAGCACTATCTGCTAAAAATTCATGGTTTAGTTTTATTGTTTTTTTGTAAACGTAAATCAACGGATTAAACCAGAATACCACTTGCAATACCTCCAGAAAAAGAACATCCAAACTATGCCTTTGTATAGCATGGGTTTCTTCATGTAGCAGCACAGAATTAGGTATGCTTTTGGTCTCAAATTTTTGTTTGTTCAGAAATATGTACTTTAAAAAAGTGTGTGGCGGCAGGTGTTCTTTTAATAGGATTCTATAGATAGTACTATGTTTCGTTTTTGGATTATTACGAATACGTTTCCATATTTTAAGTAGATTAAACATAAAGCGAAATGAGAATCCTGCAACTCCTAGTCCGTAGATAGTCCATAGTATTAAAGACCAATTCATGGGCGATTTTTCAATAGCCTGAACTATTGGTGGTATATTCTGGGGTTCATTTATGGATACAATTTGAGTTACTGCCGTGGTGGGTTTTACTTCAATATATTCTGTAAATACAATTTGTGGTATTATAAAAGAAGCGATGATTGCAGTTAATAGAAAGAATCTTTTAAATTGATGCATACTTTCATTCTCCAAAAGGATTTTATAAAAAAGCAAGAAGATGCCCATACATGCGGCAGATTTTAAAAAATAGATTTCCATAATTACTTCTTTTCTATTTCAACATCTATTAGTTTTTTCAGTTCTTCCAATTCTGCTTTGCTTAAATTGGTTTCTTGAGTGAAAAATGATGCGAACTGACTGGCACTATCATTGAAAAAGTTTTTAATGAGTCCGTTAACGTGTTTAGAGAAGTAATCTTTCTTTTTTACTAACGGAAAGTATTCTCTACTTCTACCAAAGTTTTTATAGTCAATAAACTTCTTGTCGGTCATTCTTTTTAAAAGTGTGGCAACCGTTGTAGTGGCAGGCTTGGGTTCTGGGTAAGCATCGAGCAAATCTTTCATGAAAGCCTTCTTTTGCTTCCATAGAATATTCATTAATTCTTCTTCTGATTTGGATAACTGCATTTTCTACAAGTCTAGAGTATGTTCTACAAACATAGAACATATATTTTGATTCTACAAATGTAGAGTAAGTTTTGTTTTTTGCCTTAGGGATAGTAATGAAAAGCCCGCATTCGCTTTTTGCGAAGTGTACTTGTAATGTATAGCCCGACCCCAATTCTTTGGGGAAAGGTCCAATTGACCCACTTAAAAGATGTAAGTTTGTTTTCTTAAACAACCAATAATATGAGTGTATTAGCAGATTTGGAAGCGCGTAGTGGCTCCACTTGCGAATTATGTACGGGAATCGATAATTTAGAGGTTTTTGAAGTAGAACCGGTTTCTATTAGTGGAGTCGATTCAAGTATTTTGGCTTGCGAAACATGCCGTACCCAAATTGAAGACCCGGAGCAGATGGATGCAAACCATTGGCGTTGTTTGAACGACAGTATCTGGAGTGAATATGACTCAGTAAAAGTTGTAGCTTGGCGAATGCTTTCTAGATTAAAATCTGAAGGCTGGCCTAAAGATTTGCTGGATATGATGTATTTGGAACCAGAGGTTTTAGATTGGGCAAAAGCTACTGGCGAAGGATTAGCAGAAAGCGAGAAAATAATTCACCGAGATGTAAATGGGGTAATTCTTGAAAATGGCGATAGTGTGATTTTGGTTAAAGACTTAAAAATAAAAGGTTCTAGCCAAGTAGCCAAGCAAGGTACCGCGGTTCGTAGAATTTCTTTAGATCGTGAAAATGCAGAATACATTGAAGGTAAGGTAGGACCAACCATGATGGTTATCATTACAAAGTATGTGAAGAAAATTTAGTTGTTGATTGTAGGTTCTTAAAATCAGTATCTCATCTATAAAAGATACTTCTAGAACAAAATAAACGTCTTTGCGAGGAGCTTTTTAGCGACGAAGCAATCTGTAAGTTTCGTGTTTTAAAGTTACAGATTGCTTCGCCAAACTCGCAAAGACGTTTTATGTTCAACTGTCAACCATTTACTTCTTGGTCATCTCAGTAAAATATTCATAGAAATAAGGAATGGTTTCAATTCCTTTAAAATAGTTCCATACTCCGAAATGTTCGTTAGGGGAGTGTATGGCATCACTATCTAAACCAAAGCCCATTAGTATGGTCTTGCTTTTTAGTTCTTTTTCAAATAGAGAAACTATGGGGATACTACCTCCACTACGTTGCGGTATCGGTTTTTTACCAAAGGTAGTTTCATAAGCCTTGGATGCTGCTTGGTATGCAATGGTATCAATAGGCGTTACATACCCTTGTCCGCCATGGTGAGGTTTTACAACCACCTTCACACCTTTTGGAGCAATAGCTTCAAAATGTGTTTTGAATAAATCGGTAATTTCTTTCCAATCTTGGTTCGGTACCAATCGCATAGATATTTTAGCAAAAGCCTTACTAGCAATAACTGTTTTTGCACCTTCGCCAGTATATCCGCCCCAAACACCATTAACATCTAATGTTGGTCTGATAGAGTTGCGTTCGTTGGTAGCATATCCTTCTTCTCCGTAAACAGATTCAATATCTAAAGCCTCTTGGTATTTTTCAATACTAAAAGGTGCTTTTGCCATTTCAGCTCTTTCTTCAGCAGAAAGCTCTTCTACCTTATCATAAAAACCAGGAATGGTAATATGATTTTTCTCGTCATGTAGACTAGCAATCATTTTTGTCAAAATATTGATAGGGTTGGCAACAGCGCCACCATATAAGCCAGAATGTAAATCACGATTAGGTCCGGTAACCTCTACTTCAACGTAACTTAGTCCGCGTAAACCTGTAGTTATAGACGGGACATCATTGGCAATCATTCCCGTATCCGAAATTAAGATAACATCGTTGGCCAGTTTTTCTTTGTTCTCGGCTACGTAGATGCTTAAGTTATTACTGCCAACTTCCTCTTCACCCTCGATCATGAATTTTACATTACATGGTAGCTGGTCGGTTTTCACCATAAGTTCCAATGCTTTTACATGCATATACATTTGCCCTTTATCGTCACACGCACCACGTGCAAAAATGGCTCCTTCCGGGTGTAAGTCCGTTTTTTTAATAACTGGCTCATATGGTGGTGAAGTCCATAATTCTAATGGTTCGGCAGGTTGTACGTCATAATGACCATAAACCAGTACGGTTGGTAGGTCTTTATTTATAATTTTTTCGCCATAAACTATCGGGTAACCGGCTGTTTCATGAATTTCAACAATATCGCAGCCCGCACCCTCTAATCTAGTTTTTACCATTTCTGCGGTATTTAAAACATCTTGCGAATAAGCAGGATCTGCACTAACAGACGGGATCTTAAGTAGTTCTATGATTTCGTTTAAAAATCTGTCCTTATTTTCCGCTATATAATTCTTTACGTTTTTCATGTACTTTTTTATATGACTTTCGATAAAAGTACAAAAAGCGTAATTTTTAAATAGCTAAAATTTAGAGAATTGATTTTTTGCATTATATTTGCACCCCGATAATCACATATCGTGATTTAGGAAAGTATGCAGGCGTGGTGGAATTGGTAGACACGCTAGACTTAGGATCTAGTGCCTTGCGGTGTGAGAGTTCGAGTCTCTCCGCCTGTACAACGAGAAGCCTTTCAGGAAACTGAGAGGCTTTTTTTATGGAAAAAAATATTGGAGATTCTATTCGGAGAGATGAGAAGTTTATCCTGAGCGCAGCCGAAGGGAGTCTCTCCGCCTGTACAACGAGAAGCCTTTCAGGAAACTGAGAGGCTTTTTTTATGGATGAACTTTTTAAATAAGCACTTTAGAACTTCCCTTTTAAAACAGATCTGTAAGTTTTAACCTTTATTTACTTCTAATGCTATAGGTTAAGTCAAATAGTAGAAAGGATAATTATGGGGTTCGAAAAAGTATCGTTTACAAATTCTGAAGGAAAACAATTAGCGGCTAGGTTAGAAGTGCCTAACAATCAAGTGGCGCATAGTTATGCAATTTTTGCCCATTGTTTTACGTGTAACAAGAATTTTTCTGCCGTTCGTAATATATCAAGAGCTCTAGTAAATAAAGGTATTGCGGTACTTCGATTTGATTTTACCGGGTTAGGAGATAGTGAAGGTAGTTTTGAAGACACTAATTTTTCATCGAACGTTTCTGATCTTATTCACGCGGCTAATTTTTTAGAAGAAAATTATAAGGCTCCTTCTCTTTTAATTGGACACTCGCTTGGTGGTGCAGCTGTTATTTTCGCAGCTTCTCAGCTTGAATCTGTTGTCGCCGTTTCAACTATTGGGGCTCCATCTTCACCAGCTCATGTAAAACATTTATTTAAATCTAATGTGGAGGAAATAAATGCGTTAGGAAAAGCAAAAGTGAATATTGGCGGTAGAGACTTCACCATTAAAAAAGATTTTATCGATGATATTGAGTCAAAACCTATGAAAGAGGTTTTAAAGAACTTGAGAAAACCATATTTGGTCATTCATTCGCCACAAGATACTATTGTGGGTATTGAAAATGCAAAAGAACTCTATCAATACGCGCATCATCCTAAAAGCTTTATTTCAATAGATAAGGCGGATCATCTTTTGACGGATAATGAAGATTCTACATATGTAGGTAATGTTATTGCCGGTTGGGCAGAGCGTTATTTGGATATTCCTAAGAGAGCACCTTTAGAGACTGCTCATCAAGTAGCGGTGAGTATAGGTAATGAAGGTTTTACCTCTGAAATAGTTTCTGGTAATCATTTTTTGATTGCAGATGAGCCTACTGATTTTGGTGGAAACGATTTTGGTCCTTCTCCGTATGATTATGTTTCATCGGGATTAGGAGCTTGTACAGCGATGACATTGAGAATGTACGCCACTAGAAAAAAATGGGATTTACAAAGAATAATAGTACATGTTGATTATGGCAAAGAGCATGCCCCAGATTCTGAAAACACAGCAATGATTAAGAAAATAGATACCTTTAAAAGAAAAATAGAACTGTTCGGTAATCTAGATGAAAAACAACGTCAGCGGTTATTGGAGATTGCTAATAAATGTCCTGTACATAAAACTTTAACGATTGGTTCTACAGTATTAACGGAATTAAAATAGAATTAAATATTTAAGATATGATACAAGCAATTTGGAATAACGAGGTAATCGCAGAAAGTGATGCCACAGTAGTGATCGAAGGAAATCATTATTTTCCTCCAACAGCAATAAAACAAGAATTTTTTAAAGGTACCGAGACCCATACAAACTGCCCTTGGAAAGGAGTAGCGTCGTATTATGATATTGAAGTGAATGGAGATGTTAATAAAGATGCTGCATGGTATTATCCTGAAGTTTCAGAACTAGCCAAGGGAATTAAGGGTTATGTGGCTTTTTGGAAAGGCGTAGAAGTAAAATAGTTTATATTAAAAAAGGTCAGCTTTTGGCTGACCTTTAAATTTTTCACTTAAATATTTTTTGCATTTATGCAGTAGCATTTTGTGGTGCCCAATGGCTACAAGACATACCAGGTGCTGCCTTTTGTGGATTAGCACAATCACTTGTTTCAAACTTTACACAGGTTACACAATTGGTGTCATCTTTTAAAGTGGCTTTCATTTCAAAACTATCACACGTATAACTATTTCCTACTTTTACGCCGTGCACTTTACAAGTATTGCCTTCAACCAAATTATCACAATTAACACAACTATTTCCAAATCTTATCGACATAATCTTCCGTTTTAAATTCATATTAAAACTAGACCCTTCATCCTTTAGAAGCAATTTAAATAACTGTTTTTCAGTAGTATGTATTTAGATTATTTAAAAATAATACTTTGTTAAAAGCAACATAAGCGGTATTTTCAGGTGTTTTTAATCGAAAATGAAATTACTATTTCAATCAAAATTAAGACCTAGGTAAATATAAGATGACTATAAATGTTAGATTTGAAATATCATTTTGAATGAATGTAATTTAGACTTTCTCGATACTTAGTTTTATGAATGAAAGAAAATCTAGCAAGTCATATTTTATGTCTTTTTTGATTTAACATACAACGGTATTCAGTTCTTCTCTCGTTATAAATGCATTATATTTAAATGCAACTAATTTTGATTTTCCTAAAAATAATCATGAAGCCGTATTATTACATTTTTCTTTTGTATTCTTTATTTGTTTCTGCTCAAGAAATATCTCCTATTCAAAATTATACTCCTATTGAATATAATGCCGGTAATCAAAATTGGAATTTAAGCCAGTCAGAAGATCAAACTATATATGTTGCAAATAATAGTGGCTTGTTAGCATTTAATGGCACTACTTGGCAATTATATCAGGCTCCTTTTGGTACTCCTGTTAAATCTGTAAAATCCATTGGAAGCAAAATTTATACTGGAGGTTACATGGAATTCGGCTTTTGGGAAAAGGATGATTTAGGGGTTTTAAATTATAGTTCGTTATCCTCTGAATTAAATGAGCCATTAATTGACGATGAAGACTTTTGGAATATTACTCAGTTTAAAGATTGGGTTTTGTTTCAATCTTTAGATAGGATTTATATATATAATTCTAAAACAGGCTATTTTGAAATATTAAATGCAAAAAATACAAGAGCAAAAATTTTTGAAGTTGGGGGGAAGGTCTATTTTCAAATAAAGGATAAAGGTTTTTTCACTTTAGAAAATGGCAAACCACTCTTGGTTTCCGATGATTTTATCTTTAAAAATAATAATATTGTTGGTGCATTTCCATTTGGAGATAATATGTTAGTTATTACTGAAAATGGAGCGTTTTTATACTTGAAAGATGGTCATCTTGAAAAATGGAAGATTAAATCAGAGATAGATTTGTCAGCAGTAAAAGTTTATAGTTCTCTGATTTTAAATGATGGGACTTTTGTTCTGGGAACTATTTCAAAAGGTATTTATCATTTAGATAAGGACGGAAAAATAGTTGAACATATAAATCAAGAAAAAGGACTTAACAATAATACAGTTCTTTCTTTATTTCAAGATGATGATCATAATTTATGGCTGGGTCTGGATAATGGGTTAAGTGTTTTAAATCTAGATTCTCCGTTTAAAGAATATATAGATCATATAGGTGCTCTAGGAGTGGTTTATACTGCTAAGAAAATGAATAATGTTTTGTATTTAGGTACAAATCAAGGACTGTTTTATAAAAGTGACGAGGAGGAAGACTTTAAACTAGTCAAAGGTACGGAAGGTCAGGTATGGATTTTAAAAGAAATTAACGGTACTTTGTTTTGTGGGCATCACAAAGGTACCTACGTTGTTAAAAATGATACTGCTACCCTTATTTCAGATTATCCAGGTACTTGGGATATTCAACCTATAAAAACAAATTCAGAGTTACTAATTCAAGGTAATTACAAAGGGTTGAGTATTCTTGAATTTAAAAACGGAGCATGGAAATACAGAAATAATATAACGGGATTTGATAGCTCAAGTAGATTTTTTGAGTTTGTGGATAATCATCGAATATTAGTTAACCACGATTATAAAGGTGTTTTTGACATAAAGGTAGATGCAACATATACATCAGCTTTAGATGTCAAGCAAATTGAATCGAAAGGTAACGGATCAAGCTTGTTGAGATATAACAACGATATAGTATATTCTACTATTAACGGTGTTTTCAAGTTTAGTGCTAAAGAGAATAACTTTGTTTTAGATACATTGTTGACCAGTAAATTTTTCACTAAAAATGAAAGTATTCTTGGGGTGCTAAAATCTACTAATGATTTTGAGAGGTTATGGGGTTTTACAGATGATAATATTATTAGTGTTTCTACAGGGCACTTAAGTGAAGAACCAGAAAGTATTAAAATATCTATTCCCAATTTTTTTAGAAGAAGTATGGGAGTTCTTGGTTTTGAATCTGTAGTTCATTTAGAAAATGAATTGTATTTAATTGGAATTTCTAATGGTTACGTTACTTTAAATCTTAGTAATGTTAAAATGCAAGATTATAATATCAGTCTTAATAGTGTTTTACGTAAGGCTTATAATGCTCTAAGCGTTCCTGTCGCCTTTAAAGACAATGACAAGTATGCATATGATCAAAATAGTCTAAGCTTCAATTATAACATTACATCATATGATAAATTCACTGAGGTTTATTACCAGTATAGATTAGACGGTTTTTACAATGATTGGAGTAATTGGGATACTGGGTCAGAAGTTTCTTTTAATAATTTACCTTATGGTTCCTATGAATTTGAGGTTAGAGGAAAAGTAGGTAATGAATTAACCAAAAATACATCTTCTTATAGGTTTGTTATAGAACGACCATGGTACATCTCTTACTGGGCGCTGTTGGGTTATATGATATTAGGTGCTTTCCTAGCTGTTTTAATTCATAAGATGTACAAGGATTATTACAAGAAACAGCAAAGGAACCTTGTCAAGGAGAATAATAAGAGGTTGAAACGTAAAAAGCTGAAAAATCAAAGAAAGATAGTTCAAATAAAGAATGAACAGCTGCAAGAACTTGTAGAAAGCAAAAATAGAGAACTAGCTATTTCTACAATGAGTATTATAAAAAAGAATGAGTTTTTGAATACTATCAAAGAAAAGTTGAAAGATAGTAGTGATATTCCACTGATAAAATCTGTAATTAAAACAATAGATAGTAATATTAACAATGCAGATGACTGGAAATTTTTTGAAAGTGCATTTAATAATGCAGATAAAGATTTTCTGAAAAAGGTGAAAGAAAAGCATTCTGAGTTATCTGCTAATGATTTAAAATTATGTGCATATTTAAGATTAAACCTGTCTTCTAAAGAAATTGCACCTCTTTTAAATATATCGGTCAGAAGTGTTGAAGTGAAACGATACCGCCTGCGTAAAAAAATGAATCTTCCGCACGAAACTGGATTAACAGACTATATCATTAATTTATAATCTCCACTACAATACTCAAAAACACCACAACATTACCACAACAATAGCTGTTTTTATGTATTTGTGGTGTATGTTTTGTTGCTGATTTTTAGTTGATAATTCACGACTTTGTTTATCATAATCTCTTTTTTGAGCCATTTATTTTGTATTGTATGTTTTTTGTAGTGGTAAAAATTTACAATTTGATAATTGCATATTGTAAATTGCATAAGCGATTATCTTAGTTTTAACACTACATAGTTAGTTGGTGTTATGTTTAGATAAATTGTAAATCAAATAATTAACTCAAAAAATTAACTATGAAAAAATTAAAGTACATCATGGTGTCGGTATTTGCAGTAATGATGAGCTGCGATGGTGATGACATTGATATTCCAGAATCGGTTACGCCTTCTAATCTTACGGTTAGTGCTCAGAACATGGGCGAAGGTGTATTCGACTTTACAGCATCAGCAACAAATGCTAATTATTATCATTATGATTTTGGTGATGGCACAAGTGCTCTGGAAACTTCTGGAGCAACTTCAAAAACCTATGAAGAAATAGGTGATAATACATATACTGTAACTATTACTGCGGGTTCAACTGAAGGTAAAAAGATATCTGAGACTTTAGAGATTTCTGTTTCATTAGCTTTTACCGATACTGAAACGGTAACATTTTTAACTAACGATAGCTCAAAAACTTGGTTTTTAGCGGCATCTCAACAGGGTCACTTAGGACTTGGACCTGCTAGAGAAGGTATTGATGGCGATTGGTGGTATCCTAAATGGTATTCCGCTGCTGCATTTGAAAAATGTGGAACGGAAGATTCTGATTGTCTTTGTGATGATGAACTTACGTTTTCAGTAAATGCGACTGGTGGTTTAGTTTACAGTTTGGATAATAAAGGTCAAACATATTTTAATGTAGGTCATAAAGCTGTTGTTGGCGGAGGTGAGGATATTGATTTTTGTTATGATTTTGATACTTCAGGTGAAAAAGCAGTTCAGCTTTCTGAAGTAGAAGGAAATGTTCCAGAGGGTGAGACAACTGGAATACAAATGACATTTTCTGATGGAGGTTTCATGGGGTACTATGTAGGTTCTTCTGTATATGAAATACTATCTATAAGCGAGGATTTCTTATATGTAAGAACATATGATACGGAGAATGCTGATTTAGCGTGGTATCATAAATTTACTTCTGATGTTGCTGTTGATGGTGGAGACGAAAGTCTTGAAACCATTTATACCAATTTAGTTTGGTCAGATGAATTTGATGTTGATGGTGCACCAAATGCTGCCAATTGGGGTTATGACCTTGGCGCAGGTGGCTGGGGTAATGGTGAGGCTCAAACATATACAGATGCAGCTGAAAACGTTAAAGTTGAAGACGGTGTTTTAAAAATTACCGCTATAGCTGGTGAGGGAGAAGCAGCTGTTCACTATTTTGATGAAATGACATTAGTCGATGGAAGTGGTGCTACGCAAACTTTAGAAGATTTTGAAGGTGCGGCCCCTGTTTTTACTGGTTTTGGTGGTGTTGGTACTGCAGTTATTGCAAATCCGGATCCTACGGGAGAGAATACTAGTGCTAATGTGGCAGAATCTACTAAAGCTTTAGGTGCTGAGACATGGGCAGGTTCTTTCTTTGATTTGTCTGCACCGGTTGATCTTGTTGCATATCCTAGTATTAGTTTAAAAACATGGTCGCCTGCAGCTGGAGCCAATATAATTTTGAAACTTGAGAATCAAGCTAATGCTGATGAGAATGTTGAGGTAAGCGTAAATTCAACTGTTGCAAATGCCTGGGAAACACTAACATTTGATTTCACCGGTGTTCCTGTTGGTACTTATGACCGAGTTGTGTTGTTTTTTGATTTTGGTGTTTCTCCTTCTGGTGGAATCACTTCGGGTCGTATTAAATCTGAAAACTTATTCGAGTTTACTTACGGTAGAGTTGAGATAAGAGCTAAACTTCCATCAGCTGGTGGTACTTGGCCTGCATTATGGGCTTTAGGTGCTAATTTTGATGAAGTTGGTTGGCCTACGGCTGGAGAGATAGATATTATGGAACATGTTGGTAATAATAACAATACTATTAGTAGTGCATTACATTATCCTGGTAATTCTGCAGGTAATGCCGTAGTAGGATCTACGCCAGTGGAAAATGCAACTTCTGAGTTTCATAATTATACTGTAGAGTGGACGCCTGATAGTATTAAGTTTGTTGTAGATGATCAGTTAGTGCATAACAGTTTTGTGAACAATGCTACAACACCATTCAATGCTGATTTCTTTTTAATAATGAATGTCGCTATGGGTGGTACACTAGGTGGTACTATCGATGCGGCTTTTACAGAAGATACTATGGAAGTAGATTATGTGAGAGTTTATCAATAATAACATTTGGTTTATATAAAGGGCTGTTGATTTCTAAATCAACAGCCCTTTTGTTTTTCTTTAATAATTTTAGAAGAATTATAAGATTAAATATTACATGAATTGATCATATAAAAAATGCCCCTTGAATAAGGGGCATTTTTTTTAAAGTAATTTTTTCTCAATAAGGATTTGGTATTAAAAGATTAGACAATCCCCAAAAGGGCTAAAAAAGCTCCTACCACAACTACAGCTAAAAATGCATGCATTGCAATAACAAGCACGGAGAGATAAGTTTCTACTCCGGTTTTAAATGATAAATTGTTCATAACATTACCTACTTTAAAGTTACACTACTAAAGTTAGTTGAATTAAGCAACAATTCCATAGAAAAAGTTGTAAAACTCTCTTTAATAGATGTAAAATCTTACATTTTTGTGGTATATGTTTTTTAAAATATGCATTTCAGCCTAGAAAATGGTATCTCGTCGATAACTGAATTACAGCACTTTAGAATTTTATATCACAATTTGTAGCTTTCGTAAGTATTATTATGATGAAATCTATTTAATAAGATTCAACCAATCTGCTATGCCTGCCAAGGGTACAGATAAAAGTATTATTACCAAGCAGGTAACCATTAATTTAAGAAATCCATTGAGTATTTTAACTCCTGAAGTTAGTTCTTGTTCCATAATCATTATTCTATTGTTCTGCTTTCAATATGGTAGATCTAACCTAAAGTGCTGTTAAATAGAAGGGTAAAATCGATTAACGTATAGAAAGTATCTGTGTAAAGTATGTTTTCTATACAATAATTAACAGTTATGAAAATGGTTTATTAAATAATACAGAAGGTGTTTAATTGAAAATAATTCAATTATTTGATGTTAAAACTGCATTTAATTCAGAAACAATACGTTCGGTGGCACCAGCTTTTTCTTTGATGTAGCCTGTGTTTAAAAGACCGATTTTTGACCTGTAGTCAATATTTTCAAAGCACTTATCTGCATGCTCTTGGAATTCATTATTATTTTTTATAGAAATGACACCGCCTAGTTGTACCAATTCTTCTGCCTCGGCAAATCCATCATACTGTGGACCTATAATAACCGGGATACCGAAGACGCCTGGCTCTAATGTATTGTGCAATCCTGTAGCAAAACCACCACCTACATATGCAATGTCGGCATAGCTATATACTTTGGTCAAAATACCTATGGTGTCAATGACAAGTACATTATATTCAGCTAAAGTTGCGTGTTCCATTTCTGTATAGCGTATTACTTTTTTGTCAATAGCTGCTATTATCTCTTCAATATAATTATCCTTGATGGCGTGCGGAGCTATCACAAATTTTATTGGCTGAACATTTTTATTGATATAGTCTATAATGATTTTTTCGTCCTCTGCCCATGTGCTTCCTGCTACAAAGCAGTATTTATCATTTTTAAAGCGGGTCATGAAATCTAATTCGTTGTCACGCGCTACTATTTCACTTACTCTATCAAAACGAGTATCCCCGGCAATGGTTACATTAGTATAGTCAACGGAATTTAATAATGATTTTGATTTTTCGTTTTGCACAAAAAAGTGCGAGAAGTTATTTAATGCGTTGCGCATAAAACCACCATACCACTTAAAATAAATTTGATTGTCTTTAAATAATGCTGAAATTAAATAGGTAGGAGTATCAGCCTTTTTTAAGGCATTTAAGTAGTTGGGCCATATTTCATATTTAATAAAAATGGCGATATCTGGGTGTGCGGCTTTCAAAAAGGACTTTACTTTCCGCTTTGTATCCATTGGTAGATAGCAAATAACATCGGCTATTTTGCTATTCTTTTTTACTTCGTATCCTGAAGGAGAAAAAAAAGTAAGTATTATTTTATGTGCAGGATGATGAATTTTTAATTGTTCAATAACAGGTAGTCCTTGTTCATACTCGCCTAAAGATGCTGCATGAATCCAAATAACGCTGTCTTTTTTTGAAATAGATTGCTTAATAAGCGAAATAGATTCATTTCTGCCCTTTACAAATAGCGATAGTTTTGAATTCACCAATGCCAATACCTTTAAAATGGCAGATGCGCTTATGACAAGAAGATTATAGAGAAAGTTCAAACAGATGCTTTTAGGCTAAATTACGTTTCTTCCATAAAATTAGTGTTGTCTGTTTCGTATTTTTGTAGGACTTCATGTAATTACAACAGATGAAAAAGATACAAATGGTAGACCTAGGTGGTCAATACCAAGAAATTAAAGATCAAGTAAATACTTCTATAACTCAAATTTTAGAAACGTCGGCATTTATAAACGGACCAGAGGTTCATGCTTTTCAGAAGGAGCTAGAAGACTATCTTCAGGTCAAGCATGTTATACCATGTGCCAATGGTACCGATGCTTTGCAAATAGCTATGATGGGTTTAGGTTTGAAACCTGGTGATGAGGTTATTACAGCAGATTTTACTTTTGCTGCAACAGTAGAGGTTATTGCATTGTTACAACTTACTCCGGTTTTGGTAGATGTCTATCCAGATACGTTCAACATTGATATAGAAGCTATAGAAAAAGCAATAACACCAAAAACTAAGGCTATAGTTCCTGTTCATTTATTCGGTCAATGTGCCAATATGGATGCTATTCTTGAGTTGGCAAAAAAACATGATTTGTTCGTTATTGAAGATAATGCTCAGGCAATTGGAGCTAAATATCTCTCAAAAGATGGCACAAAGCATATGGCTGGTAGTATGGGTAATGTAGGTGCAACATCTTTTTTTCCTTCTAAAAATTTAGGGTGTTATGGAGATGGTGGGGCAATTTTCACCAATGATGATGAACTGGCACATACCTTAAGAGGTATTGTTAATCATGGTATGTACGAGCGTTACCACCATGATGTAGTTGGTGTTAATTCTAGATTAGATTCTATACAAGCTGCAGTGTTGAGAGCTAAATTACCTAGGCTAGATGGTTATTGCAATGCAAGAAGAAATGCCGCTCGTGCGTATTCAAAAGCCTTTGAGGGTCAGGAAAATATAATTACTCCCGTAACCGTAAATAATTGTGAGGGTATTTGCGATGTGTGCGATTGTCATGTTTTTCATCAATATACTTTGAGAATTACAAATGGTAAAAGAGATGAGCTAGCACAATTTCTGGCTGAAAATAAAGTTCCTTTTGGTGTCTACTACCCAATTCCGCTACATAAGCAGAAAGCTTATCAAGATGATCGATATAAGGAAGAAGATTTTCCTGTAACCAATCAATTGGTAACAGAAGTATTGTCTTTACCGATGCATACAGAATTAGATGAAGAACAGATTAACTACATAACTGAGTTAATTATCGGATTTGTAAACGGGTAGTGGTGTAGTTTTTTAAATTTGATAACGTTCAAACAGCATTATAAATGAAAGTATTAGTAACAGGCGGATTAGGTTTTATCGGTTCTCACACAGTAGTAGAGCTTCAAAACAAAGGCTTTGAAGTGGTCATTATTGATGATTGCTCTAACTCTGATGAAAATGTACTTGATGGTATTAAGGCTATCACAGGTAAAAAGCCGCTTTATGAAAAGTTAGATTTAAAAGAAAAGCATAAAGTTGAAGACTTTTTTCAACGATATCAAGATGTTACTGGCGTTATCCATTTTGCTGCCTCTAAAGCAGTAGGCGAAAGTGTTGAGAAACCATTGTTGTATTATGAAAACAATATTGGTACGTTAGTTTACATATTAAAAGAACTTTGTAAAAAGAATAAGGCTAGTTTTATTTTTAGCTCTTCTTGTACAGTTTATGGTCAGGCAGATAAAATGCCGATTACAGAAGACGCACCGGTTAAGGTTGCAGAATCGCCATATGGTAATACTAAGCAAATGGGCGAAGAAATAATTGCAGATACTTGTAAAGTTACTCCAAGTTTAAATGCAATTGCATTACGTTATTTTAATCCAATGGGAGCACACCCAAGTGGAGAAATAGGGGAGTTGCCAAAAGGAGTGCCTCAGAATTTGGTGCCTTTTATTACGCAAACTGGTATTGGATTAAGGGATCAGTTATCCGTTTTTGGAGATGATTACCCTACACCAGATGGTACATGTATAAGAGATTATATCTATGTAGTGGATTTGGCTAAAGCGCATGTGGTTGCTTTAGAGCGTTTGTTGAACGGAAAAAACGAATCTAATTTTGAAGTTTTTAATGTAGGTACCGGAACTGGTAGCTCGGTATTAGAGGCGATAAAAAGTTTTGAAAAAGTATCTGGCAGAAAATTAAATTATAAAATAGTTGACAGAAGACCAGGTGATATTACCACTGCTTATGCAGATACCACTAAAGCTAATAAGGTATTGGGTTGGAAAGCGGAGTATACTTTAGAAGAGGCCATGAATTATGCATGGATTTGGGAACAGAAAATACGTGACTGATTTTTTCAGGTGTAACCATATAAATAAGGGGAAATATAGCTATATTTCCCCTTATTTAATTTAAAGACCACCTCTTATGAAAAAATCATTATTTCTTCTCATGCTTCTGTCTTTTACAATAGCTACAGCCCAAGACACATACCTTCAGTGCGGTAAAATCGTAGATGTTGAATCGGGTAAAGTATTGTCTGAGAAAACAATTGTTATTTCGGGTAATAAGATTACAGAAATCAAAAATGGTTATGTAATTGGTGGTGATCAAGATCAGGTGGTGGATTTAAAGTCAAAGACCATTTTACCGGGTTTCATAGATATGCATGTGCACATTGAAAGTGAGTCTAGTCCGTCAAGATATTTAGAGGCTTTTACCATGAATGAAGCTGATGTCGCCTTTGAATCCACGGTTTATGCGAAAAGAACATTGATGGCCGGGTTTACAACCGTACGTGATTTAGGTGGGTCGGGAGTAAATATTGCCTTGAAGAATGCAATTAATAAGGGTACTGTTGTTGGTCCACGTATTTTTACGGCAGGTAAAGCACTTGCTACTACAGGTGGTCATGCAGATCCAACTAACGGTAGAAGTAATGAATTAATGGGTGATCCGGGACCAAAAGAAGGTGTAGTCAATTCACCTGCAGATGGTAGAAAAGCGGTTCGCCAACGTTATAAAGATGGTGCGGATGTCATTAAGATCACTGCAACCGGTGGTGTTTTAAGTGTCGCTAAAAATGGTCAGAACCCTCAGTTTACTATTGAAGAAATAAAAGCAATTACAGAAACGGCTAAAGATTACGGTATGCTTACAGCAGCGCATGCGCATGGTGATGAAGGTATGCAAAGAGCTATTTTAGGAGGAATTAAAACTATTGAGCATGGTACATTGATGTCAGAGGAAACAATGGAATTAATGATGAAGCATGATACGTATATGGTGCCAACCATTTCTGCAGGACAAGAAGCGGCTAGGTTGGCAAAAATACCAAACTACTTACCACCTGTTGTAGCTAAGAAAGCTTTGGAGATTGGTCCTAAATTGAATGCAACATTCGCAAAAGCTTATAAAAAGGGGGTGAGTATCGCTTTTGGTACCGATTCTGGAGTGTCGCCTCATGGAGATAATGCTAAAGAATTTATCTACATGAACAAAGCAGGTATGCCTATCATAGAAGCGTTACGTTCAGCTACGATTACAAATGCAATGCTTTTAGGCGAGAAAGAATTAGGACAAATCAAAGAAGGTTATATAGCCGATATCGTTGCAGTAAATGAAAACCCGTTAGATAATGTAGAAACATTAACAGATGTTGTTTTTGTTATGAAAGATGGTGTTGTATATAAGCAATGATTTTGGATTATTTTCTATTTGATGAAATAAGGTATATAGGTGCGAAATGAAGTTAAATGTTGATAATAGCGAGCAATTAATGCAGGTTGCTATTGGTGATTCTCTTTTTGATAAATTGAAGCATCAGGTGGAGAAGGATTTTGTTCTTGCCAATATACCTCTGCAAATTCCTGAAAAATTAGATCATGCTGAATTTATAGCGCTTATTCGTGAGAAGGTGTATTACTTAATGATGGAGCATTTTGCTGAATATTTAAACTTAATGTACATCATAGATATTCAGGAAAGTGCATTTCAGAATATTGAAATCACCGATACTGTTGATGTTGCAGATCAGGTCACATTATTGATTTTAAAGCGGGAGTATAAAAAGGTATGGTATCGTAATCGATATCAATAATGTTACTTCATACCTTTATATAAATACCTTTTTTGTCCATAATATAACCAACAAGCCAGCAGGTAAACATTATCCATAAGGCAAATAACAACGAGCCAAAATAATCACCAGCGGTGGCTATAAAAATGTTATCTGCTATCCAGTTATAAGCATTTGTGCCATTCATGGATATTGCGGCCAAGCTGATAATGAACAGTTCAGATAATAGGTAAATGAATAGTGTATTTCTGCCAAATACTTCAAAAAAATAAGTCCATTTGCCAGGTTTGGACATATCCATTAGATATATTAAAACGGCTATGATGAATATGTCTATTCCACTAGTAAGTAATACAAAAGAGCTAGACCAAAGCTTTTTGTTGAACGGTAATATTAAATCCCATGCAAATCCTGCTACAACAAGAAGACCTGCAACCATTATAAGTTTTGCAATGGTTTCGTAATTCTGACCGCTCTTTTGAATGAATTTTCCGGTAAAATATCCTGCAATAACATTTACTATAGCTGGTAGGGTGCTTAACAATCCCTCAGGGTCAAAAGCTACGCCACCGTTACCATGATACATATGGTCTGCGCCAATTAAGAATTTGTCAAGTTTTAAAACGGCATTGCCCATTAAAGAGAGGTCTCCAAAAACTACCAATATAACATGATAACATATTAATGCTAGGGCACTGAAAATTAGTACGGATTTTGTTTTAAAATAATGGAGTAGGATAGAAGCGAATAAATAGCATAGTGCAATTCGTTGTAATACTCCAAATATTCGGGTTTCTGCAATCGGTTTTAAACCACCATCTTCAAAAAATGGGAACCAATACATGAGAAATCCTAATAAAAATAGTATAGAAAAGCGTTTTAGAACCTTTTTGAAAAATGTACTTCTTCCTTCGCCTTCGTATTTTTTCATACTAAAACTCATCGCATTACCTACCACGAACAAAAATGTAGGAAAAACAAGATCGGTAAGTGTAAATCCGTTCCAAATGGCGTGTTTCAAAATTCCAAAACTCGTATCACCATTTCCGGGGGAGTTCACTATAATCATAAGCGCAACATCCATCCCCCTAAAAACATCCAATGAAAGATATCGGTTCTTAAATGTATTCATGTTGGTTGGTTTGGTCTTATGAAAGATAACGATTAATTAAAAATAAACACGTACAAATGGCATTAGGGCATTGCCGTAAATGCTTTTGTTGTCGTCATATAGTAAGTCGTACCGTATGCCAAATGTTATATTTCTGTTGCTGTATCCTGCGCCAATAAAAAATGCCGGTAGCCAATAGTTGTCTTCTATATCTATAGTCTGTGTGGCAATAGTTCTATTTATGCGTAATTGTTCAAATTCTGCAGATAGCTGTAATTGTGCGAATGGGTTGTATAGTGATAGAACACTGCCGCCATAAGCCAATAATTTATCATTGTCAAACTTGGCGTAATTGAAACTTAAGCTAGCGCCAGATGCAAATTGATCGTTAAATTGATAAATAGCACTTGGTGCAATTGATCCGTTAAATCCGTTATTTGTAAAACTTAAGCCAATACTTCCACCAAATCTTACGTTATTCCAGAAATCAGCATTGTTTTTTGGAGTTTGAGCAAGGGCTAAAGTGATATTTAGCATTGCGAGTCCAGTGAAAATTAATTTTTTTAAGTTCATATGACGATTTTGTTTTAAAGTTTCGTTTTTTTCAATAATACATGGCATTCTATCGTTAGATATTGTAAATGTTGTATTTTTGTTAGAAATTTATTCTAAAGATACAGAAAGTAATTCATGGATAAATATTCCTTTTTAAATACCGTTCATACCTCTTTTTTTTCAGAGTTATACGATAAGTACTTAGTAAATCCAGATAGTGTAGAGCCAAGTTGGAGAGCCTTTTTTCAAGGATTCGATTTTGGAATGGAGAGCTCTTTAGATGAGCTGGAAATCGATGAAAATCGTACTACAGTTGTAGTTAATGGCCATTCTAGTGAAATGCCAGAATCTCTTCAAAAAGAGTTTCAGGTAATTCGATTGATAGATGGTTACAGAAGCAGAGGTCATCTGTTTACTAAAACGAACCCCGTACGTGAGCGAAGACATTACGAGCCGACTTTAGATATTGAAAATTTCGGATTAGCTTCGTCTGATCTCAATACTGTTTTTAATGCAGGTGACGTAATTGGTATAGGTCCAAATTCCTTAAAAGAGATCATCAGGCATTTACAAAGTATCTATTGCGATGCTATTGGTGTTGAGTATATGTATATACGAAAGCCAGAGCGCGTTAAATGGATCCAAGATTGGATAAATGTTAATGACAATCATCCGAATTTTGAGCCAGACCGTAAAAAGCATATTCTTAAGAAGCTTAATCATGCTATTTCTTTCGAAACTTTTTTGCACACCAAGTATGTAGGGCAAAAGAGATTTTCTTTAGAGGGAAATGAATCGTTGATACCTGCCTTAGATGTAATTGTAGAACGCGCCGCTGAAATGGGTGTGAAGCAATTTGTTATGGGTATGGCACACCGTGGTAGATTAAATGTACTTACCAATATATTTGGCAAATCTGCTAAAGATATCTTTAGTGAGTTTGACGGTAAAGATTACGAACAAGAGATTTTTGATGGAGACGTTAAATATCACTTAGGTTGGACGTCTGACAGAAAATCTGATAACGGAAATAAAATTAAGATGAGTATTGCTCCTAATCCATCTCACTTAGAGACGGTAGGTGCAGTTGTTGAAGGTATTGCTAGAGCAAAACAAGATGCTGATTATCAAGATGATATTTCTAAGGTTTTGCCTATTGTAGTTCATGGAGATGCTGCAATAGCAGGTCAAGGTTTGGTCTATGAAGTAGTTCAGATGGCAGGTCTTGATGGATATAAGACAGGTGGTACCATACATATAGTTGTAAACAATCAAATTGGGTTTACTACGAATTACCTAGATGCAAGAACATCTACCTATTGTACCGATGTTGCTAAGGTGACACTGAGTCCGGTATTACATGTTAATGCAGATGATGCAGAGGCGGTAGTACACGCATCTCTTTTTGCATTAGAATATAGAATGCGCTTTAAAGGTGATGTATTTATAGATTTGTTAGGATATAGAAAATACGGGCATAATGAAGGTGATGAGCCAAGATTTACACAGCCTAAATTATATAAAGCAATATCTAAACATAAGAATCCAAGAGATATCTATGCGGAAAGACTGATTCAAGAAGGCGTTATTGATGGCACTTATGTAAAGCAGTTAGAAAAGCAGTATAAAGATTCTCTAGAAGAAAAATTAGAAGATTCGCGTAAAGAAGATAAAACTGTAATTACACCGTTCATGGCAGATGAATGGAAAGGTTTTGAAAATGTGCGTGAGTGGGAAATGATGGATGCGGTGAACACTAAATTCACTAAAACCAAATTGAATAAAATTGCCAAAGTAATAACGGCTTTACCAGAAGGTAAGAAGTTTTTACGTAAAGTGGAGAAATTGGTTAAAGATAGATACAATATGTATTTTGAAGCCGATAATCTTGACTGGGCCATGGGGGAACTTTTAGCATACGGTTCTTTATTAGAAGAAGGTTATGCGGTTCGTATGTCTGGACAAGATGTAGAACGTGGTACCTTTTCTCACCGTCATGCGGTAATGAAAGTTGAAGAAAGTGAAGAAGAGGTTATTTTATTGAATCACCTTTCTGAAAAGCAAGCTAAATTTCAAATTTACAATTCACTATTGTCAGAATATGGTGTGGTAGGTTTTGACTATGGTTACGCCATGGCTAGCCCTAATACACTAACTATTTGGGAAGCACAATTTGGAGATTTCAGTAATGGAGCCCAAATTATGATCGATCAATATATTTCTGCGGCAGAAGATAAGTGGAAGCTTCAAAACGGTTTGGTAATGTTATTGCCACACGGTTATGAGGGGCAAGGTGCTGAGCACTCTTCTGCTAGAATGGAGCGTTATTTACAATTGTGTGCTAAGGATAATATGTATATAGCAGATGTGACTACACCAGCGCAGATGTTCCATATTCTTCGTAGACAAATGAAGGCTAACTTTAGAAAGCCATTAATCATATTTACGCCTAAAAGTTTGTTGAGACATCCAAGAGCGGTATCTAAAATTGCTGATTTAACCGGTGGTGGTTTTCAAGAAGTAATAGATGATGAAACTGCAGATGCTAAAAAAGTAAAAAGTTTAGTATTCTGTACAGGTAAGTTCTATTATGATTTGCTTGCTGCTAAAGAAGAGGGCAATAGAGATGACGTTGCTTTGGTAAGGGTAGAACAGTTGTTCCCTATACCAGAAAAACAAATGAATGCTGCTATTGCCAAATACAAAAATGCCGATGATCTTGTGTGGGCTCAAGAAGAACCTAGAAACATGGGGGCATGGAGTCACCTATTGACGCATTTTGATGGAGCTCGAAATTTTAGAGTGGCATCTAGACGTTTTTATGCGGCACCTGCAGCAGGTAGTTCTGTGCGTTCAAAAGCACGTCACCAACAAGTTATAGATTACGTCTTTGACAAGACAAAGGACAATATGTCCAAACCTAAAAAATAATATAACATATCAAATTATAGAAAGAATGATTCTAGAAATGAAAGTCCCTTCGCCGGGAGAGTCTATCACAGAGGTAGAGATAGCGGAATGGTTAGTTGAAGATGGGGATTATGTAGAAAAAGATCAAGCAATTGCAGAAGTAGATTCAGATAAGGCTACTTTAGAGTTACCAGCAGAAGTAAGTGGTACAATTACATTGAAAGCAGAAGAAGGTGATGCTGTTGCCGTTGGTGCTGTCGTGTGTTTAATAGATACAAGTGCAGCTAAACCAGAAGGTGCTGCAGATGCATCTAGTGCACCAAAGGAAGAGAAAAAAGAAGCGCCAAAAACTGAAAAAGCTCCTCAGCCAGCTAAAGCTAAGGAAACTTATGCTTCGGGTGTGCCTTCACCGGCTGCAAAGAAAATACTTGACGAAAAAGGAGTGGATAGTACATCTGTTTCCGGTTCAGGTCGTGATGGAAGAATTACTAAAGAAGATGCTGTAAATGCAGTTCCTTCAATGGGTACACCTACAGGTGGTAACCGTGGTGAGACGCGATCTAAACTTTCTATGTTAAGAAGAAAAGTTGCCGAGAGATTGGTTTCTGCAAAGAACGAAACAGCTATGCTGACCACTTTCAACGAAGTGGATATGAGTGCTATTTTTGAACTTAGAAAAAAGTATAAAGAAGATTTTAAAAGTAAACATGGTGTGGGGTTAGGGTTTATGTCCTTCTTCACAAAGGCTGTGGTTAGAGCTTTGGAAATGTATCCTGCCGTTAATTCTATGATTGATGGTAAAGAGATGGTTTCTTATGATTTTTGTGATATTAGTATAGCGGTGTCAGGACCAAAAGGATTAATGGTTCCTGTAATAAGAAATGCTGAAAACTTAACATTTAGAGGTGTTGAGGCAGAAGTAAAAAGGTTGGCATTAAGAGCACGTGATGGAGCAATTACCGTTGATGAAATGACGGGTGGTACATTTACTATTACTAATGGTGGTGTATTTGGTTCTATGTTGTCTACGCCAATTATCAACCCGCCACAAAGTGCTATTTTAGGTATGCATAATATTGTAGAGAGACCAATCGCTAGAGATGGGGCTATTGCAATTGCTCCTATAATGTATGTTGCGGTTTCTTATGACCACAGAATTATTGACGGCAAAGAATCTGTAGGTTTCTTAGTTGCAATTAAGGAAGCCTTAGAAAATCCAGAAGAATTATTGATGGATAATAATGTAAAGAAAGCTTTAGAAATGTAAATATTCTAAAGTTCGTAATATATAGAAAAAGCGTTGAGGTAAACTCAGCGCTTTTTCTTTTTTAGATAAATACACTTTTTGTTGTAGTCTATAATTGCTTTAGACTTTTTTAGAATGTCGGCTCCAATAATTCCATCAACAGGTTCTGCATTGTGGGCAGTCAATGCTTCGTTAACGTGTTTAAGGTCGAAAAGTACGATCTCTAGTTTTTTATACTTCCAAGAGTTGATGTCAATTGTATTCTCTTTAGCAACTAAGGTTTCCATATTAGTGGCGCCTGCTCCTGCAGCTTTAATTATAGATTCTTCAGAAATCAATTTAAAATGTTCCATACGATCCATTCCAATACAGGTGTTGGATGCTCCGGTATCTAAAATAAACCGCCCTTCAACAGCGTTTATTTCTGCATTAATTTCAAAATGATCTGTAGCGGTCAAAACTAAGGGTATGCGTACGTAATTTTTATCCTTCAAAAAGTTTTTGAGGGTAGTCATAATTCATTTTTTTCAAAGATAAGCCTATTTTTGCGGCATGATAATAACAGATACGCATACACATTTATATAGCGAAGCTTTTGATGAAGATAGAAATGAAGCCGTGCAGAAAGCAATTGATTTAGGAGTGAATCGATTTTTTATTCCTGCTATAGATTCTACCTATACAGATAGTATGTTGGCTTTAGAGAAAGAATTTCCGGATCATATGTTCTTAATGGCAGGTTTGCATCCTACGCATGTGAAAGAAAATTTTGAGCAAGAGTTGTCGCATGTAGAAGAAATGTTGGGTAAACATACTTACTATGCAATAGGTGAAATTGGAATAGACTTATATTGGGAAAAGAAGTATTTGAAAGAACAGCAAATAGCTTTTAGAAAGCAAATACAGATAGCCAAAAAGCATAAATTGCCTATAGTTATACATTGTCGTGATGCCTTTGATGAGGTGTTTGAGATATTAGAAGAGGAAAAAGGTGATGATTTGTGGGGTATATTTCATTGTTTTACGGGAACATATGAGCATGCGGAAAAGGCTATATCATATAATATGAAGTTGGGTATTGGTGGAGTAGTTACTTTTAAAAATGGTAAAATAGATACTTTTTTAAATAAAATAGATTTAAAACATATTGTACTTGAAACTGATTCGCCTTACTTAGCGCCTACACCTTATAGAGGTCAAAGAAATGAAAGTGCCTACATTATTAATGTACTTGAGAAATTGGCGGGTATTCATGGTGTTCCGAATGAAGAGGTAGCTTTATTGACAACAGGGAACTCTAAGGATGTTTTTGGTATTTAGTAATTTAAATAAAGAATGGTTTTGGGTGTAGATAAAAGAAATATATTATTGATTTATACGGGAGGTACTATAGGTATGATGAAAGATTATACCTCTGGAGCCTTAAAAGCCTTTGACTTTTCGCAGTTGCTGAAGAATATACCTGAGCTTAATCAATTGGATTGTATCATATCTAGTTTTTCATTTGATCATCCAATAGATTCATCTAATATGAACCCTGCTCATTGGGTGGCTATTGCAGATATTATTTCAAAAAAATATCAAGAATATGATGGTTTTGTGGTGCTTCATGGTAGTGATACTATGAGCTACACGGCATCCGCACTGAGTTTTTTGCTAGAGAATCTTTCAAAACCTGTGATATTGACAGGGTCTCAATTGCCTATTGGTGATTTGAGAACCGATGCTAAAGAGAATTTAATAACTGCTATACAAATTGCTGCTTTATATAAAAAGGGTAAGCCTGTGATACAGGAAGTCGGACTTTATTTTGAGTATAAATTGTATCGTGGTAATAGAACTACGAAGATAAATGCAGAACAATTTCAGGCTTTTGCGTCTTTAAATTATCCTCATTTAATTGAATCTGGTGTGCATTTGACCGTTTTTAATGAATATTTATTGCCTCAAAAAAAGAAATTAACCTTAAAATCTCATAGAAATATGGATGATAATGTGGCGATTTTAAAAATTTTTCCGGGAATTAACAAAAATGTTATTGATGCAATTTTACAAGCCGAAAAGTTAAAAGCACTTGTTTTGGAGACGTACGGTTCTGGAAATGCGCCTATGGAAGAATGGTTTTTAGAGAAATTAAATAAGGCAATAAATAAAGGTATTCATATAATTAATGTTACGCAGTGTTCTGGTGGTGCAGTAATGATGGGGCATTATGAAACTAGTTCTAGGCTAAAAAAAATGCAAGTGATTAATGGTAAGGATATTACAACTGAGGCTGCCATTACAAAGGCAATGTACTTACTTGGTAGTGGTATATCTAATGAGTTGTTTAAAACTGTTTTTGAAACTTCTTTGCGTGGAGAGATGTTATAAATTTAACAGTGCTTTAATTTCTTAAACCAATATTTTTTTTGTTATTTGCCCACCCTTGAAAAAGGTGTCTTAGAGAGGTGGCCGAGTGGTCGAAGGCGCACGCCTGGAAAGTGTGTATACCCCAAAAGGGTATCGAGGGTTCGAATCCCTTCCTCTCTGCAAGTAAATTTTACTTTTTTTATATTGTTTTTTTTTTATCTTTAACCCTATTAACTAACTAATTTAAGTTTGAAAAAATGAAAAAATTATTCCCAAGCCTAGCAGTCGCTGGGGCATTTGTAGCAGGTACAAATATTGTAAGTGCAAAAGTAGCAGCAGTAGCTTTGCTAGTTCAAGAAGGAGGAGCTGAAACTGAAAGAGGTTTTACTCAACTATTAAAAGAAATGTTTATTACAGGTGGTGCCGGTTTCATGGGTATCGTTCTTTTATGTTTGATTCTTGGTTTGGCGGTTGCTATTGAAAGAATTATTTATTTGAACATGGCTAGTACAAATTCTGCCAAGTTGAAACAACAAGTTGAAGACGCATTGGCATCTGGTGGTGTTGAGGCTGCAAAAGAGGTTTGTAGAAATACAAAAGGACCTGTTGCATCTATCTACTACCAAGGTTTAGATAGAGCTGGTGAGAGTATTGAGTCTGCTGAAAAAGCTGTTGTTGCTTATGGTGGTGTTCAAATGGGTCAATTAGAGAAGAACGTTTCTTGGTTGTCTTTATTTATCGCAATTGCACCAATGCTTGGTTTCATGGGTACGGTAATCGGTATGATCGCAGCCTTCCAAAAGATTGCAGCTGTTGGTAACTTAAGTGCATCTCTTATTGCAGGTGATATTCAGGTAGCATTATTAACAACGGTATTCGGTCTTATTACGGCAATTATCCTTCAAATTTTCTATAACTACATTATTGCTAAAATTGATAGCATCGTTAATGATATGGAAGACTCTTCGATTACTTTAATCGATATGTTGGTTGATCACAAAAAATAAGTATCACTTTTAATACCTAAAAATTATGCAAAAAATTATTAAAATAGCATTAATTGCTATAGGTGTATTAAGTGCTATACTATGGTATTTATTACCAAGTTCAGATATGCCGGCAGCTGAAGCTGCTTCAAGTGGAGCTTTGAACACAATGTTTATTATTACATACCTTTTATTAGGAATAGCTGTTGTAGTAAGTTTAGTGTTTACTTTAAAAAACTTGTTTTCAAACCCACAAGGTCTTAAAAAGACTTTGTTTGTTGTAGGTGGTTTTTTATTAGTAGTTGGAGTTTCTTATGTATTAGCTAGCGGAACGGATGTAGATCCTGAGTTTGCTGCTATGTCAGATGAAGGTACTATAAAGAATATAGGAATGGGATTGAATGTATTTTTCATCCTTACTATAATCGCTGTATTATCTTTGATTATACCAGCTGTTAAAAACATGTTTAGTAAATAATAAAATTAGAAAACTATGGCTAGAAGAGCAGGAGCACCAGAAGTTAGTGCGGGTTCAATGGCAGACATAGCTTTCCTTTTACTTATCTTTTTCTTGGTAACGACTACTATTGAAACTGATGCAGGATTGGATCGTATGTTGCCGCCAATGGAGCCACCTACGGAAGCACCACCAATTATTAAACAGAAGAACATATTTACGGTAAATATTAACCGAAATGGTCAATTGTTGGTGGAAGATGAGATTCTTTCAATAGATAAATTGCGTGAAAAAGCAGTAGCATTTTTAGATAACGGTGGAGCGCCATCAGGAAGTCCTGATTATTGTAGCTACTGTAAAGGAAAACGTAATGCTGAATCTTCGGATAATCCGACAAAAGCAATTATCTCTTTGAAGAATGATCGTGAAACTAAGTATAGTACTTATATAACAGTTCAGAATGAGTTGGTAGGTGCATACAACGATCTTAGAAATAGAGAAGCTAAACGTTTATTCGGCAAAGATTATGTTGAAATGGAAGCTGAGTATTTAAATCCTGAAACTGAAGATTCTGTTAAAGAAGAATTGAAGGAAAAGGTACAGAGAATACAAGGTTTGTTTCCTCAAAAATTATCTGAAGCTGAAACTTCAAGCGAATAATTAATAAATAAAAAGTAACACTATGTCAAAATTTGCAAAGAAAAAAGATGGAGAGGTACCAGCGGTATCAACAGCTTCCCTTCCTGACATTGTATTTATGCTTTTGTTTTTCTTTATGACGGTTACCGTTATGAAAGATAGTTCCTTGAAAGTTGAAAACGTACTTCCGAACGCTAGTGAAGTAAAAAAATTGGAAAAGAAAGATCGTGTAATCTATATTTATGTTGGTAAGCCAACAAAAGAATACGAGAAGACATTTGGTAATGAACCAAAGATTCAATTAAACGATAAATTTGCTAGTCCTTCAGAAGTAGGTGATTATATTTTAATGGAAAGAGCTAAAAAGCCTCAGGAAATTCAAAATGTATTGACCACGGCACTTAAGGTTGATAAGAACGCTAATATGGGATTGATTTCCGATATTAAACAAGAGTTAAGAAAGGTTAACGCTTTAAAGGTAAATTATACTACCTATGAAGGTGACGCTTTCAATAATCTACAATAGTTAGTTAAGTAGAATATTACATTTTTAAAACGCTTCAAATTTATTTGAAGCGTTTTTTATTTCATTAAATTTACTTCATGCGCTTTGTCCTATTATTTTGTTTGGTCACACTTTATTCCCATGCTCAGTTAGTAACTGATAGTGTAGAGGATGAACGTTATTTTGAAGATCAGTTTTATATAGGATTATCCTACAATTTTATTTTAAATCATCCTGAGGGTTCTAATCAACGTAACTTATCTTATGGTCTACAAGCAGGTATAATTAAAGATTTGCCTTTAAATCGTTCAGGAACTAAGGCTATAGGTATAGGAGCAGGCTTGGCATTGAACAGTTATTACTCAAATCTTGTGGCAGATATTTCCGATGAAGGGATATCTTATAGTATTAACGACGATATTACCAGGAGTAAGCTCGAAACGCACTTATTAGAGTTTCCTTTAGAGTTTAGATGGCGGAATTCTACAGCAGAGGAATATAAGTTTTGGCGTATATATGGTGGTATTAAGGCTGCATATGTGCTAGGTGCTCGATCAAAGTATGATTTAGATGATATTAGTGAGGGTTTCAAGAATAACGATCTGACAAAATTTCAATACGGATTGACTTTAAGTTTTGGGTATAATACCTTTAATGTAAATGCTTATTATTCTTTAACCGAATTGTTTGATGGTAATGCTTCTGTAAATGGAGAGGTATTGCAGTATCGTCCACTTAGAATCGGACTTATTTTTTATATTCTATAACCAAAATCTTACGGTTAACAATTGTGATAATAGCCCTATAAACAGACCAACTATCACTTCAATATTTGTGTGTGCTCTTAGATAAAGTCTGGCGGTTATAATACTTCCCGTAAATAAAATAAATAAACTTATTGCTATTATTAAGTTGATTTCAAAGTGTATGCTTAGATTGATCAAATACATTAAAAGACCACTTACGCCAACAGTATGTAAACTGGTCTTAAAATTAAAAAGCAGTAATAAGATACAGGCAACAGTGGCTCCTAATAAACCCGTAAAATAAAAGTATAACTCACTCACGTAATTGTTTGGAATGACCTTGTAGAGTATTAAAAGAAGAATTGAGGCATGAATATAAAGGGGGTATTTTCTTTCTTGTATAGTGTTTAGGGATACTGATTGGACTAGACCCAAATTTTTCAATATTAAAAATGTAATTATGGGTATAATAACTGTCAATATAAAAATAGGTAGAATGCTAGCACTCTGTATTTCTAATGGTGTGTATTTTGGAGTTATAAGGAAATAGGCAACAGTACCACCTATGGGAATGAAAAGGGGGTGTAATATGTATGAGATTAAGTTAGAGAAAACCTTCATTAGATTTCTTTTCTCATGCGTGCTACCGGAATACTTAGTTGTTCTCTATATTTAGCAACCGTTCTTCTAGCAATAGGATATCCTTTTTCCTTTAGAATTGCTGCAAGTTTGTCATCTGTTAATGGCTTTTTCTTAGGCTCATTTTGGATAACTGTTTCTAAAATTTTCTTTATCTCTTTAGTAGAAACATCTTCACCTTGTTCATTTTTCATTGACTCGGAAAAGTACTCTTTAATAAGTTTAGTCCCATAAGGGGTGTCAACATATTTGCTATTTGCTACCCTTGAAACGGTAGAAACATCCATGCCGATTTCATCTGCAATATCTTTTAAGATCATGGGTCTTAAATTACGTTCATCTCCTGTTAGGAAATACTCTTTTTGATATTGCATGATTGAGTTCATGGTAATGAACAATGTCTGCTGACGTTGTCTAATAGCGTCTATAAACCATTTAGCAGCGTCTAATTTCTGCTTAATGAACATAACCGTGTCTTTCTGGGATTTAGACTTCTCCTTGGCTTCTTTATAGCCTTTAAGCATATTGCTATACTCTTTAGATACATGTAATTCTGGTGCATTTCTACCATTGAGGGTAAGTTCTAATTCACCTTCTGTAATTCTAATTGCAAAATCAGGTACAACGTGCTCTACAATTCTGTTGTTTCCAGAATAGGAACCACCTGGTTTAGGATTTAATTTTTCAATTTCTCCGATTGCCTCTTTTAGCTCAGCTTCGGTTATATTATGTTTTTGAATTAATTTTTGATAATGTTTTTTGGTAAAGTGCTCAAATGATTTTCTGAGAATATCCGTAGCAAGCTCAATACTTGGTGTAATTTCTTTACGTTCCAGTTGTATGATCAAACATTCTTCTAAGGACCTTGCGCCAACACCTGGTGGGTCTAGCTCTTGAACTATGCCCAGTATTTTAGTTATGGTTTCTTCGTCTGTGTATACATTTTGCGTAAAAGCCAAATCATCCATAATGTCGGCTATTGGTCTACGTATGTATCCACTTTCATCTACACTACCTACTAAGAACTCGGCAATGTTCCATTCATCATCTGTTAGATAAACGGTATTTAACTGATTTAATAAATGTTGGTTGAATGAAATACCTGCAGCATAAGGAACACTTTTTTCCTCATCGTCAGAGCTATAGTTATTTGCTTTGGTACGATAATCAGGAATTTCATCATCACTTAGATAATCGTCTATATTGATATCTTCTGTATTGATGGTTTCATTGTCCGATGCATCATCATAAACATCATCATAATCATCGGTAGTGCTTTCAACATCTTCTTTACCGGTTTCTAAAGCAGGATTCTCCTCTAATTCTTGTTTTAGGCGTTGTTCAAAAGCCTGCGTAGGCAATTGAATGAGCTTCATCAATTGAATTTGCTGGGGAGATAACTTTTGGGAAAGTTTAAAAGATAAATGTTGTTTTAGCATTACTTTATTCTAGTACTTGTAAAAGTAATTAAATCCGCTTAGAATTCAGCATTCTGCGGTGTTCTAGGAAACGGTATTACATCTCTAATATTGCCCATACCTGTTGCAAAAAGAACTAATCGTTCAAAACCAAGTCCAAATCCACTATGCTCTGCAGTTCCAAATTTTCTCAAATCTAAATACCACCAAAGTTCTTTTTCGTCAATACCTAGTTCTTTAACCTTTTCCTTTAATACATCTAAACGCTCTTCTCTTTGAGATCCACCAACTATTTCACCAATACCAGGGAAAAGAATATCCATGGCTCTAACAGTCTTTCCGTCTTCGTTTAAACGCATGTAAAAAGCTTTGATTTTTGCAGGATAATCAAACAATATTACAGGACATTTAAAATGTTTTTCTACTAAATAACGTTCATGTTCACTTTGTAGATCGGCACCCCATTCTTCTATTATATATGAGAATTTTTTCTTTTTATTGGGCTTGCAATTTTTTAGAATATCTATAGCTTCAGTGTAACTAACTCTTTTGAAGTTGTTATCTGCCACGAACTTTAATTTTTCAATTAAAGGCATTTCACTACGCTGAGCTTGCGGCTTGCTTTTTTCTTCGTCTAACAATCTCTTTTCTAAGAACTCTAAATCTTCTTGACAATGTTCTAAAGTATAAGAAATAACATTCTTAATAAAGTCCTCCGCCAAGTCCATATTAGCATCTAAATCAAAGAAAGCCATTTCTGGTTCTATCATCCAAAATTCTGCTAAATGCCTAGATGTATTAGAATTTTCAGCTCTAAATGTTGGTCCAAATGTATATACTTTTCCTAAAGCCATAGCGTAAGCTTCAGCTTCTAGTTGACCAGATACCGTTAAGTTAGTTTCTTTTCCAAAAAAGTCTTCTTTGTAATTAACATCTCCGTCTTCAGTTAACGGTGGATTTTTTTCATCAAGTGTGGTTACTCTGAACATTTCACCTGCACCTTCTGCATCTGATCCCGTAATAATAGGCGCATGAAAATAGTTGAAACCATTTTCTCTAAAGTAGTTGTGTATAGCAAAAGATAAGGTAGATCTAACACGCATAATTGCTGCAAATGTGTTAGTACGTATTCTTAAATGTGCTTTTTCTCTAAGAAATTCTAAGGAGTGTTTTTTAGGTTGAATAGGATATTCTTCTGGATCTGCTATACCCAATACTTCTAAAGCGCTAACCTGAATCTCTACAGATTGTCCGCGACCTTGACTTTCAACAAGCGTTCCCGTTACTTTTAATGCAGCACCAGTATTTACTTTTTTTAATAGCTCTTCGTCAAAATTTTCAAAATCAACAACACACTGAATGGTGCCCAAGGTAGAGCCATCGTTCAATGCTATAAATCTATTACTTCTAAAGGTTCTTACCCAACCTTTAATTGTTACTTCTTGTAGTAAGTTCTTACTTGCTAGTAATTCTTTTATTGTTGCTAAACGCATGATCTTGAATTGAAAATTATAGTCCCAAAGATAGGATTTTGTTAAAAAATAGAGAGCTTAAATAGCTATATAACTTGTGATGAAATAATTTTATTGGTTATTATTTTCATCTTGTGGTAAAATATCTATTTGTGGTTTTTTAAGTGTTTGTTTGTTAGCGATACTTTTTTCCAGTGACAAGAGTAGTGATGGCAATAAAATTAAGTTGGCCAACATGGCTAATAACAATGTTGCTGAAACTAACGAGCCTAGTGCTACGGTGCCACCGAAATTAGATATTACAAAAACTGAGAAACCGAAAAATAATACAATTGAGGTGTAGAACATACTAACCCCTGTTTCCCTTAATGCATTATAAACCGATTTTTCTATGCGCCAATTGTTAGCCGTGAGTTCTTGTCTATACTTTGCGAGAAAGTGTATGGTGTCATCTACCGATATACCAAAGGCAATACTAAATACCAAAATGGTAGATGGTTTTATTGGAACGCCAACAAAGCCCATAATACCAGCGGTTATTACCAGTGGCAATAAGTTTGGAATCAATGAAATAACGATCATTCTAAATGATCTAAACAAGTAGGCCATAAATAAGGCAATTAACCCAATTGCTAAAGCAAGTGACATGATAAGGTTTTTTACCAAGTACTTAGTTCCTTTTAAGAACAATAATGCACTACCCGTCATGTAAACATTATATCGCTCAGCTGGGAATATTTTTGTAATATTCTCTAATAAACGCTCTTCTATTTCCTCCATACGGCTGGTATTAACATCGCGCATGAAAGTCGTCATTCTGGCTGTTTGTCCCGTGCTGTCTACAAAGGCTTTTAATAAATCGCCATTATCACCAGATTTACGGGCAACATCCATAATGAACGTATTTTCTTGACTGGTAGGTAATTGATAATATTTTGGAATACCATTATAGAAAGCCTGTTTAGAATACTTTACCAAATTCACGACAGAAACAGGTGTAGAGAGTTCTGGAATTTCTTCAATAACTTCCCCAAGTTGGTTCATGCGCTTAAGGGTAACAGGTTTTAAAACGCCTTTAGGCGTTTTAGTGTCTACTACTATTTCTACAGGCATAATACCTTTGAACTCTTTTTCAAAAAAACGAATGTCATGAAAGAATTCAGCATTTTTGGGCATGTCTTCAATAGGGCTTCCTGATATTCTTATTTGATAAATTCCTATAATACTTATTACCAATAACGATATAGAAACTATATACACCGTAATTCTTCTATGTCTTACAATGCGTTCCATCCACTGAACAAAGGCATCAATCCATTTTTTATTTAAATGTTTTAAATGCTTTGTTTTTGGAAGCGGCATAAAACTATAAATAATCGGGATGATCAATAGCGATAAAACAAATATGCCTATGATATTAATAGAGGCAACTATACCGAATTCTTTTAATAAGGTACTGTCTGTTACAATGAAAGTAGCAAAGCCTGATGCGGTCGTAATGTTGGTCATCAAAGTAGCATTTCCAATCTTAGAAATAACTCGTTGTAGTGACAATGCTTGGTTACCGTGTTTCTTGACTTCTTGCTGGTATTTATTTATCAAAAAGATACAATTAGGTATACCTATAACAATAATTAATGGTGGAATAAGTGCGGTAAGAACGGTTATTTCATATTGCAACAATCCAAGTAAACCAAAAGCCCACATTACACCAATAATCACCACACACATAGAAATGAACGTAGCTCTGATACTTCTAAAGAAAAAGAAGAAAATTAACGAGGTAACACCAAGTGCCGCCAAAATAAATTTACCAATTTCATCAATGATATTTTGGGAGTTCATTGTTCTCACATAGGGCATACCTGATATGTGAACGTCCAAATTGGTCTCTTCTTCAAATTTTTTGACTAAAGTGTTTATGTCCTGTAAAATGAAGTCTTTTCTAACCGAGGTATTTACAATATCCTTATCTAGATTAACAATGGTTCTTATTGTCTTGCTGTCCTTATTGTACAGTAGGTTGTCGTAAAATGGTATATCATTAAAAAGATGATTGGTAATGCTATCTATTTCTTTTTTAGATTTTAGTTCGCCATTTATTAAAGGGCGCATTACAAATTCTTGCTTCTCTTTGTCTTTTATAAGCTCCTTTAAATTGTCTGTTGAAACAACAAATTCTACCTCAGGGAAAGCGGCAAGTTGTTTGCTAAGTTTGTTCCAACGGTTAAAATTGGCTGGTGTAAACAAGGCACTATCGCGTATGGCGAAAACAACCGCATTACCCTCTTCTCCAAATTTGCTTAGAAAATCTTGATATTGAACATTTACGGGGTGATCATCTGGCAGTAGATTCGTTTGCGAGCTAGAGAATCGCATGTATTGCCATTGCCAACCCATAAAAACGGTAAAACCGGCAATCAAGAGTAAAATCAGGATTCTGTTTCGTAGAATTATGTTTGCCGTTTTAGGCCAAAATCCTTTCGTAAGTTTAGCTACCATAACTGTTTTTGCAGGTCGCAAAGGTAACTATTAGCTACATCTGTTCCTAAATTGAAAAGTTTAAATTTTTTACAAAAAAAATAAAGCTACCTAGTTTAGGTAGCTTTAAATGATAATTATAAATTTCTTGGTTATACTTTCATAATCTCAGCTTCTTTCTTAACTAAGAAGTCTTCGATTTTCTTTGTGAAAGCATCAGTTAAATCTTGAACATCCGCAGTGGCATTTTTTTGAAAATCTTCAGAAATATCTAAATCCTTAATTTCTTTGTTTGCATCTTGCCTTGCGCTTCGTACACCTACTTTTGCATGTTCGGCTTCTGCCTTGGCTTGCTTGGTAAGTTGTATTCTTCGTTCTTCTGTTAATGGCGGAACGTTGATGATAATCATGTCGCCATTGTTCATAGGGTTAAAACCTAGGTTGGCGTTCATAATTGCTTTTTCAATTTCTTGAAGCATATTCTTTTCCCATGGTTGAACAGAAATGGTTCTACCATCTGGGGTGTTTACATTGGCTACCTGAGCTAACGGAGTTTGTGATCCGTAATAATCAACCATTACCGATGATAACATTGTTGGGCTGGCTTTCCCAGCTCTTATCTTCAAAAATTCTCTTTCTAGGTGAGCTATGGCGGCATTCATGCCTTCCTTTGTAGCGTCTAATATAAATTGTACTTCTTCGTTCATATAATAATTATATTACTATCGCAATAACATAAACTATACCGAAAATTAAAGGTTGACCGTTGTACCAATAGTTTGGCCGTCAACAATTTTAAGTAAGTTTCCTTTTTTGTTCATATCAAAAACTACAATTGGTAGTTCATTCTCTTGACTTAGTGTAAAGGCTGTAGTATCCATCACCTTTAGTCCTTTTGTAAGTACCTCTGAAAAAGAGATGTTATCAAATTTCGTCGCACTTTTATCCTTTTCTGGATCGGCAGTGTAAATACCATCTACACGGGTTCCCTTTAAAATTACATCGGCTTCTATTTCAATAGCCCTTAGTACAGCTGCAGAATCCGTGGTAAAATATGGGTTACCTGTTCCTCCGCCAAAGATAACAACTCTTCCTTTTTCTAAATGCCTCATGGCACGTCTTCTAATGAAAGGCTCGGCAACTTCATTGATTTTAATGGCACTTTGTAATCTGGTTTGTATACCGTTCATTTCTAATGCACTTTGTAATGCTAAGCCATTGATTACGGTTGCCAACATTCCCATGTGATCACCTTGTACTCTGTCCATTCCTGTTGCGGCACCTGCTAAGCCACGAAAAATATTACCGCCACCAATAACTATGGCAACTTCAATACCTTTTTCAACTACTTCTTTAATTTCTTCCGCATATTCATTTAGACGATTAGAGTCTATTCCGTATTGCTTTTCGCCCATTAAGGCTTCACCGCTTAGTTTTAGAAGAATTCTTTTGTAGTGCATCTTAATTTTTTATTTGCCATCAAAAATAATGAAAATATTTGATGGGTGTAGTCAATATTTGGTTGAAGCAAAACATAAATCGTTGAGATGTTGTCTTTACATATTATCTATCTTTGATATCATTGATTTTAAATATTCACATATGAAGTTTTTTATGAAGAAAAATGTATTAATTATTGCCACTGCGTTGCTACTAAACGCTTGCGGGGCAGGTAAGGTTCTTTTGTCTGTCGAGAATAGTCCCGTTGTCACCTCTATTGATTTGGTAAATGTTGTTGATGATAAAGTTCAGGTAGGGATCAACCCTGGAGCGTTTACAACTTCAACGGTCATATTTAGAATACCTAAGACTGTGCCTGGAACATATAGTTCAGATAATTACGGTAAGTATATTGAAGATTTTGAAGCGCTGGATTATAAAGGGATTGTTCTGCCTAGCACTAAACTAGATGATAACTCTTGGAGTATTTCAAATGCTGCTCAGTTAGATAAAGTTCAATATTGGGTAAATGATACTTATGATACGGAGGATGAAGTAGATGATGCTGTTTTCTCACCGGCAGGTACCAATATCTTAAAGGATAGCAATTTTATGCTTAATCTTCATGGATTTGTAGGTTATTTTGATGGGTTCAAAGAAATACCTTATGCTATTCAGATTAAAAAGCCAACAGATTTAGTAGGTACTACTACGCTTGCTAGAGAAGTAAATAATAAGCCAGATCCTTTGTGGGATGCTTTTAAGGCAAATCGTTATTTTGAAGTAATTGATAACCCAATAATGTATGCAAAACCAAATACAGAGTCTTTTGAGATAAATGGTATTACGGTAACCTTAAGTCTTTTTTCGCCTAATAACGTTTACAAGGCGTCTGATTTAAAAGATAGAATGGTGGCTATGATGGGTGCTCAAAAGAAATTTTTAGGAGATGTTGATAGTACAAAGGAATATGACATCTTATTATATATGTCTGATAATACTGTGCCAGATGCTCATGGGTTTGGAGCACTAGAACATCATACCTCTACTGTGGTTGTGTTACCAGAAGCTATGGATATTGGACGTTTAGAACAGGCTATGGTAGATGTGGTTTCTCATGAGTTTTTTCATATAGTTACACCGTTGTCCGTTCACTCTAAAGAGATTCAGTATTTTGATTTTAACGACCCAAAAATGTCTGAACATTTATGGATGTATGAGGGCACTACAGAGTACTTTGCTAATTTATTTCAGATTCAGCAAGGTCTAATTACTGAAGAGGATTTTTACGAACGTATGTTGGCTAAAATCACTAATTCTAAATTTTATGATGATAGTATGTCTTTTACTGTTATGAGTAAAAATATATTGGAACAGCCTTATGAACCTAATTATGCCAACGTATATGAGAAAGGAGCTTTAATAAATATGTGTCTAGATATTATATTGAGAGAGAAGAGTGGAGGGGAGAAGAGTATGCTTTGGTTAATGAAAGAGTTATCTAAAAAATATGGTACAGACGTACCTTTTAAAGATGATGCTTTGTTTGGGGAAATTGTTTCCATGACATATCCTGAAGTTTATACTTTCTTTAAGCAGCATGTAATTGGTACAACACCTATAGATTATGATGTGTATTTTGCTAAGGTTGGTTTAGTGACAAAGAATGTTGAGGAGCCTACCGGTTACTTTTTTGATGGTCAAGTGCCTTATATGGATGTTGATGTTAAAAATGACAGCGTAGTATTTATTCGTAAGAATATAGCTTTGAATTCTTTCTTTGATGATTTAAAATTGAAGGGTGGCGATATTTTTAGGGTTATCAATGGTCAAGATATTAATTTAGAAACCCTACGTCCGATAATAGGTGAAAGCTTTGGTTGGGCACCAGAAACCGTAGTAAGCATGACTGTAGAAAGAGACGGGGAAATGATATCTGTAGAAGGACCAGTAGGGCAACCTTTAAAGAAGGTCAGGAAAATTGTTCCGTTAGAAGGGGTAACTGAAGAAACCGTTAAGTTGCGAAATGCCTGGTTGAAAAATTAAGAGATAAATAAATTATTGAAAATAAAAAAACCGTCTACTTTTTACAGTAAGACGGTTTTTTATTGAGTTAGTTGTATTGTAATTAACCTACGGTTACACGTTTAAAACCTAAAACAGAAACATCACCATGAGACTCAACATATTTAGCTACGTTGATTTTCTCATCCTTAATGAAGTTTTGGTCTAATAAACATTGTTCTTGGTCCAAAGTGGTATTATCAGATACGAATCTTTCCATTTTTCCTGGAAGAATTTTATCCCAAATTTTCTCTGGTTTACCTTCAGCTTGTAATTGTGCTTTGGCATCTTCTTCTGCTTTAGCCATAACTTCAGGAGTTAACTGCGACATAGAAATATACTGAGGTACATTTTTAAGTGTTTTACCTAAACGACCTAGTTCTTCGTTGTCTTTTTCAATAACAGCTATTCTAGCCTCTGTTTCAGCAGCTACGAATGTAGGGTCAAAATCTTTATAAGATAATGTAGTTGCACCCATAGAAGCAACTTGCATAGAAACGTCTTTAGCCAATACATCAGCAGTCTCAACCTTAGCGGATAGACCAACTAAAGCAGCGATCTTGTTGATGTGAACGTAAGAACCAACATATGGTGCTTCTAATTTTTCAAAAGCCGTGATTTCTAATTTTTCACCAATAACACCAGTTTGCTCAACTAATTTGTCAGCAACTGTCATACCTCCAAAATCAGCAGCTAAAAGCTCTTCTTTAGAGTTGCAGCTAAGTGCTATTTCAGCTAATTGGTTGGCAAGAGAAATAAAGTTCTCGTTTTTACCAACGAAATCAGTTTCACAACCAAGTACTATAGCAACACCAACAGTTTGGTCAGAATTTAACTTAGCAATCGCAGCACCTTCAGATGAATCTCTGTCTGCTCTTTTTGCTGCTACTTTTTGCCCTTTTTTACGAAGTACTTCAATGGCTTTGTCAAAATCACCTTCGGCCTCGACCAAAGCGTTTTTACAATCCATCATTCCAGCGCCAGTCGCCTTTCTTAATTTATTTACTTCTGCGGCGGTAATTTTTGCCATTTTATTTTCTTTTAGGATACCCGTTTTAAAGGGTTGTTCTTAGATTTATTTATATCAAAAATAGAAAAACTTATTCTACACCACCTTTAGTGTTGTCTTGCCATTCTTTAAGTTCGTCCCATTTACCATCAGCAGCCATTTTAGCTTGCTTTGGCCAAGAGGTAGGATCTAAATGAGCCATTCTAGAACTTGCTTCTGTTAAGATTTCTTTGATCTTTTCAGCTTCACCTTTAGAAAGGTCTGCGAATGTAGCGATACCTGCAGCAACTAATGCTTCAGCAGCTTTTGGTCCAATACCTTCAACTTTTGTTAGATCATCAGCCTTCACATCTTTAGCTACTGCTTCTTTTGTAGCCTCAACATTTACCTCAACGTCTGGTACGTTAGCAACCATTGGTGCAGGTTTAGTATCAACCTTGGCTGGAGTTGGAACTGGCTTTTCAGCTGCTACTTTTTTCTTAGGAGCTTTTTCTTTTTTCTCTTCTGAGTTACCTTTTTCAGCCTTACGTTCTGCAAGACCTTCAGCTACTGCGTTGGTAACTTCTGTCATAATGATGTCAATAGACTTTGATGCATCATCGTTAGAAGGTATAAGGTAATCTACATCTCTAGGATCACAGTTGGTATCTACCATTGCGAAAATAGGAATGTTCAATTTTTGAGCTTCTTTTACTGCAATGTGTTCTCTCATTGTATCAACAATGAACAAAGCACCTGGTAAACGAGTCATTTCAGAAATAGAACCTAAGTTCTTTTCTAATTTTGCACGTAAACGATCAACTTGCAATCTTTCTTTCTTAGATAATGTAAGGAAAGTACCATCTTTCTTCATACGATCAATAGAAGCCATTTTCTTAACAGCTTTACGGATAGTAACAAAGTTGGTTAACATACCACCTGGCCATCTTTCTGTGATGTAAGGCATGTTTACTGCAGCTGCTTTTTCAGCAACGATATCTTTTGCTTGTTTTTTGGTAGCTACGAAAAGTATTTTTCTACCTGATGCTGCAATTTTGCTAAGAGCCTCATTCGTCTCGTCTAATTTTGCAACTGTTTTGTAAAGGTTGATTACGTGAATACCATTACGCTCCATGTAGATGTAAGGAGCCATGTTAGGATTCCACTTTCTTGTTAGGTGACCAAAATGTACACCTGCTTCTAATAATTGTTTTACTTCGACTCTCGCCATTTTAAATTTAGTTTACGTTCTTATGAATTAGCAATGATAAAGTGGTATTTCGATTTACAACCGAAAAGCCTTCATCATTTAGATGCTAAACTAATCTTACCTTTAATATTAAGTGATTAAAGGATTTTTAATTGTCCTAAAAGGACTTTCAATGAACTTGTTAATAATCTGGATTTTCCAGTATGATAAAATATAAAAATAGGCACCCAAAAAGGGTGCCTGGTAATCTTGTAATTCCGAATTAACGTTTCGAGAATTGGAATTTTTTACGTGCTTTCTTCTGACCGAATTTCTTACGTTCAACCATTCTAGGGTCTCTAGTTAATAGACCTTCTGGTTTTAAGACTGTTCTGTTCTCAGCATCAATCTCACACATTGCTCTAGATAAAGCAAGACGAATAGCTTCTGCTTGACCAGTGATACCACCACCGTAAACATTTACTTTTACATCGTAAGTATCTAAGCTTTCAGTTAATGTGAAAGGTTGTTTTACTTTGTATTGAAGTGTTGCAGTTGGGAAGTATACGCTTAAATCTTTGTTGTTAATAGTGATATCACCATTACCATCAGAAAGATATACTCTAGCTACAGCGGTCTTTCTACGACCAATTTTATGAATTACTTCCATCTTATTTAATGTCTTTTAAATTAACAACAGTTGGCTTTTGAGCTTCTTGACCGTGCTCTGTACCTGCGTAAACTTTAAGGTTTCTAAAAAGTTCTGCTCCTAATCTGTTCTTAGGTAACATTCCTTTTATTGCTTTTTCAAGAATACCTTCTGGATTTTTATCCAATAATTGTTTTACACTAGTAGTACGTTGACCACCTGGGTAGCCAGTGTATCTCATATATGATTTATCAGACCACTTGTTTCCTGTAAGAACAATTTTCTCTGCGTTGATAATAACAACATTATCACCACAATCAACATGAGGGGTGAAACTTGGCTTGTGCTTTCCTCTTAACAAATAGGCGACTTTTGAAGCCATGCGTCCTAATGTTTCTCCTTCGGCATCTACCAATAACCACTCTTTGTTTACAGTTGTTCTGTTGGCCGAAACGGTCTTATAACTTAATGTATCCACTACTGCTATTTTTAACTATTATTTTAATCAATCCCTAGAAAGGGGCTGCAAATCTACAATTATTAACTTGAATTGCAAATACTTGTTTCTTATTTTTTTACATTTTTTAAATAAATGTAATATCTAACTACTTTGTCTTTATTGAGATACTGTTAAACTTATAGGTTTTATTACTGTTTCTGTAACAATTACAATTCTTTTGTGTCTCTTCATTATCACATCAATCAACCAAAGAACGCACAGTTATGAATAAATGTTTATCCCTAAGTATCTTATTTCTACTATTTCTAACGACAGTAGTAGCTCAAAAAGATGTTGCAAAGGTACAAAGGGAATATATTACCAAGCAACTTACGTTAGGAGAAGAAATTACAATTGACGGAGAATTGTCTGATAAGGCTTGGGATACTGTATCTTGGGATGGGGATTTTACTGTTTTTGATCCTAATAATGGAGAAAAACCAAGTCAATCCACAAAATTTAAGATTACCTACGATGCCAAATTTCTTTATGTAGGCATTCGATGTTATGATAGTATTCCTTCTAAAATAGAAAAAAGACTTGCAAGGCGCGATAATTTTTCTGGTGATTGGATAGAGATTAATATAGATAGTTATAACGATAAAAGAACCGGTTTCTCTTTCAATATTTCTGCCGCAGGCGTAAAGGGGGATGAGTTTATATCTCAAAATGGAGATTTTTGGGATGCTAGCTGGAATCCAATTTGGTATACTGCTTCTCAAATTGATGCGGAAGGATGGACTGCTGAGATGAAAATACCTTTCAGTCAATTAAAATTTGGAGAACAAAAAGAACAGATTTGGGGTTTACAATTGAACAGAAGATTTTTTAGGGCAGAGGAACGTTCTCTTTGGCAACCTGTTTCGTTAGATGCCCCGGGCTGGGTAAGTGAGTTTGGTGTACTTAGGGGACTTATTGATATTCAACCACAAAAACAATTAGAAATTCAACCTTTTTTGGTAAATCAATATGACGCATACCCTTCGCAAGATGGTAATCCATTTCGTGATGGTAATGATTATAGGTTAAATGCTGGATTAGATGCTAAAATTGGTTTGACAAATGATTTGACTTTAGACTTAACCGTAAATCCGGATTTTGGTCAAGTAGATGCTGATCCCGGAGCTATTGCTTTAGACGGATTTCAAATCTTTTTTGAAGAGCGACGACCTTTTTTTATCGAGAACAAGAATATTTTCGATTATGAGTTTGCCGATGGTAACGACAATATTTTTTATAGTAGAAGAATAGGAAGAAGTCCGCAAGGTTTTGCAACGACAACACCAGATGAATTCATTGATCAGCCAACCAATAGTACAATTTTGGGTGCTGCTAAGTTCTCTGGCAAAACCAAAAACGGGTGGTCATTGGGTCTTTTAGAAAGTGTCACCGGTAAAATGTATGCAGACATTGAAGATGTTGTAGGTAACAAACGTTCAGAACTTGTAGAACCACTAACTAATTATCTGGTAGGTAGGGTGCAAAAAGATTTTAATGAACGTAATTCTTTTATTGGTGGAATTTTTACTGCTACAAATAGAAATATACCAGATAATCTAGATTTTTTAAGAAGTGGTGCATACACCGGCGGTTTTGATTTTAAACACAATTGGAAGGATAGAAATTATTATGTGGAAGGCAACATTGTTGGTAGTCATGTTACAGGAAGTGAAGATGCCATTACAAGAACGCAAACTAGTATAACGCACCTTTTTCAAAGAGTTGATGCAGATCATGTTTCTGTAGATCCTAATAGAACCTCGCTTACAGGTACTGGTGGTAAAATAGAGATAGGTAAAGCAGGTGGTGGTAATTGGAGATATGATGGTGGCGTCATTTGGCGATCACCCGAATTGGAACTTAATGACATTGGGTTTCTAAGACAAGCAGATGAAATAAAACAAACTGCATCTATAAGTAGATTGTTTATTAAACCCACTAATTTCTATAGAAGGGCAAATATGGAATTAAGTCAGTATTCAACCTACGATTTTGAGGGTAATTATAATAGAATTCAATATCAGTTTGAGGGATTTATAAATTATAAAAATAATTGGTGGACAGAAGTTGGGGCGGCGCATAAACCCCGTATATTCTCTAATACCGTATTACGTGGCGGACCACGTTGGCGTTGGTCAGATGAAAATTTTGCATATCTATTTTTCGGTTCTGATAGTAGAAAGAAACTAAGTTTTACCTTGGGTTATGTAAATAGTCAAGCAGCCGAAAAAAACTTTTCCTTAGCGCGTTATGTGTTTAGATTATACTACCAACCTTTTGATGCTTTTAACCTGTCTATCTCTTCTGAATTTGAAGAGAATCCTAATATAACGCAATATGTTACCGAAACCAATTTTAATGGAGATGCTAGATATATTACCGGTAATATTGATCAAAAAACGTTTAGTACTTCCATCCGTTTTAATTATAGTATAAATCCTAATTTATCTATTCAGTATTATGGCGAGCCATTTATTTCTAGAGGAACGTATACTGATTTTAATTACGTGAATAATCCCATTGCAGAAAGCCTCAATGAGCGAGTAACTTTATTTTCTGAAAATCAAATTTCACAATCTAATAATATTGATAATTATTTGATTGATGAGGATTTTGACGGAATTACAGATTATCAGATTGAAAATCCAGATTTTTCATATGTCCAGTTTCGATCGAATTTAGTATTGAGATGGGAATATGTGCCTGGGTCGGAAATCTTTTTGGTCTGGTCTCAAGGGGTTGTAGGGGCAGGGAATCCTGGTGAAACTTTGGGTAGGAATTTAGATCGTCAAATACTAGGGCAGAAAAAAGATAATACCATTTTGTTAAAGGCAACGTATAGATTTATACTCTAAGTCCCCGTCCTTGTTAGGTAGCTGTTGGTTCAGATATGTAATAATAAGTTGATTTTTTCGTTTTTAAGCTTGTACAACCAAAAAAACTAAAAAGATGTATAAGCATATTTTACTAATTGCAGGAGTAGTATTAACACTGGTATCTTGTAGTTCTGACAAAGATGAGACCCAAAATGAAGCAGAACTCAATAGTGCGGCTATTATAGGTACTTGGGATGCTACAGAACTTGAAATTGACAATGAAACAGCAAGTGACGATGCTAAATTTGGAAAACAGATTCTAGATTTTCTTACAAAAGAAAATTGCTTCATTATTACTTTGCAGTTTAATGAAGACTTAACGGCTAGCGCTTCTAATTCCGCAAATTATATTGAAGTTAACGCAACTGCTACGGGTTTAGATATTCCTTGCCCAACAGAATCTGATGTCAATGAAAGTACTTATACTTTTGATGGGGAAACTGTAACTACCATAGATGAAAATGGTGAGGAAGTGGCAATAGGTGTTACTATTGACGGTAATGTAATGACATTAGATGCCAGCGATCTTGATATTCCTAACTTTTCAGAAGACGGGCAATTGATTTTCGTGAAGCGATAAACTATATTGAATTATAGTAATAAATGACCCTTGCACTTTGTGTGAGGGTTTTTTATTGCTTGTAAAATTTAGTTTTTACATTTTGATGTTCAGATTGTATGGTAATCATGTACAAACCTTTTTCAAGATTGAAAACAGGAATATTTAGGGAATTTCTTTTAATATCCCATTGGTGAAAGATAATTTGGGTTCCGTAACTATCTCTGATGCTTATAGCCGCATTCGAATCATTTTTGAGTCCTAAGACATTGATGACATTCGTTGCAGGGTTAGGAAAGACTTTTATGTCTTGCGCAGCTAGTTTGTTTGCTCCAAGGCTTATCAAAAATACTATGATTAGAAGTCTTTTCATGAAAAATAGCGTACCTCATTGTAGAAGTACGCTATATGCTAACGTTTTAAAAATACATTTTCGTCTTCCTTTAAAGAAACTTTAACTTTCTAAAATGTGAAATAGGTTTCGCTAGTAGATGTATTGTTGTTGCTATCTTTAGAAACTACACGAGCAATATATTGCTCTCCGGCTGTAATATTGTAGTTGGTGCTTTCATTTGTTGTATTCTCAAGAATCAATTCTAAGTTACCTGAGGTGCCAATGTAAACATCGTAGGTTGATAGGTCGTCATCTAGGTCTTCACCTGTCCAAGATACGCTTACTGTACCATCACCATTATCTGAGACACTAATTTCTGCAGGGAAGGGAGCAAAGTTCTCTGTGCTGGTACCTTCGGAATAGAAATTCCATGAGTCGCTCGCCAGTGTTTTTGAACCCAAAATTGCAGTTACACCCCATGAAAATTGCGTGCCTTTAGGTAGTCCTACAGTAAGTGATGTTGTGGTTACAGTTCTTGTGTCGGTAGAATTAGTTTCTTGATTAGTAATTTCAAGTTCATAGGAAGTTGCATTGGCTGAGGCAGACCATTTAAGCTCTATGCTAACGCCGTCTGTACCATTATCTTCTCCTTCTGTACATATTAAATTGTTTTCAGGAAATATAAGATTAAATGCGCCCAGTTCTTTTTCTGTTTCCTCTGGCTGATTGTTGTTGCTGTCGTCGCTTCCACCGCATGACGCAACTAATAATCCCACAAAAATTAATTTTATAACTAATCTCATTTTTTTACAAATTTTAAGTTGATTTCTTTTTCTCCATCTATAATTGTTAACATATAGACGCCAGGAGAAAGATTGGAAATATTCATTTCTAATGTGCCATTACTTATCTGTTTGCGCTCTTGTAGAGTTGTTACCCCGCTTAAGTTTGATAAGATAATTTGAGCATTAGTCATAATGTCCAGACCTTCAACTCGTAACATATCAGTCACTGGGTTTGGAGATAAAATAGCATTACTGAGTACAATACTATCATTAAAAACACCTTGGCAAATTTTATCCGTTTCTATTGTAATGAAATTGGAGCCTTTATCTAGCGGAAATGATAATTGCTGATTATCACTATTGTCAACTTCAAAGGAATACACTTTCTCATTAACTAAAACTTGGTAATTCTTACTTCCAGAAACCACAACACTTGCTTTTTTAGCGGTGTAGTCTATAACGGTTTTACCAGAAATAAATTCTTCGGGAGTTTCAATTGTTACTGTGTAGCATTGCTCATAACTTGGATACTCAGGTATGGTTACACATACCGAATACGAACCAGAAGAAAGATCTGATCTTACTAGTCCATTTGATGCGTTAATGTTATTAAAAGTGTTATCTAATAGCATACCGGTGATTTGAACCGTGTAAATGTAATCCTCAGTGAAAGAAACAGAAATTTCACCATTTGCCGTATTTGGACAACTGGTACTTGCTACTTTTACTTGAATACCATCATTTGGAATATCTGGGAGCGTATTTTCGACAATAGTACACCCGCTCGAATCTACAGTCTCACCTGTAGGGGTGTTGGGACAATTGTCATCGGGATCTGTTACGCCGTCATTGTCAGAATCTATTACTGTGGTCACTGTACAGCCATTTTCATCAACTGTATCTCCTGTTGGAGTATTTGGGCAATCGTCATCAGTATCTGCTACACCGTCATTGTCAGAATCTATTACTATGGTCACTGTACAGCCATTTTGATCAACTGTATCTCCTGTTGGAGTATTCGGACAATCGTCATTAGCATCTGTTACACCGTCATTGTCAGAATCTGTTACTGTGGTCACTGTACAGCCATTTTCATCAACTGTTGAATTTGCTGGTGTATTAGGGCAATTGTCTATATCATTGTTAACACCGTCATTGTCATCATCCAGTTGGCTTTGTGAGCAACCATTAGTATCAACGGTTTCTCCTGCTGGAGTATTTGGGCAGTTGTCATTAGTGTTGATTATTCCGTCATTATCGTCATCTCCAACGGCAGTAACATTTGCTCTAATTACGGTATTGTCTAGTAAAATTCTGTCTCCGGTTTGACCAGATTCAACTCTAATACCTAAATCTAACATTTCGTTGGAAGTTGGTATAAAAGTTGTTGAAAAAGTTTGCCAACCTGATGGACTAGGTGTAGTGCTAAATTCAGCAACAATCTCACCAAATACACCGCCTTCTGTCAACTCAAGTTGTAAAGTGGTGAAAGTGCCTTCTAGTACTTGATAATCTATTGAGATTATATATTCTACACCTTTGTAGAACTGCAATTCGTTTTGGAATATTGAATTTGATGAAGCACCACCTGTAATTAACTCCACACTATATTGTAGATTATCACTAATGTCTGTGTTTTTTACCCAGCTCCCTAATTGGATATAAATACCCCATTTTGCCAAATTAGCACCACCTCCATAAGACCAATCTTCAAAACTAGGGTCTTCTAATAGATTTGAACCATCTATTGTAACTTCACAGCCATCATCATCTACAGCAAGAGCAGTATTAGAAGTGTTTGGGCATAAATCATTATTATCTAAAACACCATCATTATCCGCATCTGGTAAAGGGTCTCCTAAAACCCTAAGATTGTCAAGAATGATTATACCTGTTTCAGTGGTGTTAGCTCTAAAAATAAGTCTAAAAATATGCGATTCATCGGTAGTGTTTGTGTCAAAATCAAAAGAGAAAGTATGCCAGTTGCCATCCGTATTAAATGTTGTATACTCTCTTAATAAAGGTATTCCATATGGGTTTCCGTCTTTTGAGATATGAATTTCAGCACTAACGTCCGTGCCTCTTTTTATTTTGTAATCAAAGGCATAGGTATAAGTTGTATTGGTTGCTAATTGAATAGCAGTAGTATTTATGAGTTCTGTTTTAAATTGTAGAGAATTATCTAAATCTAGCTCTAAAGATGAAGATCCGTCTGTGGCATCCGTACTTTGAATGATGCTATTTTCATTTTCAATAGTCCAATCTTCAGGTGTGGTCGGGTTTGTTGACCAATTTTCAAAACTAAAATTCTGTGTGTAATTAACTTGATTGTTATTGCTTACTATACAACCTTGGCTGTCTACGGTATTGCCAAATGGTGTATTTGGGCATTGGTCATTGCTATTTGTTACACCATCGTTATCATCATCTAATTGATTTTGAGAGCAACCATTGACGTCAACGTTTTCCCCAGTTGGTGTGTTTGGGCAATTGTCATTAGCATTGTTTACTCCGTCATTGTCATCATCTAATTGATTTTGAGAGCAGCCATTGGTGTCTACTGTTTCTCCTGTAGGAGTGTTGGGGCAATTGTCATTGCTATTTGTTACACCATCGTTGTCATCATCTAATTGGCTTTGGGAACAACCATTGGTATTAACGGTTTCACCTGTTGCAGTGTTTGCACATTGGTCATTATTGTTTGACACGCCATCGCTATCATCATCTAATTCACTAACGTTGAGAGTTATTTTATTTTTGTAAAGTGTTAATTCTGGAAGGTTTGTGTTGGTGATTACACAATCATATACACCGCTGTCTGTAGTTTTAAGACCTGTTATACTAAAAGTTGATTGGTTGGCGTTAATTATATCGATTTCATTTTTTCTCCATTGATAGGAATTTTCTATATGATTTGTTCCATTTACTTCAAGATTTAAATTAGTATTTTCATTAAGGGTTATATTTTGTACTTCATCAACATTGGCTTGAGAACCATAATTCGAGTTTGCTTGATTCGAAATGGAGTTTTGTAGGTCACTAAAGACAAAATTGTTATCTCTTACATCAAAATATGTCATATCTTGAACTGGAAATATCGGTAGTGTTCCACTAAAATTATTACCAAGAATTCTAAACATAGTAAGGTTTTCAAGTTCAGTTAACTCTTCAGGAATATTTCCTTCTAGATTATTCCAATACACAAATATTCCCTCTAAAGAAGAAATGTTTCCTATCTCAGCTGGTAGTGAACCTGTAAATTCATTATCACTTAGACTTAGTATTTTAAGTTTAGTTAAATTTTCAATTTCATTGGGTATTGTTCCGTAAAAATTATTATCTTCTAAGCCAAGTTGTTCTAGGTTTTCTAATTGTAATACCACAGTTGGAAAAGTCCCTGATAAATTATTAGAATAAAAGTTTAAATTAATTAATAAGTTGAGGTTTGCTATTTCAGGGGGTAATACTCCTGTTAAATTATTGTTTTGCAGTCTTAAATGAATAACTCTGCCATCTGTATTTGTGGATACACCGTACCATGTATTCATATCAGCGCTAAGGTCCCATGAATTAGTCCAATTATCTCCGCCGGTGGAATTATACAATGCAATCAGTGCGTCACGATCAGTAGCTGAACTACCCTGAGAAAAAAGTTGTGTTGCAATCAAAAAGAAAACTGCCAATAGCAGCTTAGTGTAGTTTTTAATCATAGTAAAATATGGTTAGCAAAACACTAATATAAATATTAGCGTTTCGTTAACAGAATATTTTCGTCGAAATACTACAATTGTTTCTTACAAAGTGTGGTTCATTTATTACAAATATTAGCATTAATGGGCAACCAACCAGTTATCCCCCATACCAACTTCTACATCTAAAGGAACTGCAATTTTGTATGCATTTTCCATTTCAGATTTAATTAGCGTCTGTAATTCTTCTAATTCTGGCTTGTAAATATCAAACACCAATTCATCATGTACTTGTAAAAGCATTTTAGACTTATAATTGCCTTTTTCTAGTTTGTTATGAATATTGATCATAGCGATTTTTATGATATCTGCGGCACTACCTTGAATAGGTGCATTTACGGCATTTCGCTCTGCAGCACCACGAACTATAGCGTTACTTCCATTGATATCTTTTAAATAACGTCTTCTTCCTAAAACGGTAGATACGTAGCCATTGTCACGTGCAAAATCTACTTGCTCGCTCATGTAATTTCGCAATTTTGGGTAGGTCTTGTAGTACGTGTCTATTAATTCTTTTGCTTCTTTTCTTGACAAGTCCGTTTGGTTACTTAATCCGAATGCAGAAACACCATAGATGATTCCGAAGTTAACTGTTTTCGCATTGCTACGTTGCTCTCTAGTCACTTCTTCCAAAGGCACATTAAATACTTTTGAAGCCGTAGAGGCGTGAATATCTTCACCATTCTTAAAAGCTTCTATCATTGTAGTTTCTTCACTTAACGCAGCAATAATACGTAGCTCTATTTGTGAATAATCCGCTGCTAATAAAGTATAATTTTCATCTCTTGGTACAAACGCTTTTCTTACTTGTCTACCGCGTTCTGTTCTAATTGGTATGTTCTGTAAATTTGGATTATTACTGCTTAAACGACCTGTTGCCGCAACGGTCTGCATATAGTCTGTATGTACTCTGCCTGTAGATGGTTCTACTTGTTCTGGCAGTGCATCTACATACGTGCTTTTCAATTTGGCAAGACCTCTATAATCCAATACATTCTGAATAATTTCATGGTCTTTTGCCAAATTGGACAATACATCTTCTGCAGTAGAATACTGACCTGTTTTGGTCTTTTTAGGCTTGTCGACTAGTTTTAGTTTGTCAAACAGTATTTCGCCTAGTTGTTTGGGTGAACCAATATTGAATTCTTCACCGGCAACTTCGTAAATTTTCTTTTCTAAATTGCTAATGTCATTGTTCAGGTCTTCTGAAAGTGAATTCAAGAATTTCTCATCTAAATTGATGCCTTCCAATTCCATGTCCGCCAAAACGCGTAATAACGGAATCTCAATGTCTTGAAATAACTTTTCGGTATTGGCTTCCTTTAATTCTGGTCTAAAATGTTGTGCAAGTTGATAAGTGATATCTGCATCTTCAACAGCATATTCCGTTTGTTTTTCTAAAGGAACATCGCGCATGCTTAATTGATTCTTTCCTTTTTTACCAATAAGTTCTGTGATGGAAACGGGAGTGTAGTTTAAATAGGTCTCCGCCAGTACATCCATATTATGGCGCATATCCGGATTAATTAGATAGTGTGCCAACATGGTGTCAAATAAAGGTCCTTTTACATCTATATTATATTTATCTAATACTTTAATATCGTACTTTAAATTCTGACCTATTTTTTCAATTTCTTCAGATTCAAAGAATGGGCGTAATTCATCTAAAAGTGTCTGAACTTCTTCTTTATTGTCCGTGAAGGGGATGTAATATCCTTTTGTTGCTTCCCAAGAAAAAGCAATACCAACTAATTCCGCTGTCAAAGGATCTAAACCTGTAGTTTCGGTGTCAAAACATACAGAGGTTTGCTGCATTAAGCTTTTTAGAAATAATTTCATTGCCATACCAGGAGCAACACTTTGGTAGGAGTGTGCAACATCTGCAATGGTCTTTCTGCTTGAAAAATCTTTAACGGTTGCACCAGCATCTGCAGGACTTCCAAATAGCGAGAACTGTCCTGATCCAGCATCTTGTATCTCTTTTTTAGCGACTGGTTTGTTTGTAGCTTCTGTATTCGCCTCTTCGGCTTCCGCAGAGAATAATTTTATAAATTGATCTTTTAATCTTCTAAACTCAAGCTCTTCAAATATTTTCTGAACTTCTTCGGCATTTGGTTCAGACATTTCATAATCACTAGCATTAAAAGTAACATCAACATCTAAACAAATAGTAGCTAATTTTTTAGAAAGCAAACCAAGTTCACCATTGGCTTCTACTTTTTCTTTCATTTTACCTTTAAGCTTATCGGTATTCGCCAAAAGCCCTTCCATTGAATCAAACTGCTCTATAAATTTCTTGGCAGTTTTATCACCAACACCCGGTAAACCAGGTATGTTGTCACTGGCGTCACCCATCATACCTAAATAATCAATAACCTGTTCTGGTCTTTGAACCCCAAAACGTTTATGAATTTCAGGAATACCCCAAATCTCAATACCGTTACCCATTCTAGCAGGGCGATACATAAATATATTTTCAGATACCAGTTGTCCAAAATCCTTATCTGGCGTTACCATAAAAACTTTGTAATCTTCTTTTTCAGCTTGCTTTGCCAGCGTTCCAATAATGTCATCTGCTTCCCATCCTTCTTTTACTACTACAGGAATCTGCATTGCATTTAAGATATCTTGAATATAAGGTACGGCAATACGGATGGCATCAGGAGTTTCTGATCTGTTGGCTTTATACTCGGGGAATAACTCAGTACGTTCGGCACTACCTCCCTTATCAAAACAAACGGCTAAATGATCTGGTTTTTCACGACGAATAACATCGAATAAAGAATTCATGAACCCCATAATTGCCGAGGTATCCATTCCTTGAGAGTTTATTCTAGGGTTTTTTATAAGTGCGTAGTAACCACGAAAAATTAGTGCGTATGCATCTAGCAAAAAGAGTCTTTTTTGATCTGCCATTTTTGAGTATTGATTGTAAAACGTTAAAAGTACAAATTGATAGGGAAACAATAGGTGGGATTACGCTATTGCTTCGTCAATTTATGGAGCAGTGTTGATAAGTTATTTGTTCAAATAACTATCTGAAGGATTGTTTACATGACCTTCTTTAGAATAAGTTCTATAACTAAATCCTGGGTGAATACAATAACCGCCTGTTTCGCCTTTTTTGTTAATGGCGATAAACCCTATTTGAAAATCTTGTTTGTCCTTATTTTTTGCAATGATGCGTTTTACACCTTCTTCGCATGCCTCTTGTGGCGATTTGCCTTGTCGCATTAATTCAACAATTAAAAAACTACCAACTGTTCTTACAACTTCTTCACCAACACCTGTTGCCGTAGCGCCACCAACTTCATTGTCAACAAAAAGTCCGGCTCCTATAATAGGCGAGTCACCAACCCTGCCTGCCATTTTATATGCCATGCCACTAGTGGTACATGCACCGGCAATATCGCCATCGGCATCAATTGCTAACATACCAATGGTATCATGATTTTCTATATTTATAATAGGTTTATATTGTGATGTTTTTTTCCATTCTTCCCAAGCTTGTTTCGATTCTTCGGTTAGCAAATCTGTTTTCTCAAAACCTTGTTCGTAGGCAAACTGTTCGGCTCCTTTGCCGGCTAGCATTACATGCGGAGTCTCTTCCATTACCTTTCTTGCTACAGATATGGGGTTTGCAATATTCTGTATTGCCAAAACCGCTCCACAATTACCGTCTTTGTCCATTATACAGGCATCTAAAGTAACATTGCCATCTCTGTCTGGTCTGCCGCCATTTCCTACTGTGCTATTGCTTAGGTCGTTTTCTTCTACCATGACCCCTTGGTGAACGGCATCTAATGCATTACCTCCTTTCTCTAAAACCTCCCATGCTTTGGCTGTTGCATTGCCAAAATTCCATGTACAGATTGCAATAGGTAGAACAGGCGTTACTTCTGCCTCTTTAACTACAGGTATTTCTTTGTATGTGGCTAATACGGGTGCCGATACTATTCCTGCAGCGACAGTAGTAGAATTTCTTAGAAACTTTCTTCTTTTCATGGGATGGGTTCTTTACTTTTAGTGACCTTAAATATAGGAATATGATTGTAGAAGTTTGTGCTAATTCATTGGAATCTGCTTTAGTTGCCGTACGTGCCGGAGCAGACCGAATTGAGTTGTGTTCTGAATTGGCGGTTGGCGGATTAACACCTTCTTACGGATTGTTGAAAGCGGTAAAGGAACAAGTTTCCATTCCTGTACATGTTCTGATTCGTCCACGTAGTGGAGATTTTACCTATTCAGCTAATGAATTGAATATGATGATTACCGATATTGAATTATGTGTTGAATTAGGTTTTGACGGAATTGTATCGGGAGTACTCTTAAATGATTTTTCGTTGGATGTAGCACAAACTCAAAAGTTGAAATCAGCGGCAGGTAATTTGAAATTCACCTTTCATAGGGCATTTGATTGGGTGAAAAATCCGTTGGAAGCATTAGAACAGCTTGATGCTATGCAAATTGATTATGTGCTTTCATCAGGTCAACAAAAGTTGGCACCTTTGGGTATCGAACTATTAGCGGAATTAAAAAAGAAAAGTAAGACCGTACAGATTATGCCTGGGTCTGGTGTAAATGCTGGTAATATTGATGTTTTTAAGAATAATGGCTTTAATGCGGTTCATTTGTCGGGTACGGCTATGATTCAAACACTGGCTCAGGAACCCGCTATAACTATGAATTCAGAGCGCTTTTTAAGTGATGTTTATATAGCAATTACGCAATTGGAAAATATTAAAGCGGTAGTTAACAAGGTTAAATAAAATGCAAATGAGCTTATATACCGCTGTGATACAGATATCTTTGTAAAAATTTTAGTCATGATTCGTTGGTTTGTTTTTGTCTTAGCTTATGTTGCTTTAAGTTTTTATGTGCTTCAGGCATTAAAAACCATAACCAAACAACCATGGTGGTCATGGATTTATATTGCAATATCATTAGCGGTCATGTTAAATTTTATCTACCAATTTTCTGTAGGGGAAGAGACAGGTCGTGTTTTAAGTATATCTAAAAGTTATGCTTTTGGTTTTTTATTGACCATGTTAACGTTCAATATCATCACTATCTTATTCTTGTTTTCTGAAGATATATATCGTTTTATAGCAGGTGTATATCAAAAAATGTATGGTGAGGAAAAGCAATTCGGACTTCCGGCACGTAGACGTTTTCTAAGTTTATTGGCGCTAGGAGTAGCTGCCGTACCATTTGGGGCGCTGCTATATGGTATGTACAAAGGGAAGTACAATTTTAAAGTATTGAAATACGATTTAGAATTCGAAGATCTTCCCGATAGTTTTGATGGGTACCAGATTACCCAAATTTCAGATATACATAGTGGTAGTTTCGATGATAGAAAAAAGATTGAATACGCTGTAAACCTTATTAATCAGCAGAAAAGCGATGTACTCTTGTTTACGGGCGATATGGTGAATAATATGACTTCTGAAATGGAGCCGTGGGCAGATCTTTTTAGTACCCTTCATGCAAAAGATGGTAAGTTTTCAGTTTTAGGTAATCATGATTACGGTGATTATATTCCTTGGGATACCGAAGAGTTGAAACAACAGAATTTGGAAGACCTAAAAACATTGCAAAAAGAAATGGGTTTTGATCTTTTGCTTAACGAGCATAGATATTTACAAAAAGGGGATGATAAGATTGCTTTGGTGGGAGTAGAGAATTGGGGAAAAGGCGGATTCAAAAAAGCCGGGGACCTAAAAAAAGCTGCCTCACAGATTAATGCCGATGATTTTAAAATTTTAATGAGTCACGATCCATCGCACTGGGAAATGGAAGTAATTAAAGATGCATACCATTATCATTTAACTTTAAGCGGACATACGCACGGAATGCAATTTGGTATTGAAATACCCGGTTGGATCAAGTGGAGTCCCGTAAAATGGAGATACCCTTATTGGGCGGGTATTTACAAAGAAATGGGGCAATTCATTAATGTAAATAGAGGTTTTGGCTTTTTAGGATATCCTGGTAGGGTAGGTATTTGGCCAGAAATCACGGTAATAACTTTGAAGAAAAAGGCATTAACATGATTTTAACCCTCTTACTGCGCTACTATTGGGGTGTTAAGAGTAGTATTTTAACAATTTTTATTACATTTGGCTAACAAAGAAAAGCATTTTATATGTCCAAATTTGGTGAATTAATAGATTTAAAAGTACCTGTTCTTCTTGACTTTTATGCAGAGTGGAACGAGCAGTCAACTGCAATGCATTCTGTATTAAGAGATGTAGCCGCTGCTTTAGGTAGTAGGGGTAAGGTTATAAAGATAGATGTAGATAAGAACAAAGAGCTTTCTCAGGCTTTACGTGTTAAGGGTCTACCTACGCTTATGATCTATAAAAAAGGTGAAATGGTATGGCGACAAAGTGGCGAACAAGATGCTACTACTCTAATGGGTATTCTTAAAGAATACGTTTAAAATTTAATATTATTTAGAACATAAAAAAGCTTTGAGTGTAAACTCAAAGCTTTTTTTTATGCGCTATTTTGACAGAATATCTATTCTACAATTTCAGTTTTAGTATTGTCAGGTAAAATGGTGTCAGAAACCGGCATGGTATCCATCATATCTGGATTGGTCTGCTGCATTTCTTCAAGCATGTCCATATCGTCCTCGTCTTTATAGAAGTGTTGGAACTTATCTATATACTCATTGAATATTAAGGTTTCTTTTTCAGCAACATCCTCGCTATCATTGGTTATGATCATATCTATATTACGTCTATAAGCTTCCATATCTGCAATGATGTCATCAATATTGCTGTATTGCTCGTCTAAACTTGTAGAAGCGTAATACTCTAATCTTTCTTGGTATTTGCCTTTCAACTTTTCAAAGAGAGCACGTGCTTTCTGGCTTTCACCAACCTTATAATAGCCGTCTACAAAAGGTTCCACTAAAGTGTAGTATCCAAATTTATCTACAGGCATGTTGGTCAATGAAATCTCAATGATATCTTTAGCCTTGTCCATTTTGTTCTCCTTTATCAAAGCTTCCGTTAAACGAGCTAAATTACCTCTAAAAGATACGCTCTGAATACGGGTTTGTGTATCGTGGTATATGTCGCCACCTGCATTACCCCAATCCCATCCGGTAACGATATCATACATTAATTCGGTATCAATTCTTCCTAATTCAAATGCGTTAGGTCTTTCTGTACGAATAGGTACGAGCTTATACGCTAAACCATCTAGTTGAAGATAATCTTTCATCCATAAGTACTCAGCATCGTCAAAACTACCTCCAGAGAAATATATAGGACGTTTCCAGTCGTTGTTTGCTAGTATGTCTAGCATCATCATGCTCTTCTTAGTAATAGCGCCCGGTAAGTCAATATCAATGTAATCTACAATAAGGTCTGCGTCTTTTGCTTTGACCAAGCCGCTGCTTAATACATTTTGTTTATTTACAGGAACCCTAATTTTATTAGTAGGGTAGTAAACCATATTTTGAGTATCCTCAGAATACTGACTTAAATCTGCACCATTTTGCTCAAATAAATACTTAAGCTTTGTTCTAGGTTTATCGCTGTCGATCCAATTGATGAAGTCCTTAATTGGCCATCTATTCTCTGTAATACCTTGGTGGTATAGCACATCTCTTGATCCCCATCTATATTTTTCATGTGTAATCTGAGAAGGTATAGGTGCACTTTCATAAGCGGCAACCTTCATTTGATCCACATACCAATCTGTTTCAAAAAGACTGGTGCAAACTATACGAACGTCTGTTCTGTAGTGTTCAATCTCCTGTGCGTACCAAATTGGGAAGGTGTCATTATCACCAATGGTAAATAAAATAGCTCCTGCATCTTCCTGGCAAGAATCTAAATATGCTTTTGCAGACGAATTTGCCGTGAATTTGCCAGATCTATCATGGTCATCCCAGTTTTGTACCGCCATTACCGTTGGTACGGCAAGTAATGTTACAACAACTACTGCAGGGGCTAATATTTTAGGAGTGATCCATTCTTTAAAACTATCATACAATCCATAAACCCCTAAACCGATCCAAAGAGCAAATACATAGAATGAACCTACAAGTGAATAATCTCTTTCACGAGGTTGAAAAATTCCAGGGTTTGTATAGAACTGTATAGCTAGTCCGGTAAACAGAAAGAACATCAATAATACCCAAAATTGTTTTTTGTCTTTTGAGAGTTGAAAAACTATACCTATGATTCCTAAAATTAATGGCAAAAAGAAATAGGTGTTTCTGCCTGGGTTATTTTTTATATCGCTTGGTAAGTTCTCTTGACTGCCCAATCTCATGCTATCAATGGCGTTAATGCCACTTAACCAATTTCCGTTTTCATTATAGCGACCCTGAACGTCATTCTGTTTTCCAACGAAATTCCACATGAAATAACGCAGGTACATGTAGTTGAATTGAAACTCGAACATGTATTCAATATTATCCCATAAGGTTGGCGGCTGTACTTCTATATATTCATCAAAACGTTTTAAGAAGCTTATATACTGGTCGGCGCCAATTTCGCCATTTGCAAAACCAATTTTAACTTGTTCTGCAGCTTGTCTTAATTCTTGATTTGGTTGTGTGATCCTAAAATTTAAGGCTCCAAAATAACGCATGTAGTTTTCGGCATTTTGCGAACTCCACATTCTAGGTAACAAACCTTGGTGTTTAGGGTTGGGACCTTGAACGGCATCTTTGTATTTATTTACAATAATGTATTTTCCTAATGTGTAATCTTTCTCATATTTAGGTTTACCATCTTGATCTTCGCCTGCAGGTGCAAACATATCTGAATAATAGGTACCGTAAACGGGACTATCAACACCTGGGTATTGCTCTCTATTATAATATGCTAAAAGTGCTCTTGCATCTTCTGGATTGTTCTCATTGATAACAACTTTGGCATTTGCTCTAATAGGCAACATTAACCAAGAAGAAAAACCTAGAAATAAAAACATCATACACAGAACAATGGTATTGCCTGTCTTATAATTGTTTTTACGGGTATAGTTTAAGCCGAAGTAAAAAGCAGCTATAAATAATAGACCAATGATAATAGAACCTGAATTAAAAGGTAGACCTATACTATTAATAAAGAATACCTCTCCCCAACCAAATAATTTAAGTACGTAGGTAAGTGAAAACTTATATACCAGCATTAAAATGGCTATAACAATGATGTTAGCTAATAAAAAGTTCTTTACTGTGGTCTCTTTGTAGGTTTTAAAATAATAAAGTAAACCAATTGATGGTATTGCCAAGAAGCCCATAAACTGAACTCCAAAAGTTAACCCGACAACAAAAGATATTAATACAAGCCACTTGTTTCCACGAGGGTCATCAAGATTATCTGTCCATTTTAATCCTAGCCACAACAACAAGGCCATGATAAAACTTGCCATAGAATATACCTCTGTTTCTACGGCATTGAACCAAAAGCTATCTGAATATGTAAATGCCAATGAACCTACTAAGGCACTACCAAATACTGCAATTGCTTTGCTATTGGTGAAAGGACCATCGTTATCTATTAATTTTCTGGTGATATTGGTAATTGTCCAGAACATGAATAAAATGGTAAATGCACTTGATACGCCGGAAACTAGGTTTACCATCATAGCAACTTGACTTGGTTCTAAAGCGAACATTGCAAAAAATGCGCCTATCATTTGTAGTAAAGGTGCTCCTGGTGGGTGACCCACTTGAAGCTTGGCTGCTGTTGCTATATACTCTCCCGCATCCCAAAAACTATTGGTGGGTTCAACGGTAATGTAGTATGTAATAAGGGCTATAAAAAATACGGACCATCCTAATATAGTGTCCCACTTGTGGTAGTTCTTTGAAAACATGAAGCTTGGGTTAAACCTAAGTGGCGAATTTACTAATTAATATAGAAAGGAATGAACTATTTTTATAAACCTTTAACATGGGTAAAGCATATTTTTTTCATTTTTACTTAAAAAAATGTTTGGTGAAACAAAACTTTGTTTTAAATTTGCAGCCTCTTAAAAAGGTATTGGCCCATGGTGTAATGGTAACACTTCGGTTTTTGGTACCGTCATTCAAGGTTCGAGTCCTTGTGGGCCAACTAAGAGAACAAAGAAAATCCTGATATCATTTGATATCGGGATTTTTGTTTTTATGACCTATGTCATTTTAAAAGCCTTTTTAAAGCTAGTTCTTTGCTATTCATACGTACATAAGTACTTAATGTGAAGAAATGGTTAACTGTGTGTCAGTATTTTTGTACATTTAAACCGATAACGTTACAAATACATCGGAAAAGAAACCATTTCGACAATGTTATTATATACTTTGGTACCCTAAAGAACTTAACCCTATGAAACTCTCTCCAAAAGTTTTAAAGATTTTATTGATTGTTGTTTTACTTGGATTTGGAATTGGATTCTACTTGCAAGATGTGAAACATGAAGAAAGTACTGCCCATGCTTGGAAAGCGAATCGTTATAATTTAGATCGCTTCAACAAGATCATGGAGTACAATAATAAAATGAACTCTTCTAACTGGAGAGTGCTTAAAGATAGTATTGATCAACAGCTAGATACACTAATGATACTTCGTTTTCGTAAAGAAGTAGATAGTTTAGAGGATTCTGAGCCACAAGCATATAGTGATCAAGTTGAGGTACATGCATCTTTCATGCCTCAATAGTTTAATCAAACTTCCTAATTTTATAGATTTCTTTTTAGTGCGAGGTCTCCGGGTCAATTTGTTCTGGAGTGTCATCTTCTATCTCTAAAAGTTCTTCGTCTTCTGATTGTCTAATTGCGTCTTCGGCTAAATTTCTTTCGGTTATTTCTTCGTCAATTTCATCTAGCATGGTACCCATTTTTCGTTTATCACGTATCATAGCCCATGTCATTACTAAGCTAGTAGCTATTATAACGAATAATAGTATGCCAGATTCAAATCCTTCAATTTGTGCTTCCATAGGTATGGCATAGAAAAGTAGTACGGTAATTAATCCCCTTGGGGCAATGAATAACTGCGGTAACATGTCTTTGCCAACAAAAACTATAAGTATCAAAAACCGTATGACATAAATAGATGCTATAATTAATAAACTTACTATAGCAACATTTATGCTCAGTAATGATGAAAGTACTATGGTGATACCAAATATTACAAAGAAGAAAGTTCTGACTACAAATGCAGTTTCTAGAGTGACGATGTGCAATTCATGATAAATTTGTTGCATTCTTTCCTTTTCAAGAAAGATTTTGGTCTTACCGGGGAAAAATAAGTTGACATTTTTTACGATCAAACCAAATATTAGAATGATAATTAAAGATGATAGGTGCATTTTCTTTCCTATGGCATAAAGAAGTAACAGGACAGAAATCAATAAAAATAGTTTTGCTTGGCTTTTTATGCGTTGAAATACTAAAATAATCGCATAACTGGCAACCAATGCTATTACTATAGTTACAACGAAATTTATACTGAAACCAGCAACACCCGAGTCTTCTGCGGGATTTAGTTTTCCTGTTAAAAAGTAGAACATCATAATACCCATGATATCAGAAAAAGTACTCTCATAAATATGGAATTCTTTTTTAGCTTCACTTAGTCCGCCAACGCTTGGTATAATTATGGCGCTAGAAAGAATAGACAACGGTGTGGCATATAACCATGCAGATTGCATAGTCATATTAGGGATAAATTGGTATAGAATCAAGGCGGCAACATACGCAGAGCCTACCAAACCAATTAAAGCAATGGCCATTGATTTGAGAATGGGCCATAATTTTTCTTTTTTTAATTCTAGTTCTAAAGCAGCTTCTAAAACGATCATTATAAGACCAACAGTACCTAAAATTTCTAAAGAACCTTTAAAGTCTGGAATCTCTGGTATAAAGAATTCTAATCCTATTTTGATAAGAATCCCCAGAACAATGAGCATGAGAACTGCTGGTATATTCGTTTTTTTAGAAATGCCGTTAAAAAAGAATGATAAAACTACAATTAAAGAAGCCCCTATGATAAGGTTGTAAGATGAAATAATTTCCATTACGTATTATTTTGGTTGGTGTTTTGCTAAAAATAAGATAATTTCTAAAAGAGGATATTTTTGAGGTATTAATTATTTATTTAGATTGTTTTCATAGTGAGTGAATTAGGTGGGAATAGTCTATTGTAGGAAATTAAATTTATTGTATATTTGCAAAGCTGAAAGGATATAAAAGTATTCATGAGGGGACAATTAGTCCCCTCTTTTATTACTTATTATTTATGCTAAAGGAAAAAGTAAAAGAATTATTGGAACAAGGTCTTCAAGAAGACCCCTCCCTATTTTTAATCGATTTCACTATGGGTGCTGATAATAGCATTCATGTTGTAATAGACGGTGACCATGGGGTTACGGTTAGCGATTGTATAAAAATAAGTAGGGCTATTGAACATAATTTAGATCGCGATGAACACGATTTTTCCCTTGAGGTTGCCTCTGCTGGTGCAGCGGCTCCGTTGGTTATGCCGCGTCAATATGTAAAAAATGTTGGCAGAAAACTTGAAGTTCGTACAAATGACGATAAGTTTGAAGGAAATTTAACCGCTGTGAACGATAATTCTATTGTTCTGGAATGGAAAGCTAGAGAGCCTAAGCCTATAGGTAAGGGGAAAGTGACTGTTCAGAAAAAAGAAGAAGTAAATTTTTCAGATATTATTAAAGCAAAAGTTGTATTAAAATTTTAATTGTAATTACCAATGGAAAATATTGCGTTAATTGAATCTTTCTCAGAGTTTAAGGACGATAAGTTCATAGACAGGGTAACATTGATGGCCATTTTGGAAGATGTTTTTAGAAATGCGCTTAAAAAGAAGTTTGGTTCAGATGATAACTTTGATATCATTATCAACCCAGATAAAGGGGATTTAGAAATTTGGAGAAACCGTATCGTTGTTAACGATGGTGAAGTTGAAGAACCAAATGAGGAAATTTCATTGTCTGCAGCTCGTAAAATTGAGCCAGATTTTGAAGTTGGTGAAGATGTGTCTGAAGAAGTTAAGTTGATAGATTTAGGAAGAAGGGCAATTTTGGCATTACGTCAAAATCTAATTTCCAAAATTCATGAGCATGATAATACAACTATCTATAAGCACTTTAAAGATTTAGAGGGTGAAATTTATACGGCAGAGGTTCATCACATTCGTCATAAAGCCATCATTCTGTTAGATGATGAGGGTAATGAGATTATTTTGCCGAAAGATAGACAAATACCTTCTGATTTCTTCCGTAAGGGGGATAATGTAAGAGGTGTTATCGAAAGTGTAGAATTAAAAGGTGCAAAACCTACTATTATAATGTCTAGAAGTTCACCTAAATTCTTAGAACAATTATTTTTTCAAGAAATACCAGAGGTGTTCGACGGATTGATTACTGTTAAAAAAGCGGTTAGAATACCAGGGGAAAAAGCGAAAGTGGCTGTTGACTCTTATGATGATCGTATTGATCCTGTTGGTGCCTGTGTAGGTATGAAAGGTTCAAGAATTCACGGAATTGTTCGTGAGTTGGGTAATGAAAATATCGATGTTATTAACTGGACAGCTAACCAGCAGTTGTTGGTTACTAGAGCGTTGAGTCCGGCTAGGGTTTCATCTGTTAAGTTGAACGATGAGAAGATGACGGCGCAAGTTTACCTAAAGCCAGAAGAGGTTTCGAAGGCAATTGGTAGAGGTGGTCACAACATAAGATTAGCTGGTCAATTAACTGGTTATGAGATAGATGTATTCCGTGAAGGAGTTGAGGAAGATGTTGAATTAACAGAGTTCTCTGATGAAATCGATGCTTGGGTTATCGAAGAATTCAAGAAAATCGGTTTTGATACAGCACGTAGCGTCTTGGAGCAAGATGTTAGCGATTTAGTGAAACGTACAGATTTAGAAGAGGAAACAATTTTAGAAGTTGTGCGTATCCTAAAAGAAGAATTAGAAGATTAGCTATATATTAGCACTTAAATAAAAGAACGGGAATCAGTATTTATGGCAGACAATGCAAAAATAAGGCTTAATAAAGTTCTTCGTGAACTTAATATTTCCTTGGATAGGGCAGTGGACTTTCTTAACGGAAAAGGACATGATGTGGAAGCGAGGCCTACCACAAAAATTTCTGATGATGTTTATCAGGTTTTGCTTGACGAGTTCCAGACGGATAAAAGCAAAAAGGTAGCCTCAAAAGAAGTTGGTGAGGAAAAGCGTAAAGAGAAGGAAGCAATTCGAGTTCGATTAGAAAAAGAACAAGAAGATCGTCGCTTGGCCCGTGAGCGAAGAAACGCTGAATCTGAAGATAAAACCTTGGTTGGTAAAGTAGAGCTTTCCGGACCTAAGATGGTTGGTAAAATAGACTTAAATCCTAAGAAAAAAGTGGAAGAGGAGCCTGTTAAGGAAACTCCGAAAGCTGAGGAAAAAGTCGCTCCTAAGGTTGAAGAAAAGACTGCGCCCAAGGTAGAGGTAAAAGAAACTAGAAAGGTTGTATTACAAGGACCTAAAATAGTTTCCCAGCCTGTGAAAAAGACAGAGGATAAGAAAGAAGAGGCTAAGGTCGAAGCGCCAAAAGCAGAAGAAGCTACTAAGCCAGAAGCTAAACAGGAATCTGCCAAAGTAGAACCTGCTACCGAAGAGCCAGAAGCTCCTAAAACCATAGAGACCCAATATCAAAAATTATCAGGTCCGAAAATTGCTGGTGAGAAAATTGATCTTAGCAAGTTTGAAAAGCCTAAGAAAAAGAAAGAAGATAAAAAACCTGCTGCCGGTGCAGATCGCAAAAAGAGACGTAGAAGAATTGTAACAAAAAATACTTCTGGTCCAGGTCAAAATAGAAGCACAGGGAAACCAGGTGATAGAAATAAAGGTAGAGGAAGATTTGCGCCAGTGGCAAAGGTTGAGCCTACCGAAGAAGATGTTCAAAAGCAAGTACGTGAAACCCTAGAAAAACTTCAAGGTAAATCTAAGAAGGGTAAAGGGGCCAAGTACAGAAGAAGTAAAAGGGATCAGCATCGTGAGCAGACCGAAAAAGATCTAGAACAACAAGAATTAGAGAACAAGGTACTTAAAGTAACCGAGTTCGTTACGGCAACCGAGGTTGCTACTATGATGGGTGTTTCTACAACCGAGATTATTTCTGCTTGTATGTCTTTAGGTATTATGGTGACCATGAATCAGCGTTTAGATGCTGAAACATTATCTATCGTAGCCGAAGAATTTGGTTATGAAGTTGATTTTGTTACTGCAGATATCGAAGAAAGTATCGTAGAGGAGGAAGATGCTCCTGAAGATTTAAAACATAGAGCTCCTATTGTAACCGTAATGGGTCACGTGGATCACGGTAAAACTTCTTTGTTGGATTACATTCGTAAAGAAAATGTAATTGCCGGTGAAAGTGGTGGTATTACACAGCATATTGGTGCATATGGGGTAACACTTGAAAATGGAGAGCGAATTGCTTTCTTGGATACACCGGGTCACGAAGCGTTTACCGCTATGCGTGCAAGGGGTGCCCAGGTTACCGATATCGCGATTATCGTAATTGCTGCTGATGATGATATCATGCCACAGACGAAGGAAGCAATTAGCCATGCGCAAGCTGCTGGTGTGCCAATCGTTTTTGCAATTAACAAGGTTGATAAGTCCACATCTAATCCTGATAAGATAAAAGAAGGTTTAGCACAGATGAACTTATTGGTTGAAGATTGGGGCGGTAAAATACAATCTCATGATATCTCTGCCAAAACTGGTTTAGGTGTTAAAGAATTATTGGAAAAAGTTTTGCTTGAAGCTGAATTGTTAGAGTTGAAAGCTAATCCAGATAAGCATGCTACCGGAACCGTGGTAGAAGCTTTCTTAGATAAAGGAAAAGGTTATGTGTCTACTGTACTGGTTCAGTCGGGTACACTTAAGATAGGTGATTATGTATTGGCCGGTACCACTAGTGGTAAGATCAAGGCAATGCAAGATGAGAGGGGTAATAATATTAAGAATGCAGGGCCGTCTACTCCAATATCTATTTTAGGACTTGATGGTGCTTCGCAGGCAGGTGATAAGTTCTATGTGCTGGAAGATGAGCGTGAGGCAAAACAAATTGCTTCGAGAAGATCTCAATTGCAACGTGAGCAGTCTGTAAGAACACAACGTCATATTACACTTGATGAAATTGGGCGTAGAATTGCATTAGGTGATTTCAAAGAACTTAATATTATTCTTAAGGGAGATGTTGATGGTTCTGTTGAAGCACTTACAGATTCTTTCCAGAAACTATCTACAGATGAAATTCAGGTAAATATTATTCATAAAGCAGTTGGTCCTATTACAGAATCAGATGTGTTATTGGCTTCTGCATCAGATGCGGTAATTATCGGGTTCAATGTAAGACCTATGGGTAATGCTAAAGCTATTGCTGAGAAAGAAGAGATCGATATTCGTATGTATTCTATTATATATGCTGCGATCAACGATCTTAAAGATGCAATGGAAGGTATGTTGTCTCCAGAAATGAAAGAAGAGATTTCTGGTACTGCTGAAATTAGAGAAACATTCAAGATTTCTAAAATTGGTACTATTGCAGGTTGTATGGTAACGAGCGGTAAAATCTTTAGAAACTCTAATATTAGATTAATACGAGATGGTGTAGTTATTTATACCGGTACATTATCTTCATTAAAACGATTTAAAGATGATGTAAGAGAGGTAGCTAAAGGTTATGACTGTGGACTTCAAATTAAGAACTATAATGATATCAATGAAGGTGATATCGTTGAAGCGTTCCAAGAGGTTGCGGTGAAGAAAAAGTTAAAATCTAAGTAGTATTTTCATTTAAGAGTTTCTAAATCTCTTTAAAAATAAAGCAAAAAAAAATCGACCTATTTGGTCGATTTTTTTGGTTTTAATAGCATTGCATCGGGGTACTTTATTCTTACTTCGTTGAACTTTCGTTCGGCGTCTAATCTAGAAGTGAATCTGCCAACTCTTACACGATATGTCGGTGAATCAAAGTCAATTTTAGAGGCAAGTTCAGGAAAGTCCTCTTCTACGTTTGCTTTTATTCTTTGCGCTTTTGCATAGTTGCCAAAGCCAACTTGAATTCTGTAGTATTCATTGTTGCTTAGAGATGACTTGTAAATCTCTAGCAATTGATCAATCTTTGGATCTTGTTGTATTTCTGCGTTTGCACTTTGTGCATAGCCAAAGTGACTAAAACAAGCAAAAACTAAGAGGGTACTTATAATTTTCATAAGCTATTTTCAATTTTATTTTCATTCAGGGCAAAAGTAATTTATTAAGGGTCAAACAAATAAATCTTGATCTATTTAGAATATTTCTAAATTGTAAATTATAGATACATTAACATTTTGCAAATGAAAGTCTATGTCGTATTTTTGTGGTCGATTTAGGCATTTGGTGGATTATAATTGGTTTCATCTATGACCAAAATCATGCCAAGATTCCGATAGAAATATTCGATATATGAAAAAGGTTCCAAACCGAAATCAGTTTTCTAAAATTTTAGGATTATCCCTAATTGTATTTTTGCTTTTTGTAAGCCCTTTAATAGCGCAAGAAGAAGCTGTTGCTGATGCAACAGTTACTGAAGCTGCTGCTGGTGCAGGAGATGCAAAAAATGGTAAATCACTGTTCAATCAAAACTGTGCTGCTTGCCATGCATTGAATCGTAAGATGACCGGTCCTGCATTGATGAATGTGGAAGCTAGATTGAGTGAAGAAGAAGGCTTAGACAGAGAATGGTTGTATGCTTGGATTAAAAATAGTCCGGGTGTTATTAAGTCAGGGGATGCTTATGCAAACAAATTGTATGCTGAGTACAATCAAGCGGCGATGACTGCTTTTCCAACATTGTCTAATGCTGATATTGATGATATTTTGGCTTATACTGCGGCTCCTCCGGCAGCCGCGCCTGCAGCTGTTCCAGGGGCAGGTGAAGTAGCAGTTGGTGGGTCGGGAGGTTCTTCAGGTGTTTCCAATGAAATTATTTTAGGGGCTTTAGTTCTTGTATTCGGTTTGTTGGTGGTTATGTTGTTGTTGGTGAACAAAACACTACAGCGTATAGCTCAGGCAAACGGTGTTGTTATTGAAAAAGAGAATGCAGAGAAAAGAACTCCGATTTGGAAAGCGTTTGCTCAAAATCAGTTTTTGGTTTTAGTTACTGCAATAATTTTATTATTGGGTAGTGCTTATTTTGCTTACGGCTGGATGATGCAGGTTGGGGTCGATCAAGGTTATGCGCCTATACAGCCTATTCATTATTCCCATAAAATACATGCTGGTGATAATAAGATAGAGTGTAAGTATTGTCACTCTTCCGCTAGGGTGTCTAAACACTCAGGTATACCTTCGTTAAATGTATGTATGAACTGTCATAAATCAATTTACGAATATACAGGAAACCCAGAGGGTCCATCTCAGGAAGATTTGGAAAATGGGTATACCAACGAATTCTACACTGGTGAGATAAAGAAATTGTACAAAGCAGTTGGTTGGGATGAAGAAAATCAAAAATACACTGGCGAGAGTCAACCTGTAGAATGGGTTAGGATTCATAATTTGCCAGATTTCGCATACTTCAATCACTCACAGCATGTTTCTGTAGCTGGGGTTGAGTGTCAAACTTGTCACGGTCCGGTAGAGGAAATGGAAATAATGTATCAGTATTCTCCATTGACAATGGGTTGGTGTATAGATTGCCATAGAGAGACCAATGTTAAAGTAGAGGGTAATGAGTATTACGAGAAAATTCATGCTGAGCTTTCGAAGAAATATGGTGTAGATAATTTAACAGCTGCTCAATTGGGCGGACTGGAATGTGGTAAATGTCACTATTAATAATAATTTAAAGAAGCTAATTACAGATAATACGTATGGCATCAAACAAAAAATATTGGAAGAACGAGGCGGAGTTAAATCCTAACGATTCCATTGTTGAGGCGCTAAAGCAGAACGAATTTGTAGAGCAAATTCCTGTTGGTGATTTCTTGGGTGACAAGGAAACTTTGTCTTCTACAAATACAAATCGTAGAGATTTCTTGAAGTATGTTGGGTTTAGTACTGCAGCTGCTTCGTTGGCAGCATGTGAAGGACCGGTTGTAAAATCTATTCCTTACGTTGTGTTACCCGAAAATATAGTTCCTGGTGTTGCTAACTATTATGCAACAACAATTGCTAACGGTTTCGATTTTGCAAGCATACTAATTAAGACGCGTGAGGGTCGTCCTATCAAGGTTGAGAATAACACTTTGGCTAAGGTTGGTGGTTCTGCAAATGCGAGAGTGCAGGGTTCTGTTCTTTCATTGTACGATAGTACAAGGTTGCAAGGGCCAATGGCAAATGGCGAGCCTGTTGATTGGGATGTTTTAATGTCAACGGTAAAAGCTAAGATGGGTGGACTTAAGGGTTCGGCTAAAAAAATAGCTATACTTACGCAGACGTATACAAGTCCGTCAACTGATCGTTTAATGTCTGATTTAGTCGCGGCGAACGAGAATGTTGTTCATGTTACTTATGATGCTATTTCTGAAGATGCGGCTTTAACTGCATTTGAAAATAAATATGGTGAGCGCGCTTTAGCTGATTATGATTTTGAGAAAGCGGGACTGATTGTTTCTTTCGGTGCTGATTTTATTGCTGATTGGCAAGGTGGTGGTTATGATGCCGGGTATTCTAGAGGTCGCGTGCCCAAGAATGGTAAGATGTCAAGACACGTGCAGTTAGAGGCGAATATGTCATTAACTGGCGCTAACGCAGATAAGCGTGTGGCTATGAAGCCAAGTGCGCAAAAAGTTGTTTTAGCTAAATTATACGGAAAATTAAATGGTACTTCTGTTGGTGGTAACACTTCAGAATATGATGCATTGGTTGATTCCATTGCAGCTGAAATAAAGAAGGCAGGTTCTAATGCAGTTGTTGTGACTGGTTTGGACGATGTTAATGCGCAAGCGGTTGTTTTGGCAATTAATGAAATGTTATCTAGTAAAGCTTATGATGCTACGGCGCCTAAGTATATTAGAAAAGGTAGTGTAAAAGCGGTTAATGCTCTTATTGCAGATATGAAGGCTGGCAGAGTTGGTGCTTTGTTGATGGACGGTGTAAATCCTGTTTATTCGTTGCCTAATGCGGCTGATTTCAAAGAAGGTTTGGCGAAGGTTGATCTGTCGGTTGCTTTTTCTATAAACTGGAATGAAACTACCGAGGCTGTTCAATATGTGGGTGCGACAAATCACTATTTAGAGTCTTGGGGAGATATTCAGATTAAAAAGGGGCATTATAGTTTAATGCAGCCTACAATTAAAGAATTATTTGATACAAAGCAGTTTCAAACAGTAGTTTTAGAATTACTTGGAAGCGAGCAAACGTATTATGATTATATAAAAGAAACTTGGTCTTCATCTGTGCTTAATGGTGCAAGTTGGAATCAAGCGCTGCAAGATGGTGTTTTCAGTACCGAAACAATGGTAGTGAATGCTGAAGGTGCAGCGCAAAATATAGTAGCTACGGAAGATGCAACTGAGGTTGTAACCAATGCTTCATTGGCTTCTGCTGTACGTAGTTTGGCAAATACCACGAGTGATGGTATGGAACTTACTTTATATTCTAAAGTAGGTATGGGAGATGGTCAGCAAGCAAGTAACCCTTGGTTGCAAGAGTTTCCTGATCCGATTACAAGAGTATCTTGGGATAACTATGTGACAATTTCTAAAGCTGATGCTGCTGAATTAGGAGTAGAAAATGTAAATGTTGCCAATGGCGGTATGGACGGTAGCTATGTTAAGCTTACTGTAAACGGTGTTAGTTTAGAGCAAGTTCCTGTTGTTGTTCAGCCAGGGCAAGCCAAAGGTACCGTAGGTCTTTCTTTTGGTTACGGTAAGAAAGTGGGCTTGAAAGAAGATATGCAGACTGGGGTTAATGCCTTTGAACTGTATAGTGGCTTCAACGCCAACCAATCTGTAAGTGTTCAAAAAGTAGCAGGTAACCATGAGTTTGCTTGTATTCAATTGCATAAAACCCTTATGGGTAGAGGTGATATCATTAAGGAAACTACCTTAGAGATATTTAATACAAAAGACCATGCTGAATGGAACGAAGTTCCTGTGGTTTCTTTAGATCATCAAGAAGTTCCGGCAACTTCTGTTGATTTGTGGGATAGTTTTGATCGTACGATTGGGCATCATTTTAACATGTCAATAGATTTGAATGCTTGTACCGGTTGTGGTGCTTGTGTAATCGCTTGTCATGCTGAGAACAATGTACCGGTAGTTGGTAAAGCCGAAGTAAGAAAATCAAGAGATATGCACTGGTTGCGTATCGATAGATATTATTCTTCTGAAGAAACTTTTGAAGGTGATAATGCCAAGAAAGATGGTTTTGACGGTTTGTCTGGTGATAATGGTTCATTAGGTGGTTTTGGTGAGTTAGAAGATCCTTCTGCGAACCCTCAGGTTGCTTTTCAGCCTGTAATGTGTCAGCACTGTAACCATGCGCCTTGTGAAACTGTTTGTCCTGTAGCGGCAACATCGCATGGTAGACAAGGTCAAAATCAAATGGCTTACAACAGATGTGTAGGTACAAGATATTGTGCAAACAACTGTCCTTATAAAGTACGTAGATTCAACTGGTTCCTTTATAATAATAATGACGAGTTTGATTTCCATATGAATAACGACTTGGGTAAAATGGTATTGAACCCAGACGTAAATGTTCGTTCTAGAGGTGTTATTGAGAAGTGTTCTATGTGTATTCAAAAAACACAAAAGACTATTCTTGATGCTAAAAGAGACGGACGTGTTATTGAGGATGGAGAGTTCCAAACGGCTTGTTCTTCTGCGTGTAGTAACGGTGCCATTGTATTTGGTGATGTTAATGATGAGAAGAGTAAAGTTGCAGAATTAAAAGAAAGTGACCGCATGTATCATTTGTTGGAACATGTAGGTACACAACCAAACGTTTTCTACCATGTTAAGGTTAGAAACACCAACGAAGCATAAACAATAGTAGAAAGTAATTATAACAAAAGTCTATGGCGTCGCATTACGAAGCACCTATACGTAAACCCCTAGTAACTGGAGACAAAGGCTACCACGATGTAACTGTGGATATTGCCGCACCAGTTGAAGGCAGAGCTAATAAGCACTGGTGGATAGTTTTTTCCATTGCCTTAGTGGCATTCCTTTGGGGAGTAGGTTGTATTATTTATACGGTCTCTACCGGTATCGGTACTTGGGGTCTTAACAAGTCTGTAAACTGGGCTTGGGATATTACCAACTTCGTTTGGTGGGTAGGTATTGGTCATGCTGGTACTTTGATATCGGCAGTATTATTATTGTTCCGTCAAAAATGGAGAATGGCAATTAACCGTTCTGCTGAGGCAATGACGATTTTCTCGGTAGTTCAAGCAGGTTTGTTCCCTATTATTCACATGGGTCGTCCATGGTTAGCATACTGGGTACTGCCTATTCCAAATCAATTTGGTTCGTTATGGGTGAACTTTAACTCTCCACTTCTTTGGGATGTATTTGCAATATCAACATACTTATCTGTGTCATTGGTATTCTGGTGGACAGGTTTACTGCCTGATTTTGCTATGATTCGTGATAGAGCTGTTTTGCCTTTCCAAAAGAAAATCTATAGCTTGTTAAGTTTTGGTTGGAGTGGTCGTGCTAAAGATTGGCAACGATTTGAAGAAGTATCTTTGGTACTTGCTGGTTTGGCAACACCTTTGGTATTATCTGTACACACCATTGTATCTTTTGACTTTGCTACATCGGTTATACCTGGTTGGCATACAACAATCTTTCCACCATATTTCGTTGCTGGGGCAATCTTCTCTGGTTTCGCAATGGTAAACACATTATTGATTATAATGAGGAAAGTGTGTCATTTAGAAAATTACATTACTATTCAGCATATTGAATTGATGAATATCGTAATCATGTTAACAGGTTCTATTGTAGGTTGTGCATATATTACAGAGTTGTTCATGGCATGGTATTCAGGTGTAGAATATGAGCAGTACGCTTTCTTGAACAGAGCAACCGGTCCTTACTGGTGGGCATACTGGTCAATGATGACTTGTAATGTGTTCTCCCCACAATTTATGTGGTTCAAAAAATTAAGAACTAGTATTATGTTCTCTTTCTTCATCTCTATCGTTGTGAACATAGGTATGTGGTTTGAAAGATTCGTGATCATCGTAACCTCTTTACACAGAGATTACCTTCCATCATCTTGGACGATGTTCTCGCCAACATTTGTTGACATAGGTATCTTTGTTGGTACAATTGGTTTCTTCTTTGTATTGTTCTTATTGTATTCTAGAACATTCCCCGTAATTGCACAGGCAGAGGTTAAATCTATTTTAAAATCTTCTGGACAAAAGTACAAGGTATTAAGAGATTCAGGTAAGCCATTATATGAAATCAAGACATCGAATATAGAGATTAAAGAACCTATTACAGATGACGTATTAATGGGTGAAGTTGTACCTGCTGTGGGTGATAAAGTGGGTGTCTCTGATCTTTTAAGCGCTGTCGGTACTTTTGATGCCACTACGCAAGAAGCCGATGATTTGAAGAAGGTTAAAGGTATTGGTCCTCAAATGGAGGCTACATTAAATGAAATAGGAATTTACACTTTTGCTCAAGTAGCTAGAATGACTGAGAGCGAATATAATTTGTTAGATTCTATTACAGGTTCTTTCCCGGGTAGAGCACAACGTGATGACTGGGCAGGACAAGCAGCAATTTTATTAAATAACAAAAGATAAATATGGCATCTAAAGTTATACACGCTTTTTACGATGATGACGATGTGCTTATGCTTGCCGTTAAAAAGGTAAAGGCAGCAAAGCTTCACATAGACGAGGTATATTGTCCATTTCCTGTACACGGGTTAGATAAAGCTATGGGCTTGGCACCTACGCGATTGGCTATTACGGCATTCTTGTATGGTTTGGTTGGTCTTACTGTTGCAACCCTTATGATGAATTTTATCATGATCGAAGATTGGCCACAAGACATTGGTGGTAAACCAAGTTTCAGTTATTTGGAGAATTTGCCTGCATTCGTACCTATCATGTTCGAATTAACAGTTTTCTTTGCGGCTCACTTAATGGTTATTACTTTTTACCTTAGAAGTAGATTATGGCCTTTTAAAGAAGCTGAAAATCCTGATGTAAGAACTACTGATGATCATTTTTTAATGGAGATAGAAATCCATGACAACGAGCAAGAATTAAGAGATTTGTTAATGAATACTGGTGCAGTAGAAATTAATATATCAGAAAAAAACAGTCATTAAATATGAACAGTTTTAAGAAATTAGCAATAATATTCGGTTTGGCTATAGTAGCAACATCTTGTCAAGATGACAGTGTTCCTAACTATCAGTATATGCCTAATATGTATGAGTCTGTAGGTTATGAAACTTATAGTGAGGTAGACTTTTTGCCAAATGAGGCCGAAGCTTTGGTTCCGCCGGCAAATACGATTAACAGAGGTTGGTTGCCTTATGAAATCGAAAATTCACCTGAAGGTAAAGAATTGGCAAGATTACAGTCTAGTCCATTAGATTCAATAAATACGGAAACTAATTTAGCAAAGGGTGGTCAATTGTATACTATTTATTGTGCCATTTGCCACGGAGATAAAGGTGATGGTAAGGGTACTCTAGTGAAAAGAGAAAAGATACTAGGTGTTCCTAGTTATGCTGACCCAGTAAGAAACTTGACAGTAGGATCTACATATTATACAATTCATTACGGATTGAATTCAATGGGGTCTTATGCATCTCAAATGAATACAGAAGAGATGTGGCAAGTATCTGAATATGTTATGACACTGAAACAAGATTTAACCAAATAATAGGTAAACAATACTATGTATACGTTTTCAAATAGACTTAAAATAGCTTCCATCGTTCTAATGATAGTAGGTGCATTAGGAATTATAGGTGGATTTGTTATGGCTCCTGGAACTATAGCAGAGGCAAAAGAAATGGTAGCAAGTCATGACGGAGGTCATGGTGATGCCCATGCTGCTGAAGCTGAACACACAACTAAAGAAAGTGATCACGCTGTTGCCGAATCTCATGGTGAAGAACATGATTCTTCTCATGATCAGCATTTATTGGATCAATTAAAGAATAGACCTTGGGCTGCATTATATGTTGCGGCATTCTTCTTTTTTATGATATCCTTAGGGGTGTTAGCGTTTTACGCTATACAACGTGCTGCACAGGCAGGTTGGTCGCCGTTATTGTTTAGAGTTATGGAAGGTATCACCGCTTACTTGGTTCCTGGGGGAATCATAGTATTTGTTATTTTACTTCTTTCGGTTCTTCACATGAATCACTTATTCATTTGGATGGATGAAACTGTAGTTGCTCACGATGCATTGTTACAGGGTAAATCTGGATACTTAGATCCTACGTTCTTTTTGATAAGAGCAGCGATATTCTTAGCTGGTTGGATAGCCTACAGAGAGTATTCTAGAAAATTATCAATAGCTCAAGATGAATCTGATGACAATTCAAATTTTAAATTGAATTTTAGAATTTCTGCTGGTTTCTTAGTGTTTTACTTGATTTCTGAATCTATAATGTCTTGGGATTGGATAATGAGTGTTGAGCCACACTGGTTTAGTACACTATTTGGTTGGTACATATTTGCTAGTATGTTCGTATCGGGTATAACAGTAATCGCTATGGTTACCGTTTATTTAAAATCTAAAGGTCATTTACCAGATGTAAACGATAGTCATATACATGATTTAGCAAAATTCATGTTCGGTATCAGTATCTTCTGGACCTATTTATGGTTCTCTCAATTTATGCTTATCTGGTATTCTAACATTCCTGAGGAAGTAACATATTATGTAACTAGAATTGCAGATTATAGATTACCATTCTTTGGTATGGTGGCTATGAACTTCTTGTTCCCTGTTTTGTTGTTGATGAATAGTGATTATAAGAGAATAAACTGGTTCGTAATTTTAACAGGTATTGTAATACTTGTGGGTCATTATATGGATATCTTTAATGCTATTATGCCTTCTACCGTTGGTAAGAATTGGTATATAGGTATTCCTGAAATTGGTTCTGTATTGTTTTTTGCAGGCTTATTTATATTCTGGATTTTTAGAGCGCTTTCAACTCAGCCTTTGCAACCAAAAAGAAATCCTTTTATTGAAGAAAGTAGACACTTTCATTACTAGTAATTAAGTAAAGTATAACATTTATATATACAATGACGACATTATTAACTTTAGCTGTACTTGTTCTTGTAGCCATTGCCATTTGGCAGTTGACTAAAATATTTGAATTATCTCAGCTTAAAACTGAACAACACCAAATTGCAACTGATAGTGATAACAAGAATAACGGTTATATGTTATTCGGTTTTTTGGCATTCATTTACGGAATTACCATATTCAGTTTTTGGAAATATGGTAAATTCTTATTGCCAGAGGCAGGTTCTGCTCATGGTGAAGAGTACGATAGCTTAATGTTGGTATCTTTTATCATCATTTTTATAGTACAGACACTTACGCAAGCTTTGTTACATTATTTTGGATATAAGTATGCAGGTAAAAAGGGACAAAAAGCATTGTTTTATGCCGATAATGATCGTTTAGAGTTTATCTGGACAATTATACCCGTAATTGTATTGGCAGGACTTATTTTATGGGGATTATATACATGGACAACTATTATGGATGTCAATGATGAAGATGATCCTTTGATTGTAGAGCTTTATGCGCAGCAATTTAATTGGACCGCTAGATATGGTGGGGATGATAATGTACTAGGTGGGGCAAATGTTAGAATGATAGATATCGATAAAGCTAATGTACTTGGTTTAGATGAAGCTGATACGTATGCTCATGACGATGTTATTGTTAAAGAATTGCATTTGCCAGTAGGTAGAAAAGTGAACTTTAAAATGCGTTCTCAAGATGTATTGCATTCAGCATATATGCCACATTTTAGAGCACAGATGAACTGTGTACCTGGTATGATCACTGAGTTTTCTTTTACTCCTATTTATACAACTGAAGAAATGAGAACAAATCCAGATGTAATGGATAAGGTGAAAAGAACCAATAAGATTAGAGCGGAAAAATCTGCCAGTACGGGAGAGGCTCTAGACCCTTGGCAGTTTGATTATATCTTACTTTGTAATAAGATTTGTGGTAAATCGCACTACAATATGCAGATGAAGATTATCGTAGAGACAGAAGATGAGTACAATGAATGGATGAAGAGTCAATCAACTTTTGCTGAAACGGTTATGAAAGATGATACTAACCCTGCTTTTAATACGGTTAGTGCAGTTTCAGTAGCAGAGTAATTTTTACTCTTAGATTAATATAGCTATAATTAGAAAATTAATATAAATAAGATTACGATTATGTCAGCAACAGCACATGCACATGTAGATGATCATGCACACGACGATCATGGACATCATCATAAAGAAACTTTTGTAACAAAGTATATCTTTAGTCAAGACCATAAAATGATTGGTAAACAATACCTTATTTTGGGGGTATTTGTTATGGGTTTTATTGGTATTGCAATGTCATTATTGTTTAGAATGCAATTGGCTTGGCCAGGAGAGTCTTTTCCAATATTTGAAGCTCTTTTAGGTAAGTGGGCACCAGGCGGTGTTATGGATGCCGATGTTTATTTAGCCTTGGTTACTATGCACGGTACCATTATGGTATTCTTTGTACTTACCGCTGGTTTAAGTGGTACGTTTAGTAATTTATTGATTCCATTACAGATAGGTGCAAGAGATATGGCATCGGGTTTCTTGAATATGGTTTCTTTTTGGTTGTTTGCTATTGCTTCAGCGATAATGATAGTTTCATTATTTGTAGAAGCAGGACCAGCGGCAGCAGGTTGGACAATTTATCCGCCATTAAGTGCTTTGCCAATGGCTCAACCTGGTTCAGGTATGGGTATGACATTATGGTTAAGCTCAATGGCAATATTTATTGCTTCATCACTTTTGGGGTCATTGAACTATATTGTAACTGTGATCAACTTAAGAACCAAAGGGATGTCAATGACAAGATTGCCTTTGACGATTTGGGCTTTCTTTGTAACAGCTATAATTGGTGTTATTTCATTCCCGGTATTATTATCTGCAGCATTATTACTGATAATGGATAGAAGTTTTGGTACTTCTTTCTTCTTGTCGGATATCTTTATACAAGGTGAAGTTTTACATTACCAAGGTGGTTCTCCGGTATTGTACGAGCACCTATTCTGGTTCTTAGGTCACCCTGAAGTTTATATTGTATTGTTACCTGCATTGGGTATTACCTCTGAAGTAATGTCTACGAATGCTCGTAAGCCTATTTTTGGTTATCGTGCAATGATCGCTTCTATTTTGGCAATCGCATTTTTATCGACAATCGTTTGGGGTCACCATATGTTTATCTCTGGTATGAATCCATTTTTGGGATCTGTATTTACATTTACTACATTATTGATTGCAATACCATCAGCGGTAAAAGCATTTAATTATATAACTACACTTTGGAAAGGTAATCTACAATTGAACCCGGCTATGCTGTTTTCCATTGGTTTGGTATCAACATTTATTACTGGTGGATTAACTGGTATAGTTTTAGGTGATAGTACATTAGATATTAACGTTCATGATACTTACTTTGTGGTTGCTCACTTCCACTTGGTAATGGGGATATCTGCTTTGTACGGATTGTTCGCAGGTGTTTACCACTGGTTCCCTAAAATGTATAGAGGTAGATTAATGAACAAGAACTTAGGTTATGTTCACTTCTGGGTAACTGCAATTTGTGCTTATGGAGTATTCTTTCCTATGCACTTTGTTGGTATGGCTGGTGTTCCAAGAAGATATTATGAGAATACAGCTTTCCCAATGTTTGATGAGTTAACTGATATTCAAGTATTAATGACTGTTTTTGCTATTATAGCAGCAGCGGCACAGCTGGTATTTGTTGCTAACTTCTTCTATAGTATATTTTATGGTAAGGTTGGACCTAAGAATCCATGGAAATCAAATACCTTAGAATGGACTGCTGAACAAGAGCATATTCACGGAAACTGGGCTGGTCCTATTCCTGAAGTTCACAGATGGGCTTATGACTATAGTAAAGTCTACGAGAATGGCGAATACATTATTACTGGTCAAGATTATGTGCCTCAACATATACCTTTACAAGAGAATGAAGAGGAGATGAATCATTAGAAAGTATTAAGATTATATAAGGCCCAACTAGTAATAGTTGGGCTTTTTTTTGGTTATAATCCTAAGATATTATTAAGTTGTTCTAATTTTACTTAAAATTGGATATCTTCAATCATTAAACATAAGTAAACACTATGAAAAAGTTCGCCCTATTGATTATGCTATTGGTTATTTCTGCTAATGGTTATTCACAACGTAAACCCAAGATAAAAGGGAATAAAAATGTCATTGAAGTACGCGAAGATTTAGAGCCTTTTAATGCTATTGAATTGGTTGATGATTTAGACATTGTTATTCAAAAAGCAACTACAGAAGGTTATGCTTTGGAGTTAGATGACAATTTATTAGATGTGCTAAAGTTTAAAGTGGAGAATGGTACACTAAAGATATCTTCGTTTTATAATATTACGGGTAAGAAAAAATTGGAAATCACTATTTTCTTTCAAGAGCTGAATAGTATTAGAATGATGAATGGAAAAATTAGTATGAAAGATGTTATTTCTACCGATAGATTGAGTGTAGAAACCTTTGGTACATCTAGACTAGAGTTAAATGCTACTGCTGACATTATGGATATTAACATGGAAGAAATTAGTTCTGGAGATTTTAACTTAGCGAGCGACTCATTAAATCTTACATTAAAAGATAGAATAGATGTGAAATTATATACAACTGGTGCTAGTAATAATATTTACATGTATAAAAATGCCTCTGCTAAAGTTGAGGGTACAACAGATTTTTTAATGGCTAAGTTGTATGGTAACACATCTCTAAAAGCAACTGATCTTCAAGCTAACTATGTTCTTGTAGTTGCCGAAGATTCACCAGATATAGAAGTTAGGGCTTTGAACACATTACAGCTTAGTTCTAAAGGTGGTACTAGAACCAAGCTCTATGGTGAACCCGAAATAACTATTCTTGATTTTTTAGATAAATCAAGATTAGAGAAAGAGCGTAATTAGTTAGCTATTGGCGCTGTCATTAAGTGATCCGGTATTCCAAAACCATCTACAAGGCTATTAAGGTGCGGTCTCAGTTCTGTACAAAGACGTTCAACTCTTTGGCGTATAGCTTTAGATTTAGTTCCGCTAATGTAGCCTTGCTCTAAATACCATGATGCATCTTTTCTTATTTCGTGCAGAGCATATAAGGTGCCTAGTTTTTCAAATAGCGCTTTATACTCTGGGTCGTTCATTGTGTCGTTGTGCGCTATAAATGATTTGTACGCCAGTTCGGCACTATATGCCTTGCCAAGTGTCATTAAGTGTGTTTGTACCTTTAAAAAGGCTTGATATGACGGAATTCCTTTCTTGATATAACCTCTAATACGCATTGCAATGGTATAGGTTAATCTTCTTGTTCTATGCTCTAATGCGTGTACATGAAATTTAGGATTATATAAATGATCTTTATCTGTTTTGTTCGTGTACAACGGGTTTATGGTGGACAGTTTATCACTTAGCTGAGAGCTTAATAATTTCAAGACAGTTGAAAAGCCTGCGCTGTTGAACTCCGCTTTAAAATCTGAAAGAACACCCTTAGCGGCTAATTGTAATAATACATTATTATCGCCTTCAAAAGTTGTGAATATATCAACATCACCTTTTAGGTCTGCAATTCTGTTTTCTAAAAGATAACCCTTGCCGCCACAAGCTTCTCTACATTCTTGAATGGCATCGTTGGCATACCAAGTAATAATGGATTTAAGTCCTGCTACCTGTGTTTCAACCTGTCTTTTGTCTAGTTGAGATTCATCGCAATAGAGCTCCATCATTTTATCCAACGTAATGTGATACACATACGCGCTGGCTACTAAGGGAGTCAAGCGTAGTTGGTGAGAGGGGTAATCCATCAAAAGGTCTTCTTGTATTTTAACGCTATCATTAAATTGTCTTCTTTTTAAAGCATGCTTAATGGCAACTGTCAATGCAAATTTTGCTCCGCCCAAACCTGCCCTGGCAACGCATATTCTACCACCTACCAGAGTACCCAACATAGTGAAAAAGCGTTTGTTCGGATTCTTTATTTCTGAATAATAATCTCCATTACCTAATATACTACCGTACTTGTTCAATAGATTCTCTTTTGGCACCTCAACTTGGTTAAACCAAATTTTGCCGTTATCAACCCCGTTAAGTCCCAGTTTGTAGCCATTGTCTTCAACCGTAATACCTGGTAATAATTCATGTTCTTTATTCCTAAGAGGAACTAGAATTGCATGTACACCTTCATTTTTTCCGTTTACAATAAGTTGAGCAAAAACAGATGCCATTTTAGAATGTATGGCATTCCCAATGTATTCTTTATTATCGTTTTTACCTGGGGTATGTATGACAATGGTTTCGGAATCTTTGTTATAGGTAGCCGTTGTTTTAATTCCGCGAACGTTAGATCCGTGTCCGGTTTCTGTCATGGCAAAGCAGCCTAATAATTCAGCCTTACCTGTATCGTTTAAATACTTGTCATGGTGTTTCTTGGTGCCCAATTTCTGAATACTACCACCGAACAATCCGAATTGTACCCCAAATTTTATAGATAGACTTCCGTCTGCCCACATCATATTCTCAAAAATGTAAGCGTAGCCTTCCATATCATCGGTGCCGCCATATGCTTCGGGATATGCCATTGCGCCGTAACCTTTATCCGCCAAAAATTCAACTTGTTTTAGAACATGATTGCGAAACTCTTCTTTGTTACGTCTTACTTCCCAAGAGAAAATTGGATCACTAAGTACGGCTCTAAAAGAATCTATTGCCTTTGCATGTTTTCCTTTTAAAATAGTGTCTATGGTTTTTGCCGAATATTGGGATGATTTTTTTTCTAAGTCAATATGTACGTCAAATAAATGGCTGTAATGATTGGGTTGAATGCCCAAATTAATTTCAATACTTTTTATTTGATCGTTGTACGATATGTCTTTATGGTAGTGTGATACTACTTTTTGACTGAAAGCCGTTAATGGATACGTTTCGTGCTCCACTAACTTTACCCCACTATTTATAATCAATTGTTTCCAAGACTTGAATAACTCGTTTTTTGGTGGATTTTTGACATTCATCCACGCTTTAAGTTGTTTTTTGTCATTTGAGGACAAGGTAACATCATTTGATATGGCGTTTTCAACGACATTTATTTCTGAAGCCGACAAGAGGTCGTCTGACCAGATAATATAAAAAACCGGAATATATTGTAATACTTGTGCTGTGTAATTTTCTTTTGTCATACCATGAATTTACGATTTTTAGTTAGATTTCTCATTGGTATTTAACGGTCATTTAGGAAATCTAATAAATGGAATTAGGTATTGGTTTAAGTTTAAAGTTATCTGGTGTTTGTCTATCTTTGTTAGTGTATGAACGAGTATTTAGACCCATCTGCTGATGGTTTCTCTAATGAGGAGCTTGATATTGAAAGAGCATTAAGACCTGTAAATTTTAATGATTTTGCCGGTCAAGATCAGGTGCTCGAAAACCTAAAGGTTTTTGTGGAAGCCGCGAATAGAAGGGGAGAAGCATTGGATCATACCTTGTTTCATGGTCCTCCGGGTTTAGGTAAAACTACTTTGGCAAATATTCTTGCTAATGAATTGGGGGTGTCGATTAAAATAACATCGGGACCCGTATTGGATAAACCAGGAGATTTAGCAGGGTTATTGACCAATTTAGATGAGCGTGATGTGTTGTTTATTGATGAGATACATAGATTAAGCCCTATTGTTGAAGAGTATTTGTACTCTGCAATGGAGGATTATAAAATAGATATTATGTTAGAATCTGGACCAAATGCCAGGTCGGTTCAGATAAATTTAAATCCGTTTACATTAATCGGTGCAACCACACGGTCAGGATTATTGACTGCGCCTATGCGTGCGCGTTTTGGTATTCAAAGTCGATTGCAATATTATTCTACAGAACTACTTTCTACTATTGTAGAGCGTAGTGCAGAAATTTTGCGCGTACCTATTTCTCAAGAAGCAGCTATAGAAATTGCCGGTAGAAGCAGAGGTACACCTAGAATCTGTAATGCCTTACTTAGAAGGGTGCGTGATTTTGCCGAGATTAAAGGTAATGGCTCTATTGATATGGAAATTTCGAAGTTTAGCTTAAAGGCATTGAATGTGGATGCCCATGGTCTTGATGAAATGGATAACAAAATACTAACAACTATAATTGATAAATTCAAAGGCGGTCCTGTTGGTATTACCACTTTGGCAACTGCGGTTTCTGAGAGTGCAGAAACGATAGAAGAGGTATATGAGCCGTTTTTAATTCAACAAGGTTTTATTATGAGAACTCCCCGCGGTAGGGAAGTCACTGAATTGGCGTATAAGCACCTTGGTAGAATAAAAGGAGGAATTCAACCTGGTTTGTTTTGAGTATCGATATAAAACATAAATGGACAAATAGTATTAAAACCGAAGCCAAACGCCTCGGTTTTTTATCATGCGGTGTATCGAAAGCTGATTTTCTAGAAGAGGAAGCTCCTAGATTAGAGCAGTGGCTCAATAATAATATGAACGGCGAAATGAGCTATATGGCGAATCATTTCGATAAAAGATTAGATCCAAGAAAATTGGTTGAAGGTTCAAAATCTGTTATTTCCCTTCTTTTAAATTACTATCCGGAAGAAACCCAACGAGAAGATGCTTATAAGATTTCTAAATACGCATATGGCCACGATTACCATCATGTGATAAAAACGAAACTTAGGCAGCTACAGGAATTTATGTCTGAAGAAATAGGTGAAGTCAATGGGCGAGCCTTTGTAGATTCTGCTCCGGTATTGGATAAAGCTTGGGCAGCAAAAAGTGGTTTAGGTTGGATCGGTAAGCATAGCAACCTACTTACGCAACAAGTAGGGTCTTTTTACTTCATAGCAGAGCTAATTGTAGATATCGAATTGGAATACGATCATGCGGTTACAGATCATTGCGGTACCTGTACGGCTTGTATAGATGCCTGCCCAACACAAGCTATTGTAGATCCTTATGTAGTTGATGGTAGTAAATGTATTTCTTATTTTACGATTGAATTGAAGAATGAATTGCCCAATGAAATGAAAGGGTCTTTTGATGATTGGATGTTCGGCTGCGATGTTTGTCAAGATGTTTGCCCCTGGAACCGATTTTCTAAACCTCATAATGAACCTTTGTTCAATCCTCATCCAGAATTGTTGAATATGACCAAAAAAGATTGGGAAGAAATTACCGAAGATGTGTTCAGAAAGGTGTTTCAAAAATCTGCAGTGAAGCGAACAAAGTATGTTGGACTCACCAGAAACATCGATTTTCTGAAATAATATTTTATTTTCAATCGTTTTCGTTAGCTTTTTTTCTTTACTGATGACTTAGAGCAGACTTAATTATATTATATTGCTAGTCATGTAAAATTATGGTTTTCTAATAAAACACATGATTTTTGTAAGAATGTAATAAAGTTTTCCACCGAATCAATAACACTTTTCTTAGATGAAAATCAAAAAACCGAGTCTTAGTTTTTGGCAGATATTTAATATGAACGTTGGGTTTTTAGGTATCCAATATAGTTTTGGGTTGCAGCAAACGGCTATTAATCCTATTTTTTTATACTTAGGCGCTCCAGAAGATATGCTTCCTATTTTAAATATTGCGGGTCCTATCACCGGTTTAATTGTACAACCTATTATTGGTGCAATGTCAGATAAAACTTGGTCTGAACGTTGGGGTAGAAGAAAGCCTTATTTTTTGATTGGGGCAATTTTGGGTAGTTTATGTTTATTCGCTTTTCCAACGAGTCCTGTTTTATGGTTTGCGGTTGGTTTACTTTGGATTTTAGATGTCGGTAACAATATGGCAATGGAGCCTTACAGAGCATTTGTTGGGGATAAACTCCCTGAGAAACAATTGAGTTTGGGGTATCAAATGCAAAGTTTATTTGTAGGTGCAGGTATTCTATTGGCTAATGGATCTATTGTACTATTCCAATATTTATTTGGAGGTGAATCTGTAGAAGTTGCGGGTACGATACCTACTTGGTTGTACTACTCCTTTTATATTGGTGCAATTCTTTCTGTTACCACTATCCTTTATTCAGTTTTAAAAACTCCCGAAATTCCGCCGTCACCAGAAGAGTTGACCGCAATTAATCATGCAAAAACTAAACCATTAACCGAGCGTATTGCTTTGCCTTTTAGAGAAATTGGCGAGTCTATAAAGAAAATGCCCAAATTTATGTGGAGAGTTGGTGCAGTTTATTTATTTCAATGGTATGCTTTATTTATTTACTGGCAGTATACTACGCCGTTATTTAAATTGACAATGGGTTACACTACAGGAGAAGCAGCTTCACAATCTGCACAAATGAGTTTGACCTATAATATAGTAACCATGGTCGTTGCTTTGGCTTTGGTGCCGCTTACATTAAAATATGGTGGTAAAAAAATATATGCATTAAGCTTGTTCGGTACTGCTATTTCTTTATTTGCGATTCCGTATATCACAGATCCTATTATGGTATTAGCGCCAATGGTGCTGTTCGGTATTGGTTGGGCGGCAATGATGGGTATTCCTTATACCATGGTGTCAAAAGTGGTTCCGCAAGAAAGACGTGGTGTTTATATGGGTATTTTAAATATGATGATTGTAATTCCTATGGGAATAGAGACCCTTACCTTCGGACCAATTTATAAATTCTTATTAGGTAATAATGCAATTAATGCAATGCTTTTCGCAGGAGCATTTTTTATGATTTCTGGTTTTCTGGCGTTACGACTTAATGTTTCAAGTACAGAAAGGGTGGCCGACTAGTAATATCATATTTACTTAAAAGCTTTTTGGTCAATGCTATTTATTTTGTTTGTATAAATATGTATCCTCTTAACGCTTTCTTACAGAATACCTTTAAATTTGTTTTTTTAAATAGAAGCGTATGAGCAATGAAAAGCTAAGAAGAGAAGCACTTATTTATCATGCTAAGCCACAGCCTGGTAAGATAAAAATAGTGCCTACTAAACCATATAGTACACAACGCGATCTTGCACTGGCATACTCGCCCGGGGTTGCAGAACCATGTTTAGAAATAGCAAAGGATAAGGACAACGCCTATAAATATACTTCTAAAGGTAATTTAGTAGCCATTATATCTAACGGTACCGCTGTTTTAGGTTTAGGAAATATAGGTCCTGAGGCTTCAAAACCGGTAATGGAAGGTAAAGGTCTTCTGTTTAAGATTTTTGCCGATATCGATGGTATCGATATTGAAGTAGATACTGAAGATGTAGATAAGTTTATAGAGACCGTAAAAATGATCGCCCCTACTTTTGGCGGAATTAATCTTGAGGATATTAAAGCTCCTGAAGCTTTTGAGATTGAACGCAGATTAAAAGAGGAATTGGATATTCCGGTAATGCACGATGACCAACATGGGACTGCGATAATTTCTGCAGCTGCATTGTTGAATGCCTTAGAGCTTTCTGAAAAGAAAATGGAAGACGTACGCATTGTTATTAGTGGTGCGGGTGCTGCCGCTGTTTCGTGTACTAAATTGTATAAGGCGTTTGGTGCCAAAGCGGAAAATATAGTAATGCTTGATAGTAAAGGTGTTATTAGAAAAGATGCCGATAATTTATCTCCTGCAAAGAAAGAATTTGCAACCGATAGAAAAATAGATACCCTAGATGAAGCCATGGTAGATGCCGATGTATTCGTGGGTCTTTCTATTGCCAATATTGTTACTCCGGCAATGTTGGAATCTATGGCAGAGAATCCTATTGTGTTCGCAATGGCAAATCCTGATCCTGAGATTGCTTACGATTTGGCGATTGCTACACGTAAGGATATTATAATGGCAACAGGAAGATCAGATCACCCTAACCAAGTGAATAACGTACTAGGTTTTCCATTTATATTTAGAGGTGCATTAGATGTTAGGTCTACGGCCATTAATGAAGCTATGAAAATGGCAGCCGTAAAAGCTTTGGCAGACCTAACCAGACAGCCCGTACCTGAGCAAGTGAACATTGCCTATGGTGAAACTAGATTAACATTTGGTAAGGAGTATATTATTCCAAAACCTTTTGATCAACGATTAATATATGAAATACCACCTGCCGTAGCTAAGGCCGCGATGGAGAGTGGGGTTGCAAAAGCACCAATAGAAGATTGGGATAAATATAGGGAAGAGTTAATGCTTCGTTCAGGTAACGATAATAAGGTTGTTCGTCAACTTTATGGTAGGGCTCGTAGCAATTCCAAGAAAATCGTATTTGCTGAAGCTGATCATTTAGATGTTTTAAAAGCAGCGCAGATCGTGCATGAAGAGGGTATTGCAATTCCTATTCTTTTAGGTAGAAAAGATATCATTCTTGAATTAAAAAAAGAGTTGGAGTTCGATGCTGATCTTGCTATTATAGATCCTATGTCAGAGGAGTTTGACGAACGCCATATTCGTTATGCTACTAAATACTGGGAAAGCCGTAAAAGAAGCGGGGTTACTTTTTACAGCGCGAAAATAAAAATGCGCGAGCGTAATTATTTCGGTTCTATGATGGTGATGGAAGGAGATGCTGATGGAATGATTTCTGGTTACTCAAGAGCATATCCTACGGTGGTAAAACCAATTTTAGAAGTTGTTGGTAGAGCAAGTCAGGTGAAAAAAGTAGCCACGGTGAACATTATGATTACCGATAGAGGTCCGTTGTTTTTGGCCGATACTTCAATCAATATAGAGCCAAATGCCGAAGAACTGGCAGATATAGCACAAATGACCGCAAATGTTGCTTCAAATTTTGGATTTGATCCCGTGTTGGCCATGTTGAGTTATGCAAACTTTGGCTCATCTACGCATCCTAACGCGAAAAAGGTTAGAGAGGCAGTTCAAATTCTTCATGAAACAAAGCCAGATTTGGTGGTTGATGGTGAAATACAGACAGATTTTGCTTTGAACAGAGAGCTTCACGAGAGTAAGTTTCCATTTTCCAAATTAGCTGGTAGAAAGGTGAACACCTTAATATTTCCTAATTTAGAATCTGCGAACATTACCTATAAGTTGTTGAAAGAATTGAATAGTGCAGATTCTATCGGTCCGATCATGGTAGGTTTAAGAAAAGCCGTTCACATTATGCAATTAGGTGCTAGTGTTGATGAAATAGTAAATATGGCTGCAGTTGCTGTAATCGATGCTCAAGAGCGTGAAAAACGCAAGAAAGCGAAAGGTTCAAAATAAATTATAATTAAAGAATAACTCAAATAGGGAAATTGGTAGGCATACTTCTTTCCCTTTTTAATTTTAGAAAAATCATGATACATCACTTAAGAGGAAAACTAGTAGAGAAAAACCCAACTCATGTTATTATCGAATGTGGTGGTGTTGGCTATTTTGTAAATATTTCTTTAAATACTTTTTCTAAGTTGCCAGAGCAAGAAAACATCTCTGTTTTTACGCACCTTCAAGTGAAAGAAGATTCGCACACACTGTTCGGTTTTGTTGAAAAATCAGAGCGTGAGATATTCCGTTTGTTATTGTCCGTTTCTGGCATAGGATCAAGTATAGCAAGAACCATGCTTTCTTCTATGTCTCCGTCTCAAGTTAGAGATGCCATTGCTAACGGTGATGTGGCATCAATAAAGGCTGTTAAAGGTATAGGGGCGAAAACTGCACAGCGCGTAATTTTGGATCTTAGAGATAAGGTCTTAAAAGTTTACGATATAGACGAACTTTCGTTAAGTACAAACAATACAAATAAAGATGAAGCGTTATCTGCTTTAGAAGTTCTGGGCTTCGCACGTAAACAATCAGAGAGGGTTGTCGATAAAGTGCTTGGTCAAGATGCTTCGCTAAGTGTCGAGGATATAATAAAACTCGCGCTCAAAAATTTGTAATAAGTTTGAAAAACGGGGTAACTAAATTTCTTAAAATTTCTTTTAAGGGCATCTTTGCATTCTTTGTGTTTGTGGCATCTATAACAACTGTTATGGCGCAAGAAACAGAAGAACAAGAAATTGATTCGGTAAAGACAGGGTATGATCTGGGAAGAATTCTTATCGAGAATCCAGAAAGTATCGTGTCAAAATATATTTATGACCCTAAACTTGATCGTTATATCTATAATGAGAGTGTGGGCGATTTTAATATTGGTTATCCTATAATTCTTACACCAGATCAATATTTTAAATTGATCAGGGAAGAAGGTATAAAGTCTTATTTCAAGGAGAAATCAGATGCTTATTCAGGTAAAAAAGAAGGTAGTGAAGAGGCACGAAAAAACTTACTTCCTAATTTCTATGTAAATAATGATTTCTTTTCTACCATTTTTGGCGGTAATACTATTGAGATAATTCCACAAGGGTCTGTTGCGATGGATTTGGGTGTTATTTGGCAGAAAAACGATAATCCTTCTTTATCACCAAGAAATAGAACAAACCTTTCTTTTGATTTTGATCAGCGTATTAGTCTTAGTATGTTGGGTCAAATTGGAGAGCGTTTACAAGTAAATGCCAATTACGATACTGAAGCAACTTTCGATTTTCAGAATATTGTAAAATTGGATTATACGCCTACAGAAGATGATATTATTCAATCTATAGAGGTCGGTAATGTAAATATGCCATTAAATAGTAGCCTAATTCAAGGAGCACAAAGTTTATTTGGTGTAAAAACGAAACTGCAATTTGGTAAAACCTCTGTAACCGCGGTTTTTTCTGAACAACGTTCGCAAAATAATACTGTTGTGGCGCAAGGTGGTGGTACATTGAATGACTTCACTTTAACGGCATTGGACTATGATGAAAATAGACACTTCTTCTTAGCGCAGTATTTTAGGGATAATTATGACGAAGCGCTTTCGTCTTATCCATATATACAAAGTCAAGTACAGATTACTCGTTTAGAGGTTTGGATTACGAATAGAACACAACAAACGTTAAACGTACGTAATGTTGTGGCCATTCAAGATTTAGGTGAGCCAGATGTTACAAAAACTAGGGTAGGGCAGAATAATGGTAATGCATCGGGTTTCTTTAACGGTGCTGCCGATGTTAGGCCTAGAAACAATGCCAATGATTATGACCCGTCGTTAATACTTTCTGGTGGTGGTGCTTTAAATGATAATATAAGAGAAATAGCAACGGTAGAAAGTGGTTTTAATGCAGGTAGTTTTGCTGGCGGATATTCTCCTAACCAAGGTTTTGATTATGCGTATTTAGAAAACGCTAGAAAATTGGAACAGGGTAGAGATTTCGATTTTAATACACAATTAGGGTATATATCTTTAAACCAGCGATTAAGCAATGACGAGGTTTTGGGTGTTGCCTTTCAATATACTTTTCAAGGTCAAGTATACCAGGTTGGTGAATTTGCAAATGGTGGTATAGAGGCTACAACGGTAACACAAAATGTAAATACGGTTATTGAGAACAATACCTTAATACTAAAACTTCTAAAAAGTAATATTACCAATATCACTGATCCTATTTGGGATTTAATGATGAAGAACATTTACGCCACTGGTGCATATAGTTTAAGTCAAGAAGATTTTAAGATGAATATTCTATATTCTGATCCTACGGCAAGAAATTATATTACACCAATAGAAGAGGGTCCGGGTTCTGGTTGGCCAGAAGGATTAGAAGAGACTATTCTTTTAAATGTTTTTAATCTAGATAGGTTAAATGTGTATAATGATATTCAACCCGGTGGTGATGGTTTCTTTGATTTCATTAGTGGGCAAACCATAGATGTGCAGAATGGTCGTATCATCTTTACCACAGTAGAACCTTTTGGAGAGTCTTTGTACGAGAAACTACAAAATGGTAACAGCGGTCAATACGATGTTACTTCTGGGTATAATGCCAACCAAGAGCAGTATGTATTTAGAGATATGTATGCTTTAACGAAAACGGCGGCACTACAAGATCCAGAAAAAAATAAGTTCTTATTAAAAGGTTCGTACAAATCAGAGGGTAGTAACGGTATTTCTATCGGAGCATTTAATGTGCCCCAAGGTTCTGTAACGGTTACGGCGAATGGCAGAACATTGCAAGAGGGTATAGATTATACGGTAAATTATCAATCTGGTACGGTACAAATTTTAGATCCTAGTTTAGAGGCTTCAAATGTGCCTATTAATATATCGGTAGAGAATAATGCGGTTTTCGGTCAGCAAACACGACGGTTTACAGGGGTGAATGTAGAGCATCAATTCAATGAAAAATTTGTTTTGGGCGGTACGCTGTTAAATATGAACGAAAGACCGTTGACCCAAAAATCAACATACGGTGTAGAGTCTGTAAACAATACCATTTTTGGATTGAATACTAATTTTTCTACAGAGGTGCCTTTCTTGACCCGTATGGTAAATAAGTTGCCGAATATTGATACAGATGTACCTTCTAATATTTCGGTAAGGGCAGAAATGGCTACGTTAATACCTAGCTCACCTAAAAATGCCGATTTTGAAGGGGAGACTACTACTTATTTAGATGATTTTGAAGGTGCGCAAGCATTAATAGATATTAGAGCTTCCCTTGGGTGGTCTCTTGCCAGTATGCCTTTGGAATTTGGTAATGATGACCAACCATTTGGTAGTTCTCCAGAAGATGCAAATAATCTGTTGAACGGTTATGGTAGGGCAAAGTTATCTTGGTATACTATCGATCCAATTTTCTTTACTACGCAACGACCAGATGAAATTAGCGATGATGATATTTCTACCAATGCTACCCGTAGGGTGTATATCGATGAAGTTTTTCCTGAGACAGATGTTGCTCAAGGTCAAACCCGAGTACAGTCTACTTTAGATATGGTGTATTATCCGAATACCAAGGGGCCCTATAATAATAATCCTGATTTTAATACTGAAGCTCCAACTGAAAAGTGGGGTGGTATGATGCGCTCTTTGAGCAGTACGGATTTTGAACAGAGTAATGTTGAATTCGTTCAATTTTGGGTAATGGATCCTTATGTTGATGGTATTGCAAATGGACCGGGTGAGTTAGTGCTCAACCTAGGTAATATTTCTGAAGATATTCTACGCGACGGTAAAAAGCAATATGAAAACGGATTGCCGGGTGTTGATAGTAATGATTTTGTTTCACCTACCTCTTGGGGTGAGGTGCCGGCAACACAATCTTTGGTTTATGCTTTTGATGCCGATGAAAATAACAGAGGTTTACAAGATATTGGCTTTGACGGTTTAGATGATGTACGTGAAGCGAATGTGTATACCAATAATGGCGGTGATGACCCTGCATTGGATAATTATGGATATTATTTAAATAGAGATGGTAGTATTTTAGATAGATATTTAGATTTCAATAACCCACAAGGCAATTCACCTGTAACGGTAACCAATACAGATAGAGGTTCTACAACATTACCTGATGTGGAAGATGTTGATAGAGATTTAACGATGAATACGGTTAATAGCTATTATGAATACCGTATTGCTATAAAGCCGAATACGACTATTAATGATGAGTATGTGACCGATATTATTGAAGGCACGGCAAGTGATGATGTTAGAATACCTAATGGTGATGATGTCAATTACCGCTGGATCCAGTATAAAATTCCATTGAGCGACTTTACAGATGCTGTTGGTGGCATTACAGATTTTAGGTCTATTAGTTTTATGCGTATGTATATGACAGGGTTCAATAGTCCTACCATATTACGTTTTGCTACTTTAGATTTGGTAAGGGGAGATTGGCGAACCTATACGAATACTTTACAAGATAAAAATATCGATAGTGATCCTTCTGATGATGGTACTACCTTAGATGTAAATACCGTAAACATTGAAGAAAATAGCAGTAGAACACCAATACCATATGTGTTGCCACCAGGTGTAGTTAGAGAGCAGTTAAATAATAACAATACCATTATTAGACAGAACGAGCAATCACTTTCTTTAACGGTGTCTAATTTAGAGTCTGAAGATTCGCGTGGAGTGTTTAAAAATTTGAATGTTGATATTCGTCAATATGAGAAGTTGAAAATGTTCATTCATGCCGAAAAAATTATAGATAGTGACTATGCTGACACCTCTACGCCTTTAGTTGGTTTCTTGCGTATGGGTACAGATTTCACCCAAAATTACTATCAAATAGAATTGCCGTTAGAGTTTACGCCTTTTACAGCTGTGTCAGATGAAGAAATATGGCCAGAAAATAACGAGATGAATATTTTGCTTAGTGATTTGGCGAAGGTGAAATCGCAATGGATTGCAGATGGCGAATTAAGTGAGGTTCGTTTCTTTGAAATTGAAAATGATGAAGTGATCCCTGTTGGTGAGTTTGATGTTCGTACCCTGGGTAGAGTTCGTATAGGTATTAAAGGTAACCCATCTTTAGGTAGTATACGTACCATGATGGTGGGTGTTAAAAACCAAGATATATTGCCTGCAAGAGGTGAGGTATGGTTCAATGAGCTTCGTCTTGCAGGATTGGATAATAATGGCGGTTGGGCTGCAATTGCCGCTGTAGATGGTAATATTGCAGATTTTGCCAATTTTAGTGCAACGGGTAGTAAGAGTACTTCTGGTTTTGGGTCTATAGATCAAATGCCAAATGAACGTGCACGTGAAGATGCGGTTTCTTATGATGTCGTTACCAATGTTAATGTTGGGCAATTACTTCCTAAGAAGTGGGGAATTCAATTACCGTTTAATTACGGAATTTCTGAGCAATTAATTACTCCGGAGTTTGACCCTGTGTATGACGATTTAAAACTAGAGGATAGAATTGCGGCAGAAGATACCCAAGAAGGCAAAGATGAGGTATTGGAGCAAGCTGAAGATTATACAAAGCGTACAAGCATTAACTTAATTGGTGTTCGTAAAGATCGTGGAGAAGAAGCAGATGCCAATTTTTACGATATCGAAAACTTTACCTTTAACTATAGCTACAACGAAACTGATCATAGAGATTTTGAAATTGCCGAATTAAAAGAACAAAATGTAAATACAGGTTTTGTGTATAATCACAGTTTTGAACCGGTAGAGGTTGCTCCGTTTGCTAAAAAGGATTCACTATTTAATGGTAAGTACTGGCAGTGGTTAAAAGATTTGAATCTGAATTTGTTGCCGTCGAACATTGGCGTAACTTCTAATATTAACAGGCAGTTTAATGCACAGCGTTTTAGAGACGTGTATACCGATGGCGAGGATAGAATTTCATTGCCAGAACTTCAGCAACGTAATTATTTGTTTAACTGGCAGTATGCGGTAAATTATAATTTGACAAAGTCGTTACGATTGAATTTAACGGGTTCGAATAATAATATTGTTAGAAATTATCTAAATGAAGATGAGCCTTTAGAATCTATAGATAGAATTAGAAATGAATTAGGTTTATGGGACGGCTTTTTTGATGTAGGTGAACCAAACAGGCATTCTCAGCAAATGCAGCTGAATTATGAGGTTCCTTTTTCTAAAATACCTGCGTTAGATTTTATAAGTACTCAGTATTCATATACCAGTAATTTTGATTGGCAAAGAGGGGGTGATGCACTTTTTGAAGTGGCAGGTGAATATATTAACACGGTGCAAAATGCAAATACGCATACATTGACATCGTCTTTGACCATGCAGAAGTTCTATGATTTAATCGGACTCAAAAAGCGTGAGGCTCCTAGGGCATCTACTACGGGGCCAATACGAAGAGATAAATCTGGAGCATTATCCGAAGATCAAGAAAAGATTAAGGGTAAGACAAGTGATTTGTTCAATACCGTTGTAGATATCGTTACCATGGTAAAGCGAGTGAATTTCAACTATAGCGAAAACAATGGTACGGTGCTTCCTGGGTATACTCAATCTGTTGGTTTCGTTGGTACTACCAAACCTACTATTGGTTTCTTATTCGGTAGTCAGTCAGATGTTCGTTTTGAGGCGGCTAGAAATGGTTGGTTAACAGGGTTTGAAGATTTTAACGAGCAATTTATCCAAAGAACTAATAAGCAGTTAAATATTACAGCTACGGCGCAACCAACAAGAGATATAACGATAGACTTGGTGGCAGACAGACAATATTCAGATAGTTATCAAGAGAATTTTAATGTTGTAGACCAAGAGTATAACCGTCAGTTAGGTAATAACTATGGTAGTTTTAGTATTTCTACTATGATGATCGGTACTGCATTTGGTAAGAGCGATGAATTTGATTCAAGTACTTTTCAGCAGTTTAAGGATAACAGAATTACCATAGCGAATAGAATTGCAGTCGAAAAAGGTATCCCTGTAGATCCAAATGGTGAGTTTCCTGAAGGCTATGGAAAAACTCAGCAAAATGTTTTGCTGCCAGCTTTCTTTTCAGCGTATACTGGTCAAGATGCTGAACGTGTAAACTTAGATACGTTTAGAGATATTCCAATACCTAACTGGAGTATTAAGTATACCGGGCTAATGAAGAGCAAGTGGTTTAAAAAGAAATTCAAGCGTTTTTCTTTAAGTCATGGGTATCGTGCATCTTACAGTATCAACTCCTACCAAACAAACCTTGAGAAAGTACAGTTGATTAAAGATGGTCAAGATGCTATTAATGCTGAGAATCTTGACGTTTTACCTGATTTGATTTTAAATAATGTGGTGCTTACAGATCAATTCAATCCGTTAATTCGAGTAGATTTTGAAATGAAAAATTCTGTTAGTGTATTGGCAGAAGTAAGAACAGATAGGGCATTATCATTAAGTTTTGATAATGATTTAATGACCGAGATCAATGGTAAGGAATATACCGTTGGTTTAGGATACCGTTTTAAAGATGTAAAATTTGTAACGAATATAGGTGGGAACAAGACTAGGTTGAAGGGCGATTTAAACTTAAAAGCTGATTTAACTTTACGTGATAACATTACTATTATTAGAAATTTAGATATCAATAATAATCAAATAACCTCTGGTCAAAATCTAATGTCATTGAAGTTTACGGCAGATTATGCCTTAAGTAAGAACTTAAATGCATTGTTCTTTTATGATCATTCGTTCTCTCAATTTGCAGTCTCGACCGCTTTTCCGCAAACAACCATTAACACCGGATTTACAATTCGTTATAATTTTGGTAATTAATAGGGCTATTTAATAAAGGTTAAGCTTAAGAATGAGCTGCACTTTTGATCAAATCATAACATGTGTAATTATTTTGATAACCTAAGTTGAATACTTTACATTTGCCGAAGTAAAAAATAATAAACGATTATAATGAATATACCAGCTGAATTAAAATATACGAAAGATCACGAGTGGGTAAAGATAGAAGGTGATGTTGCCATTGTAGGTATTACAGATTTCGCTCAAGGTGAATTAGGTGATATTGTTTATGTAGAGGTAGACACTCTTGATGAGACTTTAGATCGCGAAGCGATTTTTGGTACGGTTGAAGCTGTAAAAACTGTTTCTGACTTATTCTCTCCTTTATCTGGTGAAATCGTTGAATTCAACGAAGCGCTAGAAGATGAGCCAGAAAAAGTAAATTCTGATCCTTACGGTGATGGTTGGATGGTGAAAATTAAGTTTAGCGATGCTAGCCAATTGGAAGATTTGTTGAGCGATGCTGCATATAAAGAAATCATAGGTGGTTAAAAACACTATTTATAAAGTACTTTTCATAAGCTGGATGATGTTTGTAACATTTTCCAGCTTATTTTCTTTTTCAGGAATCGGTAACTCAAGGTTCAATATTCTGCATATGGATAAGGTCGTTCATTTTACGTTCTATTCCGTTATGGTGGTGTTGGGTTATTTGGCAATACCTAAAAGTAAAGAACAAGTTGTAGGCAAGTCTAAGTTATTGTGGTACATTGTTTTATTCGCTGTGCTGTACGGCATAATTATTGAGGTAATACAGCATGTAGCTACGGCTGATAGACACGGAGATCCGTTAGATGCACTTGCAAATTCTACTGGAGCTATTGTAGGATTGTTAGCCGTTAGATTTCTGTTTTTTCGAGTGCCCTCGTTAAAATGAAAATTTTAGTTGCATATTTATGGATTAATTAGTTAAATTAGCAATCACTAAATTGAAAATATATGGAACCTAAAAAGAATCCAAAAGCGGATTTAACAAAGAACAGCAGTCTTTATTTCGTTATCGGTTTGTTCGTAGTAATGCTATCTACTTTTATAGCATTTGAATGGAAAACCTATGATGAGGTGAATGATTATGATATTTCTATGAATGTGGATGATCTTTTAGATGAAGAAGTTCCAATGACAGAACAGATCAAGACTCCACCACCTCCACCGCCACCAGCTGCACCTGAAATTATTGAGGTTGTAGAAGATGAAGAAGAGGTTGAAGAAACCGTAATCGAGTCTACCGAAACTAGTCAAGAAGAAGAAATCGTTGAGGTTGAAGATGTTGTTGTTGACGAAATCGAAGAAGACGTTGATGTACCTTTCGCAGTTATTGAAGATGTACCTGTTTTTCCAGGTTGTGAAAACGAAAGCGATAAAAGAGCTTGTTTTAACAAAATGATTCAAAAGCATATTGGTAAAAACTTCCGTTACCCAGAAATTGCTCAAGAAATGGGTGTTCAAGGTAGAGTTAGTGTAATGTTCGTAATTCAGAAAGACGGTAGTATCGGTAACGTTAGAATGCGTGGTCCAGATAAGAACTTAGAGAAAGAAGCTGCGAGAATTATCGGTAAATTACCTAAAATGACTCCTGGTAAGCAAAGAGGTAGAGCAGTACGTGTTCCTTTTAGTATTCCAATTAATTTTAAATTACAATAGTATTTATTTACTGTTTTAATCATATAAAAAAAATCCTGAGCTAATTGCTCGGGATTTTTTTTTGCTTTCTTTTTAAAGAATTAATTGCCGTTTAGATTATGTATCACAAGGTTGCATTCTTTTCTTTATGCAATAGCCAATAGTGGTAGGCTTTCAATAATACTAGAAATAAAGGTTTTAGGTTGCAGAAATATGACTAGGGCGTTATCTTTGCACCCCTATTTAAAGAAATATGAAGATGGCTGTTGATTCGGAAAATGAAAGTGCTTCTGCATTGATTTTTGCCGATTTTAAGGAGATTACAAAGGCTAGATTGGCTATTAGTGTCGTCTTTTCTTCTATTGCAGGTTATTTTCTTGGTGCCAATGAAATAATTTGGGTACAAGTGTTGTTGTTGGCATTTGGTGGGTATTGTATGGTAGGGGCGAGTAATGCTTACAATCAAGTTATTGAGAAAGATTTAGACGTTTTAATGAAACGTACTAAGAACAGACCTATTCCTGCAGGTCGTATGACGGTGAATACGGCTATGAGCCTTGCTATTGTTTTAACATTGCTGGGTATATTATCATTATATCTTTTAAACCCTAAAACGGCAATGTTTGGGGCAATTTCCATATTTCTATATACTAGTGTGTATACTCCTTTGAAAACAATTACTCCTTTAGCTGTTTTTGTAGGTGCAATACCTGGGGCAATCCCCTTTATGCTGGGTTGGGTAGCCGCTACAGATGATTTTGGAATAGAGCCTGGTACTTTGTTTATGATTCAGTTTTTTTGGCAATTTCCTCATTTTTGGGCATTAGGGTGGATGTTGGATGATGATTATAGGGCTGGTGGATTTAAAATGCTACCAACAGGAAAGAAAGATGCGGCAACAGTATTGCAAATAATAATGTATACTATTTGGATGATGGCAGTTTCCATAATTCCGGTATTTGGCATTACGGGTAAATTACATTTATCTGTAGTATCTGCCGTAATTATCTTTTTAATGGGGGCGGTAATGTTAGCATTCGCTTTTCAGTTATATAGAAAGAGAGATAATGTTTCTGCAAGAAAATTGATGTTAGCAAGTGTTAGTTACATAACACTGATGCAAATAGTTTACGTAATAGATAAATTTTTAGCTTAATTATGGATTTAACACAAGGTACGGAGGCAGAGAAGAATGCTAGGGCAAAAAAGATGATGCTTTGGTTTGGAATTATTAGCTTGTTAATGGGTTTTGCTGGGTGGACAAGTGCTTATATCGTTAGTAGTTCTAGAGAAGATTGGTCTAGTGATGTTTCGTTGCCAGATTCTTTTCTATACAGTACAATTGTTATTATTATAAGTAGTGTTACTTATATGCTCGCAAAAAAGGCCATTAAGGATGGTGAAAATGCTAGCGGTACTAAATGGTTATGGATTACGTTAGGTTTAGGAGTTCTTTTTATCTTTTTGCAGTTTTCGGGTTTTTCCCAGATGGTGGCAAAAGGGTATTACTTTACGGGGCCTACTAGTAGTATCAAAGTTTCATATGTTTTTTTAATAGCAATGGTGCATGTAGTACACGTTGTAGCGGGTATGATTTCTTTATTAGTGGTTTTGTATAATCAAAACAAAGGAAAATATAGTAAAGAGAACTATTTAGGTGTTACCTTAGGGGCGACATTTTGGCATTTTTTAGATTTATTATGGGTCTATTTGGTGTTGTTTATGTTCTTTGTGAAATAAAAAAAACGAATCAAAGTTAGTTTTGGGTCAAATTGCGTTTTTAAATAGTTCAAAAAAATGTAAATTTGCTAAAGTTTTATTAAAACGATAATTAGTATATGAATTCTACGGTGACTACGGGAACGGAAACAAACGTATGGGGTGGTGGCAATCAGCCTTTAGGAGCAAGCTATGGAAAAATGATGATGTGGTTTTTCCTTGTGTCGGATGCGTTAACTTTCTCTGGATTTTTAGCGGCATACGGCTTTTCAAGATTTAAATTTATTGAAACATGGCCCATAGCGGACGAAGTGTTTACACACGTTCCTTTCTTTCATGGTAATTACCCCATGATATATGTTGCATTTATGACTTTTATTTTGATTATGTCATCGGTGACAATGGTATTGGCGGTCGATGCTGGTCATAAAATGAAAAAGAACGCCGTTACCTGGTATATGTTCGCTACGGTAATTGGTGGTATTATATTCGTTGGATCGCAAGCTTGGGAATGGGGTACATTTATTAAAGGTGATTTTGGTGCTTTAGAGACCAAAGGTGGTAGAATCTTACAATTTGTAGATGCCAATGATACAGAGAAAAGAGTTGCTTTATCCGAATTCGCGACATCTATTCCTAGTGAGAGAACCGTTCATGAAAGAAAAAATGGTGTTTGGTTTTACGACGAAGCTACTAGAACAAGTGTTTCACTTAATGAAGTAGTTGAAGGTTTTAAGGCAAACCCAAATGTGTTGATTAGAACAGAGCTTATTAACGAAGAAGGTAAGAAAACTGTTCTTGATAGAAAAGCCTCGTTAGCTAAATTGGCAGATGCAACGCAAGTTGTAGAAGGTGCTAATTTAATTCATAATGAATATGGCAGTAGACTATTTGCCGACTTCTTTTTCTTTATCACAGGTTTTCACGGTTTCCATGTATTCTCTGGGGTAGTGATAAATATTATTATTTGGTTCAATGTTATACTTGGTACGTACGAACGAAGAGGGCATTATGAAATGGTAGAGAAAGTTGGTTTATACTGGCACTTTGTAGATTTGGTTTGGGTATTTGTATTTACCTTCTTCTACTTGGTATAATCATTATAAAAGCAATTAGCATTACTGTAAAAAGAATTTTAGATTAAAGTAACATGGCAGACGGACATAAATTAGAAATTTTCAGAGGACTAGTAAAGTTCAAATCCAATACACAGAAAATTTGGGGAGTTTTAGCATTTTTAACGCTTATTACTGCTGTAGAAGTTGTTTTGGGTATTATTAAACCAGTATCATTAACAGATACATATGTATTGGGAATGAAACTTATTAACTGGGTTTTCATCATTTTAACTTTGGTTAAAGCATACTATATTGCTTGGGATTTTATGCACTTACGTGATGAGAAGTCGGCGTTAAGAAGAGCAATAGTTTGGACACCTATATTTTTGGTTATTTATTTGACATTTATTCTACTTGTAGAGGCAGATTATATCTATAATGTATATAAAGAAGGCTTTGTAGGTTGGAATTTCTAAGTTATAATTAACAGTATTGAAAGACGGTTTTATAACCGTCTTTTTTATTTTTGTATAGTTTGTAATTTAATGGCTATCGCTGTTGAAACTCCTTAATAGGTTTCAATAAATAGTCCTCCTTATTTATGAAAAAGACTTTTGTTCTTGTTGTCTTGTTTGTGCTGCCAATAGTGGCCTATTTATTCTTTGCTTCTGGGGTTAACAATTTTGGTAAATTATCTCAGTTAACTAAAAATGTAGAGGAAATTGATTTCTCCGATCAAACCCAATTTAAAAATAAAATTACGGTATTGGGCTTTTTGGGTTCTGATGTAGAAGGTAGAAAAGGAAATGCCTTTAACTTGAATCAAAAAATTTACAAGCGCTTTTACGAGTTTACAGACTTTCAATTTGTAATGGTAGTAGCTGATGGTACTAATGATGAAGTTGATGCACTAAAAAAAGAGTTGGCAACTTTAGCTGATAATGATAAATGGAAATTTGTATACGCAAGTGATGAAGAAATCAAGAAACTTTTTAATAGCCTTAAAACGGATATTGAGTTAGATGATAATAACAGTACTCCGTATGTATTTATTATCGACAAGGGTTTAACTTTAAGAGGTAGGTCTGATGATGAGGATGAAGGCACTAAATATGGTTTTAATTCTACTTTGGTTTCAGATTTGAATAATAAGATGGTAGATGATGTGAAAATCATTTTGGCGGAATACCGTCTAGCCTTAAAGAAGAATAATGCAGAACGATAAGTAATGAATAAAAAATATACATACGTTTGGGTTTCGTTAATTGTTCTGATTTTCGGGATCATTGTTATACCAAGAATTGTTGATAGATTATCTTCTGGTTCTGTCGTTGAAAATGACCGTCTAAATTCAGAAGGTAAAGATGATAGTGAAGAAAAGTTAGGTTATATCTTGTTAGATGGTAAAAGACGTAGAGTGCCATCTTTTGAATTTATCAATCAAGATAGTGTTCTGGTGTCAGATAAAGATTATCTGGGTAAAGTGTATGTGGTAGATTTCTTTTTTACTAGATGCCCAAGTATTTGTCCTGTTATGACAACTAACCTAGTAGATGTTCAAAATCATTTTAAGGATGCTAACGACTTTGCTGTAGCGTCTTTTAGCATTACTCCAGATTTTGATACACCACAGGTTTTAAGAGCTTATGTGGAGAAGTATGGCATTAATGGTGCGAATTGGAATCTAATGACGGGTGATCATGATGGTATTTACCAATTGGCAAATTCCGGATTTAATATTTTTGCTGCCGAAATGCCTGATGTTCCTGGAGGCTTTGAGCACTCAGGTCACTTTGCTTTAGTAGATAAAGACGGTTTTTTAAGATCAAGAATAGATGATTTTGGTAACCCTATTGTTTACTATAGAGGTGCTATTTTAGAAGAAAAAGGAATTAACGATCAAGGAGAAACCGAAGAAATCGGTATTCTTAAAGTTGATATCCAGAAATTGTTAGAAGAATAAGAATATGCAAGGGAGTGTTGAGAACGAGAAAAAGTTTAATAGGTTAATAGCGATTGTTTCAGTAGTTATACCAATAGTGGTAGCTATTCTTTTCGGTGTCAAATTGCCTAATGTTGAACCGCTTTCTTTTTTGCCTCCTATCTATGCTACTATTAATGGGCTAACTGCTGTTTTGTTGTTGGTTGCGGTTTGGGCTATTAAAAATGGAAATGAAAAACTACATCAGAATTTAATGACGACCAATATTGTATTGTCTTTATTGTTTTTAGTGATGTATATAGCATATCATATGACATCTGATTCTACCAGTTATGGTGGCGAAGGTGCAATTAAATATGTGTATTATTTTATATTGATTACCCACATTGTACTGTCTATTGCTTTAATACCATTGGTTTTAAGAACATATGCCAAGGCATATTTAAAAAAGTTTGAAGAGCACAGGGCATTGGCAAAATATACATTTCCGGTTTGGTTGTATGTTGCTGTTACCGGTGTTGTGGTTTATTTAATGATATCTCCTTACTATGCGTACTAAACAAATCTTCTTATTGGTAGTTGTAACGCTTTTGTTGATTCCTATAGATGCCGAGGCGCAATGTGCTATGTGTAGAGCGGTTTTAGAAAGTGAATCTTCTGGTAAAGCAGCTGAAGGTATAAATAACGGTATTGTTTATTTAATGGCTGTACCCTATGTTTTGGTGGCTGGTCTTTTCTATTTTATCTACAGAAAAATGAGGTCTTAAGCCTTTTTTATATTTTTTTACACAAAAAGTGTAACAATCTTCCATTTGGTTAGTCTTATGATTGTGTGATAGTTGTATCGCGCTCATCAATCAATCAAACTAATCAATCCATCTTATGTTCGACTTAGAACGTTGGCAAGAAATTTTCGATACTATTCGCAAGAATAAGTTACGCACTTTTCTCACAGGACTTTCCGTTGCTTCAGGAATATTCATTCTAGTTATTTTATTGGGTTTTGGTCAAGGCATGCAAAATGGTATAGCCAAAGAATTTGAGCAAGATGCTGCCACAAGTGTTTGGGTCTGGCCTGGGGTAACCACTATTGGTTATAAGGGTATGAATCCAGGTAGACCGATACAGTTCCGAAACGAGAACTATGACATGGCCGGTGCTTTGTTTGATGACCAAATTGAGAATAAATCGCCAAGGCTATTTGTAAGAGATGTTTTTGTAAACTATGGTAGTGAGTCTTTAGCTTATAATGTACAGGGTGTTTCCGATCAATTTCAATTTATCGAAAATGAGTATATGACCTTAGGTAGATTCCTTAATCAACAAGATGGAGTTTCTAAGGCTAAAGTTGCCATCATCAGTAATAAGATCAATCGAGAAGTATTTTCAGAATTAGAAAGTCCTTTAGGGGCGTTTTTAGACCTATCTGGTATCCCGTTTAAAATTGTTGGGGTATACGGTGATATTGGGGGTGAACGAGAAGAAGACCGTATTTATATTCCTGTAAGTACCGCGCAACAGGTTTTCAATGGCGCTGATCATTTAAATAATCTATCCTATACTTTGCCTAAGGTAGATGATTTTGAAACTGCCGTTGCACAATCTATCAAATTTAAGAACGAATTAAAATCGTATTTACAAAAAGCACATACCGTAGCTCCTGAAGATACAAGCGCAATTCAAGTATATAACCCTATGGAAGAGGCTAAGCGCTTTTATGCATTAATGGGTGGTATTAAATTCTTCTTTTGGTTTGTAGGTGTGTGTACTATCATCGCTGGTATTGTAGGTGTTAGTAATATCATGTTGATTGTCGTTAAAGAGCGTACAAGAGAAATTGGAATTCGAAAAGCTCTTGGTGCCAAGCCATGGTCAATTGTTGGGATGATTTTGCACGAAGCAATTTTTATTACTGCAATTGCAGGTTTTACAGGACTTATTTTAAGCATGGGGCTTTTGGAGATTGTGGGTCCACATATAGAGGTAGATTATGTACTGAATCCCTCAGTGAACTTCAATGTTGCCTTAACCACTGTATTTGTACTAATTTTTGCAGGAGCGATAGCGGGATTTTTCCCTGCATGGAGAGCAGCTAAAATTCATGTTATAGAAGCATTGAGAGATGAGTAGTTCAAAAATGAAAAGTTTAAATAATTAAGATGTAACCATGTTCAATAGAGACCGGTGGAAAGAAATTTTAGAGGTATTGTCTAGCAATGTGTTTAGAACATTGGCTACTTCTTTTGGCGTGGGTTGGGGTATATTCATTTTGATTATACTACTTGCTGCAGGCAAAGGATTGGAAAATGGTATTCGTGCCGATTTTGGCGATATAGCTACCAATACAATGTTTATGTGGTCTCGTAATACGACCATGTCATATAAAGGACTGCCAAAAGGAAGACGCTTTAGTTTCAAAATTGAAGATGTACAGGCTATAAATGATAATGTTCCCAACTTAAGGTTTATTTCTCCCCGTAACCAATTAGGCGGTTTTGGCAGTGGTAATAATGTAGTGCGAGGTTTGAAAACAGGTGCATTCAATGTCTATGGTGACTATCCTGAAATAATAAGGCAAGAACCTATGACCATAACATCTGGTAGGTTTGTGAACCACAACGATATTCAAGATAAACGGAAGGTGGCCGTCATTGGTGTTGGTGTAAGAAATGAACTTTATGACCAAGGTGAAACAGTATTGGGGACTTATATTAAAATTCAAGGGGTTAATTTCATGGTAGTGGGTACCTATCAAAAGAAAGATGATGGTGGTGGTGAAGAAGGTCAGAAAGAAATTTATGTTCCGTTCACGGCATTCTCACAAGCTTTTAATATGGGTAATGATGTTGGGTGGATGGCTATTACCGCTCATGACGGTAGTTCCATATCTAATTTGAAAGAGAAGATAGTAGGTGTGGTCAAAGAGAAAAGAAAAATTCACCCAGATGATAAACGTGCCGTCGGGTATTTTGACTTGTATGAACAGTTTAATAGAGTAGAAAGTTTGTTCGGCGCATTACGCTGGGTAGCCTATTTTGTGGGCGTGCTTGTATTACTATCCGGAATTATTGGGGTAAGTAATATTATGCTCATTGTAATTAAAGAACGAACCAAAGAAATCGGGATTCGTAGGGCTCTGGGCGAAGCTCCTTGGTCTATTAAAAAACAAATTTTAATGGAGTCTATTTTCCTAACTATCATATCTGGCATGATCGGTATCGTTTTCGGTGCTGCATTTATATATGGCGTTAATGCGGTTCTTGATTCCGTAGGTCCGGTAGATATGTTTGTGAACCCAAGTGTAAGTTTGGGTGTGGTGGTCAGTGCACTGGTCATTTTAATATTTTCGGGATTGTTAGCAGGCTTCATACCAGCACAGAGTGCTATTAAAATAAGACCAATTGAAGCTTTGAGAACAGAATAAAATTATCATCAAAATATAACCAATCAAAAAATGAAAAAGTCAACAACAATCGTAATCCTGCTAATTATCGTACTAGCCTTTGGCGGTTCTATGTTCTATTTGTATTCTAAAAATGCAGAAGATCCCGTAGTATACGAAACAGAAGAGCCTTCTAAGCAGACCATAATAAAAAAGACAATGGCTACGGGTAGTATTCTTCCGTTAGAAGAAGTATTGATAAAACCGAATATCTCGGGAGTGATAGAAAAGATTTTCGTGGAGGGCGGAGATTATGTAAAATCTGGCGATTTGCTGTGTACCATTAAAGTAGTGCCTAATTTAAGTTCATTAAACGATGCTAGAAATAATATCAATGAAGCCAAAATCAATTTAGATGATCAATTGAGAAACCTTGATCGTCAAAAAGGATTGTTTACCAAAGGGGTGATTTCTAAGGTAGACTTAGAGCGTGCTCAGTTGAGTTATGACCAGTCTAAGCAATCTTATGCAGCCGCCAATAAAAGGTATGACATTGTAAAAACGGGTACTACTTCTGGTTTTGGGAATGCTGCAAATACACAAATAAGGGCAACTGTTAGTGGTATGGTACTAGAAGTGCCTGTAGAAGTAGGTAACCAAGTAATTGAAAGTAATAACTTTAACGAAGGTACTACCATAGCAGCTATTGCAGATGTGGATAAAATGATTTTTGAAGGTAAGGTAGATGAATCTGAGGTGGGTAAAATTAAGGAGAACCTTCCGTTAGAAATTACCGTTGGTGCCATAGAAGATAAAGTATTCGATGCCGTATTGAATTATATAGCTCCGAAAGGAAATGAAGAGAATGGCGCTATTCAATTCGAAATAAAAGGTACACTTAAAAAACAAGATTCCGTATTCATTAGAGCAGGCTTAAGTGCTAATGCCTCTATTATTTTAGCGCGTGCTGATAGCGTTTTAGCAGTAAAAGAAGCTTTGGTTCAGTTTGATGATAAAACCAAAAAACCTTTCGTGGAAATCGCTACGGGCGATCAAGAATTTGAAAGAAGAGATATTGAGTTGGGTATTAGTGATGGCATTCATGTACAGATCAATTCAGGTATAGAAGAAGGAGAAAAAATAAAGGTTTGGAACGAGGTAGTGCCAGATGAGCTTGCTGAAAACTAAAAATCAAAAAAAAATAATTCAATTGATGTAACAAATATTACACGACATAGTCTAATGTATAGACAGTGTAAAATTGTTCAAAACAACAACCAACATGATTCAAATTAAAGATCTTCATAAGTCCTATAAAATGGGCAAGAATTCACTTCACGTTCTTAAAGGAATAAATTTTAATGTTGAAGAAGGTGAGCTAGTAGCTATCATGGGTTCTTCTGGTTCTGGTAAATCTACCTTATTGAATATTTTAGGAATGTTGGATAGCTCTGATTCCGGAGAATATATATTAGATAATGTTCCTATAAAGGATTTAAACGAAACTAAAGCTGCTAGATATAGAAACAAGTTTTTAGGTTTTGTTTTTCAATCGTTCAATCTTATCAATTATAAGAGTGCTGCAGAGAATGTGGCCTTACCGTTATACTATCAAAAAGTACCAAGAAAAGAACGTCAAGAAAAAGCTTTAAAATATTTAGAACAAGTTGGTCTTAAAGAATGGGCCGGTCATTTACCTAGTGAACTTTCTGGTGGTCAAAAACAACGTGTTGCCATAGCAAGAGCTTTAGCTGCCGAACCTAAAGTATTGCTTGCAGATGAGCCTACAGGTGCATTGGATAGTAAAACATCTTACGAGGTGATGGACTTGATACAGAAAATTAACGATGCGGGGAATACCATATTGATCGTTACGCACGAGCCTGATATTGCAGATATGTGTAAGCGTATTGTGCATTTGAAGGATGGGGTTATCATAGAGGATAAGAAAATAGAACAAGTAAGAGCCGAGCAATATGTTTGATAGAGACATTTGGCAAGAAATATACCATAGTATAAGCAACAACAAGCTTAGAACTTTCCTTACCGGGTTTTCGGTAGGTTGGGGTATTTTCATTTTGGTATTGCTTTTGGCTTCTGTAAAGGGAATGCAAAACGGCTTTACGCTACAGTTTAGTGATGACGCTACCAACTCCATTTTTGTAAGAACAGGTACTACTTCATTAGCTTATGGCGGATTTGAAGCTGGGCGAAGAATTCAAATGACAAACGACGATGTTGAATACATTAAAAGAAGTTTTCCTAACGACGTAGAATATATAAGCCCGAGAGTATATCAAAATACATCGGCACGTTATAAGAGCGAAACGGGTAGTTACAATATACAGGCTGTTCATCCGGATCACCAGGCTATTGAAAAGACGATTGTAAGTAAGGGTCGCTTCATCAATACCAACGATTTAATGAATGCTTCTAAAGTTGCTGTTATCGGCAGAAAAGTAGAGGAAGATTTATTTAAAAACGAAGATGCACTAGGCAAGTTCGTTGAGTTCAACGGGTTGCCTTTTAGGGTCATTGGTATTTTTACCGATGATGGTGATGATAATGCAGAGCGTAACATTTACGCACCTACCACTACCTATCAAAAAATGTATGGTCAAACGGATCATATTGACCAGATTGCTTTAACCTATAATCCTAATTACGATTTAACCGAAGCACTAGCTTTTTCAGATAGATTAGAAAATGTTTTTAGAAGACGTTTTAAAATTGCTCCGAAAGACCAATCGGGAATTAGAATCTTTAACTACGCTGAGGTTTTTGAAGACATCAGCAACTTTACTGGTGGTTTGGATATTGCGGTAATTATAGTGGGACTTTTAATATTACTATCTGGTATTGTAGGTATCGGTAATATTATGGTGTTTATCATTAAAGAGCGTACAAAAGAAATTGGTGTGCGTAAAGCTTTGGGTGCCGAGCCGTGGTCAATCATAAAATTAGTGTTGTTCGAATCTGTTTTTATAACGGCCTTATCCGGATTTATAGGATTAGGAATTGCAACGGGATTATTGGCGGCCATTGGCCCAAGTATTAAAACAGGTGCATTTGCCAATCCGTCCGTTAGTATGTCAATGGTTGTGACCGCAACTATAATATTGATTGTTGCAGGAGTTTTAGCAGGATTGATTCCGGCAATGAAAGCCGCGAGAGTAAAACCAATTGTAGCATTAAGCGATAAATAATATGTGGATATTTGATAGAGATTTATGGTCAGAGATTTTTGCCACATTAGGTAAGAACTTGTTTCGCACATTCTTAACCATGTTAGGGGTTATTATCGCTATGATAATTCTTGTATTGCTTTTAGGTGGTGCAAACGGAATGAGTAATGGTTTTCAAAAAATATTTGCAGGTACCGCATCTAACAGTCTATTTGTTTGGAGTCAAAGTACGTCAGAGCCTTATAAAGGATTTGAAAGAGGACGTAGAATTCAATTTAAATTGGAAGATGCTACCATTTTAAAAGAACAGATTCCAGAAATAGAAGTTCTTGCCCCGCGAATAGAACTTGGTAGTCATAGGGGCGTGGTTACTGTATATAGAAATGGTTTGACTAGTGGTTCGGCAGTTTATGGTGATTATCCTAATGTGGATGAAATCATGAAGAAGAAGCTAGTAGAAGGTAGATTTCTGAATGAAAATGACATGACCGAGTCTAAAAAGGTGTGTGTTATTGGAGAAGAAACGTATAAACTTCTATTTGAAAAAGGCGAAAATGCTATAGGGGAAGATGTTCGTATTAACGGAGTGTTCTTTAATATCGTCGGAATTTATAAGCCAAACCAAAACATAAATATTGACGGAGAGAATTCGGTTTATATTCCGTTTTCAACATTTCAAAAAGCATTTGGTTCTGGAGATAGAATGGGATGGATGGCAATCTCGGTTCAGTCAGATACCAAAGTACCTGTAGTGGAAAGTCAGATAAAACGTTTGCTGAAGAACAAATATGATATCAACCCAACAGACGAACGCGCCATTGGAAGTTTCGACATGTCTGAAGTGTTTAATAATGTATCGGCATTTACAGGTGTGTTACAAGGCGTCTCTTTCTTCGTTGGAATTTTGACTTTACTGGCAGGTGTCATTGCTATTAGTAATATTCTTTTAATTACCGTAAAAGAACGTACAAAAGAAATAGGAATTAGACGCGCCTTGGGTGCAACCCCTAAAGTAGTAAAGAGACAAATTGTACTGGAGTCTATCGTAATTACGGTATTTGCAGGTTTTGTCGGTTTTGCAATCGCAATCGGGTTTCTAGCTATTGCGAATAATATGATCGGCGAGAATAGTGATGTACCCTTTTATAACCTTATGATCAGCATACCACAATTTTTAGGTTCCTTTGTTTTAATGGTAGGTCTTAGTGTTTTAATAGGATTGATACCTGCGAATAGAGCCATTAGAATAAAACCAATAGACGCTTTAAGAGAAGAGTAACAGACCAAACAACAAAAGAATAAATAACAATCAAATAGTTGAGCATGAACAAGTATGTAAAGTACGTATTAATAGGATTAGTAGTTTTTGGAATACTGGCTGCAGTAGTCTATTTCATGAAAAAGAACAGCACTCCTTTAAAAACATATGAAACGGAGACCGTTGAAAAAAGAGATATTACCAACAAGGTTGTTGTTACCGGTAAGGTAATACCACAAGATGAAATTGAGATCAAACCTCAAATTTCAGGTATTATTCAAAAAGTATATTTAGAAGAAGGGGTTCAAGTTAAAGCTGGTGATCTAATTGCTACGATAAAAGTTGTACCCAATGAACAGTCTTTAAATCAGGCTCGTGGTAGAGTAAACAATGCCAAAATTGCTTTAAGTAATACAAAGATTGAATACGACCGAAATAAAACGCTATTTGATAAAGGGGTGATTTCTAGTCAAGATTTCAATGCGTTACAATTACGTTTTGATCAGGCTACGCAAGAACTGCAAAATGCTCAGGCAGACTATCAGATAATTAGAGTAGGTTCTGCAGGTGGCTCATCTAGTGCAAATACCAATATTAGGGCTACGGTAACTGGTACTTTATTAGAAATCCCAGTAGAGGTAGGTGATCAGGTTATTGAAAGTAATAATTTCAATGACGGTACAACGATTGCATTTATTGCCGATATGTCTAAAATGATTTTTGAAGGCGAAGTTGATGAAGCTGAAGTAGGGAAACTTAAAGTAGGCATGCCATTAGAAATTAGCATGGGTGCCTTACAAGATGAAAAATTTAATGCCAAGTTAAAGTTCATTGCTCCTAAAGGAGTGGAAGAAGAAGGTGCCGTTCAGTTTAAAATTGAAGGTGATTTGGTAGTGTCTGATAGTACTAATATTAGAGCTGGTTATAGCGCAAACGCTGCAATTGTCTTAGAAGAAAAGAAAGATGTGCTTTCTATTAAAGAAGCATTGTTGCAGTTTGATAAAGAAACCAATAAGCCATACGTTGAGGTAGAGACTGGTGATAATGAATTTGAAAAAAGAGAACTTGAGCTTGGTGTAAGTGATGGTATCGACGTAGAAATTGTTTCTGGTATCGATGAAGATTCTAAAATAAAAATCTGGAACAAGTTAGAAGCTAAGAGTGAAGACAATGGTCCGAACGAGGATTAAAAATAATCAATCAAATCAAAAAACGAATCGAGCAGCCTATTTATAGGTTGGTTTTAAAAACAATAAAATGAAAGTAAAAATCACGGGATTACTACTATTATGTTCTGTTGTAATGGGTATGGCGCAGCAAAAGAAATGGACATTAGAAGAGTGTGTGGCTTATGCGGTAGAAAATAACCTGACAATAGAACAATTGGAATTGGATTTGGCAACGGTTAAAATAGATAAATCAGATGCGGTCGGAGCATTTTTGCCTAATTTAAATTTAAGTTCTGGAGTTTCTGAAAGGTCAGGTTTAGTTGTTGATCCTAACAGTAATGCAAATGTTTCTGGAACTATATTTTCTGTTACTCCTGGTATTACCACTGGCGTTACACTTTTTGATGGTCTTCAAAATATCCATAGATTAAACAGAGCTAAATTAAATACTATAGCAAGTCAATTTCGTTTGGATGATTTGAAAGATGATATTCGACTTAGCGTGGCTAATTCATATTTGCAAATATTGTCCAATAAAGAGGCTTTAGAGGTAGCTAAAGCGCAATACGCAGTAACTGAGCAGGATTTAAAAAGAACTAAAGAGTTAGTGGATTCTGGAGTTGTGCCCAGAGGAGATTTATTGGAAATACAAGCTACAGCAGCTACCCAAGAACAACAAATAGTTAATAATGAAGGTCTAATTTTAATATCTAAGATTAGTTTGGCTCAGATTTTACAAATAACGGATTATGCTAATTTTGAGATAGCAGATGAAGAGTTTAATATACCTCTTTCAGACATTTTAAATAACTCGGCAAAGGATATTTTTTCTAAAGCATTAGAGTTTAGAAACGATATCAAGGTTTCAGAATCTAACGTCGCAATTGCTGAAAAAGATCAACAAATTGCCAAAGGGGCACTTTATCCTACCATAAATGCTTTTTTTAATTATAATACATTTTATACAAATCAATTTGCGCCAGTGCCAGACCCTAATAATCCTGGGCAATTTTTGTTTGATCCCAATAATCAAGGTACCCTTCTCTTAACTAGAGAATCAATTACTAACCAATTTTATCTTAATGATGGTATTTCTTATGGTTTTCAGATTAATGTACCAGTCTTCAATGGGTTCAGTGTAAAGAATAACATTAAACGTGCAGCGATTAATTTGGAAAGTTCAAAGCTTCAATTAGAACAGGATAAGCTTGCCCTAGAGGCAGAAATACAGCAAGCATATGTTAATGTTTCTACCTTTTTAAAATCATATGAAGCAGCCGAAAAAACTTTGGAAGCGACAACGTTGGCTTTTGAATATTCAAAAGAAAGGTTCGATGTAGGTTTAATGAACGCTTTCGAATATAGTCAGGCTCAATCAAGGATTGACAATGCAAAGGCAGATGTTATTAGAACAAAATACGATTACATATTTAGATTAAAAATATTAGAATTCTATTTTGGTATTCCTATTTCGTTAGAATAAAATAAACAAAACTATAATTGATGGGCCTGTAACATTTTAATGTATACAGGCTTTTTCATTTTATAGTATGTAATACCTTTGCAATATGGGCATACTATTAAATCTAGAAACTTCATCAACAAATTGTTCGGTCTGTGTTGCTAAAGACGGCGAGATTCTTGCAATTAGAGAATTGAATTCTGCAAACTATTCACATGCAGAGAAACTACATATTTTTATTGAAGAGGTAATGCAGGAAGCTTCTTTGAAAATGGAAGATTTAGAAGCTATAGCGGTCAGTAAAGGTCCGGGTTCTTATACAGGACTCCGAATTGGAGTTTCGGCGGCAAAAGGGCTTAGTTATGCTTTAGGTATTCCGTTAATATCTGTTTCTACTTTGAAAAGTATGGCATCACAAGTAAAAATCAAAGATGGTGAAGTGCTGATTCCTGTATTAGATGCAAGGCGTATGGAGGTGTATTCTTCGGTTTTTGATGAGAATGGTAAGGAGATAAGAGAAACCAAAGCTGAAATAATAGATGAAAATTCTTTTAAAGAATATATCAATACAAAACATATTCACTTTTTAGGTAGTGGAGCAGAGAAGATAAAAGAACTGTTTCCACTAGAATCTATATCCTACCATTGTGAAGTAGTGCCTTCTGCTAAAGGAATGGCTTTTATTTCATCGGAAAAGTTTAATGCTTCTGATTTTGAAGATGTAGCCTATTTTGAGCCGTATTATCTAAAAGACTTTGTGCTACAAACCAAGAAAGTAAAATCGTAAAAGTTTAAATAAATAAAAAAGCCCTTGATTACTCAAGGGCTTTTTTATTTGTAATACCTGTTAATCTGTTTTCATTTGAGTAACAACGCGTTGTGGGAACGGAATTTCAATTCCAGCAGCATCAAAACGGTATTTTATTTCTTCCATCACATAAAAATGTGCTGCCCAAAAATCACCATTATCAGCCCAAAAACGTAATGTGAGATTAACCGAACTGTCTCCTAATTCACCTACATAAACTTCAGGTGCTGGTGTTTTATGAATCGTTTCACGTTCATTACATATGGCTAAAAGAATTTCTTTGGCTTCTTTAATGTTAGAAGTATACCCAATACCTACATCGATTTTGTCTCTTCTAGTGTCTTGCGCGTTATAGTTTGTAATGGTGTTATTAGATAATTGTCCATTGGGTATAATTGCAATTTGGTTTCCAAATGTGCTCACTTTGGTAGTGAAGATCGAAATCTCTTTTACGGTACCATCAACACCTTGGGCAGATATAAAATCTCCTATTTTAAAGGGTTTAAATAACAATATAAGAACGCCACCGGCAAAATTAGCTAATGAGCCTTGTAACGCTAAACCAATAGCCAAACCTGCAGAAGCCAAAATGGCAACTAAAGAACTTGTTTGAACCCCTAATTGGGTAATGACCAATATGAAGAGTATTATTTTTAAAGCAATACTGATAAAGCTTTGTAAGAATGTTTCTAAGGCTAAATCGTAATCTTTATTTGCGAAAAATTTACGTACCATTTTATTAATGAAACGTATGACATATGTGCCGGCAATTAATAGAAAAATGGCCCATAATATACTCGGTAGTACATCCCAAAGCCAAGCTATAGCATTATCTGCATGTTCTTGCAGATTCATTATTTTATCTAACATATTCTTTTTTTTTTTAACAGCCAACTTAGCTAATTGTAAGTACCCCGTAAAAAGTAAGAGTCTAAACAATGGTTAAATGATAGGAGAGACAAGATCTAAAGCTTTGCTTGGTTCTTCTACGGGCATTTGACAGCTACCGTAATTACAAACGTAGATTAGCGTTTTGTTCATTACATACCTATTCATCAATAATGGTAAGTTGCTAGTTTTAACATTTGAAGCAGCAAATATAGCGTTTGGCATATAGTTCTTCATGAGGCTTGCGCATATGAGTTCAAAGTTTTCACCGATAACGACCAATTCATAGAAATTCTCACTCATTAGCTGTGCCAAATGAAGCCAATTGGCATGATTTTGAGGATTTTCAGTGATAGCAATTTTCATGCTTTTCATCATTTGATGTAAACGACTATCAAAATTATCTTCAGGAAAATATTTTGAGAGCTTATGTAAATTATGCGCCATCAAGGAGTTGGAAGACGGAATTACGTTATCTGAAACTTCTAAGGTCTTCCTAATCAGATTATCGTTATTATTGGATGTGAAAAAGAATAGACCAGTTTCAGAATCTGAGAAATTTTTAATGACATATTTTGCTAATTCAAAACTGTGATTAAGCCATTTCTCATCGAATGAAACTTCATACAGTCCAATGAATGCATCTATTATAGAAGCGTAATCTTCTAGGAAACCATGAATGGTACTTTTTCCATTTTTGAAGTTGCGATATAAACCACCATCTTCTGTGGTCATATGTTCTAGAATAAAACTAGCATTGTTAATAGCAAGGTTCAAATATTTTTCATTTTCTAAATACCTGTAGGCATCTGTGAGTCCTTTTAATGTCAAGCCATTCCAAGAGGTTAGGATTTTATCATCTAATCTTGGTTTATTTCTCTTGGCTCTCTCCATTTTCATTAAAGACAGGCATTTAGATATGATTTGTTGCAACTCAACTTTTGTGATAGAATGATTCATTGCAATGACCAATGATTCTGAATCTCTAATAAGTACGTAGTTTTCATCTTCCCAATATCCATAAGAATTAATGCTGAAGTATTCACTGAAAATAGGGTAATCGTCTTTTAAAAGTTCTTTGAGTTGTTCTTTCTGCCAAACATAAAATGCACCTTCTACTAATTTGTTATCATTAGTCAAGCTATCAGCATCTAAAGAAGAGTAAAACCCATTGCTTTTATCTAACAGTTCTTCTTCTAGAAAAGTTATACTCTTTTCAACGACATTTTTATAGAGCTCGTTATTGGTCTTAGCATATGCATTTGCGTAAAGACTGATCAATAAACCATTGTCATATAACATTTTTTCAAAATGGGGAACATGCCATTTCGTGTCTACTGAATATCTAGAGAACCCACCACCCACATGATCAAATATGCCGCCCCAGGCCATTCTTGTTAAGGTGGTGTTTACATATTCATCTACTGCACTATCTTGTTTTGCATGAGAATAGTATTGTAAAAAATTAAGGTTGGTAGGCATCATAAATTTAGGTGCCCGTTTGTATCCTCCTAAGAAAGTGTCAAAGTATTTTGACCAATCTGCAACCATTACATCAATTTCCGAATCTTGAATTAAATCTTGGTTTTCACCTGTTGTTATGGCATTTATCTCTTTAAGTCCGGTTGCCATGTTTTCGGCATATCCAATAATTTTATCAGGGTCATCAATATAGAGCTGTTGAAGTTGATTCAATACTTGTATCCATTCTTGTTTTTTAACGAAGGTTGCGCCCCAGAAAGGTCTGCCGTCGGGCAAGGCAAGAATATTTAAAGGCCAGCCTCCACTACCGGTCATCATTTGTAGGGCGTCCATATAAATATGGTCGATATCCGGTCTTTCTTCCCTGTCCACTTTAATGTTAATAAAGTGAGCGTTCATTGCTTCGGCTACTTCTTCGTCTTCAAAGCATTCATGCTCCATAACATGGCACCAGTGGCAGGCGGCGTAACCGATACTAATAAGAATTAATTTATTTTCTTTTTTAGCCTTTAGCAAAGCTTCATCGTTCCAAGCTTCCCAATTAACTGGGTTATGAGCATGCTGCAGTAAATACGGACTACTTTCTTTAATTAGATTGTTTGTATGCTTTTGTGGGGTTGGCATGATATGTATTTTATTTTTAAAGCAAAAAAAAGCGCCTTTTGGCGCTTTTAATGCTGTTGAATGATTGTTATTTCACTTCGAAAGTGATTTTCACGTTCACTCTATAATTTTTGATTTTACCGTCTTCAACAGTAGCACTTTGCTCGTTGATGTAAACCGACTTGATATTCTTTACTGATTTTGATGCTTCAGAAACTGCTTTTTTTGCCGCGTCTTCCCATCCGTTATCAGAATTTGCTAATATTTCAATTACTTTTAAAACTGCCATAATTATTGTTTTTAGATTTTCTACAAGTTACAAAAACTAATAGCAATGTTTAATTCGATTCATTTAATAATTAACCGTTTAGCGCAACCACTTCATTCACCTTATCGCCCATCATATTCTTTAACATGGTTTCAATACCATTTTTAAGGGTAAAGGTTGAAGAAGGACATCCGCTGCAAGCACCTTGTAAAATTACATTTACAGTTTTGCTGTCAACATCATATGATTTAAACATAATGTTACCACCGTCACTAGCAACAGCAGGTTTTACATACTCTTCTAAAATATCAACGATCTCTTGAGATGTTTCGTCAAGTTCTATAGTGTTTTCAGCAGATACTGTTTCTGATACCTGTGCTTCTTCACCAATTGCTTTTGCATTATCTGCAACAATCTGTTTACCGTCAGCAATGAAATTTCTAATTACTTCACGTAATTCTATAGTGATGTCATCCCATTCTGCAACTTCAAATTTAGATACAGAGACGTAATTCTCGTCAATGAAAACTTGCTTAACAAATGGGAACTGAAATAGCTCCATAGCCAATTTAGAATCTCTAGCTTCATCAATATTTTTGAATTCGAAAGCAGAAGCCACTATTTTCTTGCTTGCTACAAATTTCATAGTAGATGGGTTTGGTGTAACCTCGGCATAAACTGTTACCGGAACTGGTTTGTCCATGTCTTCTTCTATCACAATAGGCTCACCGGCATTTAAATACTCAACCAACTGTTGTGCAACTTCATCCTTTACATCTTCCCATTGCACAATGTCATAGCGTTCCAATCCAATAAAATCACCGGAAATGTATACCGTTTTAATAAATGGCAAATGAAATAATTGCTGTGCTAGAGGAGAGTTTTTAGCATCGTCAATATTCTTGAATTCGTAATTTTTTCGTTGGACTAAAATATGATTAGTTTCGAACTTTAAAATATTTGGGTTATTGGTTTTAACTACCGTAATCGAATACTCTTTCATCTCTCAATATTTTTATGCAAAAATACAAAGGAAATCTTAGTTTGTACCTACATAATAATGTTGAGGTTAACTCGTTATACACATTATATTAGTGAAACTAAACCCTAGTTTTAAAGTCCCAAGATGAAATACCACTTACTTCTATTCTTTTCCGTGCTTATGATTGGTTTAAAATCTACCGCACAAGAAGGTATTCCCGTTTATTTTGATTATTTATCAGATAATTATTATCTGGTATATCCATCTATGGCAGGTATTGGTGAAGGTGGTAAAATTAGGGCTACTGCTAGAAAACAATGGTTCGATGTTGATGATGCACCAAGTTTACAGACAATAAATGCACATTTTCGATTGGGAGATTCTCCTAGTGGTATTGGAGCAATCATATTTAATGATGCTAACGGATACCATTCTCAAACAGGATTGAAACTAACATATGCTCACCATTTAAGAATGGGGGGAGATGATGTAAGACAGTTGAATCAATTATCTTTTGGTTTGAGCGCAACCATTTTACAAAGCAGTTTAGATGAGACCGAGTTTAGGTCTGCTATGATTGATCCAGCCATTTCTGGTATAAAATTAAGTTCTTCTTACTCAAATGTGGATATTGGTGTTTCTTACAATTATCAAGAATTCTATACCCATTTCGCTGTAATCAATGCACTTACCGGAAGCAAAAGAAACATATATTACAGAGATAGAAATGACGACCCAGAGGAATTGGTTATTGATAATATTAGAAGATTTTTAGTATCCGCAGGTTATGTTTTTGGTAGAAGTGAATGGCAATTTGAGCCTTCTATACTTTTTCAACTGACTGAATTTACAAAGGAAAAAAGTATGGATATCAATGCTAAGGTATACAAGGATGTAGATTTTGGGCGTATTTGGGGCGGACTATCATATAGAAGAAGTTTTGATGGAGCACAGTTTCAAGACGGCACTTCATTTGGAGAACAACGCTTGCAATTGGTAACCCCAATAGTTGGTGCCAACTTCAAAAACTTTATGGTTTCATATAACTACTCATACCAAATGAACGATTACCGTTTTGATAATGGGGGTTTTCATCAAATTACTTTAGGGTATGATTTTGGACAAATAGAACGTAAGTACGATTGTTACTGTCCTGCAGCAAATTAAAAAGGCCTGCTCGTAATTGAGCAGACCTGAGATTCTATTATTCCCAACTGTAGTTTTTTGTTTTGGCTTGTTTTTTTATTGCTTTGATCATAGCATTTTCAAGCTCTCCTGAATTTTCATCTTTCTGATGTTTAGAAATATAAGCTAATCTTTTTGAGTTGTATTCTTTAATCTCTTTTTGAATCTCTTGCCTTTCAAACTTTTTAGATTCAATAAACATTTTTATTTCTTTTTCATTTTTACCTTGTAGTTCTTTAGGTAATTCGTCATTTTCTACTAAACTGATTTCAAATACGGCATCGTCGTAAGCATCGACCAAATCCCATTTTTTATTATTGTAAAGTCTAGAACTTTTACTGACCGCTCTTTTCACGGCAACCGCTTCTTCCATCTCTAATGCATTACTGTCTTGTGCTTTTTGTGCGATAATTTTTGATTGCCCCATCGACCCATAAGATACATAAGTGGTATTTAATTTGGAATTCAGTTTTATGATGATATCGTCATAGGGAGTGTTAATATGTACAACTTCTTTGTTGTGATCAATAGCCATATATTCCCCACCTGTTAATGAAGCACCATTTTTCCAATCGGTATTTATTCCTAATTCATAATTTCCACAGAAGATGGTGTTAACCACTACATCTTTTTCATTGGCATTAGCTAATGCAGTTCTGTAGTTATATCTACCTTGAGTAAATGGTTCATTGCCTGCAATAAAAATCATTCGCAGTAAATCTGGGTTCTTATTCCATGGTAATTGGTGTAAAGAGGTTTGTAGTACCTTTCCGCAATACTCTTCGCCGCCATTGGTGGTCAAAGAAAATAACTTCTCTGAAATTTCGTCTAAATCACTGCTAAAGCCTAATACTTGCTGAATATAACCTTCGTTTGCGGATAGGTTGTCATTACCATATTGGTATAGTGCAATTTGTAAATTTGGTCTGCTGTCATTTCCGCATTTTGCATAACTGAACTCATTTACGATATCCCAAAGCTGAGATTTTGCTTGGTTTATTAGTCCGTCCATACTATTGCTAGTATCTAATAACAAAGCTATCTGAACGGTATTCGTTTCTTTGGGTTCAATAGTTTCAGAAGCTTGAGCAATTAATTCAATGGGCTTTTTTTTATCGGTAGTATTACATGCAAATACTGTAGTTAAAGTAAGAAGTGCTATGCCGAATGATCCAAGTTGTTTAATCGTTTTCATCGTTTTTTGTTTTAAATTCAATGCTAAACTAAAATCAAAGTATTTCTCTGAATAACGATAATGAGCGAACTGTCCGTTTCACTTCGTAAAGTGTAGTGCGGAGTTTGTTAACCAATGAAATGATAGCTTATTATTAGGTGTTTTGAGTATTTCGTATTTTTTAGTGCCACAATAATCAGCTAAGTTTACCGTAGTAATAGCAGATGAAAAATTATAGTATATATATCGTAATATGTTTTCTTTTGGGATGGAGTACGCTTTATTCCCAGGGGCAAAATGATGCACTACGATTTACTTTAGAGGGTAGGGTAGAAGTTAGAAATACAGGAAAACCAATATCTGGTGTTTCCGTTTATAACAATTTGGGAGACTTTGTAATTACTAATGCATTAGGAGAATTTAAAATTAGAACTAGAATTGGTGATCAGCTTGTAATAGAGCATGATGATATTGAGACTTTACGGTACGATGTACAGAAGAATGACGATGTTTTAATCTTAGTAGAGGATTATGAATCTTCATCAAGTAGTAGTCGTTCAAAATCATTACCAGATATAGCTGTCAAGCATCAGCAATTATTAGATTCAGCAGAAGAGTATAAAGCCCAAGATATTGAAAGAAGTATAGATTTGGTAGCGCAATCAATTTCAATTTTAGGTAAGCGAGGACGAAAGAAAGAACTGGCAAGGTCGCTTTCTAAACTTGGTGAGATCTATCAATATCATAAGCAATTAGATTTAGCTATCGATAATTATGAAGATGCTTTAGAAAACAATAAGACGATTTCAACTTCTTTGCTTTTGGCTAGGGCGTATAACTTAACCAACAGCTTTGGTGAAAGTTTAGAGCTATTGAATCCGTTATTGGAGATTAAGTCCTTGCCATCGCGCCAAAGTGTACAACTCTATGAGCTGTTAGGTGATGCGAAAAAAGGAAACGGTAGAACTCAAGAAGCTTTGGACTTGTATAATAGAGGCTTGTTAATTGCCGATAAGAATCAGATTACATCAAAGATGATCGATTTAAATTCTAAAATAGCAGATACATATTCTTTGGGAAACCAAAACATGGAAGCTGAGGCTTATTATGATAGTTCATTGGAATTAGCAACTCAATCTGCACCAAAAAGAGCATTACAAGAAAAAGAAAAGGTCGCAGATTTCTACAATACAAAAAGTAGGTTCAATGAAGAGATAAATATGCGTAAAAGTAGTCTTCAAGAATTAAAGAAACTGAATTCGCCTAACGCAGGTGTCAAGAAATTAGAATTAGGCGATACCATAACATCACAGCGTATAAACTATAAAATTGCAAACGCATATATCTCTCAAGACAGGTACAATGAGGCTATACCTTTTTTAGAGAAAAGTATTGTTGAGGCAGATTCAGATAATGATTTGGTAGTGCAAAAAGATGCTACTAGAAAGTTGTCTGAAGTGTACAAAGTAAAAGGTGATTTTACCAAGGCATTAGACACCTACCAAAGTTATGTGGCTTTAGTAGATTCGCTATATGTTCGTAAAGAACAAGAAATTTCTAGAGCTTCAAGATTTAATCGTGAAATTGCAAATGCAGAAAACCGACTTACAGGTTTAGAGCAAGAAAGAGAATTATCGCAAAGCAAGTATGATCTAGCACTTACGGAGCAGGAGTTGGTGAAAGAGAGTAATAAGCGGCAGCAATTGGTGATTTATTCACTCATATTCGGGCTCCTATTAACCTTACTGGCTGCTTTTTTCTTTTACCGTAGCAATCAACAACAAAAACTGGCAAATAATTTATTGGCGTTGAAATCGTTGAGGTCGCAAATGAATCCGCACTTTATTTTTAATGCATTGAATTCGGTAAATAACTTTATTTCTAAAAGTGATGAACGTAGCGCTAATAGATACCTAAGTGATTTTTCAAAGTTGATGCGCTCTGTTCTTGAAAATTCTGAAGAAGATTTTATTCCCTTAGAAAAAGAAATGCAACAGCTAGAGCTTTATATAAAACTAGAACATTCTAGATTCGAAGATAAGTTCGATTATCAGATAATTGTTGATGAGAATGTACAGGTTTCTAAATTTCAAATACCGCCAATGTTATTGCAACCATATATAGAAAACGCTATTTGGCACGGGTTACGATATAGGGATGAGAAAGGGGAGTTGTTGGTCACTATAAAGGAGAATACTGCAGAATCCATAATTATTTCTATTACGGATAATGGTATTGGAAGAAAGAAATCTGCCGAAATTAAAACCCAAAATCAACGAAAACAAAAGTCTAAAGGAATGGGCATCATTAAAAAACGTGTAGCTATTCTAAACGATATGTATACAGATAAAGTAGATATCAAAATTTCAGATTTACATTCAGATGGTTCAGGAACTAAAGTCCTATTCATTTTAAAAAGAGAAAAATGAGCTTAAACGCAATTTTAGTAGAAGATGAGGCAAATAGTAGAGAGATATTAAGAAATTATATTGCTAAATATTGCCCAAGTGTAAATTTGTTGGGTGAGGCTTCATCAATTAAAGAAGCCTTGGTCTTAATTGGAGACAACGATTTAGATTTGGTGTTTTTAGATGTAGAGATGCCTTTTGGTAATGCGTTCGATTTACTTGATCAATTACCGGACAGAACCTTTGAAACCGTTTTTGTTACGGCTTATGATCATTACGCAAAAGATGCTTTAAACAATCATGCCGCTTATTATTTGACGAAACCTATCAATATAGATGAGTTGGTAAATGCGGTGGAGTATGTAGACGGTGTTCGTGAAAAAGAAGCTAGTTTAGAGGGAGAGGTGTTAAGTGCCAAGTCTAACGGAGTTGAAGGGAAGTTGACATTGCCACAGCAAGACGGATTTCAAGTTTTGAATATTGCCGAAATACTATATTGTAAGGCCGATGATAATTATACTGAAATTTACTTATTGAATAAGAAGATTTTGGTCAGTAAAACATTAAAATATTTTGAAGATGCTTTAACCGACTATCCGTTTGCGCGAGTACATAAATCTTTTTTAGTAAATGTAAACGAGGTGGTGAAGTACAGAAAAGGTAAAGGAGGAAGTGTAGTAATGTCTAATGGTAAAGAAGTGATGGTTTCCGCATCAAAAAAGAAAGATTTTCTATCCTATTTTAATTAAAAGAATTACGATGATAAAAGCAGTTAGAGGTAAAGAACCTGTTATTGGTGAAGATTGTTTTATTGCAGAAAATGCAACAATTGTTGGTGAAGTTAGCATGGGTAAACAATGTAGTGTCTGGTTTAATGCAGTTTTACGTGGCGATGTTCATTTTATAAAAATGGGCGATAAGGTAAATGTACAGGACGGAGCCGTAGTACATTGTACATATTTAAAATCTCCTACCACAATTGGCAATAATGTTTCTATTGGGCATAATGCTCTTGTGCATGGTTGTACTATACATGATAATGTGTTGGTAGGTATGGGTAGTATTATTATGGATGATTGTGTAGTAGAAAGTAATAGTATTATTGCTGCTGGTGCTGTTCTCACCAAAGGGACACATGTATCATCTGGGAGTATTTTTGCCGGTATGCCTGCTAAAAAAATCAAGGATATCAGTCCCGAATTAAGTTCTGGAGAAATCAATAGAATTGCAGAAGCTTACACTATGTATTCCGGTTGGTTTAAGGAGTAAAGGTTGACTCAAAAAAAACAATTGCTTGTTACAATCTATCTAAAATACGTACTTTTGAGCCACCAAAACTAAAAGTTATGAACGCGTATGTTTTTCCTGGGCAAGGTGCTCAATTTGTTGGAATGGGATTAGATTTATATGAAAAATACCCTATTGCAAAAGAGTTGTTTCTTAAGGCAAACGATATATTGGGCTTTGAGATTACTGAGGTAATGTTTAGAGGTACTGCCGAAGGATTGAAAGAGACCAAGGTTACCCAACCTGCTATTTTCCTGCATTCTGTTATTTTGAGTAAAGTAATGGGTGATGCATTTAAACCAGATATGGTTGCTGGTCATTCATTAGGAGAGTTTTCTGCTCTTGTTGCAAATAACACTCTTAGTTTTGAAGACGGATTAAAATTAGTGTCGCAACGTGCTTTGGCAATGCAAAAAGCCTGTGAACTTAAACCATCGACAATGGCTGCCGTTTTAGGATTAGAAGATGCTGTTGTGGAAAAAGTATGTGCGGAAATTTCAGGAATTGTGGTTGCTGCGAATTATAACTGTCCCGGTCAATTGGTAATTTCCGGTGAAATATCGGCAGTAGAAGAAGCTTGTGAAAAATTAAAAGAGGCAGGAGCAAGACGTGCTTTGATGCTTCCCGTGGGTGGCGCTTTCCACTCACCTCTAATGGAACCTGCTAGAGAGGAGTTAGCTGCTGCAATAGCGAATACTACCTTCTCTACGCCTAGTTGCCCTATCTATCAAAATGTACCAACAACTGCAGTGAATAGTGCAGATGAGATTAAAAAGAATTTGATGCTGCAATTGACAGCCCCTGTAAAATGGACTCAGAGTGTACAGCAAATGGTAAAAGATGGAGCTACAGTTTTTACTGAAATAGGTCCTGGTAAGGTGTTACAAGGGTTAGTAAGAAAAATTGAACCTAGCGTTACTACGCAAGCCCCAGAGTTAACAGACTAACCATTGTTTCCTTAATATTACCATTTAACCTATAAATCCTTTTTTCAACTGTTTGTGAGGGGTTTACCTTGATTTTTTTGTAATATTGAGACCCTCATTTTTGGTTATGGATTTAGAACATCCTTAAGCCTTATGGTTGGGAATGATAAAGAATGCTATGAAAGTAAGTATATATAATAATTTTTTGACTCGTAATATTAGCAGGAGTCTAAAGAAATTCCTTTTTGTTTTTGGATTCCTTTTTTTAGGTGCTTTTTCCCAGAGTGCTTATGCTCAAAACGTGACTATTGAGAAAATAAACGATGCTCTTGAAGAGGATGAAGTATCTGGTGGTTTTAGAATTAATGTTATTAATCCAGGATTTGGAGCTGGTAATGTAACAGTAAAATATAATGTTTTATTAACCAGTACGGCTATCTCAAATATCGATTATCAAGAGTTAAATGAAGAAATTGATATATCTTATAATTTCGCTGGGGTAGGTAGTGCGACTGTAGATATTTTGGTCGATGATGATAACCTAGTTGAAGGTGAAGAAACTATTACTATCGAATTGGTTGAAGATGAGCCTAACTATTTTATAGGAGTAGATAGTGAGGTTACCATTAATATTGAGGACAATGATTTTGGTGAAGTTTCCGTAATAGCGAATATACCAGAAACAGAAGAAGGTGCTGCAACAGCTGCCGATTATGGTAGGTTCAGAGTTGAATTAAGTGAGCGAAATAATACAGGAGAAAGTGTTGTTGTCGATTACACTTTAACCGGCACAGCAGGTTTGGGTGCTGGTCTGGATTTTACAATTACTGGAAATGCTACTATAGCGGATGGAGCAATTGCTTCAAATATAAATGTAATACCTAATGATGATGACTTAGTCGAGGTTGACGAAACAATTGTTATCGTGCTGGATGATGTAAATAGCGAGTCATATACAATTGGTACTCCAGATACAGATACGATTACCATAATTGACAATGATATTTTTGAAGCTTCTATTGAATCTACAACTGCGACAGCCAGGGAAAGCCCTTTAACTGAAGGTGTTTTTACCGTTGATGTAGATAAGGTCAATGCGACCGGTGCACCTCTTGAAATTGAATATACGGTTAGTGGTACGGCAGATGAGGGAGATGATTTTTCAGCTCTATCAGGTACGGTTCTTATTGAAGAGGGTGAAAGTACAGGTGTTATCACACTTACACCAATTAATGATACCGATATTGAAAGTAACGAAACAGTGGAATTAACTTTGGTAAATGGTCCTGATTATACGGTTGGCGGTCCAGATAGTGCTACGGTGATAATCGTAAGTGACGATAGCAATGTTGCACAAATTACTGCATCAGATGGTACGGCTGCCGAAAGTAATGGTGCTGTTTCTTCTGGAGAATTTACGGTTAGCTTAAGTGCTCCTAATAATACAGGAGGTCCGATTATAGTTAATTATGCAATAAGTGGTACAGCTGATAATGAAACAGATTTTGATGAAATAAATGAAAATGCCGTAACTATTTTAGATGGTGAGCAAGATGCTGTCATAGAAATTTTACCTGTAAATGATGTAGTTCAGGAAGGAACAGAAACCGTTATAATTACATTGGCTACTGGTACAGGTTATATATTAGGTTCTGGACCTACACAAACGGCAACCGTTCAAATAAACGATAACGATCAAGCCACTTTAACAATCTCTGATAATTCTTTAAATGAAGACGATCCAGATGGTGAAATGGAATTTGATGTTGTTCTTGATTTAGCAGTTGTTGGTGGTACAACAGTGGCATATTCCTTTTTTGATGATACAGCAACAGGTGGTGGTACAGATTATACGGGTACTAACGGTTCGCTGACTTTTACAGGAACAGCTAACGAAATCCAAACAATTACAGTGCCTATTAACAACGATGCTGTTCTTGAAAATACAGAAACTTTTACGGTTCAATTAGGGTTGCCCACTAATAACGTGCAACGTGCAGATGGTGGCACGGCAACGGGAACAATTCAAGATGATGATAATTGTGTTGCAGCTCCAACATTAGATACTACGGTTTCAAATATCTATTGTGTAGAAGAGGCTGGAGATGATTTTTCTGCCAACTTATTTGATTTTACAAATAGTACGGCTCCTGCAGGTACGGTTTTGACTTGGAGTAGAGTTTCCAATCCTTTAAATACAAATTCTCACTTGACGACTGCAGAAGCCCAAGATGTAGATTTACCGGCTTCGTACTATGGTTTTTTCTATGATGAAGCTAATGATTGTGCAAGTGGTACGATCGAAGTGCAAATAGTTAGAAATGTGTTGCCGCAATTAACTGTTATTAATGATAATGAACGTTGTGGTCCTGGTACTTTATTGTTAAGTGTTGAACCATCTGATGGCGCATCTGTTAATTGGTATGATTCTTTAGACGCGGTTACGCCGATTGCTATGGGCGAAACATTTACTACACCTTCTTTAAACGCTACTGCTACGTATTTTGTGGAAGCAACCGAAAATGAGTGTACCACTGAGAGACAACCGGTTGTGGCGAGAATTGGTTCTCAAGCTTCTACTGGCACGGCAACAAACGGTTCTATATGTAATGTGGCTGCGAACGGACTTACAGCGATAGATTTAGATACGAGACTTAATGGAGCTGATCCCGGAGTGTGGATTTTTGTTTCAGGTCCTGAAACCAGTGTTGATATCAGTTCAACTAATGTGGTAGAATTTGAAGGTGCAACTTCTGGTGCTTATGTATTTAGCTATACAACAACAAATTCTACGGCACCTTGCGAAAACCCTACGGTAGAAGTAACTATTAACGTGAGTGACTGTGAAACCGATGATGATGAAGACGGTCTTTTAGGTGGCCAAGAAGTAATTTTGGGTACAGATTCTAATGATGCTGATACCGATGGTGATGGAATCGATGATGGTGTTGAAGTTGGGGACGATATCGATAATCCATTAGATGAAGATGGCGACGGTATCATAGATGCCCTAGAATCAAATACTGCAGATGCCGATGAAGATGGAGTAAGCGATCAAGAAGATCCTGCAAATAATAATCCGTGTTTGCCCAATCGTTTTAATGGGAATTGTGATACCGATGGTGACGGAATTTCAGATTTAGACGAACAAACAAATGGTTCTGATCCAGATGATCCTTGTGATCCAGTGGCTACGCCTAATTGCGATGACCCTATTGATTTAGAAGTATTGAAGTCTGTTGATAATATGGATGCCTTGATTGGTGAAACCATTATTTTTAAGATATTAATTACCAATTTATCTGACAGAATTGCAAGAGCTATTGTTGTTGGTGATCTTTTAGAATTAGGTTTTGATTTTGTTGCTGCAGATGCTCCTGAGGCTACTGAATATGATGAGGTATCCGGTAACTGGACTATTTCAGAACTTGCAGCGGGCATTTCTTTGGAACTATCTATTACCGTAGTGGTGGCTGAGCAAGGACCTTATACGAACACTGCCGTTCTACTTGAATCTATTCCTTCAGATAATAATCCTGAAAATGATGAAGCTACTGTAGAATTGAGTACAGAGGCTCCAGAAGGGGTTGATTTAAGGATTGAGAAAGAAGCTCGACCAGATACCGCATTGGTAGGCGATGAGGTAGAATTTATTATTCGTGTAACTAATATTTCAGAATCTGATGTGGTGACGGATATTATTGTGAATGATTTGATATCAATTGAAAACGGATTTGAATTTGTTTCTGCGGAGTCAGACTTCAACGGCACTTATGATGAAGCTTCTGGTAATTGGAATATTCCTACGCTAAACAGGGAAGAGACCGCTACATTGATAATAAGGGCAAGAGTTCCTGCAATTGGTACTTATACGAATACTGCGAATATAGTAAGGTCAACACCAAGAGATGGTAATATTGAAAACAACGAAGCAACTGTAGAAGTTGAAGTGATTCAGAAAAGCCCAGCTGATCCAGGATTCCTTTTTAATCAATTCTCGCCAAACGGTAATAATCAGAATGAAGTTCTTCGTATTAATAGAACTATGACTGATCCAGAAACTGGTGTACAGGTAGATGTGAATTTGCAGTACAAAATTAAAATTTACGATCGTTATGGGAACCTTGTTTTTGAAACTGAAAAAGTAAATGATGGTGATGTTTGGGACGGTACTTATGAAGGTAAAGAATCGCCAAAGGGAACTTATTTTTATATCATGAATTATAGTGTTAATAATCAACCTGCAGTTTTGGATAAAGGTTGGATACAGCTTATTAGATAAAATAAATTATGGATTATAACTTTAATAAATCGAGTTATACTATTGCTTTGGTACTATTTTCTCTGTTAGGCTTTAACGCATTTGCACAGAAAGAACCGCAGTACACGCAGTACATGTACAATATCGGTAGTTTTAACCCGGCTTATGTTGGTACAGTAGAGAACCCAGAGTTTTCTGGATTGTACAGAGCTCAATGGATAGATATTCCTGGTGCCCCTAGAACATTTCGTTTTGGTGCCAATCTACCTTTTAAAAATGAAAAAGTAGGTTTGGGTATTAACATCGTAAATGATGAATTAGGTCCCGCTACACAGACTTACGCTGATATTTCTTATTCATACCAAATAATGGTTTCAGACGAGACAAAATTATCTTTTGGTATTGATGCCGGTGGTTCGTTCTTGAATGTTGATTTTTCTAAAGGTACTTTTGAGAATCCTGGCGAAAATCTCAGTGATGAAATGATTACTAAATTTTACCCAACTGTTGGTGCCGGTGCATTCCTTTACTCAGATGATTGGTATTTAGGTGCTTCGGTTCCTAATTTTCTTACAGAAGGTATTTATAATGATGAGATAGCCTCTGTAGTAGAAGATAAGATTCAATTTAATTTTATTGGTGGTTACGTTTTTGAACTATCTGATAATTTAAAATTTAAACCGGCCTTTTTAGTGAATACTATTTCTGGTTCGCCGGTAAATGTGAACTTATCTAGTAATTTCTTGATTTCTGATGTGGTTACTGCGGGTGTTTCTTATCGTTTAGATAATGCATTTAGTGGTTTAGCAGGTTTTCAGATTTCAAATACCTTGTTTGCGGGGTATTCATATGATTATAATACGAACTTACTTGGAGACTTCAATAACGGATCTCATGAAATCATACTTAAATTCTATTTAGGTAGAAAAGGTCCTTCGAAATCTAAAGGTAGTAGTGATAAGAATGCAAAAGGTAAACCTAAACAAGTAGATTCGCCTAGATTCTTTTAAAGTGAACGATAATGAGATTTAAATTAATCATAGTATTGCTAGTTTTTGTACCATTCTTAGGTACGGCTCAAAACAAGAAGTCTAAAGCCGATAACCTTTTTTATGGTTATCAATATGAAAAAGCCATTGCAGCATATAAGAGTGAAATGCAAAAAGATTCATTGACCAATCATCAATTGCTGAACCTTGCAGATTCTTATTTTAGTACAGGTAGTTATGATAGCGCATCTGAGCTTTATTTAAAGGTCAATAAGAATGATACCATAATGTCTGTCAATAGGTTTAATAAAATGTTGCAGAGCCTTTCTAAAAACTCTGAGAGGGATAGGGTGAAAATGTTCTTAAAGTCAAAAGCCGACAAATTATCTCCTGAACTTTTGGAGAATGCGGAATTTAATTACAGTTTGTTAGAAATTCCTTCAAATACAGATAACAGCGTAATACGTGATTTAGGTGTCAATAGCGCTCAAGGAGATTTTTCTCCTGCGTTTTATAAGAACGGAATATTGTTTAGTAGTAGTAGAGGACGAAACAGTAAAAATGTATACGAGCCTACAGGTGAATCTTATTTAGATATTTATTTTGCAAGACTAAGTTCAAATAACAACTTGGTAGATGTGGAAACTTTTAAGGAGATTCCTGCGACGGACTTTCATAAATCTACACCATATTATTCTGAAAAATTGGAAACGTTTTTTTACATCCTTTCCAATGAAGAAGATGGTGAGCTTAGATATGATGAGAACGGTAAAAATGCATTGGCAATAGGCACACTTACAAAAAATAACAGGTTTAGATTTATATTAAAAGATTTAAGCACATCATTTTACTATCCTTTCTTTGATGATGCTACGGAGCGTTTATATTTCGCTGCAAATTTTGATGATAGTTACGGTGGTACGGATTTATATTATGTATATACTAATAACGGACAGATAATGTCTGCGCCTATTAATTTAGGACCTAGAATTAACTCACCAGGAAACGAGATTGCTCCGTACGTTTTTGACGGAAGTCTGTATTTTTCTTCGGATATTTTCTATGGGCTTGGTGGAATGGATATTTATAAATCTAATATGTTGCCTAATGATGCTTACACCATACCGGTAAACCTTGGGGAAGGAATTAATTCAAAAGCAGATGATTTCGGATTTATTATTCAAAATGTTGAAAACACAGGAATGTCAGGTTTTTTTGCATCAAATAGAACCGGAGGCAAAGGCGGAGACGACCTTTATGGTTTTCAGCTAAAAAATGCACCAGGATTAAAAACATTTGCGTTAGGTGGTAAAGTGGTTAACCTTAGAAATAAGGTTGGGTTAAAAGGAGCTCAAGTGAGACTACTGAATCAACAAGGAGATGTATTGAAAGAAGTTATTGCAGGTAATGACGGTAGCTTTAGAGTAGAAGTTCCATGGATGTCTCAAGTGACTATACAAGCGATGAGTGATGGGTATTCTATTTTTTCAACTACATACTCTGAAGAAGGGATGGAGGAAATTCAAAACACGTCCTATAACATGGGGCTTGCAAGAATGGAAGACTTGGTAACTCAACGAGAAGATAAAACGGTAATAAAACTTAATAAGTTCTATTTCGATAAAGGTAAATCGGTTATTAACGCCCAAGTAGAAACTGAATTGAATAAAGTGGTAGATGCTGTTGTGCGTTTTCCACAGATGAGGTTGAGAATACAATCCTATACCGATACTAGAGGGAGTACGTCGTCTAACAAAAGGTTATCACAGGCAAGAGCTGACGTAATTAAGAATTATCTTTTAAGTAATGGGTTGAATTCTAGTAATATTATTGAAGCAACCGGTTATGGTGAAGAAAATATTGTAAATAATTGTGTTAATGGTGCTTACTGTTTAGATTTTCTTCATAAACAGAATGAACGTACCTTGTTCGTTGTTGAATAAACCGAGTCTTATTTCTATGCTATTAGATAATAATGATATAGAAATAGTAAAGCGCGAAACATGACAAGAATAAAATTCCGGCATAGGTAAGGATTCTCAATTTCTTACCTGGTTGAAATTTAGGTTCTAATTCGGTACTGGTCACATTCTTTAAATTCATGTATCCTATGACAGGTGCAACAACAAAAGAAACAAATGTTGCTAGAGCTACCAGATTACCCATATTGGCACTAAATGCTGCTATCACAACAAAATTGATCAGGGTTAAAATCAATACCCCAACTGCGAAAGCTGCTTTGGTAGTGTACCATTTACTTTTTGATTTCAATAAAGAAATTATATCTAAACTTACTCTAGCTAAAGCATCATGTGCCGTCATACAAGTGCTGAACATAGTGGCGAATGCAGATATGGCAATAAATAGATATGCCCATGACCCTATGTGTTGGGTAAACAAGCGTACTACTTGATCGGCAAAACTCACGGCATTATTACTGAGTTGTATGTTAGTGCCGTATAAGGTGTACCATCCTATAATCATAAAGAAAATAGCTAGTACAGCAGTAATGGTATATCCGATATTAAATTCTTGTAACGATTCTTTTAAACTAGGCTTGTCTTGAGTTTTCCATTTTTCTATACTCCATAAACTGATCCAGCTAGATGCTTCTACACTAGTAGGCATCCATCCTATTAATCCTATTAAAAATAATATGCCTACTTCGTTGAAAATGGGTAATGGTTCAAAGTCCGGAACATGACTTAAAGGTCCTTTAGCTATAACTAAAATTGTTGTAACCAGTAAAGCAACAAATAGTACACTAACAACGAATTTTAAGCTAATTTCTAAAAGCTTGTATTTTCCAAAAATTAGTAGTGCGCTTATGATTAAAAATAAACTTAATGCGACCATTGCTATAGAGCTATGACCAATATCGAACAAATTAATAAAGAGACCTGCCGTAACCGTATACAAAGCTGCTAAGATGGTGAAAGTGGTTACAAAGGTAATTATGGCATAAAACCAGAGATAGCCTTTACCGCGGTTTAAATAGCCTTCTATTAAGGTTTTGTTCGTGACGTTCGTATAGCGAACACCAAATTCAAAAAAAGGGTATTTTAAAACGTTTGCTAAAATGATGGGGATAACCATTAACCAACCATATTGTGCTCCTGCTTTAGTGGATAGAACGAGATGAGATGTGCCTATCGCCATACTGGCGAACAAAAGTCCGGGGCCTAAGTTTTTTAGAATTGTTTTAAAATGGAGCATTATAATCCGGTTTGGTTGGTCCTGTTAAATGTAATCTATTTAATGCTACTTATTTTATCTCAATTGTGGTGCCGTAAAATTTAGGCTGTGTATTAAGAATCATGTCTATAAATACTTTTACACGGGCAAGGTATTCTCTTATTTGAACTTTTAGACCTTGGCTTGTAGAAACGTCTTTTGCATTAAACCCTATAGCATTTAATCCTTTTTGTTTGGCAATATATATAGCTCTTTCATTATGGAACTTTTGCGAGATTACGGTAACATTGTCTAAGCCGAATATAAACTTTGCCCTAAACATGGAATCTAGGGTTCTGAAACCTGCATAGTCCAAGAATATAACTTTTTCTGGTATTCCTGCTTTTACCAAATCTTTTTTAAAGGTATCTGGTTCGTTATAATAGATGCTGCCATTGTCTCCGCTAACCAATATAAATTTAATCTTACCGGCATTGTAAAGTGCTTTGGTTGCATTTATTCGGTATGTGTAATATGGGTTGGGAGAACCGTCTGTTAATCTGTTAGAGGTCCCTAGAACAAGACCGACACTATTACTTGGAATTGAGGCTATATCGGAATAAGTTTTTCCTTCTGCAGTGCTAGAAATAATACTATTGCAGACAAATATCATTAGAATTAACGCTAATAGTAATAAGCCAGATATTTTTAATATTTTTTTTAGCATGCACTTATAATGAAAACTAAAGTTAATGAATAACTAAAGACTTCGATTTGAAATGTATATAAAATAAAAAAACCCCTGAAATCAATTGATTTCAGGGGTTTGTGGTACTCGAGGCGGGACTTGAACCCGCACGCCCCAAAGAGCACAGGATTTTAAGTCCGGCGTGTCTACCAATTCCACCACTCGAGCATACTTAGCATTGAAAAAAATGTTGACCGGCAACATTTTCTGAGCGAAAAACGGGATTCGAACCCGCGACCTCCACCTTGGCAAGGTGATGCTCTACCCCTGAGCTACTTTCGCAAATTTTAAAGAACGTGCATCTCTTAAAAGATGCGGGTGCAAATTTAATACAATTCTGTAAAAACCAAAGTAAAAATGCGCAAAAGAATAAAAAAATTTACGAAGTCGCTTTTTTGTCCTTGGTTAACAGCCTTTTAATCTCATTTAATTTCATCAAAGCTTCTACCGGAGTTAGCGTATCTATGTCTAAATGTGTGATTTCTTCCTTAATTTCTTCCAATAATGGGTCGTCTAGGTTGAAAAAGCTGAGTTGCATTTCGTCAGAATCACTTTTAAGTTTATCACTTACATCTTCACTAACGTGTTTGTTTTCCAACTTTTTTAAAATCTTGTTTGCCTTCTGAATTACTTGTTGGGGCATACCCGCCATTTTAGCCACATGTATACCAAAACTGTGTTCACTACCACCAGGAACTAATTTTCTTAGGAACAAAACGGTATCTTTTAATTCTTTAATAGCTACATTATAGTTTTTGATGCGATTAAATGTGTTGGTCATTTCATTGAGCTCATGATAATGTGTGGCGAACATGGTCTTTGCTCTTGCTGGGTGTTCGTGAAGGTATTCTGAAATTGCCCATGCAATGGAAATACCGTCATAGGTACTTGTACCTCTACCGATTTCATCTAAGAGAACCAGACTGCGTTCAGATAGGTTGTTAAGAATAGATGCTGTTTCATTCATTTCTACCATAAAAGTAGATTCACCCATAGAAATATTATCACTAGCGCCTACACGTGTAAAAATTTTATCTACAACACCGATTTTTGCTGTTTCAGCGGGTACAAAACTACCCATTTGCGCTAGTAAAACTATTAATGCCGTTTGTCTTAATAAAGCAGATTTACCACTCATATTAGGACCCGTAATCATTATAAATTGTTGATTGGAACGGTCTAACTGTAAGTCGTTGGCAATATATTGCTCACCTAATGGTAATTGTTTTTCGATAACAGGGTGTCTTCCATGTGTTATTTCCAAATCTGTGGAATCGTTTAAAGACGGACAATTGTATGCGTTTTCTTTTGCCAATTGAGCAAAACCGCAAAGGCAATCTAACTGAGCTATCAAATAGGCGTTATTCTGTACTGGGGCAATGTATTCTTGCATCCATACCACCAGTTGTGAAAATAGTTGTTGCTCCAAGGTTGAGATACGGTCCTCCGCACCTAGAATTTTTGCTTCATATTCTTTAAGCTCATCGGTAATATAACGCTCGGCATTGACCAAGGTTTGTTTACGGGTCCAGGTTTCTGGAACTTTATCTTTATGGGTGTTTCTAACTTCTATATAATAGCCAAATACATTATTAGATGCTATTTTTAGGGAGGTAATACCTGTTGCGGCAGTTTCCCTTTCTAACATATTGTTCAAGTAGTTTTTACCCGATGTCGCCAAGCCTCTTAATTCGTCTAGCTCTTCTGAGAAACCTTCTGCGATCGTGCTACCTTTTAAAATGTTAACGGGTGCCTCTTCGCTAAGCATCTCTTTTATTTTGGCTCGTAATAAATCGCACGATTGAATTTGGTCTCCTGTTAAGGCCAAAGATTCGTTTTTAGAAGAGGTGGCTAATTGTTTAATAGGAATTAAAGCTTCTAAAGAATTTTTTAATTGAACTACTTCTTTCGGGTTGACTTTGCCTGTAGCGACTTTAGAAATCAATCGTTCTAAATCGCCCATTTGTTTAATATGATGTTGAAATTTTTCTAGTATAACTTCTTCATCATATAGAAAGGAAACAATTTGCTGTCTCCTTTTAATTTTTTCTAAATTTTTAAGAGGTAAGGCAAGCCATCTTTTGATCATACGTCCACCCATGGGTGAGATGGTTTTGTCAATAACATCTAAAAGTGTTACTGCATTGACGTTGGTTGAATGGTAAAGTTCTAAGTTTTTAATGGTGAATCTATCCATCCATATATAATCATCTTCCGCAATACGTTGCAGTTTTGATATATGCTGCAATTGGCGATGTTGGGTTTCACCTAAGTAATGCAAAACTACGCCAGATGCTATGATGCCACAGGTTAAATGATCAACACCAAAACCTTTAAGAGTGTTAGTGTTAAAATGTGATGTAAGATTTTCTAAAGCATAATCTTCTTGAAAAACCCAATCCTCTAAATAAAATAGGTGGTGATTTTTACCGAAGACCTCTAAGAATTCTTTTTTATGCGCTTTGGATATTAATACTTCATTAGGTGAGAAATTCTGAAGTAATTTGTCAATCTGTTCTTCACTACCTTCTGAGGTTAAAAACTCACCTGTTGAAATATCTACGAACGAAATTCCTATTTTCTTTCTTCCAAAGTGAACGGCACAAAGAAAATTATTTGTTTTAGAGTTTAAGATGTCATCGTTCATTGCCACTCCTGGGGTAACCAATTCGGTAACACCTCTTTTGACAATGGTTTTGGTCTGCTTAGGGTCCTCTAACTGATCACAAATAGCAACTCGCTGACCTGCTTTTACCAATTTAGGTAAATAGGTATTTAAAGAATGATGCGGAAAACCAGCTAACTCGGTTCTTTCGCCACCATTATTTCTGTTGGTTAAAATAATACCTAATATGCGTGAAGCCTTTACTGCATCTTCACCAAAAGTTTCATAGAAATCACCTACGCGAAACAGTAATAATGCATCAGGATACTTGGTCTTGATGTTGTTATATTGCTTCATTAAAGGAGTTACCTTTTTTGTCTTGCTTTTATCCGCCACTTTATCTTTATCTCATTAATTTTGCTCCTTCACGAAATTATAATTTAATCTCTGGAAATTAAATCATTGTTGATATTTCAGGATAAGTTTATAACCTTTCAAACTAATGAAAATTGAATTGTAAAGCATGAGAAAATTAAGAAATGAGGAGTTGGATAGAATTGATGTGGAAGGGTATAAGCTTGCCGGAAAATCTCCTATAATAATTGTTCTTGATAATATAAGGAGTTTAAATAATATTGGTTCTGTTTTTAGAACCGCCGACGCTTTTTTGGTAGAAAAAATATACTTGTGCGGCATCACCGCTACGCCACCTCATAAAGATATCCATAAAACTGCTTTAGGAGCTACGGATAGTGTTGACTGGGAGCATGTAGCAGATACTGTTGAATTGGTAACTAGGCTTAAAGAAGATAGATATCATATTATTTCTGTTGAACAGGCAGAAAATGCAACGCAGCTAAATGACTATGCGCCAGCAAAAGATAAAAAGCAAGTGCTTATTTTTGGAAATGAGGTTAAGGGTGTTGCTCAGAACGTAGTTTCTGCTAGTGATGAGGTTTTGGAAATTCCGCAATTCGGCACCAAACATTCTTTGAATATATCAGTGAGTGTTGGCGTTGTAGTTTGGGATTGTTGGAGTAAGTTGAACGCATAAAAAAACCTGGTCGTAGACCAGGTTTTTTAGTATAGTTTGAGTTAGTTAGTTGCACGTATGCTTCCACAATAAAAGATTTTCTTTTCATTTACGCAAGAAATAATTTAATTTATTATAGTTATAAGTTGGCTAGGGCGAAGTCTTCGATCTTGGTTAAAATGGTTTCGTAATCTTTTGAGTGTCTCACGAAATCTAGCTCGCTAACATCTATAATCAATTGATTTTCTTTAGGGTATGTCTTTAAAAAGTCGAAATAACCCCGATTAATTTTTTCAAGATAGGTAAGCTCTATATTTTGCTCATAATCTCTGCCGCGTTGTCTTATTTGTTGTAATAATCTTTCTGTGGTTTGGTATAGATAAACGTAGACTTTTGGCTTTTTAACCTCCTTGTACATAAAGTTGAATACCTTTCTGTATAAATCAAATTCGTTTTGTTGTAGTGTAACCTTGGCAAAAATCAGCGATTTAAAAATATCATAATCGCTCACCATAAAACTTTTAAATAAATCTAATTGATTGGTGTCTTCTGTAAATTGTTGATATCGATCTGCTAAAAACGACATTTCCAAAGGAAAGGCATACCTAGCCTGATCTTCATAAAAATTAGGTAAAAATGGATTCTCGGCAAATCGTTCTAAAATCAATTTTGCATTGAAATCTTCTGAAATCTTAGTGGCCAATGTTGTTTTGCCTGCACCGATATTACCTTCTATGGCAACATATTGTAAACTTGCAAAAAATGTATGTCTACTTTTAAAAAGCCTTTTTATTTGTTTGGTTATAGTGCTCTTGTCTTTACATTCTTGCAGTAAATTTCTAGTGTCTTTGTTGAATATGGGGTGATAGAATTGCGGAGTAATATCTGCAAGCGGTTTTAGAATAAACTTTCTATCTTGCATTTTAGGGTGTGGAACCGTTAAGTTCTCTGTCTTGATAATATCTTTTTCGTAATAGAGAATATCAATGTCTAAAGTTCTACTTTGGTAATAGTCACTTTCGTTTCTTTCTCTTCCAAAATGAGTCTCTATAGCTAATAGCTTGCCCAATAAGTCTTCTGGAGCAAGTAATGTCTGTAATTCTAAACAGGCGTTCAAGAAATCTTCCCCTTCAAAACCCCATGACGGTGTTTCATAGACAGCGGAAACTTGCCTGACTTCACCGGCTATTTTTCCGATTTCGAAAATGGCTTTTTGCAATAATAATTGGCGATTGCCTAAATTACTGCCTATAGATAAGAATGCTGTTTTGTATACTCCCATAATATTAGGACAAAATAACTAAAACATATTCACATTAGTTATCTTTGTTTACTATTAAAATAAAGATTTAAATGAATTTTTTAAGAAATTTTCTTGCTTCCATTTTAGGTTCCTTGTTTGCATTTGGGATCATGTTTGTTATGTTTTTAATTTTTATAAGCCTTGTCAGTAGTGGTGAAGACACCGTTGCTGTTGAGGATAACTCTGTACTGGAATTACAATTGCAAAGACAGATTTCAGATTATACAGGTAGTAATGAGTTGGATCCATTTGCAGGTATTTTTGAGGAGTCGCAAGGGTTAGATGAAATAATACAGGCTATTGAAGTAGCAAAAAATGATGATCGTATTAAAGGGATCAGTATCAATAACAATTTCATTATTGCGGGTTTAGCTCAAACGCAAGCTATTAGAAAATCATTGGAAGATTTTAAGGCTGAGGGAAAATTCATATACGCGTATGCAGATTTTTTTATGCAGCGCGATTATTATTTGGCTAGTGTTGCCGATTCTATTTTTATTAATCCAGTAGGGGTTTTAGATTTTAAAGGTTTGTCAACAGAGGTGCTTTATTACAAAGAGCTTCAAGAGAAATCTGGAATTAAGATGGAGGTTATACGTCATGGTAAGTATAAAAGTGCCGTTGAACCATATCTTGAGAATAATATGAGTGAAGCCAACAGAAGCCAATTGACTTCATTGCTTCAATCGCTTTGGAATTCTATGATCGTAGATATTTCAAAAACACGTTCTATATCTGAATCTGATTTAAATATCATAGCGGATACCTTAGGCGGTAGAAACCCTGAATATGCCAAGCGTTCTGGTTTAATTGATGATGTTGTTTTTTATGATGAGTATGAGGATAAAATTGCAAGTGCGCTTGATATCAAGAAAGATGAAGACGTCAATTTTACGAAGTTAGATGACTATGTAAAATATTCGAATAAAAAGAAATTGAAATCTGGTGACGATAAAATCGCAATTGTATTTGCACAAGGTGAAATTTTATATGGTGAAGGTGGTCCTAACATAATAGGTCAAGGTATTATAAACGAAGCGTTGATTAAAGCTCGTGAAGACGAAGATGTAAAGGCGATCGTATTGCGGGTAAATTCTCCAGGTGGTAGCGCTTTAACTTCAGATATTATTTGGAGAGAGGTTGCGCTAGCCAAGAAAGTGAAACCTGTAATAGTATCTATGGGTAACGTAGCCGCATCTGGTGGTTATTATATTGCTGCCGGTGCAGATAAGATTTTTGCAGAGCCAACGACAATAACTGGATCAATAGGTGTATTCGGTACAGTGCCTAATATGACCGAGTTGGCAGATAATGTCGGTATTAATGCTGAACAGGTAGGTACCAATAAAAATGCTGTAGACTATTCGCTTTTTGAGCCAATGGAAGAAAGCTTTAAAAATCAAATTCAAGAAAGTATAGAGGAAACTTACCAAACATTTCTAGGAAGAGTGTCAGAAGGTAGAAATATGACAATGGCACAAGTGGATAGTGTTGCCCAAGGTAGGGTTTGGAGCGGTACTGAAGCTTTAGAGGTCGGTCTGGTCGATGAACTAGGTAATTTAGATGATGCAATCAATGCTGCCGCAGAGATGGCTGAATTGAGTACTTACGGCATTAAGAAATTACCTAAGTACAAAAGTGGATTCGAACGCTTTATGGAAGATTTAGAAGGAGCTAGTCTACGAATAAAAGAGAACGTACTAAAAGATGAAATAGGTGATGAGGCATATAAGGTGTTAAAAGAACTACAGTCTTTTAAAGAGCAAAAAGGGATACAGGCTAGAATGCCGTTTGCATTAGATATTAAATAATATATGACCTTAAAAGATAGAAAATTAGCTCAGCGTATTTATCTGTATTTAGGGGCTTTGTTTATCACTTCTCTAGTGGTTTCAAATCTTATATTTCAAAAGTTTTTTTATTGGAATCCCTTCGGGGATTTCACTGTTTATGGGGTTTCTCTTTTTGAGGTTTCCGTAGGTATTTTGCCTTATCCCATAACTTTTTTGATTACGGATATAATATCAGAGATATATGGAAGAAAAATGGCTAATCAGATTGTTACCGCTGGTATTTTCGCTTCCTTCTTTTCAATGGGTATTATTTTGTTGGCAGATATTGCGCCTGCAATTACTTCTTCACCCATAAATGATGAAACTTTTACACAAGTTTTTGCGCTTTCGCCTATTGCGGTCTTGGCTTCGATGATCGCCTACTTGCTAGCGCAATACGTTGATGTGGCGATATATCATTTTTGGAAAAAGTTGACCAAAGGGAAATATTTATGGATTCGTAACAATTTTTCAACATTCTTGTCGCAATTTCTTGATACGTTTACCGTTGTGGGGTTATTATGTGTTTTTAAGGTGTTACCGTGGGATCTTTTTTTTGGTCTTGTAGTAAGCGGATTTATTTTTAAGATTTTTATAGCATTTATAGACACCCCTTTTTTATATTTCTTCGTATATATATTAAGAAAGCGCTTTAATTTAAAGCCAGACGAAGAGTTGGATTTAGATGTTTTAGAATAAGAAAATTAAAGAAATCAGTATAAAAGTATACTATGGGTAAGAAAATATTGAAAATTATTGGGGTATTGTTAGTGTTGATTATAGTTGTTTTAATAGCAGCTCCTTTCTTTTTGGAAGCCAAAATAGGCGAGATTATTAAAAACAATGTCAACCAGAATGTAAATGCAACGTTAGATTTTTCTGAGGCTAATTTAAGTTTGGTCAGTAGTTTTCCTAATGCTGAAGTAGATTTTAAAAATGTTGTTCTATTGAATAAAGCTCCTTTTGAAGGTGATACATTGTTTAAGGCTGAAAATTTAGACTTAACCATGGGTATCATGCAATTGTTTAAAAGCGAGGGAGACGCCATAGCAATAAATAATATCAATTTAGACGGTGCATTCATTAATGTAGTGGTGGATGAAGAAGAGAACGCTAACTATGACATAGCTTTGCCGACCGATGCTTCTGCTACGGTAGAAGAGGAGGCTGGTGCTACAGATGGTTTTAATCTAGATTTACAGTCGTATGAAATTACGAATACACGAATATATTATACTGATAATTCAACGGGTATTGCTTTCGAATTAGATGATTTTCAACATACAGGAACCGGCGATTTGTCTTTGGCTACTTCTGAGTTAGATACACACACCGATGCTTTTATTTCATTGGAAATGGATAGTGTAAACTATTTAAACAAGAATAAAATTAAGTTAGATGCCCTTATTGGTATTGATTTAAATGAGAATAAATACTCCTTTTTAAAAAACGAGGCATTACTAAATCAATTGCCTTTGGTTTTCGATGGTTTTATTAAATTAAATGAAACCAATCAAGAAGTAGATCTAACCTTTAAAACGCCTTCTTCAGATTTTAAGAACTTCTTAGGGGTTATTCCAGAAGTGTATTCTAAGAATATAGAAGATGTTACTACTACTGGTGATTTTGCCGTAAATGGTAATTTTAAAGGTGTTGTAGATGAAACGCATATCCCAACTTTTCATATCGAGTTGAAATCTGATAATGCATCGTTTAAGTATCCAGATTTACCAAAAGCGGTAAGCAATGTCTTTTTTGATATTCAGCTGGATAATAAAACCGGTATTGCGGAAGATACTTATGTGAACATCAATAAGGCTTCATTTAAGATAGATGAAGATAAGTTCAATCTTACTTCCAATATTACGGAGTTAATGGGTAATACTAAGGTTAAAGCACATATGGACGGTGATATGAACTTGGCAAATATCTCTAAAGCTTATCCGGTACCAGAAGAATACAATTTGAAAGGATTGTTGAAAGCGGATATTACTACTGCTTTTGATATGCAATCCGTAGAGAATGAGCAGTATGAAAAAACAAATACTACGGGAAATCTAGATTTGTCGGATTTTGAATATAACTCAGAAGAGCTTGCCAATCCTGTTAAGTTTAAAGCGGCGAGATTAACTTTTAACCCTAAAACAGTTACTTTGAATAATCTGAACGGTACTACGGGTACTACAGATTTTGATGCTACTGGAAGAATCAATAACCTGTTAGGATTCATGTTTAACGATGAAAAGGTGGAGGGTAACTTCAATTTAAAATCAAACTCTTTTGCTTTAAGTGATTTTATGATCGCTGAAACCGAGACTACATCAACTTCTGGTGAGGTTAATACAACAGGAAAAGGAACCGTTCAAGAAGAGAAGATAAAGATACCTTCTTTCTTAGATGCCACTATAAATGCAGATGCTAAAAAGGTGATTTACGATGATATTGTTTTAAGTGATGTTAAAGGGGTTTTAAAGATTAAAGATGAAACTGCTACACTTAGTAATATGACGGCAGGTATGTTTGGTGGTAAAATTGCTTTTAATGGTGATGTGTCAACAAAAAATGAATCTCCGACTTTTAACATGAAGTTAGATTTAAATCAGTTGGGTATTCAAGAAACTTTTGCTTCGGTAGATTTGTTTCAAACAATTGCACCTATCGCTAAAATGTTGAATGGAAAATTAACCTCGGATATTTCTCTGTCAGGTAATTTAACTGATGATTTAATGCCTAATTTATTATCATTGACGGGAGAATTGTTTGCTGATTTAATGACTGAAGAAGTCAATACTGAAGAGGCACCAGTGTTAAATTCATTAGTTTCTAATTTGAATTTTATCGATTTGCAACAGCTCAACTTAAAGGATTTAAAAACATCGTTAACTTTTAATGACGGTATTGTTGTTGTAAAACCCTTCACATTAAATTATAAGGATATTGCCATTAATGTTGACGGTAGCCACTCATTTGATCAAAAACTGGATTATAAGGCCACGTTACAAGTGCCTGCAAAGTATTTAGGGTCTGATATTACTAATTTAATTGCAAAAATTGACGATCCTTCTTTAGCTGATTTAACCATACCGGTAGTTGCTAATATTGGTGGTCTTTATAATAGCCCTAAGGTATCTACGGATATGACCACTGGTGTAAAGCAATTAACCACTAAGTTGATAGAAGTAGAAAAGCAAAAATTAATAACTAAGGGTACAGATAAGGCGAAAGACTTAATAGGTGGTTTAATTAGTGGAAATAAAACTACGACAGATTCTACTAGTAAAAAGACTACTAATACTAAAACAGCTGCTAAAGATATTCTGGGAGGTATTTTATCTACTAAAAAAGATACGGCAAATACCAGCGCGGTAAAGAAAGATTCTACACCTGTTAAAACCGAAGAAGCTGTAAAGGAAAAGGCAAAAGATATCTTAGGCGGCTTATTCGGTAAAAAGAAAAAAGATAGTACTAACTAATGGTCAAGCCCACGTAAAACCCTTCGCTACCTCTTACGTTGAAAACGGTATTGTCTTCAAAAATCAGGTATTGCCCTTTAATACCTTTTAATTTACCTTCAAAAGTTGGTGTTTTAGCAAGGTTTAGGCTTTTAACTTTAGTAGGGTATTGTAGTACCGGAAATTTTAATTCGGTTTCTTGTTTAGCATCTAAAAAATAGGGTAGTGCCTCTTCCGGTATATATTTCTTTAGTTTATCTCGCCATTCTTGAAGATTTTCATCGACAACGGTATTTGTAAGCATAGTGCGCCAGTTGGTTTTATCACCAACATGATCTTTTAGGGCAACTTCGGTAACGCCGGCTAAGTATCTGTTCGGCACCTCTACAATTTCTATAGCTTCATGAGCTCCTTGGTCAATCCAACGTGTTGGTATTTGCCCTTTTCTGGTAACTCCTACTTTTACATTACTAGAATTGGCCAGGTAAACAATGTGAGGTTGTAGTTGCACTTTCTTTTCATAAGCCAAATCTCTGTCTTCTTGATCTAAATGTGCTTTACTTAGCTCGGGTCTCATGATCCAATCTCCTGCAGATGGTATTTCAAAAAAACATGTTCGGCAAAATCCTTGTCTGTAAATAGGTCGGTCATTACCGCAATTTAAACACTGATGTTTAATGAATTCTATTTTCAAAGTTTTGTCCAGAACTTGATTTACATTTAGAAAATCAGATTCAAATAACATATAATATTGAATAGGATTTCCTATTTCTGTCTGCATTTTTCTAAGTACTCCCTCGTATTGCATTTAAATTTGGCTTAATGAATTATCAATTTGAAAATGATAGTGAGATACGCTATTTTTAACAATACAAAGATACCTATAAATGCCAATTACCCTATTTAATTCAATCGCCTCTTGGTTACTTAAAAAACGATATCACCAGATAGAACTTTTTTTAAAGTATCCTGATGAGGTTCAAGAAGAGGTTTTATTGCAATTGCTTGAATTTGCAGAGGATACAGAGGTTGGTAGAACTTATGATTTTGAGTCTATTGAGTCTTATAAAGTGTTTAAGGAGAGATTGCCTATAGTATCTTATGAAGAAGTTCAGCCTATTATTGAACGCACCAGAAGAGGGGAGCAGAATCTATTCTGGCCTACCAAAGTAAAGTTGTTTGCTAAAAGTAGCGGAACTACAGATGCTAAGAGTAAATTTATACCTGTTAGTGGAGAGGCATTGGAAGATTGTCATTATAAATCAAGTAAAGATTTGTTATGTCTTTATTTGAACAATAATGAAAATTCTCAACTTTTTACTGGTAAGAGCTTACGCTTGGGTGGTAGTAAAGAGCTTTACGAGGATAATGGGTCCCTGTTTGGCGACCTATCGGCTATTTTGATAGACAATATGCCATTATGGGCAGAGTACAGTAGCACGCCCAGTAATAAGGTTTCTTTGATGAGCGAGTGGGAGAGTAAGCTTATGGCCATTATTCATGAAAGTGTGCAAGAGAATGTAACCAGTTTGGCAGGTGTGCCTTCTTGGATGCTGGTTTTAATGAATAAAGTACTTGAAGAAACTGGTAAAGAAAATCTTTTTCAAGTTTGGGAAAATCTTGAAGTCTACTTTCATGGTGGTGTAAACTTTAACCCTTATAAAGAGCAGTATAAAAAAATATTACCGAGGAGTGATTTTAGATACTATGAAATCTATAATGCTTCTGAAGGGTTTTTTGCTATTCAAGATAGAAATGGTGCCGATGATTTGCTGTTGATGTTAGACTATGGAATTTTCTATGAGTTTATTCCAATGGATGTTTATGGTTCTTTTGAGGAAGAAGCAATACCCTTATGGGAAATTGAATTAAGCAAGAACTATGCTATAGTAATTACTACCAATTCAGGATTATGGCGATATAAAATAGGGGATACCGTACGTTTTACTTCTAAAAGCCCTTATAGAATTAAAGTTACCGGTCGTACCAAACACCATATTAATGTTTTTGGTGAAGAGTTGATTATTGAGAATGCCGAAGAGGCATTGAAAATTGCTTGCGCAAAAACCGAGGCTGAAATAATGGACTACACGGCCGGACCTGTTTTTATGGTCGGTAAGGAAAAAGGAGCACATGAATGGATTATGGAATTTAGAACTTTGCCAAAAGATTTTGATGCTTTTGTAGAGATATTCGATAATGCCCTGAAATCTCTAAATTCTGATTACGAAGCAAAAAGGCTTAATAACATTACCTTGAATATGCCAATAGTACATTGCGCACGTAAAAACCTATTCTATGATTGGTTAAAGAAAAATGACAAGCTTGGTGGTCAGCATAAAATTCCAAGACTTTCTAATAAAAGGGATTATTTAGAAGAACTTTTACTAATGAACAAGTAATTTGCTCTATACACACTAGATTTTAACCTAATCACAACAATTTTTTATATTTTCTCAATGCTTGCTATACATTTGTTTTCCTAGAAATAGCTTACATTTTTACATGTTTATCGCATTCGTACGGTCATTATGATTTTTCTTAAGAAATGGACTACATCGATATTTTTAAACCTGTAAACAATTAAATGGCTGTAAATGGAGTTATTGTTTCAACTTGCTTAAGTAAAACTTAACCAATACTATAAATATTATTATTATGGCAGAGAGATTAGTAATTGTTTCCGATATGTGGGGTGCTAAAAAAGGACTATGGATAACTTCATACTTAGGGTATCTTCAACAGTATTTTGATATTACTTTTTATGATAGTCAACAACTCGCCAATTTAGATATACTAATACAAACAGAAGAAAACGTACATAATGCTTTTTTAGAGGGTGGTAGTGATACCGCAGTGTCTCATTTATTGAAAAAGGAAACTGAACCATGTTATTATCTTGCTTTTAGTACCGGTGCATCCATCGTTTGGGAAGCTGCCAAAAAAGGCTTGCCGGTAAAATCATTATATGGTGTTTCCCCAACAAGAATCCGTAAAAAGAACGATAGACCTAATATTCCATTTCAATTAGTATATGGAGCTAACGATGAGTTTAGACCAAGTGAGGAATGGGCAGATAAATTAGGTGTAGAAATGGAAGTTTTACCTAACTATGGCCATACACTATATACCGATGAGAAAATTATTCAAAAAGTATGTATGGACTTATTACAAAAAGTTACAAAGATCACACCTAAAGCAAAAAAGGTGGTTTGAAAATAGGATAACGATAAAGCATAAAAAAAGCGAAAATTTAAATCTTCGCTTTTTTTATGCTTTATATTTTATTGTAAACTTACGAAACTGCTTTCAGTTTTTTAATGGTATCATAAGACAGCATTTCTTCTGCATATGGTTTTGTAACCTTAAAATTAGTTTCCCCAGAACTAGGCATTTCAAACATGGCATCTGTAAAAATAGCTTCACACAATGAACGTAGTCCTCTGGCTCCAAGTTTGTATTCTATTGCTTTTTCTACAATATAATCCAATGCTTGATCTGTAATGGTAAAAGTGATATCGTCCATCGCAAACAATTTTTCGTATTGTTTGATAATGGCATTTTTTGGTTCCGTTAAAATTGCCCTAAGGGTTTTCTTGTCTAACGGGTTCATGTGCGTAAGTACTGGAAGTCTACCGATAATTTCTGGTATAAGACCAAAATCTTTCAAATCTTTTGGGATGATGTATTGTAATAAATTATCATCATCTAAAGTGCTGTCAGATTTTGAAGCGCTATAACCTACCGCTTGCATATTTAAACGCTTGGTTATTGCGCGCTCAATACCATCGAACGCTCCACCTGCAATAAATAAAATATTCTCGGTGTTTACTTCAATGAATTTTTGGTCGGGGTGTTTTCTGCCTCCCTTTGGCGGTACATTTACGGTTGTTCCTTCTAACAACTTCAATAAACCTTGTTGAACTCCTTCTCCAGAAACATCTCTAGTTATAGAAGGGTTATCGCTTTTACGTGCAATCTTGTCTATTTCATCTATAAAAACAATACCTCTTTCAGCTTTTTCAAGATTGTAATCTGCAGCTTGTAATAGACGTGTAAGAATACTTTCTACATCTTCACCTACATAACCAGCTTCGGTCAATACGGTTGCATCAACAATCGCCAATGGTACATTAAGTAATTTGGCAATTGTTTTGGCCATTAAGGTCTTACCTGTACCGGTTTGACCGACCATTACGATATTACTTTTTTGAATTTCTACATCATCTTCTTGTGAAGATGGTTGTAATAATCTTTTGTAGTGATTGTAAACTGCAACAGACATTACCTTTTTGGTACGCTCTTGTCCGATAATAAAAGTGTCTAAAAACTCCTTGATTTCTTGAGGCTTTTTTAGAACAAGTTCAGAAGAAAGATCATTGGTCTTTGTCTGTTTTGACTCTTCGGCAACAATGCCGTGAGCTTGTTCAATACAACGGTCGCATATATGTGCGTCGAGACCGGCAATCAACAAATTTGTTTCAGGCTTTTTTCTACCGCAAAATGAACATTCTAAATTTTCCTTGGCCATTATCTATCTTCTCTATTCTATTCCTTAACGATCAAAAATCGTTTTTGGTTTAAAAATCATTAATTTATTTGATTCAATTGGTCGAAATTATTTCTTCTCCCTTACCAATATCTCATCAATCATACCATACTTAAGCGCTTCATCGGCTTTCATCCAATAGTCACGGTCACTGTCATCACGTACTTTTTCAATGTCCGTTCCAGAGTGGTCAGATATGATTTGGTATAATTCATCTTTCAATTTCAAGATCTCTCTAGCGGTAATTTCAATATCACTAGCTTGACCTTGTGCACCTCCAAGTGGTTGGTGAATCATAACACGAGAGTGTTGTAAGCCACTACGTTTTCCTTTTTCACCTGCACATAAAAGAACAGCGCCCATTGAAGCCGCCATACCTGTACAGATAGTGGCAACATCAGGAGTGATAAACTGCATCGTATCATATATACCTAAACCGGCATATACGCTACCACCTGGTGAGTTAATGTAAATTTGGATATCTTTTTTAGCGTCAACACTTGCTAAAAACAATAATTGTGCTTGTATAATATTAGCTACTTGGTCGTTAATACCAGTACCCATAAAAATAATGCGATCCATCATTAAACGCGAATAAACATCCATTGCAACAATGTTCATAGAACGCTCTTCTATAATGTTAGGCGTCATGTTCGTTGGGTACATGCTGCTCATGATAGAATCGTAATATGTGCTACTAATACCTTGGTCGTTTATAGCGAAATTCTTGAATTCTTTTCCGTAATCCATAAATTGTATGTCTATATTTTAGAGTAAAAAAAGGTGCCGAAAATTTCATTTCCGGCACCGTAAAGATACTTAATTTATTGTTTGGAATTTATCCATAAACTTCTTTCACGAAATTTTCATAGGTAACTTCCTTTGTCTTAAGATTCGCTTTTTCTTTGTAAAGATTCAATAGTTTCTGACTCATCAATTGTTCCGATAGTCTTTTTACTTCATCTTGGTTGCCAAGAACTCTTGCAGCAATAGAATCTAATTCTTCTTCTTTTGGGTCTAATTGACCAAATTGTGCCATTTGAGAACGAATAAATCCTTTAGAGAATTCTTTCAATTCATCAAACTGAACTTGTAGTTCATTATCCTTTATTATTTTACCTTCAATAAGTTGGTAGCGTAAGCCTTTTTCAGATTTAGCATATTCTTCAACAGCTTGTTCTTCAGACAATGGCTCTTCACCAGTCATTTGAATCCATTTGGTCAAGAAACCAGTTGGTAGTTCAAATTTTGTATTGTCAATAAAATATTCGGTAACATCGTTCAATAACTTTTGATCCGATTGTTGCTCAAATTGTTTTTCAGAATCTTCTTTGATGCGCTCTTTTAATTCCTTTTCAGATTTAACACTGTCCGGGCCAAAAAGTTTGTCAAATAATTCTTGATTTAATTCAGCGGCTTCTCTTTCGTTAATTTCAGAAATGGTGAAAGTAACTTCAGTATCCAATGCCTCGGCTTTTTGTTTGTCAATGCCTAAAGCGCTGGATAGCATGTGATCTTCATTGAAAAGACCCTTTGTTTTCAATGTAACAACATCGCCAACTTTTTTGCCTTTTAAAGCGTCTAAAGCTTTTTTGCTCTTCAACTTGTCAGTCTCAATCAATGTTTTGTTGTCGATTTCTTCCGCTTCATTAGTGAAAGTTCCACTTACTTCATCATTCTTGCTAACAACATCTTTGCTTACAAGTTTACCGTATTGCTTTTGAATACGTTCAACTTGCTCGTCGATCATTTTCTTGTCGGCAACGATTTTATATTGAGTGATCGCTTTTTTGGTTTTCAAAGAAACTTCAAAATCAGGAGCTAATCCTAATTCAAATTCAAAAGCCAATTCATCTTGGTCCCAATCAAAATTGTCTTGTTGTTTTGGTAAAGGGTTACCTAAAACGTCTAACTTTTCTTCAGTTAGGTATTTGTTAAGATTGTCTTGCAACAATTTGTTTACTTCATCTACCAATACGGCTTTACCATACTGCTTTTTAATAAGACCCATAGGAACTTGGCCTTTTCTAAAACCAGGAATATTAGCTTGCTTCTTATAATCCTTTAAAATGGTGTCAACCTTATCTTGGTAATCTTCTTTTGTGATAGCAACTTTAACTACTGCATTTAAATCGTCTATCTGCTCTTTCGTAATATTCATTCCTTAATATCTATTTGCATGTGTAAAATGGGATGCAAAAATACTACATTTTGCAAAGTCAACCAATTTTTTAAAGTATTGAATTTCAAATCACAAGCAACTATGACTTGTCTTCTTTTAACAGTGTAAAAAAGATTGATTGTAAAAATGATAGCAAGAGACTAAAAATCAATGCCCACCAAATATTTCCAACCGCAAATCCGTCAATAAGTTTATCTGCCAATAAAATAATTATTGCATTAATGATCAGCAGGAAAAGACCAAAGGTAATTACGGTTACCGGTAGCGTTAAAATCACTAAAATAGGTTTTACCAGTAGGTTTAAAATGCTTAAAACCACTGCTACAATTACTGCGGTAACAAAATTGTCTACAGATACATTGGGTAATACATTGGCTAGAATTACAACGGCAACTGCACTTAATAGAATTCTTAAAATTAGTTTCATGGCTTATGGTATATAGGATTATGGTTTATCGTTGGTTCAAAAAGGTAATTGATTTTTCAAAGAACTGTTTAGGGTTTTCTGCATGTAACCAGTGTCCTGCATTGTCAATTTTTTCAACTGTAGCTTTAGGGAAATGACGGTGTATGATATCAAAATCATTGTTGGTTACATATTCAGATTTATCGCCTCTTAGAAATAGGGTTTGACCATTAAAACTGTCTGAACTATTGATATTGTCACCAATTTCTTCCATCTTATCGCTCAATACTTCTAAATTAAACTTAAAGCAAAGCTTTTTGTCATCATTTCTTTGCAAGTTTTTTAATAAAAATTGTCTGATGCCTGGGTTAGATAGATGTTTCTTTAGTTGCTCGTCTGCATCTTTTCTTGACTTTAAATTGGTGGTGTCAATGGCATTTAGACCATCAATGATTTCTTGGTGATGTGGTGGGTAATATTTTGGGGCTATGTCCGCTATAATTAATTTATTGACCCGTTCAGGGTAAGTGCATGCGAATTGCATGGCGGTTTTACCTCCCATTGAATGACCTATTAATGCAGAATTTTCAATATCGTGTGCATCTAAATAATTTAAAAAATCATCAGCAAGTATGTCATAGTTGAAATCTGGCGAATGAAAACTTTTACCATGATTTCTTTGGTCGATGAGGTGAACACGGAATCCGTTTTCTGCGTATTGTGCACCTAGCGTTTTCCAATTGTCGAGCATGCCCAGAAATCCGTGTAGAATGCATAAAGGCTTACCTTCTCCTAAAATTACCGAATGTAATAGCTGTTTCATTTTAATCTATGTAAATACATGTTCACTACATTGTCCAGCCCTAAGTATAATGCTTCACTAATAAGCGCATGACCAATAGATACTTCTAGTAAGTTAGGGATATTTTTGGCGAAATATTCAATGTTGTCCAAACTTAGATCATGACCGGCATTAATTCCAATTCCTAATTCGTTGGCATGTTTGGCAGCTTCAATGAATGGTCTTATAGCTTCTTCTTTATTTTTTTCGTAGTCTGTAGCGTAACTTTCAGTGTATAATTCTATTCTATCTGTACCAACCGCTTTTGCACCCTCGATCATTTTTGGATTGGGGTCAACGAATATTGAAGTACGGATGCCGGCTTCTTTGAAGGTTTTGATAACATCGGTTAAGAATTCTTTGTGCTTTATAGTATCCCAGCCTGCGTTTGATGTGATGGCATCTACAGCATCTGGTACCAGTGTAACTTGTTCTGGTTTCACTCCTAGAACCAATTCGATAAATTTTGGAACCGGATTACCTTCAATATTAAATTCTGTAGTTACCGTATTTTTTAAATCTCTCGCATCTTGGTATCTAATATGACGTTCATCTGGTCTAGGGTGAATAGTGATACCCTGCGCTCCAAAACTTTCTAAATCTTTAGAAACCTTAAGTAAATCTGGAACATTGCCGCCACGGGCATTTCTAAGAGTTGCAATTTTGTTTACGTTAACGCTAAGTTTTGTCATTATGTCTTATTTACCTTTTAAGAGCATCAAAAATACAAATAAGGCACGCCTTTTGATATTATTAATTGTTATTTTGCGTTATATAAAGGTCTATGAATATTCAAGAACATATCATTACGAGCTTACCGGTATTCGATATCAACGATACTGCTGAAAAAGTATTAGCGTTTTTTCATGATACTACCTATTCCCATATCGCTATTTTGGAGGATGGAAGGTTTTTAGGACTTTTCTCTGAAATAGATGCTGACGGATTGCTACCGGAGTCTAAAATTGAGGAGTTTAGATATGAACTTCAAAGTTTTTTTGCTCGTAGAGATACCAATTGGCTAGATGTGTTGGAAGTTTTTGCTAGAAATGAAGCTAATTTAATTCCGGTTCTTAATGAAAAAGAAGAAGTTACGGGTTACTATTGTTTAACCGATGTTGTTGCCGAATTTATTGACACGCCGTTTTTTACCGATCCAGGCAGTATTCTGGTCGTAGCAAAAGGTGTTAAGGATTATTCATTTAGTGAGATTGCGCAGATAGTTGAAAGTAATAATGCCAAACTTTTTGGTGGTTTTATTACCGATACCCAAAATGATGTTATACAAGTAACCTTAAAAATTACAGCAAATAACTATAATAAGGTAGTGCAGACTTTTAGACGTTATAATTACCATATTATATTTGGTAACAGCGATGACCAATTTTTAGAAGACCTAAAAAACAGATCAGATTATTTAGATAAATATCTTAATGTATAATATGAAAGTAGCTGTTTACGGTCAAACTTATCAAGATAATGCCATTGAGTACCTCATTGAACTGTTAGATGAGTTGCAAACGGTATCTGCAGAAGTTCATATTGAAAAAGATTTTTACGAATTGTATCAAGCTAAAGGTAATAGTCAAACCTTTTCTGTTTTTACGATGGAAGAAGGGTTAAATGCTTCTTTCGATATGTTTGTTAGTTTTGGTGGTGATGGTACTATATTAAGGGCAACAACTTTTGTGAAAGACTTGGGTATTCCTATTGTGGGTGTTAATACCGGTAGGTTAGGGTTTCTTTCAACTTTTAAAAAAGAAGATGTTAGAAAAGTAGTTCAAGAATTCAAGCAAGGTGCCTATACCGTTGTGGAGCGTAGTTTGGTGCAATTGAATACCGAGAAATTGGATGCCGAGTTTGGAGATTTAAATTTTGCATTGAATGAAATTACCGTAAGCAGAAAAGAAACTACTTCTATGATTACGGTAGAAACATATTTAAATGATGAGTACTTAACATCGTATTGGGCAGACGGATTAATAATATCTACCCCAACTGGGTCAACCGGGTATTCCTTAAGTTGTGGAGGTCCTGTAATTGTGCCTACTGCTAAATCATTGGTGCTGACCCCAATTGCTCCGCATAACTTAAATGCGAGACCACTGGTTATTTCTGATGATACTGTAATTCGTTTGAAAGTGTCTGGTAGAGAAGAAAACCACTTGGTTTCTTTAGATTCTAGAATTGCATCATTAGAAAATGGAGAGGAGATAACTATAAGTAAGGCTCCTTATACCATTAAAATGATAGAATATACTTCAGAAAGTTTTTTAAAGACCTTAAGAAATAAGCTTCTTTGGGGCGAGGATAGGCGAAATTGAGCCAACATTTAAACAATAATTGTCCTTAATCGCTGTTTATCTTTTGAGAACATTAAAATTATTGCATTCTCAGTTTTACATATAATATCCGCAATAATTGTAAAATCTATTTTATGCGTTACATAACGTTGTTAGTATTGCTTTTTTCACTGTCAGGTTTGCAAGCGCAGACGTATGAGGTGGGTGTTTTTGCCGGTGGTGCCAATACAATTAGTGATGTTGGTAGAACAGATTATCTGTTGCCTTCCAACATTGCCTTTGGTGGTTTGTTTAAATGGAACATTAGTAAGAGATATGCATGGCGTGGTAGTTTAACTTACGGTAAGTTTACTGCCGATGATAATAAATCTAGTTCTACGGCAAGGCAGCAAAGAGGTTATGTTATAGATAATTCAATTTTTGAGGGCTCTGTGGGATTGGAATTTAATTTCGTAGAATATAATTTACATAAACTTGGTCCGGCATTTACGCCCTATTTATATACAGGTCTCACCTATTTTAGGTATGATTATCAATATTTTAATGGTGGTGTTCTACAAGATATAAATCAAAAAGAAGGAAGTTTTGCAGTGCCAATGACTGTTGGTTTTAAGTATCGTATCAATCAGTTTCTTATTTTTGGGGGCGAAATAGGGGCCAGGTATACTTTTACAGATAACTTAGATGGTAGTAACCCTAAAGGTTCTAACTTTGAAGAGTTCCAATTCGGTAATATTTTTAGTGATGACTGGTATGTGTTTTCCGGTCTAACTTTAACCTACACTTTTGGAAGAAAGCCTTGTATGGATTGTTTTGAGTAAATTTTAAGATGAGTGATATAAACGATATTGATAAACTGAATGTTCCAAAGCACCTTGCTATTATTATGGACGGTAATGGTAGGTGGGCAAAAGAACGCGGTAAACTAAGAGTTTTTGGTCACGAACACGGTGTAAAAACCGTTAGAATCGTTGTTGAGCAATGTGTTCAACTGAAAGTTAAATACTTAACATTATATACTTTTTCTACAGAAAATTGGAATAGACCTAAGATAGAAGTGCAGACACTTATGCGCTTATTAGTCTCTTCTTTAAAGAAAGAACTTAAAACTTTTAACAAAAATAACGTACGCCTAAATACTATAGGTAACATAGATGCGCTTCCTGCGAAAGCATATAAAGAGTTGGTCGAAGTAATGGATCAAACAAAGCAAAACACAGGCATGACATTGACTTTGGCTTTGAGCTATGGTGCTCGTGAAGAGTTGCAATCTATGGTCAAAGAGATAAGTACCAAAGTTAAAAATAATATAATTTCAATTGAAAACATTGACCAAGAAATTATAAATAGCCATCTTTACACGCACGATTTGCCAGACGTAGACTTGCTAATCCGTACTAGTGGAGAACATCGGATCAGCAATTTTTTATTATGGCAAATAGCATATGCAGAGTTATATTTTATTGATGTATATTGGCCTGATTTTAGAGAGCATCACTTAGTTGAGGCCATAAAAAACTACCAGAACAGAGAACGAAGATTTGGAAAAACAAGCGAACAACTCACTTAAAGATATGACCAGGTTCATATCATTGAACCACTTTTTAACTACCCTTTTATTTTTGACCACCTTTATTGCCGCTGCACAGGATGCTTCCTATGAGGACGGTAAAAGCTATATTTTAGGAGGTTTAGACGTTACCGGACTGCAAAGTTATAATGAGCAAACCGTAAAAACTTATACTGGGTTAAGAGTAGGTCAACCTATTACATTACCAGGAGAACAAATAAGCGAAGTCATAAAAAAATTATGGGGTCTAGAGCTTTTTAGTGAAATTGACATCTTTATTACGAATATAGAAGAGAATACCGTCTTCTTGGAATTGAACATAATTGAACGTCCAACATTGACTAATGTTACGTTTTATGGTGTTAAAAAAGGTAAAGTCGAAGGGCTTATTAAGGATACCGATCTTAAAAAAGGGAAAAAAATTACCGAGAGTTTAATTTCCAACTCTAAAAACTATATCACTAATAAGTATAGGAAACAAGGTTATTTAAATGCCGATGTTACTATTGCTACTTCTAAAGATACTACCGATACCAATACCCAAAAGATGGTAGTAAACGTTAATAAGGGAGATAAAGTAAAGATTCGTGATATTATATTTGAAGGTAATGAACAGTTGTCTGACAAGAAATTACGTAAAGCTTTAAAAAATACCAAGAAGAAAAAATTAGGTCGTTTCTGGAAAAAATCAAAATATATTCAAGATGACTATGAAGAAGATCTTGGTCTACTTGTAGATAAATTTGCCGAAAATGGATATCGTGATGCCCGTGTACTGTCTGATTCTATTATTAAGGTCGATGAAAACAACATTGATTTAAAGATAAAGGTAGAAGAGGGAGATAAGTACTATTTCGGTAATATCGACTTTGTAGGTAATACTGTGTATACAGATCGTCAATTGAATAGGGTTTTAGGTATCAAAAAAGGCGATACTTATAATGGTGTATTATTACGTGAAAGAATTGCCGATAATTCTAAACCAGACCCAAGTGATGTAACTAGTTTATATCAAAATAATGGATATCTTTTTTCTACCATCAACCCTGTAGAAATATCTGCCGCTAACGATACTATTGATTTTGAAATTAGAATTATAGAAGGTAAAGAGACATTTTTAGATCACGTTACGGTTTCTGGTAACGATAAGACAAATGATCATGTAATCTATCGTGAATTACGCACAAGACCTGGGCAAAAATATAATAAGGCAGATATTATTAGAACTATTCGTGAATTAGGTCAACTTGGCTTTTTTGATGCGGAGCAAATTACACCAGATGTTTTAAATGCCAACCCTAACGAGGGTACGGTAGATTTAGCTTGGAACCTGGTTGAATCTGGCTCTAGCCAAATTGAATTGCAAGGTGGTTATGGTGGCGGTGGTTTCATTGGTACCTTAGGGCTATCGTTTAGTAACTTTTCTATCCAAAATTTATTTAATGGAGAAAAGTACAAACCTGTACCAATGGGCGATGGGCAAACTTTCGCTTTACGTTTACAAGCAAGTCAAACTTTTAGGGTGTATAGTTTAAATTTTGCCGAGCCGTGGCTAGGTGGTAAAAAACCGGTACGTTTTAACTTAAGTATGTCAAGAACGCAACAGTTTGCTGCCTCCTTTGAGAATAACGGGGATATAAATGTTAGTAAGGATCGACAATTTTCAATTACAGGTATTACGGCAGGTTTGGCAAAACGTGTACAATGGCCAGATGATTTCTTTACTATATCTCATTCACTTAGTTACCAGTTATATGACTTCAGAAATTATAACATAGGTCTATTTAATTTTGGTAATGGTAAGGCAAATTCTTTAGCTTATACATTCGGTATCTCTAGAAGTTCTCAAGGGCCGAGTAGAATTTTCCCTACTTCGGGTTCAACATTTGAGTTGTCAGGTAAATTTACCCCGCCTTGGTCGTTATTTAGTGATAAAGATTTTAGAAGTTTAAAAAATGAATCAGAAGAGCTGGAAGATTTGAAAAACGCTCAGGGTGGTCAGTTGAGTACGGCTGATCAAAACAGATTGTCAGAATTAGATCAAGATCGCTTTAGATTACTTGAGTACTATAAAGTTAAATTTAAAGGTGATTGGTATTCTACGCTGGTAGATAAGTTAGTGCTACGTAGCAACGCTGAACTAGGGTTTTTGGGCAGTTACAATAGTGCCGTAGGTAATGTACCTTTTGAACGTTTTTATGTTGGTGGTGACGGTTTAGGTAACTTTACATTAGATGGTAGGGATGTTGTTCAGCTTAGGGGTTATGAAAACCAGTCTATTACACCTTATTCCGAAGGGTCTAATACTCCAGATGGTGCTGTAATCTATAACAAATTTTCATTAGAGTTACGTTATCCATTGACGTTGAAGCCGTCTGCCTCTATTTACGGACTCGCATTTTTAGAAGGTGGTAATGCCTTCAACAATTTTCAAGAGTTTAATCCGTTTGAATTAAAACGATCGGCCGGTGTGGGGCTTCGTATCTTTATGCCAGCGTTTGGTTTGTTGGGTATTGATTTTGGATATGGTTTTGATGAAGATCTTAGACCACAATCCATTGGGCAAGGAGCAAGCGGATGGCAAACACACTTCATTATTGGTCAACAGTTTTAATTTTCATTGAATTATTATATTCGAGCTTAGTGCTAATCCTTTAATTTTAAAAGATTTAGTAATTTTGGCACGATATTTTCTATAGGATTAAACGACATTAACAATGAGTACAAAAACAAGAGTTCTATTAATAGTTTCGGTCATCTTTATGACTATACAGGGTTTTGCCCAAAGAGGGGTAAGAATGGCCTATGTAGATATGGAGTACATATTACAGAATGTAGACGAGTATAGAGAAGCCACAGAACAGTTAGAAACTAAAGTACAGCGTTGGAAAGTCGAGGTCGAGCAGAAGCAGAGTGTGGTAGAACAAATGAAGAAAGATTTAATGGCAGAGAAAGTGCTGTTGACTCCAGAGCTTATAGCTGAACGTGATGAAGAAATTCAAATTCTGGAACGTGAGATGATCGAGTATCAACAAGATCGTTTTGGGCCGCAGGGAGATTTGGTTTTGCAAAAAAGAAGGTTGATACAACCAATACAGGATCAAGTGTTCAATGAAGTTCAGAAAATCGGCGCTAATAAAAAGTATGATTTTATTTTTGATAAATCTGCGGATGTTGTAATGTTGTATTCCGAAAAAAGGCACGATATTAGTGATTTGGTGCTGAGAGGCATTGCTAGAACAAGAAAAATTAGTAAACCAGCGAAAAAATCAAATGATCGTAGTAGATTAGATGATTTTGAAGAAGAAGAGGAAGAAGTGGTGAGCGAGGCATTACAAGAACGTTTGGATAAAGCAACGCAAGCTGCTGAAACAAGACAGAAAAGTGCTGCCGATGCCAAGGCAGAACAACTTAAATTGCGTGAAGAAAGAAAGAAGGCTTACGAAGAAAGAAGAAAGAAGTTGTTAGAGGAGCGTGAAGCTAAAAGGCAAGAAAAGTTAAAAGAAAGAAATAATAAAGAAGAAAATAGCGATACCGAAAAAGATGATAACGGTACTATTTAAATAGGTCTAACGACCGTAAATTAACACTCAAAATTGAATTAAAATTACACTCATGAAACAAGTAAAACAAATTTTGGTAGCCTTATTGTTGTTCGTAGCAACGACAAGTTTTGTAAATGCTCAAAGTAAAGTAGCTCATATAGATGTTACTCAATTATTATCTGCAATGCCAGAAATGAAAGCAGCAGAAGCAGAACTTAAGAAATTGCAAGAAACGTACAATGCGGATATTGAAGGTTCAATGACAGAATTGCGTAACAAATACACGCAATACCAAAATGAAGCTGCTGCAAAATCTAAAGAAGAGAACGAAAAAAGAGCGGTAGAATTACAAGGTTACGAAAAGAATATTGGTGAAGCTCAACAAAGGGCTCAACAAGAATTTCAAAAGAAACAAGCTGAGTTATTTGCCCCTATTTCTGAAAAAGCAAAAGCGGCTATCGAACAAGTTGCAGCTGCACAAGGTTTTGACTACGTTATCGACGCGCAAGCAGGTGGTGGTCTGATCGTTGCAAAAGGTAAAGACCTTTTAGCTGATGTTAAAAAACAATTAGGTTTCTAATTAGAAACTCATAAAATTTAAAAAAGCCATCTGTTTAGATGGCTTTTTTATGCTTTGATTTTTCTCTTTATATTCGTCCATCTTAGTTTTCGAATAAATTCTCCTTCCTTTTCGCTAACCAAATATGGCGTACTATTTTGCTTTGCTTGCAGGTATCCGAGCATGTTGTTGTAGAATGACTTTACCGATTTATTTTTCAAGGCCATTTTTAAAGAGGCGATACAGGTGATTACGAATCCATAGCGCATGGTATACATTGCCTTACCTTGTAATTTTTTTGCTTTGGCGTTATACGCTTTTCCAGTGGGCCTTAAGTGTTTTACTTTTAATTGGGCATCGGTAAGTATAGAAAACCCATGAAACCTTGCTAAGAGCTCGTCTACTGTATCCCATCCCATTGCATTTTTTAATCCGTCTATCGCCTTAAAACAAGCTTTAGAATAGGCTTTGATTGCGCCTCTAACATGATCTTTATCCATAGGGTGATTCAAAATCCATTCTCCATTTTTATTTTCTTCGTAAATGAATCCGCCGGCAATACCCAATCTTTTATTTAATTTGAAATGTGCGCTTATTAGCTCAAAGTAGTTAGAGGGTAAAATTACATCGCCATCTAATTTTACAATGAAATCATAATTGTCATCTAATAAACTAAGTCCCTTGTTGAAAGCGTTTATTACTTTGCTGCCAGGCATGTGTTGTGTAGAAGAAGTAGAATTAAGTTTTGTAAACAATGTGTACTCAGAGCAATATTTGTCTATTATGAATTCGGTGGTGTCGGTAGAGTTATCATTAACCAAAATGACTTTTTTGGGTAAAAACGTCTGTTGTAAAATAGAGTCTAACGTGCTTTTTAAAAAAGCCTCTTCGTTGTGTATAGGAATAACTATGTAGTAATCCATCTTTGATATAGTCTCTTATTTTCTGGTAGCGTAAACAATATAGTACCTGGGTGTAAATAACCGTAGAAAAGGTCTAAAGCCTAGCTTTTTTACAGGATTGGTCCATTTCATTGAATCTTGAATTTCCCATCCGGCTTTTTCCAATAACCAGTCGAACTGCCAATCTTCAAACTCATGATAATGTCTGTCCCATTTATCCGTTTTACTTCTATACGCGGGTGAAAACCAAAGTTTTAATGGTATACTTGCTACAAGCTTTTTAGATTTAGAATTGGATAAGAGGTGTAACGGCGCTAACAAGTGTTCAAATATTTCAAATGCGGTCATTACCTCGGCATCTGTATTGGTTACGGCACTAAAGTCGATATCTAGATCCTCTCCGCTAGTATTGCTTACTTGGTAACCGTCTTGTTGCATAATTTTAGTAAACGGGTTTTCTACCCCTAGATCTAGTATAGGCTCACTGGTGTTTATATGTTTACGTAAAAATTGTAAGGTATGCTTATAGCGTTTGTTAGGAAAAGTGTTCTCGTACATGTTTAGATTCTGTATACCATTGCATTGACGTTCATTCCGGCGCCAACACTAGCAAAGATAACAACATCTCCCTTTTTAATTTCTTGATTTTCTAATTTACCTTCTTTTACTAGGTCAAATAGGGTAGGTATAGTGGCAACAGAACTGTTCCCTAGTTTTGATATGCTCATGGGCATAATGCCTTCTGGCATTTCTTTACCGTATATTTTGTAAAAGCGTTTTACTATGGCCTCGTCCATTTTTTCGTTTGCCTGGTGAATGAATATCTTTTTCACTTCATCAATCGTAATACCGCTGTTATCTAAGCAAGAAGCCATGGCAGGTGGCACATTGGTAACGGCAAATTCATAAATTTTTCTACCGAACATTTTTATATAATAGGCTTTCTTTTCATCTTCTTTATTATAAGATTCTCCAAAAAATAGATAGTTGGCTTCATCGTTGGCAAATGTTGCCGATTCGTGAGCTATTATTTCGCCACCATCAGAAGACTCTTCTAGAATTGCAGCACCTGCACCATCGGAATAAATCATGGAATCTCTATCATTGTCATCTACTATTCTTGATAATGTCTCAGCGCCTATGACCAAGCACTTTTTTGCAATGCCACTTTTGATAAATGCATTAGCTTGTATCATGCCCTCTAGCCAACCCGGACAACCAAAAATCAAGTCATATGCAACACATTTAGGATTTTTAATCTGTAATTGATGTTTTACCCTAGTAGCTAAACTTGGTAGGGTGTCACCTTGTATATACCCGTCTTTAAGGTCCCCGAAATTATGGGCAACAATAATATAGTCTATCGTTTCTTTGTCTACTTTGGCATTTTTGATAGCCTTTTCCGCGGCGAAAAAAGCTAGGTTGGAGGTAGTGTATTTTTTGGGAGCATATCGCCTTTCTTCAATACCGGTTATGGCTTTGAACTTCTCAATAATAACCTCGTTGTCGTGTTTAAAGGAACTACCGTCTAAATTTAGAAAACTATGGTTATTAAAATCTGAGTTAGAAATTTTCAAATCAGGAATATAACTTCCCGTTCCCGTAATTGATATGCTCATTTTTAAATTTTGATTTGTAACCGAAATTTAATCAAAATGAAAATATTTTCTATGCATGCATAATAAATTTTACGATGTTCAAGCAATTTTATTTTAATTACGGAGTATAAAAAAAGCCCTTTCATAATGGTGAAAAGGCTTTGTAGTATGGGTTTGCAGCTATTATTCAGTTTCCATATACGCTTCAATAGGTGCGCAAGTACAAATTAAATTACGGTCTCCATATGCATCGTCAACTCTGCGTACAGAAGGCCAAAATTTATTATCGGCAATGTACGGCAATGGAAAAGTTGCTTTTTGTCTTGAATAAGGAAACTGCCAATCATCTATAGTGGCCATTTCTAAAGTATGTGGAGCGTTCTTTAAAACATTGTTAGGTTCATCTGCACTAGATTCGTCTATTTCTTCTCTGATTGAGATCATAGCATCGCAAAAGCGGTCTAGTTCAGCTAAATTTTCACTTTCTGTAGGCTCGATCATTACCGTACCTGCTACGGGAAAGGATACCGTTGGTGCATGAAAACCATAATCCATCAGTCGTTTTGCAATATCAGTAACTTCAATGCCATTTTTCTTAAATGGTCTACAGTCTAAAATCATTTCATGGGCAGCTCTTCCTTTCTCACCTGTATAAAGAACATCGAACTTGCCGTCAAGTTTATGCTTAATATAGTTGGCGTTCAAAATTGCGATTTTCGTAGAGTGAGTTAAGCCGTATTCGCCTAACATTTTTATATATCCGTAAGAAATTAGGCAAACCAATGAGCTTCCCCAAGGTGCTGCTGAAATAGCGGTAATAGCTTTTTCACCACCAGTTGCAATAACTGGATTACTCGGTAAAAATGGCACTAATTGCGGAGCAACACATATCGGACCAACACCGGGGCCACCACCGCCATGTGGTATGGCAAAAGTTTTATGAAGATTCAAGTGACAAACATCTGCACCGATAGTTGCAGGGTTAGTTAAGCCTACTTGTGCATTCATATTTGCACCATCCATATAAACCTGACCGCCATGATCATGTATTAATTTTGTTATTTGCTTAATGGAAGATTCGAATACACCATGTGTAGATGGGTAGGTTACCATTAACGCAGCTAATTTGTCTGAATGTAGTTTTACCTTTTCTTCAAGATCGGCAACATCTATGTTTCCTTTTTCATCAGTCTTTGTTACCACTACTTTCATACCTGCCATTACTGCAGATGCCGGGTTGGTACCATGTGCAGATGAAGGGATCAAACAAATATTTCTTTCAGATTCTCCTCTAGATTCGTGATAAGCTCTAATAACCATAAGCCCTGCATATTCGCCTTGTGCGCCAGAGTTTGGTTGTAATGATGTATCTGCAAAACCTGTAATGATCGATAAGTCTTTTGCAAGCTCTCTTAATATGGTTTGGTATCCTTCTGCTTGGTCAACCGGTACAAATGGATGAATATTGCCCCAGTTAGATGAGCTTAAAGGCAGCATTTCACTAGCTGCGTTTAATTTCATGGTGCAGCTTCCTAAAGAAATCATGCTATGATTTAGGGCAAGATCTTTGCGTTCCAATTTTTTGATATAACGCATTAATTCTGTTTCTGAATGATAAGAATTAAATACTTTATTTTCCATAAAAGTACTTGTTCGCTGTACATTATTAGGTATGGAAGTGGCGCTTAGTAGACTTGTAATCTCTGAAGAGGCTTTGCCAAGTGCTTCGGCAAATATTCTTAAAATTTGATTAAGGTCGTCTAAAGAAGTAGCTTCATTGACCGCAATTGAAATAGTGTCATTGTCTACATAGTAAAAGTTTACCTCATTGGCTTCGGCTATTGGTCTCACCTTTTTGGCATCTGCTTTTACCGTTATGGTATCGAAATATGCAGAATTAATTTGATAGATACCTAGATTTTCAAGAGCATCGGTCAAGGTAACCGCTGTAGCATGAATTTTCGATGCTATGTATTTTAGTCCTTTGGGGCCATGGTAAACACCGTACATGCCTGCCATTACCGCAAGTAATACCTGTGCTGTACAAATATTAGACGTTGCTTTATCCCTTTTTATATGTTGCTCCCTTGTTTGTAAAGCCATTCTTAGAGCAGGCTTGCCATCTGTGTCTTTGGTGACTCCTATTATTCTACCGGGTATATTTCTTTTAAACTCTTCTTTAGTAGCAAAGAATGCCGCGTGTGGTCCACCATAACCAAGCGGAATTCCAAATCGTTGGGTAGTACCTACAACTACGTCTACACCAAAATCTCCAGGAGGCGTCAAGAGTACCAAACTCATAATATCGGCAGCAACAGCTACTTTAATATCATTATCTTTTGCCTTGGCCACGAAACCTGCATAATCATAAACTTGCCCGTGTTTTCCAGGGTATTGTAATAATGCACCATAAAACTCTGTACTAAAGTCGAACTCTTCATGATTGCCTATGACCAATTCGATACCTAATGGAATAGCACGTGTTTTTAATAGTGATAATGTTTGTGGTAATATTTCTTCTGAAACAAAGAATTTTACGATGGCATTCTTTTTTTGCTCACGGCTTCTAACATCAAAAAGCATGGTCATAGCTTCTGCTGCGGCCGTACTTTCATCAAGCAATGACGCATTGGCCAGCTTCATACCCGTTAAATCTGAAACTATGGTCTGGAAATTTAAAAGCGCCTCTAATCTGCCTTGGGCTATTTCAGCTTGGTATGGCGTGTAAGCGGTATACCAACCCGGATTTTCTAAAATATTTCTTTTGATTACCGACGGTGTTAAACTTTCATGATAACCTAGACCGATATAGGTTCTAAAAACCTTATTTTTTTTAGATAGAGCCTCTGCGTGCGCAAGAAATTTATGCTCACTCATCGGGGGGTCTAATTTTAAGGGTTCTTTTAAGCGAATATGATCCGGTATGGTCTCGAAAATAAGTTGTTCAAGATTTTCAACACCAACCGTGTTGAACATGGTAGTTAAATCTTCTTCCCTAATGCCGATATGGCGCAAAGCAAACACGTCAGTCTTCATAGATACTTTTGTTATATAAAGTGTAAAATTACCACTTTTATGTGTTTTAATTAGTGTTGAAAGATGCACATATCTTGAAAGTTTTTAACCAAAACATAAGGTTATAAACACTTTAACTACTTTTGTTTAATGACCCTTATCAAAAAGATTTTTGATTTTTATCTTGATGCCAGTATACATGTCGCTTTGGCAATATTCAGCTTGGTTCATGTTACTGCACTTACCTTAAACATTAATGTACCAAATGCCCTTTATTTTTTCATTTTTTTTGCGTCGATAAGCTGTTATAATTTTGTGAAATTTGGTGTAGAGGCAGAGAAATACATTCTTGTAGCGAATACCTATCAAAAAAATATTCAGTTTTTTAGTCTAGGCTGTTTGCTTGTTGCGGTATATCAATTGTTTTTCTTACCGGCAAACGTATTTTTATGGTTATTTATTTTAGCGGTTATTACTGGGCTTTATGCCTTACCGGTTTTGCCTAAAAACAAAAACTTTAGAAGTTTAAGCGGACTGAAAATTTTAATTGTTGCAGCTGTTTGGGCCGGGGCTACAGTAATATTACCGTCCGTATCGGTTTTAGATGAAATTTCTTGGAACGTTAAAATTGAGACGGCACAACGTTTTCTTTTTGTATTGATACTTTTAGTCCCATTTGAAATAAGGGATTTAAAGTACGATAGTGCTGCATTAAAGACCTTACCGCAGCGTTTAGGGGTGAAAACAACTAAAATGATCGGCTTTGTATGGACAATTCTTTTCTTTTTAATTACTTTTTTAAAAACAGATTTAGAAGTTGCCCCTATCGTTGTTAAAACAATATTGTTTTTGACATTGATATTCGTGGTATATAAAACTGAATTAGAGCAAAAAAAATATTTTTCGTCTTTTTGGGTAGAGGCAATTCCATTATTCTGGTGGTTGCTCTTTATTATTTGGAAAAAGTGTATTATCTAATCTTTGAAAAGCTTTCTTTCATCTTCTTTTTTTCATCATCTGTCAAAACGGACAAATTAGCCTGATTGCAAAGCGAAGTTAATTTTGTATTGTCTTTACTGTGCTTTGCACATGTTTTACAAATAAGTAAGTGGAATTTTAATTTCATTCTATCCCATCCCGAAGCTTCTTTGTATTGAGCTTTATCGCATATATTTGCTGCTTTTTCACACGAAATCATCATAACTAAAACCAATTTTGATTTAAACAACCCATTAAGCCTGTTCTGGCCCTATGTATCATTACCCACAGGTTAGACGCATTAATTCCTAAAGCATTACAAATATCTTCAGTTTCCATTCCTTTAATAGTTTTCATGGTAAAAACTTGCGCTTGTTTTTTCGGTAGTTTTGAAATACAGTTTTGAATGGCAAGTCCTAATTCTTCATTTTCAATTGCATCGTTTTCAAAATTGCTATTAGGGTCTGCAATGCGCTCTTCTATCCAATCGCCCTCTGCATCGGTTTGAGAACTGTAGCTCATGCGAACTTCAGCTTTTCCTTTTTTTGAATTTATTTTACGATAGTGGTCTATGACTTTGCGCTTTAGAATAGCTATTAGCCATGTGCGTTCTGCTGCATCACCTTTAAAATTCTTAGCAGATTTTAAACCTGCAATAAAGGTGTCTTGAACAAGATCTTTAGCAATTTCAGCATCACTTACTCTTGTAACGGCATAATTGAAGAGGTAATCTGCATAGAGATCTACCCACTTGTCTGGATTTAGGTTGTTTGTTTCCATTTTTTCTTCTGCACTTCAAAAGTAACTGAATTTTGGTTATTATGTTTATTTTTGGCTATAAACACAGCGCCATGAAGATTTTATTGTCTTTTATATTTCTAATATGTACTCAGTTTGCCGTTGGGCAAATGGAATCTATGCCTATAACTGATTTTAATGCCTTTAACCCATCTTTAGAAATTTTGTTGGATGTAAGGACTTCTGAAGAATTTAATGAAGGTTGTATAGATGGCGCCGTTAACGTAGACTGGTTTTCAGAAGATTTTAACCAAAAAATCATGCAGATGGATAAAACCAAAAAAATCTATCTGTATTGTAAGAAGGGCGGTAGAAGTTTAAAATCTCAACAACGGTTGGCGGAACTCGGTTTTAAAAATGTAGTCAATTTAGAAGGTGGTTATGATGCATTTTCTAAAATTAAATAAGCTATAATTCTGCTAAAATTTTAGTCAGTTGATTGTCTTTTATCGGTTTAACAATGTAGTTTGATACTTCTTTAATCTTTTTGGTCTTTTCAAAATCTGCTAAATCTACAGAAGATGATAATATGTAGATCTTGATTTTTTTAGGAATCTTCGCTATCAATTTAATGTATTGATTCATAAATGTATAACCATCCATTACCGGCATATTAATATCCAAAAAAATGATGTCGGGTAATTTGCTAAGGTCATCTATGTGTTCATTGAAGTAGTTCATTGCTTCTGCACCATCTGTAAACGGCATGATCTTATCTACAGATTTGTGCGTTTCTAAGGTGTGAAATATGGTATATTGAAAAACCTCGTCATCATCAATTACGCAAACTTGAATATTATTCATTTTAGTTTAGTTTAAGGTGATATAAAATGTGGTTCCTTTATTGACTTCACTTTCTACAGAGATAGAACCACCCATAGACGAAATCTGTGCTTTGGTCAAAAATAGTCCAATTCCCTTAGCGTCCGGATGTTTATGAAAAACCTTGTTAAGTCCAAATATTTTATTTCCGTGCATTTTCATATCTATTCCTAATCCGTTATCCTTGAACTCTAAAAGTATTTTTCTATTTACTGTTTGTGACGTTATAAAAATTTCAGGCACTCTATCGGGAGATTTATATTTTAGAGAATTACTCACTAAATTTAGAAAAATACTCTCTAAATAAATAGGATTGCATTTTACGATTTTTGCATTTGAGAAATTACAATGAATTTTTGCATTTGTTTCAATTAACTCTGCAGCTAAGACATTTTTGGTTTTAAGTAATACATGTTCAAAATAAAGTTCTTCTGTAATAGCTGAGGCGTTATGCTTTATGGTGATTGTTTCAATTAATGCATTTAAGGTTTCTGATAAGTGGTCTACTACAATTTCGAACTTGTCAAAGATCTCTAGTTTCTTCTTTTTGCTATCGGTCTTTTTGTAAAGATTTAACAGAGCATTTAAATTACTGACCGGAGACCTTAGGTTATGCGATGTTATATGATTAAAGTCAGCAAGTTGCTTGTTTTTTGATGTAAGGGTTATGGTAGATTTTTCTAAGCTTCTATTGGTGTCCAATATCTTTTGCTGTGCTTCTATTTGTTCTGTTATGTCTTGACTTGATCCTATAAGTTCAATAACATTTTGTTCTGTATCTAAAATAACCTCGCCAACAATTTTAATGGTTATAATGGCATTGTCATTTTTTATAATTCTATGATGAAAAGTATTGAACTTTTTAGTTTCAATGATTTTTTGGATAATATCTACTACTTTTTCACGATCTGCAGGGTGTACCCTTCTCAAATAAGTGTCGAAATCTAGTTTTGTACTTTGGTCTAAATCTAAAATTTTCAATAAATTTTCAGATTTTTCCATTTTGTCTATTCTTATATCCCATTTCCAATGGCCTATACTAGATAATTCTTCGGCGAAATTTAGAAGTTGATTTTTTTCTACAAGCTCGTTTTCCTTGATAATACGATTGGTAATATCTTGTGTAGTGCCAATTATTTCAGTTACTTTTCCATTGACGACTTCGGTAACATTACCAATGCTCTCTAAATATTTTATTTCACCATTATCATTAACTATGCGAAAAGCGATTGGTTTGTAAACCAAGTTTTTAAGAGAGTCTTTTACTATGTCTCTTGTTACTTCTACGTCTTCTGGATGCACACGGGTATTTGCTAAATCGATAGATATTTCTTTGTTGTAATCCAAACCATAAATTCGATAAAGATTTTTTGACCAATGTAACGTCTTGTTCTGCGGTTGCCATTTCCAAGAACCTAATAAGGCTATTTCTTCGGCAAAGGAAAGCAATTGGTTTTTTTCCTTAATTTTTTCTTCTGCCTTGATTTTATCTGTGATATCTTGTGTTATACCTCTTAATTCTAAGATATGACCATTACGATCTTTTATTAGTTCACCTATCAATTCTAACGATCTTATGGTTCCATCTCTCTTTACAATACGATAAGATAAAGTAAGGTTTCTTTTTTTTGAACTAAGAATGGTTGTCATGTAAGTATCTAACTTCTGCTTGTCGTTAGGGTGAATTTTTGATAAAAACAACTCATTGGATATAGGTGTATTGGTTTCTACATCGTAAATCTTATAAAGATTATCTGACCAAGTTGAAACATTTGTTACAGGGTTCCATTTCCAAGAACCCATCATGGCCATTTCTTCTGATACTGAAAGCAGATGATTTTTTTCTTGAATTTGTTGTTCTGCTCTTACGCGATACGTAATATCTTGAGAGGTTCCTTTTAATAAAACAATACTTCCTTCTTTGTCTATTATTACTTCTCCAATTACCTCTAAGGTTTTAATATCTCCGTTTTGAAGTTGAATTCGAAACCTTGTTTTGGTAAATTTTTTGTTGCTTAAGATTTCTTGTTCTAATTTTTTTAAGAAATCTAAATCATCTGGATGTACTTTGTTGTAAATGATATCTAAATCTATTGGTTTTCCTATTTCAATACCGTATAATCTATAATGATTGTCTGACCAATTTGCTTTGTTTGTATGCGGGTTCCACTGCCAAGAACCAATATTGGCTATTTTTTCAGCAAAATTAAACTGTTGGTTTTTTCGTAATAATGCTAGTTCTTTTATTTTAGTCTGTGTAATATCTTGACAAACACCTGTCATTTCTGTTACTTCCCCTTGGTCGTTTCTTATGATTTTACCAAGAGACTTAATAGTTTTAATTGTGCCGTCTTCTAATTGAATTCTATATACTGAACTCGGAAAATCACCGCTGTGCATAGCCTTGGTCAAGGCGTTTACCATACGCTCACGATCTTCTTCATGTATATAATTTATATAGGTTTGAAAGCTTAAAGGCGCATCTTTGTCATGGCCGTAAATAAAATGTAGGTTATCTGACCAAAAAACCTCGTTGGTGGGTGTGTTCCACTGCCAATAACCGATCATTGCCATTTTTTCAGCAACATTTAAGCGGTAATTCTTTTTAGATAGTTCTAAATCTTTGGTATGGCTTTGGGTAATATCTAAACATGTGCCCAATAATTCTTGTTGACCATCCAATTCGTTAATGATAACCTTGCCAATGATATGTATTACTTTTGTCACATTCTCTCCAAGAACAATTCTATGGGTGTAATCGTAGAACTTTTTGTCCTCTATGGCCTTGGCGACTTTTTTTGCAACAAAGTCCTTATCGTCTTGATGTATTTTATCGAAGTAATTATCAAAGGTTAATTTGTCTATTTTAGGTTGACCAAAAATATGAAATAGATTATCTGACCAAAAAACTTCATTTTTGTCTGGAATGTAACGCCAATAACCCATGTTGGTAAGTTGTTCTGAAAAGTTAAGCAGATGGTCTTTTTCATTTAACTCGTGTTCTATTTTTACACTATTGGTAATATCTCTTGCAGTTCCAATCAATACTTTATTATCGCTTATATTATTCGATAAAATATCTGCGGAAATTTCTAATGTTCTAACGCTACCGTTTTTTGTTATAAGACGATGATTGAAAGTTTGCTTCGTACCACTTTCTTCAACCAACTTTAGTGCTTTGTTAACTTGTTGCTGATCATCTGGGTGTATTCGAGAATATAATATTTCAAAACTTATAGTCTCGTCGGGTTCAAAATCTGTGATTTTATAAAGATTGTCTGACCATTTAAAGGATCCTGTACTTGGGTTTAGTAGCCAAGTACCCGCTTCATTATTATTTTCGGTTAATTCTAGTTGTTGTTTTTTTTGAATTAGCTCTTGTTCTCTCGCTGTGGTTTCTGAAATGTCTTGACAGGTTCCTATGAGTCGCGTAACCTCTCCTATTTCGTTAGTTATAACTTTACCAACAGACCGCAGTGTTTTAATAGTGCCGTCTTTTAATTGTATACGGTAATTTGATGCTGGAAAATGTTTGGCCTTGAGTGCAGTTTCAAATTTTGCGGCTACGTCTTCTTTATCGTCCATAAAAACGTAGTTTAGAAAAACTTCATATGAAATTGGACAGACCTGATCATGTTTAAAAATGTCGTAAAAATTAGAAGACCATTTTAGTTCGCCGGTCATTACGTTCCAATTCCAAGATCCTGATTTAGCTAATTTTTCAGCGTAGTTTAATTGATGTTTTAAATGAAGTTTTTCTACGCTTGAACAATCGCTCTCGGTAATGTCTTTAACTACTCCATAAAGAGCGGTACTTTTACCTTCGTTTTTAACCGTCTGTACTGCTATACGTAAATGTCGAGTATTGTCATTAGCGGTTATTATTTCATAATCCACTTCAAATGGTGTACCATTTTCAATAGCGTTTTTATGTAACAGTAGTATGTTATCTTTTGAATTGCCTTTTTTGCAATTACCGTAGCAGTCTTCGGTACGGGGAATGTATTCTAACGACACTTCATGTATTTCTTTTAAACTATCGTTCCAGTCGACTTGATTGGTTTTTAAATCTAAGTGAAACATACCTTGTTTAAATACTTGTTTAGAATTTTCAAAAAACTGATCTGTATTTGAAAGCGTGTTTTCTTTACCCATTCCCTTTAGGTATTAATTGATTTGATTGGTAATGCTACTTTAAATAGGTTAACCATAAAGTATTATTGTAGCTATATGCTTACAATATAAATATTAAATATTTGATAAACAGAATGTTTTTAGACTTTCTAAAACAAAGGGAAATGAATTGTTTTTGGCATATTTAAAATAATGTCTTGTTGCTATAAGGTATTTGTCTTTTATAGGCTGGTTTTGTTTTCCAACTGAAACAACTAATTTAGTCTACTTTAAATTTTTATAAATATTCTCTAAACCATCTTATGCCACAATTTAAAATTAACAGCAGTGTTTGTTTGTTTCTTTCTTTGCCCTCGTAATCTGCTTTTCGTATGTATTTGTTTAATCATTGGCGTATACACGGCACATGCTCAAAATGACACTATTTTTTTTGATGCTAAATGGAAGGTCACTTCCAAAGAAAATGCCTCCTTTTTTAGACCTAAAGTTAAAAAGATAGATAGCCTTTATAGGGTTGAAGATTATTATATAAATGGTAATCTACAAATGAAGGGTATGTCTTCAAGTAATGAAAAGGACATTTGGCAAGGTTTAGTGACTTGGTATAAAGAAGATGGTAAGCCCTATCGCCAAAGTACGTACTCAAATAATAGATTAGATGGTGAATTTATTTCTTACAACGATGAAAAGAAATACGTAGCCTATTATAAGAACGGTTATTTTATTTCTGGTAAAATGATCTCAGGGGAAGGTGAGGGTCAATTTTATCAAGAAAAAGTAGGAGATACATTACTACAGGTTTATTATGATGGTAAGCGGCAAGGTATTAGATATGAGAATTATAGTACCTCTAAAAAAGGAAATTTTTATTCTAAATATTACGACGATGAAGGTAGATTAATTGGCGACCGTACCCTGCTTTCAAATGGATATGCTAAAGGGGTAGAGGTATTCTATTATTATAACCCTATGAGAGTTCAGCAAATTAAATATCTTCCATATGGTCGTGAACTTATATCCGCTACTTTTTATGCCAACGGTCAGGTTCGCGAGAAGGTCAATACCAATGATAAATGGTCAAAAGAATATTATTCTAAATCTGGTGAGCTTCTGGGTAAAATAGAGTATTCTTTAGATGGTGATTATCTGCGACCTACAAATGGTAAACTCATTAAATTTCAATTAAATACTACTAAAGAATATAATAGCGCAGTTGGTTCTGTAGCTACGTATGCAGATGGAAAAATTATAAAGGAAGAGGTTTATAATGACCGTAATAAACTAACTACATCCGCCACTTTCGAAAATGGCTTTAAATCATTGCAGATAAACTTTGATGATCACGGTAATGAGATCCATAGAATGAAATTTAAGAACGGATTGCCGTTTCATGGTACCGAAATTACCAAATATCATAGTATTGTATATAATGAGGGTGAACTGGTAGAAGAGGTTGTTTTTTATAGAGACACTCGAAAACCCAAAAAAAAAATGAATAAGACCAAAGAAGTCTATTATGACTTTGAAGGCAATGTTTTAGGCGAATTAAAAATCAATTACGAAAACGGATTTAGTTCGCCTTACGAAGGTAAACGGTTTACTTTGGGTTCAGAGAACGGCGAAATAGTAGGCATTAGTGAGTATAAAGAAGGCGTATTGATAAGACGTACAGATTTTAGAAAGCGCTTGGTCGCTAAAGATACTTATAAGACCTTCAAAAAAATAGAAGAGTACGATAATAACGGTTACGACAAAATAAGGGAAATTCGTTTTTATAATAATGAACAAATGCAGAGTAATATCGCTTATGCCAAGTATAAGGAAGTAAAAGGTGAATATTTTGATATGCAAGGCAAGCTATTGGGCGTATTTGATTACAAAAATAAAGAGGGTAAATTATATAAATTCTTTGTGGATAGCAATGATATACAATTAATGGAAACTTTTGAAAACGGTAGCCTAGTATCCTCCAAAAGATATGAAATGCAAAGAAATGTAGATTATGACAAGCAGAAGGCTATTTTAATCCATGATTTTGATATTACTGGTTGTGAATCTTTTTATAGCGATGAGACAGGAGAGTTACTTGGTCGTGTTGAATATGTAAATAAAAAGCCGTGGAAGGGTATAGCTTACAATACCGTTGATAGAACCAAGTATGTAATTGACCAAGGTAAACGTAATGGTGAATATGTTAAATATGATTATTCAGGTAAAATAAAAGAAGAGGGTAAATTCGTAAATGATAAAAGAGAAGGCGCGTTTAATTATTATAGTTATAATGAAGCTTTAAAGAAAACTGAAAATTATAAGAATGACATATTAGATGGAGATGTAGTATACTATAACGACGAAGGTAAATTGATTTCTAAAGTTGAATACAAAAATGGCAAGCCTTACAATGGTACAATACTTCAAAATACATATTCTAAACGTGGTGCTAACGAAGAGTCTTACGAAAAAGGTGTCTTGGTAAAACGTATAACCTATGGTGAAAATGGTAAAAATGTAACTACATATGTAAATGGAATAGAAGATGAAACAGTTTCTTTTTATCCTGAATCAGATTTTATAAGGCTTAAGTACCGGTCAAAAAATAACTATATAGATGGTGATGTAATTAGATATGATGAAAAAGGAAACCAAGAGTTTAAGGCCAACTTAAAAATGGGAAAGTTATTATCGGGTACGATTTTGTTGACTACAAACGATTATAATAACAGGGTAAGTTATGTTAAACTTACCAAAGACGATGCATATGTAAAAACGGAAGTAATCGATATTGACGGCATAATTATTTTTGAGGCTAAAGAAAAAATAATTCTAGGTTCTAGACCAGAATATTTAGAGCGCTTGAATATTGTTACGAAGTTTATTGATAGCAATCATCTGTATTGATTCTATATACATAATTACCACTAATAATTAAACAGGGAGTCGATGTAAATCGACTCCCTGTTTTTATGTTTGATCGTTTTGGTCATCAGATTTTCATTTTCTACTTCTAAACTTATAGTATAAATAGTTCTATGGTTCAATAAACTTTTATTTGTTTTTGTAATGGTCGTAAATACTGTGCTGGTTTTGAACTATCTGTAGCTAATCTTGCAATAACAAGATAAAGAACTCGTTATGTTAAAATGCATTTTATATTTTTTGTCTTATTGTTAAATTTTGAATAGGCAGTCTTAATGAATAAAACTTGTTTCTTATCATATTTTGCATTTTTCATTTCATTTTTTGCCCTGGCACAGAATAGTTCTGACAATGTATACATACCAGAGAATTTTAATTCTATTAAGAAATATCTGTCGATAATAAATGAAAAGCAACTTGAAAAAGTTGAGGGACCTTACGCATTTAAAATAAAAAAGATTTATAAGGATAGAGATGTGAAAATGACAGAGGCTATTGAAGATAGTGTCTATTTTTTCAATCCAATTCTTAAAGAGAATTTAGATGCCATTTTACAATCGGTTTATATAGCTAGCGATGCTTATATAGAACATAATGATTTTTATTTTTTCGTTAAAAATTCTACGTTGCCAAATGCAGGTTGTTATGGCGATGGTTCGTATGAAATAAGTTTAGGTCTTTTTAATTTATACGATACTGATGATGAATTGGCATTTGTTATCTGTCATGAAATTGCCCATGATATTTTAGATCATTCATTTCGAAAAATAAATAACATTGTATCAGAATTAAATTCCAAGGAGACGAAGCAGAAAATCAAGACAATTGAACGTAATAAATACGGACAAACAAGGGCAAGCTTGGCTTTGATCAATGAGTTGAACACAGATTTTTTATCACATTCTAAAGAAGTAGAATCTCAGGCAGATTCTTTAGGTTTTGTTTTATTTCAAAAAACGAGATATAATCCTGTTAAAGCACTTACTGCATTGAGAAAATTGAAAACAGAAGAAGATAGGTTTTTCAATTTCCCTATTCATTTAGATAGTGTTTTTAATTTCAAGACATATCCGTTTAAATCATTTTGGCTAGAAGAGGAAATGACAATTTTTAATACCGAAGAAAAGATAGATGATTTTAAAATGTCTTCAGAAGATGAAGAAACCCATCCAGAAATAGATTTCAGAATAAAACAACTAGAAGAACAATTTACAATTGTGGATAATCAACATTCTGAAAATAATTACTTGAAATCCATCTCTGAAATTTCTATATCGCAAAGTATAGTATCTAGTATAGATTCCAATTCATATGACTTGGCAATGTATCAACTCATAAGAAAGTATAACCTAGGATTTATTACTGAAGAATTTTACGTATCGGCAATGGCAACCGTATTGACGAAAGTTTACAAGGCAAAAAAAAACCATGAATTAGGTAGTTACGTACCGCGTAAAAACGGATTTTCATCAGAGTCCGAATTAAATAAAATACGTCTATTTCTCCACAATTTAGAACTGGGTGAAGTGCGTAATATCGGTATTGCATTTTGTCAAAAGTACTTAGGTGAAAATTATCAAAACCAAACAATAAACCAATCATTAACATTTTTCAAACTTTAATTTATGAATTTTAATTTCAAAAAAAACATTTGTCTTTTTATGGCAGGTGTGTCTATTTCAATTGTCAGTGCCCAAGAGAAAAAAATTAGCGATTTAACATCGTTTAAGCTTCGAAATTCAGGTACGCTTATGGATAAGGAGATGGACGTTGACGGCTATTATTTATTCTATGAAATGGACAAGCTTAAAAAAGGTCAGCGCGAGTTTTCTATTCAAATGATGGATAAAAATTTAAATGAGATTGCTAACAAATCTTACGTGGATCACAAGAACGTGTCTTTGGTAGATAGTAAATTTAACAATCAAGCCTTGCTATTTGCTTTTTCTAACCCTGGATCAGAGAATTATAAGGCTATAATATTTGATAGAAACGCCAATGAAGTGCAGAACATAGAAATACCCTCAAATAAAAAAGAAAAACAGTGGATGTCACAATTAATGGCACAAGGTCAGGCCAATATGATTTTTACAGTTGATAATAAAGGGTTCTTATTTAACCATGTCATAGATAATAAAAAAATCGGGTATGGACTTAAATACATACCGACCGATGGCGGTAATGCTTGGGATTATAATTCACCGACTGACGTTAAGGAGATTAAAATGATAAATCCTATTGAGGCTAATGATAAGGTTGTTATTGCTTTAGAAATGACTAAAAAGAGCATGTTAAGTGGCTCGGTTAGTATGAGGATCGTTGTTTTGGATGTAAATAACGGTAAGTTGCTTTTTGATCGCGACTACAGTAGAAAAGATGACCCTAGGTTTATTACCAATGCCTTTTTAAAAGATGATAATAGTTTAGTCTTATTGGGTGAATATTTTAAATCTGGCGACAATATATTTAAAGATAAAAGTCTAGGTCTGTTTGCTGAGACTACAGATTTAAATGGAAATAAATTGAATGATTCAAAAGTAAGTTGGGAAAATAAAATCGGCAAGATTATGGCTGAAGCAGACCCAAAAGATGATAATAAAATGAGTAAAGGTTATATTTATTTTCATGACATTATCAGAAATCAAGATGGTAGTTATTATGCTATTGGCGAACGTTATAAGAAAACAATAAGTGCCGGTGGTCTCGCAATGACAATGCTGTCAAGAGGAGCTGGAAATTCTACGCAATTAACTATAACTGATGCTGTAATGTTTAAGTTCGATAAAGATTTTTCTTTACTTGATGCCGAAGTAATTACAAAAGGAAAATCAAGAATTCCAATACCTGGCGCGTTTACAGGACCACAATTAGCTGCACATTATATTAATGCTATAGGTGGATTTGATTATCAGTTTACCCAAATAGATACTAAGAGAGATCGTTTTTATTCTTCATTTATTGATTATGAGCGTATTAAAGGCGATAAAAATAAATGGTCATTTACAACCTTAATGCATCAAGATGGTAAATTTGCAAAGGATAAAATATATTTAGATACTCCTAATAAATCAACATATAGAAGGGTATTGCCAGGAAAATTAGGTCATGTTGTTATCATGGATTATGATAAGAAAGAAAAAAGTCTGGACATTCATTTAGAAAAATTAAACTTTGAAATTGGTTTATCTAAATAATTTAAATATTTCAATTAATAAGAAATGGGAGTCGATGTAAATCGACTCCCATTTTTAGTTTATAAGTGAAATTTTAAGATTGTAATAATCCTGCTCTTTCCAATAAAGCCTCTACTTTAGGTTCAGCACCTCTAAATCTTTTATAAAGTACCATAGGGTTCTCAGTACCACCTTGTGAAAGAACATTGTCTTTGAACTTGGTTGCTATTTCTTTATTGAAAATTCCTTTTTCTTTAAAATAAGCAAAAGCATCTGCATCCAACACTTCTGCCCATTTGTAGCTATAATAACCAGAAGAATAGCCTCCTTGAAAAATATGGGAGAATGCTGTACTCATACATGTTTCTGGTGTTGCTGGGTATAGGCTTGTATCTTTGAAAGCCTCATCTTCATGTGCTTTTACATTGGTAATGCCTGTTGGGTCTATACCGTGCCAAGACATATCTAAAAGTCCAAAACTTAGTTGACGTAGCGTTTGCATACCTTCTTGAAAGGTTGCCGATTCCTTTATTTTTTCAACCAGTTCCATTGGTATGGTTTCTCCGGTTTCGTAGTGCTTTGCAAATAATTCTAATGCTTCTTTTTCATAACACCAGTTTTCTAAAACCTGGCTAGGTAATTCTACAAAATCCCAAAATACAGATGTTCCAGATAGGCTAGGGTAGGTGGTGTTTGCCAACATACCGTGTAAACCGTGTCCAAATTCATGAAATAGGGTCGTTACCTCATTAAATGTTAATAATGAAGGTTTGCTCTTTGTTGACGGAGTAAAGTTGCACACGTTAGATATATGCGGACGCACATTTTCGCCGTTTCGCTTCCATTGCGACTTGTATGAAGTCATCCATGCGCCACCACGCTTGCCTGCTCTTGGGTGAAAATCGGCATAGAATAAGGAAATAAAGTTTTTATCGGCATCGTAAACTTTATATGTTTTTACCTCGTCATGATATTTTTCAATGTCATGAACCTCTTCAAACTGCAAATCGAATAAGTTTTCCGCTACTTTAAAAACTCCATTGATTACATTTTCAAGCTTGAAATATGGCTTCAGTTTCTCATCATCTAAATTAAATAACTCTTGCTTTAATTTTTCAGAATAGTAACTACTGTCCCATTTTTCTAAACGGTCAACATTATCTAGTTTTTTAGCAAAATCTTCTAATTGTTTAAACTCGCGTTCTGCGGCCGGCTTCGCTTTTTCAAGTAACTCGTTTAAGAATGAATGTACTTTTTCAGGTGTTTCTGCCATGCGTTCTTCTAGAACAAAATCGGCATGGGTTTTATAGCCTAATAAGTTGGCTCTCTTAAAACGTAATTTCGCTATTTCTAGCACATTTTCTTGATTGTCCAATTCATCGTTGTGGAAAGCCTTGCTGCCAAATGCCAACGAAAGTTTCTTGCGAAGTTCTCTGTTTTTCGCATATTTCATAAACGGAATATAGCTTGGGTAATCTAATGTGATCATCCAACCATCTTCCTTGCCTTTTGAAATCGCCAATTGTGCGGCAGCTTCTTTTTCACCTTCTGGTAATCCGTCTAGATTTGCTTCATCTGTAAGGTGTAGTTGAAATTTATTGGTTTCGGCAAGTACGTTTTCGCCAAATGTTAGTTTTAGCTTTGCCAGTTTTGCATCAATCTCACGTAAACGTGTTTTTTTGTCTTCGGATAAATTAGCTCCGTTTCTGCTAAAGCTCTTATATTTCTTATCTAAAAGGGTGTTTTGCTCTACGGTAAGGTCTAAATCATCCTTTTGGTCATAAACTGCTTTTACCCTCTTGAACAAGTCTTCATTTAGGGTGATGTCATTCCCAAATTCTGATAATAACGGAGAAATTTCTTGTGCAATTTTCTGAATTTCCTCATTGGTTTCGGCGGAATTCAAGTTGAAAAACACACTTGAAATTCGGTCTAATTGCTGACCTGAAAATTCCAATGCTTCTATGGTGTTTTCAAAAGTTGGTGCTTCCGTATTATTCGTAATAGCATCTATTTCCGCTCTTGCATCTTCTATAGATTGTAAAAAAGCAGGTTTAAAATACTCGTTTTTAATTTGTGAAAATGGAGCAGTATCAAAAGGGGATAATAATGGATTCATATTTCTAGTATTGAGAAATTAGATTTGAGAATTGAAATTTCTTGTAGATGACTATTTGCCATTTACAGCTTTAGCACCATCGATAACTTTTTGCTTTAGACCTTCTTTATACAAAATCACCTTGTCTAAAACACATTTATCTGAGCTACCTATAATTTGAGCAGCTAAAATTCCTGCATTTTTTGCGCCATTCAATGCTACAGTTGCTACCGGTACACCACCTGGCATTTGTAGAATAGATAGTACAGAATCCCATCCGTCAATAGAATTGCTGCTTTTTACAGGAACCCCGATTACGGGTAACGGAGACATGGACGCTACCATACCTGGTAAATGCGCTGCACCACCAGCACCGGCTATAATAACCGAATATCCGTTAGTATGTGCATTTTTACTGAAATCGAACAATTTTTCAGGTGTTCTATGGGCAGATACAATGTCTACATCTACTTCTATATCAAAACCTTTTAAAATATCTATGGCGTCTTGCATTACGGGCATGTCACTTGTACTACCCATTACTACGGCTACTTTACTCATGTTTTTTATTTTGAAATCACTTGTATTGTTTCTTTTACTTTTTCGGCTATGGTTCTTGCCTTGCCTAAGTCATCGTTAACTATGGTTACATGTCCCATTTTACGAAATGGTCTTGTTTGTGCTTTACCATATATATGCGGAGTAACACCTTCCATACCTAAAATTTCTTCGATGTTTTTATAAACCACATTTCCTGTATGGTTTTCCGCTCCTACCAAATTCACCATTACACCTGCTACTTTACTATCGGTTATTCCTAATGGCAGCCCTAGAATACTACGTATATGTTGTTCAAACTGGTTGGTGTAACTGGCTTCAATACTATAGTGCCCGCTATTATGTGGTCTTGGTGCTACTTCATTAACCAATATCTGGTCATCTTCGGTTTGGAACATTTCTACGGCAAGCAACCCTGTAAGACCTATTTTATCCGCTACTTTTAATGCGAGCGCTCTTGCTTTTTCAGCCACTTTTTCATCTATACGGGCAGGGCAAATCACATATTCCACTTGGTTGGCTTCCGGATGAAATTCCATCTCTACAACTGGGTAGGTCTTAATTTCTCCTTCCGCATTTCTAGAAACAATTACCGCTAATTCGTTTTTAAACGGTATCATAGTTTCTGCTATGCACTCTCCAGTAGGTAATCCTTCTAAATCGGCTAAACTACGAACAACTTTTACACCTTGTCCGTCATATCCAAACTGCGCAACCTTCCATACAAAAGGAAACTGTAATGCTTCATTTTCAATACTATCTTCAATTTCACTTAGGTAAGCAAATCGCTGAAAATCTGCAGTAGGTATGTCATTATCTACGTAAAATAATTTCTGCTTGGCTTTATTTTGAATAATGCGTAACGCTTTTGGTTGCGGATATACTTTAACGCCTTCATCCTCTAATTTCTCTAAAGCATCCAAATTTACATTTTCAATTTCAATGGTCAACACATCTACATCTTTGCCAAAATTGTAAACCGTATCAAAATCCAGTAGACTGCCTTGAACAAACTCGTTACATGACATTCTACTTGGCGCTTCGGCGGAACCATCTAATACTTTGGTGTAAATATCCCATTTTCGCGTTTCGTACAACATCATTTTACCTAGTTGACCACCACCTAAAATGCCTAATTTAAAATCTGAAGAAAAATAATCCATATAATTGTCGCTTTTGGCAGTTGAAAAAACGCCTTAAGTACTACAAAAATACGGTTAAATCTTAGAAACCAATTCCTTTCTAATTAAAAACACAAGGCAATACCTTATCTTTGCTGACCTCGATAATTTATGAAAATTGATACAAATTCACGACAAGTTTTTTAAACCTTATCTCAGCGAATCTGAAATTTTGCAGGCGGTAAAAACGGTTGCCGATAAAATTGCTGTAGATTATAAAGATGAAACACCCATTTTTGTTGGCGTGTTAAACGGATCTTTTATGTTCGTTTCAGATTTAATGAAAGCTTACCAGCACCCATGCGAAGTTTCTTTTGTACGATTGAGTTCTTATCAAGGCTTAACATCTACGGGTATTGTAGAGACCTTATTAGATGTGCCAGAGAATATAGAAGGGCGCAGTGTCATTATATTAGAAGATATTATTGATACCGGGCGTACCTTGCAGAAATTAGTGCATTTATTTACGAAGACCAAGGTTAAGGAATTTAAAATAGCCAGTCTTTTTTATAAACCTGATGTGTACAAAGGCGAATATGCCATTGACTATTTTGGTTTGGCCATACCAGATAATTTTATTGTGGGTTACGGTCTAGATTATAAGGAACAAGGAAGAAATTTAAAAGAAGTATACCAATTAAACCAGAAACATATGATTAATCTTGTACTCTTTGGCAAGCCAGGAGCCGGCAAGGGCACACAAGCACAATTCTTAAAAGAGAAATATAATTTAAAACATATTTCTACGGGAGATGTTTTTAGATTCAATATCAAAAACGGAACGGAGTTAGGTACTTTGGCCAAGTCATATATTGATAAAGGAGAGCTAGTGCCAGATGAGGTAACTATTAAAATGTTACAAGAAGAAGTGGAGAAGAACGCTGATGCAGACGGATTCATTTTTGACGGTTTCCCTAGAACCGCTGCACAAGCCGAAGCTTTAGATAATTTTTTGGAATCTAAAGAAATGGGCATAAATGCTACTATTGCGCTAGAGGCAAATGATGAAATTTTAATTGAACGTCTTTTAGAGCGAGGTAAGGTTAGCGGTAGAACAGATGATCAAGATGTAGCCAAGATCAGAAATCGTTTTGATGAGTACAATGCAAAAACTACGCCTGTAAAAGAATTTTATGAGGCACAAGGTAAGTTTCATAGTGTAAATGGTATTGGTACCATTTCCGAAATTACCGAACGCCTTACAGAAGTAATAGAAGGCTTAAAATAATATAGAAATTCTCGCATTGAAGATATTGATGAAAGATTTTGAATTGAAAGAATAACAATGACCGAAGGTAATTTTGTAGACTACGTAAAAGTGGGTTTGACTTCTGGTAAAGGAGGCAAGGGATCTGTGCATTTGCACCGCGAAAAATTTATTACCAAAGGTGGTCCTGATGGTGGTGATGGTGGTCGTGGCGGACATATAATTGTTCGAGGTAACGAAAACCTTTGGACACTGGTCAATTTTAAGTACAAAAAACATTTTAAGGCAGGTCATGGTGCACACGGTAGTAAAAGCCGAAGTACCGGTGCAGATGGTGAAGATGTATACTTAGACGTACCATTAGGTACGGTAGTCAAAGACTTTGAGACCAAAGAAGTGCTTTTTGAAATAACCGAACATGGTGAAGAGAGAATTCTTCTAAAAGGTGGTCTGGGTGGTCGTGGTAACTGGCACTTTAGAACATCTACAAACCAAACACCTAGATATGCACAACCCGGTATGGACGGTCTGGAAGGCGAGTTTCTTTTAGAGCTTAAAGTATTGGCAGATGTTGGTCTAGTTGGTTTTCCAAATGCCGGTAAGTCTACTTTATTATCTGTAATAACTTCAGCGAAGCCAAAAATCGCTGACTACGAGTTTACCACATTAAAACCGAATTTAGGTATTGTGGAATATCGAGATTTTAAGAGTTTCGTAATGGCAGATATTCCTGGTATAATTGAAGGTGCTGCAGAAGGCAAAGGTTTAGGACACTACTTTTTAAGACATATAGAACGTAATGCCAATTTGCTGTTCTTAATACCTGCGGATAGTAAGGATATCAGCAAGGAATATGAGATTTTATTGGATGAACTACGTCGTTATAACCCAGAGTTGTTAGACAAGGAACGTCTTATCTGTATCTCTAAAAGCGATATGCTCGATGAGGAGCTGATGGATGAAATGAGAGAGGAACTGAATAAAGAATTAAACGGAATGCCTTTCATGTTTATATCATCTGTTGCGCAAATGGGCATTGTAGAATTGAAAGATAAGCTTTGGGCAATGCTTAACGCTTAATATGTTTGTGTAATGAAACAGTATCTTAAGAATATTGTTGAAATTAATGATAATAGGAAAAGTAGAACCTTTGCCTATTTCATACAAGCATTAATTTTTTTATCTATTATATCCTTTTCTTATGAAACGGTACCCGATTTGGAACCGGATACTCGTAAAGTTTTAAGAATAATCGAGGTCTTTTCTGTAGTTGTATTTTCAATAGAATATGTACTAAGAATTTATGTGGCTGATAATAAGTTCAAGTTTATTTTTAGTTTTTACGGAATTGTAGATTTTTTAGCTATTCTCCCTTTTTATTTAGCTTTAGGTATCGATTTAAGATCGTTAAGAGCACTTAGGTTTTTGAGATTGTTCCGTATTTTAAAGCTTATGCGATACAATAGGGCTATTAATCACTTTACAAAGGCTATATCGTTAGCAAAAGAAGAAATTTTACTTTTCTTGATAGTAACATTGATTTTGATTTACTTTTCTGCTGTTGGTATTTACTATTTTGAAAATGCGGTGCAGCCAGAAAATTTTTCTTCTATTTTTGATAGTCTTTGGTGGGCTATTATAACTTTAACTACAGTGGGTTATGGTGATGTTTATCCTGTAACGGTAGGTGGTAAGGTATTTACTTTTTTTATTCTCATGATCGGTCTGGGTATTGTAGCGATTCCTACAGGAATTATTTCTTCTGCCTTAACAAAATCTGTAGATAAAAACGAAGAGGTATAACGGTTTAAGAATTGAGTAATGGGAATATTAGGTTCTAAGCGAGCTCATTTAGTCGAATATGGCGGTAAAATCATATAATACTCTTTTAATTTCTTTAATTTTAAGAAAATACATTTTCATGAGAATTTTCCTTTTTAGTGTTGTATGGATCATTTTAACTTCTTGCGGAGCTGCAAAAGTAAATTATGATTATGATGATCAAACCGATTTTACAGCCTATTCTACCTATAACTATTTCGTAGATATGGAAACTGGTCTAAGTGAATTAGACGAGAAAAGGTTGATGGATGCCTTAGATGCTACTTTAGGCGAAAAAGGATTTATGTTCGCTGAAGAGCCAGACATGTTTATAAATATTAAAAGTGCAGTATTTAAATCACAGTCCGGTAATAATGTAGGTGTAGGTCTTGGTGGTGGTAACAGAGGTATTGGTGGCGGAGTATCAATAGGTATTCCCGTTGGAGGACCAAAAATGACAAGAGAACTTCAAATAGATTTTGTAGATTCTAACAAAGACATGCTTATTTGGCAAGCCATTAGCGAAAGCCCATTTCGAGAGGGAGATACGCCTCAAGAAAAATCAGAAAAGATTCAAGCTGTGGTTGATAAGATCTTTAGTAAGTATCCACCACAATGATACTATTTTACCTTAATAACGTAAGTAGCAATTAGTTGATTTTCAACTGAAATATGAACATCATAAAGTCCTTTCTTATCAAATTTTTGTTCTAGATGAACTTCATTTTCTTCTCTATTGATAATTGGATTACCTTTCTTTTGACTACCTCCTTTATTCAATAAAAGTTGAATGTCTTCATTATATTCTTTTGGCACTTGTAATGTAAAAGTTACAGATGCTCCTTTTTTAATGTTATTATGCATTACTGCCGGTGCAATAGGAATTAGGGGTGCTAAAAACGCTTCTTTGTAAATGACGGGTCCTGCAACGTAGTCTTTGAATGCATCCGTTTTCAAATCTTGATTTTCATCGCTGTTGATCGGGAAATGATTTTTTGCAAATAATTTTAGATCAGCTAAAAAATAGCCATCGAAATAGTCTTGCTGAAAAAATGGAGTGCCATTAACAACTATAGTTTCTCCGGCAGACCAAGTAGCATCGCACAGATACCACTTATCATTTATCTGAACCCTATTCCAAGAATGATTGGGTGCGCTATCCTCTTTTAAAAGTAAGGTAGGTGTACGTCCGTAGCCATCGATAATATCACAATTAAATCCTGCCAAATTTGCCATTTCCTTTACCAGATACGCATAACCCGTACAGGCGGTTTTTCGGTATTCTAATAAACTTTTAAAGACTTTAGGGGTAATGCTTGTATTCCAATCTAAAAAGGCTTCTCGGTCTTTGGCAAGTCTTTTTCTCTTTGAACTTATTTTAAGATAAGAAGAATAATCATTGGCAATGTTAGAACTGATCCAGGTGTATATTGCCCTAAATTTTTCAACATCGGTTTTTAATGATGCGGTTAAATTATGGGTTAGTACCGGTAAGTTTTTAAGGCTCGCATCCTTATAATAATGAGCAATGCTGTCTGCTTTTGTAAAATCAATTTCTTGAAAATCTGCGCGTTGAGCAAAGCTCGTTATTGAAAATAAGAGCATAAATAGTAGAACGAGGTTTTTCATTATTTAAAAATATCCCCGATCTTCTGAAAAATATTTCTTTTGCTCGTATAAGCTCCGCCAATTACAACCTCGCCCATCAGCTCAACATCGTAGGTGTCGAATGTAATATTGATATCTATATCAGCATTACCGTTAGCTACAACTTTGTACGTTTTGGTTTCATATCCTATATAACTAAGTACTAGAATATCATTCTCTTCTAGTTGTTGAGGAAATTCAAATTTACCATCAAAATCTGTCTGTGTACCTACTGTAGTTCCTTTTAATACAACATTTACCCCAGGTAATGGTTCATTTGCTTCATCGACAATGGTACCTGTTACGGTGTGTTTTTCTTGTATAGTTTCAACATATGAAATATCACCCATAATATCTGTAGATACAACTTCAATAGGTGGCGCTATACTTGCTGTTTCTTGACCTTTAACTTCAGTAGCGCATAGGGCTAGCAGAGAAAAACCCATCATTGCAATTCCTTTATGTAACATAGAATTATTCATAGTCTGTAAAGAGTTGGTTTCGTATGTTTTTAGTTGCGATGCCTTGAACATTCCGCAGGCTTTCTTATTGCCTTGGCTTAAATAGTTTATAAGTTTATTATCAGAAAAATTGGTAAAATCAATGACCTCTTTTTCACAACTTTGGCAAAAACCTCCTTTTTCGGTTTTACTAAAATTACTGAATTTTTCTTTGCAAGGTTCTTTTACTGAAATTGTTAATGTGCTTTTCATATTATTTTGGTTTTATATCTATACCCCTAAACTAAAATGGAACTAGGTCTTTTAAAATCTATAATGAGTAAAGAGATACTTTCAATGAGTTAACAAGGTATTCTTAAGTTTATTAATCGGTTTTTAAGGAGTAAGCAACTCTATTTCAAATGTTAATGTTCTAAATTGATGGTGAAATAAATGATCTGAAAATAAAATCCTGTTATTTTTGTAACAAAACTCAAAACGAGCGTCTTATAAGGCGATACGTTTAAAACTAACTCACAAATGAAAAAAGTTTATTTATTCGCTGCTGGTCTGGTAGCATTAGCTTCATGTAAAGAAGAGGCTAAATCTACTGCTGAGGTAGAAAAAATTCCCGGTATCGTTCTAACGAACATGGATACTACTCAAAACCCAAAGTCAGATTTTTATAACTATGTGAACGGAAACTGGATGAAGTTTACCGAAATTCCTGATGATAGAACTAGCTGGGGTGGTTTCAGTGTACTTCGTAAATCTACTGACGACGATGTTTTAAAAATATTAGCTACTGCAAAAGAAAGTGGTAACTACGCTGCTGATACCGATCAGGCGAAGGCTTTGGCAATTTTTGATACTAAGTTAGATACTGCTGCTAGAAACAAAGCGGGTATTACTCCGTTGAATTCGGCATTTGAAGCAATTGCTTCGGTAAAGAATTTAAATGATTTGCAAACTGTTTTGGCAACAAATGCTGCTGTATCTTCTCCTTTCTTAAATATTGGTGCTGGTGCAGATTTAAATAACAGTAGTATGAACGCTGTGTATTTAGGTGCAAACGGATTAGGTTTACCTGATCGCGATTTCTATTTAGAAGAAGATGAGAAGTCTGTTGAAATACGTGAAGAGTACAAAAAACACGTATCTAAAATGTTGCAGAAATTAGGTGATTCTGAAGCTGATGCAACTAAAGCTGCCGATAAAATTCTAGCGCTAGAAACGCAATTGGCAGAGCCACGTTTAAACAAGGTTGAACGTAGAGATGCTAGAAACTATAATAACCCAAGAACAATTGCTGAGGTAGATAAAATGATGTCTACTATTGACATTGAAAAACTTATCTCTGATTTAGGGATAACTAAAAAGTTTGATACTCTTTTGGTTACTCAATTAAGATATACCGAAGCGTTGGACAAGTTCTTAAAAACAACACCGATTGAAGATATCAAAACATTGGTAAGATGGGATACCTTTAATAGTGCTTCCGGAAAATTAACAACTAAAATTGAAACTGCAGATTGGGAATTTTATAGCAAATACCTTAGAGGTGCAAAAGAACAACGTGCTGCAGACGAGCGTGCATTGGCAACGGTAAACGGTACTGTTGGTGAGGCTTTAGGTCAATTGTATGTAGACGCTAAGTTTCCACCAGAAGCTAAGGCTAAAGCTGAATTAATGATTGCCAACGTAATCGATGCTTTTAAAGAACGTATTTCTGTTTTGGATTGGATGAGCGATTCCACAAAAACCAAAGCAATTGAAAAGTTAGATAAATTCACTGTTAAGATTGCTTACCCAGATAAGTGGGAAGATTATTCTACGATGGAAGTTTCTGCAGACAAGTCGTACTTCGAAAATATGACTGCTGTTAATAAGTGGGGAGAATTAAAGAACTACTCTGAAATTGGTGAGCCTGTTGATAAAACGGAATGGGGAATGTCTCCACAGACCGTAAATGCATATTTCAATCCTTTGAACAATGAGATTGTTTTTCCTGCTGCAATCTTACAACCTCCTTTCTATAACTATACTGCTGATGAAGCTGTAAATTATGGTGGAATTGGTGCTGTAATAGGTCATGAAATCTCTCATGCTTTTGATGATAGTGGTTCTCGTTTTGATGCGGATGGAAATCTTAAAAACTGGTGGACAGATGCTGATTTAGCTGCTTTTACTGAAAGAGCTGATGCTTTAGCGGTACAGTATGATAGCGTGATGGTATTGCCAGAAGTTTATGTAAACGGTAAATTTACTTTAGGTGAGAATATAGGTGACTTAGGCGGATTGTTAGGTGCTTATGACGGACTTCAGAAATACTACGCTGAAAACGGTCGTCCTGAAGATATTGATGGTTTCACTGCTGAGCAACGTTTCTTTATGTCTTGGGCTACAGTTTGGAGAACAAAGAGTAGAGATGAGGCTTTAAGAACTCAGATTAAAACAGATCCACACTCTCCAGGTATGGTAAGAGCAACACAACCTTTGTTGAATATTCAAGAATTTTACGATGCCTTTGATATTAAAGAAGGTGATGCTATGTATTTAGCTCCTGAAAAGAGAGTTAGTATTTGGTAGATTATTTTTTAGCAAAAGACGAAAAGGGCGCTACATTGTAGCGCCCTTTTTTTGTGCTATTTCGTCTTTGCGGGGAGCATTTTCGCGACGTGGCAATCTTTTTATCATTAGTTGTAGGTGAGTTTTTGGTCAGCCTAAAAGCAGATTACTTCACTTTGTTTGTAATGCCGTTAATTCTCGACAGAAACACGAACTCCTTCACTATGACTACTAAATTCTGGTGCATACATACTTTGTATGGTAGTAATGCCGTTACTGAAATCTCCGGCATTATTTACACGTACATCATATTCAAAGACATAAACACCTTTTGGTAAATAGTCAAAGAAGAAATTGGTGCTAGCATCTTTAGTGCTTTCATAATACCCTAAGCCGTCTTGCCATTTGTATCTTGAAATTACGTTTACAGGTTCAAAACCAGCAGCACGCATATCTTTCATGTGTATGAATTCCATATCTCGATCTGATCTTAGCTCAATTCTTGTCTTAACCAAGTCGCCCACTTTTAAATTGGTATTATCGGTCACTTCAGAAATCACTTCGCCAGAATCCGTATTCTTTTTCAAAAAGATTTTTTTCTTTAATTTCAACGGAGTCTCGGCACTTGTAATTTTATCCAAATCTTCAAAATATTGCCAGTACAAAGCTCCCCAAGCAATTCCGTCGCCTTTTTTGTTAATTTTTACTTCACCCATTTTTGGTTGAATCTCAGCAGTGTTCCATGAGGTTTTAAAGTAGCCTGTTCCTGCTTCTATCTTTACATCTTCTAGTTTAGAAGCATCAATTTTTTTTCCGCCAATTAAAACTTCTACGGCATCTGTAACCGATAACCACTCGCTACCTTGTAATAATAAAGCGTAGACAGCTTCGGTTGTTGCTTTAGTAGTACTCCATTGATTGGTCTGCTTATTTTTTAGTAACCATATTTTAAGATTATCCACCGTCTCAATATCCGCAGGGCGGATTTCAGAAAATGCTTCAATTAGCAAAGCTTGTGTTTCTATAGGTGCTTGATACCAAAACCATGAGCTGGTATTACTTTTCCAATACAAACCCAATTCATCGCTGGTAATGCTATTTTCTTCTAAAGCGCGTAGAATTTTGGCAGATGTTTTTACATCGTCTCTTCGGTGTAAAACCAAGGCTAACATTCCTTGTGCATATAAACCTCTTTTTTTCCAATATTTCTGTGCCTGTTTTATATAATAGGTAGTGACATCATCTACTTTTTTAGAGGTTTTAATTTCTGGAAAAAAACTACGCATATATAAATAATGTACCTGATTCGCACTTAAATGATCATCGTTTATATTCGATGTGTATTTCTTCATTTGCTCGTACTCTTTCACATACTCAGCATCTAAATATGAAATTGCTTCTTCAATCATATCTGATTGAGAGTTGAACGAAGTTGATGAATTTTGGTTGTTGGTCTTTGTTGAGGTGATTAATTTGTTCAAATGCCCCATTCCCGAAATAATATGCTGGGTAATATATCTATTATCTGGACCACCATTGAACCACGACCAAGCTCCACTTGAATTCTGATTTTGAGCCAGCTTATTTAATGCTGATTGTTGCTCGTTTTTCATCTTGTTCAAATTGAACAACAAACCGATTCTTTTCTTTTGTTCGGTTTCAGATTGTGCATCGCGTAACCATGGTGTTTCTTGAATCAATAGCGATTTTAATTCCTCGTTCTTTTCTAGATTGCTTAGTAAGGCATCTGAATTTGCCCATTGATCAAACACTTCACGGATTCTGGGGTTACTGTGCGCAATATGACTTGCGAGGGTGTTTGCGTAATACCTTGAGAATGTCTGCTCGTTACAATCGTATGGGTACTCCATTAAGTAGGGTAATGCCTGTACTGCATACCAAGCAGGGTTAGATGTCATTTCTAAAGTTAGCTTATGATGCTTCAGTGTAGTCGATGAGGTGTTCCTTAACTTGTCTAGGGTAAAGGTCTTGGTCTGATTGCTACGAATCCACATAGGTAATGTTTCCGTTACCAAAGTTCTGTTTGATAATACAGGCAACATGTTTTGTTCGCCATCAGAGAAATCACCTGCTTTTGCTATGATTTTATATTGAACGGATTGTAATCCTTCAGGAATATTCAATTTCCATGATACTTGGGTATTTCCCATAGCATCAACTTCAAAAGGTGATGTATCTAGTGCATTGGAAGCAGCTAATAATTCTTTTGAAATATCTATGCCGGTTACCGCATCTGTCAACTCTAATTTAGCCTGACCGGAAAGTAGCTTTTCAGTAAGGTTAGAAATTTTAGTACTAATTATAATCTTATCACCCTCACGTAAAAACCGTGGTGCATTTGGTGTCACCATCAATTCTTTTTGGGTTACCGTAGATAGGTTGGTTATTGTGCTTTCCAAATTTTTGGTATGTGCCAATAGTTGTAAATTCCAACGCGTCAATGCTTCGGGAGTAGTGAAGTTGAAACTTATATTTCCTTCTTTATCGGTCTGTAATTTTGGAAAGAAAAAAGCGGTTTCCTGTAAATTTTTACGAATACTAACAGAATCAAAATCTTCATTATCTGTCTCTGGTTCTAGTTCTGTTGGTTCTATACTTTCAACAGCACTTGATAATTCATTTTCTTTTCTAGCAGTACCATAGCCAACGGTAACAACTTCATCTAATGCAGCATCGTCTGCCATCATAGATTTCCTTAAGGGTGCGGAACTATAGTTAATAGAAGGTCTTTCGTAAAAATTACCTAAATTAAAATTCAGACCAAATGATTCAAAAGCATCGAAGCTAAGTCTTGGGTAGTTAAAGTTGGTATGGTGAGAAAATGTCTGAAAGCCTATGGTTGAAAAACTATTGTACGCACCAGTTCTTCTTCGAGAATAATAATGAGGCTGATTTATAGGGTAAAAGTTCCACGAATGAGCTCTAAATTGATCTAGAGAAGCATCATACATGCTTGCTAATAGTTCTGCGCTGACTTTTTCACCTTTAGGACCTTTGACTTTGAAAGACCAAGTTTCATCTACACCAGGCGCTATTTTGTCTCTAAAGCTCATAGTTTCTATTTGCAAATCGCTAGAAGGGTAGGGAACAAGCACGTTCACTGTATTTTCATCAAAATGATTGGCAAATGCATAGCTGTAGTTGATGGCAAAGCCACCCAAATCATCTTTGGTAACAGTTACTGTTATTGATTTAGAATTGTCGTTTAGCGCCAGTACCTTTTCTTCAAAAATCTTCTGGTCTTTTTCAACAATTACTGTGATGTTCAGATTTTTTGCGCTAGAAAAAAAGGTGATTTGTGCCTTGTCACCAATTGTATACTGTTCCTTATCCGTTTTTACGTAAAGTAATTGGTTATCGGCTAGGGTTTGCTCATCGCCCGTAATTGAAAAAACGGCAATATCCTTTACTGCTTGTCCAAATTTATCTTTTGAGAAAAGTTCAATTCTATATTTTCCCGACTCCCAATTTTTGATTTTACCAAAACTGATTTCATTAGAGTTTTCAGTGTTAAATTTAGATTGCCAAACCATTTTGCCTTTCTGCCAATTAGAAGAATTGTCTTCATTCTTAAAAGCTTCATGCGGATATAACTTTTTAAATTCTTCTTTTGAAAAACCCGAATAGTCAGGTGCTGGCCAAGGTCTTGGTCTAAGCACATGATCGGGTGCCTGAAGTTTGTACAATTTTACTTCACCGGTGGCAAAAACAGATTGTCCGTTTAAATTTTTGCTGGTAATGGTAAAGCTTGCGTTTTTGAGGGTCTTGTCTACTGCATCGGGTACTAGCAATCTTACGTCCAATGCGTGATAACCAACGTTGACCATGGTTGTGGTACTGCGTGTTTCTCCATTGATATCGGTTACATCTGCCGTAACTTCATAATTAAAAGTGGGTAGGTTTTCTTTTTCAACACTATTGTTAGGAATAGCCTTAAAGGTAATTTTATAATTTCCTGCTGCATCCGTAATAGTTTCTCCCTGCACAATTTCTTGAGAAGAGCCATTAAAAAAAGGCCTGATCCAGTAATACCATCTAGGTACACTTACTACTCTTTTTACGCGGTACACTACTTTTGCGTCAGATATAGTACTACCTGCATAGGCTGTTGCTTTACCGGTTACGGTGATACTATCGTTTACTTTAAAGGTGTCTGTAACAGGCTCAAAATTAGTTTCGAATTTTGGTCTTTTATACTCTTCTGCTGAAATACTAGCGTATCCATTTAAGTTCAGGTCGTCTGATGTGGCACTAATGGAAAATAGCCCTGGTAGTCCAGAACTTGGTAACATAAATTCACCCGAAACTGAACCATATTCATTAGATGTCAATGAAAGTGTTTTAATTTCTTGTCCGTTTACATCGCTTAGTGTAACATCAATATTCGTTTTTTCCAATACTTTAGACACACCTTTATCTTGACTAATGGCAATACCCTTAAAATAAACAGGCTGCCCTGGTCTGTAGATACTTCGGTCTGTAAATAGAAAGCATGAATAGTTGATTTGGTCATTGTTTTGAGCATAATTTCGGTTAACGTAGTATTCGCCAAAATGGGCTTTGTCACTTTTAGTCTTAACCGTAATGTTAATGTTGTTCCAGTTTTCTTTACTTTTTTCAATGGTTATAAAACCTGTTTTGTCTGTAGTGTAAGCTGCTCGTTTTAGTGCGTCTTTATAGTTTTTTCTATAACTTAAAATAACCTCTGCGCCAGTAATTGGTTTGCCGCTGTTTCGGTCTATGATCTGGTATTGTTGCTGTGTGTTGGTTTGAGATTCAATAACGGCCACATCTGTTGCTTGAATGGTGGTATAACTGAATACATCTATTTTTTCATCATTAGATTCAGCGGTTAAAATATAACTTCCGTTTTCTAGTGCTGGCACTATAATTTCTGTGCTGTGCGATTGATAATCATTCTCGGTCTTTAATTGTGCAGACCACGTTTTAGCAATAGGAAGATTTTTAATAAACGATTTCTTTTTACTATCTGGGTAAGTTTCTTCTAGTTTTGATAGTTGGTTTTGAGTGATTTTATATGCATGTAGATGTAAACTTTCAACGTTCTTGTATTGAACCAAAAGTTTACTGATCGTATTTTTGGGAATGTGCTTTTCAGTAGTTAACTGCACGCTGTGGTCTTGAATCTTTGCTTTCAAAACCTCGCTTTTTTGTGCACCTAAACTATTAGGAAATCGTGCTATTACATCATCTAAAAGTGCAATAGCATCTTTCAATTTCCATTGATATGCCGCGTCGCCTAAAGAAGTATAATTGTGTGCTACTTGCTGGTGCTGTAGTGCAATTTCAAATGTGTATAAACCGGATAACGGACTATGCTTTATGTTTTCAGATGAATTTTTAAGTACTTCTAAGTATCGATCGTCCTTATTGGCAAATGTCGCGTTTTCATGAATAAAGCGTAATCGCTCTATATCTACCAATACCAACGGACTCATATCTGGGTTGCCAAAATGAAATGCTACGAGTTGTTGGTATATTTCAAGTGCTCTAGATTGTAAAGACAGATTTTTACTATCATCAAAATTTAGGAAACTAGCAGTGTATGCTTCGCATAGAATAGCTTCGTTGTCAATCTCAAAAGAATCTGCGGGTTTGTTAATGCTATTTTCGCTGGTCGTGTAAAATTCTAAAGCGGTATGTGCAAGAACGTCAAATAACGTAGGTCTGTACTTTCTGTTTTCTTCATTCTTTTCTAGAATTGCATCAAAATCTGAAATAGGAAGTTGTTGTGTAGTTCTAGTGTTTTCTAAGGAGGCGATAAAATGATGATCTATTTCTTTAAATATGGTATCTAAATCCCAAGTTCTGAAATCTAACGAATCAACCTTAACGGCTGTCTTGGTTTTATTGTTGAATCGATACCTGTTTTGCTGGTAGTATTGCCAGTATAAATGTGCTAAATGACTATGCAGAATGTTTTTTGTGGCACCATCTGCAGTTGCTATTTCAGATTTGAAATCATTAACGATCTTTAATTTAGAATCTTCTTCAAGTCTGTTGATGAAGCCCGATTTATAAAGAAGAGCCTTTATGGTCTGTACCCCATTATTTTCATTTTTCGCCTTTTTAAATATGGCTTCCGTTTGCTTTAATACAGATTTAGAAAGGTTCCCATCTTCAAAATTCTCAACCTGTTTCCAAAGTTCATCGTAAGAATTGTTCTGTTGGGCGCTGCCAAATTGTAAGGACATAAATAGGATTAGAATTAAATATAGCTTTTTCATCTTAGTAAAATTACAATACAAAACTGTGCCAAGGTAATTTTATATACAATGAAAAATGAGTGAAACATACTTTTGGGTTAGGCTTATAGGTTTGTTTCACTTTAATCGTATCATTTTTGTTGTGTTTTACTTTTTTGTATTAGGGAAGATTGATGTGACTGTTATTTAGATGTTTACAAATCTGTATTTTTAATTTAACATCTTTATAATAATTATTTACAATGCAGTTAACCCCAACTTTACATTGATCTTCTTGTTTTGATACTTAAAACCAAACTGTATTAAAATGAAAAATGTATTACGACCTTTTTGTGTAGCAATTCTTGGAATTTCTATTTTATGTACCTCTTGTGCCGATGATGGTATAGATGGAATGGACGGTGTTGATGGAGTGGACGGTGTAGATGGCGCCGATGGTGCTGACGGGGCTGACGGAGCCGATGGTATGGATGCCGAATTTCCAATAACCATCGATCAACTTAGTTTCTCTAAAATAGGAACGTTTACCAATGGTAATGACGAAGCTTTTGCAGAAATATCTGCTTTTGATGCCGTTACCAACAAATTGTTCATAGTAAACCCTGAAGAGGATGAAATTTCGGTACTAGATTTAACAGATGCTACAAACCCTGTAAAAGGTGCTTCTATCGCTTTAACGGGTAGTCCTAATTCTGTTGCTGTTCACAATGGTATTTTGGCAATTGCCGTTGAAAATAGCGATAAACAATTAGAGGGTACTGTTGATACCTATGACACTAACTCGCAAGTTTTGATTAAGTCTTATGTAGCAGGAGCGTTGCCTGATATGGTTGCTTTTTCTCCTGATGGGGAATATATCGTTGCTGCCAATGAAGGTGAGCCAAACGATGATTATACGGTTGATCCAGAAGGTTCAATAACGGTAATTGAAGTGGCTACGGAAACTGCAACGCAAATTTCTTTTGCCGGACAGATGGATCCTGGTAACGGATTTAGAGTATTTGGTAATGACGGTGCTTCTTCATTTGTACAAGATGTAGAGCCGGAGTATGTTACTATTTCTGATGATTCTAGCACTGCATATATTGGTTTGCAAGAGAATAACGGGATGGCAATAGTTGACCTTACCTCTAAGACCATCACGGGTTTGGTAGGTTTGGGAACAAAGAATCATAATGTTTCCGGTAATGAGCTAGACGCTTCTAATAGAGACGGTATTGCTGGAAATTTAAAAAACTGGAATGTTTTAGGTTTTTATATGCCCGATGCAATAGACTATTTCACAGCTAATGGAAACGGTTTTATCGTTTCTGCCAATGAAGGTGATTCTAGGGATTATGACGGTTATTCTGAAGAAGTGCGTGTAAAGGATTTGGATTTAGACCCTGCTTTTTATCCTGATTTTGAAGCATTGCAGGAAGATGAAAATTTAGGTCGATTAAAAACGACAACTGCAAACGGAGACGATGATAATGACGGATTATATGAGCAAATCTATTCGTACGGTGCGCGCTCGTTTTCAATTTGGGATACTAACGGACAATTAGTGTTTGATTCCGGTTCTGAGATAGCACGAAGAACATTGGCTTTGGCACCATCTATATTCAACCAAGATGAAGGCGAAGTAGATGGCAGGTCAGATGATAAAGGTGCCGAGCCAGAATCTGTAAAAACCTTAAAAGTAGGAGAAGAAACGTTGTTGTTCGTTGGTTTGGAAAGAACTAGTGGAATATTGGCTTACAATGTAACCAACCCTTATAACCCAGTTTTTGTTACCTGGATCTATGATGCAGAAGATATTTCACCAGAAGGGTTAATCGTTGTGGATAAGGATGATAGTCCTACAGGAAATTATCTAATGATCGCAACTCATGAAGTATCTAGTACTATTGCTATTTATGAGATGAAATAACCATTGCTACAAATTATTAGTAGTAAAAATCAAGAAACGCCAAATAGTATTTATTTGGCGTTTTTCTTTTAATGCTAAAACCTAATGTTTTGGCTTTTATACTGGTAGTGTATCAATCTAATAATTAGTCATTGGTAAATTATAATAGCTGAAACAATTCTTCAAATACCCTTTAAACCGATAATTTAAAAACTGTTTTAAGCATAGATTAATCACCAAGTATAGTATTAATCATAAATATGAAATCTCTTTCTTATTCTTTTAATATGCATCACTGAGGTAAATAGTAATTATGGAAGCTCTATATAATACTTTTCAGTCAACGCTCCGTTTTGCCAAAAAGCAAGATTAAATGTCCAGTATGGGTTGTCTTCATATAGCAGATGGTAATCGCCCCAAGTATATTGAAAAGCATAGCTTTTTTGTTTCTCTTCGCTATATATATTACCGAAAAGATATATGGTAGATGAACCGCTTACCCAATTGGAGTGTATTTCAATTTTATCTATGCTGAACTCTGTACCAGTAGGTATTTTGGTAACAGTCTTTAAGTCAGATTCCATACCAAAACTATTGCCATCTTCTAAGTGATAGCTATAGTCTTCATATTTGGGCATATCATAATTTAAAATTAGTGTAGGTTTTTTCGTAGTTAATTTTTGGTTTATGATTTCTGTAAACGGTTTTTCGCTAGATACATCCCTGTATTTAGGTCTGGTAAGTATATAGAACAATATCGCAACGGTGCCTATGACCAGCACTAAGAATATTCCGCAACCAATTGCTACTTTTTTCATAGGTTATTAAATTTGTCACGTCCTAAAATACGGCTACAGGTTAATATTAGTTTTAGGCGGCATATTGATGCACGTAATTAGGTGTTTTATAATCTAAAGATAAATGCAATCTTTTAGAGTTGTATAGTTTGATTGCATTTTTGGCTGCTTTTTTAGCATGAACCACACTGGTAAATGTCTGGTCAAGAAAAAATTCATCTTTTAGAATACCGTTTACCCTTTCGGCCAGGGCGTTTTCGTAGCAATGGTTTTCTTCGGTCATACTGATCTTGATTTTCTTTCTTTTTAGTATTTGGGTATAGACATTACTGCAATATTGAATACCTCTGTCCGAGTGATGAATAAGTCGGTCAATGTTCTTGGCATTGTAAATAGCCTTATTTAAAGCTCTGACACAACCTTTTAGTTCTAGGCTATCACTTAGGTCATATCCAACGATTTTACGTGAGTACATGTCCGTTATCAATGCTAGGTAACAGAATCCTTTAATGGTTCTGATATAGGTTATGTCGGAAGCCCATACTTGATTGGGTCTATTGATTTTCAAGTCTTTTATGATATTGCCATACTTGTAAAAGCGGTGATATGAATTGGTGGTTCTAGAGGAGTATTTCTTTCTTCTAATGAGCAATCGATTTTCTCTTAGGATACGGAACAGCTGGTCTCTGCCTACTTTTAAGTCGTACTTATGAAACTCATCTTTTAATGATCTCATGAGTTTCCTGGTACCTTCTCTAGGTAGTGTTCTTCTGCTTTTCCGAACAAGTTCGATTATATCCCGTTCTATCTGTTTTTTGATAACAAAACGTTTTTGGTATTTGTAATAGGCATCTCTTTTCAGATCAAAGGCATTACAGATAGTACCAATTGAATACAGCCTTTCATTACGGTTTATCGGTGCTACTTTCATCAAGGCTTTATGTTTAAGTTTTTTTTTAATTCTTCAACATCTCTATAGCCCAGGTTCTCGGCAGCTACCTCGAGATAGCTATCGGTCACCAGTTTGTCCAGGTCCTTTTTAATAAGAAGGTCCTTAAGTTGTTTCAACTCTTTTTGAAGGGCTTTGATACGGGAAAGTTCGTCGTCTGTTTGCACGGTTACACGGGTGTTCATTAAATCTTTACGGTCATACTTCTTGATCCATACGTTTATAGTACTGGATTGTATACCGTAAGTTAATGCAATTTGTCTTTTTGAATGGTTTCCTTTGGTAAGTTCTGCCAAGACTTTGAGCTTGAAGCTCTCACTATAGCGTTTTACATATCCATCATTTTTATACATATACTTGAAGTGTTTTGTATACATATTTCAGGACGGGTCAATATGTTTGCTAACGGTGCGGCTAAGCGTAGTGCGGTAGTAAGGAAACTTTTTGTTTCCGTCTACGCACGAAGCTAAAGCTTATTGTTTAATTTTTTCTTTTTTAGTTCCAAAGCTAAATCCATAAGATTTAGCGACATCATAAATATATACAGACCTTTCGGTTTTGCCCTAAAGTCCGCATTACGTTTAGCATCGATGAAAAAGCAGCAAGTCGAGTATCTTTAAAGTTCTCTAAAACAATAAGATATGAACACTCAACAAACTGCTTGCCCGAAGTTATACATTGGTATCGATATTCACAAACGAAGTTGGAAAGTACATTGTGCAACAGATCTGTTCGCTGGTAAGTCTTTTAGTATGTCACCCGACCCAAAGCAATTACATAGTTATGTTTCAAAACATTTCAAGGAGTATGAAGTTACCGTAGCTTATGAAGCTGGTTGTTGCGGTTACCACGCTCATCGTTGTTTTGAGAGTTACGGTTGGCGAAGTCTGGTAGTCAATCCAGCAGACATTCATAGAAAGGGCAAAGAGAAACATACCAAGACCGATAAGATAGATGCGCAGTTGATAGCGAGAGAGTTGAAGGATAACCGATTGCAGAGTATCATAGTGCCGGACAGGAAACGTGAAGAACTTCGTAGTCTGTTCAGACGCAGAAATGACCTTGTAAAGGATTTCAGAAGGGTCAAGAGCTATATAAAGATGCAATTGTTGTATTTCGGAATCAGGGAACCTGAAGAGTTCGACAATGACCATTGGAGCCATAAATACAGAAATTGGTTGGATGATATAATGTTCGAGTACCCAACGGCGAAGGCCACATTAGAGAGTAGAATGCGTTTCTTCCGTTTTGTGGACCAAGAGCTTCGCGATGTGTCCACACAGCTAAGAAGGTACTGTAAAGTGAATTATAAGAAGGATTATCTATTACTGAGAAGTATACCTGGTATCGGAGGTATCGTGGCCTGTGGCATATTATGTGAACTAGGGGATTTAAGACGTTTCAAAAACATTAAACATTTGGCAGGTTACGTAGGTCTGGCACCAAGTATGTATCAAAGCGGAAACAGTCAAAGGACAATGGGAATGACCCCACGTGCAAACCGCTTATTGAGAAGTTATTTTGTAGAGGCATCTTGGCAAGCGATACGTGCAGACCCCGTAATGCAGGCCTATTATCGTAAACATCAAGGCAAGAACGTAAAAAGTATCATTGTCAAAGTAGCTAGAAAGCTACTAAGTAGAACCTTGGCGGTAATTAAAACAGAAGTTCCATATACCATTGGGGTTATTGAATAATAAGCAGAAAAACTAATAAAATAAAAATCATAACAAAGCTCTAATATAGTAGTGAGAACCGTATCACAAAACAAAACCCGTGACCTGTACTATTTAGGATCACATTTTTAGCAAGTGACCGGTTTTATTATAATTTATAATCATACAGATGCCGGTGACGTTTCAAGTTTCGAACCGATCACACATAGGAGTGCGAGCAAGTTATATTAAAAGAAAAAAAGGTGGTTTAAGGCAAAAAAGAAAATATTAATTAACTTTAAGAAACTGGACTAAGGCTTTTCATAGGAGGTTTTGTTAGCCCATGTTTTTCTGCGTACTGATATGCCATTTTTATTCCGCTCGAGTAAAGTCCATCTGCTCAACAGTAACATTGAGTAAGTCCATTTGTTTTTTGCAATCCTATCCTCGTAACTTTTCCAATTAGATTGGTAATTTCAATAAATTAGCGTTTACAATAAGCATTAATTTCTAAAAAAAAAGGAAATTATATTTCTTCTTTATCTCTTTTGAAAACTGCAAGAAATTCTTCTGTCGTTGCTCCTTGAAATATCATGCCACCAGAAGTAATAGGCTCCATTTTTATTAGTTCCCAACCTTCATTTCCCCATTTTTCAAATTTATCATTTAATTCAGTTTGAAAATTTTTTTTTCTAAAGTGAGAAACACTTATCGTTATAATTTTATATTCAAATTTTTTCATTTTCTAAATTAGTTTATACTGTTTGTCTATAGAGGTATTTCAAAATGTGGGCTAACGTCTCGTATATGAAAAGTAGCGCTGAAAAAGTGCGCAAACCATTCGCTTAAACTCAAGCCGAATTTTTAAATCTTTCTATTTATCTTTCTTTCCTCAAATAGCCAAATTTAAAAATTTGGCGACCTCAAAAAAGTGCCCGAACCTTTGTGTTTGCAACTGCTCGCGCTATTTTTTATATACATTGTTGTGCAACGTTTTTTCAGCGTTTTTCTTCGTAATCTTCCAATTCAAATTCTCTTAAATTTTCGTTTTTAAATTTCGCTATTATTTCGTCAATTATGTTTTTGTTTCCAACAACTCCAAATTGATGCTGTAAATCGTGATTCGTTGCAATTAGGTAATCTTCGTCATTCATTAAGTTCTCAAATCCAGCAAATGTCTCGTCAATATGTCCAAATCTACTTGCAAACTCTTTATCCAGCCACTTTTCAAAATCAGCTTTTGTTCTGTTTTTTTTTGTGAAAATATAAAGATAAGACCCGAATTCATATGGATAATAAAAACTCTTATCTGGCATAATTAAAAAATCAGTTACAGTCTTTTTCGATAGTCCAAACCACGTTTTAACTTCACGTAATAATTTTTCAAACTTAATATTCTTTATTTCCAACTCTTCTGCTGTCATAACATAATTATTTCCGCTTTGAATGTATTGGTACATTTTGTAACCGTTAAGTTTAGTCAGTTCAATAAATTCCGTTGCTGGCTTTTCAGAATTGAAGTCCATTCGAGTATTTAGCTTTGACCCTAAACTTTTGAAAAGTATAATATAATTGGTCATTCTCGATTTTTTTTCAAATGTTGCACAACGTTAGGTGTAAGGATAGTTGCGTGTTTAAGCAACTAACTTACTAAAAAGGAATGAACCATTGGAAATTCCGCAGGAATTTCCAAGTAGGCAAGCACCAAGCAATTATTTTTACACGGTGTGCCTGTTGCACAAGTTAACGAAAAAACCATGTAGGGCCAACGTGATCTTAACGTTGTTGTGTTAACTTTAGGTATGCAAGGAAAAAAGGAGTATCAGGAAAAGCTATTTGCACAATTTCAATTGAGCGAACGCATCCCCAAGAACAATTTTTACCGGCGTTTGAAAGGCGTCCTAGATTTGGAATTTCTTTATATGCTTACTCGTCCCTATTATGGTGAGAGCGGGCAGAAGAGCATCGACCCGGTTGTGTTCTTCAAGTTATGTCTTGTCGGCTACTTGGAGAACATCATCAGCGACCGTAAGCTTATCGACCATTGTTCGATGCGTTTGGATATACTATTTTTCATAGGCTACGATATCGACGAGGAGCTGCCATGGCATTCTACCATAAGCCGTACCCGCCAACTTTACCCGGAGTCGGTATTCGAGGAAGTATTCACCAATGTCTTGAGTATGTGTGTAGAAAAAGGGATGGTTTCCGGTCATACCCAAGCAATAGATTCCGCACCTGTCAAGGCGAACGCGAGTATGGATACATTGGAGCTGAAGGTGCCCGAAGAAGATTTGGAAGAGCATTTGAAAAAAGTACGTGCTATAAGCGCAATGGACAAAGAAGTGCCACACCGCAAGAGCAAGGGCGATAGGTCGGACAAGGGTCAGCGAAGTGTGACCGCCAACAAGAAGGAACTCGATGCGATAAAGGGTAGGAACAAGAAATGGGCAAAAGATCAGGATCAACGACCTGGCGCCGGTATCAAAGGAGCAAAGTATACGAGCAACAAGACCCATTACAGCCCTACCGACCCCGATGCCAGGATAAGCGTAAAGCCGGGCAAGGCCAGAAAGCTGAATTACCTCAGTCAGTTGAGCGTGGATACCGCCCATCATGTAATTACCGATATCAGGGCGTACCATGCCGATGGCAAGGACAACCAGCAGTTACAGGATATCGTACGGCGCTTACAGAGAAGATTATGGCAACAGGGCTTCGTCTTTGAGAACTGCGTTGCCGATACGGGCTATAGCAGTGGCGAGAACTATGCCTTTTTGGAAAGCAGGGGACTCAAGAGCTTCATACCCGCCCACGGGACGTTCAAGGGCGGTCCCGATGGTTTCGTTTATGAACAAGAAACGGACAGCTACCGCTGTCCCCAAGGGAAAACGATACCGTTCACCAAGGAGTTCAGGGATCATCGCACGGGAACAAGAAAGAAGGAATACCGTGCAAGAAAGCATATCTGCACCGGGTGCCCCTTACGCACTAGCTGCCTGGGCAAAAGCGCACAGGAGAAGAAGTTCAGCGTTACCTATTACCGTGCGGAATATTTGCGTAACATCGCCCGGGTGGAGAGCCCACTGGGGCGGTATATGAAGGGCAAGCGGCAGAGCACGGTAGAGCCCGTTTTTGGAACCTTGACCCAGTTCATGGGACTGAGGAAGATAAATACCATCGGGCTTGCACAGGCGAACAAGGTAATGCACCTCTCGGCAATCGCCTACAATCTAAAGAAATACCTGAAATTCGAGAACAAATACCCGATAAGTGGGGCAGGAAAGCTTGCCCTGCAATTATTCGTAAAAATCATGGTCCAATACTTGAAAAGCCTTTCTCGAGCGCACCTAAAATTTAGGTTCAGCTTCTGACATGGCATAAAAAAAGCCCCTAAAAGAGGCTTATATCGATAGTAATTATTTCTGATCAATGGCTTGTGCAACGGTTACCGTTGTTGCCAGTAGTTTTTTCTATTCCAAAAAATTATTATTCGTTCAATTTTTCTATAAAAAACTCAACCAATGAATTATATTTCGTTTTGGAACTTGGGTATTTTAAATGAGCTTCTACATTTAATTCGTCCATTTTTTCTTTAAGCGCAATTCCAAAATCTACATGATGAATAACCCAACCTTTAAATTTCTTTGGATTGTTTTTGCTTGGTGCAACAGCGTTTGGATTCATCGAATATTGCATAAAAATAGGTGGGTCATCTGTTGAAATCAAAGCCAAAGCAGATATGCTCTTTGCTATTTCATCGGCTTCTTCCATATTTTCAACACCATAGATTTGAAGACGTGTTTTACTTTTAAATTCTGCCTCTGTACCTGGCGCATATTTAGCTAGATGTTTAATCCAAAAATCAGACTCCATAGTGGTTTGCCCAATATTCGAGGCTACACAAGCAATACGGGTGGACTCTTTTTCTATTGGATTAGTACTTTCAGAGTCTGCCATTTCATCATTAAAGGCAAGCCACATAGATATTTGGGCTCCTGCTGAACTTCCCCATACTCCAATATTGTCTTTATCAATACCCCACGATTCAGCTTTAGAACGAATAAATTGCAAGGCTTTTTTTGCATCATGATGTGCAGCTGGTAAGGGAGCAATTTTTTTATAGCGGTAATTGATGGAAGCAACCGATATTCCAGCCTTTAACAATTGAGATAATGCACGTGCATTAATTTTTTCTTTACTACCATAATCAAATCCCCCACCATGGATGTAAATAGCTAAAGGTGTTATTTTGCTTTTGTCTGCAAACCAAATATCTAAAACATTTCGCTCATGCTCTCCATATTTAACATTTGCTAAATCAGGTTCAGGTTTACTTTTTTGTGCAAAAGATAAATGTGATGTAAAGAAAACAAGTACGATGATAGTGATAGTTTTGAGGCTCTTCATTTTAGATAATTATTTAAAAATTTATATACCTTTAGACAGCATCAATCTCAAATGGTTTAATCCAATTACTGGCAACGGTCTCGTATAACCGTCAGTTACGGGTTAATATACGTTAATTTTCGGTTTGGCACAGACGCTCGCAATTCCGAGTGGATTCGGACGTAGTCGAATCCGCCGTAATTGCGGTTATACATTGTTGTACCACGTTTTTTATTCATTATAAATAGCTAATCTTATTTTCCTATAATCACTCGAATTACTGCCCAACATAAATAGATATGCTTTATTCCCTTTTCCATTTAGCCATTTAATTCCGTCTCTAAAATTTGATTTCGCAGTATCTGAAGCAATTTCGACAAAACTTGGTTCTCCAAGCTTGGAAGTCAGCTGTTTTTTTAGTCCATCGTATTTTTTGCTGAACTTCTGAGTGTCAGATTTATTTGTTTTTCTCAATTCAGTCCATTCATACATAACAACTCTAACAATACTATCCGATGCCGTATAGAAATATTCTGTTTCTAATTCAAATTTTCCGTTTTCTATTCGGTTATATGTTTTTGGCGTTTCAAGTTTATATTTTTTTTCGTTTGGATAAATGCTTTCTCCAATACTTATTTTATGTTTTGGGGTTTTGTCAATCGAACCAAATCCAAGTTCAATTTTATCCGCTTTGGGGACAGTCAATTTATTAAAATCCGCAAATCTTTCCGCTTGGAATATTTCTCTATTCGTAACGCAAGAAATTAGAATCAAACTAATAATTGTCGTTATGTAAAATGTTTTTCTCAAATGTGGTACAACAGTTCGGCTATGGCAAGTAGGGCAGGCAAGGAAACTTTTCGTTTCCGTCTGGTCTGCTAGCCAGAGCTTTTTGTTTTGTTTTTATTTTTTTCATTTTAAAAGCCAAATCCAAAAGATTTGGCGGACTTAGTAAGCAAGCCCAAGCCAATTGATACGGAACTTACCGCCCTATTTGCTATAGCATCGATGAAAAAGCAGCAAGTCGAGTATCTTTAAAGTTCTCTAAAACAATAAGATATGAACACTCAACAAACTGCTTGCCCGAAGTTATACATTGGTATCGATATTCACAAACGAAGTTGGAAAGTACATTGTGCAACAGATCTGTTCGCTGGTAAGTCTTTTAGTATGTCACCCGACCCAAAGCAATTACATAGTTATGTTTCAAAACATTTCAAGGAGTATGAAGTTACCGTAGCTTATGAAGCTGGTTGTTGCGGTTACCACGCTCATCGTTGTTTTGAGAGTTACGGTTGGCGAAGTCTGGTAGTCAATCCAGCAGACATTCATAGAAAGGGCAAAGAGAAACATACCAAGACCGATAAGATAGATGCGCAGTTGATAGCGAGAGAGTTGAAGGATAACCGATTGCAGAGTATCATAGTGCCGGACAGGAAACGTGAAGAACTTCGTAGTCTGTTCAGACGCAGAAATGACCTTGTAAAGGATTTCAGAAGGGTCAAGAGCTATATAAAGATGCAATTGTTGTATTTCGGAATCAGGGAACCTGAAGAGTTCGACAATGACCATTGGAGCCATAAATACAGAAATTGGTTGGATGATATAATGTTCGAGTACCCAACGGCGAAGGCCACATTAGAGAGTAGAATGCGTTTCTTCCGTTTTGTGGACCAAGAGCTTCGCGATGTGTCCACACAGCTAAGAAGGTACTGTAAAGTGAATTATAAGAAGGATTATCTATTACTGAGAAGTATACCTGGTATCGGAGGTATCGTGGCCTGTGGCATATTATGTGAACTAGGGGATTTAAGACGTTTCAAAAACATTAAACATTTGGCAGGTTACGTAGGTCTGGCACCAAGTATGTATCAAAGCGGAAACAGTCAAAGGACAATGGGAATGACCCCACGTGCAAACCGCTTATTGAGAAGTTATTTTGTAGAGGCATCTTGGCAAGCGATACGTGCAGACCCCGTAATGCAGGCCTATTATCGTAAACATCAAGGCAAGAACGTAAAAAGTATCATTGTCAAAGTAGCTAGAAAGCTACTAAGTAGAACCTTGGCGGTAATTAAAACAGAAGTTCCATATACCATTGGGGTTATTGAATAATAAGCAGAAAAACTAATAAAATAAAAATCATAACAAAGCTCTAATATAGTAGTGAGAACCGTATCACAAAACAAAACCCGTGACCTGTACTATTTAGGATCACATTTTTAGCAAGTGACCGGTTTTATTATAATTTATAATCATACAGATGCCGGTGACGTTTCAAGTTTCGAACCGATCACACATAGGAGTGCGAGCAAGTTATATTAAAAGAAAAAAAGGTGGTTTAAGGCAAAAAAGAAAATATTAATTAACTTTAAGAAACTGGACTAAGGCTTTTCATAGGAGGTATTGTTGGCAACAGTATTTATTTCACTTTTATCATTAAACCTGGTTGTTCAAATCGTAGAGTATCATTTTGCAAAAGTCCATTATAAAATAAAGTATCCCCTTTTATTTCCAAAACCTTCACTTGCATTCCACCTGAGTCGTTTATAAATTTTTCTAAATTATCCAATTCATTCAATTCCGTATTGTAAGTCATTACATAGTTGCAATCGTCCAAATATCTAATATCGATATGTGTCGTGTCTGCACTTTCGGTAGACCATTCTATTTGCTTACCATTGTCCCGAAGAATTGTTCCTTGATATGGAAAAGTGGAATTTCCGGGAGTTATAAATTTTCCGTTCTTAAAGTCCTCACATTTCAAATCCTGCGCACAGGAAGTTAGTCCAGTAATTGATAAACACAGAATTATAAGTTTCTTCATATTGTTGCCAACGTTTCAGCTATGAGTAGTGCGGAGGACAAGGAAACCTTTTTGTTTCCGTCTACGCACGTAGCAAAAGCTTTTTGTTTTGTTTTATTTTTTTATCGTTAGAGCAAAATCCTAAAGATTTTGCGGACACTTTAAATATACACTTAGTTTGGAATAAAAACCAAACTCCGCATTACTTATAGCATCGATGAAAAAGCAGCAAGTCGAGTATCTTTAAAGTTCTCTAAAACAATAAGATATGAACACTCAACAAACTGCTTGCCCGAAGTTATACATTGGTATCGATATTCACAAACGAAGTTGGAAAGTACATTGTGCAACAGATCTGTTCGCTGGTAAGTCTTTTAGTATGTCACCCGACCCAAAGCAATTACATAGTTATGTTTCAAAACATTTCAAGGAGTATGAAGTTACCGTAGCTTATGAAGCTGGTTGTTGCGGTTACCACGCTCATCGTTGTTTTGAGAGTTACGGTTGGCGAAGTCTGGTAGTCAATCCAGCAGACATTCATAGAAAGGGCAAAGAGAAACATACCAAGACCGATAAGATAGATGCGCAGTTGATAGCGAGAGAGTTGAAGGATAACCGATTGCAGAGTATCATAGTGCCGGACAGGAAACGTGAAGAACTTCGTAGTCTGTTCAGACGCAGAAATGACCTTGTAAAGGATTTCAGAAGGGTCAAGAGCTATATAAAGATGCAATTGTTGTATTTCGGAATCAGGGAACCTGAAGAGTTCGACAATGACCATTGGAGCCATAAATACAGAAATTGGTTGGATGATATAATGTTCGAGTACCCAACGGCGAAGGCCACATTAGAGAGTAGAATGCGTTTCTTCCGTTTTGTGGACCAAGAGCTTCGCGATGTGTCCACACAGCTAAGAAGGTACTGTAAAGTGAATTATAAGAAGGATTATCTATTACTGAGAAGTATACCTGGTATCGGAGGTATCGTGGCCTGTGGCATATTATGTGAACTAGGGGATTTAAGACGTTTCAAAAACATTAAACATTTGGCAGGTTACGTAGGTCTGGCACCAAGTATGTATCAAAGCGGAAACAGTCAAAGGACAATGGGAATGACCCCACGTGCAAACCGCTTATTGAGAAGTTATTTTGTAGAGGCATCTTGGCAAGCGATACGTGCAGACCCCGTAATGCAGGCCTATTATCGTAAACATCAAGGCAAGAACGTAAAAAGTATCATTGTCAAAGTAGCTAGAAAGCTACTAAGTAGAACCTTGGCGGTAATTAAAACAGAAGTTCCATATACCATTGGGGTTATTGAATAATAAGCAGAAAAACTAATAAAATAAAAATCATAACAAAGCTCTAATATAGTAGTGAGAACCGTATCACAAAACAAAACCCGTGACCTGTACTATTTAGGATCACATTTTTAGCAAGTGACCGGTTTTATTATAATTTATAATCATACAGATGCCGGTGACGTTTCAAGTTTCGAACCGATCACACATAGGAGTGCGAGCAAGTTATATTAAAAGAAAAAAAGGTGGTTTAAGGCAAAAAAGAAAATATTAATTAACTTTAAGAAACTGGACTAAGGCTTTTCATAGGAGGTATTGTTAGCTGCAGTATTTTTTAATCCATTTCTAGATTCCCAATTATTATATTCATTGCTATTTGAAAATAAATAATTGCAATAGGAATATTGATTAATAAAATTAAAATAGAATACAAGTACTTTCTAGAAACCGTCTTTTTAACATTCATTTTCATCAATATTTTGATTAGAAAAGCACTATTAAAGACAATTGCAAATATCAAGAACAAAATACCGAACAATGCGAATCCGATGTACTCAGACCAATAAAACAATCCAAATATTATAGATCCGATAACAAAAGATAAGAATGCATAAAATAGACTTCTTTTAATCGGGTCAATTTCAGATTCGTTTTTATTAATAAAATCTATTATGTTCTCCATTCTGTAACAACGTTTTTGGTTTATTGCAGCTAACGACAGGGCTATAAGTAGTGTCCTTTTTCAGGCTAATATGTTTTTAGGACATTACTTATAGGACCTGTTGTAAGTGGTTTTATTTTAATTTTACTTTTGTCTAAAATTAGGAATAATAACCATGTATAGTTTGCCATAAGAGAATAATAAAGACTCTTTTTGTTGAGCCTCCCGTTTTATATTAATTTATACATTCGTGTATGATTAGTGTAAAACGGAACCTGAACACCTCTAAATGAGCAGAAAAACAATAAAATACCGTTTAAAATTTGACTTTCTCAAAATTTTTACCGTCCTTTTACAAGTAGTTTTTAACGTGTCAACGTTCTGAGAGTACACTCTCAACGCTGAAAGCTAAACTACTTGGGAAATATCCGCCGAAAGAGTCGAATATTACCTTAATCCTTTTCTGCTCATTTAGAGATTCCGACTTTTTATATCCACAATATAACTCAGGTAATCCTCAGCAAAAAGAACATTGGCGATGGCAAATTACTTACAACGGTCTCGTATAACCGTCAGTTACGGGTTAAATTAGCGATTATTTTCCGTTTAGCACAGACGTTAGCAATTCCGAGTGGATTCGGATGTAGTCGAATCCGCCGTAATTGCGGTTATACATTGTTGTGCACAGGTTTTTATTCATTCAGTTTCTTTTCGAAAATATGTTTTATACTTTTTGTCAGTCCAAAATGCTTTTACTTTTCGCTGGTCAAGAGTTCCATTTTCATTAATCCGATAGAGTTTGTTTCTTTTCCAATACATTTTGGTTGGTGGTTTATATCGATTTTGTCCTCCGCTTGATAAGGATGATATTATGAGTTCATTTCGTTCAATTCGGTCAATTTTTTGGTCAGAAGAAATAACCAAAGAATCACGAATAACATTATTTTCCGAATCTCTTATTTGCAAAGTGTCCATTACTAATTCGGTTTTCAGAAAAATTGTGTCATTTTTCACGTACCATTTTCCAGTTGTCCAACTTGCAGACAGGTCAAATCTCCAATTATGCGCAAAAGTTGAGTCAGCTTTTAATTCGATACTTTCCGAAAATCGGTCATTGTAAATTCCGACATATTTATTTTGTCCAAAAGTCGATTTGGATATTAATAAAATCAGAATTATTTCGGTTAGTCTCATTTTTGGTCAACTTGTGCACAACGGCTAGGCTAAGGTTAGTACGGGATTAAATTAGCATTTAATTTCGGATTAAGCGATTAGCCAAAACTTTTTATTTTGTTTTATCTTTTTCTGTTCTAAAGCCAAATCAAAAGATTTGGCGGACTTTATAAAAATACACTAAACTTTGGATTAAGCACAAAAACCCGTATTAATTTTAGCCAATGTTAGGTGTAGTTGCTATTTTAAAATCAGGTTTTTTTGTATTCCCTTCTCCAAATAAGTAATCATTTAATCTTTTTATGTTTTCATTCAGTTTTGTGTCAACGAAATCTGATAGAGTTTTAAATTCTTGATATGATGTTGATTTTAAGTTAAATGAAAGAGAATATTGTAAATGTAGAGAATTTCTAGCTTTATTTAGTTCAATTAGAATTTCTACAAGTTTTGGTTCAAGCTTTATTATATTTAAATATTCTTGATTATTCAAAATAACAGAATAATGTTCAGTTGTATCTTTAAGTCCATAGTATTTCAGTCTAATGGTATCTATTTCGGTCTTAATTTTAGAATCATTATAAAGTTCACCTGGATATTCTTCGATAAGGAATGGATTTTTTTTCTGTTTTTTAGCTTCTGTCTTAAATTTATTAGAATCAATGTTATGAATTAAATAACCTCTAGCTATTAAGATAGCTTTAGAATAGTTCTCAAAACAAATAGATATTTTTATAGTGTCTATTAGTCCATTATTAATAAATCCTGAAATAATTTTTTCTGTAGGTGGTTTTTTCAAAGAGCTTTCCTCGCATATTATTTTTAACTTATCAAGATTTTGTATTATATAAGAATCTTTAAACTGTTTTTTAGCAAATAAAAGAAGATTTAAGGCACAAGTAAGCCTACTTTGACTATTATGATAAATAGTATGAGGATTAAGTTTAAAAGCGTCTAGATTTGTCATCTCTTTTATATTTTTTGTTAAAAATAAAATTAATAGAATGTTTCCTTAAAGTGATTTTTTCAGGAAATGAGTGAAATTACACCTAACGCTTAGTGTAAGATTTCGTTTTTGCCTTTTTCGGCAAATATGAATTTTACACATTGTTAACTACTGTTATTTTGAGCGATGGCAAATGGCGATAGCCAAGTATTTACAAAGTTTTTGAATTATTTTTAAATAAATATTGTGTATATCATGTACTTAATGTATATTTGGATATTATTAATTTAAAATAAAATATTATGAGTGAATTAAGCGCAATGTTAAGAGCGGAAAACGCAGCTGATAAATTTCTTGAAACATTTAAAAACAAGAAAAATTACGAAAACCTAAACAACCTTAATCTTGAAGAGTTGAAAGAATTAAATAAAATGGTTTTAGGTATGATGGAAGAAAAAGGTAAAAACCTTAAAAATCAAATTTCAATTGGCGACTTAGTAACTGTTAATAGTAAAAAATCTAATAATGATGTTTTTGAGGTGGTTAAATTAAATCCTAAAAAAGCAGTTATTAAAGACGATAAAGGGACTAGATACAATTGCCCTTACGAACTATTAAACTTGATATAATGAAGGATTTAAGAAAGAATATAGATATTAAAGGTAAAGATGTAGAGCCATTGCAAATACTCGCTGTAAAAGCAGGTAAAGACTTAAAAAACTACATACAAGACGTATTGAGTGAGCACGTGTTGAACGCAAAAAAATAATTGTAGTTAACGTACGGATATGTGTACAATTACATATATCCCAATTATATAAACTCTAATCTAAAGGATTTTTAATTGTTTTAAAAGAATTTGTTGCAACATGAGTGTAAATTTCTGTTGTTTTACTTGAGCCATGCCCTAAAAGTACTTGAATCTGCCTAAGGTCAACATTAGATTCTAAAAGATGTGTAGCAAAACTATGACGAAGTATATGTGGTGAAACATTTTGTTTTATACCTGCTTTATTAGCCGCTTGTTTAACGATTTGTACTACGCTTTCAGGACTATATTTTCCTCCTTTGCGCCCTTCGAAAAGAAATTCTTTAGGCTTCCATTCCTTAAAATACATCCTCAAATCTTTGAGTGCATTATTCGATAAAAGAGTAAGTCGGTCTTTATTGCCTTTAGCTCCTTCTACTCTTATAAGCATTCGTTTGCTATCAATATCATTTAGTTTTAGGTTCAAAAGCTCGCTACGGCGTAAACCAGAACCATACAGAAGTTGTACAATACATCGGTGCTTTAAGTTGTTGGTATGTTCAATAATAGCTATTACTTCCTCTTTTGAAATGACTTTGGGTAGTTTATGTTCTTTTCTTGGTCGTTCTATTTCATAAAATCTATTGGGCATTCCCAATACGGTTTCGTAGTAAAATTTAATCGAATTAATTACTTGATTTAAGTACGAGTTAGATACGTTTTTATGTATTAGAATCTGTAAAAAGGCACGTATGTCGCTTTCATCAAGTGTTTCTAGTCTTTTTTCCTTAAAATGATTAATAAACATTTCAAAAAAGGTTACATATGTCTTAACGGTGCTGTTGGCATACTTTTTTAGTTCTAGTTTAAGTAAATATTCCTCTGGGCAAAGCCGGTATTCAGCATCTGTTTTTCTATTTCTAAACCATTGTACATCTACTTTTTCATTGTTGGTACTAACAGGTTTGTTACTGTAGAATTTATTGTAATTGATCCATATAATACCTTTAAAAGTATTGAAGAGTATACCCATATTTTCTTTAGTGTTGGGTATATAGGCCATATTGTATTGTTGGCTCCATTTAGGGTCGGGTAACCCCTTGATCAAATTCTGTATCAACTTATCAGGTGAGAATTTAATGCCGATCATTTTCTGATCTTTAATCATTAAATGATATAAGGTTATTGATCTTAACGGATTCATTTTGTAAGAATAATCTAAATTAAAAATATTAGCAGTATATTAACCGACTAATATGCGTTTAATGTCGTTTATGCAAAAAAGATGTCCAGAATGTAATATTGAAGTGAAAGGTAGATCCGATAAGAAATTTTGTTCGGCAAAATGTAAATCGATTCATCAATATGAAAATGTGAGGAAAAAAGAAGTTTTCTATTTAATGGTAGACAAGCAGCTGAAAAAAAATAGAAGACTTTTAAAAAAGTATAATAAATCTGGCTACACCACGATAAGAAGTAAAGAACTTTTGAATGACGGATTCAATCCCAAATATTTCACGCATTATTGGAAAACAAAGAAAGGAGATGTCTATTTGTTTTGTTACGATTTTGGATTTTTGAACATGAATAAGAATGGAGTACAGAATTACTTAATAGTAGAGTGGCAAGATTATATGAATAATTAACATAAAAAAAAGGATGGTCAACGATCATCCTTTTTTCTTAAAATATATTTTAACTGCATAGAATAAACAATACGGGCTCAAACGCCATGAACTAGTTAAAATAGCACAGCTGCATGGTACATGGTATTTTATTTGATCTGTTAAGTCGTATTAACGTAAACCGTAGTTTATTTAGAGCGACTTCAATAATCCACCGTCAATGGGAATATTCGTTCCTGTAATATAAGCGGCGTTATCAGATGCTAAAAATGCAGCTAAATACCCATATTCTTTTGGGTCGCCAATTCGCCGAACAGCTACTCTAGATTCCATTTCTTTTCTTACTTGGCTTTGTTCAATACCTAATTGTTCCGCTTTTTTGGCATTAAGCTGCGCAATACGGTCGGTATCAAAATAACCGGTGAGCACGTTATTTACCGTAATATTATGTTTGCCAACATCGGTAGCTAAAGATTTTGCCCAAGTGACCACGGCAGCTCTAATAGAGTTAGATAGTGCCAGGTATGATAATGGTTCTTTTACAGAGACCGAAGCTACATTGATTATACGTCCCCAATTATTTTCTGTCATTGACTGCAAAGCCAATTCCGTTGTAAAGACCACGGTTTTAAATAGCAAATCAAATGCGGTTTGGTAGTCATCAACTTTTTTCTCTAAAGCACTACCTGCTGCCGGCCCTTGGGTATTATTTACCAATATATCTACCGTATTGTTTTCAAAGTAGGTGCTTATTACCTGTTTGTAATCTTTAAAATTATTGAAATCTACGGCTAGGTATTGGTGTTGCTGCCCTTGGTCTGTAGGTAATTCATTAACTATATGCTGTAATTTTTCTTCGCTATGAGACATTAAGGTTACACTGGCACCACTTTCTGCTAATTGTTGCGCAATTGCTTTACCTATACCACCGCTACTACCACCAACTAATGCTTTTCTATTTTCTAAAGATATATTCATTTCTAATATTTTTAAATCAGGTAACTGAGCGTAGCCGAAGTTAATAACTAAATTCTAACGGTACTCTTCTCTTGTTGGGCTAAATACATCTAATAATTTACATGGGGTCAAGGCAATGCCACTATGTTTTAAATGTGGGGCAATGACGACAATGTCGCCCGGGTAGTATATTTGGGTGTCGCCATCTAGGGTAAATTCAAATTCACCTTCCATTACATGCATGATCTGCTCGTTCATGTGCGCATGTTCTGGTACTTTCGCGCCTTTTTCAACATCCCAAAATGCCATACTCATGTTTTCAGAATGTACCAATTTGCCATGTAGCCCTGGCATTATTTCTTTTGAGGGAATTGTAGCAAGATTCAATTTCATAATATATTCAGTTTAAGAACTAAAAATACTAGAAACACGTTCAATTTAAAAAAAGCTTTTTTAAAAAATTATTAGCGTGTAGTTTTTAAAATTATTGTTATTTGGCTTCATAATCCCACCCTAAAACAACGAATTCGCAACGTCTGTTCCACTCATGGTCTTCTTCAGAGCAGGCATCTTCCGTAGCGCAAACTACAATTGGTTGAGACTCTCCATACCCTTTAGAAACTACTCTATTAGGTGCAATTCCGTTCTTGACTAAAAAGTCTTTGGCAGAATCGGCTCGTTTTTGAGATAGGTCTTTATTATAACCGCTATTACCCCTAATATCGGTGTGTGTGCCGATTTCGATAACCATACTTGGGTTTTTCTTCATAATATCGATTACGGTCTGTAAACGTTCTCTAGACTCTCTTCTTAGGTACCAAAGGCTATAATCAAAATGTATTTCTTCGGTCTGTATAATTGTGCGATCGCTCTCTTTTACTAAAGCTTCTTCTGTTACTATGGCATCTGCTATTTTCTTCGCCAAAGCTTTCTCTGCTCTTGCTTTTTCAGCTATACGTTCTTTTGTTAAACGTGCTGCTTCTTCAATGCTTTGTTTTTCTGCTATTAATGCCGCTTTTTTCTCTGCCTCTAGCTTTTTAGCGGCTAACTGTGCTGCACGTAGCTTTTCGGCTTCTTGTTTTTCTTGTAATGCCAGTGCTTCTGTTTTTTGTTTTTCTAGGATGGAATATAAGCTCATGGAAGCGTCATGTTCGGCATTTCTTTCTTTTGTACTGCGGATGTTCTTGGTATTACTCTCATATCCGTTTTTTTCTGCTTTTACTTCGTAGGATGCTTCACAGACAATATTAAAATCAAACGCACCATTTTCTTTGGTAATGCATTTGGCTATAACCTCGTTTTCTGCATTTGCTAAAGTTACCGTTGCATTGGCTAACGGTAGGGTAGTGGTGCGATCCGTAATAATACCGGCAATAAATTGTTCGCAATCTTCAATCGATAATTCTTTTGTTACGCTAAAACTATAGATATCATCGCTACCCTTACCAGATGGTCTGTTACTTGCAAAATAACCCGATGCATTATCTGTATTCAATACATATGAGAAATCATCATAACCACTGTTTACTGGTAATCCTAAATTATCCGGATGCTGAAATGTTCCCTTCTCGTTTTTAGAAACAAAGACATCTAAAAGTCCGAAACCTGGGTGTCCGTTCGATGAAAAGTAAAGTGAATTATCCGAAGCTATAAACGGAAATTGTTCCTTCTTGTCCGTATTGATCTCACTGCCTAAATTTACGGGAGTGCTAAATGTATTATCGGCTTGCAGGCTTGTTTCATAAATATCGAAAGAACCGAATCCGCCTGGTCTATCCGAAGAAAAATATAATTTTGTGCCATCTGCATTTAAAGCTGGGTGCTCATTAGAATAATCGTCACTGTTGAACGAAAGTTCGGTTATATTCTTCCATTCCCCATCAACTAAATTAGCGCTGTAAATCTTTAAATTAGACACCTTTTTGTCATCGGTTTTACGCTTACCATGGTTATAGTTGTTACGGGTAAAGTACATCGTGTTTCCGTCGGGTGAAATCGTAAAAGAACCTTCGTGTAATTTTGTATTGATCGTATTCGATAGGCTTGTACTAATACTATCGCCCAGTTGTTCTTGATCTATGGGGTGTGTATAGATATCAAGATACTGCTGATTGTTCCACCGGTATGTTTTTAAAGCTGATTTTTTATGTGCTGCGGTGTACCAAATAGCATCACCTACCTGCATTGCCCCAAATTCTGATGTGGTCGTATTTAGATTACTGTTTGCAATGGCGAAACGATCACCGATCGCTTTTACATTTTCTAGGTATATATTATCTTCTTTTAGTTGCTGCAACTTTTCCGTATTGCCTTCTTTGGTGTAATAATCAAAAAATACCTGTGCGGCTTCGTCATATTCGCCAATAGCTTTTAAAGACTGGTTCAGTTTAAAATAATACTGCTCATCTACCGTATCGCCATAATTGGAAATAAGGTAACGGTACCATCGTGCCGATGCATTTAGATCAAAAGTATGGTAATAGCTATCTGCCAAATTTTTTATGACCAAGCTGCTTTTGTTGCTAGGTAACGCCGCTTCGTACAAGGCAATGGCATCTGCATAGTATTTCTTTTCAAATAGGTCGTTTGCACGTTTTAAGTCTTGTGACCAGGTCGTTTGAAATATTCCTAGAAATAGGATGATATAAATATGTAAGTTTTTCATTTTAGTAGAATCTAGGAGATTTATCATAGCCTTTTTTGAGTCCCCAAAGGTCTAGGTCGAACAACACAAAAATTTCGTGTGATCCATTATTGAATGCGCCTAAATTAGACAAGGTGTAGTCATAAGCATAGCCTATTCTAACAGAAGGTATGACCGCAATATTGAACATGGCATTAACAGAGTCATCTATTCTGTAAGATACACCTCCTTCAAAACGATTATTGAACAGTGCGTTGAAAGATACATCTGCCGTAATAGGTGCGCCCGATACTATTTTGGTCAATACAGACGGCTTTAGTTTTAATTTTGAGTTGATGTCAAATACATAACCTGCCATACCAAAAAGGTGAATGGCTTCTGAGCCAATGCGGTTAAGCCCGTCTCTATTTTCTAAATGTTTAGATGTCAATAAATTTGGAATAGACAGACCTGCGTAAAACTTATCTCTGTTATAAAATGCACCGATACCCACATTTGGGAAGGTGTTGTTCATATTTTCACTAAAGGCAGGATCATCTTGAACCTCTGGTAGCCTGAATCCGTTAAAATTGGTCTCGAACGTAGTGACACCTCCTTTTAGACCTAAGCTTAAATTACTTTGCTCATCTAGCTTAAGTATATAAGCAAAATCAACATAGATATTATTTTCTTTCAACGAACCGTCGCCAATATCATCTGATATAATGGATGCGCCCATTTCAATTTTTTCCGATAACGGAGTGTGGGCGAAAAAGGTCAGTGTTTTTGGTGCGCCAATAGCATTTTCCCATTGGGTTCTGTATAGCGTACCAAAATTGAGCATGCCTGGTTCATTGGTCGTGTAAGCAGGGTTGACCACATTCATGTTATATATATATTGTGTATACTGCGGGTCTTGCTGTGCCTGCGTTTTTAAAAGGAACAAAAGCATAATGATGCAAATACCCCAAGGTGTGTTTGTTAATTTCTTGTACATGGGTTATCTGTTTAAGTATAAGCGACCTTGAATAGGTTCTGAATTGCCTTTGTTGTAATTGATGATATAGAAATAGACTCCGTTGGGTGCTGTTGAAGAGCCGTTTCTTCCATCCCAAGCGGGGTTGGTTTTGTCGCCTTTAAATAGTGAGGTACCGTATCTATTCAAAATCTCTAAAGTGAAATTGGGGAATATGGTTTCTATATTCGGAATGAAAAAAGTATCGTTTCTGCCATCGGCATTTGGTGAAAATCCGTCTGGTATAAAAAAGTCATAATTTTCGGGATTGCAATCACTGAAATCTATAGTGATAGGAATACGTGTTGCAGAAGAACATCCGGTAACGGAATTATAATTCTCGGCGTAGTACGTAGTGTCTGGTACTAAAGGGATATCATCCGTAAGTGCCGTACCACCGCTTTCGGTTATAAACCAAAATACTTCATTTTCCGTTTCGTTTTCTAATGCTCTTAATGCTATAACAGTAGGGTCATCAAGACCACAAACAGATAGTACATCTGAAGAAATAGCTGTTGGTGTTACGGTTATTACGGTCGGGGTAATTTCTAATCGCTCTGTACTCGTACAACCACCGCTGTTGGTAGAAGCATAATAAGTCTGACCATCAACAAGAATTGTAGCATTGTCCAATGCTGTACCGCCTGAGAGAGCGTCATACCAAGTGACAGAGTTACCAGAAACGTCCAATATTTCGATATTTGCCAGAGTCGGATTCGCTTCTGCGCAAAACAAAGGGTTACCATCTATGGTAGTTGGCGCATCAGGATTACTGAAATTAACAGTTATCTGAACCCGTTCGGTGCCTTCGCAATTGGTAAGTGGGTCGCTATTGGTTACAAAATAATCTTCACCATCAATAAGCTCAGTAGAGATAGGTAGAATATTGGTATCTGTATCAGTATCGTAAAATAAGATATCGCCGGCTGCGGTCACATTAATATCCATTAATGTTGGGGTTTCATAAAAATCACTCAGACAAAAAGTCTGACTGGCATCGGCTGTTGGAGCTTCCGGCACTCCGCCTCTTGAGAAATTTTCACTCTCCTCGAACTCAAAATCTAATCGGCAGGGCGTAGTATCATTTTGAATGCTTCGTACACTAGCGGTATAATTACCAATTGGCAACGCATCGACATCTATTTGGTATGCTGCAGTACCACCTGTGAAATTTATAGTATTAGTAGTTAGCACGGTATTAGAACCTAATTCGGTAACATCGTAAGTAATAGTGTAGGTGCCATCCGGTAAAATTGGTGCATCTACCAAAACGTCTATTTGTGTGGCATCGCAATTGTTATCTACTAATAAGTCTAACTGAATAGCTTCTGGTAACGGGGTTACCACAAAAGTATCTGCTAAGGGGCAGCTGGTGGCATAAATGCCAGTTAGTGTCGTACTAATGTTGTATTCGCCACCTACGTTAAAATTACTTGAAGGTAGTATAAACGAGGCATTACCGTTGGTAAATTCAAGCTCAAACGAATCAGAATTTACAGTACTTCCATCAGGGTTTGTTAAGGAGTAGGTCGTTGAAAAGTTGCCAGTGGCGAAATTTCCGTCTGCATCAAGAATTTCAACAATTTGTATGGTATTTGCTGTCTGTATACATATATCTTGCGCAGCAATATCAGAACTGGTTACCAAAAAGGTGGTAGGGGGTACAACAACTCTAGGGCAAACATCACGTGGTGGGGTAACGCTTCTAATCCCAACTACTTCTAAAGTTACTTCTTCATTTAAGGGAACCAAACCTTGGTCAATTACAAAGCTTCCATTTCCGTCATTCAATGTCGTTGGTGCTTCATCTAAAGAGTTATTGACAAGATATTGTACTATAAACTGGCCATTATGCAAAAGAGTATCGTCATAATCTATATCAACTACATATGCTGACCCAACACAGATATCAACGGTTTCAATTGTTCCATTTAGTATAGGCAATATTCGTATGCTTACTTCAGAAATTCTCTTTTCACAAACCGGGTGACTAGGAAAAACGGTATAATTGAAGGTGAAATCGGCATACCCGAAATTATCATACATTTCTTGAATGTTAATGACCGAATCGTTGAGGTCGCTTAATTGATTGGTGCCATTTTCCGTCCAAGTTCCATTCGGGTCTTCACCTTGCAATTGTTCACTAAGGTCAAATGCGGTATAGGCAGATAGATCATCTCCAGCACAAAAGATGAGAGCGGGTGCCCTACCTGCATTTGGCGGCGGGTGTACTTCTAAAATTACGGTTGAGGTTCTTTCTAAACAACTATCAACATCGGGTACCGTATACGTAAAATTGTAAATACCGGGGCCTGCTTCTTGAGCATTAAAAAAATTGTCGTTTAATTGACCGGTAAAGGTACTTGGGTCTTCTTCCCAAAGCCCATTGAAATCTTGTACTTTTCCATCTACGTTACTTCCTAAAAATCCGTGTAAGTTTACATTGGGGTCATCACCACAGGCATTGGCGCTACCATCAATATTATCTTCGCCAGGGTAACCGCCCAATGTTATGTTTACGGTAGCAGTTTCATTACAATCTGTATTGGTATATACAAAGGAGTGTGTTCCATAGTTATTAATACGCCACAGATCAACGATTCCCGTACTTTGGTTTAAAGCATAAAAATTTTCTGGATTTGTGGTTGACCATGTTCCGCCAGCGGTAGGCGAGCCACCTAATCTTGGAAATAAGGCAAAGTTACGGTTGGTGTCATCTGCATCTTTTTCACAGACTACAACGCTAGCATCATTTCCTGCGCATTGTGCTTTGACCAAGTTTATGAAACCAAGCGTAAAAAACACAATGGCTAAGAACCTAATTTTTAATTTATTCATTAATAGGGGGTTGGTTGTTGAATGCAATATTGAATGATAAAAGTATTTGCCAAAATCTTTGTAAGAAATTATATGTTGTGAAAAGTTAAAATTGTAGGGTGAATACTATTAATAATGATATAAAGTGTTAAAATTTATTGTAATTCATCGATAATATATTGATTTTCCTACATGTTGGCGTCTTCTTGGTTTTGTAAGAATCGCTTAATTTTAATTGCACAATACGTATCTTTGAAACCTAAATTTTAGGAATGCAAATACATTTTATTGCGATAGGAGGAAGTGCCATGCACAATTTAGCGTTGGCTCTAGAACATAAAGGATATGTTATTACAGGTAGTGACGACGTTATTTTTGAACCTTCTAAGTCTAGATTGGCAGCAAAAGGTTTATTACCCGAAGAGTTTGGCTGGTTTCCTGAAAAGATAACAAGTGATTTAGATGCTATTGTATTAGGTATGCACGCCAAAGCAGATAACCCAGAATTGTTGAAGGCGCAAGAATTGGGGATTACAATTTATTCTTATCCTGAGTTTTTTTATGAGCAATCTAAAAATAAAACCCGAGTAGTTATTGGTGGTAGCCATGGTAAAACAACCATTACTTCAATGATACTTCATGTGCTTAACTTTCATGATATAGAGGTTGATTATATGGTAGGTGCGCAATTAGATGGTTTTGATAGAATGGTGCATTTGACAGAAGATAATGATTTTATCGTACTTGAAGGCGATGAATATTTGTCGTCACCAATAGATCGCAGACCTAAATTTCATTTATACCAACCGAATATTGCTTTGTTAAGTGGTATTGCTTGGGATCATATTAACGTATTTCCCACTTTTGAGAATTACGTAGAGCAGTTTAAGATATTTGTTGATAGTATTGTCAACGGTGGCTCTATTACATACAATATAGAAGACGAAACCGTAAAAGAGATTGTAGAAGCTTCTGAAAATGCCATTAGAAAATTACCGTATACTACACCTGAATATAGTGTTGAAGACGGAGAAACACTCTTGGAAACCAATGAGGGACCAATGCCTATTGAGGTTTTTGGAAAACATAACCTAAGCAATTTGGCAGGCGCAAAGTGGATTTGCCAAAATATGGGAGTTGACGAGGATGATTTTTATGAGGCTATCGCCACATTCAAAGGCGCATCTAAACGATTGGAAAAAATAGCTGAAGGTAATTCAAGTATCGCCTATAAAGATTTTGCACACTCCCCAAGTAAAGTAGCTGCTACTACAAAAGCGGTAAAAGAACAATACCCAAATAGAAAATTGATCGCTTGTTTAGAGTTGCATACTTACAGTAGTTTTAATCCTGAATTTTTAAAGGAATACAAAGGTGCTTTAGATGCTGCCGATGAAGCAGTTATTTTCTTCTTGCCAGAATCCGTGGCAATTAAGAAGTTAGAAGCGGTGACCCCCGAACAAATTTCAGAAGCTTTTCAAAGAGATGATTTAAACATATTTACCGATGCAAAATCTTTTCATGAGTTTATAGGAAACAAAGTATATGAAAATTCTACCTTATTGTTAATGAGCTCTGGTAACTACGGAGGGCTCGATTTAAATAATTTAAAGAACCTGATTATAAATGTTTAGTAGTCAAGCAATTTAATATTTGAATTTTCGTTCTATTGGTACTAACCAATAATTTTAGATTGTGAAAAAATTAAACATTTTAGTATTATCCTTCATTTTTTTAGGAGCTGTTTCGTGTAGAGATACCGAAAAAGAGCAAGAACAATTGGATGCAACCCTCGATAAAATTGAGGCTGTTGAAGAAGATTTAGAGAAAACTTCTGACGAAGTAGAAAGTAAAGCAAACGAAGTTGAATCTGCTCTAATGGAATTAGATAGCATTTAAAAATAAAGGATATGAAAGTTATTATAAAAAATATAGGGTTGGTGTTGTTCTTTTTTACACTAACAACTGCTACAGGTTATTCTCAGGGGAATTCTCAAGGAAAAGTAAAGGGAAAGGAGAAAAAAGAAAAAATTAAAAAGTCTGTTGACGATGAAGCGGATTTCCAAAAAGGCAAAGCCAAGGAAATGAAGCAGAAGGGGCAAGATAAAATTAAGGATAAGGCAAAAGGTAAAAAGGAAGAAGTTAAGGAATCTGTTGAAAACGAAGCGGAACGCCAAGAGGGCAAAGCTGAAGAAATGAAACAGAAAGGTAAGGATAAGGCGAAAAAAGCTAAAAAAGAAAAAGACCTTGATGATGATGACTACATGAAAAATGATGATGATTTTGATGTAGAAGATGAAATGGACGATGAAACAGAAAAAAAGGCAAAAAAGCTTAAAAAAGAAAAATCCAATAACGGTAAAGCTTACGGTAGAGATAAAGGCGACATGAGTGGCGAAGAATTTGGTAAGTATCGAGCTTCTATAGCCAAAGAGCAGGTAGAGAAAACTGAAAAGGAGCTTACTGAGAAAGAAGAAGTTCTTAAAAAAGGTAGGGAAAAGGTGAAAAATGCCAAAGAAAAAGTAGCTAAGGAAAGAGAAGCTAAAGGTGCTGACGAGGAAGTTATTAAGCAAAAGGAAGAAAAAATTTCCAATGCAGAGAAAAAGCTAAACGAGTTAGAAGAAGTAATTAAACGCAACAAGGAAAAAGTAAAACAAAAAGCAGAAGAAATTAAAAAGGTTTCTGAGCCTGTTGAGTAACCTTGATCAGATAAAAGTTTGTAAGCCCTTGTACTTGTTGCTAGGGCTTTTTTTTTGAATTTGAACTTGACTTTTGAACTTGAATTTGTTTTTTTTCAACAGCCAACAGCCAACAGCCAACAGCCAACAGCCAACAGCCAACAGCCAACAACTAAACGCCGAATTGCTTCAGATGATGATCTAAGTGTTTGTATTGCATTTGTCCCCATTGCTCTTTTGTAAACGATCCAAACGCTGGGTGCGGATACCATTCTTCGCGATCACGAACCGCATAAAAATCGTTCACTAAAGTTTTAAGGGTTTCATGTTCGGTACTGAACACCTTATCTTCTTTTGTTTTTAGCTGAGGTGCGGTAGGTAAATTCTTCCTCCACGGTTTATCATTATATAAAGATTTTTTAAAGAAGGTTTTTATAAACCAATTGCCTTTAGATGTATTTGGTTTATTTTCAATCGCTAATTTTAACGGGTATTGGCAATGCCAACACATTTGCCCAACGGTCATTTTGCCCCAACCTTTCTCAGAGGTTTCTGAGAGTTGTTCTATTCTACCTTTAATTTCTTGGTAAGCCTCTTCGTTCAAAATAGATTTCATGGTCGGTTTTTTAATTGATGTATAAATTTACCATAAAATAATTAGTTCTGTATCTTTAGCCAATGCATGATAAACCCACTTCGTTTTCTATTAAAAATTGGTCAGATGATGATAAGCCAAGGGAAAAACTAGTTCAGAAGGGTCGTTCGGTATTGTCTGATGCTGAATTAATTGCCATTTTAATAGGTTCTGGCAGTAGATCAGAAAGTGCGGTTGAACTGTCTAAACGTATTTTGGCATCCGTAGATAATAACCTAAATGAATTAGGTAGGCTTTCCGTTAAGCAATTAATGACCTTTAAAGGTATTGGAGAAGCAAAAGCGGTAAGCATAGCGGCTGCATTAGAAGTAGGTAGAAGGCGTAGGGGAGAAGATGCCGCCAAAATAGAGAAAATAGGAAGTAGTAAGGATGTATACGAAATTTTACAACCGCTGTTAGGTGATTTAGAACATGAAGAATTTTGGATTCTCTTTCTTAACAACTCCAACAAAGTATTACATAAGGCACAATTAAGCAAAGGTGGTATTACCGGTACTTTGGTAGATGTGCGTATTGTTATGAAACAAGCTTTAGAGCTTGGGTCGGTTGCCATTATTCTTGCCCACAATCACCCTTCAGGTACATTAAGACCTAGTGCTGCCGATAAACAGATTACCCAGAAGTTAAAAATTGCCAGTGAAACTTTAGATATTAAAGTGTTGGATCATTTGATCATTACCCAAAAAAGTTACTATAGCTTTGCAGATGAAAATATTCTATAAATGTTATTGATTTATACACATAAAATCACACCGCGTCTTACCTATATCATGAGGCATATCTTCGTGAATATATTGGGTATTGAGCTAGATTTTACTACCAAGGTAGAAGAGTTTATAAAACATACGGGACCAAAGATCACCTATACAAAACAACCCCTGCAGAACGAATTCTTTATTCGTAGCAATGATTTGTTGTTTGAACAGGGAATTAATGATATTCAGTTGAATATAGGGGATTATGATGGTACGCCTTGCTTTTTTCAGGCAGGGGAAAGAAGCACATTACCTTTTGATATTTTTGCCGCTAGTTTCTTTATGCTCTCTAGATATGAAGAGTATTTACCTCATGTAAAGGATATACATGGTAGGTTTTCTCCTAAAGACAGTATCGCTTTTCAAAACGGATTCCTTAAAAAACCTGTTGTTGATATTTGGGCTTTTAAGCTATTAAATGCACTGAAAGAACGTTTTGCAGATTTGGAATATAAAAACAAAACGTATGACTTTATTTCTGTTATAGATGTAGCCACTTCTCATTGCTATGCCAACCGTGGTCTCATGCGTGGTGTTATTGGGATGTTGATGGACGTAGGTACCTTGAAGCTAAAGAGGGTTGTAGAACGTATTGCTGTGGGATTAAATAGGCAAAAAGATCCTTATGATAATTACAATGAGCTCATCGGTTTGCACAAGAAGTATAAAATAAAATGCAATTTCTTTTTTCAGTTTGCAGATTATTCGAAGTACGATAAAAACGTTTCAACAAATAGTATAAAATTTAAGTCGCTCATTAAGCATGTGGCAGATTATATGCCGGTTTCATTAGCGGCTAGTTATAGTTCATTTTCCGATCTTGAACTTTTAAAAAAGGAAAAGGCAAATTTGGAAGAGGTCATCAATAGACCTGTTAACAATTGTAAAATGCGATATAATAGGGTAGATGTACCGCAAACTTATAGGAATTTGATAGCAGCTGAATTTACGAACGACTTTACCATGGGCTATACTTTTGAGCTTGGTTTTAGAGCAGGTACTTGTACTCCGTTTCAATTTTACGATATTCCGTTAGAGGTAAAGCAGCCCATAAAAGTGCATCCGTTCGCTATGCATGATATTTCCCTATCTAAGATTAAGAAGGATGAAGAAATTTATCGTCAAATAGAATTGTTGACGAATGAGGTAAAAAAAGTTAATGGTACACTGATAGCTATGTTCTCTAATGAAGTTTTAGGAAAGAAGGAAGATAGAGATTGGATGACCGTTTATTCTGAGGTAATAAAACAACAGCATGTTTGAAGGTAAAGTAACAGATATTTTTTTCGATTTGGATCATACCCTGTGGGATTTTGATCAGAACTCGGCACTTACATTTAAGAAAATATTCAACGAGCAAAAGGTTGAAGTCGACTTAGAAGCTTTTCTAGAAGTTTATGTACCTGCAAATTTGAAGTTTTGGAGATTGTTTAGAGAAGATAAAATAACAAAATCAGAATTGCGGTATCAACGTTTAAAATCGGTATTTGATACTATGGGTTATCCGGCTACAGATGATCTTATTCATATGTTATCCGAAGAATACATAAACCATTTATCCTCATTTAATACTCTTTTTCCAAATGCAATAGAGGTGTTAGAGTATTTAAAGCCGAAGTATAAACTACATATTATAACCAACGGTTTTCAAGAAGTTCAAGAAAAGAAGCTTAGAAACGCTGGTATTCATGGTTATTTTGATCAGATTATAGACTCTGAAATGGCAGGAGCTAAAAAGCCCAATCCGGTTATCTTTAATTTGGCTTTAGATAAAGCAGGTGTCTTACCAGAGAAATCATTAATGATTGGCGATAGCTTAGAAGCGGATATTATGGGCGCTAAATCATTAGGGTTCTATACCCTACACTTTAACGCTCATAAAGAAGAAAGTCACAATATTGCTCCTATTATTTACGATTTGCAAGAAATAAAATCCCTTTTGTAGAGTTACTATTACTATAGATGCTTGTCTATATGTATAAAACTTGTTTGAGGTGATGAAAATGGTACGTATTCTGACATTGATAATGGTAGGTCTGCTGCTGGTAACCTCTTGTTCTGAAGAGCAAGATTTTGATCAGTTAAACGATTTAACCATTACCCCAGATTATGAAACCAGTATTTTCTACGTAAAAGCCCAAGAGACCTTGATCAATAGAGTGGAAGGTCTAGATTTTTTTACTCAGGATTTTAATTTTGATGCTTTTGAAGAACCCTTTTTTGCCAATAGGGTGTTAGCTGGAGTGCTAACTTATGAGTTAGAGAACACCACTAGTAAACCTATAGAAATTAGACTAGAGTTTTTAGATGAAGCCGAAAACGTATTGGATACCGAAGTTTTTAGTATGGATCCGGCACCAACGGCAATTCTGCAAAGAGATGTGGCATATGGGGCAACCGGTAAGAGTCTAGATATTATAAAAGCTACTTCAGAAATAAGATTGACCGCTATTAATTTAGGTGATAATAGTAGCGAGTCCACTTTACAAGATCCCGCAATCGTGCTTCGTTCTAGTGCACAATTTACTTTAGATATACGATGAGATTATGCCGATGCTTTTTTATAGCTGGCGTTTTGCTTACTTTGAGTTTAAAAGCTCAGAATAAGCAAATTCTGTATGATTTTAATGAAATACCACAATCACTATCTGTAAACCCCGGTGTAGAATCTGATTTTAAATGGTATGCAGGTGTGCCTATGTTATCTGGTATTTCTGGGTATGGTGGTTCTAATGCTATATCCGTCAATGATATTTTTGCCAACGATGGCATAGATATCAATATAAAATTCAGGGAGCGGGCTTTAGATGTACTTACTTCAAAAGATGAGTTAAGTACCACGATACAAATGGAATATTTGAGTGGCGGATTCAGAAGCGAGAATCCGAATATATTTTACTCGTTTGGCGGATATCTTGAGTTTGACAATATAGGCTACTGGCCTCAAGATTATGCTTATCTGTTATTTGACGGTAACGCTGATCAGTTGGGTAGAAGATATGATTTGGGAGATTTAAAGGTTCGTGGTTCTTTGGTCAATGTTTTTCATTTCGGCATCAATAAAAGAATAGATCGTAATTTAACCGTAGGTGCTAGGGGAAAATTATACTCGGCTATTGCGGACTATAGTTCTTCAACAAATAATGGACATCTAAGTAATGTAGAGGGGCAGAACAATTTAATTGCCACGAATTTAAATGCAGATTTGCTGCTGCGTACATCTGGACTACGAAGTTTAAGGGATGCAAATAACGATGATGCCCTTGGAAATGAAATTATAAGTAGAGCCCTTTTTGGTGGAGATTTGGGTTTAGGTGTAGACCTGGGGTTTACATATCATTTATCTGAACGAACAACGGTTACCGGCAGTTTATTGGACGTAGGATTTATTTATCATTCTGGAGACTCTAAAAGTTATAGTTTAAAAGGAAATACATCTGTAGAAGGTATAGAAATAGATGTACTTGAAAATTTTGCAAGCTTAGATAGAGATTTTTGGCAAGAATTGGTAGATGAAATTGAGGAAGTAGTGCCTTTTGAAACCGACACTAAAGGCTATGTTTCGTTTAGACCTACAAAATTATATGCATCTATTAGAAATGATTTTGGAGAACCTGTGGGTAATGGTGGTTCGCAAAATTGTGATTGTACAGCTGGCTCTTCTGGTGGTGGAGAGTTGCGCACTAAGTACAGAAATTCTTTTGGTGGACAGTTATATATGATCAATAGACCTAGAGGTCCACAAATGGCATTAACAGGTTTTTATACCCGTAGAATAGGTAATGCGTTGGCATTTAAAGGAACTTATACTGTAGATAAATTTAGTAAAACCAATATAGGATTGGGAATGAATATACAAGCCGGACCAGTTAATTTTTATGTTATGGCAGATAACCTGCTATCTTATAATAATATAGCGGCGACCAATTATGCATCTTTTCAACTTGGGTTGAATATTATATCATGGGGTCGTAAATAACACCATATCTTATACGCTTCTTTTATTTTTTTGGCATGCTTTTTTCATATATTACGATGAATTTAAAATTATGTCATTTTGAAAACAGCTATCGCAATACTATTCGCATTTATAGGACTTTCTTCGTATGCCCAAGAGAACTTAGATGATTACAAGTACATTATTGTTCCAAAAAAGTTTGATGCTTTTAAGAATATGAATGAACATCAAACAAGTACGTTGATAAAGTTTCTATTTACAGGTAAAGGATTTACTACGGTATATGACGATCAATTGCCCGATGATTTAAAATTTAATAGATGTTTGGGTGTTGTTGCAGATTTGCAAGATGACAGTAGTATGTTTTCTACTAAAACCATCATTAATTTAATAGACTGTAATGACAACATTGTTTTTAGTACCATGCAGGGTATTAGTAAAGAGAAGGAATATAAAGTTGCCTATAGCGAGGCTATTAGAGAATCGATGCGTTCTTTTAATGGTATCAACTATTCGTATACTGATAAAAAAGATAAAGACAAGCCGTTGACCGTTAGTTTTAAAAATGATGTTAAAAAATTAGACGAGTCTAAAGCCGCTAAGATTTTAAAAGAAGAAAAAGCAAAGGAAAAAGAGAAAGTTGCCAAAAGTACTGCGGTTATTTCTGAGGAAACCGAGAAAACACAATACTATAAAGATCAAACTTCCGTGGCATCCAATATTAAGAAAGCAGAGCCAAAAACATCTGTTTTAAAAGACGTGGAAGTCAAAAAAACAGTTGTAAAAGATATTTGGTACGCACAGGCAACAGAAACCGGTTACCAATTGGTAGATAGCTCCCCAAAGGTTAGAATGAACTTAATGAAGAGCTCTGTAGACAATATTTATATAGCAAAAACAGATGCTAAAACCGGTATGGTATACCAAAAGGACGGAAATTGGATTTTTGAATACTATGAGAACGATAAATTGGTTCAAGAAGAATTGAATATCAAATTCTAAAAGTCATATTTCGTTTTCCATCTATTCTTTATAAAATCGCTAAGCGCTTTTTCCCTGGCATTGTTACCAGGTTTGTAGAAGGTAGTTCCAGTTATTTCATCAGGTAGAAACTCAGCATCCACAAAGTTATTTTGGTAATCATGGGCATATTTATACTCTTGCCCGTAGCCCAAGTCTTTCATTAACTTGGTAGGTGCATTTCTTAAAGGTAGTGGAACGGTTAAATTACCTGTTTGTTTCACTGCCTGTTGTGCTTTTCCTATCGCCATATAACTTGCATTGCTCTTTGCTGAGGTTGCTAAGTAAATTGCACATTGGCTTAATACAATTCGTGCTTCCGGATAACCAATGGAAGTAACCGCCTGAAAAGTTGTATTTGCCATTACCAAAGCGGTAGGGTTTGCCAAACCAATATCTTCTGAGGCTGATATAAGCATTCTTCGTGCTATGAACTTTACGTCTTCACCACCTTCTATCATTCTCGCTAGCCAATACACCGCACCGTTGGGGTCACTACCACGAATAGATTTTATAAAGGCCGATACAATATCGTAATGTTGTTCCCCTGTTTTGTCATAAAGAACCGTGTTTTTTTGAACTTTAGATAGTACCAATGCATCAGTAATGACAATGGTGTCACTTTCTTCAGAATTAACGACCAACTCAAAAACGTTCAACAATTTTCTGCCATCACCTCCAGATATACGTAATAAGGCTTCCGTTTCTTTTAATTCTATTTTTTTTGATTTTAGCAATGCGTCTTTCTCCATTGCCCTTTTGATCAAATTTTCTAAATCCGTTTTTCCAAAGGCATTTAAAATATAGACCTGACAGCGAGAGAGTAGTGCTGGTATTACCTCAAAACTAGGATTTTCAGTGGTTGCCCCAATTAACGTTACCCAACCTTTTTCAACCGCTGCCAAAAGGGAATCTTGTTGAGATTTGCTAAAACGATGTATCTCATCTATGAATAGAATAGGGTTTTTAGCGGTGAACAATCCGCCGGCTTGTTTAGCCTTGTCAATGACCTCGCGAATATCTTTAACGCCACTATTTATGGCACTTAAAACATAAAAAGGTCTTTTGCTCTGTTCTGCTATAATATTTGCTAAAGTTGTCTTTCCTGTTCCTGGAGGTCCCCAAAGAATTAATGAAGGTATAATACCTTTCTTTATTTGATTCGTTAGCGAGCCTTTTTCACCTACTAAATGATGCTGACTAATATATTCGTCTAATGTTTTTGGACGTACGCGTTCTGCTAGAGGTTCGTTCATAATACAAAAATATGATAATCTTAAATGAGAAGAGAAAAGTATGTTGCCAATTGATTGTTAAGTAAGGATTGAAGTGACAATATGACCAATATGCAAACGTTGGTAGTATAATTGTAAGCTATAAAATAAAACAAGCTCATGTCAGAAATGGGACATTTTAAGTTTTCTAATAAAGTGCTGGCTATTCCGCTATTTGCTATGATAGTCATATGGTGCGTGTATTGGGTAGAATTGATTTTGGGGGTGAACTTTAATGAAATGGGGGTAATGCCAAGAACACTATTGGGATTACGCGGAGTAGTTTTTAGTCCGTTTATTCATGGTTCTTTGGAGCATCTTTATAACAATACGATCCCTTTAGCCATTTTACTTACTGCGCTTTGGTATTTTTATAAAGATGTTGCGTGGAAAGTAGTTGTCTATGGCATTATATTATCCGGATTAATAACTTGGCTAATTGGTAGAACATCTTACCATATAGGAGCAAGCGGACTTATTTATGTGCTAGCTAGTTTTATTTTTTTCAAAGGAATATTTAGTTCTCACTTTAGACTAGTAGCACTTTCTTTAATTGTTGTTTTTATATATGGGAGTATGCTTTGGTATATATTTCCCGTTAAGGAAGGAATGTCTTGGGAGGGACATTTAGCCGGTTTTCTCACGGGATTGTTTCTTGCAAAAATGGTGAAAGCACGCATACCACCAACCAAAAAGTATGAATGGGAAAAGGAAGATTTTAAAGAAGAAGATGATTTGTTTTTACAGCATTTTGATGAAAACGGAAACTTCAGGGAACTGCCCATAGAAGAGGAATTCCAGGAAGAAGAAAGTTTTAAATATAACTACATCTTCAAGAAAAGCTCTAAAAGTGATTCAGATAGGTAAATTGAAGTTACAAACGTTGGCGAACCGCTTCGTATAAGAAAACGGCACATGCAACAGAAACATTCAACGATTCAATCTCACCTAATAATGGAAGTTTAGCTCTGTAATCTGAAGCTTTTAGAATAGAAGGTGTAATACCACGATCTTCAGCACCCATAACAATGGCTATAGAATCTGTAAAAGGAACATCATAAACAGAATCATCTGTTTTTTCGGTAGCTGATACAATTTTAATATCCGATGCCTGTAGATAGAAAACAGCATCTTTTAAATGATCAACCTTTGCAATAGGTACCCTATATGCAGCACCGGCAGAGGTTTTAATGGTGTCTGCGGTTACAGGGGCGGCACCTTTCTTTTGAACAATGATTCCGTCAACTCCGGTGCATTCCGCAGTTCTAATAATTGCTCCAAAATTACGTACATCAGATAGCTGGTCCAATAATAAAAATAAAGCGGGACCTTCTTTCTCGTTCGCCTTTTCCACTAAATCTTCAAGAGTATGAAATGCAATAGGGGATATGTTTGCAACTGCACCTTGGTGATTGTTTTTTGTAAGTCTGTTCAATTTTTCAATAGGCACATAGACCATATTGATTTCATTGCGACGCAATAAACTCTCCAGTTCTTTCATAAGGTCTCCTTTAAGACCTTTTTGAAGAAATACCTTGTCTATCTCTTCATTTGAATTGACTGCTTCTATAATGGCTCTTAAGCCATAAATTTGAGTGGTTTTTTGCATGGGGTAAAGGTAAATAAAAACCGCCCAACTATTGTTGAGCGGTTTTAAATATTAGGGATAAATGTTTTAGTTGATTGGTAGGTCTAGGTTGATTATGGCAGTATCGCTATAATCAAAGTGGTAGCCTCTCCAGAAAAAACCGAGTGTATTGTAACGCCATAGTATTTCACCTTTTTGCGATACTTCCCAAAAGCCAAAATCACCTTCAGTTATAAGTACGTTACCATTTGGTAATATATCTGCGCCAGATACTCTGCCTGCAAAAAGATCTGTATCTGTAAAGTTCCATATAATGCTAGGTTCGTTGTTTTGGTTTGATTCTAATATAAAATTTTCTGGAATTTTAAGTTCGTAAACAGTAGATTGGTTTGAATTTAATCCGTTTGAATAGATTAAGATATTTCCTCTTTTTTCTCCGTTAAGTAGATTAGGGTGATGGTTGCGATCAAATAATCTTTTACCGTTTGTATTTTTATAAGTGCTGGGATTTCCAAATCTATAAACTAAATCTCCTCCTACGTTATAATTTCCTCCAATTTTGGATTTAGCTTGTTCACTTGTAGTACTGTGGTCAATTACCCATATTTCACTGTAGTAGTTAACACTTAAGTAGATGAGGTCTTTGTTGGCATCATAGTCTATGCCATTTGCATGACTTACATCACCTAACTCATTTTGCACCTCTAAATAGTTTATATCAATACGCCTTGGGTTTAAAGCAACATCATTGAAATTTTCTTTTGCTTCGTCTAAGTCTTGAACTAAGTGATCCCACATATGCCACTCCCATACAATTTCATTTGTTTGAGGATTTATTTCTAAAATAGCGTCATATATAATTGGAGTATCAGCCTTAAAACCAATTTGGCTTGCTTCTTCTCTTGATTTCTTTTCCCATGAAAGAAATAGAATGTTTCCGTTTGGTAACATTTTTGTATCGTGATGGGCTATATGATTTTCATCTGAATATTCATAACTCCATTCTACATTACCATCTTTATCCATTATAGAAATTAAACCCCCATATCCGCCAAGTGTAATTTTAGGATTTTCAGATTCTAACATGGCTAAAAGTCTACCATCATCCAATAATGTTGCATCGTTTCCTAATCTTTTTCCTTTTAGATTCCATTCATGAATTACAGCAGTTGTTTTATCCATAAGATAAACACTATTGGCAGAGGCATCGTTTATTAAGATTAGTCCGTCATAAACGTTTTTACCATCAAATACTTCTAAACCTTCTTTAATCGGAAAATTTAAGGTATTTATAGTTTCGCTATCATCACTATCACACGAAGTCAGATAAAGTAAAGAAGCTAATAAAATATATAGTAACTTCTGATCAGGGATTTTTTTCATATCAGGCTAAAATAATTGAAATAATTTATAAAAAAAAGGCTGTCTTAAAAAGACAGCCTTTAAGTTAATCGTGATTTATTAATATTTAATCACATGTGTTGAATTGTTCTCCTTCAGCTGGACCGTTGGTTCTGTTACCATCGCCAATACCATCTTCAAGAATAACTTCACCATTTGGATCAGTGAAAGTGTAAAGATTTTCTCCTTCCCAGTCTCCTGCTGTATACGTGAATAAAAATCTAGAAGTACCTGCAGGTACTGTTATGGTTTCTACTTTTAATGGACCAGACGTAGCGTAATCTGTTTCTACGCCGTCAATTGAAATAGTAATGAAACCACCGTTCCATCCATCACCGTAAATATCTTCCATTTCTAACGTGTAATCACCAGGTTCAGGTGTTTTAAAACAAACAACTACAGAAGAATATCTAAATGGAGTTACGTGAGATGTTGTTCTAACGTTAACTCCTGTATCAGCTGCAGAAAATGACCTGCCATCTGTAAGGTTCAAAACATATCTCAATATAAAAAGATCTCCACCATCGATATCGTCAGCTGTAAGTCCAACAAGATCAAGCATAGTATCTCCGCTAATTGAATACGTGTGTTCTGGAAAACCTGAATCACCTATTGCAAACGCTGAACCTGGTACATTCTCAACAAATGCTTCATCAACCGTTATAACTTCGTTGTTTACAGGTGTTGTATCTGCAAACAAAAGATATAAATCGATAGATTCTACAGTATCGTTTTCATCAAAATCATTGAATAAAACCGTATTTGTCAAAGTAGATTGAGCGGGGTCTAACTTATTGATAGTTCCACCAACAGTAGATACCGTTGATAGTACCGCACCTTCATTGGCTGCTACTATATCTTCATCTAACGGGGTTTCATTGTATTCACATGAAGTTGTGAATACTAGTAGACTCAATGAGCCGTAAACTAATTTTCTTAAATTTTTCATTTTTATTTTTTTTAATTAATGAAACCAGTAGCTGGGTTTGTATCCCAGAATACTTGTTCTGTTACGTTATCTTTTTGATCAGAATTTGAATTGTTGGATACACTAACGGTTGGGTAGAAAAATGATCTAATAAAATTATCTACTGCACCAGCTCTTATTGGCTGTAAATCATTTGGTGTGCCAGTTCTTCTATAGGTATTATATGCCTCTACACCATTACCGTATAAAGCGATATGATATTCAGTACCTATAATATTCATTCTCTCGTCATCTGAAGTGGCATTCATGTAGTTGGCCGTTACTTCATCAATATAGTCTGATATCTCAGTTTCTGTTGGTTCAAAACCAGTTCCAGCAGCTTGGTCTGATCCAAATGCCACAACCTTGTCAATAGACTGTGTTACGCCTTGAATTAAATAGGTTAAAGCGTCGCCATTTGTATTTAGTGTCAATGCAGATTCTGCCAACATGAAATTTACGTAAGATGAAAGCATAATAGGTGAAATTCCTTGACCTTGCGTACCTACACTTCTGCTTACGATTGGTTCAAATGAGCTATCGTCAAACACGCCGCCTACTGGATATACGCCAAAAGTCGCCCTTGATCCAGTATCTGGTGGAATACCTGAGTTATCTCCATGATCTCTACCCCAGTATCCAGGGAAATCTGTTGTACAAAAAGGAATAGAAAAACCATAATGTTCTGGAGGTAATGCTCCAAAGCAATCCTGTTCTACGGTATTTTCTGCATTTCTATCTAATTGTCTATAGAAATAGTAACGTAGCCTAGGGTCTACAACGGTTTTATCGTTCACCCCTGCATTTAACTCGTTCATTAAATGATTTGACATATAATCTCCAATTACACCAGGAGAATCAAATTCACCAGCAAAACTTGGATGTCTACTATCTGGGTTGTTGTCTGTAGCAGACCAGTTAAATTGAAAATCATCTGAAGCAGAAGTAATGTATTCACCTGAATCTATAATAGCGTTTATTCCACTAGTGGAAATAGTGCTATTTACAAATTCTGAATCACCAGAAGACAATAATCTAGATTGTAGATAAATTTTCAACTTTAAGGTATTTGCAAATTTGATCCATTTTTCGCTGTCGCCTGCATAGAACAAATCTGATGAATATGTAATGGCAGATGTAGCGTTTAGGTTAGCAATAGCATCATCTAATAAGTCTAACATAGCACCATAAGTTTGGTCACCAGGATCTCTACTAGGATTAGAGATGCCAGCCACTGCTTCAGAGTAAGGAATGTCACCCATAAAATCAACTAAGGTGGTTACCGCATAAGCCTCTATGATTTGTGCTATTCCCAAATGTTGAAATGCTTCTTGTTCTATAGCTAATGGCTCAAGGGCTCTATTATTAGAAATAATGGTAGAATATACTTGCTCCCATTCAAAGTTAAATTCGTTTGCAGTATAAGAGTTTTGATAAACCAGACCATTCATATGTCCTAATCTTGTAACTTCCATACCTGGGTTAGACATACCTCCATTACCACCGCTAGCAGTAGTACCTTCAAAGAATTCGGCTAAAGTTACCTCGTTTGAATTTAGGAAAAAGTCCAAATTGGCCTGAGATAATGAAATGGCATCTGGATCATCTAGTAAATCCAATTCTATAGTTTCACATGCTGTGCCAAATACAAGCAGGCCAGCGGCGAATATTTTTAATAATGATTTATGATTTATTTTTTTCATTTTTATTTTTTTTAAAATTCAACTTTCACACTAAAGCCATATCGAGCAGCACTAGGACCAGAAAAGAAATCTAGACCTTGGTTGTTGCCAACACCTGTACTATTAACGTTAACATCAAAGTTAGCGTCCTTAGGTGTGTTGAAAGATCTGTACCATAGGTTAGACCCAAGTATTGTAAAGTTTATTTTTGAAAAAGGAGTGTTTCTCAACATTTTTTCAGTAAAGTCATATGATAGGCTTACCTGATTCAAACGTAGCATACTACCATCATATATTTTGAAATTAGATGGACCGAATAACCAGTTGTTAAAGGCTATATCTGTAGCGTTGATTTGAACATTGTTAGGATTGCCAGTTGTTTGGTTTACGCCAGGCAATATGTAAGTACCTTCTCTAGAAAATGGAAACTCGATTACACCTCTATTTTGTAATGTAGAAATTGTTCTTGAATATACATCACCGCCATGTCTGTATGCTAAATCTACTCCTAATTTTAAAGTTTTGTAGCCAATATTGGTTCTAAAATTAGCTGTGTAATCGGCATTAGGGTCACCAATTACATTATCGATACTAGCAGTTGCAACGTAGTTACCATCATCACCAACTAGTAAATTGCCATCGTCGTCTGTCTCAACAGTAGAACCTAGAAAAACACCATAAGGTTGTCCAACTACCGCGCCATTTCTTGCATCAGCTGTAGTTGCAGAACCACCAATTGTAATGTTGTCTACACCATCAGGTAGTCTAGTAATTACAGGCTCATCAGCGTAGAATGTTAAGCCAAAGTCTAAATTAACACCGTCAGGGTTTCTTAATAAATCTAATGTCAAACCTAATTCAATACCTTCATTTTCTAAATCTCCAGCATTAATGTAAGTCTCAGTAAAACCTTCACTTGGTGGTAAATCTCTAAACGTGATTAAATCTGTGGTTTTTCTTTTAAATACACTTGCATTAAGCCCAATTCTATTATCCCAAAGTTTTGAGTCGATACCAAATTCAATTTCATTGACAAGTTCAGGTGTAAGGTCAGGGTTTCCTAATAATCCGTCTGTATCATTACCAGATAGATTTGTTCCTGCTTGGTTAACAAACAAATTACCATTTAATGCCAAGGTTGTTCTTGTTGTATATACTGGAGGGAATCCTGCAGAAGAACCATAACCAAATCTAAGTTTCAAGTAGTTTAATGCTTTCCCTTGCAAACCATCAAATGCTGCGGTTGGTATAAAAGATAAACTAGCAGATGGATAAAATACCGTATTGTTACCTGTTTCTAGTGTTGACGTCCAGTCGTTACGACCTTGTGCATTTAAATAAAGGTAATTTTCATAACTTAAGGTTAAATCGGCAAAGGCACCAAATGTATTTTGTCTGCTTCGAGACTGAAGAGGGTTTCCAGTGAATGAATTAACTGTAGATTGCTGTGTAAAGTTAAAGTGTCTTAGAACCCCAAATACAACCTGGTTGCTACTTTCTACACCATCTCTGTCAAATTCTTGACGGTTAGAGTTAAAACCTAAAATACCTTTAAAGTTTACTTTATCTGATACATCTTTATCATAATTAATAGAGAAATTATGATCAAAGGTTGAACTTACAATACTCGTAGTTCTTAATTGCCCTAATGGATTGCCATCGATACCTCCCTTATTTTGTGCATAAAATCCGTTCTCGGTATATGTGTTGAAACCAAATCTATAAGCGGCTGATAAATTATCGTTAAACTGATAAACCGAACTAAAACTAGTATATATGTTTGTAGTTTTTTGACCAGTTTTATTATTCTTTACTGTCCAAAAAGGGTGTTGTATACCATTAGTTTCTCTGTAGTATAATGATCCGCCATCCAATCTTTCAAAAGGAATATTTACTAAATCTACGTTTCTTGGAGTATAAAATAAATCACTAAAGATAGAAGCTCCTCCACCGATTACACCACTACCTCTTGAAGCTGCAATAGGAGGTGATTTGTAATCTGTAACTGCTACGTTCATAGACGCATTAACTCTTAGTTTGCCTAAAGTACCATTACCGCCCAAAGTATAACTATTACGAGATAATTCGTTACCAGGTGTAAAACCTTCGTCGTCTAGTTTAGTATAACCTACATTATAACCGAAATCACTATTACCGCCAGATAAGTTAATGTTAGTAGTTGTACTAAATCCTGTTCTAAAAAAGTTTTTTACACTGTCATATGGTTTTAATTCATATTCAGACGCCGCTAAATCTTCGTAACCTTCAATAAAAGCTTGGTTAACATTTGTGGCGAAAGGATGCGTAACAAAAACAGTTCCGTCCTCTCCCGATCTGATAAAGTAATCACCGTAAGATGCTGAAGGATCTTTGAATCTAGGTCCCCAGTTACTGAAAAACCATCCAAAGCCATTGTTGAAACCACCTGCATATTCATCTTGATATGTTGGTAGGTGTGGTGTACTTTGAAATACAGATTGAGAAATTGATAACTTTGAGCTACCTTGTTTGTTAGATCCAGAACCAGACTTTGTTGTAATTAAGATTACACCGTTTCTACCTCTGTTACCATAAAGTGCCGTTGCACTTAGACCTTTAAGAATACTAATATCTTCAATATTGTTAGGGTCAATATCTAGTGAACGATTTGATTCTGTTACATTATCAAAGAAAGCACTTTGCTGGTTTGCACCACTGTCAAAAGGAATACCGTCAATAACAAAAAGTGCTTGGTTATTACCGGTAATAGAAGTGTTACCTCTAATAACTATATTAGATGAAGAACCGCTTAAGCCGTTAGACGCTGTGATATTAACACCAGGAGCTTTACCTTGAAGAAGTCTACCTAAATCGCCTTCAGGTTTTTGCTCAAGCTCTTCTTTGCTTACTTTACTAACTGCATAACCAAGAGATTTCTGTTCTCTTTTAATCCCTAATGCAGTTACAACTACTTCGTCAAGTGCTTGTGCATCCTCTTCCATAGATACATTGACAGTTGAACTTGTGCCTACGGTAGTTCTTTGAGCTTTTTGCCCAATGTAGGTAAACAATAATGTTTGCCCCTCTGAGGCCATGATAGAGTAGTTACCATCAAAATCAGTTTGTGTACCCGTAGTGGTACCTTCAACTACAATGTTAACCCCGGGCAAAGGAAGCCCTCCTTGATCAGTAACCGTACCGGAAACTGTTTTTTGCTGTGCAAAAGAAATATGCACAACTAACGCCAATAGTAGCGTTAACAATCCATTTAGTTTTGTTCTCATTTTTAAATTATTTGAATTAGCTAGCGACAAACATCACAATAATGTGTTAATAATGCAAGATAATTTTAATAAAACTTTAAGATGTTGTTGTAAAATTAGAAGTTACAGATTAAACACGATCCATATTTAAAGTTATATAATTCAACATGGTTATTTTTGTCATATTCGCAATTCTTCAAAAAAATACAGAAAAACTTGCATTTTGTTCAGATCGAAAATTGTATGGGATTTGGTGATTAACTGACAAGATTTAAAGGCATACTAACTATGGTTTATTCGGTGTGAAAATGTGGTAATCAAAAAAAAATAAAAATAATTACGCAAGGGTTTGAATTATAATGAAATATTACTACATTTGCCGACCCTTAAAGTAGGGGTAATTTTTATATATTATTTAATAGTATGCCAACAATATCACAATTAGTACGAATAGGAAGAGAGACGATTACTAAGAAGAGTAAATCGGCTGCTTTGGATTCGTGTCCTCAAAGAAGGGGTGTTTGTACACGTGTTTATACTACCACGCCTAAGAAACCAAATTCAGCTATGAGAAAAGTAGCAAGGGTAAGGTTGACTAATGGTAAGGAAGTGAATGCTTACATTCCAGGAGAGGGTCACAATCTTCAAGAGCACTCGATAGTATTAGTAAGAGGCGGAAGAGTTAAAGATTTACCAGGAGTTAGGTATCATATTGTACGAGGTGCATTGGACACAGCAGGTGTGGCCGGTAGAACACAACGTAGATCTAAATATGGTGCAAAACGCCCTAAGAAGTAATTAAACTTGTTTAAAAGGAAGTAATGAGAAAAAGACAGGCAAAGAAAAGACCACTTTTACCAGATCCAAGATTTAACGATCAGTTGGTGACACGTTTCGTCAATATGATGATGTGGGATGGTAAAAAATCAGTTGCTTTTGGTGTGTTTTACGATGCTATTGATATCGTAGATGCAAAGAAGACTGATGAAGAGAAAACAGCTTTAGAGCTTTGGAAGGATGCATTAAGTAATGTTATGCCACACGTTGAAGTTAGAAGTAGAAGAGTTGGTGGTGCAACATTTCAAATTCCAATGCAAATTAGACCAGACCGTAAAATATCAACAGCTATGAAGTGGTTGATTAGTTATGCAAGAAAGCGTAACGAAAAAGGTATGGCTCAAAAATTGGCTGGAGAGATTTTAGCTGCTGCAAAAGAAGAAGGTGCGGCTGTTAAGAAAAGAGTCGATACGCACAAGATGGCTGAGGCAAACAAAGCATTTTCGCACTTTAGATTCTAAATAGACATGGCAAGAGATTTAAAATTTACAAGAAATATAGGTATTGCAGCACATATTGATGCTGGAAAAACTACTACTACAGAGCGTATACTCTTTTATACGGGTGTTAGTCATAAGATAGGTGAGGTGCATGATGGTGCTGCGACTATGGACTGGATGGAGCAGGAGCAAGAAAGAGGTATTACAATTACTTCTGCTGCAACTACATGTACATGGAAGTTTCCTTTGGAGAATGCAAAGGAGTTACCTGATACAAAAGATTATCACTTTAATATTATTGATACTCCGGGTCACGTTGATTTTACCGTAGAGGTAAATCGTTCTTTACGTGTTTTGGATGGTTTGGTCTTTTTGTTTAGTGCTGTTGATGGTGTTGAGCCTCAGTCAGAAACTAACTGGAGATTGGCTGACAATTATAAAGTTCCAAGAATTGGTTTTGTGAACAAAATGGACCGTCAAGGTTCTAATTTCCTTATGGTGTGTAAGCAAGTTAAGGAAATGTTAGGTTCTAATGCTGTGCCAATTGTACTTCCTATCGGTGAAGAAGCTGATTTTAGAGGTATTGTTGATTTAGCTAAAAACAGAGCTATTGTTTGGCATGATGAAGGTTTCGGTTCTACATTTGATGTTATCGATATTCCTGAAGAAATGAAAGCTGAGGTTAAGGAGTATAGAGCTGCCTTAATTGAAGCTGTTGCAGAATATGACGAGGAGTTGATGGAGAAATTCTTCGAAGACGAAGATTCTATTACTGAAGAAGAAGTACACGCTGCGTTAAGAGCTGCGGTTATGGATCGTGCTATCATTCCTATGATATGTGGATCTTCATTTAAAAATAAAGGTGTTCAATTTTTATTGGATGCTGTTTGTAGATATTTACCTTCTCCAGTAGATAAGGATGATATCGAAGGAACCAATCCTGATACAGGTGCTGTTGAAAAACGTAAGCCTAATGTAAAAGAGCCGTTCTCGGCTTTAGCATTTAAGATTGCTACTGATCCTTTCGTAGGTAGATTGGCATTCTTTAGAACATATTCTGGTCGTTTGGATGCTGGATCTTATATATTGAACAATCGTTCAGGAAAAAAAGAACGTATTTCTCGTATTTATCAAATGCATTCCAATAAGCAAAATGCTATCGATTTTATCGAAGCAGGTGATATTGGTGCGGCTGTAGGTTTTAAGGATATTAAGACTGGTGATACCATGTCTGATGAAAAGCACCCAATTGTTTTGGAAAGCATGGACTTCCCAGAGCCTGTAATTGGTATTGCGGTAGAGCCTAAAACGAAAGCTGATGTTGATAAATTAGGTATGGCTTTAGCTAAATTAGCTGAAGAGGATCCTACTTTCCAAGTAAAAACTGATGAGGCTTCTGGTCAGACAATTATATCTGGTATGGGCGAGCTTCACTTAGATATTATCGTTGATCGTTTAAGAAGAGAATTCAAGGTTGAAGTTAGTCAAGGTGAACCTCAAGTAGAGTACAAAGAGGCGTTAACTAAAACGGCTGGACACAGAGAAACTTATAAGAAGCAATCTGGTGGTCGTGGTAAGTTTGGTGACATTGTATTTGAAATGGGACCTGCTGACGAGGATTTCGAAGGTGATGGGTTACAGTTTGTTGATGAGATTAAAGGTGGTCGTATTCCAAAAGAATTTATACCGTCAGTTGAAAAAGGATTTACCGTTGCTATGCAAAATGGTCCTTTAGCTGGGTATGAAATGGATTCAATGAAAGTTGTACTTAAGGATGGTTCTTTCCACCCTGTGGATTCAGATGCACTTTCGTTTGAATTGGCTGCTAAAATGGGTTACAAAGCTGCGGGTAAAGCTGCCGGTGCTGTAATTATGGAGCCTATAATGAAATTGGAAGTTATTACCCCTGAAGAAAATATGGGTGATATCGTTGGGGATTTGAATAGACGTAGAGGTACTATTGGCGATATGAGTGATAGAGCTGGAGCAAAAGTGGTTAAAGGTACTGTTCCTTTATCTGAAATGTTCGGTTATGTTACTTCGTTGAGAACTTTATCTTCAGGTCGTGCAACTTCAACAATGGAATTTTCACATTATGCGGAAACTCCTTCTAATATCTCGGAGGAAGTTATTAAAGCAGCAAAAGGTATAACAGCATAAATTTAGGACATGAGTCAGAAAATTAGAATAAAACTTAAATCTTACGATCACAATTTGGTGGATAAGTCTGCTGAGAAGATTGTAAAAACGGTAAAGACTACCGGTGCTGTTGTAACAGGACCAATTCCTTTACCAACACATAAAAAGATATTTACGGTTTTGCGTTCACCGCACGTAAATAAGAAATCTAGAGAGCAGTTCCAATTAAGTTCTTATAAGAGATTATTGGATATCTATAGCTCTTCATCTAAAACTATTGACGCACTTATGAAGTTAGAGCTTCCAAGTGGTGTAGAAGTAGAGATTAAGGTGTAATTCACAATCTAATCCTTAGTATGGGTTAGATAACATGTCCTAAGCTGCGTGCGAGGGAAAAACGGAAAAAATAATTTAGGGTTAAATTATTTTGACCCTATTTTTTTGAATAGAATTTAATAAGTAATAATTAATATAAATAAGTATGTCTGGGTTAATAGGAAAGAAAGTAGGCATGACCAGTATTTTTGACGAGAATGGAAAAAACATTCCATGTACCGTTATACAGGCTGGACCATGTGTAGTTACCCAAGTCAGAACCGAAGAGGTCGACGGGTATAGTGCCCTTCAACTTGGTTTCGATGACAAGGCAGAAAGTCGTGCTATTAAGGCTGAATTAGGCCATTTTAAAAAAGCAGGTGCTTCTCCTAAGAAAAAAGTCGTTGAGTTCCGAGATTTTGAAGGTGAATTTAAATTAGGTGACACTGTTGGTGTTGATGTTTTTGCTGAAGGACAATTCGTAGATGTTATTGGTACATCTAAGGGTAAAGGTTTTCAAGGTGTTGTAAAACGTCACGGATTCGGTGGAGTTGGTCAAGCAACTCATGGTCAGCATAACAGACTTAGAGCTCCTGGTTCTATTGGTGCTGCATCATATCCTGCAAGAGTATTTAAAGGTATGAAAATGGCCGGTAGAATGGGTACTGATCGTGTAACGGTTCAGAACCTTAGAGTTTTAAAAGTAGTTCCAGAAAAGAATCTTTTAGTAGTAAAAGGTTGTGTTCCGGGCCATAAGAATGCTTATGTAACCATACAAAGGTAGAGTAATGAAGATAGCAGTTTTAGATATTAAAGGAAAAGACACAGGTAGAAAGGCAAACCTTTCTGATGATGTTTTCGCTATAGAGCCTAATGATCATGCAGTTTACCTAGATGTAAAGCAGTATTTAGCTCACCAGAGACAAGGTACGCACAAAGCAAAGGAAAGAGCTGAGATTGCTGGTAGTACTAGAAAAATTAAGAAACAAAAAGGTACAGGTACTGCGAGAGCAGGTAGTATTAAATCTCCAGTCTTTAGAGGTGGTGGTAGAATATTTGGCCCTAGACCTAGAGATTATAGTCAAAAGTTAAATAAAAACTTAAAGCGTTTGGCAAGAAAATCTGCATTGACTTTAAAGTCTAAGGAAAATGCAATTTTAGTAGTTGAAGACTTTGATTTTGACACTCCAAAAACTAAAGATTTTGTTCAGGTTTTAAAGACTTTAGGTCTTGAGAATAAAAAGTCTTTAATAGTGTTGGGTGATTCAAATAAAGGTGTATATTTGTCTTCGCGTAATTTTAAAGGCTCAGAAGTTATAACTAACTCAGAATTAAGTACTTACAAAATTCTTCATGCTAATAGTGTGGTGTTGTTAGAAAGCTCTTTAGAAGGAATTGAATCGAATTTAAATAAACAATAATATCATGAGTGTGTTGATAAAACCAATTATAACGGAAAAGATGACTGCTGATAGCGAGTTGAATAACCGTTATGGATTCGTAGTTGACCCTAAGGCTAACAAGTTGCAGATTAAAGATGCGGTTGAAGCTACTTATGGTGTTTCTGTGAAGAAGGTTCGTACAATGAATTACGGTCCTTCAAGAAAATCCAGATATACAAAAACTGGTGTACAGCATGGAAAAACAAATGCTATTAAGAAAGCAATTGTTGATGTTGTAGAAGGTGATATTATCGATTTTTACAGTAATCTATAAAGACAAGAAATGTCAGTTAGAAAATTAAAACCAATCACTCCAGGACAGCGTTTTAGAGTAGTAAATGGATTTGACGCCATTACTGCTGATAAGCCGGAGAAAAGCTTGCTTGCTCCGTTAAAAAAGTCGGGAGGTAGGAACAGTCAAGGAAAGATGACCATACGCCAAAAAGGTGGTGGTCATAAAAGAAGGTATCGTGTAATAGATTTTAAGAGAGACAAACAAGATGTGTCTGCTACTGTTAAGACTATTGAATACGATCCAAATAGAACTGCATTTATTGCTCTTTTGGAATATGCAGATGGTGAGAAGCGTTATGTAATCGCTCAAAATGGTTTACAAGTTGATCAGCAGGTTTCTGCTGGTGCTACAGTGGCTCCTGAGATTGGTAATGCATTGCCGTTAAGCGAAATTCCATTAGGTACTATAATTTCATGTATTGAGCTAAGACCTGGTCAAGGAGCTGTTATGGCGCGTAGTGCTGGTACATTTGCTCAACTTATGGCGAAGGACGGTAAATTTGTTACTGTTAAGATGCCATCAGGTGAAACTAGATTAATTCTTTCTGGTTGTATGGCAACTATTGGTGCTATATCTAACTCGGATCATCAATTATTGGTATCAGGTAAAGCTGGTAGAAGTAGATGGTTGGGTAGAAGACCTAGAACTAGACCGGTAGCTATGAACCCTGTCGATCACCCAATGGGTGGTGGTGAAGGTAGAGCTTCAGGTGGTCATCCAAGATCGAGAAACGGAATACCTGCTAAAGGATTCAGAACTCGTTCTAAGACCAAGAGCACCAACAAGTATATAATAGAACGTAGAAAGAAATAAAAAAGTAGAAAGAAATGGCACGTTCACTAAAAAAAGGACCTTACGTTCACTATAGTTTGGAGAAAAAAATCCAACAAAGTGTATCATCCGGTAAAAAATCGGTAATCAAAACTTGGTCTAGAGCATCTATGATTACTCCTGATTTTGTTGGGATGACAATAGCGGTTCACAACGGAAAACAATTTGTACCTGTTTTTGTAACAGAAAACATGGTAGGACATAAACTTGGGGAATTTTCACCAACTAGATCTTTTAGAGGTCATGCGGGTGCGAAAAACAAAGGAAAAAAGTAAGCTATGGGAGTTCGTAAAAAACAGATGGCCGAAAGAATAAAGGCCGAGAAGAAGATGGTAGCTTTCGCTAAGTTGAATAACTGTCCTACTTCACCTAGAAAAATGCGTTTAGTTGCAGATTTAATCCGCGGTGTAAAGGTAGAACAAGCATTAGCTATATTAAGGTTCAATCCTAAAGAAGCTTCTAGAAAGTTAGAGAAATTATTACTTTCAGCTTTGGCTAATTGGCAAGCAAAAAATGAAGAGGCAAATTTAGAAGATGCTGATTTAATTGTTGCTGAGATAAGAGTAGATAGTGGTGCAATGTTGAAAAGATTGCGTCCTGCTCCACAAGGTAGAGCACATAGAATTAGAAAACGTTCAAACCATGTTACATTGGTTTTGGGTTCAAAAAACATAACAGAAAACTAGGATGGGACAGAAAACAAATCCAATAGGAAATCGTCTAGGAATCATTAGAGGTTGGGAGTCTAACTGGTATGGTGGAAACGATTACGGAGATAAATTGGCTGAGGATGACAAAATACGTAAGTATATTCATGCCAGACTTTCTAAAGCTAGTGTTTCAAGAGTTATAATTGAACGTACTCTTAAATTAATCACGGTTACTGTTACAACTGCTAGACCTGGTATTATTATCGGTAAAGGTGGTCAGGAAGTTGATAAATTAAAAGAGGAGTTGAAAAAGATCACCAACAAGGAGGTCCAAATCAATATTTTTGAAATAAAAAGACCTGAGCTTGATGCTAATTTAGTAGCGGCAAGTGTTGCTCGTCAAATAGAAAGTAGAATTTCTTTCAGAAGAGCAATAAAAATGGCAATCGCTGCAGCAATGCGAATGAATGCCGAAGGAATAAAGATTCAAATCTCTGGTAGATTGAATGGTGCTGAAATGGCACGTTCTGAATCTTATAAAGATGGTAGAATTCCATTATCTACTTTTAGAGCAGATATTGATTATGCCTTGCAAGAAGCTCAAACTACATATGGTAAACTTGGTATTAAAGTTTGGATTATGAAAGGTGAGGTTTATGGTAAAAGAGAATTATCTCCATTAGTAGGGATGAAAAAAGATTCTTCCAAAGGTGGTAAGCAAGAAGGTGGAAGAAAACAACGTCGTAGAAAGTAATTTTTAAAGAACTAAAGTAATGTTACAACCGAAAAGAACGAAGTTCCGTAAGATGCAGAAAGGCCGTATGAAAGGTCTTGCTGGAAGAGGGCACCAACTTTCAAATGGTATGTTCGGTATAAAGAATGTTGGTGATGCTGCATTTTTGACTTCACGCCAGATAGAAGCGGCTCGTATTGCTGCTACTAGATTTATGAAAAGAGAAGGTCAATTGTGGATTAAAATATTTCCAGACAAGCCTATTACCAAAAAACCATTAGAAGTACGTATGGGTAAAGGTAAGGGTGCGCCAGAATATTTTGTAGCCGTGGTTAAACCGGGTAGAATTATGTTCGAAGTGGCCGGAGTTCCTGTGGAAGTAGCAAAAGAAGCTTTAAGATTAGCGGCTCAGAAACTTCCTGTAAAAACAAAATTCATTGTAGCTCGTGATTACGAGGCTGTAAATTAAACGTAAGTAATAATGAAAAAACAAGAGATTAAAGAAATGTCTGTGGAAGAACTTACGGGGAAATTGGCCGAGTACAAGAAACAGCATGCAGATTTGAAAATGGCACATTTTGTAACTCCGTTAGAAAATCCGCTTCAGATTAGAAAAGTAAGGAGAACGGTAGCAAGAATAGCTACTGAATTAACTAATAGGGAGAACCAATAACTGGTGGGCTTTATGGAGAAAAGAAATTTAAGAAAAGAAAGAGTAGGAGTTGTTACTAGTAATAAAATGGAGAAATCTATTGTTATTGCTGAAGTAAAAAGAGTAAAACATCCTATGTACGGTAAATTCGTTTTGAAGACAAAGAAATATGTTGCACATGACGAAAAGAACGATTGTAACATTGGTGATACTGTAAAGATCATGGAAACAAGACCTATGAGTAAAACCAAATGTTGGAGATTAGTAGAAATCTTAGAAAGAGCTAAATAAGTTATGTTACAGCAAGAATCTAGACTAAAAGTAGCGGATAACACAGGGGCAAAGGAAGTTTTAACTATCCGTGTTCTTGGTGGTACCAAAAGAAGATATGCTTCAATAGGTGACAAAATTGTTGTTACTGTTAAAGAAGCAACTCCAAATGGAGGTATCAAGAAAGGTGCGGTTTCAACTGCTGTTGTAGTTCGTACAAAGAAAGAGGTTAGAAGACCTGATGGGTCTTATATCAGATTTGATGATAACGCTTGTGTGTTATTGAATCCTGCCGGAGAAATGAGAGGAACTCGTGTTTTTGGACCTGTAGCAAGAGAGCTTAGGGATAAGCAGTTCATGAAGATTGTATCATTGGCCCCAGAGGTATTATAATATAACGGACAAGATGAAAAAGTTAAAAATCAAAACAGGAGATACGGTAAGAATTACTGCTGGTGACCATAAAGGTACCGAAGGTAAAGTTATGCGTGTAAATCTTGAGAAAAATAAAGCCATCGTTGAAGGTGCCAATATGGTATCTAAACATGAGAAGCCTAGTGCTAAAAATCCTCAAGGTGGTATTGTAAAAAAAGAAGCTTTAATCCATATTTCTAATTTAGCGTTGATCGACAGTAAAACTGGCGATGTAACAAGAGTAGGTTACGAGATGAAGGATGGTAAAAAAGTTAGGGTTTCCAAAAAATCCAATGAAGTAATTTAGTTATGGCATACGTTGCAAGATTAAAGAAAGAGTATAAGGAGCGAATAGTAGCTGCCCTTACCGAAGAGTTTGGTTACAGTAATGTAATGCAGGTTCCTAAGTTAGAGAAGATAGTAATGAGTAGAGGTGTAGGAGCTGCTGTTGCTGATAAGAAACTTATTGACCATGCAATAGATGAGATGACTATGATAACGGGTCAAAAAGCCGTTGCTACCATGTCTAAAAAAGATGTTGCTGCCTTTAAATTAAGAAAAGGTATGCCTATTGGTGCTAAAGTTACCTTAAGAGGTGAGCGTATGTACGAATTTTTAGATCGCTTGGTTACTTCTGCGTTACCTCGTGTTAGAGATTTTCAAGGAATTAAAGCCACTGGTTTTGATGGTCGTGGAAATTATAACCTTGGTGTAACGGAGCAAATTATATTTCCTGAAGTTAATATTGATAAAATCAATAGAATTAACGGTATGGATATTACATTTGTAACTTCTGCGGATACAGACAAAGAAGCGAAATCATTATTAACAGAATTAGGTTTACCTTTTAAAAAGAATTAGTATGGCTAAGGAATCAATGAAAGCCCGTGAGAGAAAAAGGGAAAAAACTGTAGCAGTTTATGCTGAGAAACGTAAAGCTTTGAAAGAAGCTGGTGATTACGAAGCGCTACAAAGATTACCTAAAAATGCATCTCCGGTACGTTTACATAATAGATGTAAGTTAACTGGAAGACCTAAAGGTTACATGAGAACTTTTGGTATTTCGAGGGTAAAATTCAGAGAGATGGCTAACGCTGGTTTAATACCAGGTGTTAAGAAAGCTAGCTGGTAAGTACAGAATTATTAATGGATTCAGGTTTGGCTTAAGTGCTGAAAACCGTTTCCGAATTATATACATATGGTAACAGATACTATTGCAGATTACCTAACGAGAGTTAGAAACGCTAGTAGAGCGGGACATAGGGTTGTTGAAATTCCTGCGTCGAATCTAAAGAAAGAAATTACTAAAATATTATTCGATCAAGGATATATTTTAAGCTACAAGTTCGAAGAGAGCAAAGTTCAAGGGTCTATTAAAATAGCTTTGAAGTATGATAAGCTTACAAAAGAACCTGTTATCAAGAAAATACAGCGTATAAGTAAGCCTGGTCTTAGAAAATATGCAGGTAACGAAGATTTACCTCGTGTATTGAATGGTTTGGGTATTGCAATAGTTTCTACATCTCATGGTGTAATGACTAGCAAGCAGGCTAAGGCGGAGAAAGTTGGTGGTGAAGTTTTATGCTACGTTTATTAATTGATAAAAGATTTAGAAAATGTCTAGAATAGGTAATAATCCAGTCGCAATTCCTGAAGGGGTTACAGTTGAAATCAACGACAATATCATTTCTGTTAAAGGAAAGTTAGGTGAGTTGACTCAAGAGTTCTCAGGAGTATCGGTTAAAGTAGAAGACGGACAGGCTTTCGTAACAAGGCCATCTGATTCTAAGGACCATAAAGCAAAGCACGGTTTATATAGATCACTTATCACCAATATGGTAGAGGGTGTATCTAAAGGATGGACCAAAGAATTAGAATTAGTAGGTGTAGGTTATAGAGCAAGTAATCAAGGTCAAAAACTTGATTTGGCTTTAGGTTTTTCTCATAATATTGTTTTTGATCTTGCCCCAGAGGTAAAGGTTGAAACTATATCTGAAAAAGGTAAAAACCCTATAGTTAAGCTTACTTCTCATGACAAGCAATTAGTTGGTCATATAGCAGCAAAGATTAGATCTTTCCGTAGTCCGGAGCCGTACAAAGGGAAAGGAATTAAATTTGTAGGTGAAATATTAAGAAGAAAAGCTGGTAAATCAGCTTAATAAAGGATATTATGGGATTATCAAAAACACAAAGAAAATTAAGAATCCGACGTAGAATACGTAAGGTTTCTTCTGGAACTGCAGCTAAACCAAGATTGTCTGTATTTAGAAGTAACAGCGAAATTTACGCTCAAGTTATAGACGACGTTAAAGGAGTCACATTAGTATCCGCTTCTTCAAGAGATAAGGATATTGCAAAAGTAAAAGGAAATAAAACCGAGATTGCTGCTTTGGTTGGTAAAACAATCGCTGAGAAATCTATTAAAGCTGGCTTGGATAAGGTTGCTTTTGATAGAGGAGGTAATTTGTATCATGGAAGAGTAAAATCTTTGGCTGATGGTGCAAGAGAAGCAGGACTAAAATTCTAATATACTAGTATGTTCCAAAAATATAAAAACGTAGAGACTGTTAAACCAGGTGGTTTAGATTTAAAAGATAAATTAGTTGGTATTCAACGTGTAACTAAGGTAACAAAAGGTGGTAGAGCATTTGGTTTTTCTGCAATTGTTGTTGTAGGTGATGAGAATGGTGTTGTAGGTCACGGTTTAGGTAAATCAAAAGAGGTTGCTACTGCAATTGCAAAGGCAATTGAAGATGGCAAGAAGAATTTAGTTCGTATTCCTTTAGATAAAGGAACTTTACCTCACGAGCAAAAAGGTAAATTTGGTGGTGCAAGAGTTTATATTCAACCTGCATCTCATGGTACCGGTGTTATTGCTGGTGGTGCTGTAAGATCAGTGTTAGAATCTGTAGGTGTACATGATGTATTATCTAAGTCTCAGGGTTCATCAAACCCACATAACGTTGTAAAGGCGACATTTGATGCCTTATTACAACTTAGAGATGCAAAAACTATTGCTACACAAAGAGGTGTCTCTTTAGAAAAAGTGTTTAAAGGTTAAGAGGAAAATTATGGCAAAGATTAAAGTTACACAGTTAAAAAGTGGAATTAAGAAACCTCAAAATCAAAAAAGAACTTTAGAGGCTCTTGGTTTAAAAAGAATTGGTCAGGTTGTAGAACATGAAGATACACCTAGCATTCTTGGTATGATAAATAAAGTTAAACATTTAGTTTCCACTGAGGAAGCTTAAATTTAGAATAAAATGGGTTTACATAATTTACAACCTGCAGAAGGTTCAGTGAATAGAGACGGAAAACGCCTTGGAAGAGGTCAGGGTTCTGGAAAAGGAGGAACAGCTGCAAGAGGTCATAAAGGAGCAAAATCAAGGTCAGGTTATTCTAAGAAAATTGGTTTTGAAGGTGGTCAAATGCCTTTGCAGCGCCGTGTACCTAAGTTCGGTTTTACGAATATCAATCGTAAGAGCTACCAAGGTATCAACTTAGAAAAGTTGCAAGAGCTTGTTGATAACAAAGTTATAACCAATGAAGTTTCTTTAGATCTTTTGATTGAGAATGGATTAGTTGGTAAGAACGATTTAGTGAAAATTTTAGGAAATGGTGAATTAAAAGCATCTCTTAAAATTTCAGTACATAAATTTACAGCATCTGCCAAAGCAGCTATTGAAGCGGCAGGTGGTGAAGCAATAAGTTTGTAAGCATAAACGAGAGCATGAAGAATTTTATTGATACAATATCCAATATTTGGAAGATAGAAGAGCTAAGAAATAGAATTCTTATAACATTAGGTCTTTTATTGGTTTACCGTTTTGGTTGTCAAATTGTACTTCCAGGTATAGATTCAACACAATTAGGTGGTTTAACGGATAGTACTGACCAAGGTATTTTTGGTCTTTTAAATGCATTTACAGGAGGAGCGTTTGCTAATGCTTCTGTTTTTGCATTAGGTATCATGCCTTACATATCTGCATCTATTGTAGTTCAATTAATGGGTATTGCGATTCCTTATCTTCAGAAATTACAAAAAGAAGGAGAAAGTGGTCGTAAGACCATTAATCAAATTACTAGATGGTTGACTATCGGTATTTGTATTGTTCAAGCTCCTGCTTACTTGTATGGTCTTGAGGCTTTCGGAGTAAGGGATAGTGCTTTCTTATTAGGGAAAGGATTAGATTTTATGGTTCCAGCTGTTATTATATTGGTAACAGGTACTGTGTTTGCAATGTGGTTAGGTGAGAAAATTACTGATAAAGGTATTGGTAATGGTATTTCACTTTTGATTATGATAGGTATAATCGCTACAATGCCTCAGTCGTTCGTTCAAGAATTTATATCAAGAACTACCAATAATAATGGTGGACTAATGTTCATATTAATCGAAGTTATTGTTTGGTTCTTAGTAATCTTGGCTTGTATTCTATTAGTAATGGCTACAAGACAAATTCCTGTACAGTATGCAAGAAGAACCGCTTCTGGTGGATATGAGAAAAACATCATGGGTTCTAGACAGTATATACCATTAAAGTTAAACGCTTCAGGAGTAATGCCAATTATCTTTGCTCAGGCAATAATGTTTGTACCGGGTATGATAGGTGGGGCTTTTGATGATACTTCATTTGGACAATGGATGCAAGTACAGTTTAGCGATATCTTTGGTTGGGCTTACAATTTGCTTTTCGCAATATTGATTATAATCTTCACATATTTTTATACTGCAATTACGGTTCCTACCAATAAGATGGCAGATGACCTTAAAAGGAGTGGTGGTTTTATCCCTGGAATTCGTCCAGGTAAAGAAACTGGAGATTATTTAGATAAGATTATGTCATTAATAACTTTACCTGGATCTATTTTCTTAGCTTTGCTGGCTATTTTACCGGCGATAGTGGTAAAGTTGATGGATGTACAAGCTGGATGGGCGTTATTTTACGGTGGTACTTCACTTTTAATTATGGTGGGTGTTGCTATAGATACGGTACAACAGGTTAATTCGTATTTGTTGAATAGACATTATGACGGCTTAATGAAAACTGGTAAAAATAGAAAAGTAGCATAATTTATGGCTAAGCAGGCAGCAATAGAACAAGATGGATCTATCATTGAAGCATTATCAAATGCAATGTTTCGTGTAGAATTGGAGAATGGACATGTGGTAACAGCGCATATATCAGGTAAGATGCGTATGCACTATATTAAACTATTACCTGGAGATAAGGTTAAATTGGAGATGAGTCCATATGACCTTACTAAAGCAAGAATTACATATAGATACTAAGATACAAGATGAAAGTAAGAGCATCAGTTAAGAAGAGAAGTGCCGACTGCAAGATTGTTCGCAGAAAAGGCAGGTTGTACGTAATCAACAAAAAGAATCCTAGATTTAAACAAAGACAAGGGTAATTATGGCAAGAATCGCAGGTATAGATATACCAAAACAAAAGAGAGGCGTTATCGCCTTAACCTATATTTTCGGAATTGGAAGAAGTAGGTCACAAGAAATATTGAGTAAAGCCCAAGTTAGCGAAGATACTAAGGTTTCTGATTGGAATGATGATGAAATAGGTCGTATCAGGGAAGCTGTTTCTGAATTTACTATTGAAGGTGAGTTACGTTCAGAGACTCAGTTGAACATTAAGCGTTTAATGGATATTGGCTGTTATAGAGGTATTCGTCACAGGTCAGGTTTGCCTTTAAGAGGTCAACGTACCAAAAACAACTCTAGAACTAGAAAAGGAAAGCGTAAAACAGTTGCTAACAAGAAGAAAGCAACTAAATAATAATTAGGTATGGCAAAGGCAAATACTAAAGTTACCAAGAAACGTAAAGTTATAGTTGATTCTGTAGGTGAGGCGCACATAAGTGCATCTTTCAACAATATCATTATCTCTTTGACAAATAAAAAGGGAGATGTTATTTCTTGGTCATCTGCCGGTAAATTAGGTTTTAGAGGGTCTAAGAAAAACACACCTTATGCTGCACAAGTTGCTGCAGAAGATTGTTCTAAAGTTGCTCATGAAGCAGGTTTAAGAAAAGTTAAGGTATACGTAAAAGGTCCAGGTAATGGTAGAGAATCTGCAATCAGATCTTTACATAATGCTGGTATCGAAGTAACTGAGATTATCGATGTTACTCCAATGCCTCACAACGGATGTAGACCTCCTAAGAGAAGAAGAGTTTAATTAATTACTATTATATTTCACCGAAAGTGTAGTTACGATTATCGAAGGATAAGCCTTAATTCATAATCTCACTTTCAAATTAAAAGAAAATGGCAAGATATACAGGACCAAAATCAAAAATCGCTCGTAAATTCGGCGAAGCAATTTTCGGAGATGATAAATCTTTCGAAAAAAAGAATTATCCTCCAGGACAACACGGAAACAACAGAAGAAGAGGCAAGAAGTCTGAGTACTCTGTTCAGTTAATGGAGAAGCAAAAAGCTAAATATACTTACGGTATTTTAGAAAAGCAATTTAGAAACTTATTCCAAACTGCAAAGAGAAAAGAAGGTGTTGCTGGTGAGATTTTACTTCAATTATGTGAGTCTCGTCTAGATAATGTAGTTTTTAGAATGGGTATATCTCCAACTAGAAGTGGTGCAAGACAATTAGTTTCTCATAGACATATTACAGTTAATGGAGAGTTGGTTAATATACCTTCTTACTCATTAAAAGCAGGTGATGTTGTTGGTGTTAGAGAAAAATCTAAATCATTACAAAGTATACAAGATTCATTAGCTGCTAGTAGTGCAGTATATGAGTGGATTTCTTGGAACAGTGAAAAGAAGGAAGGTACTTATGTTAGTATTCCAGAAAGATTGCAGATTCCAGAAAATATCAAAGAACAATTAATCGTGGAGTTATACTCTAAATAAACAATACCGATCCAATTATGGCATTATTTAATTTTCAGAAACCCGATAAAGTAATAATGATCGATTCCTCTGATTTCGAAGGGAAGTTCGAATTTCGCCCTTTGGAACCTGGTTATGGATTAACTGTTGGGAATGCATTAAGACGAGTATTGCTTTCTTCTTTAGAGGGTCATGCAATTACTTCGGTTAGGATTGATAAGGTAGAGCATGAGTTTTCTACCATACCTGGCGTTGTTGAAGATGTAACAGAGATTATATTAAACTTGAAACAAGTTCGTTTCAAGAAGCAAATAGAAGATTCTGAAGCCGAAGTTGTATCAATTTCTGTAAGTGGTAAGAATCAATTAACCGCTGGTGATTTTCAAAAGTTTATTTCTGGATATCAAGTGTTAAATCCAGATTTAGTTCTTTGTAATATGGATACTAAAGTTAGTATCAATATGGAAATAACTATTGAAAAAGGTAGAGGTTATGTTCCTGCAGAAGAAAATAAGAAATCTGGTGCACCATTAGGTACAATAGCTGTTGATTCTATTTTTACACCAATTAAGAATGTAAAATATAGTATTGAGAACTTTCGTGTAGAGCAAAAAACCGATTATGAAAAATTGGTTTTTGAAATATCTTCAGATGGATCAATTCATCCAAAAGATGCTTTAACTGAAGCTGCAAAAGTTCTTATACATCACTTTATGTTATTCTCTGATGAGCGTATTACACTAGAAGCTGATGAGATTGCTCAGACTGAGACTTATGATGAAGAGTCTTTACACATGAGACAATTGTTGAAAACTAAATTAGTGGATATGGACCTTTCTGTTCGTGCTCTAAACTGTTTAAAAGCTGCTGAAGTAGATACTTTGGGAGATTTAGTTTCTTTCAATAAGAATGATTTAATGAAGTTTAGAAACTTCGGTAAGAAATCTTTAACTGAACTTGAAGAACTTGTTATTAACAAGGGATTAAGTTTTGGTATGGATTTATCAAAATACAAATTAGATAAAGATTAAATAATCATATTTTGCTCCTCGTTCTGTCGAGTTTGGTAGCAAGATGATAAAATTAAAACATGAGACACGGTAAAAAAATTAACCACTTAGGTAGAAAGACTGCTCATAGAAAAGCTATGTTAGCAAACATGGCTTGTTCTTTGATCGAGCACAAAAGAATCAACACTACAGTTGCTAAAGCCAAAGCTTTAAAGCAATTTATCGAGCCTTTGATTACAAAATCAAAAGCAGAAAATAATGTTAGTGCTGAGAAAGGTACTCATAACAGACGTATCGTCTTTAAGAACCTACGTGATAAGCATGCTGTAACAGAATTGTTCAGTGTAGTATCTGAAAAGGTTGCAGATAGACCAGGTGGTTATACTAGAATTATCAAATTAGGTAATCGTTTAGGTGATAACGCTGATATGGCAATGATAGAATTAGTTGATTTCAACGAATTGTATAATGCTGGTAAGCCTAAGAAGAAATCTACTAGAAGAAGTAGAAGATCAGGTGGAAGTGATGCTGCTGCGTTTTCTGCAGAGAAAGAAACTAAAGTTGAAGAGGCTCAAACAGAAACAGAAGCTAAGACAGATGATTCTAAGGAATAAAATTGTCGATAAATATTAATAAGGAAAAAGGATAAGCTTTCTAGCTTATCCTTTTTTTTATGTTTTTTTGTGAACGAATAAATTATAAGACTAAAATGAAATATCAGGCAAAGAGAAAAGCTATAGTATTACTTGCAGATGGTACTATATTTTATGGGAAATCCGTTGGAGATAAGGAAGGTACTGCTTTTGGAGAAGTATGCTTTAATACGGGAATGACAGGTTATCAAGAGATTTTTACTGATCCATCTTATTTTGGACAAATTATGGTAACTACCAATGCACATATTGGTAATTATGGTGTAAATAAAGATGAAGTTGAATCTGAGTCCATTAAGATATCTGGATTGGTTTGTAGAAATTTTAGCTATGAATATTCTAGACCTTTGGCAGATGATAGTTTGCAAGGTTTTTTAGATAAAAATGAATTATTTGCAATCTCCGATGTAGATACACGTGCCTTAGTTAGTTATATAAGAGATAATGGAGCAATGAATGCTGTAATATCTACAGACATAGATAACATAGAAGACCTAAAAAAACAGTTAAGTGAAGTGCCTAGTATGGAAGGACTAGAGTTGGCTTCTAAAGTTTCTACAAAAGAGCCCTATTTTGTTGGTGATGAAAATGCTACTTTTAAAATTGCAGCACTTGATATAGGTATTAAAAAGAATATTTTAAGAAATCTTGTTAAGCGTGGAGCTTATGTAAAGGTGTTTCCTTTTAACAGTAGTTTTGAAGAAATGTCCTCTTGGAATCCTGATGCATTTTTCATCTCTAATGGTCCTGGTGATCCAGAGCCTTTGGTTGATGCCATATCTGCAGTTAAAAAAATGATACAAACAGATAAGCCTCTTTTCGGTATTTGTTTAGGTCATCAAGTTTTAGCTTTGGCAAACGGAGTTTCAACTTATAAAATGCATAATGGGCATAGGGGTATTAATCATCCAATACTAAATTTGATTACAGGTAAAGGAGAGATTACTTCTCAAAACCACGGCTTTGCAATTAATAGGGAAGAAACAGAGGCTAATGAGACTTTAGAAATTACGCATACACATCTTAATGATAAAACGGTTGCTGGTATTCGTATGAAAAATAAAGATGTATTCTCTGTGCAATATCACCCAGAAGCAAGTCCGGGTCCCCATGATGCTGATTACCTTTTTGATGATTTTTTCAAATTAATTGAGAAAAGTTCAAAACATAACGAAATAGTTTAAATTAACATTAATTAATTGGGAAATGTTGGGTATAAACAAACCCAATGATTTCCCTGTTTTGTATCTTTACTTCTTACAAACAACATATAAAAAGATTAAAATGAGTATTATATTAAATGTTCACGCAAGGCAGATTTTAGATTCTAGAGGTAATCCAACTGTTGAAGTAGATGTAGTTACGGAGAATGGTGTAATGGGTAGAGCTGCGGTTCCTTCTGGAGCTTCTACTGGTGAGCATGAAGCTGTTGAATTACGTGATGGTGGTAAATCTTTCATGGGTAAAGGTGTAAGTAAAGCTGTTGATAACGTAAACAGTATTATAGCTGAAGAAATTTTAGGAATGAGTGTGTTTGATCAAAATCTTTTGGATCAAACTATGATAGATTTAGATGGTACACCAAATAAATCTAAATTAGGAGCCAACGCAATTTTAGGTGTTTCATTAGCTGCTGCGAAAGCTGCTGCAAATGAATTAGGTCTTTCTCTTTTTAGATATATTGGTGGTGTTAGCGCTAATACGTTACCTGTACCAATGATGAACATTATAAATGGTGGTTCTCACTCAGATGCGCCTATCGCGTTTCAAGAGTTCATGGTAATGCCGGTTAAAGCAAAAAGCTTTACACATGCAATGCAAATGGGAACAGAGATTTTTCATAACCTTAAGAAGGTATTACACGATCGTGGTCTTAGTACTGCAGTAGGTGATGAAGGTGGATTTGCTCCAAACCTTGCAGGAGGTACTGAAGATGCTCTGGATACTATAGCAAAAGCAGTGAAGAATGCAGGTTACAACTTAGGTGACGATGTAATGATCGCTTTAGATTGTGCTGCAGCAGAATTCTTTGTTGATGGAAAATATGACTACACTAAATTTGAAGGAGAATCGGGTGTAATTAGAACATCTGAAGAGCAAGCTCAATACTTAGCGGATTTAAGTGCTAAATATCCTATAATCTCTATTGAAGATGGTATGGATGAAAATGATTGGGATGGTTGGAAATCTTTGACCGATAAAATTGGTGATAAGGTTCAGTTAGTAGGCGATGATTTATTTGTTACTAATGTTGAACGTCTATCTACAGGTATTGAAAAAGGTATTGCTAATTCAATATTGATTAAAGTAAACCAAATTGGAACTTTAACGGAAACTATTGCTGCTGTAAATATGGCTAAAAACGCTGGTTATACTTCAGTGATGTCTCACCGTTCTGGAGAAACAGAAGATAATACTATTGCTGATTTAGCTGTTGCATTGAATACAGGTCAAATAAAAACTGGTTCAGCTTCAAGATCGGATCGTATGGCTAAGTACAACCAATTACTTCGTATAGAAGAAGAATTAGGAAGCACAGCTTATTACCCACAAGAAAAGGCTTTCAAATTAGATTAATTTCTAAGTGAAATATATAATTAAGCCTTTCTTTCGAGAAAGGCTTTTTTTTTTGGCGTACTTCAAAACTTTAACTACCTTTTGAGAATAAATCAATAATAACCCCTCTTTGTTAGCGTATGAATAATTTTCTTTTTGTTTCCGCAGAGAATGATGCCATTCCTGATTGTAAAGCTGGTGGAATGGGTGACGTTGTTAGAGATGTCCCTAGAGAAATATCCAAGCGAGAAGATAAAGTTCATGTAGTTGTACCCTCATACTCTAGATTACATAAAAACGGAATTTTTAAGACAAAGCTCGAGTTTAGTCTTAGGGGTATGCCATATACGGCAGAATTGTACGAGGTTATTCCAAAGAGAGTAGATAAGAATATTACGCATTATGTTATACATCATCCTGAAATTGTAGAAGGCGGTATAGCTCATATTTATCACGACGATCCAACAGAACCATTTTTTAATGATTTTATAAAGTTTGTCATATTTTGTACTGCTACTGCAGAAGCAATTAAAATTGGAGCTTTTGGTGATTTAGATATTGTGCATATGCATGATTGGCATTCTGCAACACTTTTGTTCATTAAAACATATCATCCAAATTATCAAGATTTAAAAAAGATGAGATATGTGTATACCATACATAATTTGGCTATACAAGGTATTCGTCCTTTTTATGATAATTATGCTTCCGTAAATAATTGGTTTCCAGAAGTACAGTTAGATCATGCTGCATTAATGGATTCTAGATATCAAGATTGTATCAATCTAATGGCCGTAGGTATACGCCTAGCTGATGCGGTACATACTGTTTCGCCATCTTATAAAGAAGATGTGCTATTGCCAAGTAGAAGACCAGAATTTATTGGAGGTGAAAGTCTAGAGAACGATTTGTTGAAAGCAGATAATGAAGGCCGTCTTTTCGGTATTCTAAATGCTAGTAATTATGGTAATATAAGAGTAGCGGAAAAAGGATTTCTATATAGAAATACGGTTAAAGCTATATTTAGATGGCTTCAAGAAAATTCAAAGAAATATAAAGCTGATTTTTTAGCTCATACAGGTGAGAAGATTATGCAGTTTGTAGGAAATAGACCTAAGTTTATAGTTTCTAGCGTAGCTAGACTAACAGAACAGAAATTCTATTTTTTAAAACGATCTCCTGAAGCTTTTGAAAAAATGCTTGCTAGGTTAAATGAGATAGACGGTATATTTATTCTATTGGGCACTGGGGATCCAGATTATGAGGAATTCTTTCGTCATATGAGCTACCATCATAAAAATTTTGTGTTCACTAACGGGCAATCTGAAGATTTGATAGACTCTATGTATTTAGAAACAGATCTGTATTTTATGCCTAGTTTATTTGAGCCCTGCGGTATAAGTCAAATGTTGGCTATGAGAAATGGCAATCCTTGTTTGGTGCATCATACGGGCGGATTAAAAGATACCGTGGAACACTTAAAAACAGGTTTTGCTTTTAGTGGAGATTCATACGATGAGCAAATTAGTAATATGGTAAAGAGTTTTGATGAAGCCTTAACTATTTGGGAAAACGATAAACCTACTTGGAAAAAGATCAAGACCAATGCAAAAAAGGCTCGTTTTACTTGGGAAAAATCTTTAGATTCATATTACGAGTCACTATATCTGTTGTAATGAAAGCTTTTCATAGTACTTATTGTTAATTTTACCCAAAACAGATTTTTGAAATTGGTAGACCAATACTGTTTTGTTAACTTTACGAGAAGTATATAAAACGTAAAAATAAAAATGTCAGACAAAGCTATTTTAGAATATAATGGTGAAAAATATGAGTTTCCTGTTACTAAGGGAACCGAAGATGAACTTGCAATCGATATCAAATCATTGCGTTCTGCAACCAAAGGAATTATAACTATTGATCCAGGTTTTAAAAATACAGGATCTTGTGAAAGTGCAATTACTTTTTTAGATGGCGAAAAAGGTATTTTACGTTACAGAGGTTATTCAATTGAAGAATTAGCAGAGAAAGCTGATTTTTTAGAAGTTGCTTATGCATTGATATTTGGCAACCTACCTAATCAAGAAGAACTAGCTAAGTTTCATAAAGATATAAAAGACGAATCGCATGTAGATGAGGAGATGAAGAAGATATTGGATGGTTTTCCAAAATCTGCCCACCCAATGGGGGTTCTTTCATCTTTGACAAGTGCTTTAATCGCATTTAACCCTTCTACTGTAGATGTAAGTTCTGATGATGATATGTATCATGCAATTGTGCGTATACTAGCAAAATTCCCGGTTCTTGTAGCTTGGACTTTGCGTAAAAAGAAAGGTCTTCCATTAGATTACGGTGATGATAGTTTAGGTTATGTAGAGAACATTCATAAAATGATGTTCAAACGTCCTAATCAAGATTATAAGCAGAATAGAGTAGTAATAGAGGCGTTGGATAAGTTGTTGATTTTACATGCCGATCATGAGCAAAACTGTTCTACAAGTACGGTACGTATAGTAGGCTCTTCTCATGCTGGTTTATTTGCATCTTTATCTGCTGGTATTTCTGCTCTTTGGGGTCCATTACATGGTGGTGCCAACCAAGCGGTTTTAGAAATGCTTGAGGCAATCGAAGCAGATGGTGGTGATACTAAAAAATATATGGCTAAAGCTAAAGATAAGTCAGATCCTTTTAGACTAATGGGCTTTGGTCACAGAGTTTATAAAAACTTTGACCCGCGTGCAAAGATTATAAAAGTTGCGGCTGATGAAGTTTTGGCAGATTTAGGTATAGAAGATCCTATTCTAGAAATCGCTAAAGGTTTAGAGAAAGAAGCATTGGAAGATCAGTATTTTGTAGATAGAAAACTATACCCTAATGTAGATTTTTATTCAGGTATTATTTATAGGGCTTTAGGCATACCTACAGAAATGTTTACGGTTATGTTCGCCTTGGGTAGATTGCCGGGATGGATTGCGCAATGGAGGGAAATGAGATTGAATGGTGAGCCTATCGGTAGACCTAGACAAGTTTATGTAGGTGAAAACTTAAGACCTTTTGTCGAACTGGACAAGAGGTAGATTGCTACCGTTAATAAAAAAACAAAAAGCTCTTTTAATTGTAAAGGAGCTTTTTTTTGTGTCAAATTTTAATTCGGATTTAAATAAATACATATGCTACAATTAAATGTTAATGATGAAATTTCACGTTTAAAGGCAGTTGTTCTAGGTATAGCTAAAAGTTCTGGACCAACCCCTACTTTAGAAGAAGCTTACGATCCAAAATCAAAAGAACATATTAAAGCTGGAACGTACCCAACTGAACCCGATATGATTGCTGAAATGGAAGCATTTAAAGAAGTATTCGAGAAATATGATGTTCAAGTATTTAGACCTGAAATTCTTGAAGATTGTAATCAGATTTTTACTAGAGATATCGCATTTGTTATAGAAGATAAATTGATTAAAGCCAATATATTACCTGATCGAGAGCAAGAAGTGGAAGCAATTCTACATGTTTTAGATAAAATAGATGATGATAAAATTCTTACTCCGCCCGAAGATGTTCATGTAGAAGGTGGTGATGTTATGCCTTGGAATGATTATATTTTTGTAGGTACATATACGGCGCCTGATTATGCTACATACATAACTGCTAGAACAAATAAAGCTGCCGTTGAATATTTGACCAAACAATTTCCGCATAAAACAATTAAGTCTTTTGAATTGCGCAAGTCTAACACTATTGCTCAAGAAAACGCATTGCATTTAGATTGCTGTTTTCAGCCCTTAGGGAAAGGAAAAGCTATTATTCATAAAAATGGATTTTTAGTAGAAGAGGAATACCAATGGTTAGTAGATTTTTTTGGAAAGGAAAATATCTTTGAAATTGATGCTAGAGAAATGTATCATATGTACAGTAACGTATTTTCCATTTCACCAGATGTGGTTGTTTCTGAAAAAAGCTTTACACGTTTAAATAATTGGTTACGGGAACAAGGTTTTACGGTAGAGGAAATTCCGTATACTGAAATATCAAAGCAAGAAGGGTTATTGCGTTGTAGTACATTACCCTTGATTAGAGCATAATTTATAAATCAACAAACAACAATTTAATAAGTACCCCTATGCAAATAACAAATACAATACTGATGATTCGCCCGGTGTCGTTCAGAATGAATGAGCAGACCGCTGTCAATAACTACTTTATGGAAGATGTTGATATGAAGAATCAAGAAATAAATCAGAAAGCTCAAGAGGAGTTCGATGCATTTGTATCCGTATTAAAAAATAAGGGAGTAAATGTTATCGTTGTGCAGGATACCAAAGAACCTGATACTCCAGATAGCGTTTTTCCAAATAATTGGATTTCTTTTCATGCCAACGGTACCGTAGGTGTTTATCCTATGTTTGCAGAGAATAGAAGAAACGAACGTAGAGATGATATTTTTGAGATTTTAGAACAGAACGGTTTTAAAATCAATGATGTCGTTGATTATACTTCTGCTGAAGAAGAAGAATTGTTTCTAGAAGGTACCGGTAGCATATTAATCGACAGAGTAAACAAAAAGGCATATTGTGCATTATCTGAACGAGCAGATGAAGAGTTGTTTATTGAGTTTTGTGAAGATTTCGATTTCTTTCCCGTGATATTTACGGCTAATCAATCTGTTGATGGTAAGCGATTGACTATTTATCATACGAATGTAATGATGGCTTTGGCTGAAACTTTTGTGGTCATCTGTTCTGATACAATAGACGATAAAAAAGAAAGAAAAAATGTATTGGAACATCTTAAAAAAGATGGGAAAGAAGTGATTGTTATTACAGAGCAACAGATGCATCAATTTGCGGGTAATATGCTACAGGTTTTGGGTAGTGATGATAAGCGATATATGGTCATGAGTTCTGCGGCTTACCATAGTTTAACACCAAAACAAATTGCTCAAATTGAAAATCACTGTGCTATTTTACATAGCTCTCTACATACTATTGAAACATGCGGTGGCGGTAGTGCTCGCTGTATGATGGCAGAAGTTTTTCTTCCAAACAACTAGATAAAATATTTACCCTGTTAAAATTATATGTTTTGACAGGGTAACTTTTTTGTAAAGTATTCACTATCTTCAAGGAGCTTAGATGTTTTTTTTTTGCACTTTAAAAATCACTATGAAGGTAAAACCAATTTATATTTTTCTAACATTATCTGTCATGGGTTTGTTGTTCACATTAGCTAATACGCCCAAAATTTCAGCGTATGAATTGTTGGAAGAGCAATCTCAAAGTTCTAATGATGATTATGATATGATGATGGATGTACTTACTCATCAGCGTTGTATGAATTGTCATCCTAGTGATAACATCCCAAAGCAAGGCGATGATAGTCATCCGCATTATTTTGGTATGGCAAGGGGAAAAGATGACCATGGCTTTGAGGCTACTAATTGTAATACCTGTCATCAATCTGAAAATAATTTAAATTCTGGAGTTCCCGGTGCACCACATTGGGCATTGGCGCCAGCTTCAATGGCGTGGGAAGGATTGACAAGACAAGAAATTGCAGAACGTTTATTGGATAAAAACACCAATGGAAACAGAAGTCATGAGGAACTTGTTGAACATATGACCGAAGATGATTTAGTGCTTTGGGCATGGGAGCCAGGTATTCATGCAAATGGAGAACAAAGAACTTTGCCTCCGGTTTCTAAAGAAGATTTTAAAAAAGCTGTTGAAAACTGGTTTGCTAACGGGGCGGTAATACCTTCTAAATAATAAAATTTTATGAAAATTTCCTTAACTGTTAACGGTGAATTAAAAACTGTTGATATAGCAGATGAAAATACGCCTTTACTTTGGGTAGTTAGAGATACGCTAGACTTAAAAGGTACGAAATTTGGCTGTGGAAAAGCGGCTTGTGGGGCATGTACCTTACATGTAGATGGTGAAGCGGTGCGTTCATGTTCCTATCCTGTAAAATTTGCTGAAGGTAAAGAAGTGACTACTATTGAAGGGTTGGGAGACAAAGAAAACCCTCACCCTGTTCAACAAGCTTGGATCGAAGAAATTGTGCCGCAATGTGGCTATTGTCAGCCAGGTTTTATGATGGCAACGGCTGCCCTTTTAAATAAGGTGCCTAAGCCTACAGATGAAGATATAGATAAGAATATTATAAATGTTTGTCGTTGTGGAACGTATTACCGCATGAGGAAGGCAATACATAAAGCAGCTAATTTGCAGTTTGAAAAGGAAAATAATGAATCTAAAGAATTGTAATCCATGGCTGATAAAGAAAAAGGTTCAAAGAAAGTATCTAGACGTAGGTTTCTAGTAAAAGGTGGATTAGGTACTATCGGTGTGGTTGCAGTTGGTGCATATATTTTTAGAAATCCCATCCGTAGAGAGTTATTAGGATTTGCAAACTCTCTCGAAGCGCCATATACCGATAATACTGATAAACCTATGGTGTGGTTCGAAGTGACCAATAACAATGAGATACTACTGCATTCTCCTAAAATGGAAATGGGGCAAGGAACATTTACAGGAATAGCCCAAATGGCTGCTGATGAACTTTCTGTTTCTATGAGCCAGATAAAAGTTGTTCATGCTGCTTCATCTACCGGTAATGTTGATAGTTTTGCTACAGGTGGTAGTACTTCGATTTCTGGACTATGGAAACCCTTAAGAGAACTTGCTGCAATGCTGAGGGTTATGCTTATTAAAGAGGCTGCCCGTAAAATGAATGTGGGTATTGATGAACTTAATGTTGAAGACGGTGTCATATCCGGTAACGGAAGAACACTGACTTATGCGCAGGCAGCTAAAGGAGTTGAAAATTGGGAAGTGCCAGATGTTCCTTCGTTAAAAAATGCGAAAGACTATGAATATATAGGCAAACCTATTGCTAGGGTAGATTTGGATGCGAAAGTATTCGGAGATCCAATTTTTGGTATGGATGCAGAAATGCCCGATATGCTTTATGGCGCAGTGGTTAGACCATCTAAAATTGGGTCTACTTTTGTAAGCGCAGATACTTCTGCTGCAGAAAATATGCCTGGGGTGGTGAAGATAATTGTTGAAGATGATTTTGTAGGTGTAGTTGCAAATTCTATGATAGAGGCCGAGCACGCTAAAGATGCCATTAATGTAACTTGGGAAAGTTATGAAAATTTAGATACTGCTGCTATCACTAAAATGATGACGGTAGGTAACGGTAACTCTACTACAATACAGAAAAACGGTGATGCTTTTGATGAAGATGATGAATTTGAAACACTAGAATTTAGAAGCCCTATTGGAGCACATGCCCAAATTGAACCTAATGGTGTTGTTGCTTTTGTTGAAAGTGACAGTGCTACCATTAAAATTTCAACACAAGTTGTAAGCATTACTAGAAAAGAGGTTGCAAATCGCTTGGGCTTAGATACCGACAAGGTAAATATCGTACCTACTTATTTAGGTGGCGGATTTGGTAGAAGGTTACATACACCTCATGCTGTACAAGCTGCTGTAATGTCTAAAGCTGTAGGTAAACCGGTAAAATACTTTTTTAGTAGAAAAGAAGAATTTCAGCATGATATGTTTCGCCCGCCAACACACCATATTATTAAAGGTAAATTGAATAGTGAAGGATATTTAGATACGCTTGAACATGAATTTGTAAGTGGCGATGTGGCTACGGATTCTGCCTTGATACCTAATGCACTAACTAACTTTTTAGGTGCCGATGTTGGTGCTATTCGTGGTGGATTCATTCAGTATACGGCTATTCCTAATTTTAAAACGGTGTATTGGCATGTGGTGTTGCCATTTGCAACCAGTTGGTGGCGTAGTTTGGGCTTGTTAGCCAACACATTTGCCATGGAAAGTTTTATAGATGAAATGGCGCTAAAGGCCAATAAAAATGCGGTAGACTTTAGATTACATCAAATAGGTGAAGAGCCGATAGATAACCGTTTAAAAAATGTGATTATGGCTGCAGCTGAAAAGGCAAATTATAACGAAGAAGTTGCTAATGGTCGTGCAATGGGGTTTGCCGCTTCCATAGATGCAAATACACCTTGTGCTCAAGTAGCCGAGGTTTCTATTGTTGATAACGAAATTAAAGTGCATAAGGTAACCGTGGCTATGGATCCTGGTTTAGCGGTAAATCCTGATCAGATACGTGCCCAATGCGAAGGTTGTGTAATAATGGGGATGAGTGCTGTGCTTTACGAGCAAATGTTTGTAGAAGATGGGGAATTAACTCCGACTATCTATGGACCATATCAAATGGCTTTGATGAAGAACGCCCCTAAAGAAATTGATGTGGTTTTATTGCAAGGTAAAGATACTCCCGGTGCTGTAGGTGAGCCACCGTTAGGACCTATTGGTGCCGCCATTGCTAATGCAGTAAGGCGTTTGACGGGGCAGCGTTTAACAGAGCTGCCTTTGAAATTATCGAAGTAGGTTTAATGTAAGGGTGTTGTATTACTTAGCATTTTTTTGATTGGCAATATTCTTGATCATACCGCCAAAAATGAAATAGTGAAACGGTACGATGCTATACCAATATAAACGTCCTCTTAGCCCTCTTGGTCTAAAAGTTGCGGTTTGGTGTAGCACATTGTTCTCATCTATTTTAAACTCTAACCAAGCTTCACCGGGTAATTTCATTTCAGCAAATAGTAATAGTCGTTTTGCTTTTTTATCTGCTAATAACACCCGCCAAAAATCTAATGAATCACCTGCAAATATTTTATGGGCATGGGTTCTTCCTCGACGTAGACCCACACCGCCAGAAAGCTTGTCTATAAAACCTCTAATTTTCCATAGCCAATTACCATAGTACCATCCCGTTTCGCCACCAATACTCCAAATACGTTTCAATACTACCTCTGGGTTAGATATTTTTTGCTGCTTGTAATCCTTTAGAATGCCATATTTTGGTACTTGTATGTGCTTTTCTAAATTATCGACGATGCGACCGCTGATCATACTGTCTTTCCAACTACTAATGACTAAGTTCTGCTCTATTTTTTTAAAAGCTAGATCAATGGCTTCTTTATAGGTATGTGGAGTAATACCAAGTATTTCTTGCAAGCGAGTGTCTTTTGCTACGACTTCGATTTTCATGCTGTCCACTAGGTTCAATGCAAGCTTATATGACGTTGAGGTTACAAAATATAACCAGTATGAAGATAGTTTTGGAGTCATAACGGGTACGGTCCAAATCCAGTTTTTAAAGCCTCTGACTTCAGCATATTTATGTAACATTTCTTTATAGGTGAGTACATTGGGTCCGGCAATGTCGAAGGAGTCGTTATATGTTTTTTCATTTCCCAGAACTCCTGTTAGAAATGCAATGACATCACGTATGGCAATAGGTTGCGTTTTTGTCAATACCCATTTAGGGGTAATCATAACCGGAAGTTTTTCACATAAATCGCGTATGATTTCAAAAGAGGAACTTCCCGACCCTACAATAATACCTGCTCTTAGTACTGTTAACTTGAAGTTACCTTGATATAAAATGTCTTCTACGTTTTTTCTAGATTGTAGATGTTTAGAAAGATTATTATCATTTACGATTCCGCTTAAATATATTACTTGTTGAATTTGAGTTTCAGCAACATACTTATTGAAGTTTTCGGCAGTTTTAGCCTCCATTTCGTCAAAATCTTGTGTTGATGAACTCATGGAGTGAATTAGAAAATAAGCGGCATCTATATCTTGTGGAACTATATTTTCTTTGGGTTCTTCTAAAAAGTCAATTTCAATGACTTTTATTTGTTGCCTAGTTTCTTTATCTACAGAAAGTCTGGTTTCATCACGTACCGCACAAACTATTTCATGCCCCATTTCTAATAGTTGCGGTAAAATGCGCATCCCTATATAACCATTGGCTCCTGTAAGTAGTATTTTCATTATTTGGGTATTTTGAACATTTTAAAAATGTAATAGAGGGGTAGCAGGGTTGCAACAGCTACGATTATTATGGATAGACTTGATATTTTAAAACCTAAGTCTATTTTATGAGCTAGTAAAATAGTTTCTACAATTGTTGGCGCGGCTATAAGTGATATTAGCAAATTCATGTATATCAGCATTTGCAATGACATTTTATAAACTCCTGTAGCATTATGCTTCGTTACCTTAACAGGGTAATTCATATTCCATGGCTTAACATTTTTTATGATATAAGCCAAAAGGGCGTAAGTCAATGCCATAATAATTGGCAAAGTCCAAATTGAATTTTTATTCCCATAACCATCAACGTCTCCTTTATAATTAAAATGTGCGGGAATGTTATCTGGCAAATCAGTATAAAAAACACCAATAATTATAAAATTCATTAGTATCATGATCCACCCGATAGCAATTTGTCTTTGCTGATTTTTGGTCAGTTTTATATCTATTTTGGGTAAATCTGCGAACATATTATAAATCTTCAATTGACGTTGGTGAGTTGTCCGCTTTGTAACTTAATATTTTTTTAAAGAACTTCTGTACGGCCTTTGTGTCAGATTCCACTTTAATAAAATAATTGTCTCGGTAGATCGAATAAACAGATGCTTCGCCTTTATACATCGTTAGTTTGTAATAAGGTATGATCAATGCGTAAGATTCCAATAAGGATCTAAACCCAACTATAATTCCCTTGGGTCTCATTTCAATATTACAGGTATCTCTATTGTTGTCTAAAATTAGCAGGTTTCTTATCTCAACACTTGTTTCTGTAATGATCAATTTTGGAGAGCCAATACCGCCCATCGCCCAACGTTGCTTTAAGGTAAACGGCTTACCTACCGCATCATCTATTTTTCGATTAGCCTCTTTATTGTTGTAAGATACATTTACAAGCATATGAATTCAATTACGTTGATTTCATTAAAGTTAGCGAAAAGCCAAATGAATACAGCATCTGTTTACCTTAAAAGCCTAAAAAATGATTAGTTTTGCAGCCTTAATTAAACGTTTTGGTGAATATTCAAGTGGTACTATCAGATAAAGTAAAAGAAGCGGTAAAATCTATTTTTGACAAAGAATTGCCGAATGTAGAATTTCAACCTACACGTAAAGATTTTGAAGGGGATATCACTATTGTGGTTTTCCCCATGTTGCGCGTGGTCAAGGGCAATCCAGTTCAAATTGGTGAACAAATTGGTGGGTATTTAGAACAGCACGTAGATGCCGTAGCAGGCTTTAATGTTATTAAAGGCTTTTTAAATATCGTTATCAACGATGGTTTCTATTTAGATTTTTTCAATTCAATTTCTTCAGTGGAGAATTTCGGATTTGTAAAAGAGTCTAAAGATGCCGTAATGGTAGAGTATTCTTCTCCTAATACCAATAAGCCATTACACTTAGGTCATATTCGTAATAACTTATTAGGATATTCCGTTGCTGAAATTTTAAAGGCATCGGGTAAAAAAGTGTACAAGACCCAGATTATTAATGATCGGGGAATTCATATTTGCAAGAGTATGGTAGCTTGGCAGAAATTTGGAAACGGAGAAACACCAGAATCTACGGGGCTAAAAGGCGACAAGCTAGTTGGTAATTATTACGTTGCTTTTGATAAAGCATATAAAGAACAAATAGCAGCATTAGTAGCTGAAGGTATCGATCAGAAAATTGCAGAAAAAGAAGCGCCACTTTTATTGGAAGCCCAAGAAATGCTTTTAAAATGGGAGTCTGGTGATGAAGAGACCGTAGCACTTTGGAAAACCATGAACGGATGGGTATACAAAGGTTTTGAGGTTACCTATAAGAATTTAGGTGTTGATTTTGATAACCTATACTATGAAAGTGATACCTATCTTTTAGGTAAAGATGTTGTTGCAGAGGGATTAAAAAAAGGAGTTTTCTTTAAAAAGGACGATGGTAGTGTCTGGATCGACTTGACCGAAGACGGATTAGATGAGAAAATTGTGCTTCGTTCAGATGGTACAGCGGTTTATATGACCCAAGATATTGGCACTGCTATACAACGTGTAAAAGACCACCCAGTTGTAAATGGTATGGTGTATACTGTTGGTAACGAGCAAGATTATCACTTTAAAGTATTGTTCTTAATTCTACAAAAACTAGGATTCTCTTGGTCGAATAAATTACACCACCTTAGTTATGGTATGGTCGATTTGCCTAGTGGAAAAATGAAAAGTAGGGAAGGTACCGTGGTAGACGCCGATGATCTTATGGTGGATATGACGCAAACTGCTGCAAATATTTCAGAGGAGTTAGGTAAGCTTGACGATTATAATGAAGAAGAAAAGCAATCGCTTTATAAAATGATCGGTCTAGGAGCTTTAAAATATTACATATTAAAAGTAGATCCTAAAAAACGAATTTTGTTCGACCCAGAAGAGTCGGTAGATTTTCAAGGGAACACTGGTCCCTTTATTCAATATACTTACGCACGTATTCAGTCTATATTAAGAAAGGCAGAAAGTATGGGTATCAATATTTCTAAAGATGCCAATGTTACGGAACTTCATAGCAAAGAAAAGGAGTTAATCAAACAACTTCAACTATTCCCAGATACCATACAATTAGCTGCAGATAATTATAGTCCGGCTTTGATTGCCAATTATACGTATGACTTGGTTAAAGAGTTTAATTCGTTTTATCAGCAGGTATCTATTTTAGGTGAAGTAGACGATGAGAAGAAAATTTTACGTGTACAATTGTCTAAGAAGGTTGCTGAGGTAATACAAGATGCATTCAAATTATTGGGTGTAGAGGTACCTGAGCGTATGTAGTTCAACTAAAGACCAATTAAATTTTCCATATTTAATTTTCTCGAACAAAAAGCGTAAATTAAGCATGCAAAAATTTAGGTGAACTTGTTTTCAACGAAACAGGTAAGAGTACAATCGGTAATACCGAATATGAAATCACCTTTTTTGCCCCACAAGCAGCAATAGAGCATCTTTTTTTTAAATCGATGCTCTTTTGTTTTGTTATTTTGTGGTACTTGCTACGGAATTAGCATTGATATTATTAAATTTGTAGCCCCTTAAAAAAGAAAAGAATGTTCGATAATTTAAGCGATAAGCTAGACAAGGCTTTACATGTACTAAAAGGACATGGTCAGATTACAGAAATTAATGTTGCAGAGACTACCAAAGAAGTACGCCGAGCCTTATTGGATGCGGATGTTAACTTTAAAATAGCCAAAGAATTTACCAATAGGGTAAAAGAAAAGGCGTTGGGGCAAGATGTATTGACCACCTTACAACCTGGTCAGTTAATGGTCAAAATCGTAAAAGATGAGCTTACCCAATTAATGGGTGGTGAGTCAGAAGGTATTAATCTGTCCGGTAATCCATCGGTTATTTTAATGTCTGGTTTACAGGGTTCGGGTAAGACCACTTTTTCTGGTAAACTTGCGAACTTTCTTAAAACTAAAAAAACAAAGAAGCCCTTATTGGTCGCTTGTGATGTATATCGCCCTGCGGCAATTGATCAGTTACATGTAGTAGGTGAACAAATTGGTGTTGAGGTATTTTCAGATAGGGAAAATACCGATCCGGTAGCCATTTCAAAAGCAGGTATAGCTCATGCAAAGGCTAATGGACATAACGTGGTCATTATAGATACCGCTGGTCGTTTGGCGGTTGATGAGGCTATGATGAATGAAATATCAAATATTCATAAAGCTATACAACCTCAAGAGACCTTGTTCGTTGTTGATTCTATGACCGGTCAAGATGCTGTGAACACGGCAAAAGCCTTCAACGATATCTTGAATTTTGATGGTGTTATCTTAACCAAGTTAGATGGTGATACCCGTGGTGGTGCCGCTATTTCCATTAAATCTGTAGTAGATAAGCCGATAAAATTCATTGGTACCGGTGAGAAGATGGAAGCTATTGATGTTTTCTATCCATCACGTATGGCAGACCGTATCTTGGGTATGGGTGATGTGATATCACTTGTAGAAAGGGCTCAAGAACAGTTTGATGAAGAGGAGGCTAGAAAAATCCAAAAGAAGATTGCCAAGAATAAATTCGGATTCGATGATTTTCTGAGCCAAATTCAGCAAATCAAGAAGATGGGTAATATGAAAGACCTTATGGGGATGATTCCTGGTGCAGGAAAGGCCTTAAAAGGTTTGGATATTGATGATGATGCCTTTAAGCATATAGAAGCTATAATATATTCAATGACTCCAGATGAGCGTTCTACGCCTTCTAAATTAAACGCAAGTAGAAAAAAACGTATTGCAAAAGGGTCTGGAAGGCAGGTCCAAGAAATCAATCAGCTTTTAAAGCAGTTTGATCAAATGAGCAAGATGATGAAAATGATGCAAGGCGGTGGCGGTAAGAAGATGATGCAGATGATGGGCGCTATGAAAGGAATGAAATAAATACCGAAATACACAACCGAACAACATAACTTAAAGGAAGCTGGCATGGAATTATTGGATGGTAAAAAAGTATCCAACGAAATTAAAGAGGAAATCAAGGCGGAGGTGGCCAAGATGAAAGAACGAGGTGAAAAAGTACCGCATTTAGCAGCAATTATCGTTGGTAGCGATGGGGCTAGTTTAACCTACGTAGGTAGTAAAGTGCGTTCTTGCGAGCGTATTGGTTTTGAATCTACCTTAATTCAAATGCCAAGTACTACCTCTGAGCAAGAATTATTGAACAAGATCAAAGAATTGAACGTTGATGATGATATCGATGGTTTTATTGTTCAATTACCCTTACCTGAGCAGATAGATACCCAAAAGGTAATTATGGCCGTAGATCCAGATAAGGATGTAGACGGATTCCACCCTACGAACTTCGGTAAAATGGCTTTGGATATGAGTACGTTCATACCTGCTACTCCGTTCGGTATTCTTGAATTATTGGAACGTTACAAAGTAGATACAAAAGGTAAACATACCGTAGTTATTGGTCGTAGCCATATTGTTGGTAGACCAATGAGTATTTTAATGGGTAGAAAAGGATGGCCAGGTAACTCTACCGTAACCCTTACCCATAGTCATACAAAAAACATTACACAGATTATCTCACAGGCAGATATTGTAATTTCAGCATTGGGTGTTCCTAAATTTTTAAAGGCGGAAATGGTAAAAGATGATGCCGTTGTAATTGATGTGGGTATTACTAGAGTACCAGACGAAACTAAAGAAAAAGGATACTACATTACTGGTGATGTTGATTTTGAAAACGTAAGTAAAAAAGCATCATACATTACTCCCGTTCCTGGTGGGGTTGGTCCTATGACCATTGCAATGCTATTGAAAAATACATTGCTGGCTCGTGAGAGACATAGAAGTAGAAACTAATTTCTATAGAAATTTATAAATGAGCCTTGCAATAGTATTGCAGGGCTTTTTTTATGCCGGTAATTTCTTTATAGTTATTCCGGTTTCGGTAGTGTCATTTGGTATTAAGATATCGATGTCATTACTGTCATCATAATCGCAGCTTGCTAGTACGGTTATTGAAATTCCTATGAGTAAAGTATAAAGTAATTTTTTCATAATAAAGGATTTATCCTGTCAAATAATTATTACATGTATATAAAACGGTGAAATATTAGTCTTGGTATTTGATGTCAATTGAGAATGCTGTACCTTTTGTGAAACAATTATCCTTATGAGAAAAATTCTTTTGATACTAGTGGTCGTTGCTTTTGTAATAGGATGTACGGAACCTCCTAAATTAGAGCATAAATTTTCAATAAAGGTTAGTTATTCAGCTGAGGTAGATTCCTTGGCTAAAGATGGTCGTTTGCTGCTTATGCTTTCTACAGATGATAGTAATGAACCTCGGTTTCAGATTAATGACGGACTCAATACGCAACTGATATTCGGAGTTAATGTGGAGAACTGGGCTAAGGATTCAGTCATAACTTTTGATGAAACGGTTTTTGGTTATCCGTACGAAAGCTTAAAAGATGTTCCACCGGGCGAGTATAATGTACAGGCACTTTTGAATGTTTATGAAACTTTTAATTTGTCTACCGGTCATACGGTAAAGCTACCTATGGATAATGGCGAGGGACAGCAATGGAATAAATCACCTGGCAATTTATATAGTAAACCATTTAAAATTAGAGTTGCCGGTAACGGATTTGAAAATGTGTCGGTGGATTTAGATCAGGTGATTGCACCAATTGAAGAGCCAGAAGATACTAAGTGGATTAAGCACGTAAAAGTGAAGTCAGAAAAGCTTTCTGAGTTTTGGGGACGTGATATTTTCTTAGGAGCGCATGTATTGCTGCCAAAAGGATTTGAAGAACATCCGGAAGCTAAGTATCCGCTGATGGTTTTTCACGGTCATTTTCCTTCAGATTTTGGCGGATTCAGAACTACGCCTCCAGACCCTAATATGAAACCAGAATATTCAGAACGCTTTAGCTTAGAAGGTTACAATATAATTCATCAGCAAGAAGCTTACGATTTTTATAAACGTTGGAACGAGCCAGATTTTCCAAGATTTATAGTGTTACAAATTCAACACCCAACCCCATATTATGATGATTCTTATGCGGTGAATTCTGCAAGTCAAGGTCCATATGGCGATGCCATTACCTATGAATTGATTCCTGAAATAGAAAAACAGTTCAGAGGAATGGGCGAGGGTTGGTCTCGTTTTCTTTATGGTGGTTCAACTGGTGGTTGGGAAGCTTTGGCAGTACAAGTAAAATACCCAGATGAGTATAACGGTTGCTTTGCGGCATGCCCAGATCCCATAGATTTTAGAGCATATACCTTAACGAATATCTATGAAGATGAAAATGCCTACTTCTATAAGAGTGCACATAAAACATTAGAGGTGCCATCGCATCGTAATTACCTAGGTCAAATTCAATCTACCTTAAAACAAGGAAATCATTTGGAATTGGTATTGGGAGATAAGTCTAGATCAGGACAACAATGGGATATTTGGGAGGCTACTTATTCGCCACAAGGGGAAGATGGCTACCCAGAGAGAATTTGGGATAAAAGGACAGGTGATATTGACCACGAGGTGGCTGAATACTGGAAAGAGAATTTCGATTTAAGACATATTCTAGAACGCGACTGGGATAAGTTAGGTGATAATTTAAAAGGTAAAATTCATATCTATTGTGGAGATATGGATAACTACTATCTTAATAATGCTGTTTACCTAATGGAAGACTTCTTGGAGAGTACTACAGATCCATATTATGAGGGAGAGGTGAAATATGGAGATAGAGACGAACATTGTTGGAACGGAGATCCAGATCAACCAAACGCTATTACTCGCTTAAGATATAATACGATGTATGTGCCAAAGATTATGGAGCGAATAGAAAAAAGTGCACCCAAAGGGGTAGATTTAACCAGTTGGAGGTATAAGTAGGAGTAATGGTTTTAAAAATATCAATATCACTTCGAGTATATTTTTTTTGAGGCACGAAAAATTAGTATCGAGAAGAATCTTAGTATGCAATGATGCTTGTTGATTTTTAAAATATGTATAATAATTATAGTATAAAGATTTAATGAAATACAGAAGATTCGGTCGTACAGATTGGCAAGTAAGTGAAGTTGGATACGGAATGTGGGGAATGGCTGGTTGGACGGCAAGTGACGATGCCCAATCTGCAAAATCATTAGACTTGGCAGTCGAAAACGGAGTTAATTTTTTTGATACCGCTTGGGGTTACGGAGAAGGTCATAGTGAGGAGTTGCTTGGGGAGTTGGTAAAAAGACATCCTTCTAAAAAGTTGTATACGGCAAGTAAAATTCCACCAAAGAACTTTCAGTGGCCAGCAAAACCTGAATATGCTTTTGAGGATTCTTATCCTACAGAACATATTATGGAATACACCCATAAGACTTTAAAGAATCTAGGGCTGGAGCAAATAGACCTCATGCAATTTCACACTTGGGATGATGTTTGGAGCGAAAGAGAAGAATGGCAACGCGCTATTGAAGATTTAAAGACTTCAGGTAAAGTAGCTGCAATGGGTATTAGTATGAACCGTTGGGAGCCAGAAAATGGAATAAAAGCTCTAAAAACAGGATTGCTAGATGCTGTACAAGTCATTTACAACATATTCGATCAAGCACCAATAGATAACTTGTTTCCGCTCTGTAAAGAGCTAGATATTGCAACCATAGCTCGTGTTCCTTTTGATGAAGGAACATTGACAGGGAATATAACAAAAGAAACTACTTTTCCGGAAGGCGATTGGCGAGGTACCTATTTTGTGCCGGAAAATTTAATTTCTTCGGTAGAACATGCAGATGCTTTACGACCGTTAATACCTGAAGGTATGACGATGGCAGAAATGGCACTTCGTTTTATTTTGATGAACGATAATGTAAGTACTACCATACCTGGTATGCGTAAAAAACGTAATGTATTGGCGAATACAGCAACGAGTGACGGAAACGGCTTGCCTTCAGAACTATATGAAGAATTAAAGAAGCATCGTTGGGATAGAGTACCGACTTCTTGGTCGCAGTAGGATAATCTTTATCCTGTGTTCTAAGTGTAAATCAATCGTAAATACGTTCCATTTTGTTAATATATAAACCTTTAATGCAATAATTAAATATCCTTTTGTGTTGAATTCCTTTGATAAAGCCGTTGATTTTTTACGCCTATTTAAAGTTAGGAGTGTTGGAAATATAAACTACCAAAATATTGCAATTATTGGTTTATTTAGCGGCTGGATTGTATATAACAGTTTAGAAAGAAACTGGATTCCGATTAATTTAATTATAGGAATTGTTTTAGTCTCCGCGATAGGGACAAGTATCATTTTTTTTTAAATTCTATAGTCCTAAATTAGGACTAGCATGGTCTATTTTTCATAATTTATCTATAGGATTATTGGTAACTTTTTTATTTATGAAGAGTAATAATTTTCTTTCTTCGGAACCTATAGTCACTAAAGAATATTATATAACTAATTTATCATTGGAGCATGGGACAAGTGGAAAACGCAGTTCAAGTGGACTTAAACCAAAAATAACGGTTGAAATAAATGGAATGAGTAAAAATTTCACTCTACATACTTCACGATCAAAAAGTGCTACTCATACAAGAAAGGTGATTATCGGAATAAAAAAAGGATTTTGGAATTACAATATTGTCAAAAGTCTAAAATTGGCGAATGAAGAGTAAAATAACAAGAATCTGAAAAGAGAAAATAGATTTGAAGCATAGGATAACGCAATAGAAATTGCCTATTGCTCAACCTTTTAACAGCGCCTCATTTATGAATAGAGTTTTATTTTTAATATTTTTCTTCTTCTTTTTAAGTTTTGGATTTGCTCAAAAAGGAAAATTGATTTCTAAAAAAGTTATTGACATTACTGATACTCCAGTTTGGAATAGCGTTTCTGAAAATAATATTTTGAAACCTGATTATATTCATTTAGAAAAATTGGATTTCTTCTCTATCACTTATCAAAGTGACTCTCTGTTAGTAAAAGGTATTTTAGTGGAACCTAAAAAAGAAGGGGTTTATCCTGTTGTAATTTTTAATCGTGGTGGAAATAGAGATTTTGCTCCGCTAAACTTATCAACTATAATTAATTATGCTTCAAAATTGGCAGAACAAGGGTATGTTATTATTGGAAGTAATTATCGAGAAAATGATGAATTTGGTGGCAAAGAATTAAATGATGTATTGAATTTGACAGAAACCGTAAAAGAAATTGAAAAAGCCGACCCAAATTGTATTGGTATGTTCGGGTGGTCAAGAGGTGGTATAATGACTTACTTAAGCTTAAAAAAATCTGACAAAATTAAAACTGCAATTGTTGGTAATGGGGTTACCGACTTGTTCCAATTAATTATGGATCGACCTAAAATGGAAACAGCTGTTTTGGCTGAATGTATTCCAGATTATTGGAGAAATAAAGAGATGGAATTAAAAAAACGTTCAGTCATATATTGGCCAGAAAAACTAAGTAAACAAAGTAGTCTTTTGATTATTTCTGGTAAGAATGATAAACGAGCAAATCAAAGTACCACAACTAAACTTGTAGAAAAATTATCAGAATTGAAATATGATTATGAATATCAAGAAGTTATAACTGATCATTTTTTCTCGAACAAAAGAAATGAGCTAGATCAATTAGTTCTTTCTTGGTTTAATAAACGATTAAAAAACGCAAATTAAACTGGTACATTACTTCGCAAACAACTGCCCCATATCTTTAAAAGCTTTGAATTCTAAAGCATTACCTGCCGGGTCATAGAAAAACATGGTAGCTTGTTCGCCAACTTTACCTGCAAAACGAACATAAGGCTCAATGACAAATTTCACGCCTTTGGATTTTAATTCTTCTGAAAAACTTTGAAAAGTATCCCAAGGTAAAACTACTCCGTAATGTGGTACGGGAACGTCATGACCATCAACGGGGTTGTGGTGTACACTTTCTGATTCAGATTTAGGTTTGTAATGGATCACTAATTGATGTCCGAATAAGTTGAAATCAACCCAGTGGTCGCTACTACGACCTTCTTCGCAATTCAAGATATCTCTATAAAAAGTTCTGCATTCCGCTAAGTTATGAACGGGAATGGCAATGTGGAAAGGTGTTACGTTTTGCATAATCAGTTATTTCTTAAGGCTGAAATTAACTCTTTTTTGCTCATTTTGGAACGTCCGTCAATACCAATTTCTTTCGCTTGGTCATAAAGCTCTTTTTTAGTTCTTTCTTCATAAGTGGAAGCTTTACCACCTTTCTTTCCTGCTTCCTTAGTATTTGCAATACGTGCAGCTTTTTCTTTACTGTAACCTTTGTCTACTAATGCTTCGTACTGTTCCTCATTTTTTATTTGAGGTATGTTGTTTGACTTTGCCATTTTTATTTTAAAATTAAATAAAAAGTGACTTTTGGGTGTGCTATATACAATCAGAAATTATCCTTCTAAGAAAGAAACAATCTTTTCGTTTACCCCATCTTGGTGCATAGAATGCCCTAAGCCTTCCGTACTTACCAATTCACTTCCTTTCCAATGTTTTTGAACATCTACGGAGGCGTGATACGGAGCGATCATATCTAACTTGTCATGAAAGAGCAAGCCTTTTTTAGTGTTATTTTCAACAAATTTGGAGCTTGAAAATTCTTCTACCGTAAATTGGAATTTGTTGTACACTAAGTCTTTTAATGCTTTTAAAACCTTATCGTTGAAGCCTAACAGGTTTTTGTAATGTGCTAGTATCTCATGAAATTCTGAGGGAGAACCAATGCTAACTATTTTTTCAATGGTTTTGTTTGGATGTAAAGACTCATTGTATAAAACGGTCATGCCACCCATGGAATGCCCAATAACCGTTGTTGGTCTGTATTTGGTTAATACTTGTTGCACGGTATCGGCATATAACGGTACATGAAGGTTGCCACCTGAGGAATACCCGTGTGCAGGGGCATCAAATGCTATAATATTATAATCTGCATTTTGTAATTTTTCTATGAGTTTATGCCAACGCCAGGTATTGCTTTCCCAGCCATGTACAAGTAATACGGTATCTTTTTTTCCGGGCCAGTTGTATATTTGAATATCATTTTTATCCATTGATAACACCTCAAATTTGGCATTATCCAAAAACGTCTTTTGGTTAGGTAGTACACGACCTTTTCTAACCTTTATAAATACTAGAAAAGCTTTTTTTGCAGCTTTCTTTGGCAAAAACCATACAAGAAAATTAAGATAGTACCCAATTAACTTAGGGATGAGTTTTTGAAGAAATACAGGCACTTGCTAAAATTTAAAATGTAAAAGAAAATATTCTTCAGATGATTCACCTGAAATGTTAATGAGAAATCAATCCCAACCTACCATCATGTATTTCACTTTTGCTGCATCTGGTATTTGAACTTCTTCAATATTGCTATTGGCATTATACCTTAGACTTTCTGGCAATTCTTTTTTGTCTATGGTAAAATAGAGGTCGCTGTCCTTTAGTAACACCACTACGTTGTTAATGGATGTAATGATTTTTTTAATTGGATAGTTTTCTCTTATCTCCTTAAATGTGCTCAGTTTTGAAATACCCTTGTCCGTCTTAAATCTTTCGTCATTGATCAATATATTCTGTATGGTTGCAATACTATCGTTGTTAGGTGTAAGGGTTAATAGTAAAGCGCCGGCACCTCTTTCAAAGATTCTAATTTTACTGGCTCCACTGCCAATTTTAAGTTTTACGGTATCTTGAACCACAGAATCTTTTTCAAAAATCAATTCTACATCTCGGGCTAAACTTTCTTTGGATAATTTGCCCACCTTATCACCAGAAATTACAAAATCCGTATTTGTTTCACCCGCACAATTTATAAGAAGTGCGCAACATAAAATCAATAAAAGGGTATATTTTAATCTCATATCTTATCTCATCACTTTTTTCAACACTCCAAGTACGCCTCTAATAAAAGTAGCACTCGTTAATACTTTTATTACCGGATTTTGCCTTGTACTAGTTCTACTTGATGTTTTTCTAGCAGCCGGTTTATTCTTTTCTTTTTCCGCTAACTTTTCTGCCTTTTCAATCTTTTCGTTCAAGATTTCATAAGCACTTTCTCTATCGATGATCTCACCATATTTTTTAACCAATGAAGAACTATCGATAACTTCTGCCAATTCTTTTTTGGTCAACACATCCATACGGCTCATTGGTGCTCTCAACAAGGTAGCGGCAAGTGGTGTTGGTCTACCTTTTTCATCTAGGGCAGAAATTAAAGCTTCACCAATACCTAAAGATGTAAGTACTTCTTTGGTGTCATAATACGTTGACTCCGGATAGTTTTCTGCGGTCAATTTGATCGCTTTTCTATCTCTAGCGGTAAATGCCCTTAACGCATGTTGTACTTTTAAACCTAACTGGGATAATACATCGTTTGGTACATCCGTTGGGTTTTGGGTTACAAAATACAAACCAATACCTTTTGAACGTATCAGTTTAACAATACTTTCTATTTGATCCAACAATGCTTTTGAAGCTTCTTTGAAAATAAGATGCGCCTCATCTATAAAAAGAATCAATTCTGGTTTGTCGCTATCTCCCTGTTCTGGGAAGGTATCGTATATTTCTGCCAAAAGACTCAACATAAATGTCGAGAACAACTTTGGTCTGTCTTGAATATCGGTCAATCTTAAAATATTGATATACCCTTTGCCTTCTTCGTTAATACGGGTTAGGTCATTTACATCAAAAGATTTTTCTCCAAAGAACAGTTCGGCACCTTGCTGTTCCAACTCAATAATTTTTCTAAGTATGGCACCGGTAGAGCTTGTTGAGATTCTACCATATTCTTTGGTGAAATCCGCTTTCCCAGCTCCGGTAGCGTATTGCAGTACTTTTTTGAAATCTTTTAAATCTAGCAATGGCATTTTTTGGTCATCGCAGTATTTGAATACTACAGAGACAATACCGGATTGCGTGTCAGAAAGATCAAGAATACGTGATAATAAAACAGGGCCGAATTCAGAAACCGTGGCTCTCAATTTTACTCCGTCTTGCTCTGATAACGAAAGTATTTCTACGGGGAAACTACTTGCTTCAAAAGGGAAGCCTATTTTAGCATGGCGTTCATCAATTTTTGCGTGACCGGGACTAGGTTGTGCCAATCCACTTAAATCCCCTTTTAAATCCATTAGCATTACAGGAATACCCTTATCAGATAAATTTTCTGCCAATACCTGTAGCGTCTTTGTTTTACCGGTTCCTGTAGCACCTGCAATAAGCCCGTGTCTATTTAATGTTTTCAACGGAATTTTTACAAAAGCATCTTTAACAGCTTCGCCGTTAAGCATTGCTGCACCCATATTTATGTAGTCTCCTTTTGTGGAATATCCTTTTTCTATATGGTCAAAAAAATCTTCGGTACCGGCCATTTTATATATTTTCGATAAAAATAGTGGATTTTTAACCAAACCTAAAGACATGTGCAGCCTTAAATATCACGACTTTTTAACATTTAATGTGCGAACAGTACGTGCCTGAGTACAGAATTTACAGATGTGCGCTTCTAATAGAATTTGTCAACTAAAACGTATCTTTGCCGAATGAAAAATGAGGAGGTACTTGAAAAAGTGAATAAAGGGGTGTATTTACCATTAATGGAAGAATTTTACACTATACAGGGTGAAGGCTTTCATAAAGGAACTGCAGCTTACTTTATTCGTGTTGGTGGGTGTGATGTTGGTTGCCATTGGTGCGATGTAAAAGAAAGCTGGAATGCAGAAACGCATCCGCCTACGGCCATCGAACAAATTGTTGATAATGCAGCAAAGTATTCTGATACTATTGTTATTACTGGCGGTGAGCCTTTAATGTGGGATATGAGCCCAATCACAAAAGCTTTAAAAGAAAAAGGACTGAAAACCCATATAGAAACTTCTGGTGCCTACACGCTTTCTGGCGAATGGGATTGGATCTGTCTATCGCCAAAGAAAAACAAATTACCTGAAGGTCGTATTTATGACGAAGCTCATGAACTTAAAGTTATTGTGTATAATAAGCATGATTTAATTTTTGCCGAAGAGCAAGCAGCGAAAACCAATGAGTATTGCATTTTATACCTGCAGCCAGAATGGAGTGTTAGGGATAAGGTAGTGCCAATGATCGTTGATTATGTAATGAACAACCCGAAATGGAAAGTGTCATTGCAAACGCATAAGTATTTAAATATTCCTTAAAATATTCTATACCGAATTAACGTCCTCCGTTAGCTTGAATATCCAATAAACATTCTGCATCTAATGGTACCGTATTCGTAGATTTAGCGGTATGCTGTTGTAATAGGTTTAAAACGGTTGTGCCAGATAACCTACAACCAGATTTTACACCGTCTTCATATTGCGCAAGAGTACTTGATTGTAAAGATTTACCTGATGATCCACCAAATTGTAATTCTGCCCGCATTAGGCAAACAGCTTGGTTGCAATGGTTGTCAGGTACTAATTGTCCGTCTTCATTTTCAGATTCAGACTCGTGATCATTTACCATATCGCTACCTAAATTCACTAAGCCGAATAGGTGACCGAATTCATGGTTTAAGGTTGTGGTTTCTACATCTGCTTCGCTAATAGAAGAACTTAAATTTGCTAAATCTCTTACCGTAGCTTCATGTATAATCATAGAAGTATTGCGGTAAACAGCACCTAAGGTTACCAAACCGCCTTCTAAATCATCACCTTCTGCCGGTGCATCTGCAAAGTAAATATAGATAGCCAATGTGCTTCCGGTATTAAAGGCAGTTCTATTAGAGGTTTCTAAATCTGCAATTTCCTGTAAGGTAAGTTCGTCTTCTGACGGACTGGATAATTCTTTATACATCAATTCTATATCTTCTTTGAATGTATGTTCTTTTAAATATGCAGTGAAATCTGCCATAGCAGCTTCAGTTGGTTTAAAACCGGTAACGTACGCTATTTCAATTAAAAGTTTGTCATAGGTGTCGTTAGAAAGAATATCTTTTGCGGAATCTCCTGTTGCCAATAAATTAGCCGCCTTGTCAACTTTGGCTTCTGAGCTATCTTCATCAGAAGAATTTTTAGAGCATGAAACGGCAAATGCTACAATAAAAATGAGCAGTAAACTTTTGAACTTATTCATAAAATCGTTTTGTACAAATAGGATAACGAAAAAAAAGGGTCGCTATTACTTCATATGCGTCAATCTTGCTAAATAGTCGTAATGTTCTCCTTCCATTACAAGTTCACATGTTAAATTACTATAATTTGCCGCTCTTTGTAGGGTGTTGTAGTCTATATATAACCATGGGAAAGATTCACTTTTTTCCTTTTTATACGCCATGGTAAAGCTTACTTCGCCGTAGTAATTAACGTTATCGGGAATCCAGTAGCCACCATCTTCATCATCTTCGAACATGTAAATAATGTCGCTGGAATCTAGTAGAATTTGTCCGCCGTCTTTTAAGAGCGATTTTAATTTAGTAAAGAAAGGTTCCAATCCGTCTAGCGTGCCTGCCAATCCTACACCGTTCATTAAGATTAGAATGGTATCAAATTGTTCTCCTTCGTATTTTAGGAGTTCGGACTGTGCAGTGTTTTTTAGTCCGCGTAATTTACTGACTTCAATTGCGCCTTTAGATGCATCTAGTCCTATAACCTGAAAACCTTTTTCTTGTAAATACAGCCCATGGCTACCGGCACCACAACCAACATCTAGCACTTTGCCTGTGCATAATTGTAAAGCCTTTTGCTCTAGCTCTGGCATTTCTTTAAAACCCCTGAACATATAAGGTAACGGTAAAACATCATCTTCAAGCAGAGATGAATATGTGGTAATATCTTCGGTATAGTTACCGTTCTGATAATCTAAAAGTGCCGTTCCTAAAATGTCCTTGTTCAAAATTCTTATATTTCTAGTTGCAAAAGTCTCAATTTTTGGTGCTACTTCGCTAGTTTTGGAGAATTAATTTCGAACATGAAAGAGGTTTTACGTGAACTGCCGCAAAAGGCAAAAGAAAAATATAACGAGAATAAAAAGTTCTTTGTCAAGCTACGGAAGAAGCCGCCAAAGAATCTGGACTATATCATGCAAGAACTTCATGAGGCCGAATTTGAACGTACAGATTGTTTAACCTGTGCCAATTGTTGCAAAACCACAGGACCATTATTTACCAATGCAGATGTGGAACGTATATCTAAGTCGTTTAGAATGAAACCACAGAAATTCATTGAAACTTATTTACGTATTGATGAAGAGAACGATTATGTTTTGCAACAAACGCCCTGTACTTTTTTAGGAGCCGATAATTACTGTTCTATATATGACGTTCGCCCAAAAGCTTGTCGCGAGTTTCCGCATACCGATAGAAAGAAGTTTCAGCAAATAAGTAACCTTACCCTTAAAAACGTAGCTATTTGCCCAGCTGCTTATAATATAGTGGAGGAAATGAAGAAGTTGATAAAGTAAACTGCTTATGGTTTAAGGTTATACAGCAAGTAAATATTTATTGTAATTGATAGTTAGGCACAAGAAAAAACTATAACAAAACTGTCTTTACGTAAAAAATTATTAAATTTGTACGTAATTTGAAACTTATGGATAAGAAATTGACATTAAGTTTAGATAAAACAATTATCGAAAGTGCGAAGTTTTATGCTAAATCGAATAATATTAGTTTGTCTAAACTTATAGAATCATATTTAATGACACTTACTAAACAAAAGGATAAATCTATAGAGATAACACCTCTTGTAGAAAGTTTAAGTGGTGTAATTTCTCTAGATAAAGATTTCGATGTTAAAGATGCGTATTCTGACTATTTGATTGATAAATACAAATGAACAGATTGCTAATTGATACCAATATCGTTATTGACCTGCTTTCAAGAAGAGAAAAATTCTATGATGAAGCAGCCGAATTATTTTCTCGTGCTGATAAAAAAGAACTAGAACTTGCTATATCATCATTAACTTTTGCAAATACCAATTACATTCTGTCTAAACTGAAATCTCCAAAAGATGCGAGACAAATTTTAAGGAAATTTAAGGTGCTTGTTGAGGTTTTAAGTTTAGATGATAAAATAACTGAACTGGCTTTGAGTGATGAAAAATTTCCTGATTTTGAAGACGGACTACAATACTACTCTGCTATTGAAAATCAAATAGATATTATTATCACACGTAATAAAAAAGACTTTAAAAATTCTAATATTCCTGTTCTAACTGCAAAAGAGTTTTTGGCTCGAAAATAATACCCCAGCTGATAACTACTACAATAATTAGGGGTAATCTCTTTTAATCATAGCAGTTAAAATAATATAAGAAACTTGCCAGTGCTACCAAAAAAAACAAGAGTACAATGTTACAAGTGCATGCGACCTTCAAGTACCTGTATTTGTAAACACATTAGTACTATTAAGACTAAAACACGTTTTATTATACTCATGCATCCAAAAGAGTATAAGAAAGAAAAGAATGGAACTGGGTGCATGACGAATCTTCAGCTTGAAAATTCAGAGATTATAGTTGGTGTTGATTTTAGTAATAATGAGCGTGTAAATGAAATATTGACGGCTGAGAATAACTGTTTCTTACTCTACCCAGGTAAAAGAAGTTTTAACCTTTCTCAAAGAAATGGTTCTGAAATGAAATCTTTTATGGGTAATGATGCTTACTTCTTCATTCTTGATGGTACCTGGCCTTGCGCCCGTAAAATGCTCAAGCTAAGTACGAATTTGCAAAAATTGAATAGAGTAAGTTTTGATAATAGCATAGCATCTAAATTTATTATCAAGCAGCAACCCGAAGCACTTTGTCTCAGTACTATCGAGTCGGTATATACAGTCTTAAATCTATTGAATATGGGTGGGGTAGAGCAATGCGATACTACAGACTTTCTACTTCCTTTTGAAAAGATGATCGAACATCAACTCGACTATATGCTGAACCTGAACAATAAAAATTATAGTTCAACAGCAAACATAGAAATTGGTCCTAAGACTATGTATAAGACGAATACAGAGAGAAATGTTGTTTTTGAGTTGGAGTAGCTACTATAATTTTTTCTATACAACTCAGATAGACTATTTAACCAAAACTATTCTAATGAAACGTGTTTTTAATTTTTCTTTATCTATGATTAGCTTTTTGTTGACCTATACATCTATTGCACAAGAAGATTTTCGAAATATTGAGGTTGTAAATACGGTGTTTAATGCATTGAAAGAGCAGAGTGAGAAAGGATATCTAAAAGTATTACCTACAAAAGACGAAGTTGAATATCTTATTCCTATAGTTAAAGAAACTCAACCTAATGAAAATGTTCCGTCTGTAGATGCTATAATCTTAAACTTTGAAAATAAAGCTATTGAAAACTTAAGAAAAGTAAGTGAGAAAGGTCGCTCGTTCGGAGTTTTGTGGAATGATATCATTTTAGAAAAAGTAAGTTTTAAGAGTAACCCTGATAATAATATGCCTATTGAAAGAGGAAGTATAATCTTAGAATGTTCAAGTAAGGACAAGAAGTTTCTGATTGTTTTGAAAAAAGTATATAAAATACAAGATACTTGGAGGGTGATGGATTCAATAAAATTTACCCTTTTGTAATCTATTATGCTTATGCGTAATTGACTTATTATTTCTTAAAATCAAATTTTACAGCTTAAAATTCACTAAAAGTTTATTATATTGAATGTTTGTTTGCGAATTTGTCAGAATTTACATATTTAATTGTTGATACTTTAATTTTGTATTGAAGTTCTGTGTCGCAAATTCGTAACTTAAACTACATATCAATATCATGGAACAACTTATAGAATATTTCGAATCAATCCCTGCAGCGCACAGATCACTTATTTTGGTTGGTGGGATAACTTTTTTTTGGATACTAGAAGGTATTGTACCCTTATTTAATGGCAGCTATAATAAATGGAAACACTCGGTTCCTAATTTCTTTTTTACACTTACTACTATAGTTATTAATTTTCCATTAGCATTTTTATTATTAAAGACTTCTGATTGGGCAGTTGCCAATGATTTCGGAATTATTAATTGGTTACCAGAAATGCCTTTGTGGGCGTATGTATTTTTAGGTGTTGCTTTATTAGATTTAATAGGAGCTTATTTGGCCCATCTGGTAGAGCATCGTGTAAAACCTTTGTGGATGGTTCATTTGGTACACCATACGGATCATAATGTAGATACGACTACTGCGAATAGACACCATCCTTTAGAGAGTTTAATTCGTTACATTTTTACTTTGGTGGGTGTTTTTGTAGTTGGTGCTCCTGTAGGTATAATTATGTTGTACCAAAGTCTTTCGGTAGTATTGTCTCAATTTAATCATGCCAACATTAAATTGCCAAAGAGTGTAGACAAAGCTTTAAGTTGGGTGCTGATTTCACCAGATATGCATAAAGTGCACCATCACTATGTATTGCCATATACAGATAGTAATTACGGAAACATATTTTCTTGGTGGGATCGTTTATTCGGCACCTACATGCATTTAGATAGAGAGAAAATCGTTTATGGTGTGGACACTTTCCCAGATGAGGTTGCAAACGGACAAATTAGTTCATTATTGAAATATCCTTTTGTTGGGTATAGAAAACCAACAACCGATGGTAGTGACCTTACAGAAATTGTAAATGAACAGCCTTTAGTAAAGTAGATACTTTGCTCTTATCTTTTTAAACTTTTCAATGTCATCTTGCCAAGTCGCTTTTATTTCGGCATTGGTTGCACCGGCTTCAATTTGTTTTTGAAGTCTATCGTTACCTGCGTGTTTGGTGAATCCGCTAGTTAGAAAGAATTTACTTTTATCTACGCAATTGGTATAGGCGTCAATAATATAATCCATAGTAACCTCGTTCATACGCTCAGCTTTAGATAAGTCTTTACCGTAGCATAATTTTCCTTCTTCCTTTGGGTATTTTGAGCCGAAATTGGGCTCAGGAGTATAAGTGAAGTCATATACCTTTGCGTTTAAAAATGAAGCTCCGTAGCGTTGAAACTGAAACTCCGTTCCACGACCGGCATTAATATTAGTGCCTTCAAACATTCCTAAACTAGGGTATAGCGTAATAGAAGTGTCATTTGGTAAATTAGGAGAAGGTCTAATTGGTAAACTATAGAAACTTTCATGTGTCCAGTTTTCTAAAGGTATCACAGTTAAGTCCGCTTTCTTATCACCTTCTAACCAATTCTCTTCATTAATCATGTTTGCATATTCACCAATGGTCATTCCGTACACTAACGGAATTTCAGTCTTCCCAAGAAAAGAGGTATTTGCAGCTTCCATGGTTGGTCCGTCTACATAATGTCCATTCGGGTTAGGGCGGTCCAAAACTAAAATAGGAATTCCTTTTTCCGCACAAGCTTCCATCACCAATTGCATGGTAGATATATAGGTATAAAAACGAACGCCTACATCTTGTATATCAAATACAACTAAATCTAAACCTTCTAATTGCTCTTGACTTGGTTTTCTGTTTTTACCATGTAATGATATTAAATCTAGTCCTGTTTTAATGTCCTTACTATTGTTTACATGTTCACCTGCATCAAAATTTCCTCTAAATCCGTGTTCTGGGGCAAATACGTGTTTAATATCTACATTTAAAGAAAGAAGACTATCTACCAAATGTGTATGTCCTTCTGGTTTGAAAATAACACTGGTCTGGTTAGCTACAACAGCTATTTTTTTTCCTTTAAAAAGCGGAATATATACCTCTGTACGATTAGCAGCGACTACAATTTCTTTTGCTTCTTGTGCTATTAGGTGTTCATCGGTTGCCGATGTGGTAATGGCTTGCTCTTTGGTTTCGTTTCCGCAGGTAGCCAATACCAAAAACCATAATAAAACTGTACTTTTGAAATTGGATAAAAATAACATCATTTGAATCTAGAATATTTTATCGCCAAACGGCTTATAAAGGGTAAGGAGCATAAAATTAGCATATCTGCACCAATAATAAAAATAGCCATTGCAGCAATTGCAATAGGGGTTATCATGATGTTGGTCGCCATTGCTACAGGAGGCGGTTTAAAAGAGAAAATACGTGAAAAAGTAACTGCTTTCAACGGTCACGTTCAAATCTATAATTACGACAATAATAATTCTGAAGTTTCTGTCGTGCCGGTGAGCACGGAGCAAGAGTTTTATCCGGACTTCAATATGGTAGATGGTATTGTGCATATACAAGCTGTGGCAACTAAGGCTGGTATTATCCGTACCGAAGAAACCTTTGAAGGTGTTATTGCTAAAGGTGTCGGCAAAGAATATAATTGGGAGCCTTTCGATGAATTTTTAATTGATGGTGTTTTACCTGATTATTCCGGGGAGTTGAATTCTGATGTGCTTATTTCGAGAATAATGGCAAATCGGTTGAACTTAAATGTGGGAGATTCTTTCTTTACCTTTTTCTTGCGGGATGATGCAGCCGATAAAATACCTAACCAAAGAAAGTTTACCATTACCGGAATTTACGATAGCGGATTTGAAGAAATTGACGGACTCTATATTTTCACGGACATACGCCATATACAGCGCATGAATAAATGGAAAGATAATGAAGTGGGTAATTTTGAAATCTTTCTAAATAGTTTTGATGATATTGATCAAAAAGCGAATGAAATCTATGGCGAAACAGTAGCCAGTTTAGATACCAAAACCATAAAAGACAAGTACTATAAAATATTTGAATGGATAGGCTTGTTCGATTTTAATATTGCCCTGATCATTGGCATCATGATCATTGTTGGTGGTATAAATATGATTACCGCATTATTGGTTTTAATATTAGAGCGTACGCCAATGATCGGAATTCTAAAAGCGTTGGGCAGTAACAATTGGAGTATTAGAAAGGTGTTTTTATATAATGCAGCCTACCTTATTGCAGTTGGGTTGTTCTGGGGTAATCTTATTGGTCTGGGTGTTATTTTTATACAAGATAAGTTTCGTGTATTCAAATTTCCTAACCCCAAAGAATATTACATTGAGTACATACCTGTAAGTATAGATTTGTGGACTATTCTTCTTTTAAATGCGGGAGTGTTGCTTCTTTGCTTATTGATGCTTTTGATCCCATCATATATTATTACAAGAATTACACCGGTAAAAGCTATTCGATTCGAGTAGTGCTGTAAAGGTTTGAACTATAGATGGTCAATAAAGTTCATTCGTTTTCCAAGAACTCTTACTATATAAATTTCGTTCTCATTTTCGAATTGATAGAAAATGACGTGGGCTTTATAATTATAGAATTTCAATCCGTTGGCTATGGTTGAAGCATCTTTTGCCAATGTAGGTCTGTCGGATAATTCAATTAAAAAGTTTTCTAACTCTTGCAAGTAAGTGGTTGCGGACGATTGTCCAAAAAATTTAATTCCATATTTGTAAATAGTAATTAAATCTCGTTGCGCTTTTGCAGATAAATTATAGTTTGCCATTATCTACTTGCTCAATAATATCACTGATTTTTAATGAGCTTCTTCCGCTTTGTAAACCTTCATCAATGGCATTTTTTAGTTCTGCCAATTTCATATTTTCTTGCTGGTCTTTTCTGACTAAATCACGAATATATTCGCTGTCATTCGTATAATCGCCATTTTCGACTTTTAGCTTTATCCAATTGTCTTGCTGATCGGTAAAGGTTATAGATTTTCGTATCGTTGCCATAAAAAATGATTATGGTGCAATATAGTAATTATTCGCACCACATTTTATTTTACTCTAGAGCTTAACATAGTAAGTGGTTTATTCTCGTTATAAATTAAGTGTTTTTGGTAAATTTGATGTAAAACAGACCACATGCATCAAAAACTACTACTTACCCTAATTGCCGTGTTTTTATTGACAGGTGTCAATGCACAGAAACTTTCAAAGAACGAGAAGAAGGTTGTAAAAGCTATCGAGCAAAATAATGCCGAGGCAATTTCATTTTTAGAAAAAGTTGTGAATATTAATAGCGGTACCTTAAATCTTAAAGGTGTTGAAATGGTAGGACAAGAATTTGCTACTGCGTTCACAGATATAGGTTTTGAAAGTACTTGGATACCTATGCCCGAAGAAATGAATAGAGCGGGACATTTGTTTGCTGAAATAAAAGGCACCAAGGGGAAGAAGTTATTACTAATCGGTCATCTTGATACGGTTTTTGAAGAAGATAGTCCGTTTCAAACTTTTGAAATGGTGAACGATTCTATCGCACACGCACCAGGTGGTAATGATATGAAGGGTGGCGATGTTATAGTGCTGTATGCACTGAAAGCACTACAACAAAACGGATTGTTAGATGATGCTCAAATTATTGTAGCCTTTACGGGTGATGAAGAAAGCACAGGTAGTCCGCTAGAAAAAAGTAGACATGATTTAATTGAAGCTGCCAAAAGAAGTGATATTGGTTTAGGTTTTGAAAACTCTACCGGATTCAATTATGCAACTGTTGCCCGTAGAGGTTCTTCGGGGTGGAAAGTTGAAGTAGAGGGCAAGAGAGCGCACTCATCTGGTATCTTTAGTGAAGACACAGGTGCAGGTGCCATTTTTGAAATGTCGAGAATCTTAAACGGATTTTATACTGATGTAAGAGGAGAAGATTTATTGACCTTTAATCCGGGGACATTGATTGGGGGTACTTTTGTTGAATTTGATGAAATGACCAGTAAGGGAACTGTTTTTGGTAAGACCAATGTAGTGGCTCAAAAAGCAGAAGTCCGTGGCGGATTACGTTTTATATCCGAAGAACAAAAAGAACGCGCTCGAGAAAACATGCGAACCGTAGTGGCAAACAATTTACCACATACATCTGCAACAGTAACTTTCAAAGATAGTTATCCGGCAATGCAACCTACTGAAGGTAATAAGGCGTTATTGACAAAATTGAACAATGTAAGTTTAGATTTAAAACAAGGTGAGGTTTTGGCATACGACCCAGGTAAAAGAGGCGCGGCAGATACTTCTTTTGTAGCGGAATATGTAGATTGCTTAGACGGATTGGGAACTATGGGGAATGCAGCCCACACTCCCGAAGAAACAGTGAATTTGAATACTATTGAAGCATTAACGAAAAGAACAGCATTATTAATTTATAGATTGATAAATGAGTAATATAACAACATTAAAAGTCGGTAATCAACAAGTGACAATTGAAGCGGGAGAATTGGTAGGCTACCAAGTTGCTGGTTATGAGTTTATGCACCAAAAGGGAAACCCTGGGTGGCGTAGTGTAGATACTGAAATGTTTCCGTTGATCGGACCAACAAATGAGGCTGATTTTAAAGTGAAAACTCCTAAAGGTTTTGCCACTCAAGATCAGCACGGTCTACTTCGTGAAATGAAATATAGGCTGGTAGAAAACTCAGCAAATAAAGCTGTATTCTCAAAAAAATATGCAGCAAATACAGCCGTTTTAAATTCAAAATACCCCAAAAAATCTACCGCAGAGAAATTGAGCTGGCCTTACGATTTTGAGTTCGTTAAAACATTTGAATTAAAAGACAATTCCTTGGTGGTTACATTTTCAGTTTCTGGTGAAGAGGGCATGCCTTTTATGCTAGGGTATCACCCTGCATTTATGCTACATAGTAATAATGCTATTATTTCTGCCGGCGAACAAAATATCACCATACCAGAGGTGATGGAAGTTGGTAGTAGAGCATTACAAGTGCCAAATACCGATGTTATTACTTTACAAGATGAGAAATCGCTACAAATAACATCCGAAGGTTTTAGTCATTTTATGCTTTGGACGGAGGTACCGAATATGGTCTGTATAGAGCCAATTACCTTTTATCCGTATGCTGTAGAACAAGATGATTTAGCTGAAGGCTTTATGGTATTAAAGGATGAACCTGCAATTTTTGCTGTAGCGTTAAAACCGGTATAGTTTAGAATTCATCACTAAAGGGTAGTGTATGTGTTATGATGTAAAAACCAGCTTAGAGGCGCAATTAAAAAGGGCAAAGAGAAGTCAAGATTTAAAGGCGATTGAAGAAATCGTTGAAAAATTGGGGCCGTTGACAGATTTACCGCTTCACCATGCATCGGGTTTTTCGCATCCTGAGGTTTTAATTTATACAAACGAGGATCCGTTTTACCCTATGGTAGCTACTTGGGGTCTTATTCCGCATTGGGTAAATAGTGTTGAACAACAAAAGAAAATTTGGAACAGTACCTTGAACGCTCGGGTCGAAACCATTTTTGACAAACCTTCTTTTAGAGATGCTGCTAATGAAAAACGCTGTATTTTTTATGTAGACGGATTTTACGAGCATCACCATTTTAATAATAATACCTTTCCGTTTTTCATCCACCGAAAAAATAATGAACCATTAGCTTTGGCTGCTTTATGGTCTAAGTGGATACATCCTGAGCATGGTGGTATCATCAATTCATTCTCAATTGTAACCACAAAAGGTAATGGTATGATGGCTAAAATTCATAACAATCCTAAACTGAAAGAGCCAAGAATGCCTTTAATGCTTTCTGAAGATGTGGAAGAGCAGTGGTTATCTCAAAATACGGAATTTGAACAGGAATTGACTGCGCTGCTGAATAGGGAAAATGATGTGGAATTACAAGCGCACAATGTGGGTAAACTTCGTGGTAAGACCTATGCGGGAAATGTAGCCTCAATTGCCGATGAGGTCAAATATCCTGAACTAGAGTTTAACGAATTCAAATTCTAGGTTATGGCATATAGCGAGTATCTGGCAGATAGAGTACGACCACGTCTAAAGGGAAAAGGCCTGATTGAAGAGAAGAAAATGATGGGCGGTCTCACATTCATGGTCAATGATAAAATGTGTTTGGGCATCATATTCGATAAGAAAACCGAAGAAGATAAATTAATGGTCAGGGTGGGTAAATTGAATTATGAGAAACTACTAAATAAACCTGGTAGCAGACCAATGGACTTTACGGGCAAATCCTTGCGCGGTTTTCTATTCGTTGGTCCAGATGGATTTGATGCTGAAGATGATCTTGATTTTTGGGTAGATAAAGCTTTGGAATTTAATAGGCTTTTGAATGCCTAATGTTATCGTTTTAATTTCGCATTAGTGCCCTCTGAATTGATTAAATTTACAAAGTGAAAAACACTTTCCCTTTTTTGGAATGGGTTTCAACCTATAAAAAAGCTTACTTCATAAAAGATTTGTTGGCTGGTCTTACCGTGGGTATCGTATTGGTGCCACAAGGTATGGCGTATGCTATGATCGCTGGACTTCCACCGGTTCATGGGCTGTATGCCTCACTGTTGCCTATACTTACATATGCGTTATTGGGTACCTCAAGAAAAATAGCCGTTGGGCCTGTTGCTATGGATTCGCTTTTGGTAGCTGTGGGATTAGGAACTTTGGCAATTACTGGAGTAGAAAACTATATTACAATGGTTGTTTTGCTCACCTTAATGGTGGGTTGCATTCAGTTTTTGTTGGGTGTATTGCGAATGGGTTTTTTGGTTAATTTTCTTTCCAAACCTGTTATTAGTGGCTTTACCTCTGCTGCAGCAATAATAATAGTGCTTAGTCAGCTGAAACATTTATTAGGTGTTTCCGTGGCAGGAAGTAATAAAATCTATGAGACCATATTTAATATCTTTTATAAACTAGGCGAAATCAATTGGGTGGATTTTAGTATTGGTTTAGTTGGTATCGTTCTTCTTTTAGGTTTTAAAAAATGGAATAAAAATATACCCGGAATTTTAATAATAGTGGTATTGGGTATTTTGGCTGTTTATCTATTTCAATTAGATGTTTACGGTATAAAGCTGGTTGGTGAAGTTACTAGTGGATTTCCATCATTTGTTATGCCTTCATTTGATGTTATAGACATGGAAAAATTAGCGCCTATTGCCATTGCTTTGGCATTAGTTGGTTATTTAGAAGCAATTTCTATCGGTAAGGCTATAGAAGATAAAACAGGCGAAGATACTATAGATGCAAATCAAGAATTAATTGCTATTGGTTCATCAAATATTGTGGGGTCTTTTTTTCAAGGTTATCCGGTAACGGCAAGCTTTTCTAGATCGGCAATTAGTTATGAAGCTGGTACTAAAACCAACTTGTCCGCAGTTTTCAGTGTTGTTCTGGTGGTATTGACATTATTGTATTTAACTCCTTTGTTTCAATATTTACCCAATGCTATTTTGGCGAGTATCATTATGGTATCCGTAGTAAAACTTATAGATATTGCCTACTTTAAACATTTATGGCTCAACCGTAAAGATGAGTTTTTTGTTATGTTGATTACCTTTCTAATTACACTGTTTGTAGGTATTACGCAAGGAATTTTAATTGGGGTTTTGTGTTCTTTATTGTTGATGGTGTATAGAACATCTAAACCGCACTTTGTGGAGATTGGTAATATAGGTAATTCCGACTATTACAAAAATGTAATTCGTTTTGCAGATGAGGTGGTGGTTCGTAATGATCTTTTAATAGTTCGATTTGATTCGCAATTGTACTTTGGTAATTCAGCGTATTTTAAAAAGCAGTTATTAAAGCATATCAAAGCAAAGGGACCTCAGTTAAAAGGTATTATTTTGAATGCTGAATCCATTAATTATATAGATGCTACCGCGGCAGATATGCTATCGAAGTTAATACATGATATTCGTGAAAGAGGACTTCAATTTTTTATTGCAGGAGCAATAGGACCCACACGAGATATCATTTTTAATACGGGTATAATCAAAGAATTGCAGCGAGAGTTTTTATTTGTAAAAACGAAAGAAGCCGTTGATTTCTTTGACGACCCAAATGAAATTTCATTATTGGCTGCAAAAGTAGCTTATGAAAATAGTAGAATGGCTAGAGCAAAAAGAAGCTTAAATTAAATAAATCTCGTACCTTAAAGGTGAAGAGATATTTTAAAAATAAAAAAGTGTAGAATGAATATAGAACAGATATATACTGGTTGTTTGGCTCAAGGAGCATATTATATTGAGAGTGATGGTGAAGTAGCTATTATTGATCCATTGCGTGAGGTGAGTCCGTATGTGAAAAGAGCCGAAAATGACAATGCAAAAATCAAGTATATTTTTGAAACACATTTCCATGCAGATTTTGTTAGCGGTCATGTAACCTTATCAAAGGAAACTGGTGCGCCTATAATTTACGGTCCTACCGCAAACCCTTCTTTTGATGCTATTATTGCCGAAGACGGACAAGAATTTAAATTGGGTAAGATTACGTTCAAGGTGTTGCATACACCAGGGCATACTATGGAGAGTACGACCTATTTGTTGCGAGATGAAGACGGTAAAGACCATGCGATCTTTTCTGGAGATACCTTGTTTTTGGGTGATGTAGGTAGACCAGATCTAGCACAGAAATCTGCAGACATGACGCAAGAGCAATTAGCAGGTACGCTGTTTGATAGTTTACGAACTAAAATTATGCCGTTGGCAGATGATGTTATTGTCTATCCTGCGCACGGAGCAGGTTCTGCATGTGGTAAGAATATGATGAAGGAAACTGTCGATACCTTGGGCAATCAGAAGAATATGAATTACGCGCTTAGGGCAGATATGACCAAAGAAGAATTTGTAAAAGAAGTAACCGATGGTCTTTTACCACCGCCTAAATATTTTCCTTTGAACGTAAAGATGAATAAGGAAGGTTATGAGGATATTGGTGATGTGCTTAATCGTGGTAATGTTGAGTTGTCACCCAATGAGTTTGAAAAAGCAGCGAACGATACGGAAGCTTTGGTGTTGGATGTAAGACATCAAGACGAATTTGTAAAAGGTCATATACCAAGGTCTATATTTATCGGACTTAATGGTGATTTTGCTCCGTGGGTGGGGGATTTAATTGCCGATACCAAACAACCTTTGTTATTGGTGATACCTGAAGGTAAGGAAGAAGAAGCAATCACCAGATTATCGCGTGTTGGTTTCGATGCTGCTATTGGATATTTAAAAGGAGGAATTGAAGCTTGGAAAGCGGCAGGTAAGGAAATTGACCAAATAACCTCGATTACTTCATCAGAAGCCAAAGACCTGATCGATAAAGGCAATGTCGGTATTTTTGATGTTCGTAAAGATGGGGAATACCTAAGTGAACATTTGGTAGGGGCTGTTCATACACCGTTGAGCGAACTGAACAAGCATTTATCTGAATTTCCTGATAAGGGAGAATTCTTGGTACATTGTGCCGGCGGATACCGTTCTGTAATAGCATCCTCTATTTTAAAAAGTAGGGGAATTCACAATCTAATTGATGTGAAAGGTGGATATGGTGCACTTAAAAATGAAGATTTAGAAAAGACGGATTACGTTTGTCCTACAACCTTATAATCACTTCAGGTTATAATGCAAATACAGCTGTGGGATGATTTCGAACATAGCTTTCAACAATACGCTGGGTCTCCAGCGTATTTTTTTGTGGTGTAATGAACATTTCAAGGTCTTCAATTTGTTCTATAGCTACATCGGTAGGGGCAAACCCGTAACCAGCATAATTATTCTCTTTGATGACCACAAATCCGTTTTCATCCAATGTTCTTCCATTGGTTTTTATGACCAGCGTGGAAGCAACGTCTTTTATACTTTGTAAAGCCTCTTGAACGCGTTGGTTGTATTCTTCTATCATTTCTAGGTCAGAACAAATACCTATGCACTGCTTTATTTTATAGTGCGAGCAAACAGCCACGTTTTCTTGTAAATGGCAATACTTTGGGCAAAGCTCAAAAGTGCTGCATAGCGTTTCTAAATACTGTCTGGCTTCAGTCGGACTATAACAAATAGCAACCGGATTAGGAGTCATCTTTATTTTATTGAACGCAAGATGTATAATGCCATTACGGTCTTCATATGTGAAAATGCCGTATTGTTGAATAGATCTTTTTTGAGCACTGTTATATTTAGGGTAGTGGTGTTTAATTTCCGCTGATTCTTTCAATAAAGCAATAAGCTCATTACCAGTTTCCACAAAATCTAATGATGCGGTTTCCGCACAAAGGGTGATTTCTTTTGTTTTTTTATCGTAGAAATGTCCAAGCACTCTTTTTTTTATGTTTTTGGCTTTACCCACGTAAATAATTTTTCCCTTTTGATCCTTAAAGTAATATATACCTGCGGTTGTTGGTAGCTTTAGATACTCTTCTTTTGGTAAACCAGGAGGTAAAGTGGCCTCTTGAGATTTTGAATTTAAGAATTGTTTAAAAACCGTGTCTGCATTTTCCGCCCTCAATAATTTGTGAAACAATAAGACTGTGGCGTGTGCATCACCTCTGGCGCGGTGCCGATCCGTTAAAGGTATTCCTAATGCTGCTGTTAATTTTCCTAAACTGTAAGAGTTATAGCCCGGTAATAATTTTCTGGATAAACGAACCGTACATAATTTCTTTCTAGAGAAGTCATATCCCAAAAGTTTGAATTCGTTTTTGATGACATTATAGTCAAAATTGACACTGTGGGCTACAAAAATGGTGTCTTTGGTAATTTCTACAATCTGCGGAATAATTTCTTCTAACAATGGAGCATTACGTACCATGTCATTGTCAATGCCCGTAAGTCCGGTAATAAAAGCAGGTATTTCACATTCAGGATTTACTAAAGATGTAAACTCATCTATAACTTCATGTCCGTCATATCTAAATACGGAGATTTCGGTAATGCGATTGCCTTTAATACCGTTTCCGGTAGTTTCTATGTCAATTATCGTGTACAAAAAGAGAAGAATGTATTTAGTACTGCAAAGTTAGTAGAAAATGCAATAATATAGGTGTATCCTCTTAGGGTTTAAGATTTAAATGATAATTGTTTGTTTAATTAATTATGTAACCTGAAGGGTTATAGAAAAGATAGGTTTACCCTTACTGTGAAATAGTAATAAGAGCAGGAGAATTGCTTTTTAAATATGAGTGTAGTTAGATTTTATCTAACTGTCTATGTGGTAAAATAAAGATTTATCGGTTAGCTAAAACCAAATAAAATCTATAATTAGTCTAGTGTAATTAATTAATTGCTAACGGCAACTATCTTATCACTGCTCGTTACTTCAAAATTATTATTATCTGAAGTATTTTTTGTAATTACTTTTTCAGCGTTTTCTCTTACTACATATTCTGAAACAAGATCATAGTCCTTCCCGCAAGAAGATAAACTTAATAGAAAAACAACAGCTGCTAAAGGGACGAAAAAGGTTTTGGTAGGGTATAATTTCATGTAGTTGGTGGTAAAAATTATCTCGCTATTTTATTAGCGCATTTCGAAAATATTTAAACTTTATTCATTAACGACGAAAAGTTGGTTTTATTCGATGAAATGCACACAAATGTTATTAACACCCTTTGTTAATAACAACTGTCGGTATATTTATTAACGTATTAACTTATATGTTATGTAAGAATAAGTGATATTTTAACAAAAAATTAAAAACCAAGCCCTTCATTTTCGTTGCTTCTCTAGTTCCCCCGATTTCGATAGGCAATTTCCATGAAGGGCTTGGTCTAAAAAATATTCAATGACTTTAAAACGTCGGTAGTTTTTTGATGCCCTCTTTTATGATGAAGTTTAATAATGTGTAATAGTTCAGATTCGGTTAGTTCATAGTTTGTCTTCAGTGTTTTAATTTTTCGCTCTCCCATAAGTGCTAAAATTTGAAGTTCCTCTTTTTGTCTCTGCATTTTTTTCCAGTTTAGATCCGCCCTCTTGTGGGGGAGGACGGATTTTTACAACTAACAACTAACTCAAATCACTGTTCTAAATACTGGTATAAAACTATAGGAAGTCAACTTTCTGAACAATACCCACTAAAGGGGATATTCTATATTAATATGCTAAGTATTTGAATTTCTATAAAAGTTGAATTCTAATTAACTTTTTTTTCAGCAGGTTTAAAAAATACAAAGAATTTAAACTTACCTTGATGTTTAGATAAACTTGACCTTAATAAATGAATGCATCTTTGCATTGAGTTTAGAATAAGTTTGAGTTAGTTGAATAACCGGTACATCCTCATAGTGTATCGGTTTTTTTATACTCAAAATTGTAGGTATACTAAAGTCAAAAATTCGTGTAGATTAAAGTTGAACTTTAATTTCATTGATTTTAAAAACCTGGGTTCTAAGAAGATTTTGAAAAATACGAACTATTTTTTCTTGATTCTTTTCAGGAATACGACCGCCAATAATCCAGTTTTTTTTAACGTACTTGGTGCTTTCCAAATCAAACTCTGACTTTAACAGTTGTAAAGCTTCCTCACGAGTTTCGTCGTTCATTTTACTGAACATTTGTCTTATATTTTCGGTCATTGGTGGTTATGGTCGTTTTCAAAAATAAATAAAAAAGTGTGTTATCAAAGTAATTACGATAATTAGATAGGTGTTAGTTGAAAATATAATTATATGGTTTTAACTAATATCTAGATTTTAATGGGTGCGTAGCCCAATAGATATTAAGATTAAAGACTATTCGTAATACCCTTATTTTAATTTTGAATCTACTTTTCCTTTAATTTTAAAAATTTCTTTGATATATTATTTGTAAGTATTATCTTGTTAATATTATGTTATGAGTTTGTTGAATTAATAAAAATCCCCTTTTATGAAATTAGACACAGTTTGTATTATAGATGACGACCCAATTTGTGTTTATGGAACAAAAATTCTTTTGAATCATAACAATTTCGTGAGCGCTAATATTTTAATTTATGAAGATGGTTATGAAGCTTTGAACAGTTTAACCTCTTTGTTAAAAAGTGGACAGCAACTGCCTGACATTATTTTACTGGATTTAAATATGCCTGTAATGAACGGTTGGGAGTTTTTAGATAAATTTCAAGAATTAGATTTTCAGAAAAAACCTCAGGTTTTTATAGTTAGTTCTCATTTTGGTAAAGCGGAGATTGAAAAAGGTAGAAGTTATGATATGGTTCGCGATTTTATTTCTAAACCTTTAATAGCCAAAAAGCTTACAGATATTATTTCTATGAGTAAGTCGGTAATTTAATGCATATGATTTAGGTACTTATGGAGTCGTAGATGACCAATCACTATTGAAAGTAATTTTAGACCTTTATAGAAAAGTTAAAGTATTTGCAAAGACCTTCGAATTCAAATAAGTATAACGAAAAAAACCACCCAAAAGGTGGTTTTTTATTAGTGGAGCCGGAGGGATTCGAACCCTCGTCCAAACAAGCAATTAAAATGCTTTCTACATGCTTAGAATCTGATTAATTTTCGATGTGCACCTGACCAGAAACCGCCCAATACACACTTATCTTCTTAAGATTTTGGTGGTGTCGCCAAAGCGAGCGGACACCCTTATGTTGACTTTTCTGGTGCTCCTATAAGAATCGCCATCAACAAGGGCTATTCAGGAACATCTCGCTTCCCTACCTTGTAGGGACGAGGCTAATCTTACTATAATTCAGATTAAGCGGCAAGAGCGTAATTATTTTCGCCAATTAAAAGTGTGAAAAATGAGATTAACGAGCTGTTTCCCAGCGCTCGACATGCTTACATTCCAACTGGTCTCGCTGTCAAAACCGGTCGGCCCAATATGTAAAAGAACTTTTTATTATAAATAATAGCTACATCAAATCAATCGACTTCAACTATTAAATAGCGGGCAGCAAAGCTAACAAAACTTTACGATACCATATAATTTTTATTTTGACCTAAGCCAAGTGTTTCTAATTGCATAATTTAGTGCAATATTTATACCAAACCCATATGAAGTTCGGAATCATAAGAGAACGCAAGAATCCTCCAGATAAGCGTGTAGTATTATCACCAAAAGCATGTCAAAAAGTCTTAAGTACATATACTAAGGCTCAAATTATTGTAGAACCTTCCCCAATTAGGGCTTATGCAGATACGGATTATCAAGATTTAGGTATCACGGTTGCAGATAAAATGAATGATTGTGAGGTGTTATTGGGAGTTAAGGAAGTGCCTATTGATGCGTTGATTCCGAATAAAAAATACTTTTTCTTTTCGCACACCATAAAAAAACAACCTTATAATAGAGACTTGCTTCGTGCTATTTTAGAGAAGAATATAGAATTGTACGACCATGAGGTTATTACCAATAAACAAGAACAACGCGTTGTTGCTTTTGGTAGATATGCAGGTATTGTTGGGGCGTATAACGGATTTCGTGCATACGGACTCAAATACAATAGTTTTCAGTTGCCAAAGGCTAACGATCTGCCGAATCAGCAGGCTTTAATCGATGAATTAAAAAAACTAAAATTACCTAATATAAAGGTACTTCTTACTGGCAGGGGTAGAGTAGGAAATGGTTCTAGAGAGATGTTAGATGGTATGGGTATGCGTAGGGTAAATGTTACCGAGTATTTAGAAGATACTTTTAATGAACCGGTATATTGTCAAATAGATGCTGGTGAATACAATAAACGAAAAGACGGAGTTCGTGGCAATAAAGCCAATTTCTTCGCTCACCCAGAAGAGTATAAATCGAACTTTTTTAGGTTTGCCAAGGTAACCGATTTCTACATAGCCGGTCATTTTTATGGTCAAGGTGCTCCTTATTTATTTACTAGGGAAGATGCTAAACATGAAGATTTCAACATAAAGGTTGTTGCCGATATCAGTTGTGATATTGACGGCCCCGTTGCTTCTACTATCAAACCTTCTACTATTGCTGATCCTATTTATGGTTATAACCCGGTAACGGAGACCGAGACAGATTTCAAAAATGCTGACGCAATTGCGGTCATGGCGGTAGATAATTTACCGTGCGAATTGCCTAGAGATGCCAGTGAAGGTTTTGGAGAAGCTTTCATTAAAAATGTTATCCCGGCTTTTTTTAACAACGATAAAGATGGCGTTCTCAAAAGAGCTAGAATGACCCAAAACGGTAAACTTACCGATAGGTATAAGTATTTGGAGGACTATGTCTCATGATTACAATAGTTGTAAAATCCACATTTATTATAAATTACACACAATGTTAAGTAATTGTTAAATAAATATTATATTGCGCACTTGTAATAAAAAAGTGACATGAGATTTAATTGGATTTTAAACGATACCGCCGACGATAAATTACATAAATTATGCGTTGATATCGAATATAAATTGAGACCTAAAATTGTTAAATTTCTGATATTGAATTTTGATTTTATAGACTGTTGTACAGATTTTTCATGCTTTCATTTCAATGTTGATCTTTGCACCAATACGGTAACTGTAGATGAACAAACACCATCTTTTTATAGAGAGGCGATAACCTTAAGGTTCGAACAGGAAATAAAAATCCATTTACCTTGAACTAACTTATTATACAATTTAAAACAGGTACTTTGGCTTAATTACTTATGTCAGGTTTAAGGTACATTTAAAATTAAAGTAATTTTGGTTAAACACTTTGTCTGTTTTAGTTGATCAATGATACTCCAATACCAAAAGTAGTTTGCCTATGGTTGTAGTCAATTAGGGTCTCGCCATAGCCATCGAACAATTGAAAGTGGCCGTTGAAATTTTTATAAATTGGAAAAGACCAATTTATTTGTAAACTACCACGGCTTTTGTCTCCCAAATTTAGAGAGTGTCTGGCAATAGCTCTAAAGCGCTGTCTGCCCCAGTCATAGGTGATATCGGCTTCGCCACGGCCTATATAGTCAGATATATTTTCGTTGTCATCAATCTTACTTCCAATCCTAATCCAAGGTTTAAGCATTACCTGCCAGTTGCCTTTTTCAAATCCTGCATGGAAAGCAATACGATTCCAACTTCTAGAAATAGGGTCTGATTGTCCGTTAGATTCATGTATGACTGCGGCTCCGATCATTTTAGCGTCGAAACCGAGTATTTTAAATTGAATGGGAAAGTTGGCAATAATTTCAGGCTGATAATTTAATTCGCGAAATGGTCTTGAACGCTCTGTATTATAAATTTGCCAATAGGCCCTTTGCGAATAACCCATCCATAAATCCATTTTACCATCGAACATACCATGAAAGATTTTGGTTTTTAGGCTGATCTGAAATTTTGATTCTACAGCATTTAGTTTATTCGGTTCATTCAGAACTTTTGTTGAATTTTCTGCAACAGGAAATTCATTGGGGTTGGTGGAAAATTTTACCGCTGTTATATAAATGGGTTTATATGACGTAAGAATGAACGTACCGCGTTGGTGTTCATCATCTAACTCCCATAATTCACTTAAACTTTTACTGTTCTTGAAATACCAATTTTGGTCATCATTGCCTTGAGAGAAAACATACTGACCTGTAAATATCTGTGTTAATAATAATATTGTTATAATAAATGATTGCCTGCCCATGGTTTCGATTAATTTTCAAAAATAGACAATAAGCAATAGAATGGTATATTTATCTTTCTCCTCTAAGATAGGGTTTTAATACCCAAAAAGATACCCAAATGAATGCCCCAAAGCCAATAATCCATAACCACGCATTCCAGAGCAATAATGATTTAAAAATGCATTGCATTAGTAGTTGTGGTCTAGCGACAATATCCCAGGAGTTAAAACGTAAAAAGCGACCTAAAAAAATTCCAAATCCGCTCAATAGGGAAATTCCCAGTAGCATCATATTAGCTAAAAGGGGATGGTTATGTTTACGCAAATAGGAAAACACGTCTATCATAGATAAGACACCTAGTAGCAAACCGCTAAGGGCAAAAATGAACAATATGAGCATATCTAACCAAATAGTTGCAGCGGAATTGTCTAAATGAATAAGGTCAGTTATAATATATGGACTGTTAGGTAAAAATATCAACCATATAAAAAATAGCGAATAGCGTAATATTTTAGATTGTCCCAATCGTACATTGGCAACTAACCGCCTTGAGATAAAAAGAGGAATTGCAGCCAAGAATAAATTCCAGAACATAAATAGGAATTCGGTTGAACCTGATATGTAAATTCTATAAGCCAACAACACACCAGCCAAGGTAGTGAGCTGTATAATTCTATTTTGATAGATAGAATTTCTGTTAATTATTATATTCATGGTATTGAGCGATTTGGGGTCTGTTCAATAACGACTTTGATAATAAAATTATTGTAAGAAAAATCTTATTTATTTTTGATTGGAATCCGTTATGACATAGGTTGCTAATGAGGTATTAATTTGTATTTTTAGGTTATGAACTCTGCAGAGAATTATATTTTCAATCAACCAGAACCTTATAAAAGTATTTTAATGCATTTGCAAATGATGATTGAAACAACTTTGCCAGAGGTTGAACTGAAATTTAAATGGAATATACCTTGTTTTTACGTTGGGAAATCGCCCATTTGTTATTTAAATGCATCGCGCAAAAAGCAGTTTGTTGACATTGCTTTTTGGAACTCGGCACACTTAACAAAACATTTGAACGTACTAATTTCTGAAAATAGAAAAGTAGTACGTTCATTGCGTTATACTACCCTTGAAGATATTGATAACGATATTTTAATTGATGTATTAAAAGATGCTTACTCCGTTCGTAAAAATGGGTTTTACAAGCAGAAAGATTTACTTTGATAGTAAGTAACTGTATTAAGTGCGATTTGTTTAATTTAACTTCTTTAGTTTTTGAAGTCTGTTATTTAAATCTGTTGATAATTCTAACTGTAATTCTGAAGTCGGGATAAAAACAGTATCGAGTTTTCCTTCTTTATTTTGGATTATTTTTTTGGAATATTCTATTTCAAAATTCATTTGAGAATGCTGCGGGTTTTTGCTGGAAAATTCAACCTTATAAATTTTCCCTACCGATATACCATCTAGCCAACTTCCAATGGAACTTCCAAAATATTCTATTCCGTTATATTCAAATTTATACTTATAGCTATTTTTACTTGCTTTTTTATAAACAGAGGTTGAATTATATATTTCACCGTAAGATTCCGTTAAGTTTTGTTCAATATCTTTCTCTTCACTAATATTCTTTAAAAGGGCCCATAAGGCAATAGGGATTAGGGCTATCCAATAATAATCCCTAATTACTTGTACAGTTTTTTCGAACGTCCCAAACCAATTCAAACTAGATTAAATTTATGATAATACATATAATTACTATCTAAAACTGATTAACAACTGCTCTCAACGCTACTAAATCTGTCAATAGTTTTTTCATTAATCCTAAATCCAGCATGTTGGCTCCATCACTCTTTGCATTGGCACAATCAAAATGAGTTTCTATAAAAAGTCCGTCAACACCTGCGGCAACACCTGCACGTGCCATAGTACCAATCATTGCTGGTCTACCACCTGTTACACCAGAAGTTTGATTAGGCTGTTGTAACGAATGTGTTACATCTAAAACTACAGGTGCATATTGTTTCATAGTGGGTACACCTCTAAAATCTACAATCATATCTTGGTAACCGAACATGGTACCACGATCAGTAATAATAGCTTGCTCATTACCAGTTTCGGTAACTTTATTTACGGCATGCTTCATACTCTCAGGACTCATAAATTGTCCTTTTTTGATGTTGACTGTTTTTCCTGTTTGTGCGGTAGCAACGACTAAATCTGTTTGGCGTGCTAAAAATGCAGGTATCTGTAATACGTCTACATACTCTGCAGCCATTGCAGCATCTTGCTCTGTATGTATATCTGTTACTGTGGGTACTTTAAAAGTTTCAGAAACTTTTCTTAGAATTTTTAATGCCTTTTCATCTCCAATACCTGTAAATGAATCCAAACGACTACGATTTGCCTTCTTGAAACTGCCTTTAAATACATAAGGTATTTTAAGCTCATCGGTAATAGTAATAATATGCTCTGCAATACGCATCGCCATATCTTCACCTTCAATGGCACATGGTCCTGAAAGTAGAAAAAAGTTATTACTGTCCGTATGTTTTATTTGGGGTATTAGGGATAGGTTCATTCGTCGAATATTTTTAAACAAAGATACTATTTTAAGAAGCTTACTGTTCTATTAAGATAAGATTGTCGAATCCCCAAATCGAAATGAAAATCAAACAGTTTCTTATTTTAATATTACTGATATGTTTTGCTGGTAATATTCATGCTCAGTTTGGTAAAAACTGTGAACTTAGGCAGGTGAAAATCAATCTAATTAATCCCGGTCTTGAATATGAAATGGCTTTGGGCACCAATACTACCCTTGATATAAAGGCAGGAATTCAAGTTGCTTTAGACCCATTATTGCTAGATGTCTATAGTGAATTTGGAGTTTTTCCTGCAATAGCTGGTCAATATCGGTACTACTATAATTTTGAAAAACGTCAGCGTAAAAGAAAACAGATTTATGGCAATTCTGCTAATTATGTGGCACCTGCTGTAGCAGTATTCTTTCCCGGTTCACGAACCATTGCCAATGAAAATGTTGAAGGGGCTTTCGGTTATGCCGGATTGGTGACTGGTATACAACGTAGTTTTGATTCTGGATTCAACTTTTCTGTAGATGTAGGTGCAGCTTATTATGACGGACAATTTGAAGGCGGAATTTATCCAGTAGCTAATTTGAGCATCGGGTTTATCATAAGTGAAAAGCGCTGGTGTGTAGGTCGTTAATTACGTAAGTATTTTCTTAATATTTCATTAAATCTAGTGATTACGTTTTTAGAAACATGTAGTTTTAGTTGCAACATCAATCAAACTACATGAAAAAAATTACGGTAATTCTTCTGTTTTTAACCGTCACGGCAACGCAAGCTCAGATTAGGGATTTTTCTGAAAAAGGTAACGGACTCGTAAATCTTGAGCGACATCAATTTACAATTAATCTTCTGGGACCCGGTATTCGATATGAATTAGGTCTTTTTAAAAATGTAAGCGCATCAACTAGTTTTACTCCAGCTTTTGCTCGCTACCAAGAGGGCTATGCTTTGGGCTATGCGTGGCATACCAGAATCAGGTATTACCATAATTTTCAAGAACGCTTAGATATTAATAAAAATGTAGTTGGTAACTCTGCAAATTATATTGGCCCTGCGCGTAGTATATTTTGGGAACCTGTGCAGTTTGTTGATAATATCTCTGATGGAAATATTGATTATGCCTTTGCTTTCTATGGTGGAGTATATGGTATACAGCGTACCAATAGAAAAGGTTTTAATATAAACGCAGAAATAGGTTATGGTTATTTTGACTCAAAAACTTTGGATAGTGGACATGGCTTTTTGCTGAATGTTAATTTTGGTTGGGTAGCAGCAAAACGAAAATCTAGAAAACCTACGTTTGATTAATGTGGTCTGATATTTGATACATACTCCGAATAAATTCTGACCATATACTATCATGAAAAAAATCACCTTTTTATCCGTTATTCTTTTGTCCGCTTTCTATGCGAATGCACAATCCAGGAAATTAGTGGAAGACGGACTCTTCAAAATTAACTTGTTGGCGCCAGGTGTATCTTATGAATTAGGAGTCGCAGATAAAACTACATTGAACTTAGAGGCATTTTTAGGTTTTGCACTTAATGGAGGTTCAGATAGGGAGACCAGTTTTGGACTTTACCCTGGTCTAGAGGCAGACGTTAGGCAATACGTTAATTTTAATAGAAGATTACAGAAAGGAAAGAATATATCTGGCAATACGGGTAACTACGTTGCATTTTTAAATCAGCTTCAATTTGGCACGCCAATTATAGGTGATTTGGGATATGCTTCTGACTACTTTTATAACGCGGCGATCGTTTATGGTATGCAGCGTACGTACGAAAAGGGATTTTATTGGGGATTGGCTTTTGGACCAAGTATTTTTTCCGATGAGTTTTATGTAGATGCGGGCATTTTAATAGATATAAGACTAGGTTGGGTGATCGGTGGTAGAAAAAAGTAGTCTAGGCTTATAGAACTCTCTCAAAATCAATAAGATAAAAATAACATAAGTTTAAGTGTGGCTATTATTATTTAAAGTATCTTTGCACGCTTAAATAAGACCTTTTATGTCCACTACTACAAAAAATATTGCGATCATTGCGCACGTTGACCACGGTAAAACGACCTTGGTAGACAAAATAATGTACCACTGTAGCTTGTTTCGTGAAAACGAGAATACAGGTGATTTAATTTTGGATAATAACGACTTGGAAAGAGAACGTGGTATTACCATTACTTCTAAGAACGTTTCCGTTATATATAAGGACACGAAAATAAATATTATCGATACTCCTGGTCACGCCGATTTTGGTGGTGAAGTTGAGCGTGTATTGAATATGGCAGATGGTGTTTTGTTGTTGGTAGATGCTTTCGAGGGTCCTATGCCACAAACACGTTTTGTATTGCAAAAAGCAATCGATCTTGGTTTAAAGCCTTGTTTGGTAATCAATAAAGTAGATAAGGAAAACTGTACTCCAGAAGAAGTACATGAAAAAGTTTTCGATTTGATGTTCGAGCTAGGTGCTGAAGAGTGGCAGTTAGATTTCCCTACAGTATATGGTTCTGCAAAGAACAACTGGATGAGTACAGATTGGCAGAATGAAACTGAAAACATTGAGCCATTATTGGATATGGTAATTGAGCATATTCCAACTTTTGAACCAAAAGAAGGAAATACTCAAATGTTGATTACCTCTTTAGATTTCTCTTCATTTACTGGTAGAATAGCTATTGGAAGATTACAAAGAGGAACTTTGAAAGAAAATCAGCAAATTTCTTTGGTAAAACGCGATGGTTCTATCGTGAAATCAAAAATCAAGGAATTATATGTTTTTGAAGGTCTTGGTCGTAAGAAAGTTGAAGAAGTTGAAACTGGTGATATTTGTGCCTTAGTTGGTGTGGAAGGATTTGAGATCGGTGATACCGTTGCTGATATTGAAAACCCAGAAGCATTGAAAACTATTGCAATTGACGAACCTACAATGAGTATGTTGTTTACCATTAACGATAGTCCGTTCTTTGGTAAGGATGGTAAATTCGTTACTTCTCGTCATATCAACGATAGACTTCAAAAAGAATTGGAAAAGAACTTGGCGTTACGTGTAAACGAAACGGATAGTGCAGATAAATTTTTAGTATTCGGTCGTGGTGTATTGCACCTTTCAGTTTTAATTGAAACAATGCGTCGTGAAGGATACGAATTACAAATTGGTCAGCCACAGGTTATCATCAAAGAAATAGATGGTGTTAAATGTGAGCCAGTTGAAGCATTGACAATAGATTTACCAGAAGCTGTTTCTGGTAAAGCTGTTGAGATGGTTTCTATGCGTAAAGGTGAAATGACCAGTATGGAAGCTAAAGGTGAGCGTATGATTTGTGAGTTTATAATCCCTTCTAGAGGTATTATAGGTCTTCGTAACCAATTGTTGACCGCTACTGCTGGTGAGGCTATTATGGCACACCGTTTCTTAGAGTATCAACCAATGAAAGGAGATATTCCACAAAGACAAAATGGTTCTTTAGTTTCTATGGAAACAGGAAAAGCAATTCCTTATTCTATAGATAAATTACAAGATCGTGGTAAGTTCTTTGTTGATCCAGGTGAAGATATTTACGAAGGTCAAGTTATTGGTGAAAACTCTCGTGGAGATGATATGACCGTTAACATTACAAAGACTAAAAAATTATCTAACGTTCGTTCTTCTGGTGCTGATGATAAAGCTAAGATTGTTCCTGCAATTAAGTTTTCTTTGGAAGAAGCATTGGAATATATTCAGAAAGATGAGTACGTTGAGGTTACTCCTAAGTTTTTGCGTTTACGTAAAATCTATTTGACGGAGAATGATCGTAAGCGTAATAAAATAGCATAAGTACTAAAGCTCCTTCATTAGGAGCTTTTTTTTTGCTTTTAGATATAGAAACCACCTATTTAGGTGGTTTTTTTGTTTGTAGTGCTCTCAAGTTCATTTGAAAGTAAAATCTTTAAAGTCTTTACTGGGTTGATATAATGTTAATTAGTGCCATCGTACTAAGAAATATGCAAAAAATTATGATAGATTTTCCTACTTTCTTAATAATGCATTCATCCTGCATTTTTCTTCGTTTCTACATAGAATTTTATCTAATTTAAAGTAGAATTTAATCACAACTCAAACTAACATTATTATGCAACTAAAAGGGAAAAATGTGCTCATTACCGGAGGTACTAGGGGTATTGGAAAATGCATGGTCCAACAGCTCATCAAAGAAGGAGTCACTAATATTGCGATCATTGCACGGGACAAAAAGAATCTAAAAGATTTATCACTTTCATATCCAGAGGTAAATTTTATTCGCATTGCTGGTGATATAGCTAATATTCAGGTTTTACGCGATGCTGCCGCACGTATAGAAGATGAATGGGGTTATTTAGATATATTGATAAATAATGCGGGTATTGTGGCTGCTGGTCCTTTAGAAGATATACAAGATGAAGATCTCTATGATCAGGTTGCTGTAAACCTTACCGCTGTAATGTTATTGACCAAGTACTGTATTCCGCTTTTAAAATTTTCTGAAGATGCATATATTTTAAATATTTCATCTGGACTAGGATTAATAGGTATGCCTTTCTATGCAGTCTACGGAAGCACCAAAGCAGCTATACGTCAGTTTTCAGACTCTATGAGAAGGGAATTGGCGCCTTTTAAAGTATCGGTTACCTGTGCTTTTCCTACAGCTACAGATACTGAGATGATGCAGAAATTTAAAGGTAGAAAGATGGATGCTCCGGAGTATGTTGCAGAGCGGTCACTTGAAGGATTATTTAATAAAGAGATTCAAGTTATTTTTGGAGGTGAAGAACGACTGAAGGAAAATACCTTGAATTTTGAAGCACCTGCAGAATTGGATAAGAAGGTTGCCGAGAATTATGAGGAACGTAAAATGGCCAGTTTAGATCATAAAGCCGTATAATCTATACTGGGAAATTAATAAACGGCGAACAACTATGAAACTACTTTACAAACTATCACTATTATTAGTACTTGCAGTTATTGTATCCTGTAAAGAAACTCCTAAAAAAACAAATGAAACCGCTAAAGAAGTGGTTGCTGAAACTAATGTAATTGCTTACCCTGATTCTTGGGTGTCTTCTAGAGTTTCAAAAGCAAAAGAAAGACTAAATAGCACTGAAGCAGGAAAAGTTATTTGGAATGCTATGGAAGCACATGGCGGATTGGATACTTGGTATGCTAACGGACCAATTACCTTTCGTTTCAATTATCAGCCTTTAGATGGCAAAACTGCTAGAGATAGTTACCAAACAGTAGATACATGGAGCAATAGATCTGTACATACAAGCGCGACGGATAGTTCTGCGAAATTTGGTTGGACAGGTGAACAAGCCTGGGTAAAAACTAAGGACAGTACAGCATTTGCTTATGATACAAAGTTCTGGGCCTTGACACCATTATGGTTTGTTGGGCATCCTTTTGTGTTAAGTGGGGAAGGGGTTAACTTGGAATTGTTAAAGCCTACAACCTTTAAAGGTCAAGATTACAATGCTGTAAAGGTTACGTTTGCTGCCGGTACCGGTGATGCGCCAGATGACTATTACATTTTGTATGTTAATAAAGAGACGAATAAAATAGCGGTTATGAGATATATTGTTTCTTACCCAGAGTATTTTAAAGATGGCGGTCATGCCCCAGAAAAATTCACTGAATTTGTTGGTGAGCAAACTGTAGATGGTATTACCATGCCGGGCGGATTTAAAACGTACTGGACGGACAAAGACGATCAACCAGGTGACTACATTACTAGAATTGATTTCACAGAGGTTTCTTTTGAATCAGATTTACCAAAAGACTTTTTTGATGTTCCTGAGGGGGCAAAAATTTTAGAGTAATAGCTTTAAAATCTAAATGTCTATTAAAGCACAAAAAAATGGTGTATCTAAAAATACTTTTTAGATACACCATTTATATTTTAAATATGCTTTAAAATTTACTCAGCTGCGCAAGCATCATATGCTTGGCTGTAAGCTAAAAGGCCTTCTTTGGTGTTTTTGTATTCGTTGGCCGTAATTTTAGTTTTGACCGCTTCACATTCGGTACTCAAGGATGCTAGTTTTTTATTGAAGCCAAAAACAAAATCTTTGCTCATTGTAGAGATACCGTCCTCGGTATTGGTATACTTTATAACATATTCTTTACCCATATGTTCGTACAGTGATACCTTGCTTCCTTGGTAAATTGCCTTGGCAAATTTTGGAGCGTTCGTTTTATCACTGGCAACTGAAGATGCAAAATTTACAACTTCGTAAATATCACCTGTAGTTAATACAATTTGTTTACTGTCTGTTGCAGCAACTTCGTTTGCTTTGTTATTTTCGTCTAACATTTGTATTGCTGCGCTCGCCTTTGTCAATTCGTCAACAGCTACAGTTGTTTGTATGGTATCGTTTGTAGATGTTATTAAAAATGCAACTGCCTTCTCAGATTCTTCAGCTGGATCATCTGCATATACAATCTCTACATCTGGCTCGTTAGAAAGGTCTTCGGTAACCACTTCAAAATGCCTTGTGGAGATTTCGTTTATGGTAAAATCATTAATTAAATCTTCTGCACTTCTATTCAGTCGCTTTCCATCTTTTTTGTCATATTCGTTTGCGGTAAGCAAATCGGCATATTTCTTTACTTTTTCTGGTAAATCTAAATTCAGATAAATTTTTGCAATGTTATAGTAACTGGCATAGCGTACTTTTTTATGTTGCTTGTCATCTTCATTATATCTTGTAACAACATCATTAAAATATTCGATCCATGGTTGTACTTCTATTAAAAGATCATCAACTGGTTGATCGTACTGCATTTTTGAGAATATGGCTTTTAACGCTGATGAAGCTTCTTGATGATTAGCAAATTCTGGATGTTTTTTTGTTGCAATTATCCAAAAATGTTGTGCTTGGTTAGAAGTTACTGGAACATAACCGTATCTATAATTGATTTTGCTATTTGTTTGGTTGACCATGCTATTGCGATGCTTATTACGATATTTATCTCTAATGCTGTAGCGATTATTATTGTAGAAAGCACTGGCCTTAGAATACGTCTTATGGCCTGTGCTAACATAATTGTCGTCTTCAGATAGGCTAAAAGAAGAATTTTCTCCAGAGTCGGCATTGCTAATTGAAACGGTCGCTGAAGAAGAATAACTACAAAGTACGTCATACGTATACGTTGTTTTAGTTACATTACCGTCTTTGTCTTTTTCCTCGTGTTTATTTTTTTTAATATCAACTTCGCCTATTTGTGTTCCATGAAAATTGAATCTAAAATCTAGCGTACCATTTTTTGCTACTCTAGAAAATCCTTCTAAAAAAATGTTACGGCTACTAGAGGTAAATGTTCTTTTTGAATCATCTACGATAGGTATTGTAGGGAGGTCTACAAATGAAGTTCTAAAGTATTCGCGATCTAAATTTGCTCTCTGTGCCAAGATTTTGGTGGTGGTAAGGCAGCAGATAATTACAAATAAACTAAGTGTTTTTTTCATTTTGGTTATTTTGGTTGGTTTAGGTAATATGTTGAACAACAAATAATATACTTTGTTTTAAAGCCTATTAAAAGCGTGATTTTTGAATGCGTGAATTCTACTTATGATCAAGTGATTTATATTGCGTAGCCACGGCTGCGCCAATAATACCTGCGTGATTTTGAAGTTTTGCTGGTATGACTTTGGTGTCGATTTTAATTTTAGATTTAAACTCATCAAAATCTTTTGATGCACCGCCACCAAGAATAATCAAGTCTGGTGAAACTATTAATTCAACATACTCTAAAAAAGTATTGAATCTTTTTCCCCATTTTTTATAGGATAGGCCTTCACGATCTTTAGCTGATCCAGCTGCCCATTTCTCAATTTTAGAATACTTTTTGTAAGGAATCTGCCCTAATTCAAAATTAGGGATCAATCTACCATCTAAAAAGGCACCACTGCCTAAACCGGTGCCAATAGTTATCATAACAACAAATCCTTTTTCACCTTTTCCGGTGCCAAAGTTCATGGTGGCATACCCAGCAGCATCTGCATCGTTAATAACCGTAAAATCCAGTCCGGTTTTTTTTTCTAACAATTTTTCGACATTTACACCTAGCCAACTTTTATCCAAGTTTCCTGTGGCTTTGCAAACGCCATTCTTGATAATGGTAGGAAAACCACAGCCAACTTTACCCTTGTAGTCGAAATGTGCTACAATTTGGGCAATTACATCGGTCATTGCTTCTGGGGTTCTAGGTATGGGAGTGGGTATTCTAAAACGTTCGGAAATCATTTCTCCGGTTTCAGAATTAACTAACGCTCCTTTAATTCCAGAACCACCTACATCAATACCTAGTAAAGTCATTTTATATTTTGTTATGAATTACAAAGAAACGAAAAAGATTCGGCTCTTTGAAGTGAGATTATATTTGTCGATTTTCAGACCTTTTTCCGTTCGTTAAAGACATAAAAAAAGGACCTTTTAAGGTCCTTGATGTTTTTTATATTGGCATGAGCAAGCCGGTAATCGTGCTTACTTGAATTTCTTCATCATCTTCATCCATTTCAGAATCTACCGTGAAAGTTATAGAGAACTGTCTGCCAACAAATTTTTGACCATTTAGGTCATATTCCGCTATTACTTCACTAGTTACATTATTGAATTCCGTTTTGTAACCTTCGCCATCAGAAAATACATAAGCGCCATCGATATAGCCCTCGTAAGTTCCGTTCATGGTACTCGTCTCTTGTCCAAAAGTAGTTAAAGAAGAAACTGCTACGAACAATACAATTAAAAGTGATTTCATTTTTTTTCTTGTTAAGTTAATTATCGATTTTTTTGTTCGGTTTTCAGGCTTTTTTATAGCTAGAAAAGTTGATACAAATGAAATCTAATTAGTTGAATAACGATTAATTTTATCATTTTATTATGATAGTTTTTTTAAATCATAAAAAGCGGTAAGTCAGGTGGTTATTTTAATAACAACAAAACAAAAAATGTTTATATGTAACTATGCACCATTTAAGATAAACTTGCTAGTATTAAAACGTATGCTGCTTTTAGATAAAAAATATTCTTGCTATGTTTTTAAGATTTAAACTTTGTCTGCAATTCTTCTACAATAGATTCTACCTTTTTATTTTTGTCGATTCGGTCTAAAACAACGGCAGAATTTTGACGTTCCTTGCAATTTTTAATAGCACACCGCTCACACGTAACGCCCACTTTTTGAGACTTAAATTTTGGATCGTTCAAAAATTTAATTTTACGTGCTAGCTGTTTATTCATGAGCAGCCCTATACTAATGCTTCTAAACTGATTATCCTTAAAAGGATCTTTGGTTGCGGAAGAGAAAACAATGTAGTTATTGTCTTCACCATCATATTCAGATATTTGACAATCGAATTCATGGTCTTTCTGGCTCATTTTAATATCGTTCAATACTTTTAACGACACCCACCGACGGCAGTAATGCTCATTGGTTTCATTTGCTCTGGGCAAATGTTGATGAGATAGGTGTAGCTCTTTTTTAAGATGGTATTTTGTACTGCCTAATCTATGGGTAAAACGGAGAAAGAATAAGTTCTGAATGTTGAAGGAGTTCGGTAAAATATTAGTGAGTCGCTGATAAACAGATTCTGGTGAGGCGTTAAAACCGTTAATGAGTGCTAAGAATTTGTTGGGCTCAAAAGTTTCTTTTGAAAAAACCGCTTCAATTTTAGGTACAAGAAGAGTTTTAGGTATAACCAATGCACCCGCAAAGTAAGAGGCGTAAAAGTTATTTAAGACCTGATCAAAATTTTCGAATTTTATCCATGGAAAAGAATATAACCGATCAGTATAGGCTAAAAAGTTATAGGCAATTTCTTTAGCATAAATGAAAGCACGTTGTGGCTCGTTAATATCTGCGGAAAGTAACAGCGTTTTGGTTTCAGGAACAAATAAAGATCTTAGATTCTCTAAGGCTTCGTATTTTTTTATTTCCCCATTATTGATAGTATAACCATATTCCTCAATTAGTATTTCCTCTAAATCTTTTGAAGAAAGCGTTTTGGATAAATCTATATGATAGGCCCTGGCAAATTTTAAAACTTGCTGTTCAATATCATCAAAGTAATTGTTATTGGCCTCTTGGTAAGAACGTAAAGATGCCAAGAAAAAACTTTCTCTACTAAAACTATAGTGCTGTGCTATTTCTATAATGGTGCTTATAAAGGCATTTACCTTAGCAGGTGCCGTAGCCACAATATCTATTAGGTCGCTTTCTTTTATGCCAAACAGCTCTAGCGGAATCTCCTTTAAAATTTTTGAACGAAGCAAATCTCCAATAGGTGCCAGGTTTTTATCAAGCTTTAAAGAGACCATTTGATCATATGGTACATCTAATTTTTCTGATAGTAAAATGATCTTATCTGGCTTCGGATATTTTTTTCCTTTCTCAATTTCGTTTAAATACGATTTAGAAAGTCCGCAAATTTTTGACAAACCAAATAGCGACAAATTTTTATCTGTTCGTATTTGCCTCAGTTTTAAGCCGAAAATGAGTTTAATATATTCTTGTTCCATATCTAGACTTTAAAGATACTATTTTTTGCGTACAACGTAAAAAAAGTGAATTTTATCTATTTAGCGAACGTTCGCTTGTTTTGTAAAATATTTTGTTCTATCATTGTGTCAACAAAAACTTTTAATAATGGAAAACACGATTTTAAAACATCCAAAAATTCAGTTCGCAAATCAGGTACGTCATTACTATCCTGAGATTCTAACAGACAGTGCTTTAGAATTCCTTACAGCGCTTCATGAGAACTTTAACGAGAAAAGATTAGAATTACTTAAAAACCGTGAAGTCCAGCAAGAAGTCTTTGATAGTGGTCAGTTCCCTCATTTTCCTAAAGAGACCAAAACCATACGGGAAGGAGTTTGGACCGCAGGAAACATACCTGAAGATTTGCAGGATAGAAGGGTAGAAATTACCGGGCCGGTAGATCGTAAGATGATTATCAATGCTTTAAATTCCGGAGCCAAAACCTTTATGGCAGATTTGGAGGATAGCAATTCACCAAGTTGGAAAAATAGTATTGAAGGACAGCAAAATTTGATGGACGCCAATACGAAAACCATTAGTTTAACAGATACTAAAAGAGGGAAATCATACCAATTAAAGGGTGAAACAGCAGTGCTTTTGGTAAGACCACGAGGTTTGCATCTAAATGAAAGACACTTGTTGATCAATGATGAAGAGGCTTCTGGTAGTTTGGTAGATTTTGGACTTTACGTTTTTCATAATACCAAAACTATGATGGCCAACGGTACGGCACCTTATTTCTATCTGCCTAAATTAGAGCATTATACAGAAGCGCGTTGGTGGAATGAGGTTTTTGAATTTGCCCAGGAGTATTTGAGTGTGCCAAAAGGTACTTTTAAAGCTACTGTTTTGGTAGAGACAATAACAGCAAGCTTTCAATTAGACGAAATTATTTTTGAATTGAAAGATCATATCGTTGGGTTGAATTGTGGTCGTTGGGACTATATATTCTCCTATATTAAAAAGTTTAGAAATCACCCAGGGTTCGTGGTACCTAATAGGGATCAGGTAACTATGACCTCTCCGTTTATGGATGCCTATGCAAAATTGGTGGTTCAAAGATGCCATAAGCGTGGCATACTGGCTATTGGTGGTATGGCGGCTCAAATTCCGATCAAGAACGATGACAAGGCAAATGCCGAAGCGTTGGAGAAGGTTAGAAAAGATAAAGAACGCGAAGTTCAAAACGGTCATGATGGTACTTGGGTGGCTCACCCAGCCTTGGTAGAGGTTGCTATGAACGAGTTTAATAAACACATGCCAACACCTAACCAGATGCATGTATTGCGTGAAGATGTAAATGTTACGGAGCAAGATTTAGTTGAAATACCTAGAGGTACTATTACGGAAGCCGGAATTAGAAAAAACATCAATGTAGGTATTTTATATACAGAAGCATGGTTGAGAGGACATGGTGCGGTGGCATTGTATAATTTAATGGAAGATGCCGCTACGGCAGAAATATCTAGAACCCAAGTATGGCAGTGGTTGAAGAATGAAGTTATTCTTGCCGATGGGCGTCAATTGAATAAAGGTCTCTATATGGAAATATTCGATGATGAGGTAGAAAAACTTATTACCGAAGTTGGTGAGGGTAATTTGAAGAACACCAAATTTGAACTGGCGATACAACTTTTCGATCAGTTGGTGGTTACAGATAATTTTGAGGAATTCTTAACCTTACCAGCCTATAAATTCATTTAATAAAAACGATCCTGCCATTGCGGCAACAATGTACAGGATCTCATTATCAATAATAAATAACGTATTTCAAAATTATGAAAAATTTAGAACAAAGCAAGTACAGTTCAGCATTAGAGACTGTAAGAAACCTAAAGCAAAAGTACGGGGCAACTTGGAATGATATCAACCCTGAAAATGCTGCTAGAATGGTCGCTCAAAATCGTTTTAAAACCGGATTGGATATTGCGAAATATACAGCGGGGATTATGAGAAAAGACATGGCAGATTATGATGCGGATTCATCTAATTACACCCAATCTCTTGGTTGCTGGCATGGTTTTGTGGCTCAGCAAAAAATGATTGCCGTGAAGAAACACCATAAAACTACCAGTAAAAAATACTTATACCTTTCTGGGTGGATGGTGGCTGCATTACGTTCAGAATTTGGACCCTTGCCTGACCAATCTATGCATGAAAAAACGGCGGTTTCTAGTTTAATTGAAGAAATCTATGATTTTTTACGCCAAGCTGATGCTATTGAATTAAACGATTTGTTCAGAAGATTGGAGAATGGGGAAGATGTGCAAGATGAAATCGATAATTATGAAACCCATATCGTGCCGATTATTGCTGATATTGATGCCGGTTTTGGTAATGAAGAGGCTACGTATTTATTGGCAAAGAAAATGATCCAAGCTGGTGCATGTGCCATACAGATAGAAAATCAGGTGTCAGATGCAAAACAATGCGGTCACCAAGATGGTAAGGTAACCGTACCTCATGAAGATTTTGTTGCTAAGTTAAATGCAGTGCGATATGCTTTTATTGAATTGGGAATTGACGATGGGGTAATCGTAGCCAGAACAGATTCTGAAGGTGCGGGACTTACACAGAAATTGCCGGTAAGTCAAGAACCTGGCGATTTGGCTTCACAGTATTTAGCTTATGTAGAGGCAGAGGAAATTGATATTACCGATGCTCGTGAAGATGATGTGCTTTTAAAAAGAGACGGTAAATTGGTACGACCAATTCGCTTGCCTAACGGATTGTATAAATTTAGAAACGGCACCAATATAGATAGGGTAGTTTTGGATTGTATTACAAGTTTGCAAAATGGCGCTGATTTACTTTGGATTGAAACACCGACACCTAATGTAAAGCAAATTGCACATATGGTGAATAGAATTAGAGAAGTGATACCTAATGCAAAATTGGTATACAATAACTCACCATCGTTTAACTGGACCTTAAATTTCCGTGGTCAGGCATATGATGAAATGCTTGCCGAAGGTGAGAATATGACGGAGTACGATAGAAATAATTTAATGGACGAAGCTTATGATGATTCAGAATTATCATTCCGTGCAGATATGAAAATAAGAAGCTTTCAGGTAGATGGGGCTAGGGATGCCGGTATTTTTCACCATTTAATTACATTACCGACCTATCATACAACGGCATTGCATATGAGCGATCTAACCAAAGGATATTTTGGTGAAGAAAGTATGTTGGCATATGTAAAAGGGGTACAAAGACAAGAAATTCGTAAAGGTGTTTCTTGTGTAAAACATCAAAGAATGGCAGGGTCTGACCTTGGTGACGATCATAAATCTTTCTTTGCAGGCGATAAAGCTTTAAAAGCAGGTGGCGAGAAGAATACCTCTAACCAGTTTGATGCTGGTGCCAAAAGTAAGAAAACTGAAAAAGAGGTAGGCGTGTTGTCTTAACACATGTATGGTTTTGCTTACTTTCCTTAAATGGGTCAACCTACGGGTTGGCTCATTTTTTTTAATCATTACTTCTGTCAATTACTAAATAGAAGTTAAAAGTTTTTATATATCAAAGCACTTGCTTAGTTTTGTGGTGGAATTAGAAATCATGGCACGCAAAAAACAATATAACGAAGCTGAAGTCATAGAAAAGGCAATGCGCCTGTTCTGGCGTAATGGCTATGAAAGTACCTCTGTTCGTATGTTGGAAAAGGAAATGGGTATTAACCAGTTCTCAATATATGCCAGTTTTAAAAATAAGGAAGGTGTATTTTTAGAGAGTATTAAACTGTATAATGCTCAAATTAAATCCATCACCAATACCTTGGAAAATTCTAATAACGGAGTGGAGGGAATCAAAAATTATTTCTACGATTTTTTAGACTTCTCAAGGGAAGGTGCAATTTTTAAGGGTTGCCTGGTTACCAATACGGTAAACGAAATAAAAGAAGATTCCAACCCTATTATTATGGCGGCATTAAAACGCTTTTCTTTAAGTATTAGAGAATTGTTTGTAAGGAATCTTAAACAAGACGACGAAAGGGATGTAAAAGAAATAGAGGCACAGGCCGATTATTTAATGAACGCCCTTTTAGGTTTGTCGATTTCATCGAAAGTGTTCAATGAAGCAAAGCTTAAAGATATCATTAGAATGACGTTCTTACCCTTGTAGCATTTTTTTTAAACTATAACTAAGCAGTTGCTTAGATTTAACATAGATATAATAATTATTAAAATTAGAAACATTATGACAACTTTAAAAGTACACGACATTGAATCTGCACCAGAAGGTAGCAAGCCATTATTAGAAAACTCTCTAAAAGCATTTGGCATGGTACCAGGTCTTCATGGGGTACTTGCATCAGCACCAAAAGCCTTGGAAGGTTACCAAGTATTACATCAATTATTTACGGAAACTTCGTTCAATAACGATGAGTTGACCGTGGTATGGCAAACAATCAATGTTGAGCATTCATGTCACTATTGTGTACCTGCACATACCGGTATTGCTAATATGATGAAGGTCGATGAAGCTATTACTGAAGCTTTACGTAATGAAACTCCTTTGACAGATGAAAAATTAGAGGCTTTACGTACGTTCACATTAAGTGTTGTTCGTAATAGAGGTAACGTAACGCAAGAAGATTTAAATGCTTTTTACGCTGTAGGTTACGGAGAACAACAAGTATTGGAAATTATTTTAGGCTTGGCGCAAAAAACGATTAGTAATTATACTAACCACATTGCAAACACGCCGGTAGACGATGCTTTCAAAAAATTTGAATGGTCTAAATAAATTGGTTTCGTAATTCCCCCTAAGAAACCATGGGTTGATTGTTGTAAGCCTTCTGCTTATGGGCAGAAGGCTTATTAATTAACAAAACCCTAATATAATAGAATCGTCTTATAGCAAAGTAATAAGTAAGTTAGGGTAGTCTATATATCGATTTCTTAATTACGCTAGTAAGAAATCTTAATCTGTAACACTTAAAAAACTAGAAAATGAAAAAAGTAGCAATTAACGGAATGGGACGTATAGGAAGAGCCTCTTTAAAGGTGATTTTAGATACGCCAGAATTAGAATTGGTAGCGGTAAACGATATTGTATCCATAGAAAATATTGCTTATTTACTAAAGTATGATTCTGTGTATGGTATATATGAAAAAGAGGTTTCTCATGATGAGAACAACTTGATCGTAGATGGTAAAAAAATTGAATACAACTCGCAACGCAATCCTGAAGATTTACCTTGGGCATCACATGAAATTGATGTCGTCATTGAAAGTACCGGTTTCTTTACCAAGAGTGAAGATGCCAAAAAACATATTAAAGCGGGTGCCAAATCGGTTATAATTTCCGCTCCTACAAAAAGTGAAGATATACCAACAGTAGTACACGGTGTTAATACCGATGCCGGGGAAACCAATATTTTTTCTTGTGCAAGTTGTACCACCAATAATATTAGTCCCGTAGTAGAGGTATTGGGGCGTAGAGTCGGTATTAAAAAAGCGATCATGACAACGGTACATGCCTATACGGCTTCTCAAGGTATTGTAGATGCGCCTTCACAAAAGAACATGAGAATGGGGCGTGCCGGTGCCGCCAATATTGTACCTACATCAACGGGTGCGGCTATAGCAACTACCAAAGCCTTACCGGAATTTGCCGGTAAGTTCGATGGTGTTGCCCTACGTGTACCAATTCCGGTTGGGTCGATGTCAGATTTAACTTTTGTGACCGAACGCGAAGTAACTCCTGAAGAAATAAATGCAATCTTTAAGGAAGAAGCGGCTACCGACAGGTATAAAAATATTCTGGACACCACAGATCAGCCTTTGGTCTCTTCCGATATTGTAAAGAATCCGCATGCTTCTACGGTAGATTTGGGTATGACAAGGGTAGTAGATGGCGATTTATTAAAAGTGATGACTTGGTACGATAACGAATGGGGTTTCACCAATCAAATGATCCGTCAAATATTAGCTGAAATCAAATAAAACAAAGCTTTAGGTATTTCTGGTCTTCAGGAATACCTACATTCTTTTAACTATATAAATATAAAACATGATTAAAGTATCTGTAATGTATCCGAACAGCGAAGGCGTAAAGTTCGATACGGAATATTATAAAAATACACACTTACCCATGGTTCAAAAACTAGTGGGTAGTGCTTTGAAAGGATTGGAATTAGATCTTGGTGTTGGTGGCAGAGCGCCAGGCGAAGCTGCACCCTATGTAGCCATTGCTCATTTAAAGTTTGATGATGTAGCTTCTTTTCAAGAGTCATTTGGTCCTCATGCAGCGACATTTGCGGCAGATGTTAAAAACTATAGCAATGTACAAGGTGAGATTCAGATCAGTGAATTGGTAATATTTTAAGAGATGAAAGAGAAATTAAAAATAGATATCGTTTCTGATGTAGTTTGCCCATGGTGTATTATTGGGTATAAGCGTTTAGAAAAAGCGATTTCAGAACTAGGTGTTGAAGACAGGGTAGAGATTGAATGGCAACCGTTTGAGCTAAATCCTGGTATGCCACCAGAAGGTCAAGACCTTACGGAACATATTGCCGAGAAATATGGTTCTACTGTAGAGCAACAACAAGCATCGCAACAAAACATGACCGATATTGGGGAAGAACTTGGATTTAAGTTCGACTATTTTGAAGGTATGCGTATGGCGAACACTTTTGATGCTCATGTGTTGTTAGAATATGCTAAAGATTTTGGGAAGCAGACCGAACTTAAAATGCGATTGATCACTTCTTTTTTTACCGAAAGAAAAGATGTTTCTGATAGAGCTGTTTTGAAAGAAGCTTTGTTGGATGTTGGCTTAAATGCAGATGAAGCATTGGCAAAACTAGATAGCGAAGAAGCCAGATACGAGGTAAGAAACAAACAAGGTGAATGGAAGAATATGGGTGTAAACTCTGTGCCTACTATCGTCTTTAATATGAAAAGTGCAGTAACAGGTGCACAACCCGTTTCTACTTTTAAACAAATACTTGGCGAACTAATTGCCGATTAATAAAAATATAAATTCGTCTATCATGAGCACAACAAATAAAGGGGAGCTAGATGCATTATTAGCGGTAAAACGCCAAGAAGCAGCTGTGAAGTTTACTGATGAGAAAAAGCAAATCTATGCTGAGGGTATTACTAGCGTTGTAGCATCTGGGGTATTGGAAAATGCTTTGAATGTCAATAGTAAAGCACCTAACTTCACCTTGAAAAATGCATCGCGCAAATCAATTTCGTTATATAATGAATTAGAAAACGGACCAGTAGTTCTAACATGGTATAGAGGTGGCTGGTGTCCGTATTGTAACATCACACTGCACTATTTGCAAGAAAAACTACCTGAATTTCAAAAAGCAGGTGCTACTTTGATTGCAATTACACCAGAGTTGCCAGATAACTCACTAAGTACAGCAGAAAAAAATTCTTTAAAGTTTTCTGTTTTGAGCGATGTGGGTAATGTTGTTGGAAAAGAATATGGTGTAGTGTATTCCTTGACCGATGAGGTTGCTGCAATGTATGAGGCAGGTTTTGGTTTAAGTAAGGTAAATGGAGATGATAGCAATGAGCTTCCGTTAGCTGCAACTTATGTGATCGATACCGATGCGATAGTACAATATGCTTTTTTAGATGTTGACTATAGAAAACGCGCAGAAGTATCAGAAATATTAACAGCTATTAATAAGCTAAAATAATATTCATTTAACCAATCAATAATTATGAATGTGAACAAAATAATCTATTACGTTGCTACAGGTGTTTTTACCTTGGTCATGTTGTTTTCTGCAGGCATGTATTTTTTTAATCATGAATATATTAAAGGAGCCTTTACGAGTTTGGGCTACCCTACATATTTAATTTATCCGTACGCTACTGCAAAGTTGGTGGGGTTATTTGCTATATGGAATCCTAAGTTTCATATTACAAAAGAATGGGCGTATGCCGCATTTTTCTTTGCGGTTACCTTAGCATTTTTTGCACACATTATGGTAAGTGATGGGGAACAAATGGCGGCTGTAATTGCTTGGGTGTCATTGGTTGTTTCTTATATCTTTAGTAAAAAAATATAAATACATTTAAAAACAACTAGGGTTATGGATAATATTAAGAAACATAAAAATTCAAAAACTATTCGCCCTAAAGTGTTGTTCTTTGATGTCAATGAAACGCTTTTAGATCTTACTAATGTTAAAAAAGAAGTCGGCAAAGCATTAGGCGGAAGAGAAGATTTACTTTCTCTTTGGTTTACAACAATGTTGCAGTATTCATTAGTGACTTCTGCTAGTGGTCAATACAAGCCATTTGGTCATATTGGTGCTGCCGCATTGCAAATGGTAGCTGCAAATCATAATATAAACCTGACGGAAGCAGATGCGCGTAAAACCATTTCTGAGTCTATGGGTAATTTGCCCGCGCATATTGAGGTTAAGGAAGCGCTTGCCCAATTAAAAAACGCGGGATACAAATTAGTAGCATTCACCAATTCATCTAAAGACGGATTAAAAAAGCAATTTGAAAGTGCCGGATTGACCGAGTATTTTGATGAAATGCTAAGCGTAGAACCAACGGGGAAATTCAAACCCTTTACAGATACGTACGCATGGGGAGCAAAACAAATGGGTTTGGAACTAGAAGAGTGTATGCTCATCGCAGCCCATGGCTGGGATGTTGCAGGAGCACTTTGGGCAGGCTGGCGAGCAGCGTTTATAGGTAGACCTAGTCAACAAGAATATCCGTTAGCGCCCAAAACAGAAATAGTAGTGTCTGATTTAAAAAAAGCAGCGGACATTTTAGTTACTTACAAGTAAAAACTGTTGCCATTTCATTTTCAAATTAAAAGCATCTAAGAATATGTATCTTTGCTTTACCATTAACTAAAGAAAGTATTACATGTTTAAAAGAACACTATTCGTTGCCCTAATTGCACTTACCCTAACTTCTTGTTGGAAAGATAAAAGTCCGGAAGACCTTATTCGTTTAAAAGATAAATTCAAGTCTCAAGTAGACGATTTTGAGAATAAGAAAGAGACCGCGAACAAAAATGTAAATAAAGGTCTAGAATCTTTAAACGCTTTAAAAAGCGCTTTGGAAGATACCAAGAATGAAGATAAGGAATTTGCCAAGGTATATGGAGATTGGGAAAAAGTAGACCGCAGGGTAAAAAACCTTACCAAAGAGTATGAAGATCTTAAGGAAAAGGCTTCAAATCTATTTACGGCTATGGAAACCCAAACCAACAGTCTAAGTGACGAAAAAAGTAAGAAAACCTTGTTGGGCGCTATTGAAAAGGCACGTACAAAGTATAACGGTACTTTAGCCAACACCTCTAAGGCAATAGATAAACTTAGGTTGTTACATGGCGATGCCGTTGAGGTCGTTAAAGCATTAGAAGTGGCTGCTGCCCTTAACTCTTTCGATAATATCAATGATCAAATGAAAAGCATTGAAGGTCGCGTTGACGGTATCATGCAAGAATTGAACGTTGCCGTTGTAGAAAGCAAAAAACTATACGAAAAGAAAATTACCGAATTAGGGGAGGAATAGTTTAGATTTTTATTTTTTCCTAGGAGAAAGCCAGTATGAACACATACTGGCTTTTTTTTGTACCACTTTTTTATTAAATCGCTCAATACTTTTGCATTATACCGTTGATTTGGCTTTTAAAACATTTTTTTAAAATTTGTAACAAACTGACTAGTAATATTACCTATTAACTGTAATCATAAAGAACTAGCATGAAATTCGGTAAAGCTTTACAAAACATCGGATACGTTTTATTTGGAATAGGAGTGATAGCGAAAATAGTTACAAGACTCTCTGATGGAGAAACATCGGATATGCTTTCGAATTTTCAACTTCTAAAATTACTTGGATTGGTTTTTTGGATTAGTGGATTTGCCATTATGGAAATCAGAAAAAGAAGAACAAAGAATGAAGGTAAAGAGGAGCTCAATAAACCTCCTGTAAATCAATCGTAATGAAAAAGAATAAAAACTATATAGTAACATTTATTGTTGGAATTCTATTCTCTTTTATCGTCTTGTGGTTATTAGTCCATGGTCGGTTTTTAATCGGAATTTTTGCGGGCGTTACAAGTATTCAAATTCTTAGGAATAGGCTGTGTAAAACAAGTGTTGACAATGGCTAAAATTCATGGTTTGCTGATTTGTTAACAGGAGATAATTACTAAAAAGCTATCTTTAGGTACAGATAAATTTTCTTAACTTCTTTTCTTACCGACCCAATTTAGCTATGCCACGTTCGGTAATGATGCTTAGGTAATATGAGAACAAAACAAAATCATTAAATGAATCACCAAATATTTGAGCCACAAGAGAATTTGAAAGAGTGGGTTAAATGCTATTGGAATTTAGAAAGTGATTTTGAAAATACACCGTTAAAAAATACCATTGTTCCAGACGGTACAATGAAACTCATCTTTCATTATGGAGATACGTATAGGCATCATCCAGATAAAAAAGAGAGTATAATTCTTCCGAAATGTTTTTTAATTGGGCAACTGACAAAACCATACGTTGTAGAACCCTTAGGTATTACGGGGTCATTTGTAGTTAGATTTCAGCCTAACGGTTTTTTACCTTTTTCTAATATTTCAATAAAAGATATTCAAAATACAGCGGTACCCTTACAAGAGTTGTTTGGAAAGGAAGGTGTGAAAATTGGAAATAAAATTTTAAACGCTGATACGACCTCAGAGCGGATAGCACTAATCGAAACTTTTTTACTTGAAAGATTAACCGAGAAAAATGTAATTGACACTATCGTAAAATCAACGGTAGATACCATTATAGAAGCTAACGGACAATTTTCTGTCAATGAACTTTCTGAGCGAAATAATATTAATCGCAGACAATTAACACGAAAATTTTCTTCAACCATAGGGCTAAGCCCAAAACAGCTTATAAAAACTGTAAGAATTCAGAATACACTAAAAACACTGCTTACAAAAGAAGTTTCTAGCCTTACAGATTTGGCTTATGAGAATGAATACTTTGATCAAGCACATTTTATAAAAGACTTTAAAGAATTTACAGGCCTGACTCCAAAAGAATTTTACGGCGACGATTTAAAAATGTCCTTAATTTTTGATAGTGAAGATTAGGCTTGTCCCATTTTTACAATTTTTAGGTTTTAATTCTTAGCAAATTTGTAGTGCAATTAAGCAACAAAACTATAAAGCTAATCAAATGAAAAACGTAAATCCTGTAAACTGGTTCGACATCAATGTATCAAACTTAAACACTGCAAAAGAGTTTTATGAAACTGTGTTTAATATTAAACTTGTTGATTTTCCTATTGAATTTGGAAAACAAGCTGGCTTTCCCTTTGACCCGAAAGGATTGAATATTACCGGTGCCTTAGTAGAAAAAGAAGATTTTAAGCCCAACGGCAATAACACCATTATATACTTTGAATCTGAAGATTGTATAACTGAAGAAAATCTAGTTGAAAAGGCTGGTGGAAAAGTTATAAGATCAAAAATGTCTATTGGAGAGTTTGGTTTTATCTCTATTTTATTGGATAGGGACGGGAATACTATAGGACTTCATTCAAGAAATTAAATATGAGGTAATTCCATTTTAACTATTTCTGTAATGTAAATAAAAGGCTTAAAAGATTTTGATAAACTAGTTTTAATCCTTTTGTTTTTATGATCATCAATCACTTATTATATTAGCTTTTTGCCCTTTTTAAAACCTATACCGATTTATTAACAATTTGTAATATGTAAATTGCTTTTTAAAATGAGAATGAGGTTTTTGATTAATTTTTTAGCATATAATAGAAAATCATTGATGAAAAATGTCACATACATTATTGTTATTGTGCTTAACCTTATTTTTTGGACCTCTAGCGCACAAAATACAGATCAGAATAATCATAAAATGACCAACGCGGTCAAAGAGCTTATTACAATGGGTGAAGATACTATTGTGGCAATGGCACTAAGGCGTATAGATGAAAATGTTTCTATTGAAAAATTTACATCTGCAAGCGTATTATCTAATGGCGAAGAAGTGTATGTTTCTTTTAGAAATCAATACAAATACTTACCTATTAACTCAATTTATTATTTTGATGTGGGTGTGAATATTACCTCTGAAACTATCTATAGAAGTTCGGTTGCAAATCCTGTTGGGTATGCGAGCAAAACACCAATTGCTTATTTTCATGAAACAGAAGGCATGCAGAAACATATCAACTTCGTGAAACAGGCAATTGGTGATTTAAAGGGTTTTGAAGTTGATATGATTATACGAGAAAATGACGATTATTATGATATAGAAGTATTGTCGGCATCTCAGGAGTCTAGGTATAAAGTCAAAAAGAGTACTGGAAAAATTTACGATGAATTTCATGCGCATCTTGAGCCAATTCCATATGATTTTGTTGGTGATCGTAGGTTTCAGTTGGTCGACTTTTCTGAATTTGAAAATTAGAATTGTATAGAATAATTTATCTTAAAAGAAGCGATCTCTATTATTTCAGTGGTAATGAATTCTAATATAGAATTAAAGTCCCATTTTATTATAAAAGAGATGGAGTTTTACTTTTGTTAGTATCAAAATTTTTATTGGATATGAGTTGTTGTCTAAATTTTATAGCGCTAAAAATTTTACGGAATTAAAGCCGATTTAATATGTATTTTTCAATATCATCATCTTAAAATGAGGTATATTCATTGCTTCAAAATTTATGATCCGTAATCCTCCTATTTAATTTGTTAGTATACATGAAAAGTCTTTTTTTCAGTGAGTTTATAACGAAATTTAAATCGTTTGTCGGTTCTACAAAAACCTATATAATACTATTAATATTGGCAATAACCTTGTTATTGTATACCATTAGTTTGGGGTATAAACAGGTGAATAGACTTCATAAGACGGGCGATTTGGTATCACATACCTTAGAGGTGCAACGTGCAATTGTAGAACTATCTGCCAATTTTTTAGAGGTAGAAACTATTCAGCTTGAAAAGCTTATTGAAAAACAAGAAACAGATCTTTCTACCATTGTGCTTACGGAAATGGCTCAATCATTGACCAGATTAAAAACACTTACCCAAGACAACAATGCGCAACAAGAACGCATAAAGGCGCTTCAGTTATTACATGAAAAGATAAAGAATGAACTAGATTTCTCTATAAACACAGATAGTGCTGCGGTGGTAAATAGCTTAAGTGCAAAAGACAGCGTGATCATTAATTTTGCCGGTTTGCCTTATAAACGTAAAGAAAGGATATCAAAAATAGTAGCTGAAGCTCAGGTTATTAAAGATAGAATGTTGGCCGAAGAGAACTATTTGATGGTTTCTCGTAAAGAAGAATATACCTCGCAATCTTTTTTAACGCCCATGTCATCTTTGTTGGTAGCTCTAACGGCTTTGGTTATATTTTTAATTGGTTTTATCAGTATTTATAAGCAAAAAGGAGAAATACAAGAGGTAAACGATCAAGTTCATCTAAAGAACAGGAAATTACAGGAAACAGAAGAATTTTTAAAGGGTGTTTATAAAAGTTCTAACAATGTAATCAGTCATTTTGAACCTATTTTTAATACTGAAAAAAATATTATAGACTTTCAGTTTAGGTATACTTCAAATGCCATAGAAAAAGTAACCGGATCAGAACAAAATGATATTATTGGCGGATCGCTTTTAGAGATGTATCCTATGGTCATGGATAATGGTCTTTTTGAATTAATGAAGAAGTGTTATGTGAGCGGCAATACCCAAGAGCATGAGAGCGTGTACACGTTTGAAGATCAAACCAAATACATTTACAATACCATTGTAAAATCTGGCAACGGTATAACCAATACAGCTTGGGACACTACCAAGGTAAAAGAGGCGGAAAAAATCCTTCAGAAATTGAACGAAAATCTTAGCCTTCAGAATACCATTTTTAAAGAGGCTGAAAATGTAGCTGGTGTAGGTAGTTTTATTTGGTATTTAGATGATGGTAGTGCTACTGTTTCTGATAATTTTTATAGGATTTTAGAAGCAGAGCCTAATAGCTTTGAGGTTACTTTTAATGCTTACAATGAATTTGTACACCCAGAGGATATTTCCATATTTGAATCTTTAAGCACAAATGAGATAGAAAAAGGTACTTCTACTATTTTTACATACCGTGTTTCTACTAAGAACAAGAACATAAAGTATCTAGATTTAAAAGGAAAATACGTTGAAATAGATAATAGACCCGTATCTGTAGGTATTGTACAAGATATTACCAGTCGTGTAGAAAAAGACAGGGCACTCATAGATAGTTACGAGAAACTAAAGCTGAGTAATGAAGAGCTTGAATCTTTTAATAGAGTGGCCAGTCATGATTTGCAAGAACCGTTACGTAAAATACAAATGTTCATTTCTAGAATAGAAGATGAGGGCGAAGAAAATATGTCTGAGGGTATTAAAAAGTATTTTGCCAAAATAAAATTAGGTACTTTTAGAATGCGCGGATTAATACAGAACTTACTTTCGTATTCTCGAATAGACAAAGTAAATACAAATTTCGAAAAAATTTCTCTAGACGATATACTTGGTAAAGTCGAAGATGAATTGTCACAGCTTATTAAAGATACCGATACCGTAATTTCATATAAAAACTTACCTGTTATAGATGGTATACCTTTTAAAATAGAACAGTTGTGTACCAATCTTATCGGCAATTCCATTAAATATCGAAAAAGTGATATATCGCCTCAAATACATATTATATCTAAAAGAATACGTGCGGCAGACATTGAAGAAAACTTTAGTAAAACTTCAGCATATTACTATGAAATATCTTTTATAGATAACGGTATTGGTTTTGAACCTGAATTTGCGACCAATATATTCGAAGTGTTTCACAGGTTACATTCTAAAACCGAATATTCAGGTACGGGCATCGGACTCTCTATTTGTAAAAAGATTGTAGAAAAACACCATGGTCACATACATGCAATAGGCAAGAAAGACGAGGGTTCTATTTTCGTTATATATCTGCCTGTCAATTAAGAATACCTTGTACTATATATTATGCTTACTCTCTTTGTTTAAGAAATAGAAGAGACGTATACCTATATCTTTATGTATACAGTAAAAGATGTACATGGTAATTTTTGTACTTCCTTTTTTTAATAACCAATCCTTATTGCAATTAAGTTGCGATAATAATTATAATCGATATATTTGCTTTCTTCACTACTTCAATTGAGTTGCAATAGTGGCACTATAGGTATGATGTAATGTAGCCCTTCAAGGTTACAATGAATCAAGTTTTTGTTTTTACTAATTTCTAATTTGAAAATATGAAGGTTATAGAAAATTACGACGTTATTATAGTAGGTGGTAGTTACGCTGGTTTAGCAGCGGCGATGTCCTTGGGCAGATCATTAAGAAAAGTATTGATAATTGACAGTGGTAAGCCTTGCAATAGGCAAACACCACATTCACATAATTTTATAACCCAAGACGGTAAGACGCCAAGTGAAATCAGTAGTATTGCTAAATCTCAAGTTTTAGAATATAATACTGTACATTTTATATCGGACAAAGCAATTTTCGGTATTAAGAATGAAGATAATTTTACTATTGGCACTAATACCGGGGCAACATATGTGGCTAAAAAAGTGGTTTTTGCTACGGGTATAAAAGATGTCATGCCCAATATTAAGGGGTTTCAAGATTGTTGGGGTATATCTATCGTTCATTGCCCATATTGTCACGGGTATGAGATTAGAAATGAAAAAACCGGTATTATGGTCAACAGTGAGCGTGCTTATCATTTAGCACAGTTAGTAAACAACCTTACCAAAGAGTTGAGTATATTGTCTAACGGGTCTGCTTCTTTTACACCAGAGCAATTAATGAAGTTAGAAGAGAATACTATTGATATTGTAGAAAAGAAAGTTGTTGAAGTGGAGCATGAAAACGGATATATGAATACTATTGTTTTTGACGATGGAAGCAAAGAAAAGTTTAAAGCACTTTACGCTGCGTTGCCTTTTGTTCAGCATAGTGATATACCTGAAGCTTTGAGGTGTAATTTAACGGATGATGGTCTTATTTTAGTAGATCGAATGTGCAAAACTACGGTAACGGGTGTGTTTGCCTGCGGAGACAACAGTATAAAAATGCGATCATTGGCCAATGCCGTAGCATCGGGTACCATGGTTGGTGCGGTTATTAATATGGAATTGGTAAAAGAGAATTTTTAATACTTTAGGTGTGAAATGATAATTCTATATTGCAGTTATGAACTTAAATCAAATTACCGTTCCTTCTATAAATGTAGAGAATGCCATAGCTTTTTATCAAAAATTAGGATTACGACTCATTGTAAGATCACTTCCTAACTATGCACGATTTGAGTGTCCTGATGGAAATTCTACGTTTTCTATTCACTTGGTAGATAAATTACCTCAAGGAATTGGAGTGTATGTCTATTTTGAATGCGATAATCTTGATGAAAAAGTAGAACTGCTTAAAAATAAAGGAGTTAAATTTGATCAGGAGCCTATTGATGAAAAATGGTTATGGAGAGAAGCTAGATTGAAGGATTTAGATGGTAATCAATTGATTTTGTTTTATGGTGGTAGTAATAGATTGAATCCACCTTGGCGTATCAAGTAGACTTTTTCTCCGAATTAAAAATTCTTAGTTGTGTGGTTGCCATAATAACTGGGTTAATTTTAACAAGTTATCGATTTATATGTCTTAATTGTTATGATTAGGCAATACTAATCACTTCATCAATACGTTAATCCTTCTTATAGCAGAACAAATACTATTTTTAATATAACGTTTATTAAAAAGACGCGAATTTATTGAACTTTTTATATTGCCCTTAGGCGGTTGAGGTTGATAAAAATTACTAAACAGAAAAAGACTTTATGGTCCATAAAAATGCTGAGGAAGAAAGATTAGCCGTTGAGGATAATTATAAAAACTGGAAAAGATGGGGTCCTTATTTGGCAGAGCGTCAATGGGGTACGGTAAGGGAAGATTATAGTCCGCAAGGGCATGCTTGGAGTTTTGTTGGTCACGACAAGGCTCGTAGTAATGCCTACAGATGGGGAGAAGAAGGTATTGGCGGCTTTTGTGATTCAAGAGAAATTCTATGCATGGCACCTGCCTTTTGGAACGGAAAAGATGCAATTTTAAAAGAACGCTTATTCGGTCTTACCAATGATGAGGGTAACCATGGCGAAGATGTAAAGGAGCTTTATTTTCATCAGGTATCAACGCCTACGCACTCTTACGCTAAGTATTTATACAAATACCCTCATAAAAAGTTTCCATATACAGAACTGGTAAGAAAGAATAAAAGTAGAAATCGCAAAGAAGCTGAATTTGAGATTTTAGATACCAAAGCTTTTGCCAATAATACGTATTTCGACTGTTTTATTGAATATGCCAAAGAAGATGTTGGTGATATTTTAATGAAAGTTACGGTAATCAATAGAGGACCTAGAGCTGCAAATATTCATGTATTACCACATTTATGGTTTCGTAATTTCTGGAAACACAATCAAAGATTTGAAAGACCAGAGATGAAACCTATTTCAAAGGGTGCTGTACAATCTCGTAGTACACGAAATGGTCGTTACTATTTTTATCACGAAGAAGGTGAACAACTTTTCTGTGAGAACGAGACCAACAACCAACGTATTTACGGTGTTCCTAATGAAGTCGAATATGTAAAAGACGGTATAAACGATCATGTTATCAATGGTCAGCCTACGGTTAACCCAGATAAGAAAGGATCTAAATTTGCCGTTTGGCATAAGCTCCGTTTAAAATCTGGAGAAGAAAAAACAATTAAGGTACGTCTTAGTAAGAAAAAATTGGATGACCCTTGGAGCAATTATGATACTATTTTTGAAAAACGAATTCAAGAGTGTGAAGAGTTTTATGGAGATATCTTAAAAAAAGAACTTCCCGTTCAGCAACAAGAGATTGCTAGGAAAGCTTTTTCAGGTTTACTTTGGACGAAGCAGTTCTACTACTATGATGTATATAAATGGTTATTTGGCGGTCCTGGTGAAGCCAAGCCATATAGAACAGATTCTAGGAATAAGCATTGGGAACATTTGACCAATAGGCATGTAATTTCAATGCCGGATAAATGGGAATACCCTTGGTATGCCGCTTGGGATCTTGCATTTCATATGGCCTCTTTTGTTGAAATAGATCCCTATTTCGCAAAAGAACAATTGCTTTTGGTGCTTAAGGAAAGCTATATGCACCCCAACGGACAAATTCCCGCCTACGAATGGAATTTTAGTGACGTAAACCCTCCTGTGCATTCATGGGCAGTGTGGACGGTTTATGAGAAGGATAAAAAGCGAAACGGTAAAGGAGACGTTAATTTTTTGGAGAAGGCATATCAAAAGCTATTGGTCAACTTTACATGGTGGGTCAACCAAAAGGATAAAAGCGGAACCAACCTCTTTGAAGGCGGTTTTCTAGGCTTAGATAATATTGGGGTTTTCGATAGAAACCACATGCCTGAAGGTATTACGCGTATGCAGCAGGCAGATGCTACCAGTTGGATGGCCATGTTTACCTTGAACATGCTGCGTATGTCTTTAGAATTGGCAACGATTAACCCAAACTATGAGGATAGTGTGGCTAAGTTCTTTAGGCATTTCTTGAACATTGCATGGGCAATGCACCACATTGGTCAAAAAGATATTTCACTTTGGGATGATGAAGATAATTTCTATTATGATGTTGTAGAAATGTCTAATGGAAATACAGACCGCTTAAAAGTAAGGTCATTAGTTGGTATCATACCCATGTTCGCGGTAGAGATCATTCATAAAGATTTGTTCGATGAGTTAAAACACTTTAAGGTACGAGCTGCCGAGATTGTGCGAACAAGACCAGATTTGGCTTCATTGATTTCAAATATTGAAGAGTTTAATTCTGATGGAAACTACTTGTTCTCCATTATGCGTGGATTTAGGCTTGAGAAATTATTACATCGCTTGTTAGACGAGAAAGAATTCTTGTCCGATTATGGTATTCGCTCACTTTCAAAATATCATGAAGAACACCCGTATATATTTAAGCATAACGGGCATCATCAAATTTCGTATGAGTCTGGCGAAAGTCAGTCAAATATGTTCGGAGGTAACTCTAACTGGCGTGGACCAATTTGGCTGCCTTTAAACTATATGATCGTACAGTCGCTTCGTAAATATTACTCATACTACGGTAAACAATATGTATATGAATTTCCAACTGGCTCTGGGGTAAAATTAAACTTGAACGAAATTGCAAATGAGATTTCCAAAAGATTGATCAAATTGTTTGAGCCTAATGAAGATGGTAAGTTTGTGTACCATTCAGAAGATGCTAATCAAGTATTTACTAAAAATGAGCACTTTAAAAACGAGCATTTCTTTTATGAGTTTTTTGATGGCGATTCCGGTAAAGGGTTAGGCGCATCTCACCAAACGGGGTGGACAGCCTTGATTGCGAATTTGATCATGGAGCTAGAACAAAATAGTTAAACATAAACTAGTAAAGAAAGGAACAAAAAGCGAGGTGTTTTTACACCTCGCTTTTTGTTTTAATTCTTGCGTCAGTTCAGATTAACTATTAAATGACAACACTTATTGACTGTTTTGTTTATACTAGTTTTCATCTTCTAATTGCTCAATAAGGTTGGCTACTAAAGCGGTCCAACCTGTTTGATGCGAAGCTCCCAAACCGCGACCATTTTCTCCGTGAAAATACTCGTAGAATAAAATCAGGTCCTTAAAATGAGGGTCTTGATAATATTTTTCGTAGTTCTTATTGATGGCTCTATTGCCTTTTTCATCTTTCTCGAACATGTGAATTAAGCGTTTGCTCAATTCATCACTAACTTGTTTCAGGTTCAGCAATTTTGAGCTTCCGGTAGGGTATTCAAAAAGAAAATCATTACCATCATACCACTGGTACTCACGTAATGCCTGAATGAATAAATAGTTCATTGGCATCCAAATAGGACCGCGCCAATTAGAGTTACCGCCAAATAACGAAACGGTAGATTCTGCAGGTTCATAATCAATGGAGTAATCTATACCATCTATATGAATTTGATATGCTTTCTCATGTATTTTGGATAAAGAACGTATGCCATATTCGCTCAAGAACTCTTTCTCGTCTAAAAGTGCAGTAACCAATTTTTGCATTCTGTCTTTTGGAACTAAGGATAACAATAGGTCACCATCTGCTTCATATTGCTGTATCACCTCGTATTTCAATGTTTCTTTTCTATACTTTTTAAACCAAAGCACACTTGCCTTAAATTTCGGGAATTTATCCAATACACTTTTCTTGATCGTAAGCACAGCTGCCAATGACAACATACCTGCAATTGATCGAACTTTTATAGTGGTCGATTGCCCGTTAGGTAGTGTTAAGCGGTCATAGAAGAAACCTTCAACATCGTCCCAAACATTGGCTTTATCGGTGTCCATTTTGTTCAATGCCTCGGCTATGAATATGAAATGCCCGAAATATTTGGTTGCCATATCTTCATACGAATCGTCATGTTCTGCAATACGTAAGCTTATTTCTAACATGTTTAGACTATACATTGCCATCCAAGCAGTACCATCTACTTGGTCTAGTGATCCGCCACCGGGTACACCATGGCTACGATCAAAGACTCCGATATTATCCAAGCCCAAAAATCCGCCTTGAAAAACATTGTTGTCATTTCTATCTAAACGGTTTACCCACCAGTTGAAGTTCAAGTTGAGTTTATTGAACATCCGTTTTAGGAACTTAATATCCGGTACGCCGGTAATAGATTTATCGGTGCCGTAAATCTGTAAGGTTGCCCATGCCTGTACTGGCGGATTCACATCACTAAAATTCCATTCGTACGCAGGTATTTGCCCGTTAGGTGCCATGTACCATTCTTTGGTGAACAATAGTAGTTGGTCTTTCGCAAATTCTGGATCGATAGAGGCGAACGATGCACAGTGAAATGCAGAATCCCACGCGGCATACCAAGGGTATTCCCAAGCATCTGGCATAGAAAGGATATCATGATTTCGCAAGGTCTTCCATTGGCTGTTTCTGCCATTTTTACGCTCTTGTGATGGGGGTATGGTTTTGTAATCACCTTCTAACCATTTCTCAACTTCGTAATTATAATATTGCTTCGTCCACAGTAAACCGGCAAAGGCTTGTTTTAAAATCGCCTTTCTGTCTTGGCTTGCCTTTGGGGCTATTTCATCATAAAATTGAGCACACTCATTTTGTCTCTTTTTAAATATAGCATCGAAGTCGGCAAAAGGTGCTTCAAGTGTTTCTTCGGTTAAACGAAGTTGAAATGTTTTTGATTCGCCACCATCCAAAATGACTTGATATAGCGGCGCAAATTTTGTTCCTGAATTATTTTTTGTAGCTAACTCAAAATCATTGTTACAGACAGCATTATTGAACACATCTTTTTTAAACGGATGGTCATTTTTATCCTTATAAACCGTTTCTCTATTGGTTTCGTTTTCGGTAAAAAATAAATGCGCCGCTTCTTGAAAATAGAGATTGTAATTGCCTACATACGGGTGGTCAATGTTTACGAACGGTTTCGATTTTGTTCCTTTTTGAGTGATAATCGGTTTTCTAGACATTTTTTTAAATGTCCAGTGATTACGCATTACCATTTGTGGTAATAAAGTGATAGGTGCCGGTTTTGAATGCCTATTGGTAATCGTAATTTTTATAAGAATATCGGTTTCATCGCCTTTTGCATATTCGGTGCTAACATCAAAGTAGGTGTTATCATCGAAAATACCGGTATCTAGTAACTCGAATTCAAGCTCTCTTCGATTACGCTTTTGGTTCTCGTCAATCAATTGATTGTATGGGTATGCTTTCTGAGAATACTTGTACAAATACTTCATGTACGAGTGAGAGGGTGTGTTCTCTAAATAGTAATACAGCTCTTTTACATCTTCGCCATGATTACCCTGCGGTCCTGTTAAACCAAAAAGACGCTCTTTTATAATCGGGTCTTTACCGTTCCATAAACCAATACTAAAACACATATTGCAATAACGATCACTAATACCAGCTATACCATCTTCTCCCCAACGAAAAGCGCGACTTCTTGCATGGTCATGCGGAAAATAGTTCCAAGCATCGCCACCGGCGCTATAATCTTCACGTACCGTTCCCCATTGGCGTTCACTTAAATAAGGACCCCATTTTAACCAATCTTTTTCTTCGGTATGTTGTTGATCTAAACGTTCTTTTTCAGGGTTTTTCATAAGGCAAAGTATTGTATTTAATTAATCTGCAAAGATTTCAAAGTGAGTGACTTTTTCTGGAAAATCGATAAGGTATTTTTTGTCTTCTGGATAATATTTCGCTATTTCATAATCTTGACCTGCAAAATTTTTAATGACTTCTAAGTTCTCCCAGACAGTAATGAGTTTAAAGTATGCGTATTGATTGTCAGAATTTTTTAAGAACATAAGCTTGACAAAACCAATAGTATTACTGTAGTCGGGTATGGCACGAACTTTCATAAAGTTTTTGTACTCACTAAGGTGTTCTATTTTGGTTTTACCTTCCCAAATTCGTGCAATCATTCTTTTGTTGTTTTAATCAGAGTTAGATTGTGTCAATACAGTAAAGGATGATATTAAATCAGATACGATTTTTTGTGCGATTTTATATTCTTCAATTATTATTGTTATAATTTGAAGCATCTGCTTTTTTGCCTCATTTAAAGTTTTGTAATCATTAGGGAGTTGTTCGAGACTGTCTCTTAAAAATTCCATACCCAAAATTGCTTGTTTTATAGAAGAAGGTACATTTTGAATGTTTACAATAGAATCTCGAACTGCTGAAATATCTTTAGTAATTTCATAATTAATCATCAAAGCTTGTTCATAGGCAAAAAGCCCTTGACCAAATGTTTCTGAGAATATTTCACACTCATTTTCCATCCTCTTTGATGTTAAATTTATGTTTTTGGCATAGGAGCCTACATAAGCAACAACTTGAGGTGAAGTAGAGGAAAGACCTCTTTTATTAAAATTGAGTAAGTGCTTATTACTCTCTTTAGATTTTTTATCTAAAAAGTTTAAGTGTTCAATTGTTTTTAAGGTAGATTGTGTAGCGTCTTCAATACACTTAATTTTTTCAAGAATATCATAAATGGTGTGGTCGTCAATATTTTGTCCTTTGAAAATTTTTATGGATTGATATTCTTGTCCTGTATTAGTAAGTAATTTTTGAATTATTAATTTTGATTTTAAATTCAGTACATTTCTTAATGGAATTTCTATTTTCCATCTTTTTTTAGTTTTCTTGATGTTGCTTTTAGAAATTTCAATCCATAACGTTTTATTTGATTCTGGTAAATGTGCAATTAATAAAACTGGAATATCAAAATTTAGCCAATAGTTATAGTGAATATTGGAAATGTAATAAGTTATTTTTTCGCGTGATATTGAAAAGTTACCCTTGCCTGATTTAATTTGTAAAGCTATGAATTTACCTGTAGGATTGCCGTTTATAGATTCTTCAATCAATGCATCTATACCAACATCTACAACTGCTTGTTCTCTAAATATCCATTCAAAATCTTTAATAAAAATGTTTTCAGTAACATTTACTCCTAATCTCTCAGTTGGATTATATCTTTTTGATTGATTCATAGTAAATAAAAAATCTAAACCGCTCTCTGCACTACCTCAAATACTTTATTGGCGTCGCACTTAATTGTTTTAGATGGAAATTTCAGTATTAATGCGTAATCATGGGTTGCCATTAAAATAGTTCTGCCAGATTTATTGATTTCCTGTAATACCTTCATAACCTCTACACTGGTTTGTGGATCAAGGTTTCCGGTAGGCTCATCGGCAATAATTAGTTCTGGATCATTTAATAATGCACGTGCAATGGCAATACGTTGTTGTTCCCCGCCAGAAAGTTCGTGCGGAAACTTAAATCCCTTGGTTTTCATACCTACTTTTTCAAGTACGTTAGAAACCCTGTCATCCATTTTTGCTTTATCTGTCCATCCGGTCGCCTTTAAAACAAAAAACATATTCTGGTTAATATTTCGGTCTGGCAGTAGTTTAAAATCTTGAAAAACAATACCCAGTTTTCTACGTAAAAACGGAATATCTTTTTCTTTCAATGTTTTAAGGTCAAAGTCAACCACATGACCTTCACCTTTTTGCAAAGGTAAATCGCCATAGAGCGTTTTCATGAAGCTACTTTTACCGCTACCGGTCTTACCAATAAGGTATACAAATTCCCCTTTGGCAATTTTTATAGTTACTTCACTCAACACCAAACTCTCTTTTTGAAAAATAGCGGCATCCTTAAGTTCTAAAACAATCTCTTCCATAACGCAAATGTTGTTATAAAAGTAATAAGTTCCATTTGATATTAGAGAACCCTTTTTTAAAATCTTTTTTTTTTGAAGGGGCATTACACATACTTAGGTACAATTTTTGCCGTTATCACATGTGATACTGGTAATTCTAAATAGGTACAGAACACTATGCTTAAAAAAATCACCGCTTTTATTCCAATGGTATTCGGTTTGGTCGCTTTGACCAATGCCCAGGAGACTAAAATCTATACCCACGAACAGAAAGCTTTTCAAGACGCGCTAGCGCTATACAACAACGAACAATACCAAGCGGCACAGACCATTTTCGAGAAGGTTAAAGTGTCTACAAAAGATGAGGAGACCGCTGCCAATAGTGCATACTACGCAGCCAATGCGGCAGTACGTTTAAACCAGATGGGTGCAGACCGATTGATGGAAGATTTCGTGGAAAAATACCCCACTTCTACCAAACGTAATTCTGCCTTTGCCGATGTGGCAGAGTACTACTTTCAAACAGGTAAATACCCATATGCTCTAAAGTGGTACAACAAAGTAGATCAAAGCTCCCTTTCTCGTGGCGAGATGGATAAGTTCAACTTTAATTATGGCTACTCTTTATTCTCATCACGTAAAACGAAAGAGGCGGAGAAGTATTTAGAAAAAGTTGCCAATTCTCAAGTATACGGATCTCAAGCAAAATATTACTTGGGTTATATCTCATATCAAGAAGATGATTATGAAACGGCAAATCAGCGTTTTGATCAAATTACCGATCAAGATGTCTTAGAGGAAAAGCTGAGCTATTATCAGGCTGATATGAATTTTAAGCTCGGTAAATTCGATGAGGCGATTGCTTTGGCGAAAAAACAACTGCTAAAAGCTGACAGACGAGAAGTATCTGAATTGAACAAGATTATCGGGGAGAGTTATTTTAACTTAAAGCAATATGAAAATGCGATTCCGTATCTAACGGAATACAACGGTAAAGGTGGTAAGTGGAACAATACCGATTATTACTACTTAGGTTACGCTTATTATAAAGGTGGCGACTATGCTAGTGCCATAGCTCAATTCAATAAAATTATAGGTGGTACCAATAGCGTTGCACAAAATGCATATTACCACTTGGCAGAATGTTATTTGAAGTTGGATAAGAAGCAGGAAGCCTTAAATGCGTTCCGTAATGCTTCTCAAATGGATTATAGTGCCGAGATTCAAAAAGATGCATTTCTCAATTATGCACGTTTAAGTTATGAGGTGGGTAATGCCTATGAGCCGGTTCCTCAGGTAATCACAAATTATTTAAAAACCTACCCTAAAGATGAGCATCAAGATGAGATGCAGACCTTGTTGGTAGATTCATACATTACTTCAAAGAACTTTGAAGGTGCAATGACGTTGCTAGAGGAGAATAAGAACTATGCCAGTAAAGCTGTCTATCAAAAAGTAGCTTATTACAGAGGTATCGAACTTTTTATGGAAGGCGATTTTAATGCTGCAGCTGAAAATTTCAATAAATCTTTAAATAGTGCAGAAGATATGCTCTTTAAAGCAAGAGCTAATTACTGGAAAGCAGAATCTGATTATCTATCTAATCGTTTTAGTGAAGCAGTACAGGGCTATACGGCTTTCAAGAATAATCCGTCCGCAAAAAACACAGAAATGTATGCCGATGTAGATTACAATTTGGCATATGGTTATTTTAAACAAAAAGATTATTCCAATGCCATTACCTATTTCAATTCGTTCACAGCCAACGGAGCTGCAGAAGTGGAAAAATTACATGATGGTTATTTAAGGTTGGGTGATAGCTACTACGCTACTAGTAAATACTGGCCAGCTATTGAAACCTATAATAAAGCATTGGCATTAACCGGACCAGAGAAAGATTATGCTTTTTACCAAAAAGCGATGAGTTACGGTTATGTGGATAAAGGTGATAGCAAAATTGAAAACTTAGAAGAATTCGTAAGTCAATACCCGAGATCTAGTTTTAAGGATGATGCCTTGTTTGAATTAGGAAACACCTATGTTTCTCAAGGTCAAGAGAACAAAGGTCTTGCTGCTTACGATCGTTTGATCAGTGAGTATAGAGGTAGTTCATTGGTGCCACAGGCGCTAATCAGACAGGGATTGGTAAATTATAATGCCGCTAGAAACGAAGCTGCCTTGGCAAAGTTTAAAACGGTTGTACGCGATTTTCCAAAAACACAAGAAGCAATACAGGCTGTTGCAACGGCTAAATTGGTGTATGTGGATATGGGTCGTGTAAACGAATATGCTGAATGGGTTCGCGGACTCGATTTTGTTGAGGTGACCGATGCGGAATTGGATAACGCTACTTTCGACGCTGCACAAAAACAGAATTTAGAAGGCAATGTTGATGCAGCCATTAAAAGTTATAAAAATTACATTCAACAATTCCCAACTGGTTTACATGCCGTAGATGCTAACTTTAGTTTAGCGCAGTTGTACTTCGGAAAAGGAGAGAAAGAATCGGCTTTACCGTATTACAAATATGTTGCCGACAGAAGCACGAGCGAATATGCAGAACAGGCGTTGACTCGTGTTTGTGAAGTTTATATATCTAAGGATGATTATCAAATTGCACTGCCATATTTATTAAAATTAGAAAGCCAGGCAAACATTTCACAGAACAGAACATTTGCTCGCTCTAACCTAATGAAAGGGTATTACAATCAAAAGAACTATCCGAAGACCTTGGAATATGCAGACAAAGTATTGGCAACTTCGAATATCGACAATAGAATTAAGAGTGATGCGCATATTATGATCGCAAGATCTGCCATTGCAACAAATGATGAGGTAAAAGCAGAATCGGCATATGCTGAGGTATTGAAAATTGCATCAGGGGCAACAGCGGCAGAAGCACTGTATTACAATGCCTATTTTGAAAATTTAGACGGGTCATATGAGAACTCCAATATTGCAGTTCAGAAACTAGCTAAAGATTATGCAGCTTATAAAGAATGGGGAGGTAAAGGTTTAGTGTTAATGGCTAAAAACTATTACGCTTTAAATGATGCCTACCAAGCAACATACATTCTTGAAAGTGTCATAACAAACTTTACCCAGTACCCAGAAATTGTCACTGAAGCAAGAGCAGAGCTTGCTATCATTAAATCGAAAGAGGCGAAAAGTAATTCATCGGTTGATCCTAATTAAGAAATTCACGTACACCAGAAAAAGAACACCTATGTACAACAAACATATATTTACGCTTTTATTTTTAACGCTTGGCTTTCAAGTTGTTTTTGCTCAAGAAGAAGAGGAAAAAGATTTAGGTACGGAGACCGTAACGGTGACTAAAGCATATACGCCAACCGTTTCAGATGCTTTTAAGATTAAGTCGGTTCCGAATATGAACGATTCTATTGTCTTACAGAAAAAGCCTATTAATTATAGTATTTTTTCCGTTCCCGTAGCATCTACGTTTACACCTAATAAGGGTACGGCATCTAAAGTTGAAAGATTGCCACCGCCGGTATTGTATAATTCGTATGCCTCTTTAGGTGCGGGATTGTATGGTAATGTATTGGGCGAATTTTATACCAGTAGAACCATTAATAGAGACGAGAATTTCGATATTGGTTTCAATCACTTATCGTCTCGTGGCGGTATTGATGGTGTAGAATTGAACGATACGTTCTACGATACCAAATTAGACGCATCATACGCAAAACGTGATCGCGATTTAGATTGGGGAGCGGCAATAGGTTTACAACATCAATTGTATAATTGGTACGGAATTGAACCTGGTGTATTTAGTGAAACGGAATTGAATGGTATCGATGAACGCCAAAACTATTACATGGGCGAAGCTAGTGGTCATATCAATGTGGAAGACGCTTATTTTAAAAGAGCGGATTTAAAATACCGACGATTTTTTGACGCAGTAAGTTCAGGTGAAAATAGAGCGATATTCAATACCGGATTCGAGTTTCCGGTTAACGAAGAAACTTTAAATGCAAAAGTAAATGTAGATTATGTGGGCGGTACTTTTGAAAATGCGTCTTTAAACAGTACGACCAATGATAACGGAATCTCATATAGTAATTTACAAGTAGGTATTAATCCGTCTTTAAAAATGCTACGCGATGATCTTTCTTTGAATTTAGGCGTAAATGTGGTCTATGGAATGGATTTAGAGAATAGCGAAAGTAACTTCTATATCTACCCGGCCGTGACAGCGTCATACAGATTGTTAGATGAAACCGTAATCGCTTATGGCGGAGTAACGGGAGAATTAAAGCAGAACTCTTATTATGATTTAGTAGAGGGTAATCCGTTTGTTTCTCCGACCTTGAATATAGCACCTACAGATAGTCAGTATAATGCTTATGTAGGTTTTAAGGGTCAGTTGTTGCCTAATTTGAGTTATAATGTAAAAGGGTCGTATTCTGCAGAGAACAACAGACCGCTGTATACATTGAATCCTAGAAACGATTTTAGGTCAGATGACAAAGGGTACTATTATGGTAATTCATTTGATGTGTTTTATGATGACCTCAAAACCTTGGGAATTTTTGGGGAGTTGAATGTTGATGTCAACCGTAATTTTACTGCAGGTGTAAATGTAGCCGTGTATGATTATAGTACAGAAACCGGAAACCCAGCTTGGAACTTGCCAAATTTACAGGCATCATTGTTTATGGACTACCAAATAGGAGAGAAGTGTTATGCCGGTGCAAATTTATTTTATGTAGGCGAGCGAGATGATTTTTCGTCAACTGCATTAGAAAATGTGCCATCAAGTGATTTTCCGGCAGCGTTAATAACTTTAGATGGTTATTTTGATGCTAATGCACATGTTGGGTATCGTTATACAGATCAATGGTCGTTTTTCATAAAAGGAGCAAACCTTTCTAACAACGCTTACCAACGTTGGGCTAATTTTCAAGTGCAAGGAATTCAGATTTTGGGAGGCGCAACTTATAAGTTCGATTTCTAGAAAACAATTCATAAAATATTTGAACGCCTAAAAGTCGGTTTTACTGATTCTTGGGCGTTTTTTTATTTTTTCACATTTAAAACCAAACCCTCTTCAAATTACTTCGTAGGTATTCTTGATTCAACTAATAAAATCAATAATATCATATGAAAAAATCTATAATTTATTTAGCAATTTTAGCAAGCGCACTATTTATGGCTTCATGTAGTGACGATGACGATGCCATGGTAGATGTTACACCAGATGCCACTTGTGAAGACGGAGTAATGAACGGTGATGAAACAGGTATTGACTGTGGTGGTTCTTTTTGTGAGCCCTGCGGTGAAGGTATGACGGTTTTAGGTCGTAGAACAGACCTTTTCGTAACCAACAACGATAACGGAAATATTTCACGTTACAGCGTAACCGGAGATTCTTTGGTCACATTCATGACAACAACTACTGCTGCCGAAGGTATTTATTTTGATGCTACTGCAGATGTAGTTTTTCAAGCATCTAGAAGTGCATTGCAATTAGAAGCTTTTGCAGATGTAAGCACTTTGATGGATGGTGACGCAGTTACCCCTGCTTATACAAGTGGAGCAGATTTGGAGAGTCCAAGAGAACTAGCGGTTAACGGATCTTCTTTTGTAGTTGCGGATAATGGGGGGAACAAATTCTTCGTTTATGAGAATACAGGAAGCGGATTAACATTAACTAGTACTGTTGAGGTTCCTTTCCCAGTTTGGGGTATCACTTTTAAAGGTGATGATCTATATACCGTTGTAGACACTACGGGCGATTTAGCCGTGTATTACGATTTTCTTTCTAACGCTAACAATGGTGTTTTAAATCCATCGAAAAGAGTAACAATCGAAGGTATTATTAGAACACACGGTATTACTTATGATGGTACTGACGATGTTATGGTGTTGACCGATATTGGTGATGCGGCAGATGCAAATACCGATGGTGGTTTTCACGTAATTTCTGATTTTTCTTCAAAGTTCGATGCCTTGTCTGATGGTGAATTATTACCAATAGGTATGCAAGTACGTGTAGCAGGTTCTTCAACATTAATGGGTAACCCAATTGATGTTGCCTATGATTCTGAAACCGACGCGGTTTATGTTTCTGAAATTGGAAATGGTAAAGTATTAGGATTTAGTTCTATAGGTTCTGGTGGAGATTTGTCTCCGTCTTTCAATAAAGATTTAGCGATGGCTTCGTCTATTCAATTTAGTAGTGACGAAACTGATGGAAATACCGGTGATTCTAGTGAAGCCAGAGCAACAAGATTATATGCTACAAGTACGGCTGATGGAAATGTAAGTGTATACGATGCTTCTGGTATGTTGACAAAAACAGTAGCTACAGGTTCTGATGCTACAGAGGGTATTTATTATGATGCGTTCAATGACGTTATTGTTCAGGCTTCAAGATCAGGCTTGGCTTTAGAAGCTTATGGAAGTTTTAATGCTGTTACGGATTTAGCGAATATTACAGCAGATTTTTCAGGTAGTGCAGAATTGGCAAGCCCAAGGGAGATTGCTGTTTTTGGAAATAAAGTAGTGGTTTCCAGTAACTCAGAAAACAAATTTTATGTGTATGAGTATGACGGTTCTAGCTTTAGTCTTTTGAATACTTTTGATGCCGGTTTCGATACTTGGGGTATTACATTTATGGGGAATACCTTGTTAGCTGTTGTTGATGCTACGAGCGATTTAGCAGTGTACGATAATTTCTTGACCGACTTTTCTGCTGATGGTGCAATTACACCTACCAAAAGAATTACGGTTGACGGTATCGTAAGAACACATGGTATAGATTATAGCGAGGCTGATGATGTTTTGGTAATGACCGATATAGGTGATGCTACCGATGCGAATACAGATGGCGGCTTTCAAGTAACCCAAGATTTTGTGGCAAAATTAGCAGCTGTAGATAATGGCGGAACATTGGCGCTTTCTGATCAAACAAGAGTTGCCGGTTCTTTAACCGAAATGGGTAACCCAATTGATGTTGCTTATGACCATAAAACAAAAACGGTATTTATTGCAGAAATTGGTAATGGTAAGGTACTTGCCTTTTCAGATGCATTAAATGCTAGTGGTAATGTTGCACCAGCTATTAGTAATGACTTAACGTCTGCTGCATCTATTTACTTATATAACAACTAAGAGTTAAGGTTAGGTTTTTATTGTTAGTATGGCCCTTCTTTTGAGATGAGAAGGGCTTTTTTTGTGCGCTAGTTGTAGTGAAATCACCATATTTTATCTTTTCTGTATTTTAGGCAATCTATTTAACCCATATGCTACCTAAAAGACAGTATTTAGATTTTCTCTTGTTGCTTCTGTTATGTGTGCCTGTTTTAGTGACAGGACAAAATTTGGTGGTGAATCCTAGTTTTGAAAAATATAGAAATTGCCCTGTTACATTGGGTAATCTTGAAAATGATGTAATAGATTGGAATATGCCCACTATGGGTTCTACCGATTATTTTAATGGTTGCAGTACCGCCATGGGAACCCCAGAAAACTTCAATGGAAAGCAACCCGCAGATTTCGGAATAGGCTATGTGGGTTTCTACATGTATGCACCCAACGATTATAGAGAATATATTCAAGCAAAATTGAGTAACACTTTAACGAAGGGAGAGCGATATACGATTTCATTTTACGTGAGTTTGGCAGAACGATCAGATTTTGCTGTGAAGGAATTTGGTATCCGGTTTTCAGAGTTTCCAGTTGAGGTAGAAACTACCAAAGTGCTATCTGGCTTGCACTTTTCTAAGATGAAAGGGCAAGTTTCGGCAGAACTGGAAATATCCTATTCTAAATATTATTCCGATGAAATAAAATGGGTGAAACTGACTACGGAATTTGAGGCTTCTGGAACCGAGAAGTACCTGACTATCGGTAATTTTAAAAACAACAAGCGCACACAGAAATATCAGACCAAAAGAAAAATTAACAAAGGCTCTTATTACTATTTAGATATGGTTTCAGTGTCGAATGTGAAATCAAAAACTCAAAACTCAGAAGTTACAGAACTCAAAGATTATAAATTAGATAGTGTGCATATATTTAAAGATGTCTACTTTAATTCTAACAAGTCTAAAATAAGAGGTAATCATCAGCAAGAAATGGAATCGCTGCTTTTGTATTTAAAAGCAAATTCAAATATCAACATTGAAATTTTTGGGCATACAGATGATATTGGATCAGATAATTTTAATAATAAATTGTCGGTTAGGCGAGCTCATGAAATCGTTGGTTTTTTAATTGATAACGGAATTCAAAAAAATAGAATAAAAGCTCAGGGGTTTGGCAGTTTAAAACCCATTTCAACGAACAAAACAGAAGCAGGTAGATTTCTCAACCGGCGTGTGGAGTTTGTTTTGACCAAGCCAGATTAAATAGTACGTAGTTGTTTCGGTATAGTGAATGCTTAACTATATGCCCAAAGTTGTTCGCTAAATGTCACTTACAATAGTTTATTATTCGTAGTAAAGAAATCATTTTTAACTTTATCGGTCAACATCTTGCTATTCAAGTAGAAATCAAATTACCTTTACATAAAAACAGTACAAATGGATTTGAATCTAGCAGTATTAATAGATGGCGATAATATACCATCTGCCTATGTAAAGGAAATGATGGAGGAGATTGCTAAATATGGTAACCCTACCATTAAACGTATTTATGGTGATTGGACCAACCCACGTTTAGGTAAATGGAAAAATGTTCTTCTTGAAAACGCCATTACACCTATTCAGCAATATGGGTATACACAAGGTAAAAATGCAACCGATTCTGCCATGATTATCGATGCTATGGATGTTTTGTATTCTGGCAAGGTAAACGGATTTTGTATTGTTAGTAGTGATAGTGATTTTACGCGTTTGGCTACAAGACTTAGAGAAGCAGGTATGCAGGTTTTTGGTATTGGAGAACGTAAGACTCCAAATCCGTTTATTGTAGCCTGTGATAAATTCATATACATCGAAATTTTAAAAAGTAGGTCAGAAGAAGAAACGACCGATGCTGCAAATAAAACACCTACAGAAAAGAACACGGTAGATAAGATAACGCCAAAGGCATTACGCTTTATTTCAACGACTATCGATGATGTTGCCGATGATGATGGTTGGGCATTTTTAGGTGATGTTGGTAGCTTGTTACAAAAAAAGCAACCAAATTTCGATTCTCGTAATTACGGATTTCAAAAACTGACTCCGCTAATCAATTCCATTCCTCATTTTGAGATAGAAAGAAGAGAAGATTCTAAGGGGCGTAAAAAACTGATTTACGTAAAAATTAAGGAAAAGGCGAATTCAAAATCAAAGAAGTAATTCCTTTTTTAAATTCAAGAAAATAGAGGTTCATCAATCATAATAGTTTTGTATTTTTCAGAACAAATTCTACTACTATGATTCGTACCCTCTGGCTTTTACTATTCGTTGCTGTTATTTCTTCTTGTAAAGAATCTTCAAAACAAGAACAGCTTACTACAGCAAAACCTATTGCTGAGGTTTTTGCCGAGTTTTATGAGTTTAAGAAAAGCATCAACCCCATAGAGGCTACCAAAGCTGGCTTTTCAGAATATAATGATACAATAGCCAATTACATTTCAGATGATTACATTTTACATTTAAAAGACCGCTATACTTATTTTTTAGATCAATTAAGTAAGTATGATTCTACTCAAGTAAGTGCTGAAGATTATATGAGTATGCGTGTAATGAAGTGGGATTGTAATGTGAAGTTGGAAGGGGTGATGAACCCTATGGTAACCGTAGCATCGCCAATCTACGATTTGCCAAGTTTTGAGCTTATGCCACTTTTTCAAATACAGTCTTTGCATTTATATGTGGCGCAATTAGGCGGTGGCACAAGTGTACAGCCGTTTAAGAGCATTGAAGATTATAATAATTGGTTAAGTAGGTTAGAAGATTATTTGGTGTTTTTAGATACTTCAATTGAGAAAATGCAAAGAGGTATGGACAAAGATGTAGTGCTACCCAAAGTACTAACTTTAAAAATGCTACCACAAATTCAATCGTTTATTGATGTTCCTTTAGAAGAAAACCTATTCTACAAGCCAATAATGAATTTCCCAGACGGGCTTTCTGATGTTGATATGGATATTCTTCAGAGTAATTATGAAGATTTCATTCAAGAAAAACTAACGCCTAAATATGTAGAATTAAAACGATTTTTAACTGATGTATACTTGCCTGCTTGTAGAGATACCGACGGATTATCAGATCTGCCCAACGGAAAAGAAACGTATCAATATTTAATTAAATTACATACGACTACGAACATGACTGCAGATGAAATTCATGAATTGGGTTTGTCTGAAGTGGCTCGTATTTCTAAAGAAATGGAAGCTGTAAAGAATGAAATAGGTTTTAAAGGCGATTTAAAATCTTTCTTCAGTTCTCTTAGAAATAGAAAAGAATTAATGCCTTTTTCAGAACCTGAACAGGTAGTTGAAAGTTTTAATGCTATAAATGACCGTATAGCATTGCGCATAGATTCTTTATTCGCCCTGACACCAAAAGCAGGTTTTAATGTACGTAGAACTGAAGCTTTTAGAGAAGCATCGGCAAGTGCGGAGTATGTGCCGGGTTCAAAAGATGGGTCAAGAGCGGGAATTTTTTATGTTCCAATTCCTGATGTAAAAAGTTATAATAGGGTACATGATGAAGCTTTGTTTTTGCATGAAGCCATACCTGGTCATCACTTTCAATTAAGTTTACAGCAAGAAAATAATAAGCTTCCTGAGTTTTTACATCCTGAGAGTATGGGTGTTTTTGTAGAAGGTTGGGCACTTTATGCAGAGTCTTTAGGAAAAGAACTGGGTATTTATACAGACCCATATCAATATTTTGGTATGTTAAGTATGGAGATGCATAGAGCGATCAGGTTAGTGGTGGATACCGGTATTCATGCAAAAGGATGGAGTAGGGAAAAAGCGATTCAATATTCATTGGATAATGAGGCGGAGTCTGAAGAAAGTATAATTGCCGAAGTTGAAAGATATATGGCTACTCCAGGGCAAGCGCTTTCATATAAGATCGGTCAGTTAAAAATTAGAGATCTAAGAAAAATGGCTGAAAATAGTTTAGGTGATGATTTTGATATCAGTGAGTTTCATAGCCAAATATTAGACTCAGGTAGTTTACCTTTGGTTTTATTGGAAGAAAAAATAGTGAACTGGGTAGATGATAAAAAGTCTAAGTAGTAGTAAATGTCTTACTTATTGTGAAATATATTTAATTATAAATCGTTATTAACCCATATAAAACAATAATTTATATAATGAACACTAACCATGTTTTAATAAAAATTGTCTTACTCGTCAATGTTTTTTTTATGAGTTCGTTTAAAGCAAACCGTGCAATGAACTTATCTAAAAACAATGTCTCTATTGAACAAAAAGTGGATAAAAGCCCTGTGTTGGGTGCTTGGAAATTTCTTATGCCCGAAGCTGATTTGCCTTATAGAAATGGGCGAATTTTCATTTCTAAAACCAATGATGTTTACGAAGCGGTCATCAGTCTAAAAACCGGAACACTAAATGGTCAAGATGTTGAAGTTGATAATAATCGTATCAATTTTAATATAAATATAGAAGGTATAGAACGTACTTCTTTTGTTCTTAAGGTAGAAGGGGACAAGATGGTCGGTGAATTTTATTCCAACAGTAGCTCTAGCGAAGTTTTTGCAAAGAGGGAGCTACCCGAAGAATAAATATTTAAATCTTTCCGAAAAAATACTTAGTTTTCAATATTATTTAAAGTGAGCTATAAATGCTTACTTTTTCTATTTTGCTAACTAACTATTTTGCTGTGAAAAAACTTCTTCCAATTTTACTCGTTTTATTATCTGGTTGCGAACTCATGAAAGAGAAAGTTGACCTGGTAATCGTCAATGCTAAAGTCTATACGGTAGACGATTCTTTTTCTGAAGCGCAGGCCTTTGCTGTGCAAGACGGTAAATTCATAGCTGTTGGTACTACAGATGAAATAAGGGATGTTTATACTTCCGATCAGTTGATCGATGCCGATGGTAGAGCTATTACACCAGGTCTGATCGATGCACATTGCCATTTTTACGGTTTAGGCCTTAATCAACAAATAGTAGATTTAGTTGGTACTACAAGTTTTGAAGAGGTGTTGGAGCGCGTTAGGGCCTTTCATACAGCCAACCCAAAGTCTTTTGTTAGAGGTAGGGGCTGGGATCAAAACGATTGGGAAATCAAAGAATTTCCAACAAAGACGGAATTGGACACTATTTTCCCAGATATACCCGTAGCATTGGAGCGTGTAGACGGTCATGCATATTTGGTGAATCAGAAAGCCTTGGATATGGCAGGTATAGACTGGAGTACCAAAATTGAAGGTGGCGAAATAGTAAGAAAATGGGAGAATGGCTATTCTGGTATTACAGGGGTTTTGGTAGATAACCCAATGTCGCTTATAGATAGTATTATGCCATTACCGTCTTTAGAAGATAAAATTAAGGCGTTGAAAGATGCAGAAAGAATAAGCTTTAACCACGGACTTACAACCGTTAACGATGCTGGTTTAGATAGAAGTACTATAGAGCTTATTGATAGTTTGCAGCAAGCTGGCGAATTGTCCATTAGAGTGTATGCCATGGTAAGTAATAACCAAGAAGATGTGGATTATTATATCAATAAAGGTCCTATCAAGACAGATAGATTGAATGTAAGGTCAATAAAAGTGTATGGCGATGGTGCTTTGGGTTCTAGGGGTGCCGCCTTAAAAGAAGAATACAGCGATTTACCTAAGCATTTTGGAGCGATGATCACTCCCGTTGCAGATATTGAGGCATTGGCTGAAAAACTGGCAAATTCAGAATATCAAATGAACACACATGCCATTGGCGACTCTGCAAACGTTGCCGTATTGAGAGCTTATAAAAAAGTGTTGAAGGGTAAAGATGATAGAAGATGGAAAATTGAGCATGCCCAAGTATTGACAGAAGGTGATTTCAATTATTTTGAAGATGGTATTATTCCATCAGTTCAACCAACACATGCCACAAGTGATATGTATTGGGCAGAAGATCGTTTAGGGGAGAGGGTTAAAGGTGCCTATGCTTATAAAACCTTATTGAACAAAGCAGGAACGATTGCACTTGGTACTGATTTCCCTGTAGAAGATGTAAGTCCGTTTTTGACATTTTATGCTGCAGTAGCAAGACAAGATACTAGCGGATATCCTAAGGGAGGTTTTCAAATGGAAGAAGCGTTATCTAGAGAAGAAACTTTGAAGGGAATGACCATTTGGGCAGCGTACTCTAATTTTGAAGAAGATGAGAAAGGAAGCATTGAGCCTGGTAAGGTAGCGGATTTTGTCATCTACGATAAAGATATGATGACGGTTCCGGTATCTGAAATACCTACTATACGTGCTGAACAGACTTTTGTAAATGGTATAGTTAGATAATAATAAAAAGCAAAAAAAAGCCTCGGTAAATGACCGAGGCTTTTTTAATATATGTTGTTTTTAATTACATAGTAATAGGAACTGCAACTCTTGTTTTGTCCCAACCCATTACTAAATGAGCACCATCGTTAGCCTCTTTGAATGCAATAGAAAATTCTTCTAACGAAGCAGCATCAGAACCATTAGGTACGGTTACGCGAGCAACATCTGCAGCTTCATCGTAAAAGTATGATCCCCATTGGTTTAAATTTTCGTTCAAAATAACGGTCCACTCATCTTCACCAGGTATAGTGAATAAAGCGTATGTTCCAGCTTTAACAGCTTTACCGCCAAATGTAACATCTTTGTAGAATGTAATTTCAGGAGCTTCATTGGCACCTGTTCTCCAAACTTTTCCTGTAGGAGCTAATTCTTCCATAGAACGACCTTTTAATTGTGGTCTTCCATAAATAATACGTACCGCCTTTTCAGATACTTTGTAATCTGTAGGGTAGGCAGCCATATCCATTGGGCTTTTGTCAATTCCAGAAAATTCTTGGGCAGATACCGTAGAGGTTAAAACTAAGGTAAAAATAAGCGTAGCTAGTGTAAATACGTTTTTCATAATAATTGTTTAGGTTTTCTAGGTCATAAAACTAAGCAGTTCCTTACAGTCCGATTAATAAAAAGAAGTTAAATTTTTTGATTGTTACATTTCATCACGTTTTAAACAGGAATTTACACCAATGTATGTCAAATAGAACTTAAAATCTAATTTATAATTACAATATGTAATCATAATTAGCATATGTGTTTGTTAATTGAAACAATAAATTCATATTTGTATTCGAAATGATATAATTATTAGATTATGTGTGGAATAGTATGTGCATTTGATGTTAAGGAAAGTACGGAGTTACTTAGGCCTCAACTTTTAGAAATGTCGAAGAAAATAAGACATAGAGGTCCGGATTGGAGTGGTATCTATGCAGATGATAAAGCCATCTTGGCGCACGAGCGTTTGGCTATTGTAGATCCAGCTTCTGGTAAACAACCATTATTAAGCCCGAATGGTAAATTGATATTGGCTGCGAACGGAGAAATATATAATCATAGAGAATTACGTAAGCAGTTTGAAGGTACTTATGACTTTCAAACAGAATCTGACTGCGAGGTTATTTTGGCTTTGTATCAAGAAAAGGGAGTTGATTTTATAGATGAATTGAACGGTATTTTTGGTTTCACGATTTATGATGCCGAAAAAGATGAATATTTTGTAGCTCGTGATCATATGGGCATTATTCCATTGTACATGGGTTGGGATAAAAACGGAACGTTCTATGTAGCATCAGAATTAAAAGCACTTGAAGGTACCTGTACCAAAATTGAATTATTTCCTCCAGGGCATTACTTGCATAGTGCTGACGGAGAAATAAAAAGATGGTACTCTAGAGATTGGATGGAGTATGATGCGGTAAAGGAAAACGAAACTAGCATTCAAGAAGTTAAGGAAGCTTTAGAAGCGGCGGTTCACAGACAGTTAATGTCCGATGTGCCATACGGTGTATTGTTATCAGGTGGTTTAGATTCATCGGTAACCTCTGCGGTTGCAAAAAAATATGCACAGAAGCGTGTAGAGAGTGGAGATACTACAGATGCTTGGTATCCTCAATTACACTCTTTCTCTGTTGGTCTAGAAGGTTCGCCAGATCTAGCTGCTGCAAAAAAAGTGGCAGACCATATAGGTACCGTACACCACGAGATCAAGTTTACCATTCAAGAAGGTTTAGATGCTATTAAAGATGTTATCTATAACATTGAAACATATGACATTACTACCATTCGTTCTTCTACACCTATGTATTTAATGGCACGTGTTATTAAGTCTATGGGTATAAAAATGGTATTGTCGGGTGAAGGAGCAGATGAGATATTTGGAGGTTACCTGTATTTTCATAAAGCACCAAACGCACAAGAGTTTCATGAAGAGACCGTACGTAAATTAGATAAGCTACATATGTACGATTGTTTAAGAGCTAACAAGAGTTTAGCTGCTTGGGGAATTGAAGGTCGTGTACCGTTCTTAGATAAAGAATTTATGGATGTTGCTATGCGTATCAACCCGCAAGATAAAATGATCAACGGTGAGCGTATGGAGAAATGGGTTGTTCGTAAGGCTTTTGAAGATATGATACCGGAAAGTGTTGCTTGGAGACAAAAAGAACAATTCAGTGATGGTGTAGGTTACAGTTGGATCGATACCTTAAAAGAATTGGTTGAAAAGGAAATAACAGATGAGCAAATTGAAAATGCAGCATTCCGTTTTCCTATCAACACGCCATTGAACAAAGAGGAGTATTACTATAGAACTATTTTCGAAGGACATTTTCCTAGCGATGCTGCAGCATTAAGTGTACCGCAAGAAGCAAGTGTAGCTTGCAGTACGGCAACGGCTTTGGAATGGGATGAGGCGTTTAAAAATATGAATGACCCTTCTGGTAGGGCAATAGCTAACGTACATGACGAAGCATATGTTAAGCAATAGGGTTTGAATTAGTCATTATATCTATTGTAAAAACCCCGTCTACTTCTGTAGGCGGGGTTTACTTTTTATGTGAGAATGATTTTAGTATTTAAATACTATCGATCATTTCTTTTAGTTTCTCTTTAGACTCTCCGGTCTTTTCTTGAATTCTTCCTAATAGCTCATCTGATTTTCCTTCAGTATATGTAAGGTCATCATCGGTAAGGTCACCGTATTGTTGTTTAAGTTTTCCCTTAGCTATATTCCACTTTCCTTTAAATTGTTCTTCATTCATAATAGATTATTTTAAGATTATACCTCTAAGTTACTATCCATATCTAAAGGATATCTTAATGTTTTGGCTAAGAAAGGGATAAGGCAAATAATCAGTTTTATTCCGTTAATTTCAGAGGTGAGATGTTAAGATCGTGCAAAAGAAACTAATGGGATTTGGTGTGCAGTATATAAGTTGTGCTTTATAATGAATTAAGCTTTTGTGCATCGATTCAGAAGCGAATTCAGAAATATGGTGCTATTTAGGTAATAAGGGCTAATTTTCCACAATTATTGTTGATAACTTGCATTTGTCCAATCCTTAGAAAGGCTATATTTCATGGGGTATTGCGTATATTTGTAAGATTGCAAAATTTGAAGTAAAACAACCTTAATTTTATGAGCGAAGAAGCAAATAAGAGAAATTATTCGGCAGATAGTATTCAGGCCTTGGAGGGAATGGAGCACGTACGTATGCGTCCATCCATGTATATAGGTGATGTTGGGGTCCGTGGTTTGCACCATTTAGTATATGAAGTAGTAGATAACTCTATTGATGAGGCTATGGGTGGTCATTGTGACAACATTAGCGTAATCATAAACGAAGATAATTCCATAACCACTAAAGATAACGGTAGGGGTATACCTGTTGATCTTCACAAAAAAGAAGGCGTATCTGCATTACAGGTTGTAATGACCAAAATTGGTGCAGGTGGTAAGTTCGATAAAGATTCTTATAAAGTTTCTGGTGGTCTGCACGGTGTTGGTGTATCTTGTGTAAATGCACTGTCCGATCATTTATCGGCAACGGTTTATAGAGATGGTGTTGTTTGGCAACAAGAATACTCTAGGGGTAAGGCTTTGTATCCTGTTAAAAGAATAGGAGAAACTACGGAGAGAGGTACAGAGGTGACTTTTCACCCAGATGATACCATATTCACACAAACTATAGAATATAGCTACGAAACTTTGGCAAATAGAATGCGTGAGCTTTCTTTCTTGAACAAAGGGGTGACTATCAGTATTACGGATAAACGCCAGAAAGATGAAAAAGGAGAGTACGTTGGAGAAACGTTTTTTTCTAATGAAGGTCTTAAAGAGTTTGTTAAGTTTTTAGATGGTAACCGTGAGTCTTTGATACAAGGGGTTATTGCTATGGAAGGGGAAAAGAATGATATTCCCGTAGAAGTAGCCATGATATATAACACTAGTTATACAGAGAATCTTCACTCTTACGTAAACAATATTAATACGCACGAAGGTGGTACGCATTTATCTGGATTTAGAAGAGGATTAACTTCTACTCTAAAGAAATATGCGGATGCTTCTGGAATGTTGGATAAGTTAAAGTTTGAAATTCAAGGAGATGATTTCCGTGAAGGTCTTACGGCAATTGTATCCGTAAAAGTTTCTGAGCCTCAGTTCGAAGGTCAGACAAAAACAAAATTAGGTAACAGAGAGGTTTCAGCAGCAGTAAGTCAGGCAGTGTCTGAAATGTTGACGGATTATCTTGAAGAGCACCCGGATGATGCTAAAACTATTGTTCAAAAAGTAATTCTTGCAGCGCAAGCTAGACATGCAGCTTCTAAAGCTCGTGAAATGGTACAGCGTAAGAATGTAATGAGCGGTGGTGGTTTGCCTGGTAAACTATCCGATTGTTCTGAGCAAGATCCTGAAAAATGTGAGATATTCCTTGTCGAGGGAGATTCGGCAGGTGGTACTGCAAAAATGGGTCGTGATCGTAACTTTCAAGCGATCTTGCCACTAAGAGGTAAGATTTTGAACGTTGAAAAAGCCATGCAACATAAGGTTTTTGAAAACGAAGAAATCAAAAACATGTATACTGCTTTGGGGGTAACCATTGGTACCGAAGAAGATAGTAAGGCATTGAACCTTGAAAAATTGAGATATCATAAAGTAGTCATCATGTGTGATGCCGATGTCGATGGTAGCCATATTGAAACTTTGATATTAACCTTCTTCTTCCGTTATATGAGAGAGTTGGTAGAACAGGGGCATATTTATATTGCTACTCCGCCTTTATATTTAGTGAAGAAAGGTCAGAAAAAGCAATATGCTTGGAGTGATCAAGAACGTGATGATATTGCCAATAGTTATAGCGGTGGTGTAAGTATTCAGCGTTACAAAGGTCTTGGTGAAATGAACGCAGAGCAGTTGTGGGATACCACAATGAACCCTGAGTTTAGAACATTACGTCAAATACAAATAGATAATGCGACGGAAACAGATCGTGTTTTCTCAATGCTTATGGGTGACGAAGTGCCACCTAGAAGAGAATTTATTGAGAAAAATGCTGTTTATGCAAACATTGACACATAGAAAATACCATTTACACAACAAAAACCTGCGCCTACAGCGCAGGTTTTTTAGTTTTAGATAAAATTAGAAATATGAAAAATCTACTTACTTGCATTTTTGTTGGAACATGCTTAACGGCGACTGCTCAAGCAGATTTCAATAATGTGCTTTCAGCGGGAGTTGAAGATGCCGAAAGGTTTACTACGGATTACATGTCTCCATTATCGGAAAGTGTGGTGTACAGCATGTCAACAGGTTGGTATAATACTGCCGATGCAAAACCCTTAGGCGGATTTGAAATTTCAATTATAGGTAACATTACCGGTTTTAAGAATAAAGAAGATAAAAAGACATTTATCCTCGATCCAAACGATTATCAGAATTTGGATTTTGTTGATAACCCTGGCGTTGCAAGAGAAGTTTCAACTGCATTAGGTGATATTTCAGGAACAGAGGTATTCGTAGAAGGTGAAGTATTAGGGGTAACGGTTCGTGAGACTTTTGAACTACCATCAGGACTAGCAGGAGAAGATATCGATTTTATCCCTTCAGGATATTTGCAAGGAAGTTTAGGGTTGATCAAAGGAACAGAAATAAAGGCAAGATTCCTTCCTAAAATAGAATATGAAGATGCATCTATAGGATTGTTCGGTGTAGGTATTCAACATGACTTCACTAAATTATTGCCAGCAGATAAAATTCTACCTGTAGCTATTTCCGCCGTAATAGGATACACTAATATTAGTGGAGATTATGACTTGGCCAATGCCAATTTAGTAGATGGTGAAAATCAGCGAATAGAAGCTGAAATCAGCAGCTGGGCTTTTGGTGCGGTGGTTTCAACAAAATTGCCTATCATTAATTTTTACGGTGGTGTAAATTATATTACGGGCAAGTCTGTAACAGATGTACTGGGAACATATAGAGTTACAAGCGGTCCATTTGCATCAGAAACTTATGAAGACCCTTTTTCAATTACCAAAAAGGTAAATGGTGTAACCGGTACCTTAGGTACTAAACTGAAATTAGGTTTCTTTAGGTTAAATGCCGAATACAATTTAGGGGAGTTCAATACTGCAACGGTTGGTGTTAACTTCGGTTTTAGATAAAGACAAGTTTGAAATGTAAAAAGGTCCGATAAGAATTATCTCTAATTCCGTCGGACCTTTTTTTGTGCTTTAAATAAGCGTAGGTAATACTTGTTAAAAGCTGTTTTTAGAACAACAATGGGTATAAAAAAGACTGCCCAGATCCCTCCGGACAGCCTTTTTCCCATGGCCCTGTTAAAATCGTTTATTGCCTTATAGCCAAAGTACCACCATCTTTCTTCTGAAGATAAGAAACATCATCAGTATCTTTTATAGTGATTATATTATTTGGCTTGCCTTCTAGACCTTTATACTCTACGGTATAAACATCGTCTTCTTTGGACCAGTTGAAATCTGTTTTTAAGATAATCGTAGAACCTTCAATTTCTTGATATCTACCTAAATAGACATCATTGAAAATCCATTCTTTACGAATTGTTTGTTTTGAGGAACTTTCGCTTACAGTTAGTTCTGATTGAGACCATAACCCTATGATTGGGTCATTGTTTTCTTCTATTCGAGAACAGTTCGCAAGAAATACTATGGCGCATATCGCCAACAAAGAGAGGAACTTCTTAGTCATAAGTAGGTTAATTTAATTTTTTTGGATTTGGGATCCACAGTAATTAACGTGACTAATTTTGGGATATTACTTTAATTCGATGTACGGTCGCTTTTTGACGATTTCTTCGTTAAAGCGCAAAATTTTTTAACAAAACATGCATTTTGTCGATGCTTTTGAGCTTAATTAAATCAACTGCTACTTAGCATAATTCGTCAATAAATACCTATTTTTGAAACGAAAATTCAATAGACATAAAGTGGACATACCATTTTATATATAATAATTCATAAAATAGAAATAAATGAAAGTTACAGTTGTAGGTGCTGGTGCGGTAGGTGCTAGTTGTGCAGAGTACATTGCCATTAAAGATTTTGCATCAGAAGTGGTTATTTTGGACATTAAAGAAGGTTATGCTGAAGGTAAAGCGATGGATTTAATGCAAACGGCCTCTTTAAACGCATTTGATACAAAGATAACAGGTAGTACAAATGATTATACTAAAACAGCAAATAGCGATATTGCAGTAATTACTTCTGGTATTCCAAGAAAGCCAGGTATGACCAGAGAAGAATTGATCGGTATTAATGCTGGTATCGTAAAAACGGTTTCTAGCAGTTTATTGGAGCATTCTCCAAACGTTATCATAATCGTAGTAAGTAACCCTATGGATACTATGACATATTTGGTACATAAAACTACTGGCTTACCTAAAAATAGAATTATAGGTATGGGCGGTGCTTTGGATAGCGCTCGTTTCAAGTATCGTTTAGCAGAGGCTATGGAAGCTCCTATTTCTGATATTGATGGTATGGTAATAGGTGGTCATAGTGATAAAGGTATGGTACCTTTAACTTCTCATGCAACTAGAAACAGTATTCGTGTATCTGAATTTTTATCTGATGAAAGATTAGAGCAAGTTGCTGCCGATACTAAAGTTGGTGGTGCTACTTTAACAGGATTGTTAGGTACAAGTGCATGGTATGCGCCAGGTGCTGCAGTTTCTGCTTTGGTTCAAGCTATCGCGTGTGACCAAAAGAAAATGTTCCCTTGTTCTACAATGTTGGAAGGAGAATATGGTCTAAATGATATCTGTATAGGTGTACCTGTAATCTTAGGAAAAAACGGTATTGAAAAAATAGTTGACATTCCATTAAGCGATGCTGAAAAAGCGAAAATGCAAGAAAGTGCTGCTGGTGTTACTAAAACCAATGGTCTTTTAGAGCTGTAGTTTATATACTCTTAAACATAAAACAAAGCCTTTATAGTCTAACTATAAGGGCTTTGTTTGTATTAATAGGTAAGCATTGGTATTATATATTGTAAAAAATATACTACCTAGAATAATCTTTCTTTTTATATTTGCCGCATGAATGCAAAATGGTGCGTAAGTACTCTATTTATTATTCTAGCCTTATTAGGGCTAAGTCAAGAGCAAACTAAAGCTTCTAATCAGCAAATTGTACTACAATTTACAGATGTAGAATTAGCTTCAGAGTCTGCTCATGATGAAATTTTAGCGGTAATTACCAAGAAACTAGAAGTTCTAGGTGTTGATGGTGTTGAAATTATAGAAAATGACAGTGCTCAATTAAGTATTCGTTATTATAGTGATGTTGATGCGCTTAGTGTTAAAGAGTTTCTTTCTGAAGAAAATCAGCCACTAACAACCAATGAAGAAGAATTTCCTTCAGACCACCCAAAAGAACGACTACCTGAAACATATAATTTAGTAGTATCCGACCTGCATCAGCAAGCAGATAGCGGTGTTACTTTGAATGCTACTCTAGTTGCAGTTCAAAAGCAGGATTCTAAAAAATTGACTAACCTGGTAGTATTGCCGTTTAGTGATGCTGTAGAATTAGAGCAAGATGTTCTTGTTGCTACGGCTTATAAGATTAATAGAACTATTGCAATTGCAATAGATAATACTTCACAAATAATTCCAGAAGTAAGGGCAGGGCCTTACACATGTGGAAATAGCTAATTTCCGATAACATATACTAGTACTAAAGAGCGTAATAACTTCTACGTAAAAGTTGTTTGCCCTTTTTTTAACATACATATAATCTTAATCAACATAAATTAAATAAACTATTAAAATGCAAAACAAAGGACTTATAAAGCTGTTTGCTTTATTATTTGGGTTAGTTAGTATTTACCAGCTATCCTATACTTTCGTAACCAGTAAAGTAGAAAAAGAAGCGACTACCTTCGCTGCAAGCCGAGTTTCTGAGGCAGCAGATGGCTATGTGGCCAAAAGAGAAGAAGTAGCTGCTAGTTATCTTGATTCTATTGGTAATAACCCTGTATTTGGGTATACCAATTATAATGAAGCTAAAAAGAAAGAACTTAATAAAGGTCTTGACCTTAAAGGTGGTATCAACGTTACATTACAGATTTCTATTAAGGATATCCTTAAAGGATTAGCTAATAATACAAAGAGCCCAGTATTTAATAAAGCATTAGCAGATGCGGATGCTGCTTCTAGTAATAGTGATGATACGTATATCGATTTGTTTTTTGAAGCTTTCGATAACATTAAAGGTGATACTAAATTAGCTTCGCCTGATATTTTCGCTAACAAAGGTCTTAGTGATGAAATCAACTTTCAAATGTCTGATGATGAGGTTAAGCCGATCATCCGTAGAAAAATAGATGAGTCTATCGTTTCTGCTTTTGAGGTATTAAGAGAACGTATCGATGGTTTTGGTGTAACACAGCCAAACATTCAAAGAGAAGGTAATTCTGGTCGTATTTTGGTTGAATTGCCAGGTGCTAGAGATATCGCTCGTGCACAAGATCTTTTATCAAGTACTGCTCAATTAGAGTTTTGGGAAACGTACAAGCAAAGTAATACAAGCTTTAGTACGTTTTTAATTCAGGCGAATGAGAAATTAAAAACGATTGTTGAGGTTAAGCAACCAGAACAAGTTAAAGAAGAGTCTGAATTAGATTCTTTATTATCTGATGTTTCTGCTGATTCTTTAGATTTAGCTACACAGGTAAATCCTTTATACGAATTATTGATTCCTGCTAACCCAGGATCAAATGCAATGTTCCGTGCTGCTATTAAAGATACGGCAACTATTGGTTCTTATTTAAGAATGCCGGAAATAAGAAGATTATTACCTGCTGATATTCAGTTTACAAAATTTGTATGGGAAAGACCATCTACAGAAGAAACTGAAGTTATCGATTTATACGCGTTGAAATCTAATCGCGAAGGTACGCCAAGAATTAGTGGTGATGTAGTAAGTGATGCTAGAGCCGATTTTGATCAGTTCAGTAAGCCTGCTGTTTCTATGACCATGAATACGAAAGGTGCTAAAGAATGGGAAAAATTGACTGGAGATGCTTACACCAACCAAACTGGTATAGCAATTGTTTTAGATAATAAAGTATATACTGCTCCTGGTGTTTCTTCTGGTCCTATCTCTGGTGGTCGTTCAGAAATTACGGGTGACTTTACAGTAAACGAAACTAAAGATATCTCTAACGTACTTAGAGCTGGTAAACTTCCGGCTTCTGCAGAAATCATTCAATCGGAAATTGTTGGTCCTTCATTAGGTCAAGAAGCTATTGATAGTGGTTTCATGTCTTTCTTAATCGCGTTTGTAATCGTTCTTTTATGGATGATCGGTTATTACGGTAAAGCAGGTGTATTTGCTGATATCGCTTTAATGTTGAACATCTTATTGATATTTGGTGTATTAACGAGCTTAAATGCCGTGTTAACATTGCCTGGTATTGCCGGTATTGTTTTAACGTTAGGTATGTCTGTCGATGCTAACGTACTTATTTTTGAGCGTATTAAAGAAGAATTGGCAAAAGGTAAGGGTAAGAGCCAAGCTGTAGCTGATGGTTTTGGTAATGCATTGTCTTCTATTTTAGATGCGAACATTACAACCGGTTTAACTGCGGTTATCTTATTTATTTTTGGATCTGGTCCTATTAAAGGTTTCGCAACTACCTTACTTATTGGTATTATAACATCTTTATTCACTGCAATATTTATCACTCGTTTGTTAATCGACTGGTATATTAGTGGAAAAGGTAGAAGCTTGGATTTTTCTACTGGTATCACTAAAAACCTTTTCAAAGGAATCAATGTTGATTTCTTAGCGAAGAGAAAGATTGCTTATGTTATATCTGGGATTTTGATTCTAGCAGGACTAGCATCGTTGTTCTTTGGTCCAGGTTTACAGCAGGGTGTAGATTTCGTCGGTGGTCGTTCTTACACGGTTCGTTTTGAGCAACCTGTTAATCCTTCTGAAATATCTTCGGAATTAAATACAGTATTCGGTAGCGGAACTAATGTGAAGACTTATGGTGAATCTAACCAAATAAGGATTACAACGCCTTATAAGGTAGATGTTGAAGGTATCGAAGTAGATAATGAAATTCAAGATAAATTATACACCTCACTTCAAAAGTATTTACCAGATGGTATAACTAAAGATGCTTTTGTACTTGGCGGTATTGATGATGAGACTTTTGGTATTATGAAATCTTCAAAGGTAGGTCCTACTATTGCCGATGATATTAAAAACAATGCTTTCTTGGCAATTCTAGGGTCATTGGCAGTAGTGTTCTTATATATCTTATTAAGATTTAGAAGATGGCAATTCTCATTGGGTGCTGTAACTGCAGTATTCCATGATGTATTGATCGTACTTGGTGTATTCTCAATATTCGGTAAACTAATGCCATTTAACATGGAAATCGATCAAGCGTTTATTGCGGCGATACTAACCGTAATTGGTTACTCACTGAATGATACCGTGGTAGTATTTGACCGTATTCGTGAAACTTTGGCTGAACGTGGCTGGAAAGGTGGTTCTAACATTAACTACGCTATCAATAGTACGTTAAGTAGAACATTGAATACGTCATTAACAACATTAGTGGTATTATTGGCAATCTTCATTTTCGGTGGTGAATCATTAAGAGGATTCATGTTTGCAATGATAGTTGGTGTACTTGTAGGTACATATTCATCTGTATTTATTGCAACGACTGTTATGTTCGATGCATTGAGCAAGAAAATTACTTCTGGTGACGCTAAACCTAGTGCTGAAGTAGAATAATTTTATAACTAACTCAGGTAAAAAGGCTGCTCAGAAATGAGCGGCCTTTTTTTGTTTTGAAAAGGTTGAATATTATTTAATTATTCCTGATGAACCATTTTTACTGGGTATAAGGTCTAAAGTCCGTTTCGGTTTTAGACCTTTTTCTTTTCTATGCGAAACGAAAATAATGGCGGTATCGGTTTCTTTGGCAAATTTGTTGACCAAGGCAACCAATAAACTGGCGGACTCATCATCCATATCTGCCGTGGGTTCGTCCAATATTAAAATTGGAGGTCTTTTAACCATGGCTCGCGCAGTCATTACCAAACGTTGTTGCCCAATAGATAATGTATTGAAATATTGCTTTTTTTGATCTTGTAATTCTAAAAGGGTCAACCATTGATCAATTATTCTTTTTTGTAGCTCTGTAGGTATGGTGTAAAGCCCTACGGAATCCGTTAAACCAGAAATGAGCATATGTTCTATAGAATGCCTGCCATTAAATTTAAGTGTCATTGCGGGTGCGTAATACCCTATTTTCTTTTTAATGTCCCAAACACTTTCTCCACTACCTTTTTTATTTCCGAAAAGATAAATTTCTTGACCGTATGCTTTTGGGTTATCACCAAATATCATGGAAAGCATGGTGGATTTCCCGCTACCGTTCGCACCTGAAAGTTGCCAGAAATCACCCTTCTTTACTGTCCAGTTGATATTGTTCAATATTCGCTTCTCACCATAAGAGATGCTTACATTTTTAAAATCAATCAAAATATTATCTAGGTTGGTAATGGGTGTGATTGATGCAGGTATATTTATAGCATTGAATGTGTGACTATTTATATTCTCATCCAATGCCGATTTCTCTAATACTGTAAATTCATTTTTTTTAAGGCTTCCAAAATGTTTGATAAAAGAAAGGGTGTCTTCTTTTCTGCTCGCCAATTGAATAAATGCAATGTATGTTGAATGTTGTTTTAGTATTGATTTTAATTCTTCTTGAAAAGCAATGTCTAAATTATCAAAAGGATTATCAAGAATTATATAATCTGGTTTTTCGTTTAATAGATACTTTAGTAGTGCTTTTTTTTGCTCCCCACTAGACATGGTTTCCAGGGCTTGATTTTCAGAGCTGATAATCTTTTCATCATGTTTATCTTCTTCGTCAATAAGTATATCTAATGTGAAAGCAGAAAATAACCGGCCGTTTTTAGGTTTGAATTCTTGAAGCGCTACAGGTATGTTACCATTTTGAAAGTCTTTAATGAAGCCTTTCTTGTTAGAATTGTTATCTAAATATATTACCCAATGACTCATTTATGCGTTTATTCTAAAAATATGAACTTCGTTATTGTGATAGGAAGTAGTAAAATCTAAAAACATCCCATTTTTTATAGCTGTTTTTTGCGAAGGAATATTATCAACTTGTATGATTGAAATTAAACTTTTGGTCCATCCTTTTTGAAAAGCTATTTCTTTACACTTTTTGGCGGCTTCAAAGGCAAAGCCTTGCCGCCAATATTTTGGGAGAATGGAATAACCTATTTCAAACTCTTTTTTACCATCTACTTCTTGTATAAGTATTCCACAAAGGCCTACTAGCGTATCGGTGCCTTTTAAGAATAAAGCGTTCATACCACCTAAGTTGTCATTATAGCGCTCAAATATTCTGTCAAATTGTTGTTGGCATGCCACAATAGGATCGGTTGGTAAACCTGACCAATATTGGGTACTTAAAGGTTCTTCATGAAAAGGGAGCCAATTTTGAAAATCTGATGGTTGTACTTCTTTAAAAAGTAAGCGTTCAGATTCTTCATTGAATAATACATATTCTGGCATTATTTCGTAATAAAATATTAGAAGCGGTAATTACTTTCTGCTAAAGCTAATACTGTCACCAATAGATAGCCCTAATTCTTGCGCTAGACCACCGTTAATTTCAAGAACATATTTGATAGGAACCTGTGATGATAAACCGGTCTCATTAAGTGGCTGTGCATTTTCTTGAAAACTAGCAATTTTTAAATCATCTTTTATATAAATAATATCTAGAGGAAACTCTGTATTCTTCATGTAAAAAGAATGCATTCTCTGGTCAGGGAAAATAAATAGCATACCCTGGTCATCTTCCATTCCCTTGCGGTACATAAGTCCCGTTTGGGTTTCGTAATCCGTTTCTGCAAACTCAATATTGAATTTGGTTTTTACGGTATCACTTGCATTTAAAAAAATGGTTATATCTCCTTCATGATTGAAATCTATACTTTGCGTGGCAATAGTCTTCTTAGGTTCTTCTTTACAAGAAAAAGCTAATAGTGCAACAACTATTAAAATAACCGAACTTTTATATATTATTTTCAATACTATGCGGTTTTAGTTTTTTTAAACATGAAGTATAATCCAATTAGAATAAAAGGAATACTCAACCATTGCCCGGTAGAAAGTAAACCTAAAGATTCTTCAAACCCACCTTGACTTTTCTTCACAAATTCTGCAAAGAAACGAACCGTCCAAAGTAATACAAAGAACAAGCCGAACAGGTAACCTGGTTTATTCTTCTTGTCGGTTTTCCAGTATAGGAAATATAAAAGAATGAATATGAACAAGTAACCTATGCCTTCATACAATTGTGCCGGATGACGATATGGTATCTCAGCTAAATACTGTGAAAACTGTGGGTTGTTTTCTATTGCTGCATAAGCCGCATTCAATGTTTTTTCTTGTGTAATGCCTAATGCTTTTGATGGATGTAAGTCGTCTGAATCTCGAATGAATTTGGTAGCGAATATGAAGTTTTCATCTACCACTTTCCCATTGATTTCAGAATTGAAAAAGTTACCTAGACGTACGCAGAAACAACCAATTGCCACTGGTATGGCCATTCTGTCAAATATCCAAAGCATTTTAAATTCCGGGTATTTTCTAGTGTACAGATACGTACCGATTATGATACCAATAGTAGCTCCGTGACTGGCTAAACCGGCAAAGCCTGTAAACTCATAGCCATCTATTAAGCCAAATAATAAACTGCCTGTATCACTTTCGCGAACAGGAATCAAAATCTCTATAAGATGATTGGAATAGTATGCCCAGTCATAAAAGAATACATGCCCTAATCTTGCACCTAGCATTGTGCTTAGAACAGTGTAGATAAATAGCGAATCTAATTGTTCTACAGATTTTTTCTCATTTAGGAATATCTTTTTCATGATAAACCAACCTAATGCAAAGGCTGTGATCCAAAGAAGATTGTAATACTTTATTTGTATGAATCCGATGTTGAAAAGTGTCTCGTTCGGATTCCAAGTAATTCCTAAGAAATGCATGTGTTGAATTTTGAAAGGCTAAGATAATAAAATAGAAATCTACCTAGGCTTTAGATTGTGGAAATCGGTTTTGTTCTAGGTTAAAAGAGCGTTAAGTTTATATTGAGAAGAATAAATATAATAGAAAAGAGAGTAGAGAAAATAGATTTTAGATTAAAGAAAAACTTGGTTATTTGACTATGTCAGAGTTTTGACCAACTGAACTTTTAACTTTAGTTAGCTTTTTTTTTGACTTGAACTTGAACTTGGACTTTGTGTTTGAATTTGCGTTTGAAGCTTAATCAAGGAACTGGGTCATATCCTTTTCCGCCCCAAGGGTTGCAGCTAAAAATTCGTTTGGTTGCCATCCATCCGCCTTTGAATAAACCGTGTTTTTTTAATGCTTCAAGTGTATACTGAGAGCAAGTAGGGGAGTATCTACATGTTGCTGGTGTATACGGAGAGATAGCTACTTGGTAAAACCGTACAAGAAATACCAAGGGGGAAATAAGAATTTTTTTTAATGAGATTTTCACGATGACAAATTGATAATACAAATTTACTACAAATCAACTAACTGTGTAAAATAAGAAGTCCGGATGAGTTGCATCCGGACTTCTGAAAATGAAATGGTTTCGGTTTAGGCGCCTATTCTAATGGGTTCTAGATGTTCTGCTTCTTCTGCAGAGTATAATCTAGATTTGATTAAAAATCGAAGTCCTAACGGAATTTCCAACGAAAAACTAGAACCAATGCCAGGGACAACATCAACCGTTAGTTGCGTGTGTTTCCAATATTCAAACTGATCTTTAGACATATGAAAATCGCAACCTTCTATGGTGCCCAACCAAACATCGTTATCATCGAGCATTAAATCTCCTTTTTCAAAACACATGGGAGATGAACCGTCACAACAGCCACCACTTTGGTGAAACATAAGTTTGCCATGCCTTTCTTTTAGCTGAGCAATTATTTCAGCTGCTTTTTCGGTTACTAATACTCTTTTTGTTTTCATCATAAATTGTTTTTTAAAAGAAGCCCATTTTCTTCTTATCGTAAGAGATAAGCATGTTCTTGGTCTGACGGTAATGTGCCAACATCATTTTATGGTTCTCTCTACCAATACCTGACTTTTTATACCCACCAAATGGAGCATGTGCAGGGTATAGGTGATAACAGTTCACCCAAACTCTACCGGCTTTTATGGCTCTTGAAATTTGATAGGCTTGGTGGGTGTCACGTGTCCAAACGCCTGCACCTAGACCATATAGAGTATCATTTGCAATTTCTATAGCTTCTGCTTCATCTTTAAAAGTGGTCACACAAAGTACAGGTCCAAAAATCTCTTCTTGGAAAACACGCATTTTATTATTCCCTTTTAAGATAGTCGGTTCAACATAGTAACCACCTTCTAGACCTTCGTTATACGCTTGAGAACCGCCAGTGAGTACCTCGCAACCTTCTTCTTTACCTATTTCTATATAGCTAAGAATTTTCTCGAACTGATCGTTGGAAGCTTGAGCACCCATCATGGTGTTTGGATCTAAAGGATGCCCCATTTTAATAGCCTTGGTACGTTCTATTACTCGTTCTATAAACTTGTCATAAATACTTTCTTGTACCAACATTCTAGATGGGCATGTGCAAACTTCACCTTGGTTTAAGGCAAACATATTGGCGCCTTCTAAACACTTGTCAAAGAATTCATCATCAGCATCCATAATACTTTCAAAAAATACATTTGGAGATTTACCACCTAACTCTAAGGTAACCGGAGTAATATTTTTAGATGCGTATTGCATAATCAATTGCCCGGTAGTGGTTTCACCGGTAAAGGCAATTTTATCAATTCTTGGACTAGAGGCTAATGGTTTACCTGCTTCTGCACCAAATCCGTTTACAATGTTTAATACACCGTCAGGTAAAATTCCCTCAATGATTTCCATTAAAATTAAAATTGCAACAGGGGTTTGTTCGGCAGGTTTTAAAACTACACAGTTACCGGCAGCCAATGCTGGAGCCAATTTCCAAGTAGCCATTAATAATGGGAAATTCCATGGTATAATTTGACCGACGACACCTAGTGGTTCTGTAACATTTAGTGCCACCGTATTAGAATCCAATTCACTGACAGACCCTTCTTCTGCTCTAATGACTCCGGCAAAATATCTAAAATGGTCAACTGCCAATGGTAAATCTGCAGCCATAGTTTCACGAATGGCTTTACCGTTGTCCCATGTTTCTGCTCTGGCAAGAACTTCTAAGTTTTGTTCTATTTTGTCTGCAATTTTTAGAAGCATATTACTTCTTTCGGTTGCTGATGAAGAGTTCCATGATGGAGCTGCCTCCCAAGCGGCGTCAATTGCCTTTTCAATATCTTCCGCTGTTGATCTTGGTATTTTTGTAAATGACTTTCCATCTACGGGAGAGATGTTGTCAAAATATTCACCCTTACTTGGTGCAACCCATTTGCCGCCAATAAAATTTTCATACTGGTTTTTAAATTTAGGTTTCTGAAGTACATCTTTTTCTACTGCTGCTGTTGTGCTCATAATATATGATTTAAGTTAATAATAGAAGTCTTGTCGTATTGGTAGTGCCAATACGATATTCTAAATGTACTTCTCACATATTCAATTCATCTGAAGGATACTACGAATAATGTGAACTATTCTATCAAAAATTCATTTTATGATTTTTTTAAGTATATAATTTTGTAAATTCCTTAAAATTAAATCAAAATTAATGTGATTCAGTTATCAGATAATTTCTTTAATGGAAGGCGTTTAGAGACTTTGGTCGAGAACCAAACTTCTTATACTATGAACAATGCCGCTATGCATGTTTTTGAAACACATGAGCAGGCAGCAAGTGTATTATTGCAATTTGAGCAACCTGTATTGGCAAGTATGATACAGGGAAAGAAAATTATGCACCTAAGAGATTATGAATCATTTGATTTTTTGCCGGGAGAGTCTTTAGTTTTACCTGCAAATGAAGGAATGTGTATAGATTTTCCCGAAGCTATGGCAAAGAACCCAACTAGATGTTTGGCAATGGCTATTTCAGAAGATAAAATACACAAGGTATTACAGTTTATGAATGAGAATATGCCCAAGAGTAATAAAGAGGCATGGGGTTTAATGGACTATAATTTTCATTTTGTGAATGATAGGGGAATATTTCAAATTATTCAGCGCCTCTTGTTTTTGTTTTCTGAAGATCATCCATCCAAAGACATATTTGTAGATAACATGTTACGTGAACTTATCATTAGAATCTTGCAGACCAATGAGCGTAAAATATACAGTAACGCAACTTTGTCCATTAAAAAAGAAAGTAGACTTACTGAAGTTATACGCTACATTAGAGATAATGTACACAAGTCTTTAAGTGTAGATGACCTAAGTAGGTTAGCATGTATGAGTCCTTCACATTTTTACAGGACCTTTAAGTTAGAATTGGGTATTTCTCCGGTAGAGTTTATAAATAACGAGCGTATAAAACTAGCTGTGGGTTTATTGCAGGATCCAAAGCGTAGTATTAAAGATGTCTATCTAGATTGCGGATTTGAGAGCAGGTCTTACTTTAACAGGGTTTTTAAAACTAGGCAACACCTAGCACCTGGTGAATACCAGTCTAAAATTCACAAATCTAAATATTTAGATTAAAGGCTATACGTAGTACCTTCTTTACCGTCTTTCAATTGAATACCTAGTGCCGCCAATTGATCACGTATTTGGTCAGATGTAGCAAAATCTTTGTTTTCTCTAGCTGATTTACGTAATTCGATCAATAGTTCTACAACACCACCTAATTTTTCTGTATCGGCATCAGAACTACTTTTGTTTTCTAAACCTAAAACATCAAAAACGAAACCATGTAAAGTGCTTTCTAATTCTAGTTTGTCTTCTGGGGTAATAGATTCAGTGCCTTCCTTGATAAGGTTAATATGCTTAACGGCATCAAATAATTTCGCAATTAGTATTGGTGAATTAAAATCATCGTTCATGGCAGCATAACAAGATGCTTTCCAAGTCGTAATATCAAAATCGGTAGTCTTGCCGGTATTTAATGATTTAAGGGAATTGATAGCTTCCATCAACTTATTGAACCCTTTTTCAGATGCCAATAAGGCATCATTACTCATATCTAAAATGCTGGTATAGTGTGCCTGCATCATAAAGAAACGAACCATTGAAGGCGAGAAAGGCTTACTTAAAATTTCATTTTCACCTGAAAATATTTCTCCAGGTAAAATACTATTACCCGTAGATTTTGCCATTTTTCTACCGTTCAAGGTCAGCATATTGGCATGTAACCAATAATTTACGGGGCTTTGACCATTGCAAGCTTCTGCTTGTGCAATTTCACATTCGTGGTGTGGAAATTTTAAGTCCATTCCACCTCCATGAATATCAAATGTTTCGCCCAAGTATTTTGTACTCATGGCAGTACATTCTAAATGCCATCCTGGGAAACCGTCGCCCCATGGCGATGGCCAACGCATAATATGCTGTGGTTCTGCTTTTTTCCATAAGGCAAAATCTTGCGGATTATGCTTGTCGTCTTGAGCTGCAAGATCACGAGTGTTGGCAATCATGTCTTCAAGCTTACGACCACTTAGTTTACCGTATTCGTGTTCTTGGTTAAACTTGGCAACATCAAAATATACAGAGCCATTGGTTTCATAAGCAAATCCTTTTTCAAGAATGTCCTTGATAATTTCAATCTGCTCTATAATATGACCAGTTGCCGTAGGTTCTATACTCGGAGGTAAGAAATTAAATTTCTCTAAAATATTATGGAAATCTACAGTGTAGCGCTGCACCACTTCCATAGGTTCCAACTTTTCTAATCGTGCTTTTTTCGCAATTTTATCTTCGCCATCTTCCGCATCATCTACCAAATGACCTGCATCTGTAATGTTACGTGCATATCTTACTTTGTAGCCAAGATGTCTAAAGTATCTAAAAATCATATCAAAAGACATGAAAGTTCGGCAGTTTCCTAAATGTACATTGCTGTACACGGTCGGTCCACAAACATACATGCCTATATGGCCCTCGTTTATGGGTTTGAAAACTTCTTTCTTTCCGGTTAGGGAATTATATACTTTGATTTCTTGACTTTCGTATAATTGCATGAAGCTATATGCTATTAAAAATGGGTATCTAAATTAAGGTAGTTTAAAAACTCGCGGCGTACTAATTCTTCTTTAAACTTACCACCATATTCTGCAGTTACGGTGCTACTGTCAATATCGCGAATTCCTCTAGAATTTACACAAAGATGTTTTGCATCTATAACACAAGCAACATCTTCAGTGCCTAAAGCTTTTTGTAATTCTCTTACAATTTGAATATTTAAACGCTCTTGAACTTGAGGGCGTTTTGCATAATAATCAACAATACGGTTCATTTTAGAAAGACCTACAACAGTACCGTTAGAAATATAGGCAACATGAGCACGACCTACAATAGGTAACAAATGATGCTCGCAAGTGCTGTAAAGGGTGATATTCTTTTCAACCAACATTTCCCCATACTTGTACTTGTTATCAAAAGTAGAAGCTTTAGGTTTTTTGGCAGGGTTTAAACCACCGAATATTTCATTTACATACATTTTAGCAACTCTGTTCGGAGTTCCTTTTAAGCTGTCATCGGTTAGATCTAAACCTAACGTTAACATGATTTCACGTACATTATCGCGAATGCGTTCAATCTTTTCGGCATCATCCAGATCAAAGGCGTCTGAACGTAATGGAGTATCTTCTGACGAGGAAATATGATCGTTTCCTAATTCATCAAATTGATCTTCCAGTGTATCCTCAATTTTCATTTTATCAATCTTTTAGAAGCTGCAAAGATATACAATATGTGCCACTTTATAACGAATAACAGGCATTACACAACATTAATTAGCCATAACGTTAAGCTCTGGTTATTTTTATTTTTCCAAATCAGAAGTCCCCTATGGCTAAGTACGTTATATCTACTTTGTTAATTTGCTTTTTTGGCATGTTCACTTGTTTCGCACAAGTAGCTGCCGACTGCTCGAATGCGGTTCCTATTTGCTATAATACTCCTGTAAATGGTGGTACCAATGGTTACGGTATTGACGATTTTAACGGCGCTACAATTTCTGGATGCATAAATCAGGGTAGTGGTACTATTGAAACCAATTCTGCCTGGTATAAGTTTAAAATCGGTGAGATAGGTCAACTTGGTTTTAATATCGGATTTGATACTACTGAGGATTGGGATTTTGCCTTATATAGAACAAGTGATTGTTCTTCCTTAGGAGAGCCTGTTCGATGTAATTATTTTGATAATTCTGATGATAGCAGTTATATAGGGGTAGGTGAGGATCCTACAGGTATAGATAACATACAGTATGATGATTGGTTAGATGTAGTACCAGGAGAAGAGTACCTGCTCATGATCAATAACTTCAGTAATAATAACTCTGGTTTTTCTATTCAGTTTTCTGGGAACATTTTTGTGGAGTTTCCAAATACGGCGTTAGATTGTAATATTATAGACAATTTATTAGGTCCGCCAGTTATCGCTTGCGATAATGAAACCATAGTTTTAGATGCAACAACTGTTGATGCGGAAGACTATGAATGGTATTTAGATGCTGGCGCAGGTTATCAACTTATACCAGGTGAAACTGATGCACAACTTTCTACAGCAGTTTCTGGGATGTACCGTGTTTTGGTAGTTATGCCATTAGAAAATAATTTAATTAGCGAAACCCAAGTTGCTTATGCACCTACTCCTGAAACTTTTGAATTAGAAGATGAGACTGCTTGTTTAGATGGTACGGCTATCGATTTTAATGTAAAAGATGCCGAAGCCTTAGGGGATCAGAGTCCCTTAGATTTTAGGGTTTCTTATCATGAAAGCTTTGAAGATGCAATTGACGGCGCAAACGCACTTTCAAAAGAATTTATACCAACAGAGGTTTTACAGACTATATACGTTAGAACGACATCGATAGAAAATTCTATGTGTTTTGATGCTTCTGAAACTTTTGATATTAACGGAATTGAACTTCCTGTTCTAGATTTTGAAACAGAGGTGTTTATTTGTGGCGATGAACCGATTGTAACTATTGGGCAACGCATACCCGATAATGATTTTACATATGAATGGAGCTCTGGTCAAACATCGTCATTGATTACTGTTGCTGAGCCTGGTGTGTATACATTATCTGTAACAAATATAGAAGGTTTGATACAGTGTATTACCGTACGTTCTGTTAACGTGGTTTTTTCTAGTCCGCCGGTAATTTCAGATATTACTATAGAATATGAAGATGATGCTTCTAATGTGGTCAATGTTTTCTTAGAAGAAAGCGGTGATTTTGAGTTTCAAGTAGATAATGATGCGCCACAGCGTAGTGGGGTGTTCAATAATTTGTTTCCTGGAGAGCATACCATTACGGTTCGAGATGTTAATGGTTGTGGGTCTGATACTAGGGATATTGTGGTAGTTGGTTTTCCAAAGTTCTTTACTCCCAATGGAGATAACGTAAATGATGTTTGGAAAGTTGATGGTCTATCTGCTTTAGATAATCCTGTAATTACTATTTATGATCGTTACGGTAAATTATTGCATCAGATATTTGAAAACTCCAGTGGTTGGAACGGTTCTTTTAATGGTACGTTATTGCCGGAATCTGACTATTGGTTCAAGCTTTCTTACACCAATTCTTTAGGTGAAGATACAGACGCATCATACATTAATAATCATTTTACTTTAAAGCGCTAAGCCTGTTTTTTAGGCTTGATGAGTGCATTTTATCGATTAAACGCAAGAATATCTGTTGTAAGATACTAAAGCAAGTTGTGTGTAGTTATAATATACATCACGTATACTAACTTAGTTACACTTTTATGAGAACACTTTTTTGTTCTATATGCTGTTTGTTTCTTTTTTGTTGGAATGTAACTGCACAGAATTCAGCCGATTGTAGAACAGCTATTCCTGTTTGTGCCGATCAACCTATTATGGGTCTTGCTGGTGGAACAGGAGATGTAGATGATTTTGACCCAGATGTAATACTGCAAACTGGGTGTCTGGAAAAAGGAAGTCTTTCATCGGCAAATATCGAGTTTAATACTTCATGGTTTGTATTTAGAGCGGGTACTGGCGGTCAAGTCGGTTTTGATATTGAGGCTTTACCTTCTACTGGATCTACACCTACCGGAGAATGGGATTTTGCGGTTTACGGACCAGATGTTGATTGTGCGGATATTAGTAATGGTACGGCGCAACCAATACGTTGTAATTATGAAGTTAACGATACAAACTTTACCGGATTAGGAGTTAACCCGGAAAGTGGGGAAGAAGGTCGTGCATCTTTAACAGGTAGTCAGAATACATATGATGAGTATTTAGATGTAGTGCCTGGTGAGATTTATTACATATTGATAAATAATTTTGCAGATAATTTTACTGGAGATCCTGAACCATTTATGTTGACCTTTACGGGTAGCTCAGTAAATGATGATCAAGACACCGCTTTAGATTGTACATTGAGAGATGAGTTCTTAGGCTTGGATATTATTGCTTGTGAAGGTGATGATCCAATTACTATTAGTGCTTTAAATTCACCTGCAGGGGCAGATATTGCCAGTGTAGAATGGACGGTAGATTATGAAGATGACGGTGTGGTTGATGATACGCTTACCGGTACGGGTGATTTTGGTGCTGAGTTGGTAATTGCCAGTCCTAATTCTGGTCGCTATTTTGCATCGATTACTACAATAACCGGTTCGCCGCCAAGAGTTGCTGATGAAAGCGGAGTTTTAATTACCTTTTTTGGTACTCCTGTTTTAGAACGAGTAGAAACTTTGGATACTAATCTTTCCATTGATCCCGATCAAAATAATATTGAGTTTTTTGTTGAGGGCGATGGCGATTATGAATATGCAATTAATAATGGGGTATTTCAAGATAATGCTGTTTTTATGAATGTGCCTCCAGGAGTAAATACGGTTGTAATTAACGATAAAAATGGATGTGGAATTACGGATCCTATTGAATTTTTAGTAGTTGGGTATCCAAAATTTTTCACTCCTAATGGTGATAGTGTTAATGATACATGGAATATTTTAGGTATTGAAACACTAAGTGATCCTGTTGTATTTATTTTTGACAGGTACGGTAAGTTGTTGAAACAATTAGGACCAACGGATACGTGGGACGGTAATTTTAACGGACAGCAAATGCCATCTACAGATTATTGGTTCAGGTTTGAATATGGAGAAATGGAAGATGATCTATTGGTAGCTAAAACTCGAAAGACACATTTTACATTAAAGAGATAAACAAAAAAAAAGGGAGCTTAACGCTCCCTTTTTTTTATGTAAATGTATTTGCTTTTTGTCTTAAAAGTTAATCGTATAACTTAAGGTAGCATTCATAATTCCTCTATCAATCATTGCGGGTGTTGTAATACCGGCATTGAATAATCTTTCGCTTACATCTTGTTGAGAACGACTTAGGGAAAAATCTAATTTGCTGCCGCCAAAGTTATACCCAATACCACCGGAAATGGCATTTAGATCTCCAATTGTATTTCCATTCGCATACGGACTCTGTTCAAAACGGTATCCTGCTCGTAGGCTTACTTGCTGAATTCTGTACTCACCGCCAAGTCTAAAAGTAGAAACGGCTCCTAAATCACTCGCAATTTCTGAGTTCACTGTTTGGAAGCTTGGGTCATTTGTAGGGCGTAATTCAGATTGTGAGAAATCTTGATATCCATAATCGAAACTTAATAAACCATCTTTTGCGAATATTACAGCTAAACTACCTGTAAGCTTACTAGGTGTTTTAACCGTGTATTCTTCGAAAAGGTTTACAATAGTAAAGTTGATGAAATTAATATCTTCATCTGCTAAATCAGAATTTACACGTTGCGAAGTATTATCCTCCAAGCGATACCATGTCGGTGACTGATAGCTACCGCCTAAACGTACGTTATCGTTCAATTTGGCAATTGCGCCTAAGGTGAACGAGAATCCGTTACCTTCCGTTTCTAAATAATTATCGAACGTTGTTCTGGTAATTTCAGAATTTGTTTCATAACCATCTTCTGAAAATTGATCATATTGAGTATATAGAACACTGTGAAAATTTAAAGAGGCACCCATATAAATGTTCTCTTTGTATTGAGAAGCAACGTTAACGGTAAACTTACTATTGTATCCGGCAGTTCTTCTTAGAAAATCTTGGTCAACAAAGTCATAGAGAGAATTACTGATGTAATTTGTGTTGTTGTCATCTTCAGTCTCTGGGTCGAGAATGCCACCATAGTATCCTAAAAATGTTTGCTGGTCTCTAAAACCTTGAGCTGCACCAATATCTAAATATGCTTCTTCTAAAAATTCGCCATCTTGTAATAAAATAGACCCAAAAGGTGTACCACCCGCGTACTCTAAAAAATAAGTATCAATACCTTCAGTAGAATTACCTGAAACATAATATTCATTGTCAAAATTATTGACCAAGTCATAATTAAAAGCCAATGTGAATTTTTTCCAATCAGAATTAGCATCGGTGTTTTTAAATACAAATGCACCACCTATTTGATTTAATTCAATGTCGTTATTCTTTGTTATTAGGGCATCACCAAAGTAACGGGCATCATTATTTGTATGGTAGTTAGATCCTGTGATGGTGAATAGGCTATTGTTGAATACCGCTGAACCAGCTGGGTTAATGTTTAAAGAGGACATATCGCCACCAAGGGCGCCAAATGCTCCGCCCATTGCTTGAAAGCGAGCGGTACCTTGAAGGTTTTCTGTACCGTAGCGTAAAGCTTCATTTATGTTTTGTGCACTACTTATGGCGCATGCCATTAGTGCTACGAACGTTATATATTTTTTCATATTAATTTTTCAATTAGAATAAATGTTCAACTTTAGTTTCTTCTTCCTCCACTTCTTGAGGATCCAGAAGATCTTGATGAAGACCCACTACTCGAACTTCTAGAACTACTTCTTCCTGAGCTGTAGCTGCTACTACGAGAACTGCTTCTTCCTGAACTATAGTTACTGTTTCTAGAGCTTCTTCCAGAACTACGGTAAGATCTGCTGCTCGACCCACTAGAGCTTCTGCCAGAAGAATAACTTCTAGAACTGCTACCTGAATTTCGGTATGTAGATGTTCTTGGTACCGCAACTCTGCTACTAGATCTTGCTGTTCTAGAACTATTGGTTCTAGGGCTACTACTATATCTGCTACTATTACTCCTTGAACTACCGCTATATCTAGGTGTTGCTCTTGTGCTTCTACTTGTTCTATAGGCTCTGTTTTGATCTACCCCAACGGTTCTTCTTGTTGTGGAATTACCCGAGTATGTTCTTGAGCTACGTGTATTGGCAGAACTTCTACCTGTTGTTGATCTACCATTTGTAGTTCGGTACCTTGATGAACTACCTCTAGTATTCACATTTGAACGACCTCTTGCCGCTGTAGAAGAAAGTCTTGTATTGTTAACGGTCTGTCTTGTGTAATTTCCTCTTCTAGAATTGTTAACCGCATATTGTCTATTGTAATATCTATTACCGTAACCGTAGCCATAAGCATATCCGAAGTTGTTACCATAAAAAGGTCTGTTCCAGCCAAACCCCCAGTTGTTCCAACCATATCCCCAGTTGTTCCATCCAAAACCGAAACCGCCATAACCCCAGTTGTTCCATCTATTCCATCTATTCCAACCCCAAGGTTGACCCCATCCGGCTCCATAAAATCCAGGATAACCTACATTGTTCCAACCCCACCCATAAAGGTTGCCGAAACCCCAATTGTTCCAGCCATTATTATGAATGTTAATACTTACATCGGCATTATTATCGCCCCAGCTTCCATAGCCTTCATAATCATTTGCATTGGCATAGTAATCTGTCAATTGATCATCTTGAACTTCAGCATCAAGATTGTTGCTGGAATAAGAATCTACATCGGTAAATATTTCTTCATCTAAAATTTCACCATATTGACTGGCTTTTTCGCCAAAATAGTTGGTGTAAGTGTCAGATTCAGGATTATTCTGCGTGTAATTTCTTTGTTCAGGTCTTCTTTCTACAGTGGTTGGGGTATCATCAGAATAAATACCATCATTGTCATAATAAGATGATTGTTGGTAAGAACCACAAGATGCTACAAAAGCAGCCAGGGTCACCAACATTGTTATGTTGCGAAGTTTGTTGTAGGGTAGTGAATATATCATCGGATCAAAATTATATTGTTGAACATATTAAAAATAACTAGTTTTACCCAATTATTACATAGCAATAATCACAAATTTTGTGCCAAAGTCCAGATAATGAGTAAAAAGTTGACGAAGAGAAGCGAAGATTATTCCAAGTGGTATAACGAATTAGTAGTTAAGGCAGATTTAGCCGAAAACTCTGGTGTAAGGGGTTGTATGGTTATAAAACCATATGGTTACGGTATTTGGGAAAAAATGCAAGCTGGTTTAGATAAGATGTTTAAAGAAACTGGTCATGAAAATGCCTATTTTCCGTTGTTTATACCAAAATCATATTTGAGTAAAGAGGCAAGCCATGTGGAAGGTTTTGCCAAAGAGTGCGCTGTGGTTACACATTACAGATTAAAAAATGCAGAAGATGGAAGCGGCATTATAGTTGATCCAGATGCTAAATTAGAGGAGGAGCTTATTGTAAGACCTACTTCTGAAACCATCATTTGGGATACTTATAAGAAATGGATTCAATCTTATAGGGATTTACCGCTACTTATTAATCAATGGGCAAATGTTGTTCGTTGGGAAATGCGTACAAGATTATTCTTAAGAACGGCAGAGTTTTTATGGCAAGAAGGCCATACGGCACATGCTACCGAAAAGGAAGCAATTGAAGAGGCGGAACAAATGATGAACGTTTATGCCGATTTTGCAGAAAACCATATGGCAGTACCGGTAATAAAAGGTACTAAAACAGAAAGCGAACGTTTTGCAGGCGCTATTGAAACCTACTGTATTGAAGCATTAATGCAAGATGGTAAGGCATTGCAAGCTGGTACTTCTCACTTTTTGGGGCAGAATTTTGCAAAAGCCTTTGATGTAAAATTTGCAACTAAAGAAGGTGGTAAAGAATATGTTTGGGCAACTTCTTGGGGAGTGTCAACCAGATTGATGGGAGCGTTGATCATGACGCATAGTGATGATAACGGGTTGGTTATTCCTCCAAAATTAGCGCCAATACAAGTTGTGATCGTGCCTATATATAAAGGATTGGATCAGTTGGATAAAATTTCTGAAACGGTTAATCCCTTAGTTAAAGAATTAAGAGCAAAAGGTATTTCAGTAAAATTCGATAATAGAGATACCCATAAGCCAGGTTTTAAATTTAATGAGTACGAATTGCGAGGTGTTCCGGTAAGGTTGGCTATTGGTCCTAGAGACCTTGAAAATGGCACATATGAACTGGCAAGAAGAGATACTTTGCAAAAAGAGACTGTTGCGGCGACAGATGTAGTGGCTAAAATTGAATTTTTAATGGAAGATATTCAGAAGAATATGTACCAAAAAGCACTGGATTATAGAACTAATCATATTACTGAGGTAGATTCTTATGATGAATTTAAAAAAGTTTTAAAAGAAAAAGGCGGATTTATTTCTGCACATTGGGACGGTAGTAAAGAGTCCGAAGAACGTGTTAAAAATGAGACAAAGGCAACTATACGTTGCATTCCCATAGATGCAAAGGAGGAAGATGGCACATGTATGGTAACAGGCAAACCGTCTAATAAAAGGGTGTTATTTGCTAAAGCGTATTAATTTTTTTAAAAAATAATAAAGAGGTGTTGCGATAGTGAAAAATATTTGTATTTTTGCATCCGCAATTGCGCAAAGTATGGTCCGTTCGTCTAGGGGTTAGGACGCCAGGTTTTCATCCTGGTAACAGGGGTTCGATTCCCCTACGGACTACTAATTAAACCGTTGGATGTATTTCCAAGTATTGACATAATGGTCCGTTCGTCTAGGGGTTAGGACGCCAGGTTTTCATCCTGGTAACAGGGGTTCGATTCCCCTACGGACTACAAAATTAAATGGATGTAAATCCGAAAATATTATAACAAAGAATAAAATGGCAAATCACAAGTCGGCATTAAAGAGAATTAGAAGAAACGAAGCAGTTCGTTTACGTAACAGATATCAGCATAAAACTACACGTAATGCTATTAAGAGATTACGTGCAGAAGAATCTAAGAAAGATGCAGAGGCTCTTTTTCCAAGTGTTGTTAGTATGATTGATCGTTTAGCTAAACGTAATATTATACATGATAACAAAGCTGCCAACTTAAAAAGTAAATTGGCAAAGCACGTAGCTGCATTGTAAATTTCTGCTATTATAATATTTTAAAGCCTTCCAATTATGGAAGGCTTTTTTTATTGTGAGAATATTTATTCCGTTTGTTTTATCGGTAGTCGTAATCGTCTCATGGATATGAAACCGATAATAAAACAGCTATATAAAACTGATATACAGGCGTAATGATATTTTGTAATGTTATACATACTGTATAAATCATAATTGAATGATAAGATATACATGGAGATAGGATAGTAAGTGTAAAAAAACAATAAGCCTATACTAATCCAAAATAGAAGATTTCTTCTAGGAACGAATTTTTGCTCTTCTGTAAAAATCTTATATAGATAAGTCAAGCATGCAAATATTAATATAATTGCTCCAACTATAATTGCATAGTTTTGGGGTTGGGTATAAAAATCTTGATAAAATAAATTTACTAGACAAGAAATCAAGAAAACAATACTTCCGTATTTAATTATAATCTTATTTATAGGTTTATCGGATAATTGATAAAAAATATAGAAAAAGTATAGGAAAAATACGATGTCAAAAATGTTGAAAATTATAGTATTGTAGTTATAGTATTCTGGTATATAAACCAATTGTATATCATCTATATCTCTTACGATCGCACCTAATATTTCAGACATTAGAACATAGCCTAGAATAATTGGCAAATACTTTAATACCGTGTCATAGTACAGTCTATACTTGATAACGGATAAAACCAGCGCTATAAAATAGAGTAAGATGAAATAATTATCTAAAATATACTGCAGCATAGCTTAATCGTCTATTTTTTTGTTGAGCCTTTATTGATTTTTTGGTGGGGGCACACCTGTGCCTCTATTCAGTGTTAGACTTTCTCTTCCTTGTAATACAGCGGGTGCAACATTAGTGTTGTTTAAATTTGGTGCAAATGATGCATATGTTTTGGTATTTCTTTCTTCAGTATTTCCATATCCATCTATGTCTTCAAAACTATTGTTCATAGGTATTGCTTGCTTGCCTTCAGTACCTTGTGAAATGTAAAAGAGAACATCGCGTTTACCATCATTAAAGGTGGGTGATAACATTAGGCTGTTCTGTCTGGGGTGTTTAATGGGAGTCTCTGAATTAGGAAAAACTTCTTCATCTGGGTAATTGGAGTAGTACAGTCTTAATGTCGAGATTTCTACATTTGCATCTGCGGCCTCTTGTTCTATATAAGCTAAGTACTGCTTAATTGTTTTGTAGTCGTAGTACACAAACCTACCCACATCGAATTCTTTTTCGATGCCTTTTTCCGTATTTATTGAATCTTCGTACTGTTGAATTAAAGGCACTCTTCTTTTTTCGTATGATTCGTACATGCTTTTAGCCTCTGATATGTCTATAATTTCATTTGGAGGTTTTACCGTTTTTTTGTCATCTTGAATAGGGTTCTTTGGTTTTTCATTGGTTTGTTCATTACAACCTAAAGCGGCTAAAATGGTAAATACGCATAAAAATTTACAGATGAGGTTAAATGGTCTTTTCATTTTCTAAAACTTATTTTGATTAATAAAGAAAATTGCTAAAAGACTGGGGAGAGTTCTTTTGTTGAACAATAAAGATATTAAAAATATAATAGAGGCATTGCAAAACACTGTATATCAATACGACAAGAGTGTAAAAGAAAAAATCCCGATTTCTTCTAGAAATCGGGATTTTTTTATAATCGTTGAAATAGTTCTATTGATTCATTGTCATTAAGAACTCTTCGTTATTCTTAGTTTGTTTAAAACGTTGCTCTATAAACTCCATAGCTTCTACCGGGTTCATATCTGCAAGGTACTTACGCATGATCCACATGCGTTGTAAGGTGTTTTCGTCCAATAACATGTCATCTCTACGTGTACTGGAAGAAGTAAGGTCAATTGCAGGGAAAATTCTTCTGTTAGCAATCTTACGATCTAATTGAAGCTCCATGTTACCTGTGCCTTTAAATTCTTCAAAGATAACTTCATCCATTTTAGATCCCGTCTCTGTTAAAGCTGTAGCAATAATAGACAATGATCCGCCACCTTCTATATTACGGGCAGCACCAAAGAATCTTTTTGGTTTGTGTAGGGCATTCGCATCAACACCACCACTTAATACTTTACCAGATGCTGGTTGAACAGTATTGTATGCTCTTGCTAAACGTGTTATAGAATCTAGAAGAATTACCACATCATGACCACATTCAACTAAACGTTTTGCTTTTTCTAAAACGATGTTTGCTACACGTACATGCTCTGTTGGCTCTTTGTCAAAGGTAGAAGCTACAACTTCACCACGTACATTACGCTGCATATCGGTTACCTCTTCAGGGCGTTCATCAATTAGTAATATAATTTGATATACTTCAGGGTGATTTGCCGCTATACCGTTCGCAATATCTTTCAAAAGCATGGTTTTACCAGACTTTGGTTGCGATACGATCATACCTCTTTGTCCTTTGCCAATAGGCGAGAACAAATCGATAATACGAGTAGATATAGTGCTTTGGCGTTCTGCTAAATTAAATTTTTCTTGAGGGAATAACGGAGTTAAATGTTCAAATGATACACGATCACGAACAATCTGAGGGTCTATACCGTTAATTTTATTCACCTTAATAAGAGGAAAATATTTTTCACCTTCTTTTGGTGGTCTTACATTACCCAATACGGTATCTCCGGTTTTTAAACCGAAAAGACGAATTTGCGATTGGGAAACATAAATATCATCTGGTGATGATAGATAGTTATAATCAGAAGAACGTAAAAATCCGTAGCCGTCTTGCATGATGTCCAATACGCCTTCACTAGCAATAATGGAGTCAAACTCATACTCTGGTTCCTTGTACCTATTTTTTAAATCTTTGTCAAAATTACTTTTGTCATGATTAGATCTGGGATTAGGTTTTTTATTGTGATTGTTATTCTGATTAGAATTCTTTTTATTGGGCTGGTTTGCAGCCTTTGGCCTTGGTCTTGGCCTTTTTTGTTCTACAGGTTCTTTAGCAACACTTTCCGTCGTATTCTCTTTCTTTACCGGAGCTACTTTCTCAGTAGTAGTTTTTTCCTGAGCTGGTTTTGCTGTTGCCTTAACCTCTTTATTCGTGTTTTTGGCAACACGTGGTCTAGGTCTAGGCTTAGGTTTCGGTTTTGTTTCGGTAGGTTTGCTAGCCTCTTCTGTTGCAGCAGGAACGATAGCTGCGGCAACTTTCGGATTCGCTGCTTGTACGTCCAAAATCTGATAAACTAGATCTAGTTTTTTTAAGGTCTTGAATTTAGGAACCTTTAGTCCTTTAGCAATTTCCTGAAGCTCAGGTAGCTTTTTTGATTTTAAATCTGAAATCTCAAACATTAAGTAGTAGAATAAATTATAAGTAGTTTGTATTGATAAGAAGTAACTATTTTATTTGGATAATCTTAAGGAGATAATTTCCTTAGTGGTAGGTGTTATGACGTGATAACGTAGCAATATTACAAATTATTTTGAATAAAAGGGGTATATTTTTTGAAAAGACATGTATTTTTGCACCGTAAACTGGTAATTGATTTATGATTCAAAGAATACAAAGCCTTTATTTGATAGTTGTAGCAATACTTACGGGTGTTCTACCGTTCTTCTTTAACCTATGGATAGATATCAATGGTGTTGAGGTATTTGCAAATAATGAAATGCTTATTTCTATTTCCTTTTACGCAAGTACTGTTCTAGCTGTTTGGGCTATAGTACAATTTAAAAATAGAAAATCTCAGTTTGTCATTAACAGGCTGAACATGATATTGAATGTTTTTTTATTAGGATTTTTCGTTTACCGATCACTAAACTTATCCGGAGAGACCTTGGTCTCTGAGAAGGGTATTGGGATGCTGATTCCAGTATTTTCTATCATTTTTTTGGTTCTTGCAAATAGAGCTATAAAGAAGGATGAAGATCTTGTAAAATCTGTTGATCGCTTGCGTTAAGCCTATAATCTTAGTAGTATTAGTGCGTTAAAACCCGGGGTAGTTTCCGGGTTTTTTTATGCCCTGATTTTTCTTGGCAACTATTGTATCTTCTTTAAATATCACAAAACTATTGCAACTTTTCTTCCTAATGTGATAAACTGTTTACTTTTTCTTGAATTCTTCGTGATACCCCATTTCTATGTTTGTCCCAAGAAACAGCAAGGCTAACGATAGTCGTTAGTTACCGGTTTTAAACTAAACATTTTAAAAATTAAAATTATGAAGAACAGAAAATTTACTCTTGTATTGTTAGCTAGTGTTATTACAACTTTTTTTATCAGTTGTTCAGATGATGATGGTGAAGTAGTAACAGTTACTGAAACGGTAGTTGAAACTGAAACAGTAGAAGTAGATTCGTCATTGCCGGTAGGTGATTTAATGGTGACCTTAAGTGGTAATCTAGTTGCTGAAAGTGGTACGCCTACACAAGGGTTGGTTGAAGTAGGTGTTGATACTGACGATGCAAACTTTGTTCGTTTTGCAGATGACTTTACTACTGAGTTGGGTACGGGTACTGTAGGTATCTTTTTATCTACCTCTGAAGTATTTACCGCTGATCCTGCAAACGGAAATCCAGATTTAATGTTAATTGGTAACGTGGCTGACAATGGTGAAATGTTCATTAAGCTAGATACTGCCCCAGATGCTAAATATACGCACATTATACTATGGTGTGCTACTGCTAACATACCATTTGGTAATGTTGCTTTAAACTAATATAATGTATTACCGCCTTTGGGAATAGAGACACATGATTCTGTTTTTCTATGTCTCCCAAAGGCTTTTTTATAGGGGTTACTCTATCCCTGTAACTTAATATCACAGAATTATGAAAAATATAAAAAACATCATGGTCATTTGCTGTTGCTTATTTACTTTTTATGCTCAGGCACAAAGTGGATGGACGAGAGAGGCAAAAGGATTTTATGTTCAGGCATCTGCGGCTCATTTCTCTTCTAATAACTACTATACCACAGAAGGTACATTGGCATATCAAGGAAGTACTTTTAATACTAGTGCGTTATTAATTTATGGTGAATATGGAATATCTGATAGATTTACGGCAATTCTTGATTTACCATTGGTGCGCTTAAATAGTTTTAGCACTACGGAAACTGTAGGCGGAGTAGGCAATATTCAATTGGGTGTAAAATATAAACTTTTAAAAAGCTTCCCATTATCGTTACAAGTGGCTTTAGATATACCTACTAATGATGGTAGTAATTTTGCGCAATCTAAAAATGCTAATGCGTTTGGTCAATTTGATGAAATAAATTTACCTGTTTCTGATGGTGAGTTCAATGTTTGGACCACACTTGCGGCATCTCATGGTTTTGATAACGGCAAAACATATGCATCGGCATTTTCAAGTGTAAATTTTAGAACTGAAGGATTCAGTAACCAATTTCAAGCCGGGGTTGAGTTAGGAAATTTGTTCTTTGATAAGCTGTATCTTATTGGAAAATTGAAAATTCAAGAACGTTTATCTTCTGAAAATAATGTACAAAGTGGTTCGTTCTTATTTGGTGAGGGTACTACTTTCACCAATTACGGTATTACTTCAATGTATAAGGTGACCGACCATTTTAATGTGGTAGCTCAATATTCTGATTACGCCGGCTTTTTAGTTCAGCGTAAAAATGTTTATGATGGCGGCACATTTTCTTTAGGTATTTCGTTTGAGTATTAATTAGCTAGATACAGGGTTTGATTAATTAACAAAATCCTGTATTTTATCTTTTACCCAATTCTATAACCTCTAAGTCCTTAATGTTGTCACCTTCAATTACAAAACGTAACATGGTGCGTACTTGATGAAAACCATGTTTTCCACATGCTCCAGGATTCATATGTAAAACGCCTAATTTTTTGTCCATCATTACTTTTAAAATATGCGAGTGTCCACAAATAAATAATTTTGGCGGATTTTCCTTTATAATATCTCTTGTTCTAATATTGTATTTAGGTGGGTATCCACCAATATGGGTGATTAAAACATCTACTCCTTCGCAGAAAAATCTGTTGTTTTCCGGGAATTCTTTTTGAATGATATGGTCATCAATATTTCCATGTACACCTTTTAATGGCTTTAATTTTGCAATGGCATCAGTAACTTCTAAAGAGCCAATATCGCCAGCGTGCCATACTTCATCTGCCCATTTAACATGCTTTAAAATAGCATCGTCTATATGTGAATGAGTGTCGGAAAGTAAGAGTATTTTGGTCATATTTATTTTTAATTATGGGGATATAAAGATTTAATTTTACAGGTAATTAATTTCTTAGAATTGATATTTTAAAGTTTAGAATTACAGCTTAATCAATTCAATGTTAAAACGTATCCTTTTTAATACCTTTGTGCGATACAAAACTAACACATCCTTTTGAGATTCTTCATTCAATTTTCATACTTCGGTAAAGCTTATCATGGTTGGCAGAATCAGCCAAATGCCATAACCGTACAAGAAGTACTAGAGAATGGTATGTCTAAGCTTTTAAATGCTAAGGTTTCACTCATGGGTGCCGGTCGAACGGATACGGGTGTTCACGCCAAAGAGATGTATGCTCACTTTGATGTTGATACCTTAGAAAATATTCAAGAATATGTTTTTAGATTAAATTCTTTCTTACCTAATGATATTGCTGTTGATCGCATATTTGAGGTGAAAGAAGATGCACATGCCCGTTTTCATGCTACGGCTAGAACCTATGAATATCATATTGATAAAAAGAAGAATCCGTTTGCTACTGATCTGGCTCATTTTGTAAAGAAAGATTTAGATATTGAACAGATGAATATCGCGGCAGCATTGTTGTTGGGTAAAAAAGATTTTGAATGTTTTTCAAAATCCAATACAGATGTTTTTACCAATATTTGTGATTTACGGGAAGCACATTGGAAGTTGGTAGATGACAAACTTGTTTTTACAATTACTGCAGATAGATTTCTTAGAAACATGGTGAGAGCCATTGTGGGAACCTTAATTAATGTGGGATTAGGTAAATACCCGGCAGACTATGTTAATACCATATTAAAAAGCAAGGATAGAACAAAAGCAGGTGTTTCTGTTCCTGCAAAAGGACTATATTTGACCTCTATTGTTTACCCCAATACTATTTTAAAGAATGGATAAGGATTCTGGCAAAGCATTTGACACTCGTCTTTTTAAACGCTTACTCGCCTACACAAAACCGTACAAAATCACTTTTTATGGCGTTGCTTTGGCTGCTATATCATTATCCGGTTTTGCCATTCTTACACCTTTGATCGTAAAACAAATCATAGATAAAGCTATTAAGGGCAGTAATGATGAGATGCTTCTTTATTTAACCATTGCCATGTTGGTAGTGTTACTTGGCCAAGTAATATGTCAGCTGGCTTTTAACTACTACGCCAATTGGTTGGGAGAATCCGTTATACGAGATGTGCGTATCAACTTGTTCAAAAAGATGCTTTCCTTTAAAATGACCTATTTTGATAATTCGTCTTTAGGGGTTTTGGTGACCAGGGCTGTTGCCGATATGCAACGAATTGGTGAAATTTTTAGTCAAGGATTTTTTGTTATTGTAGCAGACTTATTGAAAATGGTGGTTGCTGCAATGGTAATGCTTTTTATCAACTGGAAGCTTTCCCTTATCGTTTTTGCATTATTACCTATAATCGTATATGCTACAAGGTGGTTTCAAAAAGCCATGAAAGTTGCTTTTACAGAGGTTAGGGCAGAGGTTTCTAATCTAAATTCCTTTGTTCAGGAACGTATAACGGGTATGAAAATAGTTCAATTGTTTACCCGGGAAAAAATTGAGAGCGACAAGTTTAGGGAAATAAATGAAAAACATAAAAAGGCTTGGTTGAAAACGGTATGGTATAATTCCATTTTCTTTCCTATCGCAGAAATTGTTTCTTCTATTACCGTGGGGTTAATTGTATGGTATGGAGGTTTGCAAAATGTTGCCAATATTTCTACGGATATAGCAGGTACTATTTTCGCTTTTATCATGTTGATAGATTTGCTTTTTAGACCGCTTCGTCAAATTGCAGATAAATTCAATACCCTACAAATGGGTATGGTTGCAGCTAATAGAGTATTTAAGATATTAGATACCGATAGCCATATACAAGATGTAGGTTCTTTTGAAAAGGAAACCGTAAATGGTGATATCAGTTTTGATAATGTACATTTTGGATATTTAGAGGATGAAGAGGTTTTACACGGAATCTCTTTTGATGTAAAGGCAGGGGATACCGTTGCTATTGTTGGTGCAACAGGTGCAGGAAAAAGTACGATCATTAATTTGTTGAATAGATTTTATGAAATTAATTCCGGCGCTATCTCCGTTGATGGTGTGGATATAAAAGATTATGATTTAGCTTCGTTGCGATCGCATATTGCCGTAGTGTTACAAGATGTATTTTTGTTTGCCGATACCATCGCCAATAATATTTCTCTTAAAGACCCTAATATCACTGTTGCAGATATTGAGAATGCTGCAAAAGCTATTGGTGTAGATGAATTTATTTCTAGTCTGCCTGGTGGTTATCATTACAATGTAAAAGAAAGAGGTACTATGCTTTCAAGCGGTCAGCGACAATTGATTGCTTTTCTTAGAGCATACGTTAGTAACCCTAGTATTTTAATTTTAGATGAGGCAACATCTTCTGTCGATACTTATTCTGAACAGTTAATACAATTAGCTACAGATAAAATTACCCAAGGCAGAACTTCTATTGTAATTGCCCACCGTTTGGCTACGATTAAAAAAGCAGATAAGATTATTGTAATGGATGCCGGTAACATCGTAGAAACCGGTACACATAAACAGTTGCTTAAAAAAGGTGGTTACTATAGTAATCTTTATGAAGCTCAGTTCTTAGCTGAGGAGGTAGCGTAATTAAGAAGCCATTTTCTGAAAAGAGTCGGTGAAAAGGGCTAAATAGACCATCCCAATTATAAATAGCACAAAACAAACCGCAGCGAATAAAACAAGAAAGAGTAAAAGTTTTAATATGGTCTGCTTAATGGTCAAATTAAAAAGTTTGTAAAATACCCATGTGAAGAAGCCAATTTGAAATACCACATTGACTATGGAAACGTAGTAAAGCAATTTGGAATTCCATAAAACCAACATATAAACGGTGTTGATGATTATGGATAAATGAGAGTAAGCATAGATGTTTATAACAAAATGTTCGCTAAGGTTAAATTTTTTTTTATTGATAAATACAAGTCTAGAAATCAATGCTAAAAATGGAAGCATAGCTATGTAAAAGAGACTTTGGTATTTGAATAGGTATGTATTCCATTTCTTCTGAATATCTTGTCCAAATTTTTCAGCTTCGGTTAAAGACGAAGAATTTTCATACCTAAAATCAAAATCTAATGCATTAGGGAAGAATTCCGTGTACACATAAACGAATAATCCTCCAAAAGTAATTGCTATTGTAAAATAGCTGATAGGGTTTAAGTATTTTTTTCTAACACCTTTAATGTAGCCACCAATAACTTCATCTGGTTTTGTGAAAAGGTGTTTGAAAGTTATGAGAAAGGTATTGTCAACATTGAAAAATCGTTCAGTGGCATCATTGATCAGATTCTTCACTGTAAGTCTGTTCCGTATTACCTTAGCACCGCAATCAGGACAATAATTATTATCATTATCTAAGTTGCTTTGGCAGTTCTTACAATTCATTACACCAAATCTTGTTTAAGCATATTCCCTAATTGCGTGATGGAATCATACAGCACAAATTCTCCATTTTTAATGTAAGAGATGAGTCCGGTTTCCTCACTAACCACAATGCTTATTGCATCGGTTTTTTCACTGATACCCACAGCTGCTCTATGTCGTAAGCCAAAACGAAGCGGAATATTACGCTCATTGGAGACAGGTAAAATTACCCTGGTAGCAACTATATAATTTCCAACGATAACAGCGGCACCATCATGTAATGTGCTATTTTTATAAAAGATGCTTTCTAAAATTGGTTGATTGATCTCAATATTCATGCGGTCTCCCGTACTTTTAATAAAATCTAGGGAGTTGTTTCTTTCAATAACCAAAATAGCTCCCGTTTTACTGCTCGCCATCTTTTCACAGGCTTTTAGTATAGCATCTACATCGGTATCGGTAGATAAACCTTCTTGTTTTAAAAATTTAAAATGCTTTACAAAATTTCTTTTATTGGCAAAATTGGTTGAGCCTATCATTAAAAGAAATTTTCTGATCTCTTGCTGAAAAACTATGATGAGTGCAATAAGTCCGACTTGCATAAATGCACCGACCATACTGCTGATCATTTGCATATCTAATAATTCGGTCAATTTCCAAAAAGCCCAAACTATAACTATTCCAATAAATATATTGATGGCAACAGACCCTCTAACTAGTTTGTAGATGTAGTAAAGAAGTACGGCGACAAAGATGATGTCAAGAACATCCGTAATCTTAAAGTCAAGAAAATTTAAAAAATCCAATCAGTACCGTTTTAGTAAAATTAAGAAATTAGTTGACAAGAAATTCATATAAACTTAGGCATTTAATTGTTCATGAAGTTTTACACATTCCATAGCCTCTTTAACATCATGCACGCGTAGTATTTTAGCACTTTTTTGTAGGCAAATCATATGTAGAGCCGTTGATCCGTTTAATGCCTGGTCAGCATTGGTGCCCAATGTTTTGTAAATAATCGATTTTCTACTTATGCCTGCTAATATTGGGTGTTCAATGATATTCATGACTTCCATTTGATTTAAAAGCTTATAGTTTTGGGCTAAGTTCTTTGCAAAACCAAAACCTGGATCGATAATAATATCCTTTATTCCTAAAGCCTTTGCTGCCAGTAATCTTTTGGAAAAATAGTGGAGTACTTCTTTTAGAATATCTTCGTAATCTGTTTGTTTTTGCATGTTTTGTGGCGTGCCACGCATATGCATCATTATATAAGGTGCATTCAATTTTGCAACTGTAGATAACATATTCTCATCCTGTAATCCCGCAGAAATATCATTGACAATGGCAGCACCTTTTTCTATGCATGCTTTAGCAACGCTACTTCTAAAAGTGTCAATGGAAAGGATAGTATCAGGGAATTTTTCTAGAATTAAACTGACAATGGGTGTAATTCGCTTTAATTCGGTTGCTTCATCTACCTCTAAAGCTCCGGGTCTAGAACTATAGGCACCAATATCAATAAAGGTGGCACCTTCATTAAGCATTTTTTCAACCTGATGTAGAATACTAGATTCGTCTTTGTATTTTCCGCCATCAAAAAAAGAATCTGGAGTAACGTTTAAAATGCCCATTACCTTAGGCTGGTCTAGTGATATAAGTTTACCGTTGCAATTTATGGTCATTATCAATTATTATCAGGAAATTGTGGCATTTTCCAAGTTTAAACCATCTATCTTGATGGTTACAATTTTTTAAGCGAAATTTACACAAATTAGATAGAATTACATGCTAGATACGGCAAAGGAATACGATGAGGTCATTCAGGTTTGTTTAAATCTGTACCAAAAAAAAATGTCAGATTATGGTAGTGCTTGGCGCATTTTACGATTACCATCATTAACTGATCAAATTTTTATAAAAGCACAGCGCATACGTAGTCTTCAAGAAAATGACGTACGTAAGGTTGATGAAGGTGAGCGATCAGAGTTTATTGGTATCATAAATTATTCTGTAATGGCTTTAATTCAGCTTGAATTAGGTGTTGCCGATCAACCTGATTTAACTACCGAAAAAGCAGTTGCCCTTTATGCTAAGCATATTAAAATTACCAAAGAATTGATGCTGAACAAGAATCACGATTATGGTGAAGCTTGGCGAGATATGAGAGTTAGTTCACTTACAGATTTAATTTTACAGAAACTACTTCGTGTAAAACAAATAGAAGATAATAAGGGTAAGACCTTGGTGAGTGAAGGTATCGATGCCAATTATCAAGACATGATCAATTATGCGGTTTTTGCATTAATACACCTAGGTTCAGAATCAGAAAAATAATAATAAGAATGAAGTATTTAGTAGGGGTCGTTAGAATTTTTGTTGGTATACTTTTTATTATAAGCGGATTTATAAAATTGAATGACCCTGTAGGTTTTTCTTTTAAGTTAGAGGAATACTTTAGTCAAGGTGTTTTAGATCTTCCTTTTTTAACTCCGTTCGCATTAGCTATTTCAATACTTGTGGTCATCGTAGAAGTTATGGTAGGTGTATTGCTGATACTTGGGTATAAGCGAAAAATTACCGTATGGACATTGATTGCAATGATCGTGTTCTTCACTTTCTTGACTTTTTATTCCGCGTATTTCAATAAAGTGACCGATTGCGGCTGCTTTGGTGATGCCATAAAACTGACACCTTGGGAGTCTTTTACTAAAGATGTAGTACTGTTAGTTTTGATATTGATTATTTATTTCGGAAGAAAATACATTACACCGTTAGTAAATTCAAAAGTGTTGATGACCGCATTAACGGTGTCGTTTTTTGCTTGTGTAGGTTACGTATACTATGTATTAAATCATTTGCCAGTAATAGATTTTAGACCTTATGAAATAGGAAAAAATATTGAAGAGGGTATGAGTACTCCAGAAGATGCCCCAAAAGCTATTTTTGAGTACAAATGGAAGTTCAATGTAAATGGTAAAGAAGAAATTCATGTTACTACAGGAGATTATCCTACTGTAAATGGTGATTTTGTAGATGTAGAAACCGAAGAGATTCAGGCTGGTTATGAGCCACCTGTTCATGATTTTACCATAGAGCAAGCGGGCGAAGATTTTGCGGCGTCTTTATTACAAGAACCTAAATTGGTTATGGTCATAGCCTACGATTTAAGAAAATCGAACTTAGAAGAGTTCAAGAATATAAAATCAATAGCCGATAAGGCTATAAAAGCTGGATATAAAGTTATAGGCATGTCAGCATCTGGTCCTGACCAAACAAATGCTTTGATTAAAGAATATAGTTTGGATTTTGATTTTTACTTTACAGATGAAACAACATTGAAAACCATTGTTCGATCGAATCCGGGAGTATTGGTTTTAGAAAAAGGTACCATAAAACAGAAAGTACATTATAACGATATAGGAGATTTAATCTTCAATTAAGATATTACATTGAAATAATATAATTAGAAACAAAAACAACATGAGAGCAAAGATAGTAGCAGGTAACTGGAAGATGAATAAAAATTTGGCTGAGACCGAAACACTTTTAGCAGAGTTATCTGCAAAATTACCAGATACCAATGCAGAAGTTATGGTAGCGCCAACATATGTAAATTTAACAAGTGCGGTTCATGCTTTAGAAAGTTCTAAGATTGAGGTTATAGCCCAAAATATGCATTATGCTGAAAGCGGGGCGTTTACCGGAGAAATTTCTGCGGATATGTTATTGAATATCGGTATTGATACTGCTATTATCGGGCACTCTGAAAGAAGAGCTTATTTTGGCGAAGATGATGAAATTCTTTCAAAGAAAGTAACAACTGCTTTGAACAAAGGTATACGCGTTATGTTTTGCTTTGGTGAAGAATTAGAAGATCGTAAATCTGGAAATCACTTTAATCTAGTTGAGAGTCAGTTAAAGAACGTTCTTTTTGATTTAGAACCATCTGCTTGGTCTAAAATTGTTTTGGCTTATGAGCCTGTATGGGCAATTGGTACTGGTGAAACGGCTTCTCCTGAGCAAGCTCAGGAAATGCACGCATTGATCCGTAAAACTATTTCAGAGGCTTTTGATGCTACAATAGCAAACAACGTAACTATTCTTTACGGTGGTAGTGTTAAGCCAGGTAATGCCGAAGAAATTTTCTCTAAACCAGATGTTGATGGTGGTTTAATTGGTGGTGCATCTTTAGTTGCGGACGATTTTATTGCTATCATAAAAGCTATTTAAGCTAGTATTTTTAAATGAGCGATACAGTATATATTGAATACCGATTTACGGTAGAACCCAAAGATCCAGCTTCAGACCTTCTAATTGCGGAATTGGGTGAAGTTGGTTTTGAGAGTTTTATTGAAGAAGATGATGATGTTTTGGCATACATTCAAAAAACTGATTGGTCTGATGGTATGTTAAAAGATTTGCCAATTTTACATAATCATAGATATAAGTTTACTTATGACTATAAAGAAATTGAGCAGGAAAATTGGAATGCCACTTGGGAGCAAAATTTTCAACCTATCATCGTTGATGATATTTGTATGATAAGAGCTCCTTTTCATAAGGCTGTTAGCGTAGAGTATGACATTGTTATAGAACCAAAAATGAGTTTTGGTACGGGTCATCATGAAACAACCCATATGATGTTGCAGCATATTCTGCAGTTAGATGTAAAAGGGAAAACTGTTTTAGATATGGGTAGCGGTACTGGTGTTTTGGCAATACTTGCCGGTATGCGCGGCGCTACTACAATAGATGCCATCGATATTGATAATTGGTGTTATTTGAATGCAAAAGAGAATGTTGAACGTAACGGTATGGGCTTTATTTCTGTCTATGAAGGCGATGTTGCCTTTCTTGAGGGTAAGAAGTACGACTTAATTATTGCAAACATCAATAGAAACATCTTGTTGGCAGATTTACCTAGTTATGCAAAATCTCTAAATACAGGCGGTGTTTTATTGTTAAGTGGTTTTTATTCTGAGGATTTAAATATGATTTCGCAAAAATGCGCTGATTTGTCTTTAGAGTTCAAAAAAAATCTTGAACGTAATAATTGGGTTGCCGCAAAATATGTAAATTAGAGGGTATTAATTGGAATATGATGAGCACAAGAGAAGAAATTTCCGAAGAGTTACTTTTAGAAGAAGAAACAGTTCAACAGAATGAAATCGTACTTTTTAATGATGAGGTCAATACGTTTGATCATGTTATAAATACATTAATGTCTGTATGTGAACATTCGCCTGAGCAGGCTGAGCAATGTTCATTAATCGTACACTATAAAGGTAAGTGTACTGTTAAGACTGGCGAGTATGAAGAGCTGAAACCAAAATGTTCTAAATTACTGCAAGCAGGGCTTAGTGCAGAAATTGTATAAAGTATAGGTGTATAGATTCTACAAATAGTATTGAAATAAAAAAATCCCTTGAACAAATTCAAGGGATTTTTTTATTTCAATTAAACTCTTAAAAGAAATTATAACAAGTCTGTATTCCAAACTAAATTATACTAAAGGTACTCCGTTCAATCGTTTTTCAATCTTCTTCTTTTTGACTGTAACTTCTTTCATTACATCCATTAAGTTAGAATCTTTCGTTTCCTTGTATATTTCGTTAATACTTAAAATAAGTGCTTTTGCCTCTCTTGACGCTTCTACTCGGTCACTAGTAGACATATTACTCATTTTTCGACCTATAAATTCTTGAGCTTTTTCAAGTAACTCCATTTGCTTCTTTTTTTTCAAAGTTAACATAATATTCAAATTACGCAATTCTTTGTCAATTGTATATAGTTATGATACTATTAGATAATAGTATTTATGAACAATTTAACGATGTTAGGGTGTTTTGAACCCTTTTTTTCGCAATTGGCAGAGAATTAAGCGGATTTCATCTTTCAAAATCAAAAAATAAACTTTATCAATAAAAGATTTGTGTATAATTCAAGCTTATGAAGAATACCGTTAAGAATTAGATAAATATTCTTTTAAAAATTATTTTTTATCACATTTATAATCTATTTACTTGCTAAATCTGTAATTTAGGATATATTTGTGTAATCGATTACATAATTAGTTTGTTTATTTTGAATCTATAGTTTATCGCTAAATCTATCTTCAGAATAGTCAAATTGGGTTAGGTCAGTAAATTTTAATTAATCCATAATATCCATGATTTTTTTACAGGGATTAATACGGATGATATCTTGTTATTAAAGAATAGCCAAGAATTTTAAACCCTACAAATTTAAATTAATGAGTAGTTCCATTATAAAGAATAACACATTTATCAAAGAAGATTTTCTTTTAGAGAATGAATTCTCGCAGAGATTATTTCATGAATATGCATCACCAATGCCTATTATAGATTACCACTGTCATCTACCACCAGATGAGATTGCGAATAATAGACATTTTGAGAATTTGACAAAAGTGTGGAATGACGGCGACCATTATAAATGGCGTGCCATGAGGACATTTGGTATTGATGAGAAATATATTACCGGAAACGCTCCAGATAAAGAGAAGTTTCTTGAATGGGGTAAAGCAGTGCCGTACACATTAAGAAATCCGTTATATCATTGGACACATCTAGAACTGCAGCGTTATTTTAATATTGACCTGTTGTTAAATGGAGATACCGCAAATGATATTTACGACGAAGCTACTGCAAAACTTCAAACGTCTGAGTATAGCTGTCAAGGTCTAATTAACAAAATGAATGTTGAGGTTATTTGTACTACAGAAGATCCTATTGATAGCCTAGATAACCATGTCAAATTAAAGCAGAGTGATTTTAATGTAAAAGTGAGTACTGCTTTTAGACCAGACAAGGCTATTGTGATTTCAAACGATTCGTATTTAGATTATCTAGAGAAGTTATCTGCAGTTAGTAAAGTAAATATTAACTCATACAAATCTTTGTGCGACGCCCTTTTACTCCGTTTAGATAACTTTGAAGAAAATGGATGTACGCTTTCTGATCATGGTTTAAGCTATGTGCCTTTCAGAATGTTTACAGATGCCGAGATTGAAAACATTTTTCAAAAGAGGGTAGAAAATAAACAATTGTCTTTGGAAGAAGACGAAAAATTTCAAACCGCTATATTATTATTCTTGTGTGAGCAATATCATTCTCGCGGATGGATACAGCAATTTCATCTTGGCGCATTACGTAATAATAATGCTAGAATGAACCGTATTCTTGGTCCGGATACGGGCTGGGATTCTATAGGGGATTATTCGCAAGCAAGAACCCTTTCGAGCTTTTTAAATGCTTTGGATTCTAAAGACAAGCTTACCAAAACTATATTATACAATCTAAACCCTGCGGATAATGAAGTTCTAGCCACCATGATTGGTAACTATAATGATGGTAAAATAAAAGGCAAAATGCAGTTTGGCTCTGGTTGGTGGTTTATGGATCAAAAAGATGGGATGACCAGACAATTGAATGCATTATCAAATATGAGTTTAATTAGCTGCTTTATAGGAATGTTGACAGATTCTAGGTCCTTTCTTTCCTTCCCAAGGCATGAGTATTTTAGAAGAATAGTTTGTAACCTATTTGGACAAGAAATGCAGAGGGGAGAACTACCCCAAGATTTTGAATTGGTGGGTAAAATAATACAGGATATTAGTTATAACAATGCCAAGGAATATTTCAAATTTTAATCAAAAAGTATCGGTCTATTCTTATCCGTTTAAAACATTTCTATGAAAAGTATAAAATTATTACTGCTCTTTATTCTGGTAATACCCTTTTTTGGCTGTGAAATTCAAACTGATGTAAAAACATTACGTTTGGGTCACGGACTAGATGTTAGCCATTCTGTGCATAAGGCAATGGTTAAAATGAGTGAAGATTTGTTTGAAAGATCTGGTGGTAGATTAAAACTTGAAATTTACCCAAGTCAACAGTTGGGTACTGAAAGAGAGTGTTTAGAACTATTGCAAATCGGTAGTTTAGATATGACGAAAGTATCTGTAGGTGTATTAGAAAATTTTGCTCCCAAAATGAAGGTGCTGGGACTACCATTTCTTTTTAGAGATCGTCAGCATTCGTTCAATGTGCTTGACGGACCAATTGGTGAAATGCTGTTGAACGAAGGAGAGAAATATTGGTTAAAGGGCTTAGGATATTATGATGCCGGCAGCCGTAGTTTTTACACGATGAACAAACCAATTGAAAAACCTGAAGATTTAGTGGGTGAGAAAATAAGAGTTATGGAAAGTGCTACGGCCGTAAATATGGTTAAGGCATTAGGTGGTTCCCCAACACCTATTTCATGGGGCGAGTTATATACATCCTTACAACAAGGTGTGGTAGATGGTGCCGAGAATAATCCACCCAGTTTTTACCTTTCTAGACATTATGAAGTTTGTAAGTACTACTCCTTAGATGAACATACCGTTCTGCCAGATGTTTTATTGATAGGTACATATGCTTATGATAAGTTGAATGAACAAGAGAAGAAATGGTTGAATGAATCAGTAAAGGAATCTGTAAAATATCAACGTATTCTTTGGGCTGAGGCCGAGGCGGAAGCTTTGCGCGAAGTGCAAAAAGCAGGTGTTGAAATTACGAGACCAGATAAATCTCTTTTTGCAGAAAAAGTAGCAGGTATTTTTGAAAGCTATAAAGATGATAAAGAAATATACCCGCTTATCAAACAAATTCAAGAAACCAAATAGTTTACTATGCGAAATAAAATAGATTCCGTTTTAGGCAAGGCACTAGTACTTATTATGGCCGTCATGGTCATCAATGTACTTTGGCAAGTTTTTACACGATACGTAACCGGCAACCCTAGTTCATTTACAGATGAGCTAGCACGTTTTTTAATGATTTGGATCGGAGTACTGGGAGCTGCATATGTTTCTGGTAAAAATTTACATGTTGCGATAGATATTCTACCGCTTAGGCAAACTGAAAAGACACAGAAAAAATTAAAGATAATAGTCACCATATTAATTATACTATTTGTTTTGTTCGCCTTTGTAATAGGTGGGTCCAGATTAGTATATATCTCTTATGTGCTAGGGCAACAATCACCGGCGCTGCAATTACCTCTTGCAGTGGTCTACCTTATAATTCCAATCAGCGGTTTGTTGATTATGTATTACAAAATATCTGACCTCAAAAATATCAACTCATGATGGAGCATTTACCGATTATTGTTTTAGTACTAAGCTTCATATGCTTATTGTCTATTGGTACTCCTGTAGCTTGGAGTATAGCAATTTCATCTTTACTGACCATGTTGGTTAGTATACCTGCAATGCCTGCGTTTACAACGGTATCTCAAAGAATGGCTACAGGTCTGGACAGTTTTGCCTTGTTGGCGATTCCATTTTTTGTATTATCGGGCGAGCTCATGAATAAGGGAGGTATAGCCCATAGGCTCATCGCTTTTGCAAAGACATTGGTAGGTTCTTTTCCTGGCGGATTGGCATTAATAAACGTCATAGCGGCTATGTTAATGGGGGCAATTGCGGGATCAGCAATGGCATCTGCTTCTGCTATGGGTAGTATCTTAGGTCCTGAGATGGAAAAAGAAGGCTATTCTAAAGAGTTTGGGGCAGCGGTCAATATAACTTCCGCAACAACCGGTTTAATTATACCTCCAAGTAATGTATTAATAGTTTATTCTTTAGCCAGTGGTGGTGCATCTATTGCAGCACTGTTTCTAGCGGGATATATCCCCGGAATAATGACGGGATTATTTCTAATGATCGTAGCAGCTTTCTGGGCAAAAAAGAAGAAATATAAAGTAGGAAAACGAAGTAGTTTAAAAGAAGTAGGGAAAACGTTTATCGATGCTTTACCTAGTCTTTTTATGTTGGTTGTGGTTATTGGTGGTATTGTTACAGGAATCTTTACGGCTACAGAAGCATCTGCCATTGCGGTATTGTATAGTCTAGTTCTTGGCTTTATTTACAAAGAGATCACCTTGCCAAAATTGCCTCAAATTTTATTGGATTCTTCTGCAACAACGGCAATTGTAATGCTATTGATCGGGTCGTCTATGTGTATGTCTTGGGCATTATCTTATGAAAATATTCCCCAAGATATCAGCTCCGGACTTTTAAGCCTAAGTGATAATAAGATTGTTATTCTTTTGATCATTAACTTATTGTTGTTGTTTGTGGGTATTTTTATGGATATGACCCCTGCTGTGTTAATCTTTACTCCCATATTTTTGCCAGTGGTCACTAAATTAGGTTTGGACCCTGTTCACTTCGGGATTATAATGGTATTGAATCTCTGTATTGGCTTATGTACACCACCTGTCGGGTCTGTTTTATTTGTTGGGGTAGGTGTGGCCAAAACAACCATTGAAAAGGTATTTAAACCCTTGTTGCCGTTGTTTATAGCAATGATTATTGCACTTTTCTTGGTTACTTATATTCCGCAATTAAGCTTATGGTTACCTAGCTTGTTTGATTTGTAGCATATTGCTAAGCTATTGATAAGCATACTTAAAGTACACGGAGGATAATTAAAATCTGAAATTGCAGTTTATCAACTATTTGGTTTTATTGGATGATTTTCTAACAACCAATTTAGCAGGGAGTACTACCTTTTTTTGCGTCTTTGTAGATTGCTTATTTTCAATCTGATCCAAGAATACTTTAGCGGCCATTTTACCCATTTCTACTGGTGATTGGTCAACGGAGCTGATAGATGGTTCTAAAAACTGAGTAAATGGTTCATTACTAAATCCTACAACACTTACATCTTCTGGTATTCTTATAGATTTGCTCTGTAAATATTTAACCGCACCTAACAATCCGTTATCCGTAGAAGAGAAAATAGCATCTGGTGGTACGGGTAGTTGCATTAACTTTTTAGCAGCTTCTTTACCTGCCTGCATATCATTTTTTAGTGTTATTACATAATCGCTGTTATACGCAATACCGTGTTTTGAAAGTGCATCTTTATAACCATTAAAACGGTTGTTATATAGTTCGATATTTTGATCTACGTTAAAATGGGCAATTCTTTGGCAGCCTTGGTTTATTAAATGTTCAGTAGCATCAAACCCACCTTGGTAGTCATCAATGGTTACTGTGCTAATACCATCAAAATTTAAAACACGATCAAAAAATATAAAAGGCGAATTTTTTTTGAAAACCTGATTTAATTGATTTTTGTTCTTATTTGTAAACGAGGTAGAAACTAGAATACCGTCAACTTGTGCATTTATTAAATTTTGAAAAATCTTCTTTTCCCGATCACTTTCTTCATGTGTTTGACAGATGATGACATGAAAGCCTTTAGGGTAGAGCTCTTCTTCAATGCCTCTAATTACTGATGCAAAAAAGTTTTTATTGATAAATGGCACAACCACACCAACATTATTGCTTCTACCACTTTTGAGAGCAACGGCAAGTCTATTTTGTTTGTAATTTAATTTGTCGGCTGTGGCAAGAACCAAATCGCGAGTTTTTTCGCTTATTTTAGGATTGTTGTTCAACGCCCTAGAGACAGTAGCTGCGGTTATTTTCAGCTCTTTTGCAATATCGTAAATAGTGGCTTTCTTGCTCATAAAAAAGTGTAGAACGAATTTACGATTATTGAATCATAAATTGTTTCTGAAAGGAGCTTAAAATTAACGGGTAATTAGATTTTAAAACAAAAACCTTCTTCTACCTTTTTTTGATATTTATCCTCATCGAATTCAAAAAGAAATGCTCCTTTTTTGGATGAGCTCATATCCTTTTCATTCAGTTTATTTAAAAGATCAAAAGAATTGAATTTGTTGATAAAATTCCTTTTATCCAATTCGGTATCTAAAATAGCTTCGTACATTTTTTGAAGTTGGCGCATTGTAAACTTTTCGGGCAAAAGTTGAAAACCAATAGGCTTATTGGATATTTTGTTGCGTAGTGATGCAAGAGCATCTTTAACCATTTTATTATGATCGAATATGAGATCAGGTCTATCTTTAATATCGAACCATTTAATGGGGTTATCTTTTAAAAGATCCTTACAATGATGTGCTATATCTATAAGTGCAAAGTATGAAACAGATATTGTTCTTTCTTTTGGGTCACGGTCCAATTTAGAATAGGTATGTACTTGTTCCATATATATGTCATGAAGACCGGTTAGACGATTAAGAATTCTTGAAGCTGCTTTATTTAAATTCTCTTGTTTTTTAAGAAAACCACCAATTAAAGACCATTCGCCTTTTGCTGGCTCAAAATCTCTTTTAACAAGTAATATTTTTAATTCTTCTTGATAGAACCCGAAAATAATACAATCTACAGCAAGTAAGACTTTGTCTTCTTTGCAATATTTGTTCAAACCCATGTTTTAATTTTTGTAGGTCTAAAATAGCAAGATTCTAAAGAATTGAAGTTTTTAAATAATTAATTACAACTAGATTTTAACGCTACAGAGGTCTATTTTTATGGGTGTTATCACCATTTGTCAATTTTTTTTATGACGAATTAAAGTGTTTTATTACGCTTGATAAAAACCTATAATTTGTAGATATACACAGGCGCTTGCGATTTTTATTGTCACTATTTTCGTGTTAATTTTTTTTCATTAAAACTTGGTTTGTGCTCTGAAAGTCACAAAATGAATTACAGGGGGTAGCATGCGAAAATTTATTTTTTAACACTTTATGTTTATATAATTCTAATACTTCACCTTAGATTGTTGAATTATTATACAGGTTTGTTAAAAATTAAATTATCTATAGTTAATCGTATTCTATTTGAAACATTTTTACAAACTATTGCTATTTATGATGAGAATATGTAAATTTTGTTAATGAAGCTTTGTGAAATTTAGTCACTATTGGAAGATACCATTATAGCTGTTTTTTACCGATATGAATGAAGAGCTATTTTGAGTTTAAAATTTTTGCAAGTTTGATGCATCTTATAATACATATGGCGGCAGCATTATATTAATTAAAACTGTGCACAAATACGGGAGAATTAAATAATGTTGTCCTTTCTATTGTTCGTATTGATGTCTATAAATACATTCTCGTAAATAATTTACTCTTACTAAAAACTAATCGGCTATGCAGTATTACACGGGTAATTTATAGATAGAATATTGCCAGTACCTAATGGAGAACCAAAAAAACGAGCGGATTCTGTTTTAAAACACAATATTTTCCAGATTCTCTTGACCAACCTAATACTATGCTCTTTCCGGTAGATATGTATACTATTATAATAACTTTCAAATTCTTTACGAAGTAAATCATCTGTTGACGGAGTTATGAATTTCACGGAGTTTTTCTCTAGTAATTGTTAAGTTTTAATTGAAACCCTGTGCTAGTTATTTAGCTTATTGCGATAATTAAAACCATGATAACGGAATATATTTATTTACAAAAAGAAACATTATGCAAAAACCAAATAAAAGATTAGAAGGTCAAACTTGTATTGTTACTGGTTCTAGTGACGGTATTGGCGAAGCGGTTGCGAAGGCTATGGGAATGGAAGGTGCCAATATTGTCGTAAATTATCATAGTAGTAAGGAAGAGGCGGAAGATGTTGCACATTGGATCAGTGAAAATTCTGATTGCGGTAATGCTATAGTTGTAAAATGTGATGTAAGCAAAGAAGATGAGGTAAAGGACATGTTCAAAAAAACGGTGTCTAAATTTGGAACGGTAGATGTCTGTGTGGCCAATGCCGGTCTGCAATTAGACCATCCGTTACATGAAATGCCGTTGAAGGATTGGCAAAGAGTGATTGATGTTAACTTAACAGGGCAGTTTCTTTGTGCAAAAGAGGCTATTCTTGAATTTAAGAGGAGAGGAATGCGCCCAGAAATATCTAAATCATTAGGTAAACTTATTCATATGAGTTCTGTTCATGAGGTTATTCCGTGGGCTGGTCATGCAAACTACGCAGCTTCTAAAGGCGGTTTGGTCATGTTAATGCAAACCATTTGCCAAGAATACGGTCCAGATAAGGTAAGATGTAATTCAATTGCTCCTGGTGCTATAAAAACAGATATCAATAAAGATGTTTGGAGCACACAAGAGGGTAGGGACGGTATGTTAAAATTAATTCCTTACAAGCAAATAGGAGTGCCAGATGATATTGGTAGTGTAGCCAGTTGGTTAGCTTCAGATGAATCTGAATATATAAATGGTACTACCATTTTCGTAGATGGGGGTATGACATGTTACCCTGGCTTTACTGCCAATGGATAAATATGAAACAAAAAAGCCACCCGATTGAGTGGCTTTTTTTATATCATGCGGTGATGAATTATTTCATCATTGGCTTGTAATCAAATTTTTGTCCGCCAACAGATGCATCTGCCATTAATCCTGCTTTTGGTAAAGCAAATACGGCAACACCATCTCTATATTTTGCATTTACTGCAATTCCTGATTTTAATGCTACGGCAGAAGCTTCTGCAGAGAATTCAAAATCCCCATCTTTAAATTCAGCTAAATCATCTTGAGTTTCAAAAAATATTACTTCTGTAATTGCTTGTCCACCCGCTTGTAAGCCTACACTTAATTTTTTTAAGTCTGCCATACCTATTTTTGTTCCATCTTCATATACGACACCATTACCTGATGCTCCGCCTACAATGAAGCCACCTTTACCTACACTTGGAAAGATTACATACCCTGCGGAATTATTGAAGAATTGATCTAAGCCAACTTCCATTGTCATTAATTTCTCTTTCGCTTTATCGGCATCGTTAATTACTTTTTTATCCTTAGTACTTTGAGCATTTACACCTACAGCAAAAAATAAGATTGTTGCTGCCGTTATTGATTTTAAAATTTTCATTTGTTCTAATTTTATATGTTAATAAATATAATTTCTATGACTCAAAATTAAAATGAACGAAAAGTCTTCATTGTTGTTATCCACACAAATTTTGATGCAAATGCTGTATAAGCAATTGTAAATCAGTTAATTATAAGTTAATAAAAATTGAATTACAGTAAAGTGAATTGTTATGTTGCTAATTTGTAGGAGGTTAGATACAAATCCATTTCTTAAAAATTTGTTAATTAATTTAAGATGCTCTATATTCATAGCATATTTAAATGAAGAGCGATGAATAACCAAGAGAACTTTTTTGATTCTAAAATGATAGCTAATTTTTTAATAGCACTAGCGTTGCTTTTTTCTGCAGTTTATTACTATAACTATTCTGAAGAAATTGAAAGAGAGATTAATGTGGTTATTGTTGATTCACTGAAAGATGTAAACAATAGCTTGGCAGAGCAAGATACTGCTCGTAGGTAATTGAAATTTCTGACCATAACTATAGGCTGTCAATTCACTGTAATTGGCAGCTATTTTTTTATGGCTTAATGAGTATCTATTTCTTACCTATCATTACATTGGCAATTAATGCGGTTATAATCATAACTATGCCTACTAAGCTCAAAGGAGAATAGATATCCCCAAACCAAAAAATACCTACAGAAATGGTAAATATTACTTCTATGTATTTTAAAGGAGCAACTAAATTAGTCTTGGCAATCTGAAAAGCTTTTGTCATGAATACTTGACCAAAAAAACCGAATAGACCTAAGCTTGATAATAATAACCAATCAATTCCCATAGGGTTTAGCCAACCTTTAATACTTAAAATGCCTCCTATTATAGTACCTGTGAACATAAAGTAATTTACAATCACTAACGGGTGATCACTGTTTCCTATTTTTCTGATCAGTACATATACTAGCCCGCTGAAAACAGATGCTGCCAATACCAATAATAAACCCGTGGTATTTATAGTGTTGTCAAAGCCTTTTAACACTAGTACACCGGCAAAGGCAAATAAAAATAAAAACCATTGAATAGGTTTTAATCTTTCTTTAAGCAGAAAAACAGCAAATACAGCCGCATAAATAGGGGCAAGATATCTAAGTGATACGGCTGTGCCCACAGGTAAGTATTTTAATGACATAAAAAACAAACTCATTGCGGTTAAACCTGCAAGCGCCCTAAATATCATAAACTTACGGTTGTTGCCCAATATAGGAATGCCTTTTACAAGAATGTAGGTAGTTCCTAAAATTAAGGAACCTATGCTTCTGAAGAATACAATTTCAAATGTGGGAATATGTTCTAGGTATTTTATAAACGAATTCATTAAACTAAATGAAAACGTACTTATGATCATAAATAAAATTGCCTTCTTCACAGTCCCAAAATATCCTTGCAAAGTTACTTGGGTCAAATAGATATCTTTACTTTAATCTGTGATAATTACACTACTGGCTTAAGTTTTATCATACTGATAAATTTTGTGGTGAATTTGTAATTTTTCCATGAGATATATTGACTTTAATCACTATTTATAGAATTAGTTAATCTCATTCTTATCATTTTAATTTACCCTGGTGTTGGTTGTTTTAAGTAATAACCCTCGCATATTTGTTATTATATGTAAAAGCTTAGGGGTGGTCTTTGATAATTCTTTTAACTTGGCGGTACAAATAAATAGGTTGGGTTCTGCTAGAATAAATTGATCCTAAACATATTCATTATTACTTTAAATTTTGATAGAATGAACGAATTATTATCCTTGAAAGATAAAAATTATGCCCTTTCTGGCGGAACGGGAACCTTGGGTGGTTCTATTGCCAAATATTTGGTAGAGAATGGTGCTAAAGTTTTATTGTTAGGAAGATCGGAAGACAAATTAAAAGACAAACAGGAGGAGTTAAATACCTTGGTTCCAAAAAGTACATTTATTTTCAAGGTCGATGTAATGGATGAAGGTGAACTTACAACGTTAAAAAATAAAATCAAAGAAGACTTCGGTCATCTTGACGGACTAGTAAATCTTGCGGGTGGTAATATACCAGGGGCAACCGTAAAACCAGATCAGACTGTTAGAGATATTGCTATGAGCGATACTAGAAAAGTAGTCGATATTAATTTATTCGGTACTGTTATTCCAACGGTAATTTTAAGTGAATTAATGGTAGAACAAGGTTATGGCTCTATTGTGAATATTTCATCTATGGCAGCAAAGCAGACCATTTCTAGGGTACTTGGATATTCCATGGCAAAAAGTGCTGTTGATATTTTTACCAAGTGGATGGCAAATGAATTGGCGTCTAAACATGGAGATAGAATTAGGGTTAATGCAGTTGCGCCTGGGTTTTTCATAGGAAATCAAAATAGACGCTTACTTACCAACGAAGATGGTTCTTTCACTGAAAGAGGAAATAGTATCATTAAAAATACCCCAATGGGTCGTTTTGGAGATGCGTCAGAATTAAATGGGATGGTACATTATCTACTTAGTGATGCTTCAAGCTTTGTTACAGGGAGCATTTTTGATGTTGATGGTGGGTTTACATCATTTTCAGGTGTATAATTTTGAAATTCATTTTAATTACAAAAACTAGTTAATATCGTTTTGTTTTAAGTGTTTTTTTGTAATCGATTACTTAACTTTAAAACTAGTTTAAGTAGTTGAATCTCATCTAGTTTTTAGTGTTTTTTTCTATCTAAATTAGAGTTTCCTATTTACATAATTAGTTTTCATGCGTACTATTCATATTGGTTTTCTAATCACTTTCTGTCTTTTAATTTCTTGTCAAACCAGCTTTAATGAAACTCAAGTTTCTTTAGAACCCTATACTGTAGAGGAAGGTTTTAATTTAAAAGTATTGGCGGCAGAACCATTAATAAAAGCTCCCGTTGCTATAGATTTTGATACAAATGGTAGAATTTGGGTTGCTCAGATGCCTGGTTATATGAACGATTTACAAGGTTCTGGTGAAGAAGATCCAACGGGTAGTATAGTAATTCTTGAAGATTTGGACAATGATGGTGTCGCCGATCATTCAAAAATTTTTATGGATAGCTTGGTGATGCCTCGTGCCTTAGCTCACATTTATGGTGGTTTGCTATATGCTGAGCCTCCGTACTTATGGTTTGTTGATATAGAAGACGATAAACCGGTAAATAAAGTTATGGTCGATTCTATTTATGCGGTTGAAGGAAACCCAGAGCATCAACCTAACGGATTGGAATTGAATATCGATAACTGGATTTACAATGCTAAGTCTAATTTTAGGTATAGAAGAATTGATGGGGTATGGAAAAAAGAGCCTACCACCTTTAGAGGGCAATGGGGTATTACCCATGATAATTTTGGAAGACTTTATTACAATGACAATTCAAGAATTTTGTTGGGAGATTATGTGTTGCCCAATACCCTAATAAAAAATAAATATTTTACGCCTAACGCCAGTGTTAATAAACTTCTTACCAATGATCAAAGAGTGTATCCTGCTTTTGCAGGGTCTGTAAATAGGGGGTACGCAAAGGGAGTGCTAAATGCGGATAGTATTTTAGTTAATGCTACAGCTGCTTGTAGTCCGTTGGTTTATAGAGGTGGCAAGTTTACCGAGTCATATGAGGAAAATGTTTTTCTCTGTATTCCTGAAGGGAATTTAATTAAGCGTGTTCTTTTAAATTTTACTGGAGACTCTACCATTGCTCAACAAGCTTGGCAAAAGAAAGAATTTATTACGTCGACAGATGAAGGCTTTAGACCGGTAAGCTTAAAAAATGGACCTGATGGAAATATGTATGTTGTTGATATGCATAGAGGTATGATAGGACATCATGCTTATATGAGTCCGTATTTAAGGGATAATGCAAAAGCAAAAGAATTGGATACCATTGTGAATTTTGGAAGAATCTTAAAAGTATCCCATGAAAATGCTGAGGTGAATGTTATACCAGACTTTAATAGTTTGAGGGGTAGTGAATTGGTAAAGTTGTTATCGAACGATAATGGTTGGGTTCGCGACCGTGCCCAGCATTATTTAATCTTTAAAAAATTTAATGCTGTAATTGATGAAGTAAAAGAGCTTGCATTGAATACAAAAAAACCATTAAGTCAAATTCATGCATTGTATGTGCTTGAAGGTTGGAATGCATTATCCTTCGATTTTCTTACCGATGTTGGTAATAAAAGTGAACCTCAGGTTACTTCACATGCCCTGGTATTGTCAAAAGATTTTATAAGTATGAATTCTATTGACGAGGCAAACAACCTCTTTACCAAAGTTTTAAACAGAAATGATGTAGGTCTAGATGTGTATTTGGCAAATACTCTTGGTTACTGGATAGCACTCGATAAAGAAAAATTTAAGCCATTGCTTATTAAAGTTCTAAAACGAAGGGAGCAAAATACTACGGTTACCGATGCCGTTTTGAGTAGTATAGCCAAAACTGATTCCATTTTGTTGAATGATGGTAACATTAGGCAAAATTTTGAAAACACCCCTTTTATTGAAAAGCTGGAAAAAACTCTGGCCAATAAAAAAGAAGACAGAATGAACGCTATCTATACGAGCGAAGTAATTCTTGAAGATACACGTACTAGCGGGTCTAAAATGTTCTTTCAGATCTGCGCATCGTGCCATGGAGCAGATGGAAAGGGTATAGATGGGCTGGCACCACCACTCATGGGGTCGGAACACGTAAAAAATACAGAGCTTTTGGCGTTAATTATTTTACACGGGTTAGAAGGTCCTGTTCATGTAAACGGAAAACGCTATGATATAAATTTGGCAATGCCCGGACTTATTAGAAATGAAACAATAAGCGATCTAGATATTGCCAATATTATATCATACGTTACCAATGCTTTTTCTGATCGATCCAAAAGATTAAGCGAAGAACGAATTGGTGAATTAAGGAATGTAAAGTCAGCAACGGGAATGGAATTCACCGAACCTGAATTACAAGCGTTAGATGAGAAATAAAGATAGCGCTATTTCAAACTTTTTCTGATCCCCATTTCCAAGCCCCTTAATTCGGCTAAACCCCTTAGTCTACCAATACTGGAATACCCTGGGTTGGTTTTTTTTCTAAGGTCATCTAGCATTTTATGTCCGTGATCAGGGCGTAAAGGCATTCTGGTATCTTTACGGCCAGTGGCTTTTCTTTTATCCTGCTCTTTGATCAAAGCTTTCATAACAGCATACATGTCAACATCTCCCTCTAAATGGTTGGCTTCATGAAAATTTCCATCAGCATCGCGTTGTGTGCTGCGTAAATGGATAAAATTAATTCGATTACCTAACCGTTCTACCATTCCAGGTAAATCATTATCTGGTCGAACACCAAATGAGCCTGTACAGAAAGTTAATCCGTTGTTTGGGCTATCCACTGCTTTATAAAGATCAACAATATCTTGCTCTGTACTTACAACGCGAGGTAAGCCTAAAATAGGGAAAGGTGGATCATCTGGATGAATACACATACGTATACCTGATGTTTCTGCAACCGGAATAATTTCCGATAAAAACTCGAATAAATTATGCTTCAATTCATTCGGTCCGATTTTATCATAGGTAGCTAAAATGGTATTGAATTCTTCTAAGGTATAGCCTTCTTCAGCCCCTGGTAACCCTGCAATAATATTGCTTATCAACTTTTTCTTTCCTTCTTCGGTAAGTTGTTCAAAATATGTTTTAGCGGCAGATTTCTGAGCGTCTGTATAAGTGTTTTCTGCACCTGGTCTTTTTAGTAGGTATAATTCAAAGGCTGCAAATGCATCAGCTTCAAATCTAAGAGCTGTAGAACCGTCTTCTATTTCAAAATCTAAATTGGTTCTGGTCCAATCAAGTACCGGCATAAAGTTATAGCAAACCGTATCAATACCGCATTCGCCTAAATTGGATAGTGTTTGTTTGTAATTGTCATAGTAAGTCTTATAATCACCATTTTGGGTCTTGATCTGCTCGTGGATAGGAACACTCTCTACAACAGACCAAGTTAAACCCGCTGCTTCAATAATATTTTTACGCTCCATTATTTCTTCAAGAGACCATACAACGCCATTAGGAATATGGTGTAATGCGCTTACAATACCTGTTGCACCTGCTTGTTTTATATCTGATAATGATACCGGATCATTTGGTCCGTACCAACGCCATGTTTGCTCCATTATTTTGTTTAATGTACTAAGGTAAATTAATTGAACTAGATATTTTTGATTTCCCAACCTGGCTCATATTCCCTAGACCATAATTTCATAGCTTCTCTATTAAAAATGCGGCCTGTAGTCTCATCAACTTCAAATGAATTATCAATTCTTGATGCAATGTTTGCATAATGTGTTAGCATTTGGCTAATAGCACCTTCATCTATGGGTGAGGTTAATTCAGCTTTTCCTCTAATGGCATCAAAGAAATTGACAGTGTGTAATGTAGACATATCGCCACCGCCACCAAGTGCCGTACCTGCTTCTTTACCAGAAGATAGGTTTTCTTTGATTAAGCCTCCTTTTTGATCAAATAACTTATATCCGCCACGATCAATGTAAGCTGTACCCTCAGATCCTGATACTATCGTTCCTCTACCGTGTTTATTTCCATATTTATGATAGCCCGTTCTACTATTGCCATCCCACTTTATCGTTTTATTTCCTGCAAATTTAAAAGTAGCCTCCATGGTATCGTACATTTCCCAGCCGTCATCTTTGTAATGAAATTTACCGGCATCAACAGAAACATATTCAGGGTAAGTAACTCTCAATGCCCAACGGGCAATATCGAGTTCATGGGTAGCATTATTCCCCATTTCTGCAGTACCATAATCCCAACCGTACCAATGCCAGTTGTAGTTCCACGTATTATCTGTATACGCCCTTCTAGGAGCCGGACCTTGAAATAGGTTCCAGTCTAAACCTTCTGGTGGGTTTGCTTTGGTTTGGTGTGGCACGCGGCCTCTACCGCTAATATAGAAAGCGGTTGCCTTGTACACATCGCCTATTACATCGTTATGTATATCCTTTATTATTTCTTGAGATTCAAGGGCAGACCTTTGTTGATTACCCATTTGAACTACTTTGTCAAATTTCTTCTGATAAGCTACCAATAATTCCCCTTCACGTGGGTTATGGCTACATGGCTTTTCTAAATACACATGTTTGCCAGCTTGCATTGCCATACAAGCACCTGGTGCATGCCAATGATCGGGAGTTGACATAAATACCGCATCAACATTTTTATCATCCAGTATTTTACGAATGTCATTTTCCAAAGTCGGTTTGTTGCCAATTTTAGAAGCTACTTCAGAGGCGGCTTTATCGCGCTGACTTTTCATGACATCACATAAGTAAGATAGCTCAACATTGTTTTTGTTGTGTGCTATGGCAGGTATGTAGGCGCCATACCTTCTTCCTAAACCCTGAATAGCAACATGAATTCTATCGTTTGCACCTATTATTTTAGAATAGCTCTTTGCAGACATAGCATTTGCGGTAGTGCTTGCTATTGTAGCGCCTACTGCACCAAGGGCCGTTTTCTTAATAAAATTTCTTCTGTTTGAACTCATTGTTTTTATTCTTTTGTATTACTGATTTCACGAATTTTTACATTTTTGAAGGATACTAGGTCTCCATGATCTTGAAGTAGAATCTGGCCCTTGTCCAATTCTCCGAAATTGGGCCACTTGGCATATTTGCTTTCAGAGACTAGTTTTCTGTAGACATCGCTTTTTCTTTCATACTCAAGAACTTTAGTGCCGTTTAACCAATGCTCAACATGATTGTCTTTAGAAATAATATAGGCTGTATTCCACTCTCCAATTGGTTTAGTAGGTTTGTTAACATCGGCTTTGATCAAATCATACAAAGAACTAACCGTTCTACTACCTTCATGGTTTCCTTTTTTGGCATCAGGGTGTAGCTTGTCATCCAGTATTTGGTATTCCAAACCAATCGAAGATCCTTCGCCCTTGTTGATTTCGGTATCTACATAATATTTAATACCGCTGTTGGCTCCGGGTGTTAATTTAAAATCGACCTTAAGTTCAAAATCTTTATATACATCTGTGGTTACTATATCGCCACCGGCAGCAGATTCAGCTCCACCAGAAGAAAGAACACTTAAAACACCATCTTCAATTTTCCATCCTTGCTCAGGAAATTTTTCTAATTTGGCACCTCGCCAACCATTGGTTGTCTTACCGTCCCAAAGTAATTTCCATCCATTTTTCTTTTCATCGATGGTCAATTGATTTTTAGTGATAATAGGTTTTAAAGGAGAAGTTCTTGAATATTTAGAAACGCTATCAGTAATGATTTTTATGTTCTTCCAAATGATATCGGTACCAGCTTTTTGATCTTTATGTATGCTGTGAACCTGTAAGCAGATAAATCCTTTTGATGTTTTGCCATCTACTAAATAGGCAGCGGGTACGTCATTTACCCATGTTTTGATGGTATCTCCAATAGCTTCAATGCGATAATGGTTCCATTCGTTTTGCTTAAAAGCCTTTTGAGCTGTAGGATTATCGGTCATTGGGTTAAGCCAGCCACGTCTAGATTCGTCAAATATACCGCCACTCCATGCCCTTTCAGAAGGGTCTATTTCAACTTGGTAGCCATGAACCCTACCATCTCTATATGTAGGAAGGCTGTTGCTTCTTATTTGTATGCCAGAATTCATTGTAGAATCTACCTTATAATCTAATTCTAAAATAAAGTCGGTATACATTTCATCAGTAGTTAAAAATGTATTGGGCGTATTGTGTGTAGTGCTGCCCACTATAGCACCGTTTTCTACGGCATAGCTGCCATCACCGCCTAATTTATGCCATCCGTTTAACGTTTCTCCGTCAAAAAGATCGACCCAAGGGGCATTGTCTTTAGGGTTTTGGCTACAGCTCGAAAAAATGAAGAAAATTAATAGCCCTAGTGAAGGTAATAGCGTTGGTTTGTTATTCATGTTGTGTTTAAAATTTGTTTGATTTTAATGTAGCTGCATGTGTAAGTTATATTAGGTCTTTTCTTTTATTTGTGCGATATTCATAATATGTAATCGATATCTTTAATTTATTTTATATGTTAATCTTTTAAATATTGAATATTTGATAATTTAAAAATATGTTATTTTTTATATTGGAGTATTAAGTTTTATGTTATATTTCTGTTTGTTAACATAGCGTTAACAGTTTGGTGAATGAATAACTTGATGAATTTAATGATGTCGGATTATAGAGGTAAATTCTTAAAAGGGCTAGAGGACAGGCTTGGGGTATTTTCGGGTTTACTATGTGTTATAGATATACTAACAACTCTTTTTGTTTGAAATAAGCGAAAAATTCTGTTGAATTTTATTTGAAACACAAAAACTGGCCATATGAAGGAATTCTTTTTTGGGATTTTTATGACCCAGAAATATTAAATACGCTAAAAGATGTTTCTGCTGCTACTGTCGTAGCTTCAGCATTGGTTGAAGTAACATCTTTTGCGAATAAAAATTTGTATTTAGATTATGCAAAGCATGTATTAAAAACATTAATGAGCAATGAACATATTTTATCAGCTACAATAAAAACCACTTTTATTTTAAACATAGTACGGACAATTGACCAAAAAAAGATGGGATGGATGTATCAATTGTTTATGCAAACTTTTAATTATTTAGAATTGCTACTACGGTTAAAAAAATAGAAAGCATAAAAAAGCCCCATATGAATATGGGGCTTTTTATTGTGACCTCGACAGGATTCAAACCTATTTTTGAAAATGCCTGAATACAGAAGGTTCTGCGAAATTTTATTTTTACTGTTGTCGATTTGTTATCTACTTATCTTAAGGTAGTATTGGAAATTACTTCGTCTTTTAATTAAAGATACAAAAATGTTAGTGTCATTTTTTGTTAAATGGTCAAATTATCATTGGCACCTAACCCCTCCACTAAAAATAAAAACCCTTTTCGTAGTGCTCAATTACGAAACAGGGTTTTTAAAACTAACTCAACACGAACTTCATTTTAATTATTTGGACTCGGGTAAGGTTGATTTCTTACCGGATCACTTAAACTATGTCCAATACCATTATTAAATACATAATTATAGTTTCTTAGTCTTTCGTTATTACCGCCTCCTGTCGCTGTACTTGGTAAAGGCGCTGGAGATCTATTTACATCAATTCTTAATTGACTATCTCTTCTAAGAATAATTTTACCGGCTTCACCAGGGATTAGTGTTTGAAATTCATAATTAACATCACGCACTAAAAGAGGGTCGTTTTGTGTTATATAAGTGGTAACGATATGATATTGTAATATTAAGCGTAATACATCAATATCTGCCCTTGCCATTACTTCTGAAGGTGTTTCCCCTTCTTCAATATCGGCTGAACCAGTAACTAACGCTATAATATCGCCATTGCCTTCAAATGCATTGTTATTAAGCATCAAGAAGGTTCTGCCATCATTAGGGGTGTTGTATTCGTCTACCATTCCTGCCGCCTCGATTGCGGCTTTAAAATAATTTAGACCGTCACCGTTTAACGTACCATCTTCATTTAGTTTTAATGCTTGAGAAGTGTTGAAAAACTGCCAAGCAGTAATTTCACTATATGGGTCTGTTAAATCAACTTCAGGTTCAAAAACAAACCGCTCTTGCAAATCAATATCGCATCCTATAAATGCAAGCATTAGCAGAAGGGTTCCACAAAATTTTATTGCTTTTATTCTTTTCATTTTGGTGTATTTTTTAAAAAAAATTATTTTTTAGTACCCTGGTGTTTGTTCCAATAAAGGGTTCTCAACTATATGTTCATCAAATATTGGGAAAAGCAGTCTTTCATCTGTTAGGGTTCTACCGCCAGTAAGTGTATCTAAAATTGGGTTTAAGATTTCTAAAGCTCTACCCGTTCTTCTCAAATCCCACCAACGTTGTCCTTCACCTAATAGTTCTAGTTGACGTTCATCTAAAATGAAAAGTTCACGTTCTTGTTTTGTTGCGCCAAATTCAGCTGCATCAACTAGAGGTAATTGTCTAGCAGTTCTAAACTCATTAATAATTTCTAGCGCTTTCATTTCATTATCTAATCTATTCTCTACTTCTGCTAGATACAATACGATGTGCGAATAACGGTATAGTACCATATCACTATCGTCTAAAGTTTGATTGAAATTGGCTTTATTGTATTTTGCCATTCTTGCATTACCCACACCTTTTAATTCAAGATTTGTTATACCTTCTCTTGATAGGTAGTATCTATAATCACCGTAAACAAACTCTTCTTCACCATCTGAATTTGTTGTTGTTAATACTGGATTCGTGTCTGGATATTTTGTCACCCATTCAAGAGAATCTATAGGGAATTTTTGACGCCATTTCTGTTCCAACGCCGGTGAGAGGGTAAATGAAGGAATCCCAGCAAAAAATACATTAAAAATTCCTGCTCTATTCCTATTGCCACTACCTGGTTCTTCGTTTAAACTGAAACCAATGGACATTATTAGCTCTGGACCTTGTTGTATTTTAAGTGGTCCGTTACTTGTAGGATTTGCTGAAAAAGGGTCTATGTCATCATTTAAAAATAGATTTTGCCAATCTCTTGCACTTGTAACTAAGCTAAACTCGTTACTTTCTACAATTTTCAAAAGAGCTTCTTTTGTTTTTACGTCATCGCCTAAAAAGCCATATACTTCGGCTTGTAGAGCCCATATACTTGTTTGGGAAAATCTATAAGGCCTACTCAAAATACCCATGTTTTCCTCTGCAGCAAGCATATCAGGAATAATGACTTCATTGATTATTGTATTAGCATCTGTTCTTGGTCTTTGCAAGTCTGGACTGGCTCCAACTACAGGTTCGGTAAATAAGGGGACATCTCCCCATACTCTAACCGCCTGAAAGTAAGCGTATGCTCTCATAGCTTGAGCTTCAGCCAATAAATCTGTGTCAAAACCACTAATGTTCGGTACATTGGCTATCACTAAATTTGCTCTGTTGATTAAATCGTAATAATCGTTCCATCTTAAAACTCCGGCGTTACCAGATGTTACATCGTTAGTGGTCAGTTCAATGTTGTTTGCATTTGCGCCATCATTTCCATTAATATAACTGTCACCTCTAAATTCGCCCCAATAATAGTGCTTTAAACGAAATGCAGGTTGCATACCATCATACATTCCTATTACCGATGCTAGTGCATCACTATTATTTCTGAAAAAATTATCTGGTGATATTTCACTTATTGGCGACTCATCTACCAGGTCTTCACATGATGTTAAGGATATTGCTCCCCATAAAAGAGCAACACTACCTATTATATATTTATTTATTTTCTTTAGTTCCATTATAATTTTTTTAAAATTTAAGATTTAGGCCTAAAATTACTTCACGGTCATTTGGAAACCTTAAGTTGTCTACCCCAGGTTGTAGTGGATTGCCTCTTGTACCTAATTCAGGATTAAACCCTGGATAATTTGTCCATGTAAGCAAATTGTTACCAGAAATATAAAAAGAACACTTTTTTACAAAACCTAATTGTTCTAAAGCTTTTTTAGGGACATCATAACCTAATCTGACAAAGCGCAACTTTATAAAACTACCATCTGTTACGAAAAAACTATTAGGGCGATCCCTGTTTTGTGGTACCCTTGTCAATCTCGGATATACTGTTATATCGCCTGGATTTGACCATGCACCCTCTATACGGTCAGGGCCGGTGTTTCACCACCTGAATTTAAATCGTTTCTAGCTTCGTCCCAACGTCTCCAAGTGTCGTTGCCCAATGTGAAGTCGAATAAAAAGCTAAGGCTAATGTCTTTATATTTAAAATCATTTGAAAATCCACCAAATGACTTTGGCAGTCCATTACCAATGGTTTGTCTATCTTCATTTGTTATAACAAAATCACCATCTACATCGTCCCAAATGATATCACCACCTTGTGCTACACGACCATCATTTCGTATTTGGTTAACATCGCCAGTAAACTCAGATCCGTTTAAAGTGTAATTAACGAATTCTCCAGAATTATCAAAATTTGGTGTAAGCTGAACTCCATCGTTCGTAAAAGCATTTGACTCGTCATATTGAAAAACACCTAGGTTTTTAAATCCATAAATATTACCAATAGGCTGCCCTTCTTCAATTAAATAGTCACCAGATTGAAATGATGTACCTCCAAATAGTTGAGTAACTTCATTTTCTTGAAAGCTAATATTGAAATTACTGTTCCAACTAAAATTCTTTGATTGTATAATGCCACCTCCTATATTAATGTCTATACCTTGGTTTCTTACGGCGCCTACATTTTGCCTTATACCTGAGAAACCAGATTCTTCAGGTAGAGGTACATTTGCCAGTAAATCTTCTGTATCTTTTCTCCAAGCATCAACATTTAAGGTTAATCTGTTTTTGAACATTCCTAAGTCAAAACCAAAGTTCGTTGCTACAGTACTCTCCCAACTCAATTCCGGATTACCTAATCTTGTTGGTGAAACACCACTAATACCATCGTAAACGGCACCAGGTGTAAAGGCAGATGTAAATTCATAATCTCCAATACGATCATTACCGGTTTCACCATAACTGGCTCTTAGTAAAAGGTTGTTAATCTTACTATTGCTATTTTTAAAGAAGGGCTCGTTACTTATTCTCCAACCAATAGAACCAGATGGGAAATAACCAAACTCTTTATTATCACCAAATCTTGATGAACCATCTCTTCTAAGCGTAGCGCTTATAAGATATCTATTGTCGAAATCGTAGTTGAATCCTCCAAAGAGAGAGTAAAGATTGCTTCTTGTATTAAAAGTTTGATCTCCATTAATACCAATGCCGTTAGGATCAACGTTATTAAATGTCTGTACGTCTTCTGAAACAAAAAGTGCGTTTGAAATCCCAAAATTTTCCTCAACTCTTTTAAGTATTTGCATACCGGCAAAAGAAGAAACGCTGTGTTTTCCAAAATCTTTGTTATAGTTTACAAAATTTTCTTGCTGAATATCATAATCTATTCTATCTCTAAGGCTACCTAAAGGACTTGTGTTTCTAGGATTTAAGACCAATAAAGGTTGAAAATCATTATTTCGTCTTAATCTAAAGTTGATACCTAACGTAGATTTGATTGAGAAAGATGGTGTTATTTTATATTGTATCGAGTTGAAACTTTGCGCTCTCCATGTTCTTAATTTTAGCTGTCTAAGTGAAGCCTCGGCTATTGGGTTTTGTCTGCCACCAAATTCTGGAGTAAAACTTCCGTCGGGTTCAAATACAGGGTAATACGCTATACGTTCTACAAGCTGCTGAAAAACTTGATTCTCGTTCAACCCACTGAATTCCTCAAACGAGGCATTAAAACTTGTACTCAATGTTAGTTTTGAACTAGGTGTAAAGTCTAATTTGAAACGACTATTTATTCTTTTAAAACTGCTGTTGATCACAATACCTTCTTCGTTAAGAAAACCGTTGTTCCAGTAGGCTTTTATTTTCTCGCCACCACCGCTAACAGCAACATTTACTTGGTTTCGAATACCAGCTTTTGTAATGAGCTCTTGAAGATCAAAAGAATTACGGGTTCTAAGGCTCAAGGAATCTCTCTGTAGACCTGTTGGATTTAGACGTTGCGTTTCATTACGTCTTACATCTTCGTAAAACAAACGTTGTCTTGTATTTGCAACTGGTATTGCTCCGTTTAAAGTGTTAATACCACTTACTACATTTACATCTATACTAACATCACCTCTTTTACCAGATTTTGTAGTTATCAAAACAACACCATTTGCACCTCTTGTACCATAAATAGCTGTTGTAGCGCCATCTTTAAGAACTTCAAGAGAAGCTATGTCGTTTGGGTCTATGTTATCGATATTGTCTAATTGTTGACCATCTACAACATATAAAGGACCTGTGCCACCGGCACTAAAAGTAGAAGTACCACGTACTCTAATATCAAAACCTGCTCCAGGTCCGCCATTGCTTGCAATTTGTACACCAGCTAATCTACCTTGTACACCTTCAAAAGCATTTGAGGGGGTTACTTCAGCAATTTTTTCAGACTTTACGGTACTTAAAGCACCTAGTACTTTTTCTCTAGATACTGTTGCGTAACCTATTACGACAACTTCGTCTAATGCCTCGGTATCCTCTTCTAAACTTACATTTATATTAGAAGAATTAATTGTTACCTCCTTGGTATTAAAACCTATATAAGAGAAGGTCAGTACTCTAGATCCCGGTACTAAGTTGATGGAGTAATTACCATCAAAATCACTGGACATTCCATTGTTTGTTCCTTTTTGTACTACGTTAACGCCGGGTAAAGGTTCTCCATTAACGTCGGTAATAGTCCCGCTTACGGTACTTACCTGTGCAAAAGCTGATGTAATGGCCGTCATGAACATAATCATGGTAGCCAATACAGAGAAGGTAGCAATACGCGAACGTTTGTTACACTTTTTTTTCATTTTGAGTTGAGTTTTGTTAATATTAAAATTGACTAAATCTTATTATTAGAGTTGTTTATTAAGTATTAAATAATAAATAGACCTAATAATTAGTAGATTCTTAACAATTATATCAACAAGAAGTTGTGAAGGCATCCTGTACTGTACTGTAAGGATGGTAATGTATAATTACAGATATACTTTTAATATACAAGTTAAATATCTGAAAATTAGATATTTAAACATGTTTTTTTTAAAGCGATTTTTAGGTCATTATTACTTTAAAAAAAAATCACAAATGATAACGGCAAATGTTATAATAGTTGATAGTTAGTTGTTTTTATGCGTGCAAGAATTAAACAGAATGTCTATCAATAAAATTAAAATCGTTTTTTATTTCTACTCTTTTGTTATCGACAATCATTTTTGCAGCTTCTTCTCCCATTTTTTTAAAGTCAGTACTGATAACAGTTATGCCAAGTAGTTCTTTTAATGGGGTGTCATTATACGAGATGATTCCAATATCTTCTCCTAATTTATAATGCCTGTCCCTACTCTGTTTAACCAGGTTGACCAGGTCAGATTCTTCAATGATAATGTATAGATCGCCAAGTTGTAATTCCATACTGTCGTAGATTTCATCTAATATTTCATAGTCCATGTCATGCTGTATGCAAAATCTTTTAAAACCTGTTACTATTCCTTTAGGATATGGATAAACACCTTTGTTCGGGTATACGAGTATTACTTTTTTATACTTGGATAGTTTTTCTAGACCTTCTGTAAGAGCGTTGTAAATATCTTCGGTAAAATCTTGATATACCCTTCCGGCTTCTTTAGATAAACTCTTTAAATTTCGATCCATAATGATAAGTTTACCGTTTGGGATAGCATGGATAGCCTTAAGTATATCGTCTGTACACCCCATGTGTTGAAGATTTTCATTTTTAAAATGAGGCATTATAACATAGTAATCGTATAAGTTTTTCTTATTGTCAAGTATATTGCTGAATACTAAAGGTTCACAGTGATAAATATCTAGATCAACATGAGTGTTTGGGTCTAAACTATTTACAAATGAATTAAATATTCTCATTTTATAAGTACTGAGTTTATTGATGAGAAAAAGTACTTTTGCCTTAACGGTAAGGTCGGTTTTGGCGATATAATACCCTTTGCCTTTAACCGAGATGATTATATTTTGTTCTTTTAATAAACCATAGGCTTTTTCTACGGTATCTCTAGAAAGCAAATATTCTTCACTAACTTCATTGATTGACGGTATTTTTTCACCCATACCCAAAATGCCTTTATGAATACTATTAATAATAGAATCCATAACTTGTTTGTATTTGGGAATTCGAGATTCGGTGTCAACGGATATATACTCAAGTCTTTTCAATTTGCAATGTTTAAGTTATGTGACCTAAAATAGGTTATTAAGTAGTTTTATCATATTCAAACTTATGTAATTTTTTTACTATATATTTTTTTTAGAAGAAATTAACTAACAGCATAGTACAGGATGCGTTGTTTTTATTCATGCTCTATTTTCGTTGACAACCATAATTAAAAAAACAGATTAATGCAGGTCAAAACATATAAGCACGTAGATTATCTTTGGGACGATTCAAAAGCGTCTGAACTAGGGGACAACCAGGTAGAGTTGTTTCTTTACAGGTCGAATATTTTAGGAGCAGACCTTCGTATTACCAATTTTGGTGGTGGTAACACTAGTTGTAAAACCATTGAAAAAGATCCCCTTACAAATGAAGAAGTTGAGGTAATGTGGATCAAAGGTTCAGGTGGTGATATTGGGACTCTTACAAAAGCTGGTATTGCAGGACTGTATACAGAGCGACTTAGAAATTTGAAGAATGTTTATGGTGGTCTAGAAGATGAAGACCGTATGGTGGGCCTGTTTAATCATTGTATTTATGATTTGGACAGCAAAGCTCCTTCAATTGATACTCCTTTGCACGGTTTACTTCCATTTAAACATATAGATCATTTACATCCAGATGCTTTGATTGCAGTTGCTGCAGCCAAAGATAGTGAGAAGGTTACCAAAGAAATTTGGGGCGATACTATGGGGTGGGTGCCATGGCAAAGACCAGGTTTTGATTTAGGTCTACAACTTGAAAAGTGCTTAAACGATAACCCTGGTATTAGAGGGATTGTACTTGGCAGCCATGGATTATTTACTTGGGGAGATACGTCTTACGAATGTTATCTTAATAGTTTAGAAGTTATTGAGATGGCTTCGGAATATATTGAAAATAAGATTAAAGAAAACGGCAGTGTTTTTGGTGGGCAAAAAGTGAAAAGCTTGCCTCAAGAAGAACGTATAGATAAAGCTGCAAAATTAATGCCTTTGTTAAGAGGACTTTGTTCTTCTGAAAATCAAATGATAGGTCATTTTACCGATACTGATGTGGTGTTGGAATATATCAATAGTAATGACTTAGAAAGACTTGCACCTATGGGTACTTCTTGTCCTGATCATTTTTTAAGAACGAAGATTCAACCATTAGTTCTTACCTTGGGTACAGGTGAAGATCTTTCCGATAGTGAAAAAGTTCTGGAAAAACTTACTCCTGCATTTGAAAATTATAGAAAGGAATACGCCGAATATTACGAAAATTGTAAAAGGGATAATAGCCCAGGTATGAGAGATCCTAATCCGGTAATCATTATTTATCCTGGGGTAGGTATGTTCAGTTTTGCAAAGAATAAGCAAACTACAAGAGTGGCTAGCGAGTTCTATATCAATGCCATAAATGTAATGCGTGGGGCAGAGGCCATAACCGAGTATACATCGTTGCCAAGACAAGAGGCATTTGATATTGAATATTGGTTGTTGGAGGAAGCTAAATTGCAACGTATGCCAAAAGAAAAGCCGTTGTCTAGAAAAGTAGCCTTGGTTACTGGTGCCGGTGGTGGTATTGGTAAAGCTATTGCTGACAAGCTTGCGGAAGAAGGTGCCAATATAGTACTTACAGATATCGTTGAAGATAGGTTAAAAGAGGGTATGGCTACATATAAAAGAGATGTAGCAAGCTATGCCGTATGTGATGTTACAAATACAGAGTCTATAGCTAATGCCTTTAAAAAAGCATGTTTAGAATTTGGCGGGGTTGATATTGTAGTGCATAGCGCTGGTTTGGCAATTTCTAAGCCATTGGAAGAAACCACGGATAAAGACTGGAATTTGTTGCAAAACGTACTTGTTAAAGGTCAATTCGATCTAGCAAAACAAGGAGTTGCGGTTATGAGAGATCAAGGTTTGGGTGGAAACTTTATTAGTATAGCGAGTAAAAACGGATTGGTTTCAGGTCCTAACAATGTAGGTTATGGTACATCTAAAGCCGCACAGCAACACATGAGCCGCCTGTTGGCAGCCGAACTAGGTAAAGATAAGATTAGAGTCAACGTTGTTAATCCTGATGGGGTTATAGTTGGTAGTAAAATATGGGAAGGAGACTGGGCGGAAGGCCGTGCTAAAGCTTATGGAATAACTGTAGATGAGTTACCGGCACACTACGCCAAAAGAAATTTATTAAATGAAATTATTTATCCTGAGGATATTGCAAACGGTGTTTTTGCCTGTGTAGGAATTTTGGATAAATCAACTGGTAATATTATCAATGTTGATGGCGGTATGGCCAACGCATTTGTAAGGTAGTTGTTTGTAGTTTTTTTAAAAGCTTTTATAGGTGAAAATCTATAGAAGCTTATTTTTAATGGGAAATTAGTACTTATGAGAGTAGACGAAAATCAATTAGAAGGAATAAATAAAGAACATCTGTCCTTACATGATGATACATATAATTTTTTAGGCAATATATTGTCTAAGCAAGGAAAAGATGTGGATGGTATATTAAAGAAACTTGCAGACTTTCAAGTGGCTATTCCTAGTTGGGCATTAGGTGCAGGTGGTACCAGATTTGGTCGCTTTGGTTTTCAAGGTGAGCCTAGCACGTTAGAACAAAAAATAGATGATGTAGGTATAATTCACAAGTTAACACAGACCGCTGGGGCAATTTCCTTACATATTCCTTGGGATGTACCAAATGATTATAAGGCAATAAAAGAAATAGCGGCCTCTCATGATATCATATTCGATGCTGTTAACTCCAATACCTTTCAAGATCAAACGAATGCTAAAGAGAGCTATAAGTTTGGGTCATTGTCCAATATTAATAAGGCGTCTAGAGACCAAGCAATTGCACATAATATAGATGTTATAAACATTGGTAATAAGTTAGGTTCCAAAAGCTTGACCATTTGGTTGGCAGATGGTTCTAATTTTCCTGGTCAGAGTAATTTTCAACATGTACTTCAAAATACTGAAGATAGTGTTAAGCAAATATACAAGGCACTACCCGAAGACTGGAAAATGTTTATTGAATATAAACCCTATGAACCTAATTTTTACAGTACTGTAATTCAAGACTGGGGAACTTCTTTTATGTTGGCCAATGCATGTGGAGACAAAGCATACAGTTTGGTAGACCTGGGTCATCACTTACCAAATACTAATATAGAGCAGATCGTATCAACTTTAATGATGAAGGGTAAATTAGGTGGTTTTCATTTTAACGATAGTAAATATGGTGATGATGATGTTACCGTTGGTAGTATCAAACCCTATTCATTGTTCTTGATTTTCAATTCTTTGGTATATGGTATGGAAAACAACCCTCAAAATCCATATCCGGCTTGGATGATCGATGCCAGTCACAATATTAAAGATCCATTAGAAGATCTAATTCAATCTCTGGAAGCAATTCAGGAAGCCTACGCAAAGGCATTGTTAATAGATCAGAATGAATTAGCGGCAGCTCAGAAAGATAATGATGTTGTAAAATGTCAAGAAATTCTTCAGAGTGCATATCGTACAGATGTGCGACCTTTAATAGAAAAAGCCAGATTTTCTAGAGGAGGAGCAATCAATCCTATAGAAACTTATAGAGCATTAAAAGTAAGAGAAGGTTTAATAAAAGAAAGAGGAGTAAACTCGGTAGCATCGGGATTATAGTTGAAGATTATGAAAACTAATGTAACCGCAGTATTTGATATAGGTAAGACTAATAAAAAGTTTTTTCTGTTTGATGAAGATTATCAAGAGATATATCGAGAATATACCCGTTTTGAACCTATCGTAGATGAAGATGGACATCCAACGGAAGATTTACATTCTTTACAGGTTTGGTTAAAAGAGGTTTTCGATAGAATTCTTAATGCAAAGGAACATAATATTACGGCCATAAACTTTTCTACGTACGGTGCCAGTTTTGTTCACCTTGACGAAAATGGTAAAGTGCTTACTCCGTTGTATAATTATACAAAACCAATGGATGAAAAGGTTTTGGACGATTTTTACAAAAAGTACGGTCCTAAAAATGAATTTGTAAAAGCTACAGGTTCTTCTGATTCGGGCATGTTGAATTCTGGAATGCAATTGTTTTGGATTAAACATACAAAACCTGAAATCTATGAGAAGATCGCATTTTCATTACATCTGCCACAATACTTAAGTTATGTTTTTACGGGTATACCGTTAAGTGAATACACAAGTATTGGTTGTCATACAGGCTTGTGGAATTATGCAGATAAAGATTATCATTCCTGGGTCTATAAAGAAGGTATACATCGAATACTGCCACCTATTGTTTCGACTGAAACAAGTATAAACATGAACTACAATGGTAAGCGTATTAAAATTGGTGTTGGTATACATGATAGTTCTGCGGCATTGCTACCCTATGTAAGAAGTATTAAACAAAAATTTATTTTGGTTTCTACCGGTACATGGAGTATTGCATTGAACCCTTTCTCACAAGAGCATTTGACAGAAAAGGATATCGAAAAGAACTGTATAAACTATATGCGAATTAACGGTAAGCCCGCTAAAGCAAGTCGTATATTTTTAGGTAATGAATATAGTCTACAAGTAAAAAAGTTGACCAAGTATTTCAATGTGCCTAAAGATTATCATAAATCGGTCGCTTTTAGTTATGATACGTTTTTTGCAATAATGAAAGATTTCAATTATTGTTTTAAATGGGAAGGTATAGAAGATAAAAACATGCCAATGGAAACCAAATTTAATTTTGATCAATTTGAGCATGCTTACCACCAGTTGATGGTTGAATTGGTACTATTACAGGTTGATAGTATTAAAACTGCGGCAGGCGATGATGTAATAGAGAAATTGTATATCGATGGAGGTTTTAGCGATAACGATGTCTATATAAAGTTAGTTTCACATTATCTACGTAATATGGAACTAAGAACCACAGACTCATCTTTAGGGTCTGCTTTGGGTGCTGCCATTGCTATATCGGATACCAAGCTTAATTCAAAATTCTTAAAAAAGAACTACGCGTTGAAAAAACACGTGCCTTTTATTATAAAATAAGTAAAACTATATGGCAAAGGAATTCAATTCAGATTACCCATCTGTAGATGATTTACGATTAAAGGCAATGAGGAGAATTCCAAGATTTGCATTTGAATATTTGGATGGCGGCTGTAATGAAGACGTTAGTATCTCTAGAAATACCTCAGAAATTCGTGAGGTTCAGCTACAACCTAGATACCTAAGAAATTATGGAACAAGTTCTATTAAGACAAAGGTTATGGGAATGGAGTTCGATGCTCCTTTTGGTATTGCCCCAGTAGGTTTGCAAGGCCTGATGTGGCCAAATACGCCTGCTATTTTGGCAAAATCGGCATTCAAGCACAATATACCATTTATACTTAGTACGGTAACCACAATGGATATAGAGAAGGCAAGCGAACTTACAGAAGGTAATGCTTGGTTTCAATTATATAATCCGGTAGACGATACTATTCGCGATAGTATTATTGATAGGGCCGAAGCTGCAGGTTGCCCTGTTTTAGTATTACTTTGCGATGTACCTACTTTTGGTTATAGACCCAGAGATTTTAGAAATGGATTGGCACTGCCGCCTAAAATGACGGCAACTAACATTATGCAGATTTTAGGTAAACCGACTTGGGCGTATAATACACTGAAATATGGGCAGCCTACTTTCGAAACGTTGAAGCCATATACCCCTGAAGGACTCAATCTAAAGCAATTAGGTGCCTTTATGGACAAAACATTCTCAGGAAGGTTAAATGAAGAGAAAATAAAACCTATAAGAGATAAATGGAAAGGAAAATTGGTTTTGAAAGGTGTCGCCTCTGAACAAGATACCCAAGATGCAATTCGTATGGGTTTTGACGGAATTATTGTTTCCAACCATGGCGGAAGACAATTAGATGCAGCGCAATCAACCATTAATTCGTTACAGGAAATTGCTGCCAAATACAGTGATCAAATTGAGGTGATGATGGATAGTGGCTTACGTTCAGGTCCAGATATTGCTAGAGCCATGGCAAGTGGTGCAAAATTCACCTTTATGGGTCGCTCTTTTGTCTATGGTACTGGAGCCTTGGGAAATAAAGGAGGTGATCACACCATTAGCATGTTGAAAACACAGTTTAAGCAAGTAATGGACCAACTTTGTTGTGAGCGCGTTGAAGATTTACCAAACCACCTTATTAAATAAAAACCAACCAAAATTATGAGCCAAAACCATCACGAAGAAGATATAGTTGAAGAAATAGCTGGCGGTGAATTTGAAAGAGAACCTGTTCCACAATCGAAACTAAAAAGTTGGAAAAGCTTTTTAGGTATGTACGCTGGTGAACATGCCGCAGGAACCGAGTTTGTAATTGGTCCTTTATTTTTAACTACGGGTGTTAGTGCCTTTGATTTACTAATAGGTCTATTACTTGGAAATTTAATGGCAGTATTGAGTTGGCGTTTTCTAACCTCGGAAATCGCGGTTAAAAGAAGACTGACCCTGTATTATCAACTGGAAAAAATTTGTGGTAAGAAACTGGTCATTGGTTATAATTTGGCAAACGGTATTTTATTCTGTTTCTTGGCAGGTGCAATGATCACCGTTTCGGCTACTGCCGTTGGTATTCCATTTGATATGGAGATGCCAAAACTTACAGATACTTTACCAAATGGACCTACTTGGATTATTATAGTATTGGTTATTGGTGCCGTAATATCATTAATAGCATCCAAAGGTTATGATACAGTCTCAAAAGCAGCCAACTGGATGTCGCCAATAATAGTTTTGGCCTTTGTTGCTTGTGGTTTTGTTGCACTACAGCAATTAGGCGTTGGTAGTTTTCAAGATTTTTGGAATATATGGGGTGAAGGTGGCGAACCTTTTCCTGGTCAAATTAAATATACGTTTTGGCATGTTTTCTTTTGGTCATGGTTTGCTAACGGGGCCATGCATATTGGTATGTCAGACCTTTCCGTTTTTCGTTTTGCAAATAAAGCAAGCTCTGGGTGGACAACTGCTGCAGGTATGTATGTGGGGCATTATATGGCGTGGATCGCAGCTGCTTTGTTATATGCCGTTTACGTACAATCGCCAGAAGCTCAGGCATTATTGAGTCAAGGTCAGGCACCTAATGTAGCTCCAGGTCCTTTGGCCTATAACGCTATAGGGGTATTCGGTATTCTTGCGGTAGTATTGGCAGGTTGGACAACCGCTAATCCTACAATTTATAGGGCTGGTTTAGCCTTTCAGGCAATAATGCCAAAAACATCGACTTTTTGGGTGACGATATTAGCAGGTTCTATTGCTACCGTTGCTGGTCTTTTTCCAGCTTTCGCCATGAAACTATTGGATTTTGTAGCATTATATGGTTTCATTCTAGCTCCTGTAGGTGCGGTAATCGTATTCGAACATTTCTTTCATAAGCAAGCAGGTATTGTAAAGAATTACGCAGAAATATCTGGTGATAAATTTAGTAAATCGGTATTGTTGGCATGGGGTATAAGTTTTGGTCTTTTCTATTTTATATCTATTCAATTTGAAGTCTTTTTATCTTTCGTTACATTACCGGCATGGTTGCTATGTGGTGTATTGTTTTTACTGTTCAGCAAAAAGTTTCAAAAGAAAATTTAGGTTTACTGTAGTTGTAAATCCGATTTTTATTTGAATTGTTTTTAACTATAACAACTTTTATGAATGTAATAAAATGGGGTATAATTGGTTGTGGAGACGTTGCTGAAGTAAAAAGCGGTCCGGCTTTTAGTAGAATCGATAATTCTAAATTAATAGGCGTCATGCGACGTAATGGTGCAAAAGCAAAAGATTTTGCTGATAGACATAATGTACCTTACTGGACAGATGATGCTGATGAGTTATTGAAGAATGATGAGATCAACTCCATATACATTGCCACACCACCCTCTACACATTTAGAGTATGCATTAAAGGCTTTAAGCTTACATAAAAATGTTTACCTAGAAAAACCGATGGCTTTAACTTCTGTAGAAGCCGAGAAAATTGGTAGTGCATTAAAACAGTCAAGAGGTAAATTGTGTGTAGCTCATTATAGAAGAAAATTACCAGCTTTTCTTAAAGTGAAAGAGCTAATCGAATCTAATGCCATAGGTCAGATATTGATTGCCGATATACAAATTCTACAGCCGAGGAAATCTAAAATAGTAGCACAGTCCGAGGAAAATTGGCGTTTAAACCCCCATGTTTCCGGTGGTGGGTTGTTCTATGACCTTGCACCGCATCAAATTGATTTAATGTATCATTATTTTGGGGCATTTAAAAGTGTTACAGGGTCATCCACTCAAAGTGCCAAAGAAATGGTAGAAGATACTGTAAACGGCATTATAGAGTTTAAAAGTGGAGTCCAGTTTCGAGGAGTTTGGAGCTTTGTAGGCGCTGAAACTTATAGTAAAGAACAATGCGTCATTTATGGTACTTTAGGTAGTATTCGTTTTTCTTTTTATGGGGATAGTATTCTAATTAGAACCAATGATAAAGAAGAGGTTTTTAAATTTACAAACCCTAAACATATACAGGAGCCAATGATTACCTCTGTAGTATCTTATTTTCTTGGCATATCAGAAAATCCTTGTACGACAGACGAAGGTATTATAGTTATGAAAGCTATGGAAAAACTTAGCGGCAGACACCAGTAAATAATTTTTAACTTATTTACTGGCTTATCCGCATAATATAAGTAATCGATAAATCTATTAAAGATTACGTTTCTTTAACTCTTCAACAGCGTGGTTCGCTGCTCTAGCAGTTAATGCCATATATGTTAATGATGGATTTTGATTTGCAGATGATGTCATGCAGGCCCCATCGGTTACATAAACATTTTTTACTTCATGTAACTGATTATGTTTATTAAGTACAGATGTTTTTGGATCGTGGCCCATTCTAGCAGTTCCCATTTCATGAATACCACCACCCATATGAGATTCTCTTTTGCTTTCTCTGACATTTTTAAATCCAGAATTTTCAAGCATTTCTTGGGCTTGGATTACCCAGTCTTTTTTCATTAATTTTTCATTTTCCTTGAATTCTGCGTCAAAAACTATGGTAGGCAAACCGTATTGATCTAGTTTGTCATAATTAAGCCACATATGATTTTCATGGTAAGGTAATACTTCGCCAAACCCCCCAAGATTGATTCTCCAACCGCCGGGTTCTAGCATAGCTTCTTTAAATTTTGCACCATAATTATATTCAGGAATTATGGTTCCGTAATCGCTACGGCTTGCTCCTCCTTGATAACCGTAACCTCTTATAAAGTCTGTTTTCTCAGATTTAGAATTAATATTTCTGAATCTAGGAATATAAAAACCATTAGGCCTTCTGCCTTTATAATACTTGTCTTCATAACCATCAATCTTTGCGGAAGCTCCGCCACCCAATTGGTGATCCATTATATTATGGCCTAGTTCACCACTAGCATTACCCATACCGTTAGGGAAAGTTTCTGATTTTGATTGCATTAATATTGCAGTTGAAGCCATAGAAGAAGCACATAAAAAAATAACATTTGCTTTAAATTCTAATACCTCTTTTGTATTTCTATCGATTACACGAACACCAGTGGCCTTCTTTTTATCTTTATTGTATAATACCTCAGAAACAATTGAATTTGGTCTTAATGTCATGTTACCTGTTGCCTCGGCCATAGGTAGCGTTGATGAATTTGAGCTAAAGTAAGCTCCATAGGGACACCCACGTTTGCATCTATTTCTGTATTGGCATGTTCCTCTACCAGCACCTGGTTTTGAACCTTCGGTAATATGGGCAACACGGCCTATGGTTAGTACTCTGTCGCTATAATTTTTTGCAATACCCTCTTTTAGATGTTTTTCTACACAATTTAATTCCATTGGTTTCAAGAAAATACTGTCGGGCAATTGTGGTAAGCCTAAAGCTTCACCACTAATGCCTACATGTTTTTCGACATATTCGTACCAAGGTTCTATGTCTTTATAACGAATGGGCCAATCAACCCCAACACCATCTTTTGCATTTGCCTCAAAATCTAAATCTGACCATCGGTAGGTTTGCTTGCCCCAAATTAATGAACGCCCACCAACTTGAGTACCCCTAATCCAATCAAAACGTTTGGCTTCATCATAATCATATTCAGAATCATCATTGAAAAAATGTCTAGTAGTCTCATCTATTTTCCAACGAGATTGTTTTGGATATTTGGCTTTTGTTTTAGCGGTCATGGTTCCCGCATGTGGCAAATCCCAAGGGTCTAGGTGCATGTGAGGGTAGTCTATAACATGGTTAACCATTCTTCCTCGTTCCAAAACAAGTGTTTTTAAACCTTTTTCACATAATTCTTTTGCAGCCCAACCACCACTGATACCAGTACCTACTACTATCGCATCATAGGTTTCGTTTATTGCATTTTTTGACATTTTAAATTCTTAGAGTTCATTTAAATTTACTGTTTTGAAGAACATACAGTATCCTGTACTATGTGGTAAATTTTAAATAGCTAAAAAATAGTTTACTGTTTTACTGTAACTTTTAATGGATTTCTAAGTCGACCTGAAAACAAATTTAAATAGCTGTTCCACGCTTCTTGCGACTTGAATTGATTGCTTTTTTTCCAACCAAAACCTGCGTAATAAATGACCTTATTATTTGTAACTTTTATGTGTGTATAGAGGTTGCTTTCATCTTTTTTGGAAGTTAAATAATGCTCATACCCGATCATGTTATCAGGCACTATAATTGCTGTACCCAACTCAGAATCTTCATGGGGCTCCCAATAACTAATCCAAGCGTTTTGCTCGTTCACCGCAATTTCTCCGTCCTTATCATGAAGTGTAAGTCCTGCTGAAATAGTATCGGTGCCTTTTATTGTAATCTCAAATTTTGAGAGGTTACTGCCATAATCAAGTGAGATTTTCTTTTCCTCGGAAATCATATTTCCATTTGCATCCCAATTTTCGTAGGACAAAACAAAACTTGTTCTAATTGGACCGGTTGTAATGGTTTTCCATGCGGTGAAATTTTTGGAGAAATAATAAATTGAATCGACCTTCTTTGCTATACCGCCAACACCTCGGCTAACACCTACATGAAAATTATCTAGACCTTCACCATTATCTTTATGATAACTACCTTCGGTATTTAGTTCTTTATGGTACCATTTATTAATTATAGGATAATCTACCCTTTTTAACCAAGCGTCTATGCCGCTAGATAGCGTACCACCTTTAATACCATCTTCTTTCATTTTTTGTGCAACCGGACCATAAGTTCTAAAAGCTACTCTATTATTTTCCCATGCGTAATCATCTGTTCTTTCAGGTACAAACCTTGAATAGCATGATGGGATACTATCTGTTTCTTTCGACTTTTTTTTAAAGATAACTTCAAATGTCTTTTTGCTTCTTGCCGGTATTTCGGGTTGAAACAGAAGATGATCCATCCTTTTATCCCCATCATTGTCTACAACTTGTGATGTTACTTCCTCTTTTGAATCAAAATCGCGAATTACAATCTCTTGTTCTTTGTTCTCAAATTTAAGTGCATCTAAATCAATAGAAACAGTTTCTAAAGAACGATCTGCCTCGGCAGTATTTTCAATAATTATTTGAGGATAGGATTTGCCTTGTTCTTTGCAAGAAAATAATAGAAATAAAAAAGAGAAGCTAAATAAAAGGATGGATTTTCTCATAGTTTTTGGGTTTAATCTTCGTTACTTGGTTTGCCGATAGTGGCTAAAATTCCGCCATCAACATAAACTACGTGACCATTAACAAAATCACTTGCCTTAGAAGCCAAAAAAATTGCGGCTCCTGCCAAATCATCTGGGTCGCCCCATTTTGCAGCCGGTGTTCTGTTGATGATAAAATCATTAAATGGATGACCATCTACCCTAATAGGCGCAGTTTGGGAAGTAGCAAAATACCCCGGACCGATACCATTGGTCTGAATGTTGTGTTTAGCCCATTCGGTCGCCATATTTTGTGTAAGCATTTTTAATCCGCCTTTTGCAGCAGCATATGCCCCAACCGTATTACGACCAAGCTCACTCATCATAGAACAAATATTTATGATTTTACCTTGCTTTCTAGCAATCATGTCTTTGACTACATGTTTAGATACTATGAAAGGACTAACCAAATCAATATCAATGACCTGCTTAAAATCTGCTACTTCCATTTCTTCTAATGGTGTTCTCTTTATAATACCTGCATTGTTCACCAATATATCAATTGGACCAATTTCGTTTTGAATAGCATTTATGGCATTGATTACTTGAGTTTCATCTGCTACGTTAAATTTGTAGCCAACCGCATTAATGCCTTCATTTTTGTAAAGGGCTACGGCATCATCAATTTTTTGTTGAGATGAATTTCCGTTGACTACAATGGTTGCACCAGCTTTACCTAAACCTTTGGCCATGGCCATACCAAGACCATGGGTACTACCGGTTACTAAAGCAATCTTTCCTTTTAGATTAAAAAGTTCTATACTCATATATTTATCTTAACTCAGTTATTTTGGCTACATCCATATCCCCGTAATCTAAATTCTCACCGGCCATACCCCAGATAAATGTATAGTTAGATGTGCCTGAACCACAGTGAATTGACCATGGTGGTGAAATAACGGCTTCGTGGTTTTGCATCCATATATGACGGGTTTCTTGTGGTTGTCCCATGAAATGACATACAGACTGTTCTTCTGGTACATCTAAATAGAAGTAAACCTCCATTCTTCTGTCATGTACGTGAGCAGGCATGGTATTCCATACACTACCGGTTTTTAACTCTGTCATTCCCATTTGTAACTGACAAGTAGTTACTACGCCACCAATAATCATTTGGCTAACCGTTCTATGATTAGCTGTTTCTAAAGAGCCAAGTTCTAGTTTGTTAGCATCGGCAAGACTTACTTTCTTAGTAGGGTATGATGTATGAGCTGGTGCGGAGTTCAAATAAAACTTTGCTACATTTTTTACGTCATCACTTTTGAAAGTAACTTCTTTTGCCCCCATACCAATGTAAAGCGCATCTTTATGGTTTAAATTATATATGGTGCCATCCACTTCTACAGTACCTGAGCCGCCTACGTTTATGATACCTAGTTCTCTACGATCAAGAAAATATTCGGATTTTAATGGGTCTATGGCCTCTAATTTTAGAGGTTCAACAGGTACGGCCGATCCGGCAATATATCTGTCATAATGTGTATAGGTAAGATTGATTTTTCCTTCTTGCATTAAGTTGTTGATCAAAAACTCTTCGCGTAGTTCAGTAGTGTCGTATTTTTTTACAGCTTCTGGATTAGAAGCATATCTAGTTTCGTATGATATTGACATTTTTCTATTTTTAAATATTAGTTTAGTATTGATTTTCTTATTCCTAATTCAAGCCCACGTAATTCTGCTAAACCCCTTAATCTACCAATACCAGAATAGCCCGGGTTGGTCTTTTTGGTCAAGTCGTCCAACATTTTATGACCATGATCTGGTCTCATAGGCATTCTTATATCTTTTCTGCCTACTTTTTTTCTTTTTTCCTGTTCTAGAATCAACGCTTTCATTACAGCGTACATATCTACATCACCTTCAAGATGGTTAGCTTCATGAAAATTTCCTTCGCTATCTCGTTTGGTGCTTCTTAAATGAATAAAATGTATTCTATCAGCTAAACGTTTAACCATTTCAGGAAGATCGTTATTCTCTAATACACCAAAAGAGCCTGAGCAAAATGTGAGGCCACAGTTGGGGCTGTCTATAGCCCTATATAATTCAAGTATATCTTGTTGTGTACTTACAACTCTAGGTAATCCAAGTATTGGGTAAGGCGGGTCATCTGGATGTATACACATCAAAATCTTTGCTTTTTCTGCCGTAGAAATAATATGTCCTAAAAATTCATATAAATGCTTTTTTAGGTCTAATGGCGTAATATCATTGTAGGTTGTTAAAATATTATTGAATTCGTCTAAAGTATAACCCTCCTCTGCACCAGGAAGACCGGCGATTATATTTTTGGTCAGTTTCTCTTTATCATCATCGCTAAGTGAATCAAAATAGCTTTTAGCTGTGGAAATTTCCTGTTTTGTATAACTCTTTTCCGCACCTGGTCTTTTGAGTAAAAAAAGCTCAAATGCCGCAAAGGCCTTTGCCTCAAAACGTAATGCTGTAGAGCCGTCTTCCATTTCAAACTCTAAGTCTGTACGGGTCCAATCTAATACGGGCATGAAATTGTAACACACGATATCTATACCACATGAACCTAAATTAGTTAAAGTTTCTTTGTAGTTTTCTACATAGGTCATATAACCTTCTGCTTGAGTTTTGATAGATTCATGTATGGGTACACTTTCTACTACGGACCAAGTAAGCCCGGCTGCTTCAATACGCTCTTTTCTCTTTTGTATTTCTGAAACTGGCCAAACCTCTCCGTTAGGTATGTGGTGCAGTGCAGAAACTACGCCTGTAGCTCCGGCCTGTTTAATATCTAAAAGAGAAACTGGGTCTTTGGGCCCATACCATCTCCAAGTTTGTTCTAACATACTTTTATTCTTTGTTATTATACTCCGCTAAAAGCGCTAAACCCACCATCTATTGGTACAACTATACCTGTTACAAAAGCAGCGTAATCACCACATAACCATAATGTAGTTCCCACTAAGTCATCTGGTTCTCCAAAACGCCCCATAGGTGTTTGCTCAATAATAATATTTCCTCTTGCCGTTAAAGAGCCGTCATTTTGGGTTAACAATGATCTGTTTTGATCGGTTAGAAAAAAACCGGGAGCTAAAGCATTAACTCGAATGCCTACTTTAGAAAAATGTACTGCAAGCCATTGTGTAAAATTTGAAACAGCAGCCTTTGCACCACTATATGCAGGTATTTTTGTTAAAGGTGTAAAAGCGTTCATAGATGATATGTTAAGTATGCTACATCCTTTACGACCGATCATGTCTTGGGCAAATACCTGTGTAGGCAATAATGTACCTATAAAATTAAGATTGAATGTAAATTCTATGCCCGAGGTTTCTAGATTAAAGAAAGTTTTAAAACCTTCGGTAGTATTGTTTAAATCTTCTTCTTCTAGATAAGACTTACTGGTTGTACCTAATGGATGATTTCCACCAGCACCATTAATCAGAATATCACAAGCGCCTAATGAGTTGTTCACTTCTTTTTTTGCGTTTTGCAATGATTCTTTATCAAGAACGTTGGCTACTACACCTATAGCTTCGCCACCTGTTTTATTGATTTCTTCTGCCACTTTTTCAGCAGCATCTTTGCTTAGGTCCAATACAGCAATTTTATAATTTTCTTTAGAAAGAGCTTTTGCCAAAGTGCTACATAGAACTCCGCCTGCACCTGTTAATACTACTACCTTTTTAATCATTACGCTTTGTTATTTTGTTTTTGTAAGTGCTGTTTTAGTAATATTGACACTTTTCTCAAATTTTAAAATTTTAATTTAAACGAACTAGTGACTTACTTGAACAATAGTACATTTTAAGGGGTTCATTCGTTCATTTTGAATATTACAAGACTACTCGATACTTTTATTTTATGCATCCTGTAGTATCTTGTTTAATACAGATAACATTACATTCTTTTACATTTAAAATGAATATTTGTTTTTATATAAATTTGAGGAAAAGATATGTGAGTTTTTAATAAAAAGATTAAGATTAAATTTTGGTTTATTACATTAATAAGCCAAATTTTTAAAAGGGTGCCAATAATTACTAAGTATCCTAAAACTTGTTCTTTAAACCTAAGTTCTAAATTGAGTGTGCATTTTTAGTAATATGATGGATAAGATTTTTAAATGGTTCTTTTTTGTGTTGCCTTGTTTATGTATTGCCCAATTAGAAAAAAACACATATCAGTTCAAACACTTAACTACCTCTGATGGTTTATCACAAAGTTCTGTAATAGCAATAGAGCAAGATAAATTAGGGCGTATGTGGTTAGGTACTAGAGATGGTCTTAATCTTTATGATGGTAATGAATTTAAAATATATAGAAATGTTGCTTATGATAGTACCTCTATTAGCAATAGTGATATACTTGCAATAAAAGAAGATAGTGATGGGTACATATGGGTAGGTACTTATAACGGTTTAAATAGATATGATCCTGTTAAAGATTCATTTAAACAATTTTATCATTTCAATGATAAAACATCACTTAGTAATAATACGGTATGGGACATAGAAGAACTTTCTGATGGTAAAATTTGGATAGGCACATCAAATGGAGTTTCTATTTATGACAAAATCAATGATAGATTTACTAATATTTATGCAGAAAATTCCAAGAATAGTAGTGGGTTGCCTTCTAATTATGTTCTAAGTATAATAGAGGCGAAGAACGGAACAGTATGGCTAGGTACTTCAAAAGGATTATGTGAAGTAAAGGCATCAAAAGACCATAAATTTGATTTTACCGTTTTTAGACCACCTGGTAATGATAAAGATCCTTTTGTTCAAGATATTTCAGCTTGCGATGAAAATACTATTTGTATTGCCACAAAAAATATGGGCTTGTTAAAATTTGATTTGATTTCAGAACGTTTTTTAACTAGTAAAACAATTTATGAAAACAAGGATGTAAGAGCTGTTAGATCTGGTGATAATGGAATGCTATGGGTAGGAAGTTCTAATGGAATAACAATTTTCGATAAAGATGATAATGCTAAGTCCATTACATATGAACCATCTGATAAAAATAGTTTAAGCCATAATTATATTAAATCCATTTATAAAGATAGAAAGGGTTCTATTTGGGTAGGTTCTTATTATGGCGGCGTAGATATTTGGGATATTTCTAATGCCAATTTTATTAATTACACTGAAAATTTTGGAAAAAAACGACTAGGACATAAAGTTGTAAGCTCTATAGTAAATGACAATAATGGGAATATATATTTTGGTACTGAAGGTGGTGGGCTAACTATTTTTAATGAAAAACAAAACCAAACAGATTATATAAATACTGTAAGTTCAAATATGTTGCAGAGTGATAATATAAAATCACTAATGCTAGATGAAACAGATTTGTGGATAGGAACCTTTAATAAAGGAATTAAAACCTATAATATAAAAACCAAAAGATTTAAGAACAATTTGGTGTCAGACCAGTTGAATAAATTACTTGATCAAGCAGGTGTATACGCTATTAAAACAGGTATTAATAATGATGTTTGGTTAGGTACATTTGGGCAGGGTGTAATCAAGTACAACACCAAAAGTAAATCTATAGTTGAATTTGTACATTTTTCTGGTGAAAAAAATAGTTTATCCAGTGATCGGGTCAGAAGTTTATTGGTAGATAAAAATTCAAATATTTGGATTGGTACCCAAAGCGGTCTTAATCTTTTACCTCTTTCTGAACAAGGTTATTCCAATGCCAATGTTACTAGGTTTTTTTACGATCCAGAAACCGATTCGGGCGATGATATTCTTTTTGTTTTTCAAGATAGTAATGGTGTCATATGGGTTGGTATCAGGGCCAAGGGGCTTTACCGATATGATGGTAGAAAATTTAAAAATATAAAGCTTGATTTCAATAATCAAATAACTTCAATTTATTCTATTCTAGAAGGTACCGATAATACCTTATTAATGAGTAGTAACCAAGGGATATTAAAGTATAATGTGCCAGAAGATACTTTTGTGGTCTACACTAAGAAGGATGGCCTTGTTGGTAATGAGTTTAGTAGTGGTGCTGCTTTAAAGATTGATAAAACAAAATTTTATTTTGGAGGGGCAGAAGGTGTATCTTATTTTGATGCAAGTAAATTAGCCAGAAATAATTACGCTCCGCAAGTTATTTTGACAGATTTAAAGGTTAAAAATAATTCTATTTCTGTAGATGGGGAAAATGGGGTTTTAACTCAAAGCATGCCCTATACAAAAGAGATAGTTCTTGAATACGACAAAGCAAATTTTTCGATAGACTATTCTATACCCAATTTTATAAATCCAGATAGTAATCAATACCAATACCGTTTGGTAGGTTTAGACGATAATTGGGTAATTACCGATCGTACCAGGGCTAACTATACCATACAAAAACCGGGTAAATATATTTTTGAGGTAAAAGGCGCTAATAATGACACACTATGGAATGTTACGCCAACATCGTTGGTTATTTTGGTAAAACCGGCGCCATGGTTAAGTAGTTGGGCGCTTTTTCTTTATACCTTACTTATAGTTATGGGGTTGTTTGGACTCTATAATATTATTAGATCAAAAACCAAGCTTAAGCATAAATTACAATTAGAGCATTTAGAAAACGAAAGAAACCAAGAGGTCAACGATGCCAAACTGCGATTTTTTACAAATATATCGCATGAATTTAGAACTCCTTTAACCCTAATTACAGGTCCATTACAGCAGTTGCTAGAAAATTATAAGGGTAGTAGAGTTGTTTACAAAAAACTTCTGGTCATTGAAAGTAATGCGAATCATTTATTACAGTTGATCAATAGATTAATGGATTTTAGAAAGCTAGAACATAAAAACTTTACGCTTGAAGCGGCAGAAGGTAATTTAGTAAAATTCTTAAGGGAAATATACTTGTCATTCTCAGAATTCGCAAAAGTTAATAATTACCAATATTCTTTTGAAACAAGTAATGATGAGATATTGGTTTACTATGATAGGTCTAAGCTAGAGCAGGTATTTTATAATCTTATTTCAAATGCATTTAAATACACTCCGGTCAATGGTTCTATAAAAGTAGTAGTTAAAAAAGAAAAACAATCTGTAATAATTAAGGTAATTGATTCGGGTCCGGGTATACCTCAAAAGTATAAAAGTAAAGTTTTTGAACGCTTTTTTGAAGTGCCAGAATATGTTTCTGCCGATTCTGTTCAAGGCACAGGTACCGGTATAGGGCTATCTATAGCAAAAAGTATTGTTGAACTTCATAAGGGTTATATTTCTGTCCATAATGGAAAAAATAGCGGTAGTGTTTTTGTTGTAGAACTTAAATTAGGAAGTGCCCATATTCTTGATGAAGAAATAATTCAAGATTTTAAGTTTAGTGATGATGTAGGTCTGTATACTTCGCAATTGACAGATACATTATTGGAGAAGTCTTTTCTTAATACAGAAACAGTAGTCTTTGATAAGGAGCGTGATGTTGTACTAGTGGTAGAAGACAATGTACCACTTAGAAGGTTTATTAAAGACTTATTGAAGGATTCTTATAACATTCTTGAAGCAAATAATGGTAAAGAAGCTATGGTCACCGCATTGAAATATGTACCCTCATTAATTATTTCAGACGTAATCATGCCAGAAATGGTAGGTACAGAACTATGTGCTAAAATTAAGGAAAACATAAAGACCAGTCATATTCCAGTAGTGTTATTAACCTCTAGAACCTCTTTGTTATATAAATATGAAGGTCTGGAAAGTGGGGCAGATGATTATATAAGTAAACCTTTTAATGTTAAAGAATTTAAATTAAGGGTAAAAAATTTAATTGATTCTTCAAGTAGAATGAGATCTAAATTTGCTGTGGATCAGAATTTTGCCCCCAATGATATCGCCATTTCTACTTTAGATGAGCAATTACTTAAGAAAGCTCTTTTTATTGTCGAAGAGAATATTTCAAACGATCAATTTGATATCATAACCTTTAGTACCGAACTTGGTATTAGTAGAACCTTATTATTTACAAAAATAAAAGCTTGGACTAATTTCACGCCCAATGAATTCATTCAAGAAATTAGAATGAAACGTGCTGCTCAGTTATTGGAGAAAGGAAGTTTAAATATATCTGAAATAAGTTATATGGTCGGATATAAAAATCCGAAATACTTTAGTAAGTGCTTCCAAAAAAAATACGGTTTAAGTCCTTCTGCATATATTGCTAAATTCTCAGAAAATTTATTTGATTTAGATTAAATGCTAGTATTTACAAGGGTTTTTTAAGTGAATATGTATTTTTGACCCCCTATTTTTGGATTATTTTCATCGGATATATACATAGTTTTGAAAACAAGAAGATATTCTATTTCAATAATTAGTATTCCATTTTATTAATGTTATTGAAACAAGAAATCTGATGAATTAATTATCAACAAAACTCAAAAAATAGAACTTATGTTAACACATGAAAAAACAAAATGGATCAAAATGCTACTTTTTAGTAGTTTCTTGATCATAACTAGCTTAGGTTTCGCCCAAGACAGTTATAATTTATCCGGTACGGTAACAGATGAACAAAATTTTCCCGTACCTGGAGCCAGCGTTGTAATTAAAAATACAACTACAGGAACTTCTACCGATTTTGACGGTAATTATTCAATAACTGTTAAAAAGGGTGATGTTTTAGAGTTCTCATCTATAGGTTATGCCAAAAAAGCAATTACACTAAATGGTGAAAAGGTATTAAATGTAATTCTTGTTGAAGATGCCAGTCAACTAGAAGAAGTGGTAGTGGTTGGTTATGGATCACAAAAGAAAAGTGATATTACCGGTTCGGTTTCTTCGGTTAAGGCAGAAGAACTTGCAGCTTTCCCCGTATTAAATGCAGAACAAGCATTACAAGGAAGGGCTGCCGGGGTAGCGGTTCAGTCAAACAATGGTGGTGAACCAGGTGCACCCATTAATGTAAGTATTAGAGGTAATACCTCAATTGGTGCAAGTAGTGCGGCGCTTGTGGTTGTAGATGGTTTTGTAGGAGGTTCTTTACCGCAACCTACTGATATAGAATCTATAGAGGTTCTGAAAGATGCTTCTGCAACGGCTATTTATGGATCTAGGGGTGCTAACGGAGTTATATTGGTAACCACTAAGAAGGGGCGTAGCGGTAAAATGCAGATAGAATTGAATAGTAGTTACTCTTCACAAAGTGTTTCCAGCCGATTAGACTTGTTAAATGCATCGCAATTCGGTGCTTACCGTCAAGTAATTAACCCTACATATGTACAAGGTAATGCCGAGACAGATTGGCAAGATTTAATATATAGAACTGGTACAGTTGCAAATCATCAACTTTCGTTCTCTGGTGGCTCTGAAAAAATCAATTATTATGTATCTGGTAATTATTTCAATCAAAATGGGGTTGTAATCAATTCTGGATTCGAACGTTTTTCATTTTTAAGTAATATTGATGTACAGGCTACTGAAAAGTTAAAACTTGGTTTTAACGCTTATGCTAATAGAGGTACAAAAGATGGTGTTCAAAGCCAAGCAGGTAGCGGCGGTAGTGGGGGTGGAGATGTGATTTCTACAGCTTATCGTTTTGCACCAGATACACCGGTGCAAGATGAAAACGGTGTTAACACCACAAATCCGGTTGGTGATCAGTTCGATAACCCTTTTGCGATAGCTACAGAATCCATTGATGAAACTAAAACCGATGATTACAGAGCTAATTTCTATGCTGATTACACTATTTTAGACGGTCTGTCTTTTAAAACGACTTTTGGGTTTAGTTCTGAGAATAGAACAAGAGGTAGATTTTTACCTTCTACCTTAGTAGGGCAGGCAAGTGTTCAAGGTGGTATTGGTAGTGTAGAGTCTTTAAAGGGTACTAATATTCTTTCTGAAAACTATTTGACGTATACCAAAGAGATCGGCAAAGGTAATTTGACGGCATTGTTAGGGTATTCATATCAAAAGTCTAGAAGTGAATCTTATGGGGCAGCGGCACAAAATTTTATCAGTAATAGTTTAAGCTATTTTAATTTAGGTGCTGGCTCAGATATACAAACTCCGTTTTCTTCTTTGACAGAACAAGAGATCATTTCTCAGTTCGGTAGGTTTAATTATGAATATGATGATCGTTATTTAGTGACTTTTACAGCTAGACGAGACGGTGCTTCTAATTTTTCAAAAAATAATAAATATGCTTTTTTCCCTTCAGGAGCTCTTGGTTGGAGAATTTCTAACGAGCAGTTTTTAAAGGATAGTGAAACAATTTCTAATTTAAAGTTACGTGCTAGTTATGGTGTAACCGGTAACCCGGCTATTTCACCTTACCAATCCTTAGCAAATTTTGAAAGTATTTACTCTAATGTTGGCGATCAGGTCGTAAATGCTGTGGTTCCTGAGCAATTGGCGAATCCTAATTTAAAATGGGAAACATCATATCAAACCAACCTGGGGTTAGATTTAGGTCTAATTAACGATAGAATTGGGCTAACCTTGGATTACTATACCATAGATACAAAAGATTTGATATTGGGAGATTCCTCTGCTCCAGAATATATAGGTTTTGCAAATTTAACCTCTTTACGCAATATTGGTGAAATCAATAACAAAGGTTTTGAAATTACTTTGAATACCAAAAATATCGTAAAAGAGAATTTTTCTTGGTCTACAGATTTTAATTGGTCGCGCAATAGAAACGAAGTTGTAGCTTTAGTTGATGGTCAAGACATATTTTTAGATTCTTCGCCAGGATCATTCTTGCAAGATGAAACGCACCTATTAAGAGAAGGAGAACCTGTAGGCGTATTTTGGGGCTATGAGTATAGAGGAGTAAATCAAGGTACGCCTGAGGCAGGTACGGCCGGATATCCAAACGCTGTTGCCGGTGACGAATTGTTTTCAGATTTAAATGATGATGGTGTAATTGATGGTGATGATCGTAAAATTATTGGCGACCCCAACCCAGACTGGCAGGCAGGTCTTAACAATAGCTTTAGGTATAAAGACTTTGATTTAAATGTTTTCTTTCAGGCTTCGGTAGGCGGTGACATTTTTAGTTATACTTTCTTAGAGCTGGCTTCTGGCGAGTCTAATGCAACCACAGATGTTTTAAATGCATGGACCCCGTCTAATACCAATACTAATATTCCTTCTGCGGCAGTTCGAGAAAAACGTATCACAGATCGTTTTGTTTACGATGGTAGTTATGTACGATTAAAAAACCTGTCACTTGGATATAATATTCCGTTTGATGTCGCTAATAAAATTGGAATGAATGGTATTAGACTAAGTCTTAGTGGACAAAATTTGCTAACGTTTACAGACTTTCCAGGTACGGATCCCGAAGCTAGTTATAGAAGTAGCGGTAACCAAAACAGTAATACGAATAGAGGGTTCGATTATGGTAGTTACCCTAACATAAAATCTTATACGATATCAGTAAACTTAAAATTCTAAAGAAAAAAATTATGAAAAATATTAAATATTTAGGACTACTCTTAGTTGCCATATTTATAAGTTGTTCAGATTTGGAAGAAGTACCTGTAGGTAGACTTTCACCAGACGGCCTCGTAAATTCCCCACAGGATATACAGACTTTAATAAATGGTGCTATTGGCAACATGGCTACAGAAGCATATTGGGGACGAAAATTATCATTACCTATTATGTTACGAAGCGATATGACCACAATAGGCGACGCTGGTACCCCTGGGCGTAGACAAGAAGTGGATAACTTTTCTATGGGACCTGATAACGGTATGGTAACAGCCCTTTGGCCAAAGGCATATCAAGTAATTGCAGGTACTAACGAAGCCATTTCCGGTGCAGCTTTAATTGACGCTGAACCTGATCAAATAGACCCAATAACCGGTCAAGCATACTTTTTTAGAGCTTATACATATTATCATTTAGTAAGATTGTTTGGGGCAATACCTTACCTAGACACACCTGTCAATGATATTGAAGAAGCGAAACAAATAACTAAATCTTCTGTTGATGAGGTTTATGCCAATATTATTGATGATTTAGAGCAAGCATTATCAACGCTACCAGAAACACAGCCTTCATCTGCATACCCTACAAAGGCAACTGCAGCTGGCTTTTTGGCTTCAGTTTACCTAACATTGGGTGAATACCAAAAATCGTATGATCAAGCAAAATTTGTAATAGATAATGAAGCGAAGTTTCAAATAGGTTTAGCTGTCGATTTTCAAGATCTTTTTGATCATAGCAAGCAATCAAGTACTAACGAGTTTTTATTGAGTTTGGATTTTAATGGTTTTAGTAATGGAAATACAGGTAGAGATTACACTCCTGCGTTAACAGGTATTAGGGGTAATGAAAGAGGTGATATTGGTGGTGGTTGGTCTGTGGCAGTACCTTCTTTAGAAGTATACAATACTTGGGATGGTAGAGATTACCGTAAGGCTGTTAGTTTAGACACTACAGGTATTTTTGGAGGTGTAATCGAACCTTTTACAAGATTTCCTGAATTTGATTCTAGAAATATACCAAGCGCCTATATTGCTAAGTATACAAGGGCTATAGGTCCTACGGGAACAGGTAATGGTAGAGCTTCTAGCTTAAATTATGGTCTAATGCGTTATGCAGAGGTACTTTTAATAGCTGCTGAGGCTTTAAATGAAGTAAGCCCGGGTTCAGCGGAAGCTGCAGGCTACGTAAATCGTATACGTGAAAGAGCAAGGTCTGGTAATGGCTCTGAATATCCAGAGAATATTACAGGAGGTATTTCACAAACAGATTTTAGGGATCTGGTACTTGAAGAAAGAAAATGGGAGCTTGCTTTTGAGTTCAAAAGATGGTACGATATTAAAAGAAGACAAATTGGACCTGAGGTTTTTGGGGCAAGCGGTTTAGAGCCTCAACCTAACTTTGACCCCAATAGAGATTACCTGTTTCCACTGCCTTTTGATGAGTTGGACAGAAATCCAAATTTAGCACCTAATAATCCAGGATATTAAATACTATCAAAACTCCTTTGAAATTCATTTTTAATTAATTGAGGTTATCAAAGGAGTTTGTTTAAAAAGAGATAAATGAATAGAATTAGTTATATTATCTTAATTTTTGGTTTCTTTTTCCTCGTCAGCGCATGTAAACCAAATAAAAAAGAACAAAAGGAAACTACTACGGTGTCAATTGACTCCTTATTGCAGCTACGCTACACCAAATTGTTAGCGTATCCTTTAGATTCTGTAGGTTTTCCTAGAAACTATAATTTAAAGACTAAAAAAGTTCGCAAAGTGCCATCTAAAGATTGGACTAGTGGGTTTTTTCCAGGTAATTTATGGCATTTGTATCTACTTACCAATAATTCAGAATACATGAAAAAGGCAAAAGCGTGGACGGTATTTATGGAAAAAGAGAAATTAAATGGGGGTACACACGACATGGGTTTCAAAATTTTTTCAAGTTTTGGCGAAGGTCTCAAAGTAGCACCCAATGCACATTATGAGCAAGTAATCATTGACGCTGCAAACACTTTAAGTTCTAGATTCAATAAAAATGTTGGTAGTTTAAGATCTTGGGATTTTAATAGGGATACATGGGAATTTCCGGTTATTATAGATAATATGATGAATCTAGAATTGTTGTTTGAAGCAACTAAAATTTCTGGTGACAGCACTTATCATAAAATTGCGGTTTCTCATGCAAATACAGCATTAGAAAATCATTTTAGAGAAGATGGTAGTAGTTATCATGTAGTGGTATATGATACCATTACAGGAAATACAAAAGATAAGGTTACACATCAAGGTTATAATGCAAATTCTGCTTGGGCTAGGGGACAGGCCTGGGGTATTTATGGCTATACTATGTGTTATAGATATACCAAGGACATAAAATATTTAGAGCAGGCAAAAGTTAGTGCCTCCTTTTACTTAAATCACCCAAATTTAAGGAGTGATGGTATTCCTTACTGGGATTTTGATGATCCGGCAATACCAAATGCGGTTAGAGATGTTTCTGCAGCTACAGTAATTGCATCTGCATTTTATGAATTAAACAATTATGTTAATGACCCAAAATATTTAGCTTATGCTGATAAAGTTTTAAATAATCTTCAAACAGAAGAGTATATACTTAATGCATCGATTAATGCGCCATTTATTCTAAAACATAGTACTGGTAATTGGCCGAAAAATGACGAAATGGATGAGCCTATCGTATATGGGGATTACTATTTTTTAGAGGCGTTATTGAGGAAAAAAAAAGGATAAAATAAGAGGAAGAGTTGATTTTAGATTTTTGTAAAAATCACTAAACCTGAAGTGGTTCAACCAAATAAAACCATTAAAATAATTATTTCAAATGGCAAAATTATGGATGACTATAATTAATAGCTTGAAAATGAAATTGAATTATAGCTTTTTTTTATGCGTTATTTTATGCATAAAATGTACTCCAAAAGTTGATGAAATCAGTTTAAGAACAAAACAGAACATTAATGATAATTGGTCTTACTTAGAATATTCCACGGAGGAAATTGAAATTGCCAATGCTCAATTAGATTGGGAGCCAATAGATTTACCACATACTTGGAACAGCGCAGATGTGCTAGATAGTGAACCTGGTTACCGGCGAGCAATAAGTTGGTATAAAAAAGACATTGTATTAGATGATATAATTAAAAATGATACATATCTACTATATTTTGAAGGTTCAAATATTAGCACAACAGTTTACGTAAACGGTGAGGAAGCCGGCGCCCATATAGGTGGATATCTAGGTTTTGAAATTGATATTACACCTTATATTCAATTGGGTAAAAATGAATTAATGGTAAAGGTCGATAATGGCTATGAACCTGATATTATTCCTTCTCAAAAAAGCGATTTTTTTATTTATGGCGGTATTACAAGAGACGTTTGGTTAATAACTAGACCAGAGCAATCTATTGGTAAAATAAAATTAACCACACCTAGGGTTTCTAAAGAATCGGCAACATTAGTTGTCGATGTGCCTTTAATTGTAAATGAAGATTTATCTGATTTAATGTTACATGTTTTTTTGAGAAACCCTGAAGGCAAAATAATAAGTTCAGAATTAGAAAAAGTTACGGAGAATTCTATGACGGTCAGCTTTAACGCCATTCAAAAACCCAAACTTTGGGATATTGATTCACCATATTTATATACTGTTGATGTTCATTTAAAGTGCGGTGATGAAGAATTGGATAAAGTTTCTGAAAGAGTAGGTTTTAGATGGTTTGAATTTAAGGAGAATGGTCCCTTTTACTTAAACGGCAAAAGGGTTCTGTTACGTGGTACGCATAGACATGAAGAACATGCAGGTGTTGGGGCTGCAATGTCTAATGAGCTTCATAGAAAAGATATGGAGCTCATAAAGGAAATGGGTGCAAATTTTGTTCGCTTGGCACATTACCCTCAAGATCCAGAAATATATAAAACTTGTGATGAGTTAGGTCTGTTGGTTTGGGATGAGTTGCCGTGGTGTCGGGGCGGTTTAGGTGGAGAGGTTTGGCAAAAGAACACTAAAGATATGTTAAAAGAAATGATCGATCAAAATTATAACCACCCAAGCATCATCATTTGGTCTTTAGGTAATGAAATGTATTGGTTACCCGATTTTGAAAAAGGTGATAATACTAAAAACATGAACAAATTTTTAACTGAACTCAATACCATTGCTCATAATATGGATCCAAGTAGAAAAACTGCCATACGTAAGTACTATGAAGGTGCAAATATTGTAGATGTATTTTCTCCTTCTATTTGGTCTGGGTGGTATTCGGGTAGCTATAAAAGTTATCAAAAGGCAATAGATACTTACAAGCCTCAGTACAAAAGTTTTCTGCATGCAGAATATGGTGGTTCAAGTCATATAGGTCGGCATACAGAAAACCCCATTACTGGCGAAGGCGTAATAAATTCAGACGGATGGGAAGAGGCCATTGTGCAGACCAAAGCGGCTAATATTGCTCAAATAGGCGACTGGAGCGAGAATTATATTGTGGATCTTTTTGATTGGCATTTACGAATTTCTGAGACAGATTCCACTTTTGTAGGGAACGCGCAATGGGCTTTCAAAGATTTTGGTACACCATTACGACCAGAGAATGATATTCCGTACATGAACCAAAAAGGTTTAGTTGACCGTTCAGGTAACCCTAAAGATGCATTTTACGTATTTAAAAGTTATTGGGCAAAAGAACCATTTGCATATATAGAATCGCATAGTTGGACAGATAGGCAGGGTCCAAAAGGTAAAAAAAGAGAAATAAGCGTTTTTAGCAATTGTGAAGAAGTCACCCTGTATCATAATGAAAAATCTCTTGGTACAAGAGTAAAGGATATCAATAAATTTCCTGCATCAGGTTTAACCTGGAATGTAGAATTTTTAGAAGGAGATAATAGACTCATGGCAGTAGCCAAGCATGAAAATGGAAATGTTGTGGAAGATGCCGTTGAGGTAAACTATAGATATATCAAAAACGACGTGGCCGTTGGATTGAATTTAACGGCCGAAAAACTAGATGATGGCAATTACATGGTCACTGCAATTGCCGTTGATGAAAACGGTTTAAGGTGTTTAGATTATGAAGAGAAGGTTTATTTTCAAACTTTAGAAGGTGGTTGCAGCATAAAAAATCAAGGTACACCCACAGGAAGTGAAATAATTGGTATGGCCAATGGTAAAGCGTCTTTAGAAATAAAACCTGATGATACAAAAACTACTTTAAAAGTAATGGTAATGAATCAGAATTTTAAAGGAACTTATTTAAGTATTGTAAAATAATGATTATTTGTGTAGTTAGTTAAATGCCGTGTTCTACTAATGGAACATGGCATTTTTATACTTTAAAAACTAAATATTTCTTTCTTTTCGTTTGTACATGTCAATGCCTTTAAAGAAATTGAAAATAGATACACTATTTAACCCACTATTAAAGTTATGAAATATATAAAGTATTTAATATTCTTATTAATTCTGGGCAATTCTTGTACAAAAGATTCAACTAAGACCTTATTGTTCGTTGGTAGTTTTACCGAAGGTATAGCAAGTACTGGTATTTATATTTATGAATTGGATACTGAAACAGGAGGTTTAAGTTTATTGAACTCCGAACAAAACCTCATTAACCCTTCTTTTTTAAAAATTGCGCCAAACGGTAAGTATTTGTACTCCGTTTTAGAAAGTCAATTGCCTAATAACGGTAAGATAGCGGCTTTTGCTGTAGATTCTTTAAATGGTAAATTACGGTTAATAAACACTCAAGATTCCGGAGGACGTAACCCTGCTCATTTATCAATATATGAGAATGAGAAATTTTTAATAAATTCTAATTATACTGATGCTAGTTTCTCTGTTTTCAATATAAAGAGGGGTGGAGGTTTGGCGCCATTAGATCAAATTGTGACATTCAAAGACAGCAGTATCATAGAGGGAAGACAAGATGAAGCCCATATACACTCTACTAATTTTTCTCCAGATGGCAAGTATGTATTTGCCCAAGATTTAGGATCGGATAAAATTTGGAGTTTCAAGGTTAAGAAAGAAAATGATAGTAAATTAAACTTAGTGTCCAATGGTTTTGTAAAGGTAAGACCAGGTAGCGGTCCTAGACATTTTACTTTTCATCCTAACGGTTCTTTTGCTTACGGTATAGCAGAATTAAGTGGTAGCGTTACCGCATATTCTTATGAAAATGGTAATTTAAATTTTATAGAAAATTATTTAACATATAGGAGCGATCAAGAAATTTACAGGGCTGCAGATATACATATTTCACCAGACGGTAAATTTTTGTATGCTTCTAATAGAGGTCCAAATGAAGATTCTATAGCTATTTATTCTATTGATGAAAAAACTGGTAAGTTAGAGTTAAAAGGTCATCAAGATACTTATGGTGAGCACCCAAGAAATTTTGCAATAGATCCTTCTGGAAAATTTCTTTTAGTGGCCAATCAATTTACAGATAATGTTGTTATTTTTCGTCGTGATATTGAAACAGGAATACTTAAAAAACTACCTCAAGAGTTGACTGTTCCAAATGCATCAAGCTTACAGCTTAGAACTTACCTTCGCTAGTCATTATCAAAGTTTGTCCTTATTCCATGTAAAATACCTCGTCCAAAGCTTTTGAAACCGGGGAGTTATCTGCATTGGTATCCATAAGATCTGCCATATATGCCCACCATTTCTTTACAATCGGGTTTTGGCTTAGATTCTGTGAACCACCATCGCCTGACACTTTTTGAAATGCAAAAAGTGTGTTCGTATCTTCATCTAAAAAGATGGAGTATTCACTTACGCCAGCTTTCTTTAGCAGTTCTTTTAGTTCTGGCCATATTTCATTGTGCCTTTTGGTGTATTCTTCCTTAGCACCGGCCTTTAATTTCATTTTAAATGACAATCGTTTCATCTTAATAATTGTTATGGTTGGTAATAATATATTAACGATTACAAGGGTATAGCAATAAATCTAAATGGTCTATTTCCTTAACGTCAAAACCAAGTTTACAATACTCGTTTATACTTAACATGCTACCTGTGTTTCTAAACATTTGTTTTAGTCTTTTAACAGCGTTATCCATGCTGCCCAATTGCTCAAAAGACCATTGATTTTGGGTGTTTAAAAAGGGTAATAGGTATAGGTAAGCTTTTTGTATATCGCCGGTATTTGATCGGTAGTTCCATATATCTATTTGAATACCATCTTTTCTACCAAAAAAGGCAAGTTTTGTCAATCCTGTTAAATTTAAGATACTGTATGTTAATGATTTTGTTCGTTGAAGTTCATGGGTTTGCTTGCCATCTGCTTCAATTTGAGTTTCAACTCGTTTGTCAATTACCGATGTTAAAACATTTTTTGCTTCGTCAGTTTTGTCTAGAAATAGGAGTAAGGCTACCACTTGCACGTCATAAAGAGTGGCATGATTATTTTTTCTCGAATTTTCCAATTGCCCAAGTTCACTTGTTTGTAACCAATTTAGATAACTGTTTAACCAGTCCTTAAGTTTATTACCTAGACTTGAATCTAATGAATTGTCTAATTCTAAAATTTCAATGGCGGTGATGATATGTGTAATTCCTGAAAACTCTATTATTCCAAAACATCTTCCTTCACTTAATCCAGGTACCCCTTGTGCATAATTTAAATTGGGATTCATTTTTGTCTCTGCGTCTACGAACCATACTTTAAGAAGCTCTTTGGTTTTTTCGGCGTATTTAATGTCTCCAGAAAAAAAATATGCCAATGAGAGAACTTTAACGTTACCCATCATTTTATCTTTAATAGGTTCATCGACGTTTTGACCTCTTGTCAGTGGATTGATTTCACCATCTTTTCTGATCCAAGGTAAACCATCATCTTTACTAGGGTCTGGCCACCAATAGGGTGCTAAACTTAAATAATCGTGCTTATCACCGCTAACTGCAACCTGCTTTTTGGTAATCACCGAAAAACTACCTTCGTTCAATGCTTTATCTGCCGCTTTGATGAGTGCTTTATAAGCAGGTAGAAAATCATCATCTTTTTCTCTAATTGCTAGTTTTACTTGAGAGAGCAGTTTGTAGTCGTAAACAGTAAGCTCATTACCAACTATAAGCCCACTAGGCTTAGCCGAATAAATAGTAGGAACATCGTCTTGTAATGCACCTACCTTTTTTTCTTTTTTTTGACCAGAAGCATTAATGATGATGAACACTAATAAAAGTAAAGTAGCTTTTAAAGTGTTGTTGTTCATCTAAATAACTTATTTGAGTTTTAAGATTTCACTACCAGCCAATAAAAATGCCCCAGTACCATAATTTTGCCAGCTATTCGCCGAGGCAGGTTGAGGATCAGCACCTATATCTTGTACCCAGCCAACCATGCCATTTTCATGTTGGCAAGCAGCTAATGCTTGCCATGCCTTGGTTACTGCAGGCGTATATTCTGCTTTATTCAAAAGCCCATTATTTATACCCCATGTCAACGCAAAGGTGTAAAATCCACTGGCGCTAACTTCACCATGATTAAAAGATTCGGGTGATAGCAAACTAGTACGCCATAGACCATCTTCTTGTTGTAGTCCTTTGATTCTGGCCGCCATCTTTTTATATAGGTTGACATAAAAATCTCGGTGTTCATAATCTTCAGGCATATCAGATAGTATTAAAGCTAATCCGCCAAGTACCCAACCATTTCCTCTGGCCCAGAATATTTTCTTTCCATTAGGTTCTTTCAAATCTTTCTTATTTACACCCCATTGATAACGGGTATCCCTTGCAAACAAATTTTCTTCTTCGTCATACAATTTATTATAGGTTTCCGTGTAATATTTATGCATGGCATCTAAATATTTTTGTTCACCTGTTTGTTTTGTATATAGAGTAATTACCGGAGGTGCCATAAATAAAGCATCACACCACCACCATAGTATTTTTTTTTCTGCATGTTTATCTGTACCGTCCTTCCAAGCATTTGGTTCAAAGAGGTGTATGTCTAAAAATTCTTTGGTGGGAGATAAGTCTACAAGATTTTTTCTAGTGGAGTTTGCATAAAGGTAAGCATATGAAATAGCGACATCATCTGCATGATGGGTACGGTACAATGGTTTCCAGTCATTAGTATATCCCATTGTTTTTAGGGCGGCTAAAAAGATAGGATTATTTGTTGTTTGGTGCGCACGTGTAACGCCAATATAATAAGCACCGTTTGTCCAGTCTGTTGGTGCCAAAGCAAATATTGGGTGTGCCTCTTGCCATTCTAAGGCCTTCACCATAGCTTGTTCTATGTTGGTTTTGTCTAAATTTTTTTGTGCAGATATTGTTACACTGTAAAAGATAGAGAGTACTATTACTGCAGTAATTTTTCTGAATTGTTTGTTTTTCATTTTAAGTTGTTTAATTAGAATTAATAGCTTTTTAGTTATAAGTTTTTACGCTGTTGTCACGACTTTTAAGTGTTATACTGCTTTTAGCTTTTACGTTAATTTCATCATTTCTAAAATCAATGAATACTGCCGTAGGTTGACCTGAGTTTGATTCTAAAATGGTATTCTTAAACTTTAAGTAAGAACCTTCACCAATGTATACGGTACGTAAATTATTATTTTCATCTGCTGTTATAACTGCATAACTACCGGTAAATATCACATCTTTGTTGGTGAAAGTGGCCTTGTTTGAGTCTTGAATAAGAATTAATTGTTTTATATCTGCTTTATCCACAGTACTGTAAACCTCAAACCCTTTAAATATGTGTTCTTGTTCAATCTTTTTGACAGAGGTAATACTTCCATTATTCCCTTTAATGGGTTCGTATATTAAGGCAAAAGGATTTTGCCATGCTTCGTCCTTTTTGCGAATCACTAGTGTAGGGGTTTTGGCAGATTTATAAGGTTTAGGTCCTTCTGTGGTTGGTGGTGCCAATACAGAAGTATATTCCCGATTTTCTGCACCAAGTATAAAAGCCTTCATTCTTATTGGTGCGGGGTTTAATTTATTTGCCGTGAACGTAGCGGTAATATTATTCGATGTCGGTTTTGAAGTTTCGATCGATTCAAAATAATGCCAACCTGGGTGCTTTGCTTTCTTATTATTCGTCCATGGTTTATCTCTTGAATTCAAAAACCTATTTTTATCTGAAAATAAGGGTAATGCTTTTTTACCTGAGGCTATACGTAATGATTCTCCTATATTATGATAAATATAGTCGTGATACTGATTAGGAAGAGATGATTTTGATCTAAAAACGTCTATATAATATCCAGTTTTTGAAGAGGTTCTAACAATACCTAATGTTCTTTCTTGAAGGGCTTCGGTTTTGTCACCCTTATCATCTTTAAATCGTGTTATTGAAAAGGAATTATAAGGTGAAATAGCCTCTGTTTTAGGTGCTGGTTCAACTGCAATTTTTTCAACGGTATTAATTTCTAAACCTGCCCAACCACCTTTTCCTTCAGATGATCCATTAACGATTACGGTATTATTAGATGCAAATAATCGATAGTAATTTTCATGAATTTCGGTGCGATATTTACTTCGACCTGACTTGCCGCCTAAAACAAAACCTTTTCCGTACAACTCCATAAACATACCTGTAGCATGCCCATGAACATAATGCCCACCACCTACAAAACCCATAAGGTCGTCTTCAGCATTTTGACTTTTACTTAAGTTACGTTGCAAAAAAATTCCGGCAAAAGGTAATTCATCGGTAACGGGTAAGGGGTAATCTTTTACGCTACACTCAATTTTAGGTTCGAACCAAAGTAGTTTAGTAGGTTCATTATAAAACCTTGCACCATAACTTCGTTCACCTAATTGAAATCTCTTATATTTGCCTTGGGCTATATTACTATTTAAAAGTGACCCATAAATATTTACGAACTGTTCTTGTTTTTCTAGTTTGGATAAATAATAAGCCGTTTCATAAGCATGGTAGTTAGGACTGTATTTACGATGACCGTCACCAAAGAGTATGGTTTCTTCTTTGTTAGGATAGGTCATGTAAAACGGTTTAGGTAGCGCTTCTAGAATTTGAGGATACTTTTGACCTAAATGTAATGACGGGTCGTTCTTTGTCAATAAGGTCATTAAATAGGTCAAGAACGTATTTACTCCGTTAGAATAGTTAATACTTTCTGGCCAGTCACCATTATACTCTAAATAGTGTTCTGCAATTTTTTGTAATGCATCTTGATGTTCTGTATTAATAGTCAAAAAATAGGGCAGAAGCTTTTTACGCTCATTCTCGTCATCTAATGCAAGAATGTTACCTACTAGACTGGGCGATTCTAATATAGGCCAGTTACAATTTATAATACCGCGTTCAAGAGCCAGATCGACATAGGTTCGAAATATTTTTTGACCATCTTCAAAATTATAGGGCACCATAGCTGTTTGCCCTAAGTCATATACTTTACCATTGTTGTTTAAGTATTGATATACGAAATCGTAAATAATGGGTAGTTGAGCACCAATTTCTCGAGCTTCTCTAAGGTGATCTTTTGTATACAACCAGCCTGCATTATGGTTTTCTTTTGGCTCCGGAAGCGCTAATAATCCTTTTGAGATATTAAATAAAACCGACCCAGAATATTCTGCATATTGTTCATCATCTGTTAAAAAATAAAGAACTCCACAATCAATTGCGGTTTGCAAATAATGCATTATGGTATTTTGCTGTACCCTTTCTTTTCCCTCAAAACTCACATAAGTATGTAAAGGAGGAAAACCTGATGGTTTAACATCATTATAATTCCAAGGTAATTTTTTTAGATAGGTCTCTTTATTATTTAGGTATGCTTTGAGATCATTTTCTACCCTTTTCGTAAAGTTTTTATAATAATCGCTAATCTCACTATTGGTCTTAATTTTATTGAGGACAATAGGTTTATCAGCTTGTTTTACCCAAATGGAAGGTCTTTCAACCGTCTGAGATATAACAGTCGTATAACAACATAAAAAAGCTACTAGCATCAGTTGCCCGATACATGTATGCCTTTTTAATAATTTAATTATTATACAGCGTTTGTACATGCCTATTTTTCTAGTCTAAACTTCGTTGTTTTTACCTCTTGTGAAGAAGAACCGATCATAATAGTATAGTCACCGGTTTCTAATATTTTCTCCATAGTAAGACCTGTAAATTCTAACATTTTAGGAGTTATGGTAAAGGTTACCATTTTAGATTCACCTGGCAAGAGCTCTATTTTTTGAAAACCTTTCAATTCTTTATCTGGTCGTGTTACTGTACCTATATCATCTTTAATATAAAGCTGAACCACTTCTTTAGCCTTCATTTTGCCAATATTGGTAATTGTGGTACTTACGCTTATTTCACTTTTCGGGGTAATCGTTTTGTTTGATATGTTCAGATCACCATACTCAAACTGGCTATAACTTAAACCATGACCAAAAGGATAAATAGGGCCATCTTCAAGAAATAGATATCCTTTTTTCTTATTAATTTCCTTCATACTATAGTGAAAGGGAATTTGACCAATTGATCTAGGTATGGTTACTGGAGATTTACCTGATGGTGAAACTTCACCAAATATTATTTTTGCAAGTGATGAATCGCCTAACTCGCTCAAATCCCATCCGTCTAATATTGCATCTGCTTGTTCTGAAATTGTATTGATTGAAAGTGTTCTTCTATGCTTTAAAACCACAATTACAGGTATGCCTAAAGCTTTTATTTTTTCAATTAATTCATCTTGTGCGCCAACAGGGTCAATTGTTGAACGGTCTCCGAGGGCATTATTAAAAAACGCTTCTTTTGAGGTGAATTCATCTCCGCCTAAAAAAAGAATGGCAACATCTGCTGCTTTGGCCATATCTACCATTTTGTCCAGTGTACTTTTACTTGTAGGTACAAGTTGTGGTACACCTGTGTTCTGATCGGTCAATTCAAAACCTTTATCTGCAGTGAAAGTTACTTTATTGCCTGCAACCGACTCAAAAGCTTCTTTGGTTCCTTCATTTAATAAAGGTCCAAGTAATGCTATTTTTTGTGTTCCTTTTTGAAGTGGTAATGTATTCACTTCATTCTTTAAGAGAATTATAGATTCTAAATCTGCTTCTTGTGCTAATGATAATGAAGCTTGTGAACGTACTTCTTTTTCAACTTTTTTGATATCTACATAAGGGTTGTCAAAAAGACCTAAAATCATTTTAGTTCTAAGTACCCTTTTTACCGAACGATCAATCATTTTCTCTATACTAGGGTCCTTTTTTACCATTTCGGGTAAATATGCATACGAATCTTCAGCATAAAGATCAATATCTATACCTGCCGCTAAACCTAATAGAGCAGCCGCTTCTGGAGATTCGGCTACTTTCATAAAGTAATATAGTCGGGCTATATCGTTAGAGTCTGAAACTACATAACCATCAAAACCCCATTGGTCTCTAAGTATTCCTGTAAGTAGTTCTGGGTTGCCGTGACTTGCAATTCCGTTTAAATCTCCATGAGATGCCATTATGCCCAATGTTCGGGCTTCTTTTACCGCTGCTTCAAAAGGAGGGTAGATTTCATCTATCAATGTACGTGGAGATATTTCTATTGCCGCAAAATTTGATCCACCTAGAACTTGACCATAACCAGCAAAGTGTTTTGCTACAGCACCAATATGTGTTCCATTACCCAACCCTTCATAGTTACCTTGTACACCTTTTATGGCGTTCACGACCATTTGTGTAGTCAAGTAGGTATCTTCCCCAAAGGCTTCCGACATTCTTCCAAAACGAGGATCCCTTACCAAATCCGCCTCGGGTGAATGGCACATATGCATACCTCTTAGTCTTGCCTCTTTTCCAACAACGTCCCAAACACGACGTACCAAATCTGGGTTAAATGATGCCGCTGAAGTAATAGGCCTACCAAATTTAGTACAACCTTCTGCATCTACTCCATTATATGATTCTGTCACGAACAATGCCGGTATTCCCCAACGATTACTTTCAATAATATATTTTTGAAGTTCGTTGTTTAGTTTAGCGGCTGCTAGTGGAGATATGTGCTCACCAGGATTTTTTATTCCCGCAATACCAAGCTTTAATTTTTCGATTACCCGTTCAGATAGCTCCATATTTCCTTTCTCGTCTGATTTAACACCGATATTGGCATGGAAAATTCGCATTTGGGCTACTTTTTCTTCCAATGACATTCTTGGTAAAAGGTCATTTACCCTTTCCTCAATAGTAAGAGATGCGTCTTTGTAAGGCATTTTATTTTTTTGCGCCGATACACCGAACGTTATTAGGGAGAGGAAAAATAAGATGTGATATTTCATTGGTTTCATTAGTGTTGGATTTCTGTTGACTAAAATATTTTAAGGTGCTATTTAATTTTCTAAGGTCTTACAATGGTACTTCTGTCTGCATTTTGTGCTTCTGTCAATGTTTTTCCTTCTAAGAACAAAACAAAACGGTCTAAAGCATGAAATTTAGAACGACCGGAAACTTCCATGGTATAAAGGCCCGGCTCATCAAATTTTATAAAAATATTGTGCGGGTCATTATCGCTGGTATTTGACCGCCATAACCATTCGCCTAAACGGTTCATATAAATTTTTAGCCAACCGTTTGAGCTGCTGCCCTCGACAACCGGTGTTTTTTCAACTCCTTTCGGGTATACTATACTACCTTCGCGTTGTCCAAAAAAGTCCGCCGCGTCTGGAAAGCGAAGCCATGAGTCATTTCCTTCAGATTGTATATCGCCTTCAGAAATTCTTGAACGCCAAACAAACTGATAGGTTCCTGGTGTTGTAATATTCAATTTGTAGACCAAAGTACCTATGCCGGGCGTATTAAAATTATCTTCTTTATTCCATCGTAGATAACCAATGCCTTCAAAATCATTTAATTTATTTCCACGTTCCCATTCTAAATCTCCCTCTACTGATTCAAATTCAACGCTAATAATGCCATTATTTTCCATATAGCTAATGACATCTATTTCGGTGTTAGTTGTGTTGGGCTCATCTGTTTCATCTTCGTCTGTGTTAATATTATCCTCTTGTATTTCCTGCATGGGCTCATTTATCACGGAATCTGAACTACAAGAGAACTGTAATGTCAAAAAACTGAATAGCAACATTATTTTAATAAAGAAGTTCTTTATCATTTCTTGTAGCTTATTTTGTAAGTTCCCGAGCCTAATCTAACCTCATTGTTACTGATCGGTTCTTGTTGAAAAGTTTGCCAATCTGTACCATTGATCTTTAAACTGTTTTTTTCATTTTCGTTCAATGGTAATAGAGCTGTGGTGTTGAACGGTACGCTTAATTCCATTATAAAATCACCATCTTCTAAAGACCATTTAGAATCAATATTACCATAAGGTGTTGGCACAGAAACTGCTGTATGGGTTAGTGATTTTGGGAATTTTGGATCTACAATGAATTCTTTATAGCCCGGTTTGTCCTTAGATGATTTTATACCTCCTAAGGATTCGTAGAAATATGCTGCGAAACCACTGTGCATTGGGTGATTTAGTGAATTTGTAGGTCCTTCCATTTTCTCCCATTCAAATTGACGTTCTGGCCATGTTGTAAAGCCGGAATTCATAACATACGTTTGACTAGGAAATTCTGGTGTTGTTAAAATGTCATATGCTAAATCTTCTTTACCGTACTTGGTCAAAACAGTATAGATATATCTGTTACCATGAATACCTGTGGCATGATGACCGCCCTTTACCTCGGTAATGTTATATGCTAAGCCGTTCACCACTTTTTGTATATCGTTTTCTGGTACCATACCAAACTGCAAAGCTTGTACGGTTGCGGTCTGACTTTGATACCACTTATGCTCAGTGTTTGGAATATTTTTAAGATATGCCTTGTTGAACGCATTTTTTAAAGAATCTTTTTCTTCTTTCATCTGTGCTTCAAAAGCTGCATCATCGTTCATTTTAGCAAAAGTTTCCATAATTCCCAATACATCATAGAAATAGGCGTTAGCGGATATGATGGGGTCGGTTTCCATGGCGCTCGGATTTAATCTTCTGTCCCACAACGGCGGACACCAATCGCCCATACCGTCTTGCATGATTCCGTTTTCATCTTTAAAGGATAGATAGAAGTTAGTTAACTCTTTCATCTCCTCGTAGTATTCCTTAACTATGGTTTCATCTCCATAATACCTATAACTGTACCAAGGTAAGTACATGGTGGCAACGCCCCAGTCTATTTTAGCGTAAGTGGATGTTCGTTTACCGGGAGCAATCATTGTTGGTACTTGAAATTTAATATCTGGATTATTATGCCCTTTTGTTGGTCGCATTTGGGTGCGTATATCTTCCATGTATTTACTATAAAAATCATGCATGTCATAATTATAAAGTGCATATTCTGCAAATGCATGAGAATCGCCCAGCCAACCACATTTTTCTCGGTGTGGACAATCTTCGGGAATACCATGTAAATTATCAACTATTGTCCACTTGCTAATGCTATGCATCTTATTGAATAATTCATCTGAACTAGTGAAACTGCCTGTTTCATTTATGTCGGTAGCTACTAGTACAGCTTTTATCATATCTGCATTTGGTTTTGAAGATACCCCCTTTACCTTCGCATATCTAAAACCATGATAGCTAAATTTAGGTTCCCAAGATTCGGGTTCGTTACCTTTACAAATGTATTCGTACACCTGTGGCATACCATTGGCCCCGCCGCCCGTAGAACCTTTAAATATATCTGAACCGTCTGTTAAAAGTGCCTCGGTAGTAATTACTTGAACTAATTGCCCTTCTTTTTCTTGTACATTTAGCTTGACCCAACCTGCTATGTTTTGGCCGAAATCAACGATCCATTCACCATCTGCTCCTTTAAAAACCTCTTTTGGTTCTAATTCTTTAAGTTTTTTGATGGCAGGTATTTGCTGCGCACTAATTGTTCTTAATTCGGGTGTGGCTATTTTCGGGTTGCTCCAATCTTGATCATTAAAACCTACGGTGTTCCAACCAGTTATTTCATGCCGTGCATCATAAGTATCGCCGCCGTAAATATTGTTGAATACAATTGGGCCCGTAGACTCTTTCCAAGTATCATCGGTATAAAATTCAGCTTCTTGACCATCGGTATAGGTAACCTTTATTAAAAGTTTTACTGAAGGTTGGCCATAGGATAAATCTTTTTCAGATTCAGGGTCGTTTTTCCATGAGATATTTTGACCATAAAATCCATTTCCTAGTATAATGCCTAAGGCGTTGGTGCCTGGTTCTAGAATATCTGTAAGGTCGTAGTCTACATAATATGCTTGCTTGTCATAATTAGAGGGTGCAGGGTCTAAGACATGATCTCCAACTTTACTGCCATTTAAGTATAGTTCGTAATAACCCAAACCACAGATATACGCTTTGGCACTTTCTATTTCTTTAGTTACATCAATTTCATTTCTAAAATAACTGGCAGCGAAACCTTTAACGGCAGTAGGTTTACTCATTTTACCGGTTTTGTAATCTCTGTATTGGTGTGGAGATGTTCTTTTGTCTTCGTTTAATGTTATCCATGCAGAAGAACCCCAATCTCTTTCGGTTTCAAGACCCGCTTCAAATTTTTGTATTTCAGACCAATCGGATTCTTGTTCTTTTTCATCCCATATTTTAACTTTCCAGTAATAGGTTTGCATAGGTTTTAAAGGCTCACCAGTATAGGTGATAAAAGTTGATTTGGCCGAAGTGGTTTTGTTAGTGTTCCAGATATCGGCTTTGTCTTTATTTAATAAGTTTTTTTTACTTGCAACAAGAAGGTGGTATGCAGATTGCGATTTGTTAAACCCTTTTGATGTTACGGTCCATGAAAAAACGGGTGTATTTTTTTTACTGTTTTGTAAATTATTAGCGGTTAGTTTATTAAAAGATAAGCTTACTTTTTCAGTAGTTTGATTACAGGAACTCAACAATAAAAAAATCAATATGAAGCCAAGCTGTTTTGATTGATAAAAAATTTTTGACAATGCCATAATTAAGATATACTAGTTCTTGTTTATTAGATAATAATTAAGGCAATGTACTTTTTTTGTACTGTTAGTGTATCCTGTACTATATGGTTAAATTGTAGGTGAGCTTAATAACTTAAATTCTTGCATCTAGATTTTTTGCATAATATAAATGTGAATAAAACTATTGCCTATCTTGAAACAAGATCGGTCTAAGTGATGATAGTTCAAAAAAGTGTTATGTTACTAAATGTTTTATTTGTTAACTTAAAATTCTAATTATTAATAAATAAGTTGTTGCTTTTTTGCGATATCAGTACAGTACAGGATACTTTTAAGAAATCATTAAGATAATTTTCGTGAAAACCTCACAAAATGAAAAAAATTACTCTTAATTCATTATTAATTTGCTGTTTTACCCTCATTACACTAGTAGTGACGGCACAAAACGTACCACCCTCTGATGGGATTTTTAAATTACAAAATGTTGCTACAGGGCAATTCTTAACAGATGCTGGTTCAAGCACGTCTCCGGTTACCTTGTCAGATTCAGGTGACGAACCAAGTACACATTTTACGTTTGTAGAAAGTGGGTCATATTATAATATAGACAGTGAAATTTCAGGAATTTTACGTGCGCCTGGCGCTGGTGGACCAGGAGGTCCTTATGTAGTTGTAAGTACTCTAAAGAATCCGCCAGCAGCGGATACCGATAAAACGTGGACAATACAGTATAGTGCAGCTACCGACAGCTATAGATTTGAATCTAGAACCGCGGGTAGATATTTGTATCAAAATGAAGATGGAACCGTAACTCATTCTATAGTCGATGCTACTGATGATCGTAGTAATTGGAAACTTATTCCGGTTGTTGAAAATCCTGTTGTACAAATTCCTTTAGGGACAACCCTTCTGTTTCAAAATGTAGAGACAGAAGGGTACTTATCTACCTCGGCAGGGAGTAATCAGCCCATAACCATGGCTGATTCAGGAGAAACTGAGAATACGCGTTGGACGCTTGTAGAAAGTGGAGACTATTATAATATTGATAGTGAAAGTGAATTTGGTGCTACAGGAATATTGCGTGCACCAGGTGCTGGTAGTTCAGCAGGTCCTTACGTAGTTTTAGGCACCTTAAAAGCTCCGCCGGTAGCTGATACCGATAAAACTTGGTCAATAGAATATAACGGTTCTACTGATAGCTATAGATTTGGCTCTAGAACCACTGGTAGATATTTATATGAAAATGAAGATGGAAGTATAACCCATGCTGTAGTTTCAGATACGGATAATAGAAGCAATTGGAAACTTATTCCTATTGTGGAAACGCCAGAAGGGGCAGCTATAGATGAAGATATTAATCCAGATTTATCCTGTTCAGGTGAATTTGACAATAACAATACTAGAAATTTTGATATTCCAAACCCTGAAAATGTAGGGGTCATGGATGACAGAACTTGTTATTCTGATTATAGTGAGGTTTCTGTCAATGGTAAAACTTGGGGTGTATATAATATTACCGATGGATCTAATCATATTGATGCACCTAATACGTTGCAACCCAGAATGGAGCGTTCTTTAAATAGATCTCAAGAAACTGGTATTGGAAGTTTTGCAAGATTTAAAGGAATTGTTAGAATTCTTGAAGTTGGTGATGCAGGTTCTATTAACCAAGATGGAAGCTATTTAATACAAGCCAAGGGAAAACATACAGGCGGAGGAGGCTCAGCAGACCCTGCTATCTGTTTGTATTTAGCGAAGCCTGTTTATGGTACAGGTGAAGATGCAGATAAACAAGTAGCCTTTGATATCTACGCCGAACGTATCTTGGAACGAGGAGGTTCAGGTAGCGGTAGAGAAGTTGTATTCTTAAAAAGAGTGGCTAAGAATGCGGAAATTGATTTTGAATTAGAGGTTGGGTTTAGAGCTGACCCTAACGATGCTTCAAAAAAAATACATTATTGTGATGCAGTTATAGGAGGGGATGCCTTTAATTTCAATATTCCCGACCCGGAAAGAGGACTGCAATCTGGTATTAGATATGGTGCCTACCGCGTAAAAGGGGGTAGAGCTCAAATAAGATGGGCAGAAACTACCTATGAAAAAGCTGAAGTTGTGGATGAAAACCCCACTGGTCCTGAACTTACAACTGATGTTGTTGTATTAAGAAATGTAGAAACAGGAGAATTCTTAACCACTGGAGCAGGAAGCGCTCTACCCGTTACCATGTCAGATTCAGGTGGGGCAGAAAATACACAATGGACGTTTGTCAAAAATGGAGCTTTTTACAATATAGATAGTGAAAGTGAAACTGGAGGAACCGGAATTTTAAGAGCACCTGGTGCTGGTGGTCCGGCAGGTCCTTATGTAGTAGTATGTACCACAAAAGCTTCGCCAGCAGGCGATACCGATAAAACGTGGATTATTAGTTATGACGAAACTTCTGATACGTATCGATTTGAATCTAGAACCTCTGGCAGATATTTGTACCAAAATGAAGATGGAACGGTAACACATAGTAAAGTACCCGCAACTGATAACAGAAGCATATGGGAAGCCATACCATTAGGTGAACCTTTACAATTAGAATTAGTTTCTACAAATGTTAGCTGTGCTGGCGCAGATGATGGTACGGCCAGTGTTTCGGTTACTGGAGGAATAGCACCATATACCTATTTATGGAGTACTGGTGAAACAACGGAAACCATAAACAATCTTGCATCAGGCACCTATTCCATATCGGTTACTGATGCTTTAAATGCTACGATAATGGCAAGTATAGAAATAACCGAACCTAGTAATATAGTGGTGACGGTATCGGATAATGCGGTATTGTACGCAGGATATGATGGAGCACAACAATGTGCTACCATTGGAATATCAACCATTACAGGTGGAGAAGGACCATATAATTTTACATGGAGTACGGGCAAAACAACTGAAATGATTGATGTTTGCCCAGATAGTACACAAACCTATATGGTAATTATAACAGACGCTAATGGCTGCGAAGCGACCGCGGAAATAACGGTTGAAGTAATTGATGTAAGTTGTGGAACAGATAAAAATCCAAAGGTACTTATTTGCCATAAGGGTAAAACAATTTGCGTTGCACAAGCGGCAGTACAAGCACATTTAGAACATGGTGATACACTCGGAGCATGTAATGGAGATTCTGATAATGCAGAATTGAGTATACGTACTTATCCAAACCCATTTACTACTTCTATAAAGGCCAATATTGAAACCAAAACAAATAGCACTGTTAAATTAATACTGTTAGACAATAGCGGTAATAGCATTGCTGAAAAAACGCAACGTATTAAGAAAGGTATTGAAACAGTTGAGATATCATTAAATACCTTGTCAATAGGTACCTATTATTTGCAGGTTTATATAGATAATGAACTTTATAGTTCGGAGATTTTTATTAAAAATTAAACATATTCATTTGAATAATCTTTTAAGAGTTAAAAGAGACTGTCTAAAATAGGCAGTCTTTTTTTATTGATCAACATAACGAATAATTGAAAAATTCGTTTGTTTTGATGATTAATAAATGAATCATTTTTTAGGTAGATTTCGAGGTTTTAGATATAATGCATGCAGCTTAATTGAGGGTCGGATATCAATTAATTTCGCAAATATTACATTGAAAAAGCAAAGTAATAAGTTATTGAAAAAAGATATATAAAATTAATTACAAAACATGAATCGCTTCAAAATAGTACCAGCGTTTTGGTCGTAATTAAAATTTGGTTAAGTTTCATCTTAACAGAAGTAAAGTATTGATATAATTTAGCGGGTACATTACTAAGTCATTTTAAACTCTTTCCAGTTTAATAGGGTAACTGTTATTTGCATTCCATTGGCATACATATAAATTATCATCATTATCAACACATACATCATGGCAATGTTTGAAAATTTCATCCTTTTGAACCATTCTTTGTAATTGTCCATCTTTATAATGAGGTTCAACACCGCCTGGGTTGGAAACTACCTTGCCGTTTTTATCTAAAATGGTAACAAAACCAGATTTTGGACTTGTTCGTGTTGGGTGTGTATTCATATCACCTTCTTCAAAATCTGTCTCAGAAGACCAACATACACCGGCATATAAATTGCTATTATGAATTACAGGTCTACATACAAAAGCACCGGGTAAATCTATTTGCTCAATAAAAATACCGTCAAGTGTAAAACGCTTAAAACAGTTTGCCGCCCTAGAAGTTATCAATAAAGTAGGAAGTCCTTTTCCTCTATAATCTATACAGACGCCATGTGCTGTTTGAAATTGATTTTTACCAGTACCACGCCCTTCTCCAATTTTACGTATAAAATCACCTTCTTTGGTAAATTGTAAAATGTAGTTCGATCCATAACCGTCTGCAATGTAAATGTCCCCGTTAGGGGCAATGGCACTCTCGGTAGGTTTAAAGGCATCACTCTTATCATAGGCACCATATTCAGATGGATGTTCAATAATCATTAATTCTCTGCCGTCTGTAGTGGTTTTGATTAGGCTTTCTCCTTTAGAATCACATATAAACAAAAAGTCTTCTGAGCCATCGTTCCATAAAGTTAAACCATGACCGCCGTTATAGCGAATACCCCAAGCATCTAAAAGTTTACCAGATTTATCATAAATTAAAATATTATTATGGGTATCATCACCGACCATTATGAGTCGACCTTTTGAATCCATAACCATTTCATGACAATTTTTTACAGGCGTAAGGCTTCTGTCTAAATTCCCCCAATCTTTATGAACTCGGTATTTGAAATCACCGTGGCCAATAACGGTTTCATATAATTTAGGTTTCGATTTTATGATATTAAAATGCGGAGCCAATACCACACCTATACCGGCCTTTGCAGACTTGTTTAAAAAAATTCTTCTTTTCATTGTTGTTTTCGCCATGCCGAGTATAATTTAAGCGTGTTCTTTTCTGCTTAATGTTTTACCGAATAAATCTAAAATTGGTTTCCCTTTTCCATCTGGTGTGGTATAAAAAGGTCTGCTTTCTATTTCGTAATGGGTTTGTGAATCTATGCCCAGGGCGTGATAAATAGACTGATGTACCTGATCAATAATTACTGGTTTTTCAATAGAGACACAAGGTCTTTCGTCTGCTGTTTTTCCATAGACTAGACCTTTTTCAATACCACCTCCCCACATTAATATGGAACCTCCATCAGTAAAATGACGATGCATACCATAATGTTTCACTTCTTGAATTATATCTGGTTGGTTTCTAGCTTGGTCTTTTACCTCTTCCCCAGGTCTACCTTCCATAATGGCATCTCTACTAAACTCACTGGCCAATATGATAAGTGTTCTATCTAAATGACCAGATTCATCTAAATCTTTGATTAATTGACTAACGGGTTTGTCGATCAAGGCTTTCATTTGTTTTGCCCTCGTATGGCCGTTGGCATGGGTATCCCACCCTAAAAAGGGTTCGTACTCGGTAGAAACACTAATAAATCTGCTGCCATTCATGGCTAAGCGTTTTGCTAATAGACAACCTAGGCCAAAACGACCCGTATTATAGGTTTCATAGACTTCCTTTGGTTCTTTAGATAGGTCAAATACTTCAGCTTCTGGTGAATTTAGTAACCTGTAAGATTGTTCCATTGATCTCATTAAAGATTCACGTTGGTAATCACTGGCCTGCTCCATAATTTTACTTTTATTGGCAAGTTCTTTATATAGTTTATACCTAGCCTCAAACCGTTTAAGAGACATACCTTGCGGAGGCCGTACACTATCTAAACCCTCAGAAGGATCAGGTATTAAAAATGGTCCGAATTCATTTCCAAGAAATCCAGCGGTATGAAAAGCTTTTAATTCTTCTGCTTCGCCCATGGTGAAGCGCTGTCCTATGGAAATAAATGGGGGAATTACAGGATTTATATGTCCAAGCTCTTTTGCTATCCAAGCGCCTATATGTGGTGCTTGTACAGATTGTGGTGGTTCATAACACGTATGCCAATGAAATTGATGTCTGGTATGTAAAATGTGCCCTAAATCTGCTGCTTTATAAGACTTGATAATGGCACCTTTATCCATTACGCTACCTATCGACTGCAAACCTTCTGAGAATTCTAAACCGTCTACCGAAGTAGGGTGCTTATCAAAGGTGCTCAATACTTTGTTAATACTTAACCCTTTCTCAAATGGGACATAAGATTTTGGGTCAAACGTTTCGGTGTGTGCCATACCACCGGCCATCCAAAGTAAAATAACGCTATCAGCGGTAGCAGCTATTTTTTGAACATCTTTTGAGCATGAACTTAAAAAACTTGCTAATGGAATGGTCGTTGAAGATGCGGCCATACTTGCGGCAGACATTTTTTTTATAAACTCTCTTCTAGAATTCTGTGCATCAGAGCTATTCTTCATTGTAATAAAGTTTATATCTATTAATTTATAAATTGAAATTCTGGAGATATAAGAACCGACCAAAATATATCTTGAAGGTTTTCTGATTCTGGTCGTTTCCCTAAAGCATTTAGTAAAATATCTTTCTCATCACTTGAAGGCAACCTTCCTAATAGTTTTAGGTATACATTATCAGCAATTAAGTTACTATTGTGCTTATAATAGCTCAACCATTTTTTTGATCCTTGTTCTAGTTTCTTGTTAAAAAAAGATCCATTTGTAAGCTCTAAGGCTTGTAGTAAAGTAGCTTGTTCTTCCCTCTTTGAAATTACAATTTCTCTACTTGGTCTACCCAAGGCTTTCATAAATGGGTGCTGTTTTACCAAACTTGCCCTTGCAAATGTTTGGTTATGATCATTAAATGTAAAATCCAATAATTTACCCCAGTTGTTGGTTCCGTAGTTATGAACTTGGTCCCAATCACTATCGTTAAAATCTGTACTTGTCCAGTTTTGTGAGGGTTCTATATTAGTGCTTACCCAAGATTTGTCTGAAAACAATTTTACGGATGTATCATCTTTAAAATCAATTTTCATTGCGAACAAAAGACTTGCAGGATTATCAATTTTACCTTTATTAATACCCTTAACGGCTATACTGTTCTTACCTGTTTTTAGGTGAGATTTTATATTGAAATTACCCACCTCGGTCCATTCATCTCCTTCACCTATTTTAACGCCATTAATAAATAGTTCATAGGCATCATCAACGGAAAGTAATACTGAGGCTTTGGTAATTTGTTTGGACGTTAATTTAAAGTTTTTTCTAAAGTATCTTGTTCCCGGTAGTGGTAACACGGTATTGGTCAAGTCTTTTTCATGATGCCAAACCCTTAAGGCAGGCATTTTCTCTTCATTAGGGTTATATTCTACCGCGGCATATACTGGGGTAACTACCTGGCTTATAGCATCTGAAAATTGCTCAGCACTTAAACGCCTTAATACTGGACCTTTAAACACGTAATCATTTTTAATGTTCGCTACATTATTATAACTAACAGTAGGTAATTGATATGCCTTGGACGTCATAATTTGTTTGATCAGATGCTTTAAATTTGCACCAGAATCAATGAAGTCTGCGGCAAGCCAATCTAACAATTCTCCGCTCCATGGTGTGTTGTCCATTTCATCAATAGGTTCAATGATACCGCGCCCCATTAATCTGTCCCATATGCGGTTCGTTATAGTTCTATATAGCCTACCGTTATCTCGGCTGATCATAACTTCAGATAACTTCAGCAATCTATCATCTAACGTTTCACCATCAACATTTCCTAACTCCGGATAAAGAAAATTGACTTCTGCTATTTTGCCAATTGGTTTATCGCATCTATTCAACTCTAAAGGTTGTTCTGAAAAAATTGAGGCGAAGCCATATACTTGATCTAAGGTTAAATTACTGACAAAACTATTGTGGCAAGAAGCGCATTTTACATTTGTGCCCATTAAAGATTGCCCAATATTTTGTGCTGCCTGCATTTCTGTTGTTTGGCTGGCATTGACAAGACCTCGCCATTGTATTCCTTTAATAAACCCTTCAGAATCTTTGTTCGGATTCATTAGCTCACTAACCATTACATCATATGATTTATTGTTTTTTAAAGCATCGTACAACCATCCTGTAATCTGTGATCGCCCCTGTGTTATAAACCCTGTACCACTATAGTCATTTCTCAAAAGATCATTCCAAAAGCTCAACCAATGTTGTGTATAGTTATCAGAATCTTTCAATAATTCATCTATTAAAAGTTCTCTTTTTTTAGGGTCGGTATTTTCAATAAAAGTATTTATGACATCTGGTTCTGGCAATAGCCCTATAATATCTAAATAGGCACGCTTTATAAAAAATCTGTCGTTCACCAATTCAGACCAGTCTATATTTTCTTTGGTAAAATAAGTAGCTAGCAATTTATCTACTGGGTGATTTACATCTGCAACGGTCGGTAAATTTGGCTTGTGTAATGCAAGTTCAGCTTCAGGAAAAATTTTCACCTCTTGGTCAGACCAATGAGCACCATCATCTATCCAAAACTTTATAAGCTCAATTTCATCAGAAGATAGCAGTTTACCTTTTGTTGGCATAACATCTTTATGACCAGCCGGAAGAATAATTCGTTTATAGATTTCACTGTCTTTTGCATTGCCAGGTATCACTGCCAAGCCAGTTTCACCACCTTTAAAAATTCCTGCTTTATTTTCAAGAACTAGGTCACCTTTCTTTTTATTCTCACCGTGACATTGGTAGCATTTATGAGCAAAAATACCCCTTACCTCTAGATTTAATTTATCTTTTTGTAAGATAGAAAGTGAATCGGCAGATTTTAAGCCCTGTAATAATGCAACTGTATTTTCGTTGTCATATTTTGTATTATTACTTGGTAATACCGCTGTTAAATAATCTTCTCCATGTGTAAGGTTTGCGCCCAAATGACCTGCTACGCTAAGTAAAACAATTGTTATGGTAAAGATGGATCTATAAAGGGTTAGTTTTTTTGATTTACGTAAACTGTAATTTAAAATTAATGCTGTTGCTAGAGCAAGTACAGCGGTAGCTATACCAGTATATTGATGGTTATCTACTAAATTACCGGCATAATCTTCTTGTGTTTTTAATAACCATCCTACTATGGCAGAGAGTATAGCAAAAAAAGCACCAATATATACCATGAAGTTAATACCTTCTCTAAGAGAATTTCTTTTGCCTTTAAGGGTAAGTAGTTCTAATACGAAAGAAACAACCAATAATCCTATAGGAAAATGTACCAGCAAAGGGTGCAGCCTGCCTAAAAGTTGAAGTATCCAATTTGAGGTTTCCATATGATAATTCTTTGTCTTGGTTTGTTGAAAACTAAAATTATCAATATTTTTTTATGGCAGTATCCTGTAGTATCTGTATTGGTTTGTTGTAATTAATGTTAAATAATTATTTTTTTGGCTGTTTTATTGAAATTGCCTCAAATTTCATATTCATTTGTTTCTTGTGGTCAGTAGTATTATGAAAGATATATTACATGTAGAATTTATACTAATTAATCAAACCACTCTTTCTCATAAATGGTACGCATTCTATCCAAATCTTGTTTAAATTTGGGGTCATTGGTAAAGTGAGTAGTCTCAAATGGGTCTAGTTCTAAATTTAATAATTGCTCTTCAACGCCATCTGCATCATAGCGAATGTATTTTAACCCATTAGTATCAATAACCATTTTACCTATTTCACTTTCAACACCCAAGGTTTCTCGCCATTTAACATTCTTACCTTCTAACAGTGGTCTTAGGCTTTTACCTTTTACGTCTGAAATACCAGTAATATTTGCATAATCGCAAACGGTAGGTAGTATATCTAAACCGTTTGAAATCAGATTTTGATCATTAATTTGACCTTTTGGAATATGGTTTTTCCACATTGCCAATAAGGGAATATTAGCTGATTCTTCATAAAGGGTAGATTTATGCTCCATACGGTGACTTGCACTCATTTCGCCATGGTCGCTTGAAAATATTATTAAGGTATTTTCTTCTTGTCCGCTTGCTTTTATGGCATTTAATAAAAATTGAACTTCTTTATCTAATACTTCGGTTAGCCTATGATATGCATACCTATGGTGTTTCCAATCATTTTCTGTAAAATTCTCTCTGGCATTTTTTCTGAAGGGTCTGTCATTAATTAATTTTTTGATGGCCCTTGGCTCATCCTTTTGAGGTTCAAAGTTGGGGGGTAAAGGCGGGCAGTAATCTGTGTAAAATTCAGTTTCACTGATGCCGTCCGGTATTTTCATGGCATTATTCAAGGTAGCAATTTCAACTTCTGCGCGTTTAAGTAATAAGGCGTCATTTGCACTTGTTGCCTTTTCTCTTAAGGCCATGTAGCATATATCATGTGGGTTTATTAATGATACCACCATAAAATAAGGTTTTTTATGCTCCTCATTAATAATCTCTACCGCTTTATTTACCAATTCGCCCCGTTCATTGTCAGAGAATTTATTAAAACCTAGTGTATTAGGTGTTAAAGATTCGGGTAAATGCTCCTTGCCTCCAAAATACAATTGATAGTTCGCCTTTTTAAGAAAAGATGCAATGGTCGTATTTTTTACTTCTGACGATACCCCAGGTATTTTCATAGAAGCTCTGTTCTCCCTAACTTCATTTCCCTGATTATCTTTAAAATAACTTGGAAATCTACCCGTCATTAAGCTTACCCTTGCGGGAGAGCAAACCGGGTTGGTCGTATATGCTTTTGTAAACCTAATACCGTTATTGGCTATATAATCTATAGCTGGCGTATTTAAATATGTGTTGCCGGCGCAACTCATCATGTTTGCACTCATTTGATCAACATAAATGTAAATTATGTTGGGTTGCCCATTTTCAACCGACTTGTTTTTATCTTGGCATGAGGCAATTAGTGAAATAAAAATGGTAAAAAGAAAAGTAGTCGTCTTTTGCATGTACTTAATATAAATTATAAAGTTCTATTTTTTGAAAATCGGCTTTTATCTTCTCAAGTCCCAATAGAAGAAGAATTTTATATTTTATTCACGGTTTTTGAGAAATTCAAGGTAACTGGTCCTAATAAACCAGAGGGCATAAGCGCACTATCTCTCGTGTAAAAAGGTGCCGTAGTAAAGGTTGTTCGCTCACCAGCAGGTCTTGGTCCATTATTGGTATACCATTGCGGCATCATTAAATCGGTTGCTCGGTGAGGTCCTAATTTATATCCGCCATCATTTGGGGCATACCGTTCATCCCCTATTAACCGATTGCTCCATTGGTTTGTCAATTCAATTTCTATACTATTTTCACCCATAGTTGCAAATTCGCTAATATCCACTTCAAATGGAGGCATCCACGAAACCGCTACTTTTTTACCGTTTATTTTAACCTCGGCAACAATATAGACTTCACCAAGATTCAAGTTGATGTTCGTGCCTTCTTTTACCTGGTTCGCATTCAAGGAAAAAGATTTCTTGTAACTCGCCGTGCCGCTATAATAGTTAATAGAATCTTTAGGGTGTAAACTCCAATCCACTAAAGAATCTAACTTTATGTTGCCTTTATAACCACCGTTTTCATGAAAATTAACTTGCCAATTTTTAGAAATATCCAATGCTTCAGGAATATCGTTAATGGTAACTTCCCAATTTGTGTTTGATGATAAAGGAATAATATAGGTAGCATTTAAAGCAGTGGTAGCTTGTAGCGTATTATCTTCTGTTAAGTTAGTAGTAATGCTTTCGACGGGGTTCTCGATATGTAGCGTATTATTTATGTCTTCTCTGAAAACTACAAAAATAGACTCGCCAGCATCTAGGGGAATAGTTGTTGATGTTATTCCATTTTTAGAGATAAATTGACCTTGTTTAGTAATGCTTCCATCCATAGGGTTCCATAGTTCAGGAATTTTGTTTTGAATTCTAAATTGGGCATTAAATGTTTTGGATACAGAATCTGGATTAAAAAAGAAGTAAATATCTTCTGTTTCAGTTTTACGATGTGCGTAGTCCACCGATTCTTGACCTAAAAGTTCTAAATCGGGTTGAATGTTGTTGGTAGTTAATACTGTTTCCCAATCGGATAGCGGTTGAACAAGCGATTCAAGTTTTTGAATGATTTCGTTAAACCTTTTTATATTTTCTTCCGATTGCATATAGCCTGCTAATTGAGTTGGTATTTCGCCATATACAGGTACACCGCTTTTTGCAATTTCTAAAATTCTATTTGCAGTAGCAAGGGATAGCGTTTTACTATTTTGTAATAATAGTACTTTATACGATGTGCCTTCGGGCAGTTCTAATTCGTTTTCTTTAATACGAATTCGATTCATAAGAACATCGGTATTTACATTGTCAAAATTTATGGTTTTAGGAATAGCAGGGGAGATATCATTTCGATAATAAGATGAATTTGGAGAGCCTTCGCCAATGTAAATTAAAACATCTGAAACAGGAATACCTTGCCGTAATAAGTGAGAACCTCGGGCAATGTATTTAAACCATGCGGCACCTGCATTTTGCCACCATGTTTGGGTTCGGTCAAAATGAAAGCCCCAACGGTTCATGGTCATACCTGGAGCAACATTTGGGTTTGCTTGATGCGCAAAGCGGTGAAACATAAACTCATTGATACCGTATGTCCACCCTAAATCACCCGAATTTTTTGCCATAGCAGGGTGACCTTTCCAATTGATTGTTGGATTAGATGTAAATGATTCTGCAGAAATTACCGGTTTACCGTAAATATGTGCTGATGATACTGCCGATTCTGTTTGGGTGATGGGTCTGTTCATCCAAAATTCACCCATAGGAATATCGGTAACACCACCAATATCTAAATCGTTCAAAGGACCAAAACCATAAGGTTCTATATAACTTTTTAGACCGTCTGCATTACATAGCTCCGTAAAATATTCAAAATAATTCTTGGTCATCAAGTTTGAAATCACACTTCTATAATCAGATAAAATAGCCTCTGATTTTTCTGAATTTCCTATAAATCTACCTGCTACCAATGGCAGCAACTTAATAATATCATACCCTTTTTCATCCTTAAAAGTTTTTTCAAAATCTTCGGTCCAGTTTTGCCCACCCATTTCATAGCTGTCAATCTCAATATATTGTAAGGCATTTGGTGCTGTCGGACCAGCATTATCCACTACTTTTTTAATAAAGGCATCATAATGCTTTTTAAATGGCGCCCTACTTAACTTATCTACTTCTAAACCACGACCTTCGTCAGATGCCGGGTTGTTGAATGCACCTGTTGAGGTATATCCAAAACGCATTATCGTCCATTTTCCTTTTGGCAGTTCTACTTTCAGATTCCCGTTTTCATCCATTTGATCCGAGATATTTCTTACTTGCTGTGGGTCAATTAACATATTAGATTCTGGATCCCCAATCGCATCTAATGCATGGGCTTCTGTTCGTGCAATGGCCGTTCTGCCTAAAGGATTGTTTATAAAATAATTTGCCGATAATTCAGCTTCTTTTATGATTGTTGTTTGGTTGAATCTTAATCGAAAATACCTTGAGGTAACTCCTTCAAAATGATCGTTAATAGCCCATTCTCCTTTACCTGTACGCACCTTAAAAAGTTCACGAACATCTATAAAGTTTTTACCATCTTTACTGGTTTGTAATATTGCAGTACTATTTCGGTCATTAAAAATAATTTTGGCTGAGCGAGTTATTTTTGGCTTTTCGTAAGAAAATTGTACCCAGAGCTTTTCGTCTTTCTTAGCTTCTAGTTTAGATTCATTGTCAATTTTTCCGTTTGAAATAAGCTCAATAGCCAAGTTTTGATCAGATGCCATTATCATTGGAATATTTTCTGAGTCATCTATTTCAGATTCTAACGCAGGATACGCCAATACGGCAATATCTTTATAGAATCCCTCTCTTTTAGTGGGCTCATTTAATCTAATATTTACAAGACCACTATTAACTATAGTTTCGCTCCAAACCACCATTTTCATAGATTCTTCAGGCGTTACCCATGGTCCTCCACTCGCAGACCAACCATCGCAGTTGTGCACACCAAAACTAAGACCCAATCGTTCAGATTCTGTGGCTGCATGCTTTATAAGTTCATGATGTTCTTTTGAATTGTATTTTATGGGACCATTGGGGATACCCTGCGTAACATTGAAAAGTAAAGAACCGCCTAAGCCAACTTCTGACATAGACTCTAAATCTTTTGTAAGCCCTTCTTTTGTCATATTTCCACTCATGGCATGAAACCATGTTTTAGGCTTTGTACTAGCTGGTGGATTCAGAAATTCCTCTGCTAAATTTGTGGTAACGTTATCTTGTTTTTGGCATGACAGATGGAAAAAAAATACAAGAAATAAAATAGGAAGAAGTTTCATTTTCATAATAACATAGTAAGGTGTACTAAAATACCGATGTTTTATTGTTGAGCTATCCTGTACTATATGGTGACTACTTTCATGATAATGACGCTGCGTATTTTAAATAATTTCAATAGTAATCTTAACCTGTGTTTTTTCTTTCTGAAAACTTGCTATAATGGGAACTGCCGCTAAGCCTGGTACCATATTAAAAGTTCTATCTTTTGGTGTCTCTTTAATCATCAAGGCTACATTAGCACTTATTCTCACTGTACCATTAGGTTTTTCAATGGTAATTATATTTTCTGAAAGCTGTTCCACTTTTTCGCCTAGTGGAGAAACAATGGGTAATACAAAAGCCGCGGGCTTTTTAATATTTTGATTTGTTGATGCTGAAATCTCTAACTTTTCTTTAGAGCAATTATAATTTAAGATAAAATCTGATGCCGTTTCTATAACGACTTCTTTCTCTTCATTTTTTAGCTGCACTTTCGCTTCGTACCCAATAGTATCGTTATCGGCTTTACTAGTAAATGTTGCTTCTAAATCAAATAAACTAGTAAACCAAACACCATCTTTATAAGTTTCTATTCTTGGTGTTAAAGCAATGTCTTCGCCCGGTTGAGGTTGCTGATTGTAAGCTTCTATCATTTTATAGATTGCTAAACTCGCAGTACAAATCAGTCCGACTTTATTATGATACAACAAAGCCAATGTACCTCCTGTTGCTTGCCGAACATCATTTGTTGGTTTATAAACAGAATCGTAAGCAGAAACTGTACCTCTCCAATCTCCTATACCAAAAGTGGAAACGGCTAATTCTTTAAAATAAGTTTCACCATATGCAACTACTCTTGGTAATGGTGTAGACGTATCAATTTTTGGTAAATACTCCCAATGGTCCAATATTGAGGCAAATGGTTTTGCATGAGCAAATGTATGGTGTACACAAGGTTTAATGCCGTAATTTATATAATGTGGACCTCCATGTAATAATCCGTTATGGGTACATTTTTTTAATAATTCTGCATTTTTAAAGGCTGCCGTACCCAATGCAGAATTATAATCTGCCATTAAACCAAAGGCTTGTTGCATACCATCACTTGTTCTACTTCCCCAATAGGTTCACTTAAACATTCTGTTTCCAAAACTATTGTCAATGCCACCATCTGGTAGTATAAATTGTAAATGGGTATCTAACGATTTTTTCAGCAGTGCTAATAATGCATCATCATTTTCGGCTAATGCATACAATACTAAATTACTTAGTGTTTCTTCAAGATTATAGCCTAAATCAATGCCTAATAAACCTTTTGGACTGAATTTTTTCTTGTCAGAACCTTGTATCTCGCCAAATATAAAATGATTGGGTTGTGTGAAGTAGGCTTTAATTTGAGATGCTAACTGCTTACTTCTACTGATGTATTCGGGCTTGTTTAATAATTTACCTATAATATTTAAGGCGTAAATGGTTGTTGCTCCATAATTAATGTTGGCATTTCCAACTATATCAAATCTATTATAAACAAATTCGCTTGCTGACTCTAAACGTTGATACCAGCTTTTACGGGTATTTTCATCTAATAAATCGCCATGCTACTTCAAGGTTTCCGCTAAGGCAACTGCTCCAAAAACAGTTGTACCGTCCCAAGATTTTGGATCTAAATCATTTGTCCATGCACCATCTGCTCTCGTTACGTTTTCACCCCATTCAAAAGCCGCTATACCAGCATCTAAATATTTTTTTGTCCCGTTTCTTTCGCCATATAAAAGAATGGATATACAGAATCCATAACACGAGCATGAATTGTATCACAAGCAGGACAGTCAAAAAGTCCGTGGACAGAACGGTCCGAAGGCTTTATAATCTGCGTCTGAATCAATCCGTCACACCAATCTTGAAGCAATTCAAAGATTAGTTTTTTATATGCGGCCGATTGTTCCACGTTTACAACATCACCACAAGCTATCAAAAGACCTCTAGCCGATAGCGATAAACCTACCCCAGTAATAGATGATAATTGAATAAAATTTCTTCTTTTCATGAATGAAATTAAGTTATCTTTTTTTACATATTAGAGTAGAAACACCCTATTTTGATCTAAATGCGTAAATTTTTTCTTGTAAATCTTTTACAACTTCTGGATTGCTTTCGGCGATATTATTTTTTTCAAAAGGATCGGTATCAATATTAAATAGCTGTATAACTTCATCTTTTTTGCTGACAGGATTTGGAACTATAATTTTATATGGCGGAAAAATAGCCATGTTATAATACATACTATTTTCTACCGTATCAAAATCGTGGGCATATACTTCTCCGAAAAAACCTTTACGTTCATTAATACTTTTAGAATCTAAAACACTTATTCCTGACAAGTTATCTGGCTTTTCAATATCTAATATATCTAAAACTGTTGGCACCATATCTATACTATTCACAATGGTTTTGGTATCCATTTTAGGGCTTATTTTACCTGCCCATTTGTACATAATTGGGGTGCGAATTCCTAAATCGTAAGGTGCGCGTTTAGACTCTTTCAAATACGTACCCTTTTCTGGGTCTTGTCTCCAACCATTGTCACATACATACACAAATAAGGTATTTTCCATCTGTCCTTTATCCTCAATTAAATCGAATAATTCCCCGCAAGTTTCATCAAACCATTCGCACATCGCCCAATATTTCGCTAAATATTCTGAATCAGTCTTCTTTTTATACTTTTCGTATAAACGTGCGGGAGGTGTATGAGGTGTGTGTGGCATAAATGGTGCATACCATAAAAAGAACGGTTTCTTTTGTTTTAAAGCGACATCTACATAATTACTAATGGTATCCAAGCCTTCTCTAGCAATGGTTAAACCAAAATCGCCATGTCTGCCACCTCTTTCAGGATCACCATGCGTCATACCATCATCAAAACCACCTATTTTATGATTTCCATGCCACCATTTTCCTGTTTGAAATGATAAATAGCCTTTTTCTTTCAACATGTCTGGAAGCGTCGTTTGTTTTTCAAAAGCTGAAATAATGGGTTTGTAAGCTTCAGCTCTATTTTTATTATTAGCTACACGGTCCTCTTTTATGCGTTCGTAAACTTTATCATTCCCATAAATACCATGATCTTTTGGATATAAACCGGTAATTATGCTTGCTAAAGATGGCGAACATAAAGGTGTGGGTACATAGCCTCTGGTAAACGTTAAACTCTCTGATGCAAATTTATCTAACCTAGGGGTTTCAATATTTTCATCGCCCATGAAGCTGTAATCTGTCCAAGATTGATCGTCTGATAATATGAAAATTATATTGGGTTGTTGTGCCACTTCGGTTTTTGCCAGATTTGCGGTCTTGTTATTTTTAGTTTTATTTCCGCAAGAAAATAATAACCCAATCATTAAAAATAGGATGCATATTTTTTTCATTTTATTTAGTTTTTATTAAACCTATTCTATTACTTTAATTCTTTAATTAAAAAAACATTTATTTTGACAGGACCTAACAATCCAGATGTCAGCAATTCTGAATCTTCACTCCAATGTTTCCAAGAGGCGAAAGTTTGTCTATTTGATGGACGTGCATAAGGATGATGCAACCAATTTGGTAATGCCGTAATTTTTTCACCTTTACGCTCGTAATCCAATGGCAATTTTTCATCTCCAATTAAGCGATTCACCCACAAATTTGTCACTTTAATTTGTATGGTGTTTTCTCCTTCTTCTACAAAATCATCGATAGCTACTCTAAACGGTGCTTTCCAAAGTGTCGCCACTTTTTTGTTATTTATGATCACTTCTGAAATAATGCCCACGCTGCCTAAATCTAACTCTAGTGAATTTTCTTTAGATAGCTGCTTTTTAGAAAGATTGACTGTTTTTTTATAAACAGCTGTTCCTGAAAAATGCTGAATTTCTTCATCTGAATCTTCCGACCAAGAAGACAATGTTTGGTAAGTTTTATTTTTTGATATTCCGTTTCGCAATGGGAATGTTACTTCCCAATTTTCTGATAGGTTTACAGGTTGTGGAACTTTTACTTTTATAGATTTGGAGTTTCCTAATTTTGTTTGATAAGATAGTGTTCCTGAAAAAGGCGTTTTCCAAACTGTATTCCCATCTTTTTTATAAATTTCTGAATTTGGAAACGCTATTTTCAAGTTTAAATGCTCACCTTCAGAAATAATTTCAGTTCTTGTATTGCCGTCTGTTTCAAAAGTGATTTTTAGTAAATTATCTTCATTTTTCAAGGTTTTCCCATCTACTAAATCGTCAGAAATTTTAACAGTATACCTTTCAAGTGCTACCTGTTTCCTTATATTTTCAGTAACATCATAGGCTTGAAAGTTTTTAGGTACACCCATAGTTTCCGATTTAAACTTACCAAATACCGCCGAAATTATTTTGAGTTCTTTACCTTCTGCATCAATCGTTACAAACTCTCTTTCTTCTGCGTGAATGTCTTTCACTTCATCGCCAATTTGATATACCATTCTAAACTCTTTGACATAACCCATAGCTGGGTCACAATCGCAAAAGGCTCTCGTCATTTGAAAAACTAATTTACCATCAATAACTTCTTTGGAGACTTTATCAGTAACATCTATTAAACCTTCCTGTAGAAAATTACCGTATTCTGCTTTTATAATTTTTAAGTTTGATAAAGATTCTGCTTTTGGTATTTTTAAACTTTCAGTGGTTTTTACAATATGATTTTGATTTTCTGTAGTTTCTCTAAAAATTATAAATACAGATTGTTCACTATCTAAAGTTATGGGAATGCTAGTCGTGCCATTTTCTTTATCCTGCCAAACAGCTAATTTTGTAATGTCGCCTGTTTGTGTATTCCACAATTCTGGTTGTTTGTTTGCTACTCTAAAATTAGCATTAAAGCTTACGGATTCCTTTCTTGCGTTTGCAACAAAATAAATATCGGCATCTTGGGTTTTCCTATGAATAAAACTAATATCAGCATTCTTACTAACATTGGCAAAAAAATCTGGGGCAATGCTATTTTTTTCTAAAAAATCTTCAATAGAAATATTTTGAATTATAGTACTATCCCAAAGAGCATTGGCTGTTTTTTTGATATACACATCACTTTCAGGATAATTAGTAAGACTCGGAGATTGCTTTGGTTTTTTACCAATTACCATTGCACCACCTTCTACCAATTCTATTACTTTTTCTAAAGTTTCAGGTTTTATATAATCAGATTCTGGTAATACTAACACCGTATAAGTATTACCAACAGATGAATAGATGATCCCGTCTTTTACAGATAGGTCTTTTAACTTGTTGGCTCCAATTAAATCATAATCGAAACCCATTTCTTTGATTTGGGATTTTATAAATCCGATATTCGGAGAGGATTCTCCTGTAAATACCAATACATCTGCAACATTTTTACCTTGCTGTAACAAGTATTGGGAACGTGCCAAATAATCCATGTAGGCTTTACTTTGCGACCACCATGTATTTAATCTGTTAAAATCAAAACCATGATAACTTAATGCTAATCCTGGTGCAACATCCCAAGGTTGATGCACATAGGTATGAAAAATAAAGCGCGTTATACCCTCTGTCCAAGCGCGATCTCCAATAGATTTTAAGTCAGCTGGGTGTTTGTCCCAACCACCGATACCCGTAAAGGACTCTGCACCTACAATAGAGCTGCCGTTTAAATGTGCTATAGATGACACAAACTTGGCAGAATCAAAAAATGGATAACCACCGCTCCAGAATTCGCACATTACGATATCGCCGGTCGCACCCACCTGCATATTGTCAAAAGGGCCCCAATAGGGTTCTACAGAAAATTGCATGCCGTTTTTATGACATAGATCTGCAAAATGCTCATAGTAGTTTTCGGCAATCAAATCGCCTATGGTTCTTCTATAATCCCAAAGAAAACATTCTGAAATTTCGCCGCTTTCAACATAATAGCCAGCCAATGTTGGTAGATAAGATATTAAATCATACCCTCGTAAGTTTTTAAATTGTGTTTCAAAACCACTTGTCCAATTAGTGGTTTCTACTTCGTAACTATCAATTAGGCAATTGTTAACAGTAGTTCCTATTAAATTGCCTAGCTTATCAATTATAGGTTGCACGCCGCCTTTCCAATAAGCATCTACTGCGCTTTTACTCATTTTATCCACTTCTAAGCCTTTCGCTTCCGGTGGTGCAGGACGATTAGTTGTACCTATAGGTGTATGCCCGAATCTTAAAATAATCCATTCGCCTTTTGGTGCGTTCCATTCCAAAAGTCCATCTTTTGAGACTTTAGAAGTGATATCTAAAACACTTTCTTTTAAAATAATAGACGCGTTAGAAATAGATGTAGTATCAGGTAACAAATGATTACGAATACGCTCAGATAGTATTTTATAATCTAATCCGTCTATTTTCTTGAATTCCTTTGGCTTTGGAAATGCCAATATAGCGATGTCTTGATAATACTCAAATTTGGTTTTAGGTTTTGGTAGTAGTTCTTTTATGGTGTTTCCGCCTGCAACTTCAAGTTCACTATAAACTACCGTTTGCATTGCGTTTTCTTCTGTCACCCAAGGACCGCCAGAAGATGACCAGCCCGGACTATTATGAAATGCCAATTCTAAACCTAAACGCTTTGCTTCTTCGGCAGAGAATTTAAATAAGTCTAGCCATTCTTCGCTTAAATATTTTATAGGACCCTTTGGGAAACCTAAGTGCACATTGAACAATTGTGCTTCTTGAATGCCAACTGCTTTCATGGCCTCTAAATCTTTTGTAATGCCCGATTTAGAAACGTTGCCACTGATCCAATGCCACCAAGTTCTCGCTTTTGCTTCGTTTGGTGGATTTTTAAAACCTTCTTCTAAGGCTAAACTTTTACTTGTACTTTTATTCTTAGCACAATTACTGAAGCACAAACATAGCAGCATAAAAGAAATGATATATACTTTTTTCATTACTTCGTTGGTTATTTTTTTATAATTTTTGATGTAGAAATGGTAATAGGACCTAACAATCCAGAAGGCAATAATGGATCAGTTGCTTTTTGAAACCCATATGCACTAAAAGTTTTTCTAGGGCCTTCAGGTAATGGCTCATTATTTCTAAACCATTCTGGCATTTTTTTAAACTTACCTCTAAATTCTGCATCGCCAAAACCAGGCTGTCCTCTTCTAACGTCATAACCAGTTTGGTTGGGTAGTTTTTCATCGCCAATTAAACGGTTTGTCCATTGGTTGGTAATTTCTATTTCTAATAAGTTTTCACCTTCCTTTAGTGCAGACGTAACATTTAAACTATATGGTGCTATCCAACTAACTCCAATTTCTTTCCCATTTAAAATCACTTTTGCAATAACATTAACTTCCCCTAAATTAAGTTGAAATTGTCTATCAGACTTCAAAAACCTTTTTTCTAAATTGAATGTTGTTTTGTAAATAGCGGTTCCAGAATAATGTTTAATTTCCTCTGTGCTGTGTGTTGTCCAATCAAACAAGGTGTCCGTTTTTACTGTTGCTTTAAAAAAATCTTCTTCTCTAAAATCAATTTGCCAATTTCCTTTTATTTCCATAGGATTAGGAAGGTCTTTAACGGTCACATTCCATTTTTCAGTAGTATTTACCAAACTAGAATAACTTCCATTTTTATAAACTTGCATTATAAGATTATTATTCTCATCTAGAGAAAATGAAGGTTTTGGCAAGTTATTTGAGTTCAGGTAAGTTACTTTTGGCAATACCTTCTTTGCTTCTTTAAAAACTACAAAAACAGATTCTTGAGGATTCAATTGAATAGAAATATTAGTTCTTCCATTTTGGTTTGTGTATTCTACTAATTTCTTAATCTTACCAGTTTCAGAATTCCATAATTCTGGCACTTTACCATCTACTAAAAAACTACACTCTAGTGTTTCAGCTTCTGTTTGATTATGATTGTAAACGAAATAAATATCTTCTGAATCTGAACGTCTGTGGTAATAATTGAAATCGGGTTGCCCTTCTACAATTAAATCTTTTTGAATATTGTTTTCTTCAAAAATAGACACCCAATCCATATTATTATACACTTCTCGTTTTTCCCAAATTGTATCTACCAGAGTTTTAAACTCATCAATTGTTTTCTGGTTGTGGTTATAACCTCCCAAAGTGGCAGGTTTTTCACCAATAATTATAGCGCCTTGTTCTACTAAATTGGCAATACCTTTTAGCGTTTCCAAATTCATAACATCGCTTCGTTGCAAAACCAAAGCGTTGTAGGTAATGCCATTTGGTAGTTTCAACTTGCCATTTTCTACAGATAAACGATTTATAATAACATCTGCATTTACACAATCGTATTTATAAGCCGAAGGTAATTTGGGACGCATTTGAGCAGCATGAATAACATGACTAGGCGCTCTATCGCCCACAAAAACCAATATATCTACCACAGGGTTTCCTTGACGTAACATATATGACCCTCTAGCCAAATAGTTGAACCACTCAGGACCTGCATTTTCCCACCACGTTTGTGTTCGGTCTATATGTGACCCCACAAAACTCATACTCATGCCAGGTTTTACATGGGTATTGGATTGATGTGCAAAACGATGGAACATGTATTCATTAATTCCGTTTGTCCATTCGTAATCGCCTTTTTCTTTGGCTAAGGCTGGATGAAAGCTCCAGTTTAATGCGGTACTGGTAAAGGCTTCTGCTGAAATAACGTTTTTACTATAAATATGTCCTGAAGATACAGCAGCACGTTTATGATTATTAGGTTTGCCTAACCAAAATTCGCCCATAGGAATATCAGCACTTCTACCCGCATCTAAACTATTGAAAGGTCCAACAAAACCATAAGGCTCTATGTAAGATATTAAACCATCTTGATGACATAATTCTGTAAAATAATCAAAATAATTAGTAACCATTAAGTCGCTTATCAATTGTTTAATATCCCAAAAAACGCTTTCAATAGTTTCGTTGTTTTCTATATATTTTCCTGCATACAAGGGTAGGAATGGTACAAAGTCATAACCAAAACGCTTTTGGAATATTTGCGCCATATCATCCGTCCAGTTTTGCGGGCCTACTTCATAACTATCAATTTCTGCATATTGCAACGCATTAGGCGCATCAATTTTAGCTTGTTTTGCTAATTTACCAACAAAAGCATCGTAATGAATTTTTAAGGCTTCTTTACTAAACTTATCTACTTCAAGCCCTGTTCCTTCAGGAGATGCAGGTTCGTTTGTTGCTCCAGATGCTGTAAAACCAAAACGCAAAATAGTCCAATCTCCTTTTGGCAAGGTTGTTTTCAACACACCGTTGGCGTCCATTTGATTTGTTATATCAATAATGTCACTTTTTTTGATGTAACTTGCTTCATCTGGATTTCCAATAGGGCGTTTATTTTTTCTGTACGAGGTAAATTCTAATTGGTTCCCCAGGGTATGACTTGCGGATAAATTCATTTCATAAAAACCAGCGTCTAAATCGGTTACAATTCTAAAATAACGGGCTGTAATGGGATCAAAATGTTCTGAAAAATAACATTCATCTTTACCTATTCGTTCTTCATTAGGTTTATGAGCCACTGAAAAATTAATACCGTCATCTGATTTCAATAAGGTTAATTTACCTTTTCGTTTATTAATAAAAACAGACATAGAACGTATGGTATGTGCCTTTTCAAAATCATATTGCACCCACTCTTTTGCTTTTAAATCGGCATGGGTAGTTGTTTGATTATCTGTAGCTAGTTCAATATTGATTTCTGGATTTGAAGCCGTAATAACAGGTTGCATTTGCGCATCTATCAATTCTGTTTCTAAAGACGGATATGCTACCACAGAAATGTCATTATAATAATTATATCGTGCAGGAGGTTGTGGCAATTTTATTTCTATTGCTTTACCACCTTTTACAATGACTTCGCTATTCACCACCACTTTCATAGCGTGCTCTGGTTTTACCCAAGGGCCACCACTAGAAGTCCATCCATCGCAATTATGCACCCCAAAACTCAATCCTAATTTTTCACATTCTTTAGCGGCATGTGTTAAAATATTACGATGCTCTTGAGAATTGTAGGCAATATCGCCTTCTGGTAATCCCATAGACACGTTAAATACTAAAACACCGCCTATACCAGCGTCTTTAATCGCTTTTAAATCTTTGGTAAATCCTTCTTTAGAGGCATTGCTACTATTAATATGGTACCAAGTACGTGGTTTTGATTCTTGTGGTGGGGTTTTAAAACCTTGTTCTAAAGACTTTGATTCTTGTGAATAAAAATTGCTGATACTAATAAAAGCAAGAAATAAAATTAATTTTTTCATTTATGAATAATTGATATAAATCTACTTTTAAGGTTTATATATATCATCCTGTAATGTCATGCTCAATTGAATTTCTAAAAGATTTTTTGAAATTTTTCATTTATTCAAAGGATTATATTTCGATAAATTTTGTGGCTAGTAAGCTCGTAAGTTATATGACATCGATATATAATGAACAGATATTTCTTAGTCGTTTCTCATCTAGTATTAAACCAAAACCGGGTGCAGGGTCTAAAGAATAGTACCCGTTAGATTGTTTTTTTGTAGGTGATTGAAGTACACATTCCAAATACTCTTTTGAATCTTCTTTTTTCTCAATAGCTTCTACCCATTCGGCACCTGCTCCAATCGCTATTTGTTGCCAAGCAGAACATGCAGGACCAACTAAACTGTCGTCACCAATCATGATTTTTCCACCAAAGTCTTTTATTTTTTTAGCTAAAAAGGCAGTTTGTTTAAAGCTGCCCATGGTTGATGGATGTAAGTTATAAATACGACCCATACCAGGTGATATGGTCTTGATGCCTTTCCAAGAAGGTCTTAATGGCTTGTCTGGTATTAACGATAGATTACCGACCAAATTTTGAAGTTCTGTCCACTGTTTACTCGTTAGCTCGGCAGGGTCTTCAATTGCATTTAATCCATTAGATTTAAAGATTTTCAATGTGACTGCCAACTCTTCTATAGTGTTCCAGTTATTATAGCCACCATTAACATCAGAAATGACTTGTGCCTCATCACCTAGTACCGTTCGTATGGTTTTTAGCAGATTTAAATCTAGCTTTTTATCGCCATACATTTTAAATTTTAGATGGTGAGCCAAATTTTGTTCTATACTTTTTTCGGCTTCTTTTCTAACTTCTTCTACATCTTTGTAAAGTATACAAAAAAGACCGGGTACTTCTGCTCTGTGGGGTAGGTTTAGTAACTCAATCGCGGGTTTTTTTTGTATTTTTCCTATGATATCCAACAGGGCTACGTCCATAAACTCCATCTCTTTTAAGCTTGTGTCGCTTTCTGATATTTGTTGAGATATCAATAACTTTTGAGCGCTCTCTATAGTTAGCCCTTTAAATTGTTTTACATAATTTACCCAAGTAATTGGGTTTAGGTTTGGAGTATTGCGAGAAGCCGGTATTTCTGACCAACCATAGTAGTCTCCGGCTGAAACCTTCATAAACAAATGTTGGCGGTTGTACCATGTGCCAAACGAAAAATACCTTGGGATATTTATATCGTATCTATACAACTCAATTTTTGTAATTTTTTCACTTTTAAGGCTATTGGTTTTATGGGTAAGAAAAGAGGTTAATAGGGGGTAGGTAGTACTTGCAAAACCAAAAAGTGAAATGTTTTTCACAAAATTTCTTCGTTGATTTTTCATCTGTTATTTAATAGGTTTTGGAGATTGAACTTCACCTATACCTTCATCAAATTTCCAAAATGGAATTGCCTTTCTGTCCATAGAGAATTTATAATTCCATTTGTTCATGTAGTAATCTCTACCTTTAAATTCATCTCCAATAGCATGTAAAGAAACAACTAGCTTTTTGTCAAGTTCTTGTTGAAGTTCTTCGAATTCTGCCATATTCAATAGATTGTTCATTTGGTATGGATCTTTAATGTTATCGTAGAGATTACTTGCACCAGCAGGTGTTTTTATATAGGTATATTGTTTTGTTTTAATTGCTCTATATGGATCGTCATTATAATTTGATCCAAAAGGGGCTGCGTTCATAACTAATGCGACCCTATCTGCATTTGGATCTGGATTTTGTATTAATTCAGAAAGGTCTTCTCCTTCAATATCTTTAGGAATTTTTATTTTTGACAAGCCTAATAGAGAAGGTAAAATATCAGGAGTTGTAATCGGGGCATTAATAATACTCCCTTTATTATTATCGATTAAAGGGTATCTGATTAAAAATGGCACTCGTAAAGATTCATCCCAAGCTAATTGTTTTACAAATGGTTTTACACCGTGGGCACCCATCATTTCTCCATGATCAGAAGAGAATACAACTATAGTGTTTTCTAAAAGACTTAGTTCTTTAATTTTATTCAATACGGTACCTATGGCCTCATCTGTAGCTGTTGCATGAGCGTAATAACCTTGTAATTCTTTTCTAGCTCTTTCTTCATGTTCTTTAGATATGTTCGGTGCCAATTGTAACTTTTCTGGCTCATACATGTCCAAATATTTTTTTGGGGCACTGCCATGTGGGTAGTGTGGCGTGCCTATGGATAAAACCAATAAAAAGGGGTCTTTTTCTTTGGCATGTTTGGTAATATATTCATTTGCGTCTTTAGTGATGGCAAATGGTGAATATTCAGGCCAATGCTTCAGAATGGTATCATTATTATCATAGTAGGGCATTTTTGTATAGTTATGAGAACATTCTAGCGCTTTCCAATACTCAAAACCTTGTCTTCTCTCTTCAGGAATATAGGTTGAACGCCCGTGCCCATCTAAGTGCCATTTACCTATGTACCCCGTTTTATAACCTTCTGCTTTGAAAATTTCGGCCATGGTCAATTCTTCTTCTGGTAAATAAATGTCATTTAAAACCATACCTGTAGTGGTAGGAAACTTACCTGTCAATAGCGCTGCACGATGCGGTGTGCACACTGGGGTTACCGATACGGCATTGGTAAAGTTTATAGATTCTTTTGAGAAGGCATCGAGATTTGGTGTTTTTACGTTCGGGTCACCTGCATAACCTAATGCATCACCTCGCCATTGGTCGGTTAAAATGTATACTATGTTTGGTTTTTTGGGTTGTTTAATAACTTCGGTCTTTAATTCGTTTTTACAACTTAAAAAGATGGAAAAAAATACGCCTAGTAAAATGGATTGATTTTTCATTCTATTAATTATTTGATATCCAAAAGCTTGCGCTAACTGGTTTTAATGTTAGTGTGCTTTTTGTAAATTCTTGATTATCAATAGTAAAGTGGGAAATATTTTCTATTTTTTCAATATTTCCATTATGCGGGTCTGCTTTATATAACTCTAGTTTACCTTTTAGAGTAACCTCTGTTTTAATAGTTTCGTCGCTAGAATTAGAAAAGAAATAAATGTCTTGCCCATCCTTTATTTTATGGATATATGAAAACTTGCCCATGTCCGTTGCCAATTTAGGACTCGGATTAAAGGCAACATCTTCAACAATTCGTGCATGTAATGCCTCGGCGAGGTTTTCTTCATTGGGGTTTGGAATGTGTATTGCTGTACCGCCGTTAGCATGATTGTTAGTCTGTATGTCAGAACTATCTTTTGACTCTTGATTCTTACCAAATATTTCGGTAATCAGAGCTTTTACCTTTTCATCTTGTCCCATCTCGGATGATTTAAAAGGAAGCTGTCCGGTGGATACCACAAAACCTCCTTTTTCGTAATAATCTTTTATTTTTTCCAAAGTCTTAACTGATATTACCGAACTCCCGGTAATGATAAGCGTACCGTATTCTTGTTTATTTTCCTCGTTGTTCAGTACTACAGAACCTTTGCCAATTTTATATTTATCTTCAAGAAAAAACTCGGGATGAATAAAGGTGAAATCCTGTCGAATATTGCTAGTCAGGAGTCCGCTTATTTCTAGATAGTTCGTTTCGGGGGATATGAAAAATCCCTGTCTTGGGTTTTCAGGGTCTTCAAACCGGTACCAGCCCGCCAATTCTTCAAAAGGATAAAATACACCTATATTAGAAACTCTTTTTCCACCTTGCAATAGCATACAGGCTCGACCAACAAAATTGGAATACGCTGGTAGTGCGGCCACTAATTTCTCACTATAGGGCGATACCAATGGCGAAATATATATCTGTTCTAGATTGTACCACAAGCCATGGGGAACTACAAAATTGACCCCACGGGAAAAGATGTCCATTACAGAGCGATAGAGCATTAAGGAATCCATGGTGTTTTCTTTGTAAGCCCCATAGATTTCCGTAGAAACGACAGGTCTATCATAATAATCTGCCGCCGAGCTAATCAACTTATGACCGTTTTGTCCAAATTGATATCCAATAATGGCATCAGTAAGGGGCATGGAAGTATGTCTAAAAAATTTAAAAATATCGGCATTCATGTCGATTGGCGTGGGGTCATAGTTTCCCGGTGGATGCCCCGTATCTTTTAATCCATTTTCTTTAGCCCATTCGCCAACTAATTTTGGAAATCCCTCGGCCAATAGCTCTGCTCGAGTTTTGAAAAATGCGTTACGTACCGTTTCCGTTTCTGGACCAATATGATACCATAGCGCAGGATACCAAGGCTCGGGATCATAACCATTCAACTCTTTAAATTTTTCATTAAACCTGCCTGTCCAAGTTCTTGGATGTTTCCAAAAACCAACATCGTCAAAAAATACTTTCTTTATAGTATTTCCAAAATAAGATCCAAATTTTTCTTTGTGAACGTCATAGGTGAGACTCATCATTTTCCGCACAGCTGTCGTATCCAGATAATCCACTACCGGAAAGGCCTTGTGGTAACTGTCTTTTACCAAAACAAAGTACATAATCTTCCAATCGCCCTCGGGAACCTGCCAAGTGATGGAGTTTCCATTTAGTTGTTCATTCAGCGCAATACGCTCTAGGGTATTCGGGTTCATGGCAACCAAAGCTAGTAATTGTCCTTCTGGTAGCCTATCTGTAAATGTTTGCGCACCCTTGATCGTTTTTTCTACTTTGTCCAGGCGTTTCATGGTATGTTCTGGGAAAAGTTCACCAAGCTTTCCGCCGGCCATTCCGCTTGGAAAATCATTGTCGTCATATAGAATTACCTGCATGTCTAAGTCTTCAGCTGTATTTAAGACGTCTTGATAACGTTCTAGGTATTTTTTCGAAAGAAATTTTGGTGTTGTACCAGGTCTTCCATTTTTTTTAGGAGCTAGCGGTAATACGCTAATACCACTGAAACCTGCTTGTTCTTTGGCATCGGTCATTTGTTTTTTTATGCCAGCAGTTGTTAACTCACCATTTATATGCCAAAAAGGCATTGGCTTGAATTCGTTTGGCGGATTCTTAAAATTTTGTACTAATTTTTCTGACAGTTTTTCCTTCTCTTTTTTACATGAAATACCGGTGATCAGTAATGCAATCATTAGTAAAGTCGAAATTTTATAATTTTTAAATTTTAAATACATATTACTCTTTTGTTAATTTACTTCCCCACCAATCAGCATTAGGTTTAAAATTTGGGTCTAATATCTTTAACCTTTCACTTTCTAAATTCCTTAATTTTTCGGTACTGATTCTGTTGAGGTAATTTTGTTCTAAATTTTTATCGTAGCTGGGGTCTTTTACTGGATATTTAGCGCCAACACCATCTAAATAATTCAATAGCTCACTCAACATAGATTTAGTTAAGGAATTATGTTCTAAAGAAATATCATTTCGTTCAGCTTCGTCGTTTTCCAAATTATATAGCTCGTTTCTTTTGTCTTCGTAATAGTGAATCAATTTCCATTTGCCTTTTCTTATAATTGATGAAGGTTCACCGCCTTGGTTACCGTAATGAGGATAATGCCATATTAGGGGTCTCTCTGGCAAGTTTGCACCTTTCAATACTGATTTCAAACTTAAACCATCAGCATGCTGTTCAGGTAGTAAATTAGCATCGACTAAATCTAAAATAGTAGGGTAGAGGTCGGCTGCAGTTACAGGGATGTTGGTTTCTTTGATAGTATTTTTGATCCAAGGAGCTTTTATAAAATAGGGCTCTTTGATACCACCTTCAAACTGATATCCTTTACCGCCACGTAATGGCAAATTTGATGTGGAATAATTATCTCCCGATGCAACGCCACCATTGTCTGATGTAAAAACTACCAGAGTATTTTTATCTAGCCCCATTTCTTTTAATGAGCCTAAAATATGACCAACGGCATCGTCCATATTTTCAACTAATCCACCATAAATAGGATTGTCTTGTACTTGACGTATCGGTAAAAAGTGCCCCATGGTATAACCACTGTTTTCAATACCGTTAAACTTAGCTTTCTCTCTGTACTTTTGCCATTTTTCTTGTGTAGTTTCTATTGGTCCGTGTACCGCATAAAAAGATAGGAAAGCAAAAAAAGGTTTCTCTTTATTGTTCTTTATAAATTTTGCAGTTTCATCGGCTAATCGCATACTAAGGTTTTCACCCTTTAGGTTGTTTTTTAATTTAGGATTGTTAAATGGAGAAAAATAGCCTCCCCTAGGGCTTCCTGCACCATTACCGGCAATATTAATATCAAAACCATGGTCTTCTGGCCAAGATCCTTTTTCTCCCAAATGCCATTTGCCAGCAAAGAATGTGTTGTACCCATTTTGTTGCAAAGCTTCTGCTAAAGTGATATGTTCTGCAGGTAAATTCTCAATGTATTCAGGTGGTAATAGTTTATTGAATCTTTCTTTTTTTCGCCACTCTTCTTTTACAGGTGCACCTATCCAATCTGTAATACCATGTCTAGCCGTAAATTTACCTGTCATGATACTAGCTCTAGAAGGACTACATACCCTAGAATTTGCATAACCTTCATTAAAAACGGTACTTTCTTTCGCTAGTTGGTCAATATTCGGAGTCTCATAGAAACTACTGTTTCTAAAACTCATGTCGTTATATCCAAAATCGTCTACTAGTATGAAGAGGATATTTTTCTTTTGAGCTGCTGTTTTACATCCAAAAAGAAGAATTGAAGCTATTAAAATGGTTAACTTATAATGTAACTTCATAGAGCTTGCGAATTAAAGTGTATTACATCATATGTTTTATGCCTTGGCTCTAATACTTTATCGTCAAATTTTAGTTTTTTACCATCACCTATATACAGGGTAATGTCTGTCTTGTCATCAATTTTAGTAGTTCGTACTATGGCGAAACGACCATGAAAACCAAGTTTCAATTTTTTGTTCTCATAGAAAGCATCGTTATTATCTTGGCAAATTATATAATCGGTAATTAAGGTGTTTCCGATTTTTGAAATGACAACAGCCCCAACGGTTTTATCCTTTTCTTTTAAAGTTTTTACTTGTTGAACACTAGATTTTTTGTTTGTTGAAGGTTCAAATATTGAAATGAAAGGATTTTTCCAAGCTTCACCATTTTGTCGAATTACCAAAACTTGGGTTTTTTTATCTACGTAGCCGTTTTTTGCTTCACGCGTAGGTGGTGCCAATGCAGTAGTAAATGCACGTTTCGTTTCTTTAGGTATTATCATGTGCATATAGCTTTTGTTAAAATCTATATCAAACCTTACCTGAATACCATCGTTAATGTTTTTCGTTGTTTCGGTATTTTCAAAATATCGCCATCCGGGCGACTTTACCACATCGCCAATATCATTTTGGTAACGGTCGGTTGGTTGTAGGTTTAGCTCCTTATCCTTAATGTTAGTCAGTAATGTTCGGTCGCCAATATTATGATAGATATAATCATGAAAATTGTTGGTATTACTTGCTTTTGATCGGAACATATCAAAATAATAACCAGTGGTAGCACTTGTGCGAATAGTACTTAAAGTCCGCTCTTGTTGTGCATCATTAACGGTATCATTTAAAAACTGGGTTGCGAAACTAAATTCTTTTGAAATAGGGTCTTCTAAATGTTTTGGTTCTGCCGCAATATTTATTGTGGTGTTCTGCCAAACGTTTGCTTTTCTTTTCCATGAACCCTCATCTAGACCATGCGACGTACCGTTTACTATTACCGTGTTATTACCTGCATAAAGTCTAAAATAATGTTCGTGTAATGGTATTTGACGCTCAGAGACTGTTGGTGGTAGTCCGGCATTTGGCCCCATAATATAACCTGCTCCATATAACTCCATACCAATACCGGTGAGGTGAGAGTGAACATAGTGTGCGCCACCAATTATGCCGCATAGCCCATATAATTCGTTATCTGTTTTAACAAAGTTTCGTTGTAACGCTATACCTGCATGGTCAACTATAACGGTCGGTTTGTTGAGGTCTATATTTTCATCTATAGTATCTGATAATGGTATTCCCCAGAACAATTGTAACGCATTGTAATTGTTGAAAATATTGTCTTGGCCAATATTAGGGTGGTAGCCGCCTTGCGACTGGTACGACAGTTGTAGCGCAACTTCTGCTTTTTGCTTTAAGGAAGTATACCCTCGGCGATCTGCAATACTTAAGGTATATCGATATAGCGGTGCAGTAAAGTCATTGTATCGTTTAGAATCGCCGTACCGCACAAAAGTACGATCAGGATTCCTTAAATAATCGAAAAGAAAATTTCCTTCAAAAATATGTTGATTATTTTCTGTTACGTTCATTTCTGGTTTTACCCTATCTACTATATTTAATACCATAGTGATTATGGGCATGAAACTGTAGCTTAAAGATTCTGGCCATATTCCTTGACCAGAGAACATGGGTAATATGGTTTTAGTGAATGAGTTTTGATGAGCCGTACCAGTTTCCCAAAATATATGGAACAGACGTTCACGTTCAGCATCATCTTCTATACATAAAATACCGAACAAAGCTCCTGGAGCCGTAAGAATTGGGTGATTTGATATAACTTGACCATGCCTATCAGGTTTACCATATTCTTGTAGCACATTGCCCACTATATTCTTTAAGGCTTTTTGTGCTTTATTGTTGTCAAAGGCGGTAGATATCCCTTTTTTTAGATTATATACTTTAGCATTTGGCTTTTTTAGATAGTCATATATAAAGTCGTAAGCAATTGCAATTTGGTCATATGTTGTTCTAGGGTCAAAAAAAGCGTAACCACAAATTGTAGTGGTCTCTGGGGTGAGCTGCGAAATATGGTCAAAATAAACATTAAGAATGTCTGCTGAAAGTTGTGCATATTTTTCCTCCTCCGTTAGGTAAAACAACATCCCGGCATTTGCGGCCATTTTTAGAACTTTATTATGGGCAGCTGCAACCGGTCCGGCTTTTTTCTCTTTGTTTTGATGATCACTTGTCGCAAATTTTGGTATTCTATTTAGTAGAAGTTCAGGGTTGCTAAGATGTTCTGTTAGGGTACTATCAACTTGACTGTGTAATTGATTTACCAAGCTTTTTGCCCATCTGTATTTTTCAATATTATCTAGTATTTTTATTTTTTCACCTTTGGTGGTCATTATTACCGGGTGCTCTAAAGATTGTGCATTTGTAAAGCCAATAATAATCAGAAAACAGATAAAGGAGATATAATTAGTTATATGTTGATTTTTTTTTGAATTCATAAATGGATATACCTGTTAATTTTTGCAACTAAAGCAGCATTTAATTTTATCATTATTTATTTAGTTGAAAGGGACGTCTAGTAGCTTTTGATTCTGTTGGAAAATTATCTGGTATGGGCTGTGTAACTTTTCCTGTTGCAGCCCATTCCGTACCTCGTAAAATGGAAACAATAAAACCTACGTTTTCAAAAGCATCTAAATCATGACCAAGTGTATTATGAAAAACCCTTCCCTTACCATAGTTAATTGCCATTAGCATGGGTTCATGACGATCAGTTGGGGCTTTTGCACTCTGGTCTTTGCCTGTTGCCAATATGGTCATGTTCTTTGCAGGGCCACGTAATTTGGCATAACACTCATCAATACCTGTTAGCCATATTTTGGGCATTCCTTTGGTGATTGGGTGTTCTGTGTTTCTTACCGTAATAGGAAATCTATGTCTAGCGCCATGAAAGCCTGCTGCACCTTTTGATGTATCAACAACCATTTTATCTGCATTGTCGAAATACACATATGGACCATCTTTTTCAGATCGATCACCCCAACCGCCTAGTCCGATCATTTCATTATATGCATCCCATTGTGGAAAAGAATTGTCTGCAGCATGAATGCTTACAAAGCCACCACCTTTTTTGACATATCTTTCAAATGATTTTTGGGTTTTCTTTGACCATGGTGCAGCCTTCCATCCAAAATTTGAAATAACTACATCATATTTAGCAAAATCAGGCTTGAAATTTTGATCGGTTATAGGTTGTTCGACTAACTGTGATTTTTGACTTGTTGCAATTTCTAAATAGTCTTGCTCCCGTTCTGCTTTCCAAATAAACTGAGTGCGTGATATTTCGACTTCGAATAAACCGGTATCTTCTAAATATTGCTTCATCATAATAGTTGATTTAGGCCATATTTGATGATTGTTTTGACCATCGACTATAAGTACTTTAATTTTTTCTTGTGCCGTACAATTTACACTCCATATTAAAAGAAGGGCAATGATGATATTTTTCATAGTTCTGAAATTAAATTCGGTGGTTCTTGTTTTTTTATTTCTTTTCAATAAAATTCAGTAGTAAACTTTTAACATCGTTTACAGTGCCTAACTCTAGACCGCCATTAGAAGCACCGGTTAGCCAATACAGTACCATACCTGCGTCTGAACAATCCCATTTTCCTTTTTGAAATTTAACGACATCATCGACTTCAGCTATTTTACCTTGAAGCCATACCCATTGTATTCTTGGGTCTGTATGGTTTTTTGCCCAATCCCACTCCGCCAAGGTCACTTTTAAATGTGTATTTTGATCGGGTATTCTTATTTCCTCCACCCCAAAATCCAATATGTCTTGCCAGCTAAAGAAATCGCCTGCGTCATCATTTGCCGGGTGATGTGTAACTACTTTTACATATTTATGTTTAGATTTTTTTGATGCATGTAAAGCGTACCCGATGATATCCGGTTCACCAGCCTCAACAATCCATAAAGGATCACTTTGAGATGAAGCGTTTATGGCATCTCTTAAGTCATTCACCGTAAGCTCTTGTTGCCATTTGGCATCAAAAAAGGTAATATCATCAAATCCTCCCCAACGCCTTGCCGTTACATCACAAACAGTTTGCATCATGGCGTGTCTTTCTTTTTCTGCTCGTTCAGATATTCGTTCTACTCGGATTAGATCACAGCTATGGGAGTAATGCACAAGTTTATTTTCAAACCCTGTCGCCTTTAAAAGTGCTAAAGAAACAGCTGTACCACCTAAATCATCAGGATCGGGAGAATTGCCATCTGCTACAATTGCAATACGCCCCATTGGTGGTTGAACTTTTGGAATTCTATCTACTGTAGAATTTTTGATGGTACCATCTGCCTTTTTTACTTTTTCGCCTTTACCAACTGGTGTAAAAATTAGACCGGACCATCTTGCCCTAGCCCATTCTTTACCGTCGGTACTTCCTATGGTAGATTTGACCGTGATTTTGTCTCCTTTTTTAAGAGAGACATTTTGCCATAACCCATTAAAATCTTCTCCTTCATCAAACATTTTAGAGGTTAATGATGGTGTGAAGGTTCCTAGTTCCTTATCGTTTAGTAAAACTGTAAACTTAGATTGCCCATCATTTTCACCAACACCAACAAATACAACATCATAAACTCCATCTTTAAAATTAAAGTCTGTAGTAGTACTTGCTTCCTTATTCTTATTTGGGTTTATGGCAAACCATTGGCCACCGGCATCTTTGTAATAACCAGTATTCTCCATTGGAAAATCTGCTACAGGTAAGGTTTTGTTATCTATATCCGATAAAGAAATTAACTGATAATACGTAGGCTCCGGCCATTTTATTATTGCCGGTCTATCTTTGCTTTCCGGTTGGTAATCCTTGTCCTTTGTTAAAATGAATTTATCGAATTTAAAGCCATCTTCACGCATGCTAAATTGAATGTCATGAATACCACTTTTTTTGATATCTAGATAAATTTCATGAGGAACTCCGCAATGTTCTTCTTTCGTTCTTTGTTTATTTGACCACGACCATTCATTTTTACCATCGCACCATTGCATACGTTGACCATGTTCTGGCCATTGTCCATTTAAACCAATATGTATACTATTATCTTCACTACCGGAACTATATGCTCTAACCCAAACATAATAACGACCTGGTTCGTTTATTTTAATTTTATAATTTAAAATAGCAAGTTCACCTGGTTTGTTAGAGAAGTTCTCACCTGGTAAAAGTTCATCAGTATGGGTAATTCTAGTGTCTGGTAAAATTTGTATGTAACTACTGTTGCCTGCACCAATACTATGGTTCTCAATTATGTCGTCTGTTGTATTTGCGCTTTTATGTTTGGTGAATCTGTACCACTGTCGTAAGTCGCTTTTAGATTGTTCATAAAAATATTCAGCTTCAACAGCGACATGGTTGTTTTGTGTTTGAAAGAAGTTGTTTTCATTTATAATTGGCGCTGTTAAATTAGAAACTTGAGCAATTGAATAATAACTAGAACTAAAAATTAGTATTAATGGTACTATAATACGTTGAACAGCAATTTTCATTTATGATTTTTTGAATTATAGCAATTTAAGGTTTTGACATCTTTATGCTATCCTGTAGTGTTAGGCTTGTAATTTTAAGGTTGTGATATTGTGAATTATATAATTAAAGGGTAGATATATGCATGTAAGCACAGGATAGTTCTTAGCGTATTTGAGCTAACTTTAAGCACTAAGTAAATTATATTTTAAACCTAAATTAGAATGAAAAAAAAATTTAAAGGAATTTATTATGCCTTATTTTTTGCCTTTTTGTCAAGTTGTACAGCTGAAAATAAAAACCATTTAACACCAATTTTTAACGGAAACGATTTAAAAGGTTGGCATATTATTGGGGGTGATGCTACCTACAGAGTAGATAACGGGGAAATAATTGGAACAACCGTGGCAAACACACCAAATACTTTTTTGGCCACAGACTCAACATATACCGATTTTATACTTGAACTCGATTTTAAAACAGATTCGGTTTCAAATTCTGGTGTTCAAATTAGAAGTAATAGTTTTCCCTGGTATAGAGATGGTATTGTTCACGGTTACCAAATTGAGATTGATCCTTCAAGAAGATCTTGGAGTGGTGGTATTTATGATGAAAAAAGAAGAAAATGGCTAAGTCCACTAGAAGGTAATGAAGCTGCCCAAAAATCTTATAAACCAAATGATTGGAACCATTTTAGAATTGAAGTCATTGGCGATACCTTAAAGACATGGATCAATAATATACCTGCCGCTCATTTAATAGATGATATGACACAAGAGGGTTTTATTGCCCTACAAGTACATAGTATTGGCAAAAAAGGGAAACCAGGAGTGGAAATCAAATGGAAAAATGTGGAGCTTATTACTGAGAACTTAAAGGAATATAGTAAGTCATCTCCCTTAGAACCAATTATCACTAAAAACCAACTTACTTTTCAAGAGAAAAAAGATGGTTGGCAAATGCTTTGGGACGGTAAAACAACCAAAGGCTGGCGCGGTGCGAAGCTAGATTCTTTTCCTAAAAAAGGATGGGAAATTAAAAACGGTGAACTTATTGTGCTGGCAACAGGTGGCGGTGAATCTACTGCCGGTGGCGATATTGTAACAGAAAAAATGTATGCTGATTTTGAGATGAAAACCGATTTCAAAATTACAGAAGGTGCAAATAGCGGAATCAAATATTACGTTGATACAGAGTTAAACAAAGGAGAGGGATCTTCAATTGGTCTTGAATTTCAAATTTTAGATGATGACGTACATCCAGATGCGAAGTTAGGTAGTCATGAGGGTAGCAGAACTGTAGCATCGTTGTATGATTTGATTAAAGCAGATACAACAAAACATATGAACCCGATTGGAGAATGGAATACTGCACATATCGTTTCAAAAAATAATAAAGTAGAACATTGGCTTAATGGTGTTAAAGTATTAGAATATAATCGCGGAAGCGAAGAGTTTCTAAAACTTGTTAGTGAAAGTAAATATAAAGATTGGCCAAATTTTGGGCTATTGCAAAAAGGCAATATTCTGTTACAAGACCATGGTGATTTGGTGTCATTTAAAAACATTAAAATTAAAACTTATGAGTAAGAACAATAGTAGAAGAATTTTTGTTAAAAAATCTACATTAGCTGGTCTAGGTTTGGCAAGTGCATCTTCAATGAGTATGAGTGCTAAAAGTTATAATAGCATTGTTGGTGCCAATGACCGTCTTCACGTTGCGGTTGCAGGCTTAGGTCGTAGATTAGGCGCGTTTTACGAGCCAATTGCCCATAAAAATAGTAATGTTAAGTTAGTTTACTTATGCGATGCTATGCAATCGCAAATGACAAAAGCTGCCTCTAATTTTGAAAAGCATATTGATTATACTCCGAAACTTGAGCAAGATATTTTTAAGGTTTTAGATGATGACAAGGTTGATGTTCTTATAAATGCTATGCCAGACCATTGGCATACGCCTGGGGCAATTATGGCTATGAAAACTGGTAAACATGTGTATGTTGAAAAGCCGAGCAGTTGCACCATGGAAGAAAATGAACTTTTAGTGGAAGCTGCTAAAAAATATGGTAAAATAGTGCAAATGGGAAACCAACAACGGTCTTCTGCACATACGCAACAAGTAATTCAAAAAATACATGATGGTGCAATAGGGCATGCGTACAAAGCATTGGCATTTTATAATAACGGTAGAGGCGAGGTGCCACACCAGAAACAAGCGGCTGTTCCCGAAGGTCTAAACTGGAACAATTGGCAAGGACCAGCAGTTCACAGGGAATATACCTCGGAAACTTGGAACTATAATTGGCACTGGTATGGATGGAATTACGGTACTGCTGAAATGGGCAATAACGCAACCCATGAATTAGATGTGGCACGTTGGGCCTTAAATGTTGATTTACCACAAAGAGTAGAAGTAGATGCTACCAAAAGGCACTTTAAAGATGATGGATGGGAAATGTATGATACCATGATGGCTAAATTTACATTTGAGGGGAATAAGCAGATCGAATGGGACGGAAAAAGTAGAAACGCATATAATACTTACGGTAGCGGTCGTGGTGTTATCATCTACGGAACCGAAGGTACCGTTTTTGTAAACCGCGGTCATTATAAATTGTTCGATAGAAAAGGAAAGCTCATAGAAGAAGTTTCAAGCGGTGGTCAAGAAGGTGGCGTTGCTTTAGGCGGTGGTGGCGATATGTCTACCATTCATGTTATGAACTTCTTTGAAGCTGTTAGAGGAAATGAATCTTTACAAGCACCTATTGATGATGCAAACATTTCAATGGCAATGGTGCATTATGCAAATGTGGCATCGCGTATCGACCAAGGTTTTGATATCGATAGTACAAATGGTACTATCTATAATAGAGAAGCAATGAAACTTTGGGTCAAGCCTTACGAAGAATCTTGGAAATCTAAGTTTATGATGTAACGGAACACAAAAAATCCCTGAGTTTTTAACTCGGGGATTTTTTATTCGATCAATTCCTTATTATATCAATTTGTTGTTTAGCTATTCTGCCTCAGTAGTTGCAATAGTGTTCACAAGAAAACTAGCACCCCATTTTTCACGAAGTACTTTTGCCATTTCCTTTGCGATATCTTGGTGGGTTGCTTTCTCAGCTAGATTATCCAGTTCCATGGGGTCGGTACTGTGGTCAAATAGCATTCTGGCATAGGCGGTTCCTTTGTGGTCGGTCCATTCTGTATAGAAATAGTTCCCTTGTATTATGGTAACCGCATCTTTAAATTTAGATATCGCGTAATTCTTTTGCCGTTTTTCGGGTGTATTGTTAATGAGCGACACAAAACTTTCTCCTTCCAATTGGTTTTCTGGAACTTCTAAACCAGCTAGTTCTGCCAAACTTGGATAGACATCAATAAACTCTGTAATATTGGAAACATGGTTTCCTTTGGTTTTACCGGGTACTTTTATCACCAACGGACTATGTAAAGAGGTCTCAAACGTACAATGCTTGCACCATAGTTGGTGTTCGCCTAAATTCCACCCATGGTCGCCCCACAACACAACAATGGTATTCTCTGCTAAACCGCTAGTTTCAAGTTCTTGCAATACCCTACCAATCTGTGCGTCAACAAAACTCACACAGGCATAATAGCCTTGAATGAGCTTTTTGGCCATATCATCTGATACCGGACCTTTCTTTGGCACTCCGTGATAACTACGAAGTTCTCCAAAACCATGAAATGCTTTGGAGGGTGTCGTTTTTGGTTGTTGATAGCTTTCGGGTAGGTGAATCTTTTCGATAGGATAGGTATCCCAATATTTCTGTGGTGCATTAAAGGGTAGGTGGGGTTTCATAAAACCCATAGCCAAGAAAAAGGGTTTACCAGATGCTTTAAGTTTTTTAAGGTCGGCGATACCCTTAGTAGCAATCTGACCGTCTAGATATTCACTTTCATTCGCTGTAGAACTTTCAAAAGGGTTTCCTCTTTGATTGGGTACTGCAATTAAGCTTTTATTCTCCTCGGTTAAATACTTAGTAGTTGCATTTTCAGGTCGCCATATTTCGTCCCAAGCTTTTTGCCTATCGTTTTTATGATGCAGCACTTTTCCGTTGGAAATGGTAGTATATCCGTTGGCCTTAAACAGTTCTGGTAGAGTAACTGCTTCGGGAATTTCTTCGTCCACTTTTACGTCGTGGGTCAAAAATCTATAACGTGTTGGGCGTGTTCCTGTTAGAATACTAGCCCTAGAGGCACCGCAGGTAGGAACGCTGCAATAGGCTCTGTCAAAGACCAAACTCTCCGCGGCCAATGCATCCAGATTTGGGGAACTGATATGTGCTGCACCATAAAAATTCAGCTCTGGTCGCAAATCATCCACTGCAATAAAAAGGATATTGGGTTTTTGTTTAACCTTCGTTACTGTTTCTTGTTTTTGTACCGGTTTACAGGAATAACCGAGCAAAAAGCAAAGTAGTACATACCCGATTTTTACATGAAAAGATGACGGGTTTTTTCGTAAATTCATATAGTCTAGTTTTTTTGCGTTAACTTGAGATTACCACGTGGGCAGACAATTGATTGTCAAAAAAAATTAAAATCAATTCACGTTTCAGTAGATCTGCCTTCTTTACAGCCAAGAAGATTAACATAGAACTCTCTTGTTGATTGAATGTCTTAGCCTTAAATGCGTAGTGAACTGAACTCATAAATTAAACTTTAGTAAACAAGCTAATAATGAGGTTTTTTAAACGTAAAAAACCTCATTATTAAAAATTTAAAAAATGTAATTTTTGATGTCAATTATAGTTCATGTATAGTGTTTAAAAAGAATTGATTTTTAATTGAATGGTGTGTTTACCAGGTGAAAGTCTAATACTTTCAAATGCAGATGGCACCTTTTCGCCATTATGAATAAAATCTTTACCATCTAAATTATTCAAACTAAACTCAGCTACCATATTTGCAGGTATTTCGATTTCGTAGGTTTGTAACCTAGGCCCGTTGTGTGTGTATATACCCTTAATGGCACCACGTACAGTTGGTACTTCAATGGAGCTTGATTTCAATGTGCTCATTTGAGGTTTAATAGTGGCAATGCCAAAACCAGGTGTTTTAGGTTTAATGCCCCAAAGTCCTCTTGGTATTATGTTAGCAGGTACCGCACCCCAAGCATGGTTCCAATCCAAATTGTTTTTGTATTTATTATCCCAAGCTTCTAAAGTTATGGTAGAGCCAATTTCAATCATGTTGTACCAACTTCTATCACTGGTATCTGTCAGTAAGTCTAAGGCATAATCTTGTTCACCGGCATTATAGAGACCATCCATTAAAAATTGCGCCCCATAAACACTACATGCTAAACCTCTAGACTTAACATAGTCAACAACAGTTTGGTAGTGCTCTTCTGGCACCAAACCAAATGCCAATGGCATCATATTAGCGTGTAAAGATGCATGTTTTGAGCCAATACCGTCTACATAAATTCCTCTCTCTTTATCGAACATTTGTTCGTTAACCGCTTTCTTGGCTTTTGCAGCTCTTAGTTCAAAGTCTAATACTTCTTGAGTTTTTCCAAGGATTTTGGCAAACTCGGCCATAATCTTCATATTCTCATAAAAGAATGAATTAATTACGGTACTGTATGGCATAAATTCAAAACCGTCAAGTTCACCAGCCGTTTTACTACCATTGAAATTCGCTGGAGGCCAATCAACAATATCCGTTAATGGTTTTTTATATCCGTCAGGAAATCCCAATTTTCGCATGAATTCTTTATCAACTTTCGTTGAAGTTATTAGACCGTCTTCATTAGAAAGTTCAAATAATGATTTATGCTTAAGTGCATCATAATATCTCTCAATTAACTCAGTGTTGCCGGTATACATATAATCCGCATGAATTAAAAGAGCTACATGTTGTTGCCATTCTGTTGGCCATGTTGGGTTTTTCATGAAATACTCTATAGTACGTCTTGCCATAGCGAATTCACGATCAGTGGTATAATGACTTAGCTGATTCAGGTAAGCATCTGCTTCATAAGGTATTCTTTCTCTATCTCCATCCACATAAAGTCCATTAAATGTGGTTGCTTTTATAGAATACTTACATAAATCCCAAACTTGATTAAGTATGTCGTCATCACTCTCAAAACTACTTGCTTCTTCATCCCAATAGGTATGAAATGCTAATTGCTGAAAGTCTTCTTTAGAAACTGTTTCTTGAGTTCCTTCTACCTCGGCATATCTAAATGGAAGAAGTGGGGGGAACCCTTTAGGTAATGCTACAGCTTGGTTAGGTCTAGTATTTCTTTCATTTTTTTGTACTTCGATCTGATATTTCGTTTGACCTGGTTTTACATCAACCTGAATCTCTTGATAGCGAATGTTACTTTTTGCTGGTGGTGTTCTATTAACATTACCTTCTTTATCTGCCATTTCACCAATTCTAAATGTCAAGGTGTGTGGTTTCTTTGCATTGTAGTTAAAATCGATAGTTGCAAAGGCTGCTTTGCCAAAATCCATAAAATAAGAATCACCTCTTTTTTCGAATACTACCGGATCTACCTTTGTTGTCACAAATTTGTTTTCGGTAGAGATGATATAACTATCACTTTGCCCTGTGGTGAATTTTTGTGTGTCTGAATAATCAACCAAACGATTGTCTTCATCCCAAATTCTTACTTTCCAATAATACGTTTTCCCTGTTTCTAAGGGCTTACCTTTATATTCTACATTTGTTGATAGGCTAGACGCTACTCGTTGGCTATCCCAAACATTGCCATTATTGGCATCGATAGTTGATTTATCCGTAGCTACTAAAATTTGATACGCAGATTGAAATTTGGATGCCGAAGGTACCGTCCAACCAAATTCTGGTTGTAGGTCAAAAATTTCAACCTCTGTTTCTGGTGCCCTGATCAATTCAACCGTTAAATCTGTAGGGGCAGCTCTATATTCGTTACTATTCTTTTTTATAAGTTCATCTAGTTTAGATCGTAACTTGTTTGCCGTTTCAACATATTTTTTCTTACCGATCAAGTTGTTGATTTCTAGAGGGTCTTTTTTAAGGTTGTATAATTCTTCTACTGTTTTGTCATTTACGTATCTAAAATATTTCCATTCATTGGTACGCACACCTTCACTGGGGGCAATGCTTTCAAAATCCCAAATATGTTCTATTAAAACGGTATCTCTGTCTATGGACTTTTTTTCTTGACTTACAAGTGGCATAAGACTTTTTCCTTGCCATGTGTTAGGTATTTCTACATTAGCCAGATCTGCAATTGTAGAAGTAACATCTATATTTAGAACCATGTCATTAATATCTTGATGTTTGTTTACTCGTGGGTCAAAAATTATCAATGGTACACGTATAGAATTATCATACATTAACCATTTTCCAGCAAGTTGGCGCTCACCTAAAAAGTAGCCATTATCGCCCATAACTATTATGACCGTGTTGTCTTCAATGCCTTTTTCCTTCAGTTTTTTTCTAATTTGCTTAATCTCTAAGTCAATTCCGGAAATCATTCTGTAATAGCCTTTTAAACTATGTTGATATTTTTCTGGGGTGTCATATCTCCATGTCCAGCGCAATCTATTAAAGCCTTGTCTAACTATTTCAGGTTGTGCATTAAAATATTTATCATCTGATAGGGCAGGTTCGGGTATGGTAATATTAGTCAATAAACTATTTGTACTATTCTGCCAAAAGTATTGATCCTCTGCGGGGTCATGAGCATGAGGAGCGCTAAAACTTAAGGATAGGCAAAACGGCTCATTGCCAGATGCGTTACTGTCAATGAAATCTAAGGCTTTTTGCCCTGTATATCTAGTTAAATGAACAGTATCATTATCAATTGTCTTGTAATAATATCCTCTTCGATCTTTATATCGGTTGTTTCTATCATAAGATTCAAATTCGTCGAATTGCTTCTCTAAATCATCGTATCTAACACCGTACTTCCCGTAAAAACCTGTGTAATAACCGTTGTTTTTTAATAGCGTAGGATAGGAGTTTTCCATATACTCTTCGCGAACATTACCGGTTTGAAAATTGAAATTATGTGCTCTCTCATGTAGACCGGTTATAATACTAGCTCTACTAGCTGCACAAATGGGCGTGGTAACAATTGCTTTATTAAAATAAGTACCTGCTTTTGCCAAAGCATCCATTTCTGGAGTTTCTACAAATTTATTATCAGCATAACCTATAGCATCAAATCTCTGGTCATCAGTTAAAATGAATATGATATTAGGTTTCTCGCTTTTTTGTTCTTTGTTTTGACCATATGATAAGCTTCCTATTAAACAAAATAAGAATACAGCTAAACGTCTTATTATCTTAAGCATACGTTGATTTTAGATTTATTGTTTTTGTTGATTTGTTGTTCGGTCTTTTTCTTTGACCGCATTACCAAACTTAACTTTCAAGGTCGTAGTATCCATCCTGTGCTGTCCTGAATATATTAGGGGTAATGTAATTTAAATGTTTGTTTAAAAATAATGGAATTATGTTTATTGGTTTTATAGCCTACACACCAGTATGGTTATTCTTTTGGAGAAGACTAATTTTAGCTTATACCATATACTCAAACATTAAATTATGAAATATATAGCGTCTAGCTTTTCAAGGCTTGTAACCTTCTGTCTTATTTTATTGATGATAAGCTGTAATGATAACAATAAAAAGAAGGAGGCTGTTGAAATATCTACGAAGGTAAGCCTACCGGAACGCCCAAATATTCTATGGTTGGTTACAGAAGATATGAGCGCTTATTTACCTCCGTTTGGAGACTCTACAATTGTGACTCCCAATTTAAGTAGGTTGGCAAAAGAAGGTGTTATTTATCCAAATCTGTTTTCTACATCTGGTGTTTGTGCCCCTAGTAGGGCGGTTATTACAACGGGTATGTATCCATCAAGTATAGGAGCCAATCATATGAGAACTACATCTTATACAGAGGTAACCGGTTTACCGGCATATGGCGCGGTACCTCCACCAGAAGTTAAAATGATCAGTGAATTGCTGCGTAGAGAAGGGTATTATTGTACCAACAATTATAAAACAGATTATCAGTTTAATGCTCCGGTAACTGCTTGGGATGAAAATGGACCATATGCGCATTGGCGCAATAGAGATAAAGATCAACCATTTTTCTCGGTTGTTAATTTTACCGAAACCCATGAGTCTGGTTTATTTGAACCTTATGGACATCGGTATATTGAAAAAAGACATTATCGGTTAGGAGATAGAAGCTTTAAGTGGAAAGAGGGTAGAATGACCGAAGAAGAAACACCAAAACACATAGCAAAGGACACAAAATTTGATATTCCTCCTTATCTACCCAACACAGAAGTTGTGCAACGAGATATGTGGAAGATGTATAATAATATTGCAGAAATGGATAGTCAAGTGGGCGCGGTTTTAAAGCAATTGGAAGATGATGGATTATTAGAAAATACAATTATCTTTTTTTACGGAGACCATGGCGGCACAATGCCTAGACAAAAACGATTAATTTATGACTCGGGTTTGAAAACTCCAATGATTATTAGATTTCCAAATAAGGTAAATGCCGGTTCTAAAGATGATCAGTTAATTAGTTTTGTAGATTTTGCACCGACATTACTTTCTTTAACAGGTTCTGAACCATATGACTATATGCAAGGGCAAGCTTTTTTGGGTGAATTTAAAGCAAAAAATAAACGAGAATATATTTATGGAGCTGCCGATCGTTTTGATGGATTTACAGATGCGATTCGCGCAGTACGCGATAGCCGTTTTAAATATATTAGAAATTATAGACCGGAACAAGGTTATTATTTACCAATAGATTACAGAGAAAATATACCGACCATGCAAGAGTTATTGCGCTTAAGAGATGCAGGTAAATTAGATTCAGTACAAGCTTTATGGTTTGGTAGTACAAAACCTGTAGAAGAACTATACGATTGTCAACTTGATCCACATGAGATCAATAATCTTGCAAATAATCCGGAATATGCTGAAACCTTAAAGAAGTTAAGCGGCGAATTGGATAAATGGATAGCAAATATAGGTGATCAGCCAAACTTACCAGAAGGTGAGCTGTTAACGCAATTGTGGGAAGGAGAAGAGGTTCAGCCTGTTACACTAAACCCAACGGCAGATTTTCTAGCATCTACAGTAACTATTACATGTGCTACAGAAGGTGCTTCTATAGGCTATAAAATAACAGATGATAATAAAAAAGAATCAACTGTTTGGCAGGTGTATGTTGACCCTTTTAAATTACCTGAAAATAGCACACTGAGCATTCAATCTCATCGTATTGGATTCAAACCTAGTGACATTGTTGTAGTCAATAAGTAATAATTACTTAAAATTATTTTAATGGTGCCGTTCATTCAAAGATTACAAATATTGCTTTGTAATCTTTGAATTAGTGCATGCTGCTTGTAATTTTTAATCTATTTCTTCAGTATAATTTCGAATACCTGGTATTATTTGTATGTTAAGTACAGCTTTGTTAGCAGGCCATTTTAAAATATTTAATTTTTGAGTCTTTTCATCCCATATAAAATCTAAAGGATTAATGTCAGTCGGAATTTTGTACACTTCTAATCCTTTATTTTTAATAGGGTCGTAATACATAACAAAATCATCGTCTATGAGTATTGAAAATCCATCAGGGTAATGTCTGTTGGCACCAATGAAGATTTCTGAAGATCCTTTTTTACTATCTGGTTTTAAAGTTAAATCTAATGTTCGTGTCGCATGATTGAATAAAAATGATGTGATGTCACCAGCTATAGTCTGTGGATAAGGTCTGGCAATGATATCGGTTATGTATTTTCTTTCTACTGTACCTGCGGCTTTTTTATCACTGAATATTGCCCATGTTGACGGACCACCGGGTAAAAAATTCTGCATACTTCGATTACCTAAAAACCAAGCTTTTATACTGCCAACTCCCATTTTGTCAAAAACCTCTGCTGTTTTAATGTAAAGCTCTCGATATTCTAATTGACCTAGTTTACCCGAAATTAGAGTATCGGTTACGGCAAATGTTGGAAAACCCCATTCACCAATAAGTATGGGAGCATTTAAAAAATCAGATTCTTTATCAAAACGATCCATTACTGGTTTAATAAATTCAATTTTATTCTGATAAATATGTGGTGCAAATATTATATTCTCTCTATTGACATTGGTTGTTATTTCAGCATATTGATTATTATCGACGCCTTCACCTTTATTCATAAAAATAGATTGTAACAGTATTTTTTTATCGGGGTTTATTAAATTGCTGGCGTCTATAATTTTTTGATATAGCGGAATTAAGTATTTTCTAGTAAGTTCATTATACGTGATATCCATTGTAAGCTTTCTAGGTTCGTTTACAATGTCATAGCCTAAAACTGAAGATTCTTTGGCATATCTATTCCATATTACTTGCCAAGCTTCTATATAGGTATTGTATTCATTATTTTTATTTAACCAAAAATCTTCCCAAATAAAACTATCTATACCATAGACGGTCATTTTAAATATGGTTTTGAACCCGGCATGTCTACCTAGTTCAACCAAAGAATCTAATTTTATTAAATAGTTGTCGCCTAATTTTCCGCCAGGAAAACTACTAAGCTTGCCCAGCTCTAATCTTATTACCTGTGTATTACTGCCCATGCGAACCATACGAGTATAGTCATCAGAATTAAAGAAGACTTCTCCTTTATGATCGTTGGTATTGATTACGAAACCTCTTGGTATAATGTGTCTTCCTTGGCTATCTCTTAGACCGTGTTTAATTTGAGCTGAACAGGTTATATTACCGGCAAAAACTAAAAGGAAAATTAAGAATGTTTTTTTCATTATATAATTTTTTTAAAAGTTGGAAGTGACACATTGTTTGAGTTTCTGTATTTAATGATACATGGTAAAAAGAGAGTGGGACAAAAACATGTTTTGTCCCACTCTACCAACTAACTTCAAACAACTAATATGAATTACCAATTCTGGTAACTATTTTATAATAATATCATTTTTTATCTATACCCATTATTTGTAGGGTCAGATTCTAATAAGGCAGGATTTTGTTCCAGTTCTTGTAACGGAATAGGAAGTTTAACATGCCATGGTCTAATATTTAAATTCGGTTCCCAAAAACGATATTCTAAGTTTGTAACAACATCTAATAAGATACCCCAACGTATTAGGTCATATCTTCTATGTGCTTCGCCTGCAAGCTCCCACTTTCGTTCATCATAGATAGCCTCTCTAAAGCCTTGTTGGGTAAGACCTTCTAGTTTCCATTCTTCTTCAGTTTCAAAAGCACGCTTTCTAATTGGCTCAATATATTGATAAGCATTACCAGGACCATTAGCTTCGTTTTCACATTCTGCGGCCATTAAATAGACATCTGCTAAACGAAAAACCATTCTATTGTCCGAGTGATTGAAACGAGGAGAGCTTTCTAAATCTAAATTCCAGAATTTAGCCATGTATGGGAAATTTAATTCGAAACCTAAATAATTATCTACAATGTTCAATTCTCTTCTTAAATCATTTAATGGAAATTTTTCAGCAAAATCTTTAGAAGCAACTTGTAAGCCTGTACCATTAAATGCTTCGCCTCTTTCTGAAAGGGCATCTCTTAAAGCAGATCTTTCATCTGCATTTTTAGGCTCATCTCTTAAGCGAGGGTTGAACATGCTTGGTCTCCAGCTGTTGTTACCGGCAAATGATCTACCCGGAAAGGCAGGGTCGAAAATTCCTTCGATATCCCTAGCGAAATCTAAAGACCAAATAATTTCTGGGTTATATTCATTAGCTGGATCAAAAACCTCATTATAGGTTGGTAATAGTGCATGTGGAGATTCATCTATAATTTCCAGACATTTACCTAAACCAACTGTCCACTCTTGTTGCTTCATATAAATTTTAGCCTCAATAATGGCAGCTACCCATTTCGTGGCACGGCCTCTTTGATCATCTGGGTACGTAGAAGGTAAAATAGACTGGGCAAATTGTAAATCATCTATTACTCCAGCGATAATAGTGGACTCATCTGTTCTTGGTAATGAACTTACTTCTTCTAATGTAAGTACTTCATTGTAATATGGGGCATCTCCCCAAAGATTGGTAATGTGCCAATAGCATAGTGCTCTTAAAAAACGGGCCTCTGCGATAATTTCTGTTCGTGAACCTTCTAAAATACCCTCATTGTCTTGTACCCTATCTATGATTATGTTTGTATTGAATATAACTTTATAAAGGTCTTTCCATGTATCTGAAACACTCATTTTTTGGACCGATACATCTGCAAGAGCCTCGTTCATTGAATAATTACCAATTGGTTCTACAAAATTTGCAGCACGATTAGGTTCGATAATATCAGCACCATTATCATAAAAATGATCTAGGCCTACTTGACCATAGATAGAATTGTTTTTTAATATGGCATAGGTACCATTAATAGCTTGTCTTGCATCACTTTCAGATGCAAAAAAGGTTTCGGGAGCCACAATGGCTCTTGGATCTTCTTCTAAAAACTTCTCACATCCAATGGCGGAGAATATAATGAAGATGTATAAAAAAATGTTCTTTGTTTTCATAGTTGTTTTTTTAAAAAGTTACGTTTACACCAAGCGTTATAACACGTGGGTTAGGATAATTGGCATTTAAATATCCTTGTGCAATATTACCCAAGCCAGTTCTACCAAAATTACTGGCCTCTGGTTCGATCAGTCTAGTTTTAGAGAACAACAATAAGTTAGCTCCCGATAAATAAATGGTAGCTTTTTTAAGGCCGTCAAGTCCTATTTTATCAGTAGGGAAATTATATGCCAATCTTACTGTCTTCAAACGCAGGTGAGAACCATCTTCTACATATTGGGAATTACTAGGTGTATTGGTCACCGTATCGGCTCCTGCTCTGGGAATATCTGAGGTTGGGTTGTTTACGGTCCAACGGTCTCGTAAGTCGCCAAATTTTACTGTCTCACCTCTGTTGAAATAATGATTACGCATTCTTAGGTTATACACCTCATTTCCTATAGTGCCTTGAAAGAAAAATGAAAAGTCTAAATTCTTATAAGAAATAGAGTTTTCAATACCAAAAATTAAATCGGGAATTGGGCTACCTAAGATAACATTGTCCTCTGTAGATGCAATGCCATCACCATTAATATCCTCAAAGTGTGATCCACCAACAACTTGTGGGTCGGTTCTGCCAGATGCATCAATTTCTTCTTGGCTCTTCCAAGTACCTAAGTAGTTTAGACCTGTGTATACTGGAACCGACTCACCTACGATAAGTCTTGTGTTTCCAGAACCAATAATAGGATCTACGACAACATCTATAAACTCTTGTCCCCCTAAATCTAAAATCTCGTTGTCGTTAGAAGATAAGGCTACTGAAGAATTCCAGCTAAAATCTGGTTTGGATATGTTGGTAGATGTCAATAAAAGTTCCCAACCCTTGTTTGAAAGTGAACCTACATTTTGTAGTTGACTTGTGAAACCTGTTTGTCTTGGTATGGTAACATCTAAAAGTAAATCATTAGTTTCTTTTTGGTAGTAGTTAAACTCCGCAAAAAGTCTACCATTGAACATTGATGCTTCTAGAGCGATATCTAAAGAAGTTGTGGTTTCCCATTGTAGATTTGGATTTGCAGGTCTTCCTAATGTTAAGCCAGGAACCTCTGATCCATTCAAGGTTGTGTTAGCCTCAGTAAGTACACCCAATGTTCTATATGGACCAATCGCCTGATTACCTGAACGACCCCAACTAGCTCTTAATTTTAAATCTTTGAACAAAGTCTGGTCTTGCATGAATTCTTCTTCACTAATTTTCCAGGCACCGGCTATTGAAGGATAAAATTCATACTTGTTACCCGGGGCAAATACAGAACTACCATCTGATCTACCTACCAATGTTAAGAGATATTTGTCTTTATAGTCATAATTTATCCTTCCAAAAAATGAAGCAATTTGAAACCCATTATAATCACTGCTTACAATAGCTCTGATAGGGTCAGAGTTTCCTAAATTATTAAAACCTGTTGCATCACTAGTGATACCTGCTGCCTCGGATTCTGTTATTTCAGTTTCTACTTTTTGAAATGATGCACCGCCTAGTACTGTTAAACTATGGTTTTCGCCAAAATCTGTAGTATACTGTACCGTATTTTCGTTGTTCCAACCTGTACTTGCTAGAGTACGTACACTAGCGGTACCACCATCTTGCACCCCTATAGCAAGGTTACCTGGAGATTGACTTGAATTAAAACGGTTTCGTTTAGTATTGTTGAATTCTGGACTGAATGTAGAACGTATAAACCAACCAGGAGCTGGACGATACTCTAAATAAGCAGTTGCCAATAGATTATTGGTAAACGTTTCATTAGTGTTCAGTGCAAAATTTGCCAGCGGATTGTTAAATGGTGCCCCTATGACATCGTCAAAACCATTAAATGTGCCGTCATCATTAAATACAGGTTGTGTGCGTAAGGTTCCAAAAGCATTACCGCCAAAGGAGGTTAGGCCATTTTCATTTTTAATTCTAGAATAATTGATACGAAAGCCTGCCTTTACTTTATCACTTAATTTTAAATCTAAATTTGACCTAAATATGAATTTTTCGATACCGGTGCTTTTTACGATACCTTCTTGATTAAAGTAATTGATTGAATTATAATAGTTTACATTTTCAGAAGAACCTGATAGGCTTATATCTGCATTATAAATTGGTGCAGGACCTGTTGTTAAATCTATCCAATCATTATTTGGGTAGGTAGATGGATCATTTGGAAAAGGTGCAGATACGTTTCTAAAATCGGCACTTTCGTTTGTAAATGCAATTTGTTCTTCTTGACTTAGTAAGTCTGGTAATTCAGGTAGCATTTGCATACTTGTAAAAACATTTACGCTAATTTCAGGTTTTCCAGTACCTACGCCTAAACCATTTTTAGTTGTTACCAGAACTACCCCGTTGGCACCCCTAGAGCCATATATGGCAATAGATGAAGCATCTTTAAGAATTTCAATAGATTTAATATCGCTTGCGTTAATATTATTCAGGTTGAAATTTGTACCAACAACAATGCCGTCAATTACCCATAATGGTTCATTACTACCGGTAATAGAGTTACCACCTCTTACACGAATAGCGGTTCCAGCACCAGGTGCCCCACTTGTTTGTGTTACTTGAACTCCTGCAGCCCTACCTTGTAAAACCTGATCTACCCTTGCTGAGGGTACTTGTGTGATTTCTTCAGAACTCACAGACGCTACAGAACCCGTTAAATCTGATTTTTTGGTAGTACCATAACCAATTACAACAACTTCGTCAAGCTTATTGCCTGCTTTAAGAATTATATTTAATTGAGTTTGGTCGCCAATGACAACACTTTGTGGTTCATAACCAATGTAAGAAACCTTTAGTGCGTCTTCAGAGTTTGCTTCAATGGTAAAATTACCATCAAAATCGGTAGTAGTACCTCTAGTTGTTCCTTGAACAATTACCGATGCTCCAGGTAAAGGTCCTTCTTCGTCCGATACGTTACCACTCACGGTTTGTTGAGACCATGATGATAATGTAACTAAGGCAAACAGTACAGTAAATACCTTAGTTTTAATTTTAAATAGTGTTAGTTTAGTTTTCATAGAATTGTCTCATAAAGTTGAAAATTTCATTTTGATTATGTTAAACTATCGTTAAGGTTTTTTTTAATCATCCTGTACTGTACTGTAGTGGTGAACTATTTTTATAGTGAAATAGCGGATATGTAGAATGTTTACGGGTTTTCTTAATAAAAAATTAAATTCATAAAATATGTCATTTTAATTTTTAAATTGATTATTAAATGGGCTTTAGAATTTAAAAATGATAATTCTTGCTGTATGCGGATAGTGGAAAAAATGAGCTTGATTGGTTTACAGATTCAGATAAAACATTAAGCATTCTAGACTATTGAAATTAATGGGAAAAATAAAACCCCTTTAAAAATTAAAGGGGTCTTGAATAACTTTTGTAAAAACTGATTACCGATCTGCACCAATTATTTTCGGAGGGTTATAATTTGTACTACTAGTTCTTTGTTTCTGCTCTACATAATACGGCTGAAAACTGTAAGACGAACTTTCATCCCAATTGGAATTTATTTTAGGCAATTTTTCTTTCATTGAAGCGATTTGAGATTTGTACTTCGAATTTTTTGCTTGGTTTGTCCATTCATTGGGATCTGTACTATGGTCATAAAACTCTTCAGTGCCATCTTCATATCGAATATATCTATATCCGTTTGTTTTAATTGTATGGTTGTTCATGCCAAAAGTAGTAATGGCGTGTGCATCTTCTAATCCTTCATTATTTTTCATCATATTCACTAAGCTAATCCCTTCGTTTTTTGAATATTTAGGTAGTCCACTTAATTCTAAAAGTGTGGGATAAATTGAAAGCATTTCCACAGGAGCATCAATTTTCTTTCCTTTAGGTAAATTCGGTGCCGAAAATATTAATGGCGCTCTAGTGGCAGTTTCCCATAATGCGTGTTTAGCAAATGTTCCTTTTTCTCCTAGGCGATATCCGTGATCAGACCACAATACAATTATCGTATTGTTGCCATATTCACTATTCTCCAAGGCATCTAGAACACGACCTAATTCATTGTCTACATAACTAATACAGGCTAAATATGCTTGGACTATTTTTTTCCACTCTCCACTTTCTTTTGCCCATTCTGTAGTAGGCATCATAGGTAAATCGTTTATTTGAAGTCCTACAGGTGGTATGTCTTCTAAATCGTCTACTTTATATGGCGGTGTCTTAATATTTTCTATAGGATATAGATCAAACCATTTTTGTGGCACATATAAAGGTACATGTACTCTCAAAAATCCTAGACCCATAAAAAATGGTTTTTCATATTTCTTATGTAACCTATCAATAACCCAATCAACGGATTTGTGGTCTGGCATTAGTGTGTCATACTCAGGAAAAGCGCCCCAATCTGTGCTTGTTCTTCCATATTTTTTTCTGTTTGCCGTACCAAACCCATCCCAAACAAATCTTTTTTCTGGATAGGGTCCAAATCCTTTTACCCTACCTCCAGATTCATTAAAAGTACTATCTGGGGCATGTATGTGAAATAATTTGCCAATTCCCATTGTATGGTACCCGTTGTTTTCAAAGTACTCTTGTAGAAATGTAATATCTTTTGTGGTAGAATTTCCTTCTCGTCGAATTTCATTATCCGGTGTCATTCCGTAAATTCCTGTGGTAGAAGGTCTTAGACCCGTCATTAATGATGCTCTTGATGGACCGCATAATGGTGCTTGACAATGAGCATCTGTAAAAGAAACGCCCATAGATGCTAGTCTATCAATATTTGGAGTTTTGGCAGGGCCATCAAAACTGCCGATCATTGTATTGAGGTCATCTACAGCTATAAAGAGAACATTCGGTTTACTCTGTTCATTTTTTTCAATAGGTTTTTCTTTCTCTTTACACGAACTGATCAGTAAAAGAGCAACTACTAAAAAGATAAGCTTATTATATTTCATTTGTCATGATTATAAAGTGTTACAAAGTTGTATGTGCCGGGTTGAACCATTATTTCTATAAAATCATCACTAGTGCTCAATAATTTGATTTCTTTAATTGCTGTTAGTTCTTGTTCATTTACTATTAGTTTTTCAGTGCCTATTTTAGGAATGATAATTTTAGCTGTAGTGTTTGGTGGTATTTGTGTTTCCATTTTAAATTGATCATTGGAAATTTTCCACGAATTTGATACCGTGCCAAATGGAGTTTGTAAAGAAGCGGAAGCATTTGTTAGGTAATGAGTATTAGGTACAGGTGCTATTTTAATGACTTTATAACCAGCTTTCAATGGTGATATGCCAGCGATTCTTTCATACATCCATTCACCAATGGCGCCGTAGGCGTAGTGGTTTAAACTGTTCATATTCTGTGGGTTGAAACCTTCTTCTTTGCTATAGCTGTTCCAACGTTCCCAAATAGTGGTAGCACCTTGATTAATAGAGTAAAACCATGACGGATATGTTTCATTGAACAACAATTTATACATCATATCTGTTTCGCCGGTTTTATCTAAAACTTCAGATAATAATGGGGTGCCTAGAAATCCTGTGCGCAAATGGTCATCAGCTTTAGAGATTTCTTCCATTAAATGCTTTTTGGCATTTATTTTTTTGTTTTCGGATAGCAAATCAAAAGCCAAGGCCAACAAATAAGAAGTTTGTGTAGACGATACGCCCTTAACTTTGCCGCTTTCGTCAAAAAAGGTATCTTCAAAAGATTTGGATACTGTTTTAAATATCTCTTCATATTTTTTTTGTTCTTCAACTCTCCCCAATACGGCAGCACTTTGCGAAGTAAGTTTTGCCGAATGGGCATAAAATGCAGTGCCAATAAGATGAAGTGAAGTGTCTCCTCTATTGTCTCCATTTTCTGGGTAGGGCTGTAACCAATCTGAAAAAGACATCATATTGGAAATATTGTCTTTCGATTTCAGTTTATGATATGTTACCCATTCTTGCATCATTTCAAAATTATCTTCCAATATACTCTTGTCACCTGTGCGCAAATAAATTTTCCAAGGAATGATGGTACAAACATCGCCCCAACCAGAACTGCCTATTTTGTTGCCACGTGCATCTGGCACCGTCCATGGAATACCTCCATTTTCAAATTGAGCTTCTTTGACACTTTGTAGCCAACTTGCCCAAAATTTATACACATCTGCATTGAACATAGATGTTGGTCCAAAAACCTGCGCATCACCTGTCCACCCTAAACGTTCATCACGCTGTGGGCAATCTGTGGGTATATCAAAGAAATTTCCTCTTAAGCCCCAGACAATATTACTTTGTAGTTGGTTCAATTTGTCATTTGAAGATGTAAACGTACCGTTGTTATTAAAATCTGAATACTGTACAATACCAGTTACCCAATCATTTGTAGGCTCTTTAGTAGTATCGAAACCGCTTAATTCAATATATCTGAAACCGTGGAATGTAAATTTTGGCGTATATACTATATTACCATCTTTAGCGGCAATATAATAATCGGTAGATTTCGCCGATCGGTAATTTTTGGTATAAAAAGACCCGTCTGGTGATAACATCTCTGCGAACCTAATTTTTAAGGTATCTCCCTTCTTCATCGGGACTTTAACTTTAGGTACCCCTACCATATTCTGCTTTAGATCGAAGATTACGGTATTATCAATTTTTGTTATTTGTTTCGGGTTCAGCTCTATTTTTGCTTTTACCGTTGTGTGCCTTTTTGGTGTTAAAGCAATGTGATCGTCGAGATTGGTGGTTTCTACATTATGCCATTTATGATCATCAAATTTACCGGTAGACCATTTGGGCATTTCTAAAGCGGCATTGTAAATTTCACCATCATAAATTTCGGAAAATTGGATGGGTCCGTTGGTAGTTCCTTTCCAACTATCATCTGAAGTAATAATTTCTTTAGAGCCATCTTTCATGTGTATTTCTAATTGGCATAATATTTTTGGTGAAATAGTATTGTCCCATGGTGTTTTTCCCCAAAGTAACCTTCCGGAATACCAGCCAGATGCTAATTCAACACCAATAGTATTTTGATCAGATTTGATTAAATCGGTAACGTCATAGGTTAAAGTTTCAATTCTTTTATCATAGGAAGTAAACCCTGGCGACATTACATCATTGCTTACGTTTTTGCCGTTTATAGAAACATCAAACACACCTTTAGCTGTAATGTATAGCCTGGCAGAAGAAATTGTTTTGGACAGCTTAAATTCTTTTCTTAGATATTGTGGTTTATGAATAAGTACGTTACCGCGACCACGAATACTGTCTTTTGCAGTGTTAAGACCTACCCATTTTGCTTTCCAATCACTGTTTTTAAGTAATCCTAATTCGAAGTTTTGTAAAGTACTCCATTCTGAAGCTTGGCCATTCTGATCCCAATATCTTATTTGCCAGTATACTTTTTGGCGGGATTTTAATGTAGACCCTTTGTATTTTATCCAAGTAGATTGGTCTGTGTTTTGCTTTTTTGAGTCCCATAAATCAGGTTGGTCCGGCAATAAATCTTGATTGGTTGCAGCAACTATTTGATAAGCGGACTGGGCTGTGACCGTTGATTTAACGGGGAGTTTCCAAGAAAAAGTTGGTTCGTGGTCATAAAATCCAATTGGATTCTTAAACCCTTCAGAAACATTTAATTCCTTAGCGGCTGCTAATGTTTTTTTATGATTACAAGATAATTGGCTTAGAATAGTGATGCCAATTATTGTTCTCAGTAAAAAATTTGTTGTTTTTGGCATCATTTTATTGAGTTTTGGTATGAAAATTATAGCTGCCTGGCTGAGCCATAATCTTAATAGCATTCTTTTCTATGTTTATTATTTTCAAGTTTGAATTTTCTTTGAACGTATTTCCGTTTTCTAATAGACTATCTATAGTATTATATGGTATATGTATCTCTGCCGTTGTATTTGCAGGTATAACTGTATTAAGATAGAAATTGTTATTTTCTATCTTCCATGAAGAAGAGGCTTTGCCATAAGGCGTATCTAAACTGGCAGAAGCCATATTTATAAACTGGGTATTGGGTATTGGTGCAATTTTTATTTTTTTATAGCCAGGTTCTAAAGATGAAAGACCGGCAATTCGTTCATACATCCATTGCCCAACAGCCCCGTATGCATAATGGTTAAGACTATTCATACTTTGCGGATTATAACCATCTTCTTTGCTAAAACTATTCCAACGTTCCCACATAGTTGTTGCTCCTTGATTTATAGAATAAAACCAAGACGGATACGTTTCCTTGAAAAGGATTTTATACATTAAATCTATTTCGCCCATATTATCTAAAACTTTGGGTAAAATAGGAGTACCTAAAAAACCGGTACCTAAATGGTAGTCTGCTTTTTTGATTTCTTGCAATAAATGCTGTTGCGCTTTTATTTTCGTTTCGGGTTTTAATAAATCAAAATAGATAGCGAGTAAATAACTAGTTTGAGTTTGCTTTTTATTTTTAAATTTTCCGTTGATATCAAAAAAATTTTTTTCAAAAGCAGAAGCAATGTTTTTATATAAATCTTTGTATTTTTTTTCATCATCAGTTTTACCCAATACACTAGCTATTTTTGAAACTAAATGTGACGAATGTGCAAAATATGCCATGTTTACAAAAAGCCTTGGTGTATCGCCTCTATTACCTATTTTTCCTGTTTTTTCGGGGTAAGGCTGTAACCAGTCGGCAAAAGAATGTATGGTCGGGATAAAATTTTGAGATTTAGATTCGTAATACCCTACCCATTTTTTAGCCATTTCATAATTCTCTTCAAGTACTTTTTTGTCGCCTGTAATGTTATAAATATCCCAAGGAATAATAACAGCTGCATCGCCCCAACCTGAACTAGCTTTATTATTTTGTAACACATCTGGAATAATAAATGGGACTAACCCATCACTATGTTCAGATTGTGTTTCGCGCATGCTTTGCAACCAAGCCGTCCAAAATGCATGAGTGTTAAAATTAAACATAGCAGTTGGTGAAATTACCTGTGCATCTCCCGTCCACCCCAAGCGCTCATCACGTTGAGGACAGTCTGTAGGTACATCTAAAAGGTTATCACGTAAGCCCCAGGTAATATTACTTTGAAGTTGGTTTAATTTTTCATGTGAAGATGTAAATGAACCAATTTTTTTAATATTTGAATGTTGTACCATGCCTTTTATCCAATTTGTAGTTGGTTCTACAGATTTATCATATCCTGATAATTCAACAAATTGAAATCCATGAAACGTAAATTTTGGAGACCATTCTATTACGCCATTTTTTGCCGAAATATAATAGTCGGTAGATTTGGCAGAACGGTAATTTTCTGTATAAAATGTACCGTCTGATAACAACATTTCGGAAAATCGTATGGTTAGCGTATCACCTTTTTTCATAGGTACTTTTACTTTTGTAACGCCCAGCATATTCTGTTTCATATTAAATACAACCGAAGATTTTGTAGTTGATACAATTTCTACATCTTCTAAAACCTCAGTTGTTTTAACTGTTTCATGACGTTTTGGTCGTAGATTAACACTATCTGAAATAGCTGCATTTTGGGTAGTTTCCCAAGTTGAAGCATCAAAAGTAGCTTTTGTCCAACCTTTAATTTCTAAATTAGCATCATATACTTCTCCATCATAAAGACTTGCAAATCTTCTAGGACCGTTTGTGGTACCTTTCCAGGATTCATCGGAAACTATTATTTTTTTAGAACCATCTTTTAGTGTTATTTCTAACTGACATAAGATTTTAGGCGAGGCAAAGTTATTATATACTGACTTGCCTCTGCTAATTCTTCCTGAATGCCATCCAGATGCCAACTCTACAGCAAGAATGTTTTTGCCAGCTGTTACTAGTTCGGTCACATCATAAGTAAGTGTTTCTATGCGTTTATTGTATGGTGTCCAACCTGGAGAAAGCACATCATTACTAACATTTTTTCCATTTAAATAGACATCAAAAACACCTTTGGCCGTTATATATAGGCGTGCAGATTTAATATCTGTTGATAGCTCAAAGTTTTTTCTTAAATATTGGGGTCTGTGCATTAAAAAATTCCGTACTCCTTTAATGCTGTCTTTTGCAGTATCTAATCCTGTCCATTTTGCTTTCCAATCACTATTCTTTAGAAGACCTAATTCGAAATTTGCCGTTAGACTCCATTTAGAAGGTTGGTTTTTTTCATCCCAAAACTTTATTTGCCAATATACTTTTTGCCTCGATACCAATTTAGGACCTTTATAGTCTACGAAAGTAGATTTGTCCGAATTGATTTTGTCGCTTTTCCATATATCAGGATTATCAGGGAGCAGCTTTGGTGAACTTGCCGCAATAATTGAATATGCCGTTTGTGATTTTACCTCTGGGGGAAGCTTCCAAGAAAAAGTTGGAGACGCATCATAAAACCCTACAGGATTTTTAAATCCTTCACTAACTGTTAAGTTTGTTGCTACTAAATTTACTTCTTTTTGAGAATAGGAAATTACCGGCAGATAAATAAATAATAATATGCTTAATGGTAATATTAGTTTTTGTGAAATTGTATTCATTGCTTGAATTAGCGGCTATGATATCTGTATAGAGATGTTTAGTTCATTGGAGTTTACATCAAAATATGCCATTATTGGAATTGCTTCTGCCCCTGGGACCATATTGAACATTCGTTTTTTCGAAGTCTTTTTTATTTTAAGAGGTACACTAGAAGTTATAGTTACAAGACCCTCTGGTTTGCGCACTGTAATTTGATTGTTGCTTACTTGCGTGACAACTTCATTAGAAGGTGATATTATTGGTAAAACGAAAGCCGTATCTATAGTAATTTTTTGATTGGTCTTCGCAATAATACGTATCTCGTTTTTCGAAGCTTTATATAAGACATCAAATTCTGAAGCAGTTTTTTCTACAGAAATATTGTTGTGGTCCTTTAATTTACATTGAGCATCTATTCGTATTTCTCCATCAGCGTCATCAGAAGAAATAATTGCCGAACGGTCAAAAATGTTTGAATATAATTGACCATTTGCTATGGTTTCTACTCTTGAAGTGAAGGGAAAATCTTCACCTGGGTTAGGTTGTTGATTTAACGATTCTACCAGTTTGTATTCTGCCATACTTGCAGCTAATAATAGACCAACTTTATTATGGTATAACAGGGACATTGCCCCACCTGTAGCTTGGCGGTAATGACCGTCTTTGTATATTGCGTCATATGCGGTTACGGTACCTCTCCAATCTCCACGAGCAAACAAACTGGTGTCTATTTCTTTATAGTGCTTGACACCATCGGCTATACTTCTAGGTAACGGGATTGAAGTATCTATCTTTGGGAGTTCATCCCAATTATCCAATAAATGGGCCAATGGCTTTGTGTGAGCAAATGTGTGGTGTATACAAGGTTTAATACCGTGTGAAACATAGTGTATGCCACCATGTAACAAACCGTTATTTGTACATCTTTTTAGTAACTCGGTATATTTAACCGCTGCCGTACCTAATGCAGGGTTTCTATCGGCCATTAAGACCAAAGCAGGTTGGCTACCGTCACAAGTTCGGCTTCCCCAATATGTCCATTTAAACATGCGGGTTCCCCAGCCATTATCCCATCCACCGTCAGGTAACATAAATTCTAAATGCGTGCTTAATGATTTTTCTAAAAGTTCTAAAAGTTCTTGATCGTCTTCGTGAACTGCATATAATACAATATTGTTTAAAGATTCTTCTACATTATAGCCTAAATCAATACCCGGTAATTTTTTAGCACTCAATTTGTGGGCACTTGGCTTTATTTCTCCATATAGAAAGTGGTTAGGGTTTGTGAAATAGGGTTTTATTGCATGCGCAAGTTCTTTGCTTCTGGTAATGTATTCTTGTTTATTGAGCATCTTGCCAATTAGGTTCAATGCATAAATTGTAGTTGCTCCATAATTTACATTGGTGGCATCGATTGAAGGGAACTTTTTGTATACGAAATCCGTTGCTTTTTCCAATCTATCTGTCCATTGTTTTCTTCGATTATCATCTAATAAATCACCATGATAATGTAAGGCTTCTGCAAGAGAAATAGCTCCAAAAACCGTGATTCCGTTCCATGATTTTGGATTCAAATCATTAGACCACCCACCACTTGGTAATGTTACATTTTTTGCCCACTCCATTACAGCAATACCTGATTGAAGATATTTTTTGTCGCCTGTGTATTTTGCCATTGCAAGAAGTGGGTAGACAGCATCCATCATTCTACCATGAACTTTGTTACAGGCCGGGCAAATAAACATACCCTGTATAGCTGGATCTTTTGAATCCAATACCTGAGTTTGTATTAGGCCATCGCACCAATCTTTTAATAAATCGAATGTTAATTTTTTGAATTCTGGTGAATGCGGTTCTGTGGTAACTTTATTGTTACAGGAATTTAGTAAGCTAGATAGAGGGACTGTTAACCCTAAGCTGCCAAATGCAGAGAGTTCAATGAATTCTTTTCTTTTCATTCGAAATATGTTATAGAATTATGATGATGCCCTAAAAAAACAATTATGGCCTATCACAAGTATATAAGAGTTTAACCGAATAAGCATCCTGTACTGTACTGAGATGAAAAAATGTTGTTTTTTACTAAACATGATCATCAATTTCTGAAATATTTTTTTACAAAAGAATAAGAAAAGGATTGTTGTGCATGAATTATATACTTCAAAAAGACACTCTGGAGAACTAGAGATTTTGTGGTCTAGAATTTTAGAGGAAAGTATAAAAGAAGATCTTTAATGTATTTTCTTGATGAGGGAATTAATAATTGTACTTTCGATTATGAGCATAGAAAATAATATTAAACACAACAACTAATACTTTTACACAGCTATGTCGTCTTCTATGGTTGTATGTTCTTTTTCGACAATTGATTTCGACCAAATTGCAAGACCAAATGTGAGAACACCCAATCGCCCAATAAACATTAAGAGAATAATTGTAATCTTACCAACTGCGCTTAAATCGCCTGTTATACCCATGCTTATACCTACTGTGCCAAGAGCCGAGGCTACTTCGAAAATTATTTTTTCTAAATCGAAATCTTCTGAAAATGTGAGAATAAAAATTCCTAAAAAAATTAGTGAAGTGTAAAATATGAAAGAAGAGGTTGCAATGTATAAACGTTCTAATGGGATAACTCTACCAAAAAATGTTATTTGTTGCCTACCTCTTAGACGACTTTTTATTATTGAAAATACCGCTGTTAAAGTAGTTATTTTAAGTCCGCCCGCTGTACCAGATGGAGATGCTCCTATATACATTAAAAAGACTGTAGCTATTAAAATAGGAGTGGTAAATGTTCCAAAATCTAAGGTATTAAAGCCGACGGTAGTCATAGCGGACATCGCTTGAAAAAAGGCAGCATAAGCCCTTATTGAACCATCTAAGTTAGTGATTGATGGTTCGTAAAAATAAAAGAATAAGAACGCAATACTTAATAAAATTGAAAGACCTATTAAAATTATTTTAGTGGTGAAGCTAAGTTTGTGCGACCTGTGTTTAAACCAAAGTACAAAGTCGGTCACTACAATAAAGCCAAGTGAGCCGCCAATGGCCAAGAAAGAGATTATAAAGTTTACGAAACCATTGCCTATATAATTGGTAAAACCAGAATTGAACAAACTAAAACCGGCGGTGCAAAAGGCACTAATGCTATGAAAAATAGCATTCCATATGGCGTGTAAATTGTCCATGCCATCCATTTTAAATGCAATGAAAAATAATATGGCTCCTATGACTTCCATAATTACGGTAAAAATAATTACCGATTTTAAAAAGTCTTTGATTTTTATGGTGACGGGTAGTGTAAATTCTGAATTTAGAATAGCCTTGTGCCATCTTGTAATTCTCTTGGTAGTTGAAAGTAACATAAAAGTAGTAAAGGTGAGGTAGCCTATGCCCCCTAATTGAAATAACAGCATAATTATAAATTGACCACCAAAATTATAACTGTCAAAGATACTAATGGTAACTAGGCCGGTTGTAGAAACTGCAGATGTTGCTGTAAATAGATGGTCTAATAGTGGTGCTGATGTTTTTTGAAAAATAGGTAGCGAAAGTAAAATAAACCCTACTACTATATATGTTAGAAAACCGTAAAATAAGTTTTGTTGCGGAGAATGTTTTAATTTAAATTTTAAGTATTTACTATTCCACTTCTTTAAGTATCCCATCTTTTTTAAACTTACGGCTAGTAATTTAATTAATTTGTGTTACACGTATTTAAAAAACTGGATTAATTTATTTTATAAGTGAGGACTTTATTGTTCATTAGTTGAAAAATTACAAAATAAAATCAAGAAACCCTGCAAAATTTAATATTTGCAGGGTTCTTTTTATTGTGACCTCGACAGGATTCAAACCTGTAACCTCTTGAGCCGTAATCAAGTGCGCTATTCAGTTGCGCCACGAGGCCATTTTTAATTTTCCCTTAGCGGGGTGCAAATATATTTCTTTTTACATTTACCACAAAATAAAGAACACAATATTAAATGGATTTTAAAAGCTTAATTAGAGATGTGCCCGATTTTCCTAAAGAAGGAGTAGTATTTAAAGACATAACATTGTTACTTCAAAACCCTAAAGCACTCGATAAAACAGCTAATGCTTTGTTTGATTTGTTAAATGGTCAAAAGATAGACAAGGTAGTTGGCATGGAAAGCAGAGGATTTATTTTTGGTCCTATGTTAGCTCATATGTTAAATGCTGGCTTTGTACCTGTTCGTAAACCTGGTAAGCTACCGTCTAGCACGTTGAGCGAGACTTACGATTTAGAGTATGGATCAGATACCCTGGAAATTCATATGGATGGTATTGAGAAAGGGGATAAGGTCTTAGTACATGATGATGTATTAGCAACTGGTGGTACCGCTAAAGCCACGTGCAATTTAATTGAAAGATTGGGAGGGGAAATAGTGCAATGTAATTTTCTAATAGAACTCACTTTTTTAGAAGGTGGATCTAAAATAGATGACTATGACATAAAATCTTTGGTAAAATACTAGTCTAACGCTTTTTTGGTTATAAAATAACGCCAGCCAATTAGGGCCATTTGTAGCTTGTTAGCTTTAGATAAATCTAATTGCTGCTTGCTGTAAGAAGGTAAGATAGCTTTGTTTAGCTTGGCTATTAATTTGTAGAGCTTCTTTTTCAAATTAAAATTTTTATAAAAATACATAAATTACTCAACGCTTGATCAAGTTGTTAAGTGGATATGCATATATTTTTATAAAGTATTTAGTGATATATTAAGGTTACGATTACACTTAAGATGAAGACAACAAGAACTTTTATAACGGTAATCATATTTTAAGGTTTTAGTGGTTGATTATTTTTAGATTGTTCTCGAAAGATATGATTGTAGTAGTGTTCCCACAAGTGAAAATCGTTAAAATAATGAGTTTGAATACTAATATGTAAGAGTAGAAATTAAATAGGTTATAATTAGTAACTTTTAATCTACGATTGAGTTTTAATATATAATAGTATTATTCGTATGTGTATTAAATTGTAATAATTGAAGGTCGTTTTTTAATGATGTTTAGAAAACGTAGAGCTAAAATTTAAAGTTATTACATGAAAAGTGCCTTTCCGTTCTTTTTTGAGTAAATAAGCTATGCATTATTAGCATATAGATTTAATGATTACTTGGTAAAGATTTTAGTTTGTAGATGACATCATTTGTCATGTGTAGTCACATATCTTCTAATTATATTTGTCAAAATTCTTTACATGCAAGATTTCTTATTTATTGTTGGCGGGTTGGTACTGCTTATCGCAGGTGGAAACTGGCTTTTAAAAGCTGCGGTAGATTTATCGTTGAAACTAAAAATTCCTAAAATCGTAATTGGAATGACCGTTGTATCTTTTGCTACATCGGCACCAGAGCTAATAGTGAGTATAAATGCCGCTTTAGACGGATTTCCAGATTTGGCTTTCGGTAACGTAGTAGGGTCTAATATTGCAAATATAGGTTTGGTGCTTGCCATAACTATTTTACTTAGTCCTATTAATGTTAGTAAAAGTTTCTATACTACAGATTGGCCTGTAATGATGGTGGCTTCTTTACTCTTTTTCTTTTTTATATATTTTGATGGAGTGCTTGTGCAATATGAAGGTATAATCATGGTAGTTTTTCTTTTTCTATTCTTGATATATCTTTTGCGTTTTCAAAAACCTGCGGTTATAGACGAAGAAGATGAGCCAGATGTTATGATGCCTACCTACAAAACAGCCTTATTTTTAGGGTTAGGTGGAGGTGCACTTTGGGGAGGCTCTGAAATTTTGATCAGTGGAGCAGTTGGTATGGCGACAATATTTGGTGTTAGTGAGCGTGTAATTGCCATAACTATTGTTTCTGTAGGTACAAGTATTCCAGAATTGGCGGCCTCGATTATTGCAGTAGTTAAGAAAGAAAAAGCAATCTCTTTAGGTAACCTTATAGGTTCTAACATATTTAACCTTCTTGCCGTTTTAGGAATTACATCTATAATTACACCAATATCGGTTATGGACGAGGGCCTTTTGACAAATGATATCTTCTGGATGTTGGGTATTTCTTTTCTTATTCTTCCCTTGGTTTTTATACCCAGAGGATTGCGATTGGGTTGGAGAGATGGCTTAATATTGGTAAGTCTATATTTAGCCTTTATATATGTAACTATCGGATAGTTTCATTCGTTTATAATGATATTGACAAAAAAAACGCCTTGAACTAGTTCAAGGCGTTTTCAGTATAATCAACAATTAATTTGATATTAAACTTTTGCAGTTTTTACCGTTTTAATAATTCTACCGGCAATTTTGTATGGATCTCCATTAGAAGCAGGTCTTCTGTCTTCTAACCAACCTTTCCATCCTTTTTCTACGGTGATGATCGGTATTCTAATTGAAGCACCTCTATCAGATACTCCGTAAGAGAAATCGTTAATAGATGCAGTTTCGTGGTCACCAGTTAAACGTTGGTCGTTGAACTCGCCATAAACAGCAATATGTTCTTTAACAACAGGTCTAAATGCTTCACATATTTTCTCATAAATTTCTTTAGAACCACAAGTTCTCAAAGTTGTGTTAGAGAAGTTTGCATGCATACCAGAACCATTCCAATCCATATCTTTACCTAATGGTTTTGGGTGGTAGTCTATATAGTAACCATATTGTTCAGATAATCTGTCTAATAAATAACGAGCGATCCAAATTTCATCACCAGCTTTTTTAGCTCCTTTAGCGAACAATTGAAATTCCCATTGTCCAGATGCAACTTCTTGGTTGATACCTTCAAAGTTTAAACCAGCCTCTATACATAAATCGGCATGTTTTTCAACTAAAAGTCTACCGTGAGTGTTTTTTCCACCAACAGAACAGTAGTACATACCTTGTGGTGCAGGATATCCGCCAATTGGGAAACCTAAAGGTAATTGCGTTTTAGTGTCCATGATAAAGTACTCTTGCTCAAAACCGAACCAGAAATCATTATCTTCATCTTCAATTGTAGCTCTTCCGTTAGAAACATGTGGAGTACCATCTGCATTTAAAACCTCTGTCATTACTAAATAACCGTTGATTCTTGCAGGATCCGGATAGATTGCAACTGGTTTTAACAAGCAGTCAGAAGAACCTCCAGAAGCTTGTCTTGTAGATGATCCATCAAAAGACCACATACCTAGTTCTTCAATAGTACCTTGAAAATTTTCATGTTCTTCAACTTTCGTTTTACTTCTCATGTTCTGAGTTGGAAAGTATCCATCTAACCAGATGTATTCTAATTTAATTTTGGCCATAATATTCTCGTTATTTTTTAATAAAAGACAAACAAAAATATGTTTTTTATCAATCTGTATGAATTTTTGAGGGTGTTAATGTGTAAAAATTAAATTTTTTGCTTTATACCCCTATTTTTTATCGGGTATTTTATCATATTTCTATTTATAGAACGTAATTTTGTCAAATTAACAATGTATTTAGATATGAAGTCATCACGTTTTGCTGCTATTAATGAAAGTCAGAAAAGAAATAGTATTGCTGTAGAGGAGAATGGAAGACGTTCCGATTTGTTTGGAATCAACGTGTTCAATGAAAAAAAGATGTTGCAATACTTGACGAAAGACGCTTTTGAAGGTTTAAAAGGTGCTATGGAGTCGGGATCTAAAATCGACCGTAAAATTGCGGATCAGGTAGCTGAGGCTATAAAGGGTTGGGCTATTACTATGGGCGCTACACATTACACGCATTGGTTTCAACCATTAACAGGTTCAACCGCAGAGAAACATGATGCTTTTTTTGATCTTCTTCCAGATGGTACGGCCTTGGAAAAATTTGGTGGAGGACAGTTGGTACAACAAGAACCTGATGCTTCCAGTTTTCCTAGTGGCGGAATTAGAAATACTTTTGAAGCTAGGGGGTATACTGCATGGGATCCTTCTTCACCTGCTTTTATTTATGGTACTACCTTATGTATTCCTACAATTTTTGTTTCATATACCGGTGAGGCTTTAGATAATAAAGCTCCTTTGTTAAGGGCTTTAGGTGCTGTTGATGAAGCGGCTACTGCCGTTGCAAAGTATTTTGATAAAACGGTAACGAAGGTCAATGCTACTTTGGGCTGGGAGCAAGAATATTTCTTAATCGATAAAGCATTGGCGCATTCTAGACCAGATATTATGATGACAGGTCGTACTTTGGTAGGCGAAACGCCGGCTAAAGGACAACAGTTAGACGATCATTATTTTGGCGTTATACCTAGTCGTGTATTAAGCTTTATGAGCGATCTAGAAAAGGAATGTACCAAATTGGGAATTCCTGTTAAAACGAGACATAATGAGGTTGCTCCTAATCAGTTTGAATTAGCTCCTGTTTTCGAAGAGGCCAATCTTGCCATTGATCATAATCTATTATTGATGGATGTGATGGATAAGATTGCCGACAAGCATCACTTTAAAGTGCTTTTTCACGAAAAACCATTTGCAGGTATAAACGGTTCTGGTAAACATAACAATTGGTCATTGGCTACTGATACAGGTGTTAATTTGTTGAGTCCGGGTTCTACGCCAATGAAAAATCTTCAGTTTTTAACCTTCTTTATCAATACCATTAAAGCGGTAGATACGTACGAAGAGCTTTTGCGTTCTTCAATAGCATCTGCCGGTAATGATCATCGTTTAGGGGCAAATGAAGCTCCGCCGGCTATTTTTTCAATTTTTGTTGGGTCGCAATTAAGTAACGTTCTTGATGAACTTGAAGGTGTATCCAAGGGAAAATTATCTCCTGAAGAAAAAACGGAGCTAAAATTGAACGTTGTAGGTAAGATTCCAGAAATTTTGATGGACAATACCGACCGTAATAGAACATCACCTTTTGCTTTTACCGGTAATAAATTTGAAATGCGTGGCGTTGGTGCAAAAATGAATTGCGCCAAACCAATGACCGTTTTAAATACCATTGTTGCTAAACAATTAAAGGATTTTAAAAAAGAAGTTGATGTTCTCATCGATAAGAAAAGCTTAAAGAAAGATGAAGCCGTTTTTAATGTCTTGCGCGAATATATAAAAACTTCTAAACGAATTCGTTTTGATGGTGATGGGTACAGCACGGAATGGGAAAATGAAGCCAAAAGAAGAAAATTAAGTAATAATAAAAATACACCAGAGGCACTAGAAGTTTTGACGTCTAAAGATAGCATTGCGTTGTTTGAGTCAATGAATGTAATGAGCCAAGTAGAGGTAAGTGCACGCCAAGAAGTAGATTTAGAGAATTATATCATGCACCTGCAAATTGAAGGTAGGGTATATAATGAGTTGGTCTATGGTTATATTATACCGGCTGCTTTAGAATATCAAAACAAACTGATTAAAAATGTATCTGGACTAAAAGAGATTTATGGTGCAGCTCATAAAAGATTCTCAGAGGGACAATTGACTATGATAGAAGATATTGCCGAGCATGTAGTCAGTATTAAAAAGATGGTAGATGCCATGGCAGATGCTCGTAAAAAAGCTAATGCCTTAAGGGATACCAAAAAGAAGGCAGATGCATATTGCCATAATGTAAAACCATATTTTTTAGAAATTAGAACTCATAGCGATAAGTTAGAAAAACTAATGGACAACAAGTTATGGCCATTGACCAAGTATAGAGAATTGCTATTTATTGAGTAGTCTTTTTTAATAATTAAAGAAATTGAGGGAATATTAAGCTGTTCAGCGGTTACAGTTTTAATGATTCCCTTATTTTTGCCACAAATTTAAATTATGTCCACATCAAGCAGTGAAAGATATCAGCAACGCGGTGTGTCTGCATCAAAGGAAGATGTACACAATGCTATTAAAAATATTGACAAGGGTCTTTTTCCAAAGGCGTTTTGTAAAATAGTTCCTGATTATTTGACGGGAGATGAGGAGTATTGTTTGGTAATGCATGCTGATGGTGCAGGTACAAAATCTTCTTTGGCCTATATGTATTGGAAGGAAACGGGAGATATTTCTGTTTGGAAAGGTATCGCGCAAGATGCTTTGATCATGAACATAGATGATTTGATTTGTGTTGGTGCGACTGATAACATTATGCTTTCTTCCACTATTGGTAGAAATAAGAATAAGATTCCGGGTGAAGTACTTTCGGCTATTATCAACGGCACCGAAGAATTGATAAATGACTTGGGTGAGTTTGGTATTACCATTCATTCCACTGGTGGTGAAACAGCAGATGTAGGAGATTTGGTTAGAACTATTATTGTAGATTCTACGGTAACGGCTAGGTTAAAAAGAAGTGATGTTATCGACAATGCCAATATTAAGGCTGGTGATGTCATTGTTGGTCTAGAATCATTTGGTCAGGCCAATTATGAGAAAGAATATAATGGCGGAATGGGAAGTAACGGACTAACTTCTGCTAGACATGATGTTTTTTCAAATTATTTAGCAGAAAAATTTCCTGAGAGTTTTGATGCTGAAGTGCCTAAGGACCTTGTTTATTCAGGTAATGTAAAATTGACTGATACCGTTGAGAATTCTCCTGTAGATGCAGGTAAATTGGTGTTATCACCAACACGTACATATGCGCCTATAGTTAAAAAAATACTTTCTAAATATAGTTCAAAAGACATCCACGGAATAATCCATTGTAGTGGAGGGGCACAAACCAAAATTCTTCACTTTATTGATGAATTACATGTGGTAAAAGATAACTTATTTGATGTGCCGCCACTTTTTCAACTAATTCAGGAACAGTCGGGTACCGATTGGAAAGAAATGTATAAGGTCTTTAATTGTGGACATCGATTAGAGTTTTATCTTCCTGAAGATGTGGCAAATGATATCATTGAAATTTCTAAAAGTTTTGGTGTAAATGCTCAGATTATAGGTAGAGTAGAGGCTTCAGATTCAAAAAAACTTACAATTTCAAGTAACTACGGCACCTTTGTGTATTAGTACATACGAATAGCGTAAAAAAATCGTTCTTTTTGTATAAACCTATCTTGCTATGGAAAGAAAAAAATTTTTACGAACACTAGGTGCAGGTGCTGCCTTTGCAATTACATTTCCTTGTCTTGGAAGTTGCTCAAAAGATAGCGAGGAAGAAGGTGATATCGTTGCTCAGCCAACAAATATTGATTTTACGATAGATCTTACTTCTGACGAAGCTTCCAATCTCGCGGAAAATGGCGGATTCATTCTTAAAAACCTTGTTGTCGTCGTTAAAAATTTAGAGGGTGAATTTGTGGCTGCTACACAAATTTGTAGCCATGAGCAATATGATCAAGTACGTTTCGTAAATCAAGATGGAGGTATATTTTATTGTGATGTTCACGGGTCCAAATTTTCACAGACCGGTACACCTTTAAATGAGATTCCCAACAGTACTTCAAAAGCATTAAAAATTTACAATACATCATTAGAGGGTTCTATTTTGCGAGTATTTGAATAATTAATGCGAACAGACCAAAAAACTACACCAACCTAACTTATTATTCTTTATGACCATAATTACCCCCAACTAGAGAAGTAAGTGAAAAAGATTTTTGCCTTTTTATTATGCCTTATGACCTGCTATATGTACGGTCAAGAGAAACGGTATGTAACGGTCAAAAAATCTTATGAGGTAATGGGCGGTGAATTTGATATTACCGTTATTTCTGAAGATGAAGAATTAGGGTACATTTATATACTAGAGGCATTGGCAGAGGTGCAAAGAATAGAAAAGCTTATTTCTTCTTGGGATGCGGACTCTGAAACAAGTTTAATCAATAAGAACGCTGGTATAAAACCTGTTCCTGTTAGTTGGGAGTTATACAAGCTAATAGAACGATCTATTTTATTGTCAGAAATAACCAATGGTGCTTTTGATATTACTTATACACCGTTAAATGAGATTTGGAATCTTGACGGTACTATGACAGCTGTGCCTACCTCAACAGAAGTTAAAGAGGTAAAGAATAGGGTCGGATATAAGAACATTACATTAAATAGTAAAGATCGATCTGTTTTCTTGAATAAAAAGGGAATGCGAATTAGCTTTGGTGGCATCGGTAAAGGTTTTGCTGCTGATAAGGCAAAGGCGTTGTTGGTTTCTAACGATGTTAAGGCAGGTATTATAAATATCGATGGTGATATTACTACCTGGGGTACAAAAGTAACCGGAGACAAATGGCTCATTGGTGTAGTAAACCCAGATCAAAAGGGTGGTATATCTTCATGGATTCCCATTTTAGAGTCTTCTGTAGCAACCACTGGTGGCGATGGTAATTTTATAATGTCCGGCAATAATAAATACACTCACATTATAGACCCTAGAACAGGCTACCCCGCTACGGGTATTAATAGTGTGTCGGTTTTTGCAAAAAGTGCAGAAACATCAGATGCCCTAGCTACTTCTATATTTGTCATGGGGCTCGATGCAGGTCTCGCTTTAATTAATCAATTGGGCGATACAGAGGTGATCATAGTTGATAATACCAATAAAATGCACAAAAGTAACGGGGTTTTACTTAACTAGATTTCAAATTTTAGTTCTTACCGCAATAATCCCCTTAGGGTGTCTATTATTTTATTGTAAATTTGCCATACAAGTGAAGTAAGCATATGATAGACAAGTTAAACATAGTAAAACAACGTTTTGATGAGGTTTCAGACCTTATAATTCAGCCGGATATCATATCCGATCAGAGTAAATATGTAAAGCTCACAAAAGAATACAAGGATCTTAAAGATTTAATGGATAAGCGAGAAGAATATCTTGAGCTTACCAATAATATCGCCGAAGCGGAGGAAATTATTGCTGACGGAAGTGATGCGGAAATGCTAGAAATGGCAAAAATGCAAATGGAAGAAGCTAAAGAAGGATTGCCAAAGCTTGAAGAGGATATAAAACTGATGTTGATCCCTAAAGATCCTGAAGATGCAAAAGATGTAGTTGTTGAAATACGAGCAGGAACGGGTGGTGATGAAGCAAGTATATTTGCGGGCGATCTCTTTAGAATGTATACCAAGTATTGTGAAGGCAAAGGATGGAAAACCAATGTGATCGACCTTAGTGAAGGTACTAGCGGTGGTTATAAAGAAATACAATTTGAAGTTTCTGGAGCTAATGTTTATGGTACTTTAAAGTTTGAAGCAGGTGTTCACCGTGTGCAACGTGTGCCACAAACAGAAACCCAAGGTAGAGTACACACTAGTGCCGCCACGGTAATGGTTTTACCTGAAGCTGAAGATTTTGATGTGCAAATAGATCCAAAAGATGTTAGAATAGATTTCTTTTGTTCTTCTGGTCCTGGTGGTCAATCTGTAAACACAACATATTCTGCTGTTCGTTTAACGCACATACCAACCGGATTGATTGCGCAGTGTCAAGATCAAAAATCACAGCACAAGAATAAGGATAAGGCATTTAGGGTACTTCGTTCTAGATTGTACGATTTAGAATTGGCTAAGAAGCAAGAAGAAGATGCCGCTAAGCGAAACTCTCAAGTTAGTAGTGGTGACCGTTCTGCAAAGATTAGAACGTATAACTACCCTCAGGGTAGGGTTACCGATCACCGTATTGGCCTTACGCTATACGATTTGTCTAATATTATAGATGGAGATATTCAGAAAATAATAGACGAATTAAGTTTTGTAGAGAATACAGAGAAATTGAGGGAAGCCTCTGAGATATTTTAAGTTATGACCACTCAAGAGTTAGTTGCCCAAATACATGAAAAACAATCTTTTTTATGTATTGGTTTAGATACTGATCTAGAAAAGATTCCTTCTTATTTATTGGAAGAGGAAGATCCTATTTTTGCTTTCAACAAAGCCATAATAGATGCAACTCATGATTTGTGCGTAGCTTATAAGCCTAATATTGCTTTTTATGAAGCATACGGAGTTCAAGGCTGGTCGGCATTACGCAAGACTATCAAATACCTAAATGAAAACTATCCTGAAATATTTACCATTGCAGATGCAAAAAGAGGAGATATAGGGAACACTTCTACCAGGTATGCCAAGGCATTTTTTGAAGATTTAAATTTTGATTCTATTACTATAGCTCCGTATATGGGCAGAGACTCTGTTGAACCTTTTTTAGCATTTAAGGACAAGCACACTATTTTACTTGCGTTAACTTCTAATCAAGGTGCTTTTGATTTGCAAACTAAAAAGATAGAGGGTAAAGAACTGTATAAAGAAGTATTATCGGTTTCTACAACATATGAGGGAGCGGAGAACCTTATGTATGTGGTTGGTGCTACTAAAGCTGAATATCTTACTGAAATACGTGAAATTGTACCAAATAGCTTCTTGTTAGTACCTGGAGTAGGGGCACAAGGGGGGAGTCTTGAAGAGGTTTGTAAGTACGGAATGTCTAAAAATGTGGGACTACTTATAAATTCTTCCCGTGGAATAATTTATGCATCTGATCAAGAGAACTTTGCAGATGCTGCTAAAGCCAAGGCAAAAGAGTTACAGCAGGCAATGAAAACTGAACTAGAAAAATTAAACTAAATCTTCTAAAGTTTTTTTAATTCTTTGAGCTTTCAATTCGAAAAACTCTCCCAATTGAGTGTTTGACTGAATGTTCGAAGCTTTTTCGACAAATGTCTGATATTGATACTCTAATAAACTAATAATATCATTATTAGCCTCCATTGGTGTTACCGATCCTACCTTGCAATACTGCTTGTTCATTATACTATATTTTGTTCTTACAAATATACGTTCAGAATCAAGTTTTGGACGTGGGTATGTTGGGCTGTACATCTAATTAATAGGTAATATGTCTTTTTTTTAACATATATATAAATGAAAACTTAAAAGGTCGATGATTTTGAGCGAAATTTCATTATCCTAAATGTTATATGAAAAAGAATTAATACATTGTAAATTAACCGTGCCTTAAATAAAAATTTCATTTGCTTCATTATATAACGTATCAACATAAAACAGCTACTACGTGGGTTACATTTGTCCATGGTGCAGGTGGTAGTTCTTCTATTTGGTTTAAACAGATACGAGAGTTTAAAAAACATTTCAACGTTTTACTTTTAGATTTAAGAGGTCACGGTAATTCAAAACCTAGTCTCAAGAATGTTTTTGATGAGAAATACACGTTTGATGTCATTACAAATGATATTGTAGAGGTAATTGATCATGAAAAGATTGAGAAATCGCATTTTGTCGGTATTTCCTTAGGAACAATACTCATTAGAAATCTAGCGGAAAACCATCCTGAACGGGTAGAAAGTATGGTAATGGGTGGTGCTATCATGAAATTGAACCTGCGTTCTCAAATATTGATAAAGCTTGGTATCATCTTTAAAAGCGTAATACCCTATTTATGGTTATATAAATTCTTTGCGTTTATAATAATGCCCAATAAGAACCATAGGGAGTCTAGGTTGCTCTTTGTTCGTGAAGCAAAAAAATTGTATCAAAAAGAATTTATTAGATGGTTTAAGCTAACGTCAGAGATAAATCCATTACTGCAGTTTTTTAGATCTGCCGATATAAAAATACCCACACTTTATGTTATGGGAGAGGAAGATTATTTGTTTCTGCCAAGCATACGTAAAATAGCAAAATCTCATCAACATTCGCAATTAATAGTAGTTGAAGACTGTGGTCATGTAGTAAATGTTGAACAGCCTAATTTTTTTAATGAGAAGGTGGTGGCTTATTTGTTAGGTCAGTAACAAACATTACATATTAGCTTAATATAAAAGAGACTAATTTTTGCCTTGAGTATTATAAAGAAAAAGACCGATGTTCTCACACCGGTCTTTAAACATCAAACTGAACTATAACTAAATCTTAGTTTACATCCCAAAATAGAGGTGTAGTTAAATTATCTCCTCCTATTGCACTAGAAGCGGCATCATAGTTTGCACCATTTACAGCAGATTCTTTTACAGGATATATCATTCTTAATGGAACTTCTTGTTGAGTTTGAGTAGATAGCGCCAACTCTGGCCAGTCTAATCTTCTATACTCTGTCCAAGCTTCAAAGCCTCTGTTAAATAAAGAAATCCACTTTTGAGTTCCGATTTTTTGCTTGTAATCTCCAGTTGCCGTCGAATAGGCCACAGATGGTTGCGCTAAATATGTGTCAACTTCATCTTGTGTACCACCATAATACAGAATTGAAGCGGTTATTGCGGCGTTATAGAACTCTTCTGCATCGCCGGCAATGTATCCTCTTTCTACAGCTTCGGCTTGAAAGAATGCAACTTCTGCATAATCCATTATTGAACCTGGGTATGTTGGATCGCCTACAATATCAAAATTAAGATGGGTGAAGTTTGCGTATGAATTGTTTCCACCGATAGGACCGCCTATGTAAGGGTCTTTGTTATCTGCGAAATAGTTGTCTAAACGAGGGTCGTTTAAATCAACCAATGTATTCAACGAAGTTTCACCAGCTATGTAATCTTCTCTTCTGTTATCAACTTCAAATAAGCTATAAATAGGGTTGACATTTGTAGTTGGTGAAGATTCATAATAAATGATCGTATTATCATCATTTGATGTAAATACACCGGCATTTACAGCTTCTGAAACAGTTGTACTGGCTAGTGCAGAATTAAAGTCTGCCAATCGCATACCTAACCTAAGCTTTACTGAATTTGCTAATTTTCTCCATTGAACAACATCACCACCGTAGAAAATATCATTTGAACCAAATGACTCACCTCCATTTGCTAACGCAGCCTGAGCCGAAGAAATTCTACTTATTAAATCTAAGTATATAGTTTCTGCATCATCATAAACCGGAAATAGGTTATTAATATCCGCTGATTCGCTATAAGGTATATTACCATTTAAATCTACTAAATGTTGATACGTATATACTTTAATCGTCTCAATGACTGCCAATTGATTCGCTTTAGTAGTGGCGTCTAAAATTTCGTCGGCCTTTATTAATGCTACAGCAGAATTTAAATCGTTGATTACGTTATTGTAATAAGTTGTCCAATACGTTTGTGACGGATCTCTACCAATAATTAAATAATTCGATTCATCTACATAAGTAGCTTGTGCCCAGTGCTGAGACCATAAGCGAAAAACATTACTGCCGCTAATAGTGGTAATTCTATCTGCTAAATTCTTTTCAGCATTGGCAACAAGAGTCTCTGGTGGAACTGCAGTTGGTAATTTTGGATCATTGTTATAATCCGTTATATCTTCTGTGCAACTAGACAGTAGCATGCCTGCCGAAGCTAATATTATATATATTTTCCTCATTGTTTTATTTTTAAAATTGTAATTTAATATTAAAGCCATATTCCTTAACCGAAGGATATGCCCCAATCTGGAAACCTTGTAAATTACCAGCTCCAAAACTTTGCTCTGGATCGGCGTAAGGAAGATCTTTACTGATTATCCATAAATTTCTACCTACTGCAGTGAATGTAACAGCGTTGAACGGTAATTTATCTGTGAATTTTTTAGGTAAAGAGTAGCCTAATGTAACCTCTCTTAATTTTACATATGATGCGTCATAAACAAACTGTGCATCTGGTGCATTACCGTATCTACCATAAGGGTTTTCATACGTTGTAAAGTCTGCTCTTACCGTATTCGCTGAACCATCTTCTTGAACACCAGGTAAAATTACACCACCAGAGGTATTGTCGTCTGTTACCGGGTCTCTTAAAGGATTACCTAAGTCATTTACACCGGCTGTAACATCATAAACACCAGTAGCCATACCAAAATAAGTATCTCCACTAAATACAGATCCGCCTTCTTGAATATCTATTAAAAAGCTTAAGCTGATATCTTTATATTTAAATGTATTCGAAAGACCCATTTTCCAATCTGGGTTGATGTCTCCAAGTACTTCTTGAGAAGATTCTGTTTTTAGGTAAAGTCCGTCTTCACCAACAACTCTTTCTCCATCTATATACACATAATCCGTACCTTTTAAAGTACCGTAAGCTTCACCTTTTGCAGCATTTAAACTAACACCAAAGAAACTATTGACTAGAATGTTCTGAGAGTCTTCAAAAAGATCTAACACTTCACTTTTGTAAGCTGAAAAGTTTACGTCGGTTCTCCAAGAAAAATCTGGCGTTTTGATAGTGGTAAAGTATAGTTGTGCTTCCACACCTTTGTTAGATACTTCTGCAGAATTTACTACAGTATTGGTAAAACCAGTTGCAGGAGTTATTTCTACTGGTATGATTGCATCGCTAGTAATTTGCTCATAAAGAGAAACATCAAAACCAATTCGTCTGTTCCAGAAATTCATTTCTAAACCTAATTCCTTACTCTCAGTTCTTTCTTCTTTAAGATTAGGGTTATTCGATGTTCCTGGGTTAGAGTAAAGCGTTGCTCCTCCAAACCCGGCAATAGGGTTAAAGGTATTTAATAATTGGTAAGAGGTTGCACCGTTACCTACTTCTGCATAACCAGCTCTAAGCTTTCCAAAGGAAACCATATTACTTTCAAATAAATTAGAAAAAACAAAACTCGCAGATATTGCTGGGTAGTAGAATGAATTTGATCCATCGGGCAGTGTAGAGAAGGTATCGTTTCTAATAGAACCTTCTAAGAATAACATATTGTCATAATCAATACTGGCATTTGCAAAAGCACCGAATACACGTACATCTGCATCATATTCAGAACTTGCATCAAAAACAATCGGGTTAACCGAGTTAGATAATGCGTAAATACCGGCTAGTTTTAGTCCGCCATCAGTAGTTGCAGTAACATAATTGTTTTTTGTTTGTCTGTACGTAGTACCTAAAACACCCGATACACCGAATTTATCAGAGATGTCTCCGTTAAAATTCAAAAAGAAATCATAGTTGTACTCAGAAAAATTAATGTTTTTTCTAGAATATTCTGGTGTATCAATACTTCCAATATTATTTCTTTCTTCTCTTAGTTCAGCATAGGTGTCAACTGTTGCTCTACCAAAAATTTCTAACCATGGTAAAACATCATAAGAAATACTACCATACCCGAACAATCTATTTCTTTCATCGGTATTGAAGTTTTCATACCTTGTAAAGTATGGGTTATCCCAATATTTTGGGGCTAAGCTAGATGGTCCTGACGGATTCCAAGATATATTCTGACCGGTAGAAAAATATGCATCGCGTTGATCTTTTAAATCTGTGCTTGTTGCCCACCATTGTCTAAAATTCGTCATAATGTTTTCTGCATCATAACCTGTTCCATATCTACCTAGACCAGAACTTTTTGTATACGTAGCCTTACCGGTTACCGTTATTTTATCGTTCAGGTCCATAACGCCTACTAAATCAACATTATGTCTACCAATCTCACTGTTTGGTAAAATACCTGTTTGATCTAATCTGGTGTAACTCATTCTTAAACTTCCTGTTTCAAAACCTTGACTAATTGCAATGTTCTGAGAGCTTGTTACGCTATTCTGAAAAATATATTCAGGACCGTTTTCTGGTGCTACCCATGGACTTTTTTGCAGGTAAGTGTCAAGTTGAGGAAAGTACGAATCCCATTGGTACAGTAATAAATTTGGATCATATCTTTGACCAAAAGAACCGTCTTCTCCAGTTGCCGGCGTAAGGTCTTCAATACCGTCACCATCAACATCTATAGAATCTAAATAACCTGCACCGTAGAATGGACCATACCCTTGTCCATATTCTTGTTGAAAAATCGGAAAGGTATCTTTGTCATATTTACCAATGTTTACAGAACTTGTAATAGATACGCCTAAGCCTTCTCCTTTTTTACCCTTTTTTGTGTTAATGATAATAACACCGTTCGCTGCACGTGATCCATATAATGCCGTCGCTGCCGATCCTTTTAATACATTGATGCTTTCAATATCATCAGGATTAATGTCACTAGCTGCATTACCATAATCATAGCCATCGCCGCCTTCTGATTGTGATGTAGAGTTGTTGGTATCATTGTTCAATGGCACACCATCTACTACAAACAAAGCTTGGTTGTTTCCGGTAATCGACGAGTATCCTCTAATTACCACGTTGGCAGACCCACCTAATGTTGAACTCTTTTTAATGTCCAAACCTGCTACTTTACCAGATAAAGAGTTTACAAAGTTCTGGTCTTTAGCGGTATTCACCTGATCGCCTTGTACTTCTTGGGTGGCATAACCCAATGATTTTTTCTCTCTTGAAATACCAAGTGCCGTAACGACAACTTCATCTAATGCTTGTGCGTCTTCTTCCATCTGAACATTAATGGTGTTTGAACCGCCCACCGTTTTAGATGTTTCTTTTAACCCTATATAGGTAAATACCAGTACGTCGCCCGTACTTGCGCTAATGGAGTAATTTCCATCAAAATCTGTTTGTGTTCCACTTGTAGTTCCTCCGATAAGAATGTTTACACCCGGCAGGGGTAAACCAGTTTGATCTGTTACTGTACCCGTTATACTTTTATCTTGGGCGAAACCAATGTACGCCACAAAAGAAAGTAACAGAGTAAGAAAATTTCTCGCGTTTGTTCTCATAAATTTAATTTGAGTGTTAGTTAGAAAAAGGTTAGTAAAATGTGGTGTAGAAGAGTCGGCTAATTTTTTAGATAGCTAATTCTTAAAAATGAGATCAAAAACATCTAATATTTTTTGATTAAACCGACTCTTTGTACCAGTCGCGAAAATAGAAGGTGTTACCTGATCGGTAGGTAGATTCCGACCTAAGTTAATGCAGATCTGACTTAAATTTACCTTTACTTAGTTTGTAGATCTTTGATATTAAATAACTTATGATTTGCGAAGTGTAATTGTGAAAATTTTAGTAGAATTAAGTAAATATTACGATTATTACTTTTCCTTTTGCTTTTCTATGAAGTCTTTTGGTGTCATGTGCATTCTTTGTTTAAAAGCTTTGTAGAATGACACTTTGTTATTGAATCCACATTCGTAAATTAAATCGACAACTTGCTTATTAGTGTTTGTTTCAACTATTTTAACCGCTTCGGCTATTCTGTAATCATTAATTAATTCGTAGAAATTTTTGTTTAATTCTTGATTTATTACCTGTGATAAGCTGTAACGGTCTACATTGATTTTTTTAGCAAGTTTGGATAATGTTAGGGTGTTGTCTAAATATATTTTGTCAATATTCAAAGAATCCAATAATTGTTCTTTTACCCGCAAACTCATGTTCTCGGTCAAGCTTGAGTTCTTATATTTATTATTTAACTTCTTTTTCTCTTCAAGGTTTATAGTGCCAAGTATAATATTTGGTTGAATTATCAATAAAACTTCTAGCACAGATATGAACAGTATAAGGTATACGGCTATAAAATATTTTGATATATAGTCAAACACATAAATGTGTTCAAAGGCTGCTCTTGCAATAATGAACAGTATTAATATGATAATAAAGCCTATTAACGTTAGCATCCACTTTTTAAACCCTTGGTCTAATTGGTCTCTTTTTAATTCAAAATCAGAAATAATTAATGTTAAATATGCAGATAGGTGTATTGTCTTGATCCAATTATCCTTCATCATAAAACCCAATATTTTCGCTAATACATTGTTTTGTGTATCTGTAGCGTCGTAAAAATTCCCAAATATTAAAAGGGAAATCAATACAAGAAAAAATGGTAAATAGTGAAACGTAATTTCTTTTCTGTTTATATGTGTATCTGTATATTTTGTTTTAATATATAAGTATAAAGATGGCGCCCATACAAAAAATAGGACCCTATACATTGAAACTGCTGGAGAGTATGAAAAGAAATCTTGCCAATAGAATACTAGTTCAATTAGCCCCAAGGATATGGCAAAAAGAAATATGCCCAAATAAATATTGTTAACCGTTTTTCTGTATTTATAGATTAAGGTAAAAGCAGTATAAAGACCAATTAACGCTATTAGAACAAATACAATATTCAGAAAATAGACTTGTACCTTGTGTTTGTAGTTATTAATGGCAACTTTATCTTCTTTTTTAGACCCAATTTTTTCTTTAACATCTGATTTTATCAACTTATTTCTGCAATCGGTGATATAAGTCTGCAAAGTTTTATGATCTGTAAAACCTAAAGATTTTGCAGATATAAAATGGTCATAAGCTTTTAAATAATTTTCGTTCTTGTATTCACAGAAACCTAAAATGTAAAAATCTTTGGCGTTATAGTCTTCAACTATTGTGGTACTTAAAGATATTGATGCTTTTGAGCAATCTATACTGTTTTCAAATTTTGATTGGGAAATTAAAAGGTTTGGTAATAAATATAATAGAATAACTGCTAATAAATAGTTTTTTGTAGGCACCAATAATTTTTTAGGATATTAACAACTGTATTGCATTGGACAAGATTTAAATTGAAAGGTTTAATCTTTACCATAAATTGTTTCGGGGAATGTAAAGCTATTGATTTTTTTTGAAAAGATTCAAAAAAAAACCGGTGCTCCCACCGGTTTTTAACTAACTAACTAACTCAAAAAATAACTAACTCAAAAAATTGAAAATGAATGCTTTAATATTGTTCTGTTTAATTTTAACGCATAACTTTTTAAGTTATTGTAAGAGCTCTAGAAAATCTACTTTTTATCTTGAAGAGCAAATACTTTTTTAAGTACATCTGTTGTTCTAGATGAATATTTTGTTCTAATTTCTTCTTCTTCTACAGCTATCATTTTATAAACTCCTGATAATGCTTCTTCTGTAACATAGTCTGTTAAATCAGGATTAACATTATTTGTAAGTGGTATAGAATTGTACTTTGTAATAATAGAGCTCCATATTTTATCGGCACCTACTTTTTTAAATGACTCGCTTATTACAGGATTAAATTTTGAGTACAACTCAGTATTGGTTTTAGTTTCTAAATAAGTAGTTGCGGCATCATTACTGCCTAGTAATATGTTCTTGGCGTCTGCGAAAGACATTTCTTTGACAGCATTTACGAAAATTGGTGTTGCTTCGGCAACCGCATCTTCGGCCGCACGATTTAAAACTTTTAGTCCTTCATCTGCTAAGCTACCCAAGCCTATATCACGTAAGGTTTTATCTACCTTTTGTAAATCTTCCGGTAAAAGAATTTTCACTAATTCATTTTTATAGAAGCCATCGGTAGCGGTTAATTTACTTACTTGTTTTTCAATACCTAGGTCAAGAGCCTCTTTTAATCCGTTCGCAATTGTTTCGTTACTTAAAACACCTTCTGTAGATGTTGGTAATTGATTTACTACTTGTTGTAATTCTGCACATGAAACTATAAATAGTACGCAGATGGCTAAGCTTATTTTTTTAATCATCTTTTTGAAATTTATTTAGGGTCTACTGTACTTACGAGAATATTACGGTTTTATTGTTGTATACCATTGTTTTACGTGCAATATGTAGCTTTACACCCCTGGCAAGCACTATTTTTTCCAAATCTCTACCTTTTGCTATAAAATCTTTAATGGAGTGGGAGTGGGTTACCGTAGTTACATCTTGCTCGATAATTGGTCCTGCATCTAATTCTTCTGTTACATAATGGCTAGTTGCACCTATAATTTTAACACCTCTCTTAAAAGCTGCATGATAAGGTTTTGCCCCGGCAAACGCAGGTAAGAATGAATGATGAATATTGATGATTCTATTAGGAAATTTATTTATTAGAGTTCCGCTAACTATTTGCATATATCTAGCTAAAACAATGAAGTCGATATTATATTTTTCTAATAGTGCCAATTGTTCTTTTTCCGCTTCAATTCTATTCTCTTTAGTAAAGGGTATATGGTAGAAAGGAATATTGAATTGATCCGCTATTTCTTTAAGGTCATTATGGTTACTTAGTATAAAAGGTATCTCAACTGGTAATTCTCCTGAGCGGTACCTGCTTAATAAATCATAAAGACAATGTTTGTACTTAGATACGAAAATAGCCATTTTAGGCAATTTGTCATCGGTATGTAAACTCCATTGCATGTTATAATTGGTCGCTAATTCTTTTTGAAATAGAGATTTAAAATGGTCCAAATCTGAGAAGTCTTCTTCGAATTCTACCACAGTGCGCATAAAAAATACGTTGGCCGGTTTATCTACATGCTGGTCAAGGTAAACAATGTTCCCTTTGTTTTTGCTAATGAACCCGGTTACGGTACAAATGATACCTGCTTGATCCGGACAGTGGATTAAAATTGTTGTTTTCAATAGAAGTATAATTATGAGGTCAAAAATAGCTCATAATTCTTAAAACGCTGGCAATAAGAAATAATTTGAAAAGAATTTAAAAAGATTATGAGTGCTCGGATTTCCAAGCCTTATAAGATTTTCTAAAGCTTTTTATCTCTTTTCTAAGTAAGTTAATATACTCGGTTTCTTTTACACCATGTTTCTCAAGACCCATGCAATATGAGTTGATATTTCTTATGATAATGTTGATGTAAGAAATAGTTTCTAAGCGCTCATTGCTACAATTAGAATATTCTACTTGGGCAATTTTTTGAGGAATTAATATGGAATCCGTTAAGATAGAATTAGCCATAATATCTCTAAGACTAGTGGACTCGCAAAGACGCATTAAATCTTTGTTGAAAGATACATATGAGGCAATCTCTCTACTCATTGTGCAGAGTTCCAATGCTTTTCTGTAAATAGGTAAATGTTTTAAACTTCGATATGCCATTATGTGGGGTGTAATTAGCGTCTTATAAAATTACGTTAGTTATTTGTAAATTTTCTATTGAATAGAAACGTAATTTGTATTTTTACCTTTGATAATAAATAATTAAACGGAAAAACTTTTGAATCCAAAGATAGACGAGCTGAATTGGAAAATACTGAAGCAATTGCAAGATAATGCGAGGGAATCTTTCGCGAATATTGGACGTACTGTTGGGCTCACAGCCCCCGCAGTTGCTGAACGTGTTAAGAAAATGGAGGATCTCGGTATTATACATGGTTACAAGGCTACCGTGTCTCATGCATTGACAGGTCACCAATTAAAAGCAATTATAACGTTGAGAGCTTTTATGGGAAAGTTAAAGCCCTTTTTAGCAGTAGTTCCTACATTACAAGAGGTCATAAATTGTTATAGAATTACCGGCAATGAAAATATTGTTATGGAGGTAGTATTGAAGGATCAATTTCATTTAGAGAAGTTTATTGATCAACTAATTCAATATGGCGAAACTAGAACACATATTGTTTTATCGCAAGTAATTTCAAATGCACCTATGCATAAGATTAAATAGAAATTTATAATTGTTTTAATTAGCTTTAAGTATTATTTGGAAAACGAATTTAAAAGACTCTTGGTTGAAAATTATTTTGGCTAGATTTTTGATATAAAATAATTGATGAAAAAAATACTACTCCTAGCATTTGTTTTGATTTCTTTGGTATCCTATTCTCAAGAGCTTAGGCTTTTAAAAGGGTCTATTACTAAAAATTTGATTGTAAATGATACCATCAATGAAACATACTCACTTTATTTACCATCTAATTTTGAGGTTGACAGAGCTTGGCCAGTGGCTTTTGTAACTGATTTTAAGGGTAGGGGTGATGCAGCTTTATCTTTACTGATCAGTACTGCAGAACAAGAAGGTTATGTGTTGGCTAGTCCAAACAATCTAAATGATTCCTTAGCTATTTCTGAAAATGTACTTATAGCCAATAGAGTACTCAACTCTGTTTTTAATACCATACCGACGGCAAAATATCGGATATATACTATCGGTTTTGATGAGGGAGCTATGTTTGCATCTATTTTACCGGCTTTTATAAGTGAATTAAAAGGGGTTATTTCTATAGGAGCTGAAATTGGTAGTTTTGAAGTTTTAAATCCTAAAAAACCATTTCAGTTTATAGGTATAGTCAATAGAGCAGATTTTAATTTTTCATCAATGTATGAGTCTAAATTTCACCTTAATAAATTAAAATTTCCTAATGAATTATTAGTGTTTGATGGAGATAGAAATTTACCGGAAAAAGAAACAATTGCAAAAGCGTTTAGAATGTTGACATTGACCGGTATGGCAAAAGGATATTTACAGCGAAACGACAGTTTGATCAATGCATCATATAATGAGTTTTTAATAGATGTTAATGCTAATGTTTCTAAGCAGAAACCATTATTGGCAACCTATCAAATGTTAGATATGGAGAAAGTTTTCCGTCCTTTAATGGAATTGGATTCTTTAAAAGCCTCGCAAAAGGTATTGAGAAGAAGTACTGCTTACAGACAAGCCAATAGAAGTCAGAATAGTTACTTTTTAAAAGAATCTTTTACCAAAGAGGATTATGGTTATTATTTAGAAGAAGATATCATTTCTTATAATTATGCTAATTTGGGTTGGTGGAACTATCAGATGGATGAATTGAATAAATTGGATAAAAGTACCAATCTGTTTGAGCGCCAAATGTCTTCTAGATTAAGGGGTTATATCAATGCTTTGGTTTCTGATAATATCGATTTTATAGCTGCAGATGAAAAGGTTGATTGGGAAGCTTTAAATTTATTGAACATGATAAAAACTATAACGGCACCAAAGGAACATGAGGGGTATTTGAATGTCATATCCGCTAGTTCTAAAATGGAAGATTATGGTACGGCACTTTTTTATTTAGAAGAGCTTTTGAAAACAGGATACTCTGATAAAGAAAAGCTATATTCAATAGAACATGCATCACTATTTAAAATTATGCCTGAGTTTAATGAGATGATTGAAAAATATCTAAAAGATGCTAGATATGATGTTATTGAACAGTAAGGTGCGGCACCTTTTCTAAATCCCAATCTATGACCAAACCCTTTGCAAGAGATTTGGTAATTTCTTTTCCATAAAGTACTTCACAAAGATATAAGGCTGCTTCAAAACTTTTTGCTCCGCCTGCAGAAGTAATGTATTTTCCATCGTGAACGAATAGAACATTGTCTTTTATATTCAAATCAGGAAACATCTTTCTGTAATTTTCCACATCACTAGGGAAGGTGGTCGAAGCAACTGAATCTAAAATTCCTGTTTTTGCCAAAGGGAAGGATCCATCGCAGTGGCTTGTCATGTAAAGTGCCCTTTTATCAACTTCTTTAATAAAATCTAACATTACCGTGTCTTTCAAATCACTGTCCATTGAATGTTCTGCACTAGGAACTACTAAAATATCTATTTTGGGGAGCTCGTCTTTTGTATAATCATAATCTGGCAGTATACGAACACCCTCAAAAGTGGTGATGGGTTCTAAAGTGTTGGCAACTATAAAAGTGTTCATTGCCTTTATATTCTCTCTGTATTTTGTGTGTTGAAAAATATCGAATGGTGCCGTAAATTCAGTGTTAAAAGTACCGTCCATAATTAAAAAAGCAACATTGTAATTTTCAGTATTTAGCTCTGGCATTACTCTTGTCCTTTCTATTTCAACCTCTTTTTCTTGTGCTATCTTATTTTCTTGACAGCTAAATAAAGTTAAAAGTAAAAACGGCAAAACATGTGTAAATTTCATATGGAAAAAGTATAAGGTTCTAAAGTACGATTATATGTAAAAAAAAAGGTACAATGAATAAATTGTATTTTTGAAATGTAAAGTTAGAGATATGAGATTATGTATTGCAGTTTTGGTTTTAGGAATGTTTGTTTCATGCGGACAAGAAAAGAAATATCACGATGTAAAAGATGAAGTAGTAGCTACTGCAACATCAGATAAATTGGCGGATATTTTAATTTTTCAGAAAGAATTAAATGCTGAATTTAAAGACCCTGAAACTTCTCCATTAGCGGATCGCTTTCGTATTGATTTTGAAAGCTTGGATTTCTTTGAGCCAGATACCAGTTATGTCATTGAGGCAGAATTTATAAGAACTCCTGAAGCGTTGCCATTTTCAATGCCTACTACTACAGATAGGGAGTCTACAGAGGTTGTATATGCTATCGCTAAGTTCTCTATTAATGGAAAAGCCCATGAATTGGAAATTTACCAATCTCCAGATTTAATTACTCAAGAAGAATATGAGGATTACCTGTTTTTGCCTTTTACAGATAATACGAATGGTAAGGAAACTTATGGTGGTGGTAGATATTTGGATTTAAGAATTCCTGATGGTAATACAATTATTCTTGATTTTAATAAAGCATACAATCCGTATTGTGCCTATAATAAAAAGTTCAGTTGTCCTCTGGTACCTGCCGTAAATAATTTAGATACTGAAATTAAGGCAGGGGTAAGGGCATTTGACCACTAAATTGTAAAAAATAAAAACCTCGGCAGGTATTGCCGAGGTTTTAAAACTTAAACTATAAAATCAACCATTAATTTTATCAACTACTTAGAAAGAGTAGATAGCTGCAAGTACAAAAGATGATAAGCTTTTTTGTGGGTTCAAATCACTGTCAGCAAAGTAAAATGAATCATCAGAAGCAGAATCTAATCTTAATTCTGGTTTAATAGTTAAATTATCAACTGAATAGCTACCAGTTAATGTAACTGCAAATACGCTTGATTCTTCAACACCGGTTCCTATTGCTCCAAATTCGCCATCTAGCTCAGTAAAGTATTCACCTCTTAAACCAATTGTAAAGTCTTCAGAAGTAGCTAATTGAGGGTATAAAGCAACACCTGCAAATCCTGCAGCATCATCTCCACCATCAAAATATGCAGCGTTTAATCCTAAAAAGAAATCATCAGAAAGATCAAATCCACCTGTATAGTCAATTTCAAATGCACCATTATCTGCTAAAAAGTTAAGGTATTGCCCACTGTATCCCAGTTGTGCTCCATATGCATATTTTCCATCCAAATTTAACTCTGTTATATCTGTACGATTCATAACAGCTAACATTAAGCTAAAATCATCAGATAAAGCGAAATCAGCTTTTAAACCTGTGTGAGAAAAAGGTCCGTAAGAAAATAAATAAGAAGTACTATAGTTAAAATTAGCTGTTGGAGAAATTACTTCATAACCTAAAAAAGTATTAAAATTACCGAAGGTTAATGTTACATCGTCACTAACATTCCAGTAAGCATAAAGTTGGTTAACAATGTTACCGGTTGCAGAATAAATAGGAGAGGCAAAAATAGCATCTGTTCCTCTAGGACCAAAAACTAAATCAGCAACAAAACCTACTTTTTCTCCTTCGTAACCAGCAACAACATTCGCCATACCAAGGGCAAAGCCTGGTAAATTAGCAAAAGATGAACCTGGTGCTGCATTTGGTACACCACCTGGAGCAGAGTTATCACCATTTAAATTTGCTCTATAATATGCATCTATTGATCCGCTTAAAGTAAAGCTAGGAGTTGGTTCTTCATCTTCTTGAGCTACAACACCAGCGGCTGCAAAAAGCATAAGACCTGTTGCGAAAATATTTTTTACGTACTTTGTATTAATAATCGTTTTCATAAATTTTGATTTTTATCCCTTTTGGGATGAATTAATTTGAGTAATTTATTTGTTGAAAAGGTTATGTAACGGAGCGTTCTGCAAAACGCTCCGTATTTTTTTATTTGTCGCTTGAAATATGCTCAGGGTATGCTTCAAGACCATGCTCTGTAATATCCAATCCTTCGATCTCGTCTTGTTTAGAAACTCTTAAACCTATTGTTTTCTTTAATATGAATAGAACAACAAAGGTTCCAAAAGCAGCCCATAAGATGTAAGCTAAAGAACCGTAAGTCTGAACCCAAAGAAGACTAGCGCCACCACCGTACAAAAGACCGCCGTCTAAAGCGAATACACCTACTAATACAGTACCGATGAAACCACATGTACCATGTACAGATATAGCACCTACTGGATCGTCGATCTTAAACTTTTTATCCAATATTTCAATAGAAAGAACTACTGCTAGGCCACAAATTAGACCTATTGCTACTGCACCCCAGGCATTAACAGCACCACAACCAGCTGTAATACCAACTAAACCTGCTAAGGCACCGTTCAATGTCATAGAAAGATCTGGCTTTCCGTATTTTATCCATGTTAAGAAAAGAGCGGCAATAGCTCCAATACCTGCTGCTAAGTTTGTGTTGATAATTACGCTACCTGCCGCAATAGTATCATCACCACCCCAAGCTAATTGAGAGCCACCGTTAAAACCGAACCACCCTAACCAAAGGATAAGAACACCTAACGCGCCGTACATCATATTGTGACCCGGTATAACTTTTACTTCTCCGTCAACATATTTACCAATTCTCGGACCTACCATAATGGCAGCTACCAAAGCAGCACCACCACCTACGGCATGTACTACAGAAGAACCTGCGAAATCAATAAAACCAGCAGTGTTTAACCACGCATCATCATCAAATGGCCAATACCAGCTACCAGAAATAGGGTAAATAAATGTTGTTAGTACTGCAGATAAAATTAAATAAGTTGAAAATTTAGTACGTTCTGCAACTGCTCCAGATACAATTGTAGCTGCTGTTGCACAGAATACAGTTTGGAAAAATAAATTATACCAATCTGTTGCACTAAAGAAGAAATAACCTTGTTCAGCAGGACTTGATCTAAAAAAGCCTCCTAATACTAGATCACTACCGTACATGATACCGTACCCTACGGCCCAGAACATGATTGAACCTACGGCAAGGTCCATTAAGTTTTTCATTACTATGTTTCCTGAGTTCTTACTTCTGGTAAAACCGACTTCTACTAAAGTGAACCCCGCTTGCATAAAGAAAACTAAAATAGCGGCAATGGTAATCCATAAGGCTCCCATGTCTCCATTTATCGCTTCTATAGCTGCGTTCATTGATTCTTGTGTTGCTTCATTCATAATTGTAATTTTTTGAGTGGTTCTTATAAGGGTTAGTTAATTCCTGCCAAACCTTTTTCTTTGGTTCTAATTCGATAGGCTTCTAATACTTCTGATACAAATACTTTTCCGTCACCAACATTACCTGAATATGCCGATTCTAAAATTGTATCTACTGTTTTTTCTAAAAAGTCATCTGAAACAACTATAGATAAATACCTACGTTGGATATCTGTTGTGCTGTAAGAAATTCCACGATAAACATGCCCTTGTTTTTCATTTCCTACCCCGGTTACATCCCAGTAACTGAAGAAGTTCACCTCTATTTGATGCAATGCCTCTTTGACATCGTCAAATTTTGATTTTCTAATAATTGCCTCGATTTTTTTCATTTGAATAAGTTTTTGATATTGCCAAATATATGTTAAAAACATGCACACCCTAAAAATTTTAGGGGATCACTACTGATTTTTATCAGTATGATAATTTATACCCCTAAAATTTTAGGGTATTGTTATTAATGTATGTTTATATTGAAGATAAAGAGAATGAGGAATAGTGATTTGAGACTTATCATAGAATAATCGTCAGAAAAATGATTGATTATCTAACGATTGTTTAATAAAACGGCAAATACTTAAAAAAATGTATAAAAATAAAATAGTAGGCAATGAATGTTAGTTCTATAACATTTTGCAAATCCATAGCCCAAATGATATAGCCAGTATACCAATAGCTACACTTAAGCCCATATATAGGGATGATTGAAGTAGTGAAGTTTCTTTGAATAAGATGTTACTTTCTAATGCAAAGGTTGAAAAGGTAGTGAAGCCACCACAGAAACCGGTAGCCAATAATAATGTCTGATTTTCTGAAATGTAATTGTTCTTTAGCGACAGTCCTATTAATATACCTATAACTAGACAGCCAATAATATTGACCAAAAAGGTACCTAAATAGAAATTTGAATAATAGGCATTCAGGTTTTTAGATATATAATATCTTAAAATACTACCTAAACCCCCGCCTAAAAAAACCAGTAAAAATTGTTTCATACCTTATAAAGGTAAAAACTAAACTGCTTTCTTGTAGCTTGTAGTAAGTAAATCTAAAGGATAGATTACAGATGTTGGTTGTTTAGCTGATTTTTGAGCTGTTGTTTTCGCTTTTTGAGAAACACTGATCAAACTAACTACTACCAAGGCAATATTAATACCCACTAATACTAAAAAAATTGTAAGAAATGTCATCATAATTTATTACACCTTATAGATGAATAACGCAAAATTACGGTATTTGGTATATATAACGCCCTTATATATCGTTTTGTTGTGAAAACGTTAATTTTTGTGGTGTAGGAAAAAAATTAACTATTCCTTTAGGAAAAACTTGATAAAAAGCAGTAGAATTATGAATAGTATAAAGAATACACCTATCCATTTTACGCCTTTAAAATTTTTTTGGTGCAATTTCAAATCTTTTCGGTAAGAAATGACAATTATGATGGCGAAAACCACTGCAAAAGCAATTGCAAAAATGATTTGTCCGGTGCTAAACATATTTTATATTTTTACGCAAAGCTAACCGAAAACAGTATAATAAAGATGAAAAATAAAATCAAAGCAGTAGAAGAATTTCATAATTCTTTTGGTCTGGGTGTTTCAGAAGATATGATTGCGGATTTAGGAGAAGCAAAGAACACTTTGCGTTTCAATTTAATGGATGAGGAAAACAAGGAGTATTTAGAAGCAGCACAGAATAACGACCTCGTTGAAGTCGCGGATGCATTGGGTGATATGTTATACATATTGTGTGGTACTATATTGGAACACGGTATGCAGTATAAGATTGAAGAGGTATTCAATGAAATACAAAGAAGTAATATGAGTAAGCTAGGTGAAGATGGTAAACCTATTTACCGTGAAGATGGAAAAGTTCTTAAAGGACCTAATTATTCTAAGCCCAATATTGGTGCTATTTTAGATAAATAAAAAAGGGGCGTTTCGCCCCTTTTTTTATTGTTATGATTTGACTTTAAAGCGCCATCCGAATTTATCTTCAGATTTATTGTACTGTATGTCTGTTATGATTTTCTTTAATTGTTTACCAAAACTATTCTCCAATTCCGGTAAGTCATAATCTGTATCTCTGTAACCAAAACCTGCGATAGGTGAAATAACCGCTGCCGTACCGGCACCGAACATTTCTTTCAAAGACCCGTCTTTTGCGGCTTCAACAACTTCTTTTACCGTTATCTTTCTAACCTCGGTCTTAATACCTTGGTCTTTGGCAATATCTAAAATACTTTTTCTGGTAATACCATCAAGTATACGATCACTGGTAGGTCCTGTTAATAAGGTGTCATTTATTCTTATGAATATATTCATGGCACCAGCTTCTTCAATAAATTCATGGTTGGTGTCATCTGTCCAGATTACTTGGTTGTATCCTTTTTCAACAGCAAGTTGCGTTGGGTAGAACTGACCTGCATAATTACCGCCAGCTTTCGCATAACCTACGCCGCCGTTTGCCGATCTTGAATATTTTTCTTCAATAAGTACTTTTACCTTGCCAGAAAAATAAGCACCAGATGGCGCACAAGCGATTATGAATGTATATTCATTTGCGGGAGATGCATGAAAACCATTGCCTGAGGCGAACATAAATGGTCTTATGTATAACGAACTACCATCTTTTGTTGGTATAAAATCTTTATCTAAATTTAAAAGTGTAGTCAATCCTTCCATAAAATAATCTTCAGGTATTTCTGGAATACACATTCTCTTAGCCGAAATATTAAAGCGCTTATGGTTTTCTAAGGGTCTAAATAGATAGACGTCATCATTTTTATCCTTATAAGCTTTCATGCCTTCGAAAATAGATTGTCCGTAATGAAAAATCTTGGAAGAAGGGTCTAGCGTAATGGGTTGGTAAGGTGTAATTTTAGGGGTTTCCCATGCACCGTTCTTATAAGTACAGACTAACATATGGTCTGTGAATACCGAACCAAAGGCAAGATTGTCAAAATCTACTTGGTCAATTTTTGAAGTTTTTACCTTTTCTACTATGATATCTTTCGTTGCAATACTCATGAATTACGTAACTTTAGTTGATTAAAATTAAACAAATATCCCTACTAGAACTTCTTTTTTTCTTTTAAATTGATGAGTTTTGCAGGTATATCAACATTTTTAGGATTTATGAAAGGATTTAACATATTACTTGTCTTTTTGTTTGGGTTTTTTACATGCCTTGCCCAGCAAGATGCTGAAAAAAATGCATCAGAGTTTTACGGCGAAGAGTTTAAAATCACTTCATTGAGTGATAAAAACGAAGTAATGGCACAATTTGCTTCACTACCGGTATCAGATTCTTTGAATATTCAGTTCAAGACCAAAGTGAAAGAAGTTTGTAAGGTAAAAGGATGTTGGATGATTGTTGAGTTGCCAGAAGGTGAGCAAGCAATGGTAAGATTTAAAGATTATTCATTTTTTATGCCGGCAGATATACTTGGAAAAGAAGTTGTCTTGAACGGATTGGCATTTGTAGAAGAAATGAGTGTTGATGATCAAAAACATTATGCTAAAGATGGTGGTAAAACCTCAGAAGAAATTGCAAAAATAACAGCTCCTAAAAGAACGTATAGTTTTGAGGCAACGGGAGTAATAGTTTCTAATTAATTGAAAAGAGAAATTATTACTACAGGAGATGGTTCAAAGACCATTCAAATTATGGACTGGCAAGAGCAGTACCATTCCAAACATGGTGCTATACAAGAAGCTTATCATGTGTTTATAAAATCTGGATTGGATTTATTTAAAGATCAAGAATTGAACATTCTTGAAATAGGTTTTGGTACCGGTTTAAATGCTTTCATAACCTTAATCGAATATCAAAAGCGAAATCTTCAAATTAAATATACTGGTGTGGAGGCTTACCCTGTATCGTCAGAGGAACTTGATCAGCTAAATTACTTAGAGGAATTAAATGCTATTTCAAGAAAAGATGATTTTGATTTAATGCACTCTTCTTTATGGGGGCAAGAGATAAAAATTACTTCGAACTTTAAACTAACTAAGCAACAGAAGCTTTTTAAGGATATAGAAGATATTAATACTTATGATCTCGTTTATTTCGATGCTTTTGGCGCCCGTGTGCAACCGGAATTATGGACGGTAGAAATTTTTCAAATTATGTTCAATGCTATGAAAAGTGGTGGTACACTAGTTACTTATGCCGCAAAAGGTAGTGTTAGGCGTGCTATGTTAGAGGTCGGTTTTCTTGTTGAAAGATTACCAGGGCCGCCAGGTAAAAGAGAAATGTTACGAGCAAAAAAACAATAATTTCTGGGTATTAATAAAACTTTAACGCGTTGTACATCAATAGCTATGACAACAATGTTAAATCGAAATTAAATAGTGTATCTACATCTATCAAAAACAATACCTTTAGTCCATGAAAGTATTGATAACAGGTGCAACAGGTTTAGTAGGTAGCGAGTTAGTGTCTCAATGCCATGATATAGGTTATACCGTTAACTACCTTACTACACGAAAAAATAAAATTGTTTCAAAAGATAATTATCAAGGTTATTATTGGAACCCTACTAATGGGCAAATTGATGCAAAATGCCTAGATGGTGTTTCGGTCATTATAAATTTAGCTGGTTCGAGCATATCTAAAAGATGGACAAGTAGCTATAAAAAAGAGATAATTAATAGCAGGGTCGATACTTTAGAGCTTCTAAAGAAAACGCTTCAAGAAAACGAAAACCATTCGGTGACTTCTTTGGTGTCTGCTTCGGCGATAGGTATTTATCCAGATTCCTTAAGTAATTACTATACCGAGAACGAAGAAAAAGTTGATAATAGCTTTTTGGGAGAGGTAGTTAGTGTTTGGGAAAAGAAGATAAATGAATTCAAAACATTAGGATTATCAGTTGCTAAAGTGCGTATCGGGTTGGTGATGTCAAAAGATGGTGGTGCCTTACCAGAAATGGCCAAACCGGTTAAATATTATGTAGGCGCTGCTTTTGGTTCTGGTGAACAATGGCAATCATGGATTCATATATCTGATTTAGCTGGTATATTTTTACATATAACCAAGTATAAATTAAAAGGTACATATAATGGTGTTGCGCCAAACCCTGTGACTAATATGAAGTTGGTAAAAGAGATTGCCAAGGCTTTAGATCAACCGTTGTTTCTACCTAATGTTCCAAAATTTGTAATGTATACCGTACTTGGTCAAATGGCATATATTTTATTTGCCAGCCAGCGTGTTAGCAGTAAAAAAATAGAAGAAGAAGGTTTTGTTTTTCAATATGCCAATATTTGTCAAGCACTTGGTGCTATTTATGATACTAATGCCCAATGTGTAGATGCTAAGAATAATACATCGAAACAATTTGTGTCATAGAAACTTATTCATTTGTCAGATATAATTAAATCCGCTTTTTGGCGGATTTTTTTTTAATCTTTTGTGACATTTTGACATTTTTAAAGAATTGGCAGTACTTTTGCCTGCTTTTAATCGGCTATTATAAATTAGAATAAATTATGAGTGATAAAGAAAACACTTTGGATGATGAATTCTTGGATGATGCGCTATTAGATGGCGAAGAGCAAGAACAAAAGCTGGAGAATGAAGAGGAAGAGGTAGAAAAGTCTGTAGAAGAGACACTTAGTGAGGAACTGGCGAAAGAAAAAGATAAGTTTTTGAGATTGTTTGCAGAATTTGAGAATTATAAAAGACGTACTTCTAAAGAACGTATGGAGTTGTTCAAAACTGCAGGACAAGAAGTGATAGTTTCATTGTTGCCTGTATTGGATGATTTTGACAGAGCAATGAAAGAATTGGCGAAGTCAGATGATAAAGAAGCTTTTAAAGGTGTAGAACTAATCAACGTTAAGCTTAGAGAAACACTTAAAGGTAAAGGTTTAGAAATGGTTGAGGCAAATGCAGGTGATGTATTCGATGCTGAAATACATGAAGCAATTACTCAAATACCGGCTCCTGATAAAAAGATGAAAGGTAAAATTATCGATGTCATCGAAAAAGGATTTAAGTTGGGCGACCGTATCATTAGGCATCCAAAAGTAGTAGTAGGAAATTAAAAGATTGGAATGAAGGAAGATTATTATGAAGTATTGGGCATCAGTAAGAATGCAACTGCTGCAGAAATAAAGAAAGCATACCGTAAAAAGGCATTGCAATATCACCCAGATAAAAATCCGGGAGATAGTTCTGCAGAAGAGAAGTTTAAAAAATCTGCTGAAGCTTATGAAATCTTGAGCGATCCAGATAAGAAAGCTCGTTATGATCAGTTCGGTCATTCTGCCTTTGAAGGCGGCGGTGGCGGCGGTTTTGGCGGCGGTATGAATATGGATGATATCTTCAGCCAGTTTGGTGATATTTTTGGCGGCGGCTTCGGCGGTGGCGGTTTTGGCGGCTTCGGCGGTGGCGGTGGTCAACGTAGGGTTAAAGGAAGCAATCTTCGTATTAGGGTTTCATTGACCTTAGAAGAGATTGCAAATGGTGTAGAGAAAAAAGTTAAGGTAAAACGAAAAGTTCAGGCAGAAGGCGTTACCTATAAAACGTGTTCTACATGTAATGGTAGAGGGCAGGTAACGAAAGTGCAGAATACTATATTGGGTAGAATGCAAACGGCTGCTGTATGTAGTACTTGTGGTGGTAGTGGTCAAATTTTAGATGGTAAACCTGGTGATGCCGATGCACAAGGACTTAAAGTTGCAGAAGAGACCGTTTCTATTAATATACCGGCAGGTGTAGAAGAAGGTATGCAGCTGAAAGTACCTAATAAAGGTAATGATGCTCCAGGAAACGGAGTGCCAGGAGATTTATTGGTTGCCATTGAAACCCAAGAACATAGTACCTTAAAAAGAGAAGGCGATAACTTACACTACGATCTTTATGTAAGTATTTCTGAAGCTGTATTAGGTACGTCAAAAGAAATAGATGCCGTAGGCGGTAAAGTACGTATTAAGCTAGAAGCTGGTATTCAGTCTGGTAAAATATTAAGACTTAGAGGTAAAGGTATTACAAGTTTAAATGGGTATGGTGCTGGTGATATATTGGTACATGTAAATGTTTGGACACCTAAAGAATTGAATAAAGAACAACGAGAGTTCTTTGAGAAAATGCAGGGCAATGATAATTTTAAGCCTCGACCAGAGAAATCCGATAAGTCATTTTTTGAAAAAGTAAAAGATATGTTCTCTTAGATTCTATTTAATTAGTTTTTAAATAAAAAACGTATATTTGAGATAATATTGGGCGACCAATATTAATTTTCTTTTTCATAGCAATTTTTTTCCCATCCTTGATTTATCAAGGGTGGGTTTTGCTTTTTAGGACAAAATGAATTGCTCTACTGGCATTTATAAAGGAATCATAAAGAGTGTAGCTAGTCCAAACATTTCAATATCTTTGTAGAAATTGAGTACATGAGTCATATTTTGGTAGCTAATGAGGTCACCAAACAGTTTGGAAGCCATACGGCATTGAAGAACGTTTCCCTTGAAATTCCTAAGAATAGTATCTACGGATTACTGGGACCTAACGGGGCCGGTAAAACCACCCTCATACGTATTATAAATCAAATCACTTTTCCAGATAAAGGTGCTGTCTATTTTGATGGTGAGTTACTGAAGTCTGAGCATATTGCACAAATTGGTTATTTACCAGAAGAGCGCGGTCTGTATAAAAGCATGAAAGTTGGCGAGCAGGCACTCTACCTAGCACAGCTAAAGGGTTTGTCAAAAGCTGAAGCTAAAAAGAGATTGAAATATTGGTTCGAAAGATTGGAAATCGGCGATTGGTGGAACAAGAAAATACAAGAGCTTTCTAAAGGTATGGCACAAAAAATACAGTTTGTGGTTACCGTGCTTCACGAACCAAAATTGTTGATTTTTGATGAACCTTTTAGTGGTTTTGATCCTATAAACGCCAATATTATCAAAGAACAGATTTTAAGCCTCAAGGAAAAAGGTACTTCCATCATTTTTTCGACACATAGAATGGAGTCTGTTGAAGAATTGTGCGAGTATATAGCATTGATTCATAAATCTGAAAAAATATTGGATGGTAAATTATCCGATATTAAAAAGGCTTACAAGAACAACATTTTTGAAATAGGTTTAGAAACCAGCAATCAAGAAGCACTGCTACTTGAAATGAAAGATAAGTTTCAGATTATCACCCAAGATTATGATAGTATTGAAAATCAGTTGAACCTTAGGGTGCAACTACCTTCTAATCAATCGGGTGAAATTTTGTCCTTTCTTGGCTCTAGGGCAAACGTAAACGGATTTATCGAGACCATACCGTCTGCAAATGATATTTTTATCAAGACCATTCAAAATAAAAATATTGACAATGAATAAGTTACCTCTAATAATAAAAAGAGAATACATTGCAAAAGTGCGTAATAAGTCTTTTGTGGTTATGACTTTTTTGAGTCCTATTTTAATGGTGGGTATGATATTGTTGATAGCATATTTAACCCAACTAAACGACACTGAGAAAAAGGTGATCGGTGTATTGAACGAGAGTAGTTATTTCGCCAATGAATTTGTAACCTCAGAAGCTACCTCATACATCAATTTTAAAGATATAAGTCTAGAACAGGCAAAAGACTCTACTATGGGTTTGGGTTTTTATGGTCTTATATACTTGCCAAATGAAACTAATGTAGAACAAGTTGCCCAGCGCGCTTTTTTCTATAGTAAAGATGCTCCAAGTGCTTCGGTTTTAGATAAGTTAGAAAATTCCATTACGCGAAGACTCCGTCAAGAGCGATTACGAGAACTTGGGGTGTCACCCAAAGAGTACGCAGAGATGGACCGTAGTTATAACATAAATATCGAAACTTTTGATGGACTACAGAACGTTAAAGGTATCAATGAAATCAAAGCGATTATTGGTGGTGCATTTGGCTATTTGATTATGATGTTCATTATTATCTACGGCGGCTTTGTAATGCGTAGCGTTATTGAAGAAAAAACCAGTCGTATTATTGAAGTTATTATTTCATCAGTAAAACCTTTTCATTTAATGATGGGTAAAATTATTGGGACATCTCTTGCAGGTATTACCCAATTTGGAATTTGGATTATTTCTGGAGCCATTTTGTTGTTCATTGGTTTGGCTATTTTTGATATTGACCCGGCAAGCCTTACCAAAGGTGGTGGCGTAGCACCAGGTATGGCGAATACTACAAATGTCGATGTAGATGCCCTTACACAAAACATTCAATTATATACCCAAGAAATATTCGAGTTACCCATTTTTGCTATGCTTTTCTTTTTCATTGTTTACTTTATGTTGGGTTATTTGATTTATAGTTCTATTTATGCCGCAATTGGTGCCGCTGTGGATAATGAAACAGATACGCAACAATTTATATTTCCGGTAATACTACCGTTGATGTTGGCAATTTACGTGGGGTTCTTTTCTGTATTTAGTAATCCTAACGGACCAATAGCCGTTGGTTTTTCCTTATTTCCTTTAACATCACCAATTGTAATGTTGATGCGTTTACCTTGGGGTATTGGTGAGGGTGGAGTACCTGTTTGGCAATTGGTCACCTCAATTCTAATATTAATAGGTACATTTATTGGTATAGTATGGGTTGCTGCAAAAATATATCGTGTAGGTATATTAATGTACGGTAAAAAACCTAGTTACAAAGAATTGTATAAGTGGCTTAAATATTCGTCATGATTCAAGAAAGTACAGAAAAAATAAAGGAGATAATCGAAGACGATATTTGGGGGACCATAAAGAAATTTCTAGACCTTGGTTATCACTTTGGCGAAGGTGATAAATCTATTAACATAACCATTGGTCTTTTATTATTGCTCACCGTAGCATTTTTACTTACCAGTACGGTTTTACAGGCTATTCGTAGGTTTTTCACAAGAAAAATGGAGGTTGATGATAAGCTTAAGTTTATAAGCATATTTAAGTTCATCAAGTACTTGGTTTATGTTATAGTCATACTGTTTACCATGAGTGCGGCCGGTATTGATATTACCATTTTAATAACGGCATCTGCAGCACTTTTTGTCGGGCTTGGTTTGGCTTTACAAGAGATTTTTCAAGATATCATTGGTGGTATATTTATTATAGTAGATAAATCATTAAGGGTTGGCGATATCATTGAAATAGATAATAAAGTAGGTAAGGTCTTTGAAATTAAATTAAGAACCACAAGAGCGATTACCCGAGATGATAAGGTAATTATAATACCAAATCATAAATTTATTAGTGATATCGTTTATAATTATACGCAAAATCATAAAACCACTAGGGAATTGGTTCGCATAGGTGTGGCATATGGTAGTGATATTGAACTTGTGACCCAGATATTGTTGGATGTAGTGAAGTCGCAAAGGTCAATTTTAAAAAGTCCTAAACCATTTGTGATCTTTGAAGATTTTGGTGATTCTGCCCTCATATTTGCCGTTAATTTTTACATTACCGATAGTTTTACAGACCCACGTGTAAAAAGTGATGTACGGTATAAAATAGATGCTGAATTTAGAAAGAACAATATCTCTATTCCTTTTCCTCAAAGAGATGTGCATTTGTTTCAACAAAGTCCACTTCAGAACAATAATGCTTCAAATGTAGGGGATAATGAAAAAGCGTAATCTTCTATTTCTGTTCTTAGGTTTGCTGCTTTTTACTTTTAATTTAGTTCTAGCGCAAACACCAGATGTTTTTAGATTGGAATATATGCTAATGCCAGAAAATAGTGGTGATGTTGAAACATCTCGTATTAAATTGGTAGTGAACGTACCTACTGCGGTTCGTGATAAGAAAGATTTTTTAGTACTTGGTGCAGAGTATAACAGATACAATTTTGAGGTTCCTGACGATTTGTTTCCTAATTCTGGAGACTTAAGCAAATTTCATGTGCTAGATGTGAATTTGGCTTATATGTATAAGTTATCTGAAAGTTGGCGATTGATTGGTGTTGTAACCCCTAGATGGTCTACGAACTTTGTTCAAGAACTTGAAAATGACGATTTTAATATGAACTATACCCTGGGCGCATATAAAAACGTAAAAGATGCTGATAAACCCTATATGTTGGTTTTGGGTATTTCATATAACGGTACTTCTCCAATAGATATACCGTTGCCCTTTGTGTATTTTGAAAAAAGATTTCACCCAAATTGGGCCTATACTTTAGGAGCACCAAAATCTGGTATGAAGTACTTTACCAAGAAAGGGCATTTTTTTCAGACAGAAATATTTTTAGATGGATATTATGTAAATATTCAGAATGATATTTTGTTGCCCGGTAATAATTTGTCTACCGATGTTTCTTCTACGGCATTATTATTGACATTAGGCTATCAATATAAAATAACTAAAGATATGTCCGTTTACTTAATAGGTGGTCGTTCTATTTATCAAAATAGTGCTTTGCGAAACGAAGAAAGAGATGATATATTTACCTTAAACGACGCATCGGGTCTATATTTTAGAACAGGAATAAGAATAGGAATTTAAAAAGCAGTTATGTCAAAGATATTAGTAATAGAAGATGAAGCAGCAATTAGAAGGGTATTGGTTAAAATTTTATCCGAAGAAAATGATGCCTACTCCGTAGAAGAAGCCGAAGACGGATTAAAAGGTATTGAGACTATAAAGAAGAATGACTATGACTTAGTACTCTGCGATATAAAAATGCCAAAAATGGATGGTGTAGAGGTACTTGAAGCTGCCAGAAAAATCAAACCTGAAATTCCGTTTATTATGATCTCGGGTCATGGAGATTTAGATACTGCCGTAAATACAATGCGTTTAGGTGCTTTTGATTATATCTCTAAACCGCCAGATTTAAATAGATTGCTTACTACCGTTAGAAATGCGTTGGATAGAAAGGTCTTGGTTGTGGAGAACAAGAACTTGAAGAAAAAGGTAAGTAAGAATTATGAGATGATCGGTGAAAGTAGCGAAATAGGTGCGATTAAAGATATGATCGAGAAAGTGGCACCTACAGATGCCCGTGTTTTAATTACCGGGTCTAATGGTACCGGTAAAGAACTTGTTGCACATTGGCTACATGAAAAGAGTGCAAGAAGTTCAGGGTCTTTTATAGAAGTGAACTGTGCTGCAATACCTTCTGAATTAATAGAGAGTGAATTGTTCGGTCACGTAAAGGGTGCCTTTACATCTGCAGTTAAAGATAGAGCAGGAAAGTTTGAAGCAGCTAATAAGGGTACTATATTTTTAGATGAAATAGGTGACATGAGCCTTTCTGCCCAAGCAAAAGTATTAAGAGCTCTTCAAGAAAGTAAGATTTCTCGTGTTGGTACAGATAAAGATATAAAAGTGGATGTTCGTGTACTTGCGGCTACCAACAAAGATTTAAAGAAAGAAATTGAAGAAGGTAACTTTAGAGAAGATTTATACCACAGACTTGCCGTTATTCTTATTCAAGTACCCAGCTTAAATGATAGAAGAGATGATATCCCATTACTAATAGAGCATTTTTCTAAAAAAATTGCAGCAGAGCAGGGTATGGCGGGTAAAACTTTTTCAGAGAAAGCTATTAAGCTATTAAAAGCTTATGATTGGACGGGGAATATACGTGAATTAAGAAACGTTGTTGAAAGGTTGATTATTCTTGGTGGCCAAGAGGTGTCAGAAGATGATGTAAAATTGTTTGCCAGTAAGTAGTCTTAATGATTACTTTTTAGAAGAACAATTGCCAATTTTGTTTAAAGCTTCTTGTGTGATTTCTTTAGTGCGTAGATTGTAATATTTACTGCCTTCAGAGATATCCGGTTTTAATAGTTGAGCTTCACATTCATCGAAAATTCTAGTTGCAAAAGCAGTAGCGTCTTTACAGTTAACACTTTGAACTACCTTATCTAACGAAATACGATATTTTTCTAAAGAAGTATCTATGGTCTCGAAAAGGTCTTTCTTTTTTGTTTTACTCTTGGTTTTTGTAGTGGTTTTTTCTGCCTTAGCGCTAGTGTTTATCGAAAGTGCGTCGTTTGCGTATGTACTTTCATGAGTATCATGAGATTCCAATACCGATATTGTATTGTTGGTAAGGCTAATAGATTTGCTCAAATAAGTAATTGCACCCTCTAAAGTTGTGGATTTAGTGGCAAGTGTTAGCACCTCCATATTTTCCAACATACTTTCCTTTGCCTTTTTGCAACCACAAACATTTAATTGATTTTTAGATTTTTCTAAAGCGCTAATTGCTCTGTAGGCGTAAAAACGAGCTTGATTGATATCTTGGGTAAGTAATGCTGCGTTTATTTGAGTTTTGGCATAACCCATATTAGAATTGGCATATTCACACTCAACATTCATACCGAATGCGGATAAGGACAGTAGTGCGATTGCACAGAAAAAAAAGATATTTTTCTTCATAAGTAGGTGGTTTTAGTGTAAGATTTGGGATCTTACACGGATAAATTTAGATGCTTTACCTTGTTGAAAATATTATTTTCGATACAATACACATGAATCACGTTAAACGGATTTGTGAGAAATGTATTACTTATGTTTTGGTATCGAATTAGTAATAATTAATATTAAACTTTATATTTAAATATGGATGAATTAAAAATAGACAATTATAGGACCAATAAAAATTTTAAAATAGCTGATTATGAGACTTTTGAAGATTTTGGGAAGTCTGATAAAGAACTTAAAAAAGAATTGTCAAAAATAAGAAGAGATCTTGGCGAATTTCAAGACACTATCTATGCACATGGAAAGTATAGTATTCTAGTTTGCCTGCAAGGTATGGACACCGCTGGTAAAGATAGTTTGATTCGTGAGGTATTTAAAGATTTCAATGTCAGTGGTGTTGAAGTACATAGCTTTAAAGTCCCTACCGAACTAGAACTAAGTCATAATTATCTATGGCGTCATTATATAGTATTGCCGGCAAAAGGTAAATTCGGAGTATTCAATAGAACCCATTACGAAAATGTTCTGGTAACCAGAGTACACCCAGAATACATTTTAAACGAGCATATACCAGGTATACATACGGTAGATGATATAGACCAAAAATTTTGGGATAAAAGATTTGAGCAAATAAATGACTTTGAATGTCACCTAGCTGAAAATGGAACTTTAATTTTTAAATTCTTTTTAAATCTATCTAAAGAAGAGCAGCGCCAACGATTATTAAGACGATTAGCTCTTAAAGAGAAGCATTGGAAATTTTCTCCAGGAGATTTAAAAGAACGTAAGTTGTGGGATGCATACCAACATTGCTATGAAGAAGCTATTTCTAAAACAACCCATGATCATGCACCGTGGTTTGCTATACCTGCGGATAACAAAAAGGCAACTCGTGTTATAGTAGCATCCATACTATTAGAATCGTTAAAAAAATACAAAGATATTAAGGAGCCTATGTTAAGCGAAAAAATAATGGCTAATTTAGACAGCTATGAAGAACAATTACAGACTGAAAAGTAAACTTGCTTTATTATTTGTCATTGCAATTATATTTGTGGGGCAGTCTCAGCAAACGGATCAAGACCAGATCAAGAAACTTTATGATACCGCGCTTACCGAAGGGGATGGTTATGATTGGTTGAATTATTTATCCAATCAAATAGGTGGACGATTATCTGGGTCTATTCAAGCCCAACAAGCGGTAGATTATACAAAGGCGCAATTAGATTCTTTAGGTTTGGACAAAGTTTGGTTACAACCGGTAAAGGTTCCTAAATGGGTAAGGGGTACACCAGAATTTGCTTACTTTGAAACATCGCCAGGTACAACTACTAATGTACCTATTTGTGCAATTGGTGGTTCGGTAGCTACTCCGGCAACAGGTGTAAAAGCGAATGTTATAGAGGTTCAAGGTATAGAACAGCTGGCAGCACTTGGCAAAGATAAAATTCAAGGAAAAATAGTGTTTTTCAATAAACCTATGGATGATACCCAAATTAACACGTTTACTGCTTATTCCAATTGTGTGGATCAGCGTTATGCAGGTGCTTTAGAGGCATCTGAATTTGGTGCTGTAGGTGTAATTGTTCGTTCAATGAATCTTCGTTTAGATGATTATCCGCATACGGGATCAATGAACTATGGAGAGCAAGCGGTATCAGATAGAATTCCTGCTGCGGCAATTAGTACCAATGCTGCAGAATTATTAAGTACTTCTTTAAAATTGAATCCTGCTATTGAATTTTATTTTAAACAAAACTGTAAACAATTCAATGATGTAGAATCATATAATGTTATCGGGGAAATCAGAGGAACAACTAAACCAGAGGAAGTTATTGTTGTTGGTGGTCATTTAGATTCTTGGGATCTTGGTGATGGTTCTCATGATGATGGTGCTGGTTGTGTTCAAAGTATGGAGGTCTTAAATCTATTCAAAAAAACAGGTTATAAGCCAAAACGTACGGTAAGAGTAGTTCTTTTTATGAATGAGGAAAATGGTTTAAGAGGTGGTAAAAAGTATGCGGAAATAGCTAGTACCAAAAATGAAAAACACATTTTTGCATTAGAAAGTGATTCTGGCGGATTTTCTCCTCGCGGATTTACTTTTGAAAGCTCCGACAAAGATTTTGAGAAAGTTCTGGAATGGAAAAGTCTTTTTAAACCATACTTAATACACTATTTTGAAAAAGGTTTTAGTGGTGCTGATATTGGTCCGTTAAAAAACGATGGATTGCTATTGGCAGGTTTACGACCAGATTCTCAACGTTATTTTGACCATCACCATGCAGAGAACGATACCTTTGAGCATGTAAATAAAAGAGAGCTTCAATTAGGTGCTGCATCTATGGCAAGTTTAATATATCTGGTAGATAAATACGGATTTTAATTGCTACTATTTCTGCTATAATAGTAACAAAATCAATTTGTGTTTTTGAAAATCATGAAATGTTCAAATCGTTAAATTTCTTTACCTTTGCCAGATACTAAAAAAATAAAAATGGAAGACGGAATTTACGCCAAGTTCAATACAAATAAAGGCGAAATACTAGTAAAATTAACTCACGATAAAACTCCCGGTACTGTAGGTAACTTTGTAGCTCTTGCAGAGGGTGACAAAGAGAATAGTGCTAAAGGTAAAGGTGAGCCTTATTATAATGGTTTGAAATTTCATAGGGTTATTCCAGATTTTATGGTTCAAGGAGGTTGCCCTCAAGGTACCGGAACAGGTGATGCTGGCTATAAATTCGATGATGAATTTCACCCAGAATTGAAGCATGATACTCCTGGTGTTCTTTCTATGGCAAATGCCGGTCCTGGAACCAATGGAAGCCAATTTTTTATTACTCACGTACCAACACCATGGTTAGATAACAAGCATACTGTATTTGGTCATGTAGAGGCTGGTCAAGAAGTTGTGGATGCTATAGCGCAAGATGACGTTATTGAATCTTTGGAAATTGTTAGAGTGGGTGATGCAGCACAAAAGTGGGATGCATTAAAGGCTTTTGAAGATTTCAATGCTTCAGGTGAGGCTAGATTAGCTGCCGAAAAAGCAAAGCAAGAAGCTGAACTTGATAAAGTAGCGGCAGGTTTTGATACTACGCCATCAGGTCTTCGTTATAAGATGATCCAGAAAGGTGATGGTGCCAAGGCTGTTAAAGGTGAGAAAGTTTCTGTACACTACGAAGGTTCTCTTTTAAATGGTCAAGTATTCGATTCATCTTACAAACGTAACTCTCCTATTGATTTTCAATTAGGAATTGGTCAAGTTATTCCAGGTTGGGATGAAGGTATTTCTTTACTACAAGTTGGTGATAAAGCTCGTTTTGTAATCCCTTCTGATCTAGCTTATGGATCTGCAGGTGCAGCTGGCGTTATACCACCAAACGCTACACTGATCTTTGATGTAGAATTAATGAAGGTAGGTTAAGAAACCTAACTACTTTAAAATAATAATAAACACCTGTATCATTTTGATATGGGTGTTTTTTTTGATGTTTACTTTTTACGAGTAACGAAACTGCCTAACAGCAAAATAACGTTAACTACCATCAAAACTAAAAATACGGTCAAAAATGTGGTCATAAATACATGGTTAAGGTCGGGGAACCGCTCTTGTTTAACCAATAGATATGTATTTATATAAAAGGTTGCGTTTAGGTTGAACAAATTTTTTAAAAAAATAGGCACAAAAAAACCCGAACCAATCGATTCGGGTTTTATACTATAAAAAAGTTAAATCTTTACCTAGTCAATTACCTTCACATTAACGGCGTTTAATCCTTTTTTACCTTGTTGTAGTTCAAATTCTACAACATCACCTTCACGAACTTCATCGATTAAGCCAGAAATGTGTACAAAATGATCTTCGTTTGAACCATCTTCAGTGATAAATCCGTAACCTTTAGAATCATTGAAGAATTTTACTGTTCCTTTACTCATAATAGAAAAATTAAATATTAATTAAAGAGCGAAGATAGTTTTTTTTTGTTTAAAAACTTAAAATCTTCTACGTTATCTTATAGTTAACAAATTTATTCTAATGTATTGAGAATGAACTTGTTTTTAAGGCTATGCAGTAGGGTCTGGAGTCATTCTTAAATACGGTTTTACCTCTGTAACTCCTTTTGAAAAAATGCCTTTTGCATCATCGGTTGATATAGCGGGGCTCACTACTACATCCTTGCCATGCTCCCAATTTGCTGGTGTCGCTACTTTATGATTCGCTGTAAGTTGTAAGGAATCTACTACTCTTAATAGCTCATAAAAGTTTCTTCCGGTAGAAGCTGGGTAAGTCAATGTTAGTTTCACGGTTTTGTCTGGTGCAATAATAAATACAGAACGCACTGTAAGATTATTATCTGCATTTGGGTGAATCATGTCATATAGATCAGAGACTTTTTTATCCTCATCTGCAATAATTGGAAAATTTACCACTGTATTTTGCACTTCGTTGATATCTTTGATCCATTCAGCATGTGAAGCTGCACCATCCACGCTTAATGCTATCATTTTTACATTGCGCTTGTCAAACTCATCTTTAAATTTAGCTGCGGTACCTAATTCTGTGGTACATACAGGAGTAAAATCTGCTGGGTGAGAAAATAAAATTCCCCAACTATCACCTAAGTAATCGTAAAAGTTGATGGTTCCCATTGAGCTATCTGCTGTGAAATCGGGTGCTTTGTCACCCAAACGTATTGTTGCCATATTGATATATTTTTATGTATTTAATTTAATATCCTATAAAATTAGTAGATTAATTAGCTACGTCTAAAGTTTTTGGGTTAAAAGTCTATTAAAATTTTCTACTTTTAGTTTATGGAAGATTTAGAAAAATTACGATATCCGATTGGGCATTTTGAGTGTCCCGAAAATATTTCTGATGAGCATATAAAGCAATGGATACAAGCGTTGAAAACATTACCGCAACGTTTAGTTGATTTGGTCAGTGATTTTTCTGAATCTCAATTAGAAACTCCATACCGTGAGGGTGGTTGGACGGTAGGGCAAGTAATTCATCATATAGCAGATAGTCATCACCATAGTTATACTCGTTTTAAATGGGCATTGACTGAGAATAGACCGCTAATTAAAGTCTACGAAGAAAACTTGTGGAGTGAACTTATTGATGCCAAGACAGCACCCATAGCTCTTTCACTTTCTTATTTAACGGCGTTGCACGCTAAATTGGTTTACATGTGCGAAAGACTAACGCCAGATGATTTAAAGAGAAGTTATATTCACCCAGAGGGCAATGTTAATGTATCTGTAGCAGAAAATATTGGTAAATATGCATGGCATGGTAACCATCATTTTGAACATATTAAAACCTTGGCTGAGCGAAAAGGGTGGTAAGAGGTTATAAATTTTTTTGTAAGAGGTACATAGGTTTTTCGTCTTCAATAACACTGTTAAATGGCACTTGGGTTATGGCTGCTATTTTAAAGGAATGTTTTTGATAAAATGGTAGCGCCATTCCTTTTTGCATAGATTCTAAAAAGATTACTTTTTTAGCGTTGTTCTTGGCAATTTTTTCAACAAATCGCAGACTTTCAGCACCAATGCCTTTTCCTGAATATTCGTTGAGTATATAGATTTTGTCAAGATACAAAGCATCGGCTCTGCTAAACTCTTGTAGTTTTTTGTGTAAGGTGATTTTTAACAAACCAACATAAGCCGAGTCTAATTTAATTACAAATAAAATGGTGTCCTGATTTTTTTCTTCCTGTAGTAAAACCGCTTTCGTAAAGCTATTTTCTATGTATGTTTTGGTGTTGCCATTGGGCCATAAATGTGTGTAATGTTGATTATAGGCTTTCGTGCCTATGTCAATATAGGTGTTGTAAAGTTCTGGTTTCAGTTGTTCAAACTGAATATTACTCTCCATAATTTGTAGTGAGAATTTTATTGATTACTAGATTTCCATTTAATATTACAACCTATGCTAGGTTTTTGATTTGGGTCTATTGCTTCACCTTTTAAAAGATTTTCAATGGCATTTCTAAGGTCTTTGCCGGTTAACGGTAAACCATTTCCTGGTCTAGAATCATCTAACTGACCGCGGTAAACTAATTTTAACTCTTCGTCAAAAAGGAAAAAATCCGGTGTGCAGGCGGCATCGTATTTTTTTGCAATAGATTGGTCTTCGTCATATAGGTATGGGAAAGTATAATTTTCAGCTTTAGCCTTTATCCTCATATAATGTGGACCATCTTCTGGGTAGTTTTCAACATCATTGCTCGAAATAGCTATAAAGTGAATTCCTTTTTTCTGATATTCAATAGCCATTTTAGTGATTTCCGGATTTACATGAATTACAAATGGGCAATGGTTGCAGATAAACATGATCACTGTTCCCCTATCACCGTTTAAAGCATGCAAATTCATGGTTTTTTTACTTACAGTATCTAACAGACTAAATTCTGGAGCTACCGTACCCAGTGCTAACATTTTGCTTTCCGTTCTTGCCATATCAACTAATAATTTATGGTACTAAGTTAAGGATTATATTAAGCTTGTCTTTCCTTTATAATATTCAAAAACCTTTAAAAATTTCAAAAATGGAAAATTCATATATTTCTTTATCTAACGCAATTAAAGCATTGCAAGATGAGGGCTACACAGAAGATTTTAACTTGTGTGATGCTGGTGTAGAAAATAAAAGCAAGAAGAACATACATACTACAACCGAATTAGAGGTCGTAAAATTTTATCGTTTTGAGGGTATGAGCAACCCAGATGACAATACGATCTTATATGTTATTGAAACTAATACTGGTGAAAAGGGTCTTTTGGTAGATGCGTACGGAATGTATGCAGGCAATGTACCTAAAGATATGATAGAAAAGCTTAAATTGAGCTAATGAAAGATACTGTTACTTGGCAAGATTTCAATAAGATCGATATGAGAGTGGGTACAATTATAGATGTGCTCGATTTTCCGGAGGCTAGAAATCCCTCATATAAATTACATATAGATTTTGGTGATGAAATAGGGGTTAAAAAAACATCTGCTCAAATAACGGAAAAGTACAAGAAAGAAGACCTTGTAGGACTTCAAGTAACAGCTGTTGTTAATTTTCCTAAAAAGCAAATTGCCAATTTTATGAGTGAATGTCTTATATTGGGGGCTGTAGAAAATAGTTCCGTGGTGCTTCTTCAACCGCAAATGAAAGTGCCAAACGGATTAAAAATCTCCTAGATATTTGACCGATAGTATTTTAGATACCATTCATATTAATTTTGATTCGGGTTCTCTTTGGATGATGAACCTTGTTTTAAGTTTGGTCATGTTTGGCGTAGCTTTAGAGATTTCAGTTTCAGATTTTAAACCTTTGTGGCAAAAGCCCAAAGCGTTGTTGTTGGGTTTAACTAGTCAGTTTGTTTTACTACCGGCTTTGACTTTTTTATTGGTGCTTATAATTGAGCCCTTACCAAGCATAGCACTTGGTATGTTTATGGTTGCGGCCTGCCCTGGAGGTAATATTTCTAATTTTATATCCTACTTATCTAAAGCCAATACGGCATTGTCCGTAAGTCTTACGGCTATTGCTACTATGTTAGCGGTTGTAATGACGCCCTTAAATTTTCATTTCTGGTCCATGCGCTATGAGCCAAGTGCAGGTTTAATTCAAGATATTTCAATAGCACCTTTAGAGATGATCAAACTGGTTTTTTTATTACTGGGGCTGCCTTTGATTTTAGGTATGTACGTAAATTATAAGAAACCAAAATTGGCATTGAAAATAGCAAAGAAACTAAAAATAGTATCGTTGGTGTTTTTTATTAGCTTGGTATTTATAGCGCTATTTAATAACCGTGTTATTTTTATGGATTATGTACTTTATGTTTTTTGGATTGTATTAATTCATAATCTAATTGCATTTTCTACGGGTTATAGTCTTGGTAGATTATTTAAATTACCGGTAGATAGTCTTAGGTCCATAACCATTGAAACCGGAATTCAGAATTCTGGATTAGGCTTACTTTTAATCTTCACCTTTTTTGATGGATTAGGGGGTATGGCGCTTCTTGCCGCATTCTGGGGGATTTGGCACATAGTTTCGGGATTAATTTTGGCTGCTTTTTGGAATAGAAAACCGGTTACTAAAGAGACTATAGCGTGAGTGGATTATTGTATTCTTTGGTTAAGATTGTTGTAAAAACCGGACTGTACGGTTATCATAAGAAAATCGTCATTTCTGGGCTAGAGAATATTCCTAAAGATAAGCCTGTAATGTTTTTACCAAATCATCAAAGTGCACTTATAGATGTTTTGTTAATTGCAACAGATTGTAATAGAAAACCTTACTTTTTAACGCGATCAGATGTTTTTAAGGGCAAATTTTTAAAACGTATGTTCTCTTATTTTCAAATGCTACCTATTTATAGAATGCGCGATGGTAGAGATACACTTTCTAATAACGATGCTATATTTAATTCATGTGCAGAAATTTTAAATAGGGGAGAAGCCTTACTTTTATTCCCCGAGGCAAATCATAATCTTAAGCGATCGGTTAGAACGTTAAGCAAGGGCTTTACAAGAATTTTGATACGCACTTTTGAATTATACCCAGATGTAGATGTGCAATTAATTCCTGTAGGATTAAATTACAAGCATGCCGCTCATTTTCCTGATGAGGTTGCGATACATTATGGAGCTCCAATTTCAGCTAAAAGTTTTTATGATTCAAAAGACCTGAATAAAACAAGTTTTGATATAAAGCGGGAAATTTCTGGGCGACTGAAGAAATTAACCATTCATATTCCAAATGATGGAGCGTATGAAATGATTTTAGATCGATTAAATGCCGAGAACGCAGACTTTCTAAGTCCTGTGTCAACAAATGAAAAAATTGAATCATATATTCATGGAGAGCAGCGATTATCTAATCAAACAATACCTATACAAGAAAAGCGAAGTTTATTCAAGTTTTTATTTACTGTGTTAAATTTTCCTATTGTTCTTATTTGGAGGACGTGGTTGAAACCAAAAGTACCTGAAGATGAGTTTATGGGTACCTTTAGATTTGCTTGTGCAATTATAACTTATCCTATTTATATGACTTTGCTTTTTGCTATTCTATCATTTAGTTTATCTGCATACTTAGCATGTGTAATACTGAGTATGTTGACATTGGTAAATGTTGGATTGGTAAAGTATGGTTTGCGGTAGTTAACTATTCACAAAACAAAAACGGCCCTTAAATAAGGACCGTTAATTTGTAAAAGAAAGTTTAAATATTAGATATCTTCAAAACTGACATCTGTAAAGCTAGACGTACTTGTAGGTGTACTTTCAACAGCTATTTCAGCTGCAGTTGCTACTTCTTCTTTCTTGAAATCTTTTTGATGTCTTTCAGAAATTACTTCGGATCCTTTTTCATTAATGATGAAATTCATCATTTCTTCAACATTTTCTTTGAAGGCATCAAAGTCTTCTTTGTATAAATAAATTTTATGCTTCTTGTAATGGAAAGAACCATCGTCATGTGTAAACTTCTTACTTTCTGTAATCGTTAAATAATAATCCCCAGCTTTTGTACTTCTTACATCGAAAAAGTACGTTCTTCTACCTGCGCGTAAAACTTTGGAGTGAATTTCTTCCTGATCTGATAAATCTCTTTCGCTCATTTCTAATCTTTAGTGTCGTTATACTATCAAAAATGAAAAAAAAAACATTATCCTACAACAATTTTCTAATTTTCTTTCTCTGAGAGTTGTTTGTGATAGAGGTCTTTATAGTAACCTTCTTTCGTATTTAGCTCATCATGTGTACCTTGCTGAATTAGTCTTCCGTCATCTAAAACTAGAATTTTATCAGCATTTTTAGCAGAAGAAACTCTATGACTTACAATTAATGTAGTTTTATTCTGAGAGGCTTTTTTAAGATTATTCAATATTTCTTCCTCCGTTTCGGTATCCACTGCAGAAAGACAGTCATCAAATAAATAAATTTGTGGTTTCTTGATTAATGCTCTTGCAATTGAAACACGTTGCTTTTGTCCCCCACTTAATGTAATACCTCTTTCTCCTAAAACGGTGTCGTATTTTTTAGAAAAACCCATGATGTTTTCATGAACAACGGCATCTTTGGCAATATCTATAATTTCTTGATCCGTGGCATCTTCTTTTCCAAACTTAATGTTATTCTTAATACTGTCAGAAAATAGAAAGGCATCTTGTGGTACGGCACCAATAGATTCTCTTAAACTAGTTAAATCTATATGTTTTATTGGTTCGTCATCTATTAATATTTCGCCAGACGTGGTGTCGTATAATCGTGCCACTAAATCTAAAATAGTTGATTTACCCGATCCGGTTTTACCAATTATCGCTGTTGTTTCGCCCTCATTTATTGTAAAAGATAACTGTTTAAGCGCGTTGATATTGGTGTCTTGGTACGTAAAATCAACATCTTTAAATTCAATCTTACCTTTTACATTATGCTGGTGAGTGGGCGTGTTCTTTATTTCTGACTCCTGATTTAAAAACTCATTGATGCGTTGTTGACTCGCGGCAGCTCTTTGCACGATAGACGTAAGCCATCCTACAATAGCAACGGGCCAAGTCAGCATATTTACGTATAAAATAAACTCGGCAATTAAACCAACTTCAATTTCACCGGCTAAATACTGTTTTCCGCCAATATAAATAACCAATATATTACTGATACCTATTAGTAGTATCATTAATGGAAAAAACCAAGCATTAACTTTTGCCAAGCTTACACTTTTCTCTTTCCCTTCATTGGCAAGTTTTACTAGATCATCATTGGTTTGTGGTTCTAAAGCATAGGCTTTAATAACAGAAACTCCCGAAAATATTTCTTGCGTAAATGTAGAAAGTGTAGATAGGTATTGTTGTACAATAGTACTTCTCTTATGTATGACCTTACTTATTTGATATATTAAAACAGATAAAAAAGGTAATGGCAATAGGGTATAGGCAGCCAACGTTGGTGCTTTAATAAACATCAACGGTATCAAGCAGGCAAATAATGTCAAAGTTTGCATGCCGTACATAATTGCAGGGCCAGCATACATACGTACTTCATTTACATCTTCACTTATTCTATTCATTAAATCTCCTGTTCTGTTTTTCTTGTAGAAATTGAGACTAAGCTTTTGATAATGGTCAAATATTTCATTTTTAAGATCGTATTCTATATATCTTGAAATATTGATTATTAATTGACGCATTAAAAAAGTAAAGAAACCAGATAGTATTGCTGCACCTACTATAATAAGTATATACTCCATTAGCAGTTCTTGCGCTGTGGATTTTTCTATTTCCGCATTTATATATTGTTCAACTACGGTAATAGAATTATTAACGTAAGAGGGCATAATCAATTGAAATAACCTTGCAACTATGGTTATTATGATCCCAAAAAAAAGCTTAAGCCAGTATTTTTTAAAGTATTTATTTAGATGCTTAAGTTCTTTCATAAGTGTTAGAAAAGCTAATGGTGTAAATTTCTATGGGCAAAGATAGTTTTTTGACCTAAAACGATATGTTATAAATAAGCTAAGATAAATACGATTGCTATTGTGACCCTTTAAATAGATACTTACCTTTGCGGCTTTATTACTCGATAAACGAGATTTAATGCTGCCAGGGCTTGCCCCTAGGTTATTTACTAATAATTAAACAAGTTCTTTCAAATGCTTACAAGAAGGCACATTAGGGTAAAGGTAATGCAGAGTATTTACGCTCTAATTCAGTCTAAGGACGATTCATTACAGAAACAAGAGAAGTTTTTAAAGGTAAGCATAGAGAATACCTATACGCTGTACCTTTTATGGTTAAGCCTTTTTGTTGAGTTACAGAAAAGAGCGGCAGACCAAATTTCCCTTTCCGCTAATAAATACATTACCGATAAAAAGACAGCATTTCCTAATCCTAAAAAGTTTATTCAAAACAAATTGTTATTGCAAATTGTTGAGAATAAGACCTTAGAAGAAGAGCTTACCCACAGAAAGTTAGATAATTGGTATTTGAACGAAGAGTATGTAAAATTGATCTATAAAGAGATTTTAGATAGCGATGCCTACCAAGAATACATGTCTACACCTGAAAGTGACTATGCTGCCGATAAAGAATTGGTGATGACCTTGTTCAAGAACATAATAGCACCAAACGAAAAAATATACGACTACTTTGAAGATGATAAATTAACCTGGGTAGACGATATACCTATTGTGAACACTTTTGTTTTAAAGCATTTTAAGAAAGCAAAATTAACGCACCCGGAATCTTACTTTTTACCAAGCTTGTTGAAAGATGATGAGGATATGACATATGCAATGCAATTGTTGACAAGAACCTTATTAAAGAACGATGCGTTAGAAAAAGAGATTGAAGGCAAAACACCAAATTGGGATAAAGATCGTATTGCAGGTATTGATAGTATTCTATTAAAAATGGCTATTTGCGAGCTATTACATTTCCCTTCTATTCCAGAAAGGGTAACTATAAATGAATACTTAGAAATTGCCAAAGAATATTCTACACCTAAAAGTAGCATTTTCATAAACGGAATTCTCGATAAGCTTACTAAAGAATACAAGTCAGAAGGAAAGCTTAATAAAATGGGAAGAGGTCTATTATAAAAATATTTTATAATTTTACAATTAATTGATAAATCTAAATAGTATGAAAAAAATAGTTCTAATCGTTGGCCTTGTATCAATGGTGGCTTTTACTTCTTGTAAAGACAATGCATCAAGTAAAATTAAAACTGATAATGTAGCAGAAGCTGCGGTAAGAGATGAGGCTGCTAAAGCGGTACCTGTAATGTCTTTTGAAAAAGCAGAACATGATTTTGGTACAATTGAGCAAGGTACTCCACAAGAGACCGTATTTACGTTTACCAATACAGGTAACGCTCCATTAATTATTACCGATGCTAAAAGTAGCTGTGGTTGTACAGTTCCTAATCCTCCAAAGGATCCAATTGCACCAGGTGAAACAGGTGAGTTGAAAGTAAACTTTAATGGTTCTGGTCAAAACCAGGTTACTAAAACCATTACGGTTACGGCTAACACTGAAAAAGGTTCTGAGCTTTTAAGAATCAAAGCTTTCGTTAACCCAAAAGGAGCAGCTCCATTAGGACCTGTTAAATAATTATAACTTACAGATATACCAAAAATGGGTGATATAGGGCAGTTTCTTCCAATGATTTTGATTTTTGTGGTCGCATATTTTTTTATGATCAGACCTCAAATGAAAAGACAAAAGGATGAAAAGAAATTTTCAGCAGAATTAAAACGTGGTGATCGTGTTATTACCAAAAGTGGTCTGCACGGAAAAGTAGTAGATTTGAATGATAAGGATACTTCTTGTGTATTGGAAACAATGGCAGGGAAGTTAAAGTTTGATAGATCTGCCATATCCATGGAAATGAGCGCTAAGTTGAACGCTCCAGAAAAGAAATAACTTTTTCTGAATTCATATAAAAAACACCGATGGAAACATCGGTGTTTTTTTGTTTTCAATTTTAAGATAATAGCTTACTTCTTGTATTGATCATGCAGTCCTCTACCTGCTAATATCAACGGAACTATCTTTTCTAATCTAGATAGTTTTGTTTTTTCTTGTTTAGCGGTCGCTATATACTCGGCGTAATCTTTTTGTTTGGAATAGGTTAATTTGCTAAAAGCGTCCATTATGTCATGGTTGTTTTCTAATGCAATAGATAAATGAACGGGAAATACAATTTTGGTTTTAGGTTTTTTCTCAACCTTTACCTGTAAACCTTTCTTTTGATTTTCTATAGCCTCATTTATATAAGCTGTAATGTCTTTTTTATCTATACCTTCAAGTGAAGTAAATTTCCAGTGACGCATTGCCATGGTTTTGCCTTCTTGTGCGTTTTCTAAAACTTTTTTAGAATCACTTAAAAAGACGCCGTTAAAAAACCAGATACCAAAGTGATTTTTGAATTTGCTTATGGCGATGACATTTTTATTATTGATCATGTAGGTAGGGAAATTCCATTTGTAGGTTTCCGTCATACCGCAGTTTAAAGCAACGGTTCTTAATTGGGCTACGCCATTTTTAAATTGATGTGCTTCATTATAAAACAAATCTATTTTTTCTTGCTTTTCCATTTTGTTATTGATTTGCCGTCAATTCACAAATGCGCACAATTACTTCTACCGCTTTCTGCATGCTCTCCACAGGTACATACTCATACTTTCCGTGAAAGTTATGTCCGCCGGCAAAAATGTTAGGGCAGGGTAAGCCCATGTAGCTTAATTGAGAGCCATCTGTACCGCCTCTAATGGGTTTAATGATTGGTTTTATGCCAATATCTTCCATAGCCTTTTTAGCGGTTTCTACAATATGAAAAACAGGTTCTACCTTTTCTTTCATATTAAAATATTGATCATTTAATTCTAGATCGATGCAATTATCATATTCATTATTATATTTTTTGACAATATCTTGAACCAACTCTTTTCTTTTATTAAAATGCTTTAAATCATGATCTCTAATAATGAGTTCTACGGTTGCATTTTCAATTTCTCCATCAAAATGATGCACGTGAAAAAAACCTTCTCGACCAGTGGTTTCTTCCGGCACTTCATGTTTTGGTAAATCGCTGATAATCTTATTGGCGATTAAAAGGGCATTTACCATTTTACTTTTTGCATAACCTGGGTGTACACTTTTACCTTTTACCTTGATCTTTGCTCCCGCGGCATTGAAATTTTCATATTCTAGCTCGCCAATTTGACTTCCGTCCATAGTATATGCCCAAGCAGCACCAAATTTTTCTACATCAAATTTATGTGCACCACGACCAATTTCTTCATCTGGAGTAACCCCAACTCTAATAGGTCCGTGCTTTATTTTAGGATTGTTGATTAAATATTCCATGGCGGTAACAATTTCTGTAATACCAGCTTTATCATCTGCACCCAAAAGTGTGGTGCCATCTGTAGTAATGATGGTCTGACCAATATACTGTAGTAAATCATCAAAATAGGAAGAAGATAAAATGATGTCTTTCTCTTTGTTCAGAACAATATCTTTACCATCATAGTTTCTAATAATCTGCGGATTTACGTTCGTACCTGAAAAATCTGGTGACGTATCAAAATGAGAAATAAAACCAATGGTAGGTACTTCGTGATCCACATTAGAAGGTAGGGTTGCCATGATATATGCATTATCATCTATAGTAACATCTGTCATACCTATGGCCTTTAACTCATCAACTAGTTTATTGGCTAAATTCCATTGCTTTTCAGTGCTTGGTGTGGTCTCTGATGATGAATCGCTTTGCGTATCAATAGTAATGTAACTAATGAAACGGTCTATAATATGCTGCATGCTAAATGTGTTTTATCAAAAATAAGCTTATATATTGTAATTTTATAAACGTAATATTCCATAAATACAATGTTGATGAAATTTAGATTTCTAGTAGTATTGGCTTCTGTTTTATTTTTCACAAATGTAAATGCACAAGCAGATTGTATTCTTGGTGTAGGCGTTACAAGCGATTCTATTATATCAGATATCTTTCAGTTGAACGATATGCAAAAATCAAAACTGGAACAATTTAGTACTAATATCAAACTCCAAAATGAAACCTTGAATAATAATTTAGCGGAAGTTAAGAGTAAGCATCCTCAAAGTAACGTTACTGAACTTCGTCAACTGGCCGATAAATATAAAAATGTAATGGACAGTATGGCTAGGGTTCAAGAAGTAGCGGATAAGAAAATGTTAGCTTTGTTCAATTCAAATCAATATGAATTATACTTGTCTTTATGTAAAGATGCATCACGGTCTGCATACATTGTAGTACCTGCTGTCTATACGGATAGCATACCTAATGAAAACAGATAAAATATTGCTTAACTTTTTCATTTACAGTTTGTACTTTTGCGGCTTATAAATTATATACATGTACAGGCTTTTTATTAGACCTCTTTTATTTCTTCTCGATCCAGAAAAAGTTCATCACATTAGTTTTTCAAGTATTAAGTTTTTTTCCAAAATAGGTCTGTCAGGACTTATTAAATCTATGTTCGTTGTTGAGGATAAGAGTTTGGAACGTGAGCTTTTTGGTTTAAAATTTAAAAACCCCGTTGGTTTGGCCGCCGGTTTTGATAAAAATGCTGTTTTATATAATGAACTTTCTGATTTCGGGTTTGGATTCGTAGAGATAGGTACATTGACACCTAAGCCTCAGGAGGGGAACCCTAAGAAGAGATTATTCCGTTTAAAAGAAGATAAGGCTATCATTAACCGAATGGGATTTAATAACCATGGCGTTTTTGAAGCCGTAGAGAATTTAAAGAAAAATCATAAGGTACTTATAGGTGGTAATATAGGTAAGAACAAAGTGACACCTAATAATGAAGCCATCAAAGATTACCTCATTTGTTTTGATGCATTATTTGATCATGTAGATTACTTTGTTGTGAATGTAAGTTCACCAAACACTCCGGGTTTGCGTGAGCTACAGGATAAAGAGCCATTAACGGCATTGTTGAATGAACTTCAACTAGAAAATGCTAAGCAAAGTGAACGTAAAGAAACTATACGTAAACCTATTTTGTTGAAAATAGCACCAGACCTTACTGATAGTCAATTGTTAGATATTATTGATATTGTAAGCGATACTTCTATAGATGGGGTTATTGCGACCAATACAACTATTTCTAGAGAGAATTTGAAATCCCATGCGCTAATAACGGAAGAAGCTGGCGGTCTTAGTGGTGCTCCTTTGAAGGATAGAAGTACAGAGGTTATTCGCTTTTTAGCTCAAAAAAGTAATAAAGCATTTCCAATAATTGGTGTGGGTGGTATAAACTCTGCTGAAGATGCCATAGAGAAACTAGATGCCGGGGCAGATTTAATTCAATTATGGACAGGGTTTGTATATGAAGGTCCTGCATTGGTGAAACAAATTAACAAAGCTCTTTTGGAGAAAACAGCAACTGCGTAGCAGAAACTTTTTAATATAGAAAAAGCCCTTGTACAATTTGTGCAAGGGCTTTTTTTAATTGTAATGGGTTCTATTTTTTGGTCCAATAATCTACCACGAATACATCTTCTAAATGCGGAGTTAATACAGCTCCAAAAGCTTTGTGGTCTGGGTGCGGTAAATAAATTGCCCGATCTTCTTCGCTTTCAAAAGTGAGAAAAAAGGCATGTGTAAAGCCTTTATCCAAACCTTCCGGACTATTGTTCAGTCCCCATTCATATCCTTTGATTTGCTCAATTTTTGAAGGTAGTGCACTAAAAGCATCTTCAACTTTTTTAATCTGTGCAGGGGTTGTTCCTTCCTTAAACTTAAAAAATACGGTGTGCCTTAATAAGCTATCGCTTTGGATCATTGTTGTTGAGTTCATGTTTTCATTTGTCTTGGCAAAAGCGTTTGAAGCAAATGAAATACTAATTAGTAACAGAAGTAATTTGATTTTCATAGTGTTTGATTTTTAAACAAGATATTAAAAATAGGTGTAATTGGCGGTAATTCGTACTTTTCGGGTAGAACTAATATTTTTAAGTTTGAATTACGAGATTTTATTGGCTTTTTCAATGGCGACCTTTGTTCTGGCACTTTCACCCGGTCCTGATAATATATTCGTGCTCATACAAAGCATTAGTAATGGCAAAAAATATGGCTTAGCGGTCGTTGCAGGATTAATGACCGGTTGTTTAGTACATACTACATTATTGGCATTTGGGGTTTCTGCAATTATTAAGAATAACCCTCCCATATTTACTTTTATTAAAATGTTTGGAGCTGTCTATTTATTATATTTAGCTGTAATGGTGTATAGAGGTGGTGATGCCATTTCTATTGCCGGCGAAACAAAGAACAAAAACAAATTAGGTATATTATACAAACAAGGTTTTATAATGAATGTGTTGAACCCTAAGGTGACCATATTCTTTCTAGCTTTTTTTCCGGGATTTCTATTTTCAGATTCTTTAAGCAATGTTATTCAATTCTATACCCTTGGCTTTTTATTTATCGTAGTTTCTTCACTTGTTTTTGGCGCTATCGCAGTTTTATCTGGTCAAATCTCCAATTTTCTGACAGCCAATAAGAGAACAGGATTTGTTTTAAAGTGGATTCAAGTTATCGTCTTCATCGGAATTGCGATTTATTTACTTATCGGGTAGTTTATTTGAAATATTAATATGAGATACTGATTTAGAGTTCGTATTTTTACGAAATGTCTAATTCAAACATCAAAATAGTTGAGTGTCCTAGAGATGCTATGCAAGGCATAAAGCAATTTATACCCACAGATCAAAAAGTTAGGTATATACAATCTTTGTTAGGCTGCGGATTTGATACTATTGATTTCGGAAGTTTTGTTTCGCCAAAGGCAATACCACAAATGGTAGATACTGCAGAGGTGTTGTCCAAGTTAGATTTGTCTAAAACAAATTCTAAATTACTTTCTATAGTGGCAAACGTGCGTGGTGCACAAGATGCGGTTACACACCCTGAAATTGACTACCTAGGTTTTCCATTTTCTATTTCAGAAAATTTTCAAATGCGAAATACGCATAAGACCATTGCCCAGTCCGTAGAAACTTTGCAAGAGATATTCAACTTAGCCGATGCCGCAAATAAAGAGGTAGTAACCTATATTTCTATGGGTTTTGGTAACCCATATGGTGATTCTTGGAATGTTGATATTGTAGGGGAGTGGACAGAGAAGTTGGCAAAAATGGGTGCAAAAATATTATCACTTTCAGATACCGTTGGTTCTTCTGATCCCGAAACTATTTCATACTTGTTCTCGAACCTAATTCCTAAATATCCAAATATCGAATTTGGTGCGCACTTACATACTACGCCTACCAAATGGCATGAGAAAGTGGCTTCAGCCTACGAATCTGGGTGTAGACGTTTTGATGGTGCTATACAAGGTTTTGGTGGCTGCCCTATGGCTAAGGATGATTTAACCGGCAATATGCCCACAGAAAAAATGCTTTCCTATTTTACTTCGGCAAAAGCAGATTCAGGAGTTAATTGGATGACTTTTGAGGCTTCTTATAATAAAGCCACCGAGTTATTTACAGCCTACCATTAACTATCTTATTCTCTATCAGCCTAATATTATTTAATCGTTAAGTTTATTTAGATTTATTATAGATAAGCTTGTTTTGTATTGCATCAAGTTATAAGTTTGCATTGTTATTTGAAACAAGTCTAAATAAAAATTGAAAGTAAAATGAATAAATATTTATTAGCATTAACTGCGGTTGCGGGATTGGCAATAACATCTTGTAGTTCTGAAGATGATAATTTAGATCTTTCACCATGTGATAATTGTACCATTGATTTTGAGGTGCCAGATTCTTATACGTTTACTAGAGACGGGTCATCTACAGTTAGTTTTGATGGGCAGACTACAAGAATAAAAATGGGACAAGAGCTTTTGTCAAATTTCAATGTCCCAACCAATACGGTTGATGATTTAAACGGAATGTTCGCTCATGTGGAAGGAGATAGCAATTTTGAAGAAGCGGCATTGAATGAATCAGATAAAAGTATTCGTAGTAAAGTTGCGGCATCTGCAGATTTTTATTCGACCAACGCTACAGATCAAGCTTTAATTCGTGCAGACTTAGATGGATTCATAAGTGCACAGGTTTCTGAAGTATATCCTAATTGGGAGATTGCCGCAGAAGCTGGTGTTGCCGGGCAATTAGCTGATGGTGAAAGTACACGTTATGTAAATGCCAATGGTTTGGAATATAATCAAATGTTCGCAAAATCATTGATCGGTGCCTTAATGACGGATCAGATTCTGAATAATTACTTAAGCACGGCTGTTTTGGACGAGGCAGAAAATATTTCCAATAATGATGCAGATATAGTGGAAGAGGGTAAAGAGTATACCACTATGGAGCACAAGTGGGATGAAGCTTATGGTTATGCTTACGGTTTAAACGCCGACCAAGCAAACCCTAATGCTGACCTTGGTGCAGATAGTTTCTTGAACGAATACATAGAGCGTGCCAATGCAGATTCAGATTTTGACGGTATTGCTGATGAAATATTTGATGCCTATAAATTAGGTCGTGCTGCAATTGTAGCTAAAGATTATAATGTTAGAAATCAACAGGCAGAAATAATCAAAGAGAATATTTCTAAGGTAATTGCAATTAGGGCTATTTATTATTTACAAAATGGTAAAACGAAGTTAGAAGGAGATAATCCGAATTTCGGTGGTGCCTTTCATGCACTTTCAGAGGCTTATGGCTTTATTTACAGTTTGCAATTTACAAGAAAGCCAAATTCTTCAGAACCATATTTTTCTAAAGATGAGGTCGATACTTTCTTAACTACATTATTGGCAGATGGTGAAAACGGATTGTGGAATGTAGAAGCTTCAACGCTTGATACTATATCTGATGATATTGCAGCGCGTTTTGATTTTACCGTAGAGGAAGCTGCTGAATAATGGTTTAAAATTTTAAAAAAAGCAATTATAACGAATAAGATTAAATTGCTTTTTTTATTTTTGCATTTAATTAGAATAAATAAAAATAAGCTATGAAAAAGATAATAGGGACATTGTGTATGATGACCTTAGTATGGGCATGTTCTAGTGATAGTACTACAGATGATGAGGTAATTATACCAGATGAAAAAGAAGAAGTTTCTTTTGAGCGTAGTGCCATGTTGATCAATTGGGCAGATAATATAATTATTCCTTCGTATGAAGCATTCTCTAGTGACTTAGAAGCTTTAATAAATTCATTCAACACTTTTAAAGTAGATGTTAATGAAGGTAATTTAACAGCATTTCGCTCTGCATGGATAAATGCTTATACTTCTTGGCAGCGTGTTGAAATGTTTGAAATTGGTCCTGCGGAATCAGTAGGTTTTCAACTGAACATGAATATATATCCAACGGATAATGAGAAAATTGATGGGTTTATTGTGGATGGAAGTTATGACTTATCCTTATCCTCTAACAGAAGTGCTAAAGGGTTTCCGGCTTTAGATTATCTGTTAAACGGGTTAGGTGAGAACGATGCTGAGATTTTAGGCTTCTACAATGGCGATAATAAAGAAGCGTATCTGAAATATACAGAAGATGTTTTATTGGACATGCAAGCATTGACCGCAACTGTTGTTTCAGATTGGACAACGGGGTATAGAGATACTTTTGTAGCTAATGATGGATCTTCATCTACGGCATCTGTTGATCGTATGGTAAACGATTATATTTTTTATTTCGAGAAATATCTAAGAGCAGGTAAAATGGGAATTCCATTAGGCGTTTTTTCCGGCAGTACTTTGCCAAGAAATGTTGAAGCGTATTTTGATGCAAGTATTTCCAATGATTTATTTCTAGAAGGTTTAGCCGCTGTTCAAGATTTTTTTAATGGCAAGCATTTTAACTCAACTACAGAGGGAGAAAGTTTGGCGTCTTATTTAGGTGCATTGAATTCGGTTAAAAACGAAGAAGATTTATCTACGTTGATCAACGATCAAATGAATACAGCAAAAAGTATGGTGATGGATCTTTCAGCCTTTAGAGCGGAGATTGAAGATAACAATCCGCCTACCAATATGCTTTTAGCTTATGATGAAGTACAAAAAGCAGTACCTATGCTAAAAGTAGATATGGTTTCAGCAATGAGTATTAGTATTGATTTTGTTGATGCCGACGGTGATTAATGGAATCGGTGATTAATAAATATATAAAAGCTCCCGTAGAGACCGCCCCTTTGGCGGTCTTTCGTATTTTATTTGGTCTAATGATGTTTTTTAGCATTGTTCGGTTTTGGAGCTATGGTTGGATCGATAAACTTTACATTCAGCCAACATTCTTTTTTTCTTACTTTGGGTTTGAATGGGTAAAGCCATTAGGTATGTATACTTATCTCATATTTATTATTTGTGGTCTTGCAGCGCTACTGGTGGCTCTTGGGTATCGGTATAAATTAAGTATTGTCATATTCTTTTTGAGTTTTACCTATATAGAATTAATGGATAAGACAACATACCTTAACCATTATTACTTTATAAGCTTACTTAGTTTTTTAATGATATTTCTGCCCGCAAATGCAACATATTCCGTAGACGCATATCTAAACCCTAAAAAAAGTTTTGAATATGTACCTAGCTGGACAGTGAATAGCATTAAGCTACTTTTAAGTATCGTATATTTTTATGCTGGACTGGCGAAGTTAAATTCAGATTGGTTGCTAAAGGCTATGCCTTTGAAAATTTGGTTGCCTTCAAAATTCGATACTCCGTTTATAGGTGGTTTACTTGGTGAAGAGTGGGTGCAATATGCATTTAGCTGGTCTGGAGCACTATATGATTTAACGATTCCTTTTTTCTTGTTATACAAAAAAACCAGACCGTATGCATTTGTAATGGTCGTAGTTTTTCATGTGTTGACTAGGGTACTTTTTCCTATTGGCATGTTCCCGTATGTAATGATCATTTCTGCTTTGATATTTTTCGATGCAAGCTTTCATGAGAAAATATTAAAATACCTTTCGAAGTTCTTGAAAGTGGATGATACGAAATTTAATAATCAGAAAGTTTATCAGCATTTTTCGACTATTACATCGAAAATGAAAATGACCGTTTTAATTGCCTTTTTTGCTATACAACTTATTTTTCCTTTTAGGTATCTTTTGTACCCCGGTGAGTTATTCTGGACGGAAGAGGGATACCGATTTTCTTGGCGCGTAATGCTCATGGAAAAATCTGGTTACGCACAGTTTAAAATTGTAGATGGTGAATCTGGCAGATGGTTTTATGTGGATAACACAGATTTTATCACTCCGTTTCAAGAAAAACAAATGGCATTTCAGCCAGATTTTATATTAGAATATGCCCATTTTTTAAAAAATCATTTTGAAAAAGATGGCCATAAAAATGTGCAGGTATTCGTAGATTGCCAAGTTAGTTTAAATGGTAGGTTAAGTACAACATATATAGACCCTACTATTGATCTTGGAAAACAAAGAGAGTCTTTTTTACATAAGAATTGGATAACACCATTTAAAGATGAGATTAAAGGAATTTAGTTATATACTGTTATTATTAGTATCATTTCCATTATTTGGGCAACTAAGTATTTCAGGACAAGTAACCGATGAAGATGGCGCACCCGTTTCTGATGCAGAATTGTACATTAAAGAATTAGAGCGTTTAGAAACAACAAATTCAGAAGGTTATTATTCAGTAGAAAGTTTAGCGGCAGGTACGTATACCATAATTGTATTTGCCTATGAGTTTGAAATTGAAGAACAAGATGTTGTTCTAAATGACAACGTTACTTTTAATGTAACACTGCAGCGTCTACAAGTCAACAATTTGTCAGAAGTTGTTTTAATTCATAAAAGAGAAGAGGTTTTTGCATTAAAACAACTGAAGAAAGTAGAAGGTACAGCAATCTATGCCGGTAAAAAGAGTGAGGTAGTATTACTTGAAGGTATTACTGGTAATTTGGCGGCTAACAACCCAAGACAGATATATAGCCAAGTAGTAGGACTCAATATTTATGATAACGGCGACGCAGGTTTACAATTGAATATAGGTGGTAGAGGTTTGGACCCTAATAGAACGGCGAATTTCAACACCAGACAGAATGGGTATGATATAAGCGCAGATGTTTTGGGTTACCCAGAAAGTTATTACACTCCGCCAGCTGAAGCTTTAGAGGAAATTCAAGTAGTTAGAGGTGCAGCTTCATTACAATATGGAACACAATTTGGAGGATTGGTGAATTTTAAATTCAAACAGCCCAACCCAAATAAGAAAATCGAATGGGTTAGTAGGCAGACAGTGGGGTCTTATGATCTAAAAACCTCGTTTAATAGTCTTAGTGGTACGGTAGGTAAAATAAGTTATTATACATATTTTAATTATAAAGAGGGCAGTGGTTTTAGACCAAATTCTAATTACAATAGTAGAAATTATTTTGCGCACATAGGGTATCAGGTTTCTGATAAAACGAAACTTACGCTAGAGACTACATTTCTTAATTATTTGGCGCAACAGCCAGGTGGTCTTACAGATGCCCAATTTATTGAAGATCCTACTTTTAGTAATAGGGAACGTAATTGGTTTGATATTGATTGGAAATTGTACTCCTTGCGTTTAGATCATAAATTCTCTTCAAAAATGGATTTTAGTTTGAATCTTTTTGGATTAGATGCTTCTAGAAGTGCACTTGGTTTTCGTACAAACAGGGTGTCGCAGCCAGATGACCTTGAAGAACCACGAGAGTTGTTAATTGATAATTTTCAGAATTGGGGTGCAGAAGCTAGATTGCTTACTAGGTATAAACTGGGTAATACAGAATCGGCTCTTTTATTAGGCTCTAAAATTTATAGAACCGATAATGATCAAAGACAAGGTCCTGGTACAAACGCTTCTAATGCGGACTTTAATTTTGCGGATGATGAATTTCCAAATTACGAGAGACAATCTCAATTTAATTTTCCTAATTCTAATTTGGCATTCTTTGGTGAGAATATATTCAATATAACTCCAAAATTCACCTTAACACCTGGTTTTAGATTAGAGCATATTAAAACAGAAAGTATTGGTAGTTATAAGAATATTGTCCTTGATCTGGCGGATAACCCACTTTTAAATGAAGAGATAGAAGATAATAGAGAGTTTGATAGAACGTTTTTGTTGCTTGGTATAGGGGCTAGCTATAAGTTAAATTCCAGTATTGAGTTTTACGGTAATTTTTCTCAGAATTATAGGTCCGTCACTTTTAGTGATATACGAGTGGTGAACCCTTCTTTTCAAGTGGATGAAAATATCTCAGATGAAGATGGCTTTACTGCAGATATTGGATTTCGAGGTAGATATAACAATGTGTTGTCTTATGATGTTAGTGCATTTAGCTTATTATATGACAATAGGTTAGGGGAGATATTAAAGAGCGAAACACAGACCAATGCTTTAGGTGAAGAAGTGGAAACGGGAAGTATAGTTCGTTTTAGAGGTAATATTGGTACTGCCTTTATGTACGGTATTGAGAGTTTTGCAAATTGGAGTATCAAGGAAACTTTCCTATCTGCTAGTGAAAAGTTGAAACTAAATTATTTTGTAAACTTGGCGTTGACCAATTCGGAGTATTTATCTTCAGAAGAAACGAATGTAGAGGGAAATAAGGTAGAATTTATACCTGACGTAAACCTGAAAACCGGACTTAATTTCGGGTATGGCAACTTAATAGGTAGTTTGCAATACACGTATTTGTCAAGTCAATTTACAGATGCGACTAATGCGCCACAAGATGTAAATGATAATCAACGTGGTATAGAAGGAGAGATACCTGCATATGACATTATGGATTTTTCTTTGGCTTATTCTTATAAAAAATGGAAATTAGAGACTGGTATAAATAATCTTTTGAATAATAGCTATTTTACACGTAGAGCAACTGGGTACCCAGGACCTGGTATTATTCCGTCAGAACCGAGAACATTTTATACGACTTTACAGTTTAAATTTTAGTATGTCATCTGGTAAAGTAATAGTATAGTTTACTAAAAAGATGTCTTGCTTGGTTTTTAATATAGCCTTTTTATGTGAAGCTTTTGCTAAGGTTATGTTAATGGTATATAAGTCAACAATATTCGCTATATTTGCACGCAATTAAATCCTTAATTGCTATGCAAGCCCACCAAAATAAAATTCTAGGAGAAGGTCTAACTTACGATGATGTACTGTTAGTACCTGCTTATTCTGAAGTGCTTCCAAGAGAAGTAAGTATTCAGACAAAATTCACAAGAAATATTACAATCAATGTACCTATCATATCGGCAGCGATGGATACGGTTACAGAGTCTAGAATGGCAATTGCCATGGCTCAAGAAGGTGGTATAGGTGTTCTGCACAAGAACATGACCATTGAGCAACAGGCAATGAAGGTGCGAAAGGTAAAAAGGGCTGAAAGCGGAATGATTTTAGATCCGGTTACCCAACCACTTGATTCAAAAGTAAAAGACGCCAAGGCTAATATGAAAGAGTATAGCATTGGTGGTATTCCTATTGTTGATGCCGATGGTAAACTATTAGGTATCGTAACCAATAGAGATTTACGTTTCGAAAAAAATAATGAAAGACCAATATCAGAAGTAATGACATCTGAAAATTTGGTAACAGCAGCAGAAGGTACTTCACTTTCAGAAGCTGAAGATATTCTGCAGCAACACAAAATTGAAAAACTACCTGTAGTAGATAAAGATTATAAGTTGGTAGGTTTAATTACATTTCGTGATATTACTAAACTAACCCAAAAACCTAGCGCCAACAAAGATCAGTATGGTCGTTTACGTGTAGCAGCGGCATTAGGTGTTACTGCAGATGCAGTAGACAGAGCTGAGGCATTGGTTAATGCCGGTGTGGATGCTGTGGTTATAGATACTGCTCATGGGCATACAAAAGGTGTGGTATCTGTATTACAAGAAGTAAAAAAGAAGTTTCCAAACTTAGATGTTATTGTTGGTAACATTGCAACTGGCGAGGCTGCTAAGTATTTGGTAGATGCAGGTGCAGATGCTGTTAAAGTTGGTATTGGTCCTGGTTCTATCTGTACGACAAGAGTTGTTGCAGGTGTTGGTTTTCCTCAGTTTTCTGCTGTTTTAGAAGTAGCAGCGGCTATAAAAGGTTCTGGTGTTCCGGTTATCGCAGATGGTGGTATTCGGTACACGGGTGATATCCCTAAGGCTATTGCTGCAGGTGCAGATACAGTTATGTTAGGATCACTTTTGGCAGGAACCAAGGAATCTCCGGGAGAAACGATTATCTATGAAGGTAGAAAGTTTAAATCTTACCGAGGTATGGGGTCTGTAGAGGCAATGAAGCAAGGTAGTAAGGATCGTTACTTTCAAGATGTTGAAGATGATATCAAGAAATTAGTACCTGAAGGTATTGTAGGTCGTGTGCCTTATAAAGGTGAATTATACGAAAGCATTCACCAATTTATAGGTGGTTTAAAAGCTGGTATGGGATACTGTGGAGCAAAAGATATTGCTACGTTACAGGACAATGGAAGATTTGTTAAAATTACAGCTAGTGGTATTAATGAAAGTCATCCACATGATGTAACCATTACAAAAGAAAGTCCTAATTATAGTAGATAGAAAAATAGATGTGTATAAAAAAAGAGGTCTTTTAGACCTCTTTTTTTATGTCTCAATATTAATCTAAAGAGGTGTCTATCTGTTTCTGCAGAAGTTGCACCCTTCTTAAATCATCTGAAGCTTGTAATACTTTTGATTTCAATGAAGGATTTAAATCGGGATTTTCCTCAAGAAAACGCTGTAATATTTCATATGCCTGTGGAGATGTATAATTACCTATAGTACTACTTAGCCATCTCTTTGGGAAAAAGATATCACCTGTTTTTTGTATTTCATCAACTAAGTCTAGACTTGCCCTTAGATAGTTAATAGATTCTTTTTGATGTAAAGGGTGATTTAAATTATTCATTGCATTAGCCACCCATGATTCTTTAGCACGGTTTTCTTCAAGTTTTAGAGATTCAAAGAATGCATTTTTAGTGTTAATGTCTATTGAAAGAGATGGAAGTAAAAACTGAAATCTATTTAATTTGTCATTGTTGCTTATTGCTTTTTCAGCTATATTAAGGATGCTCTCACTTTCGGGATGTTCGTATAAGGCTAAATCCATCGCCAATTCCGTAAAATTATCATCGTTAAGTTTTAGGTTACTGATTACTATATCTTTTTTCCAGATTTTGTATAATCGGTCTTGGGAAATACCTGTATAACCTAATGATACATAGGTATTGTATAAGGTCTTTTTAATATTGGGCGAAAGTTCTTCTTGTAATTTAGCCCATATCTCTTCTGTAATTTCTTTCTGATAAAAAAGGCGTTGTTCAGTAGTAAGATATTTCCAAAAAACTGAAGTGGTATACCTAGAAATGAGATTAATTAATAATTCATTCTTTTCATTAACTAGTCCTTTTGAGTATAATTTTATTGCTTCATTGGGAGTAATACTGCCATTTAGCATATTCTCATACACATTGATGTAGGCGTAACCACGAGCCACTTGGTCATTTATGGAAGGTATAATTTCTATATCTTGTTCTTGAACAGGAAACACTCCGTAGCCTTCAGCATTAGAATTATATAATATTGCGCTCGGTTTATCCATGCCAATAGCTTCATCTAAACTTAATTCGCTACCAACCATGTTAACGGTTAACGTCTTGGTTTTATCAGGATAAAGAAATGATACGTCAAATCTCTGTGGCCACGAATGATTAGATTTATCTTCTGCTTTTTGAAATAGTTTATATGAGGTTATTTTATTGTCATCACCATATTCAATATCATCACTAAAGATGGGTCTACTAGAACTATTGACCCAAACATCGCTCCACCCAACCATATCAGTAGTAGACTTTTTATCAAGAATATCAATTAGCTCACCCCAAACAGCATTCTTGAATGCAAAGGTTTTAATGTATTCTTGAATGCCTGTTTGAAATGCCTCTTTACCTAAAACGGTTTCTAGTTGACCCATCATTATTGGCGCTTTGTTGTAAATAATACTACCGTAAAGTGAACCTGCGTTGTTGAGGTTTTCTAAGTCTTGGCGAATAGGGTTTGTACCCAATGTTCTGTCTTCACCATAAGCATTGGGGTAGTGGGTGATCATGAAAGCCAATTGATGGTCTATATCTGGGAAAGCGGGATTCATAATTTTATCTGCCATGAAATTGGCAAACACCTCTTTCATCCAAACATCATTAAACCAATTCATAGTTACTAAATCGCCGAACCACATATGAGATGTTTCGTGGGCAATTAGCTTTGCACGGCTTAATTTTCTGTTAGCGGTAGCGCTTTCATCTAAAAAGAGAGAAATCTCACGGTATTGAATTGCGCCTACATGTTCCATTCCTCCATATTGAAAACCGGGTATTGCAGCGAAATCCATTTTTTGAAAAGGAAAGGGATATGCGGTATAATCCTCTAAAAATGATAAGGATTGCTGATGTAGATCAAAAATGGAGTCTAAGCTGTACTTAATTTTGGTGGTATCCGTTTCTCGGTATGATAGGGTCATATCCATATTAGCCGGTTTTTGAGTTACAGATTCAAATTTACCCGCTACAAATGAAAATAGATAGGTACTCATTTGATCAGAAGCACTAAAATTATGTTGTGTGTATTCACCTTTCTGAGTTTGCTTTACTTCTTTAGATCCACATAAAACTTTCCAGTCGTTTGGTGCTGTAATATTTAGCGTATATATACCTTTTATATTAGGTTGATCAAAACAGGGGAATAGTGTTCTTGCACGATCAGGTACTAATAAAGTATACAAGTAATCTTCATTTCTATTAAGAGAAAGCTCACCAGCATCAAACTCAATTATAACGGTGTTATTTTCTTTAATCAAGTGGTTTTCATGTAAAATGATATGTTCATTTTTATGAAGAATATCAACTTTAGTTTTGTTAATGGATACCGATTTTATTTTGGTAGTTTCCTCTTTAAAATCTAAGTAGACTGGTTCTTTAAGATGTTCTAAATCAAAATTTAAAACCAGTTGAGAAGGTATAGGAGCTTCTTGTTCTATAGGGATATCAAAACTTAAGTTGTAATGAACATTGGATATTAGAGAAGCTCTTTGGGTTGCCATAGCTTCCGATACTCCAGATTCAAGTGGCTTTACAGTATCCCTTTTGTTAGTGCATGATAATAATATAATGATTAAAAAACTAGCGTAAAATAGATTCTTCATAAGTTAGCTTTTTCCGTTGCTGTGAAAGTACTTTAATGAAGATTGCTTTCCAATTTTTGAAGAGTTTAAACGGCTACATGAAATGGAGGTGCACTTTTATTTATAATGATACGGTAGTATGCTATTAATAATAGTAAATAATTGACAAGTATTATGATAAGATTTTTATTGCTAAAAATTGATTTCTACTGTAACTTACAGAGCTTAGTTGTGTAAACATTTATCGAATTCTTTTACAATTTTCAGCACGTCAGATTCATTTAAACCTCTGTTTTTTAAGCTCGAAACTAAATCGGGACAATCAGAAAAATATTTGATGCCGTTTTTACGAAATGATTTTGCAAAGGGACCTGAATTGTAAAGAATAGAAGCGACGCCTTCAAACTTTCTTTGAGCGTAATATCTTGTATTATAAACGGTATTATTGTCAAACACATGAACTATGTCATGTACACTGTTTACAGGAGATGGTAAATAGGCATTGTTGTCTGTTTCAGTTATTCTTTTAAATAACCTTATTTCGTCACTTTCATAAACAACCTCAAACAATCTATATTTAGAATCTGATATTTTAACGAATTGATAATCCCATGTTTTATTTAGCATGTGATTTTTAATAATTACTTTTTTAACATCAAAATGGCTATAGTTGGTTTTCTTAGTTTTAGGACTTTTTTGAAATTTTACCTTTTTCGAACTTGTTAGCGCCATATCATCTAAAATAGGTAATATCATTCTTCCCTTTAATGTATCGCCATTTCGTAAAATTAACTCGCCATATTTCCACTCACTTTGCCATTTTTTTTTGTTTTGACCGTATACAGAAATTATACTTAATGAAGAAAGTAGAATAATCAATAAATACTTCATAAAACTTGTTTCTCGTGGTTTGATAGCATACTAAACTATATCAAATACTTTGATAAAATCTTAGTTTCTTCTGTCAAAAATGAATAGAGATTTTAACTAAAGAGGGGTAAGGTTTTTATGCTTATTTACCAGCTTCACCAGTATAGGCTTTCCAGTCTTTTTCTTTGTAAATGTCGCTGCCAAAATAGCGAGCAATTTCTAAGAATGGCTCTGGCTTTTGATAACCAGGTATTGGAGAGAGCATGTTTAATTCTTCGTCTAAGAAAATAGTAGTTGGGTAGCTTAAACGCCCTTGCATTAAAGCGGCTGCAAATTCATGATAACCCTTTCTGCCCGAGGGAACAAATTTATATGTCTTCCCTTTATATTCGATTGGGTCTTTACCTTCACCATCAAACTTTACCATATAATAGTTCTCTGCCATGTATGCAGCTACTTCCGGATTTTGAAAAGTGTCCTTATCCATTTTCTTGCACCATCCACACCAATCTGTGTACACGTCAATAAAGACTTTCTTTGGGTTGGTGTCGGTCGCCGTTAATTCGGCAGCCTCTTCCCAAGAAATCCAATTTACCTCTTGTGCATAACTAGCGGTCGAAATAAAAAGAACGGCTAAGAATAAAAATGATTTGGAAAAAGATAAAGAATACGTTTTCATGAGTTTAATTTGAGTGTATAGTCCAACTATTATACCAAAACTAACGTATTTTTAAATGCTTTATTTCACTTTTGCGGTTTCTTTAACAGCGAACAAATCTTTTACATCTACTTGATTGCGAATTAAATCGTCAAAAGTTTCTCTTTCACGTATTAGAATTGCTTTTCCTTTATGCCAAAGAACTTCTGGTGGTCTAAATCTTGAGTTGTAGTTACTTGCCATAGTAAAGCAATATGCACCTGCATTTTTAAAGCAAAGAATATCGCCTTCGGTAATCTCGTTTATTCTTTTATTGCTGGCAAAAGTATCGGTCTCACAGATATACCCTACAACAGAATAATAACGTTCTCTACCACTTGGGTTAGAAATGTTGTTTATTGTATGTGTAGCACCATAAAGCATTGGTCTAATTAAATGGTTGAAACCTGAATCTACACTTGCAAAAACTGTTGATGTAGTTTGTTTTACCACATTTACTTTTGCAAGAAAAACACCTGCTTCGCTCACTAAAAACTTGCCTGGCTCAAAAGCCAATGTCAAATCTTTACCATATTCTTTACAAAACTCATTAAAGCGTGTACTTAGTTTTTTTCCTAGTTCTTCAACATTGGTTTCAATATCACCTTCTTTATAAGGTACTTTGAAGCCGCTACCGAAATCGATAAAATCAAGATTTTTGAAATTGCGAGCAGTATCAAAAAGTATTTCTGAAGCATATAAGAATACGTCGATATCTAAAATGTCGCTACCTGTATGCATGTGAATACCGTTGATATTCATTTTTGTCAATTCTACAATACGAAGTAAATGCGGAATTTGATGTATACTGATGCCGAATTTAGAATCTATATGACCAACGGATATATTAGAATTTCCACCTGCCATTACATGCGGATTAATACGTATACATACCGGAATATTTGGATGCTTACTACCAAATTGTTCTAATATAGAAAGGTTGTCTATGTTAATGCGTACTCCTAATTTAGCAGCTTGCTCAATTTCTTCTAAAGAAACTCCGTTAGGGGTAAAAATGATTGATTCTGGTTTAAAACCTGCTAATAAACCTAGTTGAACCTCTTGTATAGAAACGGTATCCAAACCGCTACCAAGACTATTCATCAATCTTAAAATAGTAATATTAGAAAGTGCCTTGGCTGCATAGTTAAGTTTCAATTTTTTTACAGAACCAAAAGCTTTGGTCAATCTATTGAACTGTGAAACTATTTTTTCCGAGTCATAAACATAGACCGGATCACCATAGGTTTTTGCGATTTGCAATAAATCCTCATTTCTCATGCTATCTATTTTTTAGCAAATTTACTTTTCTAAATGCTTAGGTACAAAAATAATAACATAAATACATTTAAAATAACAAATTGTGATATTTGAAACAATTGTCTTTTTTATTTATTTTGGAGCTGAATAAACCTCTTTGTATTTTTAGCACATGAGATTACCATTATTTCCATTACAGTCTATTTTTTTTCCTGGCGAAACAGTGCCGCTGCATGTTTTTGAAGATCGCTACAAACAATTAATTCAAGATTGTAGAAATGAAGCCATCACTTTTGGTATACCTGTTTTCATAAATAATAAGATGGAATATGGTGTTGAAGTACAATTGGTAGAAGTTGTTACAACCTATGATACCGGAGAAATGGATGTGGTCTGTGTAGCCAGGCAAGTGTTTAAATTACTTGCTTTTGATAATGTTATGGATGATAAGTTGTACGCTGGTGGTATTGTAAAGCTTATGGAGTACGATTTTGAAGCTACCGATGAAAAAAAACAGACGATTATAAACGGTATAGAGCAATTGTACGCCATTATGGATGTCCCTTATACAAAAATCAATGTAAAGGAATTCAATAGCTTTACACTAGCTCATAAAATTGGGTTGTCTTTTGAGCAAGAGTATCAGCTTTTACAGATACCTTCAGAAAATGACCGACTTAATTTTATTGGGCTTCATTTGACATCTACAATTACCGTACTATCTGAAGTAGAAAGAACAAAAAAGATTATAGAATTGAATGGTCATTTCAAAAATTTTGATCCGCTAGATTTTAAGGATATAGAGATTTGATAAGGTATAGAGCGATAAAATGAATCACTTTTTAATAGTTTTTTGTTTTTATCGGGTTAATTAGGATAGATATTCCAATTAATTACTAGTATTTTTAGATTATTAATTACTGTTTCCTATTTTTGCTTAACAAATAAAATTCACCATATATATGAACCTTCACGAATATCAAGGAAAAGAGATATTAGCAAGTTTTGGGGTGCGCATCCAAAGAGGAATTGTTGCCCAGAATGCAAAAGAGGCTGTTGAGGCTGCAAAGCAATTAACTGCTGAAACCGGAACGGGATGGCACGTTATTAAAGCGCAAGTACACGCAGGTGGTCGTGGTAAAGGTGGTGGTGTAAAATTAGCCAAAAACCTTAAAGAGGTAGAAGAGATAGCTAACCAGATTATTGGTATGAACTTAATTACACCGCAAACTTCTGCAGAAGGTAAAAAAGTACACCAAGTATTAGTTGCCGAAGATGTTTACTACCCAGGCGAAAGCGAAACTAGTGAATTCTATATGTCTGTTGTATTGAACAGAGCTACTGGTAAGAATATGATCATGTATTCTACAGAAGGTGGTATGGACATTGAAGAAGTTGCAGAAAGCACTCCGCATTTGATCTTTACAGAAGAAATTGATCCAGCTACAGGTTTGTTAGGTTTTCAAGCAAGAAAGATTGCTTTTAACTTAGGACTTTCAGGTACTGCGTTCAAAGAAATGACAAAATTCGTTGCATCATTATATAAAGCATATGTAGAAAGTGATTCTAATATGTTTGAAATTAACCCTGTATTAAAAACATCCGATGATTTGATCATGGCTGTTGATGCTAAGGTTTCAATTGATGATAATGCACTATACCGTAGAAAGCAATATGCTGAAATGCGTGATCTTAGAGAAGAGAACGCTATAGAAGTTGAGGCAAGAGAAGTTGGTCTTAACTATGTAGATCTTGACGGTAACGTTGGTTGTATGGTTAACGGTGCAGGTCTGGCTATGGCGACTATGGATTTAATTAAGATGGCAGGTGGTGAACCAGCTAACTTCTTAGATGTTGGTGGTACGGCAGATGCTAAAAGAGTTGAAGAGGCGTTTAGAATTATATTAAAAGATCCTAACGTAAAGGCAATTCTAATTAACATATTCGGTGGTATCGTTCGTTGTGATCGTGTTGCACAAGGTGTTGTTGATGCTTATAAGAATATGGGCGATTCAATGAAAGTGCCGATTATTGTAAGGTTACAAGGTACCAATGCTGAATTGGCAAAAGAGATTATTGACAATTCTGGACTTGCAGTACAATCTGCTGTACAGTTTCAAGAAGCTGCAGATAAAGTAAAAGAGGTATTGGCTTAAAACCAATTCACTTTTAATACCTTTAAAGACCACTCCGATTGGAGTGGTCTTTTTTTTTTTTTTTTGACAAAATACATCTTGCTATTATTGAATGTGTAGATTATAGTGTTGAAATCTGCATATATTATTAATATAATATTAAATAGATGTTAAAATTATCATATTCACATTTTAAATGTTTTATTTTGTGGTATACGCAATATATGCGTATAATTTCGAACCTTTAATATATATAGTATGAAAAAAGTCAAAATCATTTTAATCGCATTTTTAACATTTGGGATTGGAACTGTTACGGCTCATGATAAGGAGTCTAATGAAGATAAAGGAACAAAATGGATAACTGCTCAAATTCATGACATGTTAGCTGATGAGGATATACCAAATCAGATAAGAGGTGCTAAAGCTGAAATTAAAATAGCCGTTGCGGAAGATGGTATGTACAGGTTATTGTCAATTAAATCCAATAATGGTCATTTAAAAGAATTTTTGAAGAACGGTATAGATTTTAAAAGTCTTGAGCCAGGTAATACAGATTTGGTTTACGTTATTCCAATTGAAATAGCAGAGTAGTTATTTTATAATTTATTATTCTTTGAAGAGCGCTTATTAAGCGTTCTTTTTTTTGTGTTATTGCGAGGCATATGCTCTGGAAAGTAATTTATTGTATATACCATTTTAAGTAATCGTAATGAAAACTAAGCTGAATCTGAGTTTTATGTTAGCGAAATGAAATAATGGTTAAGCCTTTAAATCTTTGTTTTTTAAGTGATTGGTATTTCTAAATTTGTGGTGTAAAACGGAAGGATTATTATAAAAAAGATGTTAAAATGAGAAAAAATTGTAACAATCTTAATTTACAGTCGTCTTTTTAGTAATTCATCATCAATCAATTATTAATCATACTTCAGAAAAACTGAGGTAAAAAAACAAAAAGTCATGAGAAAATTAAGTTTAGTAGTCGTAGCTGCAATGCTACTTGCAACAGGTAATGTTTTAGCGAACGATGTAAAAGGTGAAAATCCTTCTAAAAATCTATCAACACAGATTTCAAAAATGCTAACGGTAAATAATTTTACTATTGGTGACGGCGATTTAACAGCCCAGGTTCGATTTACTTTGAATGCAGATGGGGAAATCGTCGTTTTATCGGTTAATTCTCAATTTGATAAAATGGAAAGTTTTGTCAAATCTAAATTAAACTATCAAAAAGTTAATTTGACAGAAGTAAAGGAGGGTAAGATATATACCGTTCCTGTGCGTATAAAGGCATAACCGATTAATTTTTGCCGTTAAAAATCTTAATACAAAGACGTGTATTAAGATTTTTTTTTGTTTTTATACCTAACAGGGCTTATCGCAGTATCTACTTTTTTCATCTGTTTGGTCTTAAAATCTTTTCGGTCATTATTTTTTTGAGGCGGTCTTTTAGTACTTGTTGACATGGCCAAAAGTACTTCTCCGGGTATTTTAGGGGCATCTTTTGTACCTCTTAAATGAAGAACAAGACCATTTAGAAAGTTGCGTAGCACTTGGTCACCACATTCCATATAATTAGGATGGTCCTCATTTCTAAAGAAAGCGCCTAATTCACTTTTAGAAATCTTGAAATCTACAAGCTGTAGAATATCAACGATTTGATCATCTCTAAACTTTAATGCAACTCTTAGTTTCTTGAAAATATCATTATTTGTCATACTACAAATTTAAGATGTGCAAGTTATTATAAAAATATGACCTGTTGTTAAACGGTGTATCAATAATCAATAGCTTGTTCAACAGATTTAATTTTTAGTTGCTTATTTTTTCTATTTTTTCTATTTATATCGAAAATATTTTGTTTGAATTTTCACAACTCCTTTATGTTAGAAGCATAAGTGAATCATTTATCGATTGTTTTGGTATTTCATCGATTTTTTCTTGAAGTAAATCGTTATATATAATAATCAGTAATTTTCCGTGTTATTATTGTAGGAATAATCTTTCAAATTTCGTATATTTAAGTGTATACAAGTTAATCGTTCGCTATCTATATATTTTGGTAATTTATTCTTTTAATTATGTAATCTAGGTCAGTTATTAAATGTTTAAATTTTCATTATTGACAAGGTGGTAAAGTTTAAAATGGTCTTCGATTTGTAAAATTTAAAATAGTGGTAGACTAAGTTTGTTAATGATTATTTAAAAGATAAAGATGATGAGGGAAGAAAATGTAAAATTAAAAATAATCTCAGGCATGATCAAATCTTCTATGGTAGAAAATGGTCTTGATGAAATGGAGTATGAATTTATCTGTAATGTAGGCGGGCAACTGGGTTTAGATCAAGATATTATTGATACATATATTGAAGAAGAGGAAATTTTTATTCTTCCTATTTCTAGTGAGTCTAAGCTTTTAAAGTTTTATAAAACCGCTCTACACGATAAAAATCTATGTAAAAGCTACTTTAAATGGGTAAGAGCATCTTATAAAAAAGGAATTTCTTTGGGTTTACCACAAAAGGTCATTAGAAAATTTTTATACGATATTCATTTTTCAGAAGATTATTCTCAAGGTGAGCATGTGATTAAAAGTTATTTCTCGAAGTAAGAAAACATCTCTTTTCTAAGTATTACTAAGGTTATCTCTTAATGAAATAAAAAAGCCGTATTTAACGTTAAATTATGTAGCAGCTGAATATCAATTATTTACTTAAGAATATGCCTACTAAAAAAGAGAAACTATCTATTTTATCAGAAATGATTGCATTTGCCAAAGTCAATAACGAGATTAAAGAATCTGAATATGACTTTCTTTTTTCAGTAGCCCAACAATTAGAGGTAAGCAAAAAAACTTTTGACAGTCTTTTTACTGCTAATGTTGAACATGTTATACCTAAATCTCAACCAGAACGACTTTTGCAATTTCATAGATTGGTGTTATTGATGAATGTTGATGATGAACAAGATATAATCGAAGTCAAAAGAATTTATGATATCGGTTTAAAAATGGGTCTGCCACCCGGTGCTATTCAGCAAGTACTCTCCGTAATGCATAAATACCCTAATAAAGTAGTGCCGCCAGAGGTACTGATTTCAATTTTTAAATCACACTACAATTAAGACCAAGAGATAAAATCAGAATTTAATGTACTAAGATCTCTTTTGTTTTCGATGTTGTTATCAGCATCTTTTTTTAATTCATTGATTTCCGATTCTATTATAACAAGTTGATCAGAATTTATAACGTGGTTTGTAAGTGTCTTCAGCATGTGCATAAGTTTTCTCATAACGGTAATATCATGCTTGCAATACAGTCTGTACGTTGCCATTACATTAAATAGCACTTCTGAAAATTTAGAACTTCTAATAAGTACCCAATTTTCTCCAGTTTGGTCATCATCGGCAAGGTATTCAAAATCCGCCTTACGCATTAAATCCATAAAAAGAGAAGTTAGGTAGTCAATAGTGTTTAGAGCTGTCCCAGGGTCGTTAATTCCGGGAGACATGGCTTTCACCCCAATTTCTGAGATTTGTCTAAACCCATAGATATAATTTTTACCTATTAATTCTTCGTGGCTAAAGAGCAATGTGTTCAATATCTTCTCTTTTAAATCATTATCTATAGGTTTTTCAGAGGTAAAGCCAATGGTTCCGTCTAATATAAATTGACCTTTGTGAAGTTGAACTGCAATTTTTGTTTGGTAATCTTTGCATAACTTCAATAAGTCATCTTCAATTATACCGTGAAAATATCCGGTTTCGTTTATTTCATATGCTTCCCAATGTTCCTGCTCAGGAAATTTTAAAGATATTTTTTCTTGATTTTTAACAATTGACCTTATTTCAGATTTTGTTCTGGAATGAATTGCGGTCAATATGTTACCTACCTGTATAGCTTGTGAGATATGATGAATGAAATATATAAAAGCAGCTAAACAAACTACTACTAGAATAATGCCTAGTAGTACTGAGAAACCTGGCGTTTGGTAGTTGTCTTTAGTAGGTTCTATAGAAATAAATATGAAAATGTTATATAGTATTGTGCCAATATAGAGACCCAGTACAATTTGGTGCTTTTGATCTGATACAATACCTGGCAATACTCTTGGTGAAAAATTACTAGATGCTTGATTTAATAATACCATTACCATTGAAAAACTAAATACTGTCAATGAAATTAAACCACCTATAAGAGTGCTTAGAATTGTTTTAGCTGTATCTGTATCATCAATAACCAAAGCAGGGGCAACTTCCATGATATGTGCTGAAATATCTTGTTGTTCCAAGTAAATCATAAAAAAAGCCGTTAGCAATCCACCCAAAGCAATTATAGTGGGAAAAAAAGCAATTCTAGATTGAATATGGTCAATAAAATTAGTTAGTCTGTCCATTTTAATAAGTCTGCCATAAAGCTAGCGATTGTTCGTTCGGTAAAATGGCTGATAAACTAAAATTACACGCTCATATCATTTAAAAATGTCAAAATGACACCCTTTAACCTTAGGTTAATGTCAAATTGACATGTAAATGGTGTTGGTATATAATTTGTTTTATTCAAATCGACTATTAAAATTAATTTATTTAAAAAGATATGATTATGAGTTTAACTAAGAGAAATGACGTTTTGTTCCCAGCATTAATGAATGAGATATTTAGACCAGACTGGTTTGGTGGTACTGAGAATTCACGTTCATCTGTACCCGCTGTGAACATAAAAGAAAATGAGAAAGATTTTGAATTAGAACTTTTTGTACCTGGTAGGGCTAAAGATGATTTTAATATAGAAATTGATGATTCTGTTTTAACAATCTCTGCAGAAATTAAAGAAGAGGGTGAAGAGGTGAAAGAAAATTTCACAAGAAAAGAGTTTAGTATCTCTTCTTTTAAAAGAGCATTTACCTTACCGGAAACTGTTGCAACAGATAAAATTGAAGCGACTTACGAAGGTGGAATTTTGAAATTTAATCTTCCTAAAAAAGAAGAGGCTTTGCCAAAGCCAAAAAGAATGATCGAGTTAAAGTAAGTTTTAGCGACTACTTTTTTTAGGTTGGTTTGAGTTGTTTAGTTGAAGTGCTTTGAGAAATCAAAGCACTTTTTTGTTATTTTTTTATTTGTTTTACATATTCTTATTTCGTGTTGAAATTGAACTGAATTGCTCATTCATATAATTGTTCAATTAACTCATATGCGGCTTTTTTTTGGGGATGAATATTTGTCTTATGATATTCTTAAATCGGTATTTTTACAATTGAAAATATAGGTTATTATTTTGTAGGATTAAGCTATAAATAACCCCTTTAATTAATTCTTGAAAAGGGGTTTTTCTAGTGCTGTAAATCGATTTTCGAGCTTTAAAACTGAACTCTTTTTATTGGGTTGTAACTGCCGATTTTATTGTTCAAAAATTTAACGTAAATTCGTAATGTACGCTAGTATATTTTTTCTTTTTACAAGCTTTGTTTGCTGCAAAGGAATTTTAGTGAAAGAGCAACTATTGTTGTTTTATGATTAAATGAAAAACAGCTGAAAAACACTTTTAAAATCGATTTTAGTTAGAGCAAATAAGATTTAGTCTTGTCTAAAAATTGTATTTAAATAATTGTTATCCAGTATTTTATGTGATATTAAGTTAAGTTTAAATATACCTATAATCTAATTTGGTTGATTTCGTCTAATCTTAGCTTATTCTTGCTCTTGTAATGACTTTATTTCGTCTCGTAATTTCGCTGCTTGCATAAAATCCAATTCTTTTGCAGCTTTTTCCATCGCTTTTCTCTTGTCTTTTATGAGCTTTTCTATTTGCTCTTTTGTAAGGTAATCCATGTCTGGTTCGGCAGCTCTCAACTCCTCTTTTATGAAGTGATATGTGGAGACTGAATTCTTCGAAAGTACGCTGTCTAAACTTTTGTTCAATGCTTTCGGTGTTATGTTATTATCCGTATTATATTGAATCTGTTTTTGCCTTCTGTAATTTGTTTCGTCTATCGTTTTTTGCATACTGTCCGTTATCTTATCTGCGTACATAATTGCTAGTCCATTTAGGTTTCTTGCAGCTCTACCTACGGTCTGTGTCAATGATCTATTGCTACGTAAAAAACCTTCTTTGTCGGCATCTAAAATAACGACTAAAGAAACTTCTGGTAAGTCTAATCCTTCACGTAATAAATTCACACCTATGAGCACATCAAAAATTCCCTTTCGTAAATCTTGCATGATTTCTACGCGCTCTAAAGTGTCAACATCACTATGAATATATCTACATCTAATATTGATTCTGTCCATATATTTAGCTAACTCCTCTGCCATCCTTTTTGTCAAAGTGGTCACTAAAGTCCGCTCATCTTTCTCAACACGAATTTGTATTTCTTCTACTAAATCATCAATTTGGTTTAAGCTTGGTCTCACCTCGATTATAGGATCTAAAAGTCCTGTTGGTCTAATCACCTGCTCAACATATACCCCTTGACTTAATTTTAATTCATAATCCGCAGGTGTTGCACTTACATATAAAACCTGATTTTGCAATGCTTCAAACTCTTCAAATTTTAATGGTCTATTGTCCATTGCGGCTGGTAAACGAAAACCATAATCTACCAAATTAACTTTTCTAGAACGGTCACCACCATACATCGCGTGTACTTGTGGTATGGTAACGTGACTTTCATCGATCACCATTAAGTAATCATCAGGAAAATAATCTAATAAGCAGAAAGGCCTTGTGCCCGGTTCACGACCGTCTAAATATCTGGAGTAGTTTTCAATACCTGAGCAATACCCAAGCTCACGAATCATTTCTAAATCAAAATTGGTACGTTCTTCTAATCTCTTAGCTTCAAGTGGCTTTGCGATATCTTTGAAGTAGTCTATTTGCTTTACCAAATCATCTTGAATATTATGTATGGCGTTCTGCAAAACATCTTTAGAAGTTACAAACATGTTGGCAGGGTATATGTTCAGATTCTCATATACCTCTATAATATTGTTGTTAAATGGGTCAAATGCTTCTATTTCTTCTATCTCGTCGCCGAAAAAGTGAATTCTATAGGCATGGTCGGCATAACTGGGGAAAACGTCTACTACATCGCCTTTTACCCTGAAGTTTCCATTTTTGAAATCTGCCATGGTTCTTGAATATAGCGATTGCACCAATTGTTGCATCAGCTTTGTTCTAGCTATAACCTGATCTTTTTTAATGGAAATGACATTTTTTTGAAATTCAATAGGGTTACCAATACCATACAGGCATGAAACGGATGCAATAACGATGACATCTCTTCTGCCTGAAAGTAGCGAAGAGGTAGTACTTAAACGCAGTTTTTCAATATCTTCATTTATTGAAAGATCTTTTTCAATATAAACTCCGCTAGTTGGTATAAACGCCTCTGGTTGGTAATAGTCGTAGTAAGACACGAAATATTCCACCGCGTTATCAGGAAAAAATTGTTTAAACTCGGAGTATAATTGAGCTGCCAAAGTTTTGTTGTGCGCCAATAATAGTGTTGGTTTTTGTACTTCTTCGATGACATTGGCTACCGTAAATGTTTTACCAGAACCGGTTACACCTAGCAATGTCTGGTATTTCTCTTTCTCATTTATACCTTTTACCAATTCTTTAATGGCATTTGGTTGATCCCCAGTGGGTTTGAAGTCTGATACTACTTTAAATTTCATGCTATAAAATTACGAAAGAAGCACGATTTAAATGGACTCGAAAAGAAGATAAGTTGTAACTATCGTTTTAAGGTGAAATGACCTCTTATTGGCGGTTGATTTAGAAAGTTTGCTTTAAACCAATAATCGGTTTGTGGCATTTCTTTATTATTGAAGGTTCCGTCCCAACCAATACTACTTGGGTTTAGTTGTTGAATTAAAGTGCCAAATTGATTAAAAATATAAATTACCTCTATGACAGATTCAAAGTTTTCAACTGGTGGAATAAATTGCCAATAGTCATTAATACCATCTCCGTTTGGCGTAAAAAATGATGGAAAATCTTTTAGCGAAATATCTCTATCTACCGATCTTTCTGTTGTACCGCAACCGTTTTTATCTCGTACATAGGCAGTATAATTGGTATTTGGCATTTCTATGAATATCGAAGAATCTTGAAAAGGACCATCGCGGCTGGTTAATGAATACTCATATTGTCCGCCACCCGTTACAGAGACTGCTATTGTTTTGCCTAATGGTAAATTGGTGACCTTTATTTCAGTAATTGTAGCAGGTTCAGACGCAACTACATCAATTAATTTTGAACTTGTACACTCAATAATACCAGCGTCTGTTGATATGGTATTATATGCCTCGATTCTATACTTACCAGGGGAAGAAACGGCAACGCTTTGCGTCTCTGACAATAGGGTTTCTTCAGAGCCACTATTAGTAAGATACCATCTAAAACCCTCGGCTATATCATCTGTCGAAATAGTATATGGCAATTCATCGCTACAGATACCCACAACGTTGGGTAAATTAATTTGAGGAGCTCTATAAGTTAATTCGCCTGTAGTTTCAGAAATGTATGGATCACAAACATAAACGGCAAAACTTGTGGTGAATACCTCTTCTGTACATGCGGTAGTTGTGCCAATTTCATTATACGGATTGATTCTTACATATATATTTGAATTTTGAGGAAGATCTTCTGGTGGCTTGTAGCTAAGTACATTGTTTACATCTTCATTATTTAAAATTTCACTACCATTTGGCGTTGTACCAATTGATAAGAAGTAACCGGTTGCCGTAGGTGCATATTCCCACTCTAAATCGGTAATTATCGTTACACTCCCTGCATTGTTAATTGGGGTAATTAATTGTGAGCAAGTTGGTTTAGTTGTAACTGAAATGGTTGAAAATACTACTTCATCGCATGCTATTGGTGCACCATCATAGGGTACAAGGCTTAGTGTTGCATATAATGTGCTATTAGCGGGAAAACCAAACTCAGGCTTGTAAAACGTATCTGTTCCTATAGGTTTTCTATCCAATATATCTCTTCCTTGGGGTGATGTACCTATGGTTAGTAGGTAACCGTTAAACCCCGACACTTCTTGCCATGTTAAGGTTGCATCTAAATCAATATTATTTGATCCATTTTCGGGGTATATAAATGATGTGCACTCTTGACCATAAAAAAATGAACATGAAAATAGAAGGAAACTAAATCTCATTATGAAATCCATTTTTTTGTTTAGCATGTTATTTTGGGTCATTACCTATCTTTTTAAACTAAAATGACCTGTGATTACCTTGTTATTGTTTGATAAAGCTTTAAACCAGTATTCAGACTCAGGTAGCTGCTTACCATTTAATATACCGTTCCAACCTTTTGTATTCGGTGCTATTTGTGCTAAAAGAGCACCGAATTTATCAAAAATGAAAATCACGTATATATCCTTTTCTTCCGTACCCATTGGTGGTATAAATTGCCAATGGTCATTAATGTCATCTCCGTTTGGTGTAAAAAAATTAGGAAACCCTTTAATGGTTAAATCTTGCTCAATTAGTTTTTCTGTAATTCCGCATCCATTTTTATCACGAACATAAACTGTATGATTTTGTAATGAGATATCTGTAAAGCGATTATTGTTTTGATAAGGTCCTTCCGCATTATCTATCGCGTATTCATAATTACCATTTGTCGTTGTAATAACTTCATAGTTTAACGAATTAGCATCTAATTGCACTTTTACTTCATCTATTTCCGGACCTTGTGATGTTTTTACTTTAAATATTTTTGAAGAAGCACATTCAAACAATGTTCCAGAATCTTCAATGTTCATATAGGCTTCATAAAGATATTCACCCTCTTCGCTTATGGATACTTCTGCAGAGGTAGAGAGTAAAGTCTCATTTCCTCTTTCATCTAACTGAAACCACCTGTACCCGTCTGCTTCATCTGTTGCGGTTATTATATTAAATTCGTTGTCAAGGCATATAGACACGGAATCAGGGAAGGATAATTCGGGATTTAAAACGAGTAGTTCTCCGCTTTCGGGGTCAAAGTAAGGTCCGCAACCAAGTGCTGTAGAAAAAGTTTCTTGAGTACAACCAATGGCTTCACCGGCTTCGTTAAAAGGGTAAATGGAAATAAAGAATGTGCGGTTGGGTTCAAAATCAATGATTACCGTAGATGTTCTGAAAAAAACCGCGTCATCTAGAATATTGGTTTCAAAAGGTGATGTGCCTATAGATACTTTGTAACCTATTGCATTTGGGACAGCATTCCACTCAAGTGTAGGACTCAGAGATACATTTGTTTCTCCGTCAATAGGAGAAATCATAGTGGTACATGTGGGTAGAACAGCTTCTGGTGAAGTGATAAACATAATAGAGCTACAATCTGATGCCAAGCCAATTCTGTTATATGGAATTAACGTGATATAGATTTCTGTTTCCGCGGGTAAATCTGCAGGTGGATTGTAGTTGAGTGAATTTTCAACATCCGTACTCGTTAAAATTTCAGCTCCGTTTAATGTGGTTCCTATTGATAAATAATACCCAGTAGCACCCGGTGCTGCATTCCATGAGATGTTTGTAGTTGTATTAATGTCTATGGCATCATTTGCAGGAAAAGTAGATGGTACACATTTCGGTACTTCACTCAAAGCAGCTGTCGTAAAACTTTGACTATCGCAAACTATATTTGGCTGGTTAAAAAAGAATAAGGTTATGGTTACAAATATTTCTGTGCTCTCAGGTAAACCTGTTGGTGGAATATAACTGGTAGCCGAACCTACATTTCTTTCGTTCAAAATGTCATTGCCGCCAGAGGTGGTTCCTAGGGAAATAATGTAACCGGGAACTCCTGTAACAGCTTCCCAACTAATAGAGGCATCTATGGGAACTAATGTGGTACCATCTGCAGGACTTACTAATGACGGGCATTCTTGTGCCGATATTTTGAAAATACCAAATAACAGGACTATAAAAAATATTGGCGCAGCCAATATTTGGGGTATTCTATAGTCCCATTTCTTTTTCATAGCATATTCGTAAACAATACAATATACTACAAATTAAAAATGTACACTTTTTGAATCTTGTTAAAAAGCATTAACGGCCCTAGTACTTGAGATGAATTAAAGGTCACGTCTTTTAAGAATTGCATAAGAACCATATATGAAGATGGCTATCCAGGCTAGAACAATCACAATTTCATACCAATGAATATAATAGTCCAATGCAAGTTTTTCTCCCATTTGATTGGCTACGGATTGTACGGCACCTAATCTAGAAAATGGTTCTTTAATTAGATTGAACATAGCCTGTAAAGGAAAAAAGCCCATGATGGCATCTGTCGTTTCGCTTTCAAAAAACTTCCATCTAATTATTCCTCTAAATATTCCTTCTAAAACTTGCCATAATATTAGAAAACCAAGTGCAAATGCCGAGCGTTTTACTAAAACACCTAGGAAAAGACAAAAAGAGAAGAAACCTGTCAGTTTTACAAAAAAGGCTAAAAGGAACTCTAAATCGGTAAAAATGATGGATAATTCATTAAAATCGGAGTAAATAAGCCCTAAAATCAAAGAAACTATAAAAACGAATATGGTCGAAACTAGTGAAAAGGTAATCACCGTCAAGAATTTCGAAAGGATGAATTCTTTTTTTGAGAGTCCGTCAATTAAATTCTGTTTTATCGTTTTATTGCTGTATTCATTAGACATCATCGAAACAATTACAATGGCTAAGAACAGTTTAAAAAATGCTGTAATAAATGTATTGAAATGCCAGATGTACGGAAAGTTGAAAATACCTTGATCTGCTAAATGAAACTTTATAGGACCAATATCGAATTTAATGGCCGCTACCAATGCTATAGAGGTTAAAAGCGCGAAGTATGAAATAATCAACACTTTGCTAGCCCTGTTGTTCCAAAGTTTTATGAATTCTATTTGTAGTAATCGTATCATGATGGTAGTGTGTTAGGCGTTAGCATTTTTAGTTAAGGCAAGAAATTGCTCTTCTAAACTTTCTTTTCGTTTTACTAAATGAGATACGATGATACCTTTATCAAAAAGTATTTTGTTCAATGATTGTGCATCTAGTTCTGAAGTTAAGATTGCCGTGACCAAACCATTTTCTTTTTTTATACTTCCAAAATGATCATTGGTGCTCAAATATGATGTCAGTTTTTCTAAGTCATCGGATTTTAATTCGAAAAAGCCGAAACTAGCTTGTAAACTATCAACTCTACCAGAATATAGTTTTTCTCCTTTTCGTAAGATGACCACATGAGAGCATACTTTTTCAACCTCATCCAATAAATGAGATGCTAAAAGAATTGTTGTTCCTTTAGCGGCAATGGTCTTTATAATTTCCCTGATTTGATGAATTCCTTGGGGGTCTAAACCATTAGTAGGTTCATCTAAGATTAAGATTTCGGGATCGTTCAGTAGGGCAGAGGCAATAGCCAAACGCTGTTTCATCCCTAGAGAAAAAGTTCTGAATTTGCTATTTTTTCTATCTAGTAATCCAACTAAATCTAGCTTTTCCTCAATTTTGTCTTCGGTAACGTCTTTAATTTTACAAACTAATTTTAAGTTTTGTAAAGCGGTCATGTATGGGTAGAAGTTTGGGCGCTCAATAATTGCACCTACTTTTTTTAAAGCCTCGTGTGTTGAGGTGCCGCCACCGAACCAGGCAAATTCTCCGTTGGTTTTATTGACTACGTTTAATACAATGCCAAGGGTAGTTGATTTGCCGCTACCGTTTGGTCCAAGAATACCGTATACATTGCCTTTCTCTATAGTAAACGATAGATCTTTTACTGCAGTAAGGTGCCCGAATTTTTTGGTAAGATGATTGACTGTTAGAATAGTACTCACGTCAAGTGTTTTTTGATTGGTTACGTATACTTGACGATAAACTAGACGGAATGTTACAAAAAGAAATTAATTTGCTGTTGCTCTGAAGGTAATTCTTCTATTCGTGATTACTGTTGTAGGGGTTTTAAAATTTACGGTTATTGTCTCTGATGGGTCGTCAGCAGTAATGTTAGTATCGGTTTGGTCTTGAGAATTACTAATTGTATTGGTGTATGTGGCTGTTGATGTATTTACATCTGGTAAATTTGCCCGTGTTACTATAGTCAAGGTTTCTAGATCTCCGCTATCCATACCACCTACAGACCAATTCGGATAAGAAAAACTACCTTTTATAACTGATGATGATATTAATGAAATACCGTCTGGTAAAACATCTGTAATTACAAGATTGGAAACTGAATTTATGCCATAACTTTCTACCGTAATAGTGAAGATTACCGTTTCGCCATCATTGACTGTATTTCGGTCTGCTACTTTTTTGATTACGATATCTGGCTCACAATAATATGCGGTAAGCGGTTGAGAATCATATGTGCATCCTCCCTTTGTAACTCTTACGTAGTAATCGCCGGCTTGGGTTGGTGTGTAAGTAGAAGTATTTGCCCCTGCAATTAATAAACCGTTTTCAAACCACTGGTAATCATCAAAATTAGGGTCTATAACTTCTATTTCAGCTGTTGGTAGGCATCCGCCTCCTGTAACTTGAAGGTCAACTTCTGGTACAGTATCAAAACCTGAAAAATAACCGGCAATACCTCTTGCGCCACTAAACCCAATGAAGCCCACAGCTATTGGACCTGTCGATTCTACCGTAACGTCTCCTGTTAAATTTGCGACATAGTATGTTTTCCATAATGTGGTACCTGCTACTGCAGAAGAGGCGGGGAGGGTTACCGGTCCTGTTCCATCTGTGACAGTAATATTAGCATCTGGGGTAGTGGTGGAGGCAATTAATGTTACTCCGCCTGTCATTGTAACCCCAGCAGCATCTTCTATATGTGTAATATTATCTACCGTATCTGGCAATAAACAGTTTACGGGTGCAATAAAGTTTAACCCTTGTGTATAAATAGCACTTGCACCTGCCATTAACTGATAGGCATACGCATCTTTAGAAGTGGTTACATACATGTTTCCACCTGCTGAAGAAACAGAATAATTACTCTCAGGTATCTCAAAATAATCACCATCGTTAATGGTGGCTATTGGTGTGGCAGATCCATTTACATAAATTGCTGTTCCGTTTTGTGTACCTATTATAATAGGTATTTCTGTTTCACTTGTACCGTTACCTCTTATAAAAACGTATTCTTTACCAAGTCTGTTTTGAGGCACAGGTTGGTCAATTGCAGCATCTCTACCTGAGTAACCTACCCTTGCACCTGTATTTAGACCACCATTACTGATAACGATTGGGTTGTTGGAAATCATATCAGCTCCTAACCAACCATCTGCATTGGCAGGCGTTTCAGCAACATATGCTTCAAATACAAAAGATTCGTTTGCATCTAAATTTATAGTATAACTATCGTCTAGTATTCCATCTCTGTCGTTTCCTAGTTTAAATTCAAAATCTGGGTCATAACCTGAAAGCGTTACTGTGGTACCGTCTTCTGTTGCCATTATACCCAATGAATTCGTTAAACTGTTTTGAGTTCCTTTATTTGGCGTACCTCCCCACTTAAAATGTGTACCCATTGCTTGCCTTCCTTTACTGGTCAAGGAGGTTGCTTGTGCTCCAGATCGGCCCTATAATTGACATAGAATTTTTCTCCACCCGGAGCTTCTAATCTTAAACCTCCACTGGTAAGAACAATACCGGTATTGGCGTTGGTCATCATGGTTATATTATTGTCGCCATTTGCCAATGTAATTTCTTGCGGTGCAGTTTTAGAAATAGATGCAGTAGCATATAAAGTGGTAGAAGTACCTTGATAAATATTTACCGTAAACGCAGTTGTTTCTGGGGTAGATAATTATATATTTTGTTGCGCAACAGCTTGGTTATTGCCCCCTTGTTTTAAGGGTGGTAAGTAATGCAGGTCGCTCAACTGGGAAAAGCCAGTTGCCCAAACCATTATTAGTAGAATTACTAAAAAATACTTTTGTCTCATTTCAAGCCTGCTAGTTATAAGATTAAAGAAACATCAATTGCGTTAAAACCAAAATTAATAGTTGTATAATGTTGATATTAATTTGTTAATATGTAAAAAAGATAGGTAGTCGTAAGCAACTACCTATCTTTTATTTTTATCTATAAAGTGTAAAGTTACCTACAAGCTCTCTGGTATCTGCTACACCGTTTAATTTAATGATGTACCAATAATCTCCGGTAGGCAATTCATTTTCTTGATAGAATCCGTCCCATCCGTCTTCATTATCTTTAAAGGTGAAAACTGAACGTCCATATCTATCATAAATACTAATGAAAATTTCTGGATAAATTTCAATGTTATCCGGCATCCATAAATCGTTTTGCCCATCGCCATTAGGAGTAAAGAAATTAGGGATTTCAATATCAATGAATTCAATGAATAGACTAGCTGTTGCTTCGCATCCGTTTTCGTCTACAACGGTAATCGTATATGTGCCTGTTTCTGTAATATAGAACACATTGTCAGAACCTCTATTCTCATCCTCAAAGTAGAAAGTGTAGTTTTCTCTACCTCCAACAACCGTTGCGGTAATCTCATTGATATTACTTTCTTCAACGGTAATTTCAAGAGGATCGAATGCCAATATCTCAAAATCGTAGGTGGTTAAACAGCCATTTGCATGAGAAATACTAATATAATGCGTGCCAGGGGATAGATCTCTAAACATAGGGGTCAACTGCATTTCTAAAGGATCTACAGTATCTAAACCAAATAGTACATCATTTTCTATACTTGGGTCATTTAGAATAATATTTACATAGTTGCTAGGGAATGTGCCATTGCAGCCATAAACCGGCTCAACGGTAGCTCCGAGATCCACACCAGGATCAATGGTAACTATTATGGTTTCTTCACAACCTTGTGTATCTTCTATGTAGATGATATAATCGCCAGCTGCCAAGTTGGTAAAGTTTAATCTGTCTTGTATAAAATCTGTTTCAGATTCTAAACGAGTGCTATATGAAGCGGTACCACCAGTTATGGTTAAATCAATAGTTCCATCTTCTTCCCCTACACAAATTTCAGGTGTGCTTTCTATTGTTATTTCTAACACTTCTGGCTCTGAAATGGTAGCTTCAATTAGCTCAAAGCAACCATTAGAATCTTGAGCGATAATAGTATAATCGCCTGGTGCCAATTCGTCGAACGTATTATCATCGCTAAAACGATCTAAGTTTGGTGAGATTGCATATTGATATGTACCCGAACCGCCAATCATATTCACGGTAATGCTACCATCTTCCTGCCCATTACAAGTAACATCGTTGATAGTAGTATTGGCCGTGTCGATAACCAATGCGTCTGGTTCTGTAATGTTGATCAATGCAGATGACACTTCACAATCATCACTTTGAACCCTTACATAATATGGTCCAGCCAATAAATCGGTGAACAAACCAGTTGCTTGATTTGGACGAACCTCATTGGTAAAACCTGCATCAGAAAATAATGCATATTGATAATTACCTAATCCACCTTGTGCCTCTGCATTGATAACCCCGCTATCATCACCGTTACAGCTAATGGTAGGGTTGTCGTTATCTAAGGTAACAGTTAAAGGAACAATCGGGTTTATAGTAACGCTATTACTTATAACCGATACACAACCAAAACTATCTTGAATATAGTATTGATATGTATTTGGTTGAACACCTGTGAATAAATTGGTGTTAGGACCATTTGTTTCGTTCATGGCATTGAATGCAGACGTACCATCTATACTCCACATATATGGACCTGTACCACCAGAAGCGGTTAATAAAAGTTGTGCATCATCTAGGCAAGTTGCTCTTTGCTCAGTAACTAATTGTCCTCTAACTTCTACTGGTTCAGCAATTTCAACAATATTAGTTTCATCAGAACAATTTAAGTCATCTAACACAGTAACACTGTAATAGCCTGCTCTTAAATTCATAAATGTTGCTGTAGTCTGAGAACTAGATGTCTGTAAAAGGTTAGCTCCAGCTGCATCACCATCATACGTATTAAGAATGTATCTGTAATTTGTGGATACTGTTCTTGGTGTAAACGCTGCTGTAATTATTCCGTCCGTATCACCTTCGCATTCTAAACCTACAACTGTTTGAATATTAGCAGCAATTGGTTCTGGAGGCGTCAACGTAAATGCATTGGTAAAGGTTTCTGTACAACCTAAACTATCGGTTACTTCTACGGTATATTGACCGTCACTTAAACCTGTAAATAAATTACCGTTTACTTGATTTGCCGTATAAGTTGTTGTTGAACTAACATGTGTTAAAACGATATCGAAAGGCGCTTCACCACCATTAGGTGTAATATTTGCAGTACCCATGTCATTATTACAACCTACATCTGTGGTTGCAATGGTCGCTAAAGTTATAGCGGCACTAGGCGATGTAATCGTAAATGATCTTTCTTGTACACATTCCGGAGTTCCAACTTGTGAAGCTCTTAAAATATAGCTACCTGCTGCTACGGGAATAGAAGCTGTGGTTCCTGTTCCTGTAAAAGTAGCGGCATCATCTGTACGTGTAGTAGCTGTGCCATCTGCATTTACAACTTCCCAGTTAAAATCACCAGTATATGTAGCATCGGTAAATGTTACCTCAATAGCCCCATCTGTTCCAAAACATACGACATCAGAAAGCTTATTTACCTCAATACTAAAAGTATTAGGGTCTTCAACGATATGAGTTCGGGTTATTTCACAACCTGTAGTTACATTTTTAATACCAATCGTATACGTGCCAATTGCCAAATTCGTGAATATATTATCACCTGTTTGGTATGTTGCAGAAGGTAAAATTCTAAACTCGTAGTTAGCAAGATTTGCCGTGGTATTGGTAACTGTACTATTTACAATAATAGTAATGTTTTCTCCACTGTTAATACAATCTAATGCTCTGTCGACAGTAATAGTCGCGTCAATAAAAGTGTCATAAGGGTTTATAGTAACAATGTGTTCTGCAGAACAACCTTTGTCATCATATACACGTACTATAATATCACCACCAGCTGCATCTGTATGCGTATAGGTTAATGCACTACTGTTTTGTAATACAGTAGCAGTTGCATCATCTATGAATTCAAAACGATTATATGTACCGCTACCACCACTTATTAAACCTGCGTCTATTGTTATTGTGGCATTGTCACCATCATTACCGGAAGCACAACCAAATTGGTCAGGAACGGGAGCAGTAAATGCTACGGCTGTATTTTCATCTACAACCACAGTTTTTACTGTAGGACAGTTATTCGGACCTCTTGCAGTTACATCATAAGATCCACCTGGAAGCCCGGTGAAAGATTGTGTCGCCGCATCCCAAGATGCGCTAGCAGGCATTGGGTCTAATACATAGGTCAACGGATTGTTACCGTTATTTACTTGAACCAATTCTATGATACCGTCATCAGCACCTGAACAGCTAACCTCGATAGCAGTTGCCGTGAAATCTGGAAGAATGGCCGCAGGTATGGTTACATCAATAGTTCTAAAACAATTTGGTGATGCTGTACCAATATCATAAACATTAACTGTGTAAATGGTATCTATAGTGTTGTCAGGTACGCTAACTGCTACGTTCATGGCTCCACCAGTAAGTGTCTGTCTTGTTTCAACATCTGCTGATGAGCTGTCAAGAATTTCAAACTCATAATTACCGGAACCTGAAATACCTTCAATAGCTATTTCGGCCTCATAACCTGCACCACAACCTAATTGTTTATCTAAGGTAGCCGATGCTTGTAGGGTAGGGTGTACCACTATATTGGTGTCTTCTGTACAACCTGTAGCATCTTTTATAAATACTATATAGCTGCCAGCAGCTACGGTATTGTATATACCGCCGTTGTTTTGATATGTACTACCACCATCAATAGAGTAAAGAATAGTGCCTGTTCCTGTAGCATTTATGGTAACCGATGCATTGGTATCGCAATTTGAAATTACCACATCATCAATAATCGGTGCAGCCGTAAAGCTCATGGTAACAGCATTAAGCGGATACGAACAACCATATTGATCTTCGACGTTTACGGTATATGTTCCTGCGGGAGATCCTGCTGGTATTTCTATAGGGTTATCACCTGTTGCTGTAATAGTAGTAAAAGTTGCAGGACCCGTAATGGTATAGAAGTAATCACCTCCACCGCCTTGCACATTCTCTACTAATATTAATCCAGGGTTTTCACAAGAAATATCTTGTTCTGATTTTGCGACTCCTGTAATTATTTCTAACTCATCTAAAATAGCATTTTCACTTGCACTAATACATTGTTGTGCACCACCGCTGTCTATTTGTGTTACCTCAATATAATACTCACTTGGGGCTAGACCGGTTACGGTAATAGTGTTGCTGTAGGCTATTACCCCTGCACTTTGATCAACTATATTATCATCGGTATCAAATAAAGTCCATTGCATGCTAGGTTCGGTCAGTCCATCTTCATCAACTATTGTGTAAGTGATTTCGCCATTGTTTGCAGAACTACAAGAAGGGTTTATTTCTGGAGTAATGGTCATCGGTAGACCGCCAGCAATTTCATTAACGTTAACCGTACTTTGTCTAATACAAGTTACTGGTGTATTATTATCTCTAACATAGAAAACATAGGTTCTACCAGGTATTAAATTGGTAAATTCATACATACCATGACCTGCGGTTACTGTGCTACCATCTAAAGCAATAGATCCACCGGCGTACCATGTAGCAGTACTTTCATCGAAATTTGCTGGGTCACTTGAAAAAGTATATTCGTATCCTGGTACTCCTTCACCACCTTGTACTTTTACTTTTAATTCATCGCAATTTTCAACTACTGATGAAGTCGTAATATCCAAATCATCCAATGGATAAGGAATGATTTCTCTTGGTAGATCTGTTTGACAAACTAAATTGCCGCTACCGTCAATTGTTCTAATAGATGGGAAGACTTCATCACCAGAAGACAATCCGGTTCTAAAACTAGTTCCTGTTTGCCATGTACTACCACCATCTTGACTATATTCTATAGTACCGGTCAAACCTGTAGTTACGTTTGTAAAGTCAAAACCAAAATCGGTATCCAATCCGCTACAATCACTAGCATAAGCCAATACAATATCTGCAGTGAGTTCATCAGGTGCTGTTATCGTCACTGATTCCGTCTCAGAACATCCGCCTTCATCGGTAATAATTACATCGTAATCACCTGGTGCCAGGTTATAGTATGTTTTAGAAGTTCCTACAACATTATTTTGTACTTGATCTGGTGTACCGTTAGTAATATCTACCAATCGGTAATCGAAAGGAGATAGTCCGTCGTTAATAGTAACTTCAATATTACCAGTGCCATCATGGCAATCTGGGTCTGTTGCCACTGCTGATATATCCAATACTGGGTTGGCAGCAATGGTTTCGGTTACCATAGTTTGGCAAGCATCGGTACCATTAGCTTTGTCTCTTACGTAAATATCATAATCTCCAATATTAGCTAGTGCAACTGTTGTTGAATTACTAATTGAGAAATCAGCATCAGTTACTGTATTTCCAGCAGGAACAAAGGCATACATGAAATTATTGTCACCACCTGATGCAGTTGCCGTTAAACTACCATCGCCACATAAACTTGCATTTACAGGTACTACACTTAATGAAATAGTCGGCGCTATTGTTATTGATTGTATCGCTGACGCACAACCAAACTCATCATTCACTTCAACATCATATGTACCTTCGGTTAAATTACTGAATGTATATGTTACGTCTGTAATTGTTGAAGGTGTTTGCCAAGCTCCGCCGTTAATTCTAAAAGAGTAATTACCATTACCATCGGTAACGGTTGCTGTAACGGTACCATTATTTTGACCGTCATAACATTGCGTTGCGGTTAAGTCAAAAGCAATTGTATCTGGCTGAACTACAGTTACAGTTGTTGTTGAGATTACTTCACAATTATTTTGATCTCTTACTCTAACATGATAATCGCCTGCCGGTACATTTAAAAATTGTGCCGTTGAACTAAAAGTTCGTATAACTGTATTATCCGTTAATTCTAATTGATATTCATAACTAGGTGTGCCTTCATCTGCAGATGCTTGCAAAGTAGCACCTGAGTTAAAACATGTGAATTCTGCTTTTTGTTCAAGATTTGCAGTTAATGCATTTGGTGATGTCAACGTAACCGAAGTCGCTGAGGTTGCCGTACATGTATTATCGTTTATTTTTTCGACCATAATACTATACGTGCCATCGGCAAGAGTGGTCGGTGTAGTAATCGGAGATGTAGTTTCCGTAACCCAAGTTGCTCCATTATCAATAGAATATTGATAACCTGCGATAGGATCAAAATTAGAAACTTCAAAACGGATACTACCATTGTCACTTCCATTACAAGTTGGGTCAGTACTACTTAAAATAGCTACTTCGAAAGTTTTTCCTGTTTCTACAATAACTGTAATATCTTCTGTTTGCTCACATAACTCAGGAGTCTGTGAAGCTTGAATATCATCTAATACCAAGAAGTTACCATTGTCACTATTAAGGTTGGTACGTAATACAACACCAACTGCCGTGTTTGCACCAGGGTTAAAAGTAACCGTTCTTAGGTGCCAGTCGTCTGCATTGTTGTTTTGAGGAATAGCTGCTGTTGCCTGACTACTGATTACAGTGCCCGTACCGTCAACTAATTCTACCAATATCTCTGGGTCGTTACCCGAAGCATTATCAATTAATATGTTGTAAGCGTAGAATGATATCGTTATTTCTTGATTTGGTAAAGCTTCTAACCCTGTTCTTGACCATAAAATATTATTGTCTCCGGCTGAGGTACTTACCCCAATTGCCATAAACCTACCATCTGTTAATCCAGAATGATCGTTAGGACTTCTCCAAGATGCATTTGGATTGGTTATTCTGTTCGTTACTGCATATTCTGCATTTACAAGAATACCTGCAGGACCTAAATTACAATCGGTATCTGTACCATCTTGTGGTTCATAGCAATATCCTGCGCCAATTTCCGCAATCTGTGTAGTTACACCAGCTCCAAAATATTCAAGAAACAATGTGCTTTGAGAAGCAGCAATTGAACTTGTGTACCCAACTGTTATTGTTTGAGTACCCGATGCGACATTATTGAAAATATTACTATTCAATGGTGTGTTATCCGTACCGTTTAATTTATAGGTATAGGTAAAATCTGTTGTGTTCGAAGGAGTAATTGTTACTACGCCGTCCCCATCGCACTCATAAGTAATATCATTAGTAAAAGTAGGGTCTACAGCGGCTGTAGGTACCGTAATCTCTAAAGGTGTTTCGCAACCTAAAGCGTCTTTTATTGCCAATTGATACGTACCGGGAGTTAAACGTTGTTCATCTACCCCAGAGAAAGTATTACCACCATCAAAACTATATTGGTAAGGAGCTTGACCGCCACTACCATTTAAAATCTTTACCAAGGCAGTGGGTGTTGCAGCACCAGAAGTGTCGCAAGAAGCATCTTCAATAATTGAAGGAGATGCTGTTAATATAAATGGTTGTGTAACTTCATATTCTAAAGTCTCCTTACATGCATTACCTGGATCACTATTGGTATCTATAACCGTAATGGTATAGGTGCCGGCAGCTAAATTATTAAAGTAGTTTTCCGTTTGGTACGTTGTACCTCCATCAAGACTGTATTGGTATGGAGCATTACCACCAGATGCAGTTATCGTTAAAACAGCTGTGGCAGAGTCTGCACATATAATATCCGTATTTGTTGCACTTATGGTAATTGATCCTAAATCATCCATAGTTACCATATTGGATAAACCATAACAGCCATTGTCATCTCTTATTACGAATACATAATCACCATCTTCATTAGGAATATATGCAGAAGAAACAGTATCATACCCGAATAAAAATGTTGGATTAGATGTAAAATCCGAATCAGGAATTGTAGTTTCATCGGCATATGGAGCAACAGCATCTTTACTGTAGATAGCGTATTCATAACCTGTTGTACCACCCGTAGCCGTTAAATTAATAACACCGGAAGTACAGGTAATATTATCTTGAGTTGTTGCTGTCAACCTTAGTTCAGGAATTTCGTCTACGGTTATAGTTTTTTCGTCACTACAACCATCTACAGTAGTCGTTACAATAACATAATCATCTGCTGAAAGCCCTGGAAATGTATACGTGTTGTCAGAAGAAAGTAAATTATTGGCTACCAAGTCTCCTTTACCACCGCTACCGTTATCGAAGTAAAGCTCATAGCTATATTCTGGTGAAACGTTCAATGCCTGTATAGAAATTGTTCCTGCATCTGTACAATCAAATGGAGTTGAAGCTATTGTTGTTTCAAAAACTCTTTCTGCAATACCTATTTCTTCGGTTTCAAATACACAACTGTTCTCAATTGGTGCACCTGTTGAAGGATTTAGTTGTGTGATTTGTACTATATAGGTTCCGCTAGTTGCTATAGCAAAATTTGGACCTTGACCAGCACTAAATGGTACTGCGATTGAATTATTCTCAACATCATATAACTGATATCCGTAACCGCTACCTAAATCTATTACTCTTATAGAACCTTCGGTATCACAAATGATATCAGATGAATCTGGCTCAGGAATGTCCAAGGTATTTTGATATGCATTGAAATAGAATCTACTGAAACATCCGCCTTCATAACCTATAACAACTCTATATTTACCGCTTTCGGTAACTGTAAAATTATCAGTATCCGTTTCTTCGTTCCATGTCCATCCAGCATTATTGTTAACACAATTATCGCTTACATCGCCACATATTTCAGTGGTACAACTATTTTCATCAAGTTTCTCCCACTTTATGGTTAGAGCATCGGTTATACCTAATTGAATAAATGCACTATCGAATTCACCACAAAGAAATATATGTGGCATGTCACTATTATCATTGGAACAAGTAACGGTTTCTCCCTGAATATCATTATCAGGATTACTGTCACTATTCACTTGGTTTAAATAACTAATGATAGGATTGGTCTGTGTTTCACCATAACGCTCAACAGTAATTAGTTCTGTATGGTTGGCACAGCCAGAAGTAGATGTTTTCTCAACAATATAGTTTCCTATTGTTGTTACTGTCAGTGTATCTGAAGTACCGTCATCTAAAATTGTATCTCCAGCATCTATAGCACCATTATTATTTGTGTCAATTGCCCAAGTGTAGGTATCAAAACCTATACCGGCAGAAAGTGTACCGCTAGCACCACAAAGTTCTACCGTACGTGCAACGCTACAATTTGCCAATGCATCAGAAACATTGTTGGCTGCTACCTCTAAAGTCGTGGTACAAGCACCTGCAGGGTTACTACCATCTTCATCAGAAAAAGTGTTGGTATTTAAAGTGCCTGAATAAATTGCATATGCATGATTCTCTAATTGAGAAGCACATGCCGCTACAAATTCAGAACAGTCGCCGGCAACGGAAACCGTTATTTTTATCTTATACTCAGGATCATCTATTTCAACCAAAGCATCTGGTATAGTAAATGTTATGGTTCTAGTACTTTCTTCATAACTACTGGTTACCCCCGGGGCATCATCAATATTTATATCATCTAAGGTTACATTGTTCGGTAATACATTTTTGATTGTAAAACCGGTTGCATGATCATCGCCCGTATTCTGAAATCTTAATACATAATTGTACGTATCACCTAAATCAACATCCTCTCCATTAATATCCGTACCACCTAATAATTCAGAAGTATTACCTAAAACAATAACCGGTGCAAATACTTGAGTATAAGATGCTGCATTTACGGTACCATTAGTTGGGTCAACAGCAGGAACTCCCGTTCCATATTCGCCACCATCACCACCATCTGTTGCGTCATCTTTATAATATTCGTTGGCATCGCTACACCCATCGTCATCGCTATCTAAGTCTAAATGGTCAGGTAAGCCATCCATATCGGTATCTAGATTTGCACAAAATCCAGAAAATGAAGCTGTATTATAAGATAAAAAGGCAACATCGGCATTTGAACTTAGTTGTAGTCGTAGATAAGACACGTCAGCTAAATTGGCAGCAGGTACACCAAATTCTGATAATTCTACTGTTGCTAAACGGTAATCTCTTGTGGTATTGTTATAAAAAATACTTCCGTTTGAATGGTAAATATCCAATCTGTACCTACCTACAACATCGGCAAGTGCTCCACCACTATAGGCTTGAACACGTACTGCATTTCCTAGAGGAGCACCTGTGGCATCATAAAGACTTACAACGTGACCGACACCACTTGGGTCTGCAACTTGGGTCAATAATATATCTGGTATACCATCGCCAACGTTGGTCGCTACGATAGGATCTATTTCATAAGTCCATGTATCGCCAATGTTTACAATACCAGAACCAAGATCCAGTCCGTTTTGCCCGTAGGTCAATAAAGGATTCAATGGATCTGTCGTAGGGTCATTAATAATGGTTAATCCTAATGAATTATCATTATTTCCATCATTTAAATTAGCCTCAAAGGTCGCCTCATTGTAAATGGTATTTGAAGGTGTTAAGGTCATCCAGCTAGATTCTGTGGCAGAAATATCCGCGATTCCATCATTGTTAGAGTCTATGCCATCTAATAAACCATTTCCGTTAGCATCATAAAGATCATCGTCTGCAACCCCAGTGGTAAACGTAGTACCGCCAGAGGTAAATGACAATAATTCATGTGATAAGTTGGGCAATACCGGATTTATTGAAGTTGTAGAACTTCTCCAAAAACCAGAGAAATTAGAGAAAATTTCTGTTACCGCAGTACCACCTTGTACAGTGCTTGATGGCGAGGTAAAATTAACATCGCTAGATATGATACACATTTGTTCAATAGCATCATATATACCATCATTATCATCATCTAAATCAACACTATCTACAACGCCGTCATTATCAAAATCGTTATGGACTATTATTCGGGCCGAAGGCTCATCTCTTGTAACATTGGCGTCCGTTTGGTCTTGGGTGTTCGTTGCAATATTTACGAGATTGAGTAAAGGCAAGATGTCTATTTCGTCTGCGGTTACTTCTAAAGTTAAGAAGGCAACTTCACCGGGTGCTAGTGTGCCAATATTCCAAACACTACCATTAAATGCCCCTGTTATCGTAGAGGCTTGTACTAATGTCAGTCCTTCAGGAATGTTATCCGTAACCTGTAAATTGGTTATATCGTTAAAGTAAAAATTTTCTGCTCTTATAGTGAACGTCGCGGTTTCCCCTTCGGTTATTTCAGGCTTGTCAACAGTTTTTTTAATTTGAACATCTGGTTCGCAATAGAAAATTTTAATGGTTTGCGAATCGTAGGTACAAGGTCCTTTTGTACCTCTTACATAATAATCACCCGCAAGTGTTGCCGCATAGTCATAGGCATTCGCACCAGGTATAGCTACACCGTCAAAAAACCATTGGTAGGCATCAAAATTATCATCTGAGGCTTCAAAAATACTTGACCCGGAAAAACATTCACCTTCAACCCCTCCGTTAATTTGTAATACAACTTCTGGTACGGTATCAAACCCAGAGAAATATCCTGCAACACCACGAGCACCATGAAAACCAAAAAAACCAATAGCCATTGGTCCGGTAGAGGTTACGTTAATATCGCCATCAAGATTGGGTATGAAGAATGTTTTCCAATCATCTGATCCAGCAACTGGGTCAGAAGCTGGTTTAGAAACCTCCACACCATTTTCATATACCTTTACATTGGCATCTGAGGTATTTACAGAAGCAATAATGGTTAAGCCACCTGTGACATCTGTACCGGCCATATTTCTAATATCCGGTATATTGTCCATTACATCTGGTAATAAACAGTTTACCGGAGCTACGAAGTTTAAACCTTGAGTATAATTTGCTGCAGCACCAGCTAAACTTTGATAGGCATAGACATCTTTAGAAGTCTGTACGAACATATTCGCACCGGCTGAGTTACTTGAGTAATAGGTACTTGGTATTTTAAAGTACTCGCCATTATCAATGGTAGCAATAGCAGTAGTACTACCATTTACATATACTTGTGTGTTATCTGCCGTAGCAATTACCAAAGGGAATTCTGTAAGCCCACTAGAAGAACCATTACCTCTAATAAATACGTAATCTTTTCCTAATTTATTGATAGGTACTGGCTGATCTATACCAGCATCTCTATGACTTTGACCATCTTGACTACCAAAGTTCATTGATCCATTACTAATTACTATATCTTTTGTAGCAACAATTGAAGCACCGATCCAACCATCTTCATGAGCCTGTGTAGGTGATGTACCTATATAGGTTTCATACACAAAAGATTCATTGGCATTTAATGTTATTGTATGAGAGTTGGCGGTTATACCTGCTCTGTCATTACCTACTCTAAATTCGCAACCGGGGTCATAACCAGATAAGACCACGGTAGTGTTGTCTTCGGTTGCCATAATACCAAGGGTGTTAGATTTAGATACTTGAGCCCCTTTGTTAGGTACACCGCCCCATTTAAAATTGGTGCCCATTGCTTGTCTACCCTTTGCTGTTAGTGATGCAGCTTGTGCCCCAGAATTACCTCTGTAATTGACATAGAATTTTTCTCCACCGGCAGAAACAAAACGTAAGCCACTATTAGAGAGTACTTTGCCGGTGTTTGCGTTGGATACAAGGGTAATGTTGTTATCACCATCAGCCAAAGTCCATACACCAGGGTTAAGTCTGTCGATGGTAATTGTTTTAACGATAGTGTTAGAAGTACCTCGATACGCATAAACGTTGAAAGGCGTCGTTTCTGGAGTGGATAAATATATGGCTTGGTCTTCTATAGCTTGCTTATTTTGACCTTGCTTCATTGGTGGTAAATAATGAAGGTCGCTCAATTGTGCAGTTCCAAAAAAGCAGCTTAACACAAATAAAAAAAACAGTAAGAATTTAATGCTCTCGTTTTTCTTGGTAATCATCGGTATGGTTTTCAAGTAGTACTAAAACAAATAAAATACCCTTTAAGCTCTTGGCTAAAAAAATGTTGTATACCTACTAATTCTGTATCTGTAAATATTGTTTCTATATGCTTGATGATATTTATTGTGCCTAATTGTTTATTTTACCAGTAAATTTGTAGCATGTCAGACGAAAAATTAATGTCCAAGAAAAAACCGGCTTATCCGGTAAGTGAGGCTTTAGATGGTTATTTGGATCACTATAGTAGAAAAATTGAAATACCTATATTTTACGACGATTTGCTTCGATTTTCTGGCTCTGTAGTGGTCTATGATAAGAATGATGAAGACACATTGTGGGTACGTGCATATTATTCAGAATTCGATAGAAAGGAAATTGACGATAGTTTAAAGAAAGTCTATTCTATTTTACATTCTGATGGAAGTGATAATATTCATCAATATTTAAATGTTGATGCGGTAGATTTCTGTACGTTTGGTAACTCTAAACCTTTCAGAATCAAGATCAGAAATATCTTAAATGACAATTTCACCTATTTCTATATTAAAAAGACAGATGCATCTCGTATTTATGGCCTTGAGCTAGAGCATATGCTTTCCCCGTACAATCTCAACTTTTTGGTCTATAAAGATACTTTAATAGAAGAGCATATTGCAGGTATACCTGGTGATGAATTCATTAAACATAATTTACCAAAATGTACACCACGCGAAAAGGCACAGTTGGCAAAAGAGTTCGTAAAATTCAATGAGCGGTGTATGATTCGGTTATTGGGCGATATGCGCTCGTATAACTATGTTATCGTGCCTACGCATGACTTTGATCACGTTGTTTATAAAATACGCGCCATAGATTTTGATCAGCAGTGTTTTGAAGGAAAGTTGAAAGTTTACAGACCTCAATTTTTTAAGGAAAATTACCAAATGGTAGAATTGGTTCGTAAAAAACTGACTCATGATTCAGTGGATCAATATAAACTCGAAGAACGCTCTATGGTCGCTAAAAGAATCTTGAGTTCTGGTAATAGAATTAAAAAATTACGGGCTATTTGTAAAACCGATACTATTTCTACGCCAGAAAATATAGCTACTTTAAGGGAACAAATTGAAGTACTTACCATGGATATGGACTTTCAGAATTGTAAAACAATGGGAGAAGTACTTGATTTAGCGCTTAATTTTGTGCGTAGAAATTATGAAGATGTAAGTTTGAAACAGATTATTGAAAGCAGGATAAAAATTGGAAGTTGATTGATTATCAGTTATTTGCCAAATAAAAAAGCCCATTTTTCTGTAAAGAAAAATGGGCTTTTTTATTGGCTTTTAGCAAGTATTACTAGCTCTTCTGTTCTTTATTAAAGTATACTAGGTAGTAATACATCTGTCTTTCTTCATCCCACCCTTTTTCTACAAATTTCTCTGCAGATTCTGGGTTAATGAAATCCATTTTAATTTGAATGTTGGTGTCTAGGTTTATTACATTCTTTATCTTTTTACGTGCATCTGATACTGCTTTGTTGGCAATATCAAACGTAGAAACATCTTCAATACTAAACTTAGGTCCTTTCTCTGTCTTGTAGTGCTTAAACTCTGGTATCAACTCCGGATTCTCCATAACCTCATTCAAAAAAGTAGACTCTTCAAAAGCATCATTTTTTGCGAAATGGTTTACCGCACGGTTCATGAATAATACCTCTTGTTGCTTATCTTCTGCCGGTAGAACAACTTCTTTGGCAAAATCTTGACAAAATTTCAAGTAATTTTTTGTCTTAAAGTTATCATCTGAAAGTGGTTCAACACCTAAAAAGTTTTCTATCCAATACTTGGTGTCGTACTTATTACTATCTACAGAAAGTACCTTGTAACCTTCTTCTTTTTCTACGTTGAAAATTAAACAACCCTTATCTAATTTATTGATATTGATTCCTTGTTGAATTACGATATCTAAATTGCTGTTCTTTTCTTCGAACTGAATAAAATCGTGCTTTAACTCGCTTTTAAATATGCCTATAGCGTCTACCTTTTTATTATCTAAAAGTAAACCAGAGAGGTAGGCAACATATACTTCACCACTTTTTATATGTGGGTGGTTAGATTGCTCAAATAATAAAGAAGCTACTTTTTTAGAATTTAAATGAGCTTTAGACGGGTCTTCGAAAACTTCACTTACGATCTTGAACAATTCGTTGAATTCTACGTCAACTTCGTTAGCAAGTTTATAGTAGTTTTCTTCTTTTTCTCTAAAGGGCTTAAAGAAGTATTCTTTTAGTAAACCGGTAGTTTCGTCATTAAGTCTAAATGGTTCTTCTGAAAGAAAAACCCCTTCGTTTTTATTTTTGTTACCAACTCTATGTATAGAAATACTTTCAATTTGGGTAGCATAAAGATTAATCATAAAACGTTCTAAATTAAATGGTTAGTAAGCGAAAATATGTTGTTTACTAAAATTTAGTTCCAATTTTCATCGAAATCTAAATCGTCGTAATTATCAAAAGTGTCATCAAAATCAAAGGCACTGTTCTCTGCCTCAAAATTCTTTTCTGGCGGAGTTTCAGGTAGCTCACCAAATGTAAAAAGTACATTAGGGTAAGCACGGCCATCTTCATTTTCCTGAATATCTGCCAACTCAACAAAAAATGTCCACATGTTCATGAAATCATATACATAGATTAGTTTAGGGTTGTTCTCTGTCATTACATCCTCTAAAAAGGTCTCGTTCATTAACCGAACCTCAGAACCAGATTCGCTCATATCAAAAAGTGCGATTTCCTCGTCTTGTTTCCATTCCTCGTCGCATGTATAAAAAGACGCCATTTCATTGCCTAAAAAACCAAATGCCTGAGTAATGGCATTATGGAACTCTTCTAATGAATTGTGAGATTCAATCTCTAAATCTCTGAAAATATCTTCTTCAGCGTCTAGAATTACACGAATTTTATAAATCATACTTTAATTTTTGCGGGTCGGCAAAGTTACGAAGTTTTAGAGTCTTTTCTAGGCATTAATGCATCTAAAAGTATATAGAACTGAACACCGAACAGAATCGATGCCAAGACAAGGTGTAATGGCTGACTGGCGAAAGGAAAATCTAAATAGTTCATGGCTACACCTGTGAATACTACGACTAGTAGTAAAAACAATACCCAGTATACTTTAAAGTGACCAAGGTCTAGCTTGGTTATTCTGTATGCCAAGAAAGAATTCACTAAAATGATAAGTATTGAAAATGATCTGTGAACGTAAAACAGCAGCTCAGGATCTTGTAACCAATTTTCTTTTGCGGCATAACCGTAAATATCTATTTGTTCATCAACAAATTGGCGTACTTGTGTTCCCATAGCAATTTGTATTAGGGTCATACCTAGGGCCAATATACTGATATTCAGCACTAATTTATCATACTTAATGCGCTTGTTTTCTTTATTTGCCAAGTAAATGATGTATAATAGTATTGCAACAATTACCAAAGCCATGAGCATATGAACCGTAATCTTTGCCGGCTCTAAAACCGAATATACCACAGTTGCTCCAAGCCAAGCTTGAAAAACCATACCTACAACTACAAGCCAAGACAAAATGGGTATTCTTTTTTTCTTTTTCCAGAATTTAATGGAAAAGACGGCGAGTATTAAGGTAGCCAAGCCAGCCAACGCACCTAGTAACCTGTTGATATACTCGATCCAAGTGTGCCAAGGATTAAATTCTGCGTAGTCATGTTTTGTGTAAGGCTCCCAATTAGCTTTATTAAAAGAATCTTTTGTAGTGAAAGATTCTTTAGCAACCTGTAAGGTTTCGCGATAAATAATTACCTGGCCTTTTTCAAATAATCGGTCTGGTTGCCATTGTATTTCTGTTACCTCTGTCGGTGGTATATAGTAACCGAAACACTTTGGCCAATCTGGACAGCCCATACCACTACCGGTCATTCTAACTACGGCACCCGCAACAATCACTAAATAAACTAAAACCAAAGATGTTTTGGCAATTTTTCTAAATGTAATATCCATAAATAATATCCATTCTATTTTGTACTCTGTAGACCCAATTCAGCACCTTTAAGATACATAAAATTTTGAGCCGCTTCATATTCATTTGGTATTTCTCCTTCTAGAATAGCTTCTTTGATCGCTTCTTTGATAATACCAATTTCTTTAGAAGGTTTTAGCCCAAATGTTTTCATTATTTCTTCCCCACTAATAGGCGGCTGAAAGTTTCTTACGTGATCTCGAGCTTCTACTTCTTCAATCTTTTGACGAACAACTTTGAAGTTTTGATGATATCTACGTTGTTTTTTTGGATTCTTTGTAGTGATGTCTGCCTCGCATAAAGTCATTAAGTCCTCAACATTGTCACCTGCATCAAAAATTAACCTACGAACAGCAGAATCTGTAACATAATCTTCAGATAGTATAATTGGTCTTGAACTCATCAATACCATCTTTTGAACGAACTTCATCTTCTCGTTCAATGGCATACGTAAACGTTTGAACAATTTAAAGACCATTTTTGATCCTACAAATTCATGCCCATGAAATGTCCAACCAATTTTTTTATGGAATCTTTTAGTAGGTGCTTTGCCTATGTCGTGTAACAAAGCCGCCCAGCGTAACCAAAGGTCATCTGTAGCTTCAGATATGTTATCGACTACTTCTAGTGTATGCCAAAAGTTATCTTTATGCTTTTGCCCTTCAATTTCTTCTATACCCTGTAATGCGGTAAGCTCAGGAAGAATTAGTTCAAGTAATTCTGTTTTGTGTAGTAATGAAAGACCTAAAGAAGGTTTTTTACACAACATAATTTTATGTAGTTCGTCTAAAATTCGTTCATTGGAAACAATTTTTAAACGGTCTTTATGTTCTGTAATTGCTTGTAAAGAGGGTAGTGCTATCTGAAAATTTAGCTGGGTCGCAAAACGAATGGCCCTCATCATACGTAAAGGGTCATCTGAATAGGTTACGCCAGGTTCTAGCGGAGTCTTAATGATTTTATTCTCCAAATCTGTAATACCGTCAAAGGGGTCAAGAAGTTCACCGTAGTTTAATTTGTTCAAAGAAAGCGCCAAGGCATTTATGGTGAAATCCCTTCTTTTTTGATCATCTTCTAAAGTGCCGTCTTCAACAATAGGTTTGCGGCTATCTCTATTGTAACTTTCTTTACGTGCACCAACAAATTCAAGTTCAATACCATCACTTTTGATCATGGCGGTACCAAAATTTTTGAAAACGGAAACTTGTGGTTTTCCTCCTAATTTAGAAGCAACTTTTTCGGCAAGTTTAATACCGCTGCCAATTGCAACCACATCTATATCTTTTGGTATGTTACGTTTTAAGAAATAGTCTCTGACGAAACCACCAATAACGTAACAATCTACAGAAAGTTCTTCTGCACCTTCTGAAATAATTTTGAAAATTGGGTTGTTTAAAGCGTCTGTATAGCTCTCTTGCATGTTCTTAATCTCGAATAATCTTAACCGTACCGTCATTAGCTAATCTAATAATCGATGAGGCGGAGCTATTCTGTTTCTCACGATGCAAATTTACCACATAGTCTACACCTTTTAAAATGGCTGAATCTATATTTTGGAAAGATTTTGGAGTACTCTGACCAGAAATGTTGGCAGAAGTAGATACAATTGGCTTTTTGAACTTTCCGATCATGTATTTACAAAACTTATCTGATGCAACTCTAATGGCCAAAGTATTATCTGCTGCTATCAAGTTTTTAGCAACTCCACGGGGATTGTCAAAAATAATTGTGGTTGGTTTGGTAGACAGGTCAATAATATCATAGGCAAGATCAGAAACTTTCTCAACATGTTTTTCAAGCATGGCATCATTGGCAACCAAACATATAAGGGCCTTGCTATCGTTACGTTGTTTTAATTGATATACTTTTTCAACTGCTTTTTCATTGTTAGCATCGCAACCAATACCCCAAACTGTATCTGTAGGATAGAGTATGAGACCGCCATTTTCCAGTACTTCTATGCATTTGTTAATTTCAAGCTGAATATCCGACATGACTATTTTTTTAAGATTGTAGTAGTTTAAGTTCTTTATACCTGGCCCAAACGCCCAAAGCATTTAAATAGCAAATAGTAAGCCCTTTTTTACCATCTAAAATACCTAATCTAATGATGTAATGATTTAAGAATTTATAAAGTGGTCTAAAAATAAAGTGATACCATCTAGCTTTTTTTCCTTTCTTTACCTCTTCCCTGGCCTTCATTTTACCGTATTTCAACATTTTTCTTTTATAGTCCTCGTAGCCTTTGTAAGAATAATGTAATAGTTTGTTCGATAGAGTTCCAGATAGGCCATCTACGACCAATGTTTCATGAACAATTCTGTCTTGATTAAAATGTACCTTACTTTTTCTAAAAAGCCTGTAGTTTTTATCACTTTGCCAACCACTAAATCGTAATTTTTCTGTTTTGAACATAAATGTTCTTTGAAAATAATATGCTACGATTTTATGAGGTCTGTTTATAACTTCTAAAATTTCGGCTTTTAATGATGGAGTTATTCTTTCATCTGCATCGATAAACAAAACCCAATCATAGTTAGCTTGCTCAAGCGTGTATTTTTTTTGATCCGTGTAGTTTACAAACTCTCTACAAATTAATTGAACATTTTTATGCTTTTTAATTAAGTTAATCGTGTTATCTGTACTATATGAATCAACAACGATAATTTCGTCGGCAAAACTAAGGTTAGTTAATACCTCGTTGATATTATCTTCCTCGTTGTAAGTGATTAATAAAGCTGATATTTTTTGGTTTGCTTTATTCATTTATCAGATAATCTTCAATTTTTTTTAATTGTAGGTTCTTATCAAAATTTTTAGCGATATGATTATAACCGGTTAACCCCATTTGCTCACTTAACTCTTTGTTATGGTATAAAATTTCAATTTTATCGCAGAATTTAGTTATATCACCAACTTTCGTTAAATAACCACTTCTATTGTCTAATACTAATTCAGGATTACTACTGATATCAAAAGCTACTATGGGTTTCTTACAAAGTGCTGCCTCTGCCAATACATAACCAAAACCTTCCCATAAAGACGGCAAAACGAAAATATCTGCTTTATTTATGAATTTTAACGGTTTTTCTATAAAACCAGGCAGCTCAACTTCATTGGTGACATCTAACCTTTGTACGGTTTCCTCTAAGTTCTTTCTTAAGCTACCTTCACCACCAATTATTAATTTAAATTTTAAACCTCTTTGTTTTAATTCCGAAGCTAGTTCTATTAAAAATGTTTGATTTTTTTGATATTCAAGTCGACCTAAGTTCACTATTGTGAAAATTGATGAACTTTGATTTTCGACCATTGGTTTTATTTCAATACCATTATAAATTACTTCAATTTTTTCTTTCTTAAAAAGTGCTTTATTATTTGCATTAATTGTCTTTTTTGTAGCTAAGGAATTAGCTAGTACGTCTGTCAAGACATTTTTGAAATAATAACGATTCAAAAAAGAATTTTTAATTGGGATGGCACTTCCTCTTCTGTAAATTATACGTTTTATTCCTGCTTTTTTGGCACAGAACCCTGCTATTTTTACATCGCTAGATAAATTTAAAATAATTGTAGAAATATTTAATTCGAGAAATTTAGAAGTAAGTTTTAGGTGTTGAACAGGATTTATAAAACTTAAATTTGAAATTGAAATACCAATACATGGAACTTTGTTCTCTTTTAAGCGCTTTATTAGTTCACTTTTAACATGAGCAAAGACAATTACAGCATAGCCTTTGCGGTGTAAAAAAGTACTTATTTCTAAATGCCATTTCTCACCTCCGCCCCAAGCTTTTGCAGTATTAAAAAAGCAAATGTTTTGCATTTATAAAACTTTTTTATATAGGTTCATTAGGTTGTTAGCCACATTTTTATCAGAGAATTTTTGTACGTACTCTAGTCCAGTTTGCGTAAGTTTCAATCTTAATTTCGGATCTTCAAATAATAAGTTGATTTTAGACCTAATTTCATTTTCATCAGTAGGGTTAACAAATAAGGAATTTGGACCGGCAGCCTCTGGGAAACATCCAAACTTAGTTGTGATGACGGGTAAACCACTAAACAATGCTTCAATAATCGGTATGCCAAAGCCCTCGCAAATAGATGGATAACAAAATATTGTTGCATTTTGGTAAATTAACGCTAAATCTTCTGTTGTAATATTTTTTATAAAAGTTACTTGTTTTTCTAAATGGTTGGTTGAAATATACTTGTGTAATGCTTTTGCATATCCTTTTTCATGTCCTACTAGTACTAAATGATGTTCTGTACCATGTATTGCCTGAATTAATGTTAGTGCATTTTTTCGTTCTTGAAGCGTACCAACATTAAGTACATATTGGGTAGGTAAATTAAATTTTTGACGATTTTTTAGCTTTTCGTTTTCGGTATATTGCTTTTTGAATACAGCATTACATCCTTGGTATATAACACTTATTTTATTTTCATCTGCTTTTAAATATTTTATAGTGTCACTTTTTGTCTGTTCACTAATTGCAATGATATGATCGGCGACATTTACAGCGTACTTAAATTTAATCTTATAGATTATGCGATCAAAGAAATTATAATAGTGAGGATGACTTAAAAATATTAGGTCATGAATGGTTACAATTTTTGGTATATTGTTCTTTGTAATTTGAATAGGTATTTCACCAGATAAACCATGATAGAATGATACGTTTAACGGTTTTACCTGTTTCCACTGACCAATAAGCCTCCATAAGGAAGGAATTGTTCTCCATAATAATCCTTTTGGGTAAACTATAGTTGTGTCTTCATAGGGCATACAACCTTCAAGTTCGGATTTTTTAGTATTGAAGAGATAATAGTGATCTACAAAACCTTGTTTATGTAATATTCTAACAATGTCTCTACCGTAATTGCCCAAACCAGTATTGTTATGGAAAATACGTTTTGCATCGTAAGCTATTTTCATTGAATGAATTTGGGTTTGGGTATAAAACTACATATTATTTGTTAATTGCTTAAAAGAATTATTTAGGTAATCTTAAATCCTTTGCATTAACTAAGCTATTTTTAAATTGATATGAATTGAATATATTTTTCTTTTTGATTTCTGTATAGCCATTTATCATCTAAATATTTAGCTGTATTAATAGACTCGTTACCTGAAATCTTATTTAAAACTATAGACAAATTATTATCGTCGAAAAACAGTGCATTTTCTTTTAAATCAGGTATCGTGTTAAAATAGCTATTGCATAGTAATGATTTTTTATAGGCATAAGCTAAATTAAAACTTCCAGATATTTTATAAGTTAAGTAATCAGCACTTTTCTTAAGTAGCGGCATTATATAATCACTTTTCATCAAATAATTGTGATAAACGTTATTAGGTATAAATTCATCAAATATTATAAATGAAGACTGTAATTTGTTACTTGTTATTTTTTGCCAAATGGCTCTGCCTTCTCTAGATTCTTTATTTAATTTACCTAAAATTATAAATTTAATATTAACATCTATTTGGTTTAATGAAAGACAATCTATTAGTAAATCGAAATCTCTTCTACCTAAATCAATTCTACCGGGTATCGAAATCCAAATTTCATTACTAGGTTTAATTATTTCGTCTTTGTAGATAGGAAAATAGCATGGATAAAAGCTTTCAACTTTAAGTCCCTTTTTTTGATCAATATTAGTTTTTATGTAATCACTTAAAACTAAATAATCTTTAATTTTTAAAGAGATTAACTTTTGAGTAAAACTATCGTTGAGTTTTTTACCGTTATGCAGTATTCCTATACACTTCATTTTGTAACAAGATAGCAGAATAGTAAGATTTCTTACTATTTTACTCGAGCTAGCGGTATTGAACACAACAATAGGGTAATTTTTAAGAATTTTAATTAGTCTTCTTTGTTGGTCTATTTTATTGAAAATACCATTTTCAACGGGTACTATGAATTGAATTGCATTGCATAGGTTCTTGTAAGAATGAACACTACTTTTAAGTGATGCATTAAGTAATAAATCTACTTTATAGCCAGAATCTGTTAAAAATTTTACTTGGCTATAAATACATTCTTCATGGCTAGTACTAATTTCGAATAATAGAATTTTCATTATTCAATATTACACCTTATCTATGAAAAAGTAAACTAAATGTGAAGTAGTAAAATGAATTATGAAGCCAGTCTTTTTGATCTAAGTTCAATTTGGGTAATATTGTTTAGTTTAGAAAAAACAGGTTTTTCTATTGTTTTTTCCAATTTATGAAGTTCTTTATATCTAATATACACACTTAAGGCATTTAGGTAGCATACATTTATGCCCTTTAAACCATCTAATATACCTAGACGAAATACGTAATTATGAAAGAATTTCCAGGTTGGTTTGACGAAAAGCTTTATATAATTGAATTTTTTACTGTTAGATAATTCTTCTTGCGCTCTTAGACGACCATATTTAAGCATTTTACCTTTATAGTCTTCATAACTCTTATAACAGTAATGCGTCAATTTTTCTTTTAAAATGCCAGAAGTTCCATCAACGTCCAATGTTTCATGAACAATTTTGCAATCGGAAAATACAGCTTTACTTTTTCTAAAAAGTCGGTAGTTTTTATCTGTTTGCCATCCGCTGAAATTCAATTTTTCATTTTTGAACATGAATTGGCGATAAAACCAGAATGCTGCTATTTCAGTATCACTGGATACTGTTTCTATAATTTCGCTTTGTAAGGCATCTGAAACCACTTCATCTGCATCTAAAAATAAAACCCAGTCATTCTTGGCTTGTTTTAGGGCAAAAGATTTTTGAGCGGTAAAATTTTCAAACGGATTTTGAATGACTTTTACCTTAGGGTTACTCTTTAAATATTCATAAGTGCCATCGGTACTAAAAGAATCAACTACAATAATTTCATCGACAAAAGAGATAGACTCTATACATTTTTTAATGTAACCAATTTCGTTATAGGTAATAATTAATGCGGTAAGTTGATTTTTTTTGGTAATCATACAATCCAATTTGATAGGTTTGCTCTAATCGGAGCGAACAAAGTTATAACAAAAAAAGAATTAAAAAATTGTGTTAAGAAGTAAATTTCTTACACAACGACTATCCTGTTAAGTACACTTCTTCTGGGTATAAGAGTTTATGTTTAAAAATGGTTGCGTTTAATTCCTAAAAAAAAGAAATAAAAAAACCTTTCTAAGGCATTTTAATTTATAAAATACCCTAGAAAGGAAATGGAGTGAAAATGAAGAGTTTTATACAGCTACATCATACTCTCTAAGTGCATCATTTAAAGATGTCTTTTTGTTCGTGCTTTCTTTTCTTTTTCCGATTATCAATGCACACGGTACTTGAAATTCACCTGCTGGGAATTTTTTAGTGTAGCTACCAGGTATTACTACTGAACGCGCGGGTACAACACCTTTTGTTTCAACTGGGGTTTCCCCTGTAACGTCGATGATCTTTGTGCTCATTGTTAAAACAACATTAGCACCCAGTACCGCTTCTTTTTCAACTCTAACACCTTCGACAACTATACAGCGAGAACCAATAAAGGCACCGTCTTCTATAATTACCGGTGAAGCTTGTAAGGGTTCTAGAACACCACCAATACCAACACCACCACTTAGGTGAACATTTTTACCTATCTGTGCACAGCTACCAACTGTTGCCCAAGTGTCTACCATGGTACCCTCATCTACATAGGCACCGATATTTACATAACTAGGCATTAAGATGGTACCTGCAGAAATATAGGCACCATGTCTTGCTACGGCATTTGGTACCACTCTAATTCCTTTTTCTTTATACCCTCTTTTTAACGGCATTTTGTCGTGGTACTCAAAAATACCAGCTTCTAATGTTTCCATTTTTTGAATAGGGAAATACATTACTACCGCTTTCTTCACCCATTCATTGATTTGCCATCCGTCTGCAGTTGGTTCGGCACACCTCAATTTTCCTAAGTCTAAAAGGTTTACCACCTCTTTAATACTATCTTGGGTAGCAGACTCTTTTAAAAGGTCTCTATTTTCCCATGCTTTTTCTATTTGTGCTCTTAATTCTGTCATTTTCATAAAATTTCCTCAAATATAAGTTGAAGTACAGTAATTACCCGAGCGCAAAGGCACATATAACAAATTATCCTTTATTTTTGCCAAAAATTAAGTTTGGGAAAAATTCTTGCAATTGATTATGGAGAAAAGCGTATTGGGCTAGCGGTAACCGATGATATGAAAATGATAGCATTCGGTTTAACTACGGTCAATACTTCAGAAATCTTCACCTATTTATCTGACTATATACCTCGTGAAAATGTGGATACCATTGTAGTAGGTGAGCCCAAGCAAATGAATAATACCGCTTCTGAATCTGAAGTACATATTGCACCATTTTTAGTAAAGATGGCAGAGACGTTCCCAAAAATTCCTATTAAAAGGCATGATGAGCGTTTTACATCTAAAATGGCTTTTCAGACCATGTTGGATAGCGGATTAAAAAAGAAACAAAGAAAGAACAAGGCACTGATCGATGAAATCAGCGCAACGATTATTTTACAAGACTTTTTAAAAACAGTATAAATGATTTTACCCATTATTGCATACGGTGACCCCGTATTAAGAAAGGTAGCGGATGATATCGATAAAGATTATCCAAAACTGAATGATTTGATCGCTAACATGTGGGAGACCATGTATAATGCCAGTGGTGTAGGTCTTGCTGCACCACAAATAGGACTACCAATTCGTATTTTCTTGGTAGATACTACGCCGTTTTCTGGTGATGAGGATTTAACTGAAGATGAGCAAAAACAGTTAGACGGATTTAAACGAGTTTTTATCAATGCCACCATTGAAGAAGAAACTGGTGATGAATGGGCTTTTAACGAAGGCTGCCTTAGCATACCCGATGTTCGCGAAGATGTAAGTAGAAAAGATACTATTAAAATCACTTATTTAGATGAAAATTTTAAAGAGCACCAAGAAACCTTTGATGGTCTCTTAGCTCGTGTTATTCAACACGAATATGATCATATAGAGGGAGTGTTATTTACCGATAAACTATCTTCTTTAAAGAAGAGAATGTTAAAGAGTAGATTGACCAATATTTCTAAAGGAAAAATCAATGTAGAGTATCGTATGAAATTTCCTGCTATGAAAAAAGGACGTTAAAATGCCATTATAATTAATAGAAAAGTGTAATATTTGTCTACTGAAAATTTAAAATAGTATATGGGGTTAGAGAAAATTTTATCCGTTGCGGGAAAACCAGGTTTATATAAATTGATTACCCAAACCAGAACAGGTTTTGTAGCAGAGTCTTTGTTAGATGGAAAAAGAATAACGGTAAGTTTGCGTAGTAGTGTTAGTGTGTTGTCTGAAATAGCTATTTATACTCTAGAGGAGGAAGTGCCTTTAAGAGACGTATTCAAGAAAATGCATGAAAAGGAAAATGGTGGTAAAACATCTATCGGTCACAAAGAAGAAAAAATAAAATTAGAAGAGTATTTCTTTGAAGTATTACCTAATTATGATGAAGATCGTGTTTACGTTAGTGATATTAAAAAAGTTATACAATGGTATAATATTTTAATTGAAAATAAGATAACCGACTTCAATAGTCTAGAAAACGAAGAAGCAGAAACTGCTGAAGAAGAGTAAATTATAGTATTTTATTGAATAGGGCGTTAATTCTTGAAAAATAGAGTTAGCGCCCTTTTTCGTTTACAACCTTTTAGATATTACTATTTATAAAGTCTTTGATTATCGTTCGTCTATAGTAAACGTTTATTCGTCTTGAGAAAACAACCTGCCGTCTTCTGATCATATAAGTTTTGTTCGTGTTATTACATCTTTGCCTAGAAATACAATACAATTTTCAAAAAAAATGGATAACGTAATAACAAATTTAAGCAGCGAAATAAAGGGTGCCTTTTTCGATAATTCATATTCCCCTTTTGTTATCCTTGATAAGAATCTCATATTCGTTGATATAAATTTGGCTGCTGAAACCAAACTAGGTATATCTAGGGAAAAAATGATCGGCAAAAGTTTATTGGATATTTTTCCTTATCTAAAAAATAGTGAAAGATATGCAGCTTACAAAAATGTTTTAGTGACCGGTGTGCCTATAGGTTTTGATGAACTAACGTTCAGTAATGGAGTTAGTGAGCATAAATTTATGATAAGAGCCTTTAAAGTAGGTGAATATTTAGGTTTTACTTCTTTAGATGTAACCAACCTTATAACTACGGTAGAGAAACTCAGGGAAACTAAAGATGATTTAAAGAACGTAAACGCAAACCTTAAACGTAAAAATCAAGAATTAGAAGAATTCTCTTATGTTGCGGCACATGATTTAAGGGCACCATTAACCAATATTAAAAGTTTGTTAATGATGATTTCGAACAGCAATGCTTTACCATTAGAACTTGAACCGATTTTTACAAAACTCAATGAGGCAGGACAAAGTATGTGCGATAAGGTTAGAGCATTAAATACGATAATTTCGGTAAAATCTAACTTTGGTGGTGAAGTTGAGAAAGTAAGCTTTTCTAAGCTATTGGATAAGATTAAAAATGATCATTCACAGGTAATCATCAAGAATAGAATCATTATTAAACAAAATTTCAGCAATTGCCAACAAGTAGAGTATAACCGAGATCAATTGAATTTGATATTAGAAAATTTAATTTCAAATGCCATTAAATTCAGGTGTGAGAAGCGAAAATTAATCATAAAAGTGGGTATCAAAGAAATTGAAGGTAAATGCCACATTGAAATAGCTGATAACGGTATCGGTTTCGATAGTTGTAACAACAAAGAAAAGATATTTGGTCTTTTTAAAAGAATGCATGACCATGTAGATGGTCTTGGAATAGGTCTCTACTTAGTAAATAGTATTATTAGGGAAAATGGTGGTAGTATTTCTGTAGAGAGTAAAGTTAATCAAGGTAGCACCTTCAAAATAATTTTATAATGAACTATAATTTTAATAAAATGATATATTTAAATAATATTTTAATTGTCGATGATGACGATATTACCAATTTCATCACCAAATCTCATTTGGGAAAATTAGGGTTTAAAAACTTTAAATCTGTTTCAAATGGCAGAGAAGCCATTGAGTATATAACGACAAACCAAGATCCAGATATTATTCTGCTAGACCTTAACATGCCGGTTATGGACGGGTGGGAATTTCTAGAGGAAAGAAAGCGACTTAATTTATGTCCTAATGCTAAAATTTATTTGGTAACCTCATCAGGTAGAACCGAAGACAGGATGAAAGCTGCACAATATGATAATGTAAAAGATTATGTTGAAAAACCATTAAATTGTGATCAATTAAGCCAAACATTTATCAAGATAAACAGTTGCCTTGAAGATTGATCAAGGCAACTTGTTTAAAGTTTTGATTAATCTTTTGTTATGGTTTTATAACTATAATCGCTTTTTTTCCAGTCTATTAAATTAGATTGGTAGTACTTTACATCCATTCTATCAAGAAATGGAGCTTGGTCTGCCAACCTTACTTTGTAATTTTCCCAGTCTCTATTTTCTTTAATACTCCAGCTTAATTCAGAATACCCAATTATTCTTGGGAAAGCCAAATACTCAAGTTCATCAATATTGCTGATGGTTTCTGACCAAAGTGGGGCTTCGACCCCAAGTATATTCTTCATTGGTACGCCGTACTCTTCGGGTGTCCAATTATAAGCGGTGTCTACAGGTATATATGCTGCCCAATGAAGTCCAAATTTAGATAAGGTGTCGTACTCCATGTCTAAATATGCCTTCTTAGCCGGAGAAACAATAATTTGCATTCCCTTATCAACTGCTTTTTGGGCATTCTCTTCACTTGCCCACCATTGAGAAATTGATGTAGCGTCTATATCGGCAATGGCAACTTCGTCCCAACCGATCATGCGTTTGCCATGTTTTTGAACTATTTTTTCAACTTTATTGATAAAGTATATGTAGTCTTTCTTTTTGGTGACATGACTTTCATCACCGCCCACATGAAAATACGGGCCGGGCGTAATGGCTGCTATTTCTTCTACTACATCGTCTATAAATGCATACACCGTATCTTTCCTTGTGTCAAAAGTGCTAAAACCGACACGCATACCCTCATATAATTTAGGGGTTTTTCCGTTGCCATTCAAGAATGGGTACGAAACAGACGCTGCATTGGTATGACCGGGCATATCGATCTCAGGGATAATGGTCATATACCTTTCTGCTGCGTAACGTACTATTTCTTTATAATCTTCTTGTGTATAGAACCCGCCAGATTCTCCACCAACTTCTGTGCTACCACCAACTTCCGTTAACTTGGGCCATGATTTAATTTCAATTCTCCAACCTTGGTCGTCACTTAGGTGCAAGTGAAGCATATTTATTTTGTAATATGATAACAGGTCAATATACTTTTTAACATCATCAACGCTAAAAAAATGTCGAGCCACATCTAACATCGAGCCTCTATATTCAAAATTAGGACTGTCGATAATTTTACCCGAAGGTACTGGCCATATTTTTTGAGGTGCTAAGGTGTCATTACTTTTCAATGGCACTAATTGTCTTAGGGTTTGTATACCTCTAAACGCTCCTTCGGCCGTATTGGAGTTAATGATGATAGAATCTTGATTAATGTACAGTTGATATGCTTCAGTTGAGGCTAAATCCGTACTATCGCTCTGGTTGATATAAATTACTCTTTCTACCGTATTGGCACCTTGACTATTTACCGGAATGGTAAGATTAATTTTATCTTTTATTTTGCTGGCTAAAAATGTACCTACTTCTTCAAAACCAGTAGCATTTTTAGAAGTGTAGATAGCTGTAAACTGATCTAAAGCAAACGCAGAGTTGGTTGGTATCGTTTTTAAAGGTTTTGGTATTAGGCTTTCATCAGACAAATCTGTAATGGGCATTACAATGCGTTCTTTCTTTTCTTCGGTACATGCTATTAAAAGTAGGGTCAAGCTTGCAAAAAATAGACTTCGAATGCAAAAGGTCTTCATCATGTAATTTAATTAAGGTTGGTTTACTAAATCTTTCATGGCATCGTACCAAATATCATAGCCTTTTTGGTTCATATGCAAACCGTCTTCAATAAATATATCGGTTTTTAGTTTTCTTTTGTTCAACATAGGCTTCCAGACGTCTACGTAAAATAGGGTTGGGTCACTTTTTGCAAAACGATTCATTTTTCTATTTAACCTTCTATATTTATTTCTGATTTTCCATCGGCTGATACTTGGTTTTGCCGATATTAAAATAACTTGTGTAGACGCATTTTTTGCTTTTATTCGACGGATGATCTCTGTGGTGGTATTAAGAACGTCAGTAGGACTTTTTTTTGCCCATAAATCATTATCACCTTCGTAGATAAATACTTTTTTAGGATTGTAGGATAATATTAATTCATCTATAAAAAACAACAGATCTGATGCTTGCGAACCCCCAAAACCACTATTTACAATTTGATGTTCGGGGAATTTTTCTTTTAGATCTCCCCATAGCCGTACACTAGAACTACCGGTAAAAACAATGGTCTCTTTATTGGAGTCCCAAATACTGTCATATTTAACGGTGATATCTTTTACCTCATTTGTAAATACATTTTCCGTTTGGGCAAAGCTTTGTAGCGAAGCTATTAATGCAAAAATGGTAAGTATTTTAATTTTTTTGATGCTATTGAAAAGAGGTGTTGTCATAAGCATGTTTATTGTGTTTTAACTACGGTAAACCCTTCCGTCAATGCCCATTCGTGAAATCTTGCTATCCAATTGTCCGATGCCAGGTTTTGAACCTTCATTCCAAATCCGTGTCCGCCTTTAGAGTACATGTGCATTCCTGTATTTTTTCCGTTTGTTAACCAGGCAGAATATAAATCGGTACTTGGCTTAGCTAACCCTAGTGGATCATCAGATGCACAAATCACTAACATTGGCGGTGCATCTTGGGGTACGGTATATTCAGATATTACCGTCATCCAAGGATATATTGGTACTATGAAATTAGGTTTATTAGCTTCGGTATAATTAAAGGTTACCCCCATTGTTACCGCTCCACCAGCAGAGAAACCCATAAACCCTATTTTGTTAGGGTCTAATTTCATTTTGGTAGCATTTGTTCTCACATACGTAATTGCAGCAAGCCCATCTGCTATAGATAATGGTAAAACTGGTGTAACCCGCTCACCGATCTTAGCTGGGTTCGTTTCAGCTTCATTCGAAATTTCTTGAATACCATCAACACCGGTTGGCACTAATCTATATTTTAGTACAAAAGCGGTAATACCATGTTTGTTCAGCCATTTAGCGACAGCTCTACCTTCACTTTCAATGCTTAAGCCGTAAAGTCCGCCACCTGGCGCTATAATAACGCTGGTACCATTTGGCGTGTCTGCCTCAGAAACTTCTAATCTAGGTACCGAAACATTGGTAATAACTTCATTTTCCCAAATGTCAGAGTAATACTCCCTTTCTGCTGTAGACCATTTTACAGTGGGACTTTCTTCATAAGGCAGGTCTACCGTTTTTTGGGCAAGTACATTCATAGATATAAAAATACAGGTAAGTAGTATAAAATGCTTCATTTTCTTTAATTTATTGCATGGTTTCGATAAACATGTATAATAGTGCAGCCAATACTCCGCCAATGATAGGACCAACAATTGGCACCCATGCATAGCCCCAGTTACTATTACCTTTATTTTTTATAGGAAGAATAGCATGTAATAATCGCGGACCAAAATCACGTGCAGGATTAATAGCGTAACCCGTAGGTCCGCCCAGACCAAAGCCAATTCCCATTACTAATAGTGCAACCGGTAAGGCATCTAATGACCCTAATGATACTGCACTGTCACCCATGCTTCCTCCGGCAATATAAAACACTCCAAAAACAAGGGCAAAAGCGCCAATGATTTCGGTAACCAAGTTCCAAAACGGACTTTTAATTGCTGGTGAAGTGGAGAAGGTGGCTAAAATTGCATCGGTATCTTCTGTAGCTTCATATTGTTTTTTGTAATTGAACCATACTAAAAGGTTACCCATCATGGCTCCTAAAATTTGGGCAACAACATAGCCAGGTACCAATGTCCATGAAAATTTTCCGGCAACGGCAAGCGCAACGGTAACCGCAGGGTTCAAATGAGCACCGCTGGCATCGGCAGAAATAAAGACACCAATGAACACCGCAATACCCCAGGCAAGTGAAATACCTGTCCATCCGGCATCAGCTCCTTTTGTTCCTTTTAAAACGAGGTTGGCAACTATGCCATTTCCTATTAGAATTAACATTGCGGTGCCAATAAATTCAAAAATATACGTAATCATAATTTGGTTGGATTTTAAGTCGTTTAAGATAATTAAAATCGAGGAATTATGAATATTTAAATGTGTTTGTTGCGTAATTAACAATTTACAACCCCGAATTGTGTGAATATCAATGATTCATGATTTGTTTTCCTTCAATTGAGGCCTTTAAAAACGTGATTTAAGAATTTTTCGAGTCAATGAAAAAGACTTTTATAGGGTATTTTCAATACCTGACCCCATGAACATTCATTGGTAAGGTATAAATGGCTCCCATTGCGGTAATGAATAATATATTTTGATTTTTACCGCCAAAAGTTATGTTAGCTGTCCAATTCTCATTTATGGGTATATTCTTCAGTAATTTTCCTTCAGAATTAAAAACCGTAACACCTTTTCCGGTTAAATAAACATTTCCTTTATTATCGATAGTCATACCATCTGAGCCCATGTTTGTAAAAAGTTTGCGATCGCTTAATTCACCATCTTCAAGAATGGCGTAGGAGTAGATTTTTTTATCGCCAATATCTGCAATATAAAGTGTTTTTCCGTCGGCAGTGCCAATTATTCCGTTAGGCTGAACAAAACCGGTGGCAATTACTGAAACTTCTTTTGTATTTGGAGATATATAGTATACGTTTTTTTCTGTTAGATCAGCTTTGGTTCTTGACCAATATTCCCTTTGGTAGTAAGGGTCTGTAAAATATATGCCTCCTTTTAAGTCTACCCAAATATCATTAGGTCCGTTTAATTTTTTGCCTTTATAAGTTGTAATCAAGGTGTCGACGTTTCCATTTTTATCAATACGCCATAATTCATTTTTTTCATCGGCAGCCGCCAACAAATGGCCATTATGGTCAAAGTACAATCCATTTGCCCTACCTGCCGGTTCTTTGAATACGGTAAATGAATTGTCAGTGGCGTTCCATTTTATAATTTTATCATTAGGTTGATCTGTAAAGTATACATTTCCGTCCTTATCAGCAGCAGGGCCTTCTGTAAAGCTATATTCATTAGAGATTCGAACCGGTTTTGCATTGTTTTGTATTAAAGGCAATTGTTGCGATTTGCAAGAGAATGTTAATATTGCTAAGCTGATTATATTCAAAAATTTATAGTTGCTTTTCATTATTCTAGCTTATATGTTGTTTAAATATTTCATATTATACTGCATACTTTTAAATGGGTTATTTGCATATTCTTCTTGTTCAATATAAATATGCTTTACGCCAGATAATTCTTTGTTTTTCAGCATTAAGTCAATATCAAGAATACCTTTGCCAAATTCTGTACTTACCTTTTCATGCATATTCATATCCTTCAAATGCCATAAGGGAAATCTACCTGGATATTTTTTGAAGTAGTATAAAGGATCTTTTTCTGCCACTACCACCCAGCCCAAATCTAGCTCCATATGCACTAAATCCTCTTGTGTATTATCCATAAGAACATCGTAAAGTACTTCTCCATTTTCAGATTCAAATTCATACTCATGGTTATGATAACCAAATTTCAATCCTCGCTTTTTACAAGCTTCGCCGGCAATATTAAACTGCTCTGCTACGCTTTTGTAATTATCTATTGTTTGCCCTTCTGTTGGCAATGATGAACATATTAAATATTCTTGTCCAGAGGCTACGGCGTCTTCCATTGTTTGTTCAAATTTATCATCTAAATGTACATGGCCACTAGTTAGAGACATTCCTAATTGCTTACATGTTGATGCCATTTCAGAAGGTGTAAGTCCGTAGTAATACCCTTTTGATGAACCTGCACTTTCTATCTCTTTAAAGCCTAAACTTGCAATTTGCTCTAAAGTTTTTTTGGGGTCTGCTAGCATGCCATCTCTAAAAGAATAAAGTTGCACACCATAACCTGATTTTTTGGTCGTGGCTAAACCGATTTGTGGCATTAAAAGCGTGGCGGTACTAAATAACCATAGGTTTTTTAAAAAATCTCTACGTGTCTTCATTCTTGTTGTGTTGTTAGTTGTTGTACTTTAAAAAGATAATTTAAAATATGATGGCTGCCTGAGTAGGGCAAATTGTCAAATAAATTATATGTTTTTAAATGTACGAAAACAAAACAGGATTTTTAGCGAGTCGATCTATGGTTATGTACTTTTGTGAAAAGCACATTTATGAATAGCAGAAAGGAACAATTAGAGGCAATAGATAGGTTGTTGACCATTATGGACGAGTTACGAGAGCAGTGCCCGTGGGATAAAAAGCAGACCATGCAATCTTTACGACATTTAACTATTGAAGAAACCTATGAATTGGGAGATGCTATTTTAGATAACGACCTCAATGGGGTAAAGATGGAACTGGGTGATGTACTTTTACATATCATTTTCTATGCTAAAATCGGCTCTGAAACCAATGATTTCGATATTGCCGATGTGGCTAACGCCATTTGTGATAAACTTGTAAATAGACACCCACATATTTATGGCGATGTAAAGGTTATAGATGCTGAAGACGTAAAACGAAACTGGGAACAGATTAAATTAAAGGAAGGCAAAAAAAGTGTTCTAGAAGGGGTGCCCAAAAGTTTGCCTGCTTTGGTGAAAGCCAATAGAATACAAGATAAAGTTTCTGGTGTTGGGTTTGATTGGGAAGAGCCACAACAAGTTTTTGAAAAAGTACAAGAAGAACTTGGTGAGCTGCAAATTGAGGTAGCGGCCGGTAATAAGGAGAAAATCGAGGCCGAGTTTGGCGACGTGCTTTTCTCTATGATCAATTATGCCAGATTTTTGGGTGTTAACCCAGAGAACGCTTTGGAGCGCACCAATAAAAAATTTATAAAACGTTTTCAATACCTTGAAACTAAGGCAAAAGAAAATGGAAAGGAAATGAATGATATGTCATTGGAAGAAATGGATGTGTATTGGAACGAGGCGAAAGCTAAAGAGTAATAATTGCTATTTTAGTTCTACTTTCATGATTCTTGCCAAATCTTTATATTTTATAGGTTTAATGAAATAATCGGTTATTTCCGTATAAGATTTAGCATGTTCAACATCTTCGGTATTTATCGATGAGGTAAGCATGACGATATTAATTTTTTTTCCAATTTTATCTGCAAGTATTTTATAGTCTTCAATAAAATCAAAGCCATTAAGAATGGGCATATGCAGATCTAAGAAAATGATATCGGGTAATTTATCTACTGAGCTGTAGTTATCTTGAATTAACTTTAGCGGTTGAACTGAATCTGGAAAATCGATAACATTCGTTATCGATAACTGATTAAGATATCGCTTCATTACATATTTAGATATATCGTCATCATCGATAATCCAAACCATGGGATCAAGGTTCATAATACTTATAATTAATGGTAGTTGATATTTATAACGACTAGCTACAAGGTATTAGTATTTATTTAACTAATAGATTAATGATTAATTGTGTTTTCAAAAATATTTAGTGAGATTAACCTTATGGTCTTCTACACAATTATTCGTTTTCAATGTGCCAACTGGTACTTTGGAGTGGAAGCTTGCAATTAGTAAAATGATTTGTTTTCACTGCTCAACAGCTAATTTTAAAAATACTATATCGTAAGTTTTATAACGCATAATTCGTACAAATAACGGTACCTTTGACAAAATTTTTGTTTAGGTTTTGTTTAAAAATTACACTAAAGAATTTCGTTATAATGTTAAGCTCTCGGTTCCTGTTATTTTAGGAATGTTGGGTCATACTTTTGTGCAGTTGGCAGATAATATTATGGTGGGGCAATTAGGCACGGCCGAATTGGCAGCGGTATCATTAGGCAATAGTTTTGTTTTTATAGCGATGTCTTTGGGTATTGGTTTTTCAACTGCAATTACACCTTTAGTGGCTGAAGCGGATGGAGCAGGAAATAAGGAAAATGCAAAAAGCGCTTTAAAGCATGGTCTAGTTTTATGTACTGTGCTAGGGTTAACCCTGTTTGGGCTTATTTTACTGGCAAAGCCAATTATGTATGCCATGAAACAGCCTTTAGAAGTTGTAGAACTGGCATTGCCCTATTTGGATCTAGTTGCTTTTTCATTAGTACCGTTAATCATATTTCAAGCATTTAAGCAGTTTTCTGAAGGGTTGTCTCAGACCAAATACCCGATGTATGCTACCGTTGTGGCTAATATCATTAATATTATCTTAAACTATCTTTTGATTTTCGGTAATTTCGGATTTCCAGAAATGGGAATTGTTGGTGCCGCCATAGGTACTTTTGTCTCTAGATTTTTTATGGTAATATACCTTTGGTTCATTTTAAAAACTAAAGAGAAGTTCAAGTATTACGTTACCGGTTTCAATTTTTCTAGAATCGAAAAAGCCGTAATGAAGAAGATTATTGAACTTGGTTTCCCCTCTGCTTTGCAAATGTTTTTTGAAGTCGGTATTTTTACCTCGGCAATTTGGTTAAGTGGTGTTTTAGGTAAGAATGCACAAGCCGCAAACCAAATTGCACTGAATTTGAGTAGTATGACCTTTATGTTCGGTATGGGTCTAGGGGTTACCGCCATGATCAGGGTGGGGAACCAGAAAGGATTGGCTAATTTTAAAGAATTAAGGCGAATTGCGCAATCTATATTTTTCTTGACTTTTTTATTGGAAATAATTTTTGCAGCTTTATTCTTGATCGGTAGACATTGGTTTCCGTCCTTATATTTGGACATTGAAGATATGACCAATTTGACCGATAATACAGAAGTATTGGTAATTGCAGCAGAATTGTTGTTAGTAGCCGCATTTTTTCAAATTTCTGACGGAGTACAAGTGGTTGTATTAGGTGCTTTACGTGGTTTACAAGATGTTAAAATACCTACTCTGATAACTTTTATTTCATATTGGCTTATCGGTTTTCCTGTTAGCTATTATTTATGTCTACATACAGATTTAAAAAGTACTGGAATTTGGATTGGTTTGCTCACAGGACTAACGGCATCGGCTATTATGTTGTATATTCGATTTGATTATTTAACTAAAAAACTAATTGCCGCATAAGGGTGTTTGTATCATTGGCGGGAATGAATTTTCAATTAATAGATTATAATTTTTATGGAATTTCCAAAATTTTTATTGGGTGATAATACAGATTATCCTACTGCAATATTTGTAGTGCATACAGAGTTCCCAAGGTTTATTATCAACCTTGAAGATGATGAAGTTGAATGGCTCGAAGAATTTTCTAAGGAAGATGAAAAAGAATTGGAAGAAGAGGCAGAAAACTTAATAAAAGCGGCCACCGCTTTTTATGATCGTGAGGTGTCTAGATACGAAGATTAACTATTATGCTTGAAGAGCTATTACAGTTAGATAAAGACTTTTTTTTATATCTCAACGGGCTAGGTACGCCGCAATGGGATAATTTTTTTCAATTCGTATCCCATAAATTTAGTGCCATACCATTGTATCTTTTTTTACTGATACTTTCGTTTCAGAAATATGGTGCTAAAAAGACCTTATTGCTCTTAGTTTCTGTTGCTTTAATGATAACTGTAACGGATCAATTAGGAAATTTTTTTAAGTACGGAGTTGCTCGATTAAGACCTTGTCATGATTCAGAAGTTGAACCCTATATGAGATTGGTGAAAAGTTATTGTGGGGGTAAATTTGGTTACTTTTCTGCGCATGCATCAAACTCCTTTGCGCTGGCTGTATTTTTTGGTAGCATTTTAAAATCTAAAATGAAATACATAGGCTTCTTTTTAGTGCTTTGGGCAGCATTGGTTGCCTATAGTCGGGTTTACATTGGGGTACACTTTCCACTAGATATAATTACCGGTGCGGTTATAGGCTCGTTATTCGGTTGGTTGTTTGTAAAGTTATTTATATTTGCACTTCGCAAATTCTCCCTATGATATCTAATCTAAGGTACTGGTTTTTAATAGCTTTGATTTTTTTGGTATACGTCGCAGGTATGTTCGTGACGTTATTTGAAAATGATTCTGCACAGTTTTCCGTAATGGCCATGAGAATGGTTCAGGAAAATGATTTTTTTAGTCTTTTTAAAGGACCTGAAGAGTATTTGGATAAGCCGCATATGCATTACTGGTTGGCAGCCTTATCTTATAAAATATTCGGTATTCATGATTGGTCTTATCGTATTCCCGGAATACTAGCTACGTTATTGGCTGCATATAGTTGTTATGGATTAGGTAGTCTGCTATATAACAAACATGTTGGTAAACTTTCGGCATTAATTTTTATGACCGCCCAAACCATTGTATTGGGTGCAATAGACGTTCGTACCGATGCCGTACTAACGGGGTTCAGTATTTTAGCTATTTGGCAACTTGCAAAGTATATTGAAAAGGGTAGTGTATCGGCAATTGTTATAGGAGCTTTTGCAGCCGGTATAGCATTCTCTACCAAAGGGCAGATTGCTCTTTTGGTTATAGGTCTGCCTATTTTATGTCATTTATTCTATACAGGAAAATGGAAATCGTTTTTAAGTTGGAAAGTGCTATTGGCACTTTTGGTATTTGCAGTGACGATTACTCCTATGTTATATGCCTATTACTTGCAATTTGACTTACATCCAGAAAAGGTAATTCGTGGCAAGGACAATCGTAGTGGTATATTCTTTATTTTTTGGGAGCAAAGTTTTGAACGTTTAAGTGGTGAAGGTATTGGAAAAAATAGTAGCGATTACTTTTTCTTTTTTCATACGTTTATTTGGGTATTTCTACCTTGGACAATATTGGGTATTGCCGCATTTTACACTAAAATACAGGCATTTATAAAACATAAATTTAAAAACGTTCAAGAATCGGAATTCTTAACCGTTGGTGGTATAACATTAATATTCATAATCATCAGTTTTGCGCAGTTTAAATTACCACATTATCTAAATATTACTATTCCTCTTTTTGCAATTATCACTGCAGCATATGTTTATAATTTATATGCTAACAGTAAGTTGCAAACTGTAAAGAGATTAATGATTGGGCAATATTTTGTATTAAGTATTGTATTTATTGCTTCTGCCTTAATTTGCTTTTATGTTTTTAAATTACATAGTGTTTTGGCTTACATCTGTTTGGTTGTTGCGGCAATAATGGTGGTATACTATGCTTTAAAGCAGGAAAATGTATATGCAAAACTAATAACGATATCAGTTTGTGCATCCTTACTTTTAAACGCTGTTTTAAATCTCCACTTTTATCCAAATCTTTTGGATTACCAAGGGGGGTCTTCAATGTCTAAAGTTATCGCTGAGAAAGATATTCCGGTAGAGCGTATTTACAAAGTAGGTAGTGATCATACATGGTCTTTAGATTTCTATAATCAATTTCCAGTTCAAATTACTACACCAGAGGTCTTAAAGAATAAAAAAGATGTTTGGGTATATGTGAACGATGATGAGATGGCTATGCTAGAGAAAAAAGGTTTTGATTGGGATTCCCAACTCTCCGTAGATCAATTTAGAATTACACGTTTGCAAGGCAAATTCTTAAACCCTAATACCCGAAAGAAGGTGACACGTAAAATGCACCTACTGCATATTTACTAAAAGCGCTATTCTGTGGAGTCAGTAGTTATTTGCGCTAGTTCCAATTTAATAGTCTTAAAGTGGTAAATTACTCCCAATAGAGAAACTAAAGCGGTTATTAAAAAGAAAAGGACACTTACCCCAACCGATACATTTTGGTCTAACCCCAAAAATTGGGCTCCATAAAAAAAGGTTACTTCGCGACTTCCAATTCCTCCTAAAGTTAAGGGAACAACTGCTACAATCGATGAAATTAAAAATATGATGAGGTACGAAACCTGATTAGTTTCAATATTCAACGCTAATAATATAAACCAAATACTTGCCAGTTGTGCTAATTGTACCAATGCGGATAGTGCCGTAGTTTTCCAAAAAATGGGAAGTACATAATTAAAGAATTTCTTGTTCAATAACCAAAAGACGATTACTGACAAGGGTATGGCTGTAATAAACAACCAACGGTATCCATTTAATATTTCTAATTCAATAAAAGCAAGTAGGGTACAAGCGTAAATGAACAATAGTAACAAACCACCTAAACGATCTAATACCAGAACACTTACCATTCTTTTGGTTTTGACATCAAAGGTTTTCTTTAAAATATAACCTTTGTAGGCATCGCCACCAATACCACCTGGCAAGAATAGGTTGTAGAACATACCTAGTAAATACAACTTAAAATTGCTTTTATGCGTAAGCATAATAGTAAGTTGGTGAAAATAGAGATTAAGGCGAATAGCCCCAATGAACTTAGATAGTATGAAGAATATGGCTGCTAATATCAAGTAAAACGGATTACTGGTAATCAGTATGTCTTTTATCTCACTTACATTTATTTTTGTAAAAATGAAATAAATTAAAACGGCACTGATCAGTACTTTTAATCCGGTGGTTACTTTCTTATTTAACTTCGCCACCTACACTTACTTTTTTAATGCGGTAAGGTCTTTTGTTCTGAGATTCATAATAAGTACGTATTAATAATTCCATTACAATACCAATTGTGAATAATTGAATACCTGCAAAAATAAACATCATACCAACCGTTAATAAAGGTCTTGTGCCAATATCTTCGCCTAAACCAAACTTCACTATCATTAGATAAATGTTGATAAAAATACCTACAAGTATCATTAAAGAGCCGGAAATACCGAATAGGTGAATTGGGCGTTGAAAGTATTTGCGAATAAAGAGTAATAGCATCATATCTGCAACTACTTTAAAGACACGTTCCAATCCGTATTTAGAAACCCCAGCATGGCGTGCATGGTGTTTTACGGGAACTTGCTTTATTTGTCCGCCTTCTAGAAATGCTAGCAGGGTTATAAATCGGTGCATTTCTCCATATAGATTTAAATCTTTGGCAATATCTTTTGTAAAAACCTTTAATGCACACCCATTATCTTTAATATCTAATTTAGTCACGCGGCGTACCAAAAAATTAGCGATTTTAGAAGGTATTTTTTTTACAAGAGAATCTTTTCGCTTTTGACGAATACCGGTTACAACATCATACTCACCGCTAACGGCATAGGTCAGCATTTGTGGAATATCGGACGGGTCGTTCTGCAAATCGCCATCCATGGTAATAATATATTCTCCTTCAGCATAATCAAGGCCTGCAGCCAAGGCTAAACTCTGACCGTAATTTTTCTTTAATTCAATTAAATGAACCTTATCATCTTTTAAATCTTTAACCACCTTTTTAGTCCTATCCTTAGAAAAATCATCTATATAAATGATTTGATAATCATAGCCTACCAAGCTTTCGTGGATTTTTTGTGTCAAAAGAGTCACATTATCTTCCTCGTTATATAAAGGGACAACGACCGAAAGAAGGGAAGTGGTAACAGGTTGCATTGAGTTGTTTTTTACAATCGCTGCAAAGTTATGTTTTTTATCCTTAAGATAATCTACATGTACAGTAGTATCATCTTAAAGCGTTTACTACTCTTTTAAAGCCTTCAACAGCTTTTCTGCAGCTAAAAAAGGAGAGGTATTACCGCTAATTACTTCCTTTTTTAATTGTGGTAACATTTCTTTAGTTTTTGGATGATGGTAGAATTCAGACAATAGCTCCTGTTCTAAGTATTGAATCAACCAATTTTCATTTTGTTGTTGTCTGTTGGTAGTAAAGAATTCGGATGATTGCATGTTTTTGCAATACTTATCAATCAATTCCCATACCTTATTTAATCCTCTATTTTCTATGGCAGAACAAGTTAAAACTTCTGGAGTCCAACCATTTTCTTTGGGCGGAAACATATGTAATGCCCGTGCAAATTCCATTTTGGCAAGCTTTGTACGTTGAATATTATCACCGTCCGCTTTTGTGATAACAATGGCATCTGCCATTTCAATGATACCTCTTTTTATACCTTGTAATTCATCTCCCGCACCCGCCAATTTTAATAATAGAAAGAAATCTACCATATCGTGAACAGCAGTTTCACTTTGCCCCACACCAATAGTTTCGATTAAAATGCAGTTGAAACCCGCCGCTTCTAATATGACGATACTCTCTCTTGTTTTACGGGTTACGCCACCTAATGAAGAACCAGAAGCTGATGGTCTTATGTATGCATTTGGGTTTTTAACCAATTCTTCCATACGGGTCTTATCGCCTAGTATGCTTCCTTTAGTTCTACTGCTAGAAGGGTCTACGGTAAGAACGGCAACCTTTTTACCAAGTTTGGTAAGCATACCGCCAAATTGTTCTATAAATGTGCTTTTACCAGCCCCTGGGACTCCTGTAATGCCAATTCTAATTGATTCCTGTTTCTTTGAAATACAACCTGATATGATCTCATTAGCAATAATACGATGCTCTGGTTTTGTACTTTCTACAATGGTAATAGCTTTACTTACTATGGCAACATTATTTGCAAAGATGCCTTCAAGAAATTCTGATGTGGTAAGATTGGCTAAATTCATGTCAATTACTTAAATCAATTTAAGTGATATAAAGATACTATTTGTGGATAGGAACAATAATTTTAGCAGTATTTCATACTATAATTAGCTTTTAGAATCAATATCGAATTTAAAGATAGATATGTTATTATAGATATCCCCAGGTCTTAAAACACTTTTGGGAAAATCTGGTTGATTGGGAGCATCTGGGTAATTCTGTGCTTCAAAACAAATACTGGGAAAATCTGGCGGAGTGTACACTACTAATGCTGGTTGATTAGTATATACTTTCATGTTAATCCCAGATGTTTTTGAGTATAACTCCGCAACTTTTTCATTGCCAATATCCTTAATGTAAATGGTATCGAACCTTTGTAATCCTATTTTTTTAGGCAAAAGAAAATCGAATTCTGTTTTACGAACCGGCATGATATCTCCTGTTGGTAACAAGTTTTCTTTAGTTTCTAATCGGTACGGACAATTTAATTGCAAATCATACTCATCTATATACGGATTGTCATCTAATTTAAAATAGGCATGGTTAGTAAGGTTAATGACCGTACTTCTATCTGTCATTCCCTCATAAATTACCTGCAAAGCGTTGTTCATTAATTTATAAGTAACGCTCACGGTTAAATTACCTGGGTACCCTTCTTCTAAATGCTTACTGGTATAGCTTAGTTTTATAAAAGGTTTGTCACTATTATCTACCTCATCAATAGTCCAATATTTTTGATGAAATCCTTCTTTGCCACCATGTAAATGCACCCCGTCTTCTTGGTACAAATGATATCTTTCTCGATCTAAAACAAATCCGCCTTCAGATATTCTCCCTGCGTAACGTCCTATACTTGCACCTAAAGCATTGTCATCTAATCTATATCTACTTGGGTGGTTGTACCCAACAACGACATTGGTATATTCACCATCTTCACCTTTTACAAGTAATTTTTGAATGGTAGCGCCATAATCAAGCACCATAAGGGTTAAATAGGCATTGGAAATTGTAACTTGTTTCAAAGGCAAAATTTAATAGTGTAGTGTAAAAATAAAAATTTTTGCAACATTCTAATTTTTATGTCGTCCTTATTATAACAACAAACTAAAACCAATCAATTTAACCGATGTTTCAAAGCAATGTCGTAGAGAAATGTAAAGCAAACGACCGGGCTGCCCAGTTGCAGTTGTATAGGAAGTATTGCGACGGAATGTACATTGTTGCAATGCGATTTGTGAAAAATGCAGATGATGCCGAAGACATTTTACAAGAATCTTTCATAAAGGCATTTGAAAAACTTCATCAATTTAAAGGCGATGTCACTTTTGGTGCTTGGTTAAAAAGAATAGTGGTGAATAAGAGTATCGATTTTCTGAAATCTAAAAAAGATAAAGAGGTTTCGTTAGATGATAGTTATATGCAGGTTGTTGCAGAAAATGATAATTGGAATGTACCGGCAACAATTACAATAGAACAAGTAAGATCTGCCATTAATGAATTACAGGATAAATATAAATACGTGGTACTCATGTTTTTAGTAGAAGGGTATGATCACCAAGAAATTGCTGAGGTTTTAGATATTTCTGCATCTGCCTGTAGAACCAGATTGTCTAGAGGAAAAGTACATTTAAAAGAACTATTAAAAGGAAAAAATTATGGAACAGGATCTTAGGGAAATGTTCAAAAAAGATAGGGAAAAGCAAAAGCATACCATTAAAAATGGTCATGAAGAACGCTTTTTAAAAAAACTGGAAGAAGCCATGCCAGTAGAGCATAATCCCGTGGGAGGTTGGTTGAAGATCGCAGCTTCTGTAGCAGTAATTATGTGTTTAGGAATGGGGTTCCTATACTTTAATAATAATGATGGTAATACACAAACTGTGGTTGATGCCGACACTATTGAGGAACAGAAATCTGAATTTACTTTCGGTGATCTTTCACCAGATTTAAAAAAGGTAGAGAATTATTACGTTGCCCATATTAATATGGAATTGGCAAAGCTAGAAGTATCACCAGACACCAAAGAGTTGGTAGACAGTTTTATGGAGCAGCTTAATAATTTGAATATAGAATACAAGATGTTGAATACAGAGTTAAAAGAATTAGGTCCTAATGATCAAACCATTACGGCACTGATAGAGAATTTACAATTGCGATTACAATTATTACAGAAATTAAAAAGAAAGTTAAACGAATTAAAATTATCAAAAAATGAACAGATCATGGACAACAGTATCTAAGCAACTCATCATTGCATTAGGTCTATTAACTTCTACGTCGTTTTTGGCGCAAGAAGAAAGCAAAACATTTCAAGAACGATTTATTGTGGCAGAAGATGCTGTGGTAAATATCAATACCAGCTATGCCGATATTGAATTTGAAACTTGGGATAAGGATGAGGTGGCCATTTTGGCCACTATCACCCTAGAAGGTGCAACTAAAGAGGAAGCTGAAAATTACTTTAAAAATAGCCCTATTGAAATATTAGGCAATAGTAAGGAAATTAAGATTTCTTCCAAGTCAAAGAATAACGACTTTTTTGCCAGTTTTGATTCAGATCACGTTTTTGATCATGGCGGTATGCGCATAGAGGTTCCGGAGATTGCATCATTTGTGGTAACTGTTCCAGAGATAGCTCCCTTTCCAGAAATGCCACCGCTGCCATTAACGGATGCCTTTACATTTGATTATGAAGCATATCAAAAAGATGGTGATGACTACATGAAAAAATGGCAAAAGAAATTTGAAAAGAGTTTTGATAAAAAACATCAAAAGCGATTAGAGGAATGGGCGGAGCGTATGGAGGAATATGCAAATAAGGGAGAAAAAACAATTGAGAGGCTTAATGAACAGCGAGCTGAATTAGTAGAGAAGAAATCCGAATTACTTGAAAAACGTCATGAAGATTTACAACATCGATTAGAAGAGTTGGAAGAGAAACGTGCTCATGCAGAGAAAAAAAAAGATGAGCTTCGGTCTTTTATTAGTACTTCTAGAGTAAACGGAGCGGATGTACCGAATATATTTTATTACGCTAACGAAGGCGAACAAAAGAATTTTAAGATTAAGAAAACCATTAAAATTAGCTTACCTAAATCCACTAGAATTAAGATGGACGTACGCCATGGTGAGGTTAAATTAGCTGAAAATACCAAAAACTTGAATGCGAACCTTTCGCATTCAAGCCTTTGGGCAGTTACAATTGATGGAGAAGAAACGACTGTTTCTGCAGCATATACACCAGTTAGTGTTCAAAAATGGAACTATGGGCAGTTAAGTACTTCGTACTCGGAAGAAATTTCATTGTCAGAAGTAGTTCAATTACAATTGCAGGCAACATCATCTGATGTTACTATAGAAAAATTGTTCAACAAAGCATTTATAAAAAATGATTTTGGTGCTGTACACGTTCTTGAATTGGGTAACGATTTTAAAGAGTTGGATGTTAGTGTGAAAAATGGCGAGTTGAATGTTACCGTACCAAAAGTAGCTACCAATATTTATGTAAAAGGTAATGCTTCAACATTAAAGATGCCAGAAGGTTTACAGATGATAGAAACTAAAAATGGAAACACTACAATCTATAAGGGGCATCAATTAAAAAGTAATAGTAATAAATCTATTATAATAACATCAGATTATAGCGAAGTAGTACTGCAGTAGTTATTTTACCAATTGTAGAGTCCCAAAAACATTTGCATCTATCCACCCCATATTTTTATTTTCTCCTGCTACAAATACGGATCCTATAAGATTCTCACGTTCTTCGCTACTATCGTTATCTGCATAAGCTAGGGCAAAACCAATTTTCTTATTTTCTTTAAGCACAACCGGCTTTATGTTAGGCTCATCATTATAGATACCAGGGTAGACCTTTACAAACATTTCCCAATAGGAAGTATTACCCTCCGTTAGGTGTTTAGAAGTAATATGATTATTGTACAAAGTAGGTTTTTCATCAACTCCTAAATCTACAACATTCCCATCTAAAGCTACATAGTAAGTAAATGCATTATGATTAAATCTATGCTGACCTCCAGAGTTATCTTCATCTACGTAAACAATAACACAGTCATCGTTCCACCAAAGTGTTAATGGATCTTTCGTTTTGTCTAAAATGGTATCATCAACGATTTCCAATAAAATATAGAGTCCGTTTTCGTTCCATGCAATCTTGTATCTACCGTTGTAATCGTCATGGTCAAAAGGACCGCCAATCCAATTTTGATCTATGGGTTTCCAATCCAATAAATTCCAATAGTTTTCTATAGCTCTACCATCTAGGGTAGGAGAATCATTAATATAAGAGACCGGCGTTACTTGAGAATTTTTCTTACTATTCCCCTCTTTACAAGACGCTAGGCTTAAAAGAAGTAAAAGATAAATAGTCCATTTCATAATAAATAGTTGGTATCTATGATGTAAACACACTATTTTCTTAAATATTGTAAGATTAATAGTACTTCGTTTCAGGGAACAAGATATGATAAAATTAAAACAAGCATGTAATTACTGTATTGACCAATAGAATGTGTGATTTATAAAATTGACCGGTGCATAAAAAAAGCGCCCCTTTTGGGGCGCTTGTCTATAGAAATTTCTTGGGAGATCTTTTAATGGGCACTCTTCTTCAGATAATCTCCAAAGTTTGCTTTAAATCGATTTAATCTCGGTATAGATACATTTCTTATATATGAGTTGTTAGGATTGTTCTTTTCATAATCCTGATGATATGACTCGGCTTTATAAAATACAGTATAAGGTACAACTTCTGTGGTAATTGGATCGTTATCGTACACTTTATTATCTGTAAGTGCCTTCATATAACTTTCAATAATCTGTTTTTGCTCATCGTTCTTATAAAAAGCAATAGAGCGGTATTGCCTACCACGATCTGGACCTTGTCTATTTAATTGTGTAGGATCATGAGAACCAAAAAATACTTGCACCAATTGAGTAAAAGATATTTCATTGGGATCATAGTAAACTTCTACAGCTTCTGCATGATCTGTTTTTCCATAACCAACTTCTTCATATGTGGGGTTCTTTTGTTCACCACCGGCATAGCCAGAGATTACTTCTTTTACTCCTTTCACACTTTCAAAAATAGCCTCAACGCACCAAAAACAGCCACTGGCAAAATAGGCCGTTTCATATTTGCTTAATTGTTGCGGACTCAATTTTACCTCTTCTTCTATTTCTTCATGTTCGGTTTCCATAACTTCCGAGTTTTCAGAAATGGTATTTTTCTTGACTTTAGACTGGCAACTGGTGGCAATAAAGGTCGCGCAGGCCAATAAAGTGATTTGTAATAATTTCATAACAATTTTCTTTTAGCAATTTGTAGGTAATTTACAAAGACCTTACGAGGAAAACGGTTAAAAAATGTTAACGCCATTAAAGGAAATTATATTTTTGATATATGAACACATTACTTCACGCTCTTGAATCTTACTCGACAGAAACTATCTGTATTTTAGATGCTGCTATTCCTGCAGACGCCTACGTGACTCTTGATCTTTCTAAACAGAACAAAGATTTGTCGGATTTAGATATTACCGATTATACTATTTGTCAAAATTATATAGACAATGTGCTTACAAACAAAAAAGGTGTTATTGCCTACGGCGGATATTTAGAACATAGAAACCTATATAGTGATAAAGAAGGTTTTACTTCTAGTAGTAAACCTATAAGAAATATTCATTTGGGTATGGACTTCTGGTGTGCTACGGGTACAAAGGTATTGGTGCCTATAGATGGAAAAGTTCATAGTTTTAAAAATAATGCTACTGTTGGTGATTATGGACCAACTATTATTCTAGAACATGTTTTAAATGATATTACTTTCTATTCTTTATACGGTCACTTAGCCGTGGATTCCTTATTAGGACTATATATAGGAAAAGACTTTAAAGCTGGAGAAGTACTTGCAACTTTAGGTACTCCAGATATTAATGTGAACTATGCCCCACATTTGCATTTTCAAATTATAAAAGATTTAGAAAGTATCGAAGGTGACTACCCGGGTGTATGTGCAGAAGCAAGATTATCTTTTTATAAAGAGAATTGCCCTGATCCTAATGTGTTATTGAAGTTAGATTTAAGTAGGGAGTAATTAGTTTTAAGTACAGAGTACAGAGTACAGAGTACAGAGTACAAAGTACAAAGTACGAAGTACGAAGTCTGAAGTCTGAAATATAGAGAATAGAAAATAGAAAATAGAGAATAGACTTTTTTCGGTATTGTTATTGAAGAAAATTTAGCGAAGCTAAATTTATCTTCAACCAACAACCAACAACCAACAACCAACAACCAACAACCAACAACCAACAACCAACAACCAACAACCAACAACCAACAACCAACAACCAACAACCAACAACCAACAACCAACAACCAACAACCAACAACCAACAACCAACAACCAACAACCAACAACCAACAACCAACAACCAACAACCAACAACCAACAACCAGCAACCAACAACCAACAACCAACAACCAACAACCAACAACCAGCAACCAACCTCTATATTCTCTATTCTTTACTCTCTTTTCTATTTTTTAAAAGTCAAATTCTCGGTTAACGACACCTAATATCGATAAGGTGATTTTGGGGCTTGTGTCATTTATCGATGCGATTTTACACTTAAACCGAACTTGTGTCAACTAACGAGAATTAGGGGTTTTTCAGCGATTCATCACCTAGTAAAACAAGGCCTGCCGCGTTCTATTATTGTAACAAACGCAAGTCATGAAAACAATAATCGCAACAATCTTCATCATCTTTTTAAGCTTCACCGCTCAAGCACAGAACTCTACTGAAGAAGTAAAGGTTGAAACTATTGAAATGAGCATTGTTACTGATACAGCATTTGAAGTAAAAGCAAATACAAATACTGAAGTAGCTAGATTGTACAAATTCAAAAACTCAAGAATTAAAAGAGATTTGAATTTCTTAACGAAAGCGAACAAACCTAAAATGGCTTAAAATTTTAGTATTAAGTATTAAGTACAAAGTAAAAGGTTGAAAGTTATAGGTGGCAAAATAGGTCATTGGGTTTAAATGATAAGTACAATAAAAATTTAGCGAAGCTAAATTTTTATTGTTTCTAACAACTAACAACTAACAACTAACAACTAACAACTAACAACTAACAACTAACAACTAACAACTAACAACTAACAACTAACAACTAACAACTAACAACTAACAACTAACAACTAACAACTAAAGTCAATTGTCATTTTTGAACTCACCTCTTGTAGTCCTATTATAGGATACAAATTTTTTTTGTAGGAAAAAGCTTATTAAGTCGGTGAACTGCACAAATTCGGTGTCTAATGGAAGAAAATTTTGTAGGAAAACGGACTACAAAAATTGGTAATACATCGAAAAGCAAACTTTTCATCGTAAAAACTGTACCTCTTGTCGAATTCGAAATACGTTTACTTACGAGTAGCTGGTTATCTATAAACCAAATTTACCTACTTTATTATGCGTACAATTATTTTTTTATTCCTTGTTATCTGTTTGGGAACCAAGTCCCAAGCACAATCGAAGTCACCAGACACGAAAGTACAGACCATTGTTATGCCCATGGCAGATGTAACAATTAAGTCTAACATAAACACTCATGGTTTCCAAACAGCTGCAAGGTTTTACAAAGTCAAAAATGCAAGGATTAAACGTGCCTTACTTTTTAAGGTAAGGGTAAGAACTGTTTCTTTCGCCTGGTTAATTCTTCTACAAGTTTTTCGGTTACCTCCATTCCCCCTTGAGGTAAAACGATAGTTTTTAAAACCTCCCATACATTTTCAGTAACTATTTTCTGTCCTTCTGCAGTTGGGTGAATTCCATCTTCTAAGTTCAATTCAGAAATACCGGCTACACCTTCCAATAAAAAGGGAATCAACGCTATATCATTAGATTTAGCTAATGCAGGGTACATCATCTTAAATTGCGAAGCATAATCTGCACCCATATTTGGTGGTATTTGCATACCTGCCAATATAATTTGCGTTTCAGGATTTTTTTCTTTGACCATATCGATCATCGATTGTAAATTATTCATCGATTCTGTAATCGGTATACCTCGCAATCCGTCATTAGCGCCTAACTCCAATACAAAAATATCTACTGGCTGATTTAGTACCCAATCCAAACGGTTTAATCCTCCAGAGGTGGTTTCTCCGCTTAATCCGGAGTTAATTACTTTATAATCTAGACCCAAAGAATCTAGTTTTAATTGTATTCTATTTGGGAACCCTTCCTTGGTATCTAAGCCATACGCAGCGGTAAGACTGTTTCCGTAGAACAAAATCACTTTGTCATCGGCAGAAATTGCTTCTTTTTCCGGGCTACTAACTTCTTCGGTTTGGGTGTTAGTTTGCTTTTTTTCTGGTGTTTCTCCACAACCAACGAACAACAACACCAATAAAAAATAACGAAACTTTAATACTTTCAACATAGTCTTAACTTATTAGATTCCAAATCATTTGTTTATTTTGTTGTCTTGTACCAAAATGATTTATGACAAAGATATTAAACGTACGTAATCTAAAGAAAACGTATACCAGCGGATCTAAGAATTTGACAGTTATTGATGATATTTCTTTTTCAATAGAAGAAGGTGACACTTTTGCAATAGTTGGTCCGTCTGGTAGTGGAAAAACCACTCTTCTAGGACTATGCGCCGGATTAGATGAAATAAACGAAGGAACCATAGAATTATGTGGGGAAGATTTAAGTGCTCTAAATGAGGATCAACGTGCACTCTTAAGAAATGAAAAGGTAGGATTCATTTTTCAAGACTTTCAATTGCTACCCACTTTAACGGCTTTAGAAAATGTTAGTGTTCCTTTAGAATTACAAGGGGCTGCCAATGCTTCTAAAGATGCAATGGAACTTTTAAACAAGGTTGGTTTGGGTGATCGTCATGATCATTATCCATCTCAATTATCTGGCGGTGAACAGCAACGAGTTGCTTTGGCAAGGGCATTTTCAAACAAACCTTCTATACTTTTTGCTGATGAACCTACAGGTAACTTAGATGAAGAAACCGGGGAAAAGGTCATTAAGCTTTTATTTGATTTGAATAAAGAAATGGGCACTACCTTGGTTATTGTTACCCATGATTTAGAGTTGGCTAATCTAAATAAACATGTATTGCGACTTAAAGGTGGTAAAATAGTAATCAACGAAACCACGGCAAAATCTTGAGTACAACATATAGAACATCAAAGGCACCATTCAATTGGTTATTAAAAATGGCTTGGCGCGATGGAAAAGCTAGCGGTAAACGTTTGCTATTATTCATGGCTTCCATAATTCTTGGTATTGCCGCTGTGGTGTCAATTCAATCTTTTAGTGATAACCTAAAAGATAATATTGGTCTACAGTCTAAAGCACTTATGGGTGCAGATTTTCTTATCGATAGCAATCAGCCGGCAAATGCAAAAGTAATGGAATTGATGGATTCTTTAGGTGGATATAATGCACGAGAAGTCAATTTTGCTTCCATGGCGGCTTTCCCTAAAAGTCTGACAACAAAATTGGTTCAGGTGCGTGCCATTGAGGGCGCTTTTCCTTTTTATGGAGCTTTAGAAACAGAACCGCTCACGGCTGCACAAGAATATTTGGAAAAAGGTGGGGCGCTTGTTGATGCTACTGCAATGTTGCAATACAATTTAAAACCTGGCGATAGTGTAAAACTTGGTAATGTTACTTTCCCTATTGTTGGCTCATTAATTACCGCTCCAGGAAGTACAGGCATTGGTGCCACTGCTGCGCCACCCATCATAGTCCCTTTTCGTTTTATGGAACAAAGCGGACTCTTACAACGTGGTAGTCGTTTAAAGTATAATTATTACTTTAATAATGATAAAGCGGATTTAGAGGCTTTAAGTAAAGATGTTGATCCGTTATTAGATGCTGAAAATGCAGATATGGATACCCATACAGATACTAGCGAGCGCTTGGGTCGTAGGTATGATAATGTAGGTCGTTTTCTAAACCTAGTAGCATTTATAGCACTTCTCTTAGGCTGCGTTGGGATAGCCAGCTCTGTACATATTTATATTAAAGAGAAATTAAAAGCGGTAGCAGTGCTAAAATGTTTGGGTGCTACAAGAAAACAAACCTTTTTAATATACCTGATTCAAATTGCAGGTATGGGATTGTTGGGCGGACTCATAGGTACTATTATAGGATTGTTGTTGCAACAGACCTTTCCACTTATATTACAAGAGTTTTTACCTTTTCAAGTTGAGATATCTACCTCATTTCAAGCCATATTCGTTGGGTTGTTACTTGGTGTTTGTATGTCCGTATTATTTGCTTTATCACCATTAATACATACTTGGTTTGTATCTCCATTACAAGTGTTACGTGTGCAAGAAGATACTGGTAAGAAAGCTAGACCTTACCAAATTTGGGTAATCGTTGCTGTAGTCCTTTTTATATTTTTATTCGCCTTTTGGTTATTGGGTAGATGGGTGTTTGCATTGAGTTTTGTTGCGGGTATATTGGTGACATTTTCAATTTTGGCGGGAGTGTCGGTTCTATTTATGCGATTGATAAAACGCTACTTTCCTAAATCTTGGAGTTTTGCCGCAAGACAAAGTTTGTTGAATTTATACCGACCAAATAATCAGACCGTAGTGTTGATTTTAGCCATTGGTATTGGAACATTTTTAATTAGTACTTTATACTTTACGAAAGATTTTCTACTTGCCAAAACCTCTTTTGAGGCAAGTGCAGAAAGTCCGAATTTAATTTTGTTCGATGTACAAACTGATCAGCGTGATGCCGTAGCGAACACCATAACACCCAAGGGGCTTCCTGTAATAGATAATATTCCTATTGTTACCATGCGAATGGAACGTATTAAAGATAGGAATGTAAATGATATACGATTAGATACCACCACCCGAATGAACAAATGGATTTTAAACCATGAGTTTAGAACTACTTATAGGGATTCTATGATTGGTTCTGAGAAATTATTGGAAGGGGAGTGGATACCTTCTGTGGATCCTGATGCAAAGGTAATTCCTATTTCATTGGCAGATAATGTGGCAAATGATGCTTTAGTCACTATTGGTGATACACTGGTATTTAATGTGCAAGGGAAACTTATGACTACTGTTGTGGGTAATATTCGCCAAGTAGATTGGGCACGTATGCAGCTCAATTTCTCTATTGTATTCCCAAAGGGAGTTTTAGAGAATGCACCACAGTTTCATGTGGTAACTACCAATGCCCCAGATAAAAAATCATCCGCAGGTTTACAGCGAGAGTTGGTAAAGAAATTCCCTAATGTTTCTATCATAGATTTAAGACAGGTAGTAACCTTGGTAGAGGATATTTTAGATAAAATTTCATGGGTCATATCTTTTATGGCCTTCTTTAGTATTCTTACCGGTATCATTGTTTTGATTGGATCTGTCCGAAACAGTAAATACCAGCGTATTCGTGAAAGTGTTTTACTAAGAACACTTGGTGCCCAAAGTAAACAAATATTGAAAATTAATGCACTAGAGTACCTATTCTTAGGTGTTTTAGGAAGCGGAGTAGGAGTACTACTTTCGTTAGTGAGTAGCTTTTTACTGGCATATTTTATTTTCGATACGCCATTTGTGCCTTCATGGGTGCCATTTTTGGTTGTATTACCGGGTATTACATTTCTAGTCTTGGCAATCGGTTTAATGAATAGTAGAGGAGTATTAAATAGTCCGCCACTGCAGGTGTTACGAAAAGAAGGGAATTAATAATATATAATTGTTAGCAGAAATGCGAACAAATACATTTTTACTTTTCTACCTTTAATAGCATGAAAAAGCAACTATTCCTTTTGTTGGTTAATGTTATACTTGTTTGCTCTTGTAGTAACAATAATGTAAAAGCAGATTTAATAATTACCAATGCTAATATTTGGACGGGAGATACTGATGCTCCAAAAGCCGAGGCTATGGTCATTAGGGCAGATACTATTTTGGCTATTGGCTCTTTAGATGATATTGAAAAGTTTAAAGGCTCAGCTACTGAGGTTAAAGATGTAGCTGGAAAGTTTATTACACCAGGGTTTATTGATACTCATGTGCACCTGTTAATGGGCGGTAATAGCCTTTTAAGTGTGCAATTAAGAGACGCCAGTACAAAGCAAGAATTTATTGATAGAATTTCCGCCTTTACTAAAGAAATTGAACCGGGTCAATGGATAGTTGAGGGGAATTGGGATCATACCTTGTGGGGAGGTGAATTACCCAATAAAGATTGGATAGATGAATATACGGGTGATAACCCTTTGGCTATTTATAGAATGGACGGGCATATGATCTTAGCCAATTCTGCAGCTCTCAAAATTGCAGGTATAGATGAAAATAGTCCTGATGTAGAAAATGGGGAAATTGTTAAAAATCTTGATGGAACGCCAACCGGTATTCTTAAAAGTGAAGCCATGTACTTGGTGCTTAATAAAATTTCAGAATTAACAAAAGCAGAAAAGGAAAAGGCAATTGGTGCTGCTCAAGATTATTTGGTTTCTCAAGGGGTAACTACGATACATGATGTAGATAGTTTGGGTGGTAATGAGATTTTGGAAAACATGAATTCCAAGAACCAACTCAAGGTAAGAGTATATACTGCCGATCCCTTGAAGTATTGGAAAACAGTAGCTAAAGATGAGAATGACTCCAAATGGTTAAAGAATGGACTTATGAAAGGTTTTGTAGATGGATCTTTAGGTTCGCACACTGCAGCCTTTAAAGAACCGTATTTAGATAAGCCTACCGATAAGGGTTTGTTCATTGTTGATAAGGATAGTTTAAAAAATTGGATATTAAACGCCGATAAAAAGCAACTGCAGATTACCGTTCACGCCATAGGTGATTTGGCGAACAGCACCATATTAAATCTTTTTGATAGTGTCCTAGTCAAAAATGGCAAAAGGGACAGACGACTAAGAATTGAACATGCCCAACACTTGGCTGTTGAAGACATTGAAAGATTTTCTAAACTTGACGTTATTACAAGTATGCAACCGTACCATGCTATTGATGATGGTAGGTGGGCAGAAGAACTTATTGGTCATAACCGTATAAAGACCACGTACGCTTTTAAATCTATTTTAGACGCTAATACCACCTTGGTGTTCAGTAGTGATTGGCCAGTGGCGCCAGCTTCCCCTTTGTATGGTATATATGCAGCTGTTACCAGAAGAACTTTAGATGGTGAAAACCCTAATGGATGGGTGCCTGAACAAAAGATAAATGTTGAGCAAGCATTAATTGCGTATACAAAAGATGCTGCTTATAGCTCTTTTGATGAAAAGATGAAGGGAACTTTAGAAGTAGGGAAGTTGGCAGACTTCGTTATTTTGAATGATGATCTTTTTCAGATTGATCCTAAAACTATTAAAGATGTAAAAGTTTTGGAGACTTATGTTGGTGGTAAGAGGATGTTCGTAAATAATGTAACTTCTTATTAGTAGTTAATTATTTTATATTCTTTTTGAATTTTTAGTTTTTTTTACTGTGATTAAGTATTAGGATACTGTTTTGGTTATAATCGGTAATAGAATTGAAAGGTGTTTACATTTATCACCAGAAAATACTATTTAAAATATACTATTTTATATGTTTTTAATTTTTATAACTTTAAGAAATACGTAATTTTTATAAATCAGGCAATCATGAATATACCAGCAGATTTTTCATTTACATTAGGTTTTTGGCAAACTTTTTTAACTGCAGCGCTGTTTGTTTGGGTGTATTGTTTAGTTGATATTGCGCGTCATGAATTTAAGAATGACGGTAAAATCACATGGTTGCTAATTGTACTATTTCTACCCATTTTAGGTTCGGTTCTTTATTTATCCACAGGAAAAAGTAGACGTATTTTAAAAGTCTAACTTTAAACTCCTTTAATATTTTCAGCTTTCATAGTTACTTTTGACTTAATTACCGATAAATCTCTCACTATACGTAATTTGTCAACTAATCAACATAGCTTTGCATTTGAAATACAAAAGTGATTGTTATGCCGTTGTTTACCGATTTAAAAATATCTAGAAACTTAGAAAAAGCTCTTGATGATTTAGGTTTTGAAAATACTACTCCCATTCAAGAAAAAGCTTTTCCTATTGTAATGAGTGGTAGTGATGTTGTTGGTATTGCACAGACAGGTACGGGTAAAACTTTTGCTTATTTGCTTCCTATTTTAAATACACTGAAGTTTTCTAAAGATATTCACCCTAAGGTTATTATTCTAGTACCTACACGTGAGTTGGTAGTACAAGTAGTGGAAGAGGCGGAGAAGTTAGCTAAATATGCAGGTATTCGCATTCTTGGTGTATTTGGCGGTAAGAGTATGTTGCGTCAAAAAGAGGCTTTGGCCTTGGGTACGGATGTTCTCGTAGCAACACCTGCAAGATTGTATGATTTAATTCTTACCAAAGCAGTTCAATTAAAACAAGTGAAGAAGCTTGTAATTGATGAGGTCGATGTCATGCTTGATTTGGGCTTTAGGTTTCAGCTTGTAAATATTTTCGAACTATTACCACAGAAGAGACAGAATATTATGTTTTCTGCCACGATGACCGATGATATTGAATTGTTCATTACCGATTTCTTTACAGGCGTTCAAAAAATTGCCATTGCCGTTAGTGGAACTCCATTAGAGAATATTACCCAATATGGCTACGCTACACCTAACTTTTATACAAAAGTAAATTTGTTGGTCAACTTGTTACAAGATGAAGAAACCTACCATAAGGTTTTGGTATTTGTTTCAAGTAAGCGAAGTGCCGATTTATTGTTTAAAGAATTGGCAGAATTTTTTAGCGAAGAAATCTGTATTATACACTCCAACAAAACGCAGAATTATAGACTACGTTCCATAAATCAGTTCGACGAGGGTAAGAACCGTATTTTGGTAACTACTGATGTTATGGCACGTGGATTGGATTTACAAGAGATATCTCACGTAATTAATTTTGATACGCCAACATACCCAGAAAATTACATGCACCGAATTGGTAGAACGGGTAGGGCAGAGAAAGAAGGTACTTCAATTTTAATGTTTACGCCAAAAGAAGAAAAAGCAAAAGACGCTATTGAAGAGTTGATGTCGCATAAGGTAAATCTACAACCTTTGCCTGACGGCGTTGAAATTGCCACTCAACTTACTTTTGATGAGCAACCAAAGCATAGAGAGCGTGAAAACCCTCTTAATATAAATGAAGAGGAACGTGGAGCAAGTTTTCATGAAAAATCCGATAAGAATAAGAAAGAAAATCAAGGTGGTTCTTATAAGCGCATTATTAAAAAGAAATACTCCAAACCAAAGACCCGCGGAGATAAGAACTATGGTAAACGTGGTAGAAACAAAAAATAGGAATATTTACTTCCTTATTATGAATTCTGTTTTCCACTTCTATAATAGCTTTTAGAGCATAATTATAGAGGTGTTGTTAATTTCACTTACTTTAAAATATCGATTAAATACACTTCAAATCGGTGTGTTGTTTTTAGACCAAAAACCATTCGTCGACACTTTTTGTCTATTCATCATAGATTTATACGCTAGCCGAAAATTATAGCAGTTTGGCGAGGGTAAGAGGCATTATCCTTGACCTGAAACTACTTTTATATTGTTCAATGATTACAATATGAAAGCATTATTTACCTTACTGACAGTTATTTTCGCCGGAGCATTAGCTTTGGCACAAACTCCCCGAACAGATGATAAAATTAACACTAATGAAGTGGGTGTTGTTTTGGCTGATAGCTCTAACGATACTAGCAACGAAAAAAAGATTGAAATCACTGATGAAACGTCAGTAGTGCGTTTATACAGATATAAAAATGCAAGGGTTAATAAAGAATTAGCATTTATTACAGCTAAGGATTACGGTAAGTTGGCATAATCTTTGCCATATATTAAAAGGTGCAATGAAGCACCTTGTAAATTTTAAATTATGATGATACTTTCAATTTTAATACCAGCACTTATTGTTATTGCAACTATTGCTTTTACTTCAAAAAACGAAAAAAAAGTACGTCCAATTAAAGTACCTGTTAACAAACGTAAATTTTAATTTTTAATAGCCAGGCTGCTTAATAGTATAGTTGCTTTTAGCTTTAGCTTCATCTACTTGGCGCTTTACTTCTGCCAGTAGTGCTTTGGAATCATAAATGATTCCGTCCTTTACGGTGTATTTTACACCACCAACCCGAACCACCTCATTGTCCTCGGTAAGTTTTATAGCTCCCGTACCATATAATACTTTGAAATTTTGTAGCGGATTTTCCTCAACAATGACAAAGTCTGCCAATTTGCCTATGGTTACCGAACCTAATTTATCATCCATACCTAATGCCTCTGCACCTTTTAACGTTGCAGATTGTATAATTTCTAAAGGGTGAAATCCAGCTTCTCGCATTAATTCCAGTTCTCTTATATAAGCGAAACCATATAACTGAAAAATGAATCCGGAATCTGATCCCGTGGTTACTCTACCACCTCTGTTTTTATATTCATTGATAAAGGTCATCCAAAGTTTATAATTTTTTCTCCAGGCAACTTCTTGTTCTGTTCCCCAATCATGCCAGTACGATCCATGAGATACTTTGCTAGGCTGATAAAACTCCCATAAAGATGGTAATGTATAATCTTCATGCCATTCAGCTCTTCTTGCGCGCTGTAAATCTCTACTTGCCTCATAGATGTTGAAAGTTGGGTCCAAGGTGAAATCAAGTTCCAATAGTTCGTTCATTACATTGTTCCAATGCTCAGAATAGGGTGGTGCGGCTTGTTGCCATAATTTACCTGCATTTTCAAAGCGATCTTGTTCGTTTTGGTAATTATAGTCTAACGGAAAATCTTGTACCGTTCTATCGTCGAACAAAGCTTCTGGAAGTCCGTACCAATGCTCCATAGAGGTTAACCCTGCTCTGGCGGAATGTAAAACATTCCAACGGGCAACGCTCATTTGCGCATGGTGGCAAGCAGATCCTAGTCCTAATTTTTTGTTCTCGTCTAGTGCCGCTGCCATAATTGCCGGTTCTGCTCCAAAAAACTTGATGCCATCAGCACCTTTTTTTGCATTGGCACGTACCCATTCCCTCGCTTGCTCAGGGGTAGATATCGGAATATCATTTAACGGATTAAAAGATTTACTAGTTTGCCCAAAGGCTGTGTAGGATATAATACGCGGAGCTATAATTTCATTTTTTTCACTTTTGCGTTTTAAGTCTAGGGTGACATCAATACTTCTACCGGCAACTTCACGCGCGGTAGTAACACCATGAGCCATCCAAAGTTTAAAAACATAATCTGGATCTGCACCTTGGGCATCACCGCCAATATGTGTGTGCATATCAATAAAACCGGGCATTAAATACATGCCGGTACAATCAAGTTCCTTACCGCCCGTTTTTAATTGGGGTCTTTTAGAATCATCGATTGCTACACCAGGGTAGCCAACAACTTTTACGTCTTTAATAATATTGTTTTCTACCACTATGTCTATAGGGCCTTGTGGTGGTGCACCGTTGCCGTTAATAAGCATAACGCCTCGAATAATCAATTGCGAATGTGGACCATCGCCTTCTAAGGATTGGGCGTTGACGGAAAGCAAGACAGCGAAGGTCATTGCGGTTGCAAGTAGTAATTTGCGGAACATAAAGAGGTTGTTTGAGTTAGTTACCTTAAATATAACTAAAGCCTCAGAAATTATGTGTGACTATAAACCAAACTTTTAATTCATTAGATATGTAATAAGGTTAATTCTGTGAATATTGAGAGGGTAAGCAGAAATATGAAAAGCTATTATTGAGATAATTAAATCAGGTTAATTCTTAGACTTCTATAATAATCATAACAAAAATCAACAATTCTTTATATTATAATTATAAGAGGGATATTAATCTTAATTCTTATGGTTCTTTAAAATGTATGTGAAGATTTAAGCTAAAGCTTATTGCCTGCCGGCAGGCAAGTATACACAGAACTTTAAATTTTGCCCTACAGTCCGTATTAAATTTATGTTTTGTTGAAAAAAGTTTTATTGGATTATAAGTTTTCGCTTAAACAAATAGCTCCCTTATTGATTGCCTTTACTTTCCTCTTTGTTTTTCCTTTAGCTTCTAAGTCAACATATCCTTCATTATCGGTTTCAGGAATTCTAATTATCTCAATTTGTGATTCCGCCAATTTGATTATCTCCTCAGGAGTTAGAGTAAAAGTGAAACTATAACTAGTGAAATTTTCCGTAGTTGAAGAAGTGCCACCTGCTCCAAATCTGGGGAATAAAACAGACGCACTTGAAGATGTTACATTTTCAATTTTTGGAGAAGATTTTCTAATTGTTTTTAATTCCAGTTTTGTTCCATTTTCAAGTTTAAACAGTAGTTCTGTTCTTTCCATAAATTCATAATCTCTTTCACCCCAATAACTGAAAATCACCTCAAAGACTATTTTTTTTTCTTTAATCTCAAAATAAACCGACTTTTGATTAAAATCAAATGAAATAACTTGTTCGTTTGTAAATGGGTCAATAGAGTTCTCACATTTTTGAGAAAAAGCTTGTGTTGAAAAGGTGATAATAAAAATAATAGTGAAAATGTTTTTAATCATATTTAAATTTTCTAAATGATTTACAATGTTTTAGCTAGTTCTTGTCAGCTAGTAAGGAAATTTTTTGTTTCTGTCTGCGAACGAAGATAAAGCTTATTATCAAGTTTTAATTCTTCTTGTTTAAAGCTAAATCCATTCACGATAGCTACCGAGATTAGAGGCTTTATAAACCTGCCTGCCGGCAGGAAGGTATACACGGATCTTTCGGTTTTACCCTAAGGTCAGTATTACGTTTAGTTAACATACATTTTTATTCTACAACAAATTTTACGTAGTTGCTACGTATGTATTCAATTCTTCGCTTTTCAAGTCCTTCTAGGTCATAAAACTCATCATCGAGAGGATTAAAGTTCGGATTCCTTTTCTTTTGATATTCCTCACTTTGTTTTTTAAATACCTCAATCGCTTTTTCACTTACCGACAAATAATTATCTGCTGCAATTCTTCTAAGTCCATTCGCAGCATTATAACCGTATTCAAGCCCATTATTATGAAAAAATTGGTCAAATCCACCGTTGTGAACTTCCGATTCCAAAACCCAAGTCGCTAGTAAATCACTCATTGCAGAATCTGCTTTATCCAAACTTTCTCCAAAAGTTTCCAAATATAATTCCGTTGCTTTATCGTAAACCAAGGAAATTAATTCTTCATCGCTGGAATTTTGTAAATCGGAAATTGAATATTTGACTTTTTGTATCATTTTTTGATTAAATGCAAGGTAACAACTGCATAAGATATCAAATTATTATATCTATCTTATATACATACCAATTTAACACAAATCATCATCTTTTATTAGTGATGGTTTTTCATATCAAACAAATTTTAGGACTAAGTTCTACCTTTTAGGTGTTAGTGGTAAATATCGTATAGAGCTTTAAGCAACTGGTGATAGTTGCTGCTTGATTTCTTGGAACTTGATGATGTAGTTAGTCCCTTTTTTAGAATTATCACGTTCTATAGTTCCACGTAATTGACGTGTAAGATTGTGAATCAGTTTTAAACCTAAAGACTTGGTGGTTTTATGATTGATAGTTTCAGGGAAACCTATACCGTTATCACCAATTTCTAGAATATAACAGTTTTCTTTTTCGGTATCTTGTCTAAGCTTAATACTGATTTCTCCTTCATTATCACTTTCGATGCCATACTTTAAGGCATTGGTCAAAGTTTCATTAATTAAAAGTCCTAACGGAATGGCCGTATCTATACCTAATTTTATATTTGGGATATCAATTTTTAAGTCAACATTATTATCATTTCCTTTTATAGAACGAATTAAATATTCACCTAATTCTAGCACGTAAGATTTGTATTCAATATGGCTAATATCATTACGCATGTACAACATTTCATGAACCATTGCCATGGCAATTACCCTATTCTGAGTGCCTTTTAAAAGACCTTTCATTGGTCCGGTTTCTATATTTCTAGATTGTAAGCTTAATAAACTGGAAACTGTTTGTAGATTGTTTTTTACTCTGTGATGTACTTCTTTTAAAAGATTTTCTTTTTCGAGTACTTGATTTGCCAATGCCTTTTTAGAACTGTACATGGCATTATAGGTTTTTAGAAGTGTTTTGCCTAAGGTGTTTCCTAAAATAAATACAGCGAATAAAACGGAAACCAAACTAAAGACCGAGCTTGATTCTTCTGGAATTACATTTTCTGTAATGGTTAATTCAGGTATACTTTGTGTAAAAACCAATAGAATAAGAATAGTTATAATATTAAAATATACCCTACCATACTTAGTACTGTTTACAAACCCACCAAAGGCAACTAGCGGAATCATGAATATAAACGGACTATGAATACCGCCACTATATACGGTTACTACTACAGCGGTAATTAAACCTATAATAGATGAAAAATTAAAGGTTGGGACTATTTTTTTATGAGACCTGAAGTAAAGTAAATTGATAATGTTTAAAATAGCAAAGCCAGCAAGTGCAAAGGGTATAACTTGTGTTATGTTCAAAAAGAAATAGCATAAAGCTCCAAAAAGTATGGAGATGATGCTTGTGGTATAATTTACCCTTAAAAATAGTTTGGTTTTATCCTGTAGACGTTCTTTGTCAATGGTAAATCCGGGCATAGATATTATTTATGTACTAGAAAACATACGAATTACGTAATGTAAATCTAATTATGTTTTTATCATTATACTAGTATTTTCGACTTTAGTATGATAAAAACGGTTATTATTTTTCTGAAAAACATAATTTTTTGCCTAAATAATGGTTAAAAATATGAAATGAACTGTTAATTGTACATTTCAATACAAAATCAAGAAAAAATATTCAACTGCAACTTAATTTCTATTTCGTTTATTTATAGCGTGTTATAAACAGTACATAAAAAAGGCATCCATTTGGATGCCTTTTTTAAACTTAATATGTTATCTAAATTAATCTTGAGTCAAAACCCATGATCCATTTTGTAAAAGTGGTTCTGCTTGTTTGAACTTTACCGTTTTACTCTCGCCACTCATTACATTTTTAATGGTAACGCGCTCATTTCTTCCAATTTTTGGTTGTTCCCTAGTAATAGTTTCGGTAACTGCAGGACGTTCAGCCTGATTTTGACTAACCGCTCTACTACGTGCCGCTAATTCATCACTATTAGGAATTTCCTCTTTTGTCGTCTGTAAATTCTCTTTACGTTGCACATTTCTTTCCTCTTGAATAGCACTGGCATTTTCAGAAGGTAATTCTCCTTTGAACAAGAAAGAAACAACATCTTTATTCACTTTCTCTATCATGGATTTAAAAAGTTCAAATGCTTCGAACTTATAAATCAATAAAGGATCCTTTTGTTCGTGAACCGCTAATTGAACCGATTGCTTTAACTCATCCATTTTACGTAAATGCGTTTTCCAAGAATCATCTATAATAGCCAATGAGATGTTTTTCTCAAAATCCGTAATCAATTGCTTACCATTGGTATCATAAGCTTCTTGAAGGTTGGTAACTACATTCAAACTTTTAATACCATCAGTAAAAGGAACTACAATACGCTCAAAATTATTGGCATTATCTTCATGTACCTTTTTAATTACCGGGAAAGCTGCTGCAGCATTACGCTCCATCTTATCATTATAATGCTCGTATGCAGCCTTGTAAATTTTACCTGTAATTTCTTGAGCAGATAGTTTGTTAAATTCAGCCTCGTCAACCGGAGCTGTAATAGAGAAGTACTTGATCAATTCAAATTCTAAATTCTTATAATCACTAGCAGCTTTATTGCTTTCTACGATAACTTCACAGGTATCATAGACCATATTAGCGATATCTAGCTTTAAACGCTCTCCTTGTAATGCGTGGCGTCTTCTTTTGTAAACAACTTCACGTTGCGCGTTCATAACATCATCATACTCCAATAAACGCTTACGTACACCAAAGTTGTTTTCTTCCACTTTTTTCTGAGCACGTTCAATAGATTTGGTCATCATGCTATGCTGAATAACTTCACCATCTTCCAAGCCCATTTTATCCATCATCTTGGCAACCCTGTCCGATCCAAATAAACGCATTAGGTTATCTTCTAATGAAACATAGAATTGAGAGCTTCCTGGATCTCCTTGACGACCTGAACGACCACGTAACTGTCTATCTACACGACGAGAATCATGCCTTTCCGTACCAATAATCGCCAGTCCGCCTGCCTTCTTAACAGCGTCAGACAATTTAATATCCGTACCACGACCTGCCATGTTGGTTGCAATGGTTACTACACCGGCATTACCTGCCTCTGCAACTACATCTGCCTCTTTCTTATGAAGTTTAGCGTTCAGTACATTATGTGGTACTTTACGAACACTCAATAATTTAGATAATAATTCTGATATCTCTACAGAAGTTGTACCAATAAGAACAGGTCTGCCTGCGTTACTTATTTTGGTTACTTCTTCAATTATGGCATTATATTTTTCTCTTTTTGTCTTATAGATAAGGTCATTTTTATCTTCTCTGGCAATAGGTCTGTTGGTTGGTATTTCCATTACATCTAACTTGTAGATTTCCCAGAATTCACCAGCTTCGGTAACCGCCGTACCTGTCATACCTGCAAGCTTACTGTACATTCTAAAGTAGTTCTGTAAAGTAACCGTTGCAAAAGTTTGTGTCAATGCTTCAATTTTTACGTTTTCTTTCGCTTCTATTGCTTGGTGTAATCCGTCAGAATATCTACGACCGTCCATAATACGACCGGTCTGTTCATCAACGATCATTACCTTATTATCCATTACCACATATTCGGTATCTTTTTCGAATAGGGTATAAGCCTTTAATAATTGGCTCATGGTATGTATACGTTCGCTCTTAATAGTGAAATCTTTAAAAAGCTCTTCTTTTAATTCTGCCTCTTTTTCAATCTCAAGATTTTGACTTTCAATTTTTGCAATCTCTCCACCAATATCTGGCATCACAAAGAAATCTTTATCCTGCTCGCCAGAAATATAATTAACCCCTTTATCGGTCAATTCTATTTGGTTGTTCTTCTCGTCGATTACAAACAATAAATCTTCATCAACAACCGGCATTTCCCTGTTGTTGTCTTGCATGTAATAATTCTCAGTTTTTTGAAGTAATTGCTTAACACCCTCTTCACTCAAGAATTTAATTAATGCCTTGTTCTTTGGTAGACCACGGTAAACTCTTAATAATAAGAATCCGCCTTCTTTAGTGTCACCTTCCGCAATCAATTTTTTAGCCTCTGCCAAAACTCCCGTTAAATGCTGACGTTGCTTTCTAACGATCTCGTCTACCTTTGGTTTTAGTTCATTGAATTCATGACGGTCACCCTCTGGTACCGGACCAGATATAATCAATGGTGTACGGGCATCATCTACTAAAACAGAATCGACCTCATCTACCATGGCATAATTATGTGGGCGTTGTACCAAATCTTTTGGAGTATGCGCCATATTATCCCTTAAGTAATCAAAACCGAATTCATTATTGGTACCGTAGGTTATATCTGCATTGTAAGCTGCACGTCTACCATCAGAATTTGGTCTGTGGTAATCGATACAATCTACAGAAAGTCCATGAAATTGAAATATAGGTGCCATCCAAGCACTATCTCTTTTTGCTAAGTAATCATTTACGGTTACCAAATGGGCACCGTTACCACTTAAAGCATTTAAGTATAAGGGTAGCGTTGCAACTAGGGTTTTACCTTCACCCGTTTGCATCTCTGCAATTTTACCTTGGTGCATGGCAATACCACCAATTAGCTGTACATCATAATGCACCATGTCCCAAGTAACTTCTTTACCGGCAGCATCCCAAGAATTTTTCCAAACTGCATTGGTGCCTTCTAGAGTAACATAGTCTTTAGTACCTGACAAAGTTCTGTCATATTCTGATGCTGTCACCTCTAGGGTTTCGTTATTGGCGAAACGCTTGGCAGTTTCCTTTACAACGGCAAAAGCTTCAGGTAATATCTTATTTAAAGTCTCTTCAGAAATGGTATAAGCTTCTTCTTTTAGCTTGTCTATTTCTGTATAAATGTCTTCATTTTTATCAATGTCGGTAGAGTTCTTTACCTCTTCTTCCAAAGCACTGATCTGATCGGTTTTTTCTTTGATAGATTCTTGAATAGCCTTCTTGAAATCTATTGTTTTCTGTCTAAGTTCGTCATGACTAAGACTTTCTAATTTTGATTCGAACGACTTTATCTGGTCTACTAAAGGCTGTAATTCCTTTACATCTTTTTGTGATTTATCACCAACGAATGCCTTTAGGATGGAATTAATGAAACTCATATATTTTAATCTATTAGAATTGAAGCTTTTCTGACCAATAAACTAGCTAGAATAGCTTTCAAAATATTTTATAATCGACAATTGTAATCGAAGCTGTTAAAGAGCAAAAGGTATTCCAGTCTTGATTTTTCGACCAAATTACCTAAGAACCTGTCAAAATTACATAAAAAAAAAGCCTCCGAGGAGACTTTTTAGTAGTTATTATGATATCGAATATTAATATTCGTCCTCGTTCCAGAGGTAGTCTTCTTCCGTTGGATAGTCAGGCCAGATCTCTTCGATAGATTCATATATTTCGCCACCTTCTTCTTCCATAGATTGTAAATTTTCTACAACTTCAAGGGGGGCTCCAGTTCTGATGGAGTAATCTATTAACTCATCTTTACTTGCCGGCCAAGGTGCATCACTTAAATAAGATGCTAATTCTAATGTCCAATACATAGTAATTTTTTGATTTTAATTTTTTGCAAAAGTAATTTTTAAATTGAAACAGTAAAATAAATAGTAATAAATTTCAGCTTATCATTATCTTTTTCTGCATTTATTAATTGATAACGAATAAATTACGGATTTATTAGTCCTTTTTTTTAGGAACCCATTTTATTTCATTTGCTTGTAAATCATAAGACAATTTTCGTGCCAATACAAAGAGATAATCTGAAAGTCTATTTATAAAAGATAAGACATTTTTATCGAACGGTTCGTTTTCATGTAATAAAGTTGAAATACGCTCAGCCCTTCTGCATACGGTACGGGCGATATGACAGTATGACACGGTTGAGTGACCACCAGGTAGAATAAAATGGGTCATTTGCGGTAATTGCGAATCCATTTGATCAATAGCGTCCTCCAAAAAGCTGATTTCAGCAGTACCTACTTTAGTTATTTTTAAACGCTCTGTACCATTTTTAAGCATTTCTTTTTCTGGGCTGGTAGCTAAAATAGCACCAACGGTAAACAAATGTTCTTGTATTGCAATGAGTTGGTGCTGATAAATAGGATCAATTTCTTGGTCTCTAATAAGTCCGATCCAAGAATTTAGCTCATCTACGGTACCATAACTGTCAATTCGTATATGATGTTTTGGTACACGTGTGCCACCAAATAGTCCGGTAGTTCCGTCATCGCCTGTTTTAGTATATATTTTCATTGAAAGTGAGTGTTAGAAAGAAGTAAGGATTAAACTGTGGTTAACATGAATGTTTAAAATAATAGCTTGACTTTTATTCTTTGCCACCTTTATTTTTTCTTTCATAATCACCCATAAACTTTCTTGATTTGCGGTCTTTAGATTTTCCTTTACTGGTAATACGTATAGCTAAGTAGATAGCGAAAACGACACCAAGGGTAATGTAAATAGTATTACTGCTCATTAAGATTTGCTTTAGTCTAAAATTACAGGTTTATATTCGTATTTTAAAATGTTCCTTTACTTGTTCTCTTCTAAAAAATACGGCGCCACAATAAAACATATCTATTGTGACCTTAACATTATTTTCTGTTTTAAGATTTTTCCAAATTTCTAGATTTTTTTTGTTTTTATGTATTCCGTCTAAAAGAAGCATGCAGTCGTTAGATAGCGTATTTAGATTTATACTTTTTAAATCATTGATGTTTGCAAGAATAATATCTGGATTATTTTCAACGGTAGATATGTTAGAACAATGTTGTTTAATGAGTTCTTTGGATGTTTTATAATCGCCCACGAGAAAAATTGATTTGTACTTAAAATAATTTATACTTTTTACAAAGACTGTTAGAGTTTTATTAAGTTTTATATTTTTTTGATGATAGAGACATTTGGTGATATAATCGTACACAAAAGGCGAGTGAATACCATGTTGGTTATTTGAGGTAAATAGAAATTTAATAAATGAAATAAAACGGAACACTAATTGGCTTTTCTGATTTTATCAAAAGTAAATAAAGTGGTTAAACAAAGCGTTGAAATCTTAATTCACTAGTTGGTTTCTATGTCTTTTCTATATTAGAATATAAAATTTCTGAGCTACAAAATGGTTAACCTTCCATCAATGCAGAAAGCTCAAACCAACGTTCTGTCTTACTATCTATAGCATCTGTTACTTCTTTAAGCTCAATAGAAAGGTTCTTGATATCATCGCCACTTAAAGAGCTATCAGTGAATTTTTCTTGCAATACTACTTTAGATTTTTCCAATTTTTGAATCTCTCTTTCTAACTTCTTATACTCTTGCTGTTCTGCATATGAGATTTTTGGCGAAGCAACCGGTTCTTTCCAACTGGTCTTGGTAGTTGTTTGTGCTTCTTTTTGTTCTCTCTTTTCTAAAATCTGACTGTCTTCATATGCTCTATAGTCGGAATAGTTGCCAGGAAAATCTTCAACAACCGCATCACCTCTAAATACAAATAAGTGATCTACAATCTTATCCATAAAGTAACGGTCGTGAGAAACTACCATTAAACATCCTTGGAAATCCATTAAAAAGCTTTCTAATACATTCAAGGTAACGATATCTAAATCGTTGGTAGGCTCATCTAATATTAAGAAATTAGGATTCTGTATCAATATGGTACATAGGTACAACCGTTTACGCTCACCACCACTTAGCTTATCAACAAAATCATACTGCTTTTTTCTGTCAAATAGAAAACGCTCCAATAACTGCTGTGCAGAAATCTGCCTGCCTTTCATTAGTGGGATGTAATCACCGAATTCACGAATAACATCGATTACTTTCTGACCTTCTTTTATTTCAATACCTTTTTGAGTGTAATACCCAAATTTGATGGTTTCTCCCACAACTACTTTACCGCTGTCCGGTTGGTCGCGTCCACTTAAAATATTTAAGAAGGTAGATTTACCGGTACCGTTCTTACCAATAATGCCAATACGTTCTCCTTTTTGAAATACATATTCAAACTTATCAAGAATCGGTTTATTTGGAAAAGACTTTGAAATCTTGTGTAGTTCAAGAATTTTGCTTCCCATACGCTCCATGTTCAATTCTAACTGAACTTGGTGGTCTTTTCTACGTTGACTTGCTTTGTCTTTAATAACGGCAAAATCATCTATTCTAGATTTAGACTTAGTGGTACGTGCTTTTGGTTGCCTGCGCATCCAATCCAATTCCTTCTTAAAGAGAAGCTCTGTTTTATGCTGTTCTACCGCCTCTTGCTCTATACGCGCTTCTTTCTTTTCTAAATAGTAACTGTAATTCCCTTTATATGGATATAGTTTTCCGTTTTCTAGTTCAATGATTTCATTACAAACACGTTCCAAAAAATAACGGTCGTGCGTTACCATAAACAAGGTCATGTTTTCTTTCGCAAAGAACTCTTCTAACCATTCGATCATTTCTAAATCTAAATGGTTGGTAGGTTCATCTAAGACTAAAAGGTCTGGTTTGTTTATTAGGGCATTAGCCAATGCCAAACGCTTCTTTTGTCCACCAGATAGTTTGCCGACCTTGGCATTTAAATCATCTAGCTTTAACTTAAATAGAATCTGCTTATACTGAGTTTCAAAATCCCAAGCTTCAAAGCGGTCCATTGCTTCAAATGCTTTTTGGTAGGCATCTGCCTCTTCAATATTTAAAAGCGCTTTTTCATAGTTTTTGATAACTTGTAACACCTCATTGTCAGATGCAAAAATAGTTTCTTCTACAGTTAAGTTTGGGTCCATAACCGGCTCTTGTGCCAAAAAGGAAACCCGTGTAGATTTACGGTAATTTACCTGACCAGAATCGGGAGTATCTGCACCCGATAGAATATTAAGAATCGATGTTTTTCCTGTACCGTTTTTAGCGATCAAGGCAATTTTTTGGTCTTTGTTGATACCAAAAGAGAGGTTGTCAAAAAGAACATGTTCGCCATAGGCTTTGGAAATATTTTCAACGGTAAGTAGATTCATGTAGGGTAACTTAATTTTATTTTTTACCTAGTTGTTTACTCTTAAAATAATATATAAGGTAAACGTAGCGAATAGCCAATGCTAGTAAAACGATGATTAATAATATGGAAAACACTTGAATTTTAAACATCCACAGTATACAAGTAATACCCAATAATATGGTTAAAAATATGATGTAAGTAATCATCCATGTTGGAATCTGCTTTTTTACCACTATAAATGCTATGATAATGTTCGGTGCAAATGCCCAAAGGGAATTGAAATTGGCTTTGGTTGCTAAATGATCTGTTGCAAACCACAGAAATAATATAAGTACACCTGCTAGTCCGGTAACAATAAATAACCCGAAGTCTAACCATTTATTTCTGCGAAGATTTTTATAATCCGTATACGTAATGTAACAGACCAAAAGCAATACTATGCTTAGCCAGAATAAAGGGGTTAAAAATAGGGGAGACCTATCTTCTTGTTCTGGTATGTCTAATAATACAGTTTCCTTTTTAACAATAGGTTTGCCATCTAAAGTGGTGTGCTTCATTTGCTCATACACATAAATAGGTAAGAACAAATGCTCGTAAGGCGATGCCTCTCTATCAATTACAGAGCCTAAAGCTAAATCAATACCAAAATTGGACCACGAATTCGGATTCAATTTTAAACGAATCAACTCTCTAAATGTTAATTGCTCTTCTAAGTGGTTATAATCGAATTTAAAGGTATTGCCCAAAGTTTTTTCAAATACCATAGGTATTCTAGTAGCACAATTATCGAACAAAAAGTCATACTTATACTTCTTATTCTCAGGGAGTAAGTTGTGCTCTAAAAAGGTGATAATGTTTTTGCGCTGTTCTAAATTGACATCTAGCTCTTGTTCCCTTATCCAACGTTTTTCTTGTTGGTAAGAGTATTCAAAATACTTGAACGGAATTCTAGAAATGGTGTATGATAGTTTACCACGTGTAAAGTTCAGATAGAAATTAGGGTCTTCAAAATCGTAAGTTCCGTAACCGTAAACTTCGTCAATACCTAGAGAGGGGTCTTGCAGTCTTATAGCGCTATGCCCAAATTTGGCTGCTAAATCTTCACCTGTACCAACGGTCAATAAGCTAATTTTTGATAATGGTGATAGTTGTGCATTTTGAGAAAGACCCAAAAATGCAGTAAAAAAGAGTATTAAAAGAAATGCGATTTTTCTGAACATACCTTTACTAGTTCATAGCAGCTGCAAAGATGCAAATAATAACAGACTTGAAGTAGGTTGTATTTTTTAAATTTTTGTGAAAGACTGTGATGACATGGTTGTAGGGTCTAATAAAACAAAAGCCACCTAAAATAGGCGGCTTTAAGAATAAGTGCTAAAAAAGTACTACTGAACTTATGAAATGGTTACCACCAGATCGTCTTGCTTTACCATACTACCTTCTTTTAAACTTATTGATGCTACTTTACCAGATTTAAATGCGGTTACAGTAGTTTCCATTTTCATGGCTTCAATAACAAATAATGGGTCGTTCTCTTTTACTTCTTGGCCTTTCTTGACCAAAACTTTATATAGAGACCCTTGTAATGGCGCTCCAATCTGATCATCATTTGCTGGGTCTATTTTTTCGTTTTCTTCAATTTTTAAATTCAAAGAAGTATCCAGAACATCAACGAATCTATTTTCCCCGTTTACCTGAAAGAATACGGTTCTCATGCCTAACTCATTCGGTATACCTACAGAAAGTAATCTTACGATTACCGTCTTACCTGGTTCTAATTCTATTAAGGTTTCTTCACGAAGTTTCATGCCATAGAAGAAATGTTTTGTTTGTACCAATGCTAGGTTACCGTATAGTTTATAATTTTCATGTGCTTTTTCAAACACTTTTGGGTATAGGGTATACGAAAGAAAATCTTCCATTTCTATAGCACGTGTAAATCCTTTTTGAAACTTCTTTTTAAAGGCTTTGAATTCCTTGTCAAAATCAGTTGGTGCTAAATGTGCATTCGGTCTATTTGTATATGGCTTCTTGTTTTTAAGAATAATTTTCTGAAGCTTTTTAGGAAATCCGCCAACGGGCTGACCTAAATCTCCCATAAAGAAACTAATAACAGAATCTGGGAACGATATTTCCTCACCACGGGTCATTACGTCTTCTGTAGTAAGTTCGTTCGTAACCAAAAATATGGCCATATCGCCAACAACTTTTGAACTTGGAGTTACCTTAATTAGGTTTCCAAAAAGTTTATTGACATCTGCATACATTTTCTTTACTTCATCAAATCTATCGCCAAGACCCAATGCTGTAGCTTGTGGACGTAAGTTTGAATACTGTCCGCCAGGTATTTCATGACCATAAACTTCCGCAGTACCAGATTTTAATCCCGATTCAAAGGGGTAGTATAACTCTCTTGTATCTTCCCAGTAGTTAGAAAACTGATTCAGCTTCGGCATATCGAATTCATGTGCCCTTGGCTGACCCTTCATCATTTCAACTACCGAATTAAAGTTGGGCTGAGATGTTAATCCGGATAATCCGCCCAATGCAACATCAACCACATCAACGCCTGCTTCAATTGCTTTTAAGTAGGTAGTTGTTTGTAGTGAAGAAGTATCATGTGTATGTAAATGAATAGGAAGCTTTACCGTGTCTTTTAACGCGGTTACCAATTCCGTAGCAGCATAGGGCTTTAAAAGTCCTGCCATATCTTTTATGGCAATCATATGCGCACCGGCATTTTCTAGGTCTTTTGCAAGCTGCGTGTAATATTTTAAGTTGTATTTGGTTTCGTTTACATCAAGAATATCACCCGTATAACTTAACGCAGCTTCGGCAATACCGCCAGTTTTGTTTCGTACGTAGTTAATACTGGGTTCCATAGCTTTCACCCAATTGAGCGAATCAAAAATTCTGAATATATCTACGCCGTTTTCCCAAGATTTCTCAACGAATTTTTCAATCAAATTATCTGGGTATGCTTTGTAACCAACTCCGTTAGAGCCTCTAAGAAGCATTTGAAATAATATATTTGGTATAGCCTTACGTAGTTCACGTAATCTTGTCCACGGACTCTCATGTAAGAATCGCATACTCACATCAAAAGTAGCACCGCCCCAAACTTCCATACTAAATGTGTTTGGGTGATTTTTGGCATAACTCTCCGCAACGCGCAACATATCATACGTACGCATTCTTGTTGCCAATAAAGATTGATGGGCATCGCGCATGGTGGTGTCCGTATAATGAATCTTCTTTTCATCCATTAACCAAGCACAAAATTTCTCTGGACCCATTTCGGTCAGCATATCTTTTGTACCCTTCGGATGAGCTTCTAACGGATTGAATTTTGGAACCTTAGCGTTTCTAAAGACTTTGTTTTCGTCTATATATTTAACATCAGAATTACCATTGACAATAACCTCTGCCAAAAAGTTCACCACCTTAGAGGTTCTGTCTTGAGAAAGTTTTATATCAAATAGGGCAGGGGTGTTCTGTATAAAGTTTACCGTAACCTTACCATCCTTAAAAGTAGGATGCTGAATTACGTTCTGTAAGAAATGAATATTGGTTTCAACACCTCTAATTCTAAACTCCTTTAGTGCACGTACCATTTTACGGGTGGCGCCATCTAGTGTTCTACCGTGCGAGGAAACTTTTACCAACATGGAATCAAAAAACGGACTCACTTGATACCCTTGGTAAATACTACCTGCATCTAAACGAATACCCATACCAGAGGCACTTCTATACGTAGTCACTGTGCCGTAATCTGGGGTAAAATTATTAACCGGGTCTTCAGTAGTTAATCTACATTGAAGGGCAAAGCCATAAGTAGCAATGGTTTCTTGACCGTATATTTTTATTTGCTGGCTATCTAATGTATAGTTGCCGGCAACGAAAATCTGTGTCTTTACCAAATCAATACCGGTAACCATTTCTGTAACCGTATGTTCAACTTGTATTCTTGGGTTTACTTCAATAAAATATATGTTGTCATCAGGATCTACTAAAAACTCTACCGTTCCAATATTGTTATAGTTGACCTCTTTGGCAATATCAACGGCATATTTGTAAAGATTCTGTTTTACTTCTTCACTAACATTATGCGAAGGTGCAATTTCTACCACTTTTTGGTGACGGCGCTGAACTGAACAGTCACGTTCATGCAAGTGGCGAATATTACCATGGTTATCGGCTACGATCTGTACTTCTATATGCTTAGGGTCTTCAACATATTTTTCAAGAAACATAGTATCATCGCCAAAAGCGTTTAATGCTTCGTTACGGGCAGAATCGAAATTCATTTCAAGATCTTCATCTTTTCTAATGATCCGCATACCACGCCCACCACCACCGGAGGCAGCTTTTAGCATTATCGGGTATCCTATGGTTGCGGCTTCAGCTAATGCTACTTTTAAAGATGTCAGTTTCTTTTTATTGCTTTCAATAATGGGAACATTACATTTTACAGCAACTTTTTTGGCGGTAATTTTATCCCCAAGAGCATCCATCACTTTTGGATCCGGACCAATGAAAATAATATCATTGGCGGCACATTGTCTTGCAAATTCTGAGTTTTCAGATAAGAAGCCGTATCCTGGGTGAATGGCGTCTACATTTTTAGCCTTTGCCAAAGCTATAATCTGCGGAATGTCCAAATAAGGTTTTAATGGCTGATTGTCTTCACCTATTTGGTAAGATTCATCGGCTTTGTTTCGGTGTTGAGAATAGCGGTCTTCATAAGTATAAATGGCAACTGTTTTAATGTTTAGCTCTGTACAGGCACGTAATACACGAATTGCAATTTCACTTCTGTTGGCTACTAAAACCTTTTTGATTTTCATTTTTTGGCAATGTATTTAATGGTTAGTATTTATAAATATTTGTTATAAAACTTCAATTTTCTTCTGAAATTGTTACAAAGGCTATAATTTAATTCTAAAATATCAACTAAACAATACTATGCATGCATAATATTTTTCATTTGAGAACTAATTTGTGATATGACCCTTTAAAAGGTAGTTTATATTTTAATACCATGTGCTTAAGTGATTGTAAATTTGATTGTTGTACTTCCCTAATTTTAATAAGTAGCATCTAAAGCGTTACAGAATATTAATGGTCTAAGAGCTTTTTAACTCAGAATACCAATACCACCATATAATTATATTAATTTAGAGCAATAATTGAGATAAGGTTTTCTGCCTTTTTGAGATTGTGATTATAGACCGACGATTATGAAAAAACATATACCCAATTTTATTACTCTTTTGAACGTGTTCTGTGGCTGTGTGGCTACTATGTTCGCTGTCATGAATAAATTAGAACTTGCAGCTATATTTGTTGCACTAGGTATTTTCTTTGATTTTTTTGACGGATTGGCTGCGCGTGTTTTAGATGTAAAAAGTGAACTGGGTTTACAGTTAGATTCTCTGGCGGATATGATTACGAGCGGACTTGTGCCTGGTGTTGTCATGTTCCAATTACTGGCAATGTCTCAAACCAGCGGATGGGGAGATGGTGCTCACTTTTTTATGGAGGCTGGTAAATTTCAATACATTCATTTGATCCCGTTTTTTGGATTTATAGTGACAATGGCTTCTGGATACCGATTGGCAAAATTTAATATCGATGAAAATCAGACGTCTTCTTTTATAGGTTTGCCAACTCCTGCAAATGCACTTTTAATTTTGTCACTACCATTAATTCTTCTGTATCAAAACAATGATTTTTTAAATAGTCTTATTCTTAATCAATGGTTCTTAATCATCTTAACTTTGGTAAGTGCCTATCTGTTAAATGCTAATTTGCCGCTTTTTGCTTTAAAATTCAAGAATACTAGCTTTAAGGATAATGCTATGCGTTATATCTTTTTGATAATTAGTTTAGTGCTTATCGTTACCATGAAGTTCATGGCAATTCCTTTAATTATTCTGTTTTACGTAGTAAGTTCTGCTATACAGGAGAGACTTTAAAAATAGAATTATTTAGGAAGTTTGATTATGGAAAATGAAGAATATGAATTTTGGTTAAGTGGACCTATTCAAGACGTGCCAGATTTGTTGCAACCAGCCGCACATGCTTTATTGCAATCTGAAAGAGAGCTTAAAAAATATACTCAAGATTTTCCAAAAGAATTACTTTGGGCTAAAGCTGCAGGTAGAGCTTCTGTTGGTTTTCATATGAATCATATTACAGGCGTTTTGGACAGAATGTTAACGTATGCCAAAGGTGAATCGTTATCTGAGGAGCAGTTTCAGTTTCTAAAAGCAGAAGGTTCTTTTAATTTAAGCACTGAAGTAGCCGATTTGCAAGAACAATTCTCAGTAAAGGTTGCCGAAGCTTTAGCATATTTTAAAACGTTACCAGAATCTTCACTTTCTGAAAAAAGAACGGTGGGTAGAAAGAAATTGCCATCTACCGTAATCGGTCTCTTATATCACGCTGCGGAGCATAGCCAAAGGCATATTGGTCAGTTATTGGTAACCGTTAGCGTACTCCAATCAAAGCTTTGATGATTTTTTTACCAAATGAGTGTAAAAATTAACAATGTCAGTTCGAGTGCTTCATTTTACAATATTTTCATTGAAAAATTAAGTGTATCGAGAACCTTTCTGCCTAAAAGGTTCTCGATACAATTTATGTTCCTAAAAAGGGAACAAAATCACTCGAACTGACAATATAATTAGGTGCTCAACAAATTTGGCAATAGCTATTTTATCATTTATTTTAATTAGAATAACTTAACAACATGAATACATCGGTAGTAATTATCGGCGCAGGATTATCGGGTTTGTTAGCTGCGTATCGGTTACAAGAACTTGGCTTTGATGTTAAAGTATTAGAGGCACGAGATAGGATTGGTGGTAGAATACATACCTTACAATCTGGGAATACTAAAGTTGAAATGGGAGCTACCTGGTTTAATCAGGCTCATTACCATTTGGCAGATGTTATAGAGGAATTTAAAGTTCCTTATTTCGAACAATTTATGACCGGTACATCTTATTTTCAAACATTTTCAAATGTACCACCACAAGAAATAGCGGTTCCAAATGATAGTCCTAGTTACCGATTTAAAAACGGAACTATTGATTTACTCATTTCAATAGCTGCTAAAATAAAACCAAATACTATCTTTTTAAGTGAAGAGGTCAATGAGGTAAATGTGATTGATGATAATGTTGAAGTGAAAACCAATTCTCGCACATTAAATGCAAATATTGTTATCACTACATTGCCACCGGCAGCGTTAATAGATCAAATAACATTTACGCCTCAGTTGCCAAATGAATTGGTTTCATTGGCAGAGCAGACTCACACTTGGATGCAAGATTCCATTAAAGTGTCCCTAACCTATAAAAAGCCGTTTTGGAGAGCGCAAGGTAAGTCGGGTACGATATTTAGTAATGTTGGTCCGCTTACCGAGTTTTACGATCAATCTAATCTAGAAAATGAGTCGTACGCCTTAGTTGGTTTTGCTTCTGGTAGCTGTGCTCGTTTTTCTAAAGAACAACGAATTGAAAAAATCGAGGCACAATTGAAATTGGTTTTTGGTGATGATGCCTTAAATTATGAATTTTATCATGAAACGGCTTGGTATAATGAAGAGTTTACCAAATCTCATAGACAAGCAGATAATTTGTTTCCGCATCAAAACGGAGGTCATGCACTGTATCAAGTACCCTTATTTGATAATAAATTGTTTATTTCTGGTGCAGAAACATCAAAACATCACTCTGGTTACATGGAAGGCGCTATTTTTGCAGCTGAATCTGTTGTTGCAAAACTGAAAGGTTTGCATCAAACCCAGTAATTTATACATGTCAATTACCTTATTATCCTCCCCATTACAGGGCTTTACCGATTTTAGATTCCGAAATGCATTCCATAAGTATTTTGGAGGTGTCGATACCTTTTATGCGCCATACATTCGCTTAAACGGTAAAATGGTGATTAAGAATTCGTATCAGAAAGATTTACAGCCAGAGAATAATACCACCTTAGAAGTAATACCACAGGTAATGACCGGTGATGCCGATGAATTTCTGTTTGTGGTAAAATATATTCAGAGTTTAGGCTACAAGGAATTGAACTGGAATTTAGGTTGCCCTTACCCAATGGTAACGAAGCAGGGTATGGGTAGCGGACTCATTTGTAATCCCGAAAAAATAGATCATATTTTAAAACGAGCTCATGAAGAAACCGATGTGGTGGTTTCAATGAAAATGAGAATGGGGTATGAAAATGCAGAAGAGATATTAGATGTTTTTCCTATTCTAGATACCTACCCGTTAAAGAATATTGCTATTCACGCACGTATTGGAAAGCAATTGTATAAGGGTGGAGTAGATCTTGATGCTTTTCAGAAGTGTGTTGATAGTACCAAACATATATTATATTATAACGGCGATATTACTACAGTAGCGAAGTTTCAGGAAATGAAAGAGCGCTTCCCCACAATTGAAAACTTTATGATGGGAAGAGGTTTAATTGCCGACCCATTTCTGCCAAGTATGATTAAAAACAATACGACGGAATATCCAAAAGACCGTTGGAAGATTTTTTCGGAATTTCACGACACCATCTATCAACAATATGATGAAGCATTGTCAGGGCCAACACCTATAAAAATGAAAATGCGTGGTTTCTGGGAATACTTTGCACTTTCAACTTCTAATCCACATAAGGCATTCAAAAAGATAAAAAAGGCTAATAATCCAAGAGCATATCAGCAGGCGGTGCGCGAGATATTGAATAATGAAAAATAATTAATTGTTATATTAGTAGTGTTAACTCATTAAAATTCAATAGTATGGAAAATAAAACGATTAAGTTCGTATTGAAAATTTTAATAATCTTTCCAAATATTTTTTTTATTACTTACGTATTGAATGGATTTGACTTAAAGTTTTGGGTTTTTGAGATTATTAGCAGTTTCATGATATCTTTTGGTATTGTTTTTTGGCAATTATTTGATTATGAAAAGTATAATCAAATTTCTTATGAAGATTTTTTAGAATCTAAGCATAGTTTAAGTTTGGAAAATAGTGAAGAAAATTGGGGCCAGTTTAATGAAATGGTAAAAAATCCTTTGTTGGAATTAAAAATTATAGAGAAAACAGATAATATATTGAAGGTTCAAATCGGAAGAAAATTTATCGATTCTATACTTACAGTAAACAGAACAACAGATATAATTATAGTCGATATTGAAAGAAAGTTCTTTTCGTTTTTGCCAGATCGTGCAGAAAATTACCGTACTCTGCATAAGATTGCAAAAAGAAGTCAACATTCTAAGAGCATATCAGCAGGCGGTGCGTGAGATATTGAATAATGAATGAGGTAACTGTTATCTTTGCAGCATTGTTCTAAAATAACTTTGTGAAAGACCTTCTTTTAATAACACCACCTTTTACCCAATTAAACACTCCGTATCCGGCAACGGCTTACATTAAAGGTTTTTTGAATACAAAGAGTATTTCTTCTTTTCAGTCAGATTTAGGGATTGAGGTAATTCTAGAACTCTTTAATAAAGATACATTTCAGCAACTTTTTAACATGGCTTTTTCTTCGGATGCCATAGTGACTGAAAATTGCCAAAGAATTTATGCCTTACGTAATGATTACTTGAAAACCTTGGATGCTGTCATTTTTTTTTTACAAGGAAAAAATGACACCTTGGCTAGACAATTATGTACCTATAATTTTTTACCACAAGCTTCTAGATTTCAGCAATTGGACGATTTAGAATGGGCTTTTGGTAATATGGGTATGCAAGATAAAGCCAAACATTTGGCTACGTTATACCTTGAAGATTTATCAGATTTTATTGTGGAATGTATCGACCCAAATTTCGGATTCAGTAGGTATGCAGAACGATTAGGGCGCAGTGCCAATTCATTCGATGAGCTTTATAATCATCTTAACGAAGAACCCACTTTTATTGATGAGTTAACGCTAAAGATTTTAAAAGAACAGTTAGAAGAAGTACAACCAAAATTGGTGTGCTTTTCGGTTCCTTTTCCGGGTAATTTATACAGTGCTTTTCGTTGTGCCCAATTTATTAAAGCTAATTATCCTGATGTAAAAATTGCCATGGGTGGCGGATTCCCGAATACAGAACTACGCAGCCTTACTGATGTTCGTGTATTTGAATTCTTCGATTTTATTACCTTAGACGATGGTGAGCTTCCTTTAGAATTGGTACATCAATATGTGGTCAATGGGGAAGGGGAGTTAAAGCGTGCTTTTGTTTTAGAGGATGGTAAAGTTGTTTATAAAAACGATAGTTTAAGGCAAGATTACAAACAGCAAGATGTTGGCACACCAGATTATGCTGACCTACAATTAGGCAATTACATTTCGGTCATTGAAATTGCCAACCCCATGCACAGTTTGTGGAGCGATGGTCGTTGGAATAAACTGACTATGGCTCATGGTTGCTATTGGGGTAAATGTACTTTCTGCGATATCTCTTTAGATTATATAAAAATTTACGAACCTGTAGCGGCTAGTTTGTTGGTTGACCGTGTAGAAACATTAGTGGAACAAACCGGGGAATCCGGATTTCATTTTGTAGATGAAGCGGCACCACCTTCTTTAATGAAAGCTTTTGCTTTAGAGGTTTTAAAAAGGAATTTAACCATTACCTGGTGGACGAATATTCGTTTTGAAAAGAATTTCACACAAGATTTGTGCTATCTACTAAAAGCATCGGGTTGTATTGCGGTTTCTGGTGGATTGGAAGTGGCATCTGACCGATTGTTAAAACTCATAGATAAAGGTGTAACGGTTGAGCAAGTGGCGCAAGTAACTCGCAATTTTACCGAAGCCAACATAATGGTGCATTCCTATTTAATGTACGGCTACCCAACACAGACTATTCAAGAAACGGTTGATAGTTTAGAAATGGTGCGCCAGTTGTTTGAATTGGGTATTATTCAATCTGGTTTTTGGCATCAATTTGCATTAACGGCTCATAGTCCCGTTGGTTTACATCCGGAAGAATACGGAGTTATGCCAGATTTAAAAACCATCAGCTTTGCGAACAACGATATTGACTTTAAAGATAAAACGGGAGTTGACCACAGTAAGTTCAGTTTCGGATTAAAAAAATCGCTTTTCAATTTTATGCACGGCATCGGTTTTGATATGAGTTTACAAGAATGGTTCGATTTTAAGATTCCACCTTCAACCATATCCGCAGATTACATTTACAATTGCCTGCAACAAGAAATGGTGTTAACTACAAAATCAACCGCTAAAATAGCATGGATAGGTCCAATGCCTATTACTGCCGAACGTGTGAAGAAGAAAAAAGGCATGACCTGGCAGCAATTAGATTTAGTTTTTCATACCAATTCTGATTTGTATGAGATAACCGTAGATAGGGATAAAGGAGAATGGTTGTTGTCTACGTTAGATAAAGTGAAGCCTGAAAACAAACCCGTAAGTTATGGTCAGTTGAAAAAAGATTACGAAACGCAATTAGAAGATTTTGAGTTGTTTTGGTATTCTAAGCAAGTAACAGGTTTACGTGATCATGGACTATTGGTATTATAAAAAAATGTCGCGTTGAACATGCAACACGACATTTAATTTTATTTTAGAATTATTTAGGAGTAGCTTAAAGAATATCCTATTTCTGTTGAATAGCTTTCTGATAATAAAGTGTCTACAAAAATCCATTCAGACGTTACATCTGTAGTTGTAAATGTTGTCATCATATATCCTCTTCTTGATGCATCAAAATAATTTAATCCATCTATTAATGCTACTAAAGCTTCTTGAAAACCTGCAACTAATTCAGGTGAAGAATTTGCACCAAGATATGTTTCAAAGCCTGGTGAGCTAATTGAGGATGTTGCCAATTCTATACCTACTTCCGTTTCATTTTCTGAAGTCAATGTATTTTGCCAAGCATTATGGGTGTCGCCAGCAAAAGTTACTATCTTTTTGCCGTTCAATGCACCATAAATAATCTCCCTGTCAATTGGGTAGCCGTCCCAAGCATCTAAATTATAAGGTATAACGGTAGTTACTCTCGCAATTTCTTCTACACTTAAGCGAGGGTCGTTATTTAATAATCTTAACTTGATGGTCACAAGTTCTGTTAGAATGGTACCAAAATTTTCTGTACCAAATGCAGTTAATAACTCCACAGGTATGTTCATTTTACCCATGAGTACTTGTTGACCTAAAACCTGCCATTTGGCAGAACTACTATTTAGTTCAGATATAATCCAATCTCTTTGGGTTACTCCTACTATAGAACGGTTTGGGTCTGTCAATGCAGTTTGAAATGCTTGGGCATCAAAGCCTGTTGCTGTATAATAATCGCCAATATTCAATTGCTTATCCCTACCTATTAGACGGGTGTCCATTAAAATAAGGTTAACAAGGTTGCCAATATTTACAGAACGGTAAATAATGCTATTGTCATCTGCAGCTATTCTGGAGAAAGGTAAAAACTCGCTATATGCTTGTAAAGCATTTTGTTTTCTGATTTCAAAACTGCCTTCAGTGGCTTCATCATGATTTTCTGCTCCTTCTTTATAGGTGTCATTGGCAATTTCATGATCGTCCCAAACACAAATGAACGGTTTCTTTTGGTGGGCTAATTGTAAAGAAGCATCTGATCTATATTGCTTGTATCTAGTTCTATAATCATCTAGAGAAATAATTTCTCCCGCAGGTTCATGAAAACGGTTTAAGAAAGCGTTCTCTTCTGTAGAACCGTATCCACCTGCACCATATTCGTAGAAGTAATCACCTAAATGCACAATGATATCTGCATCTGAATTTGCCATGGCATCATACACATTAAAAAGACCTGCTTGGTAATTTGAACAAGAGCATACTGCTAATTTAGCCTTAGTGGCATCCGTAGGTAATGTGATGGTTTCACCTACAACGGAAATTGAATTGTCTGTTGTACTAATAAATCTATAATATAGTTTTTGGTCTGCATCTAGCTCTGTTAATTCAATGGCCAGAGTGTTGTCCCTAGAATCTTCAGTTGTTATTTTTCCGGTTCTTAATATGTTATTGAAATCCGATTGCTTAGAAACTTCCCAGATAATTTCAACATTTGCGGTATTAAAACGGCTCCATATAATAACTCCGGAGCTACTTGGATCAAAACTGGCTACTCCATAATTGAAGTTTTGTACCGTTAATTGCGATTCGTCATATTCAACTTGTAGATCATCATCATCGCTACAGCTTATAAAGTTTGGAGCTAAAATTAATCCTCCGGAAGCCATTAAGGTTTTTTGAATAAAATTTCTTCTTGTATTTTTCGTCGTTTTCATCTGGTCATTTAGTTTCCTCAAAATTGTTTTAATTCTGATGAATCAACGTTAGTTGAACTTTATGTTTATGTTATTGAAACTATTGATGATAATAATTGAAATTTGATGCTAGTCAGTTTTCTAGGTTTTGAATGAATTCCTTAAGTTTGATTAATGGCAAATACATACACGACTCCAAAAATTGTTACTCTAGAAGAAAAAATATTAGTTGGATTTTCAACCGAAATGAGTTTAATGGATAACAAAACTCAGGAACTTTGGAAAGGCTTTAGGCAGCGTAGTAAGGAGATTGCCAATAGGTCGTCTGATGATTTTATCTCTCTACAAGAATACCCGGTAGATTATTTTAAAGCGTTTTCTCCTGCAAATAGATTTGTAAAATGGGCTTGTGTTGAGGTGGAGGATTTAGAGTTCATTCCAGAGAAAATGAATAGTTTAATTTTAGAAAACGGCTTGTTTGCTGTTTTTAATTACAAGGGGACTGCAAAAGATGCGCAGGCATTTTTTCAATATATTTATAGTGAATGGATACCTAATTCTGATTATATCTTAGATGACCGTCCTCATTTTGAAGTGTTGGGAGCTAAATACAAAAACAATGATTCAAACTCAGAAGAAGAGGTTTGGATTCCGATAAAAGAAAAATGAAAGACCCCGAAAAAGCGCCTTGGTATTATCTGTTGTTATTGATTTTAGCAGGGGAGAGCGTCTTTATTTTACCTTTTGTATTACAGCGTGTTTTTAGACCTACCGTTTTAAAAGTATTTGAACTTGATAATGTTTCGTTGGGTTTGTGTTTTTCCGTTTATGGCTTTGTTGCATTGATTTCTTATTTATTAGGAGGTCCTTTAGCCGATAAATTTCAGCCAAGAAAATTAATAGCCATTGCGCTTTGGATGACCGCTCTTGGCGGATTGGTCTTTGCTACATTCCCAGACTATTTAACCTTGCAAGTACTTTACGGCTTTTGGGGTTTTACCACAATTTTCTTGTTTTGGTCGCCTATGATAAAAGCTACCCGAGTGTGGGGAGGCCAAAGTTCTCAAGGCAAAGCTTTTGGTTTTTTAGATGGCGGTAGGGGATTGGTAGGTGCACTATTTGGAACATTGGGAGTGCTTGTTTTTTCTCACTTTATGTCGGCAGATCTAGAAGTTGCCACTTTAGAAGAAAGTAGGTTTGCTTTTCGGTATGTAATATTGACTTCTTCAGCTATTGTATCTATTGTAGGTGTTCTTGTCTGGTTTTTTATGAGATTACCTCAAAGCCTTGAAAACGAGATTGTCGTAGAAAGAATCACCGTTTCTCAAATTAAAAAAGTACTACGTTTACCTTCGGTTTTACTACTAATGATTATAATTCTATGTGCTTACGTAGGTTATAAAATCACAGATATTTTTTCGCTTTATGCGCAAGATGTAATGTTGTACAATGAGGTGGAATCTGCAGAAGTAGGTACCTTTTTATTATTCGCAAGACCGCTAGTAGGTGTTATTATAGGTGTGATAGCAGACCGTTCTAGACCAACTCTATTTCTATTGATAGGTTTTGTAGTTGCACTGTTAGGTTCTTTGTTGTTCGCATCGGGTATGGTTGCCAATGTTTCTTATTTCGTATTCTTGTTCTCTATCATGATTGTGGCATTGGGCGTGTATGCTATTCGTTCTTTATACTTTGCGGTAATGCAAAGCGGAAGAATTCCCTTGGTGCTTACTGGAACTGCGGTGGGGTTAATTTCGTTGATAGGGTATACTCCCGATATTTTTGCTGGTCCGGCAATGGGGTATTTATTAGATGCATCACCTGGCTTAGAAGGGCATCAACAGGTATTTTGGATGCTAGCCCTATTTTCATTTATTGGTGGAATAGCGGCATTTAGATATTTTCAACTTTATGGCAAATCAGGATATGACGATTCCAAAAAATCTTAATTTATTATTATCAGGGGTTGTTGTTATTATAGCCGGTGTGGTTTATGGTGGCCATCCAACATATATTATGCCCGAACTTTTGGGTTTTGAAGTGGTTGATCTAGAGCTAAAGAATATGCTACGTGCAGTAATGGGTATTTATATGGGTGTAGGGCTGTTTTGGATATTGGGGTCTTATAAAACGAAACTTTGGTATGCAGCAACCTTATGTAATGTGCTCTTTATGGGCGGAATTTCTTTTGGTAGAATAATAAGTACGCTCTTTGACGGAGTATCACCATTATTTACACCCGCATTAATTTTAGAATTGATATTCTTTGGTTGGGGATTATATAATCTTAAAAAGTATTCTTAAAGCAATGATCGTATGTTTAATTTTAAAAATATGAGTACTCTTTTTAAAATAAGTAGGATTTGGAACGTGTTACTTTGCCTTGCTATGTTTTCATGTGTAGGGACAACAACAGAAGAAAAGTATTATAATGATTTAGGAGAAATACGTTTTGATGAAAAACTTGACGATATAAACTTTAAGGTCTGTCATGAAGACTATACGTTTCCGTTTAATTATGGAGGAGTAGGTTTAGTTTATACAGGGGAAAAAAGAGAATTGGAAAAGACTTATTTTGATAATTATAAGAATACTAGAATAGAAGGTCAGACCGGTTTTATTACTATTCGCTTTATCATAAACTGCGAAGGTAAAGCTGGTAGGTTTAGGGTCGAAGAGATGGACCTTAACTTAGAACCTAAAAAATTCGATGATACAATTTCTACTCAAATTATAAATATAACCAAAAGTCTTGACGGATGGCAAGCTTATGAGTATGAAGGAATAACTTATGATTACCAGCAATACTTAACTATTAAGATAGAAGACGGCAGGTTAAAAGATGTTTTACCATGAAAAAGTTGCTTTATTTTTTAATTTTAGTATCCTTTCAAATGAGCATCTTTGGTCAGCAAAATTGTGAAATTTTAAAAGATAATTCAAAATGCTACCGAGCTTGTTTGATAATGAACAAAGAGAGCTTATTTAGGCAAGGTTCTTTTGAATCTCAAAAGCATTTAAGCGATGCAATAGAAATGTGTCCGACTTTATCCAATGCTTATTTTGAAAAATCTGTAGCTTATTTAAAGCGTGGTAGGTTCGTGGAGTGGAAAATGCTCATGGATAAAGCTGTAGAATTAAATCCAGAAAAGCATCTTTCATATAGAGCATGGTGTCAATTTTCATTTCTACATAATTATGAAGAAACCATAAAAGATTTAAACCAGCTTTCAGTCATTAAGAATACCCCATTTATCGGTGTAGGGCAAAGTGGTGATTATGATTTGCGAATGGTCTTGGCACTAAGCTATAAATTTACTGAAAGAAAAGAAAAAGCAATTGATATAATAGAAACTGCGCTACAGGATGAAGATTATTATGTTGGGCTTTATGACTATTTGCATTTAGGGGTGCTATATCTTGAAAATAACCAATTTGAAAAAGCAGTTAATTCATTTCAGAAACAAATTGAAGAAAATGAATTGGCTGAAGTTTATTATTATTTAGCTAAAACCTATCATAATCTGGAAAAAGAATTAGAAGCTAAAAGGACTATAGAAAGAGCACTTGAAATGTATAATAAGGGACGGAAAATGCATAGTAATTATTATCAATACGCAGATCAAATTTATGAAAAGGACATACTAGATCTACAAAAAAAAATAGGCTAAAAATAAGAATATGCTACAGTAGCTATTTTGCTTAAAAATCCAATTTTTTCTTTCTTAGTTCAAAGTTCTGACCCAGATAAACTTTACGTACCATTTCATCTGCAGCTAATTCTTCTGGTTCTCCTGATTTTAGAATACCACCCTCGAACATTAGGTAAGAACGCTCTGTAATAGCAAGCGTTTCCTGTACGTTGTGGTCAGTGATAAGTATACCAATGTTTTTGTCTTTTAACTGCGCTACAATACGTTGAATATCCTCTACTGCCACGGGATCTACCCCGGCGAAAGGTTCATCTAGCAAAATAAATTTTGGATCTGTAGCCAAAGCTCTAGCGATTTCTGTTCTTCTTCGCTCACCACCTGATAATAAGTCACCACGACTTTTGCGTATATGACCTAAACCGAACTCTTCTATAAGCGACTCCATTTTCATGTGTTGCTCTTTTTTGCTCAATTTTGTCAATTGAAGTACGCTTAAAATATTCTTTTCAATACTTAGCTTTCTAAAGACAGATGCTTCTTGTGCCAAGTACCCAATACCATTCTGAGCTCTCTTGTACATAGGAAATTTGGTGATTTCCATATCATCTAAATAGATGCTGCCGCCATTGGGTTTTACAAGCCCAACGATCATATAAAAGGAAGTGGTCTTACCGGCACCATTAGGTCCAAGTAACCCTACAATTTCACCTTGATTAACTTCAAGAGAAATTCCTTTAACCACCCTACGACCTCTGTAGGACTTCATTATATTGTCGGCACGTAACTTCATGTTTTCAAATCTATTGGTTATTGGTCTGTTAGAAAAGTAATTGGCGATTTTTTAACCTTGTTGGTTTTCTAATTCTTCCCAATATTCATAAGCTCTTCTCAAATGTGGAATTACAATTGTACCGCCAACTAAGGTGGCAATACTTAAAGTTTCCATGACCTCTTCTTTAGAAACGCCTTCGTTGTAAGTACTTTCTAAATGGTATTTTACACAATCGTCGCAACGCAATACGGTTGATGCAACAAGACCTAATAATTCTTTGGTTTTAACATCTAAAGCACCTGCAGCAAATGCATTGGTATCTAAATTAAATATACGTTTTACAACTTTATTGTTATCTGCCAGTAACTTATCGTTCATCTTAGAACGGTAGGCATTAAATTCTTCAATTTGGTTTGACATTTCTATTTTTCTTTTTTTCTTTTTCAGCTTTTTTCCTTTCTTTTCTCAATACCATCGCAGATATAAAAATACTTATCTGGTATAGTACGATTACCGGTATGGCAACTATAATCTGACTTGTAACGTCTGGTGGTGTAATTACAGCAGAAAGTATTAAAACAACTACCAAGGCTATTTTTCTGTACTTCTTCATCAGTTCAGGTGTAACTAAACCTACTTTAGTTAAAAAGAAAATGATGATCGGTAGTTCAAATAATATACCACAAGCAAGTACGGATATTTTTAATGTTCCAATATAGGAGTCCAAATCGAACTCGTTTAAAACGGAGTCACTAACAACATACGACCCTAAGAAGTTAATTGAAAGTGGCGCTACAATGTAGTATCCAAATAAAACTCCTATAAAAAATAAGATAGAGGCAATTAATATAAAACCGCGGGAGTTCTTGCGTTCATTGGCATGTAGCCCCGGACTAATAAATTTCCACATTTCATATAATATGTAGGGAAATCCAAGAATAACACCTGCCCAAATGGAAGTCCAAATGTGGGCAGAAAATTGTCCACCCATTTCACGACTCTGAATGGTAAACGGAAATTCATCGCCACAGAAAGAGGAATCTATTACCGTAAAAGATTGCACTTGATTCAACCACGTTGCAATATCACAAAAGAAGCGATATGTGGGGAAGTTCATGTTTTTTGGTCCGAATATTATGGTGTCAAAAATGAAACCTTTCATTAAAAAGGCAACACTTCCTATAATAACAACTGCCAATACGGATCTTATTAAATGCCATCTTAGTTCTTCTAAATGATCAAGAAATGACATCTCATTTGGTGGCGTGGTAGTTTTGGAACTCATTATAAAATACCTTCGTTTATTAAATTATGTAAATGGATAACGCCAACATACGCATCTTCATCCATGGCTAACAATTGTGATATTCCCTTTTTTTGCATGTGTTCTAAAGCCTTAATTGCCAAGGTGTTTGCAGGTATGGTCTTAGGGTTTGTAGTCATGATGTCTTCTGCAGTCAAACCTTTAATGTTGTCATGTTTGTTTAGCATGCGTCTAATATCGCCATCGGTTACGATACCAACAACTTTTTTGCCATCAAGTACAGCTGTTACACCCAACATTTTTTTAGAGATTTCAATAATTACTTTTTTGACCTCTTCATCTTTTTGAACTTGTGGTACTTGATTTTTACTTACCAAGTCTGCAACTCTTAAATATAATCTCTTTCCTAAAGATCCTCCAGGATGATATTTTGCAAAATCAGAACTGCTAAACCCTTTGATTTCTAAAAGTACAATTGCAAGTGCATCACCCATAACTAATTGAGCTGTAGTACTGGTTGTAGGAGCTAGTCCGTTAGGGCAAGCTTCCTTCTCCACATGTGTATTTAAAATAAAATCTGCTTGTTTTGCCAAAAAAGAATCGGTGTTCCCCGTCATGGCAATTAGCTTGTTCGTACCTCTTTTTATGAGCGGAACCAACATCTTTATTTCTGGTGTATTTCCACTGTTGGAAATACAAATAACAACGTCATTGTCCTGTACGGTTCCCAGGTCTCCATGAATGGCATCTCCGGCATGCATGAAAATTGCGGGAGTACCAGTAGAATTCAGGGTAGCTACAATTTTGGTGGCAATGATAGCGCTCTTCCCGATACCTGAAATTATTACGCGTCCTTTTGCTTCAATAATGCAGTTTACGATGCTAGCAAAATCATCGGTTAAAAGTGAGGAAAGTTGTGCTATAGCATCACGCTCAGTTTCAATGGTTTTTCTCGCTAAGCCAATAATGGTGTCCGTTGCAATCAATCTATTATTCAAATTATGGATTGTATTCCTAAAAGAATGTATTATCTTTAAGATGACAAAATTAAACAAACTTAATTTTAAATGCCGATTATAGCATAATAATTTAGAAACGCCTAGCTAGGCAATTTGTAATTTTGTTCGCTTATAAAATTTTAAAGTAAGTAGTGTCCCCTTAAATGTAAAATGTGACAGACAGTAAAGAATTTGACAATATCGATTTACATTCCTCATTAAAAAAATATTTTGGTTTTTCTCAGTTTAAAGGACTTCAAGAAGAGGTAATTAAAAATGTTTTAAAACAGAATAATACGTTTGTAATCATGCCGACTGGTGGTGGTAAATCTATGTGTTACCAGTTACCTGCCCTTATGCAAGAGGGTACAGCAATTATCGTATCTCCGTTGATCGCTTTAATGAAAAATCAGGTAGATGCCATACGTGGGGTTTCTTCTGAGGTAGGAATAGCCCATGTTTTAAATTCCTCATTAAATAAAGGGGAGATAAAACAGGTGAAAGAAGATATCACCAATGGAGTCACTAAACTACTGTATGTTGCACCAGAATCTTTGACTAAAGAAGAGAATGTAGAATTTCTACGTTCGGTAAAGGTCTCATTTGTAGCGGTAGATGAAGCGCATTGTATATCTGAATGGGGGCATGATTTTAGACCTGAGTATAGAAATTTGAAATCTATAGTTGCAAGATTAGGAGATGATATTCCTATCATCGGACTTACAGCAACGGCAACCCCAAAGGTTCAAGAAGATATTATTAAGAATTTAGGTATAGGCGGGGCAAAACTTTTTAAAGCTTCATTTAACCGACCTAATTTATTTTACGAAGTACGTACCAAAACAGAGAATATAGAAGCGGATATTATCCGTTTCGTGAAACAAAATTCTGGTAAATCAGGAATTATATATTGCCTTAGTCGTAAAAAGGTAGAAGAGTTAGCTCAGGTATTGCAGGTAAACGGAGTAAGTGCCGTGCCATACCATGCAGGTTTTGATGCAAAAACAAGATCTAAATATCAAGATATGTTCTTGATGGAAGATGTAGATGTGGTTGTCGCTACCATTGCTTTTGGTATGGGTATAGATAAGCCAGATGTGCGTTTTGTTATTCATCATGATATTCCAAAAAGTATTGAAAGTTATTATCAAGAAACAGGTAGAGCAGGTCGTGATGGTGGAGAAGGGCATTGTTTAGCTTATTATTCTTATAAGGATATTGAAAAGCTAGAGAAGTTTATGTCTGGTAAACCTGTTGCTGAACAAGAAATAGGAAATGCTTTATTGCAAGAAGTGGTGGCGTATGCCGAAACCTCCATGTCTAGACGTAAGTTTATGCTTCATTATTTCGGAGAGGAATTCGATGAGGTCAATGGCGAAGGTGCAGAAATGGATGACAATACCCGAAACCCTAAAGAGAAAGAAGAAGCGAAGGAAAATGTTGAGAAGTTACTTAAGGTAGTTACGGGTACAAGTGAAAAGTTTAAATCTAAAGAGATTGTAAATGCGCTACGCGGTAAAACAAACGCGATAATATCTTCACATAAGACCAATGAAAAGGAGTTTTTTGGCATTGGTTCTGATAAAGATAAAAGCTATTGGATGGCACTTATTCGCCAGACATTGGTTGCCGGATTATTAAGAAAAGAGATAGAACAATACGGCGTATTACATGTAACGGATAACGGTAAGGAGTTTTTAACTAAGCCGTCATCTTTTATGATGACCAAGGATCACGTTTACAATGCCGAAAATGATAATGCCATTGTTGGTGCCGCTAAATCTGGCGGTATTGCCGATGAGAAATTATTGAAGCAATTGAAAGATTTACGAAAAGCACAGGCAAAGAAAATAGGTGTTCCGCCATTTGTAGTTTTTCAAGATCCTTCTTTGGAGGATATGGCTTTGAAATATCCTATTTCACATGAAGAAATGTTGAATGTTCATGGAGTAGGAGAAGGTAAGGCTAAGAAATACGGTAAGCCATTCATTGCTTTTATTGCCACTTATGTTGAGGATAATGAAATCATTAGACCAGATGATCTTGTAGTTAAAAGTACTGGGGCTAATTCTGCCTTGAAATTATATGTTATACAGAATGTAGATAGAAAATTACCTTTGTCTGATATTGCATCGGCAAAAGGATTGGAAATTCCTGATCTTATTAAAGAAATGGAGCAAATTGTATACAGCGGTACAAGGTTGAACCTGAATTATTGGATCGATGAGATTTTAGATGAAGATCAACAAGAAGAAATACATGAGTACTTCTTAGAGGCAGATAGTGATAACCTTGAGGAGGCAATGACCGAATTTGACGGTGAGTATGAAGAAGAAGAGTTAAGATTGTATCGATTAAAATTCATCAGTGAAGTAGCGAACTAATCTAATTAGCTATAATTTATTTAGAAATCCATTACCCAATTTAAATTGGGTAATGGATTTGTTTTTTAATAGCTGTTTTAAAGCTAATTCATGTTAACTTTTTGTGTGGATTCTAACCGTATCTGGTCTATTTTAAACGTAAGGAACTCGATATATCAAATTTCATCTCCTTGATATATTTTCAAAGTACTGATTTACAGTAAATTATATATTGTTTAATATTTTAAATAAAACTTTAAACAAAATTTAAGACTATTGCTCGTAGTTCCGTTATACTTTTACAGAAATCTAAAAAAAAGAACTATGAAAATTTTAAAAATTACATTATTAAGTGCAATTACATTGTTTGTAACGAATATTTCTGCCCAGACAGAAACCATTGTAGGTGTTGCAGCAGGAAATGACAATTTTACAACATTAGTAGCTGCAGTAAAAGCGGCTGATTTGGTAGAAACATTAAATAGTGAAGGTCCGTTTACTGTTTTTGCACCTGTAAACACAGCTTTTGAAGCATTGCCAGCAGGAACTGTAGATACATTATTAAAGCCAGAAAGTAAAGACGCATTGACTGGTATTTTAACTTACCATGTAGTAGCTGGTAAGTTTATGGCTGTAGATGTGATTAAGGCAATTAATGAAAATGATGGTATGTTTTCAGTTAAAACAGTACAGGGTGGAATGATCACATTATCACTGAGCGGTGATAAGGTAATGTTGAAAGATGAAAAAGGGAATATGGCAACCGTAGTTATGGCAGATGTAGCTGCTAGCAACGGAGTAATACATGCTATAGACGCTGTAGTGATGCCTAAATAAGGTATTCAAAAAACTAGAAATAAAAATCCCTTTGTAATTCTGTTATAGAATAGCAAAGGGATTTTTTTTAAACACTACTTAAAACTTACTATCTCGCAGCTGTACCACTGATAGATTTACCTTTTCGTAATTGTCTTTGTATTTTTTTGATGGCGGATTCTATTGATTTTTCCGGTTCAATAATATTATATTCTCCCCAGAAATCTGGATCGGCAAAGCCAATAGCTTCATCACTCAGTATAATAGAAGACTTCATTCTATCTTTATATTTGGGGAAGGCATTGTCGGTATTTTTCTCCCAATCTGTAATGGCCATTTCGCAATTCATGCTGTAAATCGAGTTGAATAAGCGTTTGTCCCAATCTATTTTAAACTCTAACAGCACATTGCTATATCCATAATACCATTTTCCATCTTTTTCTCTGTAGTCAACACGGTAAGAAACCTCTGTTGGCCATACGTCCGCGTTTTTTGGTTTTCTTCTTACAAACATTTGAGATGCCAACCTTTTATCTGTAATGTTTAGAGAGTAAATAGCACTGGTTAAAATCTTGTTTTCTGCATCGATATATAATTTACCGTTATATAATGGGTCTATAATTTCAGGCTTTTGCTTGAAATCAATAACGTAAATCAATTGGTCGTTTACTCGTGTAGAAGTGTCAAATGAGAAATTATAATATGCTAATGTCTCGGGAGTAAATATGTAGTTAGGGTATTTTACCATATCTACGAACAAGGTGTTGAACGGTCCTCCTTGAAGTTTTAAGGCCACAGTATCTAATTTGGTGTAATCAGTACTTTTTCGTGCCTTGTAAAGTTTCATTGCATCTGTCTTTTTAGATGAATACGGAGTTTTGTAAATATTCACTACCGCTTCGGAAAGACTTACGTTTTTTCTTCTTTTTTTAATAGTTTCTCTGTAAAAGGCGGTCATTACAGTACTTTCATTTAAATAATTGTCCCCTTTTTTGTTCAGTGTCTCTTTTACTAAAGCTTCAGCATCATTTGGGGCATCTATATTTGCCTCAGATAAAGCCATAACGAATTCTGTCATGAAGATTTTATTCTTCTTTTCCTCTAATTCAGCAATAGCAATTTGTTTGGTTTTATACCCTAAAAAGGCAATGGTTAAATTGTTTTCGGTATTCTCATTTGGAACTTTCAATGAAAACTGTCCTTCAGAGTTGGTGATGGTGGTTACATTGGTGTTGTCAACGGTTAGTGTTGCGAAAATTAATGGTTTCTTACTGTCGGCATCTAAAACTTCACCGGTGTATTCGGTGTAATTAATAGTCTGTGCCCACATGGTATTGCTTCCTATTCCTATACAAACAAGAAATAATAATACAAATTTAATGGAAGAAGGTTTTGTTGAAAAATTGTTCTCTTTTAGCATGATGTAATTTTTCTTATTAAGATAATGATTATTCGTGAATTATTAAGCTAAATATTGTTAAAGCCTTAATAAGGTAGATAGTATGCTGAAATCTATTTGTTGCCATCAAATGTATTAGACGAGGTGCTTACCAGTCTATTGATTTCCTTTAATTCTTCTTCGGTTAGATCACGCCATTTTCCAACGGGTACATCTAATTGCACGTTCATAATTCTAATGCGTTTCAACTTCTTTACCCTGTAATCTAAATATTCGCACATTCTACGAATTTGCCTGTTTAGACCTTGAGTTAGAATGATCCTGAATTGATACGTACTTACTTCAAAAACTTCGCATTCCCTAGTTACTTGATCAAGAATGGGAATTCCTTTTCGCATCCTATTTAAAAAATCTATCGTAATAGGTTTGTCTACCGTTACCAAATACTCTTTCTCATGATTGTTACGCGCGCGTAGAATCTTGTTTACGATATCGCCATCATCGGTTAAAAATATAAGGCCCTCACTTGGTTTGTCTAATCTCCCAATTGGGAAAATACGCTTCGGGTAGTTAATATAATCTATAATATTATCCTTTTCTACACCTGTATCTGTAGTACAAACAATACCTATAGGTTTGTTGAATGCCAAATACGTAGATTTTCCCTTAGGTGCTTTAATTAGTTCTCCATCAACTTTAACAACATCACCGGCTGATATTTTAGTTCCCATTTCTGGCACTTCTCCATTAATGGTTACTCTGCCTTGATCGATCAATTTGTCTGCAGCTCTACGTGAGCAATATCCAGCTTCGCTAAGGTATTTGTTTATTCTAGTTTTATTGGTGTTGTCTTGCATAATCAGCTTGCTGTTTCTAATGTTGATTTCGATTTACTTCTTGTTGGTAGATCTCTCTTCCTAGTTGTGCTAAAAACGGAATTCCGATTTCGTCATACTCATAAGCATCGTCATTGAAGATACCGTCTTTGTTCACTAAAATTGTGGCGGTTAAAAGAAAGTCGATATTCTTTTCTGTGTCTTTGATATATGCGCAATCGGTTAGCGTACCGTAGGCAAATCCTACTTTATTATAAATTTCAATATGCTGGGGTATGTCTTTTTTAGTATCGCCATATATAAAAAACTTACAATAGCCATCGTAATATGTGGTAGGGTCATAACCTACTTTTTGAGGAACGGTATACATTGCTGTTAATAAATGTTCACGCTGTTCGGTACTCAGGTCAAATTGTTCTGATGCTTTATACTTTTGAGGAAATACTACTCTTTTTAAAAGGTTGTGTTGCGATTGAATAGGGTAATAGTTTTTCAAACTAAAATCGAAAGGTTCTTTAATTAACTCTTCACCTTCATAATAACCTACGCCCTTTTCAATATTTAACAGTTCTAACTTTTTAGGTGTTTTGTTGAGTAAAGAATTAGTAATGCCCGTTGTTGAATCGTTTAAATAGATAATTAAGGGCTTTGTTCTTAAATCATCTGAATGATAACCTAATCTGTGGCTAAGTCTAACAGGTGATATTTTTTTATTGTTCAAACTCTCATTGATGGCTTCAAACCCTAAGAATTCCACCAATCTATTGTTTGCTAAATTATCGCTAACAGCAAAAATTTTGGATACATCTTTGGCAAACGTACTTTCAATAGTGTCACCTTCTATGTAATACCTGGTGTTTATAGTTAAGCTGTCTATTTGATTTAACTTTTCTAGAGCTAGTACGGCAGTTGGGAATTTAACTGTGCTTGCAGGATAAAAATACACGCTGTCGTTTACCTGAAAATCATAATCGGTAAAAAAGACGCTATCATTTCTTCTATCGATTTGTGTGTATCTAATTTGAACTTGATAGTTTTCAACACTATCCATCACCCTTTTTATTTTAGGATTATCAGAAGATAGTGCAACCTCAAGAAAATTTAAATTCCGTTGTTCTTGAGCGCAAGAAGATAAAAGGACACCACATATAAAAAGAAGAAAGTGCTTCATGCTACTATGATTTATTTATGGAATATAGACTTCACCGCGGTGAGGTTTCAATAAGTCTCTTACCGTAATCATTTCCTTTTCTTCCACGACCATAAATGCAATACTGTACATGTCGTTTATTTCTTTAAAACCGGTAATGTTTAACGCTGTTTTTTCTGAAGCTATGAATTCATTTAGGTGTTTAACATGATGTTCTGCCGTTTTTAATGCAGCAGGACCTCTAAAGTCCCATATTAGTTTTATCTGTCGGTTCAAGAATATGTTGTATTAGGTTATAAAATAAGTAACAAATTTACCTAAAAAATGGCAGTTTGTGGTTAGTACGTAATGAGATTACTATGGGTTGAATTACTATTTTTAGTTCATTATTAGCTATTTGTTATATCTTGTGAGACCTAAAAAAATGTGTTAAGTAAATCATTATGCATTTGCACACGATTTGGTTATTGCTATTTTTGCTCGATGTTTTTTAAGAAATCAATGTTTTTACTACGTAAGTTCTACCCTATTGTGACCATAGGGCTAATTTCTTTTGCTTTCGTTTCTTGTGACGGTCTGTTTAAGAAAGAAGAGGAAAAGAAGATTATTGCTAGGGTAGGCGAGTCTTTTTTATATGAAGATGACCTGGCGCCGTTGATCACAGAGAATATGACAAAAGGGGATAGTGCTTCTTTTGCCGTCAATTATATAAACAATTGGGCTTCTAAGCAGTTGTTGCTTTCTAAAGCAAAAATTAATCTATCAGAAGAAAAACTGGCAGAATATAATGCTTTGGTAGATGACTATAGAACTGAACTATACACAAGTGTTTATAAAGAGGCGTTGGTGGCACAGGCTACAGATTCGGTTATTACAGACGAGCAATTAAACGAATTCTACGAAAATGCCAAAGAAAATTTTAAGCTTAAAGAGCGTATTGCAAGAATACGTTTTGTTGCTTTGCCAAAGGGATTTTTAAATCAAGATGAGGTAGGTAAACGGTTAAAAAGATTTAGACAAGAGGATATCAGATATTTAGACTCTATTGGCGTTCAGTTCACTAAATTGAATTTTAATGATTCTATTTGGGTACGCTACACTAGAATTTTTGAAGAAATACCGCCAATTACACTTGACAATGCGGACAAGTACTTAAAAAATTCACAATTTTTTGAATTAGAGGATGCAATCGGGGTATATTTGGGAAAAATAGAGGAAACTAAAGATGTTAACGACATAGCGCCTTTGTCTTTTATTAAACCTACAATCGAACAAGTTTTATTAAGTCGTAGAAAAATGGACTACCTACGCAAATTAGAAACTGAATTATTAGATGAAGCAATCAAGGATAATGAATTTGAAGTTTTCGAAAATAAAAAATAGTATTTACATAGGGGCGGTTTTACTGTTCTCGGGTATGGCAACAGCGCAAGATTCTATACCGAATGTCTCTGCTGATGTAGCAGAACCAATGGAAGCTATAGCTGAAGCGGCGCCAGTAAAAAAAGACTCTTCAACTAATTTTAAAAGAATTAAACTAGATGGTATAGCCGCAGTTGTTGGTGATTACGTAATCTTAGATTCTGATATTGAAAAAACATTGATCGATCTTAAAAGTCAAGGTGCATCTACAGAAGATATTACACACTGCGGACTTTTAGGTAAGTTAATGGAAGATCGTCTGTATGCTAACCAAGCTGTTCAAGATAGTATCTTGGTTTCAGATGATGAGGTAAATGCAACCGGTGATCGTCAACTGCAGTCTTTAGTACAGCAAATAGGTTCAATGGAAAAGGTGTTGAAGTACTATAAGAAAACCGACGAAGCTAGTTTTAGAGAAGAGCTTTACAAGATCAATAAGTTACGTATGCTTTCTGAGCGTATGCAACAGGATATTATTAAAGAAATTGAAATTACCCCAGAAGAGGTTCGCCAGTTCTTTAATAAGATACCAGAAGATGAGCGTCCGGTATTTGGTGCTGAGTTAGAAATTGCACAGATTACCAAAGAACCAGAGCCATCTGATGAAGAAAAGCAGAAAGTAATTGACAAGCTGAATCAGATCAAGGCAGATGTTGATGATAACGGCTCTAGTTTTAGTGTAAAGGCTATTTTATATTCTCAAGATCCAGGCTCTAAATCTAAAGGTGGTTTTTATAGTATTACGAAAGACACAGGTTTTGATAAGAAGTTTAAAGATGTTGCCTTTAGTTTGAGAGAGGGTGAGGTTTCTGAGCCATTTGAGACTACTTTCGGGTTTCATATTATTTATATCGAGAAAATTAGAGGTCAAGAGCTTGATTTAAGACACATATTGATTCAACCTGAAATATCTCAAAATGTTCTGGATGAAGCCAAAGCGGAGTTGGATAGTATCCGTAAGAAAATTATTGATGGCGAATTTACTTTTGCCGAGGCTGCGTTAAATTTCTCAGATGAGAAAGAAACCAAGTTTGATGGTGGTTTGTTACGTAATCCAATAAACTTCGATTCTAAATTTGAGTTGACAAAAATGGATCCTACCTTATATAATCAAGTGCAGAACTTAAAGGATAATGAAATTACATATCCTGTATTGGAAGAAGATCCAAGAGGTGGAGCTCCAAAATATAAAATTCTTAAGATTACCAATAGGTATGATGAGCATGTTGCAGATTTCTCTAAAGATTATACTAAGATTCAAGAATTGGCGCTTACTGAAAAGAAATACAATGCCATCAAAAAATGGATGGACGAGCATATAGAAGATACCTATATTAGTGTTAACGATGAGAACAAAGATTGTGAGTTCGCTAATAACTGGGTAAAAGAATAGATATATGTCAGACGTTGCAGCAATAGAACGCCTAGTAGTAAAACATGCTGAGCTTAAAAAGGAAATAGCCAAGATCATTGTAGGTCAAGATGAGGTTATCGAACAGATTTTGCTTTCTATTTACACAGGTGGCCACTCTTTGCTGATCGGCGTGCCAGGCTTGGCAAAAACTTTAATGGTGAATACCATTGCCCAAGCATTAGGTCTCGATTTTAAAAGAATACAGTTTACACCAGATTTAATGCCAAGTGATATTCTTGGTAGTGAGGTATTAGATCAGAACAGAAACTTTAAGTTTATAAAAGGTCCTATATTTTCAAATATTATTTTGGCAGATGAGATCAATAGAACTCCGCCTAAAACTCAGGCAGCACTTTTAGAGGCTATGCAAGAGCGAGCGGTAACTATTGCCGGTCATCAGCATAAGTTAGATTTGCCATACTTTGTTTTGGCTACACAAAACCCGATTGAGCAGGAGGGAACCTACCCTTTACCAGAAGCGCAATTAGACCGTTTTATGTTTGCCATAGAATTAAAATACCCATCTATAGCCGAAGAAATACAAGTGGTGAAGAATACTACTGCGAATAGCAAGCCGGTTATTAACGCACTTTTCAATGCTAAAGATATTATAGCTATTCAAGATTTGGTACGTAGAATACCTGTGGCAGATAATGTTGTGGAGTATGCGGTAAAATTGGTAAATAGTACAAGACCTAACTTAGACTCAGCTTCAGATTACGTAAAACAATATTTAGATTGGGGAGCAGGACCAAGAGCATCTCAGAACCTTATCTTAGGGGCAAAGGCAAATGCTGCCATTCACGGAAAGTTCTCTCCAGACATAGAAGATGTACATGCCGTTGTTAAAGGTATACTACGTCATCGTATCATAAAAAACTACAAAGCAGAGGCAGAAGGTATCAGTGAAGAGGATATTATTGATAAGTTACTTTAATAAAACACCTTGTTTTCTGCGTTTTTAAGTGAAATTAAGCTCTTTAAACATTACTATTGTTTAATATCTACGCCCTTATTATATCATTTGAGAAAAAATAAGTAATCATACTTAATTAATTTTAAATCCGTTCTATATTACGTAATTTTACGAAATTGCGTTAACTTAATATTAATTAACAGATGACATTTGACATTGATGGATTTAAACGAGTATATATTGTGCTACATCAATAATATGTATTCATATCAATTGTTTCTGTCAGTTTGTAGTTATCATGAATTTCATTTCAACAACAAATCTTCAGAACGAAATAGAAATTAAACTACATACTCAACGTCTAAACTAACACACAAATCAATTTTTAATGAGCATTTATACAGATTACCTTAAGGAGATCGAAGAGCGTAAAAGTCAAGGTCTTCATCCAAAGCCAATTGATGGTGCTGAATTACTAAGCAAAATCATTGAGCAAATTAAAGATGTAGATAATGAGTATAGAGAAGAATCTCTAAACTTTTTTATCTATAATGTTTTACCTGGTACAACTAGTGCTGCAGGGGTAAAAGCTAAATTTTTAAAAGAGATCATTCTTGGTGAGTCGGTCGTAAAAGAGATTACTCCCGCTTTTGCTTTTGAGCAATTATCTCATATGAAGGGTGGACCCTCTGTGAAGGTATTGTTAGATATCGCTTTAGGTTCTGATGAAGCTTTGGCAAAACAGGCAGCTGAGGTCTTGAAAACTCAGGTTTTCCTTTATGAGGCAGATACGTCTCGATTAGAAGAAGCTTTAAAAAATGGTAATGCCATTGCAAAAGAGATTATAGAAAGTTACGCACAAGCGGAATTCTTTACGAAGCTTCCAGAAGTAGAAGAAGAAATTGAGGTGGTAACATACATTGCCGGTGTTGGTGATATATCTACAGATTTATTATCGCCAGGTGGTGATGCACACTCAAGATCAGACCGCGAATTACATGGTCAATGTATGTTTGAGCATAATAAAGAAATGCAAGCTGAATTATTGGCTTTAAAGGAGCAACATCCTGATAAGCGAGTAATGCTGATTGCGGAAAAAGGAACAATGGGTGTTGGTTCTTCTAGAATGTCTGGTGTAAACAACGTAGCATTATGGACAGGTATTTCTTCTAGTCCGTATGTACCTTTTATTAATATTGCTCCGGTAATTGCCGGTACAAACGGTATCGCTCCAATTTTCTTGACTACAGTAGGTGTAACCGGTGGTATAGGGTTAGACCTTAAAAACTGGGTGAAGCAAAAAGATGAAGCAGGTAATACTATAGTTGATGAAGATGGCGAGCCAATTCTAAAACAATTGTATTCTGTTGCTACAGGTACGGTGCTTACTATTAATACAAAAGAGAAAAAGCTTTATCACGGTAAAGTTGAATTAAAAGATGTTTCCGCAGCATTTACTCCTCAGAAAATGGAGTTTATGAAGGCAGGTGGTTCTTACGCCGTTGTTTTTGGTAAAAAATTACAAACATTTGCTTGTAAAACTTTAGGAATTGAAGTGCCACAAGTATACGCACCTTCAAAAGAAGTTTCTATAGAAGGACAAGGATTAACAGCTGTTGAGAAAATTTTCAATAGAAATGCTGTAGGTACTTCAGGCGCTACATTGCATGCAGGTTCTTACGTTCGTGCTGAAGTAAATATTGTAGGTTCACAAGATACTACAGGTTTAATGACTTCTCAAGAATTAGAGATGATGGCAGCAACGGTTATTTCTCCAATTGTGGATGGCGCATACCAATCCGGTTGTCATACAGCTTCGGTTTGGGATGATAAGTCTAAAGCCAATATTCCAAGGTTAATGAGCTTTATGAACGATTTCGGTTTAATTACCGGTCGTGATCCAAAAGGAAAGTATTTTCCAATGACAGATGTTATTCATAAAGTATTGAACGATATTACTGTAGGTGATTGGGATATCATTATTGGTGGAGATTCGCACACACGTATGTCTAAAGGTGTTGCTTTTGGTGCTGATTCAGGTACAGTTGCTTTAGCATTGGCTACAGGTGAGGCGTCCATGCCAATTCCGGAATCGGTTAAAGTGACCTTTAAAGGACAGATGAAATCTTACATGGATTTCCGTGATGTCGTACATGCTACACAACAACAAATGTTACAACAGTTTGGAGGCGAAAACGTATTCCAAGGTCGTGTAATAGAGGTTCATATTGGTACGTTAACTTCTGATGAAGCATTTACGTTTACCGATTGGACAGCAGAAATGAAAGCGAAAGCATCTATTTGTATTTCTGAAGATGACACTTTAATAGAGTCGTTAGAGATTGCAAAAGGTCGTATCCAAATCATGATTGAAAAGGGTATGGACAATGCAAAGGGTGTACTTCAAGGACTTGTTGAGAAAGCAGAAACTAGAATTACGGAACTTAAAACAGGTATTAAGCCATCTTTAAGACCAGATGCAGATGCTAAATATCATGCAGAAGTAGTTATTGATTTAGATGAAATCGCTGAACCAATGATTGCTGATCCAGATGTAAATAATGAAGATGTATCTAAGCGTTATACGCATGATAATATTCGTCCATTATCTTACTATGGTGGAACCAAAAAAGTAGATTTAGGTTTTGTAGGATCTTGTATGGTTCACAAAGGTGACATGAAAATATTAGCTCAAATGTTGAAAAACGTTGAGGCCCAAAACGGAAAGGTAGAATTCAAAGCTCCTTTAGTAGTTGCTCCTCCAACATACAACATTGTAGATGAGTTAAAAGCAGAAGGAGACTGGGAAGTATTACAAAAATACTCAGGTTTTGAATTTGACGATAGCGCACCTAAAGGATTGGCACGTACCAAGTACGAAAACATGCTGTACTTAGAGCGCCCAGGTTGTAACCTATGTATGGGTAACCAAGAAAAGGCAGAACCAGGAGATACGGTAATGGCAACATCTACTCGTTTATTCCAAGGTCGTGTTGTAAAAGATACAGGTGAGAAAAAAGGAGAGTCATTATTATCATCTACTCCTGTTGTAGTATTATCTACGATTTTAGGAAGAACTCCTACAATGGAAGAATATGAAGCAGCTGTTGATGGTATAGTTTTAACGAAGTTTAAACCTTCTACTAAGCAATTGGTGAGATAGTTGCTAAATAATTAGTTTGCAATAAAAATGCCTGAGTTTAACTCAGGCATTTTTTGTTACTACTAATAAATAGAGTTTTATAGTCAGGCTTTTTAATAATTATTATTAAACCGATTTTTTCCAATCTAAGATAATCTGTTTTGCGAAATTTTCACATTGATTTAAAGTGTCTTTGATGTGATCTAATGTCGTGTCTGGGTTAATTAAGCACATTCTTATGACCACTTGGTTTTGTAAAACTGTGGTTACTAAAAGTGCTTCTTTAGAAGCTACAACTCTTGCTGAAATTTCTTGATTTAGCTTGTCTAATTCAACTTCAGATAATTTTAATTCCAATGGGTTATATCTAAAATTAATAATAGCCAAAGTTGCTAACGAAACAATTTCCCAATTACCACTTTCTCTTAAAAGGTCCTCAGTTTTATCGGCTAAGTCAATATTATAAGAGATTGCTTTTTTAAAAGCGTCTAAACCATACGTTTTAATTGACATGTAAAACTTTAAGGCTCTAAATCTTCTTGTTAATTGAATACCGTAATCGTAAAAATTAATTTCTGATTCGTTCCCTTCTATATCTCTTAAGTATTCTGGTTTTTCGCTAAAGGTGTTACTTAGCCAAGAAGAATCCTTTACCAATAAACATCCGATTTCATATGGCTGAAAGAACCATTTATGAGGGTCTACGGTTAAAGAATCCGCACGTTCAATACCTTGTAAAAGCTTACTGCCTTTATCGGATAAAATAGCCGCTCCACCATAAGCACCATCAATATGAAACCAAAGTTTTTCTTTTTCACAAATATCTGCTAAGGTGTCTAAAGGGTCTACCGTGCCCGTATTTGTCGTACCTGCAGAAGCGATGATACAAAAAGGTTTTTTGCCTTCAATTTTATCTTTTGCAATTTCATTTTTAAGTTTATTGATGCTTATTTTAAATTCTAAGTCGGTAGGAATTATTTTAATTTGTTCTTTTTTAAATCCTAAAACCCTAATTGCTTTAATATTGGACGAATGGGCTTGGTCAGACAAATAAATAATAGCATTGGAAAAATCATCCCCACATTTTACTCTTCTAGCCGTTACTAATGCTGTTAAATTAGCCATAGAACCACCACTTGTAAAAATACCTCCACCTTTTTTGATGGGAAAATTAAACATCTTCAAAAGCCAGTTTAAAGTAACGATTTCTAGCTCTGCCGCAGCAGCGGAAATAATCCATCCGCCAGAAAAAATATTAAAACCTGTTGCTAGGGAATCTGAAATAGCACTAATAAAATTACTTGGTCCTGGTACAAATGAGAAGGATTTTGGATGACCGGATATATTGGAATTTGGTATTACATTATCCATTACAAAGTCTAAAACTTCATCTGCAGGCATACCATGATCTGGAGCTTCTTGTAAAAAAAGAGAATCCATTTCTTTTCTTGTGGCAATACTTACAGGATTTTTATTTTCAATTTCTGTATAATGCTCAACAATGAAATCGACAACTTTATAACCATAGGATTGCATTTCTTCTTTTGATAAATGAAAAGGTGATGTCATAAAGTTTCAATTTTGGTCAAAATTACATCAAGTTTAAATCATATAAAAGTTTGTTTTATAAGCGTTTTTACAGGTAGGGTCATAGATTTTAGTTTAGTTGCATGTGTCTTTAGATAATATGCAACAGAGCTGTTCGGTATAGTTGAACTTGTACTTTATTAAAAAGTTGGTCATCATCTAAAGTTGTCCATAAATAAGAAGCCCCAAAAGCCGTATGGTCATAAAGCCTTTTATAACCGCATTTTTTATAATCATTCTTAATTTCATATGCGCTCTCAAAATCATCTTACATTTTGTATCTTGTACAAGCAAGAAAGATTAACAATTTTTATAAATAGATTTTATGGCTTTTGACATAGATATGATTAAAAAAGTTTACGCTTCCATGTCGGAACGTGTAGACAAAGCAAGAGATGTGGTAGATAAGCCACTTACACTTTCAGAAAAGATTTTATATTCTCATTTATGGGATGGTAACCCTACCGAAGCATTCACCCGAGGAAAGGATTATGTTGATTTTGCTCCGGATCGTATTGCCTGTCAAGATGCTACGGCTCAAATGGCTTTGTTACAATTTATGCAAGCCGGTAAGCCAAAGGTTGCAGTACCTACAACGGTTCACTGTGATCACTTGATTCAAGCTAAAAATGGTGCTACAGCAGATTTAAAGTCGGCAAACTCAACAAGTGCAGAGGTTTTTGATTTCTTGGAGTCTGTTTCAAATAAATACGGAATCGGTTTTTGGAAACCAGGTGCAGGTATTATTCACCAAGTAGTATTGGAGAATTATGCTTTCCCGGGCGGAATGATGATCGGTACCGATTCGCATACCGTTAATGCAGGTGGGTTAGGTATGGTCGCAATTGGTGTTGGTGGTGCCGATGCCGTTGATGTAATGGCAGGTATGGCTTGGGAACTTAAGTTTCCAAAATTAATTGGTGTTAAGTTAACCGGTAATATCTCTGGTTGGACAGCACCGAAAGATGTCATATTAAAAGTTGCCGAAATTCTTACCGTTAAAGGTGGAACAGGAGCGATAGTGGAATATTTTGGCGAGGGAGCCAAGAACCTTTCTTGTACAGGTAAAGGAACTATTTGTAACATGGGAGCTGAAATAGGGGCGACCACTTCTACTTTTGGCTATGATGAGTCTATGGAGCGTTATTTAAGAGCTACCGATAGGGCTGATATTGCCGATGCTGCAAACAAGGTAAAAGAATATTTAACTGCAGATCCCGAGGTGTACGCAAACCCAGAGCAATATTTTGATGAGGTTATTGAAATAGACCTTTCTAAATTAACGCCATTATTAAATGGTCCTTTTACGCCAGATTTATCTACGAAAGTCGGTAGTGATATGACAGAAAAGGCTACTTCTCATGAATGGCCACTGGCCGTTGAGTGGGGCTTGATAGGTTCCTGTACCAACTCTTCTTATGAAGATTTATCTAGGGCTTCTTCAATAGCGCAACAAGCTATTGATAAAGGAATTAAAATGAAGTCGGAACTAGGAATCAACCCAGGTTCTGAACAAGTAAGATATACAGCTGATCGTGATGGTATTCTTGGAATATTTGAAAAGTTGGATGCTAAGATTTTTACCAACGCATGTGGTCCATGTATTGGACAGTGGGCACGTTATAGCGACCCTAAAAATGCACCTAAAAATAGTATTGTCCATTCTTTTAATAGAAACTTTGCTAAGCGTGCGGATGGTAACCCCAACACACATGCCTTTGTAGCTTCTCCAGAAATTACAGCTGCCATTGCCATTGCAGGTAGATTGGATTTTAACCCGATGACGGATAAACTAATCAATGCAAAGGGAGAAGAAGTAATGTTCGATGAGCCTACGGGATGGGAATTGCCTCCTAAAGGTTTTGAAGTTGAAGATGCTGGATACTTAGCTCCAGATGAAGATGGTTCAGGCGTAGAGGTTAAAGTTTCACCTGATTCTGAAAGATTACAATTGTTAGAGCCTTTTACTCCAATTAAGGACGAAAGTCTAATCGGTGCAAAGTTACTGATCAAAGCATTTGGTAAGTGTACAACGGATCATATCTCTATGGCAGGACCATGGTTGCGTTTTCGTGGGCATTTAGATAACATTTCTAATAACTGTCTAATTGGTGCCGTAAATGCATTCGGCAAAAAGACGAACATGGTTAAAAACCAATTAACCGGTGAGTTTGGCGGAGTGCCAGATACTGCGCGGGCATATAAAGCAGCAGGAATAAGAAGTGTTGTTGTCGGTGATCATAATTATGGTGAAGGTTCTTCACGTGAGCATGCTGCGATGGAGCCACGTCACTTAGGTGTTGCTGCGGTAATAGTTAAATCGTTTGCACGTATTCATGAAACAAACCTTAAAAAGCAAGGTATGCTAGGGTTAACATTCGCTAATGAAAGCGATTATGATCTTATTCAAGAAGACGATACTTTTAACTTTATAGACATAGCGGAATTTGCTCCAGATAAGCAACTGACCGTTGAGGTAGTTCATGCCGATGGTAGTAAAGATGTATTGAAATTGAACCATACATATAATGCCGCTCAAATAGGGTGGTACAGAGAAGGTTCTGCTTTAAACGTTATTAAGAGGGAAAATGCCTCATAATTCAACAACTCAAAATTTGTAAGGAAAACTCCTGATATTAATCAGGAGTTTTTTAGTTTTGATGCCTATCTAACTTTTATGAAGAGACAAACGGTTTTTACCTTATTGATCATTGCTTTTGTACTTTCTTTTTTTGTTACTCCTTTAGGTGATTATAGCAAGATTGTTCTCAACAGGGTTTTTGCCACTTCCCCAACCATTATACAGCCAGAAAAACGCGGTAAGATAACTGACTACGACTGGAAGTTGAAAGATGTAAATTGGAAGTTTTTTAATTTTGACGAGGCGAAAGGGCAGGTAGTGTTCATTACTTTCTGGACTTCTTGGCATATGCCTTCTCAAGCGCAATTAAAAGACATACAATACCTTTATGATACTTACGGCGACAAGATGAAGTTCTATGTAATAACCAATGAAGAGAGGGGTCCAGTAGAACTTTTTATGAGTGAGCAGGGGTATACTTTTCCTGTAACCTATCAAATTATTGGAGAACCAAGCCCTATATCATTACTAAAACCACCAGGGTCTTATGTTATCGATAAAAATGGTGCGATAGTAATACACCAAAACGCAATTGCAGATTGGGATAACGAAAAAGTCGATACACTCTTAAATCAACTTATAGCAGAATAAACCTAGTTGTTGTAATTCCTATTTTTTAAAATATTTAAAAGGTACTATAAGCATCCCAAAACATTCGCCGTCTGCTTTGCCAATATGTTTATGGTGCATTTTGTGTGCTCTTCTAACACCACGGCTGTACCAATTATTAGCATTTCTAAAAAGCTTAAAACGCTGGTGAATAAATATGTCATGTACTAAAAAGTAGGCGATACCATAAGCTAAAATACCTAATCCTAACGGGTAACCGTACCAAAAACCGGTAGTGCCTGCATAAAACAAAGACATACTTACTATTGCGTAGAAAATAAAGAAGGCGTCATTTCTTTCAAACCACGAGTCATGGTCTTTTTTATGATGATCTTTATGAAGACTCCATAAAAAACCATGCATTACGTATTTGTGGGTAAACCACGCCATAAATTCCATGAACAAGAATGTTCCTAGAAAAATCAATATTCCAATAACTATATTCATTATACTAAGTTCATTTTAAATTTAACATATGAACGTGCAAGCAGTCCAAATTTCTGATAGTTTGGTACTCTTATACGTGCATTTTTAATTTCTAAAGAAGGTGTGCCCTGTAATTTTTTAAGTAGTTTAAAATAGTACTTATAAGCAGTATACACTCCGAATTTAGCTTCTGCAGGTAAATTTACTATACCTTCATAGCCTAATTTGAAATCTGCCTTTATTTCTTCAACAATTCTTTTTTTAGATGCCTCGTCTAATTCTTTTAAGTTAGTATTGGGGAAATAAGATCTGTTTAGTTCTTCAAAATCAGCTTTTACGTCTCTCAAAAAATTCACTTTTTGAAATGCCGATCCTAGAGCCATTGCCGATTCTTTTAATCTATTATACTCTTCAACATCACCCTTTACAAAAATCTGAAGACACATTAAGCCGACAACATCTGCAGAACCATATATATACTCTTTATATTCTGCATCGGTTCGGTAAATATTCTTCACCAAATCCATTCGCATACTTTTCATAAACGAATCTACTAAATGCTTAGGTATACTGTAGGTGTGGAAGGTATGTTGAAATGAATTTAAAATTGGATTAAGACTGATTTTATCTCGTAAAGACGCTTCTAACTCCTCTTCAAATTTATCAAAAAGAACTACTTTGTCGAAATCGTGAAAGGTATCAACGATTTCATCTGCAAAGCGCACAAAGCCATAAATATTATATATGTGGCTACGTATAGATGGGTGTAGCATTTTAGTTGCTAATGCAAAAGATGTGCTATATCGTTTTGTAACGATTTTACTGCACTGGTACGAAACTTGATCAAAAGTATCTTTCATAAACTACTAGTTGTCCTTAATAATTAATTCTGACACTAATTTTCCAGAGATCAAAGCGGGTGGCACTCCTGGTCCAGGTACTGTCAGTTGTCCTGTAAAGTAAAGATCGGTAACTTTTTTACTTCTTAAGTTTGGTCTCAAAAAAGCCGTCTGTGTCAATGTATTTGCCATACCATAAGCATTTCCTTTGTATGAATTGTATCTGTCCACAAAATCATTTACACAAAATGTTTCTTTGAATATAATATTATTTCTGATGTTTTCGCCGGTTCTTTCCTGAAAACGATCCATTATTATATCAAAATATTGATTCCTAAGTTCTTGCGTGTCTTCTAATGCCGTAGCAATTGGCACCAAGAAAAAGCCTGTCTCACAACCTTCAGGAGCCATGCTCGCATCTGTTATAGAAGGAAAATTAGCATAGAATAATGGATTTGTTGGCCATTTAGGATTGTCATAGATTTCTTTCGCATGTAATTCGAAATCGGTATCAAAAAATAAATTATGATGTTCTACATTATTTAATTTTTTATCAAACCCAATATAAAATAAAAGAGACGAGGGTGCAAAAACCTTTTTTTCCCAATAGTCATGGCTATATTGTTGGTATTTTTTATCCAACAAACTTTCTGAATGCTGGTAATCTGCTCCGCTAAGAACTTTGTCGGCCTTATAAGTCTTCTCATTACACACAACACCGGTAGCGTTGCCATTGTCAACGATAATTTTACTAATAGGTGAGTTTGTATGTATGGTTACACCCAATTCCATAGCTAAGCTTTTCATAGCCTTGATTACCTCATACATACCACCTTTAGGATGCCAAGTACCTAAACCAAAATCTGCAAAATTCATAAAATTATAGAATGACGGTGTATTACTGGGCTTAGCACCAAGAAACAACACAGGAAATTCTAGGGTAGATACCAATTTCGGATTTTTAAAAGACTTACGTACTTGTGAACTGATAGTTTTAAAAAACTGATCAACTTTTAAAATCGTTTCTTTAGTTACCAATTCTAAAGGTGAAAGCCCTGGTCTTAGAACTACCTTATTGATGGCAATATCATAATTTTCTTGTGCCTTATCAATAAACTTTCTTAATGCTTTTGAGCTACCTGGCTCTATGCGTTCAAATTCCTCACAAATTTTATCCATACTATCACCAATGGTGATAACATCTTCTGAAAAGAAAATTTTATAGGCCGGACTCAGTTTGTCCAATTGATAGTAATCTGATGTTTGTTTATTGAAATCAGCAAAAAACTTATCAAAAATATCGGGCATCCAATACCAACTGGGGCCCATGTCAAAAGTGAAACCATCTTTTATGAATTGCGATGCACGACCGCCAACAGATTCATTTTTTTCAAAGATAGTTACATTCCACCCTGCCTTTGCCAAATAACATGATGCTGAAAGTGATGAAAACCCAGAACCGATTACAATACAACTTTTATTCATTTAATTCTCTGAGATTATAGGTTGTTTACTAGGCTGTCTATAGAACTAAATGTTCTGCAGAATGCTGGTTTGGTATCTTCATCAATGAAATTTGTTTGCCTACCCAAAATCCAAAAATTAGGATTGTTATATGCAGATACCAGTTCAGAGAAATCTTCCATATACTTATTTACTTTATCTTTTTCTGGAAAAACAGTGAAATAAGAAACGAAATAAATATCATCAAAATATTTAAGAACATCCTCAAGATTTTCCATTGGTATGGTTGGGCCTAAATAGATGCACTTATATCCCTTTAAAATAATTTCATAATTGATATATAATAAGCCTATATCATGAATTTCATTTTCAGGTAAAAAAGCAACAAAGACTTTATCTTTCTTAGTTGGTTCTAAATGTTGCAGCTTTTCTGTGTTCAGTAAAATCTTTTGTTTTATAAGACTGCTGATAAAATGTTCATGCGCCGGACTTATAGTATCCGTTTGCCATAGTAGTCCAAGTTCATTTAATAATGGAATGAAAGTTTCTTTAAAAATCTCTCTAAAAGAATTTTCACCCAACAACGCGTTATAAGTATTAAAGAACATAGTCTGATCAAAATTGACCATGGCTAGTTTAAAAGCATTGATAGCTTGACTCTTATGACTATGTTTTGCTACTATTTCACGAACTACGTACGGAATATCTTTATCAGAAATCTTGGCGATTTTAGAAATTTTATGTCCGTTATTATATAGTAGTGTAACGTTAAGTAGCTTTTGTAGGCTAGAAAGGCTATACGTTCTAATATTCGTATCTGTTCGTTCAGGAGATAAAAGATTGTATCTTTTTTCCCAAATTCTTATGGTGTGTGCTTTAATACCAGAGAGGTTTTCAAGATCTCTTATACTAAATTGCTTTTTTACATTGTTCATACTTTATGAAAAAGGATTAAACAAATCTACAATTTATTAAAATGTATTAGGGCACTTGATAGTTAAAATTATCAAAATAAAAAAGGTTAGATCTAAATCTAACCTTTTTGTGCCCACGACTGGAGTCGAACCAGCACGTCCTTACGAACACTACCCCCTCAAGGTAGCGTGTCTACCAATTCCACCACGTGGGCATATTTAATCAATAGATTGGCAAATATAGAAAGCTATATTTCAATTTAAAATAATATAACAACTTAAATAATAACATTTGCTTAAGTTGAAAGTGACCGTTGATATTCAGTTGGTGTAATCCCTTTTATTTTTTTAAACTTCTTATTGAAATTAGAAATAGAATTGAAACCAGAAAGTTCGGCTATCATGTTAACATTCAGTTCTTTATTTGAAATCAATAATTGGCAGGCATGTGCAACACGTAGTTCTATTAAAAATTGAAAAAAGGTCTTGTCTGTACGTTGTTTAAAAAAACGACAGAAGGCATTAGGTGTCATATATGCCATTTTCGCTATCTCATCTAATGAAATTGGTTGATGGAAGTTTTTGAATACGAAGTCAAAAATGTCCTGTAAGCGCTTGCCTTCTGTAGAACTCAACGTTTTAGAGTATATAAACTTACTAAGAGGTTCTATATGTACTTTACTTAGTTCTTCTAAAAGATATAAAAAGGAAACAAAAAGGTTTAGTTTTTGTTGCGACTGTATTTCTAATAATTGATGGGCAATCTGTTTTTGGTTTGATGTTACTTTAAATCCCCCGGCGGCATTAGTAAAGAAGTTGCCTAGGTCATTTAAATATGGTAGCTTGAAGAATGATGTGCCAAAGGATTTTTCAGTAAAGAATACAGTTAACATATGTGCATCTTGCTGCCCTGGTACGCTTTTAAAAACGTGTGGCATGTTACTGCCAATAACATAGATATCTCCCATAGCGTATTGATGAATGCTATCGCCTACCAACAACTTTCCGTTACCGTTTATGATATAGCTTATTTGTATTTCTAGATGTTGATGAAGCTTATTATAAAAAACAGGTTCCTTATCTACTTGAATTATTAAATGCTCATCTAAGGGCTTTGGTATTTTAAAGGGAAATACTTTCATATGCATCTAATTTATCACTAAAAAATAAATATTGAATAATAAGATGGTAGAATAGTACCATGTCTAGATAATATGACGACATATAAAACAGCATGATATACCTAATTTTGGATATTAAACAAAGGAAAGCAAAATGAGTATTTCATGGAAAGGCGTTATGCCAGCGGTTACCACAAAATTTACAGATAAAGATGAACTTGATCTAGATATGTTCTCTATTAATATTAAAGCGCAACTAGATGCAGGTGTAAGCGGAATAATTTTGGGTGGAACTTTGGGTGAAGCCAGTACACTTACCTATGACGAGAAGAAAGTTTTAATGAGAGAGACCGTAAAACTGGTAGGAGGTAAAGTACCCGTAATCATTAACATTGCCGAACAAACGACCAAAGGAGCCATTCATGCGGCTCAAGTAGCTAAAGAATGTGGTGCTTCAGGTTTAATGATGTTACCGCCAATGCGGTATAAGGCCAATGACCATGAAACAGTCACGTATTTTAAAGTAACTGCCAATAGTACAGATTTGCCGATTATGATTTATAATAACCCTATAGATTATGGTATAATGGTTACTCTTGATATGCTAGAGAAGTTAACGGTTTGCGAGAATATACAGGCGGTAAAAGAATCTACTAGAGATATATCTAATATTACCCGCATTAAAACAAGATTTGGAGATAGACTTAATGTGTTAACAGGAGTTGACACTTTAGGTTTAGAAAGTACACTAATGGGAGCCGATGGTTGGGTTGCCGGCTTGGTATGCGCTTTTCCGGCAGAAACATGTGCAGTTTTTGAACTAGCTAGAGCTGGTAGAATTAAAGAGGCTTTAGAAATTTACCGATGGTTTTTACCATTATTAGAATTGGATATTAGTCCGCAATTGGTCCAGAACATAAAAATGGCAGAAGTGGCTACAGGTATTGGTAGCGAGAATGTTCGTGCACCAAGATTGCCGTTAGTGGGCGAAGAACGCGAAAGAGTAGCGGCTATTATAAAACAAGGAATGGCAACTAGACCCACATTACCAAATTATAAGGAGATCAACTAAGGAAATAGTACTTTTTGATATCTAGTAGGAAATATGCATATGGATGGAAATGTAAGGAAAGAATCGAAATTTGTTTCAGCATCTTTATTTACTTTTGAGTAACACCATAAATATAGAAAATGATAAGCGGTACAAATGCAATAGGGAGCAAATCTTCAAAGAAAGGAAATAAAACTTTTAAGACTTTTAATCCTAAACAAAATATAGATACGGAGTGGACATTCTACGAAGCATCTGTTAATGAAATTGATGAAGCCATTGATTTGGCAACAACCGCTTTTAAGGTATATAAAGATTTTTCAGGAGCTAAAAAGGCTGGGTTTTTAGAAGCTATTGCCGATGAAATTGAAGCAATTGGAGATGAACTAATTCATACCTATTGTAAGGAATCTGGGTTGCCAGAGGGTAGGGCAAGAGGTGAACGTGGGCGTACCATGGGGCAACTTCGTGCTTTTGCCAATTTATTAAAGGACGGTTCTTGGGTAGAGGCTGTTATTGAAAAAGCACAGCCTAATAGAGAACCCATGCCAAAATCTGATATCAGAAAAATGCTATTTCCTCTAGGTCCGGTAGTGGTCTTTGGTGCAAGTAATTTTCCATTGGCATTTTCTACAGCTGGGGGAGATACGGCAAGTGCTCTTGCTGCAGGCTGCCCCGTAATTGTAAAAAGTCACCCAATGCATGCTGGTACTGGTGAATTGGTATCTTCTGCTATTATTAAGGCAGCCGAGAAAACGGGTATGCCAAATGGTGTATTCTCTAATTTAAACAGTAGCGGTATAGGAGTAGGGCAGCAATTGGTGAAACACCCAAAAGTAAAAGCTGTTGGTTTTACCGGTAGTATAAATGGTGGTACGGCATTGTATAGATTGGCAAATGAAAGAGATGAGCCTATTCCCGTATTTGCAGAAATGGGAAGTATAAACCCGGTGGTTGTATTACCGTCAGCTTTAGAAAATGATGGTGATGTTTGGGCAACTAAATATGCTTCTTCAATTACTTTAGGTGCTGGTCAGTTTTGTACCAATCCTGGTTTGGTGTTGGCAGTTAAAGGAGAAAAGTTAGATGGATTTATAAAAACATTATCAGAAGAAATATTAAAACTGGAGCCTACCTGCATGTTGCATCCAAACATTTACTCTAAATATAATGAAGGTAAAAAGGAATTGTCAGCACAGAACGGAGTAACTATTACTGCAGATTATAAGAAGGATACAAATACGAATACTGCTAAACCTTCTATTTTAAAAGTGAGTGGTGCAGATTTTTTGGCGAATACAAAATTACATAGAGAAGTTTTCGGTCCATTTTCCGTAGTGGTTGAGTGTGAGAATATCAGTGAATTAGAAGCTATCTTAAATCATCTAGAAGGGCAGTTAACAGGAACTATTTTAGGTTCTGAAGAAGATTTAGAGAATAATTCTGGCGTTGTAGATGCTTTACAGAGTAGGGTAGGGCGAATTTTGTTCAATGGTGTACCAACTGGTGTAGAGGTTAATTCTTCTATGGTCCATGGAGGTCCGTTTCCTGCAACTACAGATCCTCGTTTTACATCTGTAGGTACATCGGCAATTAAAAGGTGGGTGCGTCCGGTTTCTTTTCAAGATTGGCCAAATAAATTATTACCATTGGCTCTTCAAAATGAAAATCCTCTTAAAATTACCCGATTGGTAGAAGGGGAATACACTAAAAACTGAAACATATAACACACTCTTAATATGGCCAGTAGCACTTTTGTTTGTATAGATGCTCATACTTGTGGTAATCCTGTTAGGGTTATAAAACAAGGCGGTCCAGATTTAGTCGGTGTTACTATGAGCGAGAAACGTCAGCATTTTCTAAGGGATTATGATTGGATAAGAAAAGGGTTGATGTTTGAGCCACGAGGTCATGATATGATGAGCGGTAGTATTTTTTATCCGCCAAGCGACCCAAATAATGATTTCGGTATTTTGTTTATTGAAACTAGCGGATGTTTGCCCATGTGCGGTCACGGAACTATTGGTGCCATTACCATTGGGATTGAAGAGGGGTTGATACAGCCTAAAACTCCTGGTGAAATTCGTATGGAAACTCCCGCTGGTTTGGTACATATTACATACCAGCAAACTGGAAAAAAAGTTGATTGGGTAAAATTGACCAATGTAAAATCTTACCTGGCAGCTACTGAACTAACGGTTGACTATTCTGCGTTGGGTGAATTGGTTTTTGATGTATCGTATGGAGGAAATTTTTATGCCATTGTTGATCCACAAAAGAATTTTAACGGTATACAAGATTATTCTGCCAATCAGCTAATTCAGTTCAGTCAAGAAATTCGGGAAAAAATCAATCTGAAATATCCTGATTTATTTATACATCCAGAAAATGAAACCATTAAAGATGTGAGTCATATTTTGTGGGCGGGTAAAACAATTTCCGATAAAGCTACTGCTAGAAATGCCGTCTTCTATGGCGATAAAGCTATTGATCGCTCTCCTTGTGGTACAGGAACATCTGCCCGCATGGCGCAATGGTTTGCCAAAGGAAAATTGAAAGTAGGTGATGAATTTATACATGAAAGTTTCATAGGGTCTCAATTTATAGGTCGTATAGAAAAAGAAACTACTTTAGCGAGTATACCTGCTATAGTGCCTAGTATAAAAGGATGGGCAAAAATATATGGTCAGAATACGATTACTATTGATGATGATGATCCGTACGCTCACGGTTTTCAAGTAATTTAATATACAGAGAATGAAAAGTGTCGTTATTATTGGAGGAGGAATTGTTGGGCTCAGTACTGCGTACTATCTGCATAAAGAAGGTTTTGAAGTAACGGTAATTGATAAAGGCGACATAACTACTGGCGCATCATTTGTGAATGCTGGTTACATTACCCCAAGTCATATTATTCCTTTAGCATCACCAGGTATGATAGCAAAAGGTATTAAGATGATGTTCAATTCTGCTAGTCCGTTTTACATGAAACCGAGATTAGATGCTGATTTTTTAAAATGGTCCTGGTATTTTCATAAGTCATCTACACCTGAAAAGGTTGAAAAAGCAATTCCGGCAATAAAAGAAATCAACCTAATCAGCAGAGAACTGTTTACCGATATTAAAAATTCTGGAGATTTGGGTGATTTTCAATTAGAAAGAAAAGGACTTCTAATGCTTTACAAAACCGAAGCTGCTTACCTACATGAAAAGCAAGTTGCGAAAAGGGTAGCCTTTGAAGGACTAGAAGTGTCTGATTTGAACAAGTCAGAATTGCTAAAACTAGAACCTAACGTAAACATCGCTGCAGAAGGAGCTATACATTATGAATGTGATGGCCATACAACACCAACTGAAATTATGCCCAAATTGCTGGCATACCTAAAAGGTGTAGGTGTCGTCATTAAAACAAATGAAGAAGTTGTTGATATAAAGAGCTCAAGCAATAAAATAATAGAAGTTATTACAGATAAAGATAATTATCAACTAGATGAGGTAGTATTAGCTGCAGGCTCATGGAGTGGAGAACTTGCTAAAAAAATGAAACTAAAACTGGCCCTGCAAGGTGGTAAGGGGTATCGAATTAATGTAGAGCGTGATACCGGAATTTCAATACCGGCTATTTTAATGGAATCGAAAATGGCAGTTACGCCTATGAACGGATTTACTAGATTTGCTGGTACCATGGAGTTTTCTGGCAATAATAATATTGTAAGAAATGAACGTGTAATGGCTATTGCAAATGGTGCCCATTCTTTTTATCCAGATTTGACAATCAACGAAACTGAAATTAAAAATGTAAAAACAGGATTAAGACCCGTTTCACCAGATGGCCTACCTTATATTGGCAAATCAACTAAAATCAAGAATTTAACGATTGGTACAGGTCATGCCATGATGGGGTGGAGTTTAGGACCCGCTACCGGTAAATTAATTACAGAGTTATTGTCTGGTAATAAGACGTCTATAAATATAGCGGCTTTTGATCCCAATCGTTCATTTTAAGTAAACTGTTAAATGCCCAACGGTATTTAATTACCATTCACCGACACTTAATTGTCACTCGTCTACACTGATGAGATTATTTGTAGGTAATCTTTCATCTTTGTAGTATCAAAAATAAACCACAATGAATATCTTACTAATAGAAGACGATTTAATTGAAGTAATGAAATTGAAACGAACAGTTTCTAAACTTGAACTTAAGCATTCGATTAAAGAAGCTAAGAATGGTGAAGAAGCTTTGACCTTTTTAAGATCGGGTGAAAAATTACCTGATATTATTCTATTAGACCTGAACATGCCTAGAATGAACGGCATTGAGTTTTTAAATATATTAAAGGCAGATGAGATACTTCAATATTTGCCTACGGTTATTTTGACAACATCTGAAAATAGGGCAGATTTGCTTAAATGTTACCAAGCTGGTATTGCCGGTTATGTAATTAAGCCGCTCAAATATGAAGATTATGAATACAAATTAAATGCGGTTTTGAAGTATTGGAGTGTTAACCAACTAGTAAAAGGCTAACAAAAAAGCTCATTTCACAACATTTTTACTTATTTACGTATTAATTTTCCTACGTTTGAATATGTTATAAAAAATTCAAATGAAAGGAATAGTATTTACCGAGTTTTTAGAAATGGTCGAATCTGAATTCGGATTAGAGACCGTTGACAATATTATTGAAAAAGCAGATTTGCCTTCTCAGGGCATTTACACCTCTGTTGCAACCTACGAATTTAACGAAATGGTGGCGTTGATCACCCAGTTAAGTGCAGAAGTAGATTTGCCGCCTGGGGATTTGATTTATGCATTTGGACTGTATTTGTTTTCTAGTCTAAAAAATGCACATCCAGAGGTTATCCAAAATTACAAATCTCCTATTGGACTTCTATATTCCATAGAAGATCACATTCATGTACATGTGCAAAAGCTATATCCAGAGGCCGAGCTACCTACATTTAAGATTCTAGAAAAAACAGAGAACTCTATTTCAATGGTCTATTCTTCTTCTAGAGGATTGTACAGATTGGCTCATGGTCTTATAGAAAAGGCTTTTGAGCACTTTAATGGAAAAGCCGATATTGCCTACGAACTTCTAAAAGAAGATGGTACAGAAGTAAAATTTGACGTTGTACAGCATGGATAGTAAAGAAGTTACTCTTCTTAAAAAAGCTTTAGCTAGGCAAAAGATGGCTCGCCAACAAGCCGAAAAGCTATTAGAGCAAAAATCCCTTCAGCTTTATGAAGAGGCACGTCATTTGAAAGAGTCTAATCATAAATTAGAAAACTTATTAAGTGAAAAAACTTCTGAGCTAGATGGTGTCTTTATCAATATAATTGACCCTTATGTAGTCATGGACTTGTCATTTAACGTGATAAGTATGAACCAATCCGCAAAAAACTTTTTAGGGTATGATCATAAAAAAGATACTATCAATCTTTGGAAAATGGTACACAAAGATTATATGGAGTATACCATAGAATCATTTAGTAGTTTACAAGAGGTTGGTAAACTTAAAAATTATAGGGCTAAGATAATTGTAAGAGATGATGTCGAAAAATGGATAGAGATTAATGCAAGTTTAATTTATAATAAGGACAAGCAGCCTATAGCGGCACAAGGTATTGTTCGCGATATCACCCAAGAAATGGAGGTGACAGAGATGTTGTCTGAACAAAAACGACAATTGGATATTATCGTGAATGCATCCCCATTGGGAATTGTTCTTGCCAATACAGAAAAGATCATTAAGGTCAACCACGCCATGACAGACCTGTTAGGCTATAGTTTTGAAGAATTTAAAATGATGAGCATAGATGATATTACGGCTACTGATGATGTGGAGAACAGTAATATATTAATGCAAAAAATTTACAATGGTGAAATAGATGATGCTACAATATCTAAAAAATATGTAAAGAAGAACGGCGAAGTCTTATACTTAAAGGTATCTCTTAATTCTGTTAAAAATATACAAGGTAAAACAGGTTTTGTATTGGCAATGCTAGAGGACATTACCAAACAAAAAGAATTGGAAATACAGAAAGAGCAACTGTTAAATGATTTGGAGAATAGTAATCAAAGCTTGCAAGAATACGCCCATATAGTTTCTCATGATCTTAAATCGCCGCTTAGAAGTATTAGTGCCCTTGCTACTTGGCTTAGCGATGATTATAAAGATGTATTAGATGAACCTGGCAGAGAAAACTTGTCGTTAATGCAAGAGAAAGTAGCCTCTATGGATAAGTTGATACATGGAATTCTCGAATATTCTACCGCAAATAATTCTGCTTTAGATGATTCTAAAGTCGACTTAAATGAAGTGATCAACGATATTGGTGAAACCATTTTTATTCCAGACCATGTAAAATTGGTCATACCTGAAATGTTGCCTACAATTATGGCAGATAGGACTAAAGTGCACCAGGTTTTTCAAAATATTATAGGTAATGCAGTTGTTCATATAGAAAGAGAAGTAGGTCTTGTAGAAGTTCTTTTTAATGAAAACAAAGATTTTTGGCAATTTACAATCAGTGATAACGGCGTAGGTATACCAGAAGAATATCATAAAAAGATTTTTGATATCTTCCAATCTATAGGTAATAATGAAAGATCAACCGGTATAGGGCTTTCAATAGTAAAAAAGATTATAGATCGCTACCAAGGTAAAGTGTGGGTAGACAGTGTTGTTGGCGAAGGTACCCAGTTTCATTTTACCATAAAAAAGACCATTATTTAAACAACTATAGATGAAAACGGTACAAGCAATTAAAAGAAAAAATGAATCTTTTGTATTTCAAAACCAGGCTGATTTAAATGAACCTTTAGTCTTGGTTTTTGGCAATAGATATATGTTGGAGAGCAACGATATTTACGATGAGGTTCGCGAACTGTTTCCTAATGGTCATATTATTTTTGGGTCTACATCTGGCGAAATTATAGATGACAAGGTTTTAGACGGTACGGTTGTTTTAACCGCTATAGAGTTCGAAAAAAGTTCATTTATAGTAAAAAACCGTAACGTAGATGATTTTCACCAAGATGATGAAAAGTTAGGAAAACATTTAATTGCAGAATTCCCTAAAGAGCATTTAAAACATTTGTTCGTAATATCTGAAGGTAGTACGGTAAACGGTAGTGCACTTATAAAAGGCCTTGAAAATTTAAAGAGTACTTCTTTTGGTTTATCTGGTGGTCTTTGTGGAGATGACGATCGTTTTAAAAGAACATTGGCATCTTACAACGAAACGCCTAAAGAGGGTGAAATTATCGCCATTGGCTTTTATGGCGAGAGTTTAGAGATTACGAGTTCAAACTATGGCGGTTGGACCACTTTTGGACCAGAACGTATTATAACAAAATCTGAAGGTAATTTACTTTATGAACTAGATGGTAAACCGGCCTTAGATCTTTATAAAACGTACTTAGGGGAAAAGGCAGATGAATTACCAAAATCAGCATTATTATATCCACTTAGTGTAAAGGAAACTGAAAATTCAGATCCACTGGTACGCACCATTCTTAATATAGATGAAAAAGAGAATACCATGTTGCTAGCCGGTGATGTTCCAGAAGGTGCGAGGGTTCAATTAATGATGTCTTCTGTAGACGACATTGCCAACGGTGCTTCACAAGCTGCTGAGCTGGCTATGAATGGTAGAAAAATGCCACCAGAGCTAGCATTGTTAATTAGCTGTATTGGAAGAAAATTGGTCATGGACCAACGCACCGAAGAAGAATTGGAGGAGGTAAAGGCCATAGTTGGTAATGATACGGTAATAAGCGGATTTTATTCGTATGGCGAAATGGCTCCGTTCAGTGGTCAAGATAGTTGTAAATTGCATAACCAGACCATGACACTAACTTTATTTAGCGAATAAATGCATTCTCTGTTAAAAAGACAAATTAGAAAATATTTACCTGCAGATTTAGAATCGAATCCAGAAATGGAGCAATTTTTAGATGCTATAGAAAAGTCATATGAAAACTATGACGATAAGTTTTCTATGTTGCATAGAGCCTCAAGTATAAGTTCAGAAGAGCTTTTTATTGCCAATAAAAAATTGAGGAAAGAGGCAGAACAGCAGAAAAAAATACTTGTATCGTTAGAAAATGCTATTCTTAGTTTAACAGATTATTTAAATGAAGATCAATTATTTGGCCAAACTATAAATGAGGACTTCAACGCAGAACACCTAGCAGGCTATATTAGTAATTTGGCATTACAGATATCTGAAATGTCTGCAGAAAAAGATAAACTTCTTAAAAGTTTGGAAATGCAAAATCAATCTTTACATAACTATGCACAGATGGTCTCGCACGATTTAAAGTCGCCTATAAGAAATATATCGGCTTTGATGAATTGGATTATGGAAGATGAAAAAGATAAGTTTAGTGAGTCTAGTAAGGGTAATTGTGAATTGGTATCTGAGAATCTAACAAAAATGGATAAGCTGATTACGGGGATTTTGAACCATGCTACCATGGGCGATACCGAAGAACACAAGACCTTATTCAATCTAGAAGATAGTTTAAGGGATATTGAAAAAACAATTTTTGTTCCAGATAATATCACTTTTGAATATCAAAAAGATTTGCCCCAAATGAACTTTGAGAAATCGCGTTTAGAACAATTGTTTATGAACTTATTTACCAATGCCGTCAATGCAACTGAACATGTGGAAAACGGAATTATAAAAGTTGGATATGAACCAGACAAAGAGTATTGGAAGTTCAGTGTTTCAGATAATGGTAAGGGCATACCTATTAAACACCAAGAGGGTATTTTTCAAATGTTCAAAAAATTAGAAACCACCAATAATGCTACTGGTATAGGTCTTGCAATTGTTAAAAAAATTGCGGTACTTTATGAAGGTGATGTTTGCTTGGTTTCTAAGGAAAATGTAGGTACTACATTTTATATAACTTTAAAAAAGAATTCATGATAGACCAACCAAACCTTAAGTATGTAGATGAACTTGCAGGAGATGATGCTGCATTTAGAGGTCAATTCATAGATATCATTAAATCTGAATTTCCTGTAGAAAAACAAGAATATTTTGAATTTGTAGAAAGCAGTAAAGATAGGGAAGCTGCAGAGATGGTTCATAAATTGAAACATAAATTCAATATTTTGGGCATGGAAAATGCCTATAGACTAGCGGTAGCTTATGAAATGGAATTGCTAGACGGTAAACGCGATATTAAATCTAAATTCGATGAAGTTTTAGAGATCATTGAACAATATATTAAAACGATTTAAATGAACTGTATAATAATTGATGATGAGTCTACCGCACGGGCAATTGTAAAACAATTGTGTTCTAAAATACCTGATTTAGATGTAGTTGAAGAATTTGACAATGCTATTTCGGCTATTAAGTTTTTAAATCAGCAAACTGTTGATGTTATTTTTTTGGATATTCAAATGCCTGGGTTCAGTGGTGTTGATTTTGTGCAAACACTTAAAAACCCACCAAAAGTGGTCATGACCACTTCAGATACCGATTTTGCTATTGCCGCTTACGAATATGAGTGTATCGTTGACTATTTGGTAAAGCCGATAACTTTTGATCGATTCGAAAAAAGTATAGTAAAAATCAAGAATAGTAAGGTAAAACAAGCACCTTCAACAGCTGAACAAAATTCTTCTGAAGGGAAAGATCTATATATTAATATCGATAGAAGGTTGATTAAGTTGAAACTAGATGATATTTTGGTTATTGAGGCTAAAGGAGATTATATAGATATTAAAACGGTTAACGAAGATTATAGAGTACACACCACCCTAAAAAAGATAAAAGAAAAATTGCCTGAGCGCCTATTTTTACAAATACACCGATCTTATATCATCAACTTTACTAAAATTATCGATATTGAAGATAACAGCGTGCTGATCGCTAAGAACGTTGTACCCATAAGCCGTTCTAACCGCCCTGAATTAATGAGACGGTTAAACTTGCTTTAGAATTTAAAAACCATTGTGCATCTACCAGTTTTCATGGTAGATTTTCTCAAATATTTCTGCTAATTCCACTTTGGTTACCGGCTTTATTACATACCCCGTAAGTTCTTCAAAATTAGATGCCCTTTTAACATCAATTTCACGCATAGATGAACTTACCATATAAATATTTATGCTGTTTATGATTTTAGGTTTCAGTTTTTTAAATTCATTTAAAAACCCCCATCCATCTAAAAATGGCATATTGATATCTAAAAATATAACCTCGGGCAACTCCACGTTATCTTCGGTACATCTTTCAATATATTCAACGGCCTGTTCACCATCTGTAAAGGTACTTACCACCAATTCATTGGATAATTGCTTAATGGTTTTCTCCATTAAATAGAGATAAAGTTCATCGTCATCTATTAGTAATATATTTGGCTTCGTTTTCATATCAAAATATAATTTTAAATGTAGTGCCTATGCCTACTTTACTATCTATCGTTATTGTGGCATTTAGAGCCTCTAATTGAGACTTTACAAGAAATAATCCCATTCCTTTTCCAGAAACATTTCTATGAAATCTTTTATATAGTTTAAACACACTCTCACCGTGCCTATCCAAATCTAAACCTATACCATTGTCCCTAACGTATAAAACTTTTTGGTCGTTTTCAATTGCAGATTCAAATTCAATATAAGCTTCAACGTCACTTCTTTTATATTTAATGGCGTTAGATATAAAATTATGGATAATACTTTGTAAATAGAATTTTGAATAAGATATATTTTTCCAGGTTTTTAAGTCTAGTAATACTTTAAAACCACTGTTTTCAAATAGCGTTTCGGTAAATTCATGCTTGATCTCTTCTACTAAATTTTCTAAATCTATGTTATCTATTTTTAGCTCTTTGTTATCTAAAATAGATACATAATCATTTATGTCTTCGGTTAAATGGGTAATGCTAGTGGCAACTTGATTAAGTTTTGGTAATAATTGTTGTTGTACCTCTGGATTTTTCTCATTCTGTATCATTTCAACTATTACTGACATACTGGTGACAGGAGAACGTAAATTATGAGAAATTAAATAGTTGAAATCACTTAATTGTTTATTTCTGATTTCTAGACTATTGTTTATTTTCTTTACTTTTTTATTATTCTCCTCTAATTTATCTTTACTTCTGGTCAATAAGATGTTTTTACCTTCTAACTCTTTGTAGAATTGTTCTTTTTCTATTTTCTTTTTTTGAAATACATAACATAGTATTAAAAGACCCGCTATAGCAAAAATGTTAAACATGAACAGACTTCGAAATAAAGGTAGTAACTCGGCTTCTACTACTCTAGGAGGAACTTCTAAAGCCAAAAGCAAATTAGCCTGGGTTACTACTTCTGTAGGTAGGTTAGATTGAGAACCAAACGTAAATGTCTTTCCATTTAAATTAATGGACTGCTGCGACCAAATATGACCATTTTCAACAAAAGTGCTGTCTCTAAAATGGGTTATTGCTTTGGTATTTAAAATACCATCTAAGTAACTATTTTTATTTTCAGATTCATAGGGTAGATCTTCTTCTATAGTACTTGCAGTTATAACTTTAAAATTCTCATCTAATAAATAAATATTTTTTTCTTCAACCCTAGATTTTATTTGATCTAGCATTTTTTTCATTTTAAAATTGATGACCACTAAACCAATTTTATTTTCATCGATATCAAAAATAGGAGCCACAGCTCTCATTACCGGTTTATGCGGTATTTCAATTTTCCCATTTTCCTTATTTAAGCTTATTTGAGAAAGGTATATTTGATTTTTTTTTAATTGTAACCCTGCTTTAACATAGGTATGTTGATTTTTATCTTGTAAAGGGTTAATGATAAGGGTATCGTTTCCTACGCGTTGTGCTCTAAAAAATTCTTTTCCTTCTAAATCTATAAAGCGAAATTGATCATAGATAGTTATATATTCAATAAGTTCTAGATATGAATTTAAGAAAGAAGAATGCTCTGCTAGAGGATCAAAATTCTTTGGATATTTTAAATTGGCCCAATATTGGATATTACGCAAAAAAGAAAGATATTTTTCTTCAAAAGAAACTTTCTTCATCGTGTTAGCACGAATCTGACGCTCCATAATAGCATCAATTTGCTCTGCCTTTTGAGAGTGATATAAAAAAAGGGTAAGCGCAAAAAGTGGCACATAAAGGCCAATAAACATTTTTAAAACTTTCTTCCACATACAAGATCTATTATAGTATCTTTTTCATTTTGTGTTCTCGAACATGTAAAGTCTATAAAACTTACGCTAAAGTAGATAAAATTCTTACAAAATTGAAATTAATATTGATCATAAATATTAAAATCGGTTTTATCTCATATGATATGAAAGATTGGCAATGTTTTTTTGTTGATTTTAATATATAGCCTGAAATACTATAAAGGTGAAAAAGTCACTTAATCTAAATTTAGTTTATTGTAAAACAAGGGTTTCTTTAAAAATAGCCACTTTGCTTTTATTCCTATTTCCGTAAATTCAAAACCAGCTGCTGTCGCAGAGGCTATATTACTGTATTTACCATAGAAATTCAAGCTAAACCTATTTGAGAATTGGTGTTGTATAGATGCTTCTGCCCTAAAGATATTTGTTTTGGGATCGTCTTCGACTTTTTGAATTCCGGTGGCTGCGCTTACCATGTAAGTAGTCTTTTCCGAGATTTTACCTCTAACATCAGCAAAGAGTTCAACTGCTTGGTATTTTTCTGGACTAAAGTATATGGTAGGTACTTGATCCTTAAAGGTTATGTATTGATAGTTAAGACCCATTTTTAAAGCTGGTTTCTTAAGTACATTATAATACAGTGATGTAAAAAGTAAATTTCGCACATTGTCATCGCTCTGTTGTGTATGCATTAGTTGTGTGTACCATCCAAAATTTACATTGGTACCAAGATTATAATTTAGACCGTAGTGGTTCTGTACTATTTCACGCTCTATTAATTCGGCATTAAAACTTTGCACTTCTCTTTGGTACCCCAGGGTTAAATTCTGTAACTTAAAAGGTTGCAAATCTAATTTAACATCAAGAACGGGCTGTGTATATGCTTGTTCCAAAAATCTAGAATTATTAAAGCCTATTACAGATTTCAAAATTGTTTTAGGAAATAATTTATATTGCAAACCAACTAGGGCTACATGAGAAGTTGCTTTGTTATCTGTTACCGTATTTTCGGTAGACCTAAAGAAATAAGAAAAAGTAGTTTTAAATATAGTGGAGAAGGGTACTTCTACCGTCGTGTTTGTAAAAAAGGCCGAATTATTACCATTATCGAAAGTATACGCGGCGTGCTCTTCAATAGTAGGTGTATGCATTAAGTTTAGTTTTTTTATAAAGCCTTTGGCATCTTTTTGATTGTCATAAAATTTTAAAGTCTGGTTTGCCATGTTATATGCCGGTATTATTCTATCTGACGCAAATAGGGCATTAGCCTTTCCTAAATTTCCGTCGAAAGAAGCACTGTCATTGACCAAAATTCTATCATAGCTTTCAATACTTGCTTTGGCATCGCCCGTGTAAAGACCTAAGGTTGCTTTTAGCGCATGTATCCAATTCTTATTGACAAAATGAGATTCTAAACTATCGATTTTTTTACGTGCCGGTATAAATTTCTTATTCCATATCAAAGCCTGTACATAACGGTCGTAAGTACTTTGGGTCAATTTTATATCATTCAATTTATCAACCTTAATGGTAGCCTTTTTAGCGATAACTAAAGCTTCTTTGTCATTTTCGTCTAAATGTTCTGCAAGGGCGATACCGTTCAATGCCGTAATGGAATCTTTTGGAGAGGTAGCATACCTAGCATACATGTTTTTAGCTTTATCAGCTTGTTTGGTTATGAGATAAAGATTGGCCAGGTTAATAAGTACATCTTTATCATTGGGGAAATCTTCAAATATTTTTTGCAACGTTTTTTCTCCCTGTTCATATTGCTGGTTGTTCACAAAGGCACTTGCATAGCCCAATCGCATGAATTTTCTTGAAATTTTGGCACTTTCATTCTCAGGCTCTAGTGCAATTGCCTTTTCTACCCAACTTAATGCCAACTTATATTCTTTTAGATTACTTAATGTATTGGCGTAGCCCAATACTGCACCGAATTTCGTGGGGAATTTTTCTACCAAATCTGCATATAGAGGTCTAGCTTCTTCATATTCTTTGGCCCATAAAAAAGATTCGTTGTAGTTGATCAATATTTCAAAATCTCCTGGATATTCCTTTAGTAAATCTGCGAATAGACCTGTTGCTTTTTTGGGTTCACCACTTAAGCCAACTGCTCTACCGTAACACAGTAGTGCTGTTTTGTTATTGGGATCTTCTTTTAGGTATTCACCAAAAAAAAGTTCCGCTTCCTGAAAATTTCCTTTTTCTAAAAAACCAAAGCCTTTCGTCATGTCGGATTGGGCTTTAAGCACTGTAGAGCTTAAAAGAAAAAAGAATACTATTTTTTTAATCATTAAAGTAAGATTTATACTACAAGTACCTAACGGTAATTATTGCAATTTATTTGTCAATATGAATATTGTAAAGATAAAATTGTATCAATGGCTATGGAAGTAGCTTAATTGCGACTCATCTACACCTAATGGTCATTCATCTTAACTGCTTAAAAAAAGAAGCCTGCCATTAAGATCTTTGAGAACCAACTACTAGAATGTTAGTCACTTTAAATACTACATATGATAGCTCTTAAATTAATATGTGAGAAAGTTTGTTTTAAAAAAATACTTATAGGTGGCATACTCTTCGTTAACCTTGGTAATTATTTTTATAGTATTGTTTCGGGTAGTCTGTTTAAATCTGAGGTGCGTAGTGATGTCGCTTTGTTGATTAGGTTCTTGCTTGTTTTATCTCTTTTAATATTGACATTTCTACCGAACACCGCAAAATTGGTAGACATATTTGTTAATGATGAGCGGGCGATCTTAAAATATGTGCCTTATAAATTTGCCCTTGTTTTTGGAATGTTAATAGGTTTGCTTCTATTTACCTTTACCGATAACTTGCTATATGAGTTTTATACAGCATCCGATCTACTCTATATAATTTTTGTTTTTTCTGTAGTGTTCAGTTTAAAGTATAACCTTCAAAAAGTTTCTTTAAACAAAGAGAACGAACGTAAGGTAGTCAGTTTTGTAATTTTGATCGCTTACCTTGAATTTATCCAAATAGTAATACACAACTGTAATATACTTTTGGTAAAACATTATTTCGATACGGTAGATGTGGGTATTTATAGTTCGTTGGCAATGATAGGGAGTATAGTTTATTTCGTGATTTTGATGTTCGTATTATTTTTAATACCCGCTGTAATACAAAGACAAAAAAATGGTAAGGTAACGGCACCTGTACTCATGAAATATATAGGTTATATTGGTCTTTTGGTAATTTGTATAATAATCGGCTGTACCGTTTTATCGAAGTTTATTATCAATTTAATGCTTGGTGAGGCTTTTTTGGGCATGGCACCATTACTATGGCAATATGCATTAGCTAGTTCACTTTTTGCTATCTCAAACCTATTTGCATATCATTTTTTATCGCTAAATCAATATTTACCCGTCATCCTATCTGGGGTGATAGCAATAGCTCAAATTATAATAATCGCCTTCTTTCATAGTTCTTTGGTTATAGTGGTACAGATGCAGATTATTGCTATGGTCTTCTTATTGACAGCTCAAATACTTTTTTTTAAGCATAATTCCATATTACATAAATATATGTAAGACGATTTTTAGTTATGTATGGTAGTCAAATGATTAGTGTTTTTGGGTCTTTTGAAATTATATTTAAGAATATTGATGACTAAAGTGTATTTGTCAAAAGAGTTTAACCGATCAAAACTTCCATTCGTCTACAGTAATTCTTCATCGGGCTAATGATCTTCTGTTTAGCTTTTTCTTAGTTCGATATTTGTAAAAGAAATAACCGAATTGAATTTTAAAACTTAACCTTATGAGACTTGCCATAGTAACCGCATACCCGCCTAGCAAAGTAACATTAACAGAGTATGGTTATTACTTGGTTAAACATTTTAGAACTCAAAAAGAGGTTACTGAAATTATTTTGATAACAGATAAAACAGAGGGGGAAAAAGATTTAATGTTTAATGAGGATGGATGTAATGTTTTGGTAAAAGAATGCTGGAGTTTTAATGATTACAACAATCTATTCCAAATCAATAAGGTAATATCTGCAACCAAGCCAGATGCCATATTTTTTAATTTACAATTTTTAAAATTCGGAGATAAGAATATACCAGCAGCACTTGGTTTAATGCTACCTCTTGTGTGTAAACTAAGAGGTATACCTACCATATCGTTATTTCATAATTTATTAGAACAAGTCGATTTAGAAAATGCAGGAATCACTTCTAATAGAATGGTAAAGAAAGTATATAATGTAATTGGAAATGCGCTTACAAGATTTGTGTTGGCATCAGACATTGTAGCCGTTACCATAAGTAAATATAAAACCATTTTAGAGCAGAAGTATAAATCTAGAAATGTAGCTTTAGTTCCGCACGGATGTTTTGAAATACAGCAAGAGCCAAATTATGAATTACCTATGGGTTCAATGAAAGTGATGGCTTTTGGTAAGTTTGGCACCTACAAAAAGGTGGAAATTATGATTGAAGCCGTAGAATTGATCAGGCAACGTACCGAACTTGATATAGAAATTGTTATTGCCGGTACAGATAGCCCAAATACCTTAGGGTATTTAGATAGTATGAAAAAGAAATATGCACATATTGATCAATTGTGTTTTACAGGTTATGTTCCAGAAGAAGATGTGTCGCGTGTATTTAAAGAAAGTGCAATTGTTGTATTTCCATATACGTCTACTACAGGTAGTTCTGGAGTGCTGCACCAAGCAGGTAGCTATGGTAAAGCGGTTGTGTTACCAGACATTGGAGACCTTAGTATTCTCGTGAAAGAAGAAGGTTATAAAGGTGAATTTTTTAAACCTAATAATGCGGTTTCATTGGCAGATGCTATTGAGAATATTTTAGAGCATGACTCTTACAGAAAGTATTTATCTAAGGCGAACTATAAAGCGGCTTGTTCAATACCAATGTCAGATATTACAAATATCTACATAGAATATTTTAAAGCATTACAAATGGCAAAATCTAAAGGATTTCAATTAGATATCTCTTTATTGGAGAAAGAATTAACGATATAAACGTTTTGGTTAGGTTTAGTGAAAAGGGGGTAGTGTGGTTAGCTACCCCTTTTATTTAAAATCAAGACCTATATATTTAGGTGATAATTACATTTCCATAACTATATTTTGTGCAAGCTATTTAAATGAATACAGTTTTTTTTAAACATCAATAATCAAATATACTAGGTGGTTAGTAATGATTTTATTAATATTTTTTACTCTTAAAGTACAATTTTACGAAACTTCTCCGTTATATGTAAGTTAAATCTTACTTATGTAAACCATGAAAATACTAACTATTGATGATCAACAGCTAATTTTATTATCTGTTGAAAAACGACTTACCGAGCTTGGCTATACTGTTAAAACGGCAGATTCGGGTAGTAAAGGAATAGAATTATATGATTCTTTTAAACCTGATCTTGTACTTGTTGATATAAATATGCCGGGTATGTCTGGTTTAGATGTTGTAAAGCACATTAAAGGTGGCGATAGAAAAGCTACCCCGGTCTTAGTAATGTCCGGTAATACAGAAGAAAAGGTGATCATGGATGGTTTTACCCTAGGTATCGATGATTATATGAAAAAGCCCGTGAGCTTGTCAGAAATGTCAGCTCGTATTAAAAGGCTAATTGGTGCACCTATTGTTGAAATGAATACCGATGTTGCCAATGCCGGTAGAATGCTTCAAAAAAATTGTGTAGGTGTTGTTATACCTTGTTATAACGAAGAAGAACGACTTTTAGGTAAAGAGTTTAGAGACTTTGCACACAATAACCTTGGTTATCACCTTTGTTTTGTAAACGATGGTAGTACCGATAAGACTTTAGAAGTTTTAGAAGAATTAAAAAAAGGCAACGAAAGCAATATAAGTATCTATGATTGTAAGAAAAATGGCGGTAAAGCAGAAGCTGTACGCTTAGGTATGCTACATATGGCTAAAGATCCACAGCTAGACTATATAGGTTTTTTAGATGCCGATCTTTCTACTGATTTTAGAGACTTTGATGATTTGGTAGAAACTCTTGATAAATCAGATTTTAAAATTGTCAGTGGCTCTAGAATGAGTAGAATGGGCGCGGATATTACCAAAGAATCTGCTCGTAAAATAATTAGTATGACCATTAACCTTATCATACGCACTATTTTAAGAATGCCCTTTAATGACACTCAATGTGGAGCTAAGGTTATGGATCGTTCTGTAATACCACTAATGTTTAGCAAACCCTTTATAACTAAATGGTTGTTTGATGTGGAGATGTTTATACGAATGCGAAAATACTTTGGCAAAAATGAAGCTATCAAGCTTATTTGTGAGCAGCCTCTTAAAAGATGGATTCATGCAGATGGATCAAAACTGTCAATGAAAGATTCTGTTAAAATTGTTGGTCAACTTGCTAAAATTGCGGTTGTATATAGATAATTACACCTCTAACCCCCAAAAACCACATTATCAAAATGACTGCGATTAAATTAGCCTTAAAGCGAATCTCCCCTAAACAATTGTTTATGGGCAGTGCTTTACTAGTAAATGGGGGCAATTACCTTTACAATCTATTATTAGGTAGATTGTTGGGGCCAGAAGCCTTTGCAGATGCTGCATTGTTGGTCACTTTACTTTTGGTTCTGTCTTTTGTGGGCATGACATTTCAACTGGCCACTACAAAATTTGCGGTTTTATTCACAGATTATAAATGGTTGGCTTTTAAAAATACCATGTACAGGTACGCATTGGTATTTGGCATATTTACAGGTATTTTGGTACTCGTTTTTTCTAAGAACCTTCAAGAACTGTTCAATACCCAAAATCACTACATGTTCATGATTTTTGCGGTGGCCATACCTTTATATTTCGTAATGAGTGTAAATAGGGGAAGATTTCAAGGAGGTCATGATTTTGGGAAATTGGCAGGTACGTACCAAACCGAAATGTGGAGCAGGCTTTTGCTCACCTTTGCCTTATTGTTTTTACTGCCTTTTGAATCGGGTATAATGATTGCGACTGGTATAGCACTTTCTTTTGTGTTCGGACTTTATCCTTCAGATTTTAAAGGTGTTCAGGTATTTTCAAAAGATAAGTTGGCTGCACCAGATCTAAAACAGGTTTGGATATTCATTGGTCTTACCGCAGGTTATGAACTTACCCAGATTATAATAAACAATAGTGACATTTTATTGGTCAAGCATTATTTTGATGATAAGCAAGCAGGCTTATACTCTTCATTGGCATTGATCGGTAGGGTAGTGTACTTTGTGGCTTGGATGTTTGTTATGCTTTTAATGCCAACGGTCATTCAAAAACAAAAAGATGGTGAGCCAACGGCGCCGGTGCTGTTTAAGTATGTATTCTTTATCGGTAGTTTATCAACTTTCATTGTAGTGGTGTGTTCTTTGTTTCCTAATTTGATTATCACCTTAATGTTCGGTGATGCTTATTTATCAATAGCTCACTTGTTATGGAAGTATGCCTTGGCGACATCACTGTTCGCTGTGTCTAACATATTTGCCTATTACTTTTTATCGTTAAATCAATACTCACCTGTAATATTATCTGGTTTATTGGGCTTCTCACAAGTTGCTTTGATCATGCTCTACCATGATAATCTAGAGACTGTAGTGCATATGCAAATTATTGCCATGGTCATATTATTGGTAGCTCAACTATTGTTTTTCATCATTAAAAATAAATCGGATTCCAAATCCATAAAAGTATAGAACGTGTATAAAATACAGTAATGCTACATTAAAAAAATAGTCTTGTTTAATAAAATATAATTCAAATGAAATTAGCCATAGTAACCGCATACCCGCCTAGTAAAGTAACCTTAACAGAATATGGTTACTATCTGGTAAAGCATTTTAGACTGCAAGAAGAGGTAACAGAATTAATATTGATCACAGATAAGACCGAAGGGCCAAAAGATTTAAATTTTGAAGGCGAAGGTTGTAAAATAACCGTAAAAGAATGTTGGAGCTTTAATAGTTATGCTAATATTTTCAGTATTAGCAAAACTATTACAAAGCTAAAACCCGATGCTGTCTTGTTCAACCTTCAGTTTTTAAAATTCGGAGATAAGAAAATACCAGCTGCAATGGGCTTAATGTTACCATTTATATGTAAAACCAAGGGTATACCTACAATTTCATTATTGCATAATATTCTTGAACAGGTAGATCTGGAAAATGCTGGTTTTACCAAGAACAAGGTGCTTCAAAGTATCTATAATTTTATTGGTACTACATTGACGAAGTTCGTATTGGCCTCAGACATACTTGCGGTAACTATCAGTAAGTATGTAACCACTTTAGAAGATAAATACAAGGTTAAAAATGTTGCCTTAATTCCGCATGGTGCTTTTGAGACTCCCCCAGAGCCAGATTTCAATCTTCCCCAAGGTCCAAAACAAGTTATGGCCTTTGGAAAGTTCGGTACCTATAAAAAAGTAGAGATTTTAATAGAGGCAGTAGAAGAAATTAGAGCTAGAACAAACGAGGATATAGAAATTGTTATTGCCGGTACCGATAGCCCTAACACACCAGGGTATTTAGAAGAAATGAAACAGAAATATAGTCATGTACCGCAAATACGATATACCGGCTACGTTGCTGAAGAAGATGTGCCAAAAATATTTGGGGAAAGTGCGGTTACGGTTTTTCCATATACTTCTACGACAGGTAGTTCTGGGGTACTGCACCAAGCAGGCAGTTATGGTAATGCAGTTGCTTTACCAGATCTGGGAGATTTAAGCGTATTGGTCAAAGAAGAAGGCTATGTAGGCGAGTTTTTTGATGCTTACGATACGTCGTCTTTGGCAAATGCCATTGAGAAAATCATTACAGATGACTCATATAGAATTCATTTGGCGAAACAAAATTATAAAGCGGCCTGTTCTTTACCAATGTCGGCTATAACACAAATGTATATTGATTACTTTAAGGCAATACAGAAATCTAAAGAAACAGGTTTTAATATAGATATATCAACTATGGAGAAGAAATTGGTTCATTAAGAATCGATATGGTTAGTATTTGAAGGCTGGTGTGGTAACCAGCCTTTTTTTATACTTGATCATTTCTTTATCACTAATTCGTAATAGGAGGGCTTTTTGTTGCCCAACGAATCTATACAACCAAAGAAGTGTTGTTTCTTTGTTTTCCAAGGAAGGCTGCCGGCAACTGAAGTCGGTACTTTTTCAAAGTCATAAAGAGTCCAGAATAGGTAGGGTATATTCTCTTTTTGTAAATAGCCTTGCATTTCTTTATAATAGGCGGCCTGTTTTTCTTTAGAACCTGAGAACAAACTCCACATACCATCATAAGAAGAATTACCATATTCTTGTAAAACTATAGGTTTAATTGGTGCCAAATACCTTAATATTTTAAAAGACTCTATAAAATGTTGAGGCTCTTTGTAGTAATGAAAGGAAATAAAATCAACTTCATCGGCTAGAATCAATGCTGCCTCTGGGTTAGACCAACCTATGGTTATTGGGTTTTTAGAGTCCCAATTTCTAATTTCCAAAATCATTTGATTGAGCCATTGTACTACATTGTCTTTACCACGAGAGTCAAAATCTAAATCGGGTTCATTTTTTATATCCCATCCTAAAAGTGCTGGGTGGTCTTTTACGGCATTTACAATGGCTTCTGCGTGCCTGTGGGTCAATGTCCAATTAGATATGTCATAATCCCCATAAAAATCGAACAGTGTTATAAGAACATCAATCTTGTTTTCTTTTGCCCTATCTAAAAGTTTTTTTAAGAGTTTTAGTTTTTTTGCATCTACCTTATTTTTTCCAAAATCTTCATACTGTATAAATACACGTATGGTATTTAGACCCATATCATGTATTATTTTAAAATCTTTATTGATTATGGTATCATTAAAACGCTTTCCAAAAGTATCCCAAGGAGAATCTTTTGGATAATAGTTCAACCCTTGCTGATTTTTTATTTTTTCTAGTTTCGCCTTTACATCTCTTTGCTTTAGAGTATTAGTGTCACTAACGTTAGGTATTTGCTTTAAGTGACGTATACGCCAAAAACCATCTTCCAATAACATCATTACCTGGTAGCTTGTAGTATCTTTTTCCTTAAAAAGAAGATTTTCGCCTTCATAGGTTTCTTGATATTCCTCTACATTATAATCTTTAAATACGACCATGGTACCATCGGCAGTATAAAAATCAAGCGCCGGATTATGGTTTAGGGTGGTGCGCTTATACCAATGGTTGTTTTTTACGTTCAAATCTATATTTTCGTACAATCTTACGCGGGCACTATCGGTATAAAAATCTTCAATTCCATAGCGGTCATTTTTCTTGAACGCTATATTTCTAACATGCCAGGCATTCATATAATCATTAGTAATCTCACCTAAGGCTTGCTCTTCCATTTCCCTGCCTGGGTTGTCAAGATCTGTCCAGTTTAAGTTGGGTTTATAAACATCTTCCATGGGTACTTCTAAATGTAGCATGGAGGTTTTGTCGGCCCCGGTGTTCATAAATGCCCAAGCGGCTCCTATACCGTATATTATAAGAGCGTTTATAGCCAAAAAGGTGGCTATTAGTACCGTTCTGTACAATGTTTTATTTAACTGTATCGCCATGAATATTCTTTGTAAATTCTTTTGTAATACCTGCAGCGGTCAATTTTAATATATAAGCTCCATCTTCTAGAAAATGTTCACCTAGGTAGATGTTGCATACGCCATTTTTAGATGTGGTTTTCTTTGTTTCAATGAACTTTCCGTTACCATCATAAATATCTAATTGTAATAAGAGCCCGTCTGGTATCAGCTGTTTCATAAAACTTTCAAAAGGTCCTACGTCTATATTTCTGTTGCCTTTAGAAAAATGAACGGCATAATCTTTAATGGCAGACTTGAATTCGAATTTAGTAGTGTTACTTTCTGCTGCCCCTGTTACAAAAGCCTGTATTTCCCAAGTAGCGGCTTTATCTGGATGTAGGGTTTTAGCTTCTGCAATACCATTGATCGTGGTGCCAATGGTATATAGATATTGGTCTTTTTCATTTTTTATTACAAAAGTTACCAGGGTACCATTGGTAACCGTATTGCCAAATTCATCTCTTATGATATCGGATAAAAATGTTATTATTTGATTGCCATCAGCGAAATTATGGGCACTTGAGCTGCTTATTGAAAAATTAACGGCATTGGCAGGGTAGACAATGGTTGCCAATTCTTTAGATGTTGTACCGTTACATTCCGATGTTACCAATATTCTTCCAGACTTTAGGGTAGACGCAACATTGTACCACGCTATAAAACTTTCAGTGGTAATTTGTAGTTCTTCAATATTTTCTAAAAACTGATATTTAACGGTTACCTCTGTACCATTATCCAAAGGGTTATCATAAACATCTGTAGGGGAAACGGTCAACATAGAGAAATCATTTCTACCTGCTGTAACACTACGTGGACCAAAATAAGATTCTACATAGGTGGCCTTTGAGGCATTTGTAGCAATATGATGCATGCCTTCTTCTAAAACTTCGTTACTAAAGACTAATTTCCAATTAAATAGACCTGCAATTCTCGTGAAGTTTTTAGGAATGCTGAATTTGATGCTATCGGCACTCGTCTCTTCAGGGTCTATAAAAACACTGCCATACGCATTTTTGACCTGTAATTTATAGGTTTCATTTGGTGTATCGGTTTTGAAGGTTATTGCGATTACTTCACCTGCAACAGTATTTTCTGAATGTGATAATAACTCGGTTTTGGGTATGTGAATTTCTTTTGGCTGTTCTTCTTTTTTTTCAGAACACCTCAATAATACAAGACCTAAAAGTAGTATAATGGTATTTTGCATACTATTTAGGATTACCGATATAACTGTTGATCTCAAATTTTATATGTTCAAACCCTTTTCCTTTAAAAGGCTGTGTCTGTTGTATACCGTGTTCTAATTTTCTATTGGGAAAAAGCTTATCTGCAATAGCTTTGTTAGGTGAACCGTTGACAAAGCAGTTTTCTAGACTGCTATTTATTACCTCTAGACTATCTAATTCCAATGGTTTGTAATTGAAAAATTGCTTTCGCTGAATTCTTACACCTTCCGCAACAAATTTATGATCCACCCAAATAAGTTCTTTATTTTCATCGTAATAAGAAATGATCAATTGCGGAATGGTCACTTCTTGTACTCCAGAGTTAAACAAGACTCCGTTAAAACCTTGTTCTGTATATTCTAGATCCTGTAGGGCCACATGTTTATATAAATCTGTATTAGCGGTATTACCTGCAGATTGTAGGTTGAACTTAGTGGGTTGCTGTTCAAAACTGACCGGTGTAAATTGGTCTGGGTCGAATGTTGGTGGTAAGGTGTCTTTTGTCGATGACCATGCAATACCTTCAAAGTTAATTTTAAAAGTCGTTGTTTCTTTCGGCATTAACTTATGTTTTATTTGATGCTTTGCATTGTAATTCGCCAATTCTTTGTTGTCGTCGTTGTAAAGGGTGGCTTTAATTACAATATCCGCCGGTGTGTTGTCCACATTTTGTAACTCGCCTATAATGCTATATTGACCCTTGTATTTCACCAATTTGGCAGATAAAATTTCTAGTACAGGTTGTTTTAATACATCTTCATGATAGGTTTCTTGAGTTGTGATCTTTCTTCTACCATGGTTATAATACGTAGTGCCATTAGCGGTAAATAATTGATCTGGCGGTATGTCGTTATCAAATTTCAACGATTTTAGGTACCATTTGTTTTTTCGTTTTACTAGCTCATAAAATTCATTATTGAATACATTTTCCAAAGGGGTTATCCAGCGTGTAGCTACTTTGGCTTTTGCGCTATTTTCTGTCTTGTCATAGATTTCTACGCCTAAAGAGTCTAGTTTGGCGTATGAGCTCAAAATACCATCGGTTACAGAGACCTCTAGCATATATTGGGCAATATCAATATCATCTTCTGGATCAATGTATGAATGTGCTCTTGAGAATTCTTTGAAATCTAGCGCATCGTAATAAGCCTCTACAACGTTGTTGGGCGAAATTTGTGTTACGTTCTTTACATAAAAAAGATACATTCCGTAGCCCATACAGATTAGCACTAACAACGCCCACCAATGGGAGAAGGTCAATAATTTGGAGGGAAATTTATTGTATGGCAATTCTAACTTCATAAAAGAATGGACCGGTACTTTTCTAGACTTTAAAAGTCTGATCCATATCATTTGAATATTTACCATTATTGCTATGAGTACTGTAGATATAGGTATAATGCCCCACATGATTTTCATTATAGTAGGTACATCTTGCTTTGGCATAATTTGGGGTATAGGTGCCACATTGAGCTTTTCCCAAACCATAATGCCGTTTTCTAATTGCTGCAGCCGTTGCCAACCACAGTAATAGAGAATGGGGTCATAGAATTTATCGTTCGAGAAAATATATTTGAGATTGTATTTCTCGGGTACGGTCAAAAATTGCTGCAAGGATCCAATACCTTCTACGCCTCTAAATTTGGAGTTTTCTATGCGCTCTATAGCTCTGGTAGTTAATTCTGGCAATCTGCGTGCAGAGTGGTAATTACCATCAACGGTCATTGCTCTTGTCTGTGCAGAGAGCCATGCCATTTGGTCGCCAAAACCTAAAGGTAAATAGCGCCAAGAGTCATGGGAATCTGCCCCAAGAAAGTTAACAATGGGCAGCATTTTGATCTTAGCGGGTTGCGATGGCCTAAAATACCCCAATGTCATTGTAAAAAGCACCATAAATAACATACCGCCGGCTATAAGTCCGCCCAATACCCTATGGTAAACCCCTCCGAATTTATCTTGTATCAATGTTTTAAGATCACCTTCTACCATCCGGTAGGCGAACTCGGCGAATATAGGGAGCGCCATAATGGTAGCCCATAAGGTAAACCTATCCAAAGTTAAAATGTTAAAAGCCATTTCACCCAACATTAAGCGTGGTATAGGGGTGGTACCACCTGTACCTAATATGGTCAATAGCGTAAACGATAATCCGAAGAAAACATACCTTTTACTGAAATATCTGTAAAAGAAGTAGGGTAGTATAAAAAGAAATACACCCCAAGGAATCAGGAAAAACACAAGGCCCGATGAGGTAATCTCTAAGAAATTATCTCGAGAACCATGTGGTATGGCCACTTGGGTAATTGGGTTTCTCTTAGAGTTGTACCAGTATGGGAATATGCAGAAAACCAGTAAAAATATTGCAGTACCACCAAACTTGGCTATACGCCAAAAATGCTGTAGCGTAGTACCCCAAAATACTTTGAAGGTAAGTGCTTTATAAGATTCAACCTTTTCTCTGGCGGCATCCATAACGGCCATGCCCATTAACGGGGCTATAAAGAAAACCATACCGAACAGCGGAGTTACATGATGAGATGTTACCGTTACCGCTAGCATGGTTGCAGATGTTATAAAATACCGTGTCTTGCCCGTTTTTATCCAAAGGTAAATTTCTGTCATGGAGTGTAACAGAATGGATAATGCCGATACACTGGGCAGCTGGCCGAAAATGTGCAGTGTTTCAACAAATGTTGATGAAAATACCGCCATAACCGCCCCGTAACCTGCAATACGTCGGCTGCCTGTCATGAGTAGGGTATACCTATAGGCGCCTGTTATGAACAGCACAATGGCTATTAACGCAACGGTGTACATGCCAAACTTAAGCCCACCAATATAGGAAAGTATACCTATAAGCTGGTGAACCAGTGGAGGGTACGACTGTACCGTAAAGCCCGTATACCATCTATATTCCCAAGGGTCGAACCAGCTGCTGGCATAATGGTCGGCAAAAAATAAATGGATCAAGGCATCGTAGGTATACTCTAACGTAAAGAAAATGGCAGAACCATGAAACGCTAGCCCTACGATCAAAGCCAGTATTAAAAGGGTATTGGTTTTTTTTTTCAAAAGTTATATTAGAACTAATTCTACATAAAGGTACTTAAAATATATAAGAAGATTTTTACAATAAAAATAGTTTTGTTTTTGTTTTAACAATAGATTACTTACAATATTTTAATCTGCTAATTTAATAACTTAAAATCTATTGATTGTCAAATTTGTGAACGATTGATTTAAACCATTGGCCTACACTAAACGGTCAACCATCTTCTTTTGACCAAAATAAAAATGTTTGGCACCTAAATTTGGCAATGTAAACTATCACTAACCATAACCGAACGTATGAAAATTTTAGCCATAGACGACCAAAAGCTTATTCTCCTTTCCGTTGAAAAACGATTGACGGAATTGGGCTATGTGGTTGAAACTGCAACTTCTATAGAGATAGGTATACAGTTATTCAATTCTTTTCAACCAGATTTGGTGTTGTTGGATATGAACATGCCAGAAATGTCTGGTACAGATTTGGTTTCGTGTACCGGTACAGAAGTGGTCAAATATATACGATTGTTCATGAGAAACGATACGCCTATTCTGGTGATGTCAGGTAATACTGATGAGCATGTGATTATGCAGAATTTTGATTTAGGTGTCAATGATTACTTAAAGAAACCTGTGAGTTTAGATGAAATGGCCGCTAGGATCAAAAGAATAATAGGTGCTCCTAAAACCAGTGGCGTTAAAAGCGAAATAAAGACAGATACTCGTATTCTACAGAAGAATTGTGTAGGTGTAGTCATACCTTGTTATAATGAAGAAGAAAGACTCTCAAGTGAAGCTTTTAAAGATTTTGCACATAAAAACCTAGGCTATCATTTATGTTTTGTTAACGATGGTAGTACCGATAATACGCTGGCGGTTCTTAATAAATTAAAAAAAGAGAACCCTGCTAATATTAGTATTTATAACTGTAAACAAAATGGGGGTAAGGCAGAAGCCGTACGGCAGGGTATCCTTCATTTGGTAAAAGATCAACAATTAGATTACATAGGCTTTTTAGATGCCGACCTTTCTACTGATTTTAGAGATTTCGATGATTTGGTAAAAACCATTGAAAGTTCAGATTTTAAAATAGTAAGCGGTTCTCGAATAGCTAGAATGGGCGCTAATATTACAAAAGAGTCTGCTCGAAAAATTATCAGCTCTACCATTAACCTGATCATTCAAACTATTTTGGGTATGCCATTTAAAGATACCCAATGTGGTGCTAAAGTAATGGATAGGGAGATAGCCTCTAATATGTTCAATAAAAAATTTGTTACCAAATGGTTGTTCGATGTTGAGCTATTTATGAGAATGAAAAAACACTATGGCAAAAAAGCCGTAAAAAAGATGATTTGTGAACAACCTTTAAAAAGATGGATTCATGCCGATGGGTCTAAATTATCAATGAGAGATTCTTTGAAAATTGTAGGTCAGCTTGCTCAAATTGCAGTTCACTATAGATAATATTGTTTAAAATTTTGGGATCATAGGTTTAGTTTTGAAAGTGTTGAGATATAATCATCTCAGCACTTTTTGTTTTTATGTAGTCAATGTCTCTTATTACCAAAGTGTATCTTTGTGTTATATTTTAAAGGTATTGGGCAACATTCAAAATTATACTACAACTACTTTTAACGAACTGCTACAGTTTCTTGGTAGCACCAGTTTTTCAAAATCGGTTTTGACGGTACTTGCCGTGGTAACACCATTGGGTATAGGTTTATCTACAGGTTATGCAGAAATAGGCGTTGCTATTTGTTTTGGTGCCTTTTGGTGTAACCCAAGTGATGTTAATGGTAGCCTTAAACATAAGGTATACGGTATTCTATTTTCTGCGGCCTTGGTTATGGTAGTAAGCTTTATTGGCGGTTATGTTCATTATTCTCCTTTACTTTCTTTAGTGATATTAGGTGTAACCAGTTTTGCTATTTCTTTGATTTCGGCTTATGGCTTTAGGGCTTCGCTCATTAGTTTTTCTGGTTTATTGGCATTGATATTAAGTTTTGCCCATACGCCTGGTGAGCTAAAAATTTATGAGTATTCTTTATTGGTTGGTCTTGGCGGGCTATGGTATTTGGCAGTATCTCTAGTTTGGTTTAAGATAAACCCAAAAGGACAGACAGAAGAGATTTTATATGAAACTATTGGGCATACCGGTAAATTATTAAAAAAAAGGGGAAAACTTATCGATGAGAATTCTAATAGAAAAAAATTGCTCAAAGGTTTATTCTTAATACAGAGCCAACTTACTGAGCAACATGAAACTCTTCGTGAAATTCTTATTCTTTCCCGTAAAAATTCGGGTATATCAGTGTATAATGGTAAGCGAGTGCTAGTTTTAGTGCAGCTTATAGAAATGCTAGAGACTGCTGGCGCCAATCCGGTTAATTATGCCAAGATGGATAAGCAGTTTCAAATGTATCCAGAGTTTATTAAGTTGTTTCAAAGCCTTATTTACGAAATGGCAAAGCAATTACGAACAATTGGTGAAATTGGTAACAAGCCTAACAAAATACCTAGTCATGTTGAGCTAAATACCCGCTTTGAAAAAATACGGATTAAAATAGAAGAACTTGGTAAGATAAAGGATGCCAAGGCTTATGAAGCTTTTATTATGTTCCAAAACTTGTTGGAATATCAAGAAAAGCAATTTGATACACTTAAGCGCATAAAGTGGTTGCTCAGTGATCATGACGTTGCTTCAGAAGAATTTATAGATAAAGAGATTTTAAAACGTTTCTTGATTTCTCAAGATTACAGTCCACGGATATTATTGCGAAACCTCAGTTTTAGGTCTACTATTTTTAGACATTCATTGCGTATGGCGATTACTTTAATGATCGGTTTTGTACTGGGTAATGTATTCGCTTTCCAAAATACATATTGGATCTTGTTGACCATTATATTAATCATGAGACCAAACTATGGCCTTACCAAAACGCGCTCTAAAGACCGAACTATTGGTACTTTAATTGGTGGTGTCATAGCTACGGTCATTGTTTATTTGGTACAAGATGTATATGTGTACGCTACTTTGGCATTGATTTCATTTGTCATCGCATTATCCATGCTTCAAAAAAATTATAAGGCATCTGCCATATACGTAACGCTAAGTATTGTATTTATTTATGGAATTTTGCAGCCCGATGTAATGACGGTAATACAATACCGAATTATCGATACCCTTTTAGGTGCAGGTTTATCGTATTTGGGTTTTCTTTTTTTATGGCCTAGCTGGAGTTTTCAAGAAATACAAAAAGATATTACAAAGAGTGTTGAAGCGAACAGAATGTATTTATCTAAAATTTCAGATTATTATGTAAACAAGGGCACCGTACCTACAAGCTATAGACTGGCACGTAAAAGTGCCTTTTTACAAACTTCAAATTTAAGTTCGGCATTTCAGCGCATGACTCAAGAACCACACTCTAAGCAGAAGAACTTGAATAAAATTTATGAGTTGGTTGAGCTGAACCATAACTTTTTATCCTCGTTGGCATCATTAAGTATTTATATTCAACACCATACCACAACAGAAGCATCAGAACGATTTAGTGGTATTGTTTCTAAAATAGATGAAAATCTTGGTTTGGTGCTACAATCACTTTCCAATAGTATTGACAGTGGTAATGAGCCTAATTTTGAAGAGGTAGTTTCATTTGAAAAACAATTGCCTAAGTTCGATTCTGAAAATGTGAATTTGAATGACGAAGATAATAGTATTATAAAACGAAATCATCAAGAAGAACAGCTAATTTGGGAACAGTTACGTTGGTTATATTCCCTAAGTTCTACTATGATGAAGTTGACTTCAAGTTTGTGATAAGAATTTAGATTATACTATTCTTCGGAAAAATCGTTCTTCTTAAAATCAACACTTTTAGTTTCTAGGTAAGTCCATATTTCTGCCATATTACCTGAATCGGATAGTTCATTGAAATCGGGTTGAGAAAGGCAATAGGTGAGAAAGCCGTTTACGTTTGATTCTGGTATATTAAAATGTTCTGCTATTGTTCGTTTTGAAAATTTATAAATAATTTCTTTTTCTAAATTCATGTTTTCATCGCGCTCCACCATTTCTTCTAATGATTTGGTTCTGCCAGAAACTTTGTTCATGATTTTATGGGTGTTTACCTTAACACTCAACCCAACATAACTCAAAATTTCATTTAGCTTACCGTACTCATCCATTATTTGGAGACTTACATATTTTCCTCTATCAGCTTCTTGTAACAGCCTTTCACTTTGGGTCATTTTGGTGACATCTGCATTTTGTAGCCCTAAGGAATATGATGTTACTGTAGGTTCTATATGCAGCCTATCTATATCTCTGTCAATATCTCCGGTTAAATTATATGGGGTTACTATAACTTCTTTTAAATCAATTATATTATCAATTAGTTGAATAGTAATTAAACTACTATTCATATGAGATTCACTAATTACTATTTCTTTTGGTAGGTATTGCACGGCAGTAATACGTACCGAGTCTTTTAACTTTACCTCGATAGAAAATATACCTAGGGAATCTGTTATGGTAGATTTGTTAGAATTGAGATTTACGATTAATACGTTAGAGACATCATTTTTAGAACTTGAAACCTTGCCTTTTAATAAGGTAGTATTGTCTTGGCCAAACCCCAAAAAGGAGGCTAGTACTGCTATAAGTATGAATAGTAAATGTTTTGGCAATGGTTGTGTTTGTGCTAAAAATACTACGCCTTTATTTAAAAAATGAAAAGATTAAGTTAAAACAGGAATACTGATTACTAGTATTTTAGAATTACTTAAGGTGTCTAATAAGCAAGAAATGAGACATAAAAACGATGGGTACTATACATGTCGGTAAAAAACAATATGGATACTGAAAAAGAGCCACATTTGGTTGCTCAAATGCAAATTGCTGAATTGGTAAAGGGGAAGACAATATGGCTATAGTTACAATAAAAGATAAAAATAGCAGCCCAATGTAATTCCAAACTATGAAAGATGTTCGTGCCATCACTTTGTTTTTTACCAGTTCATATATTAAAATAATACCTGCGGACATCCCGATGAATACATCAAAATTCCAACCTGAGAATGTCATAATTTCAGGAATCATACTTTCTATGTAAAGTGCATAAAGACATAATTCTACAGGGATTCTTATAATGTGAATTCCTATCAAAAAAAATCTGTTCAATTTGATGACGGCAATCATCCTAAAATACACAACAGATAATAGAATAGTAGCGATAATAGCCAATGGGAATAATAAGGGCTTTTCTTTAAACACTTCAAAGTAAGACAGAAGTCCTATGACTACCTGCCAAACAATGAGAACAGATACCATTTTTAGGTTTTTTCCTATTCCATTAAAAAACAAGAATAAGGTCAGTAGTGTAATAAATAAAAATACGGCTTCTAGCATAATATCTTATTATCTACCAAATTGCTGTAAGTGATGATCGGTATGTTTATAAACAAATATGCCAATTTCGTCGTTGGTCATTTTTCCAAAAAACGGATGAATGAAGTTTGTGTTTGAGTAACCGTTATAATCGTTTAGTAAACTGATCCACTTTTTCTTTTCAATATCGAAATCTCCTGACCCAGATATTTTTAATTCAGGATGCGTAGGTTGGTTTTTCTTCATTGGGTGTTCATTTTTTATAATTCCCTTTAATGCCATTTTGCCAAATAATTTGCCAATGAAGAGTCTTTTATATTGCTTTTTACCTTGAAACATTTCTTCGCCTAACGTGCAATGTTTTAGCATTTGATATGCGTTCATCTTACCCCATTTTGCACTGTCAGATTCCTTTAGGTTCTGAATTCTTTTAATCAGTTCGCTATTAGTGTTCTTGTCGAATATTGTTTTCATAAAGTGGTTTTATATTTTTTGTCTTTTTGAACAGCTGTTGTTATAAAGACAAATATATATGCCACTTTTCACTAAAAAATTGCCCTATGGCAAAAACGGACTTTACGATGCTATTTCTTTGCGAATACGACTTAACGAATACTTTGTAATGCCTAAATATGTGGCAATATGCTGTAGCGAAACGTTTTTAATAACGTGTGGTTTCTCTTGTAGTAATCGTAGATAGCGTTCTTTTGCTTCATCTGCTATAAATGATACACGCTGATTCTTAAGTGCAAAATAACTACCTACCAATTTTTTACGTCCTTGCTCCCTAAAAGGTTCAATGCTATGAAATAGTTGTTGAAAGGTATCAAAGTCTAATTGCCAGCAAACAACGTCGGTCAAGGCTTGAATATTTTCTCTCGTAGGGTTGCGAAGAAAAAAGGAAGACCAATCTATTGCGATTTCGCCTTGCCCATAAAAATCTGTAGTAATATCGTTGCCTTTGGTGTCATTAACAAACGAACGCGCAAAACCGCTTTCTATAAACCAATAGTGGTTTTCGGTTTTACCTTCTTTTAAGAGAAAGTCGTTTTTACTAAAACTTACTTTTTTGAATTTTGGAATAATGATTTTCAGTTCGCTTTCTGAAAAAGTAGTAGGGGAGAATATATGCTTTAGAAAATGTTGGTCTTGCATTTTAAATTTTTATTAGCTGTAGTTTCTGCTGAATTTTATTTTAAAAATTCGGTTCTAAACTACTAAAAATTAACACTTAAACTATTTATTAAAATGTAAAATTTCAATATTGTTTTTAAAGACTTTTACCACCTCTTTATTAGAGTCTATCTTTCCATTTCTCGAAAAAATCAGAGGTTTTTCTTTCATTCTCTTTGGATAAGTCCATACCTTCTAAAAAATAATATGCCCTACGGCTTTTGATAAAATTCTCTGCTTTAAGTAACGGTATAATGCTTTGGATTATATTATTCGTTATCATTTGCTTTTCCTTTAAAATGTTCAGGAAAATATCAATTTCTTGGTAGGTAAACTCAGAAATTAAAGGGGTGAGTTGATTAAAAAAATCAGGACTCAGTTCTTGCTGTGTTTGCAGAATAGAAGTTAAGAATAGCATACGGTTCGTTGGCTTTAGCATGGATAATAACTCTTCTGAACCAAAAACGTATTTGCTTTTAGGTGCATTTTCCCAGTAAGGCAAACTTGATTTCAATAGCGAAGGGTTTGTTTCTATTGCATTTAAGATAGCACGGACCGTTTGTTTTGAATAATCTTCTTTCTTTGTCAATTGCTCGATGGCAAATGCTTGATAATCCTTTTGTTTCAATAATAACCGTAAATCTTGTTTTGAATACGATTTTCCTGTGATATCTTTTATGTGTTGTTTTATATCGCCATGAACCCAATGCCAGAGAGAGTAGCACGTCCACACGGCACCTTTTACATATGCCGATTTTTCCAATAAAATGGTTTCTCCAGACATAGCGTCAACCCCTTCACCACCAACGGTACCTACAATTTCATCTTTAAAAACATCTTGTAGTGGAGAATCTTCATTTTTTAATATGTCATTTAGTTTTTTATAATCGGTATCGGTAAAGCTTATACCTTCGGCTTTTTCTAAATGCACATCTTTTGGTAATACCAGCTTATTAAAACGCCCTAATTCATCCCAATATATGCGAACCACATCTATTTTACATTGATTGTCTCCGCATACAACAGATTCTACATCCATATAGAATTCATGGGGCAAGGCACTATCATTTGTTACTTCTACCAAGGTGCAAACAACAGGCTTGGTTAAGCTGATACCTTTATGTATAATTTGTAAAGAATGTTTTATTTCATCTGTAGAATTAAAACCAACCCATAGGCAAAGGCAAGTAGAAGTAATGAAATGAAGTAAATTTTTCATCTGTAATGCTAAGTTAACTATAACATCTTACTTCAAATAACTTTGCGTGTTCTGCCCCATACGTGCTTTTCAAATTTATACGAATGGCCGTAGTTTCAATCGTGTCAAAATTGAACTTGATCAATCTAGTTTTGTTTTTGTCGATGGTTTCTATGTTGACCCACTTACCGTTTATACGAGCTTCAATATCTAACGATTGTAGCATCTCTTTTGGAATTTTGGTAGTGTATATGTCATTCTCTAAACTGTCTCTACGTAGCATTAAGTTCTTTTTTACGTTGGTATCGCATTTTATTTCAAGTTTAGAAATGCTAACACGGTCTTCCCATTCTACTTGAACGTGTGCCGGTAATCCGTCAGACTGCCAATGATGTTTTTTATCGTGGTAATCTCTAGACCAACCGTCTTTCAATAATTTAGCATCGCCAGAAGATGTACTAGAGCCAAAAATCAACGCAGCGCTTTTGAGCAGATTTGTGTTGTCATTTGCAGGTCTGTTGGGTATAAAGGCATCGTCCCTAATTAATTGTTCTTGTAAATCGTTTATATGGTTTTCACCTAAAGTACGTGGTAATATTTTCTTTTTCACGCACAAGGCTGCCGCAGTACCAACTGCTTGCCCTTCTAAAGCACAGGTAGCCATTATGCGAGAAGAGGATAATGCAATATGTGTCTGACTTATATTTCTTCCGGCAAATAGCAGGTTTGGTACATTTTTAGAGTACAACGAGCGAAACGGAATTTGATAGGGTTCTTCAAAATCTTCATGAAAATAACTAGGCGGTTCGCTTAAATTCTCAATACCGCCAGGGTTATGTTCATCTAAAGACCATCCGCCAAAGGCTACGGCATCATTAAACTGCTTGTTTCCTATTAAATCTGGCTCGCTAAGAATATAGTCACCAATAAATCTGCGGCTTTCTCTTTTACCTGGTAATGATGATACCCAATCAAGGGCATAGTTTTCGGTCTCTGGGAATTTTCCTGAGTTTTTCATGTAATCCCAAACGCCATAGGCATACCCTAATAGTTTATGCTTATTGTCTTCAAATTCACCTATAATATCTTCATCACTTCCTAATTCAACCCACCAAAAACCCAATTCAAAAGGTTTTAACTGTCTTCCTTTATGAGATTTTTCCGCATCGTATTTTATGGTAAAATGTGGCGGTTCAAAAGGCATTGGCTTACCCATATCTTTTGATCCCAAAAGAACGGTAGAACCCATTTGCCATCCATCTGCCTCATTGGGTGCATATTTCTCGTTGAATTCAGATGAGGCTTCTCTACCGGTTCTGTATAGTGCACCTGCAGTTGCTCCCAATAGTCCATCTCCAGAGCAGTCAATGAACATATTCGCTTCTATGGTAAATTCGGTTTCAGTGGTCAACTGCCAGCAATAAGCAGCTTTAATAGTACCGTCGTCTGACAGTATTGCCGTTATTGCCGTGGTGTTGAGTTTTAGGTCAAGATTCTCTTCTTTGGTAATAAAGTCATACAAAACATGGTCCCAAACGGGATAGGAGTCTTGCGGATTATGAAAACGATTGTGCAGTAGTATTTCTTCTATAATACCGGTTTCGCGTTCAGGTAATCCATTTCTCAAATGATTTACACCATTAAGGTGCACACGTATTTCGCTTGAAGAGTTACCGCCTAAAACAGGGCGATCTTGAATTAAAACTACTTTAGACCCGTTTCTTGCGGCTGATATTGCAGCGCACATACCGGCTGCGCCACCGCCAATTACGGCAACGTCATATGTAACAGTTTTACGCCTGTCTGGTCTTGGCTTTTTACCAGAACCCATTTGGTGCCATTGTTTTGGATCTGTATTACCAAATGGTTTTTCGGTATTTATTGAATTATAGTCTGTTCTTGTTTTTTCTGCCGGGTTGGAAAATCCGCTTAAAGGTATCATGCTTGCACCCAATGTGCCTTTGACAGATTTTTTAAAAAACTTTCTTCTTTTCATATTTCTGCGAGTCATTTAAGTGATCAAAACTTTTACGCTCTATTACTAGTCCATATTTAAATATTTGTAGCCAAAGCTATATGCCGTTTTTTACATTAGAATTAAATATATAATTATGGGAAAGCGCAGCCGGTACTAATTAAGAGATGCCTTCTTTGTACGAGCTAAACAATTATATGAATTTTAAATTCCTTTTAAAGAATGGGAAGATAGGTTTTGGTGATTGTCTAGTTTTTTATGAGAAAATAATTAGTGATTGGAAGTTAAATTTTAATCATAGTTGAATTTTCGCATTATTATGTATAATTATTAAGATAAAAGAGAAAAAATTGTGATGTATACTGATGAATTATGAATAATATTCACAATAAATTTTTACAATAGTTTGGTCTATTTATAGATAGGAAAGAAAAATTAAGGTTTAGTTAATTACAAAGAGACCTAACTAAAACGTAATTTGTTTTAATCAGTAAAACATTGCTGATTTTTATCGCTCATTTTTTATCTGCTCAATGCCTTCTTGATAGGTGGTAACCAAAAACCCTGGAAATCTTTTTTTAAACTTGGTAGAAACGAAAATGTTATTATGCTTGTACCTTGGTAACAATTCTTGCAACTCTTTCATCTGTGACTTAAAAACACCACCTATTTTAAAAGCAATTTTAGGTACAATGGTATATGAAAACTGTTTGCCGTAAATCTTTGAGGTCAACGCTATAAGCTGTTCATAGGTTAATCGGTCATCATCGCAGGGTAGGTGCCAAGTTTGATCAAAGGCGTTGGGCGTATTACCTATTAGAGCCATTGCTTTACTGGCATCTGGTGTCCATATTAGTGTTCTTAAGGTAGCGTCGCTAATAAATACTTTTAATTTTTTGCCTTGTTTTATATTGTCATAAATGATGGCGTTGGTGATGCTTTGCGTTTTGCCAGGACCATAAAATTCTGGAGCTCTACAAATAACTGCTTCTAAATTATTTGCAGCCATTTCATCTAAAAGCATTGTGGTAATTTCTGCTCTTACTTTTCCTTTTGGTCCTACAGGTGCAAATTCGCTCTTTTCGGTTAATGGAGTTTCATTTTGGGCATACATGTAGGTGTTATCAAAGAACACCAATTTGGTATGGTGCTTTTTACAGGCATCGATAACATTACGCATCATTATTGGAAATTGGTCTACCCACATTTTGGTATTCATGGGTAGACCAACCGTTAAATATGCAATTTCACTTCCCTTTACGGCTTCTTCGGTTTTTTGCTTGTCTAATAAATTAGCGGAAAAAAGCACATCGGTATCATGGACCTTCTGCGGATCCCGACTTACAAGCCTAATGTTAGAAGTATACTTTTTCTTTAACTCTTTTGCTAATTCTATTGCAATTTGACCGTTTGCCCCAAGTATGGTTTGCATTTATTTATTTATTTATTGCTTTCTGATCCAGTATTGGGTTCTTCCTAAAAGAGAAAATCCTAAATAACCTCTTACTTTCAGTTTGTTAGGTTCTTCCAATTCTAAGTAACACTTATATTCTTTACCGTTTTCTGGATCTAAAATTGTACCGTCATTATATTCGTCGCCGTCTTTCTTAATATCTTCGATGATAACTAGACCTCTTATTTTTTGACCTTTTTTAGCACCCTTACAGTTGTCGCAAACTTTGTCTGCATCACTTTTATAGCTATTAACTATTTTGGCGAAATACGTATCGTTTGTTTTGTAAATTTCAATAAGCGCTTTTTTCTCGTTAGTCTCATCATCATAGGTTTCCCATTGACCGGTAATAGTTTGTCCGTAGCTAATAAAGCTTATTGTCATTAATAAAAGCGTAAATAAATTTTTCATGTTTTTGTGCTATGTTATATTGTTAATTGATTTATTACCCACTTTTAGTTCTTTAATATTTAAGTTATAGTGGGTAAAAAATAAAGATACTATTTCTTAGTATACTTAAAGCTAATGCAGATTTATAGCATTAAAAATTCAATTTAAAATTTACGATTTTTTCAGATTTATTAAACTCGATTTCAGTGGTTTATAATTGGTAAATAGTATGTTCAACTCTTATGAAAAAATATATTTCACTTACCTAACCAACTACCAACTACCAACTACCAACTACCAGCAATCAGCAACCAACAACTCACAACTAAGCACTAACCACTTGTTTTTTCTTACGCTTCTCTTTAAAATACGCTTTGTTAGCTATGTAAATTGTTTTTCTAACCTCACAAAATACTTGAGTTTTTTCTTTATTGGTGAGCTGCGTGGTTTTAATAACATCAATTTCTTTCTTTTCGGCTACCTGAGCTTTAATTTCTGCAAGCTCATCTTCAGAAAAATTAAAGTCTGCATATAGATTTTCTTTTGCCGGTTTTTTAAAGAATATTTCAGCAGATTTATCCCAAACAACATAGTCGTTGCCCATAATGCTCAAAAGCTGAATCATAGGTATGGGATCTACGGCAGAGAATAGACTACCACCAAAAATGGAATTGACGTAATTTTTGTTTTTATAAGAAAGCGGTAATTTAATTCTAACGTGTAATAAATCTTCTGATACCTCAATTATCTTGGCAGTACTTCTTTTGTACATGGGTGATAGATTAAAACCATATTTAAAAATGGTGTTCTTCTTAAATACTTTAGATGCTACTGCTTCAACTTTTTGGTAAAGGGACATATTTGTGGGTAATTTTCTAATTATAATTTAGGATAAAAGTACGATTAAGTACTTAAATCAGTATCTTCCCAACTGGTATCTTTAGAAACCATATATGTTAATGAAAGTCTTCTTTCATGGATTACGCCACCATTGGCCATAGGGTCAAAACCAGCAGGAACCGTATCACTACCTAATTGTGCACTTCTAACTGCGTTATGTAAACAGTAGAACAAGTCTTCTTTCTGCATCAAATCGTCTTTTGAGACTATTTCCTTATCTTTTATCCAATCTGCTATACTGCCATCTAATTTGCATGTATGATTACTTAAAATATCTTGCATTTGGTCGCCTGCCATCATTTGCCCGGTTATTCCAGGTTCTTTGTATCCAAAATACCAAGCTAACGGCCACGCATTTTCAAATTTCCAACCAATAGCGTTTCTTGCTTGTTCATCATCTCTTGGTGTATCTAAGATTGCTTTTTCATCTTGGGTCATGAAATCTTGAAGATCATTGTTTTCAATAAAATTTAAGATGTGTTCTTTTGGTAAATTTTCTTCAGGTACCATTAACCATAATACCAATGCTTTTATGGCATGTAGTCTATTTGCTATTTCTATAACAGGTCTTAATTGTCTGCCTAAATCTGTTGGTAGTGAGATGGTAGGTTTAAAGCCGGCATTGAAACAATTATCCAGATTTTCTCTTCTTAAATCCGTCATCCAAGAAATGTCATCATAAGATTTTGAAATAGTTTTGTTTTGAGTTTCCTTTTTTGGTTCTTTATTATCTTTTGAACCGAATAGCTTTTTGAATATGCCCATAGCACTGTTGTAATTGTAGTTTGATTTTTTAACGTTTTTGCATATGCTTTGTTGTATTGGTTTAGGCGCAATTAAACTAAAATGATGAATTTAGATGGTCCACGATTGTCTTATCATGTTTTTTAAAAGGTCAAAATAACTCCAGCCTATTTTTCTTGCGGAGAGCAGTGTTAAACTATCTTGATTTTGTCTTTGTGGTCTAGAAGGACCTGTCATGTTAGGTTTCATATTTAAATCGAATAAATAATACTTTCCATTTTCATCTGCACGGCAGTCTATACGAATAGGTGCATTTATTTGTAGCAGTTCCCCAGCTTTTTGGCAATGGCTATACACTTCTAAAATTTCTTTAGATTTCAGTTCATCATCACTCAACACCAAACTATTATTTATGACGGCTATATTACCGTTGTATGGGGCGATACCATCTTTGTGGTTAAATCTTTTTACTGCAGGTAGGCACCAAGGGGTATCGTGTTTTATTTCGTTTTGCTTAATTACATATGTGCCTGAAGGCATTAAGGTAACTGTTATTTCTTGACCGTTTAAATATTGCTCTAGAAGAACGATGTCTCCATATTCTTTATCAGAGAATATATTTTTAAGGCTGTTGTCTAATTCTTTTTGGTTTTTTACCAATGTTACTCCTTGACTTCCACGACCTCTTATGGGTTTAACGACCAAAGGGAAACTTAAACTTAATTTGTATTCGTTAAGGTCTTTTGAGATGATTAATTGTGATTTAGGAACCGGAATTTGATTTTTTCGTAATAATTAGTTCGTAAAATATTTATCATCATAAATGTCCACCTTTTCAGGTAATTGCCCTATAAATTGAAGTTTTTTGTCAAAAAAGTGCTCAATTTCATGCTTTTTATATAAAACGGTATTCAACCAAAATGTGTCTGCTCCTTTACTTATGGCATGTTCGATCCCTTCTTTTGTATCTGGAAAGACCCAATCTAAATCAATGTTAATATCAGGATTTTCAATTGGTGTAATTATGTGAATGCCGTTTTTTTTTCAATTCATAAGCTATGTCGGCTCCACTATCTGAATACCCACCAGGTTTCATTGGTTTCTGAATTCCATTTTTAATAGGTGGGAGTTTTGCCTGATATAAAATCGCTATGTTATTCATGATATTTATTTTAGGTTAAACTGTTAACCTGATACAATAAATATACGTTTTCAAAGAATCCATGCTTTTTAAAAAGGATAAAAGCGGGGAAACGCTATGTTCTTCGATTCAATTTTACCTTAGCTAACTTCGCCAAATAATATATAAGATTCCCTTATAACAAGTAAGATTGTTAATTTGAAACATCTAAAGTATCAACTTTTTATAGGTAGTTAATTAACTGTTTTTTTACAAAACGACTATTGTTTTAACTTATAAGATTTACCGTTTAATTAAGCTATTAATTTCTCTGCTGATATTTTTAAGTTTGTATTTGATATGCAAACGATTTGGCAAATATGTTTTAATTATAGGGTTTAAGCGAAGTTAAATGATGTTTGGCCTTATAAGTTCATTACATAAGTGTTAATGTCTAGTGTGTAAGTTCTAAAAATATGAATTATACACTGAATGAAGCTAAAGCCCTTAAGCTTCAAGGGTATCGGTTTTTATATCATCGAAAGGTATATTTGGCTCTTTTTTAAGCTGTTTCACGGTATAAAAAGCACTTAGTGCCGCCATTATCAGTGCAGGTAGCAATGCCATAAAAATACCATCGTCAATATCAGTATTTGTTAGTGTGAAAAATAAAATGATAGTGACTATTTCTACACCGAACCAGGTTAGTACCAATCTCCATATCCACTTACTAGGTTTTATATTTTTTTCGTCAGCTATTGTTCTGATTTTTTTTGTAAAATAGCCAATGGCGAGTATTTCTAGCATAGATACTTATTAAAGGTTCGTGAATGAATTGGTTCTTATAACCTTTAAATACTATTTATATTTCTTTTACCTATCTAAATTTTATATGCTTAATCATTTTTAAAGTGTACTATTTTCTTATTAAATACCACCGTGTGTGCTATTTGCGATAGCAAGTGCTCCGCTTCTTTATTTTTAATGGTAACCAAGGTGTGTTAATCGATAATTGTATCTAGGCAAAAGGTATTATTAGAACATCCACTTGGTTAATCTAAATATATCAGCCAATTTATACTAGAAACCAAGTGGATGTATATGTAATTAAATAATTATAGTGCTTGTAATTCGCCCGAGGTAATGGCGTCCTTAAAATCTGCGGTAACTACCGTATGGCTATTAAAAAAACGCCCGCCGTCGTTACGCTTTATTTTAACTTGTGTTGTGCCGTCTTTTAACTCTCTAACGGCTGTTACTACAACTTCTTCGCCATGTGCTCGCCTATAATTGGCTATGCCACCACGCTTTATAATAAAGTTTTCTCTTGGGAAATCTATGTGTTTGTATTTGTTGGATTCTGGTTTTCCAATTTCAAAAACATCACCGACATTTACCTCGGTTTGGTTAGTGACGTTGTTTTGTGCGTTTAATAGACTTACTGAAAATAATAGGGTAATTACGTATTTTAACATAACTGATCGATTTAGAGTTAATAAATTTTTTCTTTTTTGGTCTTTTGCTCTTCAGTAGTGCTTTTGTTGGCTGTATTTGGTTGGTTTACTTTTGTTATTTTTAATGAAATAAGGTCTCCGGGTAATCCGTATGAGATTTTATCTTCTACCGCACGGCCAATAACCGATGCGCCTAAACTGCTGATTACAGAAATTTTATTGTTCTTAATATCAACTTCGTTAGGTGATACCATTTGAAATGTTTGACAAATACCAGATTCACCCCTAACTTTAAGCATAGAGTTTAAAGTGATAATATCGAACGGAATATCTTCTGCACTTAAACACAATGCGAAATTCATATTTTGAGTCAGTATTTCTAACGTATTTTTATGAGCATAGTCTTCTATAATATCATTGTTTTCTAAATGATTTTGTATCATCCAAAATTCACTTTGTTCAAAAACGAGAGTACCGTATTTCATATGTTGCCTTATAATGATTGTACTGACTATTCGAAATATTTTTAATAATTAACTATTCGTTGTCTATAGAGCAATTGATGTGCCTATACCTAATATAAAAATCAAATAATTATATAGTGTATTGATTGTCAAATAATTATAATTAAAATTTATTTTATTGAAATTTTTATAACTGGGGTTAAATTACCCAGTTGAGGAGAAATTACCCGGTGTTATTTTAGTTTTTCGCGTAGGGTTTTGCGATCTATCTGAAGAATTTCAGCAGCTTTGGTTTTGTTGCCCTTAGTGTGAGCTAACACTTGTAGTATATATTCTTTTTCCATAGCACGTAGCGGGCGTAATTCGTTTTCTGGAAAATTAATTTGGTATTTTAAAAATTCGGGCAGATCTTTTACTTCAATACTACCATCTGCCATGATAACGGCCCTTTGAATAATATTTTCTAATTCCCTAATATTTCCAGGCCAATTATATCGCTCAAGTATTTGCAATGCTTCCGGAGAAATACGAAGTAAGCGATCTTTAAATTCTATACCGTATTTACGCAAAAACTTATCGGTTAAAATACTTATATCGGATTTACGCTCGCGTAGAGGAGGCACATTGATTTCTACAACTGTTAATCTGTAATACAGATCTTCTCTAAACCTGTTGCTTTTTATCTCTTCTCGTAGATTAGCATTGGTAGCCGCAATAATTCTAATATCGACTTTTTCAATCTTTTGTGAACCTACTCTGGTAATTTCTTTCTCTTGTAGTGCACGGAGTAATTTTGCTTGCACGGCTAATGAGGCTGTACCGATCTCATCTAAAAATAAAGTTCCTCCTTCAGCCGCCTGAAAAAAACCGTTTCTATTTTCGTTGGCACCTGTAAAAGCTCCTTTAATGTATCCGAATAGTTCAGCTTCTTGTAAGTTTTCTGGTATGGCTGAGCAGTTAACGGCAATAAATGGCTCTCTAGAAAATTTGCCTGAATAGTGAATTGCTCTGGCAACTAATTCTTTTCCCGTTCCACTTTCACCAGTAACGATTACTGTTGCTTTATTATCTTTTACGCGTTCAATGATATTGGTAACTTTTTTAAAAGCTTCAGATGCGCCAACCATATCAGAATATATGTTCTCGCCAGATTTCAGTTGAATACTTGTTACTTGTTTACGTTTTACATTTTGAGTCAATGCTTTTTCAATCGCCTCTTTTAACTCAGCTTTGGTGAAAGGTTTGGTCAAATAATCTATGGCTCCAGATTTTATGACCTCTAAAGTTCCTTCTACAGAGGGGTAACCGGTAACTACCAATTTAGGGATCTCAGGATAATGCTCATTAGCGAACTTCAATAGTTGGAGTCCGTCTATTTCGGGCATTTGTATATCGGTAATGAGTAGGTCAATAAAAGTATCCTTTAATATAAATAAAGCTTCTTTCACTGAAACGGCTTTATAGCTATGATAGTCCATAGACTTCAGGTGCCTTTGTAAAAGCTCTAAAATGTCTATGTCATCATCTACTATAAGAATGTTCTCTTTGCGCAAATACATAATTACAATATAGGAAAGTCAATGGTAAATATAGTCCCTTTAGGTGTATTTGGTTTGTGTTCTATTTTACCTTTGTGGCTAGTAATAATACCATGTACAACACTTAGTCCTAAGCCAGAGCCTTCTCCAATAGGTTTAGAAGTGAAAAAAGGCTCAAATACTTTGTCTTCTAATTGGGTCGGTATACCTTTTCCTTCATCGGTAATTTCAATACTTACATGACTTGCGGTTTGTAAGACATGTATGGTAATAGTACTATCATGGGGTGAATAGTAGATAGCATTCATAATCAGATTGAACATTACTTGGGTCAATTGCACATTATCTGCCCTTAGTTCAATGTCATCATTATCAAAAGATGTAGTAAGCTTTAGACTTTTAGGCCGTAAAGAGGGTTCAAGCAATTTTATAACACTGGTAATAATTGGGTTCAGTTTTACCATCTTCATTTCTTGTGGCATTTCACAAGCAAAGAACATCAGTTTTTTCACTATTTCCCGACTAAAAATTGCGCTGTCCATTATTTTTTCAAGGTCTCTAACGGTCTCTTTATCTGTAATTTTATCGGTCAATAATTCAGCAAAACCAAGAATATTTGCAAGGGGAGTATTTAATTCATGTGCAATACCTGCGGTAATTTCACCTAGAATATGCAAGCGGTCCGTACGCTCCATTTTTCTTCTTGTAATGGCTTCCTTATCACGAATTTGTTTTCGTTCAATTAAGTTACCAATAGCTAAGGCTACGTTATTCAATAAGGCCTGTTCTTCAATTAAAAAATCGTCAATAGTATATTTGTTTGAAGGGTAGCCAACGAAAACTTCGCCTTCTATTTTATTGAAGACCTTGATCTTGGAAACTAAGGTGACCATATCTTCTTTATAATCCTCGGTCTGTACTTGGTATTCGCCTGTTTTTAAAAAGACTTCTGTAACATTTTCAAACTGCCAGGCTCTTTTAAGACAATAGGCGATAGCTTCAAGAGAAGCTTCTAATTGGTCATAATCAGAATTAACAATTATAGAAGTAACCTCATAAAGGCAGGTAAGTTCTTTTACACGTTCTTTTAATTTATCCTCTGCGGTATTCATAGCAATTACGATTCTAACCTAAATTTCTACAATATTTGGGAAGTTAAAAAATATGCCTTGTTTAATTCTATTTTTTTGCAAATTCCGAATCGAAAAAATAAAAAATTGATTAATTGATTTTTTTTATAAAGACAGCAAGCGATACTTAGAAAGTAGGAATGACTTTCTGTAGGAAAGTATAAACATTTTTTTAAATTTTATTAATATAATATTTGTAGGAATTACTGGTTGACCAATTTAGGGTGTGCCTGATATTTACACTTGCTCACAAAGATTTGGTCAAAATTAGAATTTCAATATTTAGGCTCTTAAGACCCGTAAATATTGGGTTTAGCTCAAAAACTACTTTTTAGCGAAGTATGTCTGTTTAATACATGCCCTTGCAAAGCCTGCTATAACTTACTTCATCGATAAAGTGCAATAAAATTACGATATTACACATACGTTTTTTAACATTTGCCATACAACTATCTTCATTTTACAACAAAAAGTATAAAACATTTTAGTCTTCAACTAGATTTGTGCGTGTAGCATAAAATATGTAGTATTAAACTTACTTATTAAGTAAGTCTTTTGAAATATGAAAATTTACATTTAGGAAGTAGTTTTCCTCTATAATTTTCTTTATTTATTTGCTACTTATGTTTTTGTATAAAAGTAATAAAATGGCAAAAATAGAAAGTTATTGTTATGCTGTATATCTAAACCCACAAGATTAAGCTACTTGTGGCGGTTTTAATAATTCTTAGGAAGAAGTATTGTTCAGAGGAGAAAAATCTTTCTGTTATAATTTCAGTATAATATTTGATTTATCATATGACGTTGAATATGTTGCAGATGGCGATGGTGTAAATGATTCTTTCCTGATTCAGAATATCGAGTCGTACCCTAACAATACGGTAGAAGTATATAATAGATGGGGGGTAAGTGTGTACAAGATGTCTGGCTATGATAACGTAAGTAATTTATTTAAAGGATTATCTGACGGTAGAGCAACCATAGATAAAGATTCCAAATTACCAGTGGGTGTCTATTTCTATGTAATCAAGTATAATAACAACGGAGATAACTTGAACAAGTCCGGTTACCTATACATCAACAGATAAAAAAATCCCCTTAAAAAAGATACGATGAACAAATATTTTCTAACCATTATAATTACCGTTGCGGGACTCTTTATGGGGCAAGCGCAGCAAGACGCCCAGTACACGCAGTACATGTACAATACGATATCGGTGAACCCTGCGTACGCAGGTTCCCGGGGAGTATTGAGCATAGCCGCGCTTCACCGTTCGCAGTGGGTGGGGCTTGACGGCGCACCGACGACACAGACGTTGAACTTCCATACCCCTGTCTCCGACCATGTAGGCCTTGGGCTATCGGTGGTGAACGACGAGATCGGTAACGGTACCAACCAGGATACCTATATCGATGCCGCGTTCAGCTATACGGTGAACACCTCTGAGGAAGGGAAGCTGTCGTTCGGTCTAAAAGCGGGCGGGCACCTGTTCAACGTGGACTTCACGAAACTGAGAAACTACGGGGCGGAGAGCAACCTACCGAACATCGACAACAAGTTCTCGCCGAACTTCGGAGCTGGTATCTATTACCATACGGACCAATTCTATGCGGGACTATCGGTTCCGAACTTTTTACAGACCGAACATTTCGACAGTTCCGATTCGAACAGTTCGAGTTTGATCGCGCAGGAGCGTATGAACCTCTATCTGATCACGGGGTACGTGTTCGACCTGAACCCGAACGTAAAGTTCAAGCCTGCGGCACTTGTAAAAGCTGTAAAGGGGGCACCTTTACAGGTAGACCTGAGCGCGAACTTCCTTTTCAACGACAAGTTCTCCTTGGGAGCGGCGTACCGCTGGGACGCGGCGATCAGCGCCCTGTTCGGTTTTCAGATGACCGACCAGTTGATGCTCGGTCTGGCGTACGATAAGGAAACCACCGACCTTGGGGCGACCAGGTTCAACGACGGTTCTTTCGAGATCATGCTGAGGTACGAGTTCTTGAACAGGTACAAACGAGTACTGACCCCAAGATTCTTTTAAAAAAAACGACATGAAAAAAACAGGATATATATTTTACGGCCTGGCGGTAATGGCCATGATGGCAAGCGCACAGGACAAGAAAGTAGAGAAAGCGGATACAAAATTCACGGACTACGCCTATGCCTCCGCGATACGATCGTACGAGCAATTGGTAAAGGATGGAAATACGGAGGAGGATATCTATAAGAACCTGGGCAACGCGAACTATCTGAACGCGAACTACGAAGAGGCATCGAGCTGGTACGGCAAACTGTTCGCACTGGAAGGTGCTGACATCGATCCGGAATATATGTACAGATACGCACAGACCTTGAAGTCATTGGAGAACTATACGGAATCCGACACATGGATGAACAAGTTCAAGACAGCCAAGGCCATGGACCAACGTGCCATCGCATTTAACGACAACCAGGACTACCTGGAACAGATAGCGGAACGTTCGGGCAGGTACGAACTAAAGAATATAGGGCTGAACTCGAAGGTATCGGACTTTGCGCCCTCTTTCTATGAAGACGGACTGGTGTTCTCTACGGCAAGGGACAGCGGACTGCTATCGAAGAACATCCATAAATGGAACAACGGCTCTTTCTTGAACCTGTACAAAGCGGCACAGGACGACCAAGGAAATTTCACCAATGTGGACAAACTGAGCAAGAGACTGAACAAGAAGACCCATGAATCGTCAACGGCATTCACTAAGGACGGACAGACGATGTACTTTACACGTAACAACTCTGACGAAGGCAAGTTCGAAAGGGACGAAGAAGGGGTAAGCCGATTAAAAATATATAGGGCAAAATTGATAGAAGGCGAATGGAACGATATAGAGGAACTGCCCTTTAACGGGGACAGCTATTCGGTAGCACACCCAACGCTGAACAACGATGAAACCAAATTATACTTCGCTTCGGATATGCCGGGAACGAAAGGGGAGTCCGATATCTACGTGGTGGACATCAACACGGACGGTAGTTTCGGTACACCGAAGAACCTTGGACCAAGAATCAATACGGAGGCAAGGGAGACCTTTCCGTTCGTAACGGAATCGGATAAACTATATTTCTCTTCTGACGGGCATCCGGGACTAGGGGGACTTGACGTTTTCGCAACGGATCTGAACAATGAAACGGGAGAGATCTACAATGTTGGACGCCCATTGAACGGGGAGGAAGACGACTTCTCGTACATTATAAACGAAGAGACGAAGAAAGGCTTTTTCGCATCGAACAGAAAAGGAGGACAGGGCAATGACGATATCTACGGTTTTGTAGAAATGACCCCGCTCGACTTCACCTGCCATACGAATATTACGGGAATCGTAAAGGACGAGAAGACCAATGCACTGTTAACCGATGCATCGGTAACGGTATACGACAAGGATAACAAAGTGATATCTAGCTCGAGCACTGACGAGAACGGAGCATTCGAAATGGAAGGCAACTGCGCAGAAGGAAGTTATAAGGTAGTAGCGACCAAAGCGGACTACGAAGAAGGCAACAAGACCTTCATGACCGTCAAAGCAGAAGACGCGACCGGCATTGAGATCGTACTGGCACAAGTCGACCCATCGGCACCTGCAGGCACCGACCTTGCGAAATACCTGAACATAGAACCGATCTACTTCGATTTCGACAAGTACTTCATCAGGGAAGATGCAAGGATCAGCATAGAAAAGGTATTGGCATACTTGAACGAATACCCAAGTGTAAACGTACAGGTACGTTCGCATACCGATTCACGTGCTAACGATGCGTACAACATGCGATTATCGGCGAACAGGGCAAAGGCCACCGCTGAATATTTGATGGCGGCCGGTATCCCTGGCGAGAGGATCTCATACGAAGGCTATGGCGAAACGGAGCTTACGAACAACTGTAGCAACAATGTACCATGTAGCAAAGAGAAACATCAGCTCAACAGAAGATCGGAGTTTATTGTGGTAGAATAACTAACATAGACCAAAACAAAAAAAGGGAAGGAGCAAAGCTCCTTCCCTTTTTTTGTTTTGTTTATAAATTGGACTACAAAAAATAGTGTGGTACATCCGATTTTTTAAAATAGAAATTAGTATATGATTCAATTTAAGACTACAAAAACATAAAATTCTTACAAAAATGAAGTTGTTTACTCCGTTTAAAATAAAGGTTTTATCGATGAAATACATCTTTTTGCAAATTTTTTACATACAAAAATCATCATTTTACAACATTTTATTCTAGGCAGACAACATAAGTTGACAACTAATCGGGTTCTCTCTATACTTTTAGGAAAAATTACAATATAATGTAGTATAATGCCTACTTTTAAATAATTCGCTAGCTTATATTTATCAATACTAATAATAGCAAAACTAGAATTTTAAGTAAATAAGATGCGACGAGAATTTTGACATTAAAATGAAGATGAAAATAAAAAAATACGGTTCAACGATACTTTTGGTTCTTTGGCCTTTGTAGAATTACCAGTTGTATTAAAAAATCAGTTTTCAAATCCTATAACATCTTTCTTTGGTATTATCAACCCAAACCAAACTTAGCTAAAAATCAGTTTTAATAAAATTTAAAATTCCCCTGACTACGTTCCCTTTATAATAACCACTATGAAAAAATCACTGCGAATTACAGACACTTCATTCATAAAGTATCTAAGTTTATTTATTTTATATTTAGGTTTTTATCATCCTTTAGAATTACGTTCCAATACTCCAATTGATAAAAGTAGTATTGCTATGAATACTAATAATAATCCAATTGGTAAACCTATTTTAGATGTTGGTTTTTATAATTATGCGTTACCAGTATTAGATTTAAATAGCGCTACAGCAGGTAATAATTACGCTTTTAGTGTTGATCCTACCACCAGCAATGTATATCCTATAAGTTTAAATTCATCCTTAACTTCTGATGCAAATACAATTCTAAACGCAACTATTACCGTATCGGGCGTTGTAGATACCCCCAATGGGGAGTTGTTATCCTTTAATGATGGTACAAGCGGATTTGTTTTATTTTATTTAAATGGAACACCGCCATTTCCTTCTAGATTATATAATTTTGCTGGTACGAGTATACGCATTGCTCAAGTTACTGCGACAAGTTTTCAAATTACCGAAGCTTCTGGTAACCCAATACCTAATGCTGTATTTGAAGCTGTAATGACTGGTGCCTATTATGGTAATTTATCAGCTTCTCAAACAGATGGTTTACGAACTATCGATGTTCAAGTAACTGATACAGCTTCGCAAACCAGTACTTCACAAACATTGATTACCGTATACACTGCCCCAGTTGCTACTGATAATGTAAACGCTATTGCTGCCAATAATACAGGTGCTATAGCCGGAAATGTCTTAACTAATGGAACTCCTGATTCTGGTAATAATATTTTTGTTTCAGAGGTAGATGTCTATCCATCTAGTGTGGGTAACCCATATCATACCCTATATGGTAGTGTTACCATACAGGCAAATGGTAGTTATACTTATGACGTTGATGAAACAAATTCATCGGTTACAGGTTTAAAAAATGGGGAAATTTTACAAGATATAGTTTCTTATACAATAGAAGATGTAGACGGTTATATAGATTATGGGATTTTGACTGTTACTATAAACGGGGTTGATGAAATGCCCGTAGCTTTAGACAATAATGATGATGTTACCGTTTTTACCGAAACTAATGCCAATGGAAATATTATAACAGACATTGGTGTCAATGGTGCAGATTATATTGATAGAGGTTTATCTACTTTAGTTTGGGAAAATGAGTTCAGTGCTCCAGGTGGTGTATTTACAAATTTATCTGCGCCAGTAACTGGCACAACCAGAACTGTTGATGGTGTTTTACTAAGTTTTACCTCTACGGATCCTTCTGGAATAGGTATAGCTAATCAAAATCAAGTTGTATACCAAACAGCCACCAATGGAGGGCATACCGGCTATTTAGGTTATGCTATAAATTCAACCACCAATCCTGTTAGTGATACTGAGTTAACGATAACTTTTGATGAACCTGTATTTAATTTAGGCTTCTTATTAGTTGATATAGATTATTCACAGAGTACTTCATGGCAAGATCAAATTACAATTAATGGGTTTTTAGATGGTGTTTCATCCAATTTTAAGTTTGTAACCACAGGCGGGGTAGTAGATGCAGGTAGTAATACCTTTTACGGAACAGGAAATGCAATTACTTCAGATGCTACCGGTAATGTTAACGTTTTTTTTGAAGAACCTATTAATCAATTGACATTAAGTTATAACTATGGTCCAAATGTTACAGATGCAGACCCCGCACAGCAAATTGCAGGTGTATCAGATATATACTGGCAGGGTGGAGCGGATAATGTTCTTGTTATAGAAATAGATGGTAACCCTGTTGTTGTAGGTTCTACCTTTGTAGGCCTATATGGAACAATTGTTGTAAACCCAGATGGTAGTTATACGTACACACCAGATACTAACAACCCTACTGTTGCAAATTTGCTTATTGGGGAAACACTAACTGAAACATTCCAATATAGATTATCAGATGGTACTAATTCAGATACCGCTAACTTAATAATTACACTTAATGGATCAAAAAATCCTCCTACCATTTCCATCACGACTCCAATAGAAGGGGACAATATCGTAAACGCATCGGAAGATGGCGATGTAACGATATCGGGAACGACGACAGGTGTCGAAGACAACCAAACGGTTACCGTAACGTTGAGCGACGGTACGACCACCGTAACGACAACGGCAACGGTAATCGGAGGAACATGGACCGCAACGGATGCGGATATTTCGGGACTTACAAACGGAACCATTACGGTAACGGCGAACGTAACCGATGTAGCATTGAACCCTGCGACGGACAATGACCCGATTACATTGGATAACTCGATCCCAACGATCGATATCACGACTCCAATAGAAGGGGACAATATCGTAAACGCATCGGAAGATGGCGATGTAACGATATCGGGTACCACTACCGGTGTAGAGGACAACCAAACGGTTACCGTAACGTTGAGCGATGGTACGACCACCGTAACGACAACGGCAACGGTAATCGGAGGAACATGGACCGCAACGGATGCGGATATTTCGGGACTTACAAACGGAACCATTACGGTAACGGCGAACGTAACCGATGTAGCATTGAACCCTGCGACGGACAATGACCCGATTACATTGGATAACTCGATCCCAACGATCGATATCACGACTCCAATAGAAGGAGACAATATCGTAAATGCTGCGGAAGATGGCGATGTTACTATCTCTGGTACCACTACCGGTGTCGAGGATAATCAAACGGTAACCGTAACGTTGAGCGATGGTACGACCACCGTAACGACAACGGCAACGGTAAGCGGAGGAACATGGACGGCAACGGATGCGGATATCTCCGCATTGACCAATGGTACGATCACGGTAACGGCGAACGTAACCGATGTAGCGTTGAACCCGGCGACGGACAATGACCCTATCACTTTAGATAGTTCAATCCCAACAATCGATATCACCACTCCAATAGAAGGGGACAATATCGTAAACGCATCGGAAGATGGCGATGTAACGATATCGGGAACGACAACAGGTGTAGAGGACAACCAAACGGTTACCGTAACGTTGAGCGATGGTACGACCACCGTAACGACAACGGCAACGGTAATCGGAGGAACATGGACGGCAACGGATGCGGATATTTCGGGACTTACAAACGGAACGATCACGGTAACGGCGAACGTGACCGATGTAGCGTTGAACCCTGCAACGGACAATGATCCTATTACATTAGATAACTCTTTACCTACTATAGATATCACGACACCGATAGAAGGGGACAATATCGTAAACGCATCGGAAGATGGCGATGTTACTATCTCTGGTACCACTACCGGTGTCGAGGATAATCAAACGGTAACCGTAACGTTGAGCGATGGTACGACCACCGTAACGACAACGGCAACGGTAAGCGGAGGAACATGGACGGCAACGGATGCGGATATCTCCGCATTGACCAATGGTACGATCACGGTAACGGCGAACGTAACCGATGTAGCGTTGAACCCGGCGACGGACAATGATCCTATTACATTGGATAACTCGATCCCAACGATCGATATCACGACTCCAATAGAAGGAGACAATATCGTAAACGCATCGGAAGATGGCGATGTAACGATATCGGGAACGACAACAGGTGTAGAGGACAACCAAACGGTTACCGTAACGTTGAGCGATGGTACGACCACCGTAACGACAACGGCAACGGTAATCGGAGGAACATGGACGGCAACGGATGCGGATATCTCCGCATTGACCAATGGTACGATCACGGTAACGGCGAACGTGACCGATGTAGCGTTGAACCCTGCAACGGACAATGATCCTATTACATTGGATAACTCGATCCCAACGATCGATATCACGACTCCAATAGAAGGAGACAATATCGTAAACGCATCGGAAGATGGCGATGTAACGATATCGGGTACCACTACCGGTGTCGAGGATAATCAAACGGTAACCGTTACTTTTTCCGATGGAACAACAACCGTAACAACAACGGCAACGGTAAGCGGAGGAACATGGACGGCAACGGATGCGGATATCTCCGCATTGACCAATGGTACGATCACGGTAACGGCGAACGTAACCGATGTAGCGTTGAACCCTGCAAGCGACAATGACCCTATCACTTTAGATAGTTCAATCCCAACAATCGATATCACCACTCCAATAGAAGGGGACAATATCGTAAACGCATCGGAAGATGGCGATGTAACGATATCGGGAACAACTACCGGTGTAGAGGACAACCAAACGGTTACCGTAACGTTGAGCGATGGTACGACCACCGTAACGACAACGGCAACGGTAATCGGAGGAACATGGACCGCAACGGATGCGGATATTTCGGGACTTACAAACGGAACCATTACGGTAACGGCGAACGTAACCGATGTAGCATTGAACCCTGCGACGGACAATGACCCGATTACATTGGATAACTCGATCCCAACGATCGATATCACGACTCCAATAGAAGGAGACAATATCGTAAACGCATCGGAAGATGGCGATGTAACGATATCGGGTACCACTACCGGTGTCGAGGATAATCAAACGGTAACCGTTACTTTTTCCGATGGTACGAATACGGTGACTACGACAGCTACCGTTACGGGTGATGCTTGGACGGCAACGGATGCGGATATTTCGGGACTTACAAACGGAACGATCACGGTAACGGCGAACGTGACCGATGTAGCGTTGAACCCTGCAAGCGACAATGATCCTATTACATTAGATAACTCTTTACCTACTATAGATATCACGACACCAATAGAAGGGGACAATATCGTAAACGCATCGGAAGATGGCGATGTAACGATATCGGGTACCACTACCGGTGTAGAGGACAACCAAACGGTTACCGTAACGTTGAGCGATGGTACGAATACGGTGACTACGACAGCTACCGTTACGGGTGATGCTTGGACGGCAACTGATGCTGATATATCTGGCTTGAATAACGGACCAATTACTGTTACTGCGGATGTTACCGACGCTGCATTGAACCCTGCAAGCGACAATGATCCAATAATACTTGATAATTCAATCCCAACGATAGATATCACGACTCCTATAGAAGGTGATGATATCGTAAATGCTGCGGAAGATGGCGATGTTACTATCTCTGGTACCACTACCGGTGTCGAGGATAATCAAACGGTAACCGTAACGTTGAGCGATGGTACGACCACCGTAACGACAACGGCAACGGTAATCGGAGGAACATGGACGGCAACGGATGCGGATATTTCGGGACTTACAAACGGAACGATCACGGTAACGGCGAACGTGACCGATGTAGCGTTGAACCCTGCAACGGACAATGATCCTATTACATTAGATAACTCTTTACCTACTATAGATATCACGACACCGATAGAAGGGGACAATATCGTAAACGCATCGGAAGATGGAGATGTAACGATATCGGGAACAACTACCGGTGTAGAGGACAACCAAACGGTTACCGTAACGTTGAGCGATGGTACCAATACGGTAACAACAACGGCAACAGTAATCGGGGGAACATGGACCGCAACGGATGCGGATATTTCGGGACTTACAAACGGAACCATTACGGTAACGGCGAACGTAACCGATGTAGCGTTGAACCCGGCGACGGACAATGATCCTATTACATTGGATAACTCGATCCCAACGATCGATATCACGACTCCAATAGAAGGAGACAATATCGTAAACGCATCGGAAGATGGCGATGTAACGATATCGGGAACGACAACAGGTGTCGAGGACAACCAAACTGTGACCGTAACGTTGAGCGATGGAACAACTACCGTAACAACAACGGCAACAGTAAGCGGAGGAACATGGACCGCAACGGATGCGGATATTTCGGGACTTACAAACGGAACCATTACGGTAACGGCGAACGTAACCGATGTAGCGTTGAACCCTGCAAGCGATAATGATCCTATCACATTGGACAACTCAATCCCAACAATCGATATCACGACTCCAATAGAAGGGGACAATATCGTAAACGCATCGGAAGATGGCGATGTAACGATATCGGGAACAACGACAGGTGTCGAAGACAACCAAACGGTTACCGTAACGTTGAGCGATGGAACAACAACCGTAACAACAACGGCAACGGTAAGCGGAGGAACATGGACGGCAACGGATGCGGATATCTCCGCATTGACCAATGGTACGATCACGGTAACGGCGAACGTGACCGATGTAGCGTTGAACCCTGCAAGCGATAATGATCCTATCACTTTAGATAATTCAATCCCAACGATAGATATCACGACTCCAATAGAAGGTGATGATATCGTAAATGCTGCGGAAGATGGCGATGTTACTATCTCTGGTACCACTACCGGTGTCGAGGATAATCAGATCGTAACGGTTACTTTTAGTGACGGTACGAATACGGTTACTACGACGGCTACCGTAACGGGTGATGCTTGGACGGCTTTGGATGCTGATATTTCTGGCTTGAATAACGGACCAATTACTGTTACGGCAGATGTTACCGACGTTGCATTGAACCCTGCAAGCGATAATGATCCTATCACTTTAGATAATTCAATCCCAACGATCGATATCACGACTCCAATCGAAGTTGACGATATCGTGAACGCTGCTGAAGACGGTGATGTTACCATTTCCGGTACCACTACCGGTGTAGAGGACAACCAAACGGTTACCGTAACGTTGAGCGACGGTACGACCACCGTAACGACAACGGCAACAGTAATCGGAGGAACATGGACCGCAACGGATGCGGATATTTCGGGACTTACAAACGGAACCATTACGGTAACGGCGAACGTAACCGATGTAGCGTTGAACCCTGCAAGCGATAATGATCCTATCACATTGGACAACTCAATCCCAACAATCGATATCACGACTCCAATAGAAGGTGATGATATCGTAAACGCATCGGAAGATGGCGATGTTACTATCTCTGGTACCACTACCGGTGTCGAGGATAATCAAACGGTAACCGTTACTTTTTCCGATGGTACGAATACGGTAACCACGACGGCTACCGTAACGGGTGATGCTTGGACGGCTTTGGATGCTGATATATCCGGATTGGCTAACGGACCAATTACTGTTACCGCGGATGTTACGGATGTTGCATTGAACCCTGCAAGCGACAATGATCCTATCACTTTAGATAATTCAATCCCAACGATAGATATCACGACTCCAATAGAAGGTGATGATATCGTAAATGCTGCGGAAGATGGCGATGTTACTATCTCTGGTACCACTACCGGTGTCGAGGATAATCAAACGGTAACCGTTACTTTTTCCGATGGTACGAATACGGTGACTACGACAGCTAACGTAACGGGTAACGCTTGGACGGCCACGGATGCGGATATATCTGCATTGAATAATGGACCAATAACTGTTACCGCAGATGTTACCGACGCTGCATTGAACCCTGCGACTGATAGTGAGTCTGTAATTTTAGAAAACTCCATTCCTACAATAGACATTAGCACTCCAATAGAAGTGGACAATATTGTAAATGCCGATGAAGACGTTGATGTTGCCATCTCCGGTACTACTACTGGTGTCGAGGATGATCAAATCGTAACGGTTACTTTTAGTGACGGTACGAATACGGTTACTACGACGGCTACCGTAACGGGTGATGCTTGGACGGCTTTGGATGCTGATATTTCTGGCTTGAATAACGGACCAATTACTGTTACGGCAGATGTTACCGACGTTGCATTGAACCCTGCAAGCGATAATGATCCTATCACTTTAGATAATTCAATCCCAACGATAGATATCACGACTCCAATAGAAGGTGATGATATCGTAAATGCTGCGGAAGATGGCGATGTTACCATTTCCGGTACCACTACCGGTGTCGAGGATAATCAAACCGTAACGGTAACCTTCTCAGATGGAACAACTACCGTAACAACAACGGCAACGGTAAGCGGAGGAACATGGACGGCAACGGATGCGGATATCTCCGCATTGACCAATGGAACGATCACGGTAACGGCGAACGTGACCGATGTAGCATTGAACCCTGCAACGGACAATGATCCTTTCACTTTAGATAATTCAATCCCAACGATCGATATCACGACTCCTATAGAAGGGGACAATATCGTAAACGCATCGGAAGATGGAGATGTAACGATATCGGGTACCACTACCGGTGTAGAGGATAATCAAACCGTAACGGTAACCTTCTCAGATGGAACAACTACCGTAACAACAACGGCAACGGTAAGCGGAGGAACATGGACGGCAACGGATGCGGATATCTCCGCATTGACCAATGGAACGATCACGGTAACGGCGAACGTGACCGATGTAGCATTGAACCCGGCGACGGACAATGATCCTTTCACTTTAGATAATTCAATCCCAACGATCGATATCACGACTCCTATAGAAGGGGACAATATCGTAAATGCTGCGGAAGATGGCGATGTTTCCATTTCTGGTACCACTACAGGTGTCGAGGACAACCAAACTGTGACCGTAACGTTGAGCGATGGAACAACTACCGTAACAACAACGGCAACAGTAAGCGGAGGAACATGGACCGCAACGGATGCGGATATTTCGGGACTTACAAACGGAACCATTACGGTAACGGCGAACGTAACCGATGTAGCGTTGAACCCTGCAAGCGATAATGATCCTATCACATTGGACAACTCAATCCCAACAATCGATATCACGACTCCAATAGAAGGGGACAATATCGTAAACGCATCGGAAGATGGCGATGTAACGATATCGGGAACAACGACAGGTGTCGAAGACAACCAAACGGTAACCGTTACTTTTTCCGATGGAACAACAACCGTAACAACAACGGCAACGGTAAGCGGAGGAACATGGACGGCAACGGATGCGGATATCTCCGCATTGACCAATGGTACGATCACGGTAACGGCGAACGTGACCGATGTAGCATTGAACCCGGCGACGGACAATGATCCTTTCACTTTAGATAATTCAATCCCAACGATCGATATCACGACTCCTATAGAAGGGGACAATATCGTAAATGCTGCGGAAGATGGCGATGTTTCCATTTCTGGTACCACTACAGGTGTCGAGGACAACCAAACTGTGACCGTAACGTTGAGCGATGGAACAACTACCGTAACAACAACGGCAACAGTAAGCGGAGGAACATGGACCGCAACGGATGCGGATATTTCGGGACTTACAAACGGAACCATTACGGTAACGGCGAACGTAACCGATGTAGCGTTGAACCCTGCAAGCGATAATGATCCTATCACATTGGACAACTCAATCCCAACGATCGATATCACGACTCCAATAGAAGGGGACAATATCGTAAACGCATCGGAAGATGGCGATGTAACGATATCGGGAACAACGACAGGTGTCGAAGACAACCAAACGGTTACCGTAACGTTGAGCGATGGAACAACAACCGTAACAACAACGGCAACGGTAAGCGGAGGAACATGGACGGCAACGGATGCGGATATCTCCGCATTGACCAATGGTACGATCACGGTAACGGCGAACGTGACCGATGTAGCGTTGAACCCTGCAAGCGATAATGATCCTATCACATTGGACAACTCGATCCCAACGATCGATATCACGACTCCTATAGAAGGTGACGATGTCGTAAACGCATCGGAAGATGGCGATGTAACGATATCGGGAACAACTACCGGTGTAGAGGATAATCAAACCGTAACGGTAACCTTCTCAGATGGTACCAATACCGTAACAACAACGGCAACGGTAAGCGGAGGAACATGGACGGCAACGGATGCGGATATCTCCGCATTGACCAATGGAACGATCACGGTAACGGCGAACGTGACCGATGTAGCATTGAACCCTGCAACGGACAATGACCCGATTACATTGGATAACTCGATCCCAACGATCGATATCACGACTCCTATAGAAGGTGACGATGTCGTAAACGCATCGGAAGATGGCGATGTAACGATATCGGGAACAACGACGGGTGTCGAAGACAACCAAACGGTTACCGTAACGTTGAGCGATGGAACAACAACCGTAACGACAACGGCAACGGTAATCGGAGGAACATGGACCGCAACGGATGTGGATATCTCCGCATTGACCAATGGAACGATCACGGTAACGGCGAACGTAACCGATGTAGCGTTGAATCCTGCAACGGACAATGATCCTATCACTTTAGATAATTCAATCCCAACGATCGATATCACGACTCCTATAGAAGGGGACAATATCGTAAACGCATCGGAAGATGGCGAGGTTACCATTTCTGGTACCACTACCGGTGTAGAGGATAATCAAACCGTAACGGTAACCTTCTCAGATGGTACCAATACCGTAACAACAACGGCAACGGTAAGCGGAGGAACATGGACGGCAACGGATGCGGATATCTCCGCATTGACCAATGGAACGATCACGGTAACGGCGAACGTGACCGATGTAGCGTTGAACCCTGCAAGCGATAATGATCCTATCACATTGGACAACTCGATCCCAACAATCGATATCACGACTCCTATAGAAGGGGACAATATCGTAAACGCATCGGAAGATGGCGATGTAACGATATCGGGAACAACTACCGGTGTAGAGGATAATCAAACCGTAACGGTAACCTTCTCAGATGGTACCAATACCGTAACAACAACGGCAACGGTAAGCGGAGGAACATGGACGGCAACGGATGCGGATATCTCCGCATTGACCAATGGAACGATCACGGTAACGGCGAACGTGACCGATGTAGCGTTGAACCCTGCAAGCGATAATGATCCTATCACATTGGACAACTCGATCCCAACGATCGATATCACGACTCCTATAGAAGGGGACAATATCGTAAACGCATCGGAAGATGGAGATGTAACGATATCGGGAACAACTACCGGTGTAGAGGATAATCAAATCGTAACGGTTACTTTTAGTGACGGTACGAATACGGTTACTACGACGGCTACCGTAACGGGTGATGCTTGGACGGCTTTGGATGCTGATATTTCTGGCTTGAATAACGGACCAATTACTGTTACGGCAGATGTTACCGACGTTGCATTGAACCCTGCAAGCGATAATGATCCTATCACTTTAGATAATTCAATCCCAACGATCGATATCACGACTCCAATAGAAGTGGACAATATTGTAAATGCCGATGAAGATGGTGATGTTACCATTTCTGGTACCACTACTGGAGTAGAGGATGATCAAATCGTAACGGTTACCTTTAGTGACGGTACGAATATGGTAACCACGACAGCTACCGTAACGGGTGATGCTTGGACGGCTTCGGATGCTGATATATCTGGCTTGACTAACGGACCGATTACTGTTACCGCCGATGTTACGGATGTTGCATTGAACCCTGCAAGCGACAATGATCCTATCACTTTAGATAATTCAATCCCAACGATAGATATCACGACTCCAATCGAAGTTGACGATATCGTGAACGCTGCTGAAGACGCTGATGTTACCATTTCGGGTACTACTACCGGTGTCGAGGATGATCAAATCGTAACGGTTACTTTTAGTGACGGTACGAATACGGTAACCACGACGGCTACCGTTACGGGTGATGCTTGGACGGCTTTGGATGCTGATATTTCCAGTTTGACTAACGGACCAATTACTGTTACCGCCGATGTTACGGATATTGCATTGAACCCTGCAAGCGACAATGATCCTATCACTTTAGATAATTCAGCTCCTATTGTAGATAGTTTCAATACCATTGATATCACACCGGTATTAACTGGTCAAGGAAATCCTAACGAAGCTCTTACGATTGATTTGGATACAGATGGAGATAATGTAATAGATGTTGTGTATTCTGTGACCACTGATGCTTTAGGGAACTGGATTTTAGATACGGAGACGGTAATACCTGATTCAGGAATCTTCCCAATTTTAGGAGATCAAGATGTAATTAATATTACGGCTACCGATCCTGCTGGTAATACAGGAACGGGAATTGTAAATATTTCCGTGGATACGGACAATGACGGTATCAATGATAATGATGAGGCTATTTTAGGAACTGACCCGAGTAATCCTGATTCTGATGGTGATGGTATAAATGATGGTCAAGAAGTAAACGTAGACACAACAGATCCTTTAAATGATTGTGACTCTGTAAATGGTAGTCCGTTAGGTAATAGTGATTGTGATGAAGATGGTCTGTCTACCGATGAGGAAGTTGCCACTGGTACTGATCCTAATAATCCAGATTCAGATAATGATGGTCTTTTAGATGGAGAAGAGGTATTATTAGGTACTAATCCAAATAATTCAGATACTGATGGCGATACAATACAAGATGGTCAAGAAGTCACTGAAAATACAAGTCCGCTTGATGATTGTGATTATATAAATGGTACTGCATTACCGGCTAGTGATTGTGATGGTGATGGATTGACCACTTCTCAAGAAGATGCTATAGGTACGAACCCAGAAGTTGCGGATACCGATGGCGATACTATAACAGACGGTCAAGAGATATTAGACGGTACGGATCCGCTTAACCCATGTGATTCATTGAACGGCGTGCCTACTTTAGAAGCGGGTTGTGATGAAGAGTTGGTAGAAACCGGTATTGCTGTTGCCAATGAGATAATTAGCCCAGATGGCGATGGTGTAAATGATTCTTTCTTGATTCAGAATATCGAGTCATATCCTAACAATACGGTAGAAGTATATAATAGATGGGGGGTAAGTGTGTACAAGATGTCTGGCTATGATAACGTAAGTAATTTATTTAAAGGATTATCTGACGGTAGAGCAACCATAGATAAAGATTCGGAATTGCCAGTGGGTGTCTATTTCTATGTCATTACATATTTTAAAGATGGAAATATTTTAAATAAGTCCGGTTACCTATACATCAACAGATAGAAAAATCCCCTTTAAAAAAGATACGATGAACAAATATTTTCTAGCCATTATAATTACCGTTGCGGGACTCTTTATGGGTTATGCGCAGCAAGACGCCCAGTACACGCAGTACATGTACAATACGATATCGGTGAACCCTGCGTACGCAGGTTCACGGGGCATGTTCAGCATAGCCGCACTTCACCGTTCTCAGTGGGTGGGGCTCGATGGCGCGCCGACGACGCAGACGCTGAACTTCCATACCCCTGTCTCGGAACATGTAGGATTGGGACTGTCCATAGTGAACGACGAGATCGGAAACGGCACCAACCAGGATACCTATATCGATGCCGCGTTCAGTTATACGGTGAACACCTCTGAGGAAGGGAAGCTGTCGTTCGGTCTAAAAGCGGGCGGTCACCTTTTCAACGTGGACTTTACGAAGCTGAGGAACTACGGGGCGGAGAGCAACCTGCCGAACATCGACAACAAGTTCTCGCCGAACTTCGGTGCGGGGATCTATTACCATACGGACCAGTTCTATGCAGGGCTATCGGTACCCAACTTCCTACAGACCGAGCATTTCGACAGTTCCGATTCGAACAGTTCGAGTTTGATCGCGCAGGAGCGTATGAACCTCTATCTGATCACGGGGTACGTGTTCGACCTGAACCCGAACGTAAAGTTCAAGCCTGCGGCACTTGTAAAAGCTGTAAAGGGGGCACCGTTACAGGTAGACCTGAGCGCGAACTTCCTTTTCAACGACAAGTTCTCTTTGGGAGCGGCGTACAGATGGGACGCGGCGATCAGCGCCCTGTTCGGTTTTCAGATGACCGACCAGTTGATGCTCGGTCTGGCGTACGATAAGGAAACCACCGACCTTGGGGCGACCAGGTTCAACGACGGTTCTTTCGAGATCATGCTGAGGTACGAGTTCTTGAACAGGTACAAACGAGTGCTGACCCCAAGATTCTTTTAAATAAATATTAATAGCTTGGTAGTTATGTAAGGTATGGCAAGTAAAAATGGAAGGAGTTTAGAAATGAGATAACTGGTATGAATATGAATAATATATTTATAGTGGCATAATTTAATGAACGCGATATAGAAAAGCTAAGTTTTTAGGCTTAATAGTTTTAGTAAATGTGCGGATTTGGCTATTAACTATATATGTTATCTTACACATATAAAACAAGTGTATCCTAAATGGTTGGAACTTGCTCGTAAAATACAAATGCTCAAGATATAATGGGAAAATTGATAGCTGTTTGATATAAGTAGAGCATTATTAAATCTACTTAGATATTTTTAGAGGATAGTCGGGCAAATATTTTTTTTGTAATATCATGATAATTTTAAAATTTGGTATTTTAAATCACTTTTCGTTGTATAGTTTTATTCTTTTATTCATAAAAAAGGATAAATAAAAATTAATAAGGTTACAACGCAAATTGTTTGATCTGAAATATATCAAAAGGCAGATTAGATAATAAATGAAGTTTTAATAATTGTGCTTAAAGTGCCTTAAATAAATTTGTTAAATAGGCTAATTCGTATAATTGAATATTATAGCTATAACAGTATTGAATATTTAATGAGTAAAAATAAATATCTAAATAAAAGGTTCTAACATTTATATGACAGCATAAAAAAATGGGTAAAGGTTACCGTATTAAAGTAAAATGGTTTCGTCAATTTATAATATTTTAGATTCATTAAAAAGAAGGATTCTAAACAATACTCGACCAATCCAATTCATGTAAGTCAGAGTATTTCCAATCGCCAAATCGACCTAATGGAATAATGTCGTTTTGCTTTAAAACATTTATACTATCCAAAGTGTCTGGTGTCGAAATAAGCTCCACAGGGTAGGACATAGGTACAAAAAGCTCTTTGGCAAATTTAAGTTCTTTAATGCTTGGAACTAATCTTTGAATTCTTTTTTGAATCTTTTCAGTTGATATTTGACCGTGTTTGTCACTTCTTAATTGAGCTAAAAGAAAGTTGTCTTTTACAGAAAAAATTCGAAGAATATCTGATTTAAAATCACAGTCATAAATTATTTGATTAGCATTGAAACCGTTTTTATATTCAAAAAAATAAAAATACGAGCTGGCATAATTAGTGTTATGATCTTGCTTTAAGTTGCATATGTCTAGTAAAAAATGAATAGGTACTGTTGATATTAGTTTATTATATTTAATAATGTAATCGTCGGTATGCACCTCTTTCTTTTCAATATCTACTTTCTCCAAATTAGCATAATCCAAAACTTCAGGATTTAGCTTATCTACAGCATATTTGAATAAAGATAGACCATTTACATATCCCATTCTTGTATTCCCACCGCTTGAAATATAATGCCTTTTAATTTTATCTTGAACTTGACTAAATGGTGTAGTAAGCATATCATCCCCCCATTGTTTTAGTCCTAAGCATAACCTTGTGTCTATACCATCATTAGAAAGCATGAATGATGCAAGTGATCCATCTTTTATTTGATAATCTTTATGATTGAAATTATCAAGTGTTGAAAAACTTACCGATATAGGTTCTTGCTTACGTACATTATTAAATAAACTTGATTGATACAATTTTGACTCTTCTACGGGAAAAATAGGTAACGGACTAAAAGAATGTCCCTCATGCTCGATAGTAAAAATTGGAGAAGTATTTTTGTTACGTAAAATTAAAATTTCTTTATGGTTCGAAATTTCAAGTAATTTGTGATAGCCTATTAGAGATGCATAGCCATGGCCTAAAAAGCAATTTTTTATTTGTATTATTTTTTTGTTCATTTTTTGGTAAGATGGTTTTCTAAATAAAATGAATGACGATAAGGTACATAATGAAATAAAATTATAATCTAGATTGTATCAGATATAATATGTAATATATATAAGCTTTATTGAAAATAGGGTTGACTTAATAAGTTTTTTTATTCACTAAGTATGATTTAAAAGAATATTGTTAAGGTTTTTAAATTTATATTTTTGGTCAGCATAAATGTTTCAAATACGGTATAAAATTTTTACAAGTTAATAACGTTCTATTTTTTAATAAATTTTAATGAAAAAAGTTTTATTAAGTGCTTATGCTTGCTCTCCATATAAAGGATCGGAATTTTGTGTTGGTTGGTCTTGGGCTGCTGGACTGGCAAAAAAAGGTTTTGAGGTGTGGTGTGTTACGAATATTGAAGATTATGAAGAATGTGAGGAAGAAAAACGTAAACTAAATCTCATTAATTTACATTTCGTGCCCGTACGAATTTCTTCTTTGATAGATAAGCACTGGCTCGATAATAATAAAAAGACAATTTACATTCATTACTTTTTATGGAAGATTAAAGCAGCAAGAGTTGTTGAAAAATTACATTTACTGCATGATTTCGATGTTGCCCAACATGTCAGTTATGGTAGTTTTCAACAAGGAAGTAGTTTGTATAGATTAACTGATTGTAACGTGATATTCGGTCCTGTTGGTGGAGGTCAGATGTCTTTACCTATTTTTAAGCCTTATTTTGGTTCTTCTTGGAAAATTGAGAAAATCAGAAAATTTGTTTCGAATTACTTAGTCAATTATGGTAGAGCCTTAAATGAAACACTTAAAATAGCGGATGTAGTTTTAGCGGTTAATCAAGAAACAGAAGATCTGCTTAAAACTTCTAAGCATTACAAAGAAGGCAGTAGCTTTGGAATAAGTGATTCTGCGTTGCCAGTACAATTTGAAAATAACTTGTTTATAGACAGAGTTCCTGAAAAGGAATTTAGAATACTATGGGTTGGAAGGTTCTTGCCACGCAGAGGACTTGAGTTGTCTTTAAAGGCAATTTCTTATTTGCCAAATAATGTAAAGTATAAATTAATAATTATTGGCGATGGAGTACAAGGGGGTAATTTGCCGCAATGGATCAAAAAATACGATTTAAATACCGAAAAAATTGAGCATTTAGGTTGGATACCCTATGAGCAAATGCGCGAGGAATATATTAAGGCTGATGTTATGCTTTTTTGTCCCTTAAGAGATACGGCAGGTTTACAGGCTACAGAGGCCATGGGATTTAGTTTGCCTATTATTACTATGAACATAAGTGGTATGAGAACAATAGTTTCAGACGAGTGTGGAATAAAAATTACACCGAGTACAACTGACGGTACTGCTGTAGACATAGCCAAAGCTATCGAACATATGTATTATAATTTAGACTTTAGAAAAAAAGCAGCTAGAGCAGCATATAATAGAGCCATGAAATATACTTGGGAGCATAAAATTAATGAAGTTGTTTCAAGGTTTTATTAAAAAATCTTTTTTCATTACTTCTAAAAAACAAAAAAACCTCCAAATAGTACATATTTGAAGGTTTTAAAGTGACCTGGCTGGGGCTCGAACCCAGGACCCTCTCCTTAAAAGGGAGATGCTCTACCAACTGAGCTACCAGGTCAAAATGTCTAAAGAACTTACTAGGTCATTAAGTCAAATAAATCAACTCAAAATTTTAAATAAAAAAGCCTCTTTTATTTGAAGAGGCTAATATTTAGTGGTGACCTGGCTGGGGCTCGAACCCAGGACCCTCTCCTTAAAAGGGAGATGCTCTACCAACTGAGCTACCAGGTCAAAAGCATATTCAGAATTAATATTCCCTCAATGCGGGTGCAAATATACGTCGATTACTTTATTTTGCAAGCCATTTATGAGATAAATTTATTTTTTTTTGAAAACCCTTTTATTTAGTCCAATTTTGTGCAAATGAAAGATGTGAAAATAGTTTTGGTCGGTTATATGGGTAGTGGTAAAACAACTGTGGGCAGAATAGTTGCTAACCATTTGAATATTAAATTTTTAGATTTAGATGATTATATAGAAGAAGCTGAGGAGATGTCTATTCCTTCCATTTTTGAGACAAAAGGAGAGATATATTTTAGAAAAAAGGAAATAGAATACCTGCAAAAAGTTTTTTCAAATGAAGATAGTTTTGTGCTTTCATTAGGTGGTGGTACGCCTTGTTTTGGAAAAAATATGGAAATTATCAATGAACAGACCGCTAATTCTTTTTATTTAAATGTGGGTATAGATGAACTTACAAATCGTTTAAAGGAAGAAAAAAGTCATCGCCCTATGATTTCTCATTTAGAAGATGAAACGTTAACCGAGTTTATTGGCATGCATTTATTCGAGAGAAGCTTTTTCTATAATCAGGCACATCAGAAAATAAAGAGCAATAATAATACCCCAACTGAAATTGCAGAAATGATCGTAAATAAATTAGTCTAAATAGACCCTGTCGTTTTTGGTTTCAAAATGTACGTTTACATGTTCTTGTAATGAGGTAGATAAAGAAATTCCTTTATAATCTGCTTTAACCGGATATTTTTTGTGGTTTCTATTGACCAATACTGCAGTTTTAAGTTGTTTTAAAGGGGTTTTTAGAAAGTGGTGTACTCCATATATTAATGTAGTACCGGAATTTAGAACATCATCAACGATTACGACCGATTTATTTATGAAGTCATTATCGGGCAAAGAGGTAGTTACACCACTAGCTAACGGATTTTTCTTATCCATAGATAGTTTGCATAATACAATTTTAGCTTCGGTTATCTTTTTAAGCTTAGCAACGATTTTCTTCGCAAATTGTAATCCGCCGCCATCTATACCTGCTATAATAATTTCTTCTTCAGAAACATTGGCTTCATAGATTTGGTACGCTATTCGTTCTATTTTATGTTGTATTTGTTGATGTGAAAGTATATTCTGTTGCATATGCTGTTCTTAAGGCATTAAAGATAGGTATGTTTTAGAAAATTAGATTAATCTTTGGGTTTACTTTCTGAGTCATTTTCTAAACTTGTTTTATCGTCAGTAGTTGACGGTCCTTCTAGATATTCATCTATATCCCTTCTATCTTTTTTTGTAGGTCTACCAATTCCTTTTTTACGATAATAGTCTTTTGAATATTGCAATAGTTCATTATGCTCAAAGGCTTCTTTTGGTGTAGTATCTTTTCTATAGATGTCTACTAATTTAGCACCAATACGACTTGGTGGTATGTCAAGAACAGTAAGTTGATAATCGATTTGATTTTTGCGTACCACTATTTCATCCATCGGAAAAACCTCTTTGCCGGGCTTAGCAGTGTTTCCATTGATTTTTACATGTCCTTTTTTGCAAGCGGTAGATGCAATGTTTCGGGTTTTAAAATATCGTATACTCCACAAGAATTTATCTATGCGCATTATGGGTTGCATTTCTTTGTTAACTTCCAAACAAAAATAGGGGAAAATTGTATCTTGCGCGTTCAAAATATATTATTGATGAAATTGAGAAATGCTTATTTGATTATAGCTGGTTTACTGATTATAACTTCATGTAAAAAAGACGATGATGGGGTAGAAGCTGTGCAGCCAAGACTATTAAGTGAAGTTACTGTTGAGGACGATGCTGAAATCATAGATTTTTTAAAGACACATTTCTACAATGAAGATGAGTTCGCGAACCCACCGGAAGATTTTGATTTTAAAATAAAATTTGGAACAATTGAAGGGGAGAATAGTGAGAGGGAATCAATATTTGATAGTCAGAAATTAATTACCGAAACCATCATATTAGATTCAGAAGATTTAGGAAGAGATGATGGTGAAAAGATTGAGCAAAAACTATATACGTTAGTTGTAAGGCAGGGTGTTGTAGAAGGTAAACCAACTATTGGTGATAATGTGATTCTAAGATATGAGGGTTCTTTTTTGGATGGAAGTCTTTTTGATGCTTCCTCAAACCAACCCATACCTCTAAATTTATCTGGAGTTGTAAGAGGTTTTGGAAATGGGATGAAAAATTTTCAAACAGGAATTGGTCCTAATGATAATGGTGATGGAACCGTTAGTTATGAAGGTTACGGAATAGGTGCAATATTTATTCCTTCAGGTCTTGGATATTTTGATTCCAGTCCAGTAACTGGCAATATTCCTGCTTATTCTCCATTGATATTTAAGGTTGATGCGTTTGAATATGAGGCTGATACAGATGCCGATGGTGATGGTATTCCTTCAATACAAGAAGATTTGGACGGCAACGGTAATCTAAATGATGACAATACAGATTTGGATTTATCGCCTAACTATAATGATAATGACGATGACGGTGACGGTATTTTAACGATTGATGAAATTGAGTTAGATGCCGAAGGTAATTTTGTTGGCTTCTTAGATACCGATGGTGACGGAACTCCCGATCATCTTGATAACGACTTATAGAAATTTATTCTAAAGCATAAAAAAACCTCTTAAGCATTCTTAAGAGGTTTTTTGTTTCTTGTTGTTTTGTTTACATCGTTAAAGACAAACTCAAAATCAATTGATCTGGTCTAGTGTCTATTCTACTTGGACCTAAATTTGTAATGTTCGTATTTATAAAAGAAGCTTCGTTGTCACTAAATCCTCTCTCATAGCGTAAATCTATCCCTAATTTACCAAGGTTAACTCCAGCACCTATATTCATCCCAACGGAAAAATCATTTTCCACATCGTCAATAGTAATACCGTCAAATTCAGTGTCTAAAATGTATTGAAAACTAGGTCCGGCAAAAACATGCAACGGTCCAACCAAGTTGATGCCTAATAATACCGGTACATCTAATTTGCTCATATCAAAATCAGCTCCATCATAATCAGACTTTGTTTTGGTATATACCAACTCTGGTCTAACATAAACTTTAGAAGCACCAATTTTTCCGAAGATACCTACGTGGTACCCAATGTTTCTATCAGGATTTCTAGCAACATCTCCCGCAGATTCAAAATAATCTCCGTTTGCGTTGTAATTTAATCCTCCTTTAATACCAAATCCCGAATCACCCTGTGCCATTCCGTAAAACCCAGAGAGTGCCATGAAGGCAACTAAAATTGTTTTTTTCATATCGTTGTTGTTTTAAGTGGTACATGTAGCAAATACGATACCAAATGTTCCATTTCTCGTTATACCATCAGAACGGAGGTAAAATATCTTTATTGTTTTGTATTTCGTTTGGGTCAATTTCAATTTTATAAAGTCACGCTTTGTAATTTATTGGTTTCATTAACATCTTTGCTTTTTATTAAGTTTTTCCCACAGACAGTTCATTATATTTGCAGCTAGATTTAGAAATTTTGAAGTTTACACTACACAATACCGATTTACAATCAAAAGCTAGGGCAGGTACTATTGTTACCGATCATGGTACTATTGAAACCCCAATATTTATGCCGGTGGGCACGGTAGCCTCTGTAAAAGGAGTGCATCAAAAAGAACTAAGAGAAGAGGTAAATCCAGATATTATTCTTGGAAATACCTATCATTTATTTCTTAGACCCAAAACTGAGATTTTAAAGAAAGCAGGCGGACTCCATAAATTTATGGGTTGGGATAGAAATATTCTTACAGATAGTGGTGGTTACCAAGTTTATTCTTTATCCGGTAATAGAAAGATTAAAGAAGAAGGGGTCAAGTTTAAATCGCACATTGACGGATCCATGCATTTGTTTACACCAGAGAATGTAATGGAAATCCAACGGGTAATCGGTGCGGATATCATTATGGCTTTTGATGAGTGCACGCCTTACCCGTGTGAGTATAATTATGCAAAACGATCTATGCATATGACGCATAGGTGGTTAGATAGATGTATCAATCATTTGGAGAAAACACCTTTTGAGTATGATTATGCACAAACATTTTTCCCTATCGTTCAAGGGTCTACTTATAAAGATTTAAGAAGGCAATCTGCAGAATATATTGCAAATGCAGGAGCTGAAGGGAATGCAATTGGCGGATTATCTGTTGGTGAGCCTGCCGAAGAAATGTATGGTATGACAGAGGTGGTGTGTGAAATTCTACCAGAAGATAAACCAAGGTACCTTATGGGTGTTGGTACACCTATTAATATATTGGAGAATATTGCCTTGGGCATAGATATGTTCGATTGTGTGATGCCTACTAGAAACGCTAGAAACGGAATGTTGTTTACGGCCCACGGTACAATTAATATTAAGAACAAAAAGTGGGAAGATGATTTTTCTCCTATTGATGAAATGGGAACCACTTTTGTAGACCGTGAATATTCTAAAGCGTATTTAAGACATTTATTCGCTGCTAATGAATATTTGGGTAAACAAATTGCCACAATTCATAACTTAGGCTTTTATATGTGGTTGGTGCGTGAAGCACGAAAGCATATTATTGCAGGAGATTTTAGAATGTGGAAAGATATGATGGTAAAACAAATGGATAAAAGGCTATAATGCTATCAATAATAGATAAATACATTCTAAAACGGTATCTAGCGACTTTTTCGCTAATGCTTTTGTTATTCATTCCCATCGGTATTATGGTGAATTTGGCAGAACAGATCGGTAAAATGATCGATAATGAAGCACCGTTGAATGAAATAGTTATGTATTATGTAAATTTTACGATTTACATTGGTAATCTATTGTTCCCTATTTTTTTATTCTTATCTGTAATATTCTTTACCTCTAAACTTGCTAACAATACCGAGATTGTTGCCATATTAAGTTCAGGGGTTTCTTATGGTCGGTTTTTAAGACCTTACATTATTGGAGCTTCTATGGTAGCTGTTTTAATGTTCTTTATGACCATGTTCATTGTACCCAACGCTAGTGTGGGCTTCAATGAATTTAAATACAAATATCTTAAAAAAGGCAAACAAGATCGGGTCACCAATAATATCTTTAATCAACTCAATGAAACCGATTTTATTTATGTGAGTAGTTTTGATCCGGCTAGACAGTTAGGTCATAATTTTACATTTGAGCGTTTTAAAGAAAACAATGAATTAGATTTCAAAATATCTGCCGCAAATATTAGATGGGTAGATAAGGATTCTAGTTACCGATTAACTTCCTATAAAAAACGTACCATTATGGGGGATACGGCAATTATTGAAAGTAAACGAAGGTTAGATACCATTTTTGCATTTGATATTGGCGATCTTACCCCGGTTTCATACGTTGCAGAAACAAAGAATCTTTTTGAATTGGACACCTTTATTAAGGATCAAAGGAGAAAGGGTGCATCTAATATTAATACCTATGTCTTGGTTAAATATAAGCGTTGGGCGTTGCCGTTAACCGCTTTTATATTGACTATTATTGCTGTTTCGGTATCGTCGGTTAAGAGACGTGGTGGTATGGGGGCTAACTTGGCATTTGGTATTTTAATTGCTTTTATATTTATATTTTTTGATAAGGTATTCGGTGTACTGGCAGAGCAATCGGGCTTTTCTCCTTTACTTGCGGTTATCATACCTAATGTAGTTTTTGGATGTCTGGCATTTTATCTACTTCAAAATGCAAAAAGATAGAATACTTAATCTACTACACTTACATTTCATTGTCTTTATTTGGGGCTTTACAGCCATTCTAGGAAAGTTAATCACTATAGATTCATTACCCTTGGTGTGGATTAGAATGGGTATGGCAACCTTATTTATAGCAGTATATATTCTTTTGGCCAAATTCAGTTTAAAAGTTTCAAGGAAAACATTTTGGTGGTTGTTAGGTGGGGGAGTGGTTGTCGCTTTACATTGGGTAACCTTCTTCTTGGCAATTAAAGTCTCTACAGTATCCGTAGCATTGGCCATGATGTCTACAGGAGCTTTTTTTACAGCCTTAATGGAACCTTTTTGGTATAAGCGAAAGATAATTGGTTATGAGATATTCTTCGGGTTAATGGTCGTTGCTGGACTCTATTTGATTTTTAAAGTAGAAACCGAATATGTCTATGGTATGATCATCGCATTGATATCGGCATTTTTGGCAGCAGTCTTTTCATTGATAAACGGTAAGCTGGTTCAAACTCATCGTCCATCGGTTATATCTTTTTATGAATTAGGCGTGGGCATGGTTTTCTTATCAATAATTTTAATTGTTAGGGGTGATTTTAGTATGTCATTAATAACCCTGCCACACATGGATTGGATTTATTTATTAGTATTAGCGCTTATTTGTACGGCGTATGCCTTTATTGCGTCGGTAAAGATTATGCGTGTTTTAACTCCATATACGGTTATGCTTACAACAAATCTAGAGCCGGTCTATGGTATTCTTTTAGCTTGGTTTATATTTGGATCAGAAGAAAAAATGGAACCTATGTTTTATGTGGGAGCCTTAATCATACTCAGTACGGTCATTGCGAACGGTATTTTAAAACAAAGAGCAAATATTAAAAAAAGGGTACCCAAGATTTAGGTATTAAAGTTTTATCTTTGAGCCGCAACTAAAGAAACTTTATAGAAATATGGAATATTTGGATTTTGAACTTCCGATCAAAGAGTTGGAAGAACAATTGGACAAGTGCATGATCATTGGAGAGGAAAGTGATGTTGATGTGACCGAGACATGTAAACAGATTGAAAAGAAACTTTCCGAAACAAGAAAAGATATCTATAAGAATTTAACTGCTTGGCAACGAGTACAGTTATCTAGACATCCAAATAGACCTTATACATTAGATTATATTAAAGCCATTTGTGGAGATACGTTCTTGGAACTTCATGGTGATCGTACCGTAAAGGATGATAAGGCTATGATTGGTGGTTTAGGTAAAATTGGTGATCAGAGCTATATGTTCATTGGTCAACAAAAGGGTTATAATACTAAAACACGTCAGTATAGAAATTTTGGTATGGCCAACCCAGAAGGGTATAGAAAGGCTTTACGCTTAATGAAATCTGCAGAAAAATTTCAAGTGCCTGTAGTTTGTTTTGTTGATACCCCGGGTGCATACCCTGGTATTGAAGCTGAAGAAAGAGGACAAGGAGAGGCAATTGCAAGAAATATTCTTGAAATGACACGCCTTAAAGTACCTGTAATTGTTGTAATTATAGGTGAAGGTGCTTCTGGTGGTGCATTGGGTATAGGTGTTGGTGATAAGGTGTTAATGTTAGAGAATACTTGGTATTCTGTAATTTCACCAGAATCATGTTCTTCTATTTTATGGAGAAGCTGGGAATATAAAGAAAGAGCTGCCGAGGCTTTAAAATTGACAGCGACCGATATGAAAAAGTTGAAATTGATCGATGAAATCATACGTGAGCCTGCAGGTGGAGCGCATGCCAACAGACCAAAAACTTTTGACACAGTAAAAAATAAAATTTCTTCTCATTTTGAGGAATTGCAAAAGTTATCACCAAAAGAACTAGTAAATCAACGCATGGATAAATACGCACAAATGGGCGTTTTTAACGGCTAATCTGCATTTTAGGCTTCTTAAAAATATACCGAGGATTTTATTCCTCGGTTTTTTTATGTTATCAACAGAAAATCGTAACTTATTAACAGTCAATTGTTAGTCAACTGTGAACATCGAAATTGATATTTTTCACGTTAACTAAAGGTTAATTGTATACTTTCGCACTATGGAGAACACGAAACCTTTTGTCGCTCGAAAGATCGACAAATCTAATATTATAAGTCTTGAAAAAGGCAAAATTCCACCACAAGCTATTGATTTAGAAGAGGTTGTGTTGGGGGCTATGATGATAGATAAAAAAGGTGTTGATGAAGTTATCGATATTTTACACCCAGATGTATTCTATAAAGACGCTCATAGATTCATTTACGAAGCTATCTTCATTCTCTTTGAAGAGTCGCAACCTATAGATTTATTAACCGTTTCGTCACAACTTAAGAAAGCTGGTAAGTTAGAGGTCTGTGGAGGCGATTTTTATTTGATAAAACTAACTCAGAAAGTAGCTTCATCCGCTCATATTGAGTTTCACGCACGTATTATTCTTCAGAAGTTTATTCAGCGTAGTTTGATCAAAATTTCAGGTGAAATAATTGAAGAGGCATATGATGAAGCTGTAGATGTTTTTGATTTGTTAGACACTGCCGAAGCAAAATTATATGATGTTACCCAAGGTAACTTAAAGCGTTCTGCTGAGACTGCTCAAGATTTGGTAATACAGGCTAAAAAACGAATTGAAGAGATTGCCGGTAAAGAGGGAATGAGTGGTGTTGCATCCGGATTTGATAAGTTGGATAAGCTAACATCTGGTTGGCAGCCAAGTGATTTAATTATCGTTGCAGCACGTCCTGGTATGGGTAAAACGGCTTTTACCTTATCTATGGCAAGAAATATGGCCGTGAATACAAACACTCCTGTAGCTTTCTTCTCTTTAGAGATGTCCTCAGTACAGTTGATTACGAGATTGATTTCTTCTGAAACAGGTTTGTCTTCAGAAAAATTAAGAACCGGTAAGCTAGAAAAGCATGAGTGGGAGCAGTTAAACGTAAAGGTGAAAACTTTGGAAAAAGCTCCTTTGTTCATTGATGATACCCCGTCGTTATCTATATTCGATTTACGTGCAAAGGCAAGACGTCTTGCTTCTCAGCATGGTATAAAAATGATTATGATCGATTATTTGCAGTTAATGACAGCTGGTGGTAGTCAAAAAGGAGGAAACAGGGAACAGGAAATCTCTACTATTTCCCGAAACTTGAAAGCCCTTGCAAAAGAACTGAATGTTCCTGTTATTGCATTATCTCAGTTATCACGTGCCGTTGAAACACGTGGAGGTAGTAAAAGACCTATTCTTTCGGATTTGAGGGAATCTGGAGCAATCGAGCAAGATGCCGATATTGTATCCTTTATTTATAGACCTGAGTACTATAAGATTGAAGAATGGGATGATGAAGAACGTACGCCTACACAAGGTCAGGGTGAATTTATTGTGGCAAAACACCGTAATGGTGGTTTGGAAAATATTAGGTTGAAGTTTATCGGTAATCAAGGTAAATTCGATAACCTTGATGATTTTGATTCTCCTTTTGAATTTCAATCCAAAATGAATGCAAATGAAGAGAATCCGTTTGCTACTAAAAACTTGCCAAGTGCAGATGATGCTTTTGGTAGTAGTATGAACAATAGTCCGGATTTAGATGAGGATAACGATGTTCCTTTTTAAAATAGCATATATTTAAAAGTCTGAAAGTCTTCCATTTGGGAGACTTTTTTGGTTTTAAATCAATTGATTTAAAAAAAATCTCGTTAACTTATTTACAATAGCTTTAACTGCATCTTAAATACTGCTCAAAAGATTTTACTATATCTTTGAGTGAATAGTTTTAGAATACTTTATGCGTAAATTAATTACCTCTGCTTTATTCCTCTTTTTTTCTTTGCAAATGTTCGCATCATCTATTCTTATACCTATGGATGCGGATAGTCAAAAGAATCATTTAAAAGCGTACGGCATTACATATTGGGTCTTGGCAAAGCAACAAAAAGTACAGTGGTTATTAAATTACCGTGGTGGTTCTTTTTTATTGCCAGACGGAGAAAGTATTAGAAAGGAATGCCAGATTAGAGGTGTAAGTTTTGAAATTTTATCGGACGGACAAGCAAATGGAATTTTAGATGAAATCAGTAGCCCTTCTATTAATCAAGATGCGGTAATTTTGGAAAAAGCTCCACGTATAGCGGTGTATTCACCAAAAGATAAACAACCTTGGGATGATGCGGTAACCATGGCATTGACCTATGCCGAGATACCTTATACTACAATTTATGATGAAGAAGTGCTTGGAGATAAGCTGGCATTGTATGACTGGTTGCATTTGCATCATGAAGATTTTACTGGTCAATATGGTAAGTTTTATGGTGCGTACAGAGCAACCCCTTGGTATATAGAGGGAAAGAAGAATTCAGAAAAGTTAGCTAAGAAATTAGGTTATGATAAAGTATCTGAAGAAAAAAGGGCGGTTGCCTTGAAAATTAGAAATTATGTTATTGGCGGCGGATTCATGTTTGCTATGTGTTCGGCAACCGATAGTTTTGATATTGCCTTGGCTGCTGACGGTATTGATATTGTAGAACCTATGTTTGATGGTGATGCTTCTGATCCCAACTATCAAGCAAGCTTAGATTATGGAAAAACTTTTGCTTTCACAGATTTCATTTTAGAACGTAGTCCGTTGAAATATGAATTCTCTTCTATAGATATGACTAATAAAAGAGGTAATGTTCCAAAAGAGTCAGATTACTTTTCTTTGATGGATTTTTCGGCTAAATGGGACCCTGTACCTACGATGTTATGCCAAAATCATACTTCTTTGGTAAAAGGGTTCATGGGGCAAACAACTGCCTTTACACGCTCAGAAATAAAGCCGACTGTTTTGGTATTAGGGGAAAATAAACTTAATGAGGAAGCTAGATATATACACGGAATTAAAGGAAAGGGATTTTTTACCTTTTATGGCGGACACGATCCGGAAGATTACCAACATAGGGTAGGGGATCCTAAAACGGAGCTGGAGTTGCATCCAACTTCGCCTGGTTATCGTTTAATATTGAATAATGTATTGTTCCCAGCAGCTAGAAAAAAGAAACAAAAGACTTGATTTTAAATTTAATTGGAATAAAAAAACCGATTTCAAGACACTCGTCTTGAAATCGGTTTTTTTATAGTTGTATATTTTAATATACTAGAATACGCCTATAAAATGGCTACCTGTTGTATTAACCAATTCAGCACCTTTAGTAACAGCACCAGTTTCAGTATCTACTACATAGATATTTCCATTCTGTCCAACAGCGCCTTGAGTAAGATATATCTCTGTTCCTTCAACTACAAATCCTTGATATTGGAATAAGTAGAAGTCTGGGTCATAAGGTATATCGTCAATTCTTACTGCAGTTTGTGCATTTAAATCAACAAGGGCAAAAAATCCTTGTAGACCAGCAACACCTTCTGCAGATCCGTTATGACGGTAAGCTACAACGGCTTTACCATTTGCAGCAGGTCTCCATGCAAGTATATATGCTCCTTCAATACCTAAGGCTTCATCTAGGTTGAAATTGTACGTGTCATCGTACTCATTGTCAGCATCGATTTTTAAAATATAAGAACCTTCTGGGTCACTTTGGTTGGCTTGGTACACGCTGCTATTATATTCGAAAGAATTAATACTACGGTATCCATTGGTATTTCCATGACCAACGGTAGAAGTTATAACTGTTGGGTTCAATAGAGACGGGTAGTCCAATACAATTGTTTTAGAACCTAAAATCTCATAATCACTATCACTTTCTGCTGTAGCAGGATCAACTTTACTTAAACGGGCACCAATATATAATTTGTCTCCTGCTGCATTTAATGTTGGCATATCAATTCTAGAAATATAGTATCCAGCAGCTTCTTCTTCAGCGGACAACGGAACACTGTGCTCTTGGAATTCTTTAATAGAAGAGTTGACCAAATCTAATGTTACTACGCCAATGGTAGCCTCGGTACGGGTGTAGGCATCATTGTCGTCAAATTCGTTTTCAGTAGATACATATACAGCTGCACCAGTTTGATCTCCGTCAAATAACTTAATCCAACGAGGAGCTGTACCAACATAAGGAGCTATACTGACTTCAGATCCAGATGGGGTAATTGTTTGTCCGCCTTCAACAGTATATTTAGTATAATTTCCTCCAGTATCACCTGCGTAGCTTATATTGAAAATGGTATTTCCATCTTCGGAAGATTGTAATCTTGCCGTTCTGTTTGAAGGTGCTATAAATCCATTTTCAAAAGGATCAATAGAAACTGTAGGGTCTTTGGCGTCAAGACTAGTTACAGCATAAATTAATGTACCTCCGTTTCCATCACCTGGATCTTCTCCCATTTTTGCTCCTGCAACGGTAATCCATCTTGGATCTTCTTCTTCAACTGGTTCTTCTGTTTCTTGTTCCTCGGTATCTGTATCTGGTGTAACTACGGTATCGTCATCACTGCTACAAGCGGTCATTAAACCAGCGGTAAGTATTACGGCGGCAAAGGTTTTAAGGTTTAGGATAGTTTTTTTCATTTTATGTATTGATTAAAAGATTAGAATTTATTTATTGCGTAATTTAATTTTAGGTAAAAAGCTCTTCCTGGTTTTTGTACAGAAAGATTATCGTAAACGGGTTCGTCAAATATATTTTTGACATCAAAACTTACTACAAATCTGTTGTCTGGAAACGCATAACTAAGTCCAATATCTTGAGACAACTGCTGTGGGACTTCAAAGAATTCATTGCCAACAGTATTGCTGCCTTGTGCAGTTAAGAATGAGAATTCGTCAGTGAAATACACATTGTAGAATGCGTTTAATCTAGATTTCTTTTGAATAAGATTTTTAAATGAATAGCGTAAGCCACCGTTCATGGTGAAAAACGGAGTATTAGGAACATCGATTTCTATTCCTTGATTTTCAATTTTCAAGTCGAACTTTGATATATTAAAGTTGAGCCCAAAATTGTTGTTATATGAGTAATTTAATTGTGCATCAAAACCTTTTGATGTTCCACTACCTTGATTTACATAAATAATTAATTCATCATCTACATTCAAAGATGTTTCTATTGGTAGCCCAATTCTATCTTTTATATTTCTCGTGAAAACATTGGTTGATATGGTGAAATCATGTTTTTTAATAGAAAAGTTTCCAAATCTAAACCCTAAGTTATAATTCTCACTACTTTCTGGATCAATGCTTGAATTGGCTATAACATTGTCTCCGTCATTACCAAAAATTTCGGTTTCATCTGGTAATCTGATTACTTTTTCTACGGATGCTAAAAAGGTGATATTAGGCACGATTTCGTAGGAAGCCGCAAAGCCATAACCATCGTAATTTTTATTGCTGCTTACTACTTCATCTACTATTACATCATTTCCGTCAGCATCAGTTTCTATTGCGGGGTCAACACTAGTTGTTTTCTGTTGATAGTGCTTACCAAATAAACTGGTTTTTAGTTTTTCGTCAAAAGCCGTTAGTTCATAGGTTATGGAGTATATATTCTTTTTTAAATCTCTGGTACCCACAAAAGTGTTTTCTAAAACAGATTGTAGAGCGTCACTATCTTCTCTGTCAATTCCACTATAAACATGATTAGCCGAGAGTTTATGATTTTTGTTTATAGTATAAGAAACACCGGTTCTTATAGATGCCACATTCCTTTTTATTTTTGCTAACGTAGGACCATCTACTTGTTGAGAACGCCAAGTATATTGATATTCATTTCCTCTAAAATCAATTGCTCGTTCGCCTGTCCAACTATAGGCCCAAGAGACCGTATCGTTAACAGCACGATTTCGATTTCCGTATAAACCGTTAATGTTGACGTCAAGACCTTTTGTGAATAAATCTTTCTTTTGGTATTTAATGCTACCAAGTAAGGCATCAGATTCAAGAAATCTATCTTTATATGGTGTTATGGTCATAAAAGCACCATGCTGTACCTCTTTGTAATCATCAGATCCTGTAACTCCTATAAAAAATTGATCAGCCCATGTTACGTTTGTGTACCCAATTTCTGCTCTTCCACCGGTTGATTTATATGCATCGTTAAACCTTCTTGCGGTAATTGGGGTTTGTACTCCGCCCAGTCCAGTTGTAACAACACTTCTGCCAGATACTTTGTAGTCGTTATCAGAATAGTTATGAAATAAAGAAGCTTTTACTGTTAATCCAGATTTATCAAAGCGGTACAAACCGTTAACACTTGCTTGTATGGTATTGAAAGATCCGTAAGATACAGATGCGTTAAAATTTGTTTTAGCATCATTCTGCATCACAATATTAATTGCTCCGCCTAGGGCATCATCTGCTAAATGACCTGGAACCACACCTTTGTAGACTTCAATGTTCTTTATCATTGAAGGGGGTATGCTGTTAAGATTAAATGAGTTGCCGTAAGTAGAAATTGGTATGCCGTCAATGAATATGCGAACCGAATTACCTGATAAACCATTAAGGCTGTAGGTAACATCAGAACCTAGACCACCATTTTGTCGAATCTTTACACCAACAGTGGTATTCAGTAATTCGTTGGTTTGAATATTTCTAAGACTAACTTCTTCGGTTTTTATGGCATTCACTGCAAAACCTTTTGTCTCTAGTTTTGTTTCTTTTGATTTACCGTTGACATTTACTTCATTTAAATTTTCAACGTTTTCTTCTAAAGTATAGTTAAGAGTAATTTGATTAGTGTTTTCACTGATTTCAATGTCTTTTGAAAGAGTTGTGTAACCAATAAATGATACTAAAATGTTATGTTCCCCTAAGGGAATATTTTTAAGAGTATAACTTCCATAGTCGTCTGTAAGAACACCGAGTTTTGACCCTTCAATTAAAACACTTGCAAAAGGTAGTGGCTTACCAGATGTATCTGTAACCTTACCTGAAACTGTAGAGGAAAAGTCTTGACCCTTTGCAGAAAGGAATATTAAGAAAAGTATTGCGGTTAAGAAATTCTTCATTTGATTTTAAAAAGGATTTTATCTTTATTAAGATTTAGTCTAAATAACTTAGTTTTGCAAATCTATAGCAGGTTTGAAGGGGGGAGTACCGAGAAAGGAATTTAAACATACGCGAAAGGAAGTAATGAATTGGGGGGTAGAAAAAGCTTATGAATAAGGAGATGTTGAAGAAAGAAATACGAGTGAGTCAATTGTTCAGAAATGGATACTTGGACAATTCGGTGCAATTCAATCAAGTAGAGGTAACTACTAAAGATAATAGTTCTTTTGTACGTGGAATTGACTTTTCTAATAACCAATTAATTCATGAATTCAATTCTGAAATTTGTGTTTTTAGTGATGAGCATTTAATAAAACTTCATTTCTCCTTAGAAGGTACTTATTGTTACCAACCACTAAAACATATAAAATACCTGGTTCAAATTCCAGAAAATCATTGTAATATGTTTTACTATCCAACAACTGAGGGAAGAGATATATTCTTTAAGGGTAACGCCAAATCATTTGAAATATATGTTAAGCCCAGTTTGTTGAAAAATCTATTGGGCACCGAATTTGAATCTTCTTTTGAAAAACTAAATAGTGCCATTCAAAATTCTAATTCATTTGTGCTATGGGATAAAAGTAAATTCATTCCTCCTAGTATTCGAAGTAAAATAAATGATATTATTCAATGTCCTTATAACGGTGAAATTAGAAAGACGTATTTGGAAAGTAAATTAACAGTTTTAATGATTGATTTTCTTTTAGGTAGACAAACATCCAAGCTTTCTAAGAACAATGTGAAATTGTTAAATTCAGATTACTTAGCCTTAGTTAGGGTAGAAGATCATATTAGAAAAAACTTAAAAGAACCTCTCAAAATCTTAGATCTAGCAGATTTAGCAGGAATCAATGCTACTAAGCTTAAGCGCGATTTTAAAAAGTTATATGGGATAACCATATTCAAGTATATTACAGCATTACGTATGGAGGTCGCAAAGAGTTTAATTACACAAGACGGGGCAACTATTGCACATGCTGCTTATGAAGTAGGCTATGCTAATCCGCAACATTTTACCACGGCATTTAAGCGAACTATGGGGTATGTGCCAAGAGAATTAAAACCAGCTGTTCAGTAAAGTTAGGTGAGTGTACTAAGTGCAACTATTTAACTAGCATCTTCAATATGTGCTCAACACCGTTTTCGTCATTACTTAAAGTGCTGTATTTTGCTACTTCTTTTACATTTGGATGAGCGTTTTCCATAGCAAACCCATAATCTGAAAGTGCCAACATTTCAAGGTCATTGTTAAAATCTCCAAAAACCATAACTTCATCTGATTTTAAATTATAGCTTTTCATTAATTTATCTAAAGCGTATCCTTTGTTTGCATTCATATTTGAAATGTCAAGCCAATTTTCACCAGATACTTTTACTTTTAAATTCGCTTCAAAATGTTTTACATACGGGTATATGTGTTCTTCTGAACTTTCAAAATGATAAATTGCGATTTTAATAACCTCAGAATTAAAATCAGTCAAAGTTTCTATAATTTCATATTCGGTATAGTATTCTGCTAACTTATTGGTAAAGGCATTAGATTTATTTGTTAGATAAGCTTTGTGCTTTGTACAGATTACCGGGTGTATGTTTGGGATATCATCAAGTGTCCTTAAAATATCTTGAACATGTTGTTGTTCTAGTGGAGTAGCTAAAATTTCAGTTTGTTGTTTCATGGCAAATCCTCCATTCTCCGCAATAACGATAATGTCATTTTTAATAGCATCTAGCTTGTCTATGATACTATTATATTGTCTTCCACTTGCAGCAACAAAGGTGATACCTTGAGATTTTAAATCTTTGAATATTTCAAAGAATTGGTCGCTAACTTCGTGGTTAGAGTTCAAAAGTGTCCCATCCATGTCGGTTACAACCATTTTAATCTTTGATAAATCCATATATTTTATATTTAAGGGCAAAGATATTTGAATGATGTTTAATAAGGTGGGGTTATCCTCAAAGTTTTACCTTTATTTAATAATTTACAAGAGATGAAGTTAATTCAGAAGGAGTTTCAATTACGCGCATATAAAAGGGGATTTCATATCATAACTAATGAAATAGTTGTTAGGATTCCTGAAATAAAAGATATAGATGCCGGTTTCTTGCAGGTATTTATAAAACATACTTCTGCTAGCCTTACAATTAATGAAAATGCAGATCCAACGGTCCGTGATGATTTTGAATCTCATATAAATATTATGGTGCCTGAAAATGCACCGTATTACAAACATGATTACGAGGGTTCAGATGATATGCCGGCGCACATTAAGGCATCATTAATGGGAGCTTCGGTACAGATACCAATAACCAATGGTAAATTGAATATGGGTATTTGGCAGGGCATTTATCTTTGCGAGCATAGAAATTATGCCTCAGGTAGAAATATAGTGTTGACGTTGTGGGGAAATTGAATTTTGAGTAACTTGAAGTAAAGCTAAGGGAATATGACTACAGAAGAAGCTATTTTAAATAAAATTCAAATACTAATTACCAACCATTTTCAAACTCCTGAAATGGCCTTTAATTTTTTTGATAAGAATAATGATCAAAAATTGACAAAGGCAGAAATTGTCAAGCTCTTAAAACAAGCAGAAATAAGTGGATTTATTAGAGGTATTGTATCTTCAAAGCTAATTGAAGGTTATGATAAAAGTGGGGATGAGCTTATAGATTGGCAAGAATTTAAAGCGGCTATAGCTAAAATTAAAAAATCCGATTCGTAAGAATCGGATTTTTCAAAAAGTGAGATTGTTATTAATTTATTTTACCTGATCTACAACTGCCTTAAAGGCATCTGGGTGGTTCATAGCTAAATCTGCAAGAACTTTTCTGTTAAGTTCAATGTTATTAGCTTTTACTTTTCCCATAAATTGAGAGTAGGACATTCCGTGTTGTCTGGCACCTGCATTAATACGGGTAATCCATAATGAACGAAAAGTTCTTTTCTTGTTTCTACGGTCTCTATAAGCATATAACATTGCTTTTTCAACCGCATTTTTGGCTACTGTCCAAACGTTTTTACGTCTTCCAAAGTAACCTTTGGCTTGCTTCATTACCTTTTTTCTTCTGGCTCTTGAAGCTACTGCATTTACTGATCTTGGCATTTTTTCTAATTTTTTGTAGTAGGCGCCCTTATAATTTAAAGGAACTTTTAAAGCCTAACTCCATGGTTAATAATTTTACCTTTTAAAGAACTTGATTTACTTTAAACGTAATTGTTCTTTAATACTGTTAACGTCTGCTTGATGAACTAAACCATCATGAGTTAACTTAAGCTTACGCTTTTTAGATTTTTTAGTCAAAATGTGACTCTTAAAAGCGTGCTTTCTTTTAATTTTACCTGTACCTGTAAGCTTAAAACGCTTCTTAGCACTGGATTTTGTTTTTTGTTTAGGCATTTTCTCCTAGTTTATATATTAATCTCACTTTGCATGCTAAACGCCGCCTACAAAAGCAAGCAGCGTTTAGTATTTTATAAATACCTCGGTTGTTTTACCAAGCCGATGTGTTTTATTATTTTCCTTTAGTTTTAGGTGCGATGAACATTGTCATACGCTTTCCTTCTAGTTTAGGCATTTGTTCTACCTTCCCTAATTCTTCTAATTCAGATGCTAATCTTAATAATAAGATTTCTCCTTGATCTTTATAGACAATTGATCGTCCTTTAAAAAACACATAAGCCTTTAATTTAGCTCCTTCCTTAAGGAACTTTTCAGCATGTTTCTTTTTAAATTCATAATCATGGTCATCTGTATTTGGACCAAATCTTATTTCTTTAACAACAACCTTTGAAGCTTTCGCTTTCATGGCCTTGTCTCTTTTCTTTTGTTCGTATAAAAACTTTTTATACTCCATGATCTTACAAACAGGAGGGTCTGCTTTTGGGGATATCTCCACCAAATCCAAACCTAATTCTTCTGCTTTTTCAAGAGCCTGAGGAAAAGGATATACTCCTACTTCAACGTTATCGCCAACTAACCTAACTTTCGGTGCTGTAATCTTCTCATTAATTTTATGAGGATTCTTATTTTCCCTTCTAGGTTGCGGTCTAAATCTTTTACGTATTGCTATGACTAATTCTTTTTAATTAAACTTAATTTTAAAACGTCTTTAAGGTACTATTTATTTCTGTATTGACCAAGTCTGTAAACGTTGCAATGCTTATTGCTCCTAAATCTTCACCTCCGTGTTTACGTACAGAAATAGTATTGTCTGCCTCATCGTTTTCTCCTACGATCAACATGAATGGCACTTTGGTCATTTCTGCTTCACGTATTTTTTTGCCAACAGTCTCATTTCGACTGTCGATAAGGGCGCGAATTTCGTTATTTTCTAGGGATTTTAAAACTTTTTCAGCATATTTTTCATGTTTTTCGCTAACAGGAAGAATAATCGCTTGTTCAGGGGTTAACCATAACGGGAAATTACCGCCTGTATGTTCTAGTAACAATGCTATAAAACGTTCCATACTTCCAAAAGGTGCACGGTGAATCATGACAGGTCTATGTAACTCATTATCACTGCCTTTGTAATTTAAATCAAATCTTTCCGGTAGGTTGTAATCTACTTGGATAGTCCCTAGTTGCCACTGTCTTCCCAAGGCGTCTTTAACCATGAAATCTAGTTTTGGACCATAGAAAGCTGCTTCTCCTGCCTCAACCACAAAATCTAAGCCTTTTTCTTTGGCGGCATTTATAATTGCTTGCTCTGCTTTTTCCCAGTTTTCAACTGATCCAATATATTTTTCTGGAGTTTCTAAATCACGAACAGATACCTGTGCAGTAAAGTTTTCAAATCCTAAAGAGCCTAATACATATAATGATAGGTCAATTACATTTTTAAATTCTTCGTCCAATTGATCTGGTGTGCAGAAAATATGGGCATCATCTTGAGTGAATCCACGAACTCGTGTAAGACCGTGAAGTTCTCCACTTTGTTCATATCTATATACAGTACCAAATTCAGCAAATCTTTTTGGAAGTTCTTTATAACTATATGGTTTGGTATTATAGATTTCACAGTGGTGAGGGCAGTTCATTGGTTTCAATAGAAATTCCTCGCCCTCTTTTGGTGTGTGTATGGGTTGAAAACTGTCTTCACCATACTTTTCATAATGTCCAGAGGTAACATATAGTTCTTTCTGTCCAATATGTGGAGTAACCACCATTTCATAACCAGCTTTCTTTTGGGCTTTTTTTAGAAAGTTTTCAAGTCTCTCTCTTAAAGCAGCTCCTTTGGGTAGCCATAAAGGTAAGCCTTGACCAACTTTTCGCGAAAAAGTGAACAGTTCTAATTCTTTGCCTAGTTTTCTATGATCGCGTTTTTTTGCTTCTTCCAGAAGTTCTAGATATTGCGTAAGTTCTTTTTGTTTAGGAAAAGAGATACCATAGATTCGGGTTAGTTGAGTCTTGTTTTCGTCACCTCTCCAGTAAGCACCTGCAACACTTAATACTTTAATAGCTTTTACTATTCCTGTATTTGGTATATGACCACCTCTACATAAATCGGTAAAGGTATCATGGTCACAAAAAGTTATAGTGCCATCTTCAAGATTTTCTATTAATTCTACTTTGTACTCATTGCCTTGATTTTTGTAAAATTCAAGAGCTTCTGCCTTTGAAACAGATCTCATTTTATAATCATGCTTTCCGCGAGCAATTTCCAATGCTTTCTTTTCTATGATAGGAAAATCTTTTTCAGAAATAGAACCGGTAGGAAGTTCAACGTCATAATAGAATCCGTTTTCAATAGCTGGACCAATAGTTAATTTTACGCCTGGGTATAATTCTTCTATCGCTTGTGCTACAATATGTGAAGTAGAATGCCAAAAAGCTGTTTTTCCTTCTTTATCGTTCCAGGTATATAAGACCAAGCTTCCGTCCGTCTCTAATGGGGTGGTGGTTTCAACAATCGTTTCATTGAATTTTGCCGAAATTACATTTCGTGCTAATCCTTCACTAATGCTTTTTGCAACCACTATAGGGCTTGTTCCTTTTTCAAATTCCTTAACCGATCCGTCGGGAAGTGTAATTTTAATCATTGTTATACAAATTATAGGATGCCAAAGATAATATGAACTATTCACGTCCGCAATAGAATCATGTTATAATGTAAAGTGTATATGATGTAGTTGTCTTTGGTTTGTTGATGCTATCTACCAGGTTTATGTCATCTAATGAATTTAGTATATGCTAGCTTATTTGATAAAATTTAATGCTTTGTGTTTTTATAATATGGTTAATGTGTTATTTATAAGTGTGTTGCATATTGATGTAAATTTTTCTTTAATTTTATTTTAAAAAATGGTTGTGTAATTAATAATAGTGTGTACATTTGCACCCCGCAAACGAGGAAGATGATTTTGGAAACGGGAGTAGGAAAAAGGTTCTTGGATATGTTGTTTAGGTCTGGCGAAAAAAAGAAAATAATTTTTTTTCGATAAAAGTTGTCAGGTTAAAAAACAGTTGTATATTTGCAGCCGCTTAGGGAAACACCTAAGGGAAACGAAGTCGGAAAGTCATGGGATTTGAAGGCTGAGTGGATAGAAGTTCATTGAAATATTGTGGAGATAAGAATCGAGAATAGGTGAGGACCTGTTCGAGAGGAACAAGAATTAAGGAAACATGAAAATTCAGTATATGCCCAAGGGTATACATAAGGAATTGAATCGAGAGTCGGGGCCGGGATTGATTTGGACTTCGTTGGGACGAATATTTACAAAACAACGATGAAGAGTTTGATCCTGGCTCAGGATGAACGCTAGCGGCAGGCCTAACACATGCAAGTCGAGGGGTAACATTTGTGCTTGCACAAGATGACGACCGGCGCACGGGTGCGCACCGCGTATGGAACCTGCCTTGTACAGGGGAATAGCCCAGGGAAACTTGGATTAATGTCCCGTAGTACCGTGACCCGGCATCGGGATACGGTTAAAGCCTTCGGGCGGTATAAGATGGCCATGCGTCCCATTAGCTAGTTGGTAAGGTAACGGCTTACCAAGGCTACGATGGGTAGGGGCCCTGAGAGGGGGATCCCCCACACTGGTACTGAGACACGGACCAGACTCCTACGGGAGGCAGCAGTGAGGAATATTGGACAATGGAGGAGACTCTGATCCAGCCATGCCGCGTGCAGGAAGAATGCCCTATGGGTAGTAAACTGCTTTTATACGGGAAGAAAAAAGAGTACGTGTACTCTACTGACGGTACCGTAAGAATAAGGACCGGCTAACTCCGTGCCAGCAGCCGCGGTAATACGGAGGGTCCGAGCGTTATCCGGAATTATTGGGTTTAAAGGGTCCGTAGGCGGGCCGATAAGTCAGGGGTGAAAGTTTGCAGCTCAACTGTAAAATTGCCTTTGATACTGTTGGTCTTGAGTTATAGTGAAGTTGCCGGAATATGTAGTGTAGCGGTGAAATGCATAGATATTACATAGAACACCGATTGCGAAGGCAGGTGACTAACTATATACTGACGCTGATGGACGAAAGCGTGGGGAGCGAACAGGATTAGATACCCTGGTAGTCCACGCCGTAAACGATGGATACTAGCTGTCCGAGGCCTTGAGTCTTGGGCGGCCAAGCGAAAGTGATAAGTATCCCACCTGGGGAGTACGTTCGCAAGAATGAAACTCAAAGGAATTGACGGGGGCCCGCACAAGCGGTGGAGCATGTGGTTTAATTCGATGATACGCGAGGAACCTTACCAGGGCTTAAATGCATATTGACAGGTCTAGAGATAGATTTTCCTTCGGGCAATTTGCAAGGTGCTGCATGGTTGTCGTCAGCTCGTGCCGTGAGGTGTCAGGTTAAGTCCTATAACGAGCGCAACCCCTACCGTTAGTTGCCAGCATGTCATGATGGGGACTCTAACGGGACTGCCGGTGCAAACCGTGAGGAAGGTGGGGATGACGTCAAATCATCACGGCCCTTACGTCCTGGGCCACACACGTGCTACAATGGTAGGTACAGAGAGCAGCCACGTCGCAAGGCGGAGCGAATCTATAAAACCTATCACAGTTCGGATCGGGGTCTGCAACTCGACCCCGTGAAGCTGGAATCGCTAGTAATCGGATATCAGCCATGATCCGGTGAATACGTTCCCGGGCCTTGTACACACCGCCCGTCAAGCCATGGAAGCCGGGAGTGCCTGAAGTCCGTCACCGTAAGGAGCGGCCTAGGGCAAGATCGGTAACTAGGGCTAAGTCGTAACAAGGTAGCCGTACCGGAAGGTGCGGCTGGAACACCTCCTTTCTAGAGATTGTCCTTTAAGGACGGTCCCTGACGAAGTAAAGAATCGGAATAACGGTCCCGGTCTTTTGATTTAATAATGTTTTCGCTTTAAGAATTGTTCGAAAAAAATAATCTCCATAATTATGATATATAAGTAATTGCTTTTTCCAAAAAAAGGTATTTATACTAAGAGGAAGGAGTAGGGACAGTCCCATAGCTCAGCTGGTTAGAGCGCTACACTGATAATGTAGAGGTCGGCAGTTCGAGTCTGCCTGGGACTACAAAAAAGGAATTCGTTTAGAGATAAGCGAAACGTTCATATATTTAAATATTGAAGGAAATTTTAGAAGTTGTGCTACCTGTCAACTGTAAACTGGCAACTGCCGACTTATAGAATGGGGGATTAGCTCAGCTGGCTAGAGCGCCTGCCTTGCACGCAGGAGGTCATCGGTTCGACTCCGATATTCTCCACATTACAATTGACAATGTTCAATTAACGATAAACAATTTTAGATTGTTCATTGTTGACTGGTAATTGTTAACTGTTCAACGTTCATTGACATATTGGAACAGGAGGTAATACATTTAGGTGTATTATCGACTAAAAAAGAAAGAAACACGAATCTTTATTAAGTAAAGAGTACGAATAAGATAGAATAGATTAAAGATCTGGCGACAAGCTGGAAAAGGGCGTATGGGGAATGCCTAGGCTCTCAGAGGCGAAGAAGGACGTGATAAGCTGCGAAAAGCTACGGGGATCGGCACACACGATATGATCCGTAGATATCCGAATGGGGCAACCCGGCATATTGAAGATATGTCATCCAGTAATGGAGGTAAACCCGGGGAACTGAAACATCTAAGTACCCGGAGGAGGAGAAAACAAAAGTGATTCCGATAGTAGCGGCGAGCGAAATCGGATTAGTCCAAACCGTACATGTTCCGGCATGTGCGGGGTTGTAGGACCACGACATTCGAGATGTGATGAACTAGAACGCTTTGGAAATAGCGACCATAGAGGGTGATAGTCCCGTATAGGCAAAGAGCATTTAGATAGTGGTATCCTGAGTAGTGCGGGGCACGTGAAACCCTGTATGAATCCGGCGGGACCATCCGCCAAGACTAAATACTCCTGAGAGACCGATAGTGAACCAGTACCGTGAGGGAAAGGTGAAAAGAACCGTGAATAACGGAGTGAAATAGATCCTGAAACCATACGCTTACAAGCGGTCGGAGCCCATATGGGTGACGGCGTGCCTTTTGCATAATGAGCCTACGAGTTACTTTTACTGGCAAGGTTAAGTTCTTCAGGAACGGAGCCGTAGCGAAAGCGAGTCTTAATAGGGCGCCATAGTCAGTAGTAGTAGACGCGAAACCGTGCGATCTACCCATGGGCAGGTTGAAGCTGTGGTAACACATAGTGGAGGACCGAACCCGTTGACGTTGAAAAGTCTTGGGATGACCTGTGGGTAGGGGTGAAAGGCCAATCAAGCTCGGAAATAGCTCGTACTCCCCGAAATGCATTTAGGTGCAGCGTGTAGATAGTTTTATAGAGGTAGAGCTACTGATTGGATGCGGGGGCTTCACCGCCTACCAATTCCTGACAAACTCCGAATGCTATAAAATGTTTCTGCGCAGTGAGGGCATGGGTGCTAAGGTCCATGTCCGAGAGGGAAAGAACCCGGATCACCGGCTAAGGTCCCAAAGTATATACTAAGTTGATATAACGCGGTGGAACTGCATTGACAGCCAGGATGTTGGCTTGGAAGCAGCCATTCATTTAAAGAGTGCGTAACAGCTCACTGGTCGAGCGGTTCCGCATGGATAATAATCGGGCATAAGTATATCACCGAAGCCGTGACTTCATATTTATATGAGGGGTAGGGGAGCATTGTAACTGCGTCGAAGGCGTACCTGCGAGGGATGCTGGAGCGGTTACAAACGAAAATGTAGGCATAAGTAACGATAATGCGGGCGAGAAACCCGCACGCCGAAAGACCAAGGTTTCCCCAGCTATGCTAATCAGCTGGGGGTCAGTCGGGACCTAACGCGAACCCGAAGGGGATAGTGGATGGACAACAGATTAATATTTCTGTACCTGCTCACGCTAAAAGTGACGGAGGCGAGAAGTTGGTGCGTACAGACGGAATTGTACGTTGAAGGGAGCGGTAACGCCCCGATAGTACACCGAGACCACGGTCAAGGTGATAATCCAGCATATCGACTTCCAAGAAAAGCGAGTGAAGCAGCCCGTACCGTAAACCGACACAGGTGGTTGGGATGAGTATTCTAAGGCGCTCGAGAGATTCATGGCTAAGGAACTAGGCAAAATAGACCCGTAACTTCGGGAGAAGGGTCGCCCCCTTATGGGGGGCCGCAGTGAAGAGGTCCAGGCGACTGTTTATCAAAAACACAGGGCTCTGCAAAATCGAAAGATGAAGTATAGGGCCTGACACCTGCCCGGTGCTGGAAGGTTAAGAGGAGATGTCAGCTTCGGCGAAGCATTGAATTGAAGCCCCAGTAAACGGCGGCCGTAACTATAACGGTCCTAAGGTAGCGAAATTCCTTGTCGGGTAAGTTCCGACCTGCACGAATGGTGCAACGATCTGGACACTGTCTCGGCCATGAGCTCGGTGAAATTGTAGTATCGGTGAAGATGCCGGTTACCCGCAGTGGGACGAAAAGACCCCGTGCACCTTTACTATAGCTTCGTATTGACCTTGGTCAAGCAATGTGTAGGATAGCTGGGAGACTTTGAAGCTGCATCGCCAGGTGTGGTGGAGTCATTGTTGAAATACCAGCCTTTGCTTGTCCGGGGCCTAACTCTCAATGAGAGAACAGTGCGTGGTGGGTAGTTTGACTGGGGTGGTCGCCTCCAAAAGAGTAACGGAGGCTTCTAAAGGTGCCCTCAATACGGTTGGCAATCGTGTGTAGAGTGCAATGGCACAAGGGCGCTTGACTGAGAGACATACAGGTCGATCAGGTTGGAAACAAGAGCATAGTGATCCGGTGGTTCCGCATGGAAGGGCCATCGCTCAAAGGATAAAAGGTACGCCGGGGATAACAGGCTGATCTCCCCCAAGAGCTCATATCGACGGGGGGGTTTGGCACCTCGATGTCGGCTCGTCACATCCTGGGGCTGGAGAAGGTCCCAAGGGTTGGGCTGTTCGCCCATTAAAGTGGCACGCGAGCTGGGTTCAGAACGTCGTGAGACAGTTCGGTCTCTATCTACTGCGGGCGTTAGAAATTTGAGTGGATCTGACTCTAGTACGAGAGGACCGAGTTGGACTGACCGCTGGTGCACCAGTTGTTCCGCCAGGAGCATCGCTGGGTAGCTATGTCGGGATCGGATAAGCGCTGAAAGCATATAAGCGCGAAACCGGCCACAAGATGAGATTTCTTTAAAGGGCCGTGGGAGATGACCACGTTGATAGGCTATAGGTAGAAGGGCAGTAATGTCCGTAGCCGAGTAGTACTAATTGCCCGTCAGGCTTGCGCATACGTACGCCCTTCCCTTGCGGAGGGGCGGACGACGATCTTTAACCTCTTTCTTTTTATACCGAAACATACTTTATATTATAAGTGCTTCTTTCCTTTATAGGATCCTGTTCCATTCATGTCAACGATATTGCGGCGAAGGCCGCGGTCGGGAAAACCCGATTCAAAACTTAGGTGGCCATGGCGACGGGGCCCACCCCTTACCATTCCGAACAGGGAAGTTAAGACCGTTTGCGCCGATGGTACTGCTATACCAAGTGGGAGAGTAGGTAGCCGCCTTTTTCGAAAGCCCTTTACAGTAATGTAAGGGGCTTTTTTTATGGAATAAGGTCTGGGTTTCTATTTTTCTTCTAATAACTTTATGGCTATTATCAGATTTTATAGAATAGCTTTAATTTTGTATCTGTGAGTTCATACATAGCACTAATTTTAGTCATTGGATTGAATTTTGTGAAGGTGCTAGTGTTATAAAAATTGTTATGATGTACTTAGATTCATTAGAAAAGGAAGAAAAGTTTAATACCATCTCTCATGGTATAGGCGCTTTATTTGCTATTGTAGGTATGGTGTTTCTGATTCAAGGAAATAATCATAAATCTGAGTGGTCATTGTTAGGATTAGTGTTATATAGCTTATCATTAATAAGTATGTTGTCAGTATCTACGATATATCACGCAGTCGATAATAAGGTTTGGAAACTCAGAATGAGAATTCTAGATCATATAAATATATATTATCTAATTGCAGGTACGTATACTCCCGTTGCTTTAATAACGCTTATTAACGGAAATGGATGGTATATTTTCTTTGCAGTATGGGGTATAGCAGCTGTTGGTACTATTTTAAAGTTATTTTTTACTGGTAAATTTGAAATTATATCCTTGCTACTTTATTTAGCTATGGGATGGCTCATAATATTCGATTTTCAAAATTTGGTAGATAATACTTCAGAGTTTGGAATCAATTTACTCATGCTTGGAGGTGCATTTTACACTATAGGAATATTATTTTATGCGGTTAGAAGAATTCCGTATAATCACTTCATTTGGCACCTTTTTGTACTGTGCGGAGCAATATGCCATTGGTATTTTATTTACATAGATGTAATCTAAATGTTTTTCTAATAAGATTAAGAATCGATAACATCTTTATACTCTTCATAGAATTTCTCTATCTGCAACATATTATCGTTTAAAAATACCATTGTCTCCCTCCATGTATTTTTATTATGTATAGATACGTTGTTTAGCTCCACATAAATTCTTGATATTTCTTTTTGGTTTTCTAGGATAAAGAAATCTTCAAATTTTCCTTCAGGAAGGAATTCATCTAATAATATTGATTTTAAAGCTAATAGTTTATCCCATACTTTTATTCGCTGTTCAAAATCAGAATCTACGTCTATGGAAACTATAGCTTTTTTAAATCAAAATGAAATTTGAATGATAAGCCTTTAACTTCAGTTTTATATAAAGTCCATTTGTTTGGAAACGATTTGCCAAAAGCAATCCAAAATTCTTCTCGTAATTTTCTTGATTCTTCTTTACTGAACATTATAGATAATATGCGATTGTTATACCTAGTAAAATCACTAATAACTTTCTTAAATTAAATTTATGCCCTTCAGAACTTTCAAATAGTATTATAGTCGAAATATGTAAGAACACACCTATTACTAGAGCATTTAAATACATACCATAAGTGGAAAGTATATCTGTTGTATTGGCTAAATAGGTGCCTAACGGAGTCATAACAGAGAATAAAAGCATGAAAAATGCTGCGTAAATAGGTTTAATGTTTGACCCTAAAAGGAATATACTCAATATTATTGCTATAGGAATTTTATGAATTAAGATACCATAAATGATGGTGTCATTTGTACCAATAGGTAGACCCTCCAATAGAGCATGGGTGCATAGACTAATAAAAAGTAACCAAGGAAAATCTTGACTTTGCTTCGAAATATGAACGTGGCCGTGTTCAGCTCCTTTTGAGAAAAATTCTAAAAATATTTGAAAAAGAATACCTAGTATTATAAATACACCTATAGTTTTAGGATTCGTATTTTCATAAACTTCAGGTAACATTTCAAAAATAGTAAGCGCTAATAAAAATGCGCCACTAAATGCTAATAATAGTTTGAATGATTCGTTTTTCTGGGGTTTTGCAACAACCACAAAAAGAAAACTAATAAGTACTCCTAGAATAGGTAATATGTAAATCATGTGATGCTGATAAACCTTTTAAAAAAAGGAAATAGGTCATAAATTAAACAGGCGTCAAAATTAGCGTATTTTTGCGGTACGAGAAAAGATGATTATGGGTAATAATTTTAAAATGGTCGCTAAGACCTTATTTGGTTTCGAAGAAGCACTTTCTAAAGAACTTAGAAATTTGGGGGCAAGCAATGTTGTTGAGGGAACTAGAAATGTATCTTTTGAAGGTGATAATGGCTTTATGTACAAAGCCAATCTATGTCTGAGAACAGCTATTAAAATTATTAAACCAATACATTCTTTTCGTGTTAATGATGAAAATGATCTGTACAAGAAAATATATGCGATGGATTGGACAGAGTATCTTTCTGTCAGCGAAACTTTTGCCATAGATGCTACGGTGAATTCAGAGCAGTTTACACATTCCTTGTACGTGTCTCAAAAGACTAAGGATGCTATTGTAGATAAATTTAGAGATACTGATGGTACAAGACCAGATGTAGATGTTAAGAATCCAGATTTACGTATCAACATTCATATTCATAATAATGACTGTAATGTTTCTTTAGATAGTTCTGGTTACTCATTGCACAAAAGGGGATACCGTACAGCAACGAATATTGCGCCAATAAATGAAGTATTAGCTTCTGGTTTGCTTTTATTAAGTGGATGGGATGGTCAATGTGATTTTCTTGACCCAATGTGTGGTAGTGGTACTATGTTGACAGAAGCGGCTATGATTGCTTGTAATATACCCGCAAATATTAATAGGAAGGAATTTGCATTTGAGAGATGGACCGATTTTGATGCTGATCTATATGAGAAAATCGTAGATTCTAGTTTGAAGAAAACAAGAGAGTTTCATCATAAAATTATAGGGTACGATAAAGCGCCTTCTGCTGTTAGAAAGGCTCAAGACAATATAGAAAATGCTAATCTTGAAGATTATATCACAGTAGAAAGAAAAGATTTCTTCAAAACTGATAAGCAAACAGAAGGTACGTTGCATATGTGTTTTAACCCACCTTATGGAGAACGTCTAGATATTGATTTGGAAAACTTTTATAGTGCGATTGGCGATACTTTAAAACAAGGTTACCCTGGTACCAATGCTTGGTTTATAACAAGTAACCTACCTGCTTTAAAGTTTGTAGGCTTAAGACCTTCTCGAAAAATAAAGGTGTTTAATAGCCATCTAGAATCTCGTTTGGTAAAGTATGAAATGTATGAAGGTAGTAAGAAGGCCAAATATCAAAAAAGAAATGAAGAATGAAGCTAAAACATAAAGTTCTAATATATAATTTTTTAGGCTTTGCAGTACTATTTGTATTGTTCCGCTTTCTATTATACATTTCGCTATCAATAAATAGTCTTTATTTATCAGCAATAGCTGCTATTGCAGCTTCTCTACTAGCTCCCAAATTTGCAGTGGCAAAAATAGAAGGGCTTGAGAAGATTGTAATGAAATGGGTGTTTATTAAAGGGTTTAAAGTTTTATAAGCGTTCTTTTGGGTTAGGCGGTCCTACGGGTTCATTAGAATTTTCAATCTTTTTCTTAGCCTTATTTTTCTTTTTATAGAGCGGCAAGAAGTAAGAAATACTATAGTTGTAGCCAACACCAAAATTACTATCCCACGTTACTTTGTTAAAACCGGGTACCCATAGATTAGGAAAACGCTCGTCTTCTTTTTGAGTTAATATAAGTCCTAAACGTACACTAGCTCCAAGGTATATATTTGAGAAGATTTCAAATTTAGTTCCAAAAAGAGCTTCTATCCAAGTTGTAGAAAGACCTGAGAAATTTTCTGAAGTATCCGATCCATTTGCAAAATCATCTGGATTCCAGTATCTATTCGTATCAAAGTATTGATAGTTATTAAGGGTATTTTCAAAAGTGCTGAATCCTAATCTGGCACCCATGTAAATCAAATTTTGCTCTCCATACCAATTAGCATAATTGTTTTTATTGATACCTAGTTTAATGTAATTACCAGAGGTTGTAAAATTGTATAAGTCTTCCTGTCGTGTCTTTTCTTCGCTCCCAAGTTCAGCAGCTAGATATAAATTTTGGGTTAATCTGTAATCCGCAACAAATTCAATTCCTTGATAGTTGTCGTCTAAGGCACCGGTTATAATTCTACTTAAATCTACACCTAAACGTAAACCATAGGATTGTTTATATTCCACCGTATCCTTAGGGTTAAGATCAATTGGTTTACTCTGGCTAAAAGCCATGCAAGTTCCCAGTATAAATAAAAGATTAGTGAAAAATCTTGACATGTGTAGAATCTGAGTTGGTGACTAGTGACTGTTGTATTTCTATATCTTGAATCCAATTATCTGAATCTGCTGTTACATTCGCTTGTAGTTCATCATAATTTACTACGAAACCGCATGCACGTGAAAGAAAGTCTTCAATTCTAGTGTATGAAAAATTAATGGTATCTAGGTTACCTATTTCCGCGCCATCATCAGCATCTGCCGAGTCGCTAATTAATATGAAACTTGTAGCATCTTCATCTGTCTTTAACGGGATGGATATGGTACTTAAATTACTGCGATCTGTAACAGTATTCACGGTTACATTTTGACCGACACCTACTACCCTTAAAGTTTTTACTTCTTTTAACGTCTCTATGTCATCAATATCATAAAATTCTATGACCAGTAGGGGAGTGTCTCCTTCTACACAGATATCATCTTTCTCACATGACGATGCAGAAATAATACTAAGAAACAGCAATAAGCCGAATTGAATTTTTCTCATCCTAAACTTTCTTTTCTAAAAGTACAACATTTTCTACGTGGTGCGTCTGCGGAAACATGTCTACAGGCTGAACCTTGGTTATATTGTACATCTCTTTCATTAGTTCTAAATCTCTTGCCTGTGTAGCGCTATTACAGCTTACATAAACAACTTTTTTAGGTGCAATGTTCAATATTTGCTGAACTACATCTTTATGCATTCCATCTCGTGGAGGATCGGTAATAATAACATCTGGCACACCATTTTGAGCAATAAACTGTTCGTTGAAAACATTTTTCATATCGCCAACAAAGAAATCAACGTTTTCAATTTCGTTTCGCTCTGCGTTTGCCTTGGCATCTAAAATTGCTTCAGGTACCGATTCTATACCTATTACTTTCTTTGCTTTTTTAGAAACAAATTGTGCAATGGTACCTGTACCTGTGTATAAATCATACACCAATTCATCACCATTTAAATTTGCAAAATTTCTGGTGATTTTATAAAGCTCGTAAGCTTGCTCTGAATTCGTTTGATAAAAAGACTTGGCATTGATTTTAAATTTTAGCCCTTCCATTTCTTCGAAAATATGGTCTCTACCAGAAAAACAGATAATCTCTTGATCGTAAATAGTATCGTTCTGTTTTGGATTGATTACATATAATAATGATGTAATCTCTGGGAAAGTTGTAGAAAGATGATTTAAAAGCAATTCTCTTTTTTCTTTATCATTTTCAAAAAACTGAACTAAAATCATTATTTCACCTATAGAGCTAGTGCGTATCATTAATGTACGTAACAATCCATATTGGTTTCTTGGATTAAAAAATGTTAACCCGTTTTCAGTGGCAAATTTTTTAGTCTCTAAACGTATTGCGTTTGATGGGTCTTTTTGTAAATGACATTTTTTAATGTCCAAAATCTTATCCCACATGCCAGGTATATGAAAACCTAAGGCATTTCTATCTTCTATTTGATTATCTGATCTTACTTCTTCTAGCGTTAACCAACGACTGTCAGAAAAAGAAAATTCCATTTTGTTTCTGTAGAAGTATTTTTGTTCTGAACCAAGTATAGGTGTAAGCTCGGGCAAATCTAAATGACCTATTCTTTTTAGGTTATTCTCCACTTCTTTCTGCTTGTAAAAAAGTTGGTGTTCATAGCCCATATCTTGCCATTTACAGCCTCCACAGACATTAAAATGCTGACAAACCGGGTCTACTCTTTTATTTGAAAGACTGTGAAAATTAATAGCAGTTCCTTCAAAATAAGCTTTTCTTTTTTTTGTAGTTTGTACGTCTACCACGTCGCCAGGTACGGTGTTATTTAAGAAAATAACCCTACCATCTGGGGCTTTACCAATAGTTTTTCCTTTTGCAGCAGCATCGGTTACCGTTACATTTTCAAAAACTACTCGCTTTGTCTTTTTTCGCATGTGGCAAAAATAAGCATCCCATGGCATTTATTATAACTAATAAACCTAGTAGCCTTGTTATATTTAGTTAAATATGACCGTTCAAGTATCTAATCAAATGTTTACCTAATTATTTAAATAAAAAAAGTCAGGAAATCTTTAATTTAAGATTCCCTGACTTTGAACAGTAAAATATATTTTACTACTATTTGTTCTTATTGAATTTGTTTAAAATTCTTTCCATTTGCTTGCCAGCAGCTTCTCTACCACCTAAGCCAAATGATAGTGCAATGGTTACTGCAATAGTACCCAATGTAATACCAAAAGCCATATTGATAATTTCGTCGCCAATACCCATAGTCTTAAGACCCATTGCCAAGAAAATAGCTAAAATGCACATTCTTACAATTGAAGCAACAAAAAGACTGCTTTCATCTTTAGCCATAGCTTTGTGAGCTGTAGATGCAATCCAGTTTCCTATGATTAAAATTACTAATCCGAAAAGAATATTTCCAGAAACACCTACTAATGTGTCAAGTACATTGGTAAGTTTTTCAAATTCCAGTTTTTCTAATGCAGTCGTAATTCCAAAAAGAACTATGAAAAAGTAAACAACATTACCTAAAAGTTTTGAAAGGTTTGTATTAGACGATAAGCTGCTTAAATTCATTCTGTTTACAATACCATCTAAATTTAAACTTTCTAATAAATCTGTAACCAAACCAGAAACAAATCTACCACCTATAACGAAGATTAAAAGAATAAGAACAGCAACGATAATTTTTGGTATGGCAGCAAAAAATTGTTCTAGCATATGTGTTGCAGGAACAGAGATAGCATCCATATTTAAGATGTTCAATGCGGTTATCAATAGCGGAATAAATATAAAAATGAAAACTACTTTTTTAAGGATGTTCACTAAATCCAAATTTTCCGGAAGTTTTAATTTAGGTACAAAACTCTGTATAGTCTCGCCTGAAAGACCTACTAATTCAGATACAATAGTAGCTAGCATATAACCTATATAGCCTACTAAACCTGCACCTACAATATTTGGTATGTAATCTGTAAAGCCGTTAAGTAAATTCTTAACTGGATCTAAAACGCTCGTCATACCTAACTTTTCTAAAGCAAGCATAAAGACAAAAATCATGATAAAGAAGTATACTAATTTGCCAATAAAGGAAGAAAGTACCACTTTACCTGTTCCAAGTTTGCTGTCAACATTGGTTCGCTTAATTAATTTTGTAATAAGCCTTTTCAAAAATCCGGCAATAAACCACCCTATTATAAGTATCAGTATTGCGCCGATGGTAGTTGGTAAAAAATCGCCAACTGAGTTAGAAAGGCTGGTCATCATGTTCTCTAAATAATTCATAGTGTTCTTTTTTAATAAATTGGTTGTATAAAGTAAGACACCGTATTTTGTTATAGGTCACATTTATATGGTTGTTCATAGGTTCTTTTGAGAATTATAATGGTTCAAAAAAAATATTTATTAAGTTTGTAGTTCTACAGGATGATTTCTCTCCCACGCTGAATTTTCGACCCGATGAATTTTTCGGGATTTGAAAGGAAAAAGGTATAGAAGGAATTGCTAAAGTTTTATTTAAAGTAATTTTTATCATGTCAATTTTAGAAAACATCACTTCTAAGGATGCTATTGCATTAGAAGAAAAACACGGTGCTCACAATTATCACCCATTACCTGTTGTATTAAGTAAAGGTGAAGGTGTTCATGTTTGGGATGTGGAAGGAAAAAAATATTATGATTTTCTTTCTGCGTACTCTGCCGTAAATCAAGGGCATTGTCACCCCAAAATTGTAAATGCCATGACAGAACAAGCAAAAACATTGTCTTTGACTTCTAGAGCATTTTACAATGATATGTTGGGTAAATACGAGAAGTATGCAACCGAAACTTTTCATTTTGATAAGTTGTTACCTATGAATACAGGTGCAGAAGCTGTTGAAACAGCTTTGAAAATTTGTAGAAAATGGGCATATGAAGAAAAAGGTATTGCAAAGAACAATGCTGAAATAATTGTTTGCGAAAATAATTTTCACGGCCGTACGACAACTATAATTTCTTTTTCAAATGACCCTGTTGCTCGTAAGAACTTCGGACCTTATACTGACGGATTCATTAAAATAGAGTACGATAATCTATCTGCTCTAGAGGATGTTTTAAAATCAAATTCTAATATCGCTGGCTTTTTAGTGGAGCCAATACAAGGTGAAGCTGGAGTTTATGTACCTTCTGAAGGTTATCTAAGCGGAGCGAAAGCTTTGTGCGAAAAGTATAATGTATTGTTCATTGCAGATGAAGTACAAACCGGTATTGCCAGAACAGGTCGTTTATTGGCAACATGTGGTAATTGTTCTTGCCCAGATAAACATTGTAGTGGAATACCTGAAATTAAACCAGATATTTTAATATTAGGTAAAGCCTTATCAGGTGGGGCATACCCTGTTTCTGCAGTTTTGGCTAATGATAATATTATGGGTGTTATACGCCCCGGAAACCATGGTAGTACTTTTGGTGGTAACCCTATTGCCGCTGCTGTTGGTATGGCTGCTTTAGAAGTCGTAAAAGATGAGGAGCTTGCAGAAAATGCCTTTGAACTAGGTGAGCTTTTTAGAGCTGAACTAAATAAATTTATACCAAATACAGATTTGGTAAATAGTGTTAGAGGTAAAGGTCTTTTAAATGCAATACTTATTAATGATAGTGAAGATAGTTCTACTGCATGGGATATTTGTATGGCGTTGAAAGAAAACGGATTACTTGCAAAACCTACACACGGTAATATTATAAGATTTGCACCACCATTGGTAATGACAAAAGAACAGCTTTTAGATTGTGTTTCTATTATTATTAAAACACTACAAGAATTTAAAAACTAGAAATAAAAAATCCCCGATGTAAATCGGGGATTTTTTTTAATTATTAATTTCTTATTGAAAATCGGCTGTCGTAAAGAAAGCGATAATCAATCCGAAATAGAGAATACAGAATACTAGGTAAATAATAGCTAGTGCTAGCCCTATATAAGAAAGAATTCTTCCTGTATTAATATTTTCATATCCTCTATAATTACCTGGGTTAGCTTCAAAATAACTCTTAGCTTTTTTAGCATTGCTCAAACCAATGAAACTGAATATAGCACCAAAGGGACCACAACAGAAAAGGGTTAATGCAATAGATAAAATGCCAAAAGTTAAAGCGTTACTAGAACCTGGTATTTGTTGATTTTCTGAATTGTTCATTGAATTATTGAGAATATTGTTCAGTCATTATTTGAACTTGCTCCATATATGCATCCCATCCGCCAATACTCATGATTCCGTAAATAGAATAAGCTAAATATAAAATACCAATCACCAATACAATTATAGAAACGGTTTTAGTTGTTTTTAAAGTACTGTAATTAGAATAGTTTTCAGGGTTTTCTTTATAGATTTTTTCGTCTTTAGTTGCTAAAAAATAAGCAATACCACCAAAGAGAATTCCAGGTACTCCACCAAAGCAGCAGCATACAAATCCTAAAATAGCAAGTACTAATGCTAATGTTACATTAGGTAATTTTTGTTGTTCCATAATTTAAAGGTTTAGTTATTAGATAAATTTTAAAATATAATTGGTTAATATAAAACCTACGGTACTTACCATAAGCGTAATTGTAATTGTATTTGAATGTTTAAAAGGGTATAATTTATTTAATCCTAAAAAGCCAAAAAGTAAAAGCATAGGGTAAATAGCTGGGTACATTAAAAAGGCAGATGTAAACTCCCCTTTAAGTAAAAATAATAGCGATCGTTGTAAACCGCAACCAGGACAATCAACCCCTAATATTTGCTTTGTGAAACAGGGTAGCATGAAACTTTCAAGTCCCAGAAAAATAATTAATGCTTTAATACGCATCTATAAATAAATTAGTAGTCCGAAAATTACCATTATTTTTGTGTATACAAAATAAAAACATGCGTCATTTTAATATTGGTGATACGGTAGAAACTATTGACGATGTCATAAAAGGCGTTGTGGAGTCTATTAATGGCAACAATATTACTATGCTCAGCGATGATGGGTTTCCGTTAACGTTCAGCGCTCATGAATTGGTTTTGATAGCCGATGATATTCGCGTTTCTAATTATGAAGTCGCTAAAATTAAAAAGGAAAAAGAAATTCCTAAGCGAAAAAAGACGAGAGTTCTAAAGTCAAAGGAACGTACAGCCCCAAAAATGGAAGTTGATCTGCATATAAATCAACTTATCAAGAACCCTAAATCTATAAGTAAGTTTGATATGCTTACCCTGCAGTTAGATACGGCTAAACGTCAACTAGATTTTGCTATCAGTAAAAGAATACAGAAAATTGTATTTATACATGGGGTAGGTGAGGGTGTATTAAAAGAAGAATTAGGTTACTTGTTCAGAAAATATGACAATGTAAAATATTACGATGCCGATTACCAAAAGTATGGGTTAGGTGCAACGGAAGTTTATATTTTTCAAAACTTCTAATTATTCTACTGTAGTGGTTACAGTGCCAAATTCATTCACTTGTAAATCTGTAATTCTACTGCCATTTTCATTTAAAAAAGTAACGCCACTTAATTGAATTGTATGCGAAAAAGTTACACTGTCTACTTCAACGGTTGTAACTATAATACTACCACCTTCAGCTTCAATTTCCTCTAGAAAAGTTGGCGTAAGTGGTGGTGGTGAGTCACAAAAATAACTACTGCTAACGGTCTCAGAGAAAATACGATAGGTAATTTGAGAACTGCCCGGTACAGCACTTTCAATTCCGGTTGCAGTTGAAACCTCGTTGTTTAATAATTGGCTTGGCAGATTCAATATCAATGCTTCATCACCATTAATTTTAAATAAAACATTCTCTGTTGTTGGTGAAATGTCATTGCAACTTTCAATCGTATCTATACTGTCAAAATCAACAGTTTCTATCTGTAGGTCACCATCATTACAGTTAAAGAATAATATGGAACAGACAATTAAAAGGTATTTTTTCATATTTCAAATTTAGTTTAAAATTTATAAATCTGTCTGTCGCATGACTGTCAATTATAGGTTAATTAACTATTTTTGTTCATTGTTTATTTTAGCGAATCCCTATATGAAACAAGTATATTTAGATAATGCGGCCACTACGCAGGTTCACCCCAATGTAATTGCAAAAATGCAAGAAGCTTTAGCTGTTTATGGCAACCCTTCTTCTACTCATAGTTTTGGAAGAACGGCAAAAACTGCTATAGAAAGTGCACGTAAAACCATTGCTAAATATTTAAATGCACAGCCTTCAGAGATCATATTTACATCTGGTGGTACAGAAGCGGATAATATGATCATTAGATGCGCTGTACGAGATCTTGGTGTAAAAACCATCATTACTACTCGAATTGAGCATCATGCAGTTTTACATACTGTTGAAGAATTGGAACAGAAAGGATTGATTCAATTGTTATTTGTAGATTTAGATGCATATGGTAATCCTGATGTAGCTCATTTAGAAACACTTTTACAAAAAGATGACTCCAAAAAATTGGTTAGCCTAATGCATGTAAATAATGAAATAGGAAACAAAATCAATTTAGAGGAAATCACCCTTTTATCTAAAAAATATGATGCACTCGTACATTCAGATACCGTACAGTCTTTAGGGCATTATAATTGGGATGTTAAAGCATTTCCGATAGATTTTTTAGCTGCTGCCGCTCATAAGTTTCATGGGCCAAAAGGTGTTGGTTTCGCCTTTATTCGTAAGAATTCAGGGTTAAGCTGTATGATATCTGGCGGTTCTCAAGAACGTGGTCTAAGGGCAGGTACCGAGTCTTTTCATAATATAGTTGGTTTAGAAGAGGCTTTTATTCATGCCTACGATAACTTAGAAGAAGAAAAGAAATATGTTGAAGGCATAAAATCTTATTTCATTGATCAGATAAATAAAGAAATACCTGGAGTCAAATTTAATGGGCATTCTGGCGATATGGAGAAGAGTACCTATACTTTGGTAAACGTATGCTTACCTATCACTGAAGAAAAAGCGATGTTGCTTTTATTTAATTTGGATATGAAAGGTATTGCTTGTTCTAAAGGTAGTGCTTGCCAGTCTGGTAGCGATGCTGGTTCTCATGTACTTACCCAGATATTATCTGCTGAGGATATGAAAAAGCCATCTGTTCGTTTTTCATTCTCAACGTATAATACCAAAGAAGATATAGATTATACTATTGCGGCCTTAAAAGATATTATGGAAGCGTAATCAATTTTTACGATTTCTTTTACGTTCTCTCTCGTAGGGGAATTTTCTAATGGCTAATTTCATCATGCGGTCAATAAGGTCAGTGGTGTTTTTACCGGTTTTCTTATTGATTTCCTTTTCGTACTTCCAAAGAAGTTTACCAGAATCGCCATCGCTTATTTTAATGCCTATTCTACCGTAATTTGCCCCTCCAGAGAAATAATCTGTAAAGCTGAACTCTGTTGGTATACCGTTAGATAGTAGTATGTTTAAATCTAAGGTGCCACTAATAATACCATCAACACCTAAGATTTCGCTTAGCTCTTTTGTAGTATATACATCTATATTATCATAACTGATGTTCTTCTTAGCTAAGATAGCTGCTGTATTTTCAATGTTTTGGAATGTTACCGGCAGCTTTTTCTTTTTACTACGCTTAGAGAAATAGGTCTCTAAAGCATTTTGAACAGCGTAACCTTCGTTTTCTTCTAATCTTTTTTGTTCCTTTTTAGACACTTTTTCATTTAAATCTAAATTGGTTAAAAAAGGAATGATAGCTAATACATTATGGTCAGCACTCAAGTTATCGAAACTTGGACTTTCATAAATGTTTTTCTGAGCCATTACAGCAAATGAGGAAATAAGTACTAGTAAGAAAAGTATTCTTTTCATTTTTATTGTTTAAAGGCGTATACCCAATTTTAAGTTTAAAACCCTAGAAGTAAGATAATTTGGTACAGCATATTCATTTTTACTGTCGGCATCTCTTACCCAAGTGTTGGTAATTGAATTTTGATTGTTGAATAAATTGAAAATTTCAAAACCTAAACTGAATTCTTTAAAATTGCGCAGCCAATGTGTTTTTGGAAATTGTTTGTTCTTATTTGCAAAAATATAGGAAATTCCTAAATCTGCACGTTTATAGTCTCTTAATCTATTCTGAAAAATATATGGGTCGGCATAACTAGGGGATCCACCGGGTACACCTGTTTGATAAACCAAATTTAAATACATTTTTAAATCTGGAATGGTAGGTATGTAATCTTGAAAGAGAATGCCAAATTTTACGCGTTGATCTGTAGGTCTGGGTATATAGCCTCTATTGTTTCTATTCTCTTCGGTTTTTAAATAGCCTAGACTTACCCAAGACTCCGTTCCTGGTACAAAGGCACCGTTTAACCTAATTTCCGCTCCATAAACATAAGCTTCAGTGTCATTATTGGCTGCGTATCTTATGCGTACATCTTCTAAAGTATACGAATTCACATTTTCCAATTTTTTGTAATACGCCTCGCTTATCAATGTAAAAGGTCTATCCCAAAGAAGAAAACTGTACTCATTACCTGCTACGAAATGAAATGCTTTTTGTGCTTTTACATTTGGCTGTATTGTGCCAGTGTTGTCGCGTAATTCTCTGTAGAAAGGTGGTTGATGATATATTCCTGTAGATAACCTAAAGAGCATATCTTTATCCCAGTTGGGTTTTATAGCAAATTGTGCACGCGGACTAAAAACGGTTTGTGATACTTTTTCAACTCCGGTTCCACTAACTGTCCAATGATGAGAGCGTACACCAACGTTGTAATACACATCTACATTGCTCCATGTTTTATGCGTTCCCAATTGAACGTAGCCAGAAAACCGATTTGTCTTCACAAAGTTCAAAGCGCTTAATCCGCTATACGCTTCTAAAGGTGCATCAAACGGTTCAGAAGGTTGATTATTTATGAATTCACTTCTAGGTGGTCTAATGGAAAATCCTGCAGAATCTATAAATTCAGATTCACGTAATTGATCGCGTATATCTTCATGAGTATATTTTGCTCCCCATTCCAAAATAGAATTACCCATGGTATGTAAGCCTTTGTGCTCTAAATTAAATATTAAAGCATCTAAATCGTTTCTCGTTCTGTTGAACTGAGAACCTATACCGCGAGAAGTTAACACCTCGCCAGCCGTATCGCTACCTAAATTACTATCGATATCACCAAGCTCATAGGCTGCAACAACGTCTGAATATTCTTCTTCCGTAGTATGATAAATAGATGTCATCAATTTTAATGTAGTATTCTCGTTTAAAAAATAACTGCCTTTTAAAGCTCCTAATGCGGTGGTGTATTTATTTATCTCTTGTCCTTGATAATAAACCACTAATGCCTGAGGATTATCTATTGTTCCAAAATTAGTTTGTCTGTTTAAAGGTTCGTTCTTGTAATCGTTGACAGCTAGGTTGCCTAGAAAATTCAGCTGAAATTTAGGTGAAAAACGGTAGGTCAAATAACTTTGAACATCTGTAAATGCCGGATTGAAATTGCTTTGTGTCTGCTGGCTATTGACCAATAAAGCGTTATTTCTATATCTTATACCGGATACTGAGCTCAATTTTTGATTTTTAGAAACAGTTTCTAAACTTGCGCTTGCACCAAGAAAACTTACATCTGCCCTAAGGGAAAATAGAGTAGGGGTCTTGTATTTAATATCTAATACAGAAGCTAGCTTATCACCGTACTTCGCTTGAAAACCACCAGCTGAAAATTTCACATTCTGTACTAGGTCACTGTTAACAAAGCTTAATCCTTCTTGTTGTGCCGAACGAATTAAAAAGGGTCTATACACTTCTATTTCGTTTACATATACCAAATTCTCATCGTAGTTGCCACCACGTACAGCATATTGTGTACTTAACTCGTTGTTAGATGATACACCAGGTAATAGCTTCAGTATTGTTTCTACTCCGGAATTTGCACCTGGTATTTTTCTTATTTTCTCCGGGGAAATATTCAGAATGTTGTTAGCTTCTTTTGCACCGGTGGCAGAAACGGTTACGCCGTCTATTTGAGTAACATCATTTTTTAAAACAGGATTGAATTCAAAAGTCTCGTTCGTATTCAATAGTAATTTTTCCAATACGACGTCTAAGTATGCAATATGAGAAAAAACTATGGTGTTCTCTATATCTGAGGTAATCTCTAGAATATAGAATCCGTCAGAATTTGTAGTGGTTCCCAAACCCTTACAAGATATATTGACATTTGGTAACGGTTCATTATTTGCACCTAGTACTATACCAGAAATAGTAGCGTTCTGAGCAAAACCAATGGAGCTGCACAGCAGTAAAATCAGGCTTAGAACATTATAAAGTTTCAACTATATTATTTTCTGTAAAAGGAGGTGCTTAAGGTGTTTGTATTGCCTACATTATCTGTAACGGTAACTTCAAGTACACATTGCGTTTGATCAGCAATCTTATCGTCAAAATTATAAGTAAGGGTATTGCGCTTAGGCTCATACTCCATTAATATCCATTCTCCGTTTAAGGTAGCGGAATATTTGTCTACACCACTTAAGTCATCTGCAATCTGTACACTTAGGTACTTGTAATTATTTAACCATTGCTTTTGTTTAAAATTTTTGGTTCTTATGGTTGGCGCTACAGTATCCTTAGCTAAAGTATATGTTCCTAAATTACGTGTTCTAGTTGTAAATTCATTGCCACGTTTATATGTATTTGCATGGTTTGGTCTAAGTTTAGAATCTAATCTGGCGATAAACAATTGCTTTCGTTCTTCTTGTGAATATTTAGAAACGTCAAAAGTGATTGTAAAGTTTCTATGTGCAGGCACAGTGTTGGTGTGTATGGTAACCGTATCTTTTCCTTTCTTTAAGTCAATATAAAAATCTTCATAAAAAGTGTTTGTTGGGAAATATACCTTGGCACCATCTAAATCAAAATTATTAGGTTTTTTTGCAATTACATAGTTGTCCGTTTTTTCTATAACCTTTTTATTGCCCAATAGATTCTTTACCCCTTCAATAGGTATGTTGACCTCAATTTTATTACCGGCATAATCTTTAATCAATAATTTGGCATTATAACTTAAGCCTTCGTTTATTTTAATTTTGCCGTCATTATATATGTCTTTGTATATACTAAGCTTGTTACCTGGCGATTTAAAGCTCTTTTGAATTTTTTGCCTATTTCTACCGTAATAATCATAATCTACAAGTGTGTTTATATATCTGGTTTCTCCAAATGAAAATTTCTCAAAATCATATAAAGAATATACTTTACCGTTTACACTAAATTCTACACTATAAACTCCATTTTTATTAGCGGCCATATCTAACCTATCAAATCCAATAAAGCCAACTCCGATTTCACCTAAAGCAGTTACTTTATCCGCTAAAAATGTACCATCTTTCTGTTTACTAACGTTTACCTGTGTTCTTTCGTAATTATTATTAACATGAGAATTATCTGTTAACGGATAAATAAATAATTTTTCTAAAATAGGATTAGTAGCATCGGCAACCTCTAAACCGTACATTAACGGGTTGGTGGGTTTTTCAGAAATACTACTTCGTATTTCAAAATGTAAATGCGGACCTGCAGAACCACCCGTATTTCCGCTATAGGCAATGAGTTCGCCTTTAGAAACTTTCAACTCCCCGTAATCAGGAAATACTTCTACTTCGAACGACTTTTTAGTGTATTGTAATTTCTTGATGTAAGCTTCAATTCTAGGTGAAAATTTTTGAAGATGACCATAAACTGAAGTATACCCGTTTGGGTGAGCTATATAGAGCACTTTACCGTAACCCCAAAGAGAAACTTTAATTCGGGTTATGGTACCATCGCCTATTGCGTTAATCGGAATTCCCTCTCGCTGCTGTGTTTTGATATCAACACCAGAATGAAAATGATTGGAACGTAACTCGCCAAAAGTACCCGCTAAAATAATGGGGATATCCATTGGTGGACCAAAAACATCTTTCGGGTATTTTTCTTGTGCGAAAAGGTTAAAACAAAATAATAATAACAGACTAAGGGATATTTTTTTCATAGGTAGATAGGAATACTGCGAAAATAAATAATCAAATACAATTCAATGAAATTGAGGGTGCAAAAATTATGAGAAAGAGTTTACGGTGGTGTATTCTTAATTTATGTACTGCTGATTTACGAATATTTGAAAAAACTATTGCTAAGTCATATAATGTATGTTAACTTTGTGTAAATCGCATTGAAGGTAATGTATGAGCGAGTTAATTAAAATCGTTGATTCTTTAGAAAATAAAATTAGCAAATTGTTGCATAAACTTGAGGTTTTAAACAATGCTAATCTAGAATTGGAAAAAGAATTACGGAATATAAAATCTTCACAAGAAAATGCCAGTAAAACGGTGTCTGAATGGGAAGAAAAATATAATTCGCTTAAACTAGCTAATTCAATGCTTGGCAGTAATACCAATAAAACAGAAGCTAAGCTTAAAATAAATACATTAATACGAGAGTTGGACCATTGTATAGCTCAATTGTCGGAGTAATGTTTATAATAATATGTCAGAAAAGCTCAAAATAAAACTTTCTATTGCTGATAGGGTCTATCCATTGACTATTGACCCCGCTCAGGAAGAAGGCTTGCGTAAAGCAGCCAAAAATATAGAACAGTTGGCTAAAAAATTTGAGCAGAACTATGCAGTTAGAGACAAACAAGATGTTTTGGCCATGTGCGCCTTGCAATTTGCGTCTAAAATTGAACAGATCGGCATTGAGCAAACAGAAGGAACCAAAGAAGCTGAAGAGCGTTTACAAGCACTTGAGGATTTGGTAACATCTAAATTGGCTTTGAAATAAAAACGTTCTTTTAAATACATTAAGTTACTGCCCACATTGGTAATACCTTTTGACAAACTCAACATTTATTTTTTTTAGAAAGGGTGAGTTTAGATTGTAAAAGCAAGCCCTACTTGTATAGGGATCCTTGATCAGTCTGTTAGCCCTAAACCTGTTTACCGGAGTTTGATCAAAACTTCTCCAATGTGGGCTTTTTTTTTATTAATAAATTACACTATGGATAGTACAATGATAATTATTGCCGCAATAGTTGGACTGGCAATCGGTTTTGCAATAGCAAAATTTTTGGAAAAAGGGAAAGCCTCTAAAACCATTTTAAATGCAAAGAAAGATGCTGAACGCATATTAAAAGATGCAAAAGTAGAAGGTGAGAGCGTTAAAAAAGAAAAAATATTACAAGCAAAAGAGAAATTCTTAGAATTAAAAGCCGAGCATGAAAAGGTTATCAATAATAAGGATAAGAAGATAAGCGACGCAGAAAAGCGTACTAGAGATAAAGAATCTCAAGTAAGTAGTGAACTTGCCAAAAACAAGAACATGAACTCTCAGTTAGATAGTAAATTAAAAGATGTAGAGCAGAAAAGACAACTTTTTGATAAACGTCATGAGGAGTTGGATAAAATGCACAAAAGCCAAATTCAACAGCTAGAAGTTATTTCTGGACTGTCTGCAGATGAGGCTAAAAATCAATTGGTAGAAAGTTTAAAAGAGACTGCAAAGACAGATGCAATGGCTTTTATACAGTCTACTGTTGAAGAATCTAAACTTACCGCACAGCAAGAAGCACGTAAAATCATCATTAATACCATTCAAAGAATTGGTACTGAAGAAGCTGTTGAAAACTGTGTGTCCGTATTCAATATAGAATCTGATGATGTTAAAGGTAGAATTATTGGTAGGGAAGGTAGAAACATTAGAGCTTTAGAGGCGGCTACCGGTGTAGAAATTATTGTTGATGATACGCCAGAGGCCATTATACTTTCTTGTTTTGATTCTGTTAGAAGAGAAGTTGCAAGACTTTCGCTTCATAAATTGGTTACAGACGGTAGAATTCACCCGGCAAGAATTGAGGAAATCGTTAAGAAGACCGAAAAGCAAATAGAAGCTGAAATTGTTGAAATAGGTAAACGTACGGTTATAGATTTGGGTATTCACGGTTTACACCCAGAGTTAATACGTGCTGTTGGTAGAATGAAGTATAGATCTTCTTACGGTCAGAACTTGTTACAACACTCTAGAGAGGTTGCTAAACTTTGTGGTGTTATGGCATCTGAATTAGGATTGAATCCTAAAATCGCTAAACGTGCCGGACTTTTACATGATATAGGTAAAGTACCTAATACCGAAAATGAAATAGAAACTCCACACGCTATCTTAGGTATGCAGTGGGCAGAGAAATTCGGAGAGAAACCAGAAGTATGTAATGCTATTGGTGCTCACCACGATGAAATTGAAATGAAAACGCTTATTGCCCCAATAGTTCAGGTTTGTGATGCCATTAGTGGTGCTAGACCAGGAGCAAGAAGACAGGTTTTAGATTCTTATATTCAACGTTTAAAAGATCTAGAAGAGATTGCATTTGGTTTTAGTGGTGTACAGAAGGCTTATGCTATTCAAGCAGGTAGAGAGCTTCGTGTAATTGTTGAGAGCGAAAAAGTCAATGATGACAGAGCTGCACAATTGTCATTTGAGATTTCTCAAAAAATACAAACCGATATGACTTATCCAGGTCAAGTGAAAGTTACTGTAATACGAGAGACAAGAGCGGTTAACGTTGCTAAGTAATAAACACAATTAATAATAAAAAAAAGCCTCTATTTATAGAGGCTTTTTTATTTCTAATCTAAAGTTTTAATCCAATTTAATAATTGGGTTTCTTCTAAGGATGATAATTTATTTTTTCTGCCTTTCGGCATTTTTTTCTTTGTAAACACTTGAAATTCTATCGCTTTTGCTAATCCGTCCATATTTTCAAGGGAAAAAATAGTTCTATTTTTCTTTACGGAATGGCAGAAGTTACATTTTGTATTCAATACTAAGTAAGCTTCTTTCTTCGCTGTCTTAGTTTGATTTCCTATTACTTGTAGTTCCTTGCTTGATGGTATAGAAATGAAATTTGAAATAACTATTACAATCCAGATTACTGATTTCATATACCTTAATTAAGGTTCTTGGAAAGTGTAAAATTGAAATGCACACCCTCTTTATTGTCACTACGTTTGCCTATAGTGATATCTCCGCCTAGTTTTTCTATAAGCTCTTTAATGGTGGTTAGGCCAATGCCGGTATCGGTGGCACCTTCCGTACTAAGTTTTTCGAATAATAAGAAAACCTTTTTCCAGTATTTCTCTGGTATGCCAGGACCATTATCCTCATAAGTAAAAGAATAAGATTTTTCATCTTCGCTAAAAGAAACCGTAATTTCAATATCAGACTTATCGGTAAATTTAATGCTGTTAGATATTAAATCTCTAAATATTTGGTCAAAGCTGTTTAAAGAATGATTAATGTCGTGGTCGCAATTTTCTAATTGTAAAGAAACAGATGCATTATTATATTGTTTGCTTAATACATTTTCTATTTCTTTTGCTACATTAAATTTTTCAAGATTTATTTCGGCATTGGTTATGGAGTTGTAGTTGATAATACCAGTGATTAAAGATTCCATATAATCAACTCTGGTGTCTATAATGCCTAGATATTTTGGTATTTCGGTATCTTTAAAAAAATCGGAATAATCTTCTTTAATAATGCCAACCATAGAGCTAATGCCCAATAATGGTGTTTTCATATCATGGGCCAATCGATATGATAATTGCTTTAGTTGGTTGTTCTTTATTCGTAATTCTTCATTAACTAACTTCTGCAGTATATTTTGCCTTCTCAATTCTAATTGAGCCATTACTTGATCAGCTAAATCTTTTAAAGACGCTTGTTGTTTTTTGGTAAATTCTTTTCTTGGTTTGGTATCTATAACACACAACGTACCTATTGATTGACCTTCTTTTGTGTTTAAAGGAGCACCAGCGTAAAATTGCACTGAAGGACCGCCGGTAACCAAAGGATTATCAAAAAATCGTTCGTCTTTATTGGCATCATTGACCAATAATATACAATCAGGAGAATTAATAGCGTGTGCGCAAAAAGCTAAATCTCTAGGAGTTTCTGTGGCATCTATACCGTGGTGAGATTTAAACCACTGTCGATCTTCATCAACAAGTGAAACTAATGCCATTGGAGTATTACAAATATCTGCGGCTATACGGGTGATAGCATCATATTCCTTTTCTTCTAATGTATCAAGTATATTGAAACTCTTTAAGGCATCGAGCCTTTGTTTCTCGTTATTCGGTATTTCAGGTTTAATCATTTTACATGTAACGATGTACTTATTGTAAGTAATATAAGTATTTTCTTACATTTATAACATATAAAATGTTTAAATGTTTATTTTAAAAGAATTAAAGCTACTCCTCTGTTTTGGTTTCTTCAGTATCCTTGATTTCTTCCTCTTCTTTAAGTAGATTGTTTTTTAAGATATTCAACTTCTTTAATTTTGCTTTCCAAGCCGACAAGGCTTCTTTGTGTTGGTTGACTCTTTTTATAACGTCTTGTACCAATGGGTTGCTTTCAGAAGCATTAGAGAAAAACTGTAGATTATTCTCTAGTTGTCTAATCTCATCTTTACTCTCATCAATCTTTTTTCTAATGAAGGCACGCTCATTTTGTATGGCACGCTCTTGATTATCATTATTACTTAATTGCTGAATTTTGTTACCATATTTCAACAGTTCAGATTCTTGTATACTAACACCACATTTTTGATATAGTGCATCTATAATTTTATCGAACTTTTGATTGATGTTTTTCTTTTTGAAAGGAACTCTACCATAGGTTTTCCATTCTTCAGAAAACTTTGTGATGGCTTCTAAATCTTTCGCTTTGTCACCACTTAATTCAAAAGCTTTAAGACGATTAATAAATTCATCTTTAAGTTTAAAATTCGCTTCTTCTTCCTTAAATGCGTCACTTTTAAGCGCGTTTAATCTATCAAAATAATGGTTACAGGCTGTTTTGAATTCTTTCCAAAGCTTATCTGAATATTTTCTTGGCACATGTCCAATTTTTTTCCACTGGCCTTGTATGCGCTTCATTTCTGAAGTTGTAGCATCAAAATCATCGTTATCTTTTAAAGAAACCGCAATTTCCAATAAAGCTCTTTTCTTCTCTAAATTCTCTTGTTGCTCTTTTTTAAGATTCTTGTAAAAAGCATTTTTATTCTGATTAAATGCGCGAACCGCTGCCTTAAAGCTATTCCATGTCTTAGAATTCACTTTTTGTGGTACTTGACCGGCTTTAAAAAAGGACTCTCTAAGTTCCTCTAATTCTTTAATCTGTTGTTGAAGTGCACCATGATTGCTAGATACATTTTCACTAAGTGTATTTATCTCTGCTATAATTGCGTGCTTTCGCTCTAAATTTTCTTCTTTTATCTTATCAAGATTCTTAAAGTAATCTTGTCTTCTTTCATGAATAATTTTTGTAGCAGCACTAAAACGATCCCAGATTTCTTCTCTATGGTCTTTACCTACAGGGCCTAAATCTTCTTTCCAGATTTTGTGCAATACCTGTAGTTCTCTAAATGCTCTATTTAAATCTGGTTCTTTAGAAAGTTCCTCTGCTCTAGCAACTATTTTACCTTTTTCCTCTAGATTATGCTTAAAATCTAAATCTCTTAAGTCTCTGTTGATATTTAAAAAGTCGTAGAATATTTCAATGTGGTGGTGGTATGTTTTCCAGACATTGTTATAATCTGCGCGAGGTATTGGTCCGGCATGGCGCCATTTAGCTTGTATATCCTTAAAATTGTTATACGTTGTATTAATATCCTCTTCTACATTCACCAAGGCTTTCAATTGTTCAATAAGGTCTAATCTATAGGCAAGATTTTCTTTGTGACTCTTTTCTAAACTCTTGTAATATTGGTTGCGCTTGTCTCTGTATTCTGAGTATACTTCGTTAAACTGTTGTTTGTCAACAGAATTGTATCTGAAGTCAATTTCATTACCTCCGTTTGAGATGAATTCTTCTTTCTTTTCTTCTAAAAACTGATCAAATTTTTGATTGAATTCATCTTTGATAGAGTCAACATGCTTTCTTATGGCTTGTACCTTCTCATTCTTTACCAAACGTTGTAATTCACCTACCAAATTTTCCATGCTCATATCATGGTAATCTGGCATTGGAATCTCATGTCTTTTTTCATTGTCGGTATCTTCTGCATCTTCTGCATTAGAATCGTCAATTTCATTCATTACATCAGTTTCTTCTGCATCTTCATTTGGTGCAATTGTAGTTTCTGTTTGTAATGGTGTTGATTCGTCTGAAGGATTAACGGTTTCCTCCACTACGTTTTCAGTGGTTTCGGTCGTAGTTTTTTCCTCAATTGAATTCTCTGGTAATTGTTGTTCTTTATCCTCAGACATAATCATAAATTATATGCTTACAAGATAGTAACAACCCTACGACTGGCAAAGAATTGATTGTTCTTTTTAGTTAAATCACCAAAGAGTAATCTAGCGTAAACCTATATTTTACATTGTCCTTCTAATAGATATGTGTAAAGAAGGATAGTTATCGATTCCAAATTTCCCATGATTTTTCGGCCTGAAACTCTAACATTTTATGTCCGTTACATGTAGATGCGCCATTAGCTTTACCGGCAGCAAGAAAAGCAGTTACTTCAGGATTATAGATGAGATCAAAAAGAAGGTGTTGTTTGTTGATTTGGGAATACGGAATTGCAGGTTTTTCTTCAATTTTGGGGAAGGTACCTACTGGAGAGCAGTTTATGATCAAGGTATGGTCAGCAATAATATCATTAGTTAACTCACTATAGGTATATCCATTATTTTTACCACTTCTGGACACAAAAGAAAAATTAATTCCTAATTCATCCAATACAAATGCGATTGCTTTTGATGCTCCTCCCGTACCTAAGATCAATGCCTTTTTATGGTGTTCTTTTAAATATGGTTCTATAGATTTCTCAAACCCATAGGCATCGGTATTGAAACCAACTAAACCATTTTCTGTAAATTTTATGGTATTCACGGCTCCAATTTTTTTTGCAGCCATATCCATATCATCTAAAAAAGCCATGACCTCTTCTTTATAAGGTATAGTTATGTTTAGCCCCTTTACGTTTTCTGTAGTTTCAAATATAGTCGGGAATTCTGATATGGCTTGCAAATCGAAATTTTGATATTGGCATTGATCCAACCCCATATCTTCGAATTTCTTTTTAAAATATCCTCTTGAAAATGAATAAGAAATATCTTTTCCTATCAAGCCGTAATTAGCTTTCTGTTCTTCTGTTCTTTCCATACCAATCTAAAAGTAGCAAAATACTAATACCTATGATAATAAAGAAAATAGCTGTCCAGTTTTCTACGGTGGTCAAATCTGGTAGAAACCTTTCATAGTTCATTATTATCGGTTTTTCGTTCGTATCTAAAATATTTTCTCCATTAATTCCCGTTTTAAAAATGGTTCTTTTCCACGGCCATACTACTCCTAAAGATCCTGTAATGAAACCTAAAATAGTAGCCGTAGTAATGTGTTTATAGTGTTTTAAAACATAAGTTAATAAATGGGATAGGGTTACTAAGCCTGTAGCGGAACCTAGGGTGAATACCGCTAAAATCTTGAGCGTATGCAACCTTTCCGTATTGGAAGTAAAGCTAAAATCACCTACTAATAGTTCTGAGAATGTATCGTATAAGGCATTAACGGAATCTACTAAAAGGAGTACGTAATTACCTAGTAATATTAATATAAAGGAACCCGAAAGCCCAGGTAAAGTCATACCAGATACACTGATCATTCCACATAAAAAAATAAAAAGTAAGTTGTCGTTTTCCTTTGCGGGACTAAGAAAACTAATGGCTACACCAACACTTAAGCCTATAATGGCAGCGGTAAATGTTTTCTTTTTCCAATAATCGAAATCTTTACCTATGTAATATATGGATCCTAGGATCATACCAAAAAAAGCAGCCCAAACATAGAGTTCTCGTTTAACCAAAAAGTAATCCAATACTTTGGATATACTGAAGTAGCTAACAAGCATGCCAAAAATGAGCAGGGTTAAAAAAGAACCGTTAATATATCTGTAAAAGCTTTTGAGTCTTCCGTTAACAAGAAGTTTAAAGGCTTTGCCATTTACTTTTTGTAGCGAATAAATAAATTCTTCGTAGAAACCACCAACAAAAGCAACTATACCACCAGAAACGCCAGGCACTTTATTGGCAGCGCCCATGCAAAGTCCCTTAACGATCAAGAAAAATTTATCGGTAAAGGATCGGGTTTCGTTCATGTAGCTTTTAGCGTTACTTCTTAGAAGCTGATTTTTCTAATATAAAAATAAGAGAAAAACCTATTACAGCAGCTACAATAGCAAAGGTTAATTGATTATCACCTTGAAAAGCGAACGGAGAAATATTTTCGTCAACGATAATTTCTTTTTTACCGATTTGAATAACTTCGATAATATTTTTCCAAGGCCATATTTTGTTCAAGGATCCTAAAATGAATCCTGTTAATACGGCTAAAGTAGCATCTTTATAATTGGTGAACATCCATTTTAAAATTCTTGCAAAACTTAAAATACCAAACGCGGCACCAAATGCAAAAGTTATAATAATGCCGAAATCTTTTTCATTAACCGCTTCTAAAACGGTTTTGTAAGAACCCAGTAATACCAGTATAAAAGACCCTGAAATACCAGGTAGAACCATGGCGCAAATAGCTATGGCACCCGATAGAAATATAAAAGGTAAACTTCCTGAACTAGTAGAAGGGGGTAGGGTAGTAATGTAAAAAGCACTTGCAGTACCGATTATGAACAATACAATTGCCAATACATTCCATTTTTTTATGGATTTAGCGACGAAAATGACACTTGCCAATACCAAGCCAAAAAAGAACGACCAAGTTACAATTGGGTGTTCTTCTAATAACCAAGCAATAACTTTTGATAATGAGAAAATACTGATCATCATACCAATTAGTAGGGCTAAAAGAAAGTTACCGTTCAATTTCTCCCAAAACATTTTAAAGCCTTCTTCCTTTAAAACTTTTAAAGTTTTTAGATTAAGGTTATTGATAGAGGTGATAAATTCTTCGTATATGCCTGTTACAAAGGCTATTGTGCCACCAGATACTCCTGGTACTAATTCGGCAATACCCATTGCCATACCTTTTAAAGATATGAAGGTGTAATCTTTTAGTTTTCTATTGTCCATGAAATGTAGAACCTTTTCTAAGGGATTTTATTGTATTTTCTTACAATTTCTTGTGTCCATTCAGACTTGCCGTATTCTGGAAAATTTTCAGTGAACAAATGTAGTTTTTTCTGCTTTTTGTCAATCTTCAATGCATCCATTAACATAATACGTGCATTGATAGGGTCTTTGGCAAGTAGTAGGTAGCCTACAGATCTATATAAAAGTTTTAAATTTTCAGGATAAAACTCTCTTCCTTGGGCTAAGATTTCTACTGCAGCAGATTCTTCTCCGTTAATGTGAACAACCTCTGCCCAGTTTAACCATGTATCTATTTCAAAATTACCAAGGTCAACTGCTTGTTTAAAAGCGAAATCTGCTTGGTCATAATTCTTTAAGGCCATGTGAATTTGCGCACACTTTTTCCAGTATTGCGGATTCTCACCATCAATATTCAAAGCTTTATTAATATAGAAAACTGCCTTTTCAAAATCTCTACTATTATAATATAGATTTGTAATCGCCAACCAGCCTTTGTCTAAAAGTGGATCTTCATGCACTGTTTGGTAGAAATAGTACTTGGCCATTTCAGTATCCTTAAGTTTTTCATAGCATTTACCTATTCTCAAAAATGCATGAGAGGTAGGATCTTCAATGGAAATGGTGGTTTCGTAATTTTCAATGGCCTCTTTATGGCGACCTAACTTCTCAAGAACTTTTCCCTTTTCAAAGTAAGCGCCAATAAAAGTATCATCTGAAATAACTGCAAAATCAAAAGCAGTCAAGGCTTCAGTATACATTTCTTTAAAATAATACTGCTTACCTAATTGATGCCAAGCTACTTCGCAATACGGATTCTTTTCTAAATAGCTGTTTAAGTAAACTATAGCACCATCATAATCCTCAAGAAATTCAAAGCAATACACCACATTATAGAGCGATGAATAATCCTGTTCGTCAAACTCCACACATTTCATAAAGCTCTCTTTGGCATTATTGAAGTTGTCCATGAACAAATACTCCATACCCAGTAGGCTGTAGATATCAAAACTATTATTAGTGAAGCTTAATGCTTTTTGTAGTAATTCTATTGCGCCAGCATGGTCATCTCTCTTAGAATAAATGTTGGCACGTTGAATGTAAATTTCATCATTGTTATTGTCCAACTGCTGTAATTCATCTAGCAGGGCTTCGGCTTTTTCCATCTGGTTTTCAAAAACCATGACTTCTACCTGCAGCAATTTTAGTTCTATAGAAGCTGGATGCTGCTGTAAACCAATTTTAATTCCTTTTTTAGCCAAAGAAATTTTACCATGATTTAGGTAATGGTGCACAATATCTTCAAAATCCTCTGCATCAAAGAAATAGACATCATCTGTCTTTAACATTGATTCAAATTTTGTTATTGGCTTGTTCGGTCTCTCGTTAGATTCTAACGCCATAGGCACTATTTGGTTTTACAAGATATTTTAAAAGTAAGTGATTGTAAGGTGTTTCAGCCACATTGCTAATCGATATTATTAACAAATTAGTTAACAACGTTGATTTACATACTATTAAGAAGTGCCAAGATTATAGCACAACCATCTTTGATTTCTTTTTCTGAAATGGTTAATGGCGGGGAAATTCTTACCGCTCTATTTTCAAATAATAACCAAAAAAGAATAAGATTTTTCTCTTTTGCTTTTAATACCAATTCATTGGCTGTTTCGGGAGTATCCATTATTAAGGCAAGCATTAATCCCTTACCTCTAATTTCTTTTATCTTCGGATGTTTTAATAACGATTTAAAGAGTTTTTCTTTTATTAAAGTGTCAGCAATTAAAGTCGAGTTTAACAGCACGTTTAATGTAGCTAAGCTAGATGCCGCAATTACCGGATTACCGCCAAAAGTAGTTATGTGACCCATTTTAGGATTCTCACTTAGCGTATGCATAATTTCTTTACTGGCTGTAAAAGCACCAACGGGCAAACCAGATGCCATACCTTTGCCGATAACTAAAATATCGGGAATGCAGTTAAAATGTTCAAATGCAAATAGCTTTCCTGTTCTGCCAAAACCGGGCTGTATTTCATCAAGTATCAAAAGCGCTCCCATTTCTTTGCAACGCGCTTTTACTTTCTTTAAATAGTCTTTTGTTGGAAGTATAAAACCAGCGCCACCTTGTATGGTCTCTAAAATAACACAGGCAGTTTTAGAGGTTATCTTCTCTAAATCTTCTTCGTTATTGAAACTGATATGATAAATATCTGGTAATAAAGGTCTAAAAACACTTTTGCGCTCTTCAAAATCCATAAGACTCAAACTACCCATGGTATTACCATGATAGGCGGATTTAGCTGCAATAATTTCTGAACGACCAGTATATCTGCGCGCCAATTTTAATGCACCTTCAATAGCTTCTGTTCCAGAATTAACCAAGTAGGTTACCTCTAGAGGTTCGGGTAAATTATCCGCAAGCAATTTAGTGTATATGGTTGCTGGTGATTGTGCATATTCGCCATACACCATAACGTGCATATATTTACCTACTTGCTTTTTTATGGCAGCTACCACATCTGGGTGACAATGACCAAGAGTACATGCCGAAACACCTGCAACAAAATCTAAATGCGCACTACCATTGGTGTCATAAATATAACTGCCGCTGGCACGGGAAACTTCCATGCCCAAAGGGTAGGGAGAAGTTTGTGCTTGATATTTTAGAAAGTCTTTGTTCATGTGAAATAGTTATTTCACCTTTTTAGGCTTCACCGATTTTTTAGGGTCTGTTGCTTTATCTTGTGTAGGAATATTATTGACCGGGTCAGATTCATTTTGACTTCGTTGTTGCTCTTCGGCATCAATATCTATTGGGTTGTCAATACCATTGATAACTACTAGTTTTAGATTATTATCATCTTCATCAAAAATATCATCCTTAGTTAATATGCGTTCATCTCCACGCCATACAAAGCCTTTTAATATTCTACTATTCTTGGGTAGGTCTTTCTCAGGGAAAATATCGCCATCTGGGTCTGTATAAAAAGTCAAGTTTTCTATGTCATTTTCTGCCATAGTAATTCTTATTTTGCTACACACAGTTTTATCAATACCTATTAGTTCGTCATCATCATTGTACATATAGTATACCACTTCAGTATTTTGAACCAAGTCTATAAGTTTTAATTCATTTTCAATAAACTTTCCGTATAAATTAATCCCCTTGGCTTGGTTATATCCGGTCATGCTAACACTGTCCAAAGAAATTATAAAGGCATTGTTCAATACTTTTAAGGAGTCTAGTTTTTCAGTTTCTAGGTTTGATTTTAAGTGAATGCTGTCACCCGTCATTTGGTTGGCACCGTTCCAGATAATAGGATTTTTAATTAATTGGGTAATACCCGTTTTTTGTTCTGAATGTATGCTATCACATTTACCGCTTAAATCTGTCTTGTAGAATTTAGCATTTCTAAAAGCTCGTAGAATTCTATCTTCTGGTTTTCCGGTGACCATTAATGTATCTCCATGAACATAAAGAGAATCTCTTTCTTGAACAGAAATAGAAACTGCTCTTCTTGTTGCAAATACTGAATCTTTAGCTTTAAATACCTCGGCATAATGTGCTCTGATAATACCATTGTTTATAGTATCTGTAACGGTAATGTTGTTGGTGGCAGATGCAAATTCTTCTGCCTTGTTAAAGTAAACACTATCACCTTCTATAATTCTGTTGTTATAATCTATACGAGTGTTTTTAATGCCGTAGCCGGTTTCTACTTTAGTGTCATAAAATCCTCTTTCACAATATATTTTATATGTTTCTCCGTTTATAGTTGACGGACCGTACATATAGGCGTTTTTAGAATTCGTGTAATAGTCTAATTGTTCTGAGTCTAACGTATATTCAGGATTTTTAACATGTACGCTGTCTAAAAACTGATATTTTTTAAGTTCCATAAAATACTTACCAATTTTACTGGTCAACGTATTTGCTGAATCTACCACAGTACCGTTATCTTGATAAAAGGCTTCTTGCTTTTCGCGATCTAAACGTAAGGTATCTGTTCTTAAGGTCATGTCAGAATTTGTCAATACAACATTACCCCAGGCTTTAGCCAATTTTACATCACCTAAATAGTTGATTTTTTTACTGGTCATCTCAACGGAATCTCCCTGCTTTAGAATGACATTGCCAATAGCTTCCAATCTATTTTCTAATTGGTAATAAATAGCAACATCGCACCACAAATCGGCACCTTGGTGTTCAAATTGAACTTGACGGGTATCTTTACTAAAAATAGAAGCACCTGGATATTCGGCTTCGTTTTTAGTGAAATTGGCACCGTAGACGATATTAATTTGTTTGGGCTCTTCTTCGGTAGTATTCTGCTGGGAATAGCCAAAAAGAGAACATGCTAAGCATAAAAGAACTACTGGATAAATCTTTTTCAACCTAAAAATTTTTTCAAAAATAGGACATTTTAAAAGAGCCTTGTCATGGTTAAGATACTTTTGGGATTTTACACCTAAAAGTTTCTTTATTCTTTTAGTATTCTTTAAGTGATAAACAGTACTAATGCTTTGGTTTAAGTGGTTTTAAGTATTCCTCTGATATATCCTAAAGATTCTGATAAGCCATAAATAGCGTGGTCGGCATCTTTTTCGTATTCAATGGCTACAACGCCAGTATACTTCATATTCTTTAATGCTGTCAGTATTGCCGGTATATCTATTTTGCCATGGCCTAAGACTGTTTTATCACCTTCTTCAATAGCTGCGTCAATATCCTTGATATGCACATCGAATAATTTATCTTGATATTTAATTAATTCTTCTGCAGGATCTAAACCTAATCTAAAGGTGTGACCTACGTCTATACATAAGCCTATTCTATCATCTAATCCTTTTATTTGATCATAAACACTTTGCGGAGAAGGAAAAATTTTATCTTCTGGTCCGTGATTATGAATAGCCAATTTAATATTTGTTTTTTTTACTTTTTCTTCCACCTGAGGTAATAAATGATGCTCGGGTGCTCCAATAATCATTGGTAAACCAGCATTTTCGGCGTAATTAAAATATGTCTCCACGTCTTCTGGGGTTTTCATATAAATTACTCCACCGCCATATAGGTTTAAACCACTGGCTTTAACTTTTTTGCGTATATCTATCAGCTCTTTCTTGCTCGCATTATAGGGTAAATGAAAACTTTTAAAAGCGACATCTTTTATGTTTAGACGCGTTGTTATATCAATTAGTTCATCTAAGCTATATTTTCTTAGGGTGAAAGATGCTAAACCGATATGTAGTTGATGGTCTGTGTACGTTATGTCGGTATTATTAGTTTGACCAGATTTGAATGATGCGGTACCTAGTGCCAAAACACCTAAACCGCTCGTTTTAATGAAATTTTTTCTTGATAAAGCCATGCTTTTAATTTAAATGTGGTGTCTTTTGTTCTAAGGTTATATTTAGAAACTTCTGTATTCTCCTTCTAAAAATGAATTGGCTTCATCTTCGGCAAATTTTGCGTTCTCGCTATCCCAATGTAATGTTTGGTTAGGGAATCTACCGGCGATTACACCTAATAGAATGGTTTCCGTTAGTCTAGATGCATAAGAGAAAGGAGCGGTAGTTTCATCTGTTCCCAAACAAGCATCTACAAACTGATGGTAATGTTTTGGTCCTTCCAAATCATAATCTCTAATTGGTTTTGCCATATTATTGGCTTTTTCTACCGCCTCTATTTCTGCAGAAATATCTACATATTTGCCATCTACAATCTTTTTTGGTAGTTGCATGAAATGAGGTAGCAATAATCTTCCTTTTTCACCAATGAACATGGCACCTTGATCTGGTAACGCCCCTTCATCTACTGTTTTTGTTTTTAAGGACATCTTGTCTTCCATAGTTTCCTCGGTAGTACCTTCAGTAGTTGCCATATTTTCAGCCCCTGGTAATATTAAATCTTCATGGTCTTTTGGTGCACGCGGACCATCATACCAAACCCATTTTAAAGTTTCCGTAGTATATTCTGTTTGAGGAAATTCATAAGTGACGACGTTGTTCTGTGGAAAACCGAATCCATTCGGTTCCCTACATTCATTTTTAATCGTCTTTGGAACTTGTAGAGCCAATGCGTTATACGGCGTATCAAAAATATGTACGCCCATGTCACCTAATGTCCCACAACCATAATCAACTAACTTTCTCCAGTTGCCTGGGTGATAGAAGCCTTCCTTGTAAGGTCTTTCTGCCGAAGTACCTAGCCAAAGATTCCAATCTAATGATGCTGGTATTGGGTCAGATCCAGTAGGTTCAGCTCCGTCATAACCCCAATCTTTTGGTGACCATGCACGAACCGTATGTACTTTACCTATGATACCGGATTGTATTAATAACGTTGCCAATTTGTAGTCATAGAACGAATGTACCTGAATTCCCATTTGAGTAACCAATCCTTTTTCTTCGGCAAGCTTGTTCATCGCCCTTGCTTCAGATACATAATGGGTCAATGGTTTCTGGCAATACACAGGCTTGTCCATTTCCATAGCCATCATAGAAGCTGGTGCATGGGTGTGATCTGGTGTAGAAACAATAACGGCATCGATCTCATCGCCCATTTCTTTTAACATCACTCTATAGTCGGTATATGTTTTTGCATTAGGATGAAGTTCTTTTGCAGCTGCTAAATTGTTTGCATCAACATCGCATAATGCGGTGACATCAACCTTGCTGTGAGATGAAATGGCTTTTAAATCTTCGGCTCCCATATTGCCAACACCAATGTGTGCAGTTTTTAACCTTGTCAATTTTTTGACCTCTTTTTTGCAAGACCAAAGTCCGGATGGAAGTAATACAAATGTTGATAATGTAGCTGCATTTTTTAGAAAGTCTCTTTTGTTCATTGGTGTGGTGGTTAAAGTTTTTTGATTTTTATGTTTCTGAACCAAATAGGGCTAGAATGATCTTGAAAACCGATATAGCCGGTTTTAAACTTACCGTAGTCTTCACTATTTTTCCATTTATCCGAATTCTTCTTCTCGTACCAAGCTTCATCCCACGGTATAAAAGAAACCACCTTCTTACCGTTTAACCAGTGCTCTACCTGTTCTGGGGTGAAAATGATTCTAGTAGTGTTCCATTGCCCCACCGGATGCAGTATTTTACCTTCTGGATTAGCGGCATGCATGGCATAATCAGAGGCGGTTTGCTGAAGTGGCTTTAATTCCTCTGGCTTTTCTGTATAACCTAGGCTTAAGTTATAATCAGTAATGTCGTGAATGCTGGCATAGTTTTCATCATCTATCAATTGATATTCTGGTGCAACTTCTGGCGGACTATCATAACCTTCTTTCAAGTGGTAGAAAATACCGCTGTTTCCACCTTTCGGCAATTTCCATTCTACATAGAGTTCAAAATTATCAAACTCTTCTGCGCCATAAATAATATCTGTGCCACCGGTGTAATCTTGCTCCATACCCAATTCTGTATCAAACTGTAATTCTCCATCTTTAGCTATCCAACCTGGTGGCAGTTCTTTGCCGTTGTATGCGCGCCATCCTTTTGTGGTATTACCATCGAAAAGAGTAATCCATTCATTGTTTTTTTCTTCTGCTTTTTCTTTTTTTTCTGACTTGCAAGATGTCGCTAAAACAAGAAAAAATAGCAAGGAAGCATAGGTGGGTATTTTCATTTGTTAAGTTGTTGCTGAATTGTGAAAATGTACATTTTGCACAAACTTGAAAATACAAAAAAAAAGAATGGCGATAAAGGTATTTCCCTATATCGCCATTTCTGAAAGTTGAACAACCTATTCTGGTCGCTTAATGTTTATCTCAATATTGTCTGTGTTCTATCTGGACCTACAGAAACAATCTTGATCGGCACTTCTAATTCTTTTTCAAGGAAATCGATGTACTCGTTAAGTTCTTTCGGCAACTGGTCTGCTGAAGTCATTTTGGTTAAATCTTCTTTCCAACATGGAAACTCAGTGTAAACAGGAGTTACATTTTCTGGTTCTATGTTATATGGAAAATGAGTTATAGTCTTACCCTTATACTTATAGGCAGTACATACTTGCAGGCTATCAAAACCAGAAAGTACATCACCTTTCATCATATTTAATTGTGTAACACCGTTAACTTGACAAGCATATTTTAATGCTACAAGATCTAACCAGCCACAACGACGTGGTCTACCGGTTACCGCACCAAATTCGTGACCTACTTTAGCCATTTCTGCACCAACTTCGTCAAATAACTCTGTTGGGAAAGGACCGGAACCGACACGTGTTGTATATGCTTTAAAAATACCAAATACCTCTTTTACTTTATTTGGAGCAATACCTAAACCTGTACAAGCACCTGCTGCAGTTGTATTAGATGAAGTAACAAAAGGGTATGTTCCAAAATCGATATCTAATAAAGATCCTTGAGCGCCTTCTGCTAGTATAGTTTTACCTGCTTTAATAGCTTCGTTCAAATACTCTTCACTATCAATAAAAGTTAATTCTTTTAAACGCTCTACAGCATCAAAAAATTCGACTTCCATTTCTTCTAAGTCATATTGCACATCAACATTATAGAAGCTGATCATAGCCTCGTGTTTGTCTGCTAAATGACGGTACTTTTCTTTCCAAGAATCCAATTCTAAATCTCCAATACGCATACCGTTTCTACCGGTCTTGTCCATATACGTTGGACCAATACCTTTTAATGTAGAACCAATTTTTGCTTTTCCTTTAGATGCTTCAGATGCGGCATCTAACAAACGGTGTGTCGGTAATATTAAATGTGCTTTTCTAGAGATAATAAGTTTAGCCTTGTAATCTATATCGAACTGGTCTAAGCCTTCTAGTTCTTTTACAAAAACAACTGGATCGATAACAACACCGTTACCGATAACGTTCATTGCCTTTTCATGAAAAATTCCGGAAGGAATAGTTCTAAGAACGTGTTTAATACCATCAAATTCTAAGGTGTGACCAGCATTTGGACCGCCTTGAAAACGTGCAATAATGTCGTAATCTCTAGTTAATACATCAACGATTTTTCCTTTTCCTTCGTCACCCCATTGTAGGCCTAACAATAAATCTACTGCCATCTAAATTTTATATACTTGGTTAGTTTTATTTAATTTCTTTTTTGCCTGCATTTTTAGCAGGAGTATTTTTAGTCCCATAAAAATATAGGGAATGCGTATTTATGGTTATGTCGAAAACTTCTTCTATAGTTTTTTTAATAGACTGTATTCTTGGATCACAAAATTCCATGACCTCACCCGTATCCGTTAGTATGACATGGTCATGCTGGCGATCAAAATATGATTTTTCATATTGTGCCTGATTCTTTCCAAACTGATGCTTACGTACCAATTTACAATCTAAGAGAAGTTCAATGGTGTTGTATAAGGTAGCCCTACTTACACGATAGTTTTTATTCTTCATTTTAATATAAAGAGACTCTATATCAAAATGTTCATCACTTTCATATATCTCTTGAAGAATAGCGTAACGTTCTGGGGTTTTTCTATGTCCTTTGTCCTCTAAAAAGGTTGTGAAGACGTTTTTTACAATTTCTTGATTTTTATCAGAAGACATATTTACTACATTAATACACAAAGGTACAGTTAAATTTTAATTTCCTTTTTCTAAATACGAGTAACTTTATCAATACCGTTGATGTTCATAAGATTATCGGTCAATTTTTTCAATACAGCTTTGTTTTTGACCACTACGGTAATCTTACCTTTAAAGGTGCCACCATCAGTGCTGAAATTTAAATTACGCATATTTACGTGCATAATATCAGATATAACTTCTGTAATATCATTTACAAGTCCTAAGTTATCAATACCGGTCATAACAATGTCAGCTTGGTATTCTTGTTGCGATGAATCTATCCATTTTGCACTAATAATACGGTAGGCATAGTTTGACTGTAATGAAATAGCATTCGGACAATTTTTTTTGTGCACCTTAATTCCTTCAGAAACACTTACAAAGCCAAATACTTCATCTCCTGGTATAGGATTACAACATTGCGATAACTTGTATTCTAGTTTTTCTTCTTCCTTGCCAAAAACAAGCATGTCATACTTAGAAGTGATTTCATCTTTGTTGATATCTTCTTGTGTTGGCGATTTGCGCATTCTGTTTTTAAAGAAACTAATGAATGCATTACTGTAAGAAGAAGCAAAGTCTTTGATCATGGTATTGTCAATAGAGCCTATACCAACTCTATAAAACAAATCTAAACTTGTTTTTAATTTAAAGAAGGAAACCATTTTATTGATGGAGTCTTCGTTGAGCGAAATTTTCTGAGACTTTAATTTTCTACGTAAAATCTCTTTTCCATCTTCGGCAACTGCTTTTTTCTCTTCCCTTAAAACAGATTTAATTTTTGCCCTAGCTCTAGCGGTAGTGGCATAGTCTAACCAGTTTTGATTTGGTTTAGCTTGATCAGAGGTAATAATCTCCACTTGATCTCCGCTTGAAAGTGTGGTGTTCAAAGGAACGAGTTTACCGTTGACCTTAGCGCCTCTGGTACGCATACCAACTTCTGTATGTATGTTAAAAGAAAAATCTAGTGGCGTTGCACCTTTGGGCAAAGACCTTAATTCTCCTTTTGGGGTAAAAACAAATATTTCTTTTGAATATAGGTTCAGCTTAAATTCTTCTACAAAATCAACAGCATTGGTATTTGCATTCTCCAAAGCTTCTTGTAGTTTGTTTAACCACACTTCTATACCTTGTTCTTTTTGATCGCCGTGTTTGTATTTAAAATGCGCAGCATACCCTTTTTCAGCTATTTCGTGCATTCGTTCACTTCTGATCTGCACTTCTACCCATTTCCCTTTTGGTCCCATAACGGTAATGTGCAAGGCTTCATAGCCTGTTGACTTAGGGGAGGATATCCAATCTCTTAATCTAACGGGGTTCGGGGTAAAGTGATCTGTAACTATGGAATATATTTTCCAAGCAAGAAACTTTTCATTCTGCGGGTCTGATTTGTAAATAATTCTAATGGCAAATTTATCGTAGATTTCCTCAAAAGTTACATTTTGGGCAATCATCTTTTTGCGCATAGAGAAGATAGATTTCATCCTCCCTTTTATAATGTAATTGAGACCTTCTTTTTTAAGTGAATTGTCAATTGTGCCAGAAAATGCATCAATATAAGCTTGTTGGTCTTCTTTACTATCTTCTATTTTATCTTTAATAGAGTTGTAAACTTCTGGCTCTGTATATTTTAAACTTAAATCTTCTAATTCTGTTTTAATGTTGTAAAGACCAATTCTATGGGCAAGAGGAGCATAGATATACAATGTTTCCGATGCGATTTTTACTTGCTTGTGCTCTGGCATAGAATCCATGGTGAGCATGTTGTGATATCTATCGGCAATCTTAATGATAATTACACGTACATCATCATTTAAGGTCAAGAGCATTTTTCTGAAATTCTCTGCTTGCTGAGAGATATTCATGTCTTTCTTTAAATGCGATATTTTGGTGAGTCCATCAACAATACGCGCTACGGTTTCACCGAACATACGGTCAATATCGTCTAAAGTGTACTCGGTGTCTTCAACTACATCATGTAATAGGGCAGAGGCTATGGAAACGGCATCAAGTCCAATTTCAGAAGCTACTATTTTTGCTACTGCTATAGGGTGAAAAATATAAGCTTCGCCAGATTTTCTTCGTTGTGTTTTGTGCGCATCAACAGCGACCTCAAAAGCGCTTCGTATTAGTTTTTTATCATCATCTGTCAATGTTTGATAACTAATTCGAAGTAACTCTTTATACTCTTGAGCTATAAGCTTATTTTCCTCTTCTATCGCTGCCTGTGTCATACTAGATTAAAAATAAGATAATCTTATATGATGCACAACAAAAATTATGCCTTTAAATTACGTATGCGATCGATAAGCGGTGGGTGAGAATAGTGCATAAATACATATGCTGGGTGCGGTGTAAGGTTGCTAAGACTGTTTTTTGATAACTTTTTCAAAGAAGTGACCAATGGTAAGGCTGCATATGTGTCTTTTGCATAGTCATCTGCCTGGTACTCGAATTTTCTTGAAAAATGATTCATTAGCAAGCCCGTTATTTCTGAAATGGGACTATATAATATTCCAAAACCTATTAAGGCTGCGTGAAAACTAGGTCTGTCTACACCAATTGCCAACGAAACTTCTGGGTTATTAATAAATAACGATAGTAACAATAGCATTAATCCTGTAAGTAGAATTGAAGTTGCTAGATTATATATGATATGTTTTCTTTTGTAATGACCTATTTCATGTGCCAATACGGCTACAATCTCTTCTTCCTCCAAATCATTAATTAAAGTGTCATATAAGGTTACTCGCTTTTCCTTGCCAAATCCTGAAAAATATGCGTTGGCTTTTGTGGATCGTTTTGATCCGTTAATTACAAATATATTTTGTAGATCAAAACCTACTTGTGCAGCGTAGTTTTCAATTTTTTCTTTTAAACTACCAGCTTCCAAAGGTTCTTGCTTATTAAACAATGGTACAATTAGCTTGCTGTAAAATACATTCATGAACAACGTGAATGCTGCAACCAATGCCCACGTATATAGCCAAAAGTTGGTACCTGCCCATTGAAAAAACCAAATGACCAAAGATAGAATTCCACCACCTACGATTATGGTCATAGTCCATTGTTTTAATTTATCTAAAAAAAAAGTCGATATCGTTGTTTTGTTAAACCCAAATCTTTCTTCGATTACAAATGTTTGGTAGTAAGAAAAAGGAATATTGATAATATCGCTTCCGATCATAATGATACCGAAGAATACCAATGCCTGTACGATAATGTTATCGCTCTGGTTTTGTGCAATGCTATCGACATAGGCAAATCCGCCAAACAATAAAAAGGTTAGCATCAATAACAATGAAAAAACTGATGTAAAAACACCAAATTTATAATTGGTGAGTTTGTAGGCTTGAGATTTTTCATATTCCTCTGTATTATAAACATCGTTTAAATCCTCTGGTATAGGGTCTTTAAATCGCTGTGCGTTTAAGTAATTCATTACCGTAGCAAGTATAAACTCCGCTATCAAAATGAAAAGGATACAATAAAAGACGAATGTATTATCCATATAGTGTAGTTGCAAACGAAAACGGTACTATAAAAAGTATATATTTTACTGGTTTATTTTTCGCTGACGCTTGGCTTCAAAGATAAGTATTGCCGCAGAGACCGAAACGTTCATGGAATCTATCTCGCCTTCCATTGGTATAATAATGTTCTGTGTGCTGTTCGTAAGCCATTCTTCACTTAGTCCAGAATGTTCGGTACCTACTACTATTGCTGTGGGATTTTTATAATCAACCGTCGTATAATCTTTGGATGCCGATAGTGAAGCGCAAAATATCTGAAATCCTTCTTTTTTTAAAAAGGATATAACTTCTGTTGTGCTGCCTATTTTAACATCCCTTGAAAAAATACAACCCACACTTGATCTTATAATATTCGGATTATATAAATCGGTTTTTGGATTGGCAATTAAGACAGCATCTAAATTTGCAGCGTCTGCCGTTCTTAGCAGTGCACCTATGTTACCTGGTTTTTCAGGTGCTTCGGCGATTAACACTAGCGGATTTTTAGTCTTGAATTTTAAAGATGAGAGCTCGTGGTCTTTACTTTTCGCAATAGCAATGATGCCTTCCGTAGTGTCTCTATAAGCTAATTTTTTGTATACATCTAGGGTTACGGATATGAGTTGATCACTGCTGAAGGACTGTATTATAGCTGTGTTTTCTAAAATGGTTTCGCAGTATAGAATGGTATTTATACCATACCCTGCATTGCTCGCAATCTGTAATTCACGCAGCCCTTCTAAGACGAAAAGTCCTGTTTTTTTGCGCTCCCTAGATTTCTCTTTTAATAGTAAAACCTTCTTTATCAGTGGGTTTTGGGCGCTACTTATGTGTTTTGTTGCTTGCATGAAATACAAAAATAGTTCAATTTAGTAAGTCTCTTGTAGTTTCTCGACTAACGGATTTCAAAAAACAATAAATAATCAATTAACATTATGAATAAATTTTACCTTTTAGTTTTAGCCTTGGCAATATTTTCATGTAAAGAAGTTCCTAAAAAAGAAACCATTACAGAAGCTGCTGAAGAAATTGCAACACAAGTGAATTTAGATAAATATCCTGCGGAATTGAATAAAGTATTTGAAGCTCATGGCGGACTAAATGCTTGGAAGGGATACAAAACGTTAAATTTTGAAATGCCTAACGAAAAGTTCAACGAATTACAGACTATTGATCTTCATAAAAGATTCGATAAAATTTCTACCCCAGCATACACAATTGGTTTTGATGGTGCTGAAGTTTGGCTTTTAGATAACACAGGTGACTATGAAGGTAAGCCTAAGTTCTATCATAATTTAATGTTTTACTTCTATGCAATGCCATTTGTATTGTCTGATGACGGAATAAAATATGAAGAAGTCGATGCTTTGGTATATGACGGGGTTTCATACCCGGGATATAAAATTTCTTATAATAGTGGAATAGGGGCTTCTTCTACAGATGAATACTATATTCATTATGATGCAGAGACCTTTGAAATGAGATGGTTGGGTTATACGATGACGTATTTTAGTGGTGAGCCATCTAAGAAAATTAATTGGATCAGTTATAATGATTGGGTAAAGGTTGATGCCGTTTTATTGCCAAAATCGATTACATGGCATAAAGTTGAACAAGGTGAAGTAAAAGGACCGGCTAAAACCGTAAACTTTGAAAATGCTACGCTATCTACAGAGGCTAAGCCAAACGGTTTTTATTCTAAACCTGAGAATGCTGTAATTGTGGAGTAAGGAGTTTCTCAAAATCATATAATTTTTTTAAAATAGGTGCCATTTTTATGGCACCTTATTTTTTATACCTAACTTGGAATTTATCTAATTTTAATGGGATATGAATGTACTTTTTTTTGGCATAACAAAAGATATCGTAGGTAGCTCTGAAATTAATTTTTCTGATGAATTTAAGCCTGTAAATGTTGCCGAACTTAAAAAACAACTGATTGATTCTTATCCTGAATTTTCAAAATTAAATTCATTGGCTGTAGCTGTAAATAGTGAATATGCCGATGATAATGTAACATTAATTGGCAATGAAGAAATTGCCATTATACCACCAGTAAGCGGAGGCTAATGAAGAAAGTAATTGAGATAGTCGATGAAATTGATACGGCTAAGGTGTATGCTGAATTAAGCGATGCCAATAGCGGGGGAATCTGTGTTTTTGTAGGTGCTGTACGTGAGTTTACAAATAACGAAGAAGTAGTTGCTTTGGAGTTTGAAACTTATAAAACGATGGCGCTTAAAGAAATGGAGAAAATTGCTGACAGCGCCCTAGAGAAATGGTCATTGAATAAAGTGGTCATGAGACATGCGGTTGGTGAAAAGGGTGTTGAAGAACCCGTTGTGGTTGTAGGTGCATCATCTGCACATAGAGATGCGTGTTTTGAAGCCTGTAGATATCTGATCGATACTCTTAAAGAAACTGTACCTATCTGGAAGAAAGAGAAATTTAAGAATAAGACCGTGTGGGTTTCGGCACATCCGTGATTTTTGGAAAAGAGAGAAGTTAGAGGAGAGAAAATAGAGAATAGAGTAAAGAGAATAGAGGAACTTGAGTTTGTGTTTTATTTTTGAACTTGAACTTGAACTTGATTTTTTAACTTGAATTTGAATTTGAATTTGAATTTGAGTTTGTATTTGATTTTTGAACTTGTATTTAAAATATGTTAGTAGACAACCATAATAGAGCAATTAATTACTTGAGATTGGCGGTTACAGACCGTTGCAATCTTCGTTGTAATTATTGCATGCCAGAGGAAGGAATCAATTTTGCTAAAAATGACAAATTGTTTACCATTGATGAGTTGGTGAAATTGAGTGAGATTGTGGTTTCTCAAGGTATAGACAAAATACGTATTACTGGTGGCGAACCTTTTGTTCGTAAAGATTTAATGGTATTGCTAAGAAGCTTATCAAAGTTAGAGGGACTTAATGATATATCTGTTACTACGAATGCGACTTTAATTGGTCCGTATATTGATGAGTTGAAAGAACTGGGCATTAAGAATATTAATGTGAGTATGGATGCCATTAATCGTGAGACTTTTGAGCGTATTACACGCCGAGATCATTATGATGTGGTGTATAATAATATGATTCGCTTAATAACCGAAGGATTTAATGTCCGTATTAATTTCATTGCTTTAGATGGTCAAAATACAGATGATATTCTACCTATGTTAGAGCTTACAAAACACTACAATGTATCGGTTCGGTATTTAGAAGAAATGCCTTTTAATGGTGGATCAAAAGAATTTCAAACTATTAAATGGGATTTTAAAACCATACTTGAACATATTAGAAGTGAGTATCCAGATTATTATAAATTAGAATCACCAAAAACATCGACTTCAATTAATTATAAGATTCCTGGTTATAAAGGCACGTTCGGGGTTATTCCTTCTTTTAGTAGAACTTTTTGTGGTAGTTGTAATCGGTTAAGAATTTCAGCGACCGGTGATGTTATCACTTGTTTGTATGCTAAAGCAAGTGCTAATTTAAGAGATATTATGAGAGCTGATGATGTGGAAGAAAATATCAAAAAAGAAATTTTAAAGGCTGTAGGCAGTCGTGCTAAAACAGGTTTTGAGGCACAAGAAAAATATAAAGACGTATTTAGTAATTCAATGACTTCAATAGGAGGATAATGCAAAAAAAATTATCACATATAGATGAATCTGGGAATGCAACTATGGTAGACGTTTCTCAAAAAATAGCTTCAGTACGTACCGCAATTGCTAGTGGAACTATTAAGTTTCCATCAGAAGTTTTTAAATCATTATCTGATCAAGATTTTGTGGGCAAAAAAGGAAGTATTGTACAAACAGCTGTTATTGCTGGGATACAAGGTGTAAAGAAAACATCGGAATTAATACCCTTATGTCATCAAATAAATCTATCAAAAATTAATGTTGAAATTGAACCGGGCTTAGATTCTTTTCGAATTACATGCACCGTTAAATGTAACGAAAAAACAGGAGTGGAAATGGAAGCCTTAACCGGTGTTTCTATCGCTGCCTTAACTATTTATGATATGTGTAAGGCTCTTTCACAAGACATCGTTATCGGTGCAATTCAGTTAGAACAAAAAACAGGAGGGAAGAATGATTTCCAAAGATAAGATATACGGTTTAGTACTTTCAGGTGGAAAAAGCACTAGAATGGGAGAGGATAAAGGTTTAATTACGTATCATAATCTTCCGCAACGTGAGCATTTATACCATTTGTTGAATGAAGTCTGTGACCAAACTTTTCTAAGTATTCGTAAAGATCAAGAGAAAGAAATTTCAGATTCATTTAAAACTATAGTGGATAACGATGAATTTCGTGGACCATATAATGGATTGCTATCAGCACATAAAGCTCATCCAGAAGTTGCTTGGTTAGTTCTGGCTTGCGATTTACCGTTAATGGATAAAAAGGCACTTCAAGAATTAATAGCAGCAAGAAACTCAGATAAAATAGCAAGTGCTTTTGCCGATGTTGATGATCCTTTACCAGAGCCACTTTGTGCTATTTGGGAACCTGAAGCTTTACAAAAGTCCGTTGCTTATCTAGAAGCGGGTAATGGTTCTTGCCCTAGAAAATTTCTGATAAATTCAGATGTCAACTTGGTGTTTCCAAAAGAGAAAGAGGTATTGCTCAATGCTAATTCTAGAGCAGAGTATGAAGAAGCGCTATTAAAAATAGCACCATGAACGAGGAACGTTACCTAAGACAAATAACTTTAGACGGATTTGGAACTGAAGGTCAACAAAAATTAAATCAGGCAAAAGTACTTGTAGTAGGTGCTGGCGGATTAGGAATTCCTGTCTTAACCTATTTGAACGCTATGGGTGTTGGTACTTTGGGTATTGTTGATGCTGATGTAGTTTCGTTGTCTAATCTTCATCGTCAAGTTTTATTTACTGAGACTATGGTAGGCACTTCCAAAGTTGAGGCGATAAAGAAACAGTTGTCAGCTCAGAATTCTACAACCAATATTGAGATTTACAAGTCTTATTTAACAACCGCCAACGCACTTGATATTATTAAAGATTATGATATAGTTGTAGATGCTACGGATAATTTTCCCACTAGATATTTGATTAATGATGCCTGTGTAATAGCTGACAAGCCATATGTGTATGGGGCACTACACGCTTTTGAAGGTCAAGTAAGTGTTTTTAATTACAAAGGCGGACCAACATACCGTTGCTTGTTCCCAACTATGCCGTCGGCAGATGCAGTGCCTAACTGTAATGAGAATGGCGTTTTGGGTATTTTGCCTGGAATTATTGGTAATCTACAAGCTTTAGAAGTGGTAAAGGTTATTGCGGATATAGGTGAGGTGTTATCTGGTGTTTTATTACTGTTTGATACACTTAGCCAGCGTATGCAACGAATGAAATTTCAATTGCAAGCTGGTAACAATGAGATTAAAACCTTAGCTTCTAGCTACGAGTTTGATTGTGAACTTCCGCTAAAATCAATTGAGTCCGGTGAACTTCAAAAATTGCTATCAAGTAACTCAATTGAACTTATAGATGTACGAACGGATAAAGAGTTTCAGAGGCAACATTTAAAAGAAGCCAAGCATATACCATTGGGTTCGTTAACTGATAGGGTCGCTGAGGTTAATTTAGAGAAAATGGTTTATGTAATTTGCCAGTCCGGTATTCGTAGCAAAAAAGCAATAGTAAAATTGCAAGAATTATTTCCGGGTAAAGACTTTGTTAACGTTACGGGTGGTATGAACCAGATGAAAAATTATGTTGATACCAATTGAGCAACTAATTATACTATGCATTGGTTTTTTTATCATTGCTACACTTTATTCTTCTGTAGGTTTTGGTGGTGGCTCTAGCTATTTGGCTTTGTTAACGCTATTTCTAACTAGTTTTTTTGAGATTAGATCAATTGCATTGGTTTGTAATTTAGTAGTTGTTTCCGGTAGTACGTTTCTGTATTTTAAAAATGATCATGCAAAGTGGAAAGATTTTTTACCCTTTGTTTTGGCAAGTATTCCGTTGGCATATATAGGAGCTACATTTCGTTTAGAAGAGCGTGTGTTTTTTATGATTTTGGGATGTTCTCTTATATCATCAGCATTGTTCTTGGCAGTTCAGACCTTTAATATAAACCAATCTAAAAATGAGGTTGAAGATTATCCTAATTATTTAAGTTATGTATTAGGAGCGGGAATTGGGTTCTTGTCTGGATTAGTAGGGATTGGTGGAGGAATTTTTCTTGCTCCGATTTTAAATCATTTACGATGGAATAAAGCCATCAAAATAGCCGCTCTAGCAAGTTTCTTCATTTTGGTAAATTCTGTATCTGGGTTATTTGGGTTGATAACCAGTAATTCATTGTCATTACCATGGCTAGAAACTATTTGTTTGGTTGTAGCCGTTCTTCTTGGCGGACAGTTAGGTATTCGCATCAGTCTTAAAAAACTTTCGGCAAACGGTATTAAAAGGGTTACTGCTTTGTTGGTGTTTGTAGTGGGTATTAGAGTCTTGTTGGTAAATGGACTCGGGTTATTTTAGAAGTTTAAAATAATTAGCTACAATTCTTCAAGGCTATAGTTTGTAATAGTTTTACCTTTAATTCTATGATTACATTTAAAGAAGCATTTCAGAAAGTGTTGGATGATCCTCTTGATTTGGGAACGGAGAATGTTTCACTTTTAAATAGTTTAAATAGAATATTGGCTGAAGATATTTATGCAGATAGGGATTTTCCTCCATTTGATCGGGCAACCAAAGATGGCATTGCAATTCAGTTCTCAGATTTTGTGAATAATGGTCATTCTTTTGCAGTTGAAGGAGTTGCTGCCGCTGGTGAAGTTCAACAAATTTTAAAAGATAAAAGTAATTGTTTGGAAGTGATGACGGGTGCTGTAGTGCCTGAAAATTGTGATACTGTTGTTATGTATGAACACATCACTATCGCAGATAACAAGGTTACAATTAAAGAGAAGGTCAAAAAAGGTCAGAATATACATTATCAAGGTAGTGATGAAAAGGCTGGTGCGCTTCTATTATCGAAAGGAAAAAAAATTACTCCAGCGGAAATCGGAGTGATGGCTACGGTTGGGAAAGCTATGGTTGAGGTTATGGGTAATCCTAAAATTTGCACTATTGCTACTGGTAATGAATTGGTAGAGGTAGAGGATATTCCCAAACCACATCAAATTAGAAAATCTAATATGCTAACAATTGAAGCAGCATTAATGAATTCTAAAATTGAAGCGAGTTCCCTTCATTTGTTAGATGATAAAGCAATTATTAAAAATGAATTGGAAAAAGCATTAACTGAAAACGATGTACTTTTGTTAAGTGGCGGAGTTTCAAAAGGAAAATTTGATTTTATTCCGGAAGTAATGGAATCATTGGGTGTGGAGAAAGTTTTTCATAGAGTATTGCAAAGACCAGGTAAGCCATTTTGGTTTGGAATTCACTCAAAATTGAAAACGGTTATTTTTTCTTTTCCAGGGAATCCGGTTTCTACATTTGCCAATTATCATCTCTATTTTTTACCATGGTTGCAGGTCTCTTGGGGACTACCATTAGAAAATTCGTATATTAAGCTAAGTGTGGCAATTAAAATAACACAGCCGTTAACCCGTTTTATTCAGGTGGGTACTGAAATAAAAGAAGGTATATCTTGGGCAACGCCCGTAGTCGAAAATGGATCGGGAGATTTAACAAGTTTAGCAAAAGCTGACGGTTTTGTCTGTCTAGAACCAAGAAGTACGGATTATGAGGTAGGGGAGGTTGTGCCATTTGTAAGAACCAGATAGTAATCAATTAATTTTTTCTATATGAATCCAGTAGTAAAGAATATTTTGGCGATCATAGCCGGAGTAGTTGTTGGTAGTATTGTAAATATGGGAATTATTATGATTAGTGGTTCCATAATTCCACCACCTGAGGGTGGTGATATAACAACAATGGAAGGACTAAAGGCCACCATGCATTTATTTGAACCCAAGCATTTTATTTTTCCTTTTCTTGCCCATGCTTTGGGAACTTTAGTAGGTGCCATCGTCGCAACTAAAATTGCGGCAACCAGAAAAATGGTAATGGCTTTGATTATTGGCTTGTTTTTTCTAATTGGTGGTACTGCAAATATTGCTATGTTGGGCGGTCCAATGTGGTTTACCGCTTTAGATATTATTGTGGCTTATATGCCAATGGCATATCTAGGATATATGCTTGGTAAGAAATAATTACAACATTTTTGTAAATAACAAAGAGGCTGTCTACAATTGTAGACAGCCTCTTTTGATATATCAACTTATAAAAATCACTATTCTCCTTCGTACTTGCCCATATAGCGTTTCCAAAGCTCAGTTTGGTGTGTTTCTAATGAAACTGTTCTACCATCAATAAAAACATGTGTTAATTGATTTCCGGCCATTTCTAAAGCATCACCTTCAGATATGAAAAGTGTGGCACTTTTGCCATTCTCTAATGTTCCATAAAGATCATCTATACCTAAAATCTTGGCAGTATTACCTGTTAATAATTGAACGGCTATTTCTTTGTCCAAACCTTGCTGTGCTGCTTGACCTGCATAGAAAGGTAGGTTTCTAGTTTGAAAGTTCGCTGCATCTGAATTTTGAATTCCTACTAATAAACCCGCATCTACTAACAACTTAGGTAATTTATAAGGTAAATCATAGTCATCATCATCAAATACAGGTAGGTTGTGTGTGTACTGAACCAAAACAGGAATGTTATTGCTCTTTAAAAACTCAGGAATTTTATAGGCATGATAACCTCCAATTAATACGACTTCTTTGGCGCCATTAGACTTTAAAGTGTTGATTGCATCTATAATTTGCTTTTCATCATCGGCATGCACATATAATTTTTGGCTGCCATCAAATACTCCTTGCATTGCTGCGTAAGCTGGGTTTACTTCTTTAGGGGTAGATTTACCATAGGCAGCGGAAGTCTTCAAAAATGTAACTACTGCTTCTGTTTGTGCAGCATAATCTTTGTTGGGGTGATACCCTGGGTCTTCGCCAGCCCACCAACGACCTTGCTTAAAAGTTGCAGGCCAGTTTAAATGAATCCCATCATCTACTTTAATAGCGGCATCTTCCCAGTTCCAAGCATCAAACTGAACAATACTTGATGTACCTGAGATTCTACCACCAGACGGTGCAATTTGTCCGATCAAAACTCCATTAGGGCGCATGCTTTCTACCACTTTAGATTCTGCATTATACGCGATTAAACTTCTTACATGTGGTATGAAATCTCCTATCTCATCTTCATCCTTAGATGCTCTTACGGCATCGATTTCAACAAGACCTAAAGTTTTTGCAGGGGCAATGAAGCCTGGGTAAACATGTTTGCCCGTAGCATCTATTACTTTGCCTTTTCTGGCAATTCTCATTTTAGAGTCGCCTACGAAAGTAATTTTACCATCTTCAAACATGATAAGTGAGCTTTTAATAACTTCCCCATTACCTAAATGCGCGGTTGCACCTTCAATAGTAATAGCTTCGGTTTGTTTAGAACCGGGTGTTTGTTGTGCCAAAGCTGGTAGGACCAATGCTAAGGCTATGATTAAGGTTATAAATTTTTTCATTTGTATTGTTTTATATTTTAAGAAATGCAGTTTGATGATTTAAAGGCTTTCACAAGTGAAATCTCTTTTTACACTCTGTTTAGGACCTTGAGTTTTTTTACCACTACTTTTCTCTTTAAGCATCATGGTGACCAACTCATTTCTTTCTTTTTTGATTTTCTCACGGTTTTTCTTGTCCGTTTCTAAATCAAAATAAGTAACACCTTCGATCATTGTTTTTTCTGCTTTCGTATAAATAGATAGTGGACTACCAGACCATAACACTAAATCTGCATCTTTACCTTCTTTAATACTTCCTACACGATTATCTAGATGTAAAAGCTTAGCAGGATTGATAGTAACCATTTTCCAAGCTTCTAATTCTGTCATGCCACCATACTTAATTGTTTTTGCAGCTTCTTGATTTAATCTTCTGATCATTTCGCGGTCATCACTATTAATTGCCGTAACAACACCTTGCTGTTGCATGATAGCAGCATTGTAAGGTATAGCGTCGTTTACTTCGAATTTGTATGCCCACCAGTCGCTAAAAGTACCGGCACCAACACCATGTTCCGCCATTTTATCGGCTACTTTGTACCCTTCTAAGATATGAGTGAAGGTATTAATTCTGAAGCCAAAGTGTTCAGCAACTTTCATCATCATATTGATCTCGCTTTGTACATAAGAGTGACAAGAAATAAATCGTTCTCCGTTTATGATTTCAGCCAATACTTCCATTTCCTCATCATAACGGTAAGGCTCACCGTTTTTCTTTTTGGTGTCATACTCTTTTGCCCTTTGAAAATAGTTCATGTATAACTGTTCAACACCCATACGTGTCTGTGGGAAACGAGAGAAGCTGCCCCAGTTACTTTGTTTTACATTTTCACCAAGTGCGAATTTGATGAACTTAGGTGAGTTGTCATATATTAATCCGTCTGCTTCTTCGCCCCATTTTAATTTCAATATGGCAGATCTACCACCAATTGGGTTTGCAGAACCATGTAGTAATTGTAGTGATGTAACACCACCTGCAAGAGAGCGATAAATACCCATATGTTCTGGGTCTACCACATCTTCCATTTTAACTTCGGCAGAACTGTTTTGACCAGCTTCGTTTACGGCTAAAGCTGCAATATGACTATGTTCGTCAATGATACCAGCAGTTAAATGTTTGCCTGTAGCATCAATAACTGTTGCGCCACCAGCGTTTAAATCTTTTCCTATTTTGACAATTTTTCCGTTTTTAACAAGAACATCGGTATTTTCTAAAATTCCAGCATCTTCGCTTGTCCATACCGTAGCATTTTTGAACAATGTGTTTTGTGCTTTTGGTTTTGATGCGAATCCATACCCTACATTAGGGAAGGTAACCGGCATTACTTTTATTGTTTTGTCCTTGTCTATTTTCTCAGCTTCTTTTTCTGTGAAAGATTTGGATTTGGTTGCCGTGAATTGCGACTCTGTACCATCAGGTAATACCAAGCGACCAGTTAGATTGTCCGATGCTTTAGTAACTGCACCTATCATTCTATATGTTTTTTCACCTTTATCTGTAGCAAATGACATAGTTACCCAATTGTCTTTATATGCTATTTTAGAAGACAATTTTGAAGTGTCTTGTTTTACCTCAATTTTAGGTTTAGAGATTTCTCCTGTTATAGAAACATCATAAGATTTTCCTTGAATGGTTAAGTTGTAATCTCCACGAATGTCTTTTGAATCCATTGAATTAACAACACTTTTTGTGCCTTGAACCCAGTTTTCATATAGTGTAGTAGATTTATCAAAAACATCACCTGAAGTTATTAAGAAGTTGGCAAGAGCACCTGTTTTTAAAGAACCTATTTCATTTGATTTTCCTAATATTTGCGCAGGTACAGTGGTTAAAGCTTCTAGCGCTTTGGTAGAGGAAAGTCCGTATTCAATGGCTTTCATCAACTTCGCTTTAAATTTAGCCGGTGATTTTAAATCATGGGTAGTCAGTGAAAACTGAATTCCGTTTTCTGCCAATACCTTTGGGTTAGAAGGAGCTTGGTTCCAATAGCGCATATCTTGTAAAGAAACATACCCTACGGCATACGGATTAGAAACATCGTAAGCGTCTGGAAAGTTAAGTGGTAAAATGAATTTTGCATTGGTAGCTTTTATTTCTTCAATACGCTCAAATTCATTACCGCCACCTAAAATGGTGTATTGTATACCATTGGCATCTCCTATCTTATCGGCACGTAAATCATGGGATTTATCTTTTGCTTCAAAAATTTGAACCAAACTTTTATTCTCATTAAGTGCTTCCAAAGAAAGGTCAGTAGTAGACGCATTGCCTTTAGCATACCAGTTGGCATCACTATACATTTGTCTCAACAGCGCCAATGTTCCCATTAATGAACCAGGGTAAGATTGCCCTTTGGCAATACTCCTGCTTAAAGAAAAATACTGTGCAGAACGGTCCTCTAGAATTCTGTTTGCATTAGTTCCGTTTCCATTTAGAGCAATAAGCACACCGGTACCTCTGGCAATACCATCTTGAATGTGAGAGTTAACGACACCAAAACCAGCTTCACGAAGTATTTTGGCTTCCTTGTCATCATAAGTGAATTTTTCAATTGCTTTGTTTTCTGGCATGATATGGTCGTTCCAGTAATAGCCCTCTCTAGAAGGTTCGTATTGGGTAGATCTGCCTCCGCCCGGTTTCTTCTTTGCTTGCTCTACGCCAAATTTAGAGTACACATCAATGAAGGAAGGGTAAATAGATTTTCCATCTAAATCGATAACAACAGCATTTTTTGGAATGCTAACGGTACTTGAAGCGCTAACTACTTTACCGTGTTGAATTAATAATGTTCCCTTTTCAATTACTTGTGTTGGGGTTACGAAGATTTTTGCATTCGTAAAAGCCGTGTAGTTGTTATTGTTGACTTTTACCCCAGCGTTTTCTGGGAAATAATCTTGTGCATTTAATAATGAGCCATACCCGAGTAGGCATAGCGCAAAAAATAGTTTTTTCATTATGTTTGGTTTGAATTAGTGTTTTAAAAATACTCGGATTCTATAGTAAATTCGGTCTGTTTCACTTTTCTTTAACAATTGAATTGGCAGTAATTGAGAATAGCCATTATTTTCTTAAAATATTAAAGGAAAGACTAATATATCGCTTTAGGATCGCGAAGTTCTAAACCTATTTTAAAGTTGATGATCTTTGTGATAGGCTACTAAAAAGAGTACAACGGCGCTATAACTTTTAATTCCTTCTTTTTGATTATTAGCTTTTAGGAACGTATCAAAAACAGATTTAAATACGGGTTCCATAGGGTTTTCATAAGAGTTCCAAAAAATAGCCATTTCTTGAAAGTTGCTTTTAACACCAGCGTTTAGCTGAAGCATTAATCTGTCGAAATCTTTTTTGTCCGATCGTCTAATATCATTTAGACAATAGCCTAAGCCATAGGCATAAGCTGCATATTTAAAATAGTCATCTTCGTTATTAGAAGTAACCAAATAACCTATAAAGTTTGTTTCGTTTTCTGCGGAATATCCCAACTGATGACCAACTTCATGACCGGCAACAAAGGGAAATCTAAAGTTGGGCAGTAAATCGTTTACTTGAGCTTCGTTGGTAAACGGATTTAAATATCCGGCGTAGCCCATATATGTTAGGCCGGTACTGAATAATGATTTTTTAATGCTTGGTGTATCGTAAGCTAAAAATGGATGTATCGTTTTTAAATGGTCGTAACCTTGAATTGTTTTATTGAAAATCTCCTTTTGAGAATACGGAATTTTGACTGCTAAACTTGAGTCATTTGTGATAGTTACCTGTGTTTCGTTCGTTTTTTGAATTAACCGTTCTGTGAATTCAAGTAAGTCTTGATAATCTTTATTAGGTGTTAATTCCAGTTTTTTAGCTAGCGGTTCCCTATAATAATTTAAACCCCACATCACATGAAATGTGAAATAAGCTACGGACAGTACCATGGCTACATTCTCTGTAAATTTCAGTTTATTTCGCCAAATGTATTTTCTGTTTTTAATTAGGTAAAGGAGTGCAAGTACTATTAACACGAAGTAAATGATATCACCTACTGAAAAGGGTATCCATCCCAATAGTAGTCTAAAGAATTTAGAAATTATAGGATATAATCCGTTACTATAGTATTTTTCAACTAAGTCTGACCGCGTACCTAGCCATTTTACAACTATAATTTGGGGAATCAATGAAATTACAATGGCATTCTTTAAAGATATCTTCATTATCTCAAAAATAGCGAAATCCTTTTTCTATCAGTATTTTTGCAGGCACTAACCATGAAAATAATAGTATGGATATAAATAAATTAGAGCCAATCTCAGTTTGGAAGAATTTTTCTAGATTGAATGCGGTGCCCAGACCTTCTAAAAAGGAGGAAAGGGTCATTAGCTTTATGTTGGAGTTTGGCAATGCTCTTGGTCTAGAAACTTTCTCTGATGAAATAGGTAATGTTATTATAAGAAAGCCTGCCACAAAAGGTATGGAAGATAAAAAAATGATAACGCTGCAGAGTCATTTAGATATGGTACATCAAAAAAATGCAGATACCGTTTTTGACTTTGAGACTCAAGGTATAGAAATGTATGTTGATGGTGATTGGGTGAAAGCAAAGGGCACCACCTTAGGAGCTGATAATGGTATGGGTGTTGCTGCTATAATGGCGCTTTTGGAAAGTACGGAAATACAGCATCCTGCTCTTGAAGCTTTGTTTACAATTGATGAGGAAACTGGAATGACTGGAGCTTTTGAATTGAAAGCAGGGGTCTTACAGGGTGAAATTCTTTTGAATTTAGATACGGAAGAAGATGATGAAATTGATATAGGTTGTGCAGGTGGTATTGACGTTACGGCAACTAGAACGTACAATGAAAAGGACGGAACTCACGGTGATGCCGGTTTAGAAATTACTGTAAAAGGTTTAAAAGGTGGCCATAGTGGTATGGATATTCATAAAGGTTTGGGTAACGCCAATAAGATAATGAATAGATTACTTTTTTTAGGTCTTGATTATAATGTTCGTATTAGTTCATTGTACGGTGGTAGTCTTAGAAATGCAATACCTAGGGAAAGTGTTTGTAAACTAAATGTTGGAAGAAAGCATGCCGAAGAATTCTTTGAAAAGATAAATGAACTTTCTAAAGCCATAAAGGCAGAGTTAAGTGTGCAAGAGCCAGATTTACAAATAGAATTTAAAGATTTAAAACCTGCCAAAAAGGTAATGGGTCTTGGTGCTCAAGAAAAACTGGTTAAAGCTGTCTATGCTGCACACAACGGCGTATATGCTATGAGTGCTGCAATTGATGATTTGGTGGAGACTTCTAACAATATTGCTATTGTAAAGGTTGAAAAAGGAGAAATATCTATTGGGTGTTTAACGCGCTCGTCTGTTGATAGCGCAAAGTTAGATTTGGCTAATTCTCTGCGTTCCGCTTTTGAGATCAGTGGTTTTAAGGTAGAGTTTAGTGGAGCTTACCCAGGTTGGAATCCTAATCCTAATTCAGAAATATTAACTGTAGCGAAAGACACCTATGTTAATTTGTTCAAAGAAGAGCCTAGGGTAGTTGCTTGCCATGCAGGTTTGGAATGTGGTATTTTAGGACAGAATTATCCTGATGTAGATATGGTAAGTTTTGGACCGACCATTCTTGGAGCCCATTCGCCAGATGAACGGGTTAGTATTTCATCTGTTCAGAAGTTCTGGAGTTTGCTTTTAGAAATTCTGAAGCATACTAATTAAAATTTCAGGTATAAAAAAAGCCCTTTAGTGAAAACTAAAGGGCTTTTTTACTTTTTATAATTATTGGGCTAAGCCCGTAATTTCTAAATCAAATATTAAATCTGCATCTGGTGGAATTGGACCGCCACCTTGTGGTCCATAACCTAAATGAGAAGGGATGAATAAACGAACTTTATCACCAACTTTCATTGTTAAAAGCCCTTCTCTAAATCCTGCGATTAAACGAGATTCGGGAGAATAGTCCATAGGTATTGGCATATAGCCACCACCTTGTTGTCTCTTAATATCGAACATACCATATTTCTGGGCAATTTCTTCGTAGTTGCTATCAAATAAAGTGCCGTCCATTAAATAACCAGCATACATTACGTTGACTTTCTGACCTACTTTTGGCTTTTCACCAGAACCACTTTCTAAGGTTAATACCTTAAGACCGGAATCCAATGTTTTTGCCTTTGCTTTTTGAGCTTCGATAGAAGAAGCAAACTCAGTTTTTATTTTTTGAACTGCAGCTAATTTTTTAGCTTTCTCTTTTTCAATAGCAGCAAGTCTATCTTCTTCACCATCAAAATAGTCTGTCATGATTTGCACGGCATCAAATTTACGAGCCTCTTTACCATTTCTAATAATCTCAACAGTATTCATAATAACTGGTTCTACAGGTTTGTTACCTGCACCTACAGCAACATTTGCAATAGAATCAACTACATCCATACCTTCTACAACTTCACCAAATACGGTGTGTTTGTTGTTTAGCCAAGGAGTTTCCTTATGTGTGATGAAAAACTGACTGCCGTTAGTTGTTGGTCCTGAATTGGCCATTGAAAGAATACCTTTTTTATCATGAACCAAAGAGTCATTGAATTCATCCATGAATTTATAACCAGGGTTGCCTGTTCCTTGACCTAAAGGATCACCACCTTGTATCATGAAATCTTTCATAATCCTGTGAAACGTTAATCCGTCATAGTATTTTTTGCCTTTGTATTCTTCGCTAACGAAAGTATTTGTTCCTTCTGCTAAAGAGACAAAGTTAGCCACGGTAACAGGAGTTTTCTCTTGCTCTAAACGAACAATGATATCGCCTTTAGAAGTTTTGATGTCTGCAAATAAACCGTCTCCTAAATCTGCTCTTTTACTGGTTTTGCAGCTAGCTAAAACTAAGCCTATTACTGCAATCAAGTACATTTTTTTAATCATAATGGTCATTTTAATTTACTGTGTTGTCTTCTTGTTTTTCTATTTTTAAAATGGTAATCGTAGATTTTATGGGAACATTACTGCCTATTTTATTTTCATCGCCATGGTAGCCAAATGCTATGGATGAAGGAAAGAGAAAGGTGGCTCGCTCATTTTCTTTTAGCATTTTAATAGCATCTCTAAGTCCTAAGAATAACTCTTGCTTATCAACTTTATAGGTAACAACACCAATTTCTTCTTGAGAATATATAGTGTCATTGTCCAAAGTTAATATGTCATAGTTGAATGCAACTAGATCGTCGGTTTTAGGCGTGTAATCACTTTCTTCATTAACGGTTAGGTAGTGGTACCATGATCCAGAGCTGCTATGAGAATAGTGCTTCAAAGAATCTAATGCTATAATTTCTTGAATTTTACTTTCTTCGGCTTCCAATAATTTTCTGCTTCTTTCAATAGACGCCTTAAAAAAACTGCCGCTTTTTGTCTGAATAGGTCTTCTTGGTTCTGGTCCGTCGCAACCTAATATCAATATGGATAAAAATAAAAATGAAACTAATCTCATGATTGTAATTGATCTTTATATAATGGTAGTAACGATGTAAATTTGGTAATTGTCTCTTCTAAATTATCGTCACTTTTTCCACCCGCTGCATTTGTATGTCCGCCACCACTAAAATGTTGTCTTGCAAAATCATTTACAGAAAATTCACCAACAGACCTAAATGATATTTTATAAATACCTTCTTCTCTGTTTTCTATAAATATGACGGCAAATTTAATACCGTCTAATGTTAAACCGTAGTTTACAAAACCTTCCGTGTCTCCTTTTTGGTAATTGAAGGTGTCCAGTTCATCTTGGCTCAACGTAATGTATGCTGTTGAAAACTCTTCTAATATCACCATGTTCTTCAAAGCGCAGCCTAGCAAATGTAATCTGCTTGGAGAATTGGTGTCATATATACGGTGGTGTATTTCGGTGCCTTCAGCACCTTTGTCCATAAGGTCGGCAATGACTCTGTGGGTATTACTTGTGGTAGCTGCAAATTTAAAAGATCCAGTATCTGTCATGATTCCTGTATAGATACAATTGGCCATTTCAGGAGTAATGCTGTTTTCTTTGCCCAGTTGATTAATGAGTACATAGACCATTTCGCAGGTAGAACTCATTTTTACATCTGAATACATGATTTTAGCGTAATCTGATGGCTCTTGATGGTGATCAACCATTACAAAAGTTGCTTTTGCGGATTCTAGAATATCACTCATTTGACCTACGCGACCCAAATGGTTGAAGTCTAATGTAAATATGATATCAGCATTATTGATGCATGCTTTAGACTGTGAATTTTCTTTTTCGAAATTCAAAATTTTATCTGAACCTGGCATCCATTTTAAAAACTTTGGATAATCATTGGGCGCTACAATGCTGGCGGTATGACCTGTATTGACTAAATAATGCCAAAGTGCCAATGTTGATCCAATGGCGTCTCCGTCGGGGTTTTTATGTGGGATAATTGCTATTTTCTTAGTTGAAGAAAGTAACTTTTTCAGCTCGTTCAGGTGCTCTAAATTCATGGCGGCAAAGATACAATTTAATAATATAGGCTTTAAACCGAAAGCCTTAATTTTACCCAGACTTAACTATCTCATATGAAAATAATATACTTTTTAATGAGCACCCTCGTATTGGCATCGTGTTCATCCAACAAAAAAACAGTAGAAGATAATGCTGTGAATGCCGATTTTGTACTGGCGTTTGGTTCCTGTAATAGAGTTGATTTACCAAATCTCTTATGGGATGATGTTTTAAATACAGAACCGGATGTTTGGGTATGGGGAGGCGATAATATTTATGCGGATACGGATGATATGGTTGCCTTAAGAGCTATGTACAATGTGCAAAAAGAACAATCCGATTATAAAAAACTACTAGAAAGTACTGATGTATTAGGTACTTGGGACGATCATGATTATGGTCTAAATGATGGCGGAGTAGAATTTAAAGCCAAAGAAGCTAGTCAGCAAGAGTTTTTAAATTTCATGAATGTGCCAGATGATAGTCCGCTAAGAGAACGTAAAGGGGTTTATAATGCTAAGAAATATGAAGTTGATGGTCATTCAATCAATATCATTATACTTGATACCCGATATTTTAGAACAAAATTGACTCCTGATACCGAAACCGAAAAAAGATTGAAACCCAATGAGTATGGAGAAGGAACTATGTTGGGAGAAGTACAATGGAATTGGTTGGAGAAGGAATTGAATACATCAAAATCTGATTTTAATATTATTGTAAGCAGTGTGCAGTATTTATCTAATGAACATGGCTTTGAAGCTTGGGGTAATTTTCCTCATGAAGTAGATAAACTGGCAAAGATGATAGCAGATTCTAATGCAGACGGTGTAATTGTGTTATCTGGAGACAGACATATTTCTGAATTTTCTAAAACCAACATTGATGGTGTGAGTTATCCGGTTATAGATTTTACCAGTAGCGGACTCACACATGCTTATAGAGGTTTTACCGGTGAGCCTAACAAATATAGAGTAGGAGATGTTGTTTTTACAGAAAGTTTTGGAATCTTAGAATTTGATTTTGATGCTAAAAAGGTTGATTTTAAGATAGTTGGTGATAACGGAATAGTACTGGAGAAATTAGAACAAGTCTACGAATAGTTGTGAGATATGTGGAAAAATGTATTTTTGCGCAAAAATTAAGATATGAGTACGAATAGAACGTTTACAATGATTAAACCAGATGCCGTTAAAAATGGACATATTGGGGCTATTTTAGAAAAAATTACTGCTGCTGGTTTTAAAATCGTAGCGATGAAATATACACAATTGAGCTTAAGAGATGCACAAGAATTTTATGGTGTACATAGAGAGCGTCCTTTCTTTGGTGAGTTAGTTGAATTCATGACTAGTGGTACAATTGTAGCGGCAATCTTGGAAAAAGAAAATGCTGTTGAAGATTTTAGAGCATTGATCGGTGCTACCAACCCTGCAGACGCAGCAGAAGGTACTATTCGTAAAATGTTCGCTACTAGTATTGGTGAGAATGCAGTACACGGTTCTGATAGCGATGAGAATGCAGCTATTGAAGGTTCATTCCATTTTTCTGGTAGAGAAATTTACTAAGTTAAATTGTTTAGATATAAAAAATGCCAGCTCTTTTGAGCTGGCATTTTTTATATATAGTATTTTCCAACAGCCAACAACTATCTAAGCACGAGTTTTTTTACGACTTCTTTTCCAATTTCTTCGTTTAGCATTCGAACTATTTTTGATTTGCCCATACTTAATTCATCGCGTAATACAGAAGAGCTTAACGCTACGTAAAGCGTACCGAATTTTAATTCTATTTCTGTAGTGTAATTATTAACACCGTTACCCATAAGCTTAGCCCATGCTTCTCTGGCGTCAACCTTATCTATTCCTTTTTCCAATTTATTCTTTTGAATAAATGCGGAAAGTGCATCTTTCATTGAAGTGTTGTCGTTGCCTCTACTTGCCATTATGGGGTTATGTTTATAGGTTCAAATTTGTAGTATGTATAGGTAATGCCTTGGTTGTTCTTTACCTTAAAGCTTTCTTCTGATAATTCTGTCAATACCTCTTCCCAAGTGTTAGCATTATTATTGTAGCTCATAAATATAGAATCGTTAGAAATTCTAATTGTAAAAGGCTCGGCATCATTAGAAGTTTCAAAAGTACCATTAAATTTAGGGTCTACTTTTTTTCTGAACCCTTTTAACGAATCTAACTTTATATAGTCAATAGTACTGTTAATTGAGTATTCTTTTTTAGCTCCGTCTTTAAAAGTAACTTCTTTAATTTCCCAATACCCGTTTAATAAATGCAATTGATTCTTATCAATTTTTGAATTGCAAGAAATAAGAATCAAAGAACAAATGATCAGTAATTTTTTCATCCTTACAATTTAAATATTTTATACGATTGATGAATTTTTTTAACAACACTTTCGGTTCTGTCGGCATGGGTGTCACTTATAAAGATCTGCCCAAAATTTTCATTGTTTACCAAAGTGATGATGTGAGAGACCCGGTGCTCATCCAACTTATCAAAAATATCATCTAAAATTAATATCGGGGTAGTGCCACTTTGAGATTTCATAAAATGAAACTGGGCAAATTTTAAAGCTATTAAAAAAGACTTCTGTTGACCTTGGCTGCCAAATTTCTTAATAGGGTAGTTGCTGATTTCAAAACTAAGGTCATCTTTATGTACTCCTACACTAGTATATTGTAAGGCTCTGTCTTTGTCTAAATTTTTGTTTAAAAGCGTTAGCAAGTCATAATCTTTCAATTTGCTATTATAGGAAAGGGAAACATCTTCTGTATTGCCTGTGATAGATTTATATTGTTCTTGAAAAATAGGAATAAAGGCTTCTAGAAAAGATGTTCTTTTTTTAAAGATTTCAGTACCATACGTCTCCATCTGCTCATTGTATACCGCCAAAGTATCTTTATTAAAAGTTCTATTGGCCGCAAAGTATTTAAGCAAGGCATTTCTTTGAGAAACTACCTTGTTGTAATTGATGAGGTTTTGTAAATAACTTTTGTCTGATTGAGAGATAACACCGTCAATGAACTTTCTACGTGTATCGCTGCCTTCTATGATAAGGTCTCTATCTGCCGGAGAGATAATAACCAAAGGCAAAAGACCAATGTGGTCTGCAAAACGGTCATAGGCTTTGCCGTTTCGTTTTATAATTTTCTTATTGTTCTTCTTTAGGCTGCAGACAATTTTTTCTTCTCTTCCCTCTTTTTCAAAAGTGCCGTCGATTACAAAGAAATCTGATCCGTGACGAATATTTTGAGAAGAAACGGGGTTGAAGTAGCTTTTGCCAAATGATAAATGGTAGATGGAGTCAAGAATGTTTGTTTTTCCAATTCCGTTATCACCTACAAAACAATTTATTTTAGCATCGAACGACAATTCTTTGGACTCAAAATTTTTGTAATTGATCAATGATAATTGTCTCAGTAGCATTAAGAATATCAGATTTTAGATTTGGAAGAATGTAAACTAGCTTAAAATATCCAAAAATAACGAATAAATACACTTTGCGATTTCAATAAAACCATTATTTTTGCGCGATCAATAAATTTAGAGATGGCAACATATAAGAAAAGAGGATATAAACCTGAAACAAAGGTTGAACAGCAAGAATTTGACGAACAGGAAAGCACAACAGCTGAAGTTTTTAGTTCGTTAGATGAGGGCGCTTCTAGATCTGAAGAATGGGTTTCTAAGAATCAGAATATCATTTTGGGTGTCATTGGTGTTATTGCTATTGGTGTTTTAGGCTACTTGGCTTATGACCAATTTGTAGAAAAGCCGAAAGAGGCAAGTGCTGCAAATGAAATGTACTACCCACAACAATATTTTGACCAAGCATTGGTTGCAACAACAGCTAAAGATTCATTATTTACATTGGCATTGGAAGGTGCTGAAGGAAAATATGGTTTTTTAGATATTATAGAAGAATATAGTGGTACAAAAGCTGCTAACCTTGCAAACTACGGTGCGGGTATGTCCTACTTAAATATGAACAATTATCAAGAAGCTATTACTTATTTAGAGGATTTTAGCTCTGATGATGATGTTTTAGGTGCCTTGGCAAAAGGTGGTCTAGGTGATGCTTTTATGCAATTAGACCAGCCTTCTGATGCTTTAGGGTATTATGAGGCTGCTGTAAAGCATAGTGATAATGATTATACTGCTCCTAAGTTTTTGTATAAAGCTGGCGTAACTGCTTTGGAGATGGGAGATAAGGATAAAGCCTTAGGTTTCTTTCAAAAAATTAAGGACGAGTTTCCAAAATCAGAAAATGCCAATTCTATAGATGCATTTATAGGTATGGCTAAAAGTGGTGAATAATGGCTACAGTAAATAAAAATTTATCGGTTTACGATAAGGCAACAATCCCAAACGCGAATGGACTTCGGTTTGGGATTGTTGTTTCAGAATGGAATTCAGAAATAACAGAGGGTTTATATTCAGGTGCAGTAGAAGCTTTGTTAGATTGCGGAGCACAAGAATCTGATATTACCCGTTGGGATGTTCCTGGTAGTTTTGAACTTACTTTTGGTTCAAAGAAAATGATCAAGAGTCTTAATATCGATGCAGTTATTGCCATTGGAAGTGTTATACAAGGCGAAACCAAACATTTCGATTTTGTTTGTGATGCTACTGCTCAAGGCATAAAAGACTTAAATGTTATTACTGATGTGCCGGTTATATTTTGTGTTCTTACAGATAATAACATGCAACAAGCCATAGATCGTAGTGGTGGTAAGCATGGAAACAAAGGTACTGAAGCCGCTATTGCAGCCATAAAAATGGCAGTTTTAGGTAATAAGTAAAATTTTTCACTAGTTCAATTTCCATTAAGTATACGGTTGCTAGGTTAATGTCACAAGATGTTAACAATTTTTGGCATTGGTAACATGCCCCATTTTTCTATTTTAAGTAACTTTGAGGCTATGGGGATGTTGAGCAAAATAACGCGGTTACGAAAAAATAGGTCATTTGAATACAATCCTAGGTATTATGATGGCAAAGGAAAAGGGAACCCATATAAAATGGAACCTAAATTCGACCAATTTCGTAGCACATTAAATACATCTCGAGGATTAAAAAGAAAAATCAATAGTGCAATTGAAGATTCTAAAAGGAAGGGAGATCGCAACTTAAAGATTAGAATGGCTATTATAATTGCAGTACTGGTTTTTATTTTTCTTTATATCATTGATTTTGACCTCACAATTTTCTTTACTTCATAATGGCAGATATTATTAGATTATTACCTGACCATGTAGCAAACCAAATTGCTGCTGGTGAAGTGGTGCAACGTCCATCTTCTGTGGTAAAAGAGTTAATGGAGAATGCCATTGATGCAGGTGCTACCGATATTCAACTTATTATTAAAGATGGTGGTAAAACACTTATTCAAGTGGTTGATAATGGTAAAGGTATGAGCGGTACAGATGCACGCTTAAGTTTTGAGCGCCATGCCACTTCTAAAATTCAAAAGGCAGAAGATCTATTTAATTTGAATACCAAAGGTTTTAGGGGAGAGGCTTTGGCTTCTATTGCGGCTATTGCACATGTAGAAATGCTTACAAAGACCGAAGATGACGAAATTGGTACGAAAATTAAGATTGAAGGGAGTAAAATAGTTACGCAAGAGGTGGTAGTTGCCCCTAAAGGGACCTCAATGCTGGTAAAGAATCTTTTCTTCAATATCCCTGCAAGACGTAATTTTTTAAAATCTGACCAGGTAGAATACCGACATATAGCAGACGAGTTTCATAGAATTGCATTGGCGCATCCTCAGGTTGCTTTTAATTTTTATAATAACGGTAGCGATGTTTTTCAATTACCAGGTAATGATTTTAGAAAACGTATTGTACATATTTTTGGAAGAAAAACAGATGAAAAACTTGTGCCTGTAGAGGAAGAAACTCAGGTAGTAAAAATATCAGGATACATCCAAAAGCCCGAATTTGCTAAAAAAAGTAGGGGAGAGCAATTTTTCTTTGCTAACAATAGATTTATAAAGAGTCCGTATTTACATCATGCTATATTAGGTGCTTTTGAGGGAGTAATCCGTCCGGGTACGCACCCTGGTTATTTTTTGAACTTAGAGGTTGATCCAGGTACTATAGATATTAATATACATCCTACCAAAACAGAAGTAAAATTTGATGATGAGCACACCTTGTATGCCATGCTTAAATCAACGGTAAAGCATAGTTTAGGTCAATTTAATGTGGTGCCTGCGCTTGATTTTGAGCAAGACCAAAATTTAGATACTCCTTATTCCTACAAAAACAAACAGGTAGGTATACCGCAAGTGGTGGTAGATTCTTCATTTAATCCTTTTGAGACTGTAAAACCTTCAAAAAGTAACTCTGGTGGGGGTAGTTATTCAAAGTCAAAAGTAGATGGATGGGAGAAGTTGTATGAAGGTTTAGAAACAACGGTAGATAGCGGTGTTAGCCATTTAGAGTTTGAGTCAGAGGTTGTGAACAGTAGTATTTTCGATGGTGAAAAAGAGGTTGTTGATCATTCTACTACTACTTTTCAAATGCGCAAAAAGTATATTATAACGACGATAAAGTCTGGCATGGTGGTTATTAATCAAAGTAGAGCACACCAACGTGTATTGTATGAGAATTTTTTAAAAAATATTACCATAAAAGAAGCTATAAGTCAGCAGTTACTTTTTCCATTGACCTTATCTTTTTCTACGAGTGAAATTAATATTTTAAAAGAAATCAAAGATAATCTTTGTACCGTAGGTTTTGTATTCGGGGAGATTACTGAAGACGGAGTAGAGATTTCTGGAGTTCCTGTACTAGTTGTAGAAAGCGAAGTGCAAATGATAATGGAACAACTAATTTCTGATTTTCAACAAGAAGTACCTGGTGATAGTTTTTCTCAAAGTGATATGTTGGCAAAAACATTAGCTAAAACACTTTCGGTGAAAACAGGCGAAACCTTAGATGAGTTTTCTCAAGTTAAATTGGTGAACGATTTATTTGCATGTAAGGAAACAACTTTGAGTCCGTTTAACAAAAAGGTATACATTACAGTTACAGAGAATGATATTGAACGAAAATTTATATAAATGGGAAGAATAACAGAAACAATAAAACACTTACTGATTATTAATGTTCTGTTTTTTGTTGCTACACAATTGTATGGCGAACAGATGTACGAGTGGTTTTCATTGTACTTTCCAAAGAATGATCATTTTCAGTTATGGCAAATCATCACCCATATGTTTATGCATGGTGGTTTTATGCATATTCTTTTTAATATGTATGCTTTGTGGGCATTTGGTACGCCTTTAGAGCGTATGTGGGGTAGAAATAAGTTTTTGTTTTTCTACATTTCTGCTGGTTTAGGTGCTGCTTTAATTCATATAGGTGTGAATTATTACTATTACAATGCCGGTATGACTGCTTTGATGGATGCAGGTATATCTGAGAGTAGTATTCTAGAGATTATCAATAGCGGACAGTATAGTACAGATTGGTATGGGATAGCAGGTAAAGCTACTATTGACAATTTCTTAGGAGCATTTAATACTCCGGTGGTTGGTGCTTCAGGTGCTATTTACGGTATATTGGTTGCGTTTGGGATGTCTTACCCGAATAGCGAATTGTTTCTTATTTTTCTTCCGGTTCCTATCAAGGCAAAATTCTTTATACCTGTTTTAATAGGTTTAGATTTATTTTCAGGTGTAACTGGGTATAGTTTGTTTGGACAGGGTATTGCGCACTTTGCGCACGTAGGAGGTGCTTTATTTGGATTCTTAATGATGTGGTACTGGAAAAAAAATCAGTTTAATAATAATAGGTGGAACTAAACTATGGCTCAACCAGATTTAAAATATCAATTTAGTAGATTAAACATTGCAGAAAAACTCATTGCTGTCAACGTTTTAGTTTTTATTGTAAATGCTTTAACCCCCTTTTTATTAGGCTTGTCAATCAACACTATTGTGCAATGGTTCGAATTGCCTAATGATATTGTCGATATCGCTTTTCAACCATGGTCTATTGTAACTTATTCATTTTTTCATGGAGGGATAGGTCACCTATTTTGGAACATGTTGATGATTTATTTCGTAGGTCGTATCTTTTTAAATCTTTTTGACGCCAGGCGATTTTTAAATGTGTATTTGATAGGAGTTATTTTAGGCGGACTCTTCTTTGTTTTAGGTTATAATATATTTCCTGCTTTCTTTGATGTTAATGCAACTTTAATAGGGGCTTCTGCAGGTGCTAGTGCTGTTTTGATATTTATTTGCACCTATTTACCTAACCAAGAAGTTCGGGTTATATTCTTTAATGTAAAGCTATGGATGGTTGGTGCCGTGTTGGTTTTGAGTGATTTGATTCAACTACCAATTAGTAATTCAGGAGGTCATTTAGCGCATTTGGGAGGCGCTTTTTTAGGTTACCTATATGCAAGTCAGTTAACAAAAGGAAACGACATAGGGTCTGGATTCTCAAAGTTTATGGATAGTATTGTCAACATTTTTAAAGGTTCAGAGAAGAAAGCGCCATTAAAAACAGTATATAAGAATAAAAGCACTACCCGTAGTAACAGCAAGTCTGCCGTAGATTACGACAAGAAAACACATCAGAAAAAGATTGATGCTATACTAGATAAAATAAGCAAGTCTGGCTATGAAAGTTTGTCAAAGGCTGAGAAGGACTTTTTATTTAAAGCGGGTAAAGAAAATTAAACATGAAGAGAATGTCTTTTTTTAAAAAGTTCATGTTGTTTTTAAATGTGATTGCAGCAATATGTTTGGTTTTAGCTTGCATTGTACCGTATACATCTATAGCTAGTTTAGCATTTATTAGTTTAACAGTGCCTGTATTGGTTTTAATAAACATGTTGTTTTTTCTATACTGGTTATTTGGCAAGAAAATTTATATGATGCTATCTCTTTCCATTTTAGTTTTTGGATACTTTACACTTGGTTCTTTTATTGCTTTTAATGGTAAGTCAAAAACTATTGCTGATTCTGATACCATTTCTATGTTAACTTATAACGCATTGGGTTTTCATAGTAAATATCATGGAGATTGGGAGAATATCACTAGTCCAGAAGTTGTAGAATTTATTGAAGGTGAGAATCCTGATATTATTTATTTTCAAGAATTCGAACCGCATTATCTTAAGGACCATATGTTGAAAAACTATCCTTATAAAGCCAATAAGTTTCAGATAAAAGATGGGGAGTCAAGTAAAAATTTAGCGATATTTTCAAAGTTTAAGATTATTAATAATGGAGAGCTTGATTTTCCAAACACTTTTAATGGTGGCGTTTATGCGGATATCGTATTTAAGAAAGACACCATTCGTTTCTATAATCTGCATCTAGAATCTTTAAGTATAAGACCAAATTATTTTAAAAAAGAACGGTCAGATAAGCTGCTTGTTAGACTAAGGGATTCTTTTGACAAACAAGAACGACAATCTGATATTGTGAGAGAGCATATCAAAACCAGTCCTTATCCTGTTATTGTAGGTGGTGATTTTAATAATACCCAATTTTCTAAAGTGTATTTTAATATTAAGGGTGATTTAAAAGATAGTTTTTTAGAATCTGGACACGGATATGGTGAGACTATCAAATTTTGGAAGTTCCCTTTTAGAATTGATATGATTTTGGGAGATCCTAGTTTTACATTCTTATCTCATAAGAATTACAAAATAGATATATCCGATCACGAACCTATTATGGCAATTTTTAAGGTGTCCGAAGAATAAAAAGGCAGTCTACTATATCTGCCAATATATGCAATAGCAATGCTAAGCCAAAAATTCGGGTTTTCTTAAATATGAACATTACGGTATAGAGACCAATTGCCCAATAACTATGAAGCGGATGAAAATTGATACTGCACCGGTTTGGGTCAAATAATGGAGTTGCTAGCAAGTGATCTATATCAATTACAATTGCAGATAAAAGTATTACTGCAGACCAAAGCATATTTTCCCTATATAAATAGATAGCAATTACAATGGGTACAATAAAATGTATTCCATAGTGCGCTACGAACCTAATCATTTGAGGTAGCTATAAACTCTTGTTTTAGATATTCTATACTATTTGGACCTAGGTTAAATAAAAGATCTAGAATGCTTAGGTTGGGCGTAAAACCATGTCGGTCACCAAATACTTGTGTGTAGACTTCGATATTTAGTTGAGGCTTGAATTTTGCGCTTATCAAAAATCTATAATCTTCCTTATCTTCAGGTTTGATTTCAAAAGTAGTTGTTTTAGCCGTCGGCATTTCTAATTGAAGACATTCGAATATTGTTTCAATCGTTTTTAAATTATACTCAAGTAGGCTTTCGTATGGTCTATCGTATAACGGTTTAATATCATCTTCATAGAACTCAAAGAATGGTGATGTTCTATAGGCGGTCTCTAACGTGCGCCAATGTTGTCTCTGCCAAGGATAGGAATTATCAATTTTAACATCCTTATACTTTTGTCTACCATTTGATCTGCCTACATGAATAATAGGAATACTAAGTATGTGCTTGCCTCGATCATTAGAAATATAGGTTCTATTCCTGAATGTCTGTTTTTGGTAATTATCATTCACCTCCCAACAAATTGGGTGGTGCATGATATAACTAAATGTTAGAATGTTAGGGAAATATGAGGGATGAATTAATTTCACTTTTTATCCTTTTTACGTTTCCAGAACCAATTTCCTACGAAATAAGCTACTAGTAATATTAAGAAATATTTGAAATAAGATTGTGGTTCTCCGTCCCCATTTACAGTTGTGAATATACGATCCCATCGTGGTCTCCAGTTACTAATACCTTCAGTGAAATTATCAAAACTCATCCAGATGAAGATTGGTGTTCCAACAATATGATTTTCAGGTACATAGCCCCAGGATCTACTGTCTTCTGAGTGGTCTCTATTATCACCCATCATCCAAAAGTAATCTTGTTTAAAAGTGTAGCTTGTTACTGGGTTGCCGTTAATGCTAATTTGATTTCCAGATACCGAAATCTCGTTCTTCTCGTATTCTTTTATAATCTTCTTATATAGGGGAAGTACTTTTAAATTTAAATCTACCGTTGCTCCTTTTTTAGGGATGTAGATGGGTCCTAATTGGCTGTAATTCCAAGGATAATCCGGACTTTGAGGAAATAAATTAATGCCTCTTCTCCCTTTTTCTACTACTTGTTGTACAACAGAATCAATATTAGGATTGTTTCTTAGAGATGCAACCATATCTGCAGTTAAAGGAACCGTACGTTGGCGATCGGTAATTTCTTTTAATGCGAATCCGTATTTGGATATAATATTTGAGGGTATACCTGATGCCTTTGTATATAGTTCCAGTTGCCCATTATCCGTTGGCTTATAACCTACTAAATAGGGGTTGAGGGCATTTGCTTGATTTTGGTTTAACTGTCCTGATACATACTTTCTAGTGAAATCAGTTACACCTAAATCGTCAAGTGTTTTAGAAGATACTCCCTTAGAGCTGTAAATGTTGTAATCAAACTGTGGTTTGGCACTTTTAGGTAATTCTAAAGGCTTACCGTTAATAAAAACATAACCATCACGCACTTCTAGAGAATCGCCAGGTACACCAACGCAACGTTTAACGTAGTTAGATTTTTTGTCTATTGGTTTGTCAACGCCTTTTTCTTTTTTAAAAAATACACGAACGGTATCTGCGGGCCAACTAAATACGACAATATCATTTCTCTCTACCTTTGTAAATCCCGGTAGTCTGAAATAGGGTAGTTGTGGTTTCTTTAAATAGGAAGGAACTCCTAATACAGGTAATGTATCATGAACCATTGGTGCGGCAACCGTTGTCATAGGTGTTCTTGCGCCGTAATGAAACTTACTTACAAAAAGAAAATCCCCCACTCTTAATGTACGTTCTAGAGAACCTGTAGGTATTACATAAGGTTGAATGAAATAGGTGTGCACTAAAGTCGCAGCAACTACTGCGAATAAAATGGAGCTAACCCATTCACCTGCAGCTGTTGTTGGGTGCAATGATCTGTCTTCAATATATTTTACATCGAGAGCATAGTTTACGTAGTAAATATAAAAACCAAGTGTCAATACTACGATCCATGTTTCTAACTTGCTGTTTCTTCCGAAGCTTCTAATGGTTTCTACCCATATTACCGGGAACATCAAAAGGTTGATTATAGGAATGAATAATAAAATCACCCACCATTTTGGTCTGTTGATTATTTGCATTAAAACTATGGCATTGTAAACCGGTATTGCTGCTTCCCAAGCTTTTCTGCCTGCTTTAACGTATAGTTTCCAAGTACCTAAGAAATGTATTACTTGTACAATGAGAATAAAAATAATCCATTGAGTGCCGTTCATCGTCTTTGTTTTTTATTGAAATAGAATGAATTTTTAGATGTATTGGTTAACATCGATAATCCATCAGTCTTATAGATTGATTTTTGTTACGTTTTTAACCTAGGTTTAACACATCTCGCATTGAAAAAACACCTGTTTTTCCGATGATCCATTCAGCAGCTGTAACTGCTCCTAAAGCGAAACCTTCTCTGTTATGGGCAGTATGTTTTATTTTAATACTATCTACAATACTGTCATAAGCAACGGTGTGTGTACCTGGTACTTTACCAATTCGTTTAGATGTGATTTTAAGGCTCTCGTCAGATGCGCTATCTAATTTCCATTGGGCGTAATTAGAATTAGCAATGACACCTTCTGCTAAGGTTATTGCTGTACCGCTTGGGGCATCTAATTTTTGTGTGTGATGTATTTCTTCTAATTCTACTTTATATTCAGGAAGATTTTGCATCATTTTTGCCAAGTAATTATTTAGCTCGAAAAAAATGTTTACTCCTAAACTAAAGTTAGAGGCATAGATGAAAGCACCTTTCTTTTCTTTACATAAAGAAATTGCTTTATCATACTTATCTAACCAACCTGTTGTTCCAGAAATTACGGGAATGTTATTGTTCAGGCATTTGGAAATATTACCGAAGGCTGCTTGTGGCATACTAAAATCAATAGCAACATCCATACTGCTGAAATCAATATTCTCAGAATTTTCGTCAATTTTGGCAACAACTTCATGACCACGTTTTAGAGCGATTTGCTCTATCATCTGACCCATTTTTCCGTATCCGAAAAGTGCAATTCTCATTTTTAAAATTTTATAATTAATGCCATTCCGTAATTAGGACTATTGGTTACTTGATTAAAATCAAGATAAGGCTCAAAGTCTAAACTTAGGTCATCGTCAATATTAAACTGTTTTAAATGTGCGTCAACATTGGCATCAACAATATTCAATACATACATTCCAATTGCGGCAACTAGCCAAAGGTCACGATCATTTTGAAAACGCTCTTGTTGGTTTTCAAGCCTGTCTACATCAAAAAACGGAAATGTTCCTTCGCCATTGAATTCATCGTCGGTAAAACCTGCCTGTCTTCTTTTAAATGCAGTTCTAAAGCGATTATATTGTTCATTGTTCCAGCCATACATATACGCACTTCCGCCAATGAGCCCCCATGCAATAGGGGCTTTCCAATATTTTTTATTATAAATTTGACCCAAACCTGGTATAACGGCAGAGTAAAATGCTGCTCTACTTGGTGCTAAAGGGTTAAATTCCTTTTTTACTTTTTTAAAAGAAACGGAATCTTTAATAACTACTCCTTTGTCAGCTAAATCTGCTTGTACACTGTCTATTTCAGTTTTAGGAATAGAATCTTGCTCCTCTTGAGAATAGGAGAAATTAATAAATACCAATAGAGTACTAAATAATAAAAGATAGTTACGCACCTGTTATCAATTTTTTGATACGGTCAAATTCCTCCTGAGACTTAAATGGTATGGTTATTTTTCCTCTTGCGTTATCAGTAGATTTTATATCCACCTTTACCGATAAGGCATCGGTTAGCTCTTTTATCCCTTTACGAACAAAAACAGAAGCTTCTTTTTTTACTTTTTTAACTACTTCATCAGTAGGTACATCATCTGCATGATAGGCTTTTACAGCACTTTCGGTATCTCTAACGGAAAGGTTGTCAAATATAATTTTTTCGTAAAGTGATATTTGATCTTGCTTTTTGTCGATATTGACCAAAGCTCTACCGTGGCCCATGGTTAGAAATCCGTCACGCATACCCGTCTGTATAATCGGGTCTAACTTTAAAAGACGTAAATAATTGGCAATAGTTGATCTTTTTTTACCTACACGCTCACTTAGCCTTTCTTGAGTAAGGTTGATTTCATCAATAAGACGTTGGTAAGAGAGTGCTATTTCAATAGGATCTAAATCTTGTCGTTGAATGTTTTCAACCAAAGCCATCTCTAAAGACTCTTGGTCGTTAGCAATACGTATATAAGCTGGTATCGTTTCTAAACCTAAAAGTTTAGAAGCACGATATCTTCTTTCACCAGATACAAGTTGGTATTCGTTAAAGCCTAATTTTCTAACAGTAATTGGCTGTATAACCCCCAATTCCTTTATAGAAGCGGCTAATTCCTTTATGTTTTCATCATTAAAATTAGAACGTGGTTGAAATGGATTTACTTCAATGTGTTCTAAATCTAGCTCTATTATATTACCAACAACTTTATCTGCATTCTTATCTGATGCCGTGTTTATATCATTTTCCGGATCTTTCAAAAGAGCCGAAAGTCCTCTACCAAGAGCTTGTTTCTTTGTCGCTTTTGCCATACTTAAACCGTCTGCTTATTTTTTTTGACTATCTCGTTAGCCAAGTTCAAATAATTTGTTGCTCCTTTACTTGCAGCATCATATTTGATTATACTTTCTCCATAACTTGGAGCTTCACTTAATCTAACATTACGTTGAATTACAGTGTCAAAAACCATGTCTCCAAAATGCTTTCTTACCTCATCAACTACCTGGTTAGATAAGCGCAATCTAGAATCGTACATCGTTAACAGCATGCCTTCAATATCCAATTCGGCATTATGTAATTTTTGAACGCTCTTTATCGTATTTAATAGTTTGCCCAACCCTTCTAATGCAAAATACTCACATTGTATAGGTATTACTACAGAATCCGCAGCTGTCAAAGCATTCAATGTCAATAGCCCTAATGATGGGGCGCAATCTATTAATATGTAATCATAATCATCTTTAAGCTCGGTAATGGCTTTTTTCATCATATACTCACGCTCATCCTTGTCTACCAGTTCAATTTCAATAGCTACAAGGTCAATGTGTGCGGGAATAAGGTCTACGTTGGGTGATGTAGTAGAAATAATGGTTTCTCTGGCTGATTTGGTATGTTCCAATAACTGGTACGAACCTAATTCAACGCCGTCAACATCTATACCTAACCCAGAAGTGGCATTCGCCTGAGGGTCGGCATCTATTAATAATACCTTTTTTTCCAATACACCTAGCGAGGCAGCTAAGTTTACCGAAGTAGTAGTTTTACCTACACCGCCTTTTTGGTTGGCTATAGCAATAATCTTGCCCATGTTCAAAGTAAGTTAGGTGGTAAAAATACAATTATTTATGGGGCTAATGAAAGCTTTTTGTTAACACTAAGTGAATTAGCCCTTACTTTTCTTTAATAAAGCGTTAAACTTTTAATTATGAAATGGTTAACGCCGTGTTTGTTACTTAGTATATGAAAAGGCAAAAACTTATTAAAAGAATATGAAAAATTATTTATTATCCTTGAGTTTTAAACTGTCTTCGTATTCAATAAGATATATTTCTTCGTTCTTTTTCTTTAAATAATATTCTTCTCGAGCAAAACGTTCAAGTTCATCTTCGTCAGATAGTTTTTCGATAATTTTTTTATCCCTGGCTATTTCCTCTTTTAAAAAGTCTTGGGTTTTTTCTAATTTCTTGATTTCTTTTCTTAATTCTAAATGAATTAAGAGTGAATTGGTGTCAAAAAAAAGCATCCAAACAACAAAAACGGACAGTACCAATACATACATATTGGTCATGATCTTAAACCATTTTTTTTGTTTTAAATCCTTAAAAGCCATTACTCTTGCATAAATTTTTCGTTGATAATACTCTTAACTATTTCAACGGCAACCGTGTTATATTTATTATTCGGAATAATAATATCTGCATACTCTTTAGTAGGTTCAATGAACTGTTCGTGCATTGGCTTGATTACGGCTTGGTATTTTTCTATGGTTTCATCCAAATCCCAACCTCTTTCATTAACATCTCGCTTTAATCTTCTGATCAGTCTTTCATCTGTATCTGCATGTACGAATATTTTAATATCGAACATTTTACGAATGGCAGAATTGGTCATAATCAATATACCTTCTACGATAATCACCTTTGTTGGGTGTGTTAAAACTGTTTTTGCAGTTCGGTTACATTCTAAAAAGGAATATACAGGTTGTTCGATTGATTCTCCATTTTTTAAAGCGATCAAATGTTGCTCCAATAATGCGAAATCTATAGAACTTGGGTGGTCAAAGTTAGTTTTTCGACGCTCTTCAAGAGATAGATGAGATAGGTCGTTATAGTAAGAATCTTGTGATATTACCCCAACTTCTTGATTTGGTAATTCATTTATTATTTGATTTACTACTGTGGTTTTTCCACAACCTGTTCCACCGGCAATACCTATAATCAGCATACATTGTTATTTAATGCAAAAGTACATATTTGAATTTCAAAAATGCATACTCTCAAATATCAACTTTTAATAACATAGCTTGAAATGTTAAGCCGTATTTTTGCACAATGCAGAATGAACAGGTAAAACCGAATTTTGAGTTTGTTGCCCTAATGGCTTCTTTAATGTCGATTGTTGCATTGACAATCGATGCCATTTTACCGGCTATGGCAGATATTGGTGTGTCTATCAATAGCTTAGATCCAACCCAAAATCAGTTATTGGTGACGATGATTTTTTTAGGATTGGGAGTAGGGCAGTTGTTTTTTGGACCACTATCAGATAGTCTTGGTAGAAAGCCCATTGTATACTTTGGGTTTACTGTTTTTTTGATTGCTAGTATCATATGTTTGTTTGCACCAAATCTTGAGTTAATGTTGGTTGGTCGTGTATTGCAGGGAATTGGTCTGTCTGCACCCAGAACTATAAGTATTTCTATAATTCGTGATACCTATAGAGGAGATTATATGGCAAAAATTATGTCATTTGTTACAGCGTTCTTTATTCTTGTTCCTGTAGTGGCACCTGCTATTGGTAAAGCGGTAATGGGTATTACGGGTTGGCAAGGTATTTTTTATATGCAGCTGTTTTTTGCTTTGGTTGTAGGGATTTGGTTTTATAAAAGACAGGAAGAAACCTTGCATCCGGAATACAAAGTTCCTTTTTCTTTTCATGTTTTTATTAGAGGGACTAAAGAGATTTTTAAATACAAAGAAACCGTTTCGTGTACCATGATATCAGGATTGATTACAGGGTCTTTTCTTGTATACTTAAGTTCTGCTCAACATGTTTTTGAAGAGCTTTATGGGTTAACTGAAACTTTTCCTTACGTGTTTGCTGGACTTGCGCTTTCAGTAGGGTTTTCTACTTTAATGAACGGTACGTTGGTATTGCGTTTTGGAATGCGGAATTTATCTTTTACAGCATTAGTAGTATTCACATGTATAGCCTTGTCATATAGTCTGTTATTCTTAGGGGCTAAAAATCCAAGTATTACCATTTTACTGATATTCTTATCACTGCAGTTTTTGTGTTTAGGATTTATATGGGGAAACATGCGATCTATTGCAATGGAACCTATTGGTCATATTGCTGGTATTGGCGCAGCAATTACAGGATTCATCTCTACAATTCTCTCTATTCCAATTTCAATTTTCGTAGGTAGCTTTATTGAAGATTCTGTTTGGGCACTTTTTGCAGGTTTGGGTGTATGCGGATTCATATCGGTAATATTATTTATGACATTTAAAACGCGACCTCTTTTTGCAAGCAATCGTGCGTTTTCCAAATGATTTTTTATAGATAAGACTTGTTCTTAATTGTAGATTAAGTATTCCGGTTTTTTGTCATTTATACGTTCTTCAATGCGGATTGCACGTTAAATATTTGATTTTCAGTCTCATGAATCTATATTGTAAATATTGTATTTTGATAAATATTGATGTTTACAGCTATGAAAAAATCATTTTTTTATTTCTTTGTATTACTTTTTGTTTTCACAGCTTGTAAGAATAGAGGGAACACTGAAAATATTTCAAACAGACCTTTTATTGCTTGCGCTCCCATCACAACAGATATATCATGGTATCAATCTGATAATATTGCTCCTTTGATAGACGGGTTAAATGTGATGGAGTTCCCTGTAACGACCAATAATAGATTAGCACAACAATATGTAAATCAAGGTATGGTTTTGGCTTATGGTTTCAACCATGCTGAGGCGGCAAGATCTTTTTACTATGCCACTAAGTTAGACCCTAATTGTGCAATGGCATATTGGGGTTTTGCGTATGTACTGGGACCTAATTATAATGCAGGGATGGAACCAGATAATTATCAAAGAGCTTACGATGCAGTACAAAAGGCAAAAGAACTGGCGGAAAATAAGGCTTCTCAAAAAGAAAAAGATCTTATAGATGCCTTGTCAAAAAGGTATGTTCAGTTTCCGGTTGAGGATAGAGGTAATCTTGATTTGGCATATTCAAACGCGTTGCGTGAAGTTCATAATAATTATTTATACGATGCTGATGTTGCTGCACTGTATGCCGAGTCAATAATGGATATGTATCCTTTTGATTTGTGGGATGAAAAAGGAAATCCTAGAGATAGAACAAATGAAATAATTCAAGTAGTCAACAGCGCTTTGGAAATAGATCCAAAACACCCGGGAGCACATCACTTTAAAATTCATATGCTTGAAGCGTCCTTACATCCGGAAGATGCTTTAGAAAGCGCTGCAATTTTTGATGAAGGTCTAGTGCCCGGTGCCGGGCACCTTGTTCACATGCCTTCACATATTTATATTCGAACAGGGGACTACCATAAAGGCACATTAGCAAATGTTCAGGCAGTAGCTGTTGATAGTAGTTATGTGGCTTCCTGCCATGCTCAAGGTGCATATCCTATAGCTTACTTTCCTCATAATTATCATTTTTTGGCAGCTACCGCCTCATTAGAAGGTAATAGTGAAATGGCATTGGACGCATCTGATAAAGTAGCAAAGCATTCAAGTACCACGTTAATGAAAGAGCCAGGTTGGGGAACGCTTCAACATTTTTATACGATACCATTTTACATTAACGTGAAGTTTGGAAAGTGGAATGAAATATTAAAAATGAAAAATGAAGTTCCTTCTTTAAAATATCCATCAGCTATTTTAAGTTATGCCCGTGGAATGGCTTTTTTAAGATTAGATGAAATTGAAAATGCAAAAAAGGAATTACGAACTTTAGAGGTTTATTCGAAAGATGATAGTTTAAAGGAAATATCAATTTGGGATATTAACTCGGTATACATTTTGGTTCAAATAGCTAGAAATGTTTTGAAAGCAGAAATCTTGGCTAAAGAATCTAAGTACCTAGAAAGTATAGTATTATTGAAGGAAGCGGTTGAAATTGAGGATGGTTTAAATTATAATGAGCCACCAGATTGGTTTTTCTCTGTAAGGCACCATCTTGGGGCTGTACAAATTGATGCAGAACTTTATGACGATGCAATCAAATCTTATGAAGAAGATCTGGCTAGGTTACCTAAAAACGGGTGGGCATTACATGGTTTAAAACTGGCATATGAGAAGCTGAATGACCAAAATATGGTTAACGAAACTGAAGCAAAAAGAAAGTTAAGCTGGGAAAATGCGGATATAGTATTGACAACTTCTCTAATAAAATAAAATTCGCCAAACCTATTTTTAGCAGGTTCGGCGAATTTCTTAAAAAATTTAGATACAAATATGGCTACAGCGAATTGTCCATGATTTCTTGAACAACTTCCGGATTTAGTAACGTACTGGTATCTCCTAAATTACTTGTATCATTACTTGCGATTTTACGTAATATTCTACGCATAATTTTACCACTTCGTGTTTTTGGAAGCCCAGATACAAACTGAATTTTATCCAATTTTGCAATAGGACCAACAAGTTCGGTAATCTGTTGGTTGATTTCTTTTCTTAGGTTATCTCGATCTCTACTTTCACCTATTTCTTTTAGAATAACATATCCGTAAAGAGCATTTCCTTTTACATCATGAGGGAAACCTACAATTGCAGATTCTGCCACTGCTGGGTGTTCGTTAATGGAATCTTCTATTGGTGCAGTACCTAAATTATGACCGGAAACTATGATGACATCATCTACACGACCAGTAATTCTGTAATACCCAACGGCATCTCTCAACGCGCCATCGCCTGTAAAATACATGTTTTCATATGCTGAAAAATAGGTGTTTCTGTAGCGGTCGTGATTACCCCAAATAGTTCTAGCTATAGATGGCCATGGGAATTTTACGCATAGCCTGCCTTCTACTTGATTACCTTTTACTTCTTTTGCGTTTTCGTCCATTAACGCTGGTTGTATACCAATAAATGGCAGTGTTGCATAAGTTGGAGTAGTTGGGGTTACGTAGGGTATCGGGGTAATCATAATACCACCGGTTTCTGTTTGCCACCACGTATCTACAATAGGGCTATTCTTTTTACCTACGTTATTATTGTACCAATGCCATGCTTCTTCATTGATAGGTTCGCCTACAGATCCTAAAACTTTAAGGCTTGATAAATCATGCTTTTCAACAAAATCCAAACTTTCTTTTCCGAGCGCTCTAATAGCAGTTGGCGCGGTATAAAACTGATTTACTTTGTGTTTTTCAACAACTTCCCAAAAACGACCAAAATCCGGATAGGAGGGAACGCCTTCAAACATTAAAGTAGTTGCTCCATTTGCTAATGGTCCGTAGACAATATACGAATGTCCGGTAATCCAGCCGATATCTGCGGTGCACCAATACACATCATTCTCGGTATATTGAAATACGTTTTTAAAGGTGTAGGCGGTATAGACCATGTAACCTGCCGTGGTATGCACCATTCCTTTTGGGGTCCCCGTAGAACCTGAAGTGTAAAGTATAAATAACGGGTCTTCAGCATCCATAACCTCAGCAACACAATCTGCATAGGCTTCATCTAACAATGGTTGTAGCCATTTGTCCCTGCCTTCTAACATATCAATTTTAGATTTGGTACGTTTTACGACCAGCACATTTGTAACTCCTGGGCACCCTTCCAAAGCTTTATCTACAATGCCTTTTAGATCTATTGATTTGTTTCCTCTATAAGAACCATCTGATGTCAATACAACCTTACAGTCAGAATCATTGATACGCGTTGCTAATGCATGAGATGAAAACCCTGCAAATACTACTGAATGTATAGCCCCAATACGCGCACATGCTAAAAGGGCCACAGATAATTCAGGGATCATAGGTAGATAAATGCAAACACGGTCACCTTTTTTGACCCCGTGGTCTAACAACACATTCGCCATGCGGCATACACGTTCATGTAACTCTCTGTAGGTGATGTGTTGTGCTTCTTCTTCCGGATTGTTAGGTTCAAATATGATGGCGGTTTTCTCTCCTCTCGTTGGTAAATGACGATCCAAACAGTTTTCCGTGATATTCAATTTAGCACCTTCAAACCATTTTATCTCGGGTTTTTTAAAATCCCAAGTCAATACATTGTCCCATCGTTTACGCCAAACAAAATGTTCTTCAGCAATTTCTTCCCAAAAAGCTTCAGGATTACGAACCGATTTTCGATAGACTTGATAATATTCCTCCAGATGTTTAATGTGATAATTACTCATGGTAAGTTTGATATTTATCCCTAAAAATAATGAAACTTATACATATTTTCGCTAGTTTGAGATATGTTTAAAAACGTTGGTAATAAATCGGTTAAAGTACATCCAAAACAAAAACTTACATTTAAATTTTTGCAAGCTAAAGAGAGATCAAATAGTACTTTTACAGCAAAGGAATTGGCTGAAGCATCAACATATGATTTAAAAGCTTCATTAAAGGCAAAATTAAGTCGAAGTGAATTTGGCGAGTTTATTGTAAAGCTAAAAGAAGGTTCATATAAAGCTCAAAATACTTCTGGTATTACTGTTGAGGATTATGCTTATAGAACAAGTTCGAATTATAGGATTTTAAATCCTACAAAAAATCTTACCAGTACTTCAGCTAAAACAGAATCTAGAATTTTACTTGATAAAAGTGTTCAGGCTATTCTCGCAGCCATTGAAATTTACAATAAACCAAACTTTGCTTACAGAGAAGAAACGTTTTCTATTTTAATTGTAAATGCATGGGAACTTCTTTTGAAGTCTAAAATAGTTTTTGATTCTAAAGAAAATTTAGAATCATTGTATATAAAAGATATGCATAAACCAAATGAATTTGTTAAGTCGAGGTCTGGGAATTACCGAACAATCTCAATGGGCGATGCGATAAAAATTATTACCTTAAATGATATTTTAGTAAATAATCTTAAAATTCTTATAGAGTTAAGAGATAATGCAATTCATTTTAGAAATGATAGTTATGGTTTAAATTTGAAGTTATTAGAAGTTGGTACAGCAAGTCTGCAAAGCTATTTAGAAATTACTAAAGAATGGTTTAAGAAAGATTTGTCTAAATATAATTTTTACATAATGCCAATGTCATTTTTTCATTCACACGAAATGCAAAGCTATTCTATTAACTCCGAGAGTCAACAAAACCAAAATCTGATTAATTATATATCAAAAAAAGAAAAAGAACATCCTTTTAATGAAGATAATGGACATAGGATTAGTTTACATTTAGAGACTAAATTTGTTAAAAGTAAGTTTAAATTTGACTCTGATAATCCTGATGCGATTTCAGTTATAATAAATGAAGAAGACAAATTCAAGACTAAATTTATTTGGAATTATAGAGATCACCTTATTCCAGGTTTGAGGAAGAGATATACCAATTTTAAGCAAGATCAAAGGTTTTATAATTTATTGAAGGAATTTAAATCTAACAATAAATTTTATCAAGAGAGATATCTAAATGCTAAGGAGAATAAAGGTACAAGTAGGGGATGGTATGATCCTAATATCCTAAAGGAATTTGATTGCTATTATATAAAAAAAGGTTAAACTTTTTTTAATGTCCCGTGGCTTCACCTGCGCCACTTGGTATTCTAATATTTTCTACAATTTCTTGCACATCTTTAGGTGGTTCTGGTGTAAATTGAAGAACAATAATGGCTACAATAAAGTTAGCAATCATAGCGATACTACCAAAGCCTTCAGGCGAAATACCAAACCACCAATCATCAGGTGTTCCGCCACCAAACCAGCCGAATTTAAACTTGGTCATATAGAATAACATAAGAACTATACCTACTACCATTCCACTAATGGCTCCTTCTTTATTCATTTTTTTATAAAATATACCTAGTACAATGGCTGGGAAGAATGATGCCGCTGCCAAACCAAATGCCAGTGCAACTACTGCGGCTACAAAACCTGGCGGATTAATACCAAAGTAACCTGCGATAATTACCGCTACCGTTGCGGCACCTCTTGCTACCCATAATTCTGCTTTGTCAGAAATATTCGGTTTAAACACTTTCTTTACCAAATCATGAGAAACTGATGCAGAGATCACTAGTAATAAACCTGCTGCTGTTGAAAGTGCTGCCGCTAATCCTCCTGCTGCAACCAAAGCAATTACCCAGGCAGGTAAATCTGCAATTTCAGGATTTGCCAATACCATAATATCATTATCAATTGTTAATTCATTTTTAGATGCATCTGCTACATATTGAATTTTACCATCCTCATTCTTATCATCGAAAGAAAGGAGTCCTGTTTCTTCCCAGTTTTTAAACCAAACCGGCATACTTGAGTATTCTTCATTACTTACCGTATTAATTAAATTGGTCTTTGCAAAAACAGAAACTGCAGGTGCCGTAGTATATAGAATAGCGATTAACAGTAAAGCCAACCCGGCAGATTTTCTTGCGTCTTTTACTTTTTTAACGGTGAAGAATCTAACGATAACGTGTGGTAACCCTGCGGTGCCCACCATTAAAGCTAAGGTGATAGCAAAAATATCGGTCACCGATTTAGAGCCATCGGTATATTCGTTGAAGCCTAGTTCTGTTGAAAGTCCGTCTAACTTATCTAAAAGAAAAGTACCAGAACCATCATTAAGCCTTGCGCCCATACCCAATTGCGGAATAGGATTTCCTGTCATTTGTATGGAAATGAATATTGCGGGAACCATAAAGGCAAAAATCAATACACAATATTGCGCTACTTGTGTATAGGTAATACCTTTCATTCCTCCTAAAACGGCGTAAAACAAAACGATAATCATACCAATGATAACACCTGTATTGATATCTACTTGTAGAAATCTTGAGAATACTACCCCAACACCCCGCATTTGACCCGCAACATATGTGAAGGAAACAATCAATGCGCAGATTACTGCAACAATACGTGCAGTTTTTGAATAGTATCTGTCACCTATAAAGTCTGGTACGGTGAATTTGCCAAATTTTCTTAGGTAAGGGGCTAGCAGTAATGCCAGTAGTACATAACCGCCTGTCCAACCCATAAGGTATACGGAACCATCATAGCCGGCAAAGGATATTATTCCTGCCATAGAAATAAACGAGGCGGCAGACATCCAGTCGGCTGCCGTTGCCATACCGTTAGCAAGTGGTGATACTCCGCCACCAGCAACATAAAAGTCTCTGGTAGATCCGGCTCTAGACCAGATTGCAATTCCGATATAGAGAGCAAAGGTGAGTCCTACTAAAATATACGTCCAAGTTTGAACACTCATAAGTTGGTTTTTTGGTGGTTGATGGTTGTGTTGTTATTCGTCGTATCCGTATTTTTTATCCAATTTGTTCATGAGTCTTACATAGACAAAAATCAAGATGACGAATACATAAATAGATCCTTGTTGTGCAAACCAAAAACCTAGTTTAAAACCACCGATTTTTATGGCATCTAAAGATTCTTTAAATAGTATACCAGCACCAAAAGAGACGATAAACCAAATAGCTAATAAAATGAACAAGTACCTGACATTTTCTTTCCAATAAGCCGACGCTTTCTTTTGTTTATCTGACATGTCTATTTTGGTTTTAATGAAGTCCATCTCCTAAAAGTTGATTTAAGGAAACTTCAATTAAAAATTAGTGTGTTGCAGGGGTGAATCTCTGCTTATTTGATTCTCGATTATTGAGTAAATTAGGTAAAAAACTTTAATTGGGTATGAACAATACTCCACTTGAAGAATCTTTTTTTGCTCCAGTTACTGATGAAAGTACATTTGTTAATTGCTCCACTCTCAATACACCCATTAATGCGAATACCAAAGCTTCTTTAAATTCAATGATTATTTTTTCTGGTACAACTACTTTTGTCTTTGTACCTAATTTTTCTTGTAGTGTTTCTATTAAAAATGAATTGAGTGCGCCACCGCCTGTTACTAATAATTGTTGGTCTTTATTTATAAAATTTAATTGAATCTGTTGAGCCACTTTATCACATATATGATTTATGCTGGTGTATAGTAAATTTTCAATTGTATCATCTGTATCTTCAACAATGGGTACCACTTCTTCTAAAAACCACTCATAACCTATAGATTTGGGGTGTGGCAATAGATAATATTCAAGATTATTTAACCGCTCTAGCATTTCTGTATTTATACTCCCAGAACGTGCAAGATTTCCGTCTTCATCATATTCTAAATCAACCTTTCTGGTAATATAATTTAGAATCATATTAGCCAAACCAATGTCGTAGGCTATTCTCTTATCTTTTACTTCAAAAGAGATATTACTGATTCCTCCTAAATTCAGGCAAAATTCATATTCATTAAAAAACTTACGGTCACCAATAGGCACCAATGGCGCTCCTTGTCCACCAAGTGCTAAATCATTTGTTCTAAAATCTGCTATGACCTTAATTCTCGTAGCATTTGCTAAATGTTGACCAGAACCTACTTGAAACGTAAGTCCCATTTCTGGTCGGTGATGTGTGGTATGACCGTGACTTGCTATGTAGTCTACATCTAATTTGTTCTCGTTTATAAATATTGAGGTTTGCTCACCTAGCCACGTACCGTACGTATTATGTAATTCAATGAGTTTTTCTGCGGACAAACTAATAGCGTTTTTTAAGGTATTCAGCATTTCTGAAGAATACTTAACGCTTTTGGTTTTTTTAATATTAAACTGCCATACATCATTTTTCTCCCAAATGTGACAATATGCTAAGTCAAGACCATCTAATGATGTGCCAGACATAAGACCGATAATTTTATATGTTTTCATTTGGATGCTTTTTTAATATAATAGATTAGCTCAATGATACCGGCAATTTCCCCTTTGCTTCAAGTTGGCCTAAAAAATGTTCGGTTGCCACATCTTGAAACTCTTTAAAATTCTGATATGCAATTACCGTTGCGGTTGTTTTTTCGGTGTTTAAGTATTTCAATGTATACGGATTACCGAAATGATACAGAACAACTTTTTTAGAGGCGATCAGTTCGTTTATGAAATCGATTTCTTCATCAAAGAACCCGAATTTATTCGTCGGTTTTATTTGTGGGGGAGTCAAAAGCAAAAGAATTTCAGTTTCGTTCTTAACTTCCTTTTTCATCTCTACAATGTTCTCTAAGATATCTTGTTTAGATTGGTCCGTCCCAAATCTTTTAATAGTTAATGTGCAGAAATTCGATTCTTTAAAATTTGCAATATCCTCGCTAGAACCATGATGCAGTGTAAGTGATTGCTCAGCTATTTTTCTATTCAAAGATGATGGGTCGGTTACTTCTGATTCAGAATTACCTTCGATAATCGCTTTTTCCTTTAAATGCCAAATACGCTCTATGCTTTTATTTATTTGTTTTTCAGATGCATTTTGTAAGATGAATTGTATTCCTTCTTCAATATGTTCGGCAAAGCATAGTACGTCGTTACCGGCATTAAAGGCAAGCCATTCTAGTTCACCCTTTGTTGGATAATTTTTAGATACGGCATACATATTTAAAGCATCGGATATTACAACACCGTCAAAACCCATTTCATTGCGTAACACTCCTGTAATAATATCTTTATTTATGCTTGAAGGTAATTCTGGACTAGTGGTTAAAGCGGGGACGGATAAATGCCCTGCCATTACCGAATCTACACCTTCGTCTATCAAATTTTGAAAAGGATACAATTCATTTTCAATTAAATCTTTTTTCGATTTATCTATAACAGGCAAGCTCAAATGCGAATCTGTAGCGGTGTCCCCATGACCCGGAAAATGTTTTATGCTTGTAAGTATATTTTCGCTTTGTGTACCTTTTACAAAAGCTGTCGCCATGGTAACTACGTTGTGCTTGTTGTCACCAAAAGAACGATAACCAATTACGGGATTATTCGGATTAACGTTGACATCAACTACGGGAGAAAGATTCCAATGAATACCCGCAGCTTTGCAATCTTTGGCAATCTGCTTACCAACTTCAAATACCAAATCTTTATTTTCTGTATTTGCGCCTAAGGTTATGGCATATGGATATTGAGGCGTATTTTCTATTCTCATTGCCAATCCCCATTCGGCATCAATAGAAATTAATAGCGGGTATGTTGCCGCTTTTTGATATCTCTTGATGAGGTTTCTTAAGGTGTCAAAGCTATTTTTATTGACAACTATTTTTTTCTTGCCTTCAAAATTGGTAGCCGCACTTGCCCTGGAGTGAAAAAAGCATAGACTGCCAATATGATGCTCAGAAATCAGTTTTTCTAATTTCTGAATTTCTTCTTCTGTATCATTAATAAAAGCTGCAGGCATAAAAAGCTGTCCCACTTTTTCAATCAAAGAGAGTTTTTCTATAGCTTCTTTTGTAGGTATCATATTATTCATTGGGAAGTGTTGTTTTTTTGCCGAAATCTGCCGGATAAGAAATGAATTTTAAAAGGAATAATGCTGGCAAAGCGGCAATTACGACCCAAACAAAGAAGCCATCATAGCCCAGCCATTGTTGAATATAGCCGCTTACCATACCTGGTAGCATCATACCTAGCGCCATGAAACCTGTGGCAATGGCATAATGAGATGTTTTAGACTTGCCATCTGCAATGTAAATGAGGTACATTAAAAAGGCGGCAAAACCGAATCCGTAACCGAACTTTTCAAAAATTACGGTCGCCGTTACGGCATAAATATTTGTTGTATTTGTGATTGCCAAAACAGCATACAAAATGTTTGGGAGGTTTAATGAAAGCACCATTGGTAGCATCCACTTTTTTAATCCGTCCCTTGAAATTAAAATACCTCCTAAAATACCTCCAATAGAAAGAAAAATAACTCCTGCTGTGCCAAAAATGGTTCCTAGCTGTTCTGTAGAATAACCTAACCCTCCTTTATCAGGGGAATCCAGTAAAAAAGGAGATGTCATTTTTACCAATTGCGATTCTCCCAAACGATAGGTTAGAATAAAGGCTAGAGCAATGCCTATACCTGGTTTTTTAAAGAATGAAGCAAATACTTCTAAGAAACCTGCAGGTTTTTCTTTTTCTTGGTTGCTTTCAGATTCATATTTTGGAGTGACGAAAAAGTTCGCAACGGTCATAATGAGCATTAAAAAAGCTGCTGCCGACATGGTTACGCTCCAAGCTTTAGTATTGTCTCCATATTTATTTTCTAAAAACCCTGCTAATACAACTATCAGTCCTTCTCCTGTTACCATGGCAAGACGATAGAAGGTACTTCTCATTCCAACAAAGAAAGATTGTTTCTTTTCGGTAAGACCTAACATGTAATATCCATCTGAAGCAATATCATTTGTTGCAGAAGCAAAAGCTGCCATCCAAAAACAGGCTAATGATGAAACGAAGAACATTTTGGTGGGTAGAGTGAGTCCAACACCTAACAAGGCAATGGCAATTAAGAGCTGCATGCTCAAAAACCATTTACGCTTGGTACTTTTTAAATCAACGAACGGACTCCATAATGGTTTTAATACCCAAGGTAAATAGAGGATACTGGTATATAGTCCAATATCTTCATTACTTACACCTAGTTTCTTGTACATGATTACAGATACGGTAACTACCAATACATAAGGTAAGCCCTGCGTGAAATATAACACGGGTACCCATGCCCAAGCTCCTTTGTCTTTTTGTACCATATTACTTATTAACTTGTTTTAAATTGAAAATTATAGGTGTAGTTTCTTTACCATATACGTCTATAAAACTAATGGCATTATATTTTTTTCTTAGTTGGTTAATAGGAATACGTACAACATTGGAGGTGTTATCAACATATATTTTAGATCGTAATTTCTTGATGTCATATGTTTTTTTGACCCGTATACCAGAAGTGTAAAACAAAGCAAACCGTATTTCCCTTAAATCATTGAATTCAAGAACAAGCTCTGAATCTGTTTTAGAAGTAGTTATTAACTTAGGTTTTTTTGCAGAATGCTTCTTTGATAAGGTGGAAACCGGATTTAATGCTGGTTTTTTGTAATATTTATTATGCATATACTCAACTACATCATCATTATCATTCATTAGGGATTTGGCGCTGAACATAATATTACCCTCTATTTGAGGTGTTTCACGGGCAAGCTCAATCTGATTTGGAATTTCCTCAATATCATCCCATGCTTTATCGCTGTTGTTTCTAATCTTATATGGACCATTGCCTATATAGAGGTTAGTATCGTAGTTGTTTTTTGACCACCAATCTAAAATTTTTCTGTGAGATGCTACGGGTAAATCCATACTCCAATAAACTTGTGGTGCTAGATAGTCTATCCAACCTTTTTCCATCCAAAGTAAAGGGTCCGCGTATAAATCTTCGTAGGTGGTTTGCCCTGCTTTAGTGTCAGAACCTTTTGGGTCTGTGGAATTGTTTTTCCAAACACCGAACGGACTAATACCAAACTGCACCCATGGTTTTATGGATTTAATGGTTTCGTGAGATTGCCTTACTAATGAATCAATATTACTGCGTCGCCAATCATCAATTTTTTGATTCTTCTGTGCATAAGTTTTGAACGCCAATGAATCATTAAAAACGGCATCTTTAATGGTATAAGGATAAAAATAATCATCAAAATGTATGGCATCTACATCGTAATTGGAGACTAACTCCGCAATGATGTTAGAAAAACGTTCGCGTACTTCTGGCAATCCAGGATTGTAGTAGTTCTTTTTACCGTAATGTACCATCCACTCAGGGTTTGTGCAATAGTCATGCGTTTCTGATAGTACTTCAAAATTCTCATCGAAAGTTGCTCTATATGGGTTTAGCCATGCGTGGAATTCCATACCACGTTGGTGAGCTTCATTGATCATCCACTCAAGAACATCTGTATTCCATTTTGGAGCTTTACCTTCTTCACCGGATAAAAACCGGGAATAGGGTGCGTAATCAGATTTATAAAAAGCATCACCAGCAGCGCGTACTTGTACAATTACGGCATTGTAATTTTCCTTTTCGTAAAAATCTAAAATTTTAAGGTAGTCCGCTTTTTGTTTTTCTGCGGTGTCATTGCCATTTTTTGGCCAATCTATATTGACCACGGTAGCGATCCAAACCCCTCTGAATTCCCTCTTCGGATATTTTTCATAAGAATTAAAAATTCCACACGAATGAAGCAGCAATAAAAGTACGAGTAGCGTTAGTTGTTTCGTCATAAATGTAAAAAAGACCCATTTTAAAACTAAAAATAGGTCTTTTAATTCAAATTTAGTTGTTAGTTAAATTTATGTCTTACAAAGGCTTCCATAGCTGCGTATGAAGATAAGCCCATAGCTTTATATTTATTAGCGGTGTCGCGGTTTCTTTCTTCTGCACGCATCCAGAATTCTCTTGAGTCATCACCTTGAAACATTACTCCGTCTTTTTGAGACTGGTGGCAGAAAATAGCATACCTTTTTTTCAATACTTGCCCCGGGCTCATAGGTACGGCCATTTCAATTTCGTTGATATCCCACTCATGCCAAGCACCTCTGTATAACCATAACCAGCAATCTTTCATAAATGATTCTGATTTTAATTCTTCACAAGCTGCAAATACGGCATCTAAACAAACCTTATGCGTACCGTGTGGATCTGCTAAGTCACCAGCGGCATAAATTTGATGAGGTTTTATCTCCTTGATAATAGCTACTACTATATTAATGTCTTTTTCAGATAAGTTTTTCTTCTTTATGGTGCCTGTCTCGTAAAACGGCAAATCCAAGAAATGTACATTTTCATCTTGTAGCCCCATGTATCGGGTAGCGGCATAAGATTCACCTCTTCTAATTTTACCTTTTAGATTTCTAACTTCTGGCGCATCTATACGAGTTTCATTCTTATCTGCGATAGATTTTATAATAGTTTCTGCCTCTTCAGATGGATTAATCTGCATGGCAATCTCGGCATATTTTCTGGCATCGGCATCAGAAACCGCAATGTTGCCAGATGTTTGGTAAACGATATGAACATCATGTCCTTGCTCTACTAATCTATCAAAAGTTCCGCCCATAGAAATTACATCGTCATCTGGGTGTGGACTAAAAATAATGACACGCTTTTTTGCTGGTGTTGCACGTTCTGGTCTATGGGTGTCATCAGCATTTGGTTTACCACCTGGCCATCCGGTAATGGTATGCTGCAGCTTATTGAACATTTCAATATTCAGATCATATGAATCAGCCAAAGCTAATAGATCGGCCATGCCATTATCGTTATAATCTTTATCTGTTAAACTTAATATGGTCTTACCGGTATTTTCACAAAGCCAGACCAAAGCTTTAGCTTTTAATTCTTCCGTCCATTCGCATGCATCGACCAACCAAGGTGTTTTATTTCTTGTTAATTGGCTACCGGCACCGGTATCTAAAACAAAAGTACAATTGTCATGTTCTTGTAAATATGTTGCCGGTACATGAGATGAGATATCGCCTTCAATAGTTTTTTTAATGATACCCGCTTTGTTTTCACCCCAGCCTAATAAAACAATTCTCTTGGCTTTACGTACTGTTGCAATCCCCATGGTAATAGCTTTTCTAGGGACATTGGCTATTCCTAAAAAGGCAGGTGCGGCATCTACGCGCGTTATATGGTCTAGCGTAATAACTCTTGTTCCAGAATTAAAATGTGATCCTGGTTCGTTGAAACCAATATGCCCGGTTCTACCAATACCTAATAGTTGAAAATCTAAGCCACCATGCTCCTTTATTTTGCGATCATAGTCTAAACAATATGCAGTTGTTTCTTCATTACTAACCGTACCATCTGGAATATGAATATTCTTTTCTGGTATATCTACATGATTAAAAAGATGCTCGTGCATGAAGTAGAAATAACTTTGTATGTTATTAGGCTCCATCGGTAAATATTCATCTAAGTTGAAGGTCACAACATTTTTGAAACTCAAACCTTCTTCTTTGTGAATGCGAACCAATTCTTCATAAACCCTTACAGGCGAAGAACCTGTGGCCAAACCTAAAACACAGTTTCTTTTTTGCCCTTGTCTCTTTTTTATTAAAGCGGCGATTTCATGAGCCACTACTATTGAAGCTTCGTTGGAATCTTCGAAAATTACGTTGTGAATTTTTTCGAATCGTGTTTCTTCAAACTGGCCAATAGGCTTATGGGAGATGTCTATTTTAGAATTTTTAACTATTGTCTTCATGTGGTTGTGGTAGGGTTTTGGATTTTGACTCTTTGCAAATATATGCGTTATTTTGATTATTTGCAGTTTCGTGCAGTAAATTGTGCTGTATTTTGCTGTTAATTGATCGTTAAATTCTATTTACATTATATTAACGTCATAAAACTGCATGAGTTAAAAATTCCTATCTTTGTGTGATTCATAAGTAAAAAAGAGCTTTTAAATGCTAAAAGAAGAACGGCAACAGACTATTTTAACTGAGGTTGATTTACACAATAGAATTCTTATAACCGATATAGCAGAGGCTTTAGATGTTTCTATCGATACTATTAGAAGAGATGTAAAAGAGCTTGACGCTGAAAATAAACTACGTAAAGTACATGGTGGCGCAATATCTATGGGTTATATGACCAATAGTGCTAAGAATAACAACATATATAAGGTTGATGATAAAGTGACCATAGCAAAAAAAGCAGTGAACATGTTGCGTAACGGCGCGGTTATTTTTTTAGATGGTGGTACTACGTGTATGGAGTTGGCTAGAATTATACCTGAAAATTTAAACCTTACTTGTTTCACCATTAGTCTGCCGGTTGCTATGGAGCTTTCGCATAAAGCCAATATAAATGTTATTTCTATAGGAGGACAAATTTCTAAGGAAGCCCAGATTGCTATTGGTGCAAATGCCATTCACCATATTTCTGAAATTCGATTCGATTATAGTTTTATAGGTACCGGTTATGTTGATGCCACTTATGGGTTAACGGAATTTGATTGGGATATTGTTCAGATAAAAAAAGCGGTGATAAAAGCTTCTAAGAAAACCGTGCTTTTATCTATTTCTGAAAAACTAAATTCTCAGCACCGGTATAAGACTTGCGATATCAATTCTATCAATACTATGATTACCGAGTTAAAGCCGGATGACAATTTGCTAAAGGCTTTTAAAAATCACGATATAAAAATTTTATAATTAAATGGATTACAAAAAGATTACTGAGACTCCGTCCAATCACGACAACTTAGAGTTGATGGATACCACTACTATTCTTCAAAAAATGAATGAGGAGGATAAGAAAATAGCCGATGCGGTAGAAAAAACGATTCCGCAAGTAACAAAACTTGTAGATGCCTTAACGGAAAGATTTAATAAAGGAGGAAGACTTTTTTACATAGGCGCCGGTACCAGTGGTAGATTGGGAATTTTAGATGCTTCTGAAATTCCGCCAACTTTTGGTATGCCACATGAACGTGTTGTGGGTTTAATTGCCGGGGGAGATACGGCTATAAGAAAAGCTGTCGAAAATGCCGAAGATGCAACTAAACAGGCATGGTTAGATTTAAAGGTCCATGATATTAATGCTAATGATGTTGTTGTTGGTATTGCGGCATCAGGTAGTACGCCATATGTTATAGGGGGATTGGAGGATGCCAAGAAAAATGGAATTTTAACTGCAGCGATTACCAATAACCCTGGTGCACCAATTGCAAGAATTGCAGATATTCCTATTGAAATAAATGTAGGTCCAGAATTTCTTACCGGTAGTACAAGAATGAAAAGTGGAACTTCTCAAAAATTGGTTTTGAATATGATATCTACTGCGTTAATGATAAAAATTGGGAGAGTAAAAGGTAATAAGATGGTGAATATGCAATTAAGCAACGATAAGTTGGTTGATCGCGGTACGCGCTATATTATGGAAGGCTTAGATATTGAATACGCAGCTGCAGAAGCGTTGCTGAAAAAACATGGTTCCGTAAAGCTGGCTATAGATGCCGGTTGGGGATAAGTGAGGATCTAAAGTATATTATAAAAATAGCAAAAGGTCTGTAACGGTTAAATGAAGTTACAGACCTTTTTTTAATGTTTGGAGTTGTTGTCTATTTTTTCGGTATCAACTTATAAATACCTTTGCCTTCAACGGCTACATAAATATAACCATCAGGTCCTTCCTTTACGGCTCTTACTCTACCTAGTCCTTCCATTAACTTTTCTCTTGCAGTTACTTTGCTACCGTCTAAGACCAAACGTTCTAAATATTGAAAAGCTAAAGACCCTACTAAAAGACTTCCTTTCCAGTTTTTATACTTATCTGTTGTCACATACTCCATTCCGCTAGGTGCAATCGAGGGTACCCAATAATGTATAGGTTGCTCCATGCCTTTCATTTCTGTTTTATCGGTAATAGGTGTACCGCCATAATTGATGCCGTAAGTAACTAGTGGCCATCCATAATTAGCTCCTTTTTTAATAATATTAATTTCATCGCCACCTCTGGGTCCGTGTTCATTGTCCCATATTTCACCTGTGACGGGGTGCTTTATCAACCCCTGCGGATTTCGGTGTCCGTAACTGTAAATTGCAGTCTTGGCGCCTTTTTCATTTATAAATGGATTGTCTTTCGGTATACGTCCATCGTCATGTATACGATAAATTTTGCCACCATCTCTTTTTATGTTTTGTGGATTAATATCTCTTTCCCCTCGTTCACCAATTGAAAAGTATAGATATCCTTCGTTATCAAAAGCAATTCTAGATCCAAAATGTTGCCCTTTAGTAGTATTGGGTGTTGCCTTGTAAAGTACTTGTTTTTCTGTCAAAGAACTATTCTTCAATTTTGCTCTCATAATTGCCGTATGACCGCCTTTTTCATTCCCATCTGTTGATGCATATGTGAGGTATATCCACCCGTTTTCTGTGTACTTAGGATGAAGGGTTATATCCAACAATCCGCCTTGGCCTCTATTATATACCTCAGGAACATTGTCAATTATCGTTTTTTTTCCATCGTCGAAATGTATCAATTTTCCTTCTTTTTCAGTGATTAAAATACTTTTGTCAGGAAGGAAGGTGAAGCCCCATGGAATCTGTACCTCATCGACGAACAGCTTAGCAGTAAAAACAGACTCTTTTGGCGCAGTTGCCTTGTTATCAGTATTTTGTGCGCAAGAAAAATTTAGCGTTACAACGAATAAAAGGTTGAGAATGATACTATTTTTCATATACAGGCGTTAGAAATATATTAAAGAACACATGATTATTTAAAAGACAAAATATAAGCAAAAAATTACACCAAAGAACTAATTAGATCCCAAATCGACTTTGTTCTTAAAAACGAACCTTAACCTATGCTTCCAAAACAACAGCGGTATGCGCTGTATGTACTACTTCTGATTGTTCTTTCAGTAATTGGTACTACGGTCCTAGCCAACTCTAAAGTAACTACTTTATACGAAGAGGTGGCTCATGTAATCGAAAAGGCTGTTTCGGTTTCTACCAACAATCACACGACATTAGAAAATAAAGTTTCGACAAAGTCTAGCTTAGCGGCTCCGGCAATGTTTTCTACACCAATAGTAGGTGCGGACAATACGGTAACTTGTAATGATAATGGATTTACAATTGCCCGATTTAATTTATGTGGTGATTTTGATGATCGTATCATAAGTTTAACTGGTGGTCCTTATAGCTCAGTTTCATGGCAGGTATTGGGTGGTTCTTGTTCAGCAGATGTGAATGTAGAATGTCCTAATACTACAGATACTTGTTATACGGAAATTGGAACCGGACAAACTTTTAATCTTGATGCCAGTTCTGTATCTGCTACTTCAGGTGCTGAATATAGAGTTGAAATAGACAATCAACCATATTACTTTAAAGTAAAGAAAAGTACCATAACCCAAACCTTTGTAAAGCAAGATTATATATGTGGAGTAGATGGTAGAATACAGATTACCAATTTGTCTAGTGCTTATGAATTTAGTATTGATGGTGGTACTTCTTGGCAAGGAGCAATTTTTTCTAACCTAACTCCTGGTACATATAACATTTTAGCAAGATTAAGAAATACTGCTAATACTTGCGAATATCCTTATGAGCCTATTGTTATAGAGGAAAGAGAAATAGAAATCGCTACAACTTTTACAGATGCATTATGTAGTGGCGATACGGGTACAATTACCGTAACCGCATCTAATGTGCCTGGACCTTACAAATATACATTGCTGAATTCAAGTGGTGTTGCTCAAGAATTTACTGCATTTATTTCAACAAACCCCTACACTTTTGCGGCTGTAGGTTTTGGTACATATACAGTACAAGTTGAAACACAACAATGTACCGGTGATCCGTTGAACGGAATTGATCCTCCAAGGCAGAGTTTAGATGTTAATGGAGATCCAATGACAATTGGTGCAGGGGCTTCTGCTTTAGATGCATCAACTGAGGTGAACAGTAGTTTTGGCTGTTCTGATATTTCTAGTGTAGATATTACGTTAAATACGTCAGGTGGTTCTGCGCCTTATACATTTACTGTAAACGGCGGAGCTGTACAACCTTCTTTTGGAGATGCTGCTACAGATTCTGGTACTACAACATATACGGTTAGCACTGCAGGTACTTACGATTTTGTAATTACCGATAGTAATGGTTGTATTATAAACGCTTCTTCAGATGTTGAAGATTTATTGCCGCCAGATGTAACTGTTGCTGGTGTTGATGGTACGTGTAGTAACGGTGGTGCCAAATTGGAATTTACTATCAATAATGGTAGAGGTTACAATATTTCCTATAGAGAAAGTGCATCTGATGCATGGGTGAGCACTCCACAGATTTCAGTTGCGGCAGGTACGTATAATGATATTGAAGTAAGGTACCAGCAAGGTGCATTCGAATGTACTTTAGCCTTGCCGTCGGTAACGGTAGACACGGTTGGATCATTAACGGGATCTGCTACTAAAGTTGCCGATGTTACATGTTCTGGTACTGGAAACGTAGGCGGACAGATTGATTTTGTTGGTCCGTTTTCTGGTGGGTCAGGTAGTGGATATGTTTTTAGTATTGATGGGGTTAGTTTCTCAACAACGACTTCTTATACCGACTTAGCTGCGGGGACCTATACACCTATAATTAAAGACGCAGGTGGTTGTCGTTTAAACCTTACTTCGGTAGAAATTTTAGATGTTGATCCACCTACAGATTTAGATTTTGCCCAGAGCAATACTAGCTGTGCCGCGGGTACTACAGATGTGCAGTTGACACCAACAAGTAATGCTGCAACCAATAGATATGAAATAATTAGTCCGGCTTATGTTGATAACGGTACTAATGATACGTTCGTTGGGTTATTAACTTCTCAGGCATATATTTTTCAAATTACCGATGTAAATGGTTGTTCTTATACTGAAGGTTTTAGACCTGTTGAAATCAGTTCTATTCGAGTTCAAGTTAAATCGGGTGGAGACCTAAGAGTATGTAATGGAGCTACCGATGGTAGCGGAACTTTTATTGTTGACGGTTTCGCAAACAATTATACATACGATATTAACGGAGGCACCACTAGTGCTCCACAAAGTGACCGTGAAGTTGACTTGCCATTATCTGGAGCAGGTACATATACAATTACGGTTACCGACGCTGATACAGGATGTACAGATACTATTTCATTGGATATTAATGAAGCTCCAATATTGGATTTATCTACTTCTACGGTTACAGCTATGAGCTGTGCCAATGGAAATTTAGGAGCCGTTAGAGCAAATGCAACTGGTGGTTGGGGTACATACAGATATACTTTAACGCAACCTGTTGGTCCACAAATCGGTCCGAAATCCGGAAGAAATTTCGGTAATCTTTCTGCAACGGGAACATACACGTTAACTGTTGAAGATGCTGAAGGTTGTACAGATACTTTTTCATTCGATTTAAACCCTATTGATGCTCCAAGCATTTCTTTGGACGGACCATCATCTGATTTCTGTTTTGTAGCAGGTACTGGTGCTACGGTTGCAGTAACTTCTACTGCAGGTACTGCAGCTATTGGTTCACATCAATATAGAATTAATGGGGGTACGTTGCAACCAACTGCAATTTTTGGCGGACTTTCTCCTGGTAATTACACAATTGAAGTTGTTGATGGTAATGACTGTTCAGATAGTATTTCAGTGACAATTGCTCCACAATTGAGAGTAAATACAAGTATTACAGCGGAAATACCTTGTGGTGGAGCTGATGGTAGAATTGAAGTAAGTGTTAATGGAGGCTATACTTCTGGTGCTGGAGCAAAACAGTATGAGGTGAGTTCTGATGGTGGTGCTACTTTTGGAGCTGCTATGCCACTAACTACCGATACTTTTGATTATGATACAAATGTACCTGGCGATTATGTTTTCAGAATTACCGATAATAATACTACAAGTAGTGGTTGTGTAGCAGAGTCTGTTGCAATCACTTTAAACCCGCCTCAAAATATTGCTGCTGCATCTTATGTTGCTAGACCGGTTAGTTGTAGTTCAACAAATAATGGTTCGGTAACTATTATACCAGATGCTACAAGCGGTGTGCCACCTTACGAAGTTAATTTCAATGGAACAGGATGGGCATCGGAAACGGTATACTCTAACTTAACTGTAGGTACTTATTCTTACTTGGTTAGAGATGCTAGAGGTTGTGAAACCCCAGCTGATAAATTTGATATTGTGTTAGATACAACACCACCACCTGCAACTACGGTTTCTGAGGAACAAGCTGTTTGTGGAGGTAGTGGACCAGTTAGTGGTGGTATCAATATTGATGCTGTAACTGACGGTACGGCTAATTATACATTTGTAATTGAAGATAATACAGGGGTAGAAATTACAAGAATGGAAGATGTTGATCCTTCTGCCTTACCGGTACAAATTTTAGATCCACTTTTAGTAACGGGAGATTATACGGTTATTACAATTGATGCAAATGGCTGTACTGATATAGATACGGTTTCCATTACTTCTAACGAAGTGGTAATTGCACCAATACCGCCACCAGCACCAATTGATTGTGATGATACGTCATTTACTTATGCGGTAAGCGTAAGTGGAGGTTCTGGTTCATATGAAATTAGATTACTAAATCAACCTGGTTTTTACGCTTTAAATAATACACCGGCTTTAAATGACCATACGTTTAGCAATACTACTGATGGTATTCAGTATGGAGTAGCGTATACCGTAGTTGTATTAGATACCGGTACAGGTTGTACCTATGAGCAGGAAATTCCACCTGTAGATGCACCTTCAACTTTAGAGGTTACGGCAGTTTCAACACCTGGGGCTTGTGATACCAATAGAAATGGAGAAATAGCTTATGATATTATTGGTTATACCATTGGTGATAATTTAAGAATTACCTTAATAGATAATTCAGATGGCTCAAGTATAGTTCTTCAAAATTCTGTCAACACTACAGCATTGCCTTACACAGCTACATATGCAGAATTACCTGGCGATTATCAGATATTGGTTGAAAATTTAACCGATACATGTACCGATGCCGCTCCGGTTACCATACTTCAGAATTTACCTGATATTGATATTTTACAAGAGGTTCCTGCAAATTGTAATGCTTTTGGTCAAGTTACCGTACAGGGTAGAGGTGGTTCAGGTGGTCCGTATGAATTTGCCTTTATGGACAGTGGTCTGGCTCCTACGGGTTGGACAACGGATACAACGTTCTCGGCACCAGATGGAACTTATGATGTTTATGTGAGAGATGCAAGTGGTTGCACTTCTTTTGATATTGCTACCATTATTTCTTTAAATCCAGATTTACCGGTTCCAACATTTGCTGTGGTTAATCAATGTGATCCTACTTCAACTGCGTTTGATATTACGGTAAGAGTACCTAGTTCTATTAACACACCAAGATTTACTTTAGGTGGTGATGAGAGATTGCCAACTGTTGTCGGATCATTTTGGGAATATACTTATGTTGTTAGTAGCCCTGGTGATTATGTAGTAGATGTAGTAGATGCCAATGGTTGTACTAGTGAAGGTACTGCTACGGTTTATGACTTCTTATCTGCAACTGGTAGATTTTCAGCAGATAGTACGTGTAATGATGCCGATGGTCAAATTACAATTTCAACTACTGGTGGTAGTGGAGATTTTGAATTTGAGCTAACAGGTGTAGATTATAATTCTAGTGCAGTTGGTCCAATAACACAAAATAATGATCCAATTTTTACAGGATTAGCTCCTGGTACATATGAAGTTTTAATAACTGACAATATTGTAAATGATGGTGCTGGTTTTTGTGAAACTACGGTATCTAACATTATTTTAAATCAAGCAGCACAGCCAGCTATAGTTTCAGAAGATGCAATTGATATTAGCTGTAGAGATGAAAATGATGGGTCTATAGAGGTAGTAGTTGGTCCGGCAAATGCATTGGTTCCATTTACAAACCAAGATACGCCAATTACCTACATCTTAAATGATGTTACTTCAGGGACTACAGAAGTTACTAGGAATAATACGGGTGCATTTTCAGATTTACCAGCAGGTGATTATCAAGTACAGGTGTTAACGGCGCGTAACTGTGAGGTTCTATCTATGGTACACACAATCACAAATCCTGATGCATTTAGCATTACTGCTAGTGCTGCAGATTTTGCTTGTGAGCCAGGTGCAAATAGATATAGTTCAACCATTATTACAGTGACTGTTGACGATGCAGGTACTGTTGGTTCTGGATATCAATATAGTATCACCGGTTTTGAAAATTATCAGCCAGGGAATACTTTTGAAATTATTGATGATGGTTCTGCTCAAAATATTACTGTTTATGCTATTGATGGAAATGGTTGTCAGACTACATTTGACGTTCCTACTATCAATCCACCTACAGACGTCGTTCCAACAATTGTTGAGGTAGATATTTTAAATTGTAGAGATGATGAGCGTGTACGTATAGAGGTAGCAGGTACAACTGATTTTACGGTAAATACGGTTTCGGTTACTGCGGTTGCCCCTGTAACAAATACAGCTGGTAATAACTATGTTGATGTGTACTTGCCAGATATAGGTGATTACTTGTTCGAGGTTGTAGATAATACAGTTGGCTGTACCTACCCAATGCCAGTACATACGGTAAATACGCCGATAGCACCTACGGTATTAATTAGCGAGGCTAAACCGGTTAGTTGTGCGGTACCTGGTAACGATGGAGCTCTATTTATTACAGTGAGCGATTATGTTGGTGTATTTGACTACATCGTTTATGAGGCTACTGATGATGCAAGAACAACCCCTTTGGCTTCAGGAACTTTTGATACTAATAATTTCCCTGATGTAAACGGAGACGAAGCTAGAATAGATAACCTTATAGGTGGTAACTTAATTGTTGATGTTGTTTCTATTGATACGCCATTCTGTTCTGGAACAAGTAACGTTACCAACATTAGAACTCCAAACGGAGAACTTCAAGTTACTGCTGAGTCTATAGGCAATGTAAGTTGTACGAATGATACTGGTGAAATTATAGCTACCGGTACTGGTGGTTGGGATACAACTCCTTATGAATACAGGTTATTAATGAGCACTGACGGTGGTTCTAGTTATACTACTGAAATAGCAGCATTCTCAAACGATAATGAATTCACAGGATTGTCTTTTGGTTTCTATGAAGTAGAGGTGAGAGATGTTGAGGGTTGTACAAACACAGTGGAGATAGAACTAGAAGAAGTACCGCAAATAATTGCCGGTATAAGAGAGCCGCAAACTTTAGATTGCCCTAATGGTAACAATGCTGTTCTTGAAGCTTATGATATCACTTCTGGTGATGCTATTACTGCTACACCTGGTGCAAGCGGCGGTTTCCCTGGTGCTGGTTACAATTACACATTATTATATTTAAGTGGTGATGATAACACAGCTATTGTATCTGAAAGTGGATTGCAAAATACACCAACTTTCATTGGCGATAGTGGAGGTTATATTAGCGCTGGTTGGTATGCAATAGAAGTATCTTCTAGTTTTGGATGTTCGTTCGTAACAGATGCTTACTACGTTGATCCACCACCACCAATTCAACCTGTTTTGGTTCAAATTAGAGTGCCTGGTTGTGGAGGGGATGGTGAAATAAGATTGACGGTTGAGAACCCTGATCCTTTATTTACCTATGAATATTTAAGAGTTGAAAACGGAGTAACCATTGGTTCTTATGTGCCTATGACTGGTAATTCTATATCTGTAACAGGTGTGCAAGGTATAACATATCAATTCGATGTAAGAAAAGTTAATGCGGCAGGTACTTGTCCGGCAATTCGTTCTAATGGTATTACTATGACAGATGCCTCTGATCTTGAATTTTTACCAAATTCTCCAGTAGATCCTATTTCTTGTGCATCTGAATTAGATGGTAGAATAGAATCTTTTGCAAGTGGTGGTGTAGGTAATAATATGTTTACTTTATATATAGGGCAACCAACAGATGGTTTTAATATAGGAACTGCAACTATTTTTAGAGGTCCCCAATCAGAAGGTACTTTTGAAGGTCTTCCTGAAGGTACTGATTATTGGATTGGTGTTACAAGTGGATTAACTTGTGAGGCTGTAGATGGTCCGTTTGAAATAGTTAGACCTGATCCAATAATTTTTGATGCCGTTCCTACAGATGTTACTTGTAATGGAGAAGAAGACGGTACCATTACAGTTTCTGTAAGTGATGGTGGTGAAGGTTTGATTCAATTTGCTATTGCTCCTAACTTTAATGAATTCTTTAGTGATTCTGATAATCCAGGTACTTATACTTTTGATGAACTTGCGGCTGGTACTTATGAAATCTTAATTAAAGATGACAACGGTTGTTTTGAAAAAGATTTCATTACGGTGGAAGAGCCAGACCAATTAGAAGTAATCAATATTCAAACTACAGATGAATTATGTATTGGGGCTAATGATGGAACAGTAGTTTTTGATATCATAGGCGGTACTCCTTTTAACGATGTTTTAGTGAATCCTACTCCGTATTTTGAGTATAAAATTGAAATGGTCGATCCAGTTGATGAAACTGGTACAGCGGTATTTGCACCTTATAACGGAGAAATAATCGAAGATTTACAAGGTGGCGCTTCATATATTATTTACATACAAGATGCTAACTTGTGTGCAGCTTCAGAGTTGTTTACTGTTGATATTGGAGTAGATTTAACAGCAGAACCGCAAGTACAATATGGTTGCGAAGGTATTTTTCCAAATAGTACCACAACTATTCAGTTAGATAATACCAATTTGCTTTCAGAATTGATGTTTGCATTAGATCCAATAGATCCTACAGATGCAATTACCGCAAATGCAAATGATGAATATGTTTGGGGAGATTTACCGGCAGGTGACCACACTGTTTATATCTATCATGAAAACGGATGTACAAATTTTGTAGAGTTCAGTATAGATGCATATGAGCCGCTAAGTTTGGTAGTTGATAAAACAGGGCCAAATGAAGTTCAAGCTGCTGCAGAAGGTGGTTACGGAGAATATGAATTCTTCTTTAACGGACAATCTTACGGTGAGGAAACTACATTTACAACTAACGAAAGCGGAATAGTAAATGTTAGGGTTAGAGATGCAAGAGGTTGTGAGCTTGAATTAAGTGTACCGTTCGAGTTTACGGGTATGCTGGAATTCCCTAATTTCTTTACTCCTGATGGAGATAACCTTAATGATATTTGGTCACCAAAGAATAGAGATCTTTTTGACGGAGTTGAGGTTAGAATATATGACCGTTACGGTAGAGTAGTGGCTGTATTGGATGAGGTTAGCGGTTGGGACGGTACCTATGAAGGTAAAGAAGTGCCAACAGGAGATTACTGGTACGTAGTAAATGCCAATAGCGATGAGCTTAAGTATGTAGGTCACTTTACTTTATACAGATAAATTAAGATAGTAACATAAAAAAAAGAGGATGCATTTTGCATCCTCTTTTTTTATTTTATTAAGTTTTTTAAAACTTCATCGTCTAACTTTTTAAACCTTAATGAACCTAAAACTACAATAACTATAAAGGAACTTGTTTTTAGGGTACATTTGATGGATAATTTAGATTTTACAGATGAGGGCAATTATATATATTATTTTATTGGTTATTTTTCAAAGTTGCGCATCTCAAGCAAAGCCCATTCTAATAGATTCGGCAATGGAAACGAATGTAAAAGAAAATCTAGCCTATTATCTGTATTATCCAGACGATTATGAAGAAGAAATTGAAAAAGATTTTCCTATCCTTTTGTTTTTACATGGTGGTGGTGAATCGGGCGATAGTTTGGTTACCGTGAAGAGAAATGGCCCTCCAAAATTAATAGTTCAAGGTAAAAAGTTTCCTTTTTTAATACTGGCGCCTCAAAATCCGAATGCCAAAAAATGGTGGAATACTAGAGCGGTAAAACAATTGCTAGATTCAATTGTAGATAATAATAGAATAGATAAAAAGCGAATTTATTTAACGGGATTGAGTAGAGGAGGAGGGGCTGCTTGGGAATTGGCAGTGCAATACCCAGATACTTTTGCAGCTATGGCAGTAGTATGTGGCATGGCACCATTACCATATGCTTCATGGATTAATCGCGAAATGCCGATTTGGGTTTTTCACGGAGAAAAAGATAAATCCATTCCCTTTTCCGAATCTGAAAATATGGTCGCTAAATTAAAGGAAATGGGCTATGAGGTCATTTTCACGAGATACCCTAACGTAGGTCACAACGCATGGATAAAAGCGTATGAAACCGAAGCTTTGTATAATTGGTTTATAAATCAGGAGTTGAAATGACCAATTTCCCTTAGTTTTTCTGGAATACACGTAATGAATCTCTATTCTGAGTAACGATATAATAAGGCTTTTCTTTATTGTTACTTTTCACCTGTATAATACTTTTTGAATCTCCAGGCACAAGAAATCCGCTTTTAGATGTTTCAATAGATTTGAATTTGCCATTTCCGTCGTTTTGTAGTAATAAACCATTAAAGGCATCATTTCTTCCTATAAAAACTTCATTTCCAAAATTATTTCCAACTAATAAAAGATCTTGGTAACCATCATTGTTATAATCCAAAGATGTAATTCCGTTTATGGGAGCAACTTGAGCTTCTATAGGTAGTGGACTATATTTAAATGTACCATCACCATTATTTGCTATAATAATACTATTATCATAATTACCAATTAATTTAGTTGACCCTTCCAATTCTTCATCTGTAAATAGGGTAGCAATAGTTGCTTTGGAATATGCTTTAAATGTGTTGTACTTTGCTCTAAAAATTGGACTCTGTCCGTTTAAATCTCCCCAAAAATTTACAGGAAATGCCTTGTAGGTAGGATTGTCAAAGCTGTCTTTGAAATATGCGAACATTACAGGATCAATAGTGCCGTTGTTGTCAAAATCTTTTGCGACTACGGTTACTGGTCTTTCCGCCGAAGGTTGATAAAAATTATTCATACCTAAATTACCTACTACGAAATCTATATCGCCATCATTATCTATGTCGGTTTTTATGATACTTTCCCACCAACCAGAAAGATTTTCAATTCCTGTTTTATCTAATTTTTTAAAACTGGAACCGTTATTTTTAAATATTGAGATAGGCATAAATTCACCAACAACAATTAAATCATCATTTCCGTCTAAATCAATATCTGCCCAAACAGCATCTGTAACCATACCTATGTTACTTAAATCAGGAACCATACTATTGGTTACATCTTTTAAAATGCCATTTTGGTTTTTTAATAAGAAGCTTTTTTCCGTATTAGGGTATTTTGAATAAGGAGTTCTGCCGCCAATGAATAAATCGATAAACCCATCTTTGTCAAAGTCTGAGAAGCTAACAATAGAACCGCTTGCATTAATTGTAGGCATTTGATCAGTTGCAATATCAAAATTTCCTTGACCATCATTTATTAATAATCGATGATTGTAGTATATACTTTCTAGATTAAATTCATTGCTGCCGGAAACTAAATACATGTCTAAATCACCATCGTTTTCTAAATCGAATAAAGCTATACTTTCCTCTTCATATTGTTTGTTTTCTTCATCATCAAATAAACTTTGTTGCATGAACTTACCTTCTGCGTTTTGAAAAAATAGTTGAGGTGAATTGCCTGAAGAACTACCAATAATAAAATCTTCAATGCCATCACCATTCATATCTCCCACGGCTGTTACTGGACCATTTTGGGTTAATTTATGTGGTATTGTTCGTTGAATATTATAGTCTACAATATCTTTTTCTTCATGTAAATATGATAATCCTATATCACTTGAAACTTCTTTGAAAATCGTTTTTTCTTTTTTAGCAACTAATGGGAAACTTAATTTATTTGAGGCTATTGAAACTGCATCTTCATAATTTAGAATTATTCTTTGATTTGCTTTGATATTAGAAATTTTTTGAAACTTATTATCTGGCCATAGTATTTCAATGGATGTTATTTGTTTTTTGGAGCCGAGACCAAAATGCATGATGTCTTCAACGGTAGACATATAGCCTCTGTAGGTATGATGTTCCTTATATTGAAATGTATCATCATCAAATCTTAAAACAGTTTTCGCACCTGTTTTTTGCGATTTTAAAGGGGAATCTTTAAGGTCTATACTTAGGTAATTATGTTGACCATCTTTTAGGTCGGTTTTGTTTTGAAAAATCAACGCCTCATCGTTAATGTTATTTACGATATAATCTAAATCACCATCATTATCTAAATCAGCAAATGCAGCACCATTGGAAAATGATGCTACTCCAATACCCCAATCTTCACTAACATCTGTAAACTGATTGTTGGTGTTGTTTTTATATGCGTAATTAGGAATCTTTATTTTTGGGATGGAGTCTAAAATTTGAGCGGGACTTAAATATCTACTAACGTTAAATTTGAAATCGCCAAAATCTAAGTCTGTAATATCTCTTGGAAATCCATTTGTAATTAGTAAATCTTCATATCCATCATTGTCCATATCAGCAAATAGGGGAGACCAGCTCCAATCTGTTTTAGATACACCTGCCATTAATCCTATTTCGCTAAAAGGCACATCGTTCCCATTACCTTTTTGTAACATGTTTCTGGTATGTTGGTATTCATAGCCAAAACGGTCGTTTAAAATATATTCTGTGTATTTGTTTCCTGCTAATGTTGTTTTTAATCTTTTATTGGTTTCACCAAGCATATCTAAGGTGATAATATCCAAATAACCATCATTGTTATAATCGGAAATATCATTTCCCATAGAAAACTTACTTTGGTGTTTAATATTCTCTTTTATCTTATTAGTAAATGTTCCGTCTTGATTGTTAATGTAGAGAATATCATTTGACAGGTAATCATTACTAACATATATATCTGGCCAACCGTCATAATTTAGGTCGGCTATAGAGAGACCTAAACCATAACCTTCTATGGTTATACCTGCTTCTATCGTAACATCTGTAAATGTGCCGTCACCATTATTTTTATATAACTTATCATTACTCAGGGCTGAACCGTCTGTAATTTTTTTTCTAAAATTAGATGGTAAAATATGTACATCTACGTTGTTTAAAACATATAAATCTAAAAGACCATCTTTGTTATAGTCTATGAAAGATGCACCCATACTATTGCCAGATTCTTCAAGACCATATTCTTTGGCCATATTTTTAAAGGATGGTACACCATTGTTATCTAAACCTTGATGTATAAATAGTAAATTTTTCTTTTCCTCTTCACTGCTTAGCATTGCAGAACAGACGTAAATATCTAGAAATCCGTCATTGTTTATATCTGCCAAGGCAATTCCTGTATTCCATTTATTTAGAGCTTCTATTTTAGATTCTTTGGTGACATCTTTAAATTTAAAATTACCTTCATTTAAATATAGCTTGTTTGAAACTTGATTTCCGCTAAAAAATATATCCGGTTTTTGGTCATTGTTAAAATCTCCTATAGCTACGCCACCACCGTTGAAAATATATTCACTTGTTAAAATATTGAAACTATCTGTCTCAACTATTTTGTTATTGAAATCAATTCCTGAATCTGAACTTGGTACAATTTCAAATAATGAATCGCTCTGTTTTTTACAATGAGTGGCATTAAGTAGAAACAGTACTAAAGTTATAGCTAGAATTGTTCTTACAGCCTTATGCTTAAAAGTAGTTGTTAGTTTAGAAGTATACAAAGTGAGATGGAGTTAGTTGAATGTAAGAGTTGAAAAAAATGATAATTAATAGAAGATTGGATAACTAAATCCAATCATTTTATCAAGTACCAAAATAATATTTTTGAATAGAATATCATAGCCACAAGGGTATTTACTTATAGCTTTTATTGTAATGCTTGTTTGTACTTTAATCCGTTAATCAATATGGTAATTCAAACATATTCTAATGATAATAAATGGAGGGTGAATTTCTGTCAATAGCATCAAATAAAAAAGCAGGACATGTTAATGTCCTGCTTTAAATAATTTTAAATACTATTATTTAGTAACCAGGATTCTGCTCTAGAATACCACCACTTAAATCAATTGCCGATAAAGGAATTGGTAAAACTTCATTTTTAGCTTCAAAAGCATTAGCCTTTGTACCGAAGTTTGCAATAGTACGGCTTTCATTAGAAATATACTCATTGATTACTTCCACTCCGTTACCCCATCTGTATAGGTCGAATAAACGGTGACCTTCCATACCAAGTTCTAAACGACGTTCATGACGAACAGCTTTTCTTGCGAAAGCTTGATCGGCAAAACTTGTGTAAGGTTCAATTACATAGTTAGCAGCATCTGCATCACCTGCTTCATTTTGAACATATGTCATATTCTTAGCTCTGTTACGTACTAAGTTTACCCATGTTAAGGCTGATGCCAAATCATTGGTTTCAACAGCAGCTTCAGCACCCATTAAAAGAACATCAGCAAAACGTATAATATGATAATTTATACCTGAATGTTGTTGACCCCAAGCACCTGTACCTTGGTTGTCAGCATCACCACTTTGGTATACATTTTTGGCAGGTAAATAAGGACCTGAAATATCTGAGAAAGTTGCACGAATCCAAGAGTGACCAGGGAAAGTACCATAACGGTTATAATCAACACCTCTTCTACCAACGGTATAATCTAATCTTGGATCTAAAGGACCTGTGTGTGGTGTAAAAGCATCTTCATCTTCAATACCATAATCGTTTGCTACATCAGACTGATTGAAGGTATCCAAAAGAGGAAGACCAGTAGTTGCATCAGTTTGAAAAGCATTCACTAAATCTTGTGAAGGTTGGTAAAAACCACAGCAAGATCCAAACGGTCCTGGGTTAGGGAAATTTAATACCCCTCCAATATTACCATTAAATGACTGTCCATCATCAGCTGTAAATTGAATTGCAAAAACTGCTTCAGAACTATTCTCTCCTGTACTTTCAAAATTAGCTACAAACTCTGAGTTTAAGCTATACGGACCATTGTTTATCACATCTTCCAATAAATCAAAAGCAGCAGCCCATTCAGATTGTTGTAAATGAACTTTACCTAAATAAGCTTGAGCAGCCCATGAAGTTGGTCTACCTGACTGTTCTTGTGTTGCAGGTAAATTATCCATAGCAAATTGTAAGTCAGCTTCAATTTCATCCCAGATAGGACCAGGGTTAGGTTGATTGAATTCTGTATTTGCGTAATTCTCTTCAGAAATGTAAGGTACATTTCCATAAATTCTTTGCAATTCAAAATTAAAATGACCTCTTAAAAAACGAGCTTCTGCTAATTTTCCGGTTAAATCTGCATCTTCAATGGTTGCTATTAATGCAATTACAGCGTTAGCTCTATTTACACCGGCAAATATAGATGACCATTTACCTAAAACATAAGGGTTGCCCGTAGTCCAGTTGTAAACTTCCATTTCAAAAAGATCAGCTTGATCACCATCAGTACTACCTTTATGGGCGTCATCTGCTACAACGTCAAACCACCAGTTATCTCCACTTGCTGCAAATCCATTTCCAGCAAGGTTGTTTCGGATACCATCAAGTGTAGAATATGCTCCAATTAAAAGGAGTTCAACACCATCTTCATTTTGTACCGCAGCGTCACTAAGAGCACCAACTGCAGGTTGCTCTGTAAAATCATCACTACATGCGCTTATAACAGCGAATAGTGAGAATAAATAAATTAATTTCTTTTTCATTTTTTTACAATTTTAAATTAAATCCAAGTGTAAGAATTCTAGATTGTGGTACAACCTGACTATCTACACCTAATGTTAAGTTATTACCGGTAACCGATGAAATGATCTCAGGATCAAACCCATCGTAACCTGTAACCGTAAGTAAATTTGTGGCTTGTACGTAAACACGTAATAAATCAAGACCAATCTTATTTGCTACTTTATCAGGGAAAGCATAACCTAATTGAACATTTTTTAAACGTAAGTAAGAACCGTCTTCAACAAAGTATGAATTTGGTTGTGTTTCACTATTTTGAATAGAATTACTTAATGCAGGTAAAGTAGCATTTGTATTCGTTGGTGTCCAAGAATCTAAAACTCTTACACTTCTATTACCATCAACAAATGTTGGGAAATCAGTAAATATCTTAGTGTAATTGTAAATGTCATTTCCTTGAGAACCTTGTAAGAATAATGAAAGGTCAAAAGCTTTGTAGCCTAAATTAAAGTTGAAACCATATGTGAAATCTGGGTGTGGAGAACCAATAAAAGTTCTGTCGTCATCATCAATTACGGTGTCACCGTTAACATCTCTATATTCAAATCTACCTTCATCTGTAAAACCGATTACTTCTCTACCGAAGAAAGAAGAAATAGGCTGACCAACTTGGGTTCTAGATACTGCACCACCACGGAAACTGTCATCACCAGTTTGGAACTCACTGATCCAATCGGTTACTTCATTTTTGTATTTTGAAAAGTTTACATCAAAGCCATATTTCCATCCTGATTCAGTTTCGTCCTTGTAACGTAGATTGATGTCAAAACCAGTATTGGTTACATTACCTGCATTTACATAAGGTGCTCCTGCATCAATTGCAGTTGTACTGATCAAACTGTTGTCTTGAACAATTAAATCTTTGGTTTTAATGTTGAACCATTCAAAATCTAAATTTAATTTATCATTAAAGAATCCAAGTTCAATACCTGCATTGATTGCTTCACTGGTTTCCCATTTTAAATTTGGGTTACCAACAGCAGATAATAATGCTCCTGTTGCTATAGAGCTACCATCAATAGCATAATTAGATAAACTTTCATTTAGTGAAGAAATGTTGATTGTAGGGTTACTAGCTGGTAAAGATTGATTACCTAATTGACCCCATGAACCTTTTAGTTTGAACCAGCTTAAAGCTGAATCAGAAGAAATAAAATCTTCTTTACTAACTACCCAAGCACCACTAATTGATGGAAATGTGTCACTTTTATTATCTCCAGCAAAACGTGAAGATGTATCATTACGTAAAGTACCTGTAATAAAATATTTGTCAGCATAAGAATACGTTGCAGAACCAAATAAGGAATACAAACTAGTAGTAGCGTCATAGGCATTGTCAATGTTAGGTGTACCACTACCATTGTTTAATAAGTAAAAGTCTGGTGTTTCAAATAAGAAACCGGTTCTACTTACTTGTTTCCCTTTAATACCGTCTTCAACAGACTCAATACCTACTAAAGCGTCAATTTTACTGTTTTCAAAGGTTTTTTTATAGTTTAAGGTATTTGTGAAAGTCCATGAATAACCATCTTGGTTTAGCTCTGTAAGTTGATTGGTTCCTAATGGCTCACTATGCTCAGGATCTAATGCTTGAAAACTTCGAGTATTAAATGAGTTAATTGTTCCACCAAAATTAGTTTTAAACGTTAGGCCATTTGCTATTTCAGCAGATAAGTAGATATCACCTAAAACCCTAAGTGTCTTATTAAAGTTATCACTTGCTCTACTTAATTGAGCTAACGGGCTTCTTGAGTTACCTGTTCCTTGGGCTCCTGTACCTGCAAAATTACCATTATCATCATATAAAGGAATTAATGGGCTACTTCTTACGGCTTCTTCATATCTAGCTCCGGCACCACCTTGGTTTCCGTTTGAATAGGCTGTGCTAAAGTGTTGACCAATACGAACTTTATCTCCTAGTTTAAATTCAGAGTTTAATCGAATTTGACCTATTTTATAAAATGTGTTTACAAGATTACTTGGATTGTTCAAGAAATTTGCGGAAAGTGAATACTTACTGTTTTCCTCACCATTAGCAATAGAGAATGCAACACTTTGAATAATTGATGTTCTAGTAATAGCATCTATCCAATCTGTGCCATTTGGATTTACAGCAGCCGATGCGTCACCTCTTACGATAGGGTCATAAGAAACTACTCTTGTATAACCATTTAATGATGAAGGAACAACTGCAGATGAACCATTACCATATTGTGGGTGATCAAACACTGTACCATCGTTTGCTGAACTTTGAAACAATACATCTCCTAACTGTTGTGCATTTAAAAATTCAGGAGTGTTTGCTATTGAAGAAAACCCAGTGTATGTGTCAACAGATACAATTGGTTTGTCCATATTATAACCACCACCTTTAGTTGTAATAATTACTACCCCGTTAGATGCTCTTGCACCATATATAGCAGCTGCACCATCTTTTAGGACGTTCATTTGATCAATGTCGTTCGGGTTAATACTGTTTAATACAAATGGGTCATCTGTTTGTAGACCATCAATAATAAACAATGGGTTGGTATTGTTACTAGTACCAAAACCACGAATGTTAATTTTTGGTGGGCTACCTGGTGTAGCATTCTGTACTACAGTTACACCACTTACACGACCTTGTAAAGCAGAAGCAGCATTTACAACTGGTGCTTTCGTTGCTTCAGATACATCTACAGATGCTACCGAGCCTGTTAGATCACCTCTTGTTTGTTGAGAATACCCTAATACAATAACTTCGTCTAGAGCAGCAGCATCTTCAGCTAAAGTTGCATTCACACTTGATTGACCATTTACAGCTATCTCAGTGCTTTTAAACCCTATATAGCTAAATACTAAAGTTGCGCCATCAGATACGTTTAAGGTATAATTACCGTCAAAATCTGTTTGCGTACCATTCGTTGTTCCTTTTTCGACAACATTGGCTCCTGGTAGTGGTTGGCCTGTGTCATCTAAAACGGTACCCGTAATAGTAGATTGAACTGTTTTTACTTCAACTTTATTTGAAGCACTTGTGTTTTCATTTGCTTGTACCATTTGGGTGCCTAAGCAAACGATCATCGATAAAATTCCAGATTTAAAAAAGGAAGACCTTTTTCCAGATTTCATCAACGTGTAATCACGTTTTTGATTCATAATCCTTGTTGTTTGTTAGTTTAAATTAATTAAGTAGATTTTGTATTATTTAAATTTTTTAGTTGCAGTATTAAATGTTAAAAAAATCAAAATCTGGTATAATAATAGCAATTTTACTTGAATTACCGTAAGTATAGTTGTATTTTTTTATTAGGCTAATATTACTCATATAAGCTATTGTTATTGTAATTAATTGTATTAATAGGCGTAATTATTGGGTTATCAATAATTTAGGGTTGATATAATTTGTAAATCATTAAGTTCTTTTTTTAACATTTTTGTTGTTAAATGTAAGAAAATATCTAAAGATAATTTTATAATTTACAACGTTATAGTTAGTGAATTTTACATTCTAATTTTTATGAATGTGTGGACATAGAAAACTTCAAAACGATTTTTTTTTGGATGATTTTTAATGTTGAAAAGTAGAAATTATTAATAATTTTCCATCGAAGTTCGTGGTGCAGAATAGGTAGTTGTTTCCACCGTCTTTAATGCCTAGTTTTTTTCTGATTTTTTCAACCGAATCGGGGAAGTTTCTTGTGGTGATATTGGCTTTGGAAATCCCTGTTTTTTTAAATGTTTTCTTTGAGTAATCATAAATATCTTCAACTTTAAATATACGCCCAGGGAACTCAATTAATTTTTCTGATGTGTATAAATGAGAATTAGGGTGAAGTTTATATAAGTTGAAATGCTTTCCTATAAAATGAAACGAACCAGATTTTAAAATGGATGCGTTTGGTTCATATATATATGCCAAAGGCTCTGAATATTCAGAGATTGTATGTTCCTCGTCGCTTATATTAAAATTGAACTCTTGTACGTTATTAGATTTAAAATTTACTGTTTTTATAAGAGTTTCACTATTAAAACCCTTTTCAATTAGCCAAAGTAGCTCTTTTACATCATTGTTAACAGCTACGATGTGTATCTCTTTTACAGATCCCAATTCTTTTAGACCGCTTTTAATATCTAACAATGGTCCGGTTTTAATAATTAGATTCGAAGATTTTGACAGTAAAAGATGCATGTTGCTTATTACATTGGGTTCGCAATCAGCTAAGTAATATACTTTTTTGTTGTTCTTGTCTCTTCTCGATGGGTCTACATAAAGCCAATTATATGTGTTAGAGGTGTTATTCAAAAATGCTAATCCATCTTCTGAAATACATTTTATATTAGTAATGCCCATTTGGGCGAAATTGTAATCTGCAATTTTAGATAGAGCTTCGTTTTTTTCGAGGTAAGTGACTTGGTTTACTTTACGGGAAAACGCAAATGAATCTACCCCAAAACCACCAGTTATATCAATTAAAGAATTGCCTTCTATTAATGAAGCTTTGTAATTTGCCGTAATTTCTGATGAAGTCTGTGAAAGATTAAGTTTGTTAGGATAATATATATTTTTGGTTTTAAACCATGTAGGTAATTTTGATTTTGCCCTTACTTTCGACTCGATTTGTTCAGCCAACTCTTTTTGGCTGACATTGTTGAACTTTGGTTTTGATAAAATGATTTTGTGAATATCGGTCTTTAGGTTATCATCAATAAAATTTTGTACTTCACTACTTATTAATTCTTTATTCACAACAATCTAAAGATTATGGGTCAAAGATTTTACTATTTGATTATCATAAAGAAATTCTTTTAAAATAACTTTAATAGCAGTATATCCAGGAACAGCTACTATCATACCTACGGTACCAAATAATAAGCCTGCAATAATGATAACCAAGAAAATCTCTAAGGGATGAGACTTTACGCTATTTGAAAATATAAAAGGTTGGGAGAAAAAATTGTCTACCAATTGCCCTATTAGCAATCCTATAAATACATAACCTGTTTTTGGTAATATTACTTCACTAAAATCAGAACCCAAATTACTGGTCATGGTCAATGTCAACATTATAACGCCACCAATTATAGGACCTATGTAAGGTATGATATTAAAAAGGGCGCATAAAAAAGCTATAACTACTGCATTTTCAATACCGACTATAAGTAAGACAATCGTGTAAATGACAAATAGAATAAAAATCTGTAGTAAAAGACCAACAAAGTATCTTGACAATAATCCATTAATTTTTCCAATTGAATTGGTGGTGCCTTTCTTCTTGCCTACTGGAACGAAAATCAATAAACCGTGTTCAAATAATTTACTGTCCTTTAAAAAGAAAAAAGAAATAAAAAGAACTGAAAATAAACCAATACTCGCCGTGCTCAAGATGTTTAAAAAGGAGTTCAAAAAATTCGGGATAAAACCAATATCCAAACCTTGTAGAATATTTTGTTCTAAACCAGAATCGTCAATTACATCTTCTACTATATGCGATGATAAGCCTAGGTAGTTTGTAATTTGATGGTATAATGTATTTAAGCTTTTCTGCAATTCGTCTATATCAAGTAACGACAGGTTTTTGCCTTGCTCTGTTAACAATGGTATGAATAGAGCTATAATACCTGCCAACAAACCCACCATGAGAACCATTGTGATGATAACTGCCAGTATATTTGGTAATTTAAGCCGTAATCTAAAAAAGCGTACTAGTGGGCTGCCTATTAATGCGATAACTGCTGCAATTGCCAAATACGCGATAACAGATTGTATGGTATATAAAAAATAGAGTAAAATGGCTATGCCAACTAATACACCTATTGCTCTTAATATGCCTTGCGATATGGTTTTTGCGGTCATTGATTAGTTTTTAAAGGCATAAGTTATAATATTGGCGCCCATTTGTAGCGCTTTTTCTCTTACCTCTGCAGGGTCATTATGCACCGATGGATCTTCCCAGCCATCACCTAAATCTGATTCTGATGTAAACAATAATACGATTCTATTGTTTTTTGATATGGCAAAGGCTTGCGGGCGCTGTCCATCATGCTCATGAATTTTTGGCAACCCTTTTGGAAAGGAATAGGTGTTTTTAAATATTTGATGTTCGGCACCTAACTCCTCTAGTTCTGTATTTGGAAAAAGCTTTTTGATTTCTCTAGTGATATAAGGCTTCATGCCATAATTGTCATCAATATGTAAAAATCCACCGGATAAAAGGTAGTTTTTTAAGTTTTCTATTTCTTGATCAGAAAACACAACATTACCGTGCCCTGTCATATGTAAAAAGGGATATTGAAAAATGGAACTACTACCAACTTCTACGGTTTCTGGTTTACTGTTTATGGTTGTGTCAATATTATTGTTGCAATAGGTGATTAAGTTAGGTAATGCAGTGGGGTTGGCATACCAATCTCCACCACCTTGATATTTTAAAATAGCTATTTCTTGGGCATTGGCAGACCAATTTAAAACTAATATGAAAAAGCATAAGACATATATAATTCTTTTCATATTCAAATCTACAAAAATAGGTTGTGATAAATAAAAAGGGTTTTTGGCTATTTACTTTTAGCCATTGTTAATGGTTGCTATAATAGTGCAAGCTACGATTGCGGCAGTTTCTGTTCTTAATCTTGTTTTGCCCATAGCAACAGGGGCGTATCCTTCTTGCATAGCATTTTTAATCTCTTCGGGAGAAAAATCACCTTCAGGACCTATTAAAATAGTAACATCTTTATCTGCAGCGACCCTTCTTTTTAGTTCATGCCTTTCGGTGTCTTCACAATGCGCAATAAATTGTAGTTCAGCAGCTGGTTTTTCTAAAAATTCAGAAAAACTAATGGGTTCGTTTAGTTTAGGTAGATATGTTTGCAAAGATTGCTTCATGGCTGATTCTAACACACGTTGCATACGCTCAAGTTTTAATACTTTGCGTTCTGATCTGTCACAAATGATAGGTGTTATTTCATCAATGCCTATTTCGGTAGCTTTTTCTAAAAACCACTCAAAACGATCATTCATTTTTGTTGGTGCAACTGCTATATGTAACCAATGAGATTTTGGATGGGTTTTTTTAGAGGACACAAGTTCTACCTCACATTTTTTTAAATTATCCCCAATTATTTTTGCTTCAAATAAATAACCATAACCATTTGTAATCCAAAGCTGGTCACCATTTTTTTTTCTCAAAACCTTTATGATGTGCTTACTTTCATTACTATCGAAAATGAAAGTGGCATCAGTGTCTTTTATATCTGGATTATAAAATAATTGCATGTGGTTTTTTTAAAAGCTATGATATAACATACCTGGCTTTAGCCGTTACATCTTGTTGAGAAAATTTCTCGTTCTTGTATTTTTGATAGCCTACAATACCTATCATGGCAGCATTGTCAGTGCAATACTCGAATTTAGGAATATAGGTTTTCCATCCAAACTTAACTTGAGCTTCAACCAGTGCATTTCTAATACCGGAATTGGCTGATACTCCACCGCCAATGGCAATTTCTTTTATACCAGTCTGTTTTACGGCTTTTTTCAATTTTCTCATCAATATAGTGATGATCGTATATTGAATGGAAGCACAAATATCCTCTAAATTGTTCTTGATAAAATCCGGATTCTCTTTCGTTTGTCTTTGAATAAAGTATAAAATATTGGTTTTTAATCCGCTAAAACTAAAATCCAAGTCTTTTACATTTGGTATGGTGAATTCAAATTTATGAGGATTGCCAGTTCTTGCATATTTGTCTATTAATGGTCCGCCAGGGTAGGGTAGACCTAAAATTTTCGCACTCTTATCGAATGCTTCACCAACTGCGTCATCTAAAGTTTGCCCAATAATTTTCATATCAAAGAAATCATTGACTTGAACTACTTGCGTATGACCACCACTAATGGTCAATGCCAAAAAAGGAAATGATGGTGCCTTCATAGTTTCGTCATCTATAAAATGAGCTAAAATATGGGCTTTCATGTGGTTAACTTCAATAAGAGGTATTTGTAAACCTAATGATAAAGATTTTGCAAATGAGGTGCCTACAAGTAATGAGCCCATTAGTCCAGGTCCGCGTGTAAATGCTATGGCTGATAATTGTTTTTTATCGATATTTGCTTTGGCTATGGCTTGATGAACGACAGGGACTATATTTTGTTGATGCGCTCTTGAAGCAAGTTCTGGTACAACCCCTCCGTATTCTTCGTGAATAGCCTGGGTAGCCACGACATTACTGAGCACTTTATCGTTCATTAAAACTGCCGCAGAAGTGTCGTCACAAGAAGATTCTATAGCAAGTATATAAATTGTATCGTGTTCAGACATATTTGGAATAAAATTTGAACAACAAAGGTAAAACATAAAGACCTATCAAAAAACTGAGAAAAATATTGGTTAGAACATTATTGGTGCTTTTGCTGATATGTGTTTTAGGTACTATAATATTTTCACTGCCGGTGGTACAGACCTTGCTGGCACAGTTTGCTACGAAAAAAATTAACGATCAGTATGGTACGCATATCAATATTGAGCGCTTAAAGGTTTCTTTGATTTCATGGAATACGGGTTTGGAAGGGATCTATATTGAAGATTACAAACAAGACACTTTGTTTTATGTAAATGAGCTTAAAACCTCTATTCTTAGCATAGGTAATTTAGCTCAAGGTAATTTAGAATTCGGAGATATAGATGTTGATGCTCTGAATTTTAAGCTTAAAACGTATTTCGGCGAAACAAATACTAATTTAGAGGTTTTCGTAGATAAACTAGATAATGGCAAACCACGCGAGCCAGGTACGCCACCTTTTAGTCTTTCTTCATCTAATGTAGATATTGAGAATAGTAGGTTTAAGTATATAGATGAAAATCTAAATAATGCAACTGTCTTAAATTTTGATAGTCTCAATATAATCGCAGGAGATTTTTTAATTTTAGGTCCTGAGGTTTCTGCAGATATTCAAGAAATGTCCTTCTTTAGTAATAGAGGATTAAAAGTTGATAGATTAGCAACAAATTTTAAGTATACAAAGCAGCAAATGCGCTTTGATTCTTTGCAAATACAAACTCCACTTTCTGCTTTAGATGGTAGTTTGGTATTTAATTATGACCGAAAAGATTTTGCGGATTTCTTGAACAAAGTTAATGTGGTAGCAGAGTTTAAAGAATCTAAGGTTGCTTTTGATGAAGTCAACTTGCTTTACAATGAATTTGGTAAGGGAAAAGAAGTAACGTTCAACGCCAATGTCAACGGAGTTTTAAATGATCTTAATACCGATGATCTCTTCCTGTTTTCTGATGATACCGGTATACGTGGCGATTTTAATTTTAAAAATTTATTTAACAAGCAAAAACCTTTCAGTTTAAATGCTGAAATGAAAAATGTAACAAGCAGTTATTATCAACTAAATGCTTTATTACCAAATTTAATTGGCAAGTCATTACCTTCTTCTTTTAGTAAGCTTGGGCAATTTACTATTCGTGGTAATGCTTTTATTACCAATTCTTCAGTAGATGCAAAAGTAAATTTAAACACTGCTGTAGGTAGCAGTTATGCGGATATTGTACTAAGTGATTTTAATAATATTGACAATGCTACCTATAAAGGATTTATCTCTTTAATAGATTTTGATTTAGGTGATTTTACTGAAAATAAAAACCTAGGAAAAACGACTTTGGATTTCAACGTAGAAGGAAAAGGTTTTGTGAAAGAGAAATTGAATACCGAGGTTATAGGGCAAATATATTCTATAGAATTTAATAACTACAATTATCAAGATTTACGAGTTTCAGGTCTAATTAAAGATCAGTTGTTCGATGGTTCTTTAATCAGTAATGACGAGAATTTTAAATTTGATTTTAAGGGTCTGGCCAATGTGGCGGAAACAAGAAATAATTTCAACTTTATAGCTTCTGTAGATTATGCCGATCTTAAGAAGTTGAATATTATAAATGATAGTGTTTCTGTGTTTAAGGGTAACGTTAGTATGGATATTACCGGTACTACCTTAGATAATATTACGGGTGATATCAACTTCACGCAAACGAGCTATCAAAACGTAAATGATACTTATTATTTCGAAGATTTTGCAGTGACCTCTAGCTTTGGTGAGGATCGCGAGCGCACTATCAATATAAACTCACCAGATATAATTACCGGTTTTATGAAGGGTAATTTTAAAGTGAGGGAATTGGGTAAACTTGTACAAAACTCTTTGGGTAGTATTTATACAAATTATAGACCTTTTCAAATATCTGATGGTCAAAACCTTTCCTTTAATTTTAAGATCTATAATAAGATTGTAGATGTATTCTTTCCAGAAGTACGTTTTGATCCCAACACTTTTATAAAAGGTAATATAGTAGCTGATGATGGTGATTTTAAGCTCAATTTTGCGTCACCAAGTATAGAGGCTTTTGGTACGGCTGCCGATAGTATTGAGGTGAGAATTGATAATAAGAACCCGCTCTTCAATACTTTCGTTTCTGTAAGCGAGTTAGATACACCATATTATAATTTTAAAGATTTTAATCTAATTAACACCACTCTAAAAGATACCTTGTTCTTTAGGTCTGAATTTAAGGGAGGTAGTGAATTTAACGATTCATATAACCTGAACTTTTATCATACGTTTAATAAGGATAATAAATCTGTTATTGGCCTAAAAACTTCCGATGTTAATTTTAAAGGAAATAAATGGGTATTGAATAAAGATGGTGATACCAAAAACAAGGTTATACTAAATAGAACTTTAGATAGCATTACAATCCAAGAAATTGTAATGAACAATGAAGAAAAGGAGCAGATTCGATTAAAAGGCCAATTGGCAGATTCAACATATAAAGATCTGCAGCTTCAGTTCAAAATAGTTTCTTTAGATAAAATAACACCTGTAATAGATAGTCTAAAATTACAAGGAGAGGTTAACGGTACTTTGAACGTACTCCAAAAAGACGGAATCTACTTACCATCGTCAAATTTAAATATTGTTGATTTTGGAATTAACCGTATTCCTTTAGGAGATTTAGCAATCAATATTATCGGTAATAAAGATTTGACCGAGTTTCAGGTAAATTCTCAATTGTCTGACAATAAGCAAGAAAAATTTAGTGTTGTTGGTAGTATTGAAAATAAAGGAAAAATACCTAAAGCAAACCTAATCGCCAATTTCAATAATTTTGGTTTAGAGCCATTTAGTCCCTTAGGCGAAGGTGTTATAGACCATATACGTGGTGATATTGATGGTAGGGTCAAGATAGAAGGTAATGTGGATAATCCTGATTTTAATGGTCTGTTAACTTTAGATAATGCAGGTATTGCCGTGCCGTATTTAAATGTCGATTATGGTTTTGCACCCCGTTCAAGAGTAATACTTAAAAATCAGACTTTCGACTTTGAAAATATAGCATTGGAAGATGTCACAAAAGGCACACGAGCTAATTTAGATGGTACAATTACCCATAGCTTTTTTAAAGATTGGGTTTTGGATCTGAATGTAGATACCAAGAATGATAAATTCTTAATTCTTAATACGGAGTTTAAAGAGGGGGAATTATACTATGGTACCGGTTATTTGAATGGTACGGGTCGTATTTATGGTCCAACAACGGCATTGAACATTACGGTCGATGGATCTACGGCAAAAGGTACATCACTAAAAATTCCTTTAAGTGATGTGGTAAGTGTAGGTGATTATTCCTTCATTAATTTTTTAGAAAAGAAAGATAAGTTAAGAATTGAAAACCAACGTCAATTAAAAGATTATCAAGGTCTTGAGTTAGAATTTAACCTTGATGTAACGCCTGATGCCGAAGTTGAAATTGTGACCGATACCAAAACAGGAAGCTCTCTGAAGGGTACCGGTGTGGGTATTATATTGATACAAATCAATACCAATGGTAAATTTGAAATGTACGGGGACTATGTTGTAGTTACCGGTGAGTTCAATTATAAGTTTGGGGGAATCATAGATAAGAAATTTAAGGTAGAGCCCGGTGGTACTATAAATTGGGATCAAAAACCTTTAGAAGCTATTTTAGATATGGAGGCGGTGTATTCTTTAAATGCCAATCCGGCACCTTTGCTTGATGACGCAGGTTTTACTAGAAGAATACCTACTGATGTAATTATTAGTCTAACAGGTCAACTTCAAAAACCGGATATCGATTTTGGTATTGATTTTCCGGGTACGAACTCCATCGTCAAATCTGAATTGGAATATCGTTTACAGGATCCAACGGTCGAAGAAAAAAATGCCATATTCTTATTGGCACAAGGTACATTCGTAAATTCTCAAAGTGGTATCAATCAACAAGCGATAACAGGTAACTTGGTTCAAAGTGCATCCAGTATTCTAAACTCTATATTAAGCGGTGGTAATGATAAATTTAATCTTGGTCTATCTTATGAGCAAGGTATATTGGATCGATCAGCAGATATTGAAACCGATGATAGAATAGGGGTTACGGTATCTACCCAAATATCAGATAGAATATTGTTCAATGGTAAAGTGGGTGTTCCGGTTGGCGCATCTAGTGAAACCTTGGTTGCGGGTGATTTTGAAATCCAGGTATTGCTGAATGAAGAAGGTACGCTAAGTGCTAATTTCTTTAGTAGGCAGAGTGAGATACAAGCCTATTTGTCAGATCAACAAGGCTCCACTCAAGGAGCGGGAATATCTTATGAGGTAGATTTCAATAATTTTAAAGAACTTTTTCAAAAGATCTTGGTGACTAAGCCAGTAATTGAAGAAGAACCGGTAAAAGTAATTGAAACCCCATCTTCGGTTATGGGTAATGATAGTTTAATACGGTTTTATGATAAGCCTAAATCATTAAATTAAAAAGCCATTTCTTCTCTTTTTTGCATTAAATAACAAATTTTAACAATTTGAATATTAATCTGTTATAGCGAAATCCTTTTCGTTGATTTTTTCTTAAAATACGACTAACCTTTATTCAGTTTTTGACTTAGATTTATTAATTTCGTTAGCTTAAATTTTTCAATGTCTTCAGAAATAAAAAAAATAGCAGTACTTACTTCAGGGGGTGATTCTCCAGGTATGAATGCTGCCATAAGATCAGTTGTTCGTACATGTGCCTACATGAAGGTGGATTGTGTTGCAGTCTACAGAGGGTACCAAGGTATGATAGAGGGGGATTTTAAACCTATGGATGCGCGTAGCGTAAATAATATTATCAATAAAGGAGGTACTATTCTAAAATCTGCACGATGTGACGATTTTAGAACTCCCGAAGGTAGAAAGACAGCGCACGATCAACTACTAAAAGCTGGTATAGATGCATTTGTGGTTATAGGCGGTGATGGTAGCTTTACAGGTGCCATGATTTTTAATAGAGAATATAACTTTCCTGTTATAGGTATTCCCGGTACTATTGATAACGATATTTTTGGTACTACGTTTACTTTAGGTTTCGACACAGCTTTAAATACGGTAGTAGAGTGTATCGATAAAATTAGAGATACGGCAAGTTCTCATAACAGACTGTTCTTTGTAGAAGTTATGGGTAGAGATGTTGGGCACATAGCATTGAACGCAGGTGTTGGTGCAGGTGCCGAGGAAATCTTGATTCCAGAAGAAAATTTAGGGTTGGATCGATTGCTTGAGTCTTTAAAGAGAAGTAAAGAATCTGGTAAGTCTTCAAGTATCGTAATCGTTGCAGAAGGTGATAAATCTGGTAAAAACGTATTTGAACTTAAAGAATATGTTGAGGAGCATTTGCCAATTTACGATGTTCGTGTATCGGTATTAGGCCATATGCAAAGAGGTGGTGCGCCATCTTGTTACGATCGAGTTCTTGCTAGTAGAATGGGTGTTAAAGCGGTAGAGGCTTTGCTAGAGGGTAAAACCAATCTAATGGTTGGTATTCAAGATAATATGCTTACCCTTACGCCGATCAATAAGGCAATCAAAGGGCATACAAAAATTGATAAGGAGCTTATAAGGGTTTCAGAAATAATGACTACATAATATTAAAAATTAAAAATAGAGAAAATGTCAAATTTGAAAATAGGAATTAACGGTTTTGGTAGAATAGGTAGATTGGTATTCAGAACCACAATTAAGCGTGGTGATGTTGATGTTGTTGCTATCAACGACTTGTTAGATGTTGAGCACTTGGCTTACTTGTTAAAGTACGATTCTGTTCACGGTAAATTCGATGGTACCGTAGAGGTAAAAGATGGTCATTTGGTAGTAAATGGTAAAACAGTACGTATTACTGCAGAAAGAGATCCAAAGAATATTAAGTGGGATGCTGTTGGTGCAGATACTGTTGCAGAATGTACCGGTATTTTTACAACTTTAGAGACAGCTCAATACCATATTGATGGTGGTGCTAAAAAAGTAGTTATTTCTGCTCCTTCTAAAGATGCTCCAATGTTCGTAATGGGCGTAAACCATAAAGAGGTGAAGGCATCAGATGTTATTGTGTCTAATGCATCTTGTACTACGAACTGTTTGGCTCCTGTTGCTAAGGTGTTAAATGATAGCTTTGGTATAGAAGAAGCGTTGATGACAACGATTCACGCAAGTACTTCTACTCAATTTACAGTAGATTCACCTTCTAGAAAAAACTACCGTTTAGGTCGTTCTGCAATGTTGAATATTATTCCTTCGACTACTGGCGCAGCTGTTGCGGTAACCAAGGTTATACCTGCGTTAACAGGAAAGCTTACTGGTATGGCATTTAGAGTGCCTACTGCAGATGTATCTGTTGTTGATTTGACTGTAAGAACAAGTAAGGAAACTTCTTTGGATGAGATTAAAAAAGCTTTCAAAGCTGCGTCTGAAGGTGAGCTTAAAGGTGTATTGGGTTATACTGATGAAGCTGTTGTTTCTCAAGATTTCGTAAGTGATCCAAGAACTAGTGTTTTTGATGCAGAGGCTTGTATAGAGCTTAACTCTGGTTTCTTTAAATTGATTTCTTGGTATGATAACGAGGCTGGTTTCTCTAACAAAATGGTAGACTTAATGCAGCACGTTAATACCTTATAACCTTAATTTTAGTATAACATAGATATATCCTGAAAATGAGGCGCTTTTACCTTATTTTCAGGATTATTTTTTAAAGACCTTCGGTATATGATTTTAATAGTAGATAGTGGCGCAACCAAGTCTGATTGGATTGCATTGGATGAAAATGGTGAACAACTTTTTTTAACACAAACTTTAGGTCTAAGTCCTGAGGTTCTGACAAAAGATGTTATTGAAGATCGCTTAGCGAATAATTTTGAAATCTCGAAGAATAGGGAGAAAGTAACACACCTTTATTTTTATGGAGCTGGTTGTGGTACCGACCGAATGAAATTGTTCTTAAAAGCAATTTTTAAAGATTTTTTTCCGAATGCAAAAGCTGATGTAAAAGAAGATACATATGCCGCCATATTTGCTACAACAAAAGTTGGTCATCAAGGTATTGTATGTATTTTAGGTACAGGTTCTAACTGTAGTTATTACGATGGTAACCAATTGTTTCAAAAAGTAACGTCATTAGGTTATATACCTATGGATGATGGTAGTGGTAATTTCTTTGGTCGAAAATTAATACGTGATTACTACTTTCATAAAATGCCTGCGGATCTAGCACATAAATTTGCTAAGCAGCATGATTTAGATCCAGATGTTATTAAAGAGAATTTATATAAGCAGCCCAATCCAAATACCTATTTGGCAACTTTTGCTCGGTTTTTGATCGAGAACAAAGATCACCCATATTCTAAAGGCGTTATAGATAAAGGATTTCAGCAGTTTATAAATAACTATGTAATGCAGTTTGAATTAGCAACAAAAGTACCAATCAATTTTGTTGGTAGTGTTGCTTATTACCTAAGAGAAGAACTAACTTCTGTATTGTTAAGAAACGATTTGATTGTTGGTGTAATTAGACAAAAACCTATTGAAGGTCTTGTAGAATTTCATAAAGCCAATATGTAAATTATTACTTTACGGCAATCATAGAAATTTCAACATTTACGAACTTGGGTAAATTTGCAACTTCTACGGTTTCTCTTGCTGGTGCGGTTTCTGCATTAAAATAAGAAGCATAAACTTCGTTAACTTCAGTGAACTGATTCATGTCACTAAGAAAAATAGACGATTTAACAACATTTTCAAAGGTCATTTCAGCTTCGGTTAAAATGGCCTTTAAATTTTCCATAGACTGTTTGGTCTCTAGTTTAATATCCCCAGAAACTAATTCTCCACTTTTAGGATTTAGAGGAATTTGACCTGAAATGTATAAAGTGCCGTTACTTAATGTTGCTTGGTTGTAAGGTCCTATAGGTGCTGGAGCGTTATTTGTGTTTATAATTTTCTTCATTTTTTCTGATTTTGGTGTTAGTTCTGGCTTCTGTTTTCCCATTTAAGATCCTTAAGTATAGACGAATCTATACCTATAAAGAAGTACCACCTTTTATATTGTCCAAAAGGAGTCCAATTAAAGCGCATGGTAAAACTTTTTAAGTCTCTCTGAAAACGAAGTTGAGTTAATGTAAAGCCTTGATTCTTGAAATCGTAACCAGATGAGCCACCAACGGACCATCTAGGAGCAAGTTCTATATCTCCCGAAAACATCAACGAGTGACTGCTAAATTCATTTTGCCTTGCAGAATTACTGTAATTGGCTGAGTAGGCCAATCTAAAGTTCCATGGTATTTTGGTTCCGAATATGGGGTTTTCAACATCAGAGTCTTCGTTGTCTTTTCTAACGGGGTTTGCGTTAAAGTCATCTGCACGACCAAATAAATCATCTTCTCTACCGCCACTTTGGGCAACATAGTCAAAAGGATCGGTTTCTTCTTCTTCGTCTCTGTCTTTATCGTCCTTTTTGCCGAACATTTCACTGCTAATAGAATAAGATACATTGGCATTAGCCCTTGTTAGTCTAAAAAGGCTTCCCCCATTATCAACGTTCCATGTATCTATTCTTCTACCGTTGTTGTCGATTGCGTAAGGGTCAAGGCTGCAGAAAAGTTAATCGACATTTTATTGTCAAGAATGTTGGTTCCGCCATTAATGCTCAAAGGGTTGATGCGTAACGAATCCGATTCAAAATTATATCCTGTAGAAATATTGAAATTACTTAATAACGAGATTTTTTTGGGCTCTATTTTTGTAGAATCTTTATCACGAACCTTTGCCTCTAAGGTATTCGCTAACGAAAAACTTAAACTGTTCGATTTTCCTAAAGAAGGTGCGCCATTAAGAGTTCCCGTAAAACGGCTGTACTGCACTTCAACGCCGTCTTCACCAAGATACTCATCATAAAACTGTTCAAATGATGGGGCGTAACCATAGCTTAAAGAAGGTCTCAAGGTATGCCTGATCGCTTGAATTTTTTTGTCTTCCCCGAAATCAAAAGTACCGTATAGCGTAGTACCGACACTAGCGCTAAAATTGTAGCTGTTGTACCTGTCAAAACCACTTACAGTATCTATAACAACTTCTTTTAAAACATTATCATAGCTTCTGTTGTAAGTTTCTAAAGACCAAACATCTTCGTAGCTAGCGCCCATACTGACACTGAAAAATTTAGCTACTTTGAAGTTGGTCGCAACGGGAATACTGTGGCTTGCTCCAATTCTTGCGTTATCGAACATTTTTGCGGTCAAAAAGTCGGTGTCGTTCGTAGTAAGCCTATTTTGCGCGTTTACGTTGTATTGAAAATTAATGTTATCAATAATGCCTTTTTTAATTCCGTCGCGTTTTACAAAAGGATATATACGCTCTACACTAGCTTGAAAAGTAGGTAGGGTCATGGTGATATTATCGGTATCTGACTCTGTTGCCGTCGCAGAGGTCAATTGCGAATGTGTAGCGGTTAAACTCATATTCACAGATGGGTAATTCGGAAATGTTTTAGAGTAAGAAATCGACGACGATAAGGTGTTATTTTGAGTGTTGGGTAAATTTCTTTGTTGCAACGAATTTCTATAATACTCACTACTACCTAAGTTTACGGAAGCTGAGAACCTGGAATTCGGACTTGACTTCGTATCCTGCGAATGTGAAAATTGAATATTATAATTTCTAGACAGGCTATAGTCGCTGAAACCTTTTTGGCTTCTTACTTGATTTTCGAACCGTAAGTTAATGTTGCCTCGGTATTTATAGCGTTTCGTGTAAATAGAGGCTGTTCTAAATGCGTAACTACCATTGGTATAAAAATCTCCAGATAGCGTTATGTCAGCATAGTCCCCTAATGGAACATAGTATCCCATATCTTGTAAAAAGTAGCCCGTATTTGGGTCGTTACCGAAAGATGGCATTAAAATACCCGCCGATCTACCAACTGTTAATGGAAAATATGCAAATGGCATTGCAATAGGCGTAGGTACGTCAGCAATATATAAATTACTGAAACCGGCAATTACCTTCTTTTTAGGTACGAATTTTGCCTTTCTAACTCTTATGTAGTAATCAGGATTTATAGTGTCTTTTGAGGTGGTCAGTTTACCTTCGCTTAAAAAGTAAACGGAATCGTTTTCTTTTTTTGTAATTTCAGCATAAACCTTCATAGCATCGCTACCCAATGACCCGGCAGCTGCTTGCTGTTCCGTTCTAGAATTCCAGATCAGCGCTTTTTGTGTGTCAAAATTAAAACGTATAGAATCTGGTATAACAATATTTTCTCCTTGTTTAAAATAAGGCAGCTGAGTGTAATTACCTAGGGAGTCTACCATTCTACCCGCATATACTTCATTCTTAATATAATCCATTATAATGATACCGGCTTTTAATTCGGTATCTTGATAATAGATTTCCGCCTCATTGTAGAGGTGTATCTTGTTTTCTTTTTGACTTAATTTTACGTAGTCTTTTGCCTTATATTTAATTTTATCTAAAAGCAAAGGGGGTTTTTGGTTTAAGGAATCTGTAGCTAAAGAATCGTTGGCTACAGCGTCTTTGATTGCCGTTGGGGGTAATAATGGCGCAATTATTGAATCTCTTTCAGCTTTGATGTTGAGAGTCGTAATTTTACCTTCTTGACCGGTGGCATAAAAAGCACCGGCAAAGACCATTAATAGGAAAAGTAAGTATTGTTTGTTTGATTGCAAGGCTATATATCCTATTTTTGTAAAGGTTTGGCGGTCCAATGAGCCGTTATTTAAGATGTCAAACTTACATATATTTTTTAATCCGTATGTAGGGTCTTACAATAAATTTAACCATTACAAGGGCGATAAAATCCCTAACACTTATGAAAATAAAATTCTTTAGCATTTCTTTAGTTTTAACTACAGCGTTATTACTTCTGTCTTTTACAGTGTCTGACAAAGAAAATGAATCAGATGACCCGTTTATTGTTGTTCTTGATGCCGGGCACGGTGGGCACGATCCTGGTAATTTAGGTAACGGTTATTTAGAGAAACAAATAGCTCTGAACATTGTTTTGAAAGTTGGTGAAATTCTTTCGAATAGCAAGGATATAAAAGTTATTTACACTCGTAAAGACGACACTTTTATTGATTTATACGTTAGAGGGGAAGTGGCAAATAAAGCAAATGCAGATTTGTTTGTTTCTGTGCATTGCGATTCGCATACTTCAGATGCGCATGGTGCGGGTACTTTTGTATTAGGGCTTCATGCCAACAAGCAAAATTTTGAAATAGCCAAGAAAGAAAACTCCGTAATCTACTTAGAAGATAATTATGAGAATAGATATGCCGATTATGATATCAACTCACCAGAATCGGTTATAGGTCTTACCATAATGCAAGAAGAATTTTTAGATCAAAGTGTAGCATTGGCTTCAATGATTCAAGAAAATTTTTCTAAGAAACTTAAAAGAACCGACAGAAAGGTAAAACAGGCAGGTTTTATTGTATTGCATCAAACTTTTATGCCCAGTGTTTTGGTAGAAACAGGTTTTTTGACCAATAAAGATGAAGGTGCTTATTTAAACTCTACAAAAGGTCAAAATGAAATGGGCGATGCAATTGCCAAGGCGATTTTACATTATAAAGAAGGAGTTCAACCAACTACGAAGAATGTTGAAACCGTTGTTGCCAAACCAACAGCCCCTCCAATTACAAAAGAAATTGTAGAAAAGGTAGAGGATAAGAAAGAGGTTGTTGTAGAACCGGTCAATGAGGCTGTTAATGAGCCTGTAAAACAAGTAGTTGCCGAAGTAGAGAAGCCAACAGAGGTTAGTACATCACCAAAAGTTGAAGAAACAAAAGAAGTGGCAGAGGCGCCTGTCGTTAAGGTTGAAGAAGCGATCAATGAAAAAGAAGTTGCAAATTCTATTGTCTTTAAAATTCAATTAATGGCCAGTAGTAAAAATGTAGCACTTAATTCAAACAATTTTAAAGGATTGTCTAACCTATCTCAAGAGCCATATAAAAACTTATATCGTTATATGTATGGTGAAACAAGGTCATATAGAGAAGCAAAAATGATGCAGACTCAAGCCCAAGAAAAAGGATATGCAACGGCTTATATTGTTGCCTATAGGTTAGGAGAAAGAATTCCTATTAAAGATGCTATTGACGAGGTTTCTAATTTAAGACCATAAGTTGCAAAATTTATTCATAATTTTGAGAGGACTAAAAACATATTTGTTTGAAACTATCTAGAGAATTAAAAACAGGAATTATCGTAATTGGTGGCATATTGCTGTTCATCATGGGGTTCAGCTATTTAAAGTCAACTCCTATATTTGATAATAGTAAAACGTTTTTTGCCGTATACCCAAATGTTGGTGGCTTACAATCAGGTACTAATGTCTCTATAAACGGATTTAGTGTTGGTAAAGTAAACGATATTAGATTTTTAGATGAAAAGGGAAATTTATTGGTGACGTTTACTGTTGGTAATGAGTTTAAGTTTTCTAAAAATAGTACTGTCGAACTTTACGATACCGGTATTATTGGTGGTAAGGGATTACAGATTAAACCTGTTTTTGATGAGGCTTTAGCGCAATCTGGTGATACATTACGTACAGAAACAAGACCAGGTATTACAGATTTGGCACAACAAAAATTAAATCCGTTGGTACGTAAAGTCGAAACGGCAATTTCTGATGCAGACTCCGTTTTGGTCAATGTAAATTCAGTTTTGGATATGAATACCAAAAAAGAATTAAAAGAAGTAATTGGAGGTTTAAACACCTTAATAGCTAATTTAAACGGTAGTGCTACTCAGCTTAATTCGGTTTTAGACAAGAATAAGGATAAATTGAATAATTCTTTTGAGAATTTTGAACAGTTATCAGCTAATTTCGCAAAACTTTCAGATTCTTTAAATTCTGCCGGACTAGGCAGAACCTTGGCTAGTTTAGAATCTACTATGGCCAGTTTGGATAAGGTAACCAATAAGATAGAAAATGGTGATGGATCACTTGGTTTACTAATGAACGATAAAGAATTATATACCAATTTAAATAATGCATCACGTGAATTAGACTTACTTTTGCAAGATTTTCGTTTGAATCCAAAAAGGTATGTTAATGTTTCTGTGTTTGGTAAAAAGCAGAAAGACTACGAGTTGCCAGAAAATGATCCAGCCACAAATTCTATTGAGAAGTAAAGAAGACTTAATTATATGCAATATCTCCCGAATGTAATTTTTGTAATACTGCTTGTAGCAGGTATTGGTTTTTTCGTAAAAAATGTTTCTAGATTAAAACGTAATATTTTTTTAGGAAAAGAAGAATCGTTAACAGATAATAAGCCACAACGTTGGAAAAATATGGCAAAGATTGCCCTTGGGCAATCCAAAATGGTAGTCAGGCCCATTGCAGGAGCTTTACATATCATCGTATATATAGGTTTCGTAATTATCAATATTGAAGTTTTAGAAATTATTTTAGATGGTATTTTTGGTACGCATAGGTTATTTGCCGTATTAGGACCTGTTTATGATTTCTTAATAGGGTCTTTTGAAGTGCTTGCTTTATTGGTTATCGTTGCCGTAGTTATTTTCTGGATTAGAAGAAACGTTATTAAGTTAAAACGATTTTTTAAACCGGAAATGGAAGGTTGGCCAAAGAATGATGGTAACCTTATTTTGTATATAGAAGTAGTATTAATGGTACTTTTTCTGACCATGAACGGTGCAGATTATCAGTTACAACAAATGGGTGCTGACCACTACGTACAGGCAGGTTCCTTTCCTATTAGTAGTTTGATCGCTCCTTTGTTTGATGGTATGTCCATTTCTAGTTTGGTGTTATTAGAGCGTACCGCTTGGTGGCTGCATATTGCTGGAATCTTATTTTTCCTTAATTATCTGTACTACTCAAAGCATTTACATATTTTACTTGCATTCCCAAATACGTATTACGGGAAGTTGACACCAAAAGGAGAATTCAAAAACCTGCAATCAGTTACTGATGAGGTTAAAATGATGATGGACCCAGATGCCGATCCTTATGCTGAACCTGCAGAAGATGCTGCTGTACCGGATAAGTTTGGTGCATCAGACGTGCAAGATTTGAGTTGGGTACAATTATTAAATGCTTATACCTGTACCGAATGTGGTCGTTGTACTAGTGAGTGTCCCGCAAATCAGACCGGAAAAAAATTATCTCCTCGTAAGATCATGATGGATACTCGTGACCGTCTAGAAGAAGTTGGTAAGAATATCGATGCTAATAAAGGCGAGTTTAAAGATGACGGTAAACAATTGTTGAACGATTATATTACCCCAGAAGAATTATGGGCATGTACATCTTGTAATGCCTGTGTTCAAGCCTGCCCAATTAGTATTGACCCTCTTTCCATAATTATGGATATGAGACAGTATTTGGTAATGGAACAATCTGCTGCTCCGACAGATTTGAATAATATGATGGGTAATATTGAAAATAATGGAGCACCTTGGCCATTTAACCAAATGGACCGTTTAAATTGGAGTAAAGAATCTTAAAGATAGATATGGCAAGTGAATTAAAAGTGCCTACAATGGCAGAGTTTTTTGCGTCGGGAACCGTACCTGAAGTTTTGTTTTGGGTAGGTTGTGCTGGTAGTTTTGATGATAGAGCAAAGAAAATAACGAAAGCCTTCGTAAAGATTTTAAATAAGGCGAATGTTTCTTTTGCGGTACTTGGTACAGAAGAAAGTTGTACCGGTGATCCTGCAAAACGTGCTGGTAATGAGTTTTTGTTTCAGATGCAAGCAGTAACCAACATAGAGGTGCTGAACGCTTATGAAATAAAGAAAATAGTAACGGCATGCCCGCATTGTTTTAATACCATTAAAAATGAATATCCTGGCTTAGGTGGTAGCTATGAAGTAGTGCACCACACTCAGTTTTTGAAAGACCTACTGTCCGAAGGTAGAATTTCTATGGAAGGCGGTAGGTTTAAAGGTAAGCGTATCACTTTTCATGATCCGTGCTATTTAGGTAGGGCAAATGGAGTATATGAAGCACCAAGGGACTTAATTAGAAAGTTGGATGCTGAGCTTATTGAAATGAAGAGCTGTAAGCAAAGAGGTCTTTGTTGCGGTGCAGGTGGTGCACAAATGTTCAAGGAGCCTGAAAATGGTGATAAAGATGTGAACATTGAACGTACAGAGCAAGCCTTAGAGACTAAACCGGAAATTATAGCTGCAGGTTGTCCTTTCTGTAATACTATGATGACCGATGGGGTGAAGAATAAAGAAAAGGAAGATGATGTTGCAGTAATGGATATCGCAGAAATGATTGCGGCTGCAGAAGATTTATAATTTAAAGAAGCGAAATTTGCTAGTAGAATTTAACACATTACCAAATACTTCAAGAGTTTGGATATACCAGTGTAATCGATCATTTTCTGAAAAGGAAATCGCTGAAATTGGAGCTGACTTAGATACTTTTTTAACCTCATGGACTGCACATGGTAATGATTTAAATGCAGGTTACGAAATTAAGTACAGAAGATTTATAGTCATTGCCCTTGATCAAACTACCCAAGGTGCTACCGGTTGTTCTATAGATGCATCGGTACATTTTATACAGGCATTAGAAAAGAAATATGATGTTCTGTTGCTTGACAAAATGAATGTATCTTATAAACAAGGTGAGTTTGTAGCTTATAAAAGCTTGATTGATTTTAAGGCTATGGCCAAGCAAAAAGCCATTTCGAAAAACACGATTGTCTTTAACAATCTGGTTGCCAATAAAGGAGAGTATTTGGAACACTGGGAAGTACCTGCTTCTGAGAGTTGGCATGCTCGTTTCTTTTAACATAATTTCTTCTTAAGTATCAGAATTTATTGGGTTTTATCGATGAAATGCAATAATTTCAAGCCATAATAGTTATCTCAGTACATATTTTTTTATGCGCTATATTTTTATTCTTATTTGTGGGTTGTTTTGCTGTTCCAGTATATTAGCTCAAAATCCTTTAGTAACTAAGGATAGCACCAATCAACAGAGATGGGTAGATGCTCAGTACAATCAAATGAGTTTGGACCAAAAGTTAGGTCAGTTATTTATGGTAAGCGTTGCTTCCAATCAAAGTAAGCAAGCAACAGATTTAATTAAGAATTTAATAGTAAAAGAGCATTTAGGCGGAGTAATTTTTTCTAAAGGTGGACCTGTACGTCAGGCTAAACTTACCAATGATTATCAAGAAGCCTCAAAAATTCCCTTACTTATTGGTATGGATGCGGAATGGGGACTATCTATGCGCTTAGATTCAACTTATGCTTTCCCGTGGAATATGACCTTGGGTGCAATTCAAGATAATTCAATTGTTGAAAAAGTAGGCTACCAAATAGGTAAGCATGCAAAACGATTAGGTGTTCATATAAATTTTGCGCCTGATTTAGATATCAATACCAACCCAAAAAATCCAATTATAGGCAATCGTTCTTTTGGAGAGGATAGGGATAATGTAGTAGCAAAGGGAATAGCTTTTATACGCGGAATGGAGAGCGCAGGAGTATTGGCAAATGGAAAACACTTTCCTGGGCATGGTGATACAGAGGTAGATTCGCATCACAATTTGCCGGTAATACCGTTCTCGAGACAACGATTAGACAGCCTAGAACTTTATCCTTTTAAAAAATTGATTGGTTCTGGTTTAAGTAGTATTATGGTTGCTCACTTAGAAGTGCCTGCCCTTGAGATGAAAAAAGGAATGCCTTCTTCATTATCCGAACAAATTATATCAGGTATTCTAAAAGAAGAACTAGGTTACCAAGGATTGATATTTACCGATGCACTGAATATGAAAGGGGTGTCTACGAAAGGTAAAGATGGTAGCGTAGAAATAGATGCTTTTATGGCAGGTAACGATATGTTGTTAATGCCTGAAAATATTGTTAGCGCAAAAGAGAAATTAGCAAAGGCTTATGATAAGGGTAAGTTGTCTGAAGAGCGATTGGCTTATTCTGTCAAAAAGATTTTAATGGCGAAATATAAGGCAGGGTTACATAAGTACAGACCTATTGTTTTAAATAATTTATACGAAGATTTAAATAGCTTAGAAGATGATATTATTTACGAGCAAGCTATTGAAAATGCAATTACGGTTGTAAAAAATAAGCTCGATATACTGTCTATTAGAAACCTTGATAATAAGAAAATCGCTTATGTGAAAATGGGCGATTCTGATAATGAGGCTTTTGTAAATGGGCTAAAGAATTATGCCGATGTTACAGTAGTTGAGGCAAATGATATCAATACCTTAAAAGCTAAGTTAAAAGATTTCAATTTAGTTATTGTTGGTCATCATAAGAGTAATGAAAGTCCGTGGAAGTCCTATAAGTTTTCAACTAAAGAACTAAACTGGTTGCAAGCCATAGGAAGTGAACGTACCTCTAACCTTATACTTTGTGTATTTGCTAAGCCATATGCTTTATTGGATGTTAAATCATATGATATGATTGATGGTGTGGTCATGTCTTATCAAAATAGTGCTATAGCACAAGAGAAAACGGCAGAAGTATTATTTGGAGCTGTTAGTGCTACAGGTAAAATACCTGTTTCTGCACATCCAGAATTTCCTGTGCATACAGGTATTCAGGTAAAATCATTAAGTAGATTGGGATATAGTATACCAGAACGTGTTGGTATGAGCTCCAAAGGACTTAGAGAAATAGATGAATTAATGAGCCATGGTTTGGATAGTTTAATGTTTCCTGGTGCTCAAGTTTTAGTTGCTAGAAAAGGAAAAGTAATTTATCAGAAAAGTTTTGGTAAACCTGCCTATGATAGTAAAGAAAAAATAACCAATGATTATATTTATGATCTTGCTTCTTTAACCAAAATATTGGCCACTTTGCCAATGGTAATGAAGATGGAGGAAGAAGGTAGAATAGGTTTGAACAATACTTTTGAAGAGTTGGTGCCAAATTATTCTAACACTGAAATTAAAAATGTTACCGTTTTAAAAGCACTTTCCCATTACGGCCGTTTACCGGCTTGGATTCCGTTTTACATAAATACTTTAGACGAAAATAAAAAACCATCAGGTGAATTTTATAGAAATAAACCATTGCCTGGTTTTTCAACAAAAGTGTATGACAATCTATATTTAGCAGATGCATATAAAGATTCAATTTACAATAGAATAGGTAGACAAGATTTAAAATCTAATAGATATCGTTATAGCGACGTACCATATTATGTAATGAAAAAGGTAGTCGAAGAAAGTTACGGTCAAAGGTTAGACGGATTAACATCTAATTTTCTTTATAGTAGGATAGGTGCAAACCATACCTCATATAATCCTTTAGAGAAATTTGACAAGAATAAGATTGTTCCTTCTGAGGAAGATAATTATTATAGGTATGGTAGAGTACAGGGTTACGTTCATGATATGGGTGCTGCAATGCAAGCAGGCGTCGGTGGTCATGCCGGTCTCTTCAGTAACGCTAATGACGTTGCCAAAATCATGCAGATGTATCTACAAGATGGGTATTATGGCGGTACTAAGTTTTTCGATTCTAGAACTGTAAAGAAATTCAATACCTGTTATTTCTGTGATAATAATGTGCGTAGGGGAGTAGGTTTTGATAAGCCACAGTTGCAACATAGTGGTCCTACTTGTGGTTGTGTATCTAGAAAAAGTTTTGGGCATAGTGGTTTTACCGGTACGTATACTTGGGCTGATCCAGAAGAAGAAATAGTCTACGTATTTTTATCAAATAGAACCTATCCTTCCGCATCTAACACACTTTTAGTTAAATCTGGGTTAAGAACAAGAATTCAACAAGCCATTTACGATTCAATTCTGAATTAAAAAAGGTAATTTTGTTGTAATGAAAATAGCAATAGTATGTTACCCTACCTTTGGTGGTAGTGGTGTTGTAGCAACAGAATTAGGAATTGCATTGGCAAATAGAGGTCATGAGATTCATTTTATTACTTATAAGCAGCCCGTGCGTTTAGAGCTGTTGAGTAATAAGATATTTTTTCATGAAGTTCATGTACCAGAATATCCACTCTTTCATTATCAACCTTATGAACTTGCATTATCCAGTAAGTTGGTCGATACTATTAAACTTCATAAAATAGACCTTTTACATGTGCATTATGCCATACCTCATGCGTATGCAGGTTATATGGCTAAGAAGATGTTAGAAGAAGAAGGTATTTACGTGCCTATGATTACTACATTGCATGGTACGGATATTACTTTAGTAGGTAAACATCCATTTTATAAGCCTGCGGTTACCTTTAGCATAAATCAGTCTGATGTTGTTACCTCTGTTTCTGAAAGTTTAAAACAAGGAACTTTAGATACTTTTGATATCAAGGGGGATATAGAAGTTATCCCTAACTTTATAGATGCTAAAAAGTATAGTACATCTTTTACTGATTGTCAAAGATCTAACATGGCAACTGAAGATGAGCGTATTGTAACTCATATTAGTAATTTTAGAAAGGTAAAGCGTATACCAGACGTTATTAAAATATTTAGTAAAATACAGTTAGAGATTCCTTCAAAACTAATTATGGTAGGCGAAGGTCCTGAAAAGGCAGGTGCTGAACGTTTGTGTGAAGAATTAGCTATAGCGGATAAAGTTATCTTCTTAGGTAATAGTAATGAGATAGATAAGATTTTATGCTTTTCAGATTTGTTTCTCTTACCGTCTCAATCCGAAAGTTTTGGTCTTGCTGCTCTGGAAGCCATGATTAATAAAGTTCCTGTTATTTCAAGTAATGCAGGTGGTATACCAGAAGTGAATACAGAAGGCGTAAGCGGATTTTTAAGTGATGTAGGTGATGTTAGCGATATGGCGGCTAAGGCAATTACCATTTTAAAAAATGATAGTGTTTTGGAACGATTTAAACTTAATGCCTTAAAAGAAGCACAGCGTTTTGATATTCAAAAAGTAGTACCTCTTTATGAGGAGGTCTACGAAAGAGCTTATAACGGAAGATTCAAAAATGTTTAGATATTCTATTTGTTTATTTTTGGCGGCAATAATTCAATTGAATTCTTGTAAAAGTACTGCTCAAAGTAATTTGCAAGAATCTAATGAAATGGGTATGGAGCTTATCTTAAATGAAAATTATAGCGGCTTTGAACAAGAAGAGTATATTTTAATAAAAAATCAAAAAGATTTAAATGCCTTTTATGGCAAAATAAATCGAACAAGAAAACCAGGATTAACTCCGCCTTCTATAGATTTTAATAGCGAAATGATTCTAATTTGGTGTGGCGATAGTACAGCTTCTAGTTATGCTGATTTAAAATTGAACGAGAAGGTTGATATTTTGCAAATTCATAAGCTTAAAACTACAGCTTCTAAAGAAGAAAATAGTTTTATTGTAAGTCCTTTCAGTGTGTATAAGTTGCCTTTAAGTACAAAAACTCTTAAAATTATGAAGTAATTAGTCGATAATAATTCTACATTCGACTATCAAACGATTTTAATTACTGTACACGGTAATTATTTGCCAATCTTCTCATCTACAACTAATTTTACATTTTATAATCCCAAATTTATAATTATGAAAACTACTACTTTTTTTAGTTTTTTATTACTTCTCATGGTGTCATCTGTCGGTTTTGCCCAAGATGAACTTCAGATTACTGCGAAAGATAGTATTGTGCAGAGTTCTTGGATTTTCGGTGTTGGCTTAAATGCTGTAGATGATTCAGGTAATGTTTTTGATGGTATCTTTAACGTAGGGGAAGAGTGGAATATGGTTCCATTTCCATCTAGATTAAGTATTGGTAGGTATTTCAAGAGTGGTCTAGGTTTAGAGGCTATAGGAACCTACAATCAATATAAAGAAGGTAATAATATTGATGGAGTCTTTATAACTGAAAATATCAATTATTATGGAGTAGATGGTAGAATAACGTATGATTTAAATAAAATTATAGGAGAGACAGGTTGGTTTGATCCTTATGTGGGTATCGGAGCTGGTTATACTGATGCTAATAATAAAGGTAGGGGAACATATAATGCAGTTGTAGGTTTTAGAACATGGTTTTCAGACAGATGGGGGTTAGACTTCAATTCCACGGGAAAATGGGCTATGAGCCAGGGAGAAGGGGCTACTAATCATATACAACATGCCGCTGGAGTTGTTTATCAATTCGGAATTGAAAAAGGTCTTTCTAAACGAGGTGAAGAGAAGTTAGAATTATTAGCGGCAATTGAAAAAGAAAAGCAACGCCAAACAGATTCTATCAATGAAGTAAATCGTTTGAAGGACGAAGCCTTATTGGCAGAAAGACTTAAGAAGCAACAAGAGGCTGATGCATTAGCTGCTGCTGAAAAAGCAAAAGTAGATGCTATGAATAGACGAAAAGCAGAAATCAAATCTAAGATAGAAAATTTAGGAAATGTTTACTTTGCGTTAAATTCATCTTACGTTAATTCGTCTTCAAAATTAGTTTTGGATTCTTTAGCTCTAGTTCTAGAGGAAATTCCAACATTAAAATTAAAGATTACTTCTCATACAGATTCACGAGGAACTTCTAAATATAACGATTGGTTATCTCAACGAAGAGTTGATAAAACTAAAGCTTACCTAATTTCCAAAGGTGTTTCTGAAGATAAATTAATGACAGAGGCATATGGAGAATCTATGTTATTAAATGATTGTGATGACAATACGTTTTGTCCAGAAGAAAAGCATGCAGTAAACAGACGATCTGAGTTTGTTATACAAGAATTTTAAAAGATTAAGATATAAGAAAAGCCCGATATGTGTTTTAGACATTTATCGGGCTTTTTGTTTATGTAAATTTTTACTACAGTCCTTTTCTATAAGTTATAAATTACAATTCTAACCTACACTAAAAGTAAAGACTTCTGAGGTGGACTCATTTCCTACACTGTCTTTGGTTACAATTTTCCAATAGTAGATTTTGCCAGCTTCAACAGGAATGTCATTATATCTGGAAGTGGTAATATCGTTTTCATAAATATCGGGATTTTCTATTTTCCCAAAATATAAATCATATGCTGTAATATCATTGTTAGGGTCTTCAGATCGCCAGATTAGGTTTACTGTAGTACTTGTTTGAGATATCGAAGCACCACTTACAGGGGAGATAGCTATTGCCGGAATAGGTGCATTGGAATCAATTTCAGGTCCATTGTTATAAAATGACCAGGTATTACTTTTACTATCTGCTATACCTGTTACAAACCAAGAATATTCAACACCTCTTTGCAGGGTTATTGCAGATTCAGATTCTAAGCTCTCATAAATAATAGTATCATTGCTATTTAAGTTAATAAGTTGCAAGCTGTAAGGACTAAAATTATCGTCATTTTTATTTGACCATTTAAAAACTAATCTGCTTTCGGTACCGGATACATTTGTACCTTCATTAATTACAGATTCGTTTTCTGGATAGATTAACAAAATATCTATTCCATCATCTATTGGCTCAGTATCCGCATATTCTAATACATCTAAATCAACTCCGCATGATTGAATTATAATTACTATAAAAAATAGAATCAACCCTTTTTTCATTTTGCTTTAAGTTTGAAGGATACTTTGTCTTTATAAATCTGTCTTATACGTAGACTTCCATGAAGAATAGTTAGTTAATATATAAACTTAATGATTGTAATTAAGTTTATATAATAATTCTTAAACTTCTAGTACTGTAAAAATAGCTATTTCAATGATATTTTCTGTAAGAGAATTCATATCTAGTAAAATACTTCTGTTCTAAATATATCTGTTTTTTAGGGTTCTTAAAATCCAATATATTAATTTGTTTAGAACTATTTTGGACTCAGTATATATTTCTGTTATTATCTGAAGGTAAAATTAATTTCTCTGTAATTTATTAAATAAAAAAAGTCGGCAACTAAAAATAGAAGCCGACTTTTATATTAGTTACTTTAAAGACTACTGTCTTAAAAGTGGGATGATTTGATTGGAACCACCTTTTGAAATACTTAGATAGTAAACACCCTTCGTTTGTCTTCCAACATTAGATAATTCAAGATCAATATCTGTCGCAGATTCACCAGCCTTAAATGTACCTTTTTCTAATTGAATTCCCATAGCATTAGTAACGGTGTATTCGTAATTGCCACCATTACCTTTTGGTAAATGAACTGATACTTTACCGTCTGTTTGAATTGGGTTAGGAAATGCATATGCAGTTTTATTTGTAACCGAACCAACACTAAAGTTTATTGTTTCGGTAGCAACAAGAGATCCACTACCATTAGCACCTGTATATGCAGACACTTTTAAAGTATAAGAACCGTTAGAAAGGTTTGCAGCAAGGTAATCTCCGTCAATATCTCCAAACAAAGCATATGGTGCAACATTTTCATATCTTGTTTCACTTTGTGCTCCTGAAAGTACAAAAAGTACACTCTGCGCCGTAGAAGGAACATTTGCTCTAATATTTACATTTTGTGTATTTGATGAGCTTAAACCTGATCCATTTGATAAGGTACCAATATTCGCATTAGATATCGCATCGATTAGATTTAATGTTAATGAAGGAGTAGGAGTGGTTGGTGTTGTTGGAGTAGAACCACCAGATCCTACCGATACATTTACGATATCTGAACCTGTAGCACCATCATTATCAGTAACAACTACTTGAACTTGATAATTTCCTGATGTAGATTCTTGAAAAGGATGAGATGTATATACTTCTCCATCAGTATCAACTAAATCTCCATCAATAAAGACCTGGTACTTAATAACATCACCATCACTATCATTAGCAATTACGTCAACAAAAACTTCTTGTTCTACAGATATAACCTGTCCTTCGCTTAATGAAGTTATTTGAACTGTCGGTGCTTGATTTCCACTTGTTGGTGGAGTAGGAGCAGTAGTAGATCCTACTGTAATATTGACTACGGCAGAATTTGTATTATTGTCATCATCTGTGACAGTAGCTTTGATTTCATAATTTCCATTACTAATGCTCCTAATAATATGAGGAGTGTAATTTGAGCCATCTGTGTCAACCAAGTTATCATTTACAAAAATTTGATATTTAACAACGCTACCATCGGCATCAGAAGCTGTTAAATTTACTGATACATCAGAGCCAGCATTGAAACTCTGACCATTAGTTAGGTTAGTAATAGTTACTGCAGGATCAGAACTTGATGTTGGAGGTGTCGGATTTGTAGTTGGTTCATCATCATCATTCACAGTAATAACAACAGTATCTGAAGTTGTCTCGCCTGAGTTATCAGTTACGGTAGCTCTAATGGAATAATTACCAGTACTAATATCTTCTATAATGTGGGGTGTGTAGTTGGTACCATCAGTATCTACTAATACATCATTAACAAATACTTGGTGTTTTACAACACTACCATCAAGGTCATTAGAACTAACTGCAACAGAAACATTAGATCCAGCTGCTATTGTTTGGCCATCGTTTAGGTTTGTTATATCAACCGTTGGAGCAGTATTGGATGTTGGCGGAGTAGGTTCAGGATCTGGATCAGTAGAACCACCACCAGTCACTGTAATATTTACCGTACTAGTATCAGATTCACCATTGCTATCTGTTACTTTTGCTGTAATTACATAGCTACCTGGTTGAATGTTAGTAATAGTATATGGACTGTAGTTAACACCATCAGTATCAACTAAATTGTTATTCAAAGAAAGTTCATGCTTAGTAATGTTTCCATCAGGATCACTTGAAGATAATTGTACCGTAACAGAACTACCACTTGTAATACTTTGACCATTGCTTGGGCTAGTAATATTTACAGTAGGAGCTTCATTAGTTGTCGGTGTCGGTGTTGGGGTAGGTGAAGGTGTACTTCCAGAACAAGAGGTAACAGACCTGGATAAACTCTCTGCTTGATTTGCAGAATAACTACCCTCTTTATACAACACCATTCTGTCTATAGTATGACCATTGGATCTTGCAGAAACTTGTATATTGTATACACCTGGACTATTGAATCGTGCATATACTGCATGTGCGTCAAAATCACTTGTCTTCGTACTAAAGCTCCAATCTATAGTATTTGTATATACCTTAAACCAGCCTCCTGAACTTGCTCCTTCTGGATTTGGGCTTTTTCCTGAACCTCTAGGATAAATTCTACTACTGCCTCTTTGACCATAAAAGTCCGAAGCACTAATTTTCAACCAAGAATCATTATGTTCTGTACTAGCATTACTACTGGCAATAACACTAATTTTGTTTCGCCATATAAATCTATATGTTCCCGATGAGTTAATTTTAACTTTATAGGTTATAGTTGAGTTTCCAGGTGAGTTAAAATAATTACTTCCCCTATAGGTCAATGCTGAACCTCCTGATGAACCAGAAGTTGATTCTTTTCGCCAGCTTCCAGAAACTTTTGAATCTAATTCTAAAATGGCAATACCATTTTGTTCTTCAAAATCCGCTCCGTCACATTGAGCGTAAATTTGTTGAAAGCAGAATGCCTGTAACAATAAAACAAGAGTAATTTTTAATTTCATAATTAATGTTTAGTGGAGTTGTTAATAATTAAATAGTTAAATATTTCGGTTAATATTGCGCGATGGAATTTGACTATAAGTTGTTGTCTATTAAACTTGGGGAGAGATTGTTAACGACAAACTTCAACTTATTTACGACGAAAGTATCTTTTTGGTCTATTAAATACCAGAATAATTTAAAAAGATCGTTGAAATGCACAAATTCAAAATTTTGAACACTAAAATTGCTGAGTATAATTATAGTTCTTTAATTATTTTAAATATAAGAGGAAAGCCTTAAAATCGGTAATCTTATGTATATCAGTGAAAAAGAATAATTTTAAATTTCTTTCTCTTTAAAATTTTAATACCGCTATTGAATATGAATTAATTTTACTTCAAAAGAGGTATGTGAAAATATCATGAAAAGGGAGCATTGTTACACATGCGAAAAGTACATGTCATTAATTATACTAATTATTATTTTGCGGTTTATTAAATTGATAAGGTAATTTTGAAAGATGGGTGTTTTCAATGAAAAAGCTTCAACTATATTCACTGATATTGTGATTTAGGTTGAAGCTTTGTTATTTGAAAATTATAAATTGCTAGAAATTAATCTTTAAGAAATATTATAAAAATTAAATGATTTCTTAAATCTATTTCCTATGTATCTAGGTCTGTATCTTGTAATTTTAGAATAAAGGCTTTTAATATGACTTATTGTCAAAAATTTAGTTTGATTTACAAGTTTCATCATTTTTGATTGGGACATATAATGGTTCTCTCCATTTGCCATACTATACAATGCGGCGGGTTTAGGGTATGGTATCAATGAAAGATTATTATTAAGTTCTATGGTTTCATGAAAATAATAGAGGTATGGCTCTTGTTGTATTACCTGTTGAAATAATTCTTTCTTAATGATAATACAAGTACCACATCTAACATTAAAATTACTACGAATCATAAAAGCAAATTTACTTCCTTCTGTATAGAAATAACCTTTGTCAACATACCAACCAGGTATATTTTCTTTGATTCTACTATTTACATATTTACTAATGCCATTATCGATACAATCATCAGAATCAACAACCATAAAGTAATCTACGTTAAAGTTGTCTATGGCATATGAATACGCGCTTTGTATTTTTCTTGCCTTATCACCTTCTTTGAGTTGTCTATCTTTTTCCCAATCTTCGTTAGTTAATTTTGGTATATCGAAATCAACTTGTATATAATGAACTTGAGGATGTTCAAACTTATTAGTGGGTAATTCATGACAAGCAACTACTATTTGAAAATCCTTGTCCTTTTGACCATTGATTGATTTTAGACTACGGTTTACCAATTCACTGAATTTATCCCAATCAGAAGAAAGTTTCTTACTCTTTACAGGTACAAGGAAACAAATCATATTTATATATTTTAGTTCAAGTAATAAAGCTTTTTGGTAATTTTTGTACCAAAGCACGTTTTGTTATTATTCAATTTTAAAGAAATGAAAATTTCTTTGAAATATTTAAGCTTAGTAGAAGTAAGGTTTTGTTATTTATTATCGGTAGCAAAACTAATTTCTCTGTTAGGTTATTATTTCCTACTCCGCCTAATTTAGGGTCAATTGGGTAAGCATTTAACGTTTTCATTTGATCTAATATTTTATTTAAATCGTTTGAATTAAGTCGATATTTAAATGCGCGTATAATTAAAGCGTAAACTACTGCCTGTTGCTTAGCTTTTAATTTTGATATAACTAATTTGTTTTCTGGTATTGATCGATCATAATTTTTTATCAGCTTATCAAGCTCTTCTACTGCTTTTACCATACCTAAAATAAATTCTAGATTTTTTTTAGGTTTTTTTGAGGTAACTATAGAACCAGCAACCTTAATATACCTATGTGCGTCAATATCAACTTTTGAGGTTCTAGTTGATGCTAAAAAAACACTTGCAGTAAAAATTAGATCTTCGTATGCTCTCATATCCTCAAGAAATAGAATACCTGTATTTAAAAGAAATTTTCTACTAATTAAATACCGCCAGGCTTGATTTCTTAAATCATTTTGAGTGATGAAATCAGTACCTTTCATAATAGAGGTGCATTTATTCTTTATGTCCTCTAAATTAATACTTGGTAAATCGGTTAATTTTCCTTCCTCAATATCTTTAGTATCAAATTCTAAAATATCAAGATTCTTATTTTTTGATAATGATAGAAGAACATTTAATGCGTTTTTAGATAATAAATCATCTGCATCTAGAAAATAAAGATAATCTCCTTCAGCAATGCGCAATCCATTATTTCGGGCGGCACTTGGGCCTTGATTAATTTGTGAAATCAATTTTACATTGACTATGTTTTTTTTATTTACATAATTATTTACGGTGGCAACACTAGAATCTTTTGAGCCATCATCCACAATGATTATTTCGTAATCGCTAGAAGATAATCCTTGGTCTAATAGACTCTGTAAGCAACGCTCAATATATTTTTCCTTATTATATAAAGGAATGATTATGCTTAATTTCATCACTGGTTGCTAACGTTCTAGCAAAATTTTAAAATTGGATTTAACATAGGTGTTATAGTAATATAGAAGGCAATTATAAAAATCAAAATTGCTTTATCCACTTTTAATGTACTATAAATAGGTCGTAAAATTATTGATTCTAGCATTATCACCTAATAAAATTGTTTTCTAACATTTTAATCGGATTAATTACTTCAATTTAATTTTACGAACCTATTATTTCTTTATGAACTTATAATTAAAAATCTAAAAATCAGATAATTTATCTCCCTAAATACCCTCCATCTACAGGTATAACGGTACCAGTAATATAATCGCTAGCAGAAGAACATAAGAATACTGTTAAACCTTTTAAATCTTCACCATTACCCCACCTTTTCATAGGTACTCTAATGAAAACTTCTTCTGTTCTTTTTTTATCGTTTATCAAAGCTGTATTAAGTTGCGTATCCATATAACCAGGTGCTATAGCATTGACGCAGATACCCTTCGCAGCCCAATCATTGGATAGTGCTTTTGTCAATTGACCTACGCCCCCTTTTGAAGCTGCGTAGGCAGGAATAGTAATTCCTCCTAAAAAACTCATTAAAGAAGCAATATTTATTATTTTTCCGCCTCCATTTGCTAACATGTTTTTTGCAACATATTTGCAGTAATAGAAAGTAGCGTCAAGGTTAATGGCAATTACTTTACTCCACTCTTCATCAGGAAAATCTTCACTAGGGTATCTTCTTTGTATACCCGCCGAGTTGATTAGAATATCGATTTTTCCAGCTAATAATTCTAATGCCGATTGATAGGATTCTTTAATTTCAGATATCTTACTGATGTCTGCTCTAATAGCATCTACTTCTAGACCGTCTTTTTTGAATTCTTTACAAATGTCAAAAACCCTTTCGTCAAAGTCTATAACTACAGTTTGAGCACCTGCTTGTGAAATAGCTTCAACCATGGCTTTTCCAAGGTCACCGGCGCCACCAACTACAATTGCCTTTTTTCCGGCTAAACTAAATGATTCTAATATATTTGATTTCATATTTTTTATTTTATCCCATGAATAATCCTCCGTTCACATCTAGAACTGAACCTGTGGTAAAGCCAGCATCGTCACTTGCAAAATAGCAAGCAGCGGCTGCAACTTCTTTAGGTGTTCCAAATCTTTCTAAAGGAAATCTTTCTTTTAATTTCTTTAAAACTTCAGGGCTACGTGCCGCAGACATATCTGATTCTATGGTCCCTGGTGCAATACAGTTAACTGTAATTCTTTTTTTGGCAAGTCTTCTGGCTAAACCATATGTCAATGCAATGATTCCACCTTTAGATGCGCTATAGGCCATTCCATTTTCAAATCCACCCATTCTGCCAGAATTAGATGATAAATTTATAATTCTTGGATGTTTGCTTTTTTCCAAATACTGAATTGATTTTTGAATCATGGTAAAAGTACCTCTTAGATTTACTGCCATAACATTATCCCATTCTTCTATAGATGTATCTTCTATGCTAGCCATATCTAAAATGCCGGCACTATTTACGAGAATGTCTATTCCACCAAAGTGCGAATTAATATGCTCAAGAGTTTCTTCAACCGATGATACATTTGTAACGTCACACCTATAACCAATTACCTTATTTCCAGTATTATCAATATTTTCGGCTGCCTTCTTTGCACTATTTTCTGAAACACTTAATATGGCTACATTGTAACCAATAGCGTAAAATTTTTCAGCTATTGCTAAGCCTATATTTCTTGATCCACCGGTAATAACGGCTGTTTTATTTTGCATACTCTTATATATCAGTAGTTAATTCTATGTATTCTTATTAAAGATAATTTTCTTTAATTATTGTTTCTGGCCATGTTAATATCATGTCATTTCCAGAATTATCGGTAATCACTAATTCCTTTTTAAATTCTGATATTTTGGAATTTAATTCTTCAAGTGAATCGGCTACAACATAAATTCGTGAAAAAACTTGTCTCTCTGTGCCTAACCATTCTTTTTTAACGCTATCGCCTTCTTTAAATCTATCTAAAACAAAAATCACATTTTTATCTTCTTTAATTTCAGATAAACCTTTAATAGAATTAATTGTTCCTTCTTTTAAAAGAACCCAAATTGTACATGCTTTTTTACCTCTAAACATATAGTCGTTCTTTTCAGGGAAGTCTTCTTCCCCCAGAACTCCCGTAAAGGCAAAATTGATGAGCATTTTTCTATGATCAAAACCATTAATATGTGCCAAATGAATATGTGGTGCTTCACCTTGTAACCTAAATCCAGGATCATAAGCGTAAAAAACACCTTTCTCTACAAAAAATTGAAGGTTAAGTACCCCATTTTGAATATTTAATTTTTTGAAAAAATCGCTAAGTTTCGGGTGTATTTTTTCAACAAATAAATTCGTGTTTTTTGAAGGATAGATGGCTCCAATACCCACGGGGCTAAAATCTCCTTGTATTTTCGTAGTTATCCTATCATACGTAGCGGAAAGATATGGTGTGCCATTTCTAAATGTATAATAGACGGCCATATCATCACATTCCATATATTTTTCTACTAGAACGACTCCTTTTTTAGAAAATTCTAATGCTGTTTTTACAGAATCTTTAAAGTCTTTGTCGTTCCTACATATTTTCATACCAACGCCACCACCATTATCAACAGGTTTGATCATTAATGGATAATCAATATTTAGTGGTTTTTCTATACTTGAATTTGTATTGAGATAAGTGCCAGGTATATCTTGTATATTGAATTTCTCACAATATTTTTTAAATCCATCTTTGCTACAAAATGCTTCAATAGCCTCTTTATTGGCATAAGTGGGCATATTCAACTTCTTGCAAATTTCACCATAGGGTTTTACTAGAATGTCAGCTACACCAACAAGTACGGCATCTACTTTTAAGTCTTTTGCCAATTGTACTATTTTGTCCACTTCGAAACCATCTATGTCGTAAGTTTCAGAAGCATTTTTTTTTGCAGGGGCATTTGGGTTTGGATCAACTACAATAGTATGAATACCCATTGATATTGCTATATCAACTAGAATTGCTGTTTCAGGATTGCCTCCTAATATGATAAGTTTTTTCATTGTAAAACCTTATTTGTTTTTATAAATCATTAGATTGATAATGTGTCTTAATTTTTAAATAATTAAATATTTTGAAATTTAAACTCACTGTCAAACCCCAATTGATCAAGTAGATTACTTACTTGATCGAAATTCGTATTGATTTTTACAATCTTTTTCTCATCTACACCAACTAGACTTAATTCTTTTTTTATCTCTTTATAATATGTTGGATTTATTGTAGCGATAATTAAATAGTCATAATCTAAGTTATTCGCAGAACTAATGGGTTTTACGCTATTGCCGCCAATTTCTAATTCATGATAATCAATGTCTATCCAATTAACTACATCGAAAAAACTATTTTTTAAGTTGGTCGATAGAATGTGTTGACCAAAAGAGCCCGAGCTGTACACTACAACTTTAGAATTATTTTTAACATTTAAGAAAGGGTTGAACAGTTGATCGCCATCTTCATTATATATTAAACCGCCAGACCTTACTAATATTTGAGAGTATAGGTAATAGGTTATTTGTTTTCTAATATTTTCTTCATCTAACGAAAGTGAAAGTTTAGATTGTAAGTAATTCATTAATAACCCTAATCTATAATATTCGGTTTTTGGGTTTTCAACTGATTTTACAATAGAATCATGACGTTGGCGATAATAGTAAAGTGGAGTGCTGCTAATAACTATTTTTTTACATATCGTTAAATATGAGAAAGTTATTGCGGCATCTTCACCCATGACAACATCATCAGGTACATTGAATAGTATTTGGTCTAATAATTCTTTTTTGAAAAGTTTGTTCCAAACATAAGTAGATACTCCATGCTCACAGAATTCACCGTTATAGATTGCATTTGGTAGTATTTCTTTTTTTATATCACCTTCGTTATAAATACCTACATTTTTTGGCTTTATAGTTTCTATTTTACCATCAAATTCCCTAAAGTGACCTGTAACTACCAAATCTGCTTCATTGGCATCGGCAAGCTTGAACATGATATCTAGGTAAAATTTATCTACCCAATCATCACCATCAACGAAGGTGATAAATTTACCGTTTGCTTTTTTTAAACCTTCTTTACGGGCACTTACGAGACCTCCGTTTTTTTTATGAATTACTTTAACTCTGCTATCTGCTTTTGCATATTCATCACAAATTCGAGGACAGTTGTCTGGGCTTCCGTCATCTACAAGAATTAGTTCAAAATTTAAAAATGATTGAGATAAAAGACTGTCAATACATTGTGGTAAATATTTTTCTATTCTATAAATAGGAACTATTACGCTAACCTCTACAGTTTTCATAAATTTATTTTTTGTTTAATTCAAGATAGTACAGACCACCTTCATAAATATTATTTTCAGATGTTGACTTTGCGGTAGTAACATATAAATTGGCATTATCATCAAAACAACAAGAGGTAATATTAATACACGGTAATTCTAATTGTTGAATTTTGTTTCCCCCTAGAGGATTCCATTGAGATACACATGAACCACCCCATTCCGCTATCCATAACATACCGTTATTATCTATACACATACCATCAGGACTTCCTTCGCCTTTTAATTCGATTACATAAGAATCAAATTGAACATTACCTGTATTTAGGTCATAGGCATATTTAGCTACTTTTTTAGTTGGTGTATCAATAAAGTAGAGCCATTTGTTGTCTAAAGAAAATGCTAGCCCGTTCGATATTGTCGTATTTTCAATGATGGTTCTATATTCACCTTTATCATATGAAAATACTTGTCCTATATTTTTTTTCACCTCAGGGTATCCCATAGTACCAATAATATACCTGCCCTTTGGATCTTTGATACCATCATTAAATCGAACCTTATCATCAATTTCAATTTTAAAAACCAATTTCTTTTCTAGCGTACTAAAATTAATTTCAAAAAAACCGTTTTTAGATGCAGCTATAATTTTTTTATGGTCTTGTATGTATATGCAACTTACAGGAGAGTCAAGTTTAACACTAAGTAACTCCTTCGTTTGTGGATTATAAAAGTAAACTAAATGGTCAAAAATGGATACAAAATAGAGGCAATTATTGTTTGTGTCAAATACAGGTCCTTCTAAAAGCTCAGAATTTCCATTAAAAATTAATGTTTGGGTCATAAATTGTTACTATATATACTCTCCTCCAGTTATTCTTATAACAGATCCTGTAGTCATCATAGACTGATCTGATATTAGATGCATTACCGCCGGTAACGGGTCAATAGTGTTTAACATTCTGCCCATTGGTACTACGTTAGAAACTTTTGTTTTCAACTCTTTTTCACATATGCCTTCTTTTGATCTTAATTCTAGCTCACCTTCGGTATTTGTCCAACCCATAACAATATAATTAGATCGAACGCCATACTTGGCATAGTGATGTGCAATATGTGTAGATAACGTGTTGAGCGCATTTTTGGTTAGGGCATAGGGCGCTCTATCTTTTGCACCATAATCCATATGTGCCGAACCAAAGAAAATGATAGATCCAGAATTTTGGTCGACCATAGATTTTAAGACATGTTTAATCAAGAAAAATGGTGCTTTCAAATTAACATTGAAAATGCTATCGTAAATATCCTCTTCAGCATCTAGTATAGATGCTATGGGCGAAATGCCAGCATATAACACTAAAGCATCTATTTTTTTAAATCGCTTGATTGTTTCATTGTAGAAATCTTCAATGCCATCAATGCTATTTAAATCTAGTTCATGAAAGTAAAGTCTGTCTTTTGCATTTAATGATTCAATTAAAGCTGTACCGTCAGCATTTTGTCTACCGCTGAAAGCAACATTGTAGCCTTTTTCAATACAAGACTTCAATATTTCTTTGCCTACACCTTTGGCACCTCCTAAAATCATTACGGTTTTCATTATCACATTTTAAATTACAGATAGTAAAACGAGCTATTATGCTTATTATTATTATTTGAACGTGATAAAGCTATAGATAGTGTTATTTGCTTCCAACAAATTTTTCCATGGTAGTATTTTCAGATGCAGAGATGTCTGATCTTTTAACCACTTTCAAGAAAGTCATAAAGAATATTTTCATATCTAGTATGAATGAAACATGATTAACATACCATACATCGTATTCAAATTTTTGATCCCAAGAAATAGTGTTTCTTCCATTTACTTGAGCCCACCCTGTAATGCCTGGCTTTACCAAATGTCTTTTATTTTGCTCTTCACTATATAAGGGTAAGTAAGATACCAACAACGGTCTAGGTCCTACTAGACTCATATCGCCTTTTAGTACGTTGAGCAACTGTGGTAATTCATCAAGAGACGTGTTTCTAATGAATTTTCCTATGACTGTCATACGCTTAAAATCTGGTAGTAAATTTCCTTCTTTATCTTTTTTATCGTTCATTGATTTGAACTTGATAATCTTAAAAACCTTTTGGTTCTTACCAGGTCTTTGTTGATAAAAAAATGCACTGCCATTATTGGCAATTGAAAGTGATACCCATATAATTAAAAATACCGGACTAAAAACTAAAAGCACCAGTGCGGCAATTACAAAATCAATTAATCTTTTAAAAAATCTAGTATACATGTTATAAACTATGCTTAGGTTACAAAATTAAATATTAAAAGATTCTTATGTAGCAGTAATTAGACCAATTGCGGTAATATAGGGCTAATGAACAAGAGCTCTTGTTTTTAAAATTATTTACAATTGCAAATTTATTTTGCAGTTGCGATAATACGTTGGTACTCTTCTAATATTGATTGCCAAACGTAGCTTTGTTCATAGCGTTCTGTAATTACTTTTCTCGCATTTTTTGCCATTTGTAGCACAAGTTGTTGGTCTTCTACAAAATTGGTCATGGCTTTTAATAAAGATTGTTCGTCTTTAGATGGTATAATATGTCCGTTTTTGCCATGCTCAATAATTTCGTTACTTCCATTAATATCTGTTACTATAGCTGGTAACCCCATTGCACCGGCCTCTAGAACTACATTGGGGAAACCCTCTCGGTAACTTGGAAAAACAAGAGCATTCGATACAGATAAATAGGGTCTAATATCATCTTTTTTGCCAACCCAGATAATGCGTTTTTCTGCATTTAACTTTTTCCAGGTACTTTCTGGTAAAATATCTGTTTCTCCTTCATGAGAACCTACAAGAATCAATTTTACATCAGCATGTTTTTTAATAAGCTTACAGAAAGCGCTGACCAGTTCGTTCATGCCTTTATCGTTCACCAACCTACCAATAAAAATGAAAACAAAATCTTTATCTGTAATACCTAGATTGTCCTTTTCAACCATTAAAGATTTTTTTGGGAATAGATTAGGGTCAAAATAGAAAAGGTCTTTACCATTAACGTTACCGTTGGCTATGACTTTTAAAGGTTTTGTGGTAACCTTATATTGTATTAGATCGTTTTTTACTCCGTTACCTTCAGGGTACACATTTGTAGCAAATCTGCAGATTATTTTATCAAATAATAACAAAAGCCTTTTTAAAAATCCCGTTTGCGTGGGGAAAATTAGTCCTGTAAATGTATGTGCCCTAACAGGTACATTTGCGCAATATGCTGCTATCATGCTAAGTAACCCGGCTTTAGGGGTTATAGAGTGTACCATTAAAGGTTCTTCTTGACGAAAATACCTGTAAAGTTTATATAATGAGACCAAATCTTTTAACGGACTTATTGATCGTTCTATATTTATACCTTTGGTTCGTATGCCTTCACGGTCTTCCACTTGCTTTAAAACAGTACCTTCAGATGCCACACCTATAATTTCGTAATATTGGTTTAAAAAGTGAAGTTGCCCTTTTAATAATCCATATAGTGAACCAGGAACCGCGGCTGTTCTAATTATTTTTTCTTTAGAAGTTTTTTTATGGGCAAGAGACATATTATGCTAAGATATGATTTGTGTACAGTTCTAAAATAGGTTCTCTCTCAAAATCTTTGATGCGTTTTTTTACATTGATTCTGCAATCTTCTAAATATTTAGGGTTTTCTAGGCAATATACTATTCCTTTTTGTAATAATTCTGCATTCCCCACAGGGCTCAGTATACCATAATCCGTTATCATGATATTGTCAATTTTAGTTTCTTTGAGTTCCATGATTTCATCAGGACCAGATTTACAGTTGGTAGTAATTATTGGTAAACCACACGCCATAGCTTCCATAATAACATTAGGGAATCCTTCATGGTTAGAACTGAAAATAAAAATATCTGCAGCCTTTAAATATTGAAATGGATTACTTTCAAAACCCATTAAGAAAACTTTTTTTGTAATACCTAAAGCATCTATTTGTGTCTGTAGATCTTCGCGTAGCTCTCCCTCTCCAAAAATATATAATCTAACATTTTCAACACCAGCTATTGCTTCTATCATAAGTTTATGATTTTTGACTAACTGTAATCTTCCTACACTTACTAAGTTGGTATAGTTAGAATCGAAAATTGATGCTTTGGAATCTATGTCATCTATCTTTTCTAAATCAATGGGATTGTAGATTACGCCTGTTTTATTTCGCGAAACATTAAAATTAGCAATCAAATCTTCGGCGCTTGCTTTGGCATTACTAATAATCAAATCTGCTTTTGGGTATAATTTTTTTACTAAAAAGCTATTAATCTTACTTTGTAGGTCATCATACCCATATTGCATACTAGGGTAATTACGTTCACTTACCATAAGTTTGTAGGGGTGGTTCGTAAACCAACGGGCCATGATGTTTATATAGCACGGTCTTGTTAAAAGACTAAATGAGTGTGTTATTCCTTCTTTTTTTAAAAAACGGGCATATTTAAAAGCTAAATAAGGTAGTTTCAGAAATTTAAATAAACCTGATTCAACAACTTCAGATTTTTCTAAATAATGAATTTGAATATTTTCTATGCTTGGATATACAATTTTAGTATTCATCAATACTAAAACTACGTTATAATTTTTAGCCTGTAAATAGGGTAGGAGGTAGGACATTACCCGCTCAGCACCACCGCCTGACATAGAATAAATAAAAATTGAAATTTTAATGTTTTTTTGCAACTTATTTTCTTTTGACGATTTCTTTAAAAAATTCTTCGTAGTTGTTTAAAATAATTTTTTTATCAAATTTTTTATAAACAGATTCAGATACTGATTTTGGATTAAAACTGGATAAATTGTTTAAGTGATTTATGTATTCTTCTTCTGTATCTACTAAAAAGCCATTAATTCCAGTTTCAACAATTTCTTTTGTGCCACCTGGAACATCAAATGCAATAACAGGCGTGCCTACGGCACAGCTTTCTAATAGAGCATTTGGGAAACCTTCTGAAAGTGATCCTTGTAAAAAAAAATCGCTCTTGCTAAGATGGTCAGCAACTTTTTTAGTATAGGGTATATGCCTTAATTTTTTATCAATATTTAGCTTTTTGGCTTCTGATAAAATTTCATCTCTTAGGGGTCCATCACCAATTATAGTATAGGTAAATGGAGTTGTTACTTTTGATAAAATTTTAATCAATCTAAGGTGTCCTTTAATTTCAACTAATCTACCAACCGTAATAAAATTTAATTGGTCTTTATCGAGCGTATTTTCTTTATTTATTTTGAAGTCATCTGTAATTGGATTCCTTATGATTTTTAAACTTTCTTCTCGCACACTAAATTCGTTAATGCAATCAACTGCCATGTCTTTAGATTGACAAATTACATAATCCATTTTTCTTAGTGCTCTACCAAGTAAATCAGGGGTCCAAGATTTTTTTGGTGTTTTATCAATGTTAAAACTAATTTTAGTTATAGCTGCTTGTCTAGCAACATAAACACTTTTTCTATAAAAATATGATGAAATTCCAATAGCAACGTTAAGGTGAGAGACAGTACTAATAACTATATTAGGCTTTTCTTGCCTCAAGGTTTTTATTAGTTTTGGTATAGAACGAGATACTCGTTCTTCATTCAAAAATTTAACCTTTGATTTTTCAATATCATAGGCAATATCCTTTTTAGAACCTATAATGATTAAAGAGCAGTCAAATAACTTATTATCAAGATTATTTGTTAAAAAACTAATTACTCTTTCTGCACCACCAGCCATGAGATTAGGTATAAAAAAAAGAATTTTTATTTTTTCGGTCATTTGGTTATAAGATTTTTAATTCATTACCGAGTTTTTTATCCCAAATCTCTGGTAATATGGGTCTGAAACCACCATCATGATGAAATGTTATTTCACCAAAATAAAGTTTACCATCTACATCATACCAATCAACTCTAACATATTTGAAAGCTTTTGCTAAAAGCTTAGAGAGCCTAATCATTTCTTTCAAGGTTTTTGGTCTTTCTAAATCTTCGCTACTTGGATCCGTACTTTTTCCATTTTCTTTTGGTGATGACCATCTAAATTCTTCTCGTTCCCAATTGGTATTATACCAGTTTCTATAATGTTGGTCACTACCTCTTCCCATATCAACACTTATCATTCTTACTTTACCGTTAAAACAATGCAATTTATAGTCAAAAGGAATTCCGCCGTTTTTATCTTGAAGTAGTTTTTCTACAATAATTCTTGGCTCAATATTTTTATATTGCCATTCTCTTGAAACTAAATAGTAGTTAGATTTTAAACGTTCTTCGAAGGATTGCTGCACTTCATCCCAATTAATTTTTGATTTGTCGTAAACAAATATTCCACCACTACTGTCATGATTGGCCTTTATAATAGATGGTGAGTCAGGTATATTTTCAGCTATTATATCTTTAGGGTTTTTTGTTGAAAAATATAAGGGTACTAAATACTCTTCACCAATTTTATCCTTTATAAATTCTCTTACCAAGTATTTGTCAGAACATTGTGTATGTAAAGGAGTTCTGTCGTTTAGTTTTAGCCAATTAATTTTTTCATTTAATGTTTGCGGATTTTTTAAATTAATTGGGTAACCAATATGATGTTTAAATTTAAATTTTACCAATTGTTTATCGGGGATAATTGGTAATAATAGATAATATATCCAGTTTAATATTTTTGTCATATTCTATTAAAATTGTTTTTGAAAAACGTCTTTAAGGTAGATTTTAGTTTTTTGATCAGATTTTATTTGTCTCAGTTAAATCTAATTCAGAAGAGTTGTCGTAATTTCTAATTTTTAAGTAAATGAATAGTGATAAGGCCATACTTTGATAATTGGCAAAAAATGTATGACTTACCATAAAATTTAATAAAACTACTATAAGAATATAAATCAAGTTGGGCTCTTTTTTAAAATATTTTAAACTGTTTTTGAATAGATAAAAATATAGACCAATGAATACTAAAAAAGGAAATATTCCACTTTCTCCTATTATCATTAAGAAAGTGTTGTGTGCACCAGGTAATTTTTTGGTTTTTACTTGAAATGACTTATAACCATTGCCAAAAAATGGTTTTTCAAATACATAGTCATAATACTGGGCCCATGTTTGATCTCTAGAATCGTTTTTTATAGTTTTAGTTTTTACCTCACCTTCGCCAAAAAAAGCAGTAAGTGCCTCAAACCTATCTGCAGCGAATAACTTTTTATTACTAAAGGTAACAACTAGAATTAATGCGAACATACCTATAATAGGAGCTAATAGGTTTTTGCGGTCTTTAACTACTGCTAATATATTTATTAGAACCCATACGACTATAAATGTTCTTGATAAAGTAAGTATTCCTGCAAGTGTAAATATAGCTTGACCTATTAACCGATGTTTAGCATTTATAATACTGTAAGAAATAGCTACACCCAAAAGGCAGGTGAATCCAGCGGAATTAGGGTTAAGGAAAAATCCACTATATCTGCCTTGAACCAAGCCATAAAGAGCATTGGTATAAGGAAATATTAGTGCATTTAAAATGATACTAATGGCACCTATTAATAATATATAAAAGAGTTCTTTATATATTGTTCTTTGCATTATTTCTGTAATACCTAAGATTAACACAATAAACCTTATCAATTCTTTTATTAGTTCTATTTCAAAACCATAATAATTAAAGCTGCTTATAGTAAAATATAAGATAGTAAACAATAAAAAAGCTACGACTGGTTTTTGTTTAGGTCTGGAATGTATAAAATATATAAGTAAAAGTAATGATGTAAAAATACTAACAGCCGATGATAATGATGGGTTGGTATACACCAATAAAAAGCCTGGTATATTACATAATACCAGAAATAAAATTAAATATCTTAATAGCTGAATTTTCAAAACTTGAATAAATTATTTTTGTGTTAATTTGACCATAGCACCTAACTTATAGTCCCATTCTTCTGGTTCTATTGGCCTACATCCGCTATCGTGGTGGAAAGTTATTTCACCGAAATACAGTTTATCATCTACATCATACCAATCTATTCTAGAATAGTCAAAGGGATTTGCTAATTGATTAGATAAAGCACACATTTGCTCTAATTTCTTAGGTGGTGGCACGTCAAATTCAGCAGGATTAGTTTCTTTGTTCTCTGAAACAGATGTCCATTTAAATGGACATCTCGTCCAGTCTGTATAATACCAGTTTCGGAAATGTTTATCTGAACCTCTACCAATATCTACTTGTATCATGTGTGCTTTACCATTAAAACAATGAATCTTGTAGTCTAGAGGTATTTTACCGTCTTCAGTAATGAGTAATTTCTCTATTATTATACGAGGCACTATGTTTTTATATTGCCATTCCTTTTTAGATTTATAGTAATTTTTTTTCAGTCTTAAGGTGAATAAATTCTGTAATTCTTGATAATTAAGTTTTTTCTTATCATAAACAAATATACCTCCACTACTATCATGATTGGCTTTAATAATAGAAGGGAAATCGGGAATATTTTCTGGTTTTAAATCATTTGGGTTTTGAGTTTCAAAATGTAACGGTACTAAATAGTCTTCACCTATTTTTTCTTTAATATACTTACGTACTTCGTATTTATCTGCACATTGAGTGTGAATAGGTCTTCGATCGTATAACTTCAACCAATTAATCTTTTCGTTTAATGTTTTTGGATTTTTTAGGTTTAAAGATTTTTTTCTTCTTTTCTTATAATTATAACGTACTACCCATTTATCAGGCCATAAATTATCCTTACTATAATGAAAAGTGTAAATCATTAATTTCCCTAGTAAGGTATTATGATATATCCAAAAAAAATTTTTTTTCATGCTTTTTTGTTGAAGTGTAGATTTTATAAATACGGAATAAAAGCCCATTTATTGTGTTCAATACCTATTCTCTTGTTTTTAACCTATTCAAATACCAATACATGGTCATACTTTTTAAAACGGTAATAATAGTAGTGCATAAGGCAATGCCAAATATCCCGTACATTTCGATGAAAATATAATCTAAAATTAAGTTTAAAATCAATGCTACAAATGAAATATAAGCCATTATGCTATTTTTGTTAATACTTGTAGCAAAATTAATCATTATCATACCAGTAATTTTGAACGGAATGTAGGCTAGAAATATTTTTTGAATAGTAGAAACCACTTGAGTGTCTTCTGTAGTGAATTCTTTTCGTTCAAATAGAAGGGCTACAATAAAATCAGATAGTAGAATACCAAATATAGTAATAGCTACTAGTCCAATGAAAACCCATTTTATGTTTTTGAAAAGATTTTCAAAAGCTAATTTTCTATTGCTCAAAACCAATTTTGTAAAGTAGGGAAGTAGAACATTACCCATAGCAACTAGTAACAAACTACTTAAAAAAGCTGGAATTTTTAAACCATAATTAAGTGCAGCTATAGAACCTACTACCAATTGAGCTGCGAAGAATTGGTCTACTACAGAGTTTAAAGCTGTTAGTAGACCTGAACTTATTTTAGCTGGTAATTGTTTAAATGCTATTTTGATATTGTTATTTTGATAATCTGGTTTCCCTAAAACTATAATTTTCTTATTTTTTGCAACAATAAGTAGATAGAGACAACTAGCAAATGCACCTAATGTTGTACCCCATGCCAGTAAGGTATTTTCGTAGTGTTCCTTAAAAAGAAAAATACTTAATAGGATGAAAAGTGGTGTAAAAACACCAGCAAAAGAACTAAATCTATATTCATCATTGACATTTAATAAAGCGCCCAAAGTAGAGGCTAGACCCCAAAAAAATATAGCAAATAGAAGTATAGGTAGCTGTTCTTTCACCAGTAAGTAAAATTCTAGTGATTTGTCAGGGTATAAAAGTTCGAGAAAAGTATTGGTGGATAAGTAGGTTATTACTGCAAAAAATAAACTTACAAAAACTGTAATGAACAGACTGGTCGTTTGAAAACTACCAATATTTCCTTTTATTCCAACTTCATTTATATAATTTGGTATGAATACACTTTTGAACGAGTTTAAAAATACACTATTAATAACCCCAGGTATTAGTATTGCAACATAGAATGTGTCTAATTGTAAAGATAATCCAAAATTAGCAGCTACAACTGTTTCTTTGAAAAAGCCTAAAATGCTAATAAATAATGTAACTCCACTAACTAAAATAAAATTTTGTAATACTTTTTTACGGATTAATTCTTTAGATTTTAATTTTATAGTTGATATAATAAAACCGAGATTCATGAATTTTGAAGAGTTTGTTTAATTAGTTTTTCCCACTTTTTAGTCACTTTATGCTCTTCTAAATGCGAAACACTTTCCGCAGCTTTTAGACCTATTTCTTTTCTTAACCTTGTGTTGCTAATTAACTCATTAATAGTTTCTGCCAATATATCAATATTATCGACAGGTGTTAAAAAACCATTGACACCATTCATAATTAATTCTGTTGGACCTGTGGGACAATCTGTAGAAATACAAGGTAAGCCTAAATACATTGCTTCTGTTAAGGCATTTGGAAATCCTTCAAAACGACTCGGAAAAATAAAAATTTTAGCTTTCAGAAGATAATTGGAAATTTGATTTTTACGGCCAGTAAGAATTATTTTATCTTCCATACCAAGTTCGCTAATCATACTAGTATATTCCTTCCTTTTAGGACCTTCGCCAACTAAATGTAATTGCCAATTAGGTGGATTAATTTTGGCAAAAGCCTTAATGGCAATATCTTGACCTTTTTGATAATTTAAACTACCTACATTTAATATGATATTTTCTTTTTCTATGCTTAGATTATTTTTTGCTTCAATATGATTTTTTGAAATAGGGTTAGCCAAAATTTTTATCTTCTCTTCTTTCATATAATTTTTGAAAAAATTGAGTATTGGCTTAGTTTGTACGACTAATATATTTGATTTACCATATGTAATTTTTCGCATTACTTTCCAAAATTTAGAAAGGTTGGCGAGAGGTGGATAATTCCGTTCGCTTACAATTACAGGTATTTTTATTGATTTTGCTGTCAAAATAGCTAAAACATTAGATTCTGTCATAAAACCAATAATAATATCTATAGAATGATTTCTGCAAACTTTTTTTATATTCTTATATATATGAAAGTTTGCCTGTAATGAGTTTATAAGTTTATTATTCGATTTAACCCTGTTTTCGTGACATGAGATAAGGTTAATATTGCTTTTTAATTGATAAAATGGTTTGTCTTTTGTCAAAGTGATAATAGTAACATTGAAGTTATTGCACAATCCATTCGCTAGAGTGGATACGACCCTTTCTGCACCACCAGAATTTAAGGAATAAATTAAAAAGGCAATATTTTTTTTCATTTGAATATTTAAATAATAGTTTTAAAAAGTTTTTTACGGAATGCAATGGATTGATCAATCTAGGATTTTAAAATAGTGTATAATTATTTAATAATTTTCAGTATATAACGTTGAAAATTGTTATAAATTATTTGTAAATAAAAAAGACGTTCTTTTGAACGTCTTTTTTATTTACAAGGTTGTTTTAAGTTTATTTTGTTAATGAGGCAAAAAATACTTCAATATTTGTATAGCCATCACCATCATGATCATCATTAGGATTTTTACTCAGATTACCAAAATAATTTTTTTCCCAATCATCAGCCATACCATCATTGTCTGTGTCATAAGTAGAAGGGTGGGTGGAACTAGGTTTTACAGGTATTGATAATGAACTAAAAGAACCTTCGTTATTAGTATAGTCAGCAATAGCTTTTTCATCGGTGAAATCTCTAAATAGACTATTCCCAACACCACTAAATACTCTATTTTCAATATCGTTAATAGAAGTTTCCCAATTGGTAATTAAACTATTATTAATAATTCTGTTAGAAGAATTGTAATTTTTGACATTGGTTCCATGCATATCATGAGAATGAGGGTTTAATTGATAATTGTCAGCGACATAAAAACCTCCATCCGTAATCTTTGAACCAGGACTATTAATTTCATTTTGTTTCCAAGCTATAGCAATATTTCGTGGTAGGTTATCTACAAAAGATTTGTAAATATTTCCTATAACATCAACTCTGTTTCCCCAGACCATATGCATACCTTCTTCATACCCGTAGGTGATATTATTAATATATTCTGAAGATTCTCGGTTAGAACCATACCCAACTAGAACATTTCTTTCACCTGTATGAGACATGTAATTTCCTGTAAATGAGAAATTAAAGTTGTTTTTTCCAAATAAGAAAGTGTAACTATTATTTGCATTGGTAATCATGGAATTTTGAAATGTGAAATTTGAAACACCATGGCAACTTAAATTTTCATCATCACCATTAGATAGGGAAACGTGGTCAATTATAACATTGTTCATATCGTAACCTGATTCATCCCAATTTTTTAATCTAATACAATCATAATCTGTATCAATGTTGCTATTATCGTTAACTCTAACGCTAATGTACCTTATAATAACTTCTTTACAATTTACATCAATTCCCGCTCCTTTAATTGTTATGCCTGGGTATGGAGCTGTTTCACCTGCAATTGTAATAAATTCTTCATTTTTATTTTTTTCTGGTTGTGCGCTTCCAATATTAAGCAGTGATTTTAATTGAATATCACCTCCAACATCAAAGACAATAGTTCTAGGTCCAGCAGTTTCAATAGCTTCTCTTAGGCTACCATTACCATCGTCGTTTAGGTTAGTTACATGAATTATTTTACCTCCGCGGCCGCCAATTGTATTTTTTCCAAATCCTTCTGCACCCGGAAATGCAAATAATTCTCCCATATTAAAATTATCGTTATTACCTAAAGAAGATTCGCTTGATTCTGGTTCAGTGCTTATTGTAACTGTAGCTTCTTCTTGGGTAACCGTACCAGTTTCTTCGTCTACGACTTCTGCCGTATATGTAAATGTGTCTTCTGTTGGTGTTTCTTCTTCCTGTCTATTCGCATCTTCTGAAGAAGTTGTTTCCTCCGGTGTTGCTTCCTCTGGAGTTGTTTCCTCTGGAGTTGTTTCCTCTGGAGTTGTTTCCTCTGGAGTTGTTTCCTCTGGAGTTGTTTCCTCTGGAGTTGTTTCCTCTGGAGTTGTTTCCTCTGGTGTTGTTTCCTCTGGTGTTGTTTCCTCTGGTGTTGTTTCCTCAGGTGTTGTATTCCCAGTTCTATAGGTTAATGTATTGTCGTCATTTATTGTAACAATTCCGTTTAACGGGGTTGATGTTTCTATTATAGTAACATTAGAGTTAGCACTTAAGTTATCATTATTCAAAACATCCATTAAAATAGTATTTTGATCAACAGACATGTAAAACCTATCGTTGGTAAGAATGGTTAGACTCTGTAAATCATCATTATCATTAATGACATATTCAGATAAAAGATCGGCATCTTTACTACAGGAAAACATTAAAATTGAGGCAAATGATGACAGAGCCAACTTTGAGGTGAAATTTAGAAACTTTGACATAAGTAGGTACTTTGTTTTAGAATTAAAAATATTACTATTTGGGTTGCAATAATAATCTAATATTTATTTGTATCGATGAAATAACTAATTTTTTCGATGAACTACATGTTGGTTTTTGGGGTACTTGTAGTCTAACGCTCTTAATAATTTTTTATTTGTTAAAAATCATGTTAATCGATTAAAAGTAAATAGCTTGGCAATAAATTAAATTTTTATTAGCAACCCTTGTGTTACGGTGAAAGTCGGTTTATTGGATGTTTTTAATCGATGAAATACATCATTTTTATCATAAAATCGACTAAATACCATTTTTGTTAACATCTTCATAAGAAAAACACCATAATTCTTATCTCATTTACGAATTTGTTTGACTTGATAAAATATATAATTAATACAAAGTTTATTTTAAATCTCTTATGATGTTAAAAATTAAATCCTGTATAAATAAAATTATACAGGATTTAATTTTTTCTCTATGATAGAGATTATAATGTTCTAAGGCAATTTTTAAAATGCCTTTGCACGCATCTTTTGTTTAGATGCTAAATGTGAATTTAAAGTCTAGCGTCAACATCTTTCGTTAAAATGCCTTTAACGTCATATAAAACACCGTCAGGCTTTAAAAGACTCTTTAGTTCCATTTCTAAAAACTGCTTATGGGCTACAGTTAAAACAATGGCATCATATTTTTGAGAAGGTAATTCTTTTACGACCTCCATTTTGTATTCATGGGCAACTTCTTTAGCAGATGCCCAAGGGTCATATATAGTAACATTGGTTCCATAAGATTTTAAATTACTTATAACATCTACAGCCTTAGTATTTCTAACATCTGGGCAATTTTCTTTAAAAGTGATGCCTAATACTAGAATGTTGCTTCCTTTAATTTTTATATCTCTTTGAACCATTAGTTTTATCACCTCTGAAGATACGTATTTGCCCATAGTATCGTTCATTCTTCTACCTGCCAATATAATTTCTGGATGGTAGCCAAACTCTTGAGCCTTTTGTGCTAAATAATAGGGGTCAACACCAATGCAATGCCCGCCAACTAACCCTGGCTTAAATGGTAAAAAGTTCCATTTGGTACCAGCTGCTTCCAACACGTCATGGGTGTCAATACCCATAAGATTAAAGATTTTGGCTAGTTCATTTACAAAGGCAATGTTAATGTCTCGTTGCGAATTTTCAATAACCTTGGCAGCTTCAGCTACTTTAATGGTTGGTGCTAAATGCGTGCCGGCAGTAATTACCGAGGCATATAATGCGTCTACTTTTTTACCTACTTCTGGTGTTGATCCCGAGGTAACTTTAAGAATTTTTTCAACGGTATGTTCTTTGTCACCTGGGTTAATGCGTTCTGGCGAATATCCTGCAAAAAAATCTTGGTTATATACTAAACCTGTTTCTTTTTCTAAGACAGGAATACACTCGTCTTCGGTAACACCCGGGTATACGGTAGACTCATAGATGACAGTGTCACCTTTCTTTAAAACTTTGCTAACAGTTTCCGATGCCTTGTATAATGGAGTTAAAATTGGTCTGTTAGTACTATCTACAGGTGTTGGTACGGTTACGATATAATAATTACAGTCTGCAATATCGGCTATTTGGTTAGTGCAGAACAACCCTGTTTTCATATTAGGACTATCTTGTAAAACACCTTGTAAAATGTCATCCTCAACTTCTAAGGTGCTATCATGACCTTTTCTAAGTTCTGCTATACGACCTTCATTAATGTCAAAACCGACAACTGGGTATTTGGTAGCAAATAATCTGGCAAGTGGCAACCCTACGTAGCCTAAACCAATAATAGCTATTTTTATATCTTTCATAATAATTATACTTTGGTTACCATAAGTAACCTTAATTTATTTAGTAAGTTACGATAAGTAACCATTTAAAATTTATTTTAACTCCTAACTCCTAACTCCTAACTCCTAACTCCTAACTCCTAACTCCTAACTCCTAACTCCTAACTCCTAACTCCTAACTCCTAACTCCTAACTCTTAACTCCTAACTCCTAACTCCTAACTCCTAACTCTTAACTCCTAACTCTTAACTCCTAACTCCTAACTCCTAACTCCTAACTCTTAACTCCTAACTCCTAACTCCTGAAATATTATTTCAAATTCTCCCAGTACCAATTAACCGCCTCTTTAAGTCCGGTTTTAATGTCAAATTGTGGGTCATAATTAAGTAATTCTTTTGCCTTATCGACAGAGGCTAATGAATGTGGTACATCACCGGCTCTTTTAGGGCCGTATATGTTTTTTACATTTTTTATTTTTGGGTCATATTCCCCTAGAAACTCTTTTAATAACTCTGTAAGCTCGTTTAAATCTGTACGTTCACCATAAGCTGTATTATATACGGTGTTCATCGCATTTTGGTTGTTAGATACCATTGCACGTACGTTCATTTGAATAACATTGTCTATATAAGTGAAATCTCTAGAGAAAGAACCATCACCATTAATAACAGGAGATTCATGCTTCATAAGTTGCATGACAAATTTCGGAATAACTGCAGCATAGGCACCGTTGGGGTCTTGCTTTCTTCCAAATACGTTAAAATATCGTAAACCAATGGTTTCTATGTCATAAGTCTTACTAAAAACATCGGCATATAATTCATTTACATATTTTGTGATTGCGTAGGGGGAGAGCGGTTTACCTATAATATCTTCCACTTTAGGCATATTGGTAGAGTCGCCATACGTCGATGAGCTTGCCGCATATATAAAACGTTTTACTTTTGCATCTCTTGCGGCCACCAGCATATTTAAAAAACCAGATACGTTGACGTCATTACTGGTAATAGGATCGTTTATAGATCTTGGTACCGATCCCAGTGCAGCTTGATGTAAAATGTAATCAACACCTTCGCAAGCTTTTTGGCAATCGCCTAAGTTTCTAATATCTCCTTCAATTAAAGTAAATTTAGAATTCTCTGTAAATGGAGCTATATTTTCACGTTTGCCGGTAGCAAAGTTATCCAAGCAGGTAACTCGGTTTCCGTTTGCTAGTAAGGCATGACATAGATTTGAGCCAATAAAACCGGCGCCGCCAGTAACTAATATGTGAAAATTTGAATTAAGTTTGTAAAGGTTCATATATTGGTGTTGAAGTTGTAAATTAAAACTCAGTGTATTGAGTATTATTGTTTAGAGTAGTTGTTTGTTTTCAGCTGAAATTATTTTTTTCATTGTTCTAATCTTGCAATGATAGAATCAGTAAATATTTCAGCACCCTCTGCAGATAAATGCGAATTGTCTCGCCAATAAGATAAGTTTTCGTTTTTCTTGAACATGTTTGTCATATCCCAAAATTCAATATTTTTTTCTTCTAACAGTTTACCTAATATATCATTGTCTTCTTTACAATTGTCGTGATATATTGGGGCGGTAAAGAGAATTAATCTTTTATTGTTTTTTTTACAAAATAGAGAGATTTCTTTTAAATACCTTTCGTAAATGGAGTTCAGCTTAAGTTCGTTTAGGCAAGGCTCATTTATTTTTTTTTCAAGCACTGCTTTGAAAATGCGTTTTTGTTCATCAGTAATATGAAGTGGGTCATACCCAGAATATTTATTGATGTCATAATTGGGAGATAAAAAATTCTTAATTAGACCCATTACCGTACCATTAAAATTTAACGACCAGAATATTTGATTCATGATTTTATTTTTACCTAAAGCAATATATTCTTTCTTTATAGTATTATTTTGATGGTATAGTTTTGATAGGCCAGCAATGTCATCACCTTTGTAATTGCTATCTATTGAATATTTAGGTGAAATGTGTAGAAGAATAGTTTGTTTTTTATTTGCTGGTAGTGTTTTTAATAAAGTTGCAGAAAAGGCTATTTTAGTCCCATCGAGACCCATATTAAAAGAATTCTTTGAAATTTTAATATTATTGACATGATGATTAGCTCTTGAGCTCCCAAGAACTATGAAATCTAAACTATCCTTTTCTTTTAAAAATTGATTTACTTTACCTCCGCTTGCTCCTGTGTAGACATTTTTATTAAGAGTTTCTAGAACAAAATAGACTGCCTTATCTAAAGCGTACGTAACTAAAACTACTAAAAGTGTGAGTTTAAGAATATATAGAAAGCTGTCTTTGTTCATATTAAAATTGAAAATAAATAAAGTTGTTAGAAGTAGAATAGAACAAGCTGGTTAAGACAATTAATATGCTACAAATAATTGCTGTTTTTAAAGGAGTAAAATTCTTTCCTAAATTTTCTAGAGGTAATTCTTTTTTAAATAAGTAATAGTCAAACAAAATACCTAATGTTAAGACAAATAGAGAATTGACTATTACATTAATATCACCAATAAAAGGTATGCCCCCTTCAAAAATTATAATTTTTTCAATTGCTGTGACAGCATCTGTAAATGTTGTAGCTCTAAAGAATACCCATGACATTAGCACTATGAAGAATGTAAGAGGGTAGCCTATTAAAGCAAATCTATTTAAAAAATTAAATCTAGGGTTTGATTTTATGTATTTTTCAATACTTAACACTAAACCATGTATACCTCCCCAAATTATAAAATTCCAAGAACTACCATGCCATAAGCCTCCTAATAACATGGTAATCATTAAGTTTCTATAGGTAATTTTAATACCTTTTCTATTACCGCCAAGAGAAATATATAAATAATCTCTTAACCAAAAGGATAAGGAAATATGCCATTTTCGCCAGAATTCTGTTAACGATTTTGAGAAGTATGGAAGATTAAAATTTTGGTGAAATTTAAAGCCCATAACTTTAGCTGTTCCTATAGCAATATCTGAATATCCTGCGAAGTCAAAATAAATTTGAAAGGCATAGAAGAAAGTAGCTAATAATACTGTACTTGAATTGTATAAACCAGGGTCAGCATAAATAGTGTCAATATATTTTGCAAGGGTATCTGCAATCACAATCTTTCTGAACAGACCAATGAAAATCTGTAAAAGTCCCTCATTGAACCATTCTTTATTAAAAGTTCTTTTCTTTTCTATTTGCGGTAACAAATTAGAAGCACGTTCAATAGGACCAGCTACCAGTTGCGGAAAAAATGCTATATACGTAAAGAAAGAAAGAACACTCTTGGTTGGTTTAAAGCTACCCCTATAAATATCTATGGTATAGCTTAATGTTTGAAACGTATAGAAGCTTATACCAACTGGTAAAATGATATTTAAAGTTAAATCGTTGGGTCGCCAGCCAGTTATAGATACGGCTTGAGTAAAAGACTCTGCAAAAAAATTATAATATTTGAATATAGAGAGAAATCCTAAATTGGCAACCAAACTAACTACTAGCCAAAATTTCTTTTGTTTTTTGGAATTTGCTTTAAAAATAGATAAGCCGGCAACGTAATCTATGACAGAACTTATAATTATTAAAGACAAAAAACGCCAATCCCACCAGGCATAGAAAATGTAACTGGCAGTTAGTAATAATATGTTCTGAAATGTAAGTTTATTATTTAACAGCCAATAAAGGACAAATACAATGGGGAAAAATATTAAAAATTCTACGGAGTTAAATAGCATTTGTTATACTAATCTTAATTTCTATTTGTCACTAAACAAAATTAATCTTATTTAATTTATGTAGTAACTCTTATACCATTCTACAAAACGTTGAACACCTGTTTTTATTGGAGTATTTGGGCTATAATTGTAATCTGCAATTAAATCATCTACATTGGCCCAAGTTTTTTCCACATCGCCTGGTTGCATGGGGTACATGTCTTTTTTAGCTTCGGTATTTAAGCTTTCTTCTATGGCCGTAATAAAATCCATTAATTTTACAGATTTACTATTTCCAATATTATAAATTTTAAATAAATCTTCTTTTTGTTCTATTACTGATTTTTGAATAATTCTAACTACACCTTCAGTAATATCATCTATATAAGTAAAATCGCGTTCTAATTTACCGCTATTAAAAACCTTAATAGGTTTATCATTGACAATGGCATCTGTAAACAAAAACATGGCCATGTCTGGTCTGCCCCAAGGGCCATAAACGGTAAAGAATCGTAACCCTGTTGTTTTAAAACCGTAAAGGTGCGCATAGGTATGTGCCATTAGTTCATTGCTCTTTTTTGTGGCTGCATATAAACTAATAGGGTGGTCTACATTATCACTGGTCTCAAAAGGTATTTTTTCATTTAAACCATAAACACTTGAGCTACTTGCGTAGATCAAGTGTTTTATCTTATTATGACGACAACATTCTAAAATATTCAAAAAACCGACTACATTACTATCAACATAAGCCTCTGGGTTTTCTAAACTATAGCGTACACCTGCTTGTGCGGCTAGGTTGCAAACCTTGTCGAAGGCTTGTTCTTTAAATAGCAAAGGTAAATGTTCGCGATCCTCTAAATTTAAACGAATAAATGAGAATTGTGAATTACGTTCACTAATGGCAATTTTGTTGAAAACTTCAGCATTACTTTTAGTAATACCCAATTCTCTTAGACGGTCATATTTAAGGTTTACATCATAATAATCATTGATGTTATCTAAACCAACAACGGTATGACCGCTTTCTAAAAGAGATTTAGTTACAAAAAAACCGATGAAACCTGCAGCGCCGGTAACTAATATTTTCATGATTGCCCAATTTTGTAATAATTAAAGCCAATGGAATGCATTACTTCATTGTCTAATAAACGTCTTCCGTCAAAAACGAATGCAGGTTTTAACATTTGTTCATAAATACTTTTCCAATCATAGGTCTTAAATTCGTCCCATTCAGTTAAAATAGCAATGGCATGTGCTTCTTTTGTAGCATCTATAGGGTCGTTACTGACTTTCAACAACCTTCTGTTTTCTTCTGGAGAGCGAGTACCTAAATAATCTAAATCTGCATAAATTCTTTCTGCCGTTACCTTAGGGTCGTATACCGTAATTTCTGCGTTCTCATCTAATAAAGCATCTGCAACTGCAATTGCTGGAGACTCTCTTGTGTCATTGGTGTCCTTTTTAAACGCCCATCCGTAAAGAACAATCTTTTTACCTGAAATGGTATTGTATAAGGAGGAGATAATATGTTCTGCAAAACGACTTTTCTGGTAATCATTTGCAATAATAACTTGTTCCCAGTAATCTGCAACCTCTGTAAGGCCATAAGAGCGAGCAATATATACCAAATTTAAAATGTCTTTTTGGAAACAAGAACCGCCAAAACCTACCGATGCATTTAAGAATTTGGATCCAATACGACTATCATATCCTATAGCTCTAGAAATTTCTTGAATGTTGGCATCTGTTTTTTCACATAGTGCAGAAATGGTATTGATCGAAGATACCCTTTGTGCCAAAAATGCATTCGCCACTAATTTTGATAATTCTGATGACCAGACGTTAGTTTGTAATACACGTTCTTTTGGTAACCATTGTTCGTATATTGAACTTAAAGTATCTTTCGCTTCTTGGCCAGAAGGGGTGTCATCACCACCAATTAAAACCCTATCGGCATTTAAAAGGTCGTCAATCGCCGTACCTTCCGCTAAAAACTCAGGGTTGGATAGTATTTCAAAATTTACTTTATTACCCGTATGCTGTAAGATACTTTTTATAGCACTGGCAGTACGAACAGGTAGTGTTGATTTTTCTACTACAATTTTATCGTCTTTAGCTACTTTAGCTATATTTCTTGCACAAAGTTCTACAAATTTTAGATCGGCAGCTTGTCCTTTTCCTTTACCATAGGTTTTGGTAGGGGTGTTTACCGATATAAAAATAATCTGGGCTTCATCAATTGCTTTGTCAACTTCTGTTGAAAAGAAGAGGTTTTTGTTTCTTGCTTTGCCAACAATTTCCTTTAAGCCAGGTTCATAAATAGGAAGGTTGTCTAGGTTGTCGTCATTCCAGCTATCAATTCTTTCTTGATTGATATCTACAACAGTAACTTTAATGTCTGGGCATTGACTTGCAATAACTGACATGGTAGGCCCACCTACGTAACCAGCTCCAATACAGCATATATTTGTAATTTTTTTCATATTTTTAAATTGAAACTTTTGCAAAATTTGCAAAGATAAATGATTAAGTATTATTTAGTCGTTCAAGAGTTGATTTAATAGATTTTACGTTTTTTTTCTTTCAATGAATAATAAGAAGATGTTTAATCAGTTAATCATGTGTAGTAATCAAGGAAAATTAAAATCTTCCTAATGATGAACTGCGATTTTGATAGTTTAGTATGATTTCATCCTATAATTTTGAATTTGAAAGTATTTTCTGTATTCATTTTTTGTGCTTGTTATCATTGATCTATCTTCGTAATATCTAAATAACAATATTTTGAAAAAAGTTTTAATTACCGGTGGAGCTGGATTTTTAGGGTCTCATCTCTGCGATCGTTTTATAAAAGAAGGCTATCATGTAATAGCTATGGATAATCTCATAACAGGAGATATTAAAAATTTGGAGCATTTGTTTCCTTTGGAGCAATTTGAGTTTTTTCATCATGATGTAACCAAGTTTGTTCATATAGCCGGAGATTTAGATTATATCTTACACTTTGCCTCGCCAGCTAGCCCAATAGATTATTTGAAAATACCTATTCAAACTTTAAAAGTAGGAGCGTTAGGTACTCATAATCTTTTAGGTTTGGCAAAAGAAAAGAATGCACGCATTCTAATAGCTTCTACTTCTGAGATTTACGGTGATCCTTTAGTGCACCCACAAACAGAGGAGTACTATGGTAATGTAAATACTATAGGGCCACGTGGCGTATATGACGAAGCTAAGCGGTTTATGGAGTCTATTACCATGGCGTACAATAGATTTCATGGTGTTGAAACAAGAATTGTAAGAATATTTAATACTTATGGTCCAAGAATGCGACTAAATGATGGTCGTGTAATACCTGCTTTTATAGGTCAGGCTCTAAGAGGAGAAGATTTAACGGTATTTGGTAAAGGAGATCAAACAAGGTCTTTTTGTTATGTAGATGATGAAGTGGAAGGGATTTATAGATTGTTGTTAAGTGACTATGATCTGCCTGTTAATATTGGTAACCCGCATGAAATTACAATTAGAGATTTTGCAGAGGAAATCATTAAATTAACTGGCACCACGCAAAAAGTCATTTTTAAGCCTTTGCCACAAGATGACCCTATGCAACGCCAACCAGATATTTCTAAGGCTAAAGAAATTCTAAACTGGGAGCCTAAAGTTCTTAGGGAAGAAGGTATGAAAAAAACATATGAGTACTTTAAATCATTGCCCTCTGATGACCTGTATAAGAGAGATCATAAAGATTTTAGTACTTATAATAAGGTATAGGTTGTTTCGTTATACTATCTAAAAGTACGGCAAATGTTGATTTAGTATAAATTCAACATTGATTGTAGTGTTCTAATTTAATGTTGGTTTGGTTCGTTCATCATATTGAAATAGACAGTTCGGTAAAAGGTAAGAATTTACTTTAAATGTTTTTGCAAAAGTAGTTGAACGATTAATTTTTAGAATTAGACGAATTAAGATATTTCAATTTATGTTTAGTAATAACTTGGCGTACATTTACTTAAATTTTAAAAGAAAAAAGTGGTAGATACAAAGGAAAAAATATGGTTATCCTCTCCTCACATGGGTGGGGCGGAACAGGATTATGTCAATGAGGCCTTTGAAACTAATTGGATTGCACCTTTGGGACCTAATGTTAATGCTTTTGAGCATGCGATTAGAAGTCAATTAGGTGATAACGTGCATGTAGCGGCTTTAAGTTCAGGTACTGCTGCTATTCATTTAGGTCTGCAGCTTTTAGGGGTAGGGCATGGAGATGAGGTGCTTTGTCAAAGTTTTACCTTTTCTGCGTCTGCAAACCCTATAATGTACTTAGGGGCAACCCCAGTTTTTGTGGATAGTGAAGTAGATACCTGGAATATCTCTCCAGAACTTTTAAGAAAAGCCATAGAGAATAGAATTTTAGAGAAAGGTCTGCCAAAAGCTATTATCGCAGTACATTTGTACGGTATGCCTTATAAGGTGGATGAAATTCATGCCATCGCTAAAGAGTACGGTATTCCGGTATTGGAAGATAGTGCAGAAGCTTTAGGTAGTACATATATGGATAAACCCTGTGGAGCTTTTGGCGATATAGGTGTTCTTTCTTTTAATGGCAACAAAATTATTACAACCTCAGGTGGTGGTGCCTTAACCGCTAAAAGCAAAACACTTACAGATAAAGCCATATTTTTAGCTACGCAAGCTAGAGATGATGCGCCGCATTATCAACATTCTAATGTTGGTTATAATTACCGAATGAGCAATGTTTTAGCAGGCATTGGTAGAGGACAAATGGAAGTGTTGCAAAATAGAGTTGACTCTAGAAGAAGTAACTTTGAATATTACCAAAACGAATTGGCTTCTTTGAAAGAAATTGAGTTCATTGATGAAGCAGAAGGTTTTTATTCAAATAGATGGTTAAGTTGTGTGCTTACACCTTCTTTTGAAATTAGAGAAGGAATTCGATTGGCTTTATTGGAAGAAAATATTGAGTCTAGACCATTGTGGAAGCCATTACATATGCAACCTATTTTTAGTCAATATAAAACATTTGTTGACGGCACTTCCGAAGATTTATTTAGTAGAGGATTATGCCTGCCAAGTGGGAGTAACTTAAGTTCTGAAGATTTGAAACGAGTTTCGGATTGTATTAAAAAAGTACTGTTATGATATTAAGATTCTTAAATTATACATCGCAGCGTTATGCCTCTAAGTGGCTGGTTTTATTTATCGACCTGCTTACCGTTGGTTTTTCGTTCGTGTTGTCTTACTTGATCAGATTTAACCTGACCTTTAATTTTGATGTTCAAAACCTAGTTGTACAATTACCATTGGTCATTCTTACGGCGTTAATTTCGTTTGTTATCGTTGGTTCTTACAATGGAGTTGTTCGTCATACGGGAGTTAGGGATGTTTATAATATTTTCAATGCAGTTTGTTTATCTAGTATCATTTTAATATTTATAGTAATAGGGAATAGGGAAGTAGCTTTTATAAATAGTTTTACTGTACCGTTATCTATTATAATTATTAACAGTTTAATCACGTTTGTGGTGTTAACTGCGTCAAGGTTTGCTTTTAAATCATTGTATAATCGAATTAATGGAAGTTTAAAAGTTAGTAAGCATGTATTAATTTATGGGGCGGGAGAATCTGGAGTACTTACCCGTAGCGCTATTACAAACCATTCTAAAAGTAGATATAAGGTAGTAGGTTTTATTGATAGGGATGTCAAAAAAATAGGTAAAAATATCAACGGTGTTCCTGTTTTTGCTAGAAAATCTTTGACAGAGGCTTTTATTGTAAAAAACAATATCTCAGAAATTATATTTTCAATACAGAATATAGATTCAGCAAAACTGCGTAAAACTGTAGAGGGACTAGTAGACTTGCCTATCATCGTTAAAATTGTACCGCCAATTGAAGACTGGATCAATGGAGAACTAAAAGTGTCTCAAATTAAACAAGTTCAAATAGAAGATTTACTTGATAGGGCACCAATCACTATAAAGAATAGTAAAATTGCCATGGAATTGATGAATAAGTCGATTATGGTTACTGGTGGTGCTGGGTCTATTGGAAGTGAGATTGTTCGTCAAATTTGTAATTATTCCTATAAATCGCTGATTGTTCTTGATTCAGCTGAATCTGCTCTTTATGATTTGCAACAGGAACTAAAACAAAACGGCTTTCATAATTTTATTCCTATCGTTACCGATATTAGGGATAAGAATAGAATGAACGCATTGTTCAGTGAACATAAACCAAACGTAGTTTTTCATGCTGCTGCTTATAAGCATGTGCCATTAATGGAATACAATTCTTATGAAGCTATTAAAATTAACATTGGTGGAACAAAAAATGTAGCTGACTTATCTGTTATACATGGTGTGGAAAAATTTGTCTTTGTTTCTACCGATAAAGCTGTTAACCCTACTAATGTTATGGGAGCAACTAAGCGAATTGCAGAAATGTATATTAGCTGCATGCAAAAAGAAAACAAAACAAAATTTATTACGACTCGTTTTGGAAATGTATTAGGTTCTAATGGATCGGTGATACCTTTGTTTAGAAAACAAATTGAAAAAGGAGGGCCTTTGACATTAACGCACAAAGATATAACGCGTTATTTTATGACTATACCAGAAGCTTCGCAATTGGTATTAGAAGCTGGTGCCATGGGTGATGGAGGTGAAATATTTATTTTTGACATGGGAGAATCTGTGAAGATATTTGATCTTGCCAAGAATATGATAAAGCTATCAGGTTTAAGGTATCCAGAAGATATTGATATTAAAATTACCGGATTACGCCCAGGAGAGAAGCTATATGAAGAACTTTTGGCAAATGGTGAGAATACCTTGCCTACATATCATCAAAAAATAAAAATTAGTAAAGTTCGAGATGTAGAATACGCTAAAGTGAGGTCGAAAATTGATGAATTATGTATTACCAATATGTTTTTCAGTGGTAATACGGTTAAGTTAATGAAGGAGATTGTACCCGAATATGTTTCTAAAAATTCAGATTTTTGCGAGTTGGATAAATCAGGCAACCCTACGGATGGAAAGAATATTGCTCCGCTCAAAATAGTTCAGCCTTAATAATCATAACACTAACGATTACAAATATTTTAAGAAGAATGAATTCATTGAAAACAAGAATTAAAAATTACTTACTAATATTAAGCGCAGGTTTATTTATAGCTTCATGCGCCTCTAGACGAGATGTTGTTTATTTTCAAGATGCGCAAGAGTACGAGACTATCGTTAGTGATAATAGCCATGTAAATACATTTAAGATTGATGATGTAATATCCATCAACGTTTCTACTTTGGACTCTGAAGCAAGTCTGCCTTTTAATGTGTTTAAAGGAGTTATGACTAATGGATCGAGACCAGAGCAATTAGATTATATTATTGATAAACAAGGTAATATTGATTTTCCTGTACTTGGTGAGTTAAAGTTAGTAGGACTTACCCCAGAAGAAACAAAAAATTTACTAAAAGAAAAATTAAAGCCCTATTTAAAGGATCCTATTATAAATATAAGACTGGTGAATTTTACAGTTACTGTATTGGGTGAAGTAAATAAACCTGGTACTTATTTTGTAAATGGTGAGCAAATTACTGTGTTAGAAGCAATTGGTTTGGCTAATGATTTAGGTATAAAGGGAATGCGTGATAATGTTTTGGTCATAAGGGATTTTAATGGCACCAAGGTGTATACGCGAATAGATTTAACCAGCAAAGATGCTTTGAACTCGCCTGTTTATTATTTGACACAGAATGATGTAGTGTATGTTGAACCAAATAAATCTGCTGTTACTTCATCTAGTTTAGATGGTAGAGCGGGTATAGCAATTTCAATAGCTTCTCTTTTAATTACAACTACACTGATACTTGTTAGATAGCTTTATTAAAATTGTACTTACCCAAATCGATATTATTCTATGAGTTTTTCAGATAAAAAAGAGGATATAAAAGACATAATTACCACATATTTAAAACATTGGAAATGGTTTGTTTTATGTGGTTTTATTGCGTTGGCATTGGCTTATGTAAACATTAGGTATACAACACCAGAGTATGCCGTAAAATCTCAAATACAGATTGTTCAAGAGAAAAATGCGAATAATCAAATGAGTGTTTTTCAGGATTTGGATGTTTTTGGTGGTTCCTCTAAACAGGTAGAAGATGAAATTGAGATATTATCATCAAGATCTAATTTTATAGAAGTTGTTAAGGAGCTGGGGGCTAATGTAAAGATTATGGCCTTGGGGAATATTATAAACTCAGAAGTTTACTCTAATCCTCCTATAAAGATGAACTTTATTGCCGCAGATTCTACGGTTAATAATGCTAATTATAGTTTTTTTATAGAGTTTTCTTCAGCGAATACGTTTGGTTTTACTGAAAATGAAAACGTGCCGTCTAAGATTTATTCTTACGGTAGTGGTATTTCTACGCCAATTGGAGATATGGTAATTACACCAAACGTTAAAGATCCAAAAAGTTTAATTGGAAAAAGATTTCAAGTCTCTTTGAGTCCTGTTGAAAGAGTAGCACGTAGTTTTAAATCTGCTGTTAATATATCTGTAAGCGCTGAGTTTTCTAATATTCTAGATGTGTCAATGACAAGTGCTATTCCTAAAAAAGCAAAAGACATTATAGACAAGTTAATTGAGATATATAATAGAAATGCAATCGATGAAAAAAAACGTATTGCTGATACAACTTCTGATTTCATTAACAACCGTATTCAATTAATATCTGGTACTTTAACTAATGTAGATAAAGATGCTCAAGAATTATTGACTGAAAAGGGTATGACCGGTTCTGGTATTGAAGTAGGTGCTGCCGTTCAAGTAAGTGCAAGTAGCCGTTCTAATTTAGAGAATGCAAAAGTGCAGCTGCAAATGGTCAGTGGATTAAAAGACTATGTAAGCGGTGAAACTGGTTATGATGAAATGCCTGTAGTTGATGTGGGAAGTGGAGCTTTAAGTCAGGCTACAGTTCAATATAACGCTTTGGTCGCAGAGCGTAAACGATTATTGAAAAGCTCTAATGAACAAAACCCTATGATTGTTAATCTTGATGAGCAATTAGATGGTATTAAAAGTACAATGCAATCTAGTTTAAATTCATTAGAGCGTAACGTAGGTATGAATGTTAGTACGTTGCAAAGTCAATTAGGTAGAATTCAAGGTACAATATACTCTGCTCCTGAAAATCAACGGGAACTTAGAAATATTACTAGAAAGCAAGAAACTACAGAATCTTTGTATTTATATTTATTACAGAAACGTGAAGAGTCACAAATAGCATTTGCTTCAGCTTCGCCTAAATCCAATGTAATCGATAAAGCTTATGTATCTAGCCCAACGCCTGTAAAACCTAAAAAAGCTATCACGTATTTAGCCGCTCTGATGTTAGGATTATTGTTGCCTTTTGGAGTAATTTATGGTAAGGATCAGTTAGATACCAAGATTCAAAATAAGCACAGCTTAGAGAAATTTACCAATGATATTCCTGTTTTGGGTGAATTACCTAGTCTTTCTAAAAAGGATAGTAAAATTATTATTAATGATGATCGGTCTGTTCTTGCCGAAGCATTACGTATTATACGCGCTAACTTAGATTTTCTTATTAAAACCAAGCATGCAAGTAATAGTAATAAAAACAATGTTATTTATATTACTTCAAGTACACCGGGAGAGGGTAAGACATTTGTCTCATCTAACCTTTCAATGATATTGGCGAGTACCAATAAAAAGGTCCTCTTAGTAGGTGCTGATATTAGAAATCCTAAATTATATACCTTCTTTTCGGGTGATTCTGTAGATAAGCTTAAAACGCCATCTAGAAATAAAGATGCTGGTTTAACGGAATACTTGCTAGATGATACTATACTTGTTAAAGATATCATTAGACCTATGTTGGTACATCATAATACTATAGATGTTATTTACTCTGGTAAAATTCCACCAAATCCGGCAGAATTATTAATGAGTTCTAAAATTGAGAATTTGTTAGAAGAAGTGTCTGAAATGTATGATTATGTAATTGTAGATACAGCACCAATGATGGTAGTCAGTGATACTTTATTAATTGCGCCTTATGCAAATCATATTATATATGTGACCAGAGCTGGGGTAACTGATGAATCTGCCGTTAAATTCCCTCTCAACTTACGTGAAGAAGGCAAATTAAAAGGTGTTTCCTTTGTTGTAAATGATGTTAGTTTAGATAGTTTAGGTTACGGCGGTAAATATGGTTACGGTTATAGTAAAAGCGCCAAAAAATGGTGGAAATTCTAAAATTTAGAATCACTAAAAAATAAAAAAGACACGATGATTATTATGATTATCGTGTCTTTTTTATTTATTCAGAACTATTCATTTTGGTAGAATTAATATAGTGCTTTACATATTTTGTGTTTTAATAAACAAATATGTTTAATGGTCTTAACTCCTTGTTCTACAGATTTTTAACATTTTGCACCTCTAATTTTGGTATGATTATTTATCCAAGATTATGAACCGTTCATGTTTTATGGCTTTTTTCCTACTAGTAAAGGTGAATTTTATACTTGTACTTTATCGAGTAACATTCAGGTTTAAACGAATATAAGACGACTAATAATCGTCAATTGTGTTATTGAATTATATTTGTTTTAAAATTAGAATACCGTGTAGAACGGTAAAATATTAGTATCACTTTATTCTCCTAGAATATGAAACAGAATTATTTCAAATCTTTTTTATTAAATCTTTTTATGTTATTCGTCTTAGGTATTACCCAGATGAATGCACAGGTTAACTTTGATCTAAGTGAACTTGATTTCGATGGAAATGGTAACGCTTTAGCTTCCACATCCTTGATGTGGGGTCTCGATGGTAGACTGTACTTTTCTGAGTATCCAGGTACCATAAAAGCATTGACTATTGAAAGAGTTGGTGATAGCAATTTTAAGGTAATAAATACAGAAGTTATAACCGGTATAAATGATATTCAAAATCATAATGATGATGGTTCTGAAGACTCTTCCATATATAGGGAAACTACAGGAATAACTTTAGCAGGAACAGCAGAATTTCCAATAATCTACGCAACTTCTAGTGATTTTAGAGTTGGTGGTGGTGTAACTGGAGGTGTAGGCGATACCGGTTTGGATACGAATTCTGGAATTATAACCAGGTTTACTTGGAATGGAACAACATGGGATGTTGTAGATATTGTAAGGGGATTACCACGTTCAGAGGAAAACCATGCTACTAATGGTCTTGAGTTTGTTACTATAGGGGGTGTGGATTATTTAATTGTAGCTCAAGGAGGAAATACTAATGGCGGAAGTCCATCCCTAAGTTTTAATTATGCTATGGAGTATGCACTTTCTGGAGCTATTCTTTCTGTAAATTTAGATTTAATTGAAGCTATGCCTACACTCAGTGATGAAGGGCGAAGTTATATCTATGATATACCAACTTTAGATGACCCAACTCGTGCTAATGTTAACGGGATTACTGATCCAGATAATCCTGCGTACGATGGTGTTGATGTAAATGATCCATTTGGTGGTAATGATGGTTTAAACCAAGGTATGATAGTTCCTGGTGGACCCGTGCAGATTTTTTCCCCTGGATATAGAAATGCCTATGATTTAGTCGTAACAGAGAGTGGTGCTGTTTATGTTACAGACAATGGTCCTAACGGAAGTTGGGGAGGCTTTCCTGAAAATGAAGGAATGTCAGGAACAGTAACTAATAATTATGTTCCGGGCGAACCTGGAAGTTCTTCATCTTCAGGTGGAGAGCAAATTGTAAACGATGATCATTTACACTTGATTACAACGGATATTCAAAATTATGTTTTTGGAAGTTATTATGGAGGTCATCCAAACCCTGTTAGAGCCAATCCTACCAATGCCGGTTTATATTATACCCCAAGTGCAACAACTAATAGTGATGCAGTTTTTAGAACTTTAATTTATGATCCAGATGGGTCAACACCCGGTTCTACAACAGATGCTAGTCTTGGGTTACCTGCGAATTGGCCGCCAGTTCCTGTTGCCAATGCTAATATTGTTGAAGGTGATTGGAGAGGACCTGGTATTGATAACCCAGATGGTCCTGAAGATGATATTGTAACTATTTGGGATACTAATACCAACGGTATTGATGAGTACACGGCAGACAATTTTGGTGAAGCTATGAAAGGTGATTTGATTGCTGGTAGTGATGATAGTCTGTTGCGAAGGGTAGAACTCAACGCCAATGGTAGTTTGGAAACATTGACATCTGCATTTGCCTCTAACTTGGGAGGTAATGCTCTAGGGATAACATGTAATAGCAATACAGATCCTTTTCCGGGAACCATTTGGGTTGGGATTTTTAGCGGTTCAGCAGAGGATACTAATTCTTCGTCTAAAATTCTTGTGTTGGAACCTGCTGATTTAGTGGACTGTGTAGACCCTAGTGATCCAGAATACGATCCTCTTGCCGATTATGATGAAGATGGGTATACTAATCAAGATGAAGAAGATAATGATACGGAAGCTTGTAACGGTGGGTCTCAACCAGAAGATTTTGATAAATCAGTAACAACTATTCTTGATTCCAACCTTATTGATTTAGATGATGATAATGATGGTATTAATGATGATGTAGATCCATTTCAATTAGGAGATCCTGCTGATTCAGGAAGTGATGCTTTTACAATTCCATTTGTTAATGAGTTGTTTTCAGATACTAGTTTAGGAGGACTTAGAGGTTTAGGGTTAACCGGTCTTATGAATAATGGTGACCCTAATCCTAATTGGCAAAACTGGTTAGATAGAGAAAATGACCCTAATGATCCTAACCCAAATGATGTATTAGGTGGTGCAGCTGGCGCTATGATTATAAACTGGACATCTGGTACGGCTTTAGGGACTACTAATAATCAGGAAAAAGGATTTCAATATGGTATTCAGGTAGATCAAAATACCGACGTGTTTACTGTCACTTCTAGTATGGTTGGGTTTGATGGTCCTTTGCAACTTTACGGAAATACTGATGCACCAAATGGAGAGTTGGGTATTTTTATTGGAGACGGTACACAAAGCAACTATATAAAAATGGTTATTACCCAAAATGGCGTATCTATTTTACAAGAAGTTAATGATGTAATTCAGTCTACACAAGATGTCATTATTGATGTTAACAATCGACCAGATAGTATAGTGTTTTATTTAGTCGTGAATCCTGCAAATGGTGAAGTAATTTGTCAATATAGTTTTACAGGTGGAGGTACTAGAGTAACAGTTGGTACATTAACTGCGACAGGTAGTATTTTATCGGCCTTACAACAAACTACCACAGATTTGGCAGTTGGTATTATAGGAACATCTAATCAAACAGGTAAGGAAATTGGAGTGACATATGATTTTCTTAATGTTTTGGATAGCAAACCTTTTGTATTAGCTGAAATTCCTGATCTTGATAGATATATTAACTCTAATGACGAAATTATTGAATTAGATAATTTCTTTGGTGATGATAATGGGGTATCTAACCTTACTTACACAGTAGAAAATATTACAGACGCCAATGTAGGTGCGGTAATTAGCGCAAATGAATTAACGTTATCATATCCTGGAATTTCTGCATTATCAAATATTACGATAAGGGCAACTGACGTAGATTTGAACTTTGTAGAACAAACATTTGAAGTTAATGTTACTGATTCTCCGTTTGTTTTTTACCGTGTAAATACTGGGGGACCACAAATTACCGCAATTGATGGCGATATCGATTGGGAAGGGGATACTCAAGGTAGTAATTCAACATATTTAGCAAATGCCGGTAGTAATCAAACTTTTTCTTTCGATGCAGATGGTGGGTCTGGTGTTCCTTCAAGTACACCAAATCAAATTTTTAAAACAGAAAGAGCAGATAGTGCACCAGGTGCACCAAATATGACATATTCATTTCCTGTTACACAGAGTGGCAATTATGAAGTGAGATTATATATGGCCAATGGTTGGTTAGGTACTTCAGAAGCAGAGCAACGTCTATTTGATGTTCAAATAGAAGGATTAACATACCCGGCATTAGATGATATAGATTTATCTGCTACCTATGGTCATGAAGTAGGTACTGTTATTAGTCATATTATTCCGGTAACTGATGGTGAGATTAACATTGTATTCGTTCATGGTGCCATAGAAAACCCAATGATCAATGGTATTGAAATTTTAGATGCTTCAGATACCGAAACTCCTATCTATGTAGCAGGTATAGAAGAGCAGAGAACTCCGGTCGGTGAACAGCTTGATGGTAGTTTGGCAGTAACTGCTTTTGGCGGTGATGGAAATAAAAACTATGCAGCTGTAGGTCTTCCTCCTGGATTGGTAATAGAGCCAACAAATGGTCAAATTGGTGGTACGGTAGAAGCTGGAGCTGAGTTAAATAGTCCTTATACAGTAACTATTACTATAGATGATAATGATGGTCTAACAAATGATGCTGTTACAATTACCTTTGATTGGATAATTTTTGAAGCATTCAGTTATAGAGTAAACGTAGGTGGTGATTTGATTACTGCTACGGATACTGCTACTGACTGGAAATTTAATAATACAAATGGAGCATATACCTCTAGTATGTATTCAGTAAATACTGGATTCTCTATTAATTCACTTTTGGAATTTAATAAAAAACATAATACCGTTCCAGCTTACATTGACAACACTACTTTTGATGGAATTTTCGCTAGAGAACGTTATGATGCAGCTGATGGTGAGGAGATGGAGTTTATATTTCCTTTAGAGAATGGTGATTATGTGGTAAATATTTATTTAGGAAACAGTTATGAGCCAGCTAGTGAAATTGGAGATAGAATATTCGATATTTTATTAGAAGGAACGGTAGTGGAAAATGATTTGGATATTATAGCAGAGTTTGGACATTTGAGGGCAGGTATGCTTTCTTTTCCAGTAACCCTTAATGATGGTGAATTAAATTTAGAATTTCTACATGGTGTCGCTGAAAATCCAATTCTTAGTGCTATAGAAATTTTTGAAATAGATGCAGCAAATCCTACTTTATCTATTACGGCAATAGCGAACCAAGTTAGTGATATTGATGCAGTAGTAGATTTTACGGCCTCAGCAGCTGGTGGAGACTCAGGTGAAGATTTAATTTATTATATCTCAGGTCAACCTGACGGAATTAGTATAAATTCTGTTACTGGTCAAGTTACTGGTACTATTGAGGCAACCGCTTCTGTAGGTGGTCCAAATAATAATGGCGCACATGAAGTTGTAGTTACCGCTGTTAGACGTGGTTCTGCTCCAGCTAGTACAGTTTTCAATTGGAATATAGCTTCAACATGGGTTGATAAAGATGAGGATGAAAATTATACGGCAAGACATGAAAATTCATTTGTTCAAGCTGGTGATAAGTTTTATCTAATGGGTGGTAGAGAGAATGCTTCAACTATTGATGTATACGATTATACATCTGATTCATGGAATTCTTTAGTTGATTCTTCACCTTTTGAATTTAATCATTTCCAAGCTACGGAATACCAAGGCTTAATTTGGGTTATTGGTTCTTTTAAAGATAATGCCTTCCCAACGGAAACACCTGCTGAATATGTATGGGCGTTTGACCCGGCAAATGAAGAGTGGATTCAAGGTCCTGAAATACCTGCTAATAGAAGAAGAGGCTCTGCAGGATTGGTAATGTACAACGATAAGTTTTATGTTGTTGCCGGTAACACGCAAGGACATGATGGAGGTTATGTGTCATATTTTGATGAATTTGATCCTGCAACCGGTATATGGACACCATTGACCGATGCGCCAAATGAAAGAGATCATTTTGCTGCGGTGGTTATTAATGATAAATTATATGTATCTGGTGGTCGTCTTTCAGGTGGAGCAGGAGGAGTTTTTGCTCCCACAATAGATGAAGTTGATGTGTACGACTTTACAAATCAAAGTTGGAGTACATTGCCATCAGGTCAGAATATACCAACACCAAGAGGTGGTTCTTCTGCAGTTAACTTCAATGATAAGTTAATGGTTATCGGTGGAGAAAGTGAAACGGCAGGACCAGCTTTAACAACTGTCGAAGAGTATGATCCTTTATCTCAAACATGGACTACTTTACCAGGATTAAATTATCCTAGACATGGAACTCAGGCTATTGTTTCTGGAAATGGAATATTTATTACGGCAGGTTCTCCTGTACAAGGTGGGGATAATCAGAAAAACATGGAATATTATGGAGAGGATGCTCCAGTTGGTAGCCCTAGTGTTGCCAGTGAAATAAATTCTTTAGATGGATTATTGATTGCCGACGGTGAAACAGAAACTATTGATTTGAATATTGAAAATGGAAATGTTGGGGTTATAATAACTTCAATGGTTATCTCAGGTGCTAATGCTAGTGACTTTAGTATAGTTTCAGGTGAATTAACCAATCAATTGTTGAATGCGAATAGTACGCATCCAATAGAAATAAGTCTATCTGGAACGGGAGATAATAGAAGTGCATTGTTAACAATTACATATGGTAATGGTACAACTAAGGAAATAAACTTATCTAATGCTGTAAATGTTCCAGAAATTACGGATCCCGGTACACAGAATAATAGTGAAGGTGATGTGGTTTCCTTACAAATTGATGCAACAGGGGCTTGTACTGACGAAACATATAGTGCAACTGGCTTGCCTGCAGGTTTATCTATAGATCCTGATACAGGTTTAATATCCGGTACAGTTTCTAATGGTGGTGCGGGTACTGGCGCTTATCAAGAGAACAATGGGCTAGTAGTTATTGAGATGGAAAATTTAACATATGGTGCTAACTGGACCGAAGAGACTACCGAACCTGGTTATACAGGTAGTGGATATCTTTTCAATTCAGTTGACAGTTTTAATACTCCGGGTGTTGGAACTATTTCTACTCAGGTTGAAATTACTACACCAGGTGTTTATAGATTCCAATGGTATAATAATATTGGTATCATAGCCCCTTCTGTACCTTCTACAGAGCATAATGATGCTTGGTTACGTTTTAATGATGCCAATGATTTTTATGGTGCTAAAAATGTTGATGGATCTGGTGGTATTGTTTACCCTAAAGGATTGGGTAAAACACCAGAGGTAGAGGGTGCTTCTGCTGATGGTTGGTTAAAAGTATATACCAATACACTAGATTGGAGTTGGAGTACAAAGACAAGTGATAATGATGCTCATTGGGTATTTGTAGAGTTTGATAATGCAGGTACATATACAATGGAAATTTCATCTAGATCAAATGGTCATTTAATTGATCGTGTAGCATTGCATTTGGTGAGTCAAAATTATGACGAAGCTCAATTATTTGCTGCTGCAGAATCTACTCAAGGCAGTATTACAAATGGAGCTTCGGAAGAGAGTCCATATGATGTAGCGGTAACGGTAACAGATGACTGTAGCCCTTCTCAATCAAATACTATTGAATTTGTATGGAATGTTGGGGAAGCGGGTAATGCTGCGCCGGTAGCATTAATAGAGTCTGATGTAATTTCAGGCGATGCTATTTTAACAGTTAATTTTACTGGTGATAATTCTAGTGATGATACGGGAATAGTTGAATATTTATGGGACTTTAAAGATGGTTCTCCAACAGATGCCACTGCCAATCCTGGCCATGATTTTGAAACACCTGGTGTATATGAAGTGGAATTAACGGTAAGCGACGGTGTTCTTACTGATACGACAACTTTAACAATAACAGTTAATGCTCCTGCTAATGAAGCTCCTGTAGTTACTAACCCAGGAGATCAAATTGGAGTTGAAGGTGATATCGTATCATTACAAATTATAGCTACGGATTCAGATGCATTAGCTTATTCGGCAACGAACCTACCTGATGGGTTGACGATAGATACGACTACAGGATTAATAAGTGGAACTATTGCAGTTGGAGAGTCAGCCAACAGTCCTTTCGCAGTAGATGTTACTGTAACGGATGATGGTAGCCCTTCGGAATCGAGTACGGTATCCTTTACTTGGACTGTAACCGATGCTACCGTGAATTTGGCACCTGTAGTTACTAATCCAGGTGAGTTAAACGGAGTTGAAGGAGATGTAGTTTCATTACAGATTGAAGCAACAGATGCTGAAGATGATAATATGACCTTTGCAGCAACGAATCTTCCTGATGGGTTGACAATAGATACGACTACAGGATTGATTAGTGGAACCATTACAGCTGGAGCATCAGCCAACAGTCCTTTCGCAGTAGATGTTACTGTAACGGATGACGGTAGTCCTTCAGAAGAGAGTACTATATCCTTTACTTGGACTGTAACCGATGTTGCCGTGAACTTGGCACCAGTGGTAACAAACCCAGGAGATCAAAACGGAGTTGAAGGAGATGTAGTTTCATTACAGATTGAAGCAACTGATGCGGAAGACGATAATATGACTTATACTGCAACCAATCTTCCAGATGGGTTGACAATAGATACGACTACAGGATTGATTAGTGGAACCATTACAGCTGGAGCATCAGCCAACAGTCCTTTCGCAGTAGATGTTACTGTAACGGATGACGGTAGTCCTTCAGAAGAGAGTACTATATCCTTTACTTGGACTGTAACCGATGTTGCCGTGAACTTGGCACCAGTGGTAACAAACCCAGGAGATCAAAACGGAGTTGAAGGAAATGTAGTTTCATTACAGATTGAAGCAACTGATGCGGAAGACGATAATATGACTTATACTGCAACCAATCTTCCAGATGGGTTGACAATAGATATGACAACAGGATTAATTAGCGGTACAATTGAAGCTGGAGCTTCAGCTGATAGTCCTTTCGCAGTGACAGTTACTGTAACGGATGACGGTAGTCCTTCAGAAGAGAGTACTATATCCTTCACTTGGACTGTAACCGATGTTGCCGTGAACTTGGCACCAGTGGTAACAAACCCAGGAGATCAGAACGGAGTTGAAGGAGATGTAGTTTCATTACAGATTGAAGCAACTGATGCGGAAGACGATAATCTGACTTATATTGCAACGAATCTTCCTGATGGGTTGATGATAGATGCGACTTCAGGATTAATTAGTGGTACAGTTGAAGCTGGTGTATCGGCCAATAGTCCTTTCGTAGTAAATATTACTGTAACTGACGATGGTAACCCTTTTGAAGAGAGTACTATATCTTTTGTTTGGAATGTAACTGATGTCATCGTAGTGATTAACGAGGCACCTGAGGTAACAATCCCTGGAGCACAAGGTGGAATGGAAGGTGAAGAAATTTCATTTCAAATTCTTGCTACTGATGACGATAATTTGACTTTCACGGCAACTAACCTTCCTGATGGCTTGACTATTGATCCGTCTACTGGATTAATTAGTGGGACGATAGCAGCTGGTGCATCTGTTAATAGCCCGTATGAGGTTATGGTTACGGTAAGCGACGACGGTAGTCCTTCAGAATCAAGTACAATAACATTTGATTGGACTATCAGCCAAAATGAAACTTATGATGCAACGATGGATAATATGGTGATATCTCCAAATCCAGCAAGTGAAAATGCTCAAGTATTTATTAATTTGGAAGTTCCGGCGCCATTATTAGGAATCTATATATATGATACTAGCGGTAGGTTAGTTAAGACATATGAATACCTTGAATCGTTCAATGGTAATGGAAGTTATGAATTGTATATAGGCGATTTGAGAAATGAAATCTATACAGTTTACGCTTACATACAAGGTGTAGATATTCCGTTAGTGAAAAAGTTGGTTGTGAGAAATTAAAATAAGAACTTATATTAAAATAGAAAAGCGAAAAATCTAACTTAGATTTTTCGCTTTTTTTTGCTCAAATTATTAAACTGTTTAGAGAATTAATTTAAAATTTAATAATGAAATTTATCCATGATGGTTATAAGATTGTTGTTCAAATAAAAACTCCTTTGAGAAATATAAATTTATAAAGGATAGGTAATAATGGTTTTTAGAAATAACCATTTCATGCAAAATTATAAATTGTCTTTTCAATAATAGGCTTAATAAGCATCAATGTTTTTTCATTGATGCTTATTTTTTTGAGGTAATTCAGTTGAGTGATCTTATGAACATCGCTAGCAATAAAATCTATTAGATTGTTCTTTAGTAAGTATAAAGCAGTTTGTTTAACTTCCTTACCATAGTAATCACCTAAGGATAACATATTCATTTGAAACAATAAACCGTCGTTCTTGTATTTAGAATAAGCTTTTAGATTTTTGTGTAAATATGCATACCGCTCTGGATGAGCGAAAATTGGAAATAATCCTGAACTTTTGATTTTATCTACCGAACTATCAAAATTAATTGACGCTTGTAAATAAGACATTTCTATCAATAAATAATTTTTGGCCAAGGGCATGAATTGTTTGTCCTCAAGAATTTTTTCAAAACCAGAATCGATCATGTGTTCTGCTGCAGCCTCTATATTTACATGTTCTAAACTGTTCATTTTTAAAGCATTTTGGAGTAACGATAATGAGCTTGCAATAGTACTTGGATTATTTGGGTAATAATTTTCCATAATATGTGGTGTACAGATAAAATCTGTTACTCCGAATTCATTAAACCCTTTTATAAGTTGAATAGAATCCTCAATAGTTTTTGCTCCGTCATCTATACCCGGTAAGATGTGATTATGAATATCTATTAATCCGTCTAAATGGTCAATTAAGAAATGTTTTTTGGAGAAAAAGCTGAACATAAAATGAAATTGGGTTTTAGTTATCTGAGGGTTTATAATACATCAAAGTTACTATATATTACCATTATATGCTTTTATGGAATTTACAATGTAATATGGCTTTACTTTTATAACTTGAATAATAGTATATACTCAAAGTTGATAACTATAAAAGGGCTCTATTATTTTAGATCTATCAATTAATAATATAGTTTAGGTGTTTTTAGCTGTAATATGGATTTGTCTAGATCCATACCAAGAATAGAATTCTCCGTCAACTAATTTTACCTCAGTGTTTTTTAGAGAACGCTGTATGGTTTTTAGATGTTTTTCTTTAAATGGGTAGGGCTCAGATGATAATAACACTACGTCAGGTTTATAATCACTTATTTCCTGTAAGGTTACAATAGGGTAGCGGTTTTGCTCTGAAAATAGATTAATATAACCACAACGGTTTAGTATGTCATTGATATAGGTGTCACCACCAATGGTCATATATGGATCTTTCCAGATGAGATATACAGCTTTTTTGACAGGAGCTTTGCATTTTAGATGGTTGTTTAACTGGTTGATGATTTCTTTTGCACGAAAAGAAGTTCCTGTAATTAAACCGATTTGCTCAATCATTTCTAAACTATCGTCAAAAGTCTTAACATCACTTATCCATACAGGTGTGGATTCACTTAAAAATTCAATTTGTATTTTATTGTTTTCTTCTTTGTTAGCTAGTATTAAATCAGGATTTAATTTTACAATCTTTTCTAAATTCAAATCCTTTGTGCCTCCAATCATGTTTTTCGTTAGGTACGGCTTATTTGGGTGTACGCAGAATTTGGTACAACCAACAATTTTATCGCCTAATCCTAAATCGAACAATAATTCTGTAATAGAGGGAACAACAGAAATTATTCGAGCATGGGTATGGTCTATGTCTAATTGGTTTCCTAATTGGTCTAAATAAATCATAGATAAAGCAATGAAAAGGGTAGTAAATCTACTCTTTTTTTTTGGATTGAAGAGATGATTATAGAAACGTAATTCATATTCTTAAAATTAGCAAATCGTTAAAATTCAGGTAAATATTTATCAATAGATCATTTTATGCCTTTGAAATAGCATAAAATTGAAATATTACTAATTAAAATCTTTATTTTCGTATCGGTCTAAAATTGTTGTTGTAGCATCAATATTAATAAAGATTGTAATCTATTGAATGACAATTTTTAAAGTAAATAAATCATTACTCGAAAAAAAAAGACTGCTAAAAATTAAATTGAGCATATAAAATGAACGATATCATACAAACCCCTTATAAACCTCAAAATCATATTCGTATTGTTACCGCGGCTTCTCTTTTTGATGGGCATGATGCGGCAATTAATATAATGCGTAGAATAATTCAATCTACAGGTTGTGAGGTTATTCATTTAGGTCATAACAGATCAGTGCAGGAAATTGTTGATTGTGCAATTCAAGAAGATGTACAAGCAATTGCTATTACTTCATATCAAGGGGGGCATGTAGAATACTTTAAATACATGTATGATTTGTTGAAGGAAAGAGGAGCATCGCAAATTAAGTTGTTCGGTGGTGGTGGCGGTACCATTCTTCCTGAAGAAATAGATGAATTACATGCTTATGGTATAGAGAGAATATATTCACCTGATGATGGTCGTGAAATGGGACTTCAAGGTATGATCAATGACTTGATTAAAAAAAGTGATTTTCCGGTAGGTGAACAACTAAATGGTCAATTTGGTAAGGTAAATGAACTTGGCTATTCGGATATTGCCAGACTTATTTCGTCTGCAGAGAACTTTCCTGAAAAACACGAAGAGGTTCTGAACAATATTAGAAAAAAGGTTGAAACAAAAAAGGTAGCTCCCGTATTGGGTATTACAGGAACGGGTGGTTCTGGTAAGTCATCTTTAGTCGATGAATTGGTACGTCGCTTCTTAACGGATTTCGAGCATAAGAAAATTGCTGTAATTTCCGTAGACCCTTCCAAAAGAAAAACAGGTGGTGCTTTGTTGGGAGACCGTATTCGTATGAATGCTATTTTTAATGATAGGGTTTACATGCGTTCATTGGCTACTCGACAGTCAAACTTAGCCTTATCAAAATATGTAAAAGATGCCGTAGATATTACTAAGGCTGCCGGTTTTGACCTTATTATTTTGGAAACCTCGGGTATTGGACAGTCAGATACCGAGATTACCGAACATTCAGATGTGTCTTTATATGTTATGACTCCTGAATATGGTGCGGCAACTCAGCTAGAAAAAATAGACATGCTTGACTTTGCCAATTTAATTGCTCTAAATAAGTTTGATAAAAGAGGGGCTTTGGATGCTTTGCGAGATGTAAAAAAGCAATACCAGCGTAATCATCAGTTATGGGATACCCCGGCAGAGGAGCTTCCTGCTTATGGTACTATTGCTTCTCAGTTTAATGACCCGGGTATGAATCAATTATATAGGGCGGTTATTGATACTTTAGTGAATAAAACCGGAGCTAACGACTTAAAGTCAACATTTGTAAGTTCCAGAGAAATGTCGGAGAAGATTTATATTATTCCGCCTAAAAGAACAAGATATCTTTCTGAAATAACGGATACTATTCGTGATTATAACGAAAGAGCTGAACATCAAAAAACCGTTGCCCAAAAACTTTTTAGTTTAAAAGAATCTTCTGAAATATTAAAAGATAAGGAAAAGGCATTAGAAGCTATTGAAGCTGCAAAAGAGGAATTACAATTAGACCTTGATCCACATAATAAGAAAATTATAGATGAGTGGAATGCAAAGAAAGCGAATTACGAGGGTGATTTTTTCACCTATGTAGTTAGAGGAAAGGAAGTAAAGGTGGAAACAACATCAAAATCTTTATCACAAACACAGATACCAAAAGTAATTTTACCGAAATATGAAGGCTGGGGAGATATTTTAAAATGGTCTTTGCAAGAAAACGTACCGGGAGAGTTCCCATTTACGGCAGGTGTTTTTCCATTTAAGAGACAAGGAGAAGACCCTACCAGAATGTTTGCGGGAGAAGGCGGACCTGAAAGAACGAATAAACGTTTTCATTATGTGTCTAAAGGATTGCCGGCAGCGCGCTTGTCAACGGCATTTGATTCGGTAACACTTTATGGTGAAGATCCAGGCGATCGACCAGATATTTATGGTAAAATCGGGAATAGTGGTGTTAGTATTTGCTGTTTAGATGATGCTAAAAAGCTATATTCTGGCTTCGATTTATGTGCACCTACCACTTCGGTTTCAATGACAATTAATGGTCCTGCAGCTACTATTGCAGCGTTTTTTATGAATGCGGCTATTGACCAGCAATGTGAGAAGTATATTCAAGCTAACGGATTAGAAAATGAAGTAAATGCTAAAATCAATGCGATTTATAAAAAGTTAGGTGCTAAGCGTCCAACCTATGCAGGTGAGTTGCCAGAAGGTAATGATGGACTTGGATTATTTCTTTTGGGAGTAACTGGTGATCAAGTTTTAAATGCAGATGTATATGCAGAACTTAAGGCTGATGCATTATCGAAAGTAAGAGGAACGGTACAGGCTGATATTTTAAAAGAGGACCAGGCACAGAATACGTGTATTTTTTCTACTGAATTTTCATTGCGATTAATGGGTGATGTACAACAGTATTTTATAGATCAGAAGGTCCGTAATTTCTATTCGGTGTCTATTTCTGGATACCACATTGCCGAAGCAGGAGCAAACCCAATTAGTCAGTTGGCATTTACACTTGCCAATGGCTTTACTTTTGTAGAATATTACCTGTCTAGAGGTATGCATATTGATGCATTCGCGCCTAACCTTTCTTTTTTCTTTAGTAATGGACTTGATCCTGAATATGCCGTAATTGGTAGGGTGGCTAGAAGAATTTGGGCAAAAGCCATGAAGTTGAAATATGGCGGTAATGAACGTTCACAAAAACTAAAATATCATATTCAGACATCTGGTCGCTCTTTACATGCTCAAGAGATTGACTTTAATGATATTAGAACCACGTTACAGGCTCTCTATGCAATCTATGATAATTGTAATTCATTGCATACCAATGCTTATGACGAGGCAATTACCACACCCACAGAACATTCTGTAAGAAGGGCGATGGCTATACAATTGATTATTAATAAAGAGCTTGGGTTGGCTAAAAATGAAAACCCGATGCAAGGATCTTTTATTACCGAAGAGTTGACTGATTTGGTTGAAGAAGCCGTTATGGTAGAGTTTGATAGAATTACCGATCGTGGCGGCGTGCTTGGTGCTATGGAAAGTATGTACCAACGTAGTAAGATTCAAGAAGAGAGTTTGTATTACGAAACAAAGAAACATACGGGTGAATTGCCGATAATAGGAGTAAATACTTTTCTATCTTCAAAAGGATCACCTACTGTAATACCAGATGAAGTTATTAGGGCAACCGAAGATGAAAAGAAATTACAAATCAGTAACCTTAAAGATTTACAGGAAAGAAACAGTACCAGTGCAGAAAAGTCATTAAAAGCTTTACAAGAAGTTGCATTACATAATGAAAATACTTTTGAGCAATTAATGGAGACAACAAAATACTGTTCATTAGGGCAAATTACGCATGCTATGTTTGAAGTAGGAGGGCAGTATCGAAGAAATATGTAAGCATAAATAGCATTATGTTGCTTTGCCTGTAATTAAAATAGGTTTTAGGATTATAAATTGTATTTCCGTCTCTTATTTATAATTATATGGGGTTTTCATTATTGTATTTCGGGTACTGACGCCTACATTTACAAAAAAATGAATACCATGTTACATCTAAAATTAGCTACTGATCCACGTTGGGTCAACATTGTTGAGAAGAATCTCGAAGAGATTCTAACAGATCATGCATGGTGCGAACAAAAGGCAGCAACTAATGCCATTACCATAATTACCCTAAATTCTGAATACCCGGATTTAGTAACAGATTTACTTCTACTGGCGCAAGAAGAATTGGTGCATTTTCAAATGGTGCATGATATTATAAAAGAACGGGGTTATACTTTAGGTAGAGAACGAAAGGATAGTTATGTGAATGAATTATATAAATTCATGAATAAAGGTGGTAACAGGTTACAATCTATGGTAGATAGATTGTTGTTTTCTGCAATGATAGAAGCTAGAAGCTGCGAACGTTTTAAATTATTGTCAGAAGAAATTAAAGATCCAAAATTATCTAAATTTTATAGGGACTTAATGATTAGCGAAGCAGGTCATTACACTACATTTATTGGCTTTGCCCGCAAATATGGTCAAGACGTTGATGTTGATAAACGCTGGCAAGAGTTAGTTGAGTTTGAAGCAGAAGTGATTCAAAATTATGGAAAGGATGAAACTATTCATGGTTGATACTTTTATTTTATTTATTTGCCGATACAGTAAATGACGGATGTATATTCTACGGGGCTTTAGGCACTATGCGACGCAAACGAGATACATAAGTCAAAAACGAGGTACACATTTTTATTTTTCCGACTAGAATTTTACGGGTTTCCAGCCGTTTTTTGCGTCATTTACATCCAAAACTCCTCTTTCTATGGAATCCTTAAAAATTGAAATCGTAGGATTACCGCAGTCACACTTGTCCGTATGTCCGCAATAACAGAGCATATCTCCAAATTCATCCCTGCTCGACTTTCTCAATTCCAACCAGGCTGTGAATTTCTTTTCCATAAGTATGGCATTTATTGCAAAATAATATTACTATTAATATCAATTTTTATTGCCTTCTTTCTTTTTGTATTGAATGACCGCTTGCCTTATTCTTCAGCTATCGTTGTTTTATTTGAATGTGAGTTCCATACCTAGCGAGTTAGCCAGTTTGTTTAAGGTTTTTGCAGTAGGGTTGCCTTTACCGCTTTCAAACTGTTTAAGGGTACGTAGGCCTACATCAGAAAGGTCTGCTAGCATTTCCTGCGTAAAGTGAAGCATTTCTCTCCTTTCTTTCATGATACGTATGAGACTTGTAAAGTGCATTATATGGCTCTTTTGACTATAAAAATAGGTGTTTGCTACGAAAATTATACTAATAGTGCATTTAATTGCACTAATTGACGATTTTCTTTATAGCATTGGTTTACAAACATGAAATAGTGCACTATAATCTCTTCAGTATTAGTGCGACCTAAGGGTTAGTTATCATAGACTACTTCTTATTTTCGCCTATTTAAGTAGCATTATGTCAAGTTTTTTGTGCAAAAAACTTGACCCGTTGGTCGTTTAGTAATATTTCGGAAGAAAAGAAGGGAACAGCTAGGTTGGGAATACACTAAGCAATACTGTGATTCTTTTACCTTGCAGATGATGAAGGAGTCTGCAAGGTAAAAGAATCACATATGCAATACAACTAAAGTTATCAGTACTTATTAAAAAATGTCCAGTTTTTTAATTAATAAACTGGACATTTTAAATATCTTTGTATAAATTAGTTTCCAATGAAAACCTCTGAATACATTGAAGATAAGATTAATAAGTTGCCCAAAGGGTATGTGTTCACCTATATAGATTTTATGAACGAGGTGACTAGGAGGGAAGCCATCATTAAACATCTGAATAGAATGGCTGCTTCCAATAAGATAAACAAGCTCTCTAAAGGTAAATACTTCAAGCCACAAAAAACTGTGTTTGGTACTTTGTTGCCAGATCAACATCAAATTGTAAAAGACTTGTTGGAGGAAGACGGCAAACTTGTAGGGTATATTACGGGGTATAGCGTTTATAATTCCCTAGGGCTTACCACACAAGTAAGTAGCACGATACAGATAGGCAAACGGGAGATACGGCCTTCTTTCAAAAGAGGTCGTTTTAGAATTTCGTTCATCAAACAAAAAAATACTATTAATAAAGAAAATATTCCTCTATTGAGATTGTTGGATGTGATACGTTATATCAAGAAAATACCGGATACCACTATTGAAAAAAGTTGTATTCGATTGATGGTATTATTGCGCGAATTGAAAACTACCGAACAGATAAAACTTATAAAATTGGCTTTTAAATATTCTCCTGCAACCAGAGCTTTATTGGGTGCATTGTTAAAAGAGATCGGTTGCAAGGTAGAGACTGAGCTAAGAGACCTTCAAGATAGTTTAAACCCAATAACTGTTTATAATTTTGATATTTCTGAAAAGTTGCTGTCAAACGCTAAATACTGGAATATAAAATGAAGCTGCACGAGAATGAACAACTTTTCAGACAAGCGGTACAGGTAACTGCAGAGCGGATGGGTATCTTGGATATCTATATTGAAAAGGACTATTGGGTATGCTACGCGCTAAAACTCATCTTTGATAGTGCTATTAAAGATGAAGCCATATTTAAGGGGGGCACGGCCTTGTCAAAGTGTTATAAATTTATTGAACGTTTTTCCGAGGATATTGATTTAGTCGTAATACGAAGAAAAGAAGAGACAGGAAATCAATTAAAGTCTAAGCTTAAAAAAATAACCAAGGAAATAACTGCACCATTCGTAGAAGTAGAAATGGAAGGGATTACCAACAAAATGGGAATGATTCGAAAGATAGCCTATAACTATCCCAAAATTTTCAAAGGAAATTATGGGCAGGTAAGAGACACCATTATCATAGAAGCAACATGGCTAGGCTATTTTGAACCATATACTAAGAGAGTATTGAATACGTATATCTATGATATGATGAATGCCACAAACCAAACAGCATTGGCGGAAGAATATAATCTATTGCCTTTTGACGCACTTGTATTGGATTCTAGAAGAACGCTTTGTGAAAAGATAATGAGTTTGGTTCGGTTCTCACATACTGAAACGCCTATTGTTGACTTGAACGCTAAAATCAGACATGTGTATGATATTCATCAGCTACTGAAGGATAAAGTAGTTCAAGAGTTTTTCAGGTCGGGTGATTTCGATACAATGCTGCTTAAAGTAGCTCATGATGATGTGCAGAGCTTTAAAAATAATAATGATTGGTTGAGGTATCATCCAAAAGAGGCTTTGATTTTCAAAAGCCCTGAAGAAACTTGGGACCAGCTTAAAGATACCTATCAGAATGATTTTAAGTTTTTGGTTTATGGGGAGTTACCAAAAGAAAAGGATGTGTTGACCACGATTTTGAAAGTGGTCGAGCGATTGCGTACGTTTACTTGGATTGTTACTTTTTAGTACTGAGATATTTAAGAATTTATAATGTTCATGCAAAATTTATATTAATTCCGATATATGGAAATTAACGAAAACCAACAGAATATATATAACGGTTTAAAAAGTATAGGAGAAGAGATATCATCTTTTTACATGGATGCATTGGATATTCTTCATAGTGAAAACCTGAAATCAAAATCTTATCTCTTAGCACATGTCGCACGGGAAATAGATGGTGGCTTAAGGGATATTCTTGCGCCAATGAGTGCAAAGGAGAAAATGCTCAAAGAACCTTCACTTAAAGATCGAGGGAATGTAGTATCAATATTAGTGGCTCTAGATTTGCCTATCGATGATAGTTTTGCCAAACAGTATATCGAAGTTGCCACAAAATTTGTAAAGTATGCGCATCGGAGAGGCGCAACAAAATCACCTAGAGATCCAAAAGAAGTTATACAGTTATGGTTTGATTATGAATTAATTCTTTTGAAGTTACTAGGTAGTTTTATTAACCAATTAAAGCAAATTGAACGAATTGTCAGGTTTGAGAGGCCTACAAAACAAATCCTTGCTGCATTAAGTAACATCTTTAAGGACGAACAGAAAGAGAGACATTTTTATATTAGCCTTAAAAAAGTAAGTTGGCTAAAACCTTTACATAATAATGGCTTTTTCTCTCCTGAATATATATTAGATGAGGCCTTATGGAACCAAGCTGAATACTTAGAATTTATATCCATCGAGATTAAAAAGGGTAATGTAGATGATAAAAACTCTGAAGTTTTAATAAAAATTATACTTGAGATATGTAACTACTCCAAAAACATAAAAAAACTTGAAAATTACAGAATTTGGTACTTTCTTCTAGATATACTAACAAATTTACCCAAAGATTACGTAACAGATAAAATAGTTGATTACATACCTAGTTTCTTTAATACAAAATATGAGAATAACCTTCAAAGCGAATCAATTTTTAAGCTCATATATTCTTTTTTCGATAAAGAGGAAATAACTAATAAGGACAAGCAGAAAATTGAAAAATTAGTCAAATTAGTTTTTGAAATATCGGATAAGCAAAAATTTAGAGATCAGTCAAGCTATGAAACTGGCAAGTATTCCCCTGTTATTAGGGCGTATAGATTAAAACATGCTTGTCAGAATCCAGTTTTTTATTCAGGTGTTTCAAAATATTGCTCTAATAAGATTGTTTATTCTATTGCCGATAACCTACTAATTTATTTGAAGGCCGAATATATAAGCGAGTTCTGGATTAAAAGTATATTTCACATCAATGAAGTTGATAAACATTCCTACTCCATTGAAACAATTTATACAATCTTCTTAAAAACTTCATGCGTAGAAATCTCTAAGCAATCTAAAACGCGAATAAGAGAAATTATATCTGCCTTTCTAAGTGATACATATAATCATAAACACTTTATAAAACTTTCTTTGTTTCTGTTTGCGAAAACATGGAAAAATTCAAAACAACTGTTCTTCAATTTTATAAAAAATGACGATGAGAATATGCTATTTTCCAATAACTTTTGGGCTGATGACCTTTATTTTTTGTTAGAAGAAATTGCTGATTCCTTAAGCGAAAGGGAGGCTTCAATAATTGAAAGAATCATTGAAAATGGTTCTCAGGATAAAGATTATTACGACAAGACTAAATACCTAGATGATTATAGACTTCTTTGGTATTCTGCACTAAGTACAAATTTATTATTTGAGAAAAAATTTGAATTGTTTTCCAAGAATTTAAATAAGGACAAAAAGGAAATAAGGCCAAGAGAACAGGGTAATGTAACTTTTGGAAGTACCTCTCCAATTAGTAAGAAAGAATTAAAAACTATTTCAGTAAGTAATTTGGTTGGGATTCTAAAAACATTTGACCCTGAAAGAACTTTTAGGGAGCCCTGCATTGAAGGTTTGGCAACCAACTTGAACACCTTTATTAAAGAATCACCAGAAGTATTTTACAACAATTGTGATTTGTTTTTACAAACACCTTATAGGCACATTTCAGAGATTTGTTTTGCACTAAGTGATGCTTGGAAGAATAACAGTGAAATAAATTGGGAAAATATTCTGAATTTTCTTTATAAGTATATTAAACAGGCTGAATTTGCTACAAATCGCCTACAGTTAAAAAACGCATCTTATAAACATGACCATTTAGATGTTGTCAAGAGTTTTTGTAGACTGCTAAGTGCTGGGATGCGGAGGGATGAACGAGCCTTTGATGCTAAACTATTACCGATAGCTGAGAAAATTATATTTATTTTTTTGGATAAATATATACGTAATGAATTGGAGGACAAAGCTAAAGGAAAATTGGGTTCGGCCATGCACGCCATTAACTCGACATCTGGAGTTATAATAGGTGCATTATTCGACTTATCCTTGAGAAAAGCGCGGTTACTGAGTAATAGTTTGGAAGATAAAAGCTCAAGATGGGCAGATAAGGAAAAAGAAGCCTACGATAAATTAATTGAAAATAATATCCAGGAGTTCTATATGTATCTTGGCTGGCACAGAAACCAATTTTATTTTTTAGATTACACATGGACAAGTAATCAATTACAGTCTATATCTTCAAGAGATAATCAAACCATCAAATCATACTTTGGCGGTCATTTGATTGAATATCCAGATTCAAAATTTGAGTATGAAACATTTAAGGATGTTTATATAAAGGCGATAAAGGAAGATTGGAAAGTCGAGGATTCATCAATGCGTACTGACCCTCTGGAGGTTCATGCAACGATTTTTTACATCTTTGATTTTGAAGATTTAAGAGAAGGCGAAATACTAACTTATATTTTGAATCAAAAGAATATTCACAAAATAAGAAGTATTATTCACTCCTTATCATTTAAATATGACCAATATTTAAAAAATCAGGATGCCGATGGTAAAATCCTATTCAAAAGAAAGATTTTTAAAATTTGGAACCTTACCCTTGAAATACTAGAAGATAGCACAGATCTCGAATCTAAAGATATGCCTACTTTATTTTATCTTATAAAATATATTGAAAAACTTAATGAGGAAAACTATGAGCTTATTGTAAATACTTCAAAGTTCGCGAGGCATGGTAGGGATTTCGACGAATTAATTAAAAATTTAAATAGATTAAAATTACAAGGTGATGTTGTAGAAAGCAGCATTTATGCCTGTGATATTTTCATGGAATCAGTATTTAAGGATTTCTATTATGCCTCAATAATGCAGAAAGAGATTATCGAATTTACTGAATCTATGTACCTCCTTGAAAACGAAAAACTCACAAACTATTCTAACAGGATTTGTAATGAGTTTGCCAAAAATGGACAGTATTTTTTGAGGAATTTATATGAAAAGTATAATTCTTAATGGATAGAATTGTTTGCCCAAATCTTACCATAACTTAAATGCGCGTGGATCCTGTGGAATTTTTGTAGTGTTCCGGCAGATAAGCGTTAAGCAAAAATTCCATAGGGCGCACCCTACTGTTGATTTGGAATACTATCTTTTTGTTTCCTCCATTTTTGGTAGGATTCGTAATGTTCGGGGTACTGGTCAAAATATCCTCTCAGGTCTGAGATTACCTGTTGCTCCCCTGCTACAAAGGCTTCTTCTCGGATATCGCTTATTTGAGATACTTTGAAAGCCAAATAGCCAATGATTAACACAGAACAAAGCCAAATGGAATAGTGAATCCACGATAGTGTTTTAGGAACTAATCTTGCCTTGGAAATCTGCTTTTCCATAACGACAATAGTTTCTTGAAGTTTTGAATTCTTTACTTTTTCAGCATTCAAGTGCTCTTTTAGTATATACTCGATTTCTGAGGTGTCTGGCTTTATTTTGAGATTGTCCGCATTCTTGGTCAGTTTCTCCAGCTTGTCCAATGATTTGTTAAAGCCGTCCAGCTCGTCGGTCAGCAGTTCCATTACCTCGTCCAGTTTTTTGTATCCCATAGTTTTTTGTTTTTAATATCCGATTCCAGTATCGATTGCCCTTTTGATTGTTTTTTTGATGATGTTCTTGGCGATGCTTGCAGCAAGATTAGTGCTCATTTCCAAGGTCTTTCCCAATACTTGAACCGATTTACCAACCTCTATTGGTTTTGCCATACCCCTATGGTGGGAAAGTTGCGCCATTATCCTTCCTCCGGACATGGAGCGGTGCACCTCGCTTGCCTTGAAATTATGGCCTTCGTATTGGAATCGAAATCCCTGCAACTTGTTTGCCTTGTTAATACTCGGAATGACTTTCACGTTCCTTTCATGCATTGCCTTAATATAACTATCTAGCGTTTTTGGCCTATCGCTCTCCATTACTTTCTGGTGGATATTCTTTATTTCGAGACGTACATGTATGGAATCCAGTTCCTTTTCCAATTGCACCTCTTTTACCGTGGTCAGCCCCATTTTCTTAGCTACATTTTCTGCAGCCAGTTGGCTCCGCTTCCCGATAAAGCTATCATTGTAGGCCTTGCCATCAAAACCTATCCGATTGACGTACAGATGCACATGGTTATGTGCCTTGTCCCTATGCACGAATGCAATGGCTTGTCGTTCCTTTAATTGCATTTCTTTTATGAACTTTTGGGTCAATTCCCCGAGTTGTTCCTTGGTTAGTTTTCTGCCGTCTTCCTGTGTCGGGCTGAGTATAAAGCTAAGTGTGTTCTTTTGGCAACGGGTATTCTCTTCTTGTATCAACCTGAACTCCTCGGTTATCTGTTGGGGATCGGTTCCCGCCAAATGTTGGGTATATACGATTTCGGCATCCTTCTCCTGGTTCCAGCCGTATTCGATACTTGTCCCGGTGTGCGCTATGGAAGTTCCTTTCCCTATCATATGTTACTTTTTGAAATTATAGAGGTGTGTCCGTATTTCTTCTGCCAAGGTCTCAACCTCATTGGCAAGCTTCGGATTGTGTTTTTTGAACATATTACCGATACGGGTAAAGTTGCCCTTGTACTTCACCAACATTTTATAATATTCCAATTGTTCCCCGGTCAAACGTTCTATGACCGAATTTCCAAAAGCGGAGCTACGGCAATACTCGGAGAGTGATACACCAGCCCGTTCCGCCCTTTTTCTGAGCAGTTTCTTCTCGTAAATAGAGCATCGGAATTTGATGTAGGTCCGTTTCATTTCTTTTCTTCTTTGCGACCGCCGGGAGTAAAGCGAGTTTGTTTTTGTGGCAACAAAAACACATCTCGCGCTCCCTGCCCAAATCCCTTTTTAGCACTATATATGAGCCATCCGTTTATATCCTTAAAGCCTTCATATAAGACTGATTTGTCTTCGCAGTTGTTAGCGTGCCTCATCAGCTTTTGAGCCGTTCGTTTTCCATTTGCATCGTTGTCCAAATAGAGGACTACACTACGATATGTAATAATAAACTTTACAGCCTTTTCAACAAATGCCGTAGAGTTCAACACCAAAAAATCATACTTGGCACTTAGCTTTTTATCGATTTCCATAAGCGACATTAAATCGAACATTCCCTCAACTACGACAAGCTTTTCATTACCATTTCTAATACAGGTAATGTCTTTTGGGGAACTAGAATTCTTATAATATTTGTTCCGCAGTTCCCAACCTCTGGATTTGTTCTGGAGACCAATTGCAAAATAGTTTCCATCCTTAAAATCATAATGGACTTCTTTAATCAGCTTATTGGCAGTAGAGATTGATATACCCCTAAATTTCAAATACTCTTTAAGTCCAACATGGGTCAAAGGCTTAATCTTCGTTACAATTATTTTGTCGTCATCGTTTTCTTTTAAAATCGATCGCTGCTGAAAGGAAAGAGAGGTCAGGTCCTGTTCGATTAGCTTTAAGGCTTCTTTAACCGTTCCTTTAGTAATCAAGCAGATTAGGTCGATAACATTACCGCCTTTTCCTTCTCCATGGTCGTACCATCGATTCAGTTTCTTGGACACCTTAAAAGAGGCTTGGGTTTCTGAGCGGAGCGGGCTCAGAAACCAAGCTTCTTTGTGGTTTGTCTTGGTCGGAAAGTGCCCGAGTTTTGCCAGCGCCTTTTCGATGGGAAAAGCTCGGGCTCTTTCACACGATAGCTTGTTTGTTCTTTTTTCTTTCATCAGCTTCTTTTTTTTAAATTTCGGTTACCTTTCTACCTAAGCCCTTATTTAAAGTACTTCGCGGATTAGGTCGGTATATAATTGAGCTTACCTATGGTACCTAATAAGGTAGGTTTGGTAATACTTAGGTAACTATTGGTTTATATATCTTACCTGAGAATAGCTCCCGCAAGTGTGGCGATGCAGGTACTTGAGGTAAGTAGGTAATTATAATTCCTTGTTTTTTAGTTCCACTTCCCATGGCGATTGCGCGAAAATAGACTTTGCCAGATACCCGTACACTTGTCGTTTGGGATGTTTTATTCGTTGAAAGTTAAATCCGGACAGCGCCCTCCCCAAGTTTATTTGGTTCAATCGTAGGTTGAGGCAGGTCAGCTTGACCAATACATCCGAGGCGGTAACAAAGTCATTGATATCGTCGGACTTTTCAAAATATTTGGAAACCAGTTCTTCCTCCGTGGTCAACTTCGTGTATTTCTTGTTTCGCTCCTCATTCTCTTGAATATCCTTGATGGATAGTTCGGGATTAAAATTAGGGTCGGTATAAGCTAGATAATACGCTTGTGACCATACCTTGTTAATATCGATTTCTTTCGAGTATGAAAAATCGATTTTACCTTTAAGTTCAAAACACAGCCAACGAACGGAACCGGTCTCGTCATTTAGAAAGGATGCCATATTCGTAGACCCTAAAAAGGAACATATTCGCGGTAGTGTAGTATTCTTTTTATCATACGGTAGCCGTTCATTGATAAAGGTCTTGGAGAAAAATGATTTCAAAGCATTCACATCCTTTTTGGAAAGTACGGCCAGTTTGTCCAGATTGTAAAGGAAGTTCTTGCAGAGCTGAATTCGAGCGTCCTTATCATTGCTAATATCCTCTGCCATATATTCTCCTAATTCGGGTGGGCAAAGAAATCGGCACCAGGTGGATTTTCCGGAATTCTGACCCTTATGGGAAAGCACAAAAGCCTGTTTATTAAAGTACTTCCTTTCCAAAGCGCATTTGATGGTGCGCACCAGCCATTTCTTTAAATGATAATTGAATGCGTCTTTTTCGTAAGTCGGTACGTAGGATGCCAGTCTTAAGATATGGTCCTCACCATCCCATTTCGGTAGGTTCTCAAAGTATTCTTTGATAGGATTGCATTTAGGAATATATTCCGAACGGATAAGAGTCTCTAATTTCCCGTTTGGTATATCGATACCTGCTTTCGCCAGTTCTATAATCAATGAGTTCAAATTCAGATACTGCCATTCTTTAGAACCGCTAAACGCAATCTGAAAGTCATGGGATATCTCATTGTACGTGATGTCATACTTGCCCTCCAAGTACTCCATGGTGTAGTCGTACACGGTTTTTTTCTTGGCGTCCTTTACGTGGTAGAGTTGTTCGCCGTTATCAGCCATACCCATCACCTTTTGTTTTTGAGCGTATAGCTTAATGCTTCGCTGGTAAGTTCAGCTTTTGATTTTCTGCCATTTCGGAGTAGCCAATTGTTCAGCTTCTTCTTTTCGAAAAAAATCATTTTCCCGTTGGGTTTCGAATGCGGGATATTTCCGGAGGCTGTCAGTTTATACAGATAGCTTCTAGATATTCCGGTGTATTCACAGGTTTCCTCGAAGGTGAGTACCTCCTTATTGGCCGTTAAAAGCCTTTCCAAACGATCAAGCCGTTCAAATATTAAAATAGTGTCCATTTGTTTCTTTTTAAGATTATTAAATGAACAAAAGCGCTTTTGTTTTCCTTTGGATAAAGGTAGTAGGAGGGAGGTGGTAAAATTTGTTTAGGATTCAATATTTATCCACAAAATATTGGTATACAACTACTTATACCATATAGAACCAAATAACACCATATAAAATTTTGAAAATTATATTTGGAGCCAAAGCGACTCAAATGGAACCGTTTATTATTTGTTGAAAATGAAGGATTTTAAGTTATTAACAATAGAAAACTGAATTTATATCAAAATAAGGATATTTAAATCGGTAGATACACTAATTGATACTAAAAAAATTTCAACTTTTGATAAACTTATTTTTATAAATTGTTTCATCCTACAATTCCATAAACTGTTTATGGTTGTTGCAGAACTTTAGAGAACTGGACTAGGTCTCTTCAAAGGACATCTTTTTTTGCTGCAGTGATAGTTTTCCGTTCAATAACTTTCGAACCATTTTATCAGTCGGTCTCATTATTACAATTTCAAAACTTGCTACGCATGATGTTTATATTTGTAGTTGAAATGTCTAAATCGCATTTTCATCAATTTCTACAATTCCGTGTCCGTAAATGCAAATATTAATGCCGCCCTTTTTTTTACAGTAATCCAATAAGTCTAAGTAGTCCCCAAATCGGTGTGTAACTAGCACGGCCGTTTACCAAAAGAGCTTTGTCATTAAAGTAAGCTGTTATCCAGCATGAAATGCTATCCGCCATCATCATTTTCCACTGGTCAATTAGAGTCATTATCTCTTTTATTTGAAAAACGGGCGTCCCAAAATTTCTCCCAACTCAATTTACCATCTTTATACCATACTATATATTTTCTGGTCTTCATCGGATGTTCTTCGCTCTTGATACTGTCGTTTAGAGCATTTTTACTGCGATATAAATCAGCAAACCAAACAATCTCCTTCCCATCTGCGCCCAGTTTGGCTAAAAATTCCTTTTTGGGTACCAAGGTCATTTTTTGCTTATCGTAAGAAGGACGACTTAGGATATGATTAATGGCCATGATTCTCCCTTCATCATCAAGAAATAGCTGCTGCGACATCTCAATGATTCCCAACATATCCCTGACTGCCTTAGAAGGTATATATATTTCATCCTCGCCACCCTCGACCGTATTTTTGGTAACGCTGGTTACCGCGTACTGCATGTGTTTTTCTTCCCCGTTCGATGGCAGGTAAAATGTTTCGGTAATATAATTTTCCCCGATCCAATTCATCCAAACAATATCAGATGGATTGCTGTACGTATCTGTATCTGGTGAACCTACCATCCGGTCGATAGACTCAACAAAAGAGCTTTGTCGAGGATGATTTTTAACTATATCTATTAACGCTGGTGCTTGACCCTTTTCTATGAGAACACCACGGATATCCATCCTCGAATTAATGTAGGCTTTGGAATCATGAACTGCAGTGTAATTAAACAGCGCCAGCCACTCTCTATTATTGCCTTCACTGCGCAAATCGCGATCACTGAACTGGACCCAGTTATTAAAATCAATTGCTGGCTCTCCTTCAATTGCTACCTTTATTTGTTCGTCAGCTGTTCCGACTTCCTGCATTTCTGGGGCCAGTGGTCCTTTAACAATCCAGTTGTCTTCAATATCGGGTATCTCCTCATGAATTGTATCTGCCAAGAATTCTGCGGGGTTATCAATGTTAACGATTTTCATATAATCATCCACAAACTTCTCAGTATCTTTATGAGGTAGGTAGTCCGATAAATAGCCTTGGATGTAATGTACAGCCAGCCAGGTATACTTTTCTTCTAGGGTGAATAGCTTACTTTTTGAACCATGACTGGCATCGGTATAGCTGTTGCCATCATCTTTAGTTCGATTAAAGCCTAATGATTTTATGTACGCGATAGCAGTCGAAATCGCCCATTCATAAGCCGAAAGACCCTCAATGCCAAGATGATTAATATAGGCCTTCAAAAATGCCTCTACCTTATTTTCTGGTTCTTTGTCCTTGTCCATAGACTGATATTCCATGAAGTCATCGAATGAGCGTTTAATCACATACCAGGCCAAGTCATGAACTATAGGATAAATTTGCTCGCCACCTTTTTTAAGTGCATCGGCATCGACCGGAATAAATTTCAGCCACTCTATCTGCTGTGGACGTGCCTGAGCGGCCTGCTTATCACTGATTACCCCTGTATAAAATGCCTTTTCAACCAAAGATCGGAAGCCGATTCTGACTATAATATTATGATGATTGCAGGGTTTAGCGAAAACATTGGACAGCGACCATTCCGCCAGTTCCTGTAATGAGGGCTTATCCTTCAATTTGGAGGCAACTCCTAATGCGATAGTCGCCAGATCTTCCCGTATCTGTGGATCATTACATGGGAAAAGTTTGTCTAGTAACAATTTAAACTCCTGCGGTTGTTTGATCGCCCATCTAGTCAGTGCGGTACGTAAACGCTCCCTAAAAGACTGGTCTAGAGTGGCCAGCGCCCAACCAAATATAAGAGGATATTCATTGTGCAGCGAAAGTTCGGGCAGATACAGATCACCTTCGCCATCGGGGTCAAATACCCGACGCAGATTATACCTGAAGTATTTTTGGTTTTTCTCCTTTTCCAGTTCATGAATATCTTGGCGGTCAATCCCAAGCCATATCTTATCGCGCTCTACAGCTGTAGGTTGATTCATCAGTAAGCCATGTAGATATTCTGCACCAAAATAATTGGCTGAGGATGACGCTGAAGGATAAATAAGTGTGCTGAATACGAAATATCGGCTCTTAAGGTCTTTGAAATATAAAATACTGATGTTCGCTTTAAATGAGGCGGCGACATCTGACGGGGCCTGGATTAGGGCTTTTGTATGCAGTTGCTGGATAGTGGCCGGTGCTATCCCTTTGGAAAGGAAATTATCTCGGCCGATCAGTATGCCATGCTTATGAAAGAGCGTATTGACAATCTCCTGAACTATACGTTGATTAACTAACTGCAATTCGTGGGATTTTCCTCTTTCAGGAACTGCAAGCAGGCGTTCTGGTATAGCAGTTATTTCCTCCTTTATAATACCCTCTACATATTTATCCGACATGATTACCTCCATAATAGACTGATAGGTCAGGGTATAAGACACCTGTATTTTTTTAATAGCTCCTTTCTTAACTGGTATCTCGCTCTTAGTCAGAAATGCATTGTTCACTAAAAATTCAATTGCCCTTTCCACCTCCTCGTTACCCAGGTAGTTCAAAGATTCATCCTTCAGTAGGATATACAACTCCGAATGTGATATCTCTGATTGCGCATAAAAAATCTCAGAAATAGCTTCGATGGCATTCCTTACCGGGGTGCGTGCTGCGCCAGGATTTTTAGCTTGCCGAAACTCTTTTTCCATCTGGTTAATTTTTTCATCTAGCAGGTCATGTTCGGCAGTGAGTATCTCGTCCTCTACTGTCAGGTTCTGACCTTCATATAGTTTACAGAATAACCGTAGGGCATAGAGACTATCGATGCCCCGGATTAGTGATCTCGGCTCGACGGTAATGTCGAAATGCTCAAAATAGCGGTCGACTACCGCCTGTACAGGAACATCACCTTCTCGAGGAATTTCAACCATCTGGAAAGCAAGGTCTGACGGCATTTCCTCATCATTCCGGAAATAGGGTCGTGCCGTAAAAGCGAATCGTAACCGTGAGTAGCGGTTCATCAGCGTTCCGCTTTCACGTATCCGAGCATACCACTCCGGCCAGTGTTCGGTATCCTCCTCCAATCCATCTATACAGATTATTACCTTGGCTAGTTCTTTTTTCAATTCATCACCAGGGTTTAAGTCTTTGGCCGACTGGTAGTCGGCACGAACCGCAAGCGTTTCGAGTGCGGATAACATTTCGTTTTTGTTCCAGTTATCGATATCAAGTGCTTTTTGAAATAAAGAAGTCCAGTCATCACATGGCGCCCCTTTAGCCCTGATAATCAGTGCTGGAAATTTCTGATGGTTAAGGCGAATATCCACTGTATTGGAAATCGCATGAGTTTTCCCGGTTCCTGAATTACCTAGGAAAAGTAGCCCTGATTGAGCAACTTCGTCCCGTATCCTGACAATCATAACTGCCAGGTCGAGATTAGCGATTCGGTCGAGCGATTCCAACAACCGCCTTGGTAAGCCCAGCTGTCGGGCGCTGGGCCTCAGTTCCTCCAAAGCTATAAATAAGTCCCTGCTTACCAACATGGGTTGAAGGTTAATTTTGGGTAATTCGCCAATGCCCTCCTGAACTGCTATGATCACCTGCAAAAGGGCTGCCATGTTTTGATCGATATTGTATTGAATGCTTTGCAGTTCTGGTAACATCCCGCTGTCCGCATCTAGCGTATCGCTAAAGCGTGTGATGAGAGAAGTAGAGCTTTGAAGTATTTTGGTAGTTTCCCCGATTCGATTGAGTAATTCTTTCCGGTAATCCTGGCTATATAATATTTGTTCGATATGCTGTTGAATCACACCAGGCCCATGTAGTTCAGGAATGTATCGCTTATCTATCCAGGCCGCCTTTTCCAGCTCGAACTGATCGACCAACTGCTTATGAGTGACCACATCGCGTTCGAACCAAAACTTGTTCATGCCCTCATTGTCGGGTTCCAGCAATTCACTTTGCAAATCCTGCTCGAACCACCAGGTAAATGTTGTTCCAGTATATGCTGCTTGAATTTTAGCAGTAAGCTGTTCCACACGATATTCTTCCGTATTTACCACCGCTACTTGGCCTTTACCTGTTTTGATGGAAGCAAGGGACCGAGGAACACATATGATGTATTCTACAATCTTATTCCGATGTTTCATAGCTGTATTAACAGATTTTTCAATCTGTGTTATCTGTGAGTCCTGCATGCTGGTGCGGAACCATTTGGCCTGCACCGCTATAAGGTCACCGTTCCTCAGCTCGCCATAGGCTTCGATACCCCCATCGCCGCCAGCACCGTTTACCACGCGGAATTTTACAAGGTCACTGCCATATTTCCTACGCAAATACCGCTCAAACAAATGGGTGCATAAGGTTTCAAAGGCATTCTGCGGGCTTTCGCTGTAGGTGTTGAAATTATTAAAATCCATCTAGTAAATAAATTCTGCTTATCTAAGTGGAGCAATTTACAGAATAATATTTTTTGACTAGTGTAATTGGTGTCTAATAGCGTATAATTTTGGAAGGGCAACCCCTTCATAGGTTTTCATATTTTTGGAATCCATCTTTATAAAAGATTTTGTGCTAGTTATAAAACCTTATAATATCTCTTAGTCCATTTTCAAATCCAACTTAGGAATCAAGTTAGCAGCTTCCTTCATTTTCTTATCAATAATCTTTGCATAAATAGCGGTAGTTCGTATCTCCCGATGTCCGAGACGTTTTGATACGGTATAAATATCTGCACCATTTTCTAGAAGTAAGACAGCGTTTGTGTGCCTCGCAGAATGAAAGGTGATATGCTTGTTAATACCGGCATGCATGCACCAACGTAGTAGTTGCATATTCATGTGAGCGCTATACCGAAGCCCCTTAAATACCCTATCATCCTTAGCTCTCCGCTCCCCTAAAAACTCTCTGGCCTGTTTGGATATATATAAATATTCTACGCCATCGGTTTTCTTTTGCTGAAAGACAATTCTGAAAATAGGAGTATTCTCCGAATCCATTCCTTCGTCTCTCACTTCAGACCATTTCATTTTGTTTACGTCGGACCATCGTATTCCCGTTAATGCTGAAAAAAGAAATGCACGTTTTAGAAGTGGTAGTGAACAGGTAGTACTAGCCAATCTTTGAAGCTCGTCCGCGGTAAGGTATTCCCGCTTAGATTCTCCCATGCTAAAGCCTTTCACTTTTTTGATATAGTTCTCTTTTAAATATCCCTCTTCGAATGCTGCATTCAGGCAGGCTTTAAATTTATTAAAATAGGTATGCTTTGTGTTTTGGGATAGCTTCTTCTGACTTTTTGTTACCGCTACCGTATCCAAGTACTTTTTGAAACCTTTAATGAATTTGACATCTACATCATTAAGAGTGATGTGATTGGGGGAGTAGGCTTCTATATGTTTTTGTGCTGCATCCCAATTATCGTAATTGCCCTTTGACTGGTAGCGTTCTTCCTTCATCTCTTCGTAGAACTCCAAAAAACCGACTTTGCCCTTTCTATCATTTTGAATATTATACTTCCCTTGAATAAGCTCTGCTTTTCGAATTGTAAATATCTGTTCTGCCAGCTCTAAATTTTCGCTATTCTTTTTTTTCTGAGCAGGTGTTTCTGGATTGGGGGTGAGATAGAGATCAAGATATTCGAAATCCCTTAAAATTTTATTCTTGCCATCGGGTGTTTTCGTTCGGCCTTTATAATATTCAAGATATAGGCTGATCTTTCCGCTTTTTAATTTTTTTCTTCTGAGATGAATTTTCATACGAGGTACACATTTGTGTATCTCTCAATAAAAATTTATTCACGAGGTACACATGAGAGACACAAAAGTACGAAAATCATACATAAAAGAGAAAATAAAGAAATGCAAATTTTTAACAAACACCTGATTTATAGTCATTTGAGTACAAATGAAACCAAATAAAATGGGAATCTACTTGCCGATACAAAAATTAGCAAATATATTTCCCAACAACTCATCGTTGGTCACTTGACCTGTGATTTCCCCTAAATGATATAGAGCTTCTTTAACATCAATAGCCATGAGGTCGCTTGAAAGTTCTGCTTTCATCCCAAATTGAACTTTTTCTATTTCTTCTAATGCTTTTAGTAAGGAGTTATAATGGCGGGTATTGGTAACTATCGTTTCATTATTGCGTAGAGCTCCTGTATTTACAAATTCTAAAAGGCTATTTTGTAATTCTTCTACACCTTCTCCAGTTTTTGCAGATAGGTATTTTACATCATCTAAATAGGTACCGATTTTATTCTTTTCATCCTCAGAAAGGGTATCGGCTTTATTTACAAGCAATACTAAAGGTTTTAGCGGATTCTGATTTTTTATTTTCTCATAATCGATGACAATATTTTTCAGTTTTTTATCGTCAGCTAAAATCTTTGATCCATCAACTAGTAGTAAAATTACTTGTGCCTGTTCTATTTTTTCGAATGTTCGTTTAATTCCCATGCCTTCTACAACATCTTGGGTCTCACGAATTCCTGCGGTGTCTATGAATCTGAAACCAATTCCACCAATAGATATTTCATCTTCTATAGTGTCTCTGGTTGTTCCGGCAATATCAGATACCAATGCGCGCTCTTCATTTAAAAACGCATTTAAAAGGGTAGATTTACCTACGTTAGGTTCACCTACAATAGCTACTGGTATACCATTTTTAATTACATTACCTACAGCAAAAGAATCTATTAGACCTTGCAATACTTTTTGAATACGGGTAAGTAGTTCCTTAAATTGAGTACGGTCTGCGAATTCTACATCTTCTTCAGAAAAATCGAGTTCTAGTTCTATTAATGAAGCAAAATTCAGGAGTTCTGTTCGTAACTGTTTTATCTCGTTACTGAACCCGCCACGCATTTGTTGCACGGCAATTTGATGGCTAGCGGCATTATCACTAGAAATTAAATCGGCAACAGCTTCTGCCTGACTTAAATCCATCTTACCATTTAAAAAGGCTCTTAGGGTAAACTCACCTGCATCTGCGGTTCTACAACCATTTCTAAGAAATAACTGAATAATTTGTTGTTGTATGTATGGTGAACCGTGGCAGGATATTTCTATTACGTTTTCTCCTGTATAAGAACGTGGATTTTTAAATATGGAAACGAGTGCTTGATCTAGTACATTTTCTCCATCCTTAATATAACCTAAGTGTATGGTATGGCTTTTTTGGTTTTCAAGAATTTTACCTGAAACCGATTCAAATTGTTTAGAAGCAATCGTAATTGCATCTGTGCCTGAAAGTCTTATAACTGCGATTGCTCCTGCGCCTGCTGGAGTCGCTAATGCTATTATAGTATCGGTTTGAATCATCATGCAAAAATAATCAATTATAACTGTTGTAGTTTTCTTAATTTAAACACCTTTTGTTTTCAGTATTCAATTATATAGTAATTTTGCATGTTATAAAATGTAATTTTAATATGAGAAAAGTATTTGTATTGTTAGTATTTATGTTAATGGGTTCTTTAGTTGTAGCCCAAGACGACGCTCCTGTAAATGAAAAGGAAGTTATTGAAGATGTTGAGGAAGAAATGAAGCAGGTGAAGAAAGATGTAAAGGAGGCTAAGGCCGATGCTAAAAAAGAAAAAAAGAAGCAGCTCGACAAAAGAAAAAGGATGCTGCTAAAAAGAAAGAAGAAAAGCTTAAAAAGCAAATTAGTTCTAAAACAAAATCTATTTCTAAAGAAGAAAAACAAATAGCAAAATTAAGAGCTCAGCTCGAGAAAGGAAAATTAAAAGGAACGCTTTCTCCAGTGGATATTCAGAAAATCGAGGATAAAATTGCCAAGAGCCAAATGAAGATCATGAAGGAAAAAGAGAAGCGTACAAAATTAAATAGAAAATTATAATTTCTAATTTTTGTAACATTTATGGGGTTTGTGCGTCTTATTTATAGTATTCATCATTAAAATCAATCAAAAATGGAACTAGTAAATAAAAACGCAGTAGTTGTTCGTGAAGACCGTAATTTGTTGGTCATTACTCATTTGTCTCAATATTTAGATTTTATAACAGGATTTGGCGGACTTATAGTACCGTTGGTGATTTGGTTAACGACCAAAGATTCCGTTATTGGTATGGATGAGCATGGTAAATCTGTCATCAACTTTCAATTAACCCTAATCTTATATTTAGTAATTGGTATTCCTGGTATCTTATTATTCGGTCTCGGAATCTTATTACTGATTTTTGCCGGTATCTTATCAATTGTGATGCCTGCAATAAATGCCATAAAAGCAAGTAAAGGAGAATCTCCTAGTTATTTTGGAACCATACGGTTTATATCGTAAACAAGATATAAAGCATAAAAAAAAGGGTCAGTAATTCAACTGACCCTTTTTTATTTATAGTTTTTAATACTACCCGTTAAGCATAACAGGCATTACCAACATAGTTACAAATTCACCTTCATCCAAACCATCTGTTGGGGTAAGTATACCTGCACGGTTTGGTAAACTCATTTCTAAAGAAACTTCATCAGAACCTAAGTTGTTCAACATTTCGGTTAAGAACCTAGAGTTGAAACCAATTTGCATGTCATCACCTTGGTAAGCACATGTTAATCTTTCTTCTGCTTTGTTAGAATAATCAAGATCTTCAGCAGATATATTTAATTCTGCACCAGCAATTTTTAAACGTATTTGGTGTGTTGTTTTATTAGAGAAAATAGAAACCCTTTTTACTGAGCTCAAAAACTGATTTCTTGCAATCGTAAGTTTGTTCGGGTTTTCTTTTGGTATTACCGCTTCGTAGTTAGGGTATTTGCCATCTATTAGTCTACAAATCAATTCAGTTTCATCAAAACTGAATTTTGCATTACTTTCATTGTATTCAATAAGCACATCAGACTCACTACCAGCTAATATACCTTTCAACAAAGTCAAAGGTTTTTTAGGCATAATGAATTCCGCTACTTGAGAAGCTCTTACATCAGTTCGTTGGTATTTTACCAATTTATGTGCGTCAGTTGCAACGAACGTTAAGTTCTCTGGAGAAAATTGAAAAAATACTCCGCTCATTACAGGTCTTAAGTCATCATTACCTGCAGCAAATATTGTTTTGTTGATGGCTGTTGCCAAAATATCACCAAGTAATGTTGTTGAACTTGGACTTGTTAATTCAACTGCTTTTGGGAATTCAGCTCCATCAGCATATGCAAGCGCATATTTACCGTGGTTAGAACTGATTTCTACTGTATTGTTATCCTCAACAACAAAAGTCAGTGGTTGTTCAGGGAAAGTTTTTAAAGTTTCTAAAAGCAATCTTGCCGGTACAGCTATAGTACCTTCGTTGTCAGAATCTACCTTTATAACTGAACTCATGGTGGTTTCCAAATCGGAAGCTGAGACCGTTAGTTTGTCCTTCTGCAAATCGAACAGAAAATTATCCAGAATTGGTAACGTATTACTGTTGTTGATTACACCTCCTAATATTTGAAGTTGTTTTAGCAAATAGGTACTTGAAACTATAAATTTCATTCTTTAATTTTTATTGATATTTTCCTTGAATTCATCAAGCAAAATAGGTTTAAACTCCTTATTGTTGGCAGTTTTCGTTACCAACAAAGATATTTTAATTGACCTTTTTAAGGAAACAAACTTATTAACAGTTTGTTATCTATTAAGGTAGTGTATAATACTAGGTATTACTACATTAAGATCATATTAATTAATTTCGGGCATTAGTTATTAACTTTTGAACTCTTCTTATATTTTAAAAATACGCTTAAATATTCTTGAAATTGAATTTGCTAATGCTATTCAAAATCTACCATAATAGTATCTCTATAATCCAATCCTAATAGGGTGGAGGCACCGCCTACTGTGGTTAAATTGCTTTTATAAATAGCCAGTTCTATATAATTGGATGAATTAAATATGGCAAGCAGGTCTCCCGCACTCTTACGTTGACTCTTCTCTAGACTATAGTCTATAAATTCATTATAAGCTTTATGGATCGTTTTTATTTTATGATTTCGGGCCATTACGGTATAATCACGGTCTTTCCGATAAGCGTCAAATAAATTTTTACGAATATTGGTAATTACATTTCCATAGTTATCAATATAGATGACACTGCCAATTATTTTCTTTCCGTCTTCAACTATTCTCGGTGCAAATTCTCTTAAATCGTTCAATTCGGTAAATGGTTTGCCCACAAGTTCTAATGTGCCGCCGCGGGCTATATGGCAGGCAACTTGTATGAAAACATTTAATACAGGGAATGAGTTTGCAATAGAATCTGGTAAATTTATTTCAAATACTTTTTCCGGAGTCATTTCAGAGGTGATGAGTCCAATGACACCGGTGTTTGCGCTAATAAAATAGTGTCCGTTTACTAATGCTACAATATGCTTGTTATCCGGGGTTTCTTCAGAGTCTACACCAACAATATGAATGGTTCCTTTTGGGAAACTATTATAAGTATTTGAAAGTATATAAGCACATTCGTGAATGTTGAACGGCATGATGTCATGCGAAATATCAACAATTTTAGCATCGGGCAATTCTGTATATATGGAGCCTTTTAATACAGCTACAAAGTGATCTTTTAATCCGAAATCTGTTGTGAGGGTGATAATTGCCATACAGCAATGTTGATATGTTTTTGGTTAGTCGAACTTAAAATTTGCTTAAATTTGATATACAAAATTAAACAAAAAAATAGCGATTAGAAACTAATCTTCGCTAACTATAAATCATTATAAAACCGACTGTTTGAACGAGATAATTCTAGAACTTACCGAAATTAGCCCGAGAGAGTTTTTTGGGCAGCAAAATGAGCATATTGATTTATTAAAGAAATACTTTCCGAAGTTGAAAATCGTAGCTCGTGGCAACAAAATTAAAGCCTTTGGAGATGAAGAACTACTGGAAGAATTTGAGAGGCGGTTTGATATGTTGACCCAGCATTTCATTAAATACAACAAATTAGATGAAAACAGTATAGAGAGAGTTTTGACAAGTTCTGAGGATGATGAATTAAAATCATCAAAGAATAGTGGTGAAACTTTGGTTCATGGTGTTAGTGGTAGGTTGATAAAGGCACAAACTGCTAATCAACGTCGTTTGGTAGATGCCTCTAAAAAGAACGATATGGTTTTTGCCATTGGTCCGGCAGGTACTGGTAAAACCTATACTGGCGTTGCACTTGCGGTAAAAGCATTGAAAGAGAAACAGGTAAAGAAAATTATCTTGACGAGACCGGCGGTTGAGGCTGGTGAGAATCTTGGTTTTTTACCTGGCGATTTAAAAGAAAAACTAGATCCTTACATGCAACCTTTATATGATGCGCTTAGAGATATGATCCCCGCTGAAAAATTGGTGCATTATATTGAAAACGGTACCATACAAATTGCACCAATGGCATTTATGCGTGGTAGAACTTTAGATAACGCCTTTGTTATTTTAGATGAGGCACAGAATACCACCCACGCACAAATGAAAATGTTTTTGACTAGAATGGGTAGAAATGCCAGATTCCTGATAACGGGAGATCCAGGGCAAATTGACTTGCCTAGAAGAACAATTTCAGGTTTAAAAGAGGCTCTGCTCATTTTAAATAATGTGCCAGGTATAGAGGTTATTTATCTAGATGATAAAGATGTAATCCGTCATAAACTTGTGAAAAAAGTTATTGAAGCTTATAAAACTATAGAACACCACAATTAAGAATTTACATGTCAAAGAATACTATTTACGAAACTGAATTTAATTTCCCGGGTCAGAAAAATGTCTATAAAGGCAAAGTAAGATCGGTATACACTTTAGATAACGATATGTTGGTCATGGTGGCCACTGATAGGTTATCTGCTTTTGATGTGGTGATGCCAAAGGGAATTCCATACAAAGGACAGATTTTAAATCAGATTGCAACCCAAATGATGGCTTCTACAGAAGATATTGTTCCAAACTGGTTAACTGCAACTCCTGATCCAAATGTTGCTGTTGGTGTTGCCTGCGAGCCTTTTAAGATAGAAATGGTTATTCGTGGGTATTTATCCGGGCATGCAGCTAGAGAATATAAGTTGGGCAAAAGAATGCTTTGTGGTGTTGCCATGCCCGATGGTATGAAGGAGAATGATAAATTTCCAAGTCCTATAATTACTCCTGCTACCAAAGCGGAAATGGGTGATCATGATGAGGATATCTCCAAAGCCGATATTTTAAGTAAAGGCATAGTTTCAGCAGAAGATTATGAATTACTTGAAAAGTATACTTATGCACTTTTTCAAAGAGGAACGGAAATTGCCGCTGAAAGAGGATTGATTTTGGTAGATACCAAGTATGAATTCGGAAAAACTAAAGAAGGAAAGATTGTTTTGATCGATGAGATTCATACTCCAGATTCTTCTAGATATTTTTATTCTGATGGATATCAGGCTAGGCAAGATGCCAATGAGCCTCAAAAACAATTATCGAAGGAGTTTGTAAGACAATGGTTGATTGCTAATGACTTTCAAGGTTTAGAGGGACAAACCGTTCCTGAGATGTCTGATGAATACATTGAGTCTGTATCTGAACGTTATATTGAACTTTACGAACATATAACTGGAGAGCCATTTGTAAAGGCTGATACTACTCATATTCATGATAGGATAAATAGAAACGTCTTAAGTTATTTGGAGAGCCTTTAAACTTATCTAAGTAAATATTTAAGCGAGAAGTTTTTCTTTTCCTTTAAGCGTGATATAATCTTTAAAAAGGCGACAGCTGTTATATAGGCGTCGCCTAAAGCAGTATGCCTGTCTTTTCTAGAAATGGAGAATTTTTCCGCAAGCTCATCCAGGGTATAATTGGATTTCGGTTGAACTAGGTAAGATTTTATTAATGTTTTCTTGTAAATCACTCCAGTATCTAAGACCATGTTTTTTAGTTTAGGTAGACCATGCCTTACTAAAGCAGTATTTAGCATTCCCATATCAAAACCTGCATGGTGTGCCACGATAACCGCATCACCAACATAAGCTAAAAACTTTTCAAGTGCCAAAATTTCACTGATACACTCTCGCTGTCCGTTTTTTAAAAGTCCGTGAACGTGGACAGTCTCTTTATTGAATTTTTCTTGCTCTAAATAGATATCGAATACTTCTTGAACAGAGATACTCTCATTTTTAATTTTTACCGCGCCAATGGAGAGGATACGGTCATCTTCAAAGCTAAAACCTGTTGTTTCGGTATCTAAGACTACAAAAATTTGGTCATTAAATTTTTTACTTTGAGTTTCCTTGAAAAGGCTTTCATAAGTTTTCCAAAATTCTGGTAGGTTTTTAGGTGTTCGTTTAAGTAATCCCATTACCCTAAAATATTAGTCACTTTAAAACGGAGCGTGATTAACTCTTGTATTTCCTTAATAGCTTTAAAGGTACGCTTCAATTTCATTTTTTCTTGCTTGCTCAACTGGTCTAGTTGAATAAACCTACCTGAATCATGATTAGCCAAACCTTGTCGTGTTCTAAATTTTACCAAGGCTTTTGTGGCGTAAGAGCAAGCCAAATACAACTCTTTGTTATTGGGTTCAAGTTCCGCTAATTTCTCATATCGTTCCCATGTATTGCTAATAGCTTTAACGGAATGTGATAGTATTAAAACACGCGCGGCATCAACCAAGGGTCGTAAAGCTCTTCTTTTTAAATCAAAGGAATCTTTGTGTTGACCGTCTTGCTCAACAACGAATTGCCTAAAAAAACCAGTAGGTGACGGACTTTGAAGTGCGCCGTTTGCCAAGTGCACCAAAAAAATAGGATAATTCTTAACGGTTCTAAATATATGGTCAGACATATTATCCAATAAACTTCTTTCTCCGAATGCCAAACTGTAATCAAAAAATATGGAAGACATTAAAACCTCGTTGGGTCCGGGGTTACCGATCCAATATGATAGTTTGTTTTTCCATTCTTCTAGACTTAAGCACCATTTTGGGTTAGAAGCCATCATATCCGCTGGGCAGTACTCATAACCTATAGTATTCAATCCTTTGGTTATATGTTTAGAAAGTTCAAGGAAGTAAGTGGTAGTTTTAGATAAATCTTCCTCAGGTACATTTTCAAATACCAAGGCATTATCTTGATCTGTATGTAAAAGTTGTTCACTTCTACCTTGACTACCTAATGCCAGCCAGGCAAATTTAACGGGTTGGGGCGTATCCATTTTAGCAATAGAAATTTCCACTACCTGCTTTATACATGTATCATTTAGTTCAGAGATGATTTTAGCAATCAGTCCTAATGGAATATTTTGCTCTAAGTATCCGGTTAAAAGAACCATAACACTTTTTCTGATCTGTTTTATTTTTTTAATGCGAGAGGTACGTTTAATCGCTTTTACCAATACTGCCGGGTTATCGCCTAAGGAAACCATTACGTCATGCTTGGATAAAATTCCTAATGCAGCCGAATTTGGCGTGCCATCTTCCGTAATGACCAAATGACTAACGTTGCTTTTCATCATCGCCATTTGTGCCTGTGTAATGGTAAGATTTTTTGGATACGTAATTACCGGGGTAGTCATTACAGTTTTTACTGAAGCAGTTATTGGCTGCTGACCTGATATTACTTTGTTTCTGAAATCTTTATCGGTAATAATGCCAACTGGTAAATCTTTACTGGTAATTAATAATGATCCAATTTTCTTCTTGGACATGATATCAGCAGCCTCTTTAATAGAGGTTCTTGTGGAACAGGTTACCAATTTTTTTGAGTAGTTAGCTAATTGTAGGTCTGGCAGTACCACTTCGGTAGTAACCTCTTCTTCACCTTCGTTATCATAAAGTTGCCCTTTTTGATTTTTTGCGTACGGATTACGGGTGTTGGAGGCAAAACTCTCCATTAAGAAAATAGTTACCTGATTGTTCTTCTTGGCAATAGGTTTAAAAATGTCGATTGGAATTCCGTAGAGAATACACTCTTCATGCGCTCTAGCTTCTAACTTATAATTTTCATTGGCAAAAAGCGGGCGTAACCCAAATATATCTCCTTCATCACAATAGTCAATAATATTTGAATTGGTAGGATTGTTTAAAGTAACCGCACCTTTATGAACCATATAAAAGTGTGAATGCTGAGGTTCATCAACATTGAAAATAATACTGTTCTTCTCTTTATAGACGATAAGTACTTGTTCAGCCAACTCAAAAAGAGATTTGCTGTTAAGAACATTAAAAGGCGGATAGTTTTTAATAAAATCGGCTACCCTTTCAGAAATCAGATTTTTCATAAATTAAAGTTAGCGGATTAAATGCAGATATAAAAAGACCTTCATATGTGCAACCACAAATTAAAGATTGCCTTGTTTAAAAAAAAATGTTAGCAATCGCTCAAGAAAACACCAACTGCTAATCCGCCTTCAGAGGTTTCTTTATACTTGGAACTCATGTCTTTTGCGGTTTCCCACATGGTCTGTACCACTTTGTCTAATGGTACTTTAGCTGCTGAAGGATCAGACCCCAAGGCTAGCTCTGCAGCATTAATAGCTTTTATTGCTCCCATAGAGTTGCGTTCAATACAAGGTATTTGAACCAATCCGCCAATAGGGTCACAAGTAAGCCCTAAATGATGTTCCATTGCAATTTCTGCAGCCATAAGTACTTGTTCTGGAGTACCTCCCAGTAATTCTGTAAGTGCTCCTGCGGCCATAGCCGATGAAACGCCTATTTCTGCTTGACAACCTCCCATTGCGGCAGATATGGTAGCTCCTTTTTTAAAGATGCTCCCAATTTCTCCTGCAACAAGCAAAAACTGTTTAACATGTTCAAAATTACCTGCGTGGTTTTCAATGACCATATAGTACATCAATACGGCAGGTATAACACCTGCACTTCCGTTAGTTGGTGCTGTGACTACACGACCTAAGGATGCATTAACTTCATTTACACTTAAGGCAAAGCAGCTTACCCACTGTAATATTTGTCTAAACTTTACTTCTGTCTGTCTTATGCTCTGTATCCACTCTTCGGGGTTGGAGTAGGGTAGGTCGCTTTTTAGTTTATTGTGCATTTCAAAAGCCCTACGCTTTACATGTAATCCGCCAGGTAAAGTTCCTTCGGTGTGGCAACCGGTAAACATGCATTCTAACATGGTAGACCAGATGCGATTTAATTCATGATCGATTTTCACATCATCTCGCAAAGATCTTTCGTTCTGTAAAACCAATTCAGAAATTTTTAAATCTTCGTTTTTACAAAAATCAAGAAGTTCAGTTCCTTTTTGTACAGGAAACGGAAACTTTTCAAACATGTCAACCTTGCGTTTGGCATTTTTACGCTCTTCGCTAATAACGAATCCTCCACCTATGGAATAATAAGTTTTTGAAATTTTTCTGCCCGATTTTAATTTCGCTTGAAACTTTAATCCGTTGGCATGAAAAGGAAGAAATTTTCTATTGAATATAATATGTTTGTCCGGGTCAAAGGTGATACGGTACGTACCATCTAAAAGTAAAATATGCTCGTTTTTAATTTTATTTATCAGAGGGTCAATAGTGTCAATAGGGATCAATTCTGGATCGGCACCTAACAGCCCTAGCATTACGGCATAGTCAGTGGCATGACCTTTACCTGTCAATGATAACGATCCGTATAAGTGCACTTCTACTTCTTCAACCTTCTCAAGATTGTCTTTAGAGTTCAATCTGGCTAACCACCGCTCTGCAGCACGCCATGGACCTAAGGTATGTGAACTAGAAGGACCTACGCCTATCTTTAGCATATCAAAAACACTAATGCTTTCTATCTCCAAATCTTATAAGTTTTGTAGGCTAAGGTACAATGTTTTGGTAATGTATTACCATACTATATTGGCATAATTATTATGTAGAAAAGTGTATTAATGACATCATGTCAGTTTTTCTGGCTTGGCATATTGTTTGTCAATTACTAATCGATTGTAAAATAAAGCACTTAATTTAAAACATATAAAATGAGTAAGATTATAGGAATAGATTTGGGTACTACCAACTCCTGTGTTTCCGTAATGGAAGGTAATGAGCCAGTAGTAATTCCAAATGCAGAAGGAAAAAGAACTACACCATCTGTCATCGCTTTTGTTGATGGAGGTGAAATTAAAGTTGGTGATCCAGCAAAAAGACAAGCGGTAACAAATCCTCATAAAACCATTTATTCTATTAAAAGGTTCATGGGTAATAAATATTCAGAATCTAGTAAAGAAGCTGAAAGAGTACCTTATAAAGTAGTAAAGGGAGATAACGATACACCAAGAGTAGATATTGATGGTCGTTTATATTCTCCACAAGAATTATCAGCTATGATTCTTCAGAAAATGAAGAAAACTGCTGAAGATTATTTAGGTCAAGAAGTTTCTCGTGCAGTAATTACCGTACCGGCATATTTTAACGATGCGCAAAGACAAGCTACTAAAGAAGCTGGTGAAATTGCAGGTTTAACTGTAGAGCGTATTATTAACGAACCAACGTCTGCTTCTTTAGCATACGGTATGGACAAAAAAGATACGGATCAGAAAATAGTTGTTTTTGACTTTGGTGGTGGTACACATGATGTATCTATCTTAGAGTTAGGTGACGGTGTTTTTGAAGTATTGGCTACTGATGGTGATACGCACTTAGGTGGTGATGATGTGGATCAAAAAATTATCGATTGGTTAGCTGAAGAGTTCAAGTCTGAAGAAGATATGGACCTTAGAAAAGATGCTATGGCTTTACAGCGTTTACGTGAGGCAGCTGAGAAAGCTAAGATTGAATTATCATCTTCTGCACAAACAGAAATCAATTTACCATACGTTACAGCTACAGCTTCAGGACCAAAGCACTTAGTGAGAACTTTGACAAGATCTAAGTTTGAGCAATTAATCGCTGATTTGGTAAAAAGAACTATAGAGCCATGTGAGACTGCTATGAAATCAGCAGGACTTTCTAAGAGCGATATCGATGAGATTATCTTAGTTGGTGGTTCTACTAGAATACCTGCAGTACAAGAAGCTGTTGAGAAGTTTTTTGGTAAGAAGCCTTCTAAAGGTGTAAACCCAGATGAGGTTGTTGCAATTGGTGCAGCTATTCAAGGTGGTGTTTTAACCGGTGATGTTAAAGATGTATTGTTATTAGATGTTACTCCGCTTTCATTAGGTATTGAAACTATGGGTAGTGTAATGACTAAATTAATAGAGGCTAACACAACAATACCAACGAAAAAGTCTCAGGTATTCTCTACTGCTGCTGATAACCAACCATCGGTTGAAATTCACGTATTGCAAGGAGAGAGACCAATGGCAAACGATAACAAAACAATCGGTAGATTCCATTTAGATGGTATTCCACCAGCAAAGAGAGGTACTCCGCAAATTGAAGTAACTTTCGATATCGATGCTAACGGTATTATTAAAGTATCTGCAACAGATAAGGCTACGAACAAAACTCAGGATATTCGTATTGAAGCTTCTTCTGGTTTAACCGAAGAGGAAATTCAAAAGATGAAAGCAGAGGCTGAGGCAAATGCTGAATCTGATAAAAAAGCGAAAGAAACTGCCGATAAGTTGAATGAAGCTGATGGTATGATTTTCCAGACCGAGAAGCAATTAGAAGAGTTTGGCGATAAATTATCTGACGATAAGAAAAAGCCAATTGAAGAAGCTTTGACAGAATTGAAAGCGGCTTACGAAACTAAAGATATCGCAGTAATTACACCAGCTTTAGATAAAATCAATGAAGCTTGGAAAGTTGCATCTGAAGAAATGTACAAAGCGCAAGCTGACGCACAAGGTGGTGCTCCACAAGGAGAACCAACTGCTGACGGTGGTGCTTCTGATGCTGATAATGTTGAAGACGTGGACTTCGAAGAGGTTAAATAATATAACTTTAAGTTGTTATAAAAAAAGGGATGGTATTTACCGTCCCTTTTTACTTTTATAGGATATTCTTTTATGCCTATTATTAATAAAGTAATTTTGTAGTATGGTTAAGAAACGACACTTTCTGTTTTTATCGGTTTTTATGGCAGCTTTCACTATTGTCAAAGGTCAAGAAATTCAAATCTTTACAATAGAAGATTTTGATTTAAAAGGTGATGTAAAAGTATGTTTGGTAAGTACCGATTACGGTAAAGAAGAATACGACTTTAATAAGAACGGCTTACTGACCAAATCTGTTACTAGGTATAATGAAGCAGATTATGATGTTGTTTATTATAAGTATAGTAAAGGAGAACTTTTAGAGAAAAGAGCGGAATCTTATAGGAACAATACTTTTGACCCAAGCACGTCTATAGCCCATTTTTATGAAATTGATTCTACTGATAATTTAAGTATTCAGGAGCGTATATTTTCTTACGATAAGCAGTTTTTAGATCAGTATATATATGGGTATGATGAGTTTGGAGATTTAGCCAGTATTGAGAGAACCAACAATGATGGTACAGATATTACTCAAGTAGAGCATAAGAAGTTCAAAGGAGAAAATACCGTTACTTACTTATTAAATGATGTTCCTCTAAAATCTATTCGTACATCAACCTTGAAACCAACGAATAAACCAGTTCAACGAGTAGTTTTGACCAAAGAGTATTTAAATGGTGAAGAGAGTAGTGCTTTTGAAGAAGTGTTTAGTATGGATGATAAACTAATGGCGCAACAAGAGTTTGAATACAATTCTGAATTGAAAAAATTTGAGCCAACTACCCGTACGACCTATGAATACGACGAAAAAGGTATGTTGATTGCTGGAACAGCTAAAAGAGGTGCCGGTATTATAAAGAAAGAATACATCTATCAATATGATAATTCTGAAGAAGGCAACTGGATCAAGCAAATTGTAACGCCAGATAATACATATACAACTAGAAAAATCACTTATTATCCAGCAGATACGAAAATTGTTGAAGAATAAAGCTTATTTATTGGTACTTAACCATTCTTCTTGCAGAAGGCCATAACAGCATGTATTTCTTTTAAAACCATCTAATAGGTACACGTCTTTTCTAAGTATGCCTTCTAAGGTGCATCCTAGTTTTTCTACTGCTTTTCTTGATGCCGTATTTCTTTCATCTACACGGAATTCAATTTTTTCAAAATCCAAGGTAGTAAAAGCATATGCTAGCATCAGCTTTTTCATTTCAGTATTTAAACCAGTACCCTGAAATTCACGTCCTATCCAAGTAGAACCAATGTGTAGTACTTTATTTTTACTGTTGATATGCATAAAGCGGGTAGAACCTGCAAAAGTATTATGTTCTCTATCATAAATGATAAACGGTATGCTTGAGCCTACTGCTAATTGCTGCAATGCCGTTTCTACATAATTTTTTAATCTGCTTGGTGTTTCAATATCAGAAGGGGAGTATTGAACCAATTTTTTCTGTGAAGCAATAGGAATCAGCTTTTCGTAATTTTCTAAGGTTAACGGACTCAATATAACCCGTTCGTTTTCTAAGGTTGGTGTATAGTTCATTTTGCCAATTGATTTATAATCTCTTTCTTAACCTCGTGTCCGCCATCAAAAGTGATGTTTTTAATACGGTCCCCAAAAAGTGTTTTAAGTTTGTTATTCTCTTCTGCTAATCTATTTGGTGTAAGGTACTCATCTTGGCTTCCGAAAACTGAAATAATTTCGGTGTCACTTTTCAAGTGGTTGAAATTAGCTGTTCTTAATTCCTTGGGAATTCCGCCTGCGTATAGAATCAATTTGGAACAACTTAATTCGGAATACGCCAGATAACGCAGTGCTATAGAAATACCTTGTGAAAATCCGAAGAAAAAAATATTACAATCAGACGGAAGCTTTTCATTCTCTAATACGGCATCTAAATAATTATAGAGATTCTTGGTTTCTTGTGCCGTATTTTCTTTTGTTAACCAACTTGCTCCTACATGCTTGTATTCATTCTTTAAATAGTATTTAGAAGGTGCTTGTGGTGCTATAATATAATTTTCTTTCTTAGGCAGTTCGTTGAAATACTTTAAGAAGAATCTACTTAAGAATCCTATGCCATGAAAAACAATCCAAACTTGTTTTGTATCGCTATTTAATTCATTTAAAGTTTCATACGTATTCGTAGTTTTATAAGTAACATTTTTTATCTGGTTCTCCATGAATCTATCATTACTGTTATACTTTTCTGTTGGTAATGTAATGCTTAATTTTACAAAAAAAAGGATGAACGACTACAAAGAGAAAATTCTAAAGATTTGTAACGAATCTTCTAAAGATACCTTAATGCAGACTTTAGAAATCGAATACATAGATGTAGGGGAAGATTTTTTGTTGGCTAAAATGCCTGTTACTCCAAAAGTCCATCAGCCAGACGGAGTTTTACATGGTGGGGCAACCGCTGCATTGGCAGAGAGTGTTGGTAGTGCGGCATCTTATGTTTTTTTAGATGGTAACAAATTTTTTGTTAGAGGTTTGGAGATTTCTGCAAATCACGTTAAAAGTGTAAAAGAAGGATTCGTTTATGCCAGAGCAACCATCTTACACAAAGGTAGAACTACCCAATTATGGGAGATTAGGGTGACCAACGAAGATGATCAACTGGTCTCTCTTTGTAAATTAACTACTATCGCTTTACCTAGAAAGTAGTATGATGCAAGAACTTTTTCATAGAGCTGAAAATTGCTTGAAAGAGCAGTTGCCGTTTGTGTTATATAGCAAACCTAATGATATTGAATTGGTCGGCGTTTTTCAAAATAACGATGACGTTCATAAGGTTATGGATTTCACGGAAACAGGATTCGTTTTTGCTCCGTTCGATTTGAATTCAGATGCTATTTTAATGAAAATGGATGCCGTAGATAAGGTTCCGTTAAATTTAAATGACGAATTTCAGGTCAGTGAGAAAAACATACCGGAAAGCGAAGCTACAGAAAAGGAAAGATATCTTATTTTAATATCTAAAGCCATTGAGAGAATTGGTAAAGGTGATTTCAATAAAGTTGTTCTGTCTAGGAAAATAGAAGTTGATGTCAAAGACAATTACTTTGAAGTGTATCAGCGAATTCTTCAAGTATATAAAAAAGCATTCTGCTACTTTTGGTACCACCCAAAAATTGGAATTTGGATGGGTGCTACCCCAGAAATCTTGATAAAAAGTAATGGTACTCAGTTTACTACAATGTCTTTGGCAGGTACACAAAATGCAATAGGTGCTAATGAACCAATGTGGGCAGAGAAAGAATTGGATGAACAGCAATTGGTAACCGATTATATTTTGGATACTTTAAAAGATAAGGTTATTTCTCTAAATAGTTCTGAACGAGAGTCTGTTAAGGCAGGCCAGCTTTGGCATCTTCGTACTGAAATTAAAGGCGCCTTTGCACCGAATAAATTTGGTGATATATTAAAAGCACTACACCCAACACCGGCAGTATGCGGTAGTCCGTTAGAAAATGCAAAGAATTTTATTTTAGAAAACGAATTGTATGAACGAAATTTTTACACCGGATTTTTAGGTGAGCTGAATACAAAAACAGAACTGCCAAGAAATAGCAACCGTCGTAACCAAGAGAATAGTGCTTATAGAAGTGTTATGAAAACCTCAGAGCTTTTTGTAAATCTACGCTGCATGCAATTGTTCAAAGAGAAAGTTGAGATTTATGTAGGTGGCGGTATTACTAGTGATTCTATACCTGAAAAAGAATGGGAAGAAACGGCTTTGAAAAGTAATACCATGTTTAGGGTTCTAGATGGTAAATAGATACTTAAGTTTTGGGTAATGACCTGCTTTGGTCGTATTTTTGAACTACATGAAATATTCCGCTATACCTACCGCACAATCTATTGTTCAACATTGCCAGGCAAAGAATATTTCTAATATCGTAATATCGCCAGGGTCAAGAAATGCACCACTGACAATAGCCTTTGCAGAGAATCCTTTTTTTACTTGTTATAGTATAGTAGATGAGCGTTGTGCCGCTTTTTTTGCATTAGGTATGGCACAACAATTACAAGAGCCTGTTGTAATTTTATGTACATCGGGCAGTGCATTACTAAATTATTATCCTGCAGTTGCAGAGGCGTATTTTAGTAATATTCCGCTATTGATTATTTCTGCCGATAGACCGGTTTATAAATTAGGAATAGGGGATGGGCAAACCATCAATCAGCAACATGTATTTGAAAATCATATTAGATATTCAGCCAATTTAAAGCAAGATGTCAGTCATGCTACATCAAAGGTTTTACAGTATAAGCCAGAGTGGATTTGCGATAGGGACATAAACCAGGTTCAACAGGAAGTTCAAAATTATAATGACGGCGAATTAAATCTCGCTTTAGAAATTGCATTGACCAAGAATAGTCCCGTTCATATAAATGCCCCTTTTGAAGAGCCCTTGTATGATACACTCTCAGAGCCTACAATAGCTCCGCAGATTAGTGCTCTACCTGCTGCAGTAGATAATATTGTTAATTTAGATCAGCACAAAAGTATTTGGAACTCCGCTTCTCGTAAAATGATTTTAGTTGGGGTAAATACTCCAAATATTATTTCAGATACGTTGCTAGAAAAATTAGCTAATGATCCCAGTGTTTTAGTACTAACGGAAACAACATCTAACATTCATAATCATAATTTTTTTAATAGTATTGATTCTTTAGTCGCTCCCATTGAAATGCATGCCGACAGAGAATTGGAATTTGAAAAACTAAAACCAGAAGTACTAATAACTTTTGGCGGCCTCATAGTTTCAAAAAAAGTAAAGGCATTTTTAAGAGATCATTCACCAGAACACCATTGGCATGTTGATGGTCAATTCGCAAACGATACTTTCTTTTGTTTAGAAGAGCACATTAAAGTTCCTGTACATGATTTTTTTAATGAAATGTATTCGGTTGATTCGACTATAAAAAGTGATTATTTTTCTCATTGGAATTTGGTAAAACAGCGCTATGAACAAAAAAGAGAGGCTTATTTAAAAGAAATTCCGTTTTCGGACTTCTTGGCTTTTGAACATATTTTGGCAGCTATACCTAATGATTATATGTTACAATTAGCTAACAGTTCTACCATTAGATATACGCAGTTGTTTCATTTAAATCCTACCTTAAAAGTATTTTGTAATAGAGGTACAAGTGGTATTGATGGTAGTACTTCTACAGCAATAGGTGCATCTATGGTAAGTAGTACACCTACACTATTTATTTCAGGTGATCTAAGTTTCTTTTATGATAGTAATGCGTTGTGGAATAGCTATTTAAAGCCTGATTTTAGAATTATTGTCATTAATAATAATGGAGGGGGAATTTTTAGAATACTTCCAGGAAAAGAGAATTCAGATGTTTTTGAAACTTATTTTGAGACAAGACATACTTTAACTGCCGAACACCTTTGTGCTATGTACGGCTTTGATTATAGATCAGCAGAATCATCTACAGAACTACATGATGAATTGAGTAACTTTTTCAAAGTGTCCAGTTGTCCGCAATTACTGGAAATTACTACACCTACAATAATAAACGATAAAATTTTGATTGATTATTTTCGTTTCATATCTTAGTGGAGTATTAACCATTAATTATAACACATTTAACATGAGTAAAAGAGACGATTTAATCGAAAAGTATGCTGCAGATATCAAAGATAAGTTTGGTGAAAATGCAGATATGGACTTGCTTAAAAAGGTAACTGTTGGTCTTGGGCCATCTATTTACAACATTGATGCTTCGAAAGTATCAGGTAGTGATCAAAAAGAATTGGATACTGTAAAGAACAATTACTTGATCAAGAAGTTAGGTCTTCCTGACAATGCTGAATTAGACGAGGCACTTGCATCTGTTATGGACAAGTATGGTTCATCTAACAGAAATAAGCATAGAGCGGTTATTTATTACAAGCTTTGTCAACATTTCAAAAAAGAATCTGTTTACGATAAATAGTCAGATGATAAATAAATTAAAGACCGTTGCCTTTTTGGTAACGGTCTTTTTTTTTAGGCTAAGTTTTTAAATATTTAAAATGTAATTTTGCAGCATGATAGAATTAGGACGTATAAACAACCTTGAGATTTTAAGAGACACCAGTGTAGGTCTTTTTTTGGGAGATGAAGAAGGAAATGATGTATTGTTGCCAAATAAATATGTGCCTAAGGCATATGAGATAGGTGAGAAAATTAAGGTTTTCTGCTATTTGGATTATGATGAAAGACCTGTTGCAACTACCTTGGAGCCAGATATTATGCTGGGCGAGTTTAGATTGCTACAAGTAGCTGAGGTTAATGAATTTGGTGCGTTTATGCAATGGGGTCTTGAAAAGCATCTTTTAGTACCTTTTCGTGAGCAACGCGTAAAAATGAAAGAAGGGCAGTGGTATGTAGTTCATTGTTATTTAGATGAACGTTCTGGTAGATTGGTAGCATCTAATAAGCTAGATAAATTTTTAAGTAATGATACAATTGACCTTAAAGAATGGGAAATGGTAGATTTGGTCGTTACCAGACAAACCGATTTAGGTTGGGAGGTAATTGTTAATGAAAAGCATAAAGGTCTAGTCTATTTTAACGAAGTATTTAAGCCAATAAATATAGGCGATGTAATACCTGGTTGCATCAAAACCATTAGAAAGGATAATAAATTAGATATTTCACTACAGCCGCTAGGAGCAAAAGTGTTGGAACCCGCTGCAAAAAAGATATATGAAGTTCTTGTTGAAAGCGGTGGTTTTCTAGGTTTACATGATAAATCTGCACCAGAAGAAATTAGGGATGTTTTTCAAATGAGTAAAAAGACATTTAAAAAGGGTCTGGGTACCTTGTATAGAGAACGAAAAATTAAGATTGAATCTGATGGTATTTCACTTTCAGATGATTAAGTCACAATTGTAGGAAAAATCTTTGATAATTGATTTTCAACAGAATATCTTAAATAAACGTCTAGTTTTTTGTAATACCTTACAATTAATTTTATTTTTGTTGTAAATAAAAAATTATTAACAATTTTTAGCTTACATTTAAGTTTTAAGCTTAAAAATTACCCCTGTATATATGCCTTTTATAGAAGAGAGTGATTTACTAGAATTACATAAAGATGTCGATAAAGCTCAGATTATTAACGAGCGTTTATTAGATCAAATAAAGTTTAAAAACAAAGAACTAAAGAAGAGTAAGATCCAACGTAATATTTTTGCGGGTATAACTGCTTTTTTTATTATCGGTGGATTAGCATTTACCTCTTATACAGCAGGTATTTCTAGTTCAGGTGGTTTCGGTAGAAATACTTCTAACGATTTGGTATTGACTTCAATAGATAGTGTAGATGCCATTAGAACCCGTTTAGAGAATTTAAAAGAGCAAAACGAAGAATTAAGCTTAGTAAAGGAATTTTATTTAGCAAAAGAATTTTTACAGAAAGAAAAGATATATTCTGTTCAGGTAAAATCTTTCGTAGATAATAATGTTACTTTAGCTTCAGAAGCTTTGACCAATACGCTCTTCGTTAAAACCAATCCATTTTACTCTTATTCTCTTGGTAATTTTGAAACTTTAGAAGAAGCGCAATCTTTTAGAAAGCAATTGGTAAATATTGGTTTTGGAGATGCTTTTGTAGCTTCATATCAAGACGGTAAAAGAGTTCAAATAGAAGATCCGTATTAGTGGCAATAGTTAAAGCTTGGCTCAATGCAGCAAGACTAAGAACACTTCCATTATCCATTTCAGGTATACTTGTAGGTACTGCTCTGGCAGCATATCACGGAATAACGAATTCCACTATTTTTATTTTAGCGATTTTGACCACAATTGGGCTACAAGTAACTTCCAATTTTGCCAATGATTATGGCGATGGGGTAAAAGGTACCGATGGTGACGATAGGCTTGGACCAAAACGCGCTCTACAAAGTGGTCTTTTAACAGCATCACAATTAAAATCTGGTATCTATATTAGTATTATAGTAAATGTAATTCTCATTGTAGCTTTAATTGTAACCTCATTTGGTTTAGAAAATATGCTATATCCCCTAGTATTTTTAATATTGGGAGGATTCGCGATTTGGGCTGCAATCAAATATACCGTTGGTAAGTCGGCTTATGGTTATAACGGGCTTGGCGATGTTTTTGTTTTTATTTTTTTTGGTTTGGTCAGTGTTCTAGGTTCTATGTTTTTGTACCTAAAAGCTATTTCTTTTATGACCTTTTTACCGGCTATTTCAATAGGGCTTTTAAGTGTAGGAGTACTTAATCTGAATAATATGAGAGACATTAAATCAGATGCTGCCGTAGGTAAGAATACCTTGGTCGTTAAAATGGGTTTGTCTAAAGCTAAAAGGTACCATTATACACTATTGATTATATCTTTTTTGTGCCTGTTTTGTTTTCTTCTTACAACAAATGGCTCACATTTACGTTATGTAAGTCTTACTGGCTACCTTTTTGTATTTATACATTTAAGAAAAGTGGTAGTTACAAATAACGAGGCAGAACTTGATCCAGAGCTTAAAAAATTAGCTTTAAGTACCTTTTTCATCGCCCTGTTGTTTTTTATTAGTTATTTTTATTTTTTGTAATTTTGAGTATAACCCACAAACCAATTTAAACCTTGGAACAACCCATAAAAATTCTAATTGTTGAGGATAATGTTATCATCGCCGATGATATGCAATCTATGTTAGAGGAGATAGGATATGAAATAGTCGATAACGTAATTGTTTACGAACAGGCTGTTGAAGTTCTAAAAACGCAGCAGGTAGATTTAGTATTGATCGATATCATATTAGCTTCAGATAAAACTGGTATTGACTTGGGTAAGCACATAAGAGAGAATTATGATATTCCTTTTATTTTCGTAACCTCTAATTCTGACCGTGCAACAGTTGAAAATGCTAAAACAGTAAAGCCAAATGGTTACTTGGTTAAACCATTTGAGCAACAAGATTTATATACATCTATAGAAATTGCATTATCTAACTTCATTTATGGAAAACAAACTGTTGCCAATAATGGCGCGGCAAATGCAACCAGCAATGAAGATGTTGCAATGTCTAATTCAATTTTAAAAGACTCTATTTTCGTTAAAAAACAGCACCTATATTATAGAATACAATTTGGAGATATTCAATTTATAAAAGCTGATAACGTGTATTTAGAAGTGAATACGGTAGATAAAAAGTTTTTAGTACGTTCTCCATTAAAAGACTATTTAGAAAAATTACCTCAAAATAAATTTTATAGGGCTCACAAGTCGTACATCGTAAATGTTGATCATATAGATGCTATTAATTCTAAAGATATTATGATCAATAATACTTTAATTCCTATATCTAAAGATTTTAAAGAATTTATCATCTCGGCTATGAATTCTTAAAACCATATTAAATTATAATAAAAACACTCTTTTAGGGTGTTTTTTTTTGATTTCGCCATAGATGAAATGTAATTTTTTATCGATAAAGTGTTTATTTTTATCGTTGAAATACGTTATTTGTAAAGGTGATTAGGTTTCACAACAATTTTATGGGGTTACACAACATTTAATCTATATAGCTATGTCTTATTTTTAATTTTGAAATATTAAGAATTGTAGGTTTTATGTAACGTTTATTTTTTAGACCTCAATATCCTTCAATTTTTAATGAATAAATGAAAAGTACGTAGAACACGCTTTTTGGGCTTTAGGTTATTTGATAATCATTTAATGGTGGCTCACAACAAAAATTGTAAAATTGACTTCAATTCAAAAGTTTGATTTTACTATTATGGAGATATGAAAAAACAGATTATTTTGAGATTAATTTGCACTTTGTTTTTAGGTGTATTTACATGCTTTGTTTTTGCACAAGACAATGTTGAAACTCAAAATGAGGATTACTACAAGCAATTTCAAGATTTAGAGAACGGTGAATTGCGTTCTTTCTTCTTTTTTAACACACCTAATCGTTACAATCAGAATTCTCCATATGATTGGTTAGATACGGTCAAAGTGTATTTAAATAGTTCTGAAAAAACTAAAGATTCAGCTTCCATTCGTAATTATCAACTCATCGAGTCTCAAATTTATTATGATTTGGGTAACTACCAGAAAAGTTTGGCAATAGCAAGACCTTTATTCGATGATTTATCAAAGTTAGATGCAGAGTCTAAAAAGGCTGTTCTTGGTATTTTGGATAGTAATTATAAAATGCTTGAATTATATGACAAGCAAATAGAGGTTAGACGAGTAAAGCGCGAACTAGGTTTTACTGAAAATGTTGCCTTTTATGATATTTATGCAAGTTTAGGTCAGTATAGAAAGGCTATGCGTGATTATATGACCGAAGAAAAGAAAGTACTTAAAGATGATGATTATTATGGTCAGGCAATTTATAACAATACTATAGGTGATTATCTAAGATTAGATAAGTCAACAGCTACTGCATTAAGCTATTATAAAAAAGCAGAAGGACTTATTAAGGTTTTTCTTAGTGATGTTACCAATGAGCGTTCGGATAAGGAAATTACAAATGGTAGAATTTTAAATGGCTTGATTATAGGTAATATAGGTAAAAGCCATGTGCAGTTAGAAGAGTATGAAAAGGCAATTCCGTTTTTAGAAGAAAGTAGGGATATCATTAAAAAATATAATAAAAGTAAATTTTCTTCAGATATTATAGAGAATACGCTTGCTTTATCAGAATGCTATTTAAAATTAGATGACTACGCCAAAGCAACCGATTATTTAAGTGATGACCTAAATCCTAAAAAAACCAATAATATTTTAAAGCGTAATCGAATTTATGCCGATTATTTTTATAAAACCGGTGATTTTAAGAACTCTACGGTCTATTTAAAGAAAAATATTAGAATTAGAGACTCCATAGATGCATTAGAATCGAATATAAAAAACCAACAGTTAACTTCAGTTGTTGCACAAGATTTAGAGAATTCTAGAAAAATGGTAGATCAGCAAAAAGCTGAATTAGAAGAATCTAGAAAAGATATTAAAGCTAGGGATGATAAAATTAGTTTGGTATTCGTATCCTTGATTTTTACACTTATTGGTTTTGCCGGTCTGGTTTATGCCTATTTAAAGAGTATTAAAAACCAACGTTTAATCGCAGAGCAAAAATTCATTATTGAAAACTCATTAGTTGAGAAAGATTCTTTATTGAAAGAAATTCACCATAGGGTTAAAAACAACCTGCAAATGGTATCTAGTTTGTTAAGTCTGCAGACTAAAAATACTAGAAGTAAAGCTGCTATTGCTGCATTAGAAGAAGGTAAGAGTAGGGTGAAAGCCATGGCATTAATACACCAAAAATTATATCAAAATGACGATTTATCTGTCATTGAGATGCAAGGTTATATTGAAAGCTTGATTAATAGCATTCAATCTGTATACAAAAAAGGCGGTCATAATATTAATATTACTATCGATGCCGAAGGTGTAGAATTAGATATTGACAGGGCTATTCCATTCGGACTCATATTAAACGAATTGGTTTCCAATTCATTCAAATATGCTTTTCCAAATGATGATAGCGATGGAAAAATATATATTCATTTACGCAAAATTACAGGTCAAGAAGGCTTCTTTGAGTATACTGATAATGGTATAGGTTTACCAGAAGATTCAGATGAAAGAGCAAGTTCTTCTATGGGTATTCGTTTAATGAGCAGATTGGCAAATCAGCTTCAGACTTCATTGAATACCGATAAAACCCAAGAAGGTGTACGTTTTTGGTTTAACTTTAAATAGGCTTAACGAACTTTACTTTTCATGACTACTTTATGTAAAAGTCTAGGAAAGAATCTCTTAAGGTAAATTCCGAATTTCTCTTTTCCACCAATGTAGGTTTCAAATCTTTTCTTTTTAATTGCAGAGATAATTTCTTGTGCACATTCGTTAACAGGCATACCGTTTTCCGTGGCGCTATCTTCTTTTTGTAAAGCAGAGCCATCACCGGTCAAAGCATTTTTTGCAACGTTTGTTTGTATGAACCCTGGGCAAATAATAGAAACATTTATATTGTCTTTTTCATGCTCCATTCGTAAAGCATCAAAGAAGCCATGTAACGCATGTTTAGCTCCACAATAACCGGAACGATAGGGTGATGAGAATTTACCCATTAAGCTAGTAATAGTTACGAAATGACCGCTTTTTTGTGCTATAAAACTAGGTAGTACATGCTTTGTTAGTTTTATAGTACCCAGATAATTAACATCTATCATTTGTTGGTAGACTTCAAATTTGGTGTCAATAATTAGTGAACGCTGGCTTAATCCGCCATTGTTGATTAAAACATCTATATTTCCATAAATATTAAAAGCCTTTGCGGTGATGTTTTCTAGAGAATCAAATTCGGTTAAATCTAAAGGCAGAATAGCCGCATGATCAGAAAACTCGCATCTATTTTTCACTTCTATAAGCACAGCCTCCCTTCTTGCAGAAAGTATAAGTTTAGCGCCAAGTTCATTTAATTTGTATGCTAATGCTTCCCCAATTCCTGAAGATGCCCCTGTAATCCAAAATACCTTATTGCTCATGCTGTCCATTCCGTCTTATTTAAACTCAAAATATAGTTAAATTTGAAGGATAATATGAAGGCAACATTTAAAAAGTATCTTTTAGATTTTAAAAACCCGAGCGGAACTTCTAGGGGAATTCTAAGAACCAAAGAAACTTGGTTTCTTTTTTTAGAAGAAGAAGGAAAATGGGGTATTGGTGAATGCGGACTTTTTAGAGGTCTTAGTTTTGATGACGTTCCTGAATATGAAGAAAAATGTACTTGGGTAGCACATAACATCAATTTGGGAGAAACTGAACTGTTAATGCAGTTACAAGATTTTCCAAGTATTCAATTCGGGATAGAGCAGGCTTTTATGTCGCTACGCTCAAAAAATCCATTTCATCTCTTTGATTCTTCTTTTGTAAGTCATCAAAAGCCAATAGCTATAAACGGATTGGTTTGGATGGGGGATAGGGTATTTATGCATAGACAAATAGAAGAAAAACTAAAGGATGGCTTTTCTTGTATAAAGATGAAAATTGGTGCAATTGATTTTGATACTGAAATAGCCCTGCTGAAATCTATTAGAGAGCGCTATTCAAAAGAAGATATTGAACTAAGGGTTGATGCAAACGGGGCATTTACACCACAAGAGGCCTTATTTAAACTAGATATTTTATCTAAACTTGATTTACACTCTATAGAACAACCCATTAAACAAGGGCAAACTGAAGAAATGAAAAGGCTTTGTAGTAATACACCTTTGCCAATTGCTTTAGATGAAGAATTAATTGGCGTGGTCGATGTAACAAAGAAGGGTGAGTTGCTACAAACTATACAACCACAATATATAATTTTGAAACCAAGTTTGGTTGGTGGTTTTGCAGGAAGCGGTGAATGGATTTCTATTGCGAAGGAGAATAACATAGGGTGGTGGGTAACGAGTGCCTTAGAGAGTAATATTGGCTTAAATGCTATTGCCCAGTGGACGGCAACTTTAAATAATAAAATGCCACAAGGGTTAGGTACCGGTTCTCTATTCACAAATAATATTGAGAGTCCGTTAGAGGTTGATAATGGAGGTTTGTTTTATAACAGCTCTAAAAAATGGAATACAAATTTAATTGAAAGCTTATGTATATAGAACAGGGGTATAAAGGTGATATTGGATTATGGAAGTACTTAATTATTCCCGGTTGTTTTATTGGGTTTATGATAATGAACTACATAGCAATCGTATTATCTCCAGTTAGTGTAGAGGATAGTATGGAGCAAATGATAGCAAGTTTAGGCTCTAATTTGGTATTGATTATTTTACTTGTACCACTTGCTGTGGGTTTATTTGTGGTACTGGGATGGACGAAATTAGTACACTCTCAGAGCATTACTAGTTTAACGACATCAAGAAAAAAAATAGATTGGAAAAGAGTTTTTTTTGCCTTTGGTGTATGGGGATTGATAACAATAATTTTAACTTTTATAGGTATTTATTTATCTCCTGAAGATTACCTGTTTAATTTTAAGCTGATGCCATTTTTAAGTTTGGCTTTAATTGGGATAATCCTAATTCCTTTACAAACTAGCTTTGAGGAGTATTTGTTTAGAGGTTATATGATGCAAGGATTGGGTATTGCTGCCAAAAATAAATGGGTACCTTTAGTTGTCACTTCTGTATTATTTGGATTAATGCATTTGGGAAATCCTGAAGTAGAGAAACTGGGTTACGGTATAATGATATACTATATAGGTACTGGTTTTTTTCTTGGTATTATAACACTCATGGATGAAGGTTTAGAACTTGCTTTGGGTTTTCATGCCGCTAATAATTTAATTGGAGCGTTATTGTTGACTGCTGACTGGACTGCTTTTCAAACTGATTCATTCTATAGGGATGTTTCTGACCCAATTTTAGGTTGGGATGTCTTGGTGCCGGTATTTATAGTATTCCCTATTTTATTAATCATCTTTTCAAAAAAATATGTTTGGACTAACTGGAAAGAAAAATTGGCTGGAAAGGTGTTATCTAAAGAAGAATTTTTAAAATTAGATAATTAGTACAATGTATAAAGCTGTAGTGCACCCAAGTTTTTCCATTAATGGAAGGTCTATTTCTTTTGCCGATTTAACAGAAGTAAGTTATAGTCTAATTAAAGAAGGAGAAGAATTTGAAAAGCTTATAGGAGAATTTCTTTTAGATTGGATAGATAATTCACCTACCATTTCGGTAAATACATCTGGTTCTACCGGTACTCCAAAAACAATCGTCTTAAAAAAGAGTCATATGGAGAATAGTGCCTTGGCAACAGGTAGCTATTTTAATTTATCTCCTGGTTCTTCTGCATTGTTGTGCTTGCCTGCTACTTATATTGCAGGTAAAATGATGTTAGTTAGAGCTATGGTGTTAGGGTTAGATATTCATTTCGTTCCACCTACTTCAAATCCGTTAGAAGGTATAAACAGGTCTTTTGATTTTGGCGCTATGGTACCCTTACAAGTTGCTAATTCGTTAACTAAGCTTTCCCTATTGCATAAATTATTTGTTGGTGGCGCTCCTATTTCTACTTCTTTAAGAAAGGAAATAAAAGAGATTTCAAATGCTAGTTATGAGACTTATGGTATGACAGAAACTATAACGCATATTGCAGTTAAGCCTTTGAATAATATCGTAAGTGATGATATGCCTTTTTCTGTCTTGCCAGATGTTGTAATAACTAAAGACGACCGAAACTGTTTGGTAATTAATGCTCCAAAGATTGCTGACGAACCTGTAGTAACTAATGATGTTATTGAATTGGTTTCTACGACAGAATTTAAATGGCTAGGCAGATTTGATAATGTAATTAATTCTGGGGGAGTTAAATTACATCCAGAACATATAGAGAAATTACTTTCCAAATATATAAATGTTCCTTTTTTTATTATAGGTGTTGAAGACGAAGAGTTAGGTCAAAAAGTGGTATTGGTAGTAGAGGATGCATCTAAAACTGAGATTCAAAAAGTAATTGATACTATTCAAGATATTAAGAAGTTCGAAAAGCCAAAGAATATTTTGGTTGCAAAAGAATTTCAAAGAACTGAAAACGGTAAAGTACAACGTTCTAAAACTCTCGAACAAATTTTGAAGCCTTAAATAATTCTACTATTTTCATCATTAGAAAATCCACTATCTAATGATCAAACAATTAATTATCTTATTATTTTTTGCACAAGGTTATGTATTAAACGCTCAGCAAATTCTAACTGAAAAAGAAAGAGCTCAGGTTATAGATGAAATATTAGACGACCGTTTCAATAATTTGCTGCCCGAACTTATGGATGCCGCAGACTTAGATATGTGGGTGGTTATCTCAAGAGAATATAATGAAGATCCCGTAATTAAGACAATGCTTCCGGCTACGTGGTTAAATGCCCGTAGAAGAACTATACTTTTGTTTTATAGAGATAAGGCAAAGAATACTATAGAGAAGCTGGCTGTAGCCCGTTACAACGTTGGTAAGAATATTGTTTCTGCGTGGGATAAGGAGAAAGAACCAAATCAGTGGGCACGATTAATGCAGTTGATTTCCGAAAGAAATCCGAAGAAAATCGGACTTAATTATTCTACAGATCACAATATTGCCGATGGCTTGGTAAAGACAGATTATGAAGAGTTTATGGCTAATCTGCCTAAGAAATACACTTCTAAGGTGACTTCAGCAGAACAATTGGCTGTTCGTTGGATTGAAACAAGGTCTGAGCGAGAAATGGTTATTTATAACCAATTGGTAGATATTACACATGACATTATTGCGGAGGCTTTTTCTGAGAAAGTAATTACGCCTGGTGTTACAACAACCTCGGATGTGGTGTGGTGGATGAGACAAAAAGTTACGGATATAGGGTTGGAAACTTGGTTTCACCCAACCGTAGATGTTCAAAGAAGTGAAAAGGGTAAAAAAAGCGAATTCTATTCTTTTGCAAATAAGCCTGATGATATGGTAATTCTACCGGGAGATTTAGTGCATTGCGATTTTGGTATTACTTATTTGCGTTTAAATACAGACTGTCAAGAATTGGCATATGTACTTAAGCCAGAAGAAACTTCTGCGCCTGACTTTTTGGTGAACGGATTAAAAGATGGGAATAGGGTACAAGATTTCTTGACCAACAATATGGTTAAGGGCAGATCTGGTAATGATATTCTAGCAAAGTCATTAAAAGAAGCAAAATCTGCTGGACTAAGACCTTCCATTTATACGCATCCACTAGGACTTTACGGTCATTCTGCAGGTACAACAATCGGTATGTGGGATTCTCAGGGCGGTGTTATGCGTGATGACGGTGAAAATTATGGTTTAAATCCAAACACGGTGTATGCTATTGAATTAAATACCACGGTTAACATACCAGAATGGAATAGAGATATACGTATCATGCTTGAAGAAGCCGGATTTTATGGTGAAGAAGGTTTTAGGTATGTTAATGGTAGACAAACAGAACTTTTGTTGATACCAAGAGTAAAAGGACATCAGGGTAATTAGTATTTCAGTTATAATTTTAAATACGTGTTGTCTGTTGAGAAAATTTAAGAATCTTATTTAAAATATGTCTTATACTTCATTTAAATAAAAAAACAAAATCTTGTCAAAATATTGATTAGGTGAATAATACTTTTATTTACCTAATCAATACTTTAAGTTATTGTTCATTTATTAAAGGGTGAGCTACACTACACCTGCAAAACCCCCATATTAAAAGGCTTTTCAATAGGTGCATGATCAGCGGCCTCTATCCCCATTGATATCCATTTACGGGTGTCTTTAGGATCTATAATGGCATCTGTCCATAATCTGGAAGCTGCGTAATAAGGAGAGACTTGGTTGTCGTAACGTTTCTTGATTTTATCGAATAGCTCAGTTTCCTTTTCTTCGGTAATGGTTTCACCTTTCTTTTTCAAAGAAGCCTTCTCAATTTGTAATAATACTTTTGCTGCCGAGTTTCCACTCATTACAGCAAGTTCTGCGCTTGGCCAAGCGACAATTAATCTTGGGTCATAAGCTTTACCGCACATGGCATAATTTCCTGCTCCGTAGCTATTTCCTATGACGATGGTGAATTTTGGAACGACGGAGTTACTTACCGCATTTACCATTTTAGCGCCATCTTTAATAATACCGCCATGTTCACTTTTGCTGCCGACCATAAAACCGGTTACATCTTGAAGGAAAACTAACGGAATTTTCTTTTGGTTACAGTTGGCTATAAATCGGGTTGATTTATCTGCGGAGTCAGAATAGATTACTCCGCCAAATTGCATTTCACCTTTTTTGGTTTTTACAACTTTTCTTTGATTGGCAACAATACCAACTGCCCATCCGTCTATACGTGCATAGCCGGTTATTATAGTTTGTCCGTAGCCGGCTTTGTATTCTTCAAATCCAGAATCGTCTACCAATCGTTTAATGATTTCCATCATGTCATACTGCTCGGCTCTTGAGCTCGGTAGAATTCCGTAAATATCATCCGGATTCTCTTTTGGCTTTACACTTTTCTTACGGTTGTATCCCGCTTTTGGGAAATCACCAATTTTATCCATTATATTCTTAATGGTGTCTAATGCGGCAGCATCGTCTTTCGCTTTATAATCCGTTACTCCGCTAATTTCACAATGCGTAGTTGCTCCGCCAAGAGTTTCATTATCAATACTTTCTCCAATAGCCGCTTTTACCAAATAGCTACCTGCCAAAAATATACTTGCGGTTTTATCAACTATTAAAGCCTCATCGCTCATAATAGGTAGATAAGCACCACCGGCAACACAACTACCCATAACAGCCGATATTTGGGTAATACCCATACTGCTCATAATCGCATTATTTCTAAAAATGCGCCCAAAGTGTTCTTTGTCAGGGAAAATTTCATCTTGCAATGGCAAGTATACTCCCGCGCTATCTACTAGGTAAATGATTGGAAGTTTGTTCTCGATAGCTATTTCTTGGGCTCTTAAATTTTTCTTTGCGGTTATCGGAAACCATGCTCCGGCTTTTACTGTTGCATCATTGGCTACAACAATACATTGCTTTCCCTGAACATAGCCAATTTTGATAACAACTCCGCCAGAAGGGCAACCACCATGTTCCTCATACATGCCATCACCTACAAAAGCCCCGACTTCTATTCGTTCAGATTTGGGATCTAAAAGATAATCAATACGTTCTCTGGCCGTCATTTTACCCTGGTCGTGCTGCTTGGCTATTTTGGCTTTTCCCCCACCTAAATAAACCTCGTTTAGCTTTCTTCTAAGGTCTGATAATAATAACTTATTCCTATCTTCGTTTTGATTGAATTTTAAATCCATTCTGTATAATTTCTTTTTCTTTCGATAAAGATAAGGAGTTAATTTTGGTGTTCATGCAACAAAAACAAAAAGTATGATAAAGTGGGGTATTGTTGGGGCAGGTAACATTGCCCATAGTTTTTCAAAAGATTTGGCTTTGGTAGATGGTGGTAAATTGGTTTCCGTTGCATCTAGAAGCTTATCGAAGGCACAAAATTTTGCAAATGAATATGGTGCACCCAATGCATTTGGTAGTTATGAAGATCTATTTAAAAGCGGTACGGCTGATATTATTTATTTGGCAACTCCACATACGTCACATGCAGATTTAAGTATTGCGGCAATGAAGGCGGGTAATGCTGTACTTTGTGAAAAGCCAATGGGTGTAAACAAAGTAGAGGTCGAAAAGATGATTACCGTGGCTAAGGAAAACAATGTTTTCTTAATGGAAGCCTTATGGTCACGTTTTAATCCTACTATCAAAAAGGTGAAAGAACTGGTAGATAATGGAACTATTGGCGACATTGGATATTTACATTCAGATTTTGCTTTTTATGCACTTGATAGAGATGAAGAAGGTCGATTGTTGAACCCTGATCTTGCAGGTGGTTCTTTATTGGATATAGGTATCTATGCCATATTTTTAGCTTATTTGATGTTAGGTAAACCAATAGATATTAAAGCAACGGCCAACTTCTACAAAACGGGAGTGGAGATACAGTGCAGTATGATTTTTAATTATGATAACGCACAGGCTTTATTGTATAGCGGACTTAATTCTAATTCAGAAAAAAAGTCTGAAATTGCCGGTAGCGAAGGTTCTATTTTTATTCACCCCAGATGGCATGAGTCTACAGGTTACACTTTAGAAAAAGATGGGGAAACAATTTCTTATGAAGTAGGAAAGAGGGGTAAAGGGTATGTGCATGAAATTGAGGAAGTTCATGATTGTTTAAATTCAGGAAAGAAGGAGAGCGGTTTATGGAATCACCAAAATACTTTGGATCTAATTGAGATTATGGATTCTGTACGAAAAATAACAGGAATTAAGTTTCCGTTTGAATAATAGCAGGGCTAATAGTGGACAAATGTCTTAAAATTTACGATATTTGACGTTCGCTTAAATTTTAATCAACTCGAAAATGAACAAGAATACTGTGCTCACTTGGGCTACTTTTATTATGATTTTTGTAGGTCTGGCACTAATTGCATTAGGGGCTTTTCGCTATGATCAAGTTGCTGGTTGGGGTTTTGCATCCGTCGGAATTGGTTTTTTCGCTATTGCTTGGGTGTTCAACGCACTTAAGGGTAGAGTATAATTAATAATTTAATCAGTAGTAAGGATCTTCTACTGCATGATAATTTTTTACTAAACACTATAATTTTATGTCAGACGATAAAAAGGTAATCTTCTCCATGTCAGGAGTTACGAAAACCTATAAAAACGCTAACACCCCAGTTTTAAAGAACATTTACTTAAGTTTTTTCTATGGTGCCAAAATCGGAATCTTAGGTTTAAACGGGTCTGGTAAATCTACTTTACTGAAAATAATTGCGGGAGTAGATAAGAACTTTCAAGGTGATGTTGTCTTTTCACCAGGTTACAAAGTTGGGTATTTAGAACAAGAACCTGAACTCGATGAAAACAAGACCGTATTAGAGATTGTAAAAGAAGGAGTTGCAGAAACAGTTGCTATTCTTGATGAATACAATAAGATAAACGATATGTTCGGTCTTCCTGAAGTATATGAAGATGCAGACAAAATGCAGAAGTTGATGGATCAACAAGCTGTGTTACAAGATAAAATTGATGCTGCAAACGCTTGGGAACTTGATACCAAGTTAGAAATTGCAATGGATGCTTTACGTACTCCAGATTCAGATAAGAAAATTGCCGTATTGTCCGGTGGTGAAAGAAGAAGGGTAGCTTTATGTAGATTACTGCTTCAAGAGCCAGAGATTTTATTGTTAGATGAGCCTACCAACCACTTGGATGCAGAATCTGTACACTGGTTAGAGCATCATTTGGCGTCTTACAAAGGAACGGTTATAGCCGTAACACACGATAGGTATTTTCTGGATAATGTTGCCGGTTGGATTTTAGAGTTGGATAGAGGTGAAGGTATTCCTTGGAAAGGAAATTACTCTTCTTGGTTGGATCAAAAGTCTAAGCGCATGGCTCAAGAAAGTAAAACAGCTTCTAAAAGGCAGAAAACATTGGAGCGAGAACTTGATTGGGTGCGTCAAGGTGCAAAAGGCAGGCAAACCAAACAAAAAGCACGTCTTAAGAATTATGATAAGTTAATGAGTCAAGATCAGAAACAGCTTGATGAAAAACTTGAAATTTATATTCCTAACGGACCACGTTTAGGTACCAATGTTATTGAAGCGAAAGGAGTAAGTAAGGCTTATGACGATAAGTTGCTATATGAAGATTTGAACTTTAAATTACCGCAAGCTGGTATTGTTGGTATTATTGGACCAAACGGTGCCGGTAAGACTACGATATTTAGAATGATCATGGGTGAGGAAACTCCTGATAAAGGGGAGTTTGAAACTGGTGAAACAGCTAAAATTGCATATGTTGATCAAAGTCATTCTAATATTGATCCTGAAAAAACCATTTGGCAGAATTTTAGTGATGAGCAAGAATTGGTGATGATGGGTGGTAAGCAAGTGAATTCTCGTGCTTACTTAAGCAGATTCAATTTCTCAGGTAGTGAGCAGAATAAAAAAGTGAATATGTTATCTGGTGGTGAACGTAACCGTTTGCACTTGGCAATGACCTTAAAAGAAGAAGGCAACGTTCTTCTATTAGATGAGCCTACCAATGATTTGGATGTGAATACGCTACGTGCATTGGAAGAAGGTTTAGAAAACTTTGCTGGTTGTGCAGTGGTAATATCGCATGATAGATGGTTCTTGGATCGTATTTGTACACACATCTTGGCTTTTGAAGGTGATTCTCAAGTGTATTTCTTTGAAGGGTCTTTCTCTGATTACGAAGAGAATAAGAAGAAGAGACTAGGTGGAGATCTTATGCCAAAGCGAATCAAATACAAGAAACTGATTAGATAATAAATAATCAAAATAAAAAAGCCCGCAATTGCGGGCTTTTTTATTTTCAGCTAACAGCTAACAGCTAACAGCTAACAGCTAACAGCTAACAGCTAACAGCTAACAGCTAACAGCTAACAGCTAACAGCTAACAGCTAACAGCTAACAGCTAACAGCTAACAGCTAACAGCTAACAGCTAACAGCTTAAATTAGTATTCCTCATTAGGGTACCAATCTAATTGTATTACTTCAATATCTTGGTTGCCTGCATCTACTAATTGCTTAAATTTTGCAACATCACTAACATCTGGCTTGCCTCTGTAATGATAAGGATATACTTGTTTAGGTTTAAAGTCTAAAACGGCAGCAGCAGCACTTTCCTCTGTCATAGTATATGGTAGGTTCATACATATAAAAGCTTTATCTATGTTTTTTAAAGAACGCATTTCAGGAATATCTTCGGTATCTCCAGAGAAATAAATACGCTGACCATCAATATTAAGAACATAACCGTTACCGCGTCCTTTTTCATGAAATTTTAAAGCCTCTTTTCTTAAGTTGTACATGGGTATGGCTTCTATGGTAATGTCGTTAAGTTCTGTATTAGTACCATTTGCCATAATTTCCAATTTTTCTGAATATTCTTTAGGTAATTTATCTGCAACCGCCTGTGGTACTACAAAAGTGGCGTTAGAAGTGTTTAGGGCATTTAAGGTTTCTACGTTTAAATGATCACCGTGTATATCGGTAATCAATATTAGGGTAGGGTTCTTTTGACCTTCAAAAGCAACAGCTCCGCCTACTGGATCAATATAAATGACAACATCGTTCCATTCTAAGACTGCCGTTGCATGTTCTATGGGAGTGATTTTAATGTCTGCTGATTTGCGCTCGTTAATTATTTCGGTAACCGATTTGCTTTCTTCAATTTCGGTTGTAGTGTCTACATCGTTCTCTGCTTTTTTGGCATCTTTACATGCAAATGTCATAGATCCCAATATTAGTAAAACAAGCAATTTATTTATTTTCATTATGTTACGTTAAAAGTGTTAGTTCCATTTTAATATTTGATCGAAGGTACTCTAAATTATCTTCCAAAGGCACATTTTTAAAACCGAATTTCTTATATATATGCAGTGCGGGGTCTAATTTGGTACTAGAGTATAATTCTAGAGTTTCCCATTTTTTAGTCTTTGAAAATTCTATAGCATGAACTAGCATTTTTTGTCCGATTTTTAAACCTTGATGTTTTTTGTCAACTGCCATCTTGCCCAATTCATAACGATTGGCCTTCTTTTTAATCAATGCAAAGCATCCAACGGGTTCATTATTCCATAATCCAATAAAGATATATCCGCCTTTATCAATAATGGTAGATTGACTATATTCCAATAACTCCCTGTCTTTTTCTTCGACCTTGAAATATTCAGTAATCCAGGCAATATTCAAATCTCTAAAGTTTTGAGTATATTTAGGCTCGTAAAGCACAATGCTAAGCATGGTTTTAAGGTGTTTTTTTTAACTTGTCAACTAAGGTATGTCATATTATATAGTCACTGCCAAGGTTTATAAATTAATTTAACAATAAAAAATCTAAAATTTGAATTACCACGTATATAAACTGAACAAACAGACACTTTATTAAATTAAACATTATGACTGAAACAAAAAACAACAATGGCTTAAAGGTTTTGACCGCTCTTTTAGGTGTTGTGCTTTTAGGTACTATCATTTACACAGTTAGTCTTTACCAAGACAAAAAGAAGACTGAAGTAGTACTTACCAAAGAAAAAGAATTGGTAGTTGAAGATTTAAATAGCTTAAAATCGGAATATGATAAGGCTATTTTAGAAAGCAACGCCACTAATGAGGAGTTGGTAAGCGCTAGAGATAATATTGCAAAATATATTGACTCTGTAAAAACTATGAAAGCCGATATTGGATCTTTATCTAGATATAGAAGACAAGTTGGTGTTCTTAAAGCTGAAAGAGAGCAATTATTGAAGCAAGTAGATTCTTTAACACGTTCTAATACTGCTATTGCTATGCAACGTGACAGTACGTACGTTGAATTGGAGAAGCAAACTGTATTTAATGATTCTTTAGTAGTACAAAACACAAACTTGGCTCAAGTAGTTGAAAAAGGTTCTGCGTTGAACCTATCTAAATTTAATGTAGATGCAGTTAAAGAGCGTAACAGTGGTAAATTGGTTTCTACACAAAGAGCTAGAGCAACTGATAAATTTAAAATTTGTTTTACTGTAGCCGATAACGTAATTGCACAAGCTGGTGACAGAGAATTTTTCTTAGAGGTTTTAGATCCTCAAGGTAATGTACTTGGTGGTAGCAACTCTATGACAAATGATAATGGAGCTTCTATTACTTATAGTAAGCAAACTGGTTTCTACTACGAGAACAAATCTTTAGATGTATGTGATTATATCAGTAAGCCTTCTGGTGATTTTAAAGATGGTAATTACATGGTAAACGTATATGACGATCAATTAAAATTATTGGGTACCTCTAAATTCATGTTGAAGTAATAGTTTTAAAAGCATATAATAAAAAAGGCGACCAATTGGTCGCCTTTTTTTATTCCGGAAAGTTGTAATTAGTCTTTTAAACTACCGACCATATTTTCAGGTTTTACCCATTCATCATAATCTTCAGCAGAAACATAACCTAGATTTACAGCTTCTTCTTTTAACGTTGTACCGTTTTTGTGTGCAGTATTTGCAATTTCAGCAGCTTTGTAATACCCGATTTTGGTATTTAAGGCAGTAACCAACATAAGTGAGTTATTCAATAACTCCTTAATTACATCATGATTTGGTTCTATACCAGCGGCACAATGCTCTTCAAAACTTACGCAGGCATCACCGATTAATTGTGCTGATTGTAAAATATTTGCAGCCATCATTGGTTTAAAAACATTTAATTCATAATGACCTTGCGTGCCACCAACGCTAACGGCAACATCATTACCCATAACTTGTGCACAAACCATAGTTAACGCCTCACATTGCGTAGGATTAACTTTTCCGGGCATAATAGAACTACCTGGCTCATTTGCCGGAATAATGATTTCACCTATACCTGAACGAGGACCTGAAGCCATCATTCTAATATCATTGGCTATTTTATTCAATGAAACTGCTAATTGCTTTAATGCGCCGTGACTTTCAACAATGGCATCATGTGCAGCAAGAGCTTCAAATTTATTTTCAGCAGTAATAAATGGTAAACCTGTAAAATCTGCAATGTATTTGGCGACCAAAACATCGTATCCTTCAGGAGTATTTAAACCTGTGCCAACAGCAGTTCCTCCTAAAGCAAGTTCACTTAAATGGGCAAGTGTATTGTTCAGTGCTTTTAAACCATGGTCTAATTGAGAAACATATCCTGAAAACTCTTGACCTAAGGTTAGGGGAGTAGCATCCATTAAATGCGTACGACCTATTTTGACTACGTTCTTAAATTCAACAGATTTTTTCTGAAGTGTATCTCTTAATTGAGTGACACCAGGTATGGTAACTTCAATTACCTTTTTATACACAGCAATGTGCATACCGGTAGGGAAGGTGTCATTTGATGATTGCGATTTGTTTACATCATCATTTGGTTGAATTGTTTTTTCGCCTTCACCAATTACATTGCCAGCAATTTCATGAGCCCTGTTGGCAACTACTTCATTTACGTTCATGTTACTTTGTGTACCAGAACCTGTTTGCCATATTACCAAAGGAAATTGGTCATCATGCTTGCCTTCTAATATTTCATCGCAAACCTGTGCTATCAAATCTCTTTTCTCTGATGTTAATACGCCAAGTTCGCAATTGGCATATGCAGCAGATTTTTTTAAATATGCAAAGCCATAAACTATGTCTAAAGGCATTGATGCCGAAGGACCAATTTTGAAATTATTTCTAGAACGTTCTGTTTGCGCTCCCCAATATTTGTCTTTGGGAACCTCAACATTACCCATGGTATCTTTTTCGATTCTGAACTCCATAATCTTATAATTTATATGAATCTTAAGTTAACTTATTAATATCGCCCCAAAAATAAGGTTTACATTTATTTTTATTGTGACAACTTTGTTGTGAAAAGTAAAATTAATTTTGCAGAACGTTTGCAAAAAATAATTCGTTTATGGTATCTTTGTAATATATAAGTAAGAAGATATGTTTGATTTTGACCAATATTTAGGATTTTTAGCTTTTTTAACCATATTAACTATAGGTTTTTGGCTAATGATGTTTTTGTTATTATTTGTTGTCCCTTACTGGTTAGGTGGTAACATTATGGAGTTATTGAAAGAAAGACGCGACAAGAAAAAAGCCGCAAGAGAAGCATAGATAAAAAAGTATAATAAAAAAAGGAGCCTATTGGCTCCTTTTTTTATGTCTTGTTTTATAATTCTATCCTTCTATTTCATCACCGTCATCACCGTTGTTCCCACCTCTATTACCCTTATTACGTTCCTTTGGTTGATTAAAACGATATACAAAGCCCATAGTTATTTGGCGTTGTCTCCATTGAAATTCACTGTCTGAAGTGAAGAACTCCGTTTCTGTATAAGATGTTCTTTTTCTAGAGTTTAATAGGTCGCTTACATTAAGTGAAAGTGTTCCATTATCGTTCAAAATATCTTTACTAAAAGCTAAGTTCAATGAGAATATACCTCCGTTTTCAGTTTGTGCGGTTGACGACGGTCCTCTATAGAATGCATTAGTTTGCCAGTCTACTTTAGCTGGTAGAGAAACCTTTGAGCTAAATCTAGCAAACCAACTTGTATTTGTTGTTCCGTAATCTACACCATTGAAATCTCCCTCGGTAGAAAACTGGAAAAAATTAAAGCTAGAATTTAAACGTAGCCATTTTGCTGCGCTATATAATACCCCTGCCTCAACGCCTATTCTGTCATTTGTAGATAGGTTGATAGGAATAGATCTAATAATTTCAATACCATCTGTAGTGATTTGCCCTGTTTCTTCTTGAACACGCTCAAAAGAATCCGTTTCTCTTTGGTAATAAATAGAAGAAGTCAGAGTGATTTTATCCCATCTTTTCAAATAACCAAGATCAAAAGCATTTGAGAACGCGGGATTTAAATCGGGGTTGCCTTGAAAGATATTTGTTCTACTTGACCTTGATGGGAAAGGATTTACATATCTACCTCTAGGTCTGTTTATTCTTCTGTTGTAACCCAATGAAATATTTTCATTTTCTGCCAATTCATATATAAAATTCACTGTGGGGAAAAGACCTAAATAATTTTTATCAAAATTTGCTTCTACGTCAACGCCTAATTGATCTTCTAGTTCGCTGGTGTCATACAGTGATGTTAACTCTCCTTTTAACTGGGTATTTTCTAATCGTAATCCCAATAAGAAAGAGAACTTTCCAAATTTGTTACCATACTGCGTGTATAATGCGTTTACATTTTCTGTATAAGTAAATAGATTGGTAAGATCTTCATTAATATCAAATAAACCTGTTGCCTGGTTTAAGGAATCTAAGCGATAGTCAGTGCCTGTTTCTTCAAAAGTACCTCTATAGCCAACTTCAAATTGAGCGTCACCCATTGGTAGTACATAATCTGCTTGTACTAAATACTCGTTATCGGTTTCTTCTTCGTAGACATTTTCTAAAACAATTAAATCATCATTTGGTAATGTATTATTTTCTTGAATGATGTTGAATTTTTCTTCTTCTCCTTTAGAATATTGTAAGTCTACGGTTAGCTTTTGACCATCATCATCTAAATCGTTCACATAATTCAAAGAAAATTGATAGTTGTTGTCATCTTCGCTTTCATCTTCACTTCTAAATGTTTCACTATCCAATGCATTGCTTATGAACCTTTGGTTTGTATTGGCGGTTTCATCTTCACTTTTAGAAGTTCTATAAAAAACACTACCGGTAATAGAAGATGACTCGGTTAAGAAATATTCTAATCCTAAGTTGGTATTGAATCCTTTTCTTAATCTATTATAATCTCTGTCTTCAATAATTCTGTCGTATGTTCCAGAAGAGTAGGTATTGTCATAAAAAGCATTCCCTGGTGCGTCTCTGTAGTTATACCCTGTGGTATTGAATAAGTTAAACTTATCTGTACGTAAGTTTGCATTGACAGAAATACCACTATTAACAGGGTAACCTATAGTTGTGTTTACAGAGCCATTGAAACCTAATGTCTTTTCTTTTTTAAGTACAATGTTCAAGATGCCGGCTGTACCTTCAGCATCATATCTTGCAGATGGACTTGTAATAACCTCAACTTTTTCAATAGCATCTGTGGGAAGTTGCGTAAGAGCATCGGTAGAGCCAAAACCTGCTAACGCAGATGGTTTTCCGTTGATTAGTATTCTAACATTCTCATTACCTCTTAGACTTATAGCACCTTCAACATCTACATCAACAGACGGTACATTGTTTAAGGCATCTGTAATGGTTGCACCACTATTGGTTAAATCTTTACCAATATTGTATATCTTTTTGTCTAGCCGAACTTCTACCGTAGTTTTTTCGCCAACTACTTCAACAGCCTCTAATTGAGCAACGTCTAAAGCAAGTTTAACGGTGCCTAAATCTGTAGATTTTGTTAGTGTTTGATTAGGTAGCTTGTATGTTTTATAAGAAATGTATTCAATGGAGATATTGTATTTGCCAGGCGTGGCTTCTACTTTAAAATTACCATCTATATCTGTGATACCACCCGTAATTTGATCTGGTTTGTTTACACTTTGTAGTACTAAGGTAGCATATTCTAAAGGTAGGTTGTCATCTTTGTCAATAACCTTGCCTGTGATAAAAATTGGACCTCTTTCCCGGTTTCCTCCCGGTCGTTGACTATATGTGTAATTGAATGATAGTGCTAAGAGTAGGAGTAAAGGGAAAAGTCGTTTCATTTAGTCAGTTTTAGATTTCTTTCGTTTTTCTTTTTTCTTCTTTTTGTTCTTCTTTAAAGTTTTTGAAACACCATCTTTTTGTAGTGCAACAAAAGCTTCATACTTTTCTAATGGCAAACCGGCTTTTAATTCTTCGTCTTGCCTTTTCGTAATATTCTCATATACCTCAGCCATTTTCTCTGGCGGAAGCTTTAATATCTGAGCTTCTATACGTTCTTGTACATATTTCTTTAAAACAGAGCTTAATACCGCCTGTTCAAATTCATTTAGTGCAAGCGCCTCGGTAATTCTTGGCATTTCACCATCTACCAATTCTTCAGCAGTTTTGGGTTTTGGTTCTTCAGCTGGTGTTTGTGCTTGTGGTATTGAACTTCTTTGTCTACCATAACCGTAGCCGCCGCGCGAACCATATCCGTTATTGCCATAACCGTACTGTGCATAAATTTCAGAACTTCCTAATAGAATTAACAGCAATGCTAATACCTTAATATTGCTAGATTTTATTACGTTTTTCATGTGTTTAGATTATAATGTTTTACGATGGTTTAACTGAAAATGGTTAATTGTTTGTTAAGATACTTATGTTCATCTTTATTTTAATAATTCATCTATGTTAGAAGCCGGTCTACCAATGACCGCACTGTTGCCATTTATAACAATTGGTCTTTCAATTAATTTAGGGTATGTAATCATCGCCTCTAGTACTTCTTCGTCATTTAATGGTAAATGCTTGAATTTCTCTTTCCAGATTGCTTCAGACTTCCTTACTAAATTAATTGGCTTAATACCCAGGCAACTGATAACATTTCTTAGCTCATCTTTTGTTGGTATGTCTTCTAAATACTTTACTACTTCAAATTTCTTGCCAGAATCTTCAAGTACTTTGAGCCCTTCTCTAGATTTACTGCATCTAGAATTGTGATATATTTTAATCATAATTTCTATTCATTTTAAATGTAGATAACCCTACTTGATTTAAAAACAAGTAGGGTTATCTGTTTTATTCTTCATCTTTTTGTCCCATCATCATTAAATAGGCTTTAAGAAACTGGTCTATGTCGCCATCCATTACATTGTCAACGTTACCGGTTTCTTGACCTGTTCTTACATCTTTTACCAATTTGTATGGATGCATAACGTAATTTCTGATTTGGGAACCCCATTCAATCTTCATCTTAGAGGATTCAATTTCTTGACGTGCCTCCATCTTTTTACGTAGCTCTATCTCGTACAATTGAGACTTTAGCATTTTCATTGCCGTGGCTCTATTGTCATGTTGACTTCTACTATCTGAACATGAAATTTGAATACCTGTAGGGTGGTGGGTCAATTGAACCTTGGTTTCTACCTTGTTTACATTTTGCCCGCCAGCACCACTAGACCTAGCTGTGGTAATGGTTATGTCAGCAGGATTGACATCTACCTCTATGCTATCATCCACTAAAGGATACACATATACAGATGCAAATGAAGTATGTCTCTTGGCATTACTATCAAACGGAGAAATACGTACCAATCTATGTACGCCGTTTTCACCTTTTAACCAACCAAAGGCATACTCGCCATCAATTTGTAGTGTAACGGTTTTAATACCGGCTACATCACCTTCTTGATAGTTGAGCTCTTTGATTTTGTAGCCGTTCTTTTCTGCCCACATCATGTACATTCGCATAAGCATGGATGCCCAATCGCAGCTTTCGGTGCCACCAGCTCCTGCGGTAATTTGTAGTACGGCCGGTAATTCATCACCTTCTTCAGACAGCATATTCTTAAATTCCATCTTCTCTAAAGTATTCAAGGCCTTTTCGTACTGGCTTTCAACTTCAGCTTCGGTAACCTCTCCTTCTTGTTGGAATTCAATGAGCACTTCTAGATCTGCAATTAGAACTTCTGCTGCATTATAATCATCTACCCATTGTTTTTTAGACTGGATAAATTTCATATGTGCCTGCGCTTCTTGAGGATTATCCCAGAAATCAGGCGCCAAGGTTTTTTCTTGCTCGTTTTCTATTTCAATTAATTTGGTATCAATGTCAAAGATACCTCCTTAACGCACCAAGGCGATCTATAAGACCTTTGTAGTGGTCTGTACTTACGTTCATATAATTCTATTTTGGGTAAAAATAATACTCTTTTAAATAATGATTAGAGATATCTTGAGAATACTTATTGTTGACTTTGAACAGTTACCGAGTGAGAGGTTTTATTTTGCCCGACCGTATGAATTATACCTTTTAATGGCGCACAATCATTGTAGTCTTTTCCGTGAGATACTTTTATATGGTTGGTGTTTGCCAAAATATTATTAGTGGGGTCAAATCCTTTCCAGCCAATTCCGGGAATAAATGATTCTGCCCAAGCGTGCATTTGAGAATCACCAACAAACCCGCTTTCTTGATCAAGGTATCCAGAAACATATCTGGTCGGTACACCGTTTGTTCTTGATAATGCACAAAATAGGTGGGCAAAATCTTGACAAACTCCTTTCTTTTTAGAAATGACATCTTTAAGTGGGGTGCCTACTTCTGTTACGCCAGTGGTAAATTTAATGTACTTATAAATCCATTGATTAAGGGCTTCAAGATTATCAAAAATAGAGTGAGAACTGTTGAATTTAAATAACTGTTCTTGTGAACTTTCTAAAATTGTAAAAGAAGTTGATTTTAAAAAACGCTCATAGGTTATTTTAAAATTAAAATCTTGCAATTGATTATATGCAATAGAGATATCAGGCTCTATGTAGAAATTATAAGGGTCGACTTCTTCTTTTTTAAATTTGAATTTAGCTTCGAAAGTGATTTTTTTAAATTTCTTCTTTGGATGTATGCGAAGGGTTTTAAAACCAAACCCGTTAATAGATTCTTCGGTAAGGGCAAATAAAGAGTTTTCAAACTCGATTTCGACCTCGTACTGACTTTCATTTTCAACGGGAATTATTAAAAATTGCCAATGTGCATCATACACCCAATCATCATAAACATTTTCCGCTTTATAGGTAATTTCAAATTCTCTCGGCATAAAAGCAAATATACCTTATTTTAATGGCCTAATAATTAAAAAATTCCTCGTCTACCTTGTCGCTTATGTCAACTAGACTTTTTAGAATATCTTCTATAAATGATTTAATGTCTTCATCTATTTCTTCAATATATTTAAACTCATATTCTGATCTTACCCTGCCAATTAGAAAGACTGTCGAATCTTTATTGTATCTCTTTTCTGGGTTAAGCATTTTTACGTGTCGGTTGACTTGATTTAAAGAGTTCATTACAGACCTAGGGCAGTTAGGGTTTAATATTAAAAACTCCAATGTCGAGATACTTGTTGGCGTCTTTTTGTAGAACCTACGCATCATATCATAAGACTCTGCACATTTTAATAATGTTGTCCATTCAAAACTTTTTCTGAATCTTTCATTTTCACCATCTTGAGATAATAATGCATCATTATACTTTGCATTGATCATTCTAGTAATTTGAGTGGCTCGCTCAATGTTTATACCCATGGAAATGATCGCATAGGTTGCATCATGTAATAGCGTACCACGTATTTTCCCTCTTAGAATATCTGTCATTTCAGCCACATGAGTAGTAAATTCATGAAGTCCGTTTTTTACAAATACTTCTTTAGGGTAGTTTATTACAAAATGGTAAAATTTATTAATTGCTTCATACAGCTCTGTTGAAATTAAATCACGAGCACTATTGGCATTTTCTCTTGCAAATTTTATGTTGTTTATTATAGATGAGCTGTAATTTTGATCAAGCCCCATTTTATACAATACATCTTCTTCCTTCAGAAATTTATTAGGTTCTTTTTCTGGGTCACCGACCATAAATAACATAGAACGCAATACAAATTGGCGGTCTTGAGATTTTAGATTTGGTGCATCTAGTGAAGAGAAATAATTTACATTTAAATATCTTGCTACGTGTTCAGAACGTTCGATATAACGCCCCATCCAAAATAGATTATTGGCAACTCTTGCTAACATATAGTTTCTTTATTTTTTTAATACCCAGGTATCTTTTGATCCCCCTCCTTGCGAAGAGTTTACAATTAAGTTTCCTTTTTTTAGTGCTACTCGCGTTAATCCGCCTTTTAGAACAAATTCTTTATCCTTGCCAAGTACAGTAAACGTTCTCAAATCTACGTGTCGTTGTTCAAAAGACTCTGAATCATCGATATATGTTGGGTGAACAGATAAAGACAATATTGGCTGAGCAACATATTTTCTAGGGCTAGCCTTAATTTCGGCTTTTACTTTTTCAATTTCTGCTTTGGTAAGTTTGTTACCTATGGAAATACCGTAACCACCAGCTTCATCAACTGGTTTAATAACCAATTCTTGTATATGTTCTAATACATATTTTAATTCGTCTGGTCTACTACAGTGGTAGGTGTGTACATTATTTAGTATAGGTTCTTCGTCTAAGTAATATTTAATGATCTCTGGCATGTAAGTGTAGACCGCCTTATCATCTGCAACACCTGTACCAGGAGCATTGGCCAATGTTACATTACCCTTTTTGTAAGCAGCAAACAAACCAGGTACGCCAAGTACGGAATCTGGATTAAATTCTAAGGGGTCAATAAATTGATCATCTATTCTTCTATAGATTACATCTACCTTTTCTGGTCCCTTTATAGTTTTCATGTACACAAAATCATTTTCTGCAAATAGGTCACGACCTTCTACCAGTTCAACACCCATGGTTTTTGCTAGGTATGAATGTTCGTAAAATGCAGAATTGTACATGCCCGGGGTAATGACAACTACATTAGGTATGTCAACACCTTTAGGTTTAACCGATTCTAATAGTTCTAATAAGTTTTCGGCGTAGTTTGTAACGGTATGGGTTTGGTAATGGTTGAACACGCCAAACAGTGCTTTTTTCAATGCAGTTCGGTTACATATAACATAACTTACCCCTGAAGGACAACGAATGTTGTCTTCAAGTACGTAATATTTACCATCATTATGTTTTATTACGTCTGTTCCTGAAATGTGATTGTAAATTCCGCCGGGCGGATTTACTCCATTCATTTGATCCAAGTAATTGGCAGAAGAGGTAATTAGTTCTATAGGTACTACCTTATCTTTAAGAATGTTTTTGTCATGATAAATATCCCAAAGAAATAAGTTTAAGGCTTTACTTCGTTGTATTGATCCACGTTCTATAATATCCCAATCTACCGGGTCTATTATTCGAGGGAATAAATCGAAAGGAAAAATTTTTTCTTGTACATTATTATCACCATATACTTGAAAAGTAATTCCTTGATTGAAAAAAGAAGACTTGGCTTTGTTATTCAATGATACATAATCAATAATAGAATGTTCGCCATAAAGGTTAAATAGTTTTTTGTATACCTTTTTTATTTTTCCATTCTTATCATATATTTCATCATATAAATCTGGATTTCTTTGATAAGAAGAAAAAATTTGATTTTCAATGTTGGTCATATATATTCTTTTGTTAAAAGGTACATGATAAAAAGCAATAAACAAATGACATTTTTGTAATAATCGGTAGCTTTTTTCTTTATTCTGTAATAATCACACAGCATTTTTAACAACTACGGTATTTATAATTTAGTTGGCTGCTCTTGTCTTTCATTCGTAAGTTTTTCTATATTTTTAGAGAAATCTAATTGAAAATGAGAAAGAATTACGCATTACTGGTTGGTCTGGTGTTACTATCTATTAATATAGCAAGGGCGCAGTTTAGTGATCAAAAGAAGAACTTTATAAAGTACGAGGGGCTTTATGATTTTTATTACGATGGCGATACTGACAAAATCTATTTAGAGGTTGATAATTTAAATGAAGAGTTTTTATATGTCTACTCGTTAAGTAGCGGAATTGGTAGTAATGACATTGGTTTAGACCGAGGTCAATTGGGAGATGAACAAGTAGTGTTTTTTAAGAAAGCTGGTAACAAACTTTTGTTGGTTCAACCAAACTTGAAATATAGGGCGATTACCGATAATGAATTAGAGCGTAAATCTGTAGAGCAGGCTTTTGCTAAATCCATTTTATTCGGTTTTCCTATTTTAGAAGAGAAAGGCGGTACGTATGTTATTGATATTACCGATTTTTTAATGCAAGATGCTCACGGTGTCTCTAATCGTTTAAAAAGAACAGAACAGGGTTCGTATAGTTTAGATAAGTCTAAAAGCGCATTTGCTTTAGATAGAACCAAAGCTTTTCCGAAAAACGTAGAGTTTGATGTTACCATGACTTTTAAAGGACAAGCAAAAGGTGGCTATATAAGAAGTGTAGCTCCAAATGCTAGTTTGTTAACCGTTGCAGAGCATCATTCTTTTATTGAGCTGCCAGATGATAAATATGAAAAACGTGTATTTGATCCAAGGTCAGGATCATCTCCTTTTAATTATTATGATTATGCAACTCCTGTTGAATCTAATATTTTAAAGCAATTTATTAGAAGACACCGTTTAGAGAAAAAAGACCCTACTGCTGCAGTTAGTGAAGCAGTTGAGCCAATTATTTATTATTTAGATAATGGTACGCCAGAACCCGTACGTTCTGCACTTTTGGAAGGTGGTCGTTGGTGGAACCAGGCTTTTGAAGCAATCGGATATAAAGATGCCTTTCAATTAAGAATGTTACCAGATGATGCTGACCCCTTAGATGTTCGGTATAATGTAATTCAATGGGTGCACCGATCTACAAGAGGGTGGAGCTATGGAAGTAGCATTACAGACCCAAGAACTGGCGAAATTATGAAAGGGCATGTAAGCTTAGGTAGCTTGAGAATACGTCAAGATTTTTTAATTGCCCAAGCGTTAATGAGTAAACCTTTTGCTGAAAGAAATGATAATTACCAACCAATGTTAGAAATGGCTATTGCTCGTATTCGTCAATTATCGGCTCATGAAATTGGACATACTTTAGGTTTTGCACATAATTATGCGGCAAGTACAACGGGTAAAGCTTCTGTGATGGATTATCCTCATCCGCAATTTACTTTAGTTGATGGTAAGGTGGATTTTTCTAAAGCTTATGAAGTAGGTATAGGAGATTGGGATAAAGTAACAGTTGCCTATTCTTATCAGAGCTTCAATGAAGGGGATAACGAGAAAGATGAATTAAATAAGATTTTAGATAAAGCTAAAGCTGATGGACTACGTTACATTACCGATCAAGATGCACGTCCGCAGGGTAGTGCGCATGTACTAGCTCATTTATGGGATAATGGCACGGATGTAAGTAAGGAGTTAGATGATATTCTTAAGTTGCGTAAAGTGGCTATTAATAATTTCTCTGTTGATAATATTCAAGATGGTACGCCATATTCTGTTTTAGAAGATGTTTTTGTTCCGTTATATTTCTTTCATAGATACCAAACTGAAGGTGTGGCAAAAGTTATAGGCGGATTAGAATATAATTATGCGGTTAAAGGTGACGGACAAGAAGTTGTGGCCATTGCAGATAAGACCGTTCAAGAGGAAGCATTAAAAAGTGTTTTGAAGACTTTAGATGCCAGTGAGATCGCCATACCAAAAGATAAATTGAGCTTGTTTCCGCCAAGATCTTTTGGAACACCTAGAACGAGAGAATCTATTAATGGTAAAACAGGAGTTTCTTTTGATGCATTGTCTCCTGTTGAAACTGCTTCTGATATGACATTGAAATTTTTGTTGCATCCAGAGAAAGCGTCTAGACTTATTCAACAAAAAGCTATTGATGTCAATAATGTTGGTTTAGAAGAGGTATTAGATAAATTGATAGCATCAACTATTAATAAGAAACAGAAAGATGCTTACCTGAACGAAGCACAGACTATTATCAATTTTAGGGTGTTGCTTCATATTATGAACTTGGCAGGGCATACAAATGTGCATCCGCAGGTAAATGCTATAGCATCTCAAAAATTAAAAGAGTTGCGTATTCAATTTAGTAACGATTCAAAATCAAATGCTATTAGTGCAGAAATGGTGAAAAGAATAAAAACTTTTAGTGAGCATCCAGAATTATTCAAAGTGATACCTTCGCCAAAGATTCCTGATGGTTCACCAATAGGGATGAGTTGTTTTCATTAATTCAATTTTAAAGTTTTTATGCTAATTAATCTTATCAGTGATACGGTAACGAAGCCTACGCCAGGCATGTTAGATGCTATGATGTCTGCAGTAGTTGGTGACGATGTATTCAAAGAGGATCCCACAGTAAATGCTTTGGAAGAAAAAGCGGCCAAACTTTTTGGAATGGAATCTGCGTTGTTTTTCCCTAGTGGTACTATGACCAACCAGACAGCAATTAAATTGCATACGCAGCCTGGTGAACAATTGATTTGCGATAAATATGCGCATATCTATAATTACGAGGGTGGGGGAGTAAGTTTTAATAGCGGAGTCTCTTGTAGGTTGGTAGATGGTGATAGGGGCACAATGACCGCTAATCAGGTAGAAGCTGCAATTAACCCTCCGGATTTTTATCATAGTCCGTTGACTTCTTTGGTATGTGTAGAGAATACGGCGAATAAAGGTGGTGGTACTTGTTGGGATTTTCAAGAATTACAGAAAATAAGAAAAGTTTGTGATGAACATCAATTAGGTTACCATTTAGACGGTGCTCGTTTATGGAATGCCATGGTAGAAAAGAAAGAGACCGCGTTGCAATATGGTCAACTTTTCGATACTGTTAGTGTCTGTTTAAGCAAAGGTTTAGGTTGCCCGGTAGGTTCTTTGTTGATCGGAACTAAAGAGAATATGGATAAAGCACTGCGTATTCGTAAAATTTTTGGCGGTGGTATGCGTCAGTCTGGTTTTTTGGCTTCGGCTGCAATTTATGCCTTAGACAATCATGTTGACAGATTAGTTGAAGATCATAAAAAAGCAAAAGAAATAGGAAAAGCATTAGCCGCAAAATCTTTTATAAAAAAGGTAGAGCCTATAGAGACCAATATTGTCATTTTTGAGATAGATGAAACTTTTATGACCAGTGATCAATTTGTAAATACCTTAAAGGATAAAGACATTTTGATCATAGGTATGGGTCAAGGAAAGTTAAGAATGGTTACCCATTTAGATTATACAGATGACATGCACAACGAATTATTACATCAATTGAAATCTATTTAAAATCTATATCTAAGCTATTGGATATGTTTAAAATGCCATTTTCCATACCGGCTTCAGAGGAATAAAGTCCGCTGGAGCCAATTATTTTTCCTTTAGAATTTTTTAATTCGACTAAAAATTTACCATCGGTATTTGTTCTGCGTTCGAACAATTTACCATTGGCGTTCTTCAGTGTTTTTATATCCTTTAAAGTGCTATCTATTTCGTTCTCAGTATTAAACGAAACGCTCTTCAATAATGTGTTACCATTATCAGACTTTAATATAAACTGATAAAACCCATCTTCCTTTTTGTCAATCTTAATCATATCAATAAAGATAAATAATAATTTCTCTGTTTTTCAGTGACTTTTTAAATAATACTGTGTCTTAACTATTGAGAAGTTAATCCGTTTAACTTTTGGTTAAGAGAAAGATTATAAAAAGTAGGTATTTTCTTATTCAAATGTTAAAATATTAACATAAATTGCCAAATATTAACTATTAAAATCCTTATCAAAAATGAAGAAAGTATTATTCCTAGCAGTTGCATTTTCAGCTTCTTTCGCAATGGCACAAGATCTGCCATCAAATCCAGAACCTGGTAAATGTTATGTTCGTTGTACAACTCCAGATGTTTATGTAAATGAAACAACTACGATTACAACGAATCCGTCGTACAAAATTTTAAAAACGATTCCTGCTACATTTAAGACAATTACAGAACGTGTACTAGTAAGAGAAGAAGAAAAAGTGCTTACCGTTGTTCCTGCAAAGTGGGGAACAGAAACTGTAACATATGTATCTAAAGGAGGTGGAAATTCTTTACAGGTAATCCCTGCTTCTTTTTCTCCTAGCACACAAACAATAGAGATAAAGCCAGCTTATGCTCAATGGGAATTAGGCGTTGCTGCTCCTGATTGTGAGTCTGGAAATCCAGATGATTGTAGATACTGGTGTTACAAAGGGTATCCTGCACAATTTGAAACAGTTTCAACTCAAGTTCTTGCAAGTGATGCATCTACTACAAGTACTCCATTAGGTTCTAAAAATGGATCGTACACTAAATCAGTATTGATTTCTCCTGCAACTGTTGTTGAGAAAATTATTCCTGCTGAATACAGAGAGATTACTAAAACGGTATTGGATAAAGATGCTTATACGGTTGAAGAAATAGTTCCTGCTAAAACTACGACGATTACGAAAGAAGTTTTAAAAGAAAAAGGTGGTTTAACTACATGGAAAGAAGTAGAATGTGCATTAGTTGAGTACCAAGCATTACCTATTAACTGGGATTCTGGTAGCGCTACATTAACATCTGCGGCAAAAAGTATTATCGATAACAGATTATTACCTGTATTAGCTCAAAACCCTGGTGTTAAAGTTGAATTAGCTTCTCATACAGATTCTCAAGGTGGTGCTGTTTCTAACCAAAACCTTTCTGAAAGAAGAGCTAAGGCGGTTGCAGATTACTTAATCTCTAAAGGTGTTAACTCTAGTCTTTTAGTAGCTAACGGTTACGGTGAAACTAAATTATTAAACAGATGTAGTGATGGTGTTTCTTGTACTGCAAGAGAGCACGCTGTAAACAGAAGAACTCAATTTAGATTGATCAATAACTAGTAATTAAGTTATTTAGTGAAAAAGGGCTTACATCATGTAAGCCCTTTTTTTATGCGTTAAAGTTGCCATTCTTTATATACAATGCTTTTTACTTTACGGTCTATTGTATAATCTATACACAATAGGTTATGGTCATAAAGATTCTTCGAAAATAGCTTCATGGTTAACAATAATGGTATTAAAGCTATGGTGCGAAAATTTGGTTTAGTTAGCCAGATGTGTAGTTGAATATAATGTTCGTAAATTATAGGTATATGATACAGTAGTTGAGTTTAAGCTTTGTAATGAAGTTGTAAGCGTTGAGGTTATCTATGTTATTATGGTAAAGACAATTGAATATTTGTCAAAGCTTTATTTTAAAACTGGTTTACAGAGGTATATAAACATAAAAAGGGCTTACATGATGTAAGCCCTTTTTATCTATTAGTAATGTTTTCTTATTTGTTCTTTTCTAAAAGTCTTAGGTGAGAATCTATAACACCGTTCATACTGTAGCCAGATAATTTGTCTAGTTCGTTTCCTTTAGCATCTATAATTTTAAACATTGGAAACACCTTCTTCTTATTCAGTTTCGTCAAAAGTTCTTTATTGTGAGCCATTTGCTTTTCTGATATTAAATCTCTGTTTCTAGGTACATCAATATATAGTAATATATAATTATTTGATAATTCTTGAAACTCATTAGTATCGAACAAATCAGTTTTTAGCATTTTACATGGCGGACACCAGTCGCTACCCGTAAAATAAACCAGTACATTTTTCTTTTGCTTTTTGGCTTTTGAAATAGCGGTGTCGTAATTGGTAAGCCATTTAGAATCATCTACGCTGTTAAAGTCAGCTTGTGCCGAGGCAAAAAGCGGAATCATGAATAATAGAATAAAATACTTCATAATTAATGTTTAAAAGGTTAACTACAAATAACTTGCCAATCTTACTTAAATAACGAATCCATGCCAGGAATATTGGGCATTCCGTCTTTAGCAACAGCTGCTAATTCGGTTTCGTTTACGTTAGTTGCATTTTTTATAGCCTTATTCAACGTTAGAATTAAATAATCTTCTAGTTGCTCTTTATCTTGCAAAAGACTGTCGTCTATTGCTATTTTCTTAATTTCTCTATTCGCTGTTATGGTAACAGAAACTAAACCGTCATTAGACTTTTCTTCTAAAGAAACTGTATCTAATCTTTTTTTGGTTTCTTCTACTTTTTTTTGGGTCTCTTTAAGCTTTCCCATCATACCCATCATATCTCCGAACATAATTTCTTTTTTAATTTAGGTTGTAAAAATAATAAAAATAGGGGCATTTTAGTTTTTAACTGTAATAAAACGGGGGTCTGTTAATTAGTCTTATTTTTGCCGTCTTATTTTATAATGTAGTTTGTATGAGTGTTAAGCAACCGCCAAAGGCGCAAAAAATTCCCAAAGAATTGGTTATTCATGATGATGTACGGGTAGACAATTATTATTGGTTGAATGATAAGGAAAACAAAGATGTTATTTCTTATCTAGAAGCTGAAAATGAGTATTATGATGCCTTGACCGAGCATACTAAAGTTTTTCAGGAAGATTTATTTCATGAAATGAAGGGTAGGATCAAAGAAGACGATTCTTCTGTTCCTTATAAATTGAACGATTACTGGTATAGCACTAGATATGTCATTGGAGGTGAATATCCTCTATACTCTAGATTTAAGAATAATTTAGATACTGAAGAGGAAATCATGTTCAATTGTAATGATATGGCTAAAGGCCATGATTATTTTAGTCTTGGTGGTATAGCTATTAGCCCGAACAATAAAATGGCCGCTTTTGGGGTAGATACGGTTTCTAGAAGACAATATACCTTACAGATCAAAAACCTTGAAACAGGAGTTGTTCTAGATGATAAAATTGAAAATACGACTGGTGGCGGAGTTTGGGCAAATGATAATGAGACATTGTTTTATACTCGTAAAGACCCGGTTACTCTGCGTTCAGATAAAATTTACAAGCATAAATTAGGTACTCCAACTTCTGAAGATGTATTGATTTTTCATGAGGAAGATGATACGTTTAGCACATTTATATATCGAACAAAATCTAAGAAATACTTGGTTATTGGTTCGTTCAGTACTTTAACCTCTGAATTTCAAATTCTATCTACGGATACGCCCAATGGGGAGTTTCAAATATTTTCGCCTAGAGAACGCGGATTGGAATACACCATTTTTCATTATGAAAATAGCTTTTATATTTTAACGAATAAGGACAAGGCGGAGAATTTTAAATTGATGCAAACCTCAGAGGACAAGACTTCTTCTGAGCATTGGCAAGAATTTATTCCACATAGAAAAGATGTGCTTCTAGAAGATATAGATATTTTTAAAGAGTATTATGTGCTTTCTGAACGTGAAAACGGACTTAATAAGATTAGAATTATTCGTTGGGATGGAACGTCAGAGTACTTTTTACCTTTTGAGAGTGAAACGTATACTGCTTATGTGGGTAATAATCCTGATTTTGATACCGAGGTTTTAAGATATTCTTATAATTCTATGTCTACACCTAGTTCTGTAATCGATTTTAATATGCGAACTAAGGCAAAGGAAATCAAAAAAGAACAAGAGGTACTTGGTGGATTGTTCGATAAAGAAAATTATAAAGAAGAACGTTTGTGGGCTACCGCGAGAGATGGTGAAAAAATACCTATGTCCATCGTTTATAGAAAAGATACTGTCTTAGATGAAAATACACCTATTTTACAATATGCGTATGGATCTTACGGTTCTACCATCGATCCTTATTTTTCTACCGTTAGGTTGAGTTTATTGGATCGCGGTTTTGTATTTGCCATTGCTCACATTAGAGGAGGTGAATATCTAGGACGTAGATGGTACGAAACCGGTAAACTTTTGAAAAAGAAAAATACGTTCACAGATTTTATCGATTGTTCTAAATTTTTGATTGAACAGAAAATGACTAGTTCCAAGCATTTGTATGCAATGGGCGGTTCTGCCGGTGGTCTGCTAATGGGTGCGATAATCAATTTACAACCTGATATTTACAACGGCGTTATTGCAGCGGTACCTTTTGTAGATGTTGTTACTACTATGCTAGATGATTCCATACCCTTGACAACAGGTGAGTATGATGAGTGGGGCAATCCTAATGAAAAAGAATATTACGATTATATGAAATCATATTCTCCCTATGACAATGTTGTTGCTCAAGAATATCCAAATATGCTGGTAACAACAGGGTTGCACGATTCTCAGGTACAATACTTTGAACCTGCAAAGTGGGTGGCTAAATTAAGGGAATTAAAAAAAGATGACCACCTTTTGATGTTAAATACCAACATGGAGGCAGGTCATGGCGGTGCTTCTGGTCGGTTTGAGTCATTAAGAGAGGTAGCTAAGGAATATGCATTTCTTCTAGATTTAGAAGGGAAAATCGCATAGTGGAAAAAAAACTGTAAATTTGCTACTGAAATTTTAAATAATTTCTTTAATAATAATTAAACATTGATATCCCCCTTATGAAAAATGAGATCAGGGCTTACAACAATATTTTAGAACTAGTTGGTAATACACCACTAGTTAAGTTGAACAAAATTGCAAAAAACCTTACAGGTAATTTTTACGCCAAGGTAGAAGCATTTAATCCAGGTCACTCTTCTAAAGACAGAATTGCGATTCATATTATTGAGCAGGCAGAGAAAGCAGGTATACTTACCGAAGGCAGCACAGTAATAGAAACAACTTCAGGAAATACAGGTTTTAGTATTGCAATGGCAAGTATCATTAAAGGGTACGATTGTATACTAGCGGTTAGTTCAAAATCATCTCCAGATAAAATAGATATGCTTCGCTCAATGGGTGCTAAGGTATATGTTTGTCCGGCTCACGTAAGTGCAGATGATCCTAGATCGTACTATGAAGTGGCTAAACGATTACATAAAGAAACTAAAGGTTCCATATACATCAATCAGTATTTCAATCAGCTGAATATGGAAGCGCATTACAAATCTACCGGTCCTGAAATTTGGGAACAAACTGGCGGACAAATTACACACCTAATTGCTTGTAGTGGTACTGGTGGTACCATTTCTGGTACAGCTCGTTTCTTAAAGGAGCAAAACCCTAATATTAAAGTTATTGGTGTTGATGCGTATGGTTCCGTATTGAAAAAATATCACGAAACCGGTAAGTTGGATGCTAACGAAATCTATCCATATAGAATAGAAGGTTTGGGTAAAAACTTAATTCCTGGAGCTACCGATTTCAGCGCTATAGACGAGTTTATTAAGGTAACCGATGCCGAAAGTGCACATACGGCTAGAGAGATTTCTAGAACAGAAGGTATCTTTGTTGGGTATACAAGTGGTGCGGTAATGCAGGCTATTAAGCAGTTAGATGAATTAAATACGTTTGACGAAAATAGTAATGTAGTTTGCATCTTTCCTGATCATGGCTCTCGTTACATGAGTAAAATATATAGCGACCAGTGGATGGAGGATCAAGGTTTCTTGAATACGGCAACTGTAGAAGAAACACAAGAAATACAATACGTAAAGTAATATTAACTAGATGTAGTTATTAAAAAGTGGGTTTATAGCCCACTTTTTTGCGTTGTAAATAATTTATGAATTTTTGTCAAAATTATTTACTTTTGCAGACAGATCCAAATTAAACAATGAAAGACTTATTTGATAGAATTTTAGCGAATAAAGGCCCTTTAGGTAAATGGGCTTCACAGGCAGAAGGGTACTTTGTGTTCCCTAAATTGGAAGGTCCTATTTCTAATAGAATGAAATTTCAAGGTAAAGATGTTATTACTTGGAGTATCAATGACTATTTAGGATTGGCAAATCTTCCAGAGATAAAGCAGATTGATGGTGAGGCTGCAGCTGAATATGGTTCTGCATACCCAATGGGAGCAAGAATGATGAGTGGTCATACGGAGTTTCATGAGCAATTAGAGCAAGAATGTGCTGCTTTTGTTCAAAAAGAAGCTTCTTACTTATTAAATTTTGGATACCAAGGTTTCATGTCTGTAATTGACGCCCTTGTTACCAAAGATGATATCATAGTTTATGATGTAGATTGTCACGCTTGTATTATTGATGGTGTACGTTTGCACATGGGTAAACGTTTTACCTTCGTGCATAATAACGCAGAGAGCTTAGAAAAGAATTTAGAGCGTGCCACTAAATTGGCCGAGCAAACTGGTGGAGGTATTTTGGTTATCTCTGAAGGTGTTTTTGGTATGCGTGGTGAGCAAGGTATCTTAAAGGAAATCGTTGCTTTAAAAGAAAAATTCAAATTTAGATTATTGGTCGACGATGCACATGGTTTTGGTACCTTAGGTGAAACCGGTGGCGGTGCAGGTCAAGAGCAAGGTGTACAAGATGGTATTGACGTTTATTTGGCAACTTTTGCTAAGTCTATGGCCAGTATTGGTGCATTTGTTGCCGCAGACCAAGAAATCATTGATTATTTAAAATATAACCTACGTTCGCAAATGTTCGCTAAATCATTACCAATGGTTTATGTGAAAGGAGCATTGAAACGTTTAGATATGCTGCGTACACAACCAGAGCTTAAAGCTAAACTTTGGGAGAACGTAAATGCATTACAAAACGGATTAAAAGAAAAAGGTTTTGATATTGGTACAACTTCTAGTTGTGTAACACCGGTATACCTTAATGGTAGTATTCCAGAAGCAATGGCGTTAGTGAAGGATTTACGTGAAAATCACGGTATTTTCTGTTCTATTGTTGTGTATCCGGTAATACCGAAAGGACTTATTCTTTTACGTTTAATACCTACTGCTACACATACGTTGCAAGATGTTGAAGAAACATTAGAAGCATTCTCAGCTATTAGAGAGCGTTTGCAGAATGGTACTTACAAAAGATTATCTGCTGCTGTTGCGGCTGCAATGGGGGAGTAATTTCTTATTGAATGATATTAAAAAAGCCCGAAATCAAGTGATTTCGGGCTTTTTATTTTTCTCTTTTTTTAAAGCGATTTTCTATACGTTCTTCTGCGTTTATAGACTTTAGGGTCAAAGTGTTTCCACATCTGTTTAATAGCTATATTTTCTTCCAATTCAGGTGTTCTGTAACACATATCAATACCTTTCTCGCTAAATGTTTTATGGTATTCGTTGAATATTACAGCCGTAACGCCTTTATTTTGATATTCTGGATCTATACCTATTAAATAGAAAATAACATCCTTACTGTTTTTCTTAGCTTTTAATAAATGGAACAAACCGAACGGAAATAACTTTCCTTTTGCCTTTTGTAAAGCTTCGGAAAAAGCAGGCATAACAATGGCAAAGGCTATTAGCTTGTCATCTTTATCCTTTACAAACTTTATATATTCTGGATTTATAAAGCTGATGTATTTTTTCTTGAAGTATGCTTTCTGTATTTCTGTAATTGGTACGAATGATGAAAGGTTGGCATATGTTGCGTTAAAGAGGTCGAACATTTCATCTGCCATAGGCATGACTTCTTTAGTTTTAGTGAAATTGACTTCTTTAAGTCCGTAGCGTTTTTTTACCAAATCATTTAGTCTGGTAAACAAAGCGGGATCTGCATTTTTTGCAGGGAACTTGTTTTCCATGTATTCCTTTTCCTTAACAAAGCCTAAATTTTCATAATGGTTTTTGTAGTAAGCGTGGTTATACCAAGTGATCATGGTGCCAATATGGTCAAAACCTTCTACTAGAACTCCAACTTTATCTAGATTTGAAAATCCTACCGGACCCTCCATATATTCTAAGTTGTGTTCTTTTCCTATTTCGGCAACCTTCTCTAAAAGTGTTTTTGAAACTGCTGGGTCATCAACGAAGTCGAACCAGCCAAATCGCATTTTCTTTACGTTTTGTTGATTTATTTCTAGGTGATTGATTACTGCAGCCACACGGCCTACAATCTTATCTCCATCTTTAGCCAGAAAGAACCAAGCTTCAGCATCCTTAAAAACGGGATTTTTATCTTTGTCAAAGCTTTCTAGCTCATCATTAATGATTGGTGGTACCCAATATTTATTGTCTTTATATAGCGAAAACGGAAAGGTTACAAAGCGTTTTAAGTCTTGCTTTGTTTTAGCTTCATGTAATGTGATCATTGAACTTCTTTAGAAGTGCCAATATTAGTGATATTAATCAACAAATTAAAGTGGTTGATAGTGAAAAATAGGGCAGGGTAGTGGCTAATTAAAAGTCTATCTCGCTACTCTCTTTCTTTTTCTTCTTTTCCTCTTTCTTTAATTTCTTAAGTTGTTTTTTAGAAGGACCAAGGTCAATGTCTTCTGCACCGCTTCCTTTTTTATTCTTTTCCTTCTTTTTCTTTTTCATGGCTTTCTTGTCAATGGCTCCGCCATTTTGGTCAGCTTCTTGGTCTTCAATTGGTTTAAGCTTGTCTTTATGGAAATCCATTCTATACGAACCACCTAGTCCAAAGAAAATACGAGTAGGGGTATTTTTTAAACTGGCTCCCATGTTAATATCCAATTGAAAATTTTCTTTAAGTAAATGTGCAATACCACCACGAATCAATAAATCTGAATAACGATCACTATCTATACCTTGGTGTTCAACAAAAACACTCCATTTTGGGTTTCTAAAAGCATGAGATAACGAAATAGTATAGCTTAACTCTGGGTCATCTGTTGTAATGCGATTGTAAGCTGTATTGGTAATTAAAACAAACCTTGGTGTCAAACGACTTTGGGTTGCAATCATACCACGGTAAGAAATAGTTGGTTCTCCAATGTAAAAAGGATTGTCTCCTAATATAAAGTTTGCGCCGCCATAAATAGAAACGGCAGGCAAAAGATTTTTAAATTGAAATTTGTTGTTCGCTCTCCAGCTATAAAGATTTGGCTTATTTGCCTCCGGATTTTTAAACGGATCGTAAACAAGAAACTTTAATCCTAATCTATTTCTGGTAAAATCTGTTCGCTTCCCTGAAACATCAAAATTTAAATATGTGGTATTTTGGTTTTGAAAAGTGCCCTCATAATTCAGTTCTAACTTCTCAAATAGTAATCCGTAGCGTAATGATACGTCGGTACCCCAAATATTAGATTCTGTATTTAAAAGTGTATGGTCTTTTTGCTCATAAAACAGTCCCATTTCCGCTTGCACCACATTTTTTCCAACGGCATAAGCACTTACAGATACTCCTGGTCTATTAGAATTTATAACATCTGTGTACTGTGAAATACCCGCCAGCGGTAGAAGAAATAATAGGGTTAATACGTATTGATATGATTTAGAGTAGACAAAAAGACTATTCATGAACACGATTTTATATTTATTTTAATAGTATGATTCTTTATATACAACGTGATAATTGTATTTTTGATATATCTTAAGTAAGAATAAATGGCTTTTTTAAAAACTATATTAATTATTCTTTTGGTGTATTACTTGCTGAAATTTTTGGCGAAGTTGTTTGCACCAAAAATATTGAACTACGCAGCCAAGAAAACAGAATCTCATTTTAGGGAAGCTTTTGATAATCAACGTCCTTTTCAACAAGAGGAAGATGAAAGTGTTATTATCAATAAAAAACCATCTCGAAAAAAGAACGATTCAGAAAAAGTAGGTGAATACATTGATTTTGAAGAGCTAGACTAGTTATCTTTGCCAAAACACTACTTATTTAGCAAATGAAGCAAGGCTTAAAATTCTTTTTCATCCATTTTTTTGTTGTCGTATTTTTTATCATTGCTGCACTGGCATATTTTAGCCCTGTGCTTCAAGGTAAAGTTATGTACCAGCATGATATTGCCCAGTATACGGGTATGGCGAAAGAGCAGAATGATTTTCGAAAATCTAACGACCAAGAACCGTATTGGACCAATAGTGCATTTGGTGGCATGCCGACATACCAACTTGGTGCAAACTATCCGCATAATTACATCAAAAAATTAGATCGATTAATTCGATTTTTACCTAGACCTGCAGATTACCTTTTTCTTTACTTCATAGGTTTTTATATTCTTCTTTGTTGCCTAAAAGTAGACTATAGACTGGCAGTTGTAGGTGCTTTGGCATTTGGTTTTTCCACTTACCTTATTATTATTTTAGGTGCCGGGCATAATGCAAAAGCACATGCTATGGCTTATTTGCCAGTATTGTTGGCTGGTATTGTTCTAGTTTTTAGAAAGAAATACCTCTGGGGATTTGTTTTAACAGCCTTGGCTATGGCTCTTGAAATTACAGCCAACCACTATCAAATGACCTATTACTTTATGCTACTAGTTCTCATTTTGGGTGTGGTGTATTTGGTGTATGCAATAAAGGATAAAAAATTAAAACACTATTTCGTTTCTGTTGGTATCCTATTGTTAGCGGTAACTTTGGGTATCGCTGCCAATGCAACAGGGCTAATGGCAACTAAAGAATATGCTGACTGGAGTACACGTGGTAAAAGCGAATTGACCATTAATCCAGATGGTTCACCAAAAGCAGACACAGGTGGGTTAAGTAAAGCCTATATTACCAATTGGAGTTATGGTATTGCGGAATCTTTAAACTTATTTGTTCCCCGTCTTTTTGGTGGTGCAAGTCAAGAGAACTTGGGTGAGAATTCTAAATCATATAATTATCTGATTGATAAGGGCTTGGCAAAATCAAGTGCTTTAGATTTTGTAAGTGGTTTACCTTTGTATTGGGGAGAACAGCCTGGAACCTCTGGTCCTGCATATTTGGGTGCGGTTATATTCTTCTTGTTTATTCTAGGATTATTTTTGGTTAAAGGCAAGCACAAATGGTGGTTGCTGTTCGGTTCAATAATGTCATTGATACTATCCTGGGGTAAAAACTTTAGTGCTTTAACCGATTTCATGATAGATTACTTTCCGCTATATGATAAGTTTAGGGCAGTGTCATCTATACAAATTGTATTAGAACTTTGTGTACCTGTTTTAGCCATTTTAGCTTTAAAAAAATTGTTTAAGGACAAAGTTCCACAAGCGGATAATTTAAAATCCCTAACTATTGCATCAGCTATTATTTTAGGTCTTGGGGTAGTGCTATTCATATTCAAAGGCGCTTTTCATTTTGTTGGTGCCAACGATGATAGCCTTAGAATGACAGGTTTAGAAGAGCTGCCAGAAATGCTTAGACTAGATCGTAAGAGTGTTTATACTAGTGATCTATTACGTTCTTTAGCTTTTGCTTTGGGTACGGCATTATTAATTTGGCTGTATTTAAAAGGGAAATTAAAAATGAATTTCTTGATTGTTGCAATAGGAATATTAGTTGTGATAGATTTAGTAGGGGTTGATTTACGCTATGTAAACAATGATAATTTCGTGTCTAAACGAAAAATGTTAGAACCTTTCCAAGAATCTACTGCTGATAAAATCATTGCTAAAGATGACGGAGTATTCCGTGTTTTTGATCAAACAGACGGATTTGATTCGGCTAAAACTGCCTACTTCCACCAAAGTATAACGGGTTATCATGCTGCTAAACCTGCCGGTATGCAAGACTTGTTTAATTTTCATGTGTACAATGGTAACTTATCTGTCTTGAATATGATGAACATTAAATATGTTATTAGACAAGATCAGGAGGGTAATGTTTTTCCTATTGAAAACCCCAATGCAAATGGAAATGCTTGGTTTATTTCTCAACTAGAACCTGTTGCCAATGCCGATGCTGAAATAATGGCTTTAGATAGTTTAGATACTAAGAATGTAGCTGTTTTCAATTCTTCTAAGTTTTCTGATATTTATCCATTGACATATCAAGTAGACTCTACGGCTTCAATTTCTTTAATTGATTATGAGCCCAATCATTTAACGTATACCTCCAAAAATAGTAATGAAGGTGTCGCTGTTTTTTCAGAAATGTATTATAAGAATGGATGGAATGCTTATATAGACGGAAAAGAAAGTGATTACTTTAAAGTTGATTATGTACTAAGAGCTTTGAAAATTCCTTCAGGAGAACATAAAATTGAATTTAAATTCGAACCAGAAGTAGTTGCTACGGGAAGTAAAATCACTTTAGCCAGCACTATTTTATTGGGTCTTGTAATTATTGGAGGATTCGGTTTTTCTTTTTGGAGGTCTAAGAAAGAAGAGGAAGCATAATGAGAAAGGTTCTGGTCATTACCTATTATTGGCCACCCGCTGGCGGACCTGGAGTTCAGCGTTGGTTAAAGTTTGTAAAGTACCTAAGAGACTTTGGTATTGAACCGGTTCTGTATATTCCTGAGAATCCACATTATCCGCTTTTAGATGAATCTTTTTCTCATGATATCCCAGATGATTTAAAAATTTATAAGCATTCTATAAGGGAACCCTACCGTATAGCCTCTGTATTTTCTAGTAAGAAAACAAAGCGTATAAGTTCTGGGATTATTCAAACTAAAAATCAATCTTTTTTAGAGAAAGTTCTATTGTGGGTTAGGGGTAATCTATTTTTACCTGATGCAAGAAAATTTTGGGTAAAACCCTCTGTTGGTTTTTTAAAAGATGTTTTGATAAAAGAAGGGATAGAAACTATTATAACAACCGGTCCTCCGCACAGTGTTCACCTTATTGGTTATTACTTACAGAAGTCTCAGCCTTTAAATTGGATTGCAGATTTCCGTGATCCGTGGACAACCATTGGTTATCACAAAAAACTGAAACTATCTTCATCAGCAGAAAAAAAGCACAAACAACTAGAGTCTGATGTTTTGAATGCTGCCGATAAAATTATAGTTACGAGCAATACAACAAAGCTAGAATTTCAACAAATTACTAATCAGCCAATAGAGGTCATAACTAACGGATATGATTGTGAAATAGCTTCTTCTTATAAATTGGATTCTAAGTTTACTATTGCACATATTGGTTCCTTATTAAGTGGAAGAAATCCAATGAACCTGTGGAGGGTCTTATCAATTTTGGTAAAGGAAAACGAGGATTTTAAGAAGGCACTACAATTGCGTTTTATTGGTGTAGTAAGCGAAGAAATACTTGCATCAATATCTGAAGCCGGTTTGCAAGAGTATATTGAGATTGTTGGCTATGTTACGCATCATGAGGCATTAGCATGTCAAAAATCATCTCAAGTATTGTTACTGGTAGAAATAGATTCGGTAGATACCATTGGTATCATACCCGGTAAGCTGTTTGAATATATGGCGGCAAAAAGACCTATATTGGGTATAGGTCCTAAAAATTGGGAAGTTGCTGGTATTGTTAAGGAAACGAAAACCGGACAGATGTTTGACTATTCTGATGATATTGAGTTGAAAAACGTACTTTTAAACTGGTTTCAGCAATTTCAAAAAGGAGAATTGCAAATAACCTCTGGTAGTATAAAGCAATACAGTAGAAGGGAACTCACCCGAAAATTGGTCGAATATATTTAATGGGTATCGTACTAAAACAGTCGTTGAATAATACAATTGTAACCTATTTTGGTTTTGCAATTGGGGCGGTCAATACCTTGTTTTTATACACCAATTTTATGCAGCCGGGTAATTATGGTTTAATACAGGTCATCTTATCTGTATCTGCTGTACTTATGCCTATTCTGGCATTTGGTGTACCCAATAGTTTGGTGAAATTTTACTCTAGTTTTAAGAATGATCAAACTCAGAATTCATTTCTTACTTTAATGCTTTTACTTCCCTTAATATTGATTGTGCCTGTTGCGTTATTAAGCTATTTAGCTAATGACACCATTGGAAAACTGCTTTCTAGACAGAATAATGTGGTTAAAGATTATGTCTGGCATATCTTTTTAGTGGGTATGGCCATGGCATATTTTGAAGTTTTTTATGCCTGGGCAAGAATTAGAATGAAATCTATGTTCGGCAATTTTATGAAAGAGATCTTTTGTAGAATAGGTCAGACTATCTTGCTTCTTCTTTTATATTTCAAAATCATAGATATTGAATTTTTTATTAATGCTTTAGTAGGTTTCTATCTTGTACGTGCTGTAATCATGAAATTCTATGCATACACGGTGCGTAAACCTAAATTGAATTTTATACTTCCTGAAAATTGGAAGACCATAGTTAAGTATAGCGCTCTTATTATTTTGGGTGGATCTACTGCTATTGTACTTATGGAGGTTGATAAGGTGATGCTGAATAACTTTCTTGAACTTGAAAATGTAGCTTTCTATGCTGTGGCTGGGTTTATTGCATCAACCATTGCGGTACCATCTAGGGCAATGCATCAAATAACATACCCGTTGACGGCAACTTACTTAAACAGTAACGATAAGCCTGCGCTTGCACAATTATATCAAAAAAGCTCATTGACCTTATTCATTGTTTCCGGTATTCTTTTCCTTCTCATCCTATTAAATTTAAATGAACTATACGAGCTGCTACCAGAAAAGTACTCCGGTGGGTTTATGATCGTTTTTTGGGTTGGATTGGTGAAGGTGTATGATGCTTTGCTGGGAAATAATAATTCGATTCTATTCAATTCTGATTATTATCGGTCTATTTTGTTTTTCGGGGTATTATTGGCTGTACTTGCTATATTATTTAATCTTTGGTTAATTCCCAAGTATGGAATAAATGGTGCTGCCATTGCTAGTTTCAGCGCCTTTTTTATATACAATACTTTAAAATTAGGGTATGTGAAATCCAAATTTAAAATATTGCCATTTACAAATGAGACTTTGAAGGTGTTTGCGTTATTGGTTGTTGTAGCGGCTATTTTTTCTGCTTTTAGCTTTGGTTTTCATCCGCTACTTAATATTATTCTCAAAAGTATTTTAATGATGGTATTTTACATAGGTGTACTTTATCGCTTTAAAATATCGGAAGATGTCTATGGTTTTCTAAGTAAATACTTGCGCCGCTAACTACATTTGCTGTGCACGTTGCCTATTCGGTTTTTGAATACCGTATTGCTGTTTATATATTTTCACGATTATTAAAAATAGGTTGATTATCAACGGACCAAAAATCAGTCCGACAAAACCGAAAAGGGGAATACCTATTAAAACGCCTATTAGGGTAATTAAAGGATGAGTGCTATCGAGCTTTTTAAGTACAAAAAGTCTAATGACATTGTCTGTCATTGCTACGACTGTAGCACCATAAATTAAAATGCCCCAAGCTTGAAAACTTTCTCCGCTTGCAAGACTTAGCACAAATACCGGTAGAATACCTACCAGCGTTCCGATAAACGGAATCATAGACCCAATAGTTACAATTACGAACCAGAAAAGCGGATTTTCAACCCCAAAAATATAAAAACCTATCAATGCTATAATTCCTTGGGCTACAGCAACTAGAGGTATGGCAATAGCATTAGACCGTACAACGTTGTCGATTTCCTTGCCTAATACAACTAAATTTTTATTACTTAACGGTATGTATTCAAGAAGCGATTCTTTTAATTGTTTTGGACTCTTAAGCATGTAGTAAAGTAGAAATAACAGAATACCTAATGAGATGAGAATATTGAAAGTACTATTGGCGAAACCCTGCATATTATCGGTTAACCAGTTAGATGCTTGCTGAGGGTCAATGGTCGACGAAATATCGTACCCTATATACTTTTCAATTTGAAATACTTGGTCTTTGAAAGCTTTTGTTACTTGTTCAGATTTATCTGCCAAATTACCTATTTCTGAACTAAGCATAAATCCTGCCCCTGTTATAGGAATAAAAATACCTATAAATGCCAGAAAAATGAGTAACATGGCGGCCCACGTTCTCTTTATTCCTTTGTTGATTAGTTTTAGCATCCACTTTCTTAATACTACATAAAGTGTTAGTGCACCTAGCACACCAGATATGTAAGGAAGCATATATTTGATAATCAACCCACCTAAAAAAATAATCAATGTTAGAATAATTAGTTGTCTAAGAACTTTATGATTGATTTTCTTCATGAGATACGTTTATTGGTTGATTAAATGTCAGTTGAAAATTAATCTTATATATTCAGGTTCATTAACTCACTTCAATTTTTTAGTAGTCCGAAAATGATTCATTTAAATATCAGGTAAAACCTATTTAACTTTGACGCATTATTATGTATCTAAAAGAAACACATATTGTACCTGAGAATGTAAATGCATTGCGATTACAAGAATATGGGGTTGGAGTTTTTCAGCGTATATCAACGAAATCTGCTTTAAAGAAAGCTATTAGAAAAGAATTGGTTTTGGTTGATGGTATTGTTGCGTCTACTGCGACCATGATAATTGGCGGAGAGAAAATAATTTATAAGTATCCATCAGAAAACAAAGTAAAGACAAGACTCGTGTTAAAACTTGATGTGGTTTATGAAGATGAGTATTTGGCAATTATCAATAAAACTGCAGGAATATTGGTAAGCGGCAACGGATTTAAGACCGTAGCCAATGCACTTCCTCAAAATTTACAAAAGAGTCCTGCCGATGACGCTGTTGCACCTCAACCGGTGCATCGTTTAGATTATGCCACAACAGGTTTACTTTTAGTAGGTAAGACAAGTAGTGTTATTACTAAACTGAATCAGTTATTTGAAAATAAGAATATTAAAAAGGAATATTTTGCGGTTACTATTGGCAAAATGAAAAACAGTGGTACTATTACCTTTGAAATAGATAATAAGCCTGCAAAGTCTTCTTTTGAGGTTATAGAAACCGTTGTTTCTAAACGCTTTTCGTTTTTAAATTTGGTTAGGTTGAGTCCGCATACGGGTAGAAGGCATCAATTGCGCAAACATCTATTTGCTATCGGAAGCCCGATTTTAGGTGATGCCGATTATTTTTTAGATGGACTGCAGTTGAAGGGTAAGGGGTTGTACCTGCATGCAAGGTCACTTCGTTTTAAGCATCCTATGACCGATGAAGAAATACATTTAAAAACTGATCTGCCTAAAAAATTCACAAAATTATTTACAACAAATATTAGGCTATAAGAGAAAAAGCGCCGCAGTGAATAAAATCACTACGGCGCTTAACAACTAACCAACCTAAAAACTTTTTTTAATATCTTCTGATACTTCTAGTCGCTGAACTTGTTCTTGAACTTGAGCTTCTAGCAGGAGCTTTACTCACAGATCTTGAACTAGAACTTCTGCTTACCGTACTTCTAGACGGACTACTGGTCGCTTTTCTAGATACAGTACTACGTTGTGTTCTGGTATTTGTTGCAGTTCTAGTGTTTGCACTTCTGCTAACCGGTTTTTTATACGTAGTACTTCTTTTTACGGTATTACTTCTTGGTGTACGGCTTACTTCTCTCTTGGTAACCGTTCTGTTTGGCGAAGTACGCACAGCAGATCTGTTACTTCTTTTAACCGTACCGTTATTGGTACTTCTTGTAACTGTTCTATTTTGTGTTGTTCTACCGCTATTCGCATTGCTACGTCTTACAGTAGTCGATCTATTTATATTTGAACTTTTGTTAGCTCTTTTGGTATTATTAGATGCCAACGTTCTGTTCGTTCTTAAACCATTATCTCTTTTAGCAACGGTTCTATTACTTCTATAGTTGTTGTTTCTTACCGCAACTCGCTTGTCATTTCTATAGACTTTGGCTCTATTGTTTCTAACCTTATTGTATCTATATTGTTTACCTACATGAACATAAGCTCTTCTAAAGTTGTTTCTGTAAGGGCTATAGTAAGAATATCTTACAGGGGTATAATATCTTCTGTAAGGGCTATTATACACAAAGCTAAATCCTACTGCAGGTCTTACGAACCATCTGTGAAATGGACGGTATACATAGTTTCTATTATATATGTTGATATAACCAGTATGGTAATCATAAAAACCACGGTTGTTATAGAATACGTTCATTTGACCAACACTACGTACACGGTTATTTCTATAATTGATATCTACATCACCAATCTGACTTACACGACCGTAATAGTCATAATAAATAGGTACATTTTCAACTTGTATTACCGCACCGTAATCATCATATTGAGCAAACGGACTATAATCATAACCAGAATTAAATGTTACTCCGTTTTTTCTTCCTATAACCTGGTTCTCTATATAGAAATCAAATTCACCATCTGGGTAAACAGAAAATGTAATTCCGTTTTCTATAAAAATAAATGAGTTGTCGTATCTATAAGAATTGCTGGTTGCAACCTTATCTTCGCTAATACCTGTAGCGAAAACACCTGTGGTGCTAAAAATCATCGCTGTAAAAAGTAGTACTAATTTCTTCATAATATAAGGTTTTAAATCTGCCCCTTAGGCAGTTGTTCTAAATGTAATTATTCACATTCTCTTAGTAGTAAGCAAACAGCGTGCCAAAAAAAGAAACCTTTAATTATCGTATTGATAATCAAAGGTTTAAATATTATTTATTAATCTTTTGAAGTATTAGAAACTAAGTTAATTTTTCTTTTAAGTAGCTCCCCGTATATGATTTTTTGCTTTTTATAACCTCTTCTGGAGTACCTTCTGCTAATAATTGCCCCCCATTTTCTCCACCACCTGGTCCAAGGTCAATAATGTAATCGGCACATTTTATTAAATCTATATTATGTTCGATTACTACAATTGAATGTCCTTTTTTAATAAGAGCATTGAAAGACTTCAATAATTTTTGAATATCATGAAAGTGCAATCCGGTTGTTGGTTCATCAAAAATGAACAGTGCCTTGTCTTTTGTGCTTCCTTTAATTAAGAAAGATGCCAATTTAATACGTTGCGCTTCACCGCCGGATAGGGTAGAGGAAGATTGTCCCAAAGTTACATAGCCTAAGCCAACATCTTGCAATGGTTTTAGCTTGGTGACAATTCTAGTTTGCTCCCCAGTTTCAAAAAACTGAATGGCATCATCAATGGTCATATTAAGAACATCATCTATGTTGGCATTGTTGAATGTTACTTCTAGAACTTCTTTTTTGAATCTTTTGCCACCACAAGTTTCACATTCCAAGTGAACATCTGCCATAAACTGCATTTCTACAGTTATCTCGCCTTCACCTTTACATTTTTCACAACGACCACCATCAACATTGAACGAAAAATGTTTTGCTTGGTAATTTCTTATTTTACTTAGTTTCTGATTGGCATATAAATGTCTAATATCATCATATGCCTTTATATAGGTAACCGGGTTGGAGCGTGAAGATCTACCAATAGGGTTTTGATCAACAAACTCCACATGTTTAATATGGTTGAATTTGCCCTCTACCGATGTGTGCTGACCAGCTTTCTCTCCATAGCCACCTGTCTCTTTTAATATAATAGGATACAGCAACTTTTTCACCAAAGTACTTTTACCACTGCCGGATACTCCCGTAACCACGGTCAACATATCTAATGGAAAAGTGACATTAATATTTTTAAGGTTATGTTCTCTTACACCTTTTATAGTAATATGATTTTTAGATGTTCTTCTTTCTTTTGGTACTTTGATCTCCATCTTACCATTTAAATACTGTGCGGTAAGCGATTTTGATTTAAGTATTTCTTTTAAGGTTCCTTGTGCAACAACCTCACCACCGTGAGTACCAGCTTCAGGACCTATATCTATAACCATATCTGCCGCTTTCATAATATCTTCATCATGCTCCACAACAATTACCGTATTGCCTAAGTTTCGTAATGATATTAATACGTCAATAAGATTTTCTGTATCTCTAGGGTGTAAGCCAATACTAGGTTCATCTAATATATACATAGAGCCCACCAAGCTACTACCCAATGATGTAGCTAAGTTTATACGCTGACTTTCCCCACCGGATAAGGTGTTCGATTTTCTATTTATGGTCAAGTAGTTCAATCCTACTTTATCTAAAAATCCTAATCTTGTGTTTATTTCTACTAAAAGTCGCTTCGCAATGGTAGCTTCACTTTCATTTAGTTGTAGCTCATTAAAGAAGACAATTAACTTTTCAATTGATAAACCTACTAATGAAGAAATTGAAGCGCCGCCAACTTTTACATAATCGGTTTCTTTTCTTAATCGTTTTCCGTTACAGACATTACATTTGGTTTTTCCTCTATATCTAGAAAGCATCACCCTATTCTGTATTTTATAGCTTTTCTCTTCTAACATTCCGAAGAACTTATGCAGACCTATAAAATGGGCATTGCCATCCCATACTAATTGTCTTTGATCTTCAGTAAGTTCAAACCAAGGTTTGTGAATAGGGAAGTCATATTTATAAGCAGAATTTACCAATTGATCTCGATAAAAACCCATGCTTTCCCCTCGCCATGGAAAAATTGCATTTTCATAAACAGATAAAGCCGTATTTGGAACTACTAAATCTTCATCTATACCAATGACATCTCCATATCCTTCACATTTAGGACAAGCACCATACGGATTATTGAAACTGAAAAGATGAACGTTAGGTTCTAAAAACGTCATACCGTCCAATTCAAACTTATTGCTGAAAGGTGTTTGTTTTCCATCTGCCAATTCTTCGATCATACATTCGCCCTTACCTTCAAAAAAGGCTGTATCTATGGCATTTGCCAATCTGTTATGAAAGTCTTCATCATCTTTGGTGATGATTCTATCGATTACCAAATCGAACTTTTTACCAATATCTTCAGGAGCTTGGTCTATACGTAGTACCTTATCATTATACTTTATACGCGCATAACCTTGTTTAGAAAATAACTCTAAGGATTTTAATGCATCTCTATCTTCACGAATAGTTACAGGCGCCAAAAGCAAAAGTTTTGTCCCCTCTTCATACTTCTTTACATGGTTTACTACATCTGTAACAGTATGTTTTTTTACCTCATTACCAGAAATAGGAGAAAAGGTCTTGCCAATACGTGCATACAATAGTTTTATATAATCATATATTTCAGTAGTGGTACCTACTGTAGATCTTGGGTTGGTAGAGTTTACCTTTTGCTCAATTGCAATTGCTGGGGCTATACCTTTTATATAATCTACTTTTGGCTTGTCTAGCTTACCTAAGAACTGCCTAGCATAAGAAGAAAGACTTTCTACATAACGTCTTTGACCTTCGGCATATAGGGTGTCAAAAGCTAAACTTGATTTACCAGAACCAGATAAGCCTGTTATTACAACAAGTTTGTTTCTAGGTATAACAACATCAATATCTTTAAGGTTGTGCAGTTTTGCTCCCTTGATAATAATGTTTTCTTTCGGATTTACTTCGGCGAGTGTAGGCATACAAATTTCTAAGATTACAAAGATACGCTTTGACTTTTTTCTGAACTAAAAAATGCCGGTTATCTAAAAATAGAAGAAGATTTTTTCACATTTTTATAAGACTATTTATTTTTTTATATCTTTGAGATTCATAAAAATTCAATTAGCCTATAACGCAACATTACTTTTAAAAGTTAGAATTTAACCATTAGACCCTTGTTCATTATGAATTTGGGGCTGCTTTTTAACCCTACAAGTAACGTTATGGTAGTACAAGTTGAAGATTCCCAATTAGTAAAACAGTACATTCAAGGAGACGAAAGAGCTATAGAAGCTTTAATTAATCGTCATAACTCTCGCCTTACCGGTTTTATCTATTCTAAAGTAGGTGACCGCGAACTGACCGAAGATATTTTTCAAGACACATTCATGAAAGTTATACGTACCCTTAAAAGAGGTGCATATAATGAAGAAGGTAAATTTTTACCTTGGGTAATGCGAATTGCACATAACCTTGTTATCGATCATTTTAGAAAGCACAATAGAATGCCAATGTATAATAGTAAAGAAAGCTATAATATATTTTCATTACTTGGTGACGATAAATTGAATGCCGAAAAACAATTGATCAAAGAACAGATCGATTCTGATTTACTTAGAATGATTAAAGAATTACCTGAGGATCAGCAAGAAGTTTTAGAGATGCGTATATATAAGGATATGAGCTTCAAAGAAATTTCTGATAATACAGGTGTTAGTATTAACACCGCATTGGGTAGAATGCGATACGCTTTAATTAACCTTAGAAAGTTAGTAGAGGCCAATAATATAGTTTTAACGAATTAATAGGTCTTAGGTCGAGTGGATCTACTATCTTCATCAATGTGTCGTTCTTTAGATGAACCTAAATACACGTAGCATGGAAAAAATATACACGAAAGACCAGAATAAGACCAAAGTAATTACAGCTAAGCCAGAAACAATTGAGTTTTTACTCGCTTATTCTAAATCTTTAAAAATAACAGAAGTAGACGGATTGCAGTTTGAGAGTAACTTGAACTAATAAATTCTTACAAATATATATAGACCCTTAGGTATACCCTAAGGGTCTTTTTTTATGTCTAAAATTGGTTTATCACTGTATTTTGCTGCTGTAAAGCACTTTTTTTCTTGTAGGGAAACAAGCTTTTCTGTCTTACCTTATATATAGGTATAGTAATGCAGGGCTAATAATAAAGGGCTTTTAGCTCATTTTTGTCTTTCCTACATTTCTCGGCCGAACTATCTGAAATTAAATTTATTGTATAGAAATATACTTTTTCGATATTTCACATCATAAATACGTGTTTTGACAACATACTTTTTCCTACAGCCCCCCTTTTCTCTAGTTTTATATCAGAAATAAAAAACAAACCAATTAACTAAAAGGATTAACCCAATCTTAACCAATTAAAGAAAGTAACTCGTATGAAACTACAAATTGAAGACTCAGAATTAGTTAAAGATTACATCAACGGTAACGAAGGTGCTCTTGAAGTTTTAATTAACAGACACAACCAACGTATTACTAGTTTTATCTATTCTAAGGTTTTAGATAGGGATATCACAGAAGACATTTTTCAAGATACCTTTATTAAGGTTATTAAAACTTTAAAAAGAGGTAAGTATAGTGAAGAAGGTAAATTTTTACCTTGGGTAATGAGAATTTCTCATAACCTTATTATCGATCACTTTAGAAGAAACAAAAGAATGCCAATGTTTGAAGGTAGCGATGACTTTAATATCTTCTCTGTAATAGGTGATGATAAGTTGAATGCCGAAAAACAATTAATAAAAAATCAAATCGATACTGATTTAAGACAATTGGTTGAAGAGTTGCCAGATGATCAAAAAGAAGTTCTTTTAATGCGTATCTATAAAGATATGAGTTTCAAAGAAATCTCTGAAAACACTGGTGTTAGCATTAATACTGCTCTTGGTAGAATGCGTTATGCTTTAATTAATCTTAGAAAAATCATTGAAAAAAACAACATCGTTCTAACCAATTAATTCGGAGTAGAAAATACAATAAACAATATTTCCAAATTTGCTGCGTTATTTTATTGTAACAACGTAGGAAGTATGGAAAAAATTTACTCAGATTACCAAGAACAGACCGGATTTAACAAAGTTTGTCCGAAGACAATCAACTTCTTATTGAGCTATTCACAAGCCCTCTATGAATTTGAACACGAAGATTTAGAATTCGAAGTATTTTTGAATTAATAAAAAAAACCGCTTTTAGCGGTTTTTTTTCTTTTTATAGTAGTCGTTAAGTACCGTTTTTCTCCCAATTGTTTTCGTAATTATATCTTTTTCCAAATCCCAGCCTCTTGCAGGTGAATATTCTCTTCCATACCAGATAATTTGCAAATGAAGATCGTTCCAAATTTCTTTAGGAAACAAACGTTTTGCATCTTTTTCTGTTTGCACCACATTTTTTCCGTTCGTAAATCCCCATCTGTATAATAATCTATGAATATGGGTATCTACGGGAAAAGCCGGTATACCAAAAGCTTGTGAAATAACAACACTTGCGGTTTTATGACCTACAGCTGGTAATTCTTCTAAGTATGCTAACTCTTGTGGTACTTCACCATTATGTTTATCAATTAAAATTTGTGATAAACCATGAATTCCTTTGGCTTTCATTGGTGAAAGGCCTACTGGTTTTATGATTTCCCTGATTTCATCAATACTTAATTTAATCATGTCATAAGGGTTGTCTGCCTTTGCAAATAGGAGGGGGGTAATTTTATTTACCCTAACGTCTGTACTCTGAGCAGACATTAAAACGGCAATTAATAAAGTATACGGATCTTTATGATCCAATGGCACAGGAATTTCTGGATACAACTCTTTAAGAGTAGAAATTGTAAAAGCTATTTTTTCGGCTTTTGTCATTAATTGTTTAATTTTGTTTGTAAATATTTAAACACAAATTTAAAAAATATCATAGATGAATACATTAAAAGTTGGTGATAAAGTACCATCATTTTCTGCAAAGGATCAAGATGGCAATACTGTGAATTTATCGGATTACAAGGGAAAAAAACTAATCGTATTTTTCTATCCAAAAGCTAGCACACCAGGTTGTACGGCAGAAGCTTGCAATTTAAGGGATAATTATGCTGAATTACAATCACAAGGCTATGAACTTTTAGGGGTAAGTGCCGATTCTGAAAAAAGACAAACGAATTTCAGGAACAAATATGAGTTTCCTTTTCCTTTATTGGCAGATGAAGATCACACTGTCATCAATGCATTTGGTGTCTGGGGCTTAAAGAAATTTATGGGTCGTGAGTATGATGGTATTCATAGAAAAACCTTCGTGGTAGATGGTGAAGGTATAGTTACAAAAGTAATTGATAAAGTAAAAACTAAAGATCATGCAGCGCAGCTATTATATTGATATTTAGTTAATTAAATAAAAAAAACGCCCATTTTAAATGGGCGTTTTTTGTTTCTTATATATTATAAATCAAATGTTTATTTTGCTTCTTGACCCTCTGTTTTTCTAGTGAATAATTGTTTTTGCTTAATGATTTCAGCAATACCTTCTGGTAACATTTGTTCCCAACCTTCGTCGTTGTTCATTAATTTTTTTAGAACATCCCTAGAGAATATGTGCATTACCTCTGGTTCGTAATCTATAATGTCCATTACTTTGCCGTTGTACTTAAAGAATTTATACAACTCTTTCATACGTGGGTGAACTTTAACATTATTACTGGTCATGATCTGACCGGTATCGGCATTTTTCATTGGGTATAGATACACCTGTAAATCTTTAAAGAATAATTTACCGAATGCCTCTAATATACCACCACTTAAATGACGGTAGTATTTTTCATCGAATATGTCTACTAGGTTATTTACACCCATGGTTAAACCAATTCTATTTTTGGTATAGTTATTAAAGTACTCTACCAATTTGTAATATTCTTGGAATTTAGAAATCATTACAGAGTGGCCTAAAGAACAAAGTAATTCAGCCCTGTCCATGAAATCTTGCTCATCGATTTCACCGGATGCTTTAAGGTTAGATAGTGTTATTTCAAAAATAACGATGGTATTGTTTTGATCAACACCTTTATCACGAATGAAAATGTCATAAGACTTTTCGAACATATCTAAATTCACTTTGGTAACGGGTCTAAAACTACCACGTAATGCCAATATGTTCTTTTTGTAAAGTACAGCTGCAGGTAATAGGTTATTTCCGTCAGGACCGAACATTACAGCATCTGTCATGTCATTCTTAATAAGTTGTAAGCTCATTAAACGGTTGTCGACCTCTTTAAAGTTTGGTCCAGAGAAGTTGATCATATCAATCTCTAACGTATCCTTATCTATATGATCATATAGATATTTCAACATTTTCTTAGGCTTATGATACTTGTAAAAAGCACCATAAATTAAGTTTACCCCAAGAATACCCAATGTTTCTTGTTGTAATCTTGCCTCGTTCTGCTTAAAACGAATATGAAGAATAATTTCATCATATTCTTTTTGATTAGGGTCTAGTTGGTAGCGAATACCTACCCAGCCGTGACCTTTGTATCTTTTAGAAAAATCTATGGTCGCTACTGTATTGGCATATGAAAAGAACAAACGCTCCGGATGGTTTTCGCGACTAATACGCTCTTCCATCAATTGCATTTCATAATGCAACATGGTCTTTAATCTTGCTTGGGTTACATAGCGTCCGTCAGATTCAACACCATAAATGGCATCACTAAAATCTTTATCATAAGCGCTCATTGCTTTTGCAATGGTACCAGAAGCGCCACCTGATCTAAAGAAGTGACGTGCGGTTTCTTGTCCGGCGCCAATTTCGGCGAAAGTTCCGTATATATCCGGATTTAGATTTATACGTAGGGTTTTTGCTTTAATAGAGGGAATATTCTCAAAAACACTATCTTTTTTTAATACCGATGCCATTTTTTACCTGTTTAACTTTTAACAAAGTTATAAAGAATGGTTGTTACATTGGGCAATAGGAGTAAAAAATTGGACTAACTTTCGGTTATTGTTTTTAATCCCTATGAAATACGGTGATCTTATAATTTTCATTAACCAATTTTATTAAAAAGGAATTAAATTTGTAATACATGACTAACAATTTACGTGTTACTTTTTTAGGTACGGGAACTTCTCAAGGAATTCCCATTATTGGCAGTACGCATCCGGTGTGTTTGAGTGATAACCAAAAGGATAAAAGGCTACGGGTGTCTGTTTTGCTTTCTTGGAATGATTACAATTATGTCATTGATTGTGGTCCTGATTTTCGTCAGCAGATGTTAACTCAAAATGTTCGTCACTTAGATGGTATTTTATATACTCATGAGCATTCTGATCACACTGCCGGCTTAGATGATATACGTCCCTTTTTTTTTAGGCAAGGTAATATACCCATTTATGCACATAGCAGGGTGGTGAAATCATTGAAAAAAAGATTTGACTATATATTTCAAGAAAAAAACAAATATCCTGGTGCACCAGCGGTAGATATAAATTTAGTCAATAATAATGAGCCTTTTCAAATTGGTGATAGCATGGTAAATCCTATAATTGTATTGCATAATAAATTGCAGGTGTTTGGCTATAGAATAGGAGATTTTACATATTTAACTGATGTGAAGACGGTGATGCCAGAAGAAATAGAGAAAATTAAAGGTTCTAAAGTTATTGTAGTCAGTGCATTGCGAATAGAGCCTCATATTTCTCATTTTAATTTAGAAGAAGCGCTCGATTTTATAAAAAAGGTAAATCCTGAAAAAGCATATCTAACGCATATTAGTCACCTACTTGGTTTTCATGACGAGGTAGAAAAAATATTGCCGAATAATGTACATTTGGCCTACGATAATTTAACAATCACTATTTAATTATGAAGAGCAAAATATACCTTTACTTATTTCTATTTGTATCATTAATATGTCTATACCTGGTGGTGAGCAGTGGTAATATGACCAAAGCAAATGCAGAAACAATTACAAGGCTAGAAAGTAAGGTTGAAACTTTAAAAGACTCTGTCCAGAAATCTTCTTTGAAAGTACTTGATATGCAGTATTTTTCATTAGAAAATAATGATGATGCCTTAGCTTATTTTGAGCATTTAGACTTACAAGACCCGGCTGGTTACGTTGCCGATAAATTATTGGAAACCAATGCGCAAAAAGGGGATAACCCACTAGTGCCTTACGAGGGAATGCAGAGCGATTTTAAAATCAATAAAATTAAGGTTCTAAACCACAAATGGATTCTTACCGATTTCTCGGATGGAAAATATTGGGGAGAACTATTGATCAAGTACGAACTAAAAGATGATCTTGGGGTAGACTTTACCTTGGTAGATCATTTATTGTATACGCGTAGTAATTAGATTTTATTCGAAATCCACTTTTTAAGAGCGTAGAAATTCTGTGGTGCAACACCATGCCCTGCAGGAAATTCTTCATATACATGTTTAATACCCAAGTTCTTTAAAAGCTCTGGTGCCTTTCTTGCCCAATCTACGGGTATCACTTGGTCCATATCTCCATGAGAACTGTAGAAATTAAGGTTGTCAAAGTTGTTTTCCTTATAAGAATCTACTAGAATGGATTCGTTGATGTATCCGCTTAAAGCAATTATATTTTTTACTTTTTCAGGATATGATAATGCAACGGCATAGCTAAGAATTGTACCTTGACTGAAGCCTAAAAGGTTTACATTGTTTTCATCCAAGCCGTATGTAGAACAAGCCTCTTCTATAAAGGTCTTGATTTTATCACGCGATGCTATAGCTTGGTCATCATCGCTCCATTTTCCTTTTTCGTCATCAAAATTAATGGCATACCACGCATAACCATAAGGTTGTAAAATATAAGGAGCGCGAACAGCAATAATGCATAGTTCTTCTGGTAATTCTGGTGCAAAGGAAAATAAATCTTCTTCATTACTACCATAACCATGTAGCATAAATAAAACTGGTGGTTTTTTGTCTGTAAGACTAGATGGTTTAATAATGTGTTCTAAAGATAGGGGAGCTGTCGTCATTGTGTTATTTAATAAAAGTGAACCATTTTTGAAAATACGGACCTACAATAGGCACAATTTGTTCTTTGTTGCTTAATGCACCGATAAAGCCATATACCCAAAGTACAATGTAGCACAGGTATAAGCCATAAAGCGCATATTGGTTGAACCATACACTAGAAAATATAGCAAAGCCATGAAACATTAAGTGTAGACCAAATGCTTGACGGGTATGTATTCTTGCAAAACGATATTGTGGTTCGTTATTCATAGATAGGGCAATTATTGCCCCAACGATGGTTAAATAGGCAACTATTGCCGTAGTTCTTCCAGGTATTTCGGGAGATTTCTCCATGTTACTTATTTAAAACTAATTGGTTATTTGCAATGGCGCCTACTACTTTTCCTTTCATTTGCTTGCCAATTGCGATGGAGTTTTTACTGGAGCTAAAGATCTGATCTTGTGAAAATTCATAAGTGTCATCTGTAGTAAAAAGCGAAAGGTTTGCTTCTTGTCCAACTTCTAGCTGTGGCTCTGTCATTCCAAAAACAGAACGCCCTTTGGTTAGCAAGGCAATGGTCTGTTCAATATCAAAAAGTTCATTTAGCATACCGAATATGCTTTCTAGTCCTATTGTTCCAAAATCAGCATTGTCAAATTCTACATGCTTTAGTTCTATATTTAAAGGAGTGTGATCAGATGTCACAAAATCTATAGTTCCATTTTTTACTCCTTTTTGCAATGCTTTTATATCTGCTGCCGTTCTCAGTGGTGGCATTACTTTAAATTGTGTGTCAAAATTTTCTAAGGCACTATCGTTAATAACAAGGTTGTGAGCTGTTACACTACAAAACACCTGTAATCCTTTTTTCTTGGCGTCGGCTATAAGTTTCACTGAATTTGCTGTAGAAATGGTAGGTATAAATAATTTTCCTCCCGTATATTCCAAAACAAACAAATCTCGTGCAATCTGTAATTCTTCCGCCAGAGCAGGAATTCCTTTCAAGCCTAATTTTGTGCTGGTAACACCTTCGTTGACAATTCCTTTTCCCGATATACTTTTATCCAACGGAAAAGAAAATACCATTCCGTCAAAATTTTGAGCATATTGAAGGGCGATTTTTAAAAGGTTGGCATTTGCCATTGGATGTTTATAATCGTAAAAGCCCGAGGCGCCGGCATTTTTCATGTCGTAAAGCTCTGCCAGTACTTCACCTTCACCTTTTACGGTCAAATTCCCTAGAGGGTGTACCCTTGTTAATTGATTCTTGGCGGCATTTTTTAAGTATACAATATCTGATGCGGAATCTGGTGTTGGGTTACTACTCGTATTTAAAATAACATCTGTAAATCCGCTTTTTGCGGCAGTTAGTAATCCGTTTTCAATAGTTTCTCTTTCTTCATAACCAGGCTCTCCGAAACTAACTCCGCTATCAAACCAACCAATTGAAACATGTAAATCCTTTATGGCTATAACTTTTGTTTTACCGGTAGGCTCAATAGTAGTCTCAATAGCATCTATAACGCCATTTTTAATAAGAATATCCCTCTTTTTTAAATGAAGGCTCTTAGTACTCCCATTTACTATAGTCACTGATTTTAGAAGTATATTCATAGGTTTATGGGTGGTTTGTTAATAGGTTATTTTAAGAATCTTTGCAGTACCGTTTCTATTAAAACAAAAGCCAGTGCTAAAATAGCAAACCATTTCCAAAACTCGTTAATGGCATTGTCTTTTTGACTTTCTAAAAAGAAATTTGATACTGATGTATTACTGTTATTTTCTGGGAGCGCAGTATATAATAATTCGCTCTCTTTTCTGTCATTATTAAAGCTAATGTGTCTTATCGTTTTGTCATTATGTATAATTTTATAGATACCGGCTTCTTTGGGGTTTTCTATAAGATTAACCTGAACCTTTTTAGGTAATACCCGTTGCTGAGGAATAAACTCATTATTGTCATTAACTATTTTAATGATATCATCTTGTTGCAAAGTAAGGGGTAATTCTATTTCCGTTTTGCTACCAATACTTGCATATAATGGTGGAAGTTTTAAACTATTCATACCCATATTGTAAAAAGCAGGAACAATTAAGGGCGAATTCTTGAAATTTGAATTATCACTACTTAAAGCCGCAGTAAAGAAATAGGCGTTTTTAGACCCTACTAAAAAGGGTTCATTATTCTGATAAGACAATGCCACCGGAGCTTTTGTACTAATTCTAAAGCGTTCTTGAACATTGGGGAACTGAAAATCCGTTACTTTTTTATCGAAAACATTCTTAAATAACGGGTGTGCAGTTTTTACAACGGCGATGGGTATTTCTTGTGCTATTTCAGTAGAGAACCTAGTTGCATCATAAGCACTAGATAATTGATTGTAAGAGTTAATATCGCCTTTTGTAGCAGGTATGAATGCAAAACTACCTCCGTTGGTATTTAAAGATTTCAACGCGGTAATAAGAGAGCTTGGTAATTTTGATATTTCGTTTAGAACTACTAAATCTTGATTTTCAATAGTGCTATAATTTAATTGCGCTAACGTGCTAGTGGTAAAGCTAAAATCTTCATCGGTATATATCCGCTTTAAATAATCGGCAGAGGTATTGCCAATTACCAATACCTTAATTTTCGATTTTTCGTCAATGTTGAAGAAGAATTGATTGTCATAATTCAACCCCGTATCCATAATGGTTACCTTACCCAAGACAATGTCTTTTGCATTTATTGTAAAGCGTACATCCGCTTTTTTGTTTTGATCAAAATTAGCGCCTGTTTTTGCTATTAGTTTAGCATCATTAAATAAAGACACAGGTATGGTCTTTTCTTCAGAATTAGTAGTTAATTGTGCTACTACCTCTATGTTATCATTATTGCGCTCCGCTATAAAAACCGTATCTATAGCCGTATTGCTGATGATTGTATTACCAGGTTTTATATACTGCACGTTGATGGTGCTGGGTGAATCTACATTGGTTAAATTGCCCATACGTTGTTGAAAATCTGATATAAGCACCAAGTTTTTTTGAGAAGCGGTATTATCACTGAAATAGGTTTTTCCTTTTAGAATAATTTCAGAAATACCTAATTGCTCTGAATCTACGGAGAGATTCAGAAGGTCGTTTTGAATATCTTTTATATCAACATCTTTATATACCTGTTTATTGGTGAATAATGTAAAACGTTGATCAGAAGGTATGTTGGTTATAAAATCTTGAATGATATTTTTAAATAGGCTACCATTGTCAATTTGCCCGTTCATGCTAAAAGAATCATCTATATAAAAAACGTTTTCCTTTTCTTGTAGGGCATTGTCATTAGCCATAAATGGTTGGGCAAATGCAAAAACTAATGCAGCTAGTAAGCCCATTCTGATAAATAACAGTAACCATTTTTTTAAAGTGCTGCTTTTTCTAGATTCAGAAACTACTTGTTTTAAGAACTTTACATTAGTAAACGGTGTTTTCTTAAATCTGCGTAATTGAAATAGGTGAATTAGTATAGGAATGAGTAGTAGTAAAAGACCCCAAAGAAGTTCTGGATATTTAAATTGCATTCCTAATTTTGATTATAGCAAAGATAATTATTTTGAAATTAGAAGCTTGTGAGAAATCAACTAATATTTTTGTTCGTCTATCATCAGCAAAAGAAGAAATAATCTACCGATGGCTTTTGTTCCAATTCTTTAAAAAACGATTTAATCATATTTTGGTCATCTTCGTTAGCAACGGTAATAATGGTTTTGGAATTTTTTGATTCTTTTAAGTTAGAGAAGTGGGTCAGGCGGATACCGTAAATATCTTTCCCAATTTTCTTTTCATTATCACAGACCCATTGAAAAGGAATATTTTTCTCTACAAGCAGATTGGCAATCTTTTTTCCTTTTTTACCAGCGCCCCATACCACTAGATTGTCTATTGTTTTGTATTCCAATTTTAAGAAGTAGTGCAACTTAATATCCAAGAAATAATTTTGTGCGTAGTGCTCGCTGGTTCGCGATGTTCTGTTGTTGTAATCTCGCCAATAATGTAGGGTAGTGGTGCAGGGTATGCACTTTAAGCCTATTTCATAGAAACGGAAGGCAAGGTCATAATCTTCAGGATAACGATTAGGATTAAAAGCATCGCTAGCTTCAAAATTTTCTTTATGTACCATCCAACAAGGGGAGGGTATTACACATTCCTTATATATTTCTTTAAAATTATCACCGGTAGCTGTTAATTTGTTCAACCACTTCTCATATCGGTCGTAACCGTCATTTACTCCTGCTTTTGAAAAATATTTTACCTTTCCTACAGCTAGACTTCCTTTTCCTTGTTGTACCAGAGAATTGACCATGACTTCTATTCGTTCTGGGCTCATGTGATCATCAGCATCCATTCTTGTTATAGAGTTGCCACTACTATGTGCGTATGCTTTTCTAAGTGCCGTTATAATGCCGGATTCTTCATTTGAATATATTTTAAATCGAGCATCATTGGCTGCAAAAGTTTTGGCAATTGCTAAACTATCATCGCTTGAATTATCGTTGACGGCAATAACCTCCCAGATATTGTAGGTCTGATTTTGGATGGATTTTAAACATTCTTCAAAATATTCATCAACATTTTTAAAAGGAATAAGGATACTTACAAGCGGTTTTGTCATCATGGCAAGGTAATAAATAACTGAAATTCAACCTTTTCATTTCTTTGAAAAAGTTTTGAAATCACAGAGATGAAAAATAAATAAGAAAAGGCTTTATTAGATAAGAAAACCTTTATATATTTGCACCCGCATTCAGGGAATACCTGATGAGGCACTCAGGAGAAATGGCAGAGTGGTCGAATGCGGCAGTCTTGAAAACTGTTGAGGGTCACACCTCCGGGGGTTCGAATCCCTCTTTCTCCGCTTAGAGCAAAGCTCAATATCTTTTTGATATTGAGCTTTTTCTTTTTACCGTATTATTGTAGACACGCTGCTGCAGAACATATTTTATAAATTAAAATGGTATCTACGTATTTTAATGTTTTGCGCTAATAAGTATAGTTTTTTTGAAATAAATTTGATAGTGAAAAACTATCTAAAAGCATTAATTTAACGTATGCTTACATAATTTACTGCTTGTTAAACTATTTATATTAGAATAAATTTTGCGCATAAAGAAATTGAACATTCTATGGTTAAAACGAGATCTACGTTCTCAAGATCATGAACCTTTGTTCAACGCAGAAAAAGCAGGTTTTCCTTATCTTATAATTTACTTATTTGAACCATCTTTAATTAAGTACCCAGATACAAGTCTTAGGCATTTACAATTTATATATAATTCTGTCTTGGCTTTAAATATCATCTTAAAACCATACAATAGAAATGTATCTCTCTTTTATGGAGAAATGGAAGATATTCTAAAATATTTAAATGCAAATTTTGAAATAGATACAATTTATAGTTATCGCGAAAGCGGAATAAAATTGACATGGTCAAGAGATAAGAAGGTAAAAGAAATTTGTAATGCATATAACATTACGTGGAAAGAGTTTCAGCGAGACGGTATTATTAGGGGGATAAAAAATAGGCAAGACTGGAGTAAACTATGGCACTTAAAAATGCATGAACCTATAATAAGAAACAATTATTCGGTTTCTAATTTAAAACCATTGAGTCATCCGTTTCAGTTACCACAAGATTTTAAAAGTAATTTAGAAAAAGTAAATAGTAATTTTCAACCGGCTGGTGAACAAAATGCACTGAGATATTTAAGTTCTTTTGCTTTAAGTAGAGGTGCTAATTATCAAAAACATATTTCGAAACCGACGGAGAGTAGAAAAGGGTGTAGCAGATTGTCACCATACCTGGCATGGGGTAATATTAGGCTAAAACAGGTATTTCAGTTTGTAGGTACACACCCCAACGGAACAAAGAATGACAAGGCTTTTTCTGCTATGCTGACCAGACTATTTTGGCATTGTCACTTCATTCAAAAATTTGAAGTAGACTGTAGTTACGAAACGCAATGTATTAATAAAGGGTATGAATTGTTAACTCATGAAAAAAATGATGCATTTATTAAAGCATGGAAGTTGGGCGTAACGGGTTTTCTGTTAGTCGATGCTTGTATGCGTGCAGTAACCGATACTGGCTGGATTAATTTTCGAATGAGGGCTATGCTAGTTTCATTTTTGACTTTTAATCTAGACCAAGACTGGAGAGAAGGTACCTACCATTTAGCCAGACTGTTTTTAGATTATGAGCCCGGCATACATTACCCTCAATTTCAAATGCAAGCAGGTACTACGGGTATTAATACAGTACGGTTATATAATCCGGTTAAGAATTCTCAAGAGCATGATCCAGATGGTGTTTTTATAAAAAAGTGGATTCCAGAACTTAATAATGTTCCTACGGCCCATATTCATGAACCTTGGAAAATGACCGTTTTGGAGCAATCTTTTTGTGAAGTTATAATAGGTAAAGATTACCCATTTCCAATAGTGGATTTACAAGAGAGTGCGAGGGTTGCAAGAGAGAAGATATGGGCGCATAAGAATCATCCTGCTGTGCAAAAGGAAAAATATGGATTATTAAAAACTCATGTTAATGACACCCAGAATGATATGCGCTAATGATTTTGCTATGTAATCATCTCATTATCATAGATATATTCTAAACCTATTTTTTAAATCTAATTACAATACAACTACTTATTGCTACTTGCTTAACAAACGGCAAAAATTACAAATGCTTAATTATTTTTGCATTTAGCGGTTTTGTTATAGAATAGAAAAAATCAATTAAGTTTCCCTCTTTGTTTATCAAGTATTTTTGAAAGTTCCACCTTACCGTAGAATTTGTTTTACCATTAAATTCTTTATTTGTTAACCATTGATATAATGGATGTTGATGGCTACCCTTTACATCGATTTTTTCAGTAAGTAAAAAATCAACTCCATAATTACGTTCGCAGAATGCTTTTATTTGCGAGCTATCTCCTGGTTCTTGACCCCCAAATTGATTGCAAGGAACGCCAATAACAGTCAAATTTTGATAAGTATTGCTTAATTTTTGCAAATCTTTATATTGATCGGTAAAGCCGCATTCTGAGGCTACGTTTACAAATAGAATATGATTGCCTTTTAATTTCGAAAGATCAATAGGTTTACCTTCAAGTGAATTAATTTTTATATCATAAATAGAAGTTTTGGTAATCGTATTTTTATAAATGGAAGCTGTTTTAGCTTTTTCAATTTTTTTCATAGGAAATTGTTAAAAATCTGTCTCGCTTTTTTTATGGTAATCAATATATAAGTGTGTTATTTCTGGTGGTCAAGGCTAATTAATTATTTTATTATTTTCATTTCATTTAATAAAAAATATATTTTATAATAAAGCGAATATCACTGAAATGCAATGTTGTAAATGGTAAGATTTAGGTGTCTAAACCATATGCATTACTAATGTGTTTTGCTATTGTTGCACATTTAATTTAAAAAATGATTTTGCAGTGGTTTACTGATTTAAATAGTTTTGTAATTCCGCTATTTTATTAGGTTCATTGAATATACCTCCATAAAATGCAGTTACCGTAGCAGAAGTGTCATCTTTTATACCACGAGAAGACACGCACAAATGCTTGGCATCTATAATGACGGCTATATTTTCAGTTTCTAAAATCTTAGACAGTTCACCAGCTATTTGATTTGTTAGTCTCTCTTGTACTTGTGGTCTTTTAGCGTAATATTGAACAATTCTATTAAGTTTTGAGAGCCCAATTACTTTACCAGAAGATACATAGGCTATATGTGCTTTTCCTATTATAGGTACAAAGTGGTGCTCGCAGTTGGAATAGAAGGTGATGTTTTTTTCAACCAGCATTTGGTTGTACTGATATTTATTGTCAAATAATGCAACTTTGGGCTTGTTGGCAGGGTTTAATCCAGAAAAAATTTCATCGATGTACATTTTAGCTACTCGATTAGGTGTTCCCCTAAGAGAATCATCGTTTAGATCCAGCCCCATTACATCCATAATTTGTGAAAATAATGCTGCTATTTTTTCTTTCTTTTCTTCATCTGATATTTCAAAAGCATCTGCTTTCATTGGGGTTTCCAGACCTGTGTAAATATGATCATCACCTATTTCGTCTTCTGAAAATCCGTTTAAATTGTTTGTTTTAATAAGGGTATTCAACATAATTTCTTGGTGTTTCATATAGTTTAATCTTTAAATCTAAATTCGGGTCAATCTCAGTTTTCAATATATCGTATATAACTATGGCTATATTTTCTACTGTAGGGTTAAGAGTTTTGAATTCGTCAGTATCTAGGTTCAGATTTTTATGGTCAAATCGGTTTAAAATTTTTTCTTCGATCAAATCTGATAAAATCTTGGTATCTATTACGTAACCAGTTTCTTTATCACAAAACCCAATTACTTTAACTTCAAGTTCGTAGTTATGACCGTGATAATTTGGGTTGTTACATTTACCGAAGACTCTTTTATTTTTCTCATCGCTCCAATTTAAATTGTGCAATCTATGTGCTGCATTAAAGTGCTCACACCTTACTAAGGCTAGTTTATTCATTTTCTAAAAAGACGTTTGTATAATTTAACAGGATAAAGATATTATTTTGTTTAATGAATAATGTTAAATATTAAACAAAATTTAAAACTCTTTTTCAGGTTTCAGGATAACGCTACTGTCTATCGCCATCTATTACAACTTATTTAATGGTTAAAAAAGTGGTCGCAAAAAAAAATTATAAGCCATAGTATTCGTATGTAATCGGCTAGCGCTATCGTGTTTGATTATCATTGTTTTAACTTTTGTGAATGGTAGCTTAGTTGCTACACCCTTATTGAGAACAAAACATTATTCATGTCTTAGCTCTGTTTTTTAATAGTTTTTTTTAAAATGATTATATTATATTTAGGATAGCTAAGGTGGCAGGCGCATTATATTTGTTGTCTTTAAAACGCACCTCTTCTAAATAGTCTATGACAAAAGCCAAAATACATGATAGGGAAAAAGAACGCTTAGCGCTTCTTAATACCTATTCAATTTTAGATACGCTACCAGAGAAAGATTATGATAATCTAACTAAATTGGCGGCGGAAATTTGTCAGACCCCAATTTCTTTGATCACACTACTAGATGATAAAAGGCAGTGGTTTAAATCTCATTACGGGTTAGGGGTTTCTGAAACACCTATAGAAGATGCTTTTTGTGCACATGCCATCACTGGAAATGAACCTATTTTTACTACTGAAGATGCTCGCGAAGATGAGCGATTTCATGATAATCCATTAGTAACGGGTGATCCCAATATAGTTTTTTACGCGGGTATTCCTTTAAAGAATGCAAGTGGATTGCCTTTAGGAACCTTATGTGTTATCGATAATAAGCCTAGGAAATTAACGGATAGCCAAAAAGAATCTTTGAATATTTTGTCTGAGCAAGTTATCAATTTATTAGAGCTTAGAAAGAACAAGTTGGAACTTGAGCGGGCGCATAAAAAGCTGAAGAAATTCTCTAAAAAACTAGAGAAAAAAGTATTTCAACGCACTAATCAGTTAGAAATCAAAACTATAAAGTTAGAGCTAATGATTAATGACCTAGAGTCTTTTAATCATATCTGTAGTCATGATTTGCAAGAACCTTTACGTAAAATTCAAATGTTCATCTCACAGATCAGCGATAGTGAATTTAATAACCTTAGCGATGCCGGTAGACATAAATTAGAACGTATCGATAAATCTGCAGCTCGTATGAGAGATCTTATTCAGGATCTATTAACGTACGGTGCAACGGAAACTATTGATAATAGTTTGACGACGGTATCTTTAAAGAAATTGGTATTAGATGTAAAAGATGTGTTGAGTGAGGAGCTTAAAGCGCACAAAACCGTTCTTAGGGTGCCAAAGGATTGTCTAATTACGATTAGGCCTATTCAATTTAAACAATTGTTGTTCAATCTGTTCACTAACGCCATTAAGTTTACTGATAAAGAAGAAAAACCTACTATAAAAGTAGTAGGCAAAATTGTAAAAGGTTCAGATTATCAAGAAATGGATTTATCGGAAGATCAGCTTTATTCACGCATTGTGGTGTCTGATAACGGTATAGGTTTTGATCAAAAATATGAAGGTAAAGTTTTTGAAATATTTCAACGTTTACATAGCGATGATCAATATCAAGGTACCGGAATTGGTCTTGCTATTGTAAAACGCATTGTTACTACCCACAAAGGTCAAATAAGGGTTAAAAGCTCATTAGGTAACGGAGCTACTTTTGAACTATTTATTCCGCTTGCCGATCAAAGAGATTTAAAATAATCTTTTACTTTACCGATATGATTTTCTTTCGCTGTTGTGCTTAACCAACTAGCTTTAAAGCCATTTATGGCCAATTGTTCTATTTGTGCTAAAGTTAAGCCGAGCGCTTTTGCCGTTTGGTAGTAATTCTCGTTCATATACCCACCAAAATATGCTGGGTCGTCTGAATGTATGGTAGCAACAATTCCTTTTTCGAGCATTTTGGCAACAGGGTGATCTTCCATCTTATCGATTACTTTTAAAGCAACATTACTAGTAGGGCAGAGGGTCAAGGCAATTTTTTCATCGACCAATCTTTTAACCAATGCGTCGTCTGTTAAACAACGATTGCCATGATCTATACGTTCAACGTTTAAGATGTCTAAAGCTTCCCAGATATATTCCGCAGGCCCTTCTTCACCTGCATGCGCAACAAGCTTGTAGCCTTGTTCAGCAGACGCTTTAAATACTTTTTCAAACTTACTTGGTGGGTTTCCCATTTCTGATGAATCTAAACCAACGCCATCGATAATGTCTTTAAACGGTAATGACTCTTCTAAGGTTTTAAAAGCATCTTCTTCGCTCATATGACGCAAATAGCTCATGATGAGTTTGTAAGATATGTTTAACTCATTTTTTCCCTTTTCTAGAGCACGGTGAATTCCTTTTATCACCACATCAAAAGCAACACCTCTTTCGGTATGTGTCTGTGGGTCAAAAAACACCTCTACATGCTTTACATTTTCACTGTGTACTTTGGTAAAATACGCCCAAGTTAAGTCAAAGAAATCTTGCTCATGTAATAGTACCTGCGCACCAGCATAATAGATATCTAAAAACTCTTGAAGGTTGTTGAATTTATATGCTTTTTTTACCGATTCTATAGAATCGTAGGGTAACGTAATATGATTTCTTTTTGCAATTTCGAACATTAATTCTGGTTCAAAACTCCCTTCTAAATGTAAATGCAGCTCTGCTTTCGGAATGCCTTTTATGATGCTTTGAAGTTTTGATGTTTCCATGTGAAAAAGATTTAAATACTTTAATGTGATAAGTAGGTCTTAGAATTTTGACAAACTTACTTATTAAAGGTGATAATAGCGAACCGTAAATGCGATAACGACCTTTTTTAAAACTTAAGATTTTTTACAATACGTACGTATTGTAAATGTCATCTAACTCTTTTTCTGGATCTGTACTTAGCCCAGATCGGGTAGTGGAGCTTTGTATAACCGTACTTCTACAAGCTGTTAACCAACCAAAACGGTCAGGTAAATCTAATTTACCTATTGGTCCGCCAGCTTCTTTGCCTTCACAAATCAATTTCCAGGCTTTTAAATATTCGTCTAAAATTTCGTATTCTATATCCGGAGAAAATGCTTTTAACTTTTCTTCATTGATTTGATACTTGATATCTAAAAATTTTGTCCTTTTACAGAATAAAATCACACCTACATTAAAAAACTCTTCTCGTTCAACTTTCGGTACAATTCTAACTATCGCAAATTTGAAGGTATGTCTATCTTGCATCTTCCGCTTCTTTTACTAAAACATCGATCATAGATAGCTTAGTGATTATAAAATTAATGTAAGCAGCTCTTTTTTCATCCGCATTTAAAACATCAGATTCGCTCGTCAACCAATCTTCTGGTATGTTTGAAACAATTTCAGTTACTTTCTCTAGTGTGATGAATTTTTGAATTTCTTCGGCAGCTTCAGGTAGGGCAGTGGCTTGTTGTAAAAGTACATGGTCTTTTATAAACGGAAATGTTCTGCTTAGGTGACTCTCCCAAGTCTCCCAATTATGGTGAAAATAAAAACTTGCACCATTATCAATTACCCATAATTCATTATGCCAGTACAATAGATTTGCATTTTTAGCGGTACGGTCAATATTACTAATTAAACTATCAAGCACCACAACCTTTGAAGCTGTCATGGCATCTTCCTTCGAAATTATAGGGTCGAAAGTTATAGCGCCAGACAAAAAGTGTAACCCAAGGTTAAGCCCTACGCTAAACTTCAGTAAATCTTGAATTTCTTCGTCTGGTTCTGTTTGTCTAAAAGAATCTTCTAAGTTCATAAAGACCAATTCTGGTACATTCAAACCGATGGTCCTTGCCAATTCGCCACCTATAAATTCAGCGATAAGTGATTTTTTACCTTGCCCAGAGCCTCTAAACTTGAGTACGTACAAAAAATCATCATCTGCTTTAACAATAGCCGGCATAGAGCCGCCCTCTCGCAAGGGTTGTAAATATTGAACAACATCTACTGTTCTAATATCGAGTGTATTCATACTGCTAAGATAGTAGTTAGTTCTTTGTGTGCTAAATTCAGTTTTAGGTATGGCTTATAAAAATCTATACTATTTTTTATAAGTCGGTTTTTTATATGAGAAGCAGCATTTTGCATCCTAGTTTTGTTGTAGACTCCTAGTCTTTAATTTTCTTCGTTAACTAACGGAGAGATCATAATATGCGCCCTGTGCGTACCAGGGTTCATGATCCATGGATGGTTTGGGGCAGTCGGAGTTTCTGGTAACCCGATTGATGCCGATGTAGCAAATGGGGTATATATGACATAACGCAGCTTTGCACCTTCTACTTTAGAAGTTTCTTCATTATACATTGAATTTGGACCATAATAAATGTGTAGGGCAGAACCGGGGGTAATTTTTATAGTCCCAGATTTTACTTCTGCTTCACGAATTGCGAATATCTCTTCTGCTGATTTTCCTTCCGCACGTAGAGCTCTACCTCTTGCCATAAATGGTTCTAAGCTTTTGTGGTAGCAAGCTGCGTTGAATCCGTCTTTTCTTGGATCATCTGCCAATACGATATATGCACCATCTCCTTCTTTTAAGGTAACGAACTCACCGTTCATATTATAGCCTATTACTTTGCTTGTAGCCCTGCTTTCAGCTGGTGTCGCCATTAATGCCGTGTTAATAAGATCTTGATCGGTTTCAACGGGTTTTAGTTGCTTTTCTGCTTTAGCGGTTGTTTTCGATTCTGTACTTTCTGTAATCTTGTCTTTAGATTTATCTGATGAATTACAGGAAAGTACTAGAGCGGAACAAAGTAATGCGGCGAATAAGTTTTTCATGATTATTGGTGATTTTTAAATTTCGTTAGATGCAAAAGGATCAAAGAACCCTATTAAAAAGTGATGGATTACGGTTACTAAAATTGCAAACAACATTATATAATATATAGTTTTAAGTAATTTTTCATTTAGTTGGTTTTTTTGGTCATCCACTTAAATTAATAAAATTTACATAGAATAATGACAGTTTCTTTTTTCACTTATAGTTAGATTAACTGAACATGGGTTTTTCTTTTAATACTTTGCATTTTTCACCAAAAAGTAAGTACACTATACCTATTTAGTTTTTTAAAGGGTTTACAGTTTAAGTTATAAGTGATTTTTAATTTCTTCTGATCGGGTAATAAAGTTTGAAATATCTTTCGCCCAGATATGATAGGTTCGTTTTGAAGGGTGTACCCCGTCAACGAAAAATTCAGAAGGATTTATTTTAAGATTGAATCTTTTTATATAATCTGCGCTAGAAGGCTTTAGTGCATAGTAATATACTTGGTCAAAATCTTTTACAATTTTCTTTAATTCCTCACCTAGTATATCAACCAGATTGCCAATTGTAAACTTTATGATCGTTGTAAAAGCGGGAAATTCTTTTATTGGAGGCATATTGGTAAATACAATAGGTGCATCTTTAAATTTACCTTTAATGCTTTTAATAAGTTCACGAACGTCTCTATTCCATTTCTTAGGTGAGTTCAGTTCAAAAGCGTCATTACCGCCAAGACCAATTACAATAAGGTCAATGGCTTCTTCTGTAATAAGGTCTACAATATGGTCATTTACTTTTTTAGCCGTGTAACCACTTTTGGCATAAACTTTCCAGTGTACATTGGTTTGTAAACTAGCTGCTAGTTCATTGGCAAGGAAACCTGTGAATCCTTCTTTATGAGTTTTGACACCTACACCTGCAATAGTGCTTTCGCCTATAGTAAGTAACCGAAGTGTTTTCTTAGAAGATACTATTGTAGAGCCGTCAGAACCTTCTGCCTCTTGTAAGCGCGGAACGGTTTTTTTAATTTTTTTACCTTGAAAATACATTATAGGCAATAGCGGAATGCTTAAGAAAGACCCTAATGTATATTTTAAGTTCATTTTTGAATTGTTAAATGACTATAATCAATTGCGGATTTATGGGTTGTTGTGTTATTTGTATGAAGGTAGGATAAATTACCTTGAAAGTAATGTTTGAGAAGTTTGTTTTCACTATACTAATTCGGCTATTCATTAGAATCTAGTTTATTGTACTTTTTTAGTATTTCAAGAACCTTTTCTATAGGTAAGGATTTTATCTCATGTCCATTTCTACCCGTCATACTTTTTGCTGCCAATAAAGAGTTAAGGATAGCTTCTTCAGTAGCTTCGATCACTCCTAAAAATAGTGGGGATATGGCGCTATTTCTTAGTTCTTTTTTCTCATTGAACAAAGATGAACTTTGATACGGAATCAAATTGTCTTTTGCCGTTGAAACGGCTATCACATAGTCTCCACTGCCATTAGAAGCGATTCCTCCTGTTTTGGCTAATCCCATAATGGCTCTTTTTGCCAATCTTTCAAGATTTCTTGCATTTAATGGGGCATCTGTCATTACTACGATCATACAAGAGCCGTCTACATCATAGGTGAAATTTCTAGAGTAATTATCTAGTTCTTTGGCAATTGGCACACCGTTCAGTTCAAAGACTCCTCCAAAATTTGTCTGTACCAAAACACCTACAGTATAACCGCCAAAAGATTCTGGAATAATTCGAGAAGAGGTACCTATGCCTCCTTTATACTGAAAACAGATGGTACCTGTGCCGGCACCAACATTTCCTTCAGCGACTTTACCTGTTTTAGAATTTTTTATAGCGCTTAATACGTGTTCTTCCCTAATATGTCTTCCTCTAATATCATTGAGATAACCATCATTGGTTTCCCCAACAATGGAGTTGACGGAATGTACATTTTGGTTCTCTTCGTTTTCTAAAGTGTAGGTAATTAAGGCATTTGAAGCCACCGGTACGCTTAATGTATTTGTTAAAATGATCGGGGTTTCAATATTGCCAAGTTCTTTGACCTGAGAATAGCCCGCTAATTTTCCAAAGCCATTTCCTAAGTATATGGCGGCGGGTGATTTTTGTTGAAAGAGATTGCCAGAGTGGGGTAGGATCGCTGTGACTCCAGTCCTAATACTATCACCTATGATTAAAGTGGTATGACCAACAGTTACATCTTTAACGTCTGTAATAGCGTTATTAATACCGGTTTTTAAAACACCTACTTCAATACCATAGTCTCTTAATCTTTTGTTCTGTGAATATGTGTTTACCGTTATAAAAATAATTAGAAGTAGAATTTTATTCATAGTTGGTGTATTACTTCGAAATGGGTTGCTTATTGACAACTTACCTTATATTGTTAGACATGATTATTCCGCTACAAAATTGTCATTATCTTTATCTTCGGTCCAATTGTATTCAATTTCTTTAGCGACTTTTCTAGCAAAGTCGATACCATGCCTATCTGCTAAGAACCCTAATGCCATATCCATACCGGCACTTACACCAGAAGAGGTGTAATATTTACCATCAATTTTCCATCTGGCTTTTTTGTCCCAGTTGACATCTGCACCTTGGGTCTCTACCCATGAAAATGCCCTTTTGTTGGAAGTTGCTTTTTTACCATCTAAAAGTCCTGCTTTGGCAAGAAGTGCACTACCTGTACATACAGATAGCACATAATCACTCTCAGAAGAAAGCTTTTTTATTTCATTTAAAAGCTGAGTATTATCTACTTCTTTTCTCGTACCTAAACCACCAGGAACCAAAATTATCTCAGGTTGTTTTGTGATAGTTTCTAATTTTTCTGTCATAATTGGTACACTGTGTCTATTGGTAATGACGCCACCTTCTAGCGAGTAGAACTTGAGGGTGTATGTGTCTACTAGGCGCCCAAAGATTTCTGCCGGACCAAAAACGTCTAGGGTTTCATAATCATCGAACATGATAAAGGCGATTTCTTTGGTATTTTCCATTTGATCAGGGTTGTTTTGCGCATTCACTTTAAAACAGATTGTTAATATTGCTATTTGAATAAAAAGGAAAATTTGAAATGTTGATGCTTTCATCTTTTGTTTCATAGTACATTTTTAATGTTTTATCATGGTGTAAACTTCTTCTTATTTTCTTGATTATAGTATTTGGTCAGATTCAATAGTTATTTAAGAATTACAAGAATAATTCTTTTATTGAATATTTGATTGTTACAGTTTGGTTATAGATGGTTAAATAGACTAAAACAAGGTTGTTTTTCCCTGCAAATAGCTAAAAATCATAGTTATTTTATCAGGTAGTCGTGCTAGGGTTATGTCGAATTTTAAAGTTGCAAGAATTTGCTATAAAGCACATCTTATTTGCCTCTTCATGTAATTGATTTGCTTTATCAATCATATTAGAATCAGTGATTTTTACTTTAGGATTTAGAGTAACATCGGTGAAGTTTCCGCTTCCGCTTTCAGTTTCTTGCATTATTCCTGTAGCATCATCCATATATTCGGTTACAACAATTTTATGTACGGAGCATAAGTGCAAATACCAGAGCATATGGCAAGCGGACAAGGACGAAAGAAAAAGGTCTTCAGGATTGTATTTACTTTTATCTCCCAAAAACGATGGATCAGCTGAACCATTTATGATATCATATTTTCCTATGGCTTTGATTTTATGATTTCTGTTGTAGGATTTATAGTTTCTGGTTCCGTTTCCCTCATTACCGGTCCATTCTACTTTTATTTCATAATTATGTTTTTTCATACTCATAATTTAAGGTTTCAACAGTTTTAAATGTTAGCAACAATTATAAGAAATATAGAAATCATATGGGTATGATAAAGCGTGTAATTTTTCTAAATAAAGAACCGGTATCAAATTAAATCTAGTATTTCGTTTTCACTTTATCTGAGGTTTTAAGCAGTTTCTATTACAGAGCTAAAGTTCTGTTTCAAAATAATAGAAATAATTCTTATTTAGAATAAATAAAAATAACTATTTTTGTTGTCGAACCAGAAAACGATAACTAAAATTTAATGAGAACACCTATTTCTATTGCCATGGCACTGGTAATTTGTGTAAGTGCCTTTTCACAAAAAGATAAAATAAAGAAAGACCGCGAGGCTATAAAAAGCATGTGCGGTTGTTATGAAGTGTCTTTTAACTTCGCAGAAACCTTTAACCATAGTACAGACTCACTATATAAACCGTCTAAAACCAAAGTAGATAAAGGCTTAGAGTGGGCAGAATTAATAACAGACGAGGACGATAAAATCTCTATTCAACATTTATTACAAGTAGGCAACCCTGCTGATCCGTATATTGTAAAACACTGGAGACAAGATTGGTTGTTTGAGAATACGGATTTGTATTCCTATAATACTAATAACACTTGGACATTTAAGAAGCTGCCTGCTGATCAGGTGAAAGGGCAGTGGACGCAAAAAGTATTTCAAGTAGATGATAGTCCGAGGTACGAGGGTTCTTCTACCTGGGTTCATGTAAATGGTAAAAGTTACTGGGAAAATACGGCAGATGCGCCTTTACCAAGACGTGAGTACACTACAAGAAGTGATTACAACTTGACCGTTCGTGGTAACCGTCATGAAGTTACCGACTATGGTTGGTTACATGACCAAGATAATACTAAGGTAATTCGTAAATCTGGTAAAGAAGATGTTATTCTTGCTCAAGAAAAAGGGTATAATACGTATGTAAAAGTTGATGATACCAAGTGTGCCGCAGCTGCTGCGTGGTGGAAATCAAATACAGATAAATGGGCTTTAGTGCGTATCAAGTGGGATGATGTATATGGTCGTAATCAAGACCTTTCTTTAGAACAGAAAGTAAATAATAAAGTATTGTATAAATATCTTTTTGATGATGAATATGATCAAGAAGATGAAATTGAAGAAGTAATTGAATCATTCGTTAAAAAATAAGAACATGAAAACCGTAAAACAAATAGCCTTAACCGCTCTGTTGTTTGTAAGCTTCACTGGTATTGCACAGCAGAAAAATGAGTTGATAGATCGTAAATTTTGGAAGAGCAATCCAGATGTTGCCACCATAAAACAAAAAATTGCAGAAGGTAATGACCCTGCTGAGATGGATAGCAATTCTTTTGATGCTACTACTTTAGCAATTACCGATAAGGCAGATATAGAGGTAGTTAAATATTTAATATCTCTTGAAGGTAACGCTGTAGATAAGAAAACTCATGATAGTCGTATTTATTTACACTGGGCAGCGTATGCTGGCGATGCTGAGTTAGTTCAGTTTTTATTAGATAATGGAGCATCGGTTACGGCTTTGGATAGTCATAGATATACACCGCTTGCTTTTGGTGCAAATGCCGGACTTACAAACCCTGAAATTTACAAAGCTTTTGAAACTATAGGTGTGAATTTAGTGGAGGAGAAAAATGAACATGGTGCTAATGTTTTACTATTGGCTGCACCTTCTATTAAGACAGAAAAAGAATTGAATTTCTTTTTAGATAAAGGTTTGTCTTTAGATAGTAAGGATAATGATGGTAACGGAATTTTCAACTACGCTTCTAAAAAAGGAAATATAGATTTTTTAAATCTTCTTATTAAAAAAGGAGTTGATTACAAGTCACTTAATGATAATGGTGGTAATGCTTTTATGTTCGCATCGCAAGGTGGCCGCGGATTCAGTAATGGCTTGCCAGTCTATACCTATTTAAAAGGTCTTGGTTTGGAACCTAATATTGTAGAGAAAAATGGGAGCACACCTTTGCACCGTTTAGCTTTTGGTACTAAAGATGCTGCTATTATTGAGCTTTTCTTAAATGCTGGTGCAGATGTAAGCCAAGCAGATGAAAAAGGGAATACTCCGTTTTTAAACGCTGCTGCTAGAAACCAGCTTTCTATAGTTCAATTATTAGCCAAAAATGTGAAGGATATCAATGCTGCCAACAAGAGTGGGGAAACTGCACTTATGCTAGCGGCTCATAGTAACAAGGCAGATGTGGTTGAGTTTTTAATAAGTAAGGGAGCGGATATCAATGCTCAAGATACTGCCGGTAATACGGCTGCTTACTTTTTGGCAGATTCGTATAATAAAAGAAACGCAAAGGCTTTTGATGCTAAGTTAGCTTTATTGAAGTCTAAAGGATTAAAATTCAATAGCGTTCAAGGTGAAGGTAATACATTATATCATGTGGCTGCTAAGAAAAATAACTTAGAGTTATTGAAAAAAGTGTCCGTTTTTAATATAGATGTCAATGCTAAGAACGATGAAGGTTTAACTGCTTTACATGTAGCGGCAATGAAAGCAGAGAATGATAAGTTGCTTAAATTTTTACTTGCTAAAGGTGCGGATGCAAAGAGTACCAATGATTTTGAAGAAACGGTATATGATTTGGCTAGTGAAAACGAATTGTTGCAAAAAGAGAATACGTCTCTTAATTTCTTAAAGCAATAGAATCCTAAATCATATTTATAAATCTCTTATAGAGAACAATTTTTTATATACATGAACAAATTTTTAAAATATATTCCGGCAATTCTATTGGTCGGGTCCTTATTGACCGCATTCAATCCTGTAGATAAGACTCCTGTAAAGTGTCTAATACAATTAACAAACTATTCAGGTGAAGGTGCATATTTAATCGTATCTATTGTTGATGCCGATAATGAATATGTAGAAACGATTTACGTTCAAGGTAAAGACAGCGAATGGTACAGTGAAATTACAGAATGGTGGAAATTCTACGGAAAAAATCGCCCGAATATAGATGCTATTTCTGGTGAGACCATTAGTGGTGGAGAACGCGCACTGAATGTTTTACAGATTCCTAAGGATAAAATAGACCAGGGTTATCAACTACGTTTTGAAACTTCAGTTGAAGATCAAGGGTATTATGCAGATGATATTCAGTTTCCGTTAACCACAGAAAACTTGACCACCAAGGTGGAGGGTAAAGGTTTCATTCGTTACGTACGTATGTTGCCTCAGTAATTGTCTTAAATCATTGTCTTTGGGAGCAGTATTTCGAGACGAAGCAATCTGCTGAATGGTGCCGTTATATGAGATTTGGGTTCCTGTGAAGCAGATTGTTTAATGACAATTTTTAGTTAGCGTGTCACATTGAGCGCAGTCGAAATGCATTGGTTGTGAGATACGAACCTATAAGTTCTCGACTGCGCTCGAAATGACATTAAGTATTTATTTTACAATCACAATTATGTATTCCAGAATGTCTTAGTACAGACATTCTGGAATTTTTAAAATAACAAGATTACAAAATTACATTTCCATTTATGACCATTTCTATTTGGCGCTTTAGTCATCTTACACTTGCCTTGGTTTCTTCACTATTCTTGATAGTGGCTGCTGTTACCGGAATAATTTTAGCGGTAGAGCCCATTTCTCACCAAGCAAAAGGCTATGCGGTAGAGAATTGGGAAGAAGTATCATTGGCAACTACTATAGATGCATTAAAGAATTCTTATGATGAGGTTTTAGAATTAGAAGTAGAATCATCAGGATTCGTAAAGGCTTCGGTTTTGACTATGGAGATGGAAACATTAGATATATATGTGAACCCTATCACAGGTGAACAATTAGGTGAGGTTGAAGAACGACCGTACATATATACTTTTGCGACTAACGTACACCGTTCTTTATTTCTAAAAAGTATAGGTAGATTTTTCGTTGGTCTTATTTCTTTACTCTTATTTATTATTGCCATTACCGGGCTTGTGTTGCTTGCTAAGCGCCAAGGCGGATTCTTAAAATTATTTTCGAAAGTCCAGAAGGATTATTTTGAGTTACGATACCATGTATTATTAAGTAGATGGTTCTTTATTCCCATCGTGATACTTGCATTTACGGGTGTTTATTTATCTGCCGAGAAGTTTAAATTATTGCCGGATACTGTTGTCGAGAAACAAGATGTTGCTTCAAATGGAGCCTCTAAAGTGTATGAACATATTACTGATGTTCCATTTTTTAAGGAAACTACTTTGGCAGATATCAGACAGGTAGAATTTCCTTTTTCTAGTGATTCAGAAGAATATTATCTTATTGCTTTACAGAATATAGAGGTTGATGTAAATCAGCAAACAGGCGCTATAGTGCGCAGTGCAGATTACCCTTTTGTAACATTGGCTTCAAGACTAAGTTTGGTATTACACACGGGTGAGGGTAATGTCATCTGGTCTGTTGTATTATTGCTTGCAAGTGCTTCTATTCTATTTTTTATGTATTCAGGTTTTGTAATGACGTTGAAGCGTAGAAAGAAAGCAAAACGGATAACGCAAATAACAGATAAAGATGAATGTGAGTATATCATCTTAGTGGGGTCGGAGAGTGGTACCGCATTCGATTTTGCACAGCGATTTTATAAGGGATTAACAAAGGTTGGAAAGAAAGTCTATTTATCGGAGCTAAATAACTATGCTGAATACGCAAACGCGACCAACATTATTATATTTACTTCTACCTATGGTGAAGGTGAGCCACCAACAAATGCCCGTAAATTTTCTGAATTGTTTTCGAGGATACAACAACCGAACAAAATCGATTTTTCGGTAATTGGTTTTGGTTCATTAGATTATCCAGATTACTGTAAGTTCGCTATTGAGATAGATGATCAAATAGCATCGGCGAAGAATTTTCAACAGCAATTGCCTTTGTTTAAAATTAATAAATCAGATTTCGATTCTTTTGAACTTTGGATGATTCAATACGCTAATAAAGTCGGATTCACAATTCCTGTAGAAAGACCACTTTTAAGAAAGAAAAAATATAAGAAAGTTGAGTTTGAAGTTTTGGAGCGAACCGATTTAAATGTCGATGATACGTTCTTGTTAAAACTACTGCCAAAATCTAAAGTTGATTTTACCTCGGGAGATTTGTTAGAAGTATTTCCAAATGATGATGATACCGTTCGTCAATATTCGATTGCCAGAATTGACGATACTATTTTACTTAGCATTAAAAAACACGAGTTAGGTAGAGGTTCTAATTACCTCTTCAGATTAAAAGTTGGCGAAACCATAAAAGCTGCAATAGATCAAAACGAAGACTTCCATTTTCCTAAAAATGCTAAAAAATCAATTTTCATCTCAAATGGCACCGGCATAGCTCCTTTCTTAGGAATGATCTCTGAAAATACAACTCAGAATATCTCTATGTTCTGGGGAGGACGTGAAAAGGCTTCTATGGGGATTTATAATTCCGTTTTGGAAAAAGAAGTCTTAAATTCTGAAAATATCAATGTATTTACTTCATTCTCTAGGGAAGGTGAAAAGCAATATGTTCAAGATGTGGTTTTAGAGCAAAAAGAGTTAGTGTTGAAAACCATTAACCAAAATGGCACCATTATGATTTGTGGATCACTGGCTATGCAACATGATGTTCTTGATGTGTTAGAAAGAATACTGCAAGGCAACCAAACCATCAATTTTGAAGCTTTTGAAAAGAGCGGTCAGCTAAAAACAGATTGTTATTAAGCTGTCATTGCGAGGAGCTTTTTTTGCGACGAAGCAATCTGTCGAATTTGTCTAGTATGTTATTTTTGGATAACGATTTAATTTCTAGCCTGCCTGTCGTTATGGAAGGCGCCGTCTTAATGCAATGCTTGTGAGATTCTAACTTAATAGTTCTCGACTGCGCTCGAAGTGACATTAGTTTATTTCCATCGCATCTTTTGCAATCTCACTGCATTTAATATCGCCAAAAGCGCAACACCAACATCGGCAAAAACAGCTTCCCACATAGTAGCTAATCCGCCGGCACCCATAGCTAAAACAATAAGCTTTACACCGAAAGCCAGTGCAATATTTTGCCATACAATTTTACGAGTAGAATTCCCGATTTTGATTGCGGTAGCAATCTTAGAGGGCTGATCATTTTGTATAATAACATCGGCAGTTTCAATGGCGACGTCACTACCAAGTCCGCCCATAGCAATACCGACATCACTAATGGCAAGAACAGGAGCATCGTTAATTCCGTCACCTACAAAGGCAATTTTGGTATTGGATTGTTTTTTGAGTTTCTCTACTTCTTCTAGTTTTTCTTCAGGTAATAATCCGCCTTTTGCCCAGTCAATTCCTAATTCTTTGGCCACTTGTTGGGTAATGGAATCGGTATCTCCAGAAAGCATGATAATTTTATCAATTCCTGACTTACGCATATTTGCTATAGCTTCGAATGCGTCATCTTTTAATTCGTCAGCTACAGTCACATAACCTGCAAATTTTCCATCAATCGCCATCATTACGATAGATTCTACAATGCTATCAGTTGCTGCGGGCACTTCAATTTGGTTCGTGATCATCAACGCCTTATTACCGACCAAGACCGATTTTTGGTTAATTGTTCCTCGTAATCCCTTACCAGCAATTTCGATAACATCCGTAGCTTTAAACTTGTCTCCGCCTGCCTTGTATTCCAAAATTGCCTTTGCAATAGGGTGTGTAGATTGTTCTTCAATGGCGATCAAGTACTTCATGAATTCGTCTTCGGTAAAGATCTGATCTTTAATAAGATCCTTAATCTTAAAAACCCCTTTAGTTATAGTGCCTGTTTTGTCCATTACCACAGTGTTGACCTTGGTTATGGTGTCTAAAAAGGATGCGCCTTTAAATAGAATTCCGTTTCGCGAAGCAGCTCCCAGTCCACCAAAATAACCTAACGGAATAGAAATTACCAAGGCACACGGACAAGAAATAACAAGGAAAATTAGAGCTCTGTACAACCAATCTTGAAAAACATAATTCTCTACAAAGAAGTAAGGTAAAAAGGTTAGCGCAATAGCTAGATAGGTGACAATAGGTGTGTAGACTTTTGCGAATTTTCTAATAAACAGTTCTGTCTTAGATTTACGAGCAGTAGCATTCTGCACCATATCAAGAATACGGGCAATAGAACTGTCTTTAAAAACCTTGGTGGTTTCAATTTCAACTACTCCGTCTAAATTTATGCTTCCGCCGTATATGGAATCTCCTTTTTTAAGGGTATCAGGCTTGCTTTCTCCTGTTAGGGCTGCAGTATTAAAAGAACCTCTCTCTGATTGTAGAATACCGTCTAGCGGGACTTTCTCGCCAACTCTGACTTGTATTATTTCTCCTATTTTAACCTCTTCTGGAGCGATGGAAGTAAATTGATCATCACGGAAAACCAAGGCTTGATCTGGTCGCAGATCAAGTAAAGCTTTAATACTGCCTCTAGCACGCTGTACCGCAGCGCTTTGAAAAAGTTCACCCACTGCGTAGAACACCATTACGGCAACACCTTCTGGATATTCACCAATACCAAAAGCCCCAATAGTAGCTACACCCATTAAAAAGAATTCTGTAAAGAAATTCCCTTTTTTAATGCTATCCCAACCTTCTTTTAATACAGGTAAGCCAACAGGTATGTATGCGATTATGTACCATGCTAATCGTACATATCCTTTGAAAAAATGTAGGGTATTGAAATAGTCTAATACCATACCGGTAACAAGCATTGTAAAACTTATGAGTGCTGGTAGGTATAAATTGAAATTTGATGTATCCGTGACTGCTTCATGGCTATGCCCCTCGTCACTGCAATGGGCGCAAGTACTCTTTGTTTTTGTAAATGTTTTTAAATCTGTCATCTTCTTTTGCATTATAAAACAAAGGTGGGTAAAAGAGTGGTGCAACAGAAGTGCATTTAATGGTCACTACACGAATCGCATATGCCTTTTATCACCAAATTGGCATCTTCCGCAATGTAACCTGCAGGTAAATTGATATGTGGAATTTTGTGTTCGGTCAAACAAACGGTTTTGTCACATTGTCCACAGTGAAAATGTAAGTGTAAATCTTGGTCGATCTCACAATTACAGCCGGGTTGACATAATGCAAATTTTGAAACATTGGTGCCATCATCTATTTGATGAACAATACCTTTTTCTTCAAATGTTTTTAAAGTTCTATACAGTGTAGTTCGCTCCGCTTTTTCAAATGCATTCTCAATATCGGTAAGCGCTACTGCATTTTGTTTCCCGGCCATGAATTTGTAAATAAGAATACGCATAGCAGTAGGGCGTACACTTTTGTTATCTAATGTTTTTTCTATTTCAGTCATGCAAAAACGGAGTTTAAAAATACGCTCAACACTAATGTAATCAATGTTTTAAAAGATTTCAACTTCAGAAGATCTTTAACTTTAAATTAAGCAATTTAAGGTGTTTGAAACTGCTTGCTTTTTGTTGTAAAGTGCTGAAAATTTGAAAAATAACGCGTCTGAAAGTGATTTTTTTAAAATGACGATTACGGATTAAAAAATCTGTAAATCGTGGTCTTTCTTTAGTTCAAAAAATGGAGATGTTTTAGCTATAGTTGCCTCAGTTTTTGAGCTAGTAGTCTAGGTTTTTGTTTGGTGATTAATGATCCTTCAGTCAGTAAGATAGCGGATTCTAATTACAGATGATCTTTAACTTTTAAGTCTTTGATTTTTGAAAATTCAAAAAGCGTTTGATGTCTATTCAATATCGTGAGCAATATGAAAAATAGCATCACCTTGATTCACGATTGGTGATTCGTTGATGCAAATTATATATCCGGAATCTTTTGCTTTTACTTTCTTTTCAAAATACCCGAACGGACCAGAAATACTTCCTATTTCTTCTCCTTTTTCTACTGCTTGTCCAATTTTGATTGAAGGGTGAAACATACCTGAATGTTTTGCTCGAATCCATTTAGAGGCATGAACCAATTTTGGAACTGTTTCTTTCAAGGCATATTCTCCAAGTTCTTTTTCGAAATTTCGCATGCCCAAGTGATGCATCATTCGCAATGCGCCAACAATACCCGTATCGGTTATTTCGCTGTCTATTTGAAGTGATTTTCCGCCTTCATATAATAATACCTTCTTATCAAGTTGATGCAGCGTCTCACGAAACGATTTTTCTCTTCCGGCGGACTTTACAATGAATTCTGCGCCAAATACTTTCGCTAGTGCTAATCCGTCCACATCATCTTTGTCGATTCTTATTTGCGGGGCGTTAAAGCGGCTGTCGCCCCCAGTGTGGTAATCTATACAGTAATCTATAACCGGTGCAATGTCTTTTACTAAATGATAGGCAAAACGGCTTGCTAAGGATCCTCTTAAGCTACCAGGGAAAACCCTGTTCAAATCTCTGCCATCAGGAAATTGACGGGTCTGGTTCAAGAATCCGAATATATTAACAACGGGAATACAAATAACCATTCCACATTCTGGTTTATTGAATTTTTTGGATACTATTTGTCTAACTATTTCAACACCATTAATTTCATTACCGTGAATACCTCCAGTAATCAATAGGGTAGGACCATCTTTTTTACCGCGCTGCACAATTACCGGAACTTCAATTTTTGTTCTGGTGTGTAATTTTGCGATATCCAAATTCAATTGTGCGCCTTTGCCCTTCTGAATGGTTTCTCCTAAAAGTGTATATTTTTTATTAAACATCTTGTATTACCTACATTAAGATTTCTACTATAACCTAAAATGTTACGGTTTGGTATATTTTGATTGGTAAAATTAGTTTATAAAAAGGTGTGAATTACTCAAAAAATTATTTGTTTAAGCGGCGATTAATAGTGAATCATGTTCTTTGTTTGGACATTTGATTTGCTTTTTGACGCCTATAAAATGTGTTCTGTGATTGGTAAAAATTAAATTTATCTTTGAGTAGTTAATTACATTGTATTTTTAAAACTATATGAAGATTTATAAGTCTGTCTCCTATATTATATTATTGCTTTTTATAGCATCTTGTAAAAATCAGAACAAAAACGAAGCTAGCGGTGTTGCTCAAGAAAATCATGAATTCACCAATGATCTTATAAACGAGACCAGCCCTTACCTTTTACAACATGCACACAACCCTGTAGATTGGAAAGCTTGGTCAGATGATGTTTTTAAAAAAGCATCCGAAGAAAATAAGCTAGTTGTTTTAAGTGTAGGGTATTCTACTTGTCATTGGTGTCATGTTATGGAAGAGGAGTCTTTTGAAGATACCGAAGTAGCTAAACTTATGAATGATAAGTTTGTTAGCATTAAAGTTGATAGAGAAGAACGACCGGATTTGGATATGGTATACCAGACAGCTCTGCAATTGGTTAACGGAACAGGAGGGTGGCCTATGAACGCTATTATAATGCCCAATGGGAGTCCGGTGTTTCTAGGTACTTACTATGAGAAAGAAGAATGGAAAAACATTTTAGTCAAGTTCAGTACGGAGTATGAAAAGAATCCTGAGAAAATGGCTGAGTATGCCACCATGTTGGCAGGCGGCGTACAAGAGGTTTATGATCAGCCAGCAAAACAATTAGCAAATGCCATTACGCCGGATAAATTTGTAGACGGAATTACGGAGTGGGCTACCCTTTGGGATAAACAATGGGGCGGTAACCTGGGGCAGCAGAAATTTATACTACCTGCTAATTTGACGATGTTGTTAGATTATGCCGTGCTACAAAAAGATAAGGAAGCTGAAAATCATGTTATAAATACGTTGGATAAAGTAATATATGGCGGAATTTATGATCACGTAGATGGTGGTTTTTTTAGATACAGCACAGATAATACATGGAAAGTTCCTCATTTTGAAAAGATGCTGTATGATAATGCACAGCTCGTGTATTTGCTTTCAAAAGCATATAAGTTGACTAAAAATAAAGAGTACAAAACTAAGGTGGAGGAAACCCTGAAGTTTTTAAAGGTTGAGATGAGAAATGAAGATGGAGGTTATTTTAGTGCAATGGATGCTGATAGTAACGGGGAAGAAGGAGTCTATTATGTTTGGCAGAAGGGAGAACTGCAGTCATTATTAGGTGATAACTTTGAATTGTTCTCCAAATACTTCGATATAGAGGATAGTCAGGTTTGGGAAGATGGAAACTATGTGTTGAACAACACCATTTCTAAAGATAAATTTTTAAAGGAGTTCGATTTGAGTGAAGAAGCCTTTGATAAGAAAAAGGAGAATTGGAAATCGACTTTATATCAAGCACGACAAAAAAGAGAAAAGCCCACTAAAGACTATAAGATTTTAACATCCTGGAACGCTCTTTTAATTGATGGGCTTTTGGAAGCTTATAAAGCTTTTGGTGATGAAAAATATTTAAGAGAGGCTGTGTCCATATTTAATTATTTGCAACAACATAATTATAAAGGCGGAGAATTAGTGCATTCTTACACTAAGGATAGTAAGCAGAAAGAGGTGTTCTTAGAAGATTATGCTTTTTTGGCTAAAAGTGCTTTTGCCTTGTATGAAGTTACCTTAGACGTCTCATATTTACAAATTTCAAAAGAGTTGATGAAAATAGGTTCGGAAAAATATAAAAGTAATTCTGAGTTATTCTATTATAATGTTTCCAGTGATTTGGTACCGAGTATAATCAACACATCTGACGGAGTGGTACCTTCTGCGAATGCTATTATGGCACAGAATTTTATGCAACTTGGTCATTTAGAGTATAATACCGACTTTTTGAAAAAGGCGGAGCTTATGGGGTCTTTGATTACAAGTGATTTTGAAAGTCATGCCGTAAGCTATGGTGCATGGGGGTCTTTACTTTTGCAACAAGCCTATCCTTTTTATGAAATAGTGGTAGTTGGTAATAATGCCAAGCAATTGCTGAGTGAAATACATGAAACTTACATAGTCAATTCAATTATCGTCGGCTCTACTGTTGAAAGTGATATTTCCCTTTTTAAAGATCGTTTTAATGAAGATGAAACATTCATTTATGTTTGTCAGAACAACACCTGTAAATTGCCTGTAAAAACTGTTTCCAATGCATTTGAGCAAATGAAATCTTTTGGTTATCATGGGTTTAAGTAGATTTATGAGTAGTTGATCTTTAATAGCTTTTATTTTTATTTTTTTGAGTTGACGGAGTTTTTGTATGGACGAATGGTATGCTTATCCTTTATTGATATTAGTAGGTTTCGTTGTTGGTTTTGTTAATACATTAGCTGGTGGTGGTTCTCTTCTTTCATTACCTATATTGATATTTCTGGGGCTACCATCCACTTTAGCAAATGGTACAAATAGGGTAGCGGTAATTTTTCAAACAGCAGTAGCTACTGCTGGGTTTAGAAGTAAGGGTGTTTCTACATTTCCATTTAATATATATTTAGGATGCGCCGCATTTTTCGGTTCTATTTTAGGAGCTCGTTTAGCTGTTGATATTAGTGAGACCCTTTTTAATAGCATACTTGCTATTGTAATGGTTTGCGTGGTGCTAATAGTAGCGTTCGGACCAAAAATTGGAATGAAAGAGATTCAAGAGCGGTTTACCGGGAAATACTTGTGGCTTGGTATTATATCATTTTTCTTTTTCGGAATTTATGGTGGATTTATAAATGCGGGACTTGGATTTATAATCATACTATTTCTGCACTATGTAAATAGAATGACCCTGGTGCGTTCAAATGCGACCAAAGTTGCCGTTGTATTTATGTATATGGTTTCAGCATTGATTGTATTTGCATGGAACAACCAAGTAAATTGGAAGATTGGCTTAATACTGGCAATAGGTAATGGTAGTGGTGCTTGGGTAGCAAGTAGGGTGTCTGTAAATATGGGAGATGGCTTTGTGAAAAAGTTCTTGATTTTTATGGTGTCGATACTGGCTGTAAAACTTTGGTTTTACCAATAATTTAACCAAAATTTGTAATACAATATAAAATAAGATAGCATGCCAGGTTTTGAGTTGTTTGGAGAGAGTGAGAAAAGTCAAGTTCAAGATGTTTTAGATTCTGGGGTGTTAATGCGCTACGGCTTTGATGGTATGCGAAATAACCATTGGAAAGCATTAGAACTTGAAGAAGCTTTAACGAAACGAATGGACTCAAAATATGCACAATTGGTTAGTAGCGGTACTGCTGCTTTAACTGTTGCGCTTGCAAGTGCAGGTGTTGGAGCGGGAGATGAGGTAATAATGCCAACCTTTACGTTTGTTGCAAGTTTCGAATCTATTTTAGCTATAGGTGCCATACCCATTCTTGTTGATGTTGATGAAACTTTAACTTTAAGCCCAAAAGCAGTTGAAAGTGCCATTACGGATAAAACCAAAGTAGTTATGCCGGTTCATATGTGCGGTTCTATGGCGAATCTTGGTGCATTGAAGGTTATTTGTGATACACACAATTTACTGCTGTTAGAAGATGCCTGTCAAGCTATAGGTGGTAGTTATAATGGTAAACCTTTGGGTAGTTATGGTGATTTAGGTTGTTTCTCTTTTGATTATGTGAAAACGATAACTTGTGGTGAAGGTGGTGCGATCATTACCAATAACGAAACTTATAAAACAAATGCCGATCATTACTCAGATCACGGTCATGATCATGTAGGTAATAATCGCGGAGCGGAAACGCATCCGTTTTTGGGGTATAATTTTAGAATTTCAGAATTACATGCAGCTGTGGGCTGTGCACAAATAGAGCGTTTAGATGATTTCTTATCTATTCAAAAGAAAAATTACACTGTTTTAAGAGATAGCTTGTCGCCCCTTAAAAATATTACATTCAGAAAGGTGCCAACTGGCGGCGTGGAAAACTATTCATTTTTATCGTTCTTTTTGCCTAATCAAGAAAAAGCCAAAGCAGCGCATGTAGCTTTAGGTGAAGCTGGTGTTGATGCCTGTTTTTATTGGTTTGATAATAACTGGCATTACTATAAAGAGTGGGAACACCTAACCTCTAAAAGATCTTTAGGTAAATTACCGCAAGAAGTTGTAAATCAGTTGCCTGACTATTCTGAATCTGATTTTTCTAAATCTGACGCTTGGATAGGTAGAACCATCTCTTGCCTAGTAAAGCTAAGCTGGACAGAAGAAGAAGTTGTTGAACGCGCTTCTAGAATGAAAGGAGTACTTTCTAAATTTTCTTAAGTATAAAGTTTAATTAGTAAGATACGTACTCAATAATCTCTAATCCGTAACCTACAATACCTACGCGTTTTGCTTGGGTGCTGTTGGTCATTAATTTCATTTTATGAATACCTAAATCATGAAGTATTTGAGCTCCGATTCCGAAGTCACGATTATCCATTTCAATCTTAGGTGCTTTGTGAACGCCTTGTTTTTGCAATTCTTTCAACTCTTTTAATCTTGAAAGTAAATTAAGGGATTCTGAATCTTGATTAATGAATACTATGGCTCCTTTGCCTTCTTCGTTAATCTTGTTGAACATATCCTCTAACTTTTCGTCCGGGTTATGAGTAAGCGTCCCTAAAATATCATTATTGATAAGGGTAGAGTTGATTCTGGTTAAGATTTTTTCATCCGAAGACCATGAACCTTTTGTTAGTGCAATATGAATATGATTATTTGTAGTTTGCTTGTAGGCTCGTAACCTAAATTCGCCAAAACGAGTGGTAATATCGAAATCAACTTCTTTGTCTATCAAACTATCATGTTCCATTCTATAGGCAACAAGAGATTCAATAGATACAATTTTAAGATCGAATTTTTTAGCAACTTTCACCAATTGCGGTAGGCGAGCCATTGTTCCGTCCTCGTTCATGATCTCTACGATGATACCCGCAGGTTGTAATCCTGCTAATCGTGCAAAATCAATGGCAGCTTCTGTATGACCTGTTCTACGTAATACTCCACCTTCCTTAGCTACTAACGGAAAAATGTGTCCTGGTCTTGCCAAATCATGTGGTTTGGTATCGCTCTCAGTTAGTGCTATAACGGTTTTAGATCTGTCACCGGCAGAAATACCTGTGGTAACTCCTTTTCCTCTTAAATCTACAGATACGGTAAATGCAGTTTCCAAAGGATCGGTATTGGTGCTGACCATCATATGCAATCCCAGATCTTTGCAACGACCTTCTGTCAAAGGAGCGCAGATTAGACCTCTGCCGTGTGTAGCCATAAAATTGACCGTTTCTGGTGTAGCTAGTTCTGCCGCAGCCAAAAAATCCCCTTCATTTTCGCGGTTTTCATCATCAACAACGATAATTACTTTACCGGCGCGAATATCTTCAATCGCTTCTTCTATAGTGTTCAATTGTATGGTACTAATATCTGTCATGGTTATGAATCAGCTTTATCTTTTTTCTTAAATAATTTTTTGAAGAAATCGGCTATAAACCCGAAATCCATCATTCCTTTGTCTTCCGTTGCTCTTTTGGTCAAAACAACTCCTAAAGGCAACATGATCAACGTTGATAGCCAGGCGCCCAACATTGGGTGTATATTTCCTTCTTTAGCATAGTTTCCTGCGAATACACCAATGAAGTAATAGATTAAAAATAATACTATGGCGATAACCATAGGTAAGCCTAAACCACCTTTTCTAATAATAGCACCTAATGGGGCGCCAACGAAGAAAAGAATGATACAGGAGAATGCCAACGCGTATTTGTTGTGAAGCGAAAGAATATGCATGTTGTAGATTTTGTATCGCTTTTGCATTTCTTCTTTTTTACCGCTAACGGTACCTAGAATACTAGAGGTAGCGTTTTTGGCACTGCTTAAAATTTGTATTTGTTGCCAGTCTGGAAATTGCACCAGAAAATTGTCATTGATAGAATCTTGTAGAGCAACATTTTTTTTGGCTAAAATCGCCTTGGCAGCAATTATAGAGTCCTTTTTTAGGATTAATTTCGTTTTATTCGTGTCTTTAGCTTTGGCGATTAAAGGGGCGAACATTCCCGTTCTGCCTTCAATATTTTTAGAAAAAGCACGAACAATACGGTAATTGTCACCTCTTAATGAGTCGATATCTTTGCTTAGTCGAGATATGTTCTTCATTTTGTCTGTACTGATATCTCTTTCTTCCTCTAGTTCTTCGTTATTGATTTCGGGAATGGCAATGTTCATGGTGTAAGTATCAAAATCAGCGCGAGCAAAAGGAAATTTCATTTTTTTGTCATTGCTCTTCGTTTCAACATCTTGATACATGTGCCCGTCTTGCAATACTAATTGTATTACGTCTGAATCTTCACTACTTATCAATTCCCCTTTATAGGATTTTATCACCCTTGTATTTACATTATTGGCAGATTTGGTATGGATAATGACATTTTTTAAAAAGCGGTCATTTTCGCCATATTTTTCATCTACTTTGATATTCATTCCTTCAAAATCACTAAATACCCCTTCAGATACTACTGCGGCTGGTTTTACCTTAGCAATATTTCTACGTAGGTTGTATATTTTTCGTTGTGATAAAGGAATTATATTATTGGCGAAAAAGAAGGTGACTCCGCCTAAAATGGTAACGAATATGATTAAACTTAGCATAGATCGTTGCAGGGAAATGCCTGATGCTTTCATAGCAGCGAATTCATAATTCTCTGCTATAGATCCAAAGGTTAAAATTGAAGATAAAAGTACGGTTAGGGGTAGTACTTTTTCAGTAAGATCTGGCATTAGGTAGAACAGGAACTTACCAATGATAACGATATCTAAGCCTTTACCGGCTAAATCATCGATAAAAAGCCAAATCGTTTGAAATATGAAGATGAACATCAATATTACAAACGAACTGACAAAATTAAAGACGAACCTTGATAGGATATATCGGTCTAGTATTCTCAATAGTTCTAATTTCTTAGAATGAAATAACCTTCATCCTTATATTTAGCTTCATCAAAAGTAAATAAGGTTTTGGACAAAGTTTGATCTGTTTTAAAAGAATTAACAGTGATCGTCGTTTTTGTGCCGTTCTTACCTGTTTCAATTAAGTTGTAAATGTGCTTAGTACCCATATCAATACCTAATAATCTAGATTTTATTTCCGTATCAGAATCAATAGGTGTCAATTTTACATATTGTATTTTTCTTCCTTGAATATTCTGTAGTATATCCCAAGCATAATTATGTCCTTCCTGATAGAAAGTTAACATTTTTGAAGGCGTCATCGCATTTTCGTCTTCAGATTGGTCTTCAATTGTCACTTCTTCATTTTCTGGAACAATCGTGTACACTTTGTTTCCATCGAATATTTGTTTTGATCCTAGGTAATTGAACATGTATTTATTACCAGCAAGGGTTACATCACCTCTTGTTTCTTGATTTATACCAGCATCTGCGTTCTTTAAATCAAATTTGAAATCTACAAAGATGTTGTCATAACTTTGTACTTTGTTATAAACTTCATCAAGTAGGGCTTTTGCTTTATCAGAACTTTGCGCATTTGCAATGGTTACTGTAAACATAATCGTCAATACAAAAATAATTTTCTTCATCTTTTTTAATATTATTCGTTATCCAATATTTGTTGAAGGGCAACCATATCTGCCACATATACTTGTCTGGCCTTACTGCCTTCAAACGGACCTACAATTCCTGCTGCTTCTAATTGATCGATAATTCTACCGGCTCTATTGTAGCCTAATTTCAATTTACGTTGAATTAACGAGGCTGAACCTTGTTGTGCAATTACGATAACCTCTGCGGCTTCACGGAACTTTGAATCCCTTTCAGACACGTTATTATCAAGACTCGTGCCAGAATCCTCGCCAACATACTCTGGTAGTTCGTGCGCTTCTGGATAAGCTCTCTGACCACCAATGAATTCAGTAATTTTAGCAACCTCAGGAGTATCCACAAAAGCACATTGAATACGGGTGACATCATTACCTTGTGTAAATAACATATCTCCTCTACCAATTAATTGATCAGCACCTGCAGTATCTAAAATGGTTCTTGAATCTATTTTAGAAGTTACCCTAAATGCTAACCTTGCAGGGAAGTTGGCTTTAATAATACCGGTAATAACATTTACAGATGGTCTTTGCGTTGCAATAATCAAATGTATACCAATTGCCCTTGCTAACTGGGCAAGTCTTGCAACGGGTGTTTCTACTTCTTTACCGGCTGTCATGATCAAATCGGCAAACTCATCAATTACCAATACAATGTATGGTAAGAATTTGTGTCCGTCATTCGGATTCAGTTTTCTAGCCTTAAACTTGGTATTGTATTCCTTTAAGTTACGTACCATTGCCAATTTTAGCAACTCGTACCTGTTGTCCATTTCAATACAAAGGGAATTCAAAGTATGGATTACTTTGGTGTTATCTGTAATAATGGCTTCTTCTGAATCTGGAAGCTTAGCCAAGAAATGGCGTTCTATTTTATTGTAAAGCGTAAGTTCAACTTTCTTAGGGTCTACTAATATGAATTTTACCTCTGCTGGATGTTTTTTGTATAGTAATGAAGTTAAAACAGCATTTAAACCTACCGATTTACCTTGACCGGTAGCACCTGCCATCAACATGTGAGGCATTTTTGCTAAATCGACCACAAAGGTTTCGTTGCTAATAGTCTTACCAAACGCAATGGGTAATTCCATTTCGGCTTTCTGAAACTTACTAGAAGCAATTACGGAACGCATAGAAACTATCGATGAATTCTTGTTAGGTACTTCAATACCAATAGTTCCTTTACCAGGAATAGGAGCGATGATACGTATGCCTAAAGCTGCTAGCGATAAAGCAATATCATCTTCAAGGTTTTTAATTTTTGAGATACGAACACCAGCTTCCGGTACTATTTCATATAGGGTAACAGTAGGGCCAATGGTAGCCTTGATCTGTGCAATTCCAATTTTATAATTTTTTAGAGTTTCTACAATTCTATTTTTGTTCTCCTCTAATTCTTCTTGATTAATAGTGATACCACCAGTTGTACCGTGTTGGTCTAACAGATCAATATGTGGGAATTTGTAGTTGCCTAGTTCTAATGTTGGGTCAAATTCACCAAAATCATCTACTAATTTGTTCGCTAGAACATCAACTTCTTCGGGCTCTTCAATAACCGATTCAACCTCCATGGCTAAAGATTCCTCTGGCTCAGGTTCAGGAACGGTTACTTCAAAATCTTTTATTTCTTCTTTCTTAGTCTCTTTCTCTTTTTCTAAATGAGGAATTTCTGCTTTGTGTGTATAAGTGTCCACAATTACGGGAGCCTCTTCTTCTAAAGAGGTGGCGAGCATATCATCTTGCTCTTTTTTCTTATTTGCCTTACGTTCTTGGTTGGCTTTGAATTCTGTTGATATAGCTTCTTTTCTAGATTTAAAGAATGATGAAATACCCTCAGGGGTTACATTGAATAACCTAACAAGAATAAATATGAGTCCGAAAATCAATAATAGTAGTACACCTATTTTCCCAGCGTAATCCTGTAGAAAATCGTTCATTTCAAAACCTATCAACCCTCCTAATAGGGGGCTAGTGGTTGCAAAGAAACCTAGGGCAATAGAAATCCAGATTACGAATAATAATCCCCAAATCCATTTTTTGAACAATGCCTTTAAAGACAGTCCTAAAAAAAGATGTATACCCGTAATACATACTAGGAAAGGGAAAATTAGAGAAGCTACACCAAAGCCCTTATACATGAAAAAGTGACTAATACTTGCTCCAAATTTATTTAGTAAGTTTTTTGCAAGCTCATTACGGTCTTTAAACTCTGTCAATAGACTTTGATCGTCTTGCCAGTTAAAATAGAATGAGATAAATGAAAAGAACAACGCAATACTAAAAAGCATCAATAAACTACCCAAAATGATTTTATTCTGTTTGGATAATTTAAACGGTGCTCGTTTTTTAGTAGGTTTCGGCTTTGATTTAGTTGCCTTTTTTGCCATTAAAACTTAATTCTGATGCTAAATTACAAATTTACGATGAGCTACGAAGAACTTACGGATTATGCTATAATACCTTGGGGAGGTAAATGATAAGACCAATAATAGTGGATGCTATAGAAACCAACATAACGGCACCTGCTGAAATATCCTTTATAAATCCGATTTTGACATCGAATTCTGGCTGAATATAGTCTGCAATTTTTTCTACCGCCGTATTCATTCCCTCAATTCCTAAAACAATTGCGATAGCAAATATTTGAAGAATCCATTCGGTATTAGAGATATCAAAGTAGAAACCTGCAGCAGTCATTACTATGGCAATGAAAACTTGAATTTTTATACTTGCTTCGGTGCGTATTAAAAGGAAGGCACCTTTTAGGGCAAAGCCAACACTTTTAATACGATTTACCAAAAAGGATTCTTTGGGCATGAGTGTCCTTTGTTTTTTTTAGTTCATTAACGCCTCTAAAGCTGCTTTGTAGTTAGGCTCTTCTGTAGTCTCTGCAACTTGTTCGGTATACAATACGTTTCCTTTTTCATCAACTACCACAACTGCTCTTGAAAGTAATGGAGCTAAAGGGCCATCTGAAAATGCAACATTATACCCTTTTCCAAAATTGCCATCTTTAAAATCTGAAAGCATTTCAACATTTTCAATGCCTTCTGCACCACAAAATCTAGCTTGTGCAAATGGTAGATCTTTAGAAATACATAGTACTATTGTATTATCTAATTCAGCAGCCTCTTGGTTGAATTGACGTACAGATTGTGCGCAAGTGCCGGTATCAACACTTGGAAATATATTTAATACTACTCTAGAACCTTCATAATCTGAAAGTTTTACGGTAGATAAGTCATTCTTAGTTAATTGAAATTCTGGAGCTTTTCCGCCATTTGCAGGTAAAGTTCCTAATGTGTGTATTTCGTTTCCTTTTAATGTAACCGAAGCCATAACTTTTGTGTTTTTATAATTGAGATTGTGAAATTATAAAATATAAAGTGGAAACGAGCGGGAATACGATAAAAAAAAAGTCCTTTCGTTTATGAAAGGACTTTATATATTTTATATCACTATTATTTGTCTATGGAGCCTAATACGCGTTTCATAAACTGATTCATAGCATCTTTTTTTGGTGTACCTTGTTCTATGCTGTTCGCAACTTCAATGGCACCGTACATATTAGAAATAAGTTCGCCTATTACATCTAGTTCTTCATCTTTTAGTGAAGGTAACTCTGTAAGTGCTTCTAAAGTCTCAATGGTCTCTAGAACAAAATCGCTATCTTTTTCTTCAATGAACTCTGTCAGTAGTTTAATTATGGGTAATCTCACTGATCAAATCTTTTAATAGGTCATACTTATTAGTCTGTACCTGATTTTTAATTTTTCCTTTTTCGAAAGAAGCGAAGGTTGGTAAGTTACTAACGTCTGCCAGTTTTCTAGATTCAGGGAATTTCTCTGCATCTGCCAATACAAATGTAATATTCTCGTTTTGTGAAGCTTCTTTTTTGAATTTAGGCTTCATGATCCTACAGTTACCACACCATGTTGCAGAATATTGAACTACAACGTTTGGATTGTTATCTATAATTTCCTGTAAATTATCTTGTTCTAATTCTAATAGCATAATTGCGTTATTTAAAGATTAATAAAATGAAGATGAAATCTATTGACCTCATCTTCATTACAGTTTTTCTACTTAGTTAGCGTGTGCAGAAAGGTAGCTAGCAACACCGTCTCTATTCGCAGACATTGCTTCTTTACCTTCTTCCCAGTTTGCAGGGCAAACTTCACCTTTTTCTTGAACATGGGTTAGAGCGTCTACTAAACGTAAGTACTCACCAACGTTTCTACCTAATGGCATGTTGTTGATACTTTCGTGTTGTACAACACCTTCCTCGTCAATAATATATGTAGCTCTGTAAGTAACGTTATCACCTTCAACTTGAACAGTTTCAGTTTCTTCATCGTACACTTCGTTTTGGATATCTAAAATACCTAAAACGCTAGATAAATTACGGTTACTATCTGCCAATATTGGGTAAGTAACACCTTCAATACCACCGTTGTCCTTATCTGTACTTAACCATGCAAAGTGTACTTCTGGAGTATCACAAGATGCACCGATTACTATAGTGTTTCTTTTTTCGAACTCACCGATAGCCGCTTGAAAAGCGTGAAGCTCTGTTGGGCATACAAAAGTGAAATCTTTTGGGTACCAGAAAAGAACTACTTTTTTATTGTTTTTTTGAGCTTCTTCTAAAACATTAAGTTTAAAAGTATCGCCCATGTCGTTCATTGCGTTAACGCTAATATTTGGGAATTTCTTTCCTACAAATGCCATAATATGTTTTCGTTTTATAATTTATTGAAACACAAAATTAACACTTGAAAGAAGGATTACAGACTTTCTAAATTAGAATTTTCAATGCTAGAATAACTATTTTGAATAGCTAAAGAAATAGTATTGTTTTGGTAAGAATCGCATAATTTTTGAACCTTAAAATTATCAAATTGATAGAGGAATATCATCTAACGTGTTAATAAAGTAAAAAGGGGAATTTGATTTTATTTTGAAGCTAGCCTTTTGATCTTGATATTTAATCCGGCGAATATGAATGTCATGATCGGACTTAGCCAATTGAAGATCGCGTAAACGAAATATTCAGCTACACCAACTCCTAAAACGCCACTATGATAGGCTCCACAGGTATTGTAAGGTATTAATACAGATGTTACCGTACCGGTGTCTTCTAGTGTTCTACTTAAATTTTCAGGGGCTAAACCTCTATCTTTAAATGCTTTTGAGAACATTTTGCCCGGTACAACAATTGCAAGGTATTGATCAGAAGCGGTACCGTTTAAAACGATACAACTTATCCCGGTACTAAAAAATAAACCAAATGTGGATTTAGCCATTTTTAGCAGTGATTTTGTAATTCTGGACAATGCACCTATTCCATCCATTATTCCGCCAAAAAACATAGCGCAAATAATTAACCAAATGGTACCTAACATACCTGTCATTCCTTTTGAAGAAAATAAATCGCTTAAGGCTTTGTTTTCGGTCGGGACTTCGGTGCTTACGGTTATAGCTTTAAGAATACCTTGGTAACCTGATTGAAAGGTAATCTCTGATGCTCCCGTAATACCGGCAACAACCTCTGGTTGAAAAATCAAAGCAAAAATGGCGGCTAATAATGTACCTACTAATAAAGCAGCTAATGGAGGTGTTTTTTTAACAATTAGGCCTATAACTGCTATAGGTACAAGAAACAACCATCCGTTAATATCGAAAGAAGCGTCTATGGATGCCAAAATAGCATCAACATCAGCTTCTCCATTGGTATCTAAACTAAAGCCTATAATCAAGAATACGATTAAGGTGACCGTTATTGTTGGTACGGTTGTCCACAACATATATTTAATATGAGAGAAAAGTTCTCCGCCGGCCATGGCAGGTGCTAGGTTTGTGGTATCACTCAAAGGAGATAGTTTGTCACCAAAATATGCGCCAGATAAAACTGCACCAGCGGTCATTCCCAAAGAAATACCCAATGCTTCGCCAATACCTATTAAAGCTATACCTACGGTAGCGGATGTTGTCCAGCTACTACCTGTTGCTACCGAAATGATAGCGCATATAATCACACATGCAGCTAAGAATATGGTAGGGTTTAGAATTTGTAGGCCATAATAGATCATTGCGGGAATGATACCACTTACAAGCCAAGTACCTGCCAAAGCACCCACCATTAAAAGTATAAGGAGGGCACCTGTGGTAGACCTGATATTTTCCTCAACCTCAGCAATCATTTGTTTGTATGAAACTTTATTCATAAAACCAACAATTGCCGCTACTGCACCACCTAATAAAAGAATGAATTGATTGGAACCACTTAAAGCATCATCACCAAAAACATAAACATTGTATGCCAACATAGCAACCAGGGCTATAACGGGAATTAAAGCGGCGAAAATGCTTAATTCTTTATTGTCAACGATATGCTCGTTTTCCCTGTGTTCATTGGTATTTTGGTCTGACATTAAGAGTGAGTTTGGTTTCTACGTAATATTACGATTTCTGTTACGGATGTGCAAACCCATTTTATATTTGAAAGGTTAGGCTTTTATGCTTTTGAAATCCAGTATATTAAGGTCTTCAATGCATTTTTTCATTAACATATAGGTTCTTTGAATATCATCGTCTAAACCTATAGAAAATCTAATTAATCCGTTACCTAGTCCCATTTCTTCTTGTTCCTCAAGCGGAATTTCAGAAGATGTTGAGCTTCCAGGTGCGCTGAATAATGTTTTGTAAAAGCCAAGGCTAACCGCTAAATAACCTAATTTTCTTTCTTGCATTAATTCCATTAGTGCGTTGGCATTCTCTAAACTGCCTACATCCATAGTAATTAATCCTCCATATCCGTATTCCGGATTCATTTGATCTTCCATGATCAAATGTCCTGGGTGAGAAGGTAGTCCCGGGTAAACTACGCGTAAGCCGTCTTTTTCAAAATTCTCGGCTAAGTACTGAGCGTTCTCACTATGTTTTTTCATGCGAATATGTAACGTGCGCATATTTTTTAGAATAGATGCTGCTCGCATGCTATCCAGAGTGCTTCCTAATAACATTCCCGCGCCATTGTTTACATCTTTTAGGCTTAGGCAGAATTCCGTTGTCCCACAAACGACACCTGCAACGCAATCGCTAGTTCCGTTAATGAATTTTGTAAGACTATGAATAACGATGTCCGCTCCTAATTTTGCCGGTGAAACGGTTAATGGTGAAAATGTATTATCAACTACTAAAGGCAATTCATTTTTCTTTGCAATTCGAGATAGAGAAGAAATATCGGCAACCTCTAAAAGCGGATTACTTACACTTTCGCAATAAATCATTTTGGTGTTCGGTGTAATAGCTTCAGCTACTGTATTAAGATCTGTGATGTCTAGAAAAGTAGTTTTGATTCCAAATTTTATCAAGAAGTTTTTCATGAATGCATAGGTGCCGCCATAAATTGTTCTACTACTAATAATATGGTCGCCAGCATTACATAATTGTAAAATAACTGCTGTAATTGCTCCCATACCACTTGCGGTCACATTCGCACTTTTGGTACCTTCTAATGCAGCTAATGCCTCACCTAAATATAAATTGGAAGGTGATGAATGTCTGCTATACAAATAACAACCCTCGGTATTACCTTCAAATGTATCGAACATTGTTTTTGCCGATATAAAGGTATAGGTAGATGAATCTGATATAGAGGGATTTACTCCGCCATATTCTCCAAAATATTGTAAATCTTGTAAGTCGTTGCTGTTCTTGTGGCTCATGGGTTGTTGTTTTCGGTAAAAATACTTTTTGATAGTAAAATTGTCAATATGAAGTTGTTAATTCAGTTTTTTAAACTATAAATATTGATATTTTAGAATTTAATTCTATTATTTAGTAAATTTGGTGTAACTACTAGAATATCAATCATTATGAAGCTAGATAAAATAGATAAAAGCCTTTTAGAACTGTTACAGAAAGATAGTAAAAAGACGACCAAGGAATATGCTTTAAAGTTGGGTCTTTCTACTACTGCAATTTATGAGCGTATTAAAAGGTTAGAAAGAGTAGGTGCTATTAGAAGTTATGTGGCATTAGTGGACAAGGCTGTAGTAGATAGAAATTTCACGGTATTCTGTCATGTGAAATTGGTGCAGCATGTAAAGGATAATATTGCCCAATTTGAAGCGCAGGTAATGCGGTTGCAAGAAGTGGTTGAATGTCATCACTTAAGTGGTGACTATGATTACTTATTAAAAATACACGTTCAAGATATGGAAGCCTACCGAAACTTTATGGTCAACAAATTAACGACTATGAGTCATATTGGTAGTACTCAAAGTTCATTTACCATAAAAGAGGTGAAGCATTCAACAGCCATACCGCTTTGAAATTTTTTAACCTAAGGGAGAATCAGAACTATCGCCCTTTGCGAGACTATTTGGCTTTTTAATGCATATTTCCTTAGAAAAGTTAAAAAACTGCAATAAACTGTTATAAAAGCTAACATTTTCGCTTCTAAACAATATATTAAAATGAGTTCTAAAACTAAAAATAGTATTAATTTTGTAAGACATTAGAAAATAAAATTTATGGATCAATATGATGTAGCCATTATAGGCTCAGGACCTGGGGGATATGTGGCAGCTATACGTTGTGCGCAACTAGGAATGAAAACTGCAATAATTGAAAAATATTCCACTTTAGGTGGAACATGTTTAAATGTTGGGTGTATTCCTTCTAAGGCGATGTTAGATTCTTCTCATCATTATGAAGATGCCATTAAACATTTTGACGAACACGGTATAGAAATTCCTGGTGAGATAAAAGTGAACTTGGAAAAAATGATAGCACGTAAGCAGGGTGTTGTTGATCAAACCACCAAAGGTATTGAGTTCTTGATGGACAAGAATAAGATTACCGTTTATGAAGGTTTGGGTAGTTTTAAAGATGCAACCCATGTGTCAATTAAGAAAAACGATGGTAAGACCGAAGAGATAGAGGCTAAAAATATCATTATAGCAACTGGTTCTAAACCTTCAACTTTACCTTTCATAAAATTAGATAAGGAACGTATTATTACTTCTACTGAAGCTTTAGAGCTTAAAGAAGTACCAAAGCATATGATTGTTATTGGTGGCGGTGTAATTGGTCTTGAACTAGGTCAAGTTTACAAAAGACTTGGTGCGGATGTTACTGTTGTTGAGTTTATGGATCGCATAATTCCAGGAATGGATGCTGCACTTTCCAAAGAGCTTACTAAGGTGTTGAAAAAACAAAAAGTAAAATTTGCGTTGTCTCATAAAGTAAAATCCGTTGAAAGAAAAGGTGATCAGGTTATTGTAAAGGCTGATAACAAAAAGGGTGAAGAAGTAGTTTTTGAAGGCGATTATTGTTTGGTTGCTGTTGGTAGAAAACCATATACTGATGGTTTGAATGTTGATGCCGCTGGTGTTAAACTTGATGAAAGAGGTAAAGTTATAGTTGACGGGCATTTGAAAACAAACGTTGATAACATATATGCTATTGGTGATGTAATCAAAGGCGCTATGTTAGCTCACAAGGCAGAAGAAGAAGGTACGTTGGTTGCTGAAATATTAGCAGGTCAAAAACCACATATAGATTATAACTTAATACCTGGTGTAGTATATACCTGGCCAGAAGTTGCCGCTGTTGGTAAAACAGAAGCGGAACTTAAAGAAGCGGGTGTGGAATATAAGGTAGGTCAATTTCCTATGCGTGCATTAGGCCGTGCTAGAGCAAGTATGGATACTGACGGATTTGTAAAGATTCTTGCTGATAAGAAAACCGATGAAGTTTTAGGTGTACATATGGTAGGTGCACGTTGTGCAGATTTAATTGCCGAAGCGGTAACAGCGATGGAGTTTAGAGCTTCTGCCGAAGATATATCTAGAATGAGCCATGCTCACCCAACATATGCGGAAGCGGTTAAAGAAGCGGCGTTAGCTGCTACTGATGATCGTGCATTGCATGTATAATTAGATGAAATATAGTAATGAAAAAGGCAGCCAATTGGCTGCCTTTTTTCGTTTTATAATATGCTAAGAACTACATTTTCATAAGTTAGTTTTTAATCAACCCTAGCACGCGTAATACCTTTTCTGTAACTGTTCTTAATACTTCAAAAGCAATAATTGCAAATTGCTCTAAGTAAATTCTTGTAGTGGATAAAACTGCACGTACATTAGATTTAATTTCTACTTTATGGTCTTCATATTTTAAAGCCAAATAAGTGCTCGCAAACATAAAAAGTATTGCGCCTGGAAACACAAAGTACGGATTTAGGGAATGATGAAAGAATCTATATAAGCCTACGCCAGTAAAACTACCGTATAAAATAATGAAATGAATAATGTAAATAGAAAGGGTGCTTTGGCCTATTCTTAGCCAAGTAGCGTTCATTAAAAACTTTCTTAGTAATATAAATATGGAAAAAACAATAAGTACATCCCCTAAACGTATGAACAAGTAATTGTTGTTATTTATGGATTGAAACAATTCTATTCCCGTAAAATCATATACAGAAAGAAAGAAATCCGAAGAAAGAAATATCAAAGTTAGTCCCGTTACTACGTAAGCCGGTATAATGTAGTTGTAAAGATTTTTACTTTCTTGGTATTTAGAGAATATTACGGACATAAAACTACCTATCGTAGCATATCCTAACCAAGGAATAATGGTGAATACTGAGCCGTTAGCCTTGGTCAAATAATTGGCAAAGACTTGTGGTAAAAACTCGAAGCTTACTGTTTTGTATATCGGTTCAAAAACAAAAAGTAACAGCGTAGTAGAAGCTAGAATGGTTGGGAAAATCCATTTTTGTTTTGCATATGTCAGGATATAAAATCCGATGATGAATAGCAGTGAAAGCCCTATGCAGTGCAATACGTCAACTAAATAGAAAGAATCATAAATCTCGCCTTTGAACAAACCAAAAATGTTCATGCGTAAGAGGTATGCAATGACCAATAATTCAAATCCGCGCTTAATACCTTTCTTAACCCGTGGGTTAGACCAACCAGTTTGCTTAGATCTTATCAATAAGAAAGTGAATATGAATCCGGATACAGTAAAGAAAACCGGAGCGGTAATTCCTCTAAAATACTTCCAAGTGCTGAAAAGCATATTCGTATCGTTTCTAAAGGCATTGTCTAAAAGCCCATCTATAAAATGACCTTGTAACATCATTAGAATGGCCCATGCTCTTATGGCATCTAGAAAAAACAATCTTGAATTAGAGTTGCTCATTATCACAATTATATCCTATATACTTATAAAACAGTACGTTTGGATGTTTAAAGTCGCAAAATTAGATAAAATATTCTAAGGTTTACTGTAATTGAATTAAATTCGCAATCACACATAAAAATAGGTCTATGAGTTACATTTTGGCATTTGCAGGTAGCAATTGTTCAGTATCCATTAATTACAAATTGGTAAAGTATACTGCTAGTTTAATAAAGGGGCAAGAAGTAAAGTTGAGAGATATGTCTAAATATCCATTTCCTATGTATAGTCAAGATGTAGAAAATGAAAACGGATTCTCTAATTCTTTGGTTGAATTCAAGAATGAAATCACCAATGCAAAGGGGCTGATCATATCTGTGAACGAGCACAATAGTTATCCTTCAGCTTATTTTAAAAACACTTTGGACTGGTTATCGAGATTGGATTCTAAATTTCTTGCCGATAAAAAAATATTCTTAATGGCTACGTCCGGTGGGGGTAGAGGAGCAATAGGTGCACTTGAAGTTGCGGAAAAAATGCTTGCAAGATTTCAGGGTACGGTTGTAGAAACTTTCTCATTACCTAAGTACGGTGAAAACTTTGATGAAGAAAAAGGTATTACCAATGACGATCTGGCTAAGGTTTTTGCTACAAAACTAGACTCTTTTGTAAAGGCAATTTCATAAGTCTACATAACTAATGGCAAGTTAAATTATTCTTAGGCTTTCTATTTAAATTATAGGACTTCGTTACCTTTGTTTTGTGTTAAATGCATTCAAAAAACATATTGAAGATTCTTTTCCAGAATTGCTAGATTCTCATTTCATCATTGCATGCAGTGGTGGTCTTGATAGTTCTGTACTCGTAGAATTGTGCCATCTAATAAACTTGAGTTTTTCTATAGCGCATTGTAATTTTAATTTAAGAGGAAAAGCCAGTGATGGTGATGAAAATTTTGTGCGGCAGTATGCCAAAAAAATAGATAAACCCTTTTTTGTAACTCACTTTGATACGCTTGGTTATGTTAATCAGCACAAGGTCTCTGTGCAAATGGCAGCGCGCGAATTGCGCTATGCATGGTTTGATCAGTTGTTAAAAGAGCATAATAGTGCTTATCTGTTAACGGCACATCATGCCAATGATAATTTAGAAACTTTTATAATCAATTTATCCAGAGGTACTGGTATTGATGGCTTAACGGGCATTCCTGCTAAAATAAATGATATACGAAGGCCTTTGTTGCCTTTTACTAGGCAAGAACTTGAATCTTTTGCACAGGTGGAAAAAATGGAATGGCGTGAAGATGCCAGTAATGCCGATGCAAAATATTTACGTAACAAAATTAGACTAGAGATCATTCCGAAGTTGAATGAACTACATCCTACTTTTTCAGATAATTTTAAAAGTACCTTAGATTATTTAGGGCAAACCGATACTATTGCATCGGCATACCTTGAAAAACTTAAAGAAGAACTCTTTGTTGAAAAAGGCGAAAGGCAAGAAGTAAACATCTCAAAGTTGAAAGAATTAAAGCCTTTGTCTACCTATTTATTTGGTTTGTTCAGTTCTTACGGATTCAAGGAGATGGAAAATTTAGAGGCGTTGTTAGACGGACTTTCGGGTAAACAATTGGTATCTAGTTCTCATGTGCTGGTTAAAAATCGTGAGGTATTGATTTTGTCTGCTAAAGATGAAAGTAAATTAGATAGGCAGGAGTATATCATTACAGAAGAAGAAGTACCTTTGAACCTACCCGTGAATTTAAAATTTTCGGTCGTTTCTGAACGTTTTGATAATACGAATAGCGCGATTTTTGTTCAAAAGAATGCATTAATGTATCCTTTGACGGTAAGAAAATGGAAAACGGGCGACTATTTTTATCCGATAGGATTAAATCGGAAAAAGAAATTATCTAAGTTTTTTAAAGATGAGAAAGTAGACGTTTTGTCTAAAGAAAAAACTTGGTTGTTATGCTCGGGCGAGCAAATTGTTTGGGTAATTGGTATGCGTGCGGATCATCATTTTAGGGTTTCAGATAGCGCTCAAGAGATTTTAAAAATAGAATTACATGATTAGATTTTTTACTTTATTATTTTTTATAGTAATCTTTCCGTTCAACACTTTTGCGCAAACGGAAGATGAACCGGTGGTTTGGGAACAGCAGGTCAACAAAATTTCAGAATCGGAATATGAATTGGTAATGCAGGCTAAAATTTTAGATGGCTGGCATATGTACTCTCAATTTACTTCAGAATTTGGCTCTCTACCAAGTGAATTTACTTATAATGGAAATGGAACTATTTATGAATTAATAGATGGAACCACGGAAAGTGAAACAATAAAAGAATACAGTGAAATTTTTGAGGTTGAGGAAACTTATTTCAAAGAAAATGCAACATTTACGCAGCGAATTAAAATATTGGATCCGGCCATAAATCAGATAGATGTTGACTTGTTTTTTCAGGTATGTGAAGAGGTATGTATCCCTATGGATAAAAAATTCATCTTTACGTTAGATGGTTCAGCTGCTCAAGAAATTGTAACTACAGTAGACAATAGAAGCTTAGCTCTAGGGAAGGAGTTACGATTAGATTTAAAGAATAGGGAATTGCTAACTCAAGGACAAGATAGCATTGCAGAGACAACCAGTATCTGGGTTATTTTTGGCTTAGGTTTTCTTGGCGGATTAATAGCTTTGTTGACTCCGTGTGTTTTTCCAATGATACCTTTAACGGTTTCTTTTTTTACCAAGCATTCGCAGAAAAAATCTAAAGGAATAATTAATGCGCTGTTATATGGTTTCTTTATAATACTTATTTACTTTTTATTGAGTCTGCCTTTTCATTTGTTCGACTCGGTAGATTCTCAAATTCTAAATTCCATTGCTACCAATGTATGGTTGAATTTATTGTTCTTCGTAATCTTCATATTCTTTGCCTTTTCCTTTTTTGGGTACTATGAACTAACGTTACCAAGCTCATGGGCAAATAAAATGGATGACGCATCAACAAAAGTAGGTGGCGTCTTAGGAATCTTTTTCATGGCAGTTACCTTGGCAATTGTGTCTTTCTCTTGTACTGGTCCTATACTAGGAGGGTTGCTTGGGGGTACAACCTTGGCGGAAGGGGAAGTTGCGTCTAATCTTACTGCTGGTATGACGGGTTTTGGTGTAGCATTAGCATTGCCGTTTGCACTATTTGCTTTATTCCCTGCGTGGTTAAATTCACTTCCAAAATCTGGTGGATGGATGACCACGGTAAAAGTGGTATTAGGCTTTTTAGAAATAGGTTTGGCTTTAAAATTCTTATCTAATGCAGATTTAGTTGGGCATTGGGGGATACTAAAGCATGAGATTTTTTTAGGTATTTGGATAGTGCTGGGTATAGCAATGACTTTATACTTATTCGGGTTATATAAGTTTCCACATGATGGTCCGGTTAAAAAGTTATCGCTAAGTAGAAAGTTAGCAGCTTTTGTAAGTGCTGCATTTACTATTTACATGATTTTAGGGCTTACCAATATCACCAATTTAAAATTGTTAAGCGGATTTCCTCCTCCTGAATTTTACAGCATCTTTGAGCAAGAGAGCGATTGCCCGTTAGGTATTGATTGCTATAAAGATTTTGATGAAGGTTTAGCGTATGCAAAAGAAGTAAATAAACCTATTCTATTAGATTTTACAGGTTGGGCATGTGTAAACTGTAGAAAGATGGAAGAAAATGTATGGAGCGATTCAGAGGTTTTTCCGATCATAAAAGAAAACTATGTGCTTATATCATTGTATACTGATGATAGGGAAGAACTGGCAGAAGCTGAACAATTTAATTTTCAGTTTGATAGTGGTCGCGTAAAGGAAATTAATAACATTGCCCAAAAATGGGGTACTTTTCAAGATGTGAATTTTGGTTCTATTTCTCAGCCTTTTTATGTGTTACTTTCTCCAGATTTAAAAGTGTTGAACACATCTATTCAAAATACCGATATACCAACTTATAAAAACTGGTTGCTTGAAGGATTAAGAAATAATGACTAGTATGCAGTTTTTGTAGGATGTTCATTACTTGTCAATAAAAAGCAGAGCTACGAGGTGTTTAATGTAAAAAATAGTTTTAACTTGGGAACAATTCCCCCAAACTGAACTATGAAAACACTTAAAAAAATAGGAGCTATCCTATTGGTTATTATTACACTTCTGATTATTGTTGTCGGACTATTTGCATATACTTTAAAACCAGATTATTCTGGTGAAAAAGAACTTGCAGATCTTGAGAAAGAGGTAAACGTCTATTATGATGAATACGGTATTCCGCATATTTACGGAGCCAATGAAAAAGATGCCTTTAGAACTTTAGGCTACGTACATGCCCAAGACCGACTTTGGCAAATGGAACTTCTTAGAAGAATTGCCAGTGGTGGTTTGTCAGAAGTTTTTGGTGCTGATTTAATAGGTACTGATAAATTCTTTTTATCACTAGGTATTGCAGATGCTTCTAAAGTGACAGCAAGTAATGCAGATGCGAACGATGAAGGTGTTATTTTGGCTAAGGCTTACTTAGACGGCATCAATCAACTTATAAAAGAAGGACCAACACCGGTAGAGTTTTATCTAACAGGTATAGATAAAAAAGAATTCGTTTTAGAAGACGTTTATAACACTATAGGCTATATGGCTTTTAGTTTTGCCATGGCCCATAAAACAGATCCTCTTTTAACCACTATAAATGCCAAATTAGGACCTGAGTATTTAAATGGTTTACATGTAGGGTCAAGTGTGGAAACGGAATGGATTAAAAACTATAACCCAACCACATCAGACACTATTCAAAATAACCTTTCGGCTTCTGTAAACAAGGCTTTAAGTGTGTTGGATATTCCTTTGTTTGAGGGTAGTAATAGCTGGGTTATTGCTCCAGAAAAAACTAAGAATGGTGAAGTCATTTTTGCCAATGATCCTCATATTGGTTTCTCACAGCCTTCGGTTTGGTTTGAGGCGCATATAGAGACACCTACATATTCTAAGTATGGATATCATATTGCAGGTATACCATTTCCGTTATTAGGGCATAATAGAAATGTTGCCTATGGTCTAACTATGTTCGAGAATGATGATGTTGATTTTTATTTTGAAGAGAATAACCCTGATAACGAGAATCAGTATTTATCTGAAAATGGATATGTAGACTATGAAATTATAACGAAATCTTTTAAGGTTAAAGATTCTTCTGATGTTGAGTTTACCTATAAAAAATCAATCCACGGTCCAGTTTTAAATGGTATCGCCGATCAAGTACAGGGCGAAAGACCAATTGCTATGTCTTGGTTATACACGCAAATGGAAAATAAAGTAATAGATGCATTATTTGGTTTAAGCCATTCTAACAATCTTAAAGAATTCAAGAAAGCATTACCGAAAATTCATGCGCCGGGATTGAATATTATGTACGGCGATAATGAAGGTAATGTAGCTTGGTTTGCTACTGCGCAACTATATAATATTCCAGATTCAGTAAATACAAAGTTGATTTTTGAAGTGGGAGAAGGGCTTCCAGTTGAAAAAGAATTTATACCATTTAACAAAAATCCGCAGGCTATAAATCCACCAAGTAACTATGTGTATTCTGCCAATAATCAACCTGATTCCATTGCTGGTATGCTTTACCCTGGTTACTATTTGCCAGAAAATAGAGGAAAGCGAATAGTTCAACTTTTAGAGCCTAAAAATGATTGGAATTTAGATTCGGCAAGTGAAATGATTACTGATGTTGTTTCATCTGTAGATCCAGAAATTGTTACCAATTTATCTAAATACTTAGATGTTTCTTTATTGAGTGAAAATGGATTAAAAGCAATTGATAGTTTAAAAATGTGGACGGGAAATTACAAGCTGTCTTCAATTGAAGCCACTATATATAATAGATGGGTTTATTATTTTTTAGAGAATACGTTTAAAGATGAATTAGATGAGGATTTATTCAATCAACTTATAAATACCCACTTTGTTAAACGGTTAATAGCTCCGTTATCTAAGGATGAAGAATCCGTATGGTTAGACAATTTAAATACTTCCAACGTTCAAGAAAGCATGGCAGACATCGTGAATACATCTTTTATGGATGCCATAGCTTCTTTAGAGAAAGACTTTGGTAATAATATGAGTTATTGGCGTTGGGAGAGAGTACATAGTATTGAACATCCCCATCCTATTGGTCAAATTGCCGCGTTGCGTTCCTTTTTTAATGTTGGTCCATTTCCCGTTAATGGTACAAGAGAGGTCATAAACAACTTGGCATTTTCGTACGATAAAACAGGTTATTATAAAACTACTTCAGGTCCCTCAACAAGAAGACTTGTAGATTTTTCAAACGTAGAAAACAGTATTAGTATTCTACCTACCGGGCAATCCGGTAATCCGTTCAGTAAACATTATAGGGATCAAGCGGAAATGTACGTCAACGGAGAGTTTCGAAAAATGATGATGAACAAGGCAGAAATTCAAAAGAGTAAAGAAATCCTTACTTTTAAGCCAAAGGATTAAAAATGCTTACAAAAGTTTATGGGAGTGCGGTATTTGGTGTAGAAGCCACAACGATTATTGTTGAAGTGAATATCGATAAAGGAATTGGCTATCATTTAGTAGGGTTGCCCGACAATGCAATTAAAGAGAGTAATTATAGAATAGCCGCTGCACTACAGAATAACGGATATAAAATTCCAGGTAAAAAAATAACCATAAATATGGCGCCTGCTGACCTTAGAAAAGAAGGTTCTGCATATGATCTTACCTTGGCAATCGGTATTTTAGCAGCATCTAGTCAAATAAAATCAGAGAATATAGAGAAGTATATCATCATGGGCGAACTGTCTTTAGATGGTAGTCTGCAGCCTATAAAAGGAGCTCTGCCAATAGCTATTAAAGCACAGGAAGAAGGTTTTACAGGTTTTATCCTGCCAACCGCTAATGCTAAAGAAGCTGCTATCGTTGGAGATTTAAAAGTATATGGAGTAGATAATATTAAGCAGGTTTTAGATTTCTTTGATCAAGGAGTGCCATTAGAGCAAACCATTATTGATACACGAGAAGAGTTTTATAAAAGTTTAGATTTTCCAGAATTTGATTTCTCGGATGTGAAAGGACAAGAAAGCATTAAGCGCTGTATGGAGATAGCAGCTGCCGGAGGTCATAATATAATTCTAATTGGTCCTCCAGGTGCCGGTAAAACGATGTTAGCAAAAAGGCTGCCTTCTATTTTACCGCCAATGACCTTGCATGAAGCTTTGGAAACCACTAAAATTCATAGTGTTGTCGGTAAAATCAAGAATATGGGGTTAATGAGTCAGCGACCATTTAGAAGTCCACATCATACCATTTCAGACGTCGCACTTGTAGGTGGCGGTGCATACCCGCAACCGGGAGAGATATCGCTTTCTCATAACGGGGTTTTATTCTTAGATGAACTTCCTGAATTTAAGCGTGGCGTTTTAGAAGTTATGCGTCAACCTTTAGAAGATAGGGAAGTAACTATTTCTAGAGCTAGATTTACAGTTACCTACCCAAGTAGTTTTATGTTGGTCGCTAGTATGAACCCTAGTCCGGGCGGATATTTTAACGACCCAGATGCTCCGGTAACTTCGTCACCTGCTGAAATGCAACGCTATTTAAGCAAAATATCAGGTCCATTATTGGATCGAATAGATATTCATATTGAGGTTACTCCTGTACCGTTCGAAAAATTATCTGAAGAACGAAAAGGGGAGAGTAGTGTCGATATCAGAAAACGAGTGACAGCAGCACGAGAGTTACAGACCGCAAGATTTGAGGGTATGGAAAATGTACACTATAATGCTCAAATGAATACAAAACAGATTCGTGAATATTGTAAGTTAGACGATAAGTCTAAAGCCTTGTTGAAAAATGCGATGGAAAGATTGAATCTTTCTGCGAGAGCATATGACAGAATTTTAAAGGTGGCAAGAACAATTGCAGATCTTGGTGGTGCCGATGATTTGGATGGAAACCATATTTCTGAAGCCATACAATACCGCTCATTAGATAGAGAAGGTTGGCTGGGGTAGTATTACTAAAAATGAACAAGAATTGAATGGTCATTATATTTCAAAAACCATTCAAAACTGTTCACCAACTTGAGAGGGTTGGTTGGGGTATAATCGTCTGTAATAAAGAGAAGTCTTCCTTAAGAATATAATTCTTCATTGTTAATATCGTCTTCTGTGTTTTTTGGTGCTGTAAAAATATCTTTAAGTATGTAACTGGTTACAATGGTTAAACCAAGAGTAAGAACAGGTATGGAGTAATCCCAGGTTAACAAATGCATTAATCCGCCACATATAAGGGTAATTACACCTATAACCATTACAAAATTCCATATAATTTCGGTTATGCTATTGTTTACATCTCCGTCTTTTGACATGAAATAAGAAGTACCTTCCATAGCAAACCAAGCAATAAAAGTAAATGCCGTGCCAATTTGAAAAAACAAGGTATGGGTAAAGTCTAAAATTGTCAATATTCCGTTGGTTGTCCAAAAGAGCACTAAAGCCATTTTTATTAGGTCAACGGACTTCTTTTCTTCTTTTCTTGAAAAACGAATTGTATATAATACCAGTATTGCGGCAAAAGAAATAAATATAATTCCTTCAGAAAACGGATAATGAAGTATTCGCATAACCATACCTATTAAAAGAGTTGCTATTGCAGCCCTAATAGGGTTTCTAAATGCTTTTTTAGAATTTTCCATAGCTAGTTTTTTAGTTAATAACTTTAATGTTGGCTTTTAAGCCTTCCATTATTCCGATAATATTATTTACGGTTTCATTTAGATAATAGCGTACTACAATGTGCGGAATTCTAATGGTCGTAAAACCATTTTTGAATGAGTGCATTGCTTCTTCTAAATTATTGATAGCTTCATGTTCTGTTAGCTTTTCATATTCAGAATCAATTTCAATATTGAGTTTTACACGAGAAATGGCAATGTCAATTGACTTTTTACCATCCCACCATTCTAACATAGAATTTACACCTGATTCTTTAAGGGCATAATACAGCTGTATAGCTTCTAATGGTGTGTTGTGTTTATTTATCAATAATTTTATTCGCTCATGGTGTTTTGCGCATAGCTCTACACCTGCACTTTCCATTGCATTTTTGTGATCTAAATAACCGAGTTCTTTCTTACATTCTAAACAAATCATTAATAGGTTAAGTTTATGGATTGGGGATAGCTATAACCTCGTTGTTTTTCATTTATTATGTAATCTCGATGAATGACATCTAAGTTTTAGATGAACTGCATTTTTTTAGATAAACTGCATTTTGAAATGTTAAAATTGTGGTGAAAATGATTCTGAGTATGGTGAGGAAAGTCATATATACCCGTTATATTTACAAGAACGATAATTTTGTTAAATGTTTAAGAAATTAGGTCCGGGAGTATTGGTAGCCGCTGCTTTCATTGGTCCGGGTACGGTTACGGCATGTACCTTGGCAGGAGTGGATTTTGGCTTTAGTTTGCTGTGGGCCATGCTGTTATCTATCATCGCAACTTATATTCTACAAGAAATGTCTGCGCGTTTAGGTATAGTGACACAAAAGGGGTTGGCAGATGTAATTAAGCAAGAACTCCGTAATCCATGGATTCGTAATAGTGTTATAGCTCTTATCTTTTCCGCCATTATAATAGGTAATGCTTCTTATGAAGCCGGTAATATTGGTGGGGCCACATTAGGTATGGAAGCTTTGTTCGGTACAACATACGGTAATTTATACCCCTTTATATTAGGGGGTCTTGCTTTTCTATTATTATATCTAGGGAGTTATAAGGCCTTGGAGAAAGTATTTATAGTACTGGTACTTATTATGAGCCTTTCTTTTGTTATGACGGCTATATTGACCAAGCCATATGTGTGGGAACTTCTAAAGGGATTGTTTATACCAAAAATTCCTGAAAAAGGTATTCTTACCATAATCGCTTTGGTAGGTACTACCGTTGTTCCTTATAATCTTTTTTTACATGCCGCCTTGGTCAGTGAGAAATGGAAATCTAAAGATGATCTTAAATTGGCTAAAAGAGATACTTTGGTATCTATTATATTAGGAGGCCTGGTATCTGTCAGTATTATTATTTCCGCTGCGGCTATTAATTCATCTGAAGTTAATAATGTAATAGATATGGCGAAAGCTTTAGAGCCATTGTATGGTTCCGCTGCGTTATATTTTTTAGGAATAGGTATGTGCGCAGCAGGTATTACTTCGGCAATAACGGCGCCTTTAGCTGCAGCTTATGTTGCCAATAGTTGCTTTGGTTGGAATGCTGAATTCAAAGATGCTAAGTTTAGAATGATTTGGATGATTATTTTAGGGCTTGGTGTTTTCTTTTTATCATTTGGAATAAAACCTATTGAGATTATAAAATTCGCACAGATAACAAATGGATTGTTATTGCCCGTTATTGCGGTATTCTTATTATGGGTTGTAAATAGAGCAGGAGTTATGGGGAAATTTAAGAACTCTGTGTTGCAGAATATTTTTGGCGGACTAATAATTCTTCTTTCCGTTTTATTGGGGGCTAAAAGTATACTAACCGTTTTAGGTATTTTATAGATGACTAAAAAAGTTATTGATATTAATTGCGATGTAGGAGAGGGTATTGGTAACGAGAAAGACCTTTTTCCCTTGATAAGCTCTTGTAATATTGCTTGTGGCGGTCACGCTGGTTCAAAAGAAACTATTTTGCAATGTTTAGAACTAGCAAAAAAATTTGGAGTTAAGGTTGGTGCGCATCCATCGTATCCTGATATAGAAAATTTTGGGCGTATTAGTATGTCAATTTCTAATGATGAGCTTATTAAAAGTATTCAAACTCAAATAAAGTTGTTTGAATCTGTGCGAGAAGAAATTAATATCACATTACATCATATTAAGCCCCATGGCGCTTTGTATAATGATATAGCCAAAGATGAACATTTGGCAGAAACTTTTTTAACAGCGATAGCACCTTATAAACATACTGCCTTATTATATGTTCCTTTTAACAGCGTCATTCATAAATTGGCAGTTAAAAACGGATTTAAAGTTTTAGTAGAAGCCTTCGCAGATAGAAATTATAATAATGATTTAAGTTTGGTGTCAAGAAAAGAAAAGAATGCTTTAGTTGCTAATGATAAAGAGGTGTTGAACCATATCTTACGCATGTATAATGATAAGGTGGTAAAAACAATAAATGGCGATTATGTAACTATAGAGGCAGATACCTATTGTATTCATGGTGATACTCCTGCTGCATTGCAAATTTTGGCGTATCTTTCAAATGAATTGCCACATCATAATCTACAAGTAAAATCGTGAATTCCCCTAAAATAAATATTAAACCGTTCGGTGTTCATTCTGTCTTAATTGAATGGCCTAATGAGGTCAGTGAAATTATATTAGAAAAGATATTACATTTCGAAAGGTTTTTAATCAAAGAAGTGTTTACCAATAAAGAGTGGGAGTTGGTACCTTCTTATAATTCTCTTTTAATTATAAATAGGACGAAACAACTTGATTTCCAGAAATTATCTTCTGAATTACATAAGTGGTACTTGCAATTAAAAGAGTCACCTAAACCGGATAGATATTTGTGGCGATTACCGGTTTCGTATGATTTGGAGTTTGGTCTAGATGTAGAGGAAGTAGCAAATCAACTGCATAAAACGAAAGAAGATATTATTGCCTTGCATACAGGTGCTACATATACCGTTTTTGGTATCGGATTTTTACCTGGTTTTATGTATTTGGGCGGTATTGATAAAAAACTGGAAATACCAAGAAAAGCTACACCAAGGTCAAGAGTGGTAAAAGGTGCAGTAGGTATTGCTGGTAAGCAGGCGGGAATTTATCCGCAAGAGTCTCCCGGTGGGTGGAATATTATCGGAAATTGTGCGGTTCCTATTTTTGATGAATCCAAAGAGAATCCTTGCTTTGTAAGTGTAGGTGATAAAATTGAATTTTATGAAATATCAAAAGCCGAACATGATCTTTGCAAAATAGAAGCTGAGGTAGGAATTTATAAACCTGAAAAAATTAAGATAGATGCTTAAAGTATTAAAAGCAGGTTTTTATACAACTATACAAGATACAGGTAGATTTCATTATAGAAATAAAGGAGTTCCTGTTTCTGGAGTTATGGATGAGATTTCGGTTTTTAAGGTAAATTCTCTACTTGAGAATGAAGAATCTGCTGCTGTGTTAGAAATTACCATGACCGGACCAACGCTTATTTTTGAAAAAGAAACCTATATGGCACTTGGTGGGGCAAAAATGTTAGCTACGCTGAATAATCTTCCTGTTCAAAATTATAAGGTTTATACGATAAGCAAAGGTGATATTCTTTCTTTTGGTAAATTACAAAAAGGTTTTAGATCATACTTAGCTGTAAAAGGTGGCTTTACTTCTAAACAAGTATTAGGTAGTAGGTCTTTCTATCAACCGATCACAAAATATAATAGATTAACTGATAATGATGTCGTGCCATTTGCGGTACAAGAAGATTTTCAACCTAAAATACCAGAGATTAAGGTAGCTTCATTTTTAGACGATTCTGTTCTTGAAGTAAATAAAGCCCCGGAATTTGATATATTGACCGATAAGCAGTTAGAAGAAATTTTCTCTAGAACATTCACTGTTGCACATGAGAACAATAGAATGGCATATCAATTGACCGAAACTATACAGGCACATACAATTTCAATGCTTACGTCTGCGACTATACCTGGTACGGTACAGTTGACACCTGCGGGCAAACTAATTGTGTTAATGAAAGACGGACAAACAACAGGCGGCTATCCAAGAGCGGTTCAATTAACCGATAGGGCTATTTGCATATTGGCACAAAAGAAAGGTGGAGATACCATTAGCTTCAAATTGGTGTAATTTAATACTTTTTGTACCGATTTTGTTAAGGGGTTATTTATCAGCTATTTTTTAAGTACTATTGTAGTATGATATTATCAAATTTAAATATTAGACTAGTCATTGTCATTCCTACTAAGGGATGATATAGTTTTTCATACAATGAAAAAACCTGTATCAGATTTATTTGATGCAGGTTTTTTTATGAAATATGAATAATATCCGTGAGTTTTGAAGTATTGAATATGGTATATAATGACTATTTAAATATTTGGTATTCAATTAATTAAGTTCATTTTTGATAAAGTGAATTTGTATTGTCTATTATTGTTAAAATTAGAAATTTTTATAAACTTTTATCTTTGATTAAGTAGTATTTAAGAAATCAAGATAAGCATACGAGATTTAGATTATGGAATTAAATAAATACAGTAAAAACGTTACTCAAGATCCAACACAACCGGCAGCACAAGCAATGCTATATGCTATTGGTTTTAAAGATGAAGATTTTACTAAACCGTTAGTTGGTATTGCAAGTACAGGTTATGAAGGTAACCCTTGTAATATGCACTTAAATGATTTGGCAAAATTGGTTAAAGAAGGGGTTAACTCTAAAGAAACTGTAGGTTTAATTTTTAATACTATTGGTGTTAGTGATGGTATTTCTATGGGTACCCCGGGAATGCGTTTTTCATTACCATCTAGAGATATTATTGCAGATTCTATGGAAACTGTTGTGCAAGGTATGTCTTATGATGCATTGGTAACGGTTGTAGGTTGTGATAAGAATATGCCAGGAGCATTAATGGCAATGATACGATTAAATCGTCCTGCAATTTTAGTGTATGGAGGAACAATAGCATCTGGTTGTCATGAAGATAGAAAGCTTGATATTGTTTCTGCGTTCGAGGCATGGGGAGAGAAAGTAGCTGGTACTATGGACGATAAAAATTATAAATCCATCATTAAAAAGTCTATACCGGGAGCTGGAGCTTGTGGAGGTATGTATACAGCAAATACTATGGCTTCTGCAATAGAAGCGCTAGGAATGTCTATGCCATATAATTCTTCTAACCCTGCAATCAGCAACAATAAAGAAGAAGAGTGTATTGCAGCAGGAAAGCAAATGCGTATTCTTATAGAAAAAGATATTAAGCCTCTGGATATTGTTACGCGCAAATCTTTAGAGAATGCTATTCGTTTGGTAACCATTATGGGAGGCTCTACAAATGCAGTATTACATTTCTTGGCAATCGCAAGAGCTGCGGATATTGATTTTACGCTTAAAGATTTTCAGCATATAAGTGATACTACTCCATTCATTGCAGATTTAAAACCTAGCGGTAAATATTTAATGGAAGATGTTCATAGAATAGGTGGTATACCGGCTGTTTTAAAATACTTGTTGAAAAATGGTCTTTTACATGGAGATTGTTTAACCGTTACAGGGAAAACATTAGCGGAGAATCTAGAAAATGTTCCAGATTTAGAAGAAGGTCAAGACGTTATTATGCCTTTAGATAAACCAATTAAGGCAACTGGGCATCTAAGAATGTTATATGGTAATTTGGCGGAGAATGGTTCCGTAGCTAAAATTACAGGAAAAGAAGGTTTGTTATTTAAAGGAACAGCAAAAGTGTTTAATAGTGAGTATGATGCCAATGACGCTATACGAGGAGGTAAAGTAGAAAAAGGAAATGTAGTCGTCATTAGATATGAAGGTCCTAAAGGAGGTCCGGGAATGCCAGAAATGCTAAAACCTACAGCGGCCATAATGGGTGCAGGTTTAGGTAAAGATGTGGCATTGATTACAGATGGTCGTTTCTCAGGAGGAACACACGGTTTTGTAGTAGGGCATATTTCGCCAGAAGCACAAGAAGGTGGGACTATTGCTTTAGTTAAAGATGGAGATACAATTACAATTGACGCAGAAACAAATTCTATTAATGTGGAAGTGTCTGATGAGGAATTAGCAAAACGTAAAGAAGCATGGGTAGAGCCGGCTTTAAAGTTTAAGAAAGGAGTATTATACAAATACGCTCGTTCTGTATCATCTGCAGCACAAGGTTGTGTAACCGATGAGTTTTAAATAACACCGGCTAGACTTTAGAAAGTCTAGAAGGATTTTAATATCAGGTAATTGTAACTCTTATATGCAATGCTTGAATTTGATTATGAATTATGGAAACAGTAAAAGAGAAGAAAAAAGGTACAGATTCCAAGAAATCTATTAAGATTTCTGGAGCAGAGGCAATAATTCATTGTTTGTTGGCAGAAGGTGTCGAAACAATGTATGGCTACCCTGGTGGGGCTATTATGCCCGTCTACGATGAGTTATATAAGTTTCAAGATAAATTAACACATATTCTTACAAGACATGAACAGGGTGCTACGCATGCTGCTCAAGGGTATGCTCGTGTTTCCGGTAGAGTGGGTGTCGCAATAGCAACATCCGGTCCTGGTGCAACTAATTTGGTGACTGGTCTTGCAGATGCCCAGATAGACTCAACACCAATGGTTTGCATTACTGGTCAAGTTACTAGGCAACTGTTAGGTACCGATGCTTTTCAAGAAACTGATATTATTGGTATTTCTACACCGGTAACGAAGTGGAATTACCAAATTACAGAGGCTTCTGAAATTCCAGAAGTAATGGCGAAAGCGTTTTACATTGCTAAATCTGGTAGACCAGGTCCGGTATTGATCGATATTACTAAAAATGCACAAATAGATGCTTTCGATTTCTCTTATGAGAAATGTACTGCTGTACGTAGTTATAAGCCGGTACCTAAACCAAAAATGAGTGCAATTCAAGCTGCTGCAGATTTAATTAATAGCGCTAAAAAACCATTTATAGTATGGGGACAAGGTGTTATACTTGGTCAGGCTGAGCAAGAATTGAAAGAATTGGTAGAGAAAGCGGGAATACCTGCTGCATGGACCATTATGGGAGCTTCGGCTTTAGATACGGCTCACCCTTTAAATGTGGGTATGGTTGGTATGCACGGTAACTACGGGCCAAACCTAATGACCAATGAGTGCGATTTGTTAATTGCCATAGGTATGCGTTTTGACGATCGTGTAACAGGTAGATTAGAAGATTACGCCAAACAAGCAAAAGTTATTCACTTCGAAATTGACCCTGCTGAAATTAACAAGAATGTGCATGCAGACGTGGCAGTTTTAGGTAATTCAAAAGATACTTTAGGGTTGTTACTACCATTGATAAATGAGAACAAACATGAGTCTTGGCATAATATCTTTAAAGAAAAATATAAAATTGAGTTTGATACGATTATAAAGAATGACATTCACCCAACCAAAGAAGGTTTAACTATGGGTGAGGTCATCGAAGAAATTAATTTGGCTTCAAATAACAAAGCGGTTATCGTTTCTGATGTAGGTCAACATCAAATGATCGCTTGTAGATATGCTAAATTCTCCCAGTCTAAAAGTAATATTACCTCAGGTGGATTAGGTACTATGGGTTTTGCTTTACCAGCAGCTATAGGTGCCAAAATGGGCGCTATGGATAGGGAAGTGGTTGCTATCATTGGAGATGGTGGTTATCAAATGACTATTCAGGAATTAGGTGTGATTTTTCAACATAATGTACCTGTTAAGATTGTTGTTTTAAATAATGAGCATTTAGGTATGGTGCGCCAATGGCAAGAGTTGTTCTTTGAAAAAAGATACGCATCTACCGTAATGGTGAATCCTGATTTTGTAAAAATAGCTGAAGGTTATAGCATTGAGGCAAAAAGAATATCTGAACGTAAAGATTTAAAATCTACCATTCAAGAAATGATGGCTTCTAAAGAACCTTATTTCTTAGAGGTTAAGGTTGAGCAAGAAGATAATGTATTTCCTATGATACCTTCTGGAGCTTCGGTTTCTGAAGTTAGATTGAAATAGCAGCAATAACAATCTCATGAACGATACGAACATACAGGACATTCCTAAAATACATAAGGAGATAACTCGTAAATCTGAGGAAATCGGATTTACGATGCCTTCAGACCTGTACGTTGGTAGCTTTCTCAAAACCTTAATAGCTTCTAAACCAAATGGTAATTTTTTAGAAATTGGAACTGGTATTGGTCTAAGTCTTTCTTGGATGATTGAGGGTATGGATGCTGATTCTAAATTGATATCCGTAGATAACGATCAAGAATTAATTTCTATCGCTTCTAGTTATTTTGGTGATGATGATAGAGTTGAGGTTGTTTGCAAAGATGGTGCTGATTGGATCAAGGAATATTCAGGTGCAAAATTCGATTTGATTTTTGCAGATGCCTGGCCAGGTAAGTACAGTGAAATCGATGAGGTTTTAAATTTGATAAATGTTGGCGGCTTTTACATTATAGATGATATGACCAAACAGCCAAATTGGCCAGCCGGTCATGAAGATAATGTAATTGAACTGACAGCGTATTTAGAACAACGTAAAGATTTACAATTGACCAAAATGAATTGGTCTACAGGCTTAATAATGGCCGTAAAGAAATAGTAAAGAATAATTATAATGACACCATAAAATCCTTTTGAAGAAAGGAATAGGTAATTAAAGCTTATGGAAAATAAATGGTTTACAATATCGGTATATTCAGAAAATAATGTTGGATTACTGAACAGAATATCAGGTATATTTTTAAAGAGACATATAAATATAGAGAGTTTAAATGTCTCTAAATCAGAGATTGATGACGTTTCTAAATTTACAATTGTTGCTCATACAACTGAGAAGTGGGTACATAATATCGTCGGGCAAATAGAGAAACAAATTGAGGTTATTAAAGCATATTACCATACAGATGATGAAACCATTTATCAAGAATCTGCTTTATTCAAAATAGCATCAGGACTTCTGTTTGACGAGCGTCAAATTCAGAACATTATAAAAGATAACAATGCACAGATTGTTACCGTATCAAGAGACTTTTTTGTAATCGCCAAAAGCGGTAGAAGAAATGAAATTGATGAAATGCACGATCAATTAAAACCTTACGGCATAATGCAGTTTGTAAGATCTGGTCGTATATCGGTTACTAAGGATGAGATGAAAATTTCAGCGATACTAAAAGAATTTTAAATAAAGAATCTAAACAATAATCAAATAAAGTAAATACAAAATGGCCAATTATTTTAATACGCTATCATTAAGAGATAAATTAACGCAACTTGGAAAATGCCGCTTCATGGATTCATCTGAGTTTGCAGATGGCGTAAATGCTTTAAAAGGCAAAAAAATTGTAATCGTAGGTTGTGGTGCACAAGGTTTAAACCAAGGGTTGAACATGAGAGATTCTGGTTTAGATATCGCTTACACACTTCGTGATGCTGCTATAAAAGAAAAAAGACAATCTTTTGTAAATGCAACTGAAAACGGATTTACAGTGGGTACCTACGAGGAATTGATTCCTACTGCTGATGTTGTGATTAACCTTACTCCAGACAAACAGCATACTGCCGTAGTAGGTGCTGTTATGCCATTAATGAAAAAAGGTGCTACACTGTCTTATTCTCACGGTTTTAATATTGTAGAGGAAGGTACACAGGTTCGTGAAGATTTGACGGTGATTATGGTAGCTCCTAAAAGTCCTGGTTCTGAGGTAAGGGAAGAGTATAAGAGAGGGTTTGGCGTACCGACTTTAATTGCGGTGCACCCTGAGAATGATCCAGAAGGTAAAGGTTTAGCTCAGGCAAAAGCTTATGCTGCTGGTACAGGCGGTCATAGAGCCGGTGTATTAGAGTCTTCTTTTGTTGCTGAGGTAAAATCAGATTTAATGGGAGAGCAAACTATTCTTTGTGGTTTGTTACAAACAGGTTCTATTCTTTGTTTCGATAAAATGATCGAAAAAGGAATCGATGCCGGTTATGCTTCTAAATTAATCCAATACGGATGGGAAACTATCACCGAAGGAATGAAGTATGGTGGTATTACGCATATGATGGATCGTCTTTCAAATCCTGCTAAAGTAAAGGCATTTGAATTATCAGAAGAATTAAAAGATATCATGCGTCCGTTGTTTCAAAAGCATATGGATGATATTATGACCGGTCATTTCTCAAAAACGATGATGGAAGATTGGGCAAATGATGATAAGAACTTATTAACGTGGAGAGCTGCAACTGGTGAAACTGCTTTCGAGAAAACTCCTGCAGGTAGCCAAGAGATTACCGAGCAAGAGTTTTATGATAACGGTGTGTTAATGGTAGCCATGGTTAGAGCGGGTGTTGAGTTGGCTTTTGAGGCAATGACGGAATCTGGTATTATTGCCGAGTCTGCATACTACGAGTCTTTACATGAAACTCCATTGATAGCGAATACAATTGCTCGTAAGAAATTATTTGAAATGAACCGTGTTATTTCTGATACTGCAGAATATGGTTGCTACCTTTTTGATCATGCGTGTAAGCCATTATTGACTGATTTCATGAAGGGAATAGATACTGATGTAATTGGTACTAACTTCTCTGGAGATGTTGATAATGACGTTGATAATGCACAGTTAATTGCTATAAATAAGGCATTACGTACGCATCCGGTAGAAATAGTTGGTACTCGTTTACGTGAGTCAATGACAGCAATGAAGCCTATCGTATAGAGTTATCATATTTTATAGATATACCGATTGTCCGGTTGGGTGCATTCTAAAAGTTATGACCATTTATTAGGTTGTAGTTTTAAAAGTAATGTTCTCAAGCGGACAATTTAGGTTTAATGCTAGTTATAATTTTTTAATCACAGAATGCTAATAATATGAAAGGGTCAAAGCCGGCATATTTTCCAAAATTAGATGATGTCTTACAAGCTGCACAAACCATTGCTGAAATTTCAGAAGTAACTCCGTTAACAGATAGTATTCGTTTGTCAAAACAATACAACTGTCAAGTTCGTTTAAAGCGTGAAGATTTACAGCGAGTACGTTCTTATAAAATTAGAGGTGCCTTTAATAAAATAAGCTCCTTAACCGAAGAAGAGCGGGCAAAAGGTGTCATTTGTGCAAGTGCAGGTAATCATGCCCAGGGTGTGGCATTTGCTTGTTTTCATTTAAAAATTAAGGGTACTATTTATATGCCTTCTGTTACACCAAAGCAAAAAGTAGAACAAACGAAACTTTTTGGTGGCGAATGGGTTGATATAGTTTTGGAAGGCGATACGTTTGATGATGCCTCAATGGCAGCTAGAACTTATGGTGATAAACACGGAAAAATTTTTGTACATCCGTTCGATGACCCTAAAATTATAGAAGGTCAAGCAACAGTTGGTCTTGAGCTGATTTCGCAATCAAAAATACCTATTGATTATCTTTTTGTTTGCATTGGTGGCGGTGGTCTAGCATCTGGACTTATTAGTGTTTTTAGTGAGCTTTCGCCTAATACTAAAATAATAGGCGTAGAACCAAAAGGTGCTCCATCTATGAAAACATCCATAGATAAGGGAGAAGTAGTTTCGCTTGATCATATAGATAAGTTTATTGATGGTGCAGCGGTAAAAAAAGTAGGTAACTTAACTTATGCTATCTGTAACTATTATTTAGATAATATGATTACGGTAGATGAAGGCAAAGCATGCCAAACTATTCTAGATCTTTATAATAGGGATGCTATTGTGGTTGAACCTGCTGGTGCTTTGTCTATTGCAGCTTTAGATGATTATAAAGAAGAAATTGCTGGTAAAAATGTAGTGTGTATTATTGGTGGTAGTAATAATGACATTACCAGAACGGCCGAAATTAAGGAAAGAGCTTTATTATATGGAAAACTAAAGCATTATTTTATCATTAGATTCCCTCAAAGACCAGGAGCCTTAAAAGAATTCGTGGTTGACATTCTAGGACCTACGGATGATATTACGCATTTTGAGTATTCAAAGAAATCCAGTAGGGAAAATGCTCCGGCAGTGGTAGGTATAGAATTAAAGAATCCAGACGACTTGAAGCCATTGATAGAACGTATGAAATCTAACAATTTCTATGGAGAATATATAAATGATAAACCGGACTTGTTTGAGTATTTGGTTTAAACTACTTTTAATACTACAGATTTAATTTCTAGTTTTTTAGAAATCAATCTATAATTCAATTATCAATCATAGTGCAAAATAGAAAATGAAATGAGCGATATTAAGATTCCAGAAGAATTTCAAATTACATCAACTATAGACCAAAAACATTATTTGGTCAACGGAGAATTAAAGGAATGGAAGGGTGAGACTACAGAAGTATATTCTACCATTTCTTCAACAAAAGAATACAAACCAACATTATTGGGTAGTATTCCAGATTTGCAAGAGGCAGAAGCGTTAGATGCCTTAGATGGTGCCTTAAAAGCATATGATAAAGGGCAAGGAGTGTGGCCAACAATGCATGTTAAAGACCGTATTGAGTGTATGGAGGTTTTTGTTACAAAAATGAAAACTAAAAGGGAGGAAGTAGTTAAATTGTTAATGTGGGAAATTGGTAAATCCTTACCAGACTCTCAGAAAGAATTTGACCGTACCGTTGAATATATTGAAGATACTATTGAAGACTATAAACAATTAGATCGTGATGCTGCAAAGTTTACGAAACATGATGGTGTGTATGCTCATATTAAAAGAGGACCTTTAGGTGTTGTATTATGTTTAGGACCTTACAACTATCCGTTAAATGAAACTTTTGCTTTGTTGATTCCTGCAATTATTATGGGGAACACCACCATCTTTAAACCTGCAAAGCATGGTGTTTTATTGATTACTCCACTTTTAGAAGCTTTTCAAACAAGTTTTCCAAAAGGTGTTGTAAATGTGTTGTTTGGTCGCGGTAGAACTGTTGCTGCACCAATTATGCAAACGGGTAAAGTAGATGTACTGGCTTTAATAGGTAATAGTAAATCTGCAAATGCGCTACAGGATCAACACCCAAAGAGCAATAGACTACGTTTAGTACTAGGTTTAGAGGCTAAGAACCCTGCAATTATACTACCGGATGCCGATTTAGATTTAACCATAAACGAGTGTCTGGCAGGTACTTTGTCTTTTAACGGCCAACGTTGTACGGCATTGAAAGTGGTGTATGTTCATGAAGAAATCAGTGCGGAGTTTAATAAGAATTTTGCCAGTAAAGTGGATGAGTTGAAATTTGGAAACCCTTGGGAAGACGGAGTAAAATTAACTCCATTGCCAGAACCTGATAAGGCTGCCTATATTCAAGGTTTAATTGATGATGCGCTTTCAAAAGGTGCAAAGATCATCAACAAAAAAGGAGGTAAGCATTTTGATAATTATATATGGCCTGCAGTTCTTTACCCTGTTACGAAAGACATGCGTGTGTATCAAGAAGAGCAATTTGGACCTATCATCCCTATAGTACCATTCTCTGATATTGAAGAACCTTTAGATGATATGGCAGAAAGTAACTACGGTCAGCAAGTTAGCTTGTTTGGTAAAGATGTTTATGCACTTTCTCCATTAATAGATACCTTGGTTAACTTGGTTTGTCGTGTTAATTTAAATAGTTCTTGCCAAAGAGGACCAGATGTTTATCCCTTTACCGGAAGAAAAGATTCTGCACAAGCAACCTTAAGTGTTCATGACGCATTACGTTCGTTCTCTATTAGAACTTTTGTAGCATTTAAAGACAATGAATTGAATACTGAAATAATTCAGAATTTATTGGAAGCCAAACTTTCTAATTTTGTGAGTACAGATTATATATTATAAAGGTCTTAAACTTAGACTATAAAAAAACTCTCCTATTAATTAGGGGAGGTTTCTTTTTTACAATTAGCACTAATCTCGTTAGCTCTTTCCAAACCGGAATAAGGATAGTAGGGTACCGTTTGTTCTTCTTCATTGAATAATACAATGGCACGTTCAACATCTTCACAATAGGGAGTTATAGATTTACCGAAGAATTTAGCTGCACCCATATCCCATTCAGTCTTACCTAATAGTACTCTTGGATTGCTTGGTGCAATTGCTAGTGCCTTTTGATAGATAGCTACATTCTCGCCTGACAAAGTCATACCGTATTTTGCACCATCAAAAGCAATGTAGGCTGTGTTTAATAGCGCATAGGTTATCATTATTTCAGGATTGTTTTCTGATATTTCCGAGGCGTTATCTAAAAATTCTTTCGCCCTTGTCAGCTTTGTATTTAATAACGCTTCGTCTTTTAACCCAAAACTGCTTACTATTTCTATCAATCCGGCATAATAGGGTGGTAGCCAATTATCGGTTTCAGCAGATGCTATTCTTTCAAATAGTTGCACAGTCTCCGTATTTTTTTGTTGCTCCCATAAAGCAAAAGCTTCATTCATACCTTTTTCATATGGTGTTTGTGCACTTAAGCTTAGCGTAAAAATAAATGTAGCGATTAATAGTACTGTTTTCATGATGTAAAGTTTTTTAGTTATGTATTGATGCTCAAATATCTTTTTATTCCGTTACTTTTTATAAAATAGATGACCCAATTGTAGGTTCTTGGTGTTGAATTGTAATTTTTAAAGGTTATCTAATTGGTTGTCATTTTTATTTTCACTAATTGTCCAGAAGAAACCAATGAAAAAGAAGCGGTCGGCAGCTGGTGTAATAGTTCTTCTATCAAATAAACCATCTGTATTGGTCTGGTTAGCGTATTGATATCCATTTACATTTTTGGTTCCTAACACATTACTTACCGACACGTATAATATTTTCTGTGGACTAATTAAGTACGCGTAATTCGCATTTAATGAATTGAAGCTTTTTGCTTCCTCCGTTAAGAATCCTCCTAAATTTGGGTCTGTGTATTTTCTTCCAGATGCATAATTATAGCTGAAGCCCAATTGACTTTTCCAATCCTCGATCCATCGTTTTACTACCAAAGATGCATTATGTTTTGATGCGAAATTTGGCGTAGCACTTGTTGGAAAATTTTGATAGTTTCTTTCCGTATCCAGGTAAGAGTATGACATCCAATACTCAGTATTTTTAATAGACTTATTATCTCTCCAAAATATATCCAATCCTTTGGCGTAACCACTTCCACTGTTATTATAAGTTGAAGTAGGTAAAGCAAACGGAGTCTCGTATTTTACTAAATTGCCATACTCTTTATAATATGCTTCTGCTCTGAATATTTGTTTGTTTTTTACATATTGATAATTGGCTATGTAGTGGGTTGTATTCTCAGCAGTAAAATCAGAATTATATTTTAAGTAATCGTTCTTCGGGTTTTGAAAGAATTCACCATATGCCAACGAGAATTGAGAATTTGCACCAGATTTATAGGCTAATGATAGTCTTGGTGAAAGATTAAATTCTTGTAATAATTCAGAATATTCTCCTCTCAATCCAATCTTGGTAGCCAGTTTTTTTGAAAAGAAAATATCTGTTTCTACAAAGCTGCTGAATATATTGTTATCAAACTCATAATCGTCTTCAAAACCAGAATCTTCGAAGTTCTCTGTAAAGTTTGTTGCGAAATATTCTGCCCCAAAGTTTAATTTGTAGCGACTAGAGAAATACTTTTTAAAAGCTAATTTTAAGTGTGCTGAATTTTCATTGTCGGTAATATCAGAAGTATTGTATTTAATTTCTGAGTGGTCATTGGCAAAACTAATACCTGTGGCAATGCTCCAGTCCTTTTTTAAAAAGTCTTGATAAGACGAGTTGATGTAAAGATTTCTATTTTTTAATCCGAAGCGTATACCATCAGCTACATTAATGTCTTCTTGTGTTAGATCAAAGTTTACCGAACTGTATGCTCCATAAACTTTTAAAAGTCCGTCGTTATTAAATTTATATCTATATACCGCTTCACCACCTACAGATTCTACGGGTTTATGCCATTCATTATTATCAGGATACAGTTTTTGATAAGGTGCTAAATTGATATAGGACGTATTTAAGCTAAGTGAACTTTTCTTCCATTTTTGGGTATTTCCAAGTCCCAGCCCAACGGTCATAATAGAAATTTCAGTTTTCTCTTCTTGTGGTTCGTTTATACTATTTAAAAGTAAAACACTTGATAAGGCTTGTCCGTATTCAGCTGAATATCCTCCGGTAGAAAATGTAATTCCTTTAAATAGAAATGGAGATAGCCTACCTCTTGTGGGTATGTTGTTTGCAGAAGGGGAGTAGGGTGTAAATACACGCATACCGTCTACAAAAATTTGTGTTTCTTCTGCGTCACCTCCTCTTACGAATAATCTACCGTCTTCGGCAACATTTGATGTTCCTGGTAATGTTTGCAAAGCGCCAACAAAATCCCCTAAAGCTCCTGCTGTGGTTACAATATCTAAAGGTTTTAATGCGGTAACCTTGGCGTTGTCGCCAGCATTGAACGTTCCTGCATTTACGGTTACAGCGTCTAGGGTATTTACATCATCCTTGAGTTTTATAATAATGGTATTGAGCTTCGTGACATCATCTGCTTTAGAATAAGTCTCAAATGAAATGGAAGATGCAATTAGTGTTTGTACGCCGGTTGCGGTTGTTTCAAATATAAATGTGCCATCTTCACTGGTGGCAGTACCATCATAAGTGCCTTTTAGATAGACACTTGCTCCCATAATTGGTGAGCCTTGTTGATCAATGATTTTACCCGAAATGGTTGTTTGCGAGAATAAATTCGAACATAAAAGTGTAAGTAATAAGAATAATAGCGTCTTCATTGTTGATTATATTTTGATTGATATCACAAATATGAATCGTAATTGAAGGTTTGAATAAATTGATTTTCTCAGTTGTAGAATTTCTATACTGAATTGTAAAAACTGAATATATGTTGCTAATTCACACGGTTAATTATTAACATAAATATGGTAATTCATGCGTGATGTAACCAGGATATTGGTTTTAACTTTGTCTTTTTAAAATTGATCGAGAACCTATAGTATATATGTTAAACTTAAAATTTATAAGTTATGGATGCTATAAAATCAAATAAGAAAGCATTATTTGCTTTAGCCATCGGAGGTTTTGGAATAGGACTTACCGAATTTGTTATCATGGGAATTTTGACTGAAGTTTCTGGGTCGTTAGGAATAACAATTCCGCAGGCAGGTCACTTTATTGCAGCATATGCATTGGGCGTTGTAGTAGGTGCACCATTATTAACAGGCTTAGGTTCTAAGCTTACGCCTAAGAAAATGCTGTTCTTATTAATGATATGGTTTACAGTATTTAATACCTTGTCCGGACTTGCCACAGGTTATACCAGTTTGTTGTTTATGAGATTTTTATCTGGTATTCCGCATGGTGCTTTTTTTGGTATCGGTGCTGTAGTAGCTACAAAATTGGCTAAAAAAGGCAAAGGTGCGCAAGCTATTTCAATTATGTTTTCTGGTCTTACGGTTGCTAATGTTATTGGAGTGCCTATTGGTACTTATTTAGGGCAGCAGTTCAGCTGGAGTGTTTCTTTCTACCTGGTAGGCTTTGTTGGTTTATTGGCTTTAGGAAGCATTTACCTATGGATGCCAAAAATTGAAGTAGACGAAACCGAAGAAAAAGTAAGTGTTTCTAAAGGATTAAAGAATACTGAACTTTGGGCATTAATTGCACTGACCACTATAGGTACAGGCGGATTCTTTGCTTGGTACAGTTACGTAGCCCCATTAATTACGGATGTTGCTGGTTTGCCAAACCACTTTGTTGGTTACGCTATGATGTTAGCTGGCTTAGGTATGGTAGTTGGTAATTTTTTAGGTGCGAAGATGGCAGAGTTATTTTCACCCTTGAAAGCGGTAATAATAAGCTTATCGGTTATGTGCGGTGTTTTATTATTGAATATGATTATAGCTACTAACCCTTATTTATTAATGGTATTGACTTTTGTTATTGGAGCAATTTCATTTACGGTAGCCACACCTATTCAGATGGCGATAATCAATACTTCTAAAGGTTCTGAAATGCTGGGTTCTTCTATGAACCAAAGTGCTTTTAATATGGGGAATGCATCTGGTGCTTATTTAGCCGGATTACCTATCGCATTTGGCTACGGAATTATTTACTCTAGTTTAGTAGGCGCTATTTTGGCTTTTTCCGGTGTTGCAATCGCTGTAGCTATTTTAATAGTTAGAAAGAGAAAAGAAATTAAATATAGAAAAATGGCGATGAGCTGTTAGTCTTTATTTTTGTAAATTTTAAAAAAGGAACTTCAAAATGGGGTTCCTTTTTTTTTGTCTAAATATTCAGCCGCATGCTTATTTTGAATTTATTTTGTTGCCTTGTAATCAGTTGGTTTGATTGTTAAATTTTTCATTTTATGTAGTTCATCGGTAATTTTATCCATTTTATCACGTTGTTAGAGTACCAAAACTTACAATGCTGTGTCACGTACCAAACTATTTCTGGGAGCCATAATTATGGTTCTTTTACTTTTTGTTCTTACGGCTTCCTCATTTAAGCCAGAACACTCAGAAGCAATTATTTCCAATCCCAACCCTGTTAAAACCCTTGCGGAGAAAAGGGAAATTAAACTCTATAATATTCGTCAACAAGCGCTGAACGAAGCCTTGACCGATTATTTCAATAAAGCTATTGCCTCTGGTGATATTGTTGGAGCGGGCGTAAGTATTGTGAGTGGAGACTCTGTTGTTCTCTCTGATGGATATGGTAAAAGAAGTTTCAACAGTAAAGAATCTGTTGACGGAGAAACGCTGTTTAGACTAGGTTCTATATCAAAAGGCTTTACCGGTGTTTTAGCAGCTAATTTAGAAAGCGAAGGTAAATTACACCTTAATGATAAAGTGGCTGATTATTTACCGAATTTCCATTTTGGTAATCAACGGAATACTCAAAAATTAGAAGTAGCACATTTGCTTTCTCACACTACAGGAACTCCATACCACAGTTATACAGATTTAGTAGAGGCGGGTTACACCATGTCATCGATTAGCGAAAAATTCAATAAAATAAATCCGATTGCCGAACCTGGTGCTCAATATAGCTATCAAAATGCCATGTTTTCTGTTTCACAAGAAGTGATGTTGAAAGCAACAGGAAAAGATATTCAAACGCTTTTAGAAGAAAAATTCTTTAAACCTTTGGGTATGAATTCTGTGTCTATGGATCATAAGACATTAATGCAAAATGAAAATATTGCGCTACCACATATTAGAAGAGGTCATCGATTGAGAACAGTTTTGCCAAGAGATAACTATTATAATGCTATTGCTGCAGGTGGTATCAATGCAAACTCTGAAGATATGGCTAAGTGGATGCGTTTTTTGCTAGGTCATAATCCTGATGTAATGTCTAGAGAAGATATGGCTCAGGTATTTAAACCTTTTGTAGAATTAAATGGTCATAGAAAATATTATCAAAAATGGCCAGGACATGTGAGTTCAGGTTATGGTTTTGGTTGGAGAATACACACTGTAAAAGAGAATGAGAATGCCCCTGAGGAAACTATTTGGCATCATGGTGGTAGTGTTAACAACTACAGAAATGAAATTGCACTTTTTCCAGATTCGGATTTAGGTATTTGTGTACTAATCAACGGACCATCGAAATTGGTTAAGACCGTAATTCCTGATTTACGTGCAATCGTTAAAAGTATTTATGAACAAGAAATTGAAATAGCTACAAGTATTTAAGTACATTGTAATTATCAGATATTAAAAATCCCTTTAATCAAAGATTAAAGGGATTTTCTTTTAGGTATATTTCTTAAATGTTGCTAGCTAACCAATCGCCAACTTCACTTGTTTTGTAACTTTTACCACCATCGGCAAGATCTTCGGTTACATAACCTTCTGCTAAAGATTTGTTTACTACGCGTCTAATTTCTTCAGCTTCTTCTGTCATATTCATGTCTTCAAAAAGCATGGCTGCTGAAAGTACGGTAGCTAACGGGTTAGCGATATCTTTACCAGCTGCTTGTGGATACGAACCATGAATAGGTTCATATAAAGAAACATCACTACCTACAGATGATGAAGGCATAAGTCCCATAGAACCTGCAATTACAGATGCCTCATCAGTTAAAATATCCCCGAACAAGTTCGCCGTTATGATAACATCATACCCTTTTGGCCATTGAATTAAGCGCATTGCAACCGCATCGATAAACTCATAAGTTACTTCTACTTCTGGATAATTTTTTTCCATAGCCTGTACAGTCTCTCTCCAAAGTCTAGAAGATTCCAATACGTTGGCTTTATCAACACAACATAATTTTTTAGAACGCTTCATAGCGAAATCAAAGCCTTTTTTAGCTAATCTTTCTATTTCAAAACGTTGGTAGGTCATAGTGTCAAAGGCGGTATTACCGTCATCTTTTCTTCCACGCTCACCAAAGTAGATACCACCAGTTAATTCACGAAGAATTATTAGGTCGGTACCTTCAATACGGTCTTTTTTTAATGGCGACTTTTCTATAAGAGAAGGGAATGTAAATGTTGGTCTAACATTGGCAAACAAACCTAATTTCTGTCTCATCTTCAATAACCCTTGCTCTGGACGAACTTTTGCAGAAGGGTCATTATCAAATCTAGGATGACCTATAGCGCCAAAAAGAACTGCATCAGCATTTGCACATATTTCATGTGTCTCATCTGGGTAAGGTTCACCAACGGCATCAATGGCCGCTGCACCTGTAAGAGCAGGTTTCCATGTAATATGGTGCTCATACTTTTTTGCAATGGCATCACATACTTTTACTGCTTGATCAATAACTTCAGGACCGATACCATCACCGGCCAATAAGGCAATATCTAATTTCATGGTTTATCGCTTTTTCGCTTTTCGCTGTACGCTAAACGCTATACTTTAAACGTATATAGTTTAGGCTATTTATAATTATATCTTATTTATTAAACTATTTAAACTTCTTCTTACTTTATTTACTTTATCATGAATGATTAAAAACTCTTCTTCTTGAATATACTTTAGATCTTTTGCTAAAATGGTAAAATATTCTAATTCACTTGCTGACCCTTGAGAAATGATTAAAAAACGTTTAAACTCCGCATCAGATTCTCTTCCGCATCCTTCAGCTATATTTGCTGGAATAGATGAAGAGGCTCTTCTCATTTGACTTGTTAATCCAAAATTTTCATTATTAGGAAAGCTTCTAGTCAATTTATAAATCTCTAAAGTAACTTCATGACCTAATTTCCAAACATTATATTTTTTATAATCTCTCATCAAAAGCGTTTAGCGCTCCGCGTCCAGCGTTCAGCGCTAAATTATATTCAACATTTTTTCGGTAGCTTTAATCGCACTTACCGTTTGGTCAGAATCTAAACCTCTTGATGTAAATTCTTTTCCATCCAATTCCCAAGTAATAACCGTTTCGCATAAAGCATCAGAAGTACTTCCTGGGGGTATTCTTACTGCATAATCCGTCAATTTTGGTAATGCAATTTTCTTGGCTATATATACTTTTTTTAACGCATTCATAAATGCATCATATTGTCCGTCTCCTTGTGCATGTGCTTCAATCACTTTTCCATCAATTTCAACAGATAGGGTAGTGGAAGGCATTAATCCCATAGCATGGGTAAGTACATATGATTTTATAAATACCTTTTGCTTATAATCGGCAGTATCCAAAACATCGGAAATAATAAAAGGGAGGTCATCTTTAGTGACACGTTCTTTTTTATCTCCTAATTCAATAATACGTTCAGTAACTTTTTTTAACTCCTCATTGTTTAAAGTTAAACCAAGTTCCTGCAGGTTTTTCTGTATGTTGGCTTTACCAGACATTTTACCTAATGCATATTTACGTTTTCTACCAAAACGTTCTGGCATTAGGTCACTGAAATACAAATTATTTTTACTGTCGCCATCGGCATGTATACCAGCGGTTTGGGTAAATACATTATCCCCTACAATAGGTTTGTTCGCTGGTATGGTAAATCCCGTAAATGCAGATACCAGTTTACTTACTTTATATAAAGAGGTCTCGTTTACATTAATTTCAACTTCTGGTAGAAAGTCGTTAATAACTGCTACGGCACTTGCCATAGGTGCGTTACCGGCTCTTTCTCCCATTCCGTTCACAGTAAGGTGTAAACCATGGCAGCCAGCTTTTACAGCTTCCAAAATATTGGCAACACCCAAATCATAATCATTATGACCATGAAAATCGAAATGTAAACTTGGATATTTTTGCACTATTTCAGACAAATACGCATATGTTTCGGTGTGCGTTAAAATGCCTAATGTATCTGGTAACAATATTCTTTTTACATGCTGAGTGGATAGAAAATCTAGAAATTCAAATACATATGCTTTGGAATTTCGCATTCCGTTACTCCAATCCTCTAAATAGATATTATTGATAATACCTCTTTCTGTAGCTTGTTTGAAAATATCAGCTATTTCAGAAAAATGTTGCTCGGGAGTTTTCTGTAACTGATACTTTAAATGGTTCATGGAACCTTTGGACAGCAAATTTTGAGAAATAGCTCCAGATTTCTGCATCCAATCCAAGGAAATTCCGCCGTCAACAAAAGTTAATACTTCTACACGTTCTAAATAACCTTTTTCGCCTGCCCATTCGGTAATTTTTTGAACAGCATCTAGCTCTCCATCAGAAACACGAGCAGATGCAATTTCAATTCGGTCTACTTTTAGTTCTTCTAAAAGCAACTTTGCCAAGGTTAGTTTTTCCGATGCAGAAAAGGATACGCCCGAGGTTTGCTCACCATCCCTAAGGGTGGTATCCATTATTTCTAACTTTCTTTTTTTCATGTGTTCTAAATGCCATTTTTTGGTTCTAAAAATGGCATAGGGTTAGTTAACGTAAGTGCTCTGTATTGTTCGGATACTTGAAGTTATAACGGAGTGTTCTCTGCAAAGGTCTCAATATCTTTTTTGATGTTCAACAAGTAGTCGATGTCATCAAAACCGTTAAGCATATTGTTTTTCTTGTAATCGTTGATGTCAAAAGACTCACTTTCACCGGTAGGTAATAAGGTTATCTTTTGCTCTTGAAGATTAATTTCCAACTCAGTAGAAGGATCGGCATCAACAGCATCAAATATTTTCTGTAAAAATGCAGCACTTACTTGTACTGGTAATACACCAATATTTAAACAGTTACCTCTAAAGATATCTGCGAAGAAACTTGAAACTACACATCTGAAACCGTAATCATAAACGGCCCAAGCAGCATGCTCACGAGATGAACCTGAGCCAAAGTTTTTGCCACCTACTAATATTTTTCCGCTGAATTTATCTTGGTTCAAAACAAAATCTTCTTTCAAGGTATTGTCTTGATTGTAACGCCAATCTCTAAATAGGTTGTCGCCAAAACCAACACGCTCAGTTGCCTTTAAAAATCGTGCAGGTATGATTTGATCTGTATCTACGTTTTCTATTGGTAAAGGAACCGCAGTTGAAGTTAATATGTCGAATTTATCGTATGCCATTTTTTATAGCTTTTTGCTTTTGGCGTTTTGCCATTAGCTTGTATTATTATAATTGTTACTGTGCTAAAAGCCAGCGGCTAATAGCGAAAGGCAAACTTGTTACACAAGTTCTACCATTAATTCTCTTGGGTCGGTTACTTTACCTGTAACGGCAGCTGCAGCAGCAACTAACGGACTAGCCAATAAGGTTCTAGAACCAGGTCCTTGTCTACCTTCAAAGTTTCTGTTCGATGTACTTACCGCTAATTTACCTGCCGGTACCTTGTCGTCGTTCATTGCCAAACAAGCAGAACATCCAGGCTCACGAAGCTCAAAGCCAGATTCAGTTAAAATATCAAGGATTCCTTCTTCTTTAATAGCTGATTCAACCTTATGCGATCCCGGTACCAACCATGCCGTAACATTGTCAGCCTTTTTTCTTCCTTTTACAATTGAAGCAAATGCTCTAAAATCTTCTATACGACCATTGGTACAACTTCCAAGAAAAACAAAATCAATTGGTTTACCCATCATACTATCACCTTCATTGAAATCCATATACTTCAATGATTTTTGATATGTAGTAGCACCACCTTGTACAGCATCTGCCATAGGTATGTCATTAGAAATTCCCATTCCCATACCAGGGTTGGTACCATAGGTGATCATAGGTTCAATAAGCGAACCGTTAAAAGTCAATTCCTTATCAAAAATGGCGTCTTCATCTGTATATAAGGTTTCCCAATATGCCATTGCTTTATCCCAATCTGCACCTTTTGGAGTAAACTCACGCCCTTTTACATATTCAAATGTTTTTTCATCAGGAGCTATCATACCACCACGGGCACCCATTTCTATACTTAGGTTACAAACCGTCATACGACCTTCCATACTCATCTCTCTAAAGATTTCACCTGCATACTCAACAAAGTATCCTGTTGCTCCAGAAGTGGTTAATTGAGAGATGATAAATAGAGCAACATCTTTAGGAGTCACCCCTTTGCTCATTTTACCGTTAATATTGATACGCATTCTCTTTGGCTTAGGCTGCATAATACATTGTGTAGCCAATACCATCTCAACTTCAGAAGTACCAATACCAAAAGCTATAGCGCCAAAAGCACCATGTGTAGAAGTATGTGAATCTCCACAAACAATAGTAGCACCTGGTTGGGTAATACCATATTCAGGTCCTACAACGTGTACAATACCATTTTTTGCATGTCCTAATCCCCAATAAGAAATACCATATTCATTGGCATTTTCTTCTAACATTCTTAACTGGTTTGCTGAAAGTGGATCTGCAACCGGTAAATGTTGGTTAATAGTAGGAGTGTTATGGTCAGCTGTTGCAAAAGTTTTTTCAGGGTGCATCACAGGTATATTTCTGTTCTTAATACCTAGAAAAGCAACAGGACTTGTTACTTCATGAACCATGTGTCTGTCAATGAACAGTACATCTGGACCATCTTGTATTTTATGTACTACGTGGGAATCCCACACTTTGTCAAATAATGTTTTTGTTGCGCTCATATTCTTTCTAATGTAAGTACGACAAATCTATTAAAAACAAGGGCTTTTTAGAAATTAACACTCTTGAAAATTACGATGTTCAACGGGAAAGTTGTGATATTTTAATGAATTTTTAAGGACGATATAAAATTTCTGGAAGTCAATCGATTACCTGTTTAAATATTTTGAAAAACACATTTACTACTGATAAAAACTCAATTCTTTCCTTTGGTTGATCATATTGTCAATAATTTTAACATTGTCTAGTTAATGTGTAGTTTTAATTGGTCATGTGCTTTCGTTGTCTATGCATTTTAATATTTCTTCATCTTATTATGTGGTAATTTTTACATGTCCATATTATAATTTGATTTTCTATAGTCTATTGGCGATAAGTTTAGATTAAATTATTCAAAAAAATGTGATGATAGCATAATGGTCAAAGCTTGCATTAAAGTCATTATTCGTAATATCAAATGATTAAAATTCAATAAATGATAGAAAAAAATACAAAAAAGCGATATAACATTCTGGCTATGGTATTCTTTACCGTAGTTATAAATTATTTAGATCGTAGCAATATTTCAGTAGCCGCTTTTGCACTTAGTGATGAGTTGGACTTAAGTACTGTTCAAATGGGGTATATTTTTTCTGCATTTGCGTGGACATATGCTATTTTACAAATACCTGGCGGTATTATGGCAGATAAAATAAAAACGCGATTGTTATATCCCGTTCTTATGGTATTTTGGTCTATTGCCACGCTTATACAAGGTGCCGCCAACTCATTTTTATTATTAATAGGGTTAAGGGCAAGTATTGGTATTTTTGAGGCACCCTCTTATCCTATTAATAATTTAATCGTTACTCGTTGGTTTCCTGATAATGAAAGAGCTTCGGCAATTGCGGTCTATACTTCTGGTCAATATTTAGGCTTAGCTTTCTTGACTCCGGTTTTAACTTGGATTCAATCTGAAATGGGATGGAGAGGCTTGTTTATTGTAAGTGGTATCATAGGTTTGGTTTGGGCATTGGTATGGTATCTTTTTTATAGAGATCCAAAGGATCACAAAACGATAAGTTCAAAGGAATTAAAACATATAGCCGAAGGTGGCGGACTTATTAATTTAAAATCGGATATAGAGAAAGAGCCGAAAGAGAAATTTGAAATGTCAGATTTGCTGCAGGTTTTCAAATACAGAAAGCTATGGGGTATTTATATAGGTCAATTTTGTTTGGGTGCCACCGCTATCTTTTTTCTTACCTGGTTCCCTACATATTTAGTGAAATATAGAGGTCTAGACTTTTTACAATCGGGCTTTTTGGCTTCTATACCATTTTTGGCTGCATTTGCAGGGATTCTACTTTCAGGGTTTAGTTCAGATTATTTAGTAAAGAAAGGATATAGTAATGAAATTGCTAGAAAAGGTCCAATTGTTATAGGTATGTTGTTATCCACCGCAATTATTGGTGCCAATTATACGGAAGACAATACGTTGGTTATTTTGTTTTTGACCATCGCTTTCTTTGGTAATGGTTTGGCTAGTATTGCATGGGTGTTCGTTTCGTTAATGGCGCCTAAAAATTTAATAGGGCTTACGGGCGGAGCGTTCAATTTTATTGGTGGACTTTCTGCAGTCGTTGTGCCTGTTGTTATTGGTTATTTAGTGAAGGATGGGGACTTTAAGCCTGCTTTGTTTTTTATTGGAGGAGTTGCTTTTTTAGGATTCTTCTGCTACACTTTTGTTATTGGCAAGGTCGAAAGGATTGTGCCAAAATCTTAAATGAATTTATACGATGAAAATTATTGATATTAAAACATTCCCTATTAATGTAGGTGCCGGTATACAGCTGGTAATTAAAGTTGAGACCGATGAAAATATTTTTGGTTGGGGCGCATCTGGACTTTCAGGAAGAGAGCTTGCCGTTGTTGGTGCCATTCAGCATTTTAAAACATTTTTAATAGGTAGAGACCCAAGGCAAATTGGTGCGTTGTGGCAAGAAATGTACCGTGGGCAATATTTTGAGGGAGGTCGTGTTTTAACGGCCGCCATTTCTGCAATTGATATTGCACTTCATGATGTTAAAAGTAAAGTGTTGAATGTGCCCATTTATGATCTTTTAGGTGGAAAACAACGTGATTATGTGGAGTGTTTTGCCTCGGTTCGTTTCGCTACCAAAGAAGAACTGTTAGACTATTCTAGAACTTTGGTAAAAGAGGGATGGAAAATGTTGCGTTTGGCTCCGGCGGAGTTTGAATCACAGAAAGAACCAGGTATTTTTGAACCAAGGGTTTCCATAGCACTTCTAGCTGATTGGGTTACTACATTACGAAAGGAAATAGGACCCGAAATTACAATGGGTATTGATTACCATACAAGACTTTCTATACCAGAAACCTATTCGTTTATCCAAAGAATGCCAAAAGGTACTCTGGACTTTATTGAAGAACCTATTAGAGACGAAAACCCAGAAGCTTACAAAAGCCTGCGCCAAATGATAGACGTACCCTTTGCAATAGGCGAAGAGTTTTCGAGCAAATGGCAGTTTATGCCTTTTATTGAACAAAATATAACGCAGTTTGCACGTATAGATGTCTGTAACGTTGGCGGTTTAACAGAGGCAAAAAAGGTAGCTGCAATGGCAGAAACCCATTACATAGATTTAATGCCGCATAATCCATTAGGGCCAATATGTACCGCTGCTACTATACAACTAGCGGCTTCGTGCCCTAATTTTAGTTGGTTGGAAGAAATAAATACACCTGCTCAGCAAATGGGCACAAATGCAACTGAATTTTATCCTGTGCAACCTATGCTAGAAGGACCTCGCTACAAGGTGTCTGATTTACCTGGCCTTGGTGTCGATTTTAATGAAGAATTGGCACTTTCTAAAGAATTTATACCTGTAGATATTCCTACATTAAGAAGAAATGACGGGTCATTAACAAATTGGTAAACAAATGAGCTTTATAACTTTTGGAGAAATAATGTTGCGGTTAACGCCCAAAGACCACGGACAGAAAATAAATTCTTCCAACAATTTTAATGTCAATTATGCCGGTTCTGAGTCTAATGTGGCTAGCGCTTTAGGTGTTTTAAATAACAATGTTGATTTCGTTTCCAAGCTACCCGTCAATCAATTGGGTGATGCTGCGGTTAAGAATTTACAGGGTTTTGGTGTACAAACAAGTTTTGTTGTCCGTGGCGGCAAAAGAATTGGAACCTATTTTATCGAGATTGGCGACTCTATTAGACCATCAAGTGTTATTTATGATAGGGCAGACTCCGCCATTAGTACAATTTTGGAAGGGGAGTTTAAATGGAAAGAAATCCTCAAGAATAAAAAATGGCTCTTCCTTTCTGGTATAACCCCCGTACTTAGTGAGCAATGTGCTTTGGAGACTATAAACGCTGCAAAAACAGCCAATGAAATGGGAGTAAAAGTTGCTTTTGACATGAATTATAGAAGGTCTTTGTGGAATTCTAATAAAGATGCACAGGTCATATTCAATAAAATTCTTGAAAATACCGATTTGCTTTTTGGTAATGCAGGTGTTCTAAAAGATGTATATGAAATGAATTTTAGTGGTGATAGTGCTGAAGAAAAGACTATAGACGCTATTAAAAAAGGGAAAAAAGAGTTTGGTGTTAAACAATTGGCTTTTACCATTAGAGATCATAGTTCTGCGAGCGAAAATGAGCTTTCGGGTGTGTTTTTAAATGATAATGATTTATCGGTCTCAAAGGCGATAAAAGTTAAAATAACCGATCGCTTTGGTACTGGAGATGCCTTTGCTGCAGCGTGTTTACATAGTATTGATAAAGGTTATACTAATCAACAAATTATAGATTTCTCCACTGCGGCTTTTGCATTGAAGCATACGATAAAGGGAGATCAGCACACAAGTTCAGAAAATGAAATTAAATCAATAATGGAAGGTAATATTTCCGGACACGTTTTACGATGAATAGAAAAGAAATAGTAGCTAGAATCAAGAATGAAAAAATAGTCGCCATTTTACGCACAAAGAATCAGGCAGATGTTTCAAAGGTGGTTAAGATAGTTTTGGAAACCGGGGTAAATGTGCTAGAAATTACCTCTAACACTCCAGGGTTTTTAGAAGAAATTACGAATGCACGTGCACTATATCCCGATAAAATTATTGGTATTGGTACCGCGATTAATGTAGCTATTGCAGAAAAAGCCATTGCTGCAGGAGCGCAGTTTTTGGTCACCCCAAATACAAATGTTGATGTTATTGCTTTGGGTCATGAACACAATGTACCTGTATTAATGGGTGCCATGACACCTTCTGAAGTATGTATAGCGCATGAAAATGGGGCAGATGTGGTAAAACTTTTTCCTGCTGGGGCTATGGGTCTCAATTTTTTTAAAGCATTAAGGGCTCCTTTGGATCACATAGACTATTTTGCAGTTGGTGGTATAAACCCAAATAACGCTGCAGATTGGTTTAAGGCTGGAGCATCTGGTATTGGTTACGGTTGTGTAGTAAACGACGCAAAGACAGGCATGATAGATTTTGAGTCAACCAAAAAAATGTCTGAAGATTTTTTAATCAAGGCAAAGGCTCATTGATATGATAAAAAATAGTCTGTTTCTACTAATTTTATTTGCTTTAATTTCTTGTAAAGAAATAAAAACTAAGAATACCGATGTGGTAAATACTGTTTCCTCTAAATTTTCAGTTGAAATATTAGATGAAGAAGCGTTACAGATTTTAAATCCTGAATCTTCTTTGCAAATTGTGGCGAGTGGCTTTGATTGGGTAGAGGGACCTTTGTGGATAGAAAACGGACAGTATCTTCTGTTTTCTGATATTCCGCAGAACAAGGTCTATAAATTAAATGACAAGAACGATACGGTAACGTTTTTAAAGCCTTCTGGCTATGATGTTCAAAATTATACGGGTAAGGGCTCTGGGTCTAACGGCTTACTACTGAACCCTGGTGGACAATTGGTTCTAATGCAGCAAGGAGAAAGACGTGTAGGTGTTATGAAATCATTATTGAACGACCCAAGACCACAATACAGTTCTCTAGTGAGTGAATACGAGGGTAAAAGGTTGAATAGCCCTAATGATGGCATATACGATGATGACGGCAATCTCTATTTTACAGACCCACCATATGGACTAGAAAATTTAATTGATGATAAGAATAAGCAGTTGGATTTTCAAGGTGTTTATTGCCTTTTGAAAACTGGCGAACTCCTACTTTTGGATAAAGAGTTGAGCTACCCTAACGGAATTACGCTTTCTCCTGATAATAAAACACTTTACGTAGCGGTCTCAGATGAAAAAGTGGGTGGTGCATGGTACCAATATAATTTAGAGGCTCCTGGCAAGGTAGCGGAAAAGAAACCATTTTATAATGTTGAGCACCTTTTGGGCAAACCAAATGAGCAAGGACTTCCGGATGGTATGAAAACCAATAGCAAAGGTTATGTTTTTGCCACAGGACCAGGTGGCTTGTGGATTTTTACTAAAGAGGCAAAACCCATAGCTAAAATACGAACAGGTCTTTTAACTTCAAATTGTGCATTAACCGCTAATGAAAAGCGTTTGTTTTTAACGGCCGATGACTATATATTGGCTTTAGATTTAAAATAGAACTAACTAATATACGTCCAAATATTCTTGTGTTTCACTAATTGGGCATACATATGTCTAATAATTAGATTCTCTGGTTTACTTAATGAAGGGTCTTCTTTTAGAAGCTGTAAGGCGTAGAAGCGAGCAGATTTTAGAATATCATTATCCTTAACGATATCAGCTATTTTTAAACTAAGCAATCCGCTTTGTTGCGTACCCATAATATCTCCGGGTCCACGTAGTTTTAGATCTACTTCTGCAATTTCAAAGCCGTCATTGGTGGCGACCATGGTCTCTAATCTAGTTTTTGAATCACTAGATAGTTTATGGCTCGTCATTAGAATGCAAAAACTTTGATCTGCCCCACGACCAACACGACCACGTAACTGATGTAATTGTGATAGACCAAAACGTTCGGCACTTTCAATAATCATTACCGATGCATTAGGTACGTTGACACCAACTTCTATAACCGTTGTGGCTACCATAATTTGAGTTTCGCCCTGTACAAAACGGTTCATTTCAAACTCCTTGTCCGCCGGTTTCATTTGCCCGTGAACAATAGAAATCTGATATTTAGGCTGAGGAAAGTCGCGGGCAATACTCTCATAACCATCCATTAAATCTTTATAGTCCATAGCTTCAGACTCTTGAATTAATGGGTACACCACATATATTTGTCTGCCTTTTTCAATTTCATCACGTATAAAACGAAAAACCTTTAATCGGTTTCCGTCATATCTATGTACGGTTTTAATGGGCTTACGACCAGGTGGTAATTCGTCAATTATAGAGATATCCAGATCACCGTATAAACTCATGGCCAAAGTTCTAGGTATGGGTGTTGCGGTCATTACTAATATATGTGGCGGAAATTCATTTTTATGCCACAATTTAGAACGCTGAGCTACACCAAAACGGTGCTGCTCATCAATAATCGCTATTCCTAAATTCTTGTATTTTACTTTATCTTCTAAAAGGGCATGAGTGCCAATAAGTATGTTGAGCTCTCCATTTTCTAACTGTTCGTGAATTGGTTTACGAGCCGATTTCTTTACCGAACCAGTAAGTAAGGCGCAGGTAATCTCCGTTCCTTCTAGTAATTCAGATATGCCTTGAAAATGTTGATTGGCTAGAATTTCCGTTGGCGCCATTAAACAAGCTTGAAATCCATTATCGATTGCTAACAACATGGTCATAACGGCAACAATGGTTTTTCCTGACCCTACATCACCTTGTAATAAACGGTTCATTTGGGCATTGCTGCCCAGATCTGATCGTATTTCTTTGATTACCCGTTTCTGTGCTCCGGTAAGCTCAAAAGGCAATTTATTATTGTAAAAATCCTTAAAATACTCGCCAACTTCACTAAACGGAAAACCTTTGATCTTTTTCTTTCTAGAAACGTTTTTGCCAATAAGCTGTAATTGTATGTAAAAAAGTTCTTCGAACTTTAATCTCCATTGCGCTTTTGCCAATAATTCCTGACTTTTAGGAAAGTGAATATTGAACATGGCTTCGCTCTTGTTTATGAGTTTGAGGTCGTGCAGTAATTTATCTGATAAGCTTTCGGTGAATTTTCCGTTGATTTCTATAAAAAGCTGTTGCATCAGTTTACTGATAACTTTATTGGTGATGCCTTTATTACTTAGCTTTTCAGTAGATGAGTAAACGGGTTGCATATATACCTTAGTACCTTGTTCATGTGCTTTCAATGGTTCCATCTCTGGGTGTGGCATTGAAAATGTACCGTTGTACCAATTACATTTTCCAAAAATGACATAGGGTACATTTAGTTTTAAGTTCTCTCGTAACCACTTCTGACCACGAAACCAAACCAATTCTATTTCCCCGGTATCATCTTTAAAACGGGCTACTAAACGAGAACCTCTTTTTTGTTCTACTGTTTTTAAATGAACTATTTTGCCAACTATCTGAACATCTGCACTGCTACGTTGTAATTGACTTATTTTATAATATTGGGTTTTGTCAATGTAACGGTTAGGGAAAAGATTCAGCAAATCTTGGTAGGTGCTTATCCCTAATTCGGACTTTAAGGTTTCTGCCCTGTTTGGACCAACACCTTTTAAGTACACTACGGGAGTTTGCAGGAAGTTTGCGTTCATGGCACTAAAATAGGGATAAGCCCCTTAATCCCCAAAGGGGAAAATATCATTACTGCTCTTGTAAATATGGTTCTCATGGTAACTAGCGAAATAAGTGTTGTTTAGCATCACATTCAATTCAGGTAAAGGTTAGGGAAGTGCTCCCCAAAACATTAAATTTGAAATGTTATTTGTTTGGTAAGCTGTATGAAGAAATTAATTTTCACCCTTTTTATATTTTTATCCCTCTATGCTTTTGGGCAACATCAAGATAAAGTAGACTTTATTAAAGCTAAGGTTTACCTAAGCCCAGTACTTAAAGAAAAAACGATTAAAGGTGGCGTAATCTATCGTTTTAATGTGTTACAAAATGTTGACTCTATATTTCTTGATGCAAAGAATATGGATTTTTCAAAAGTAGAACTTGACGGAAAAGAGATGGATTTTAATGCCACAAAAAAGATCATTTCCATTCAAAATAAATTTGAAAAGGGAGCATCGCATAAACTGTTTCTTGAGTATGTGGCAAAACCCAAACAAACGGTCTATTTTATTGGTTGGGATGATGATGTAGAAGGCAATGAGCAGATATGGACGCAAGGGCAAGGAAAATACACTAGCCATTGGCTTCCTAGTTTTGATGACATGGAAGAAAAAATAGAATTTGATCTTACTATTGAAGCCGATAAAAAATATCAAGTCATTGCGAATGGTAATCTACTTTTAAAAACTAACAATGATGAAGAAGACCCTATTTGGATATTTGACATGAAAAAACCAATGAGTAGTTATTTGTTGGCATTTGCAATGGGTAATTATGACAAACAAGTATTGACATCTGAAAGCGGTGTAAGCATTGAAAACTATTATTATCCTAATGATAGTCTAAAAGTGGAACCCACGTTTAGATACACAAAACGGATATTTGATTTTTTAGAAAATGAGATAGGTGTCGCTTATCCTTGGCAGAATTATAAGCAAGTGCCGGTACATGATTTTTTATATGCAGGTATGGAAAATACAAGTGCTACTTTTTTCTCTGACGCTTATGTCATTGATTCCATTTCGTTTATTGATAGAAATTATGTGAATATCAATGCTCATGAGCTAGCACACCAATGGTTTGGTAATTTGGTTACCGAAAAGAACAGCGAGCATCATTGGTTGCATGAGGGTTTTGCTACCTATTATGCCTATTTGGCTGAAAAAGATGTCTTCGGGGACGATTATTTTTATTGGAAGTTATTTGATACAGCAAAAGTATTAAGTGAGATTTCAGAAAATGGAGAGGGGCAGAGCTTGCTTAACCCAAAGGCTAGTAGTCTTACCTTTTATGAAAAAGGGGCTTGGGCTTTAGCTATATTGAGAGAAGAAATAGGGGACTCCGCATTTAAAGAAGGAATAAAAACATACCTGAATAAATATAAGTACCAAAATGTGACTGTTGCTAATTTTATTGCTGTAATGGAGGAAACCAGCAATTATGATTTAAGTGATTTTAAAGCTATTTGGTTAGAAGGAGACGTATTTCCAATTGATGCTGCGAAAGATTATTTAATGAAAAATAGTTCATCATTAAGAATGTATTATGTCTTAAAACATGATGATGAGAAAAATTTTAATTCCCCTGAAATTTTAAAGAATTCAGAATTAGCTACGGAATTGAAGTTAGAATTGCTTCAACAAAAAGGTGATTTTCCTGAATTAGAACTTTTGCCTTTAATTGCTAGTGAAGATATCAGAATACGGCAATTTGCAGCACAGAAAATGGGAAAAATTTCTGAGGAGCTAAAAGAATTTACAGAGCCACTATTGTTAGATAATAGTTATATAACCAATGAGTTAATGCTTTATAATCTATGGTCCAGTTTTGATTATGATAGAATTACTTATTTAGAAAAAACTAAAGACATAATTGGTTTGCCAAATAAGAATGTGCGTTTACTTTGGTTAACATTAGCATTGTTTACGCCAGATTATAGACCTACGGAGAATGTTTACTTTCATCGCGAGCTTGTTGGTTATACAAGCCCTATTTATAATACAGAAGTACGGCAAACAGCGTTTCAATATTTATCTGAAATTCAGGCTTTAAATAACGATGCTTATATTAATTTGATAAAGGCGACCAATCATCATTCTTGGCAGTTTAGAAATTATGCCAGAAAGTTATTTGATGCAGTTTGGAGCGACCAAGAAAAGAAAAAAGAAATTGAAAAGATTGTAAATCAACTAAATTCATCAGATTTGCGTTATCTTAAAACGAAATTAAATTAATAATGAAAGCATTAGTTATTTCTGGTGGTGGTAGTAAAGGTGCCTTTGCTGGTGGCGTTGCCCAATACCTTATTCAAGAAGAAGGGAGAAAGTATGATATTTTTGTAGGTACTTCTACCGGTAGTCTACTTATCTCTCATTTGGCACTAGGCAAGCTAGATAAAATCAAAGAAATATATTCTAATGTCAATCAGAAAAGTATTTTTAACAACTGTCCGTTTTTAGTTAAGAATATTCGTGGTAATGAAGAAATTTCAATTAATCATTGGAATGTTTTTAGAAATTTCATGACTGGAAAAAAGACTTTTGGCGAAAGTGAAAACCTGCGTAAACTAATAGAAAACAGTTTAACTATTGAGGAATTTGAAACCTTAAAGAACGGGGATTCAGATGTTGTTATTACTGTTTCTAATCTGTCATTAAATCAAGTAGAGTATAAATCTATTAAAGATTGCACTTATGAAGACTATTGCGATTGGATTTGGATTTCAGCCAACTATACACCGTTCATGAGTTTGGTACGTAAAAACTATTGTGAGTATGCTGATGGTGGTTTAGGTAGTATTGTGCCCATTGAAGAAGCTATAAAAAGGGGTGCGACAGAAGTAGATGTGGTGGTTTTACATACTGAAGTTAATTATATGAACAGGGTAGCCTCGCGTAATCCATTTGAGCTGATTACTACTATGATGAGTTTTATTTTAGATAGAATAGAACATCAGAATATTAGAATAGGAAAATTAGTTGCCAATCAAAAAAATGCAATTATCAACTTGTTTTATACACCTACAATTTTAACAACCAATTCTTTGATATTCGACAAAGCAAAAATGACACTGTGGTGGAAGAGAGGGTATTTGTATGCAAAGAATAAGAACGAAGAAACAAATCCTATAGAACCAAATGAGCATGAATAATGCTTTTACAAGTACAAACAAAAAATGCTTTCCATCTGGAAAGCATTTTTTTTATTTCATTAAATTTTTAATTCTACCATAAATCGCCAATCTCTCTTTTTACAAAAGATAGTGCAGTAGCTGAGGGTGATGTTTTATCCATAGTTTCATTCAAAATATCTTCCCTTAATTTATCTGCAGTTTCAGTATTGCTCATTGCTGCTTTTCTAATCATTTGAATAGTGGCGCTTTTTGCCGCTTTAATTACGTTCCAGCATTCATCTGTCATATAGATTTGCTGAGAAAGGTTGTGGTCAAATTCCGTTTCAACACTTTTGATCAACAAATTTTCATAGGCGTTTTTGTCATCACTTTGTGGTGATACACGAACTACCAAACTTGGTATTGCAATACGTTCTAAGAATAAGGCCATTCTTTCGTATGCTTGTAAACGCACCGGTAATGTATCTTTCTGAGAATCTTTATGTAAAAGAAAACGTCTTCTTCCTTCTTCATTATTAGTGTGCATTCTAAAGAAATAGAAGGCAATGGCACCTGTAACGACAGAAGGTATCAAATAAGCGAAAAGTTGAAAAATTTGGTCGGAGTTCATTTTTTAATTAGTTATTATTTACGAAATAAGAACGTCCAAATTTCTCAATTAGTATAGTGGTTTATCGATGAAATACTTAAAATTAGTTTTTAGCGTCTCCCTTCGCCATATCATAAAATGCTTTATAATCCGGTTGAAACTTTATTTGTAACGATTCTCGTAAGCCGCCATCTTCACCAACTGCAACAATTCGTTCTCCATTTACACCAAAATCTTTAATTAAAATGCTGGCAATAGCAGTAGCTTGCTGCAATGCTACATTCATTTCACCAGTAATATTCAGGCTTGCAACCGTTATGACACTTTTAGGGTTTGCATTTGCAACTTTGGCTACATTCTCTATCCACGTTCTAGATTCGCCTGAAGGATTAATACCCACACCATCTGTAAAGAAAAAGTCTAATTTTTCTGAGATGACTACAGAACCGTCGGTTACACCAACTTTTACATTCTCGCCAAGTACTTGTTTTGCATTTGTCAATATCACCACTGCAGTAGAGTCATTACTGGCTACGGCATCGGTTACACCCTTTAGCTGCTTTTCTTTTCGTTCTAAAACAGCCATGGTCTTATTGATATTTTCTGAATTCTGACTAGACAATGCCGCAAAACTGTTTAAGTTTTTCATTAATGTAGCATTCGCGTCTTGTAATTCCGTTACTTGAGATTGGTATTCATCCGAGCGTTGGTTCGCCAATTTCTCGTTACGTTGAGATGTGCTTACCATTTTAGAAATAGAATCTAGTTTAAATTTCAATTCTTGATTTTGCTCTATCAATTCACTTTTTTTCTGAGCTTGAACTGTGTTTATTCCTATAAAAAATAAAGTAGAACATATAAGAAATCGTTTCATATTAAAATGCATTAAATAGGTTAATCTATATTTTGCCGCCAAGATACGAACAGTCTTTTAAATCTTGTACACTTGTAAACGGTACTTTCGCTTTATTATAGCCGTACGTAGAAGCTAAACTTTTATTTAGGTCATTGTCATCTACGTTTACTTGAACATCGTCCATAGTAAATTGACTGGGGTGCTCATAACCTGCGGCATGAGTGATCTCTAAAAATTCTTTTCTGAATGTGCTGAAATATTGTGCCAATCTGTCTGATTTTAAAGGTACATTTATACCTTTTTGCAACCATTTACTTTGTGTAGCAATACCTGTAGGGCACGTATTATTATGGCAAACTTGTGCTTGTATACAGCCAATACTCATCATGGCTTCACGAGCAACATTAATACAATCTACACCCATAGCAAATGCCATTGCTGCTTTTGCGGGAAAGCCTAATTTACCAGATCCAATAAATACGATACGTTCTGTAAGTTTTCTGTTCAAGAATACTCTGTATAGACTAGAGAAGCCATATACCCAAGGCAAAGAGACGTGATCGGCAAATGATGGAGGAGCGGCACCGGTACCACCTTCACCACCATCTACGGTAATAAAATCTGGACCTTTTCCCGTTTCTAACATGAGATCGGCCAATTCTTCCCATTGGTCTAATTTTCCAATAGCACCTTTAATACCCACTGGTAAGCCTGTTTCGTTAGCGATATCTTCAATAAGTGCCATTAGCTCCTTTACATTAGAAAAGGCTTTGTGTGTTGAGGGTGATAAAACATCTTTACCTACTTCTACACCTCTAATTTCTGCAAGCTCAGGGGTAATTTTTGCTCCTGGCAAAACACCGCCTTTTCCTGGTTTTGCTCCTTGAGATAACTTAATTTCAATTGCTTTGATACACGGATTTTCTTCTACCAGTTTTTTCATTTTCTCCATAGAGAAATTGCCATCTTTAGTTCTTACACCAAAATAGCCAGTACCAAAATGAAATACGATATCGCCACCGTGTTTGTGATATGGCGATAAACCGCCCTCACCTGTATTATGATATGCACCTGATTTTTGAACACCCTTGTTCATTGCTTCTACTGCAGCTGCAGATAAAGAACCAAAACTCATGGCAGATACATTCACTACACTGCTAGGTCTAAAAGGTTTTCTACGCTTGTTGTGCTCACCCATAACTTTTGCACAGGGTATAAAATTGGGTTCTGCTTCGTTTGGGTGGCCTGCAGGAACTTGGTAACCCATCATTCTGTTCTTAACGAAAATATGCTGATGTGCATACAAATCTCTGTCAGAACCAAAACCTTCGTAATTATTTTCCTTTTTTGCAGAAGCGTAAATCCAACCTCTTTCTATTCTATTAAAAGGTAGCTCTTCTCTATTATTGGCAACAAAATACTGACGCATTTCCGGACCGATACTTTCTAGCCAATAACGCAAATGACCAACAACGGGGAAGTTGTGTTTTATGGTGTGCCGTTTCTGAATAAAAATATCATAGATAGCAACAATGAAAAGAAACAAAAAAATCCAAGTCCACCATGGTAGACTTGGAATAGCATTTAAAAAATCGTTCATCAAAATTATCCTTTTGGTTTTATATCTAAAAGCGGTGTTTGGTCGCTATTTAGGTAATCTAAACTCATTTCTGTTAGCGTACGAACTCCTAAAAGTAATCCGCTATCATCAATTAAAAAGTCTGGTGTGTGGTGTGGGTAAGATTCTGTTGTACCAGGAGTCATTCCTCCTAAGAAAAAGAAAAACCCTGGTGCTTCTCTTTGAAAATATGAGAAATCTTCTGCACCCGTAATCGCTTTTTGAAATTGTACATTTTCATCTCCAGCTACTCTTTTCATAGTAGGTAACATTTGTTCTACTAATTCTGGATTGTTATAAGTAATATCGGTAGCGTCTTTAATTACACAAGTAGCTTCACCACCGTAAGCTTTGGCGATGTCACTTACCATTTCTACCATACGTGCATTTAACTTGTCTTTCATGTTATAGTCTAAGGTTCTAATAGTACCGATCATCTCTGCAGATTCTGGTATGATATTAAAACGAACACCACTTTTAATTTTACCAACAGTAATAACTGCTGCTTCATTAGTCAGGTCAGTTTCTCTACTGATTATTGTTTGTAGCCCGTCAATAATTTTAGCACTGATCAAAATTGGATCAACACCTGACCATGGTTGCGAACCGTGAGATTGCTTTCCTTTTACGTTAATTGTAAAACTCTGAGCAGCTGCCATAGTACCACCAGATTTGTATCTGATAACGCCTACAGGGGTTTGAGAGTTAATGTGCAATCCGAAAATCGCATCAACCTTAGGATTGCTCATAACGCCTTCCTTAACCATTAAAAGAGCTCCGCCTTCTTCTCCTGGTGGTGGTCCTTCTTCTGCAGGTTGAAAGATGAACTTAACGGTTCCTTTAATTTTGTCTTTATTTTTAGACATTATTTCAGCAACACCCATTAAAATAGCAGTATGCGTATCATGACCACAAGCATGCATAACGCCTACTTTTTCACCCATAAATTCTGAAGTTACATTAGATTTATATGGTAGATCATTTCTTTCTGTTACCGGTAAGGCATCGATATCTGCTCTAAGTGCTACCACTTTACCAGGTAAGTCACCTTTTAACAGACCAACAACACCAGTATGCGCAACGCCGGTTTCTACCTCAATTCCCAAAGACTTTAAGTGCTTGGCAATTTTTTCCGCTGTCTTAAATTCACGATTCCCCAATTCCGGATTCTGATGAATCTCTCTTCTCCAATCAATTACTTTGCTTTCAATAGCTTTGTAATCTTTTTCAAGATTTGGACCTTGTGCCTGAACGGTAAACCCGAAAAGAACGAGAGCCAATATGCCTAGTTTTCTCATAATCAGTATTTAATGTTAGTTTGTTCTCTATTTTTTGTTGGTCATAAAGACATAAATGCATCAACAGGTGTTCTCTGTAAGCGGAATTAAAGTTTAAATATATTCAAAATGAAAAGAAATACCAGTCATTGTTCACAAATCTAAATCACTTCACTTTTACTATCCCTCATTTATGGCTAAATTTACGTCACTAAAAGAAAGAAAATTTGAGCTCATTTATTGATGAATTGAACGATGCCCAAAAGGCTCCTGTTTTGCATAAAGACGGACCTTTAATGGTAATTGCCGGCGCTGGATCGGGTAAAACTCGTGTACTAACTTATAGAATTGCACACCTTATGGCGCAGGGTGTAGATTCTTTTAATATTCTATCCCTAACATTTACAAATAAGGCGGCTCGTGAAATGAAAGCACGTATTGCTCAAATTGTGGGGGCATCTGAAGCTAAAAACCTTTGGATGGGAACTTTCCACTCCGTTTTTGCCAAATTACTGCGTATTGATGGTGATAAACTCGGCTATCCTGCCAATTTTACTATTTATGACACACAAGATTCTCAGCGCTTATTAGCTTCGATCATTAAGGAAATGGGGCTTGACAAGGATATTTATAAATACAAGCAGATTCAAAATAGAATTTCGTCATTTAAGAATAGCTTAATAACCGTAAAGGCCTACCGTAATGATCCAGATTTGGTAGAGCAGGATGCCATGGCAAAAAAGCCAAGAACAGGGGATATTTACGAAAATTATGTAGACCGTTGTTTTAAGGCGGGTGCAATGGATTTTGATGATTTACTATTGAGAACCAATGAGCTTTTAACACGCTACCCAGATGTGTTGGCAAAGTACCAAGATCGATTTAGGTATATTTTGGTTGATGAGTACCAAGATACCAATCATTCGCAGTATTTGATTGTAAAGGCTTTGGCCGATCGTTTTCAGAATATATGTGTGGTAGGTGACGATGCACAGAGTATTTATTCATTTAGGGGAGCGAACATTAGTAATATTTTGAACTTTCAGAAAGATTACGATAATGTAGGGATGTATCGTTTAGAACAGAACTACCGCTCTACACGAAACATTGTAAATGCTGCCAACTCCGTAATCGGCAAAAACCAAAATCAGATTGAAAAGGTGGTTTGGACGGATAATGATGATGGTCCTGCTATTAAAATTCACAGAAGTACTACTGATGCTGAAGAAGGTAGATTTGTAGCAAATTCTATTTGGGAGCATAGAATGCAGCAGCAAATGACCAATGGTCAATTTTGTGTATTATATAGAACAAACTCCCAATCTAGGGCTATTGAAGATGCCTTACGTAAAAGGGACATTCCATATCGTATTTATGGCGGACTCTCATTTTACCAACGAAAAGAAATAAAAGATGTACTGTCATATCTACGTTTGGTCATTAACCCTAAAGATGAAGAAGCTTTAAAAAGGGTGATAAACTTTCCTGCTAGGGGAATTGGCGGTACTACTTTAGATAGATTAATTGTAGCTGCAAATCATTACAACCGTTCCATTTTTGAGGTAATGGAAAACATAGATCGTATTGATTTGAAAATTAATGCGGGTACCAAACGTAAGTTAACGGATTTTGTAAACATGATCAAGAGTTTTCAGGTCATGAACGAAACTACGGATGCCTTTACATTATCAGAACATGTAGCCAAAAAAACCGGTGTTCTTTTAGAATTTAAAAAAGACGGAACCCCAGAAGGTATCGGTAAGATGGAGAATATCGAAGAGCTTTTAAATGGTATAAAAGATTTTGTTGAAGGGCAGAAAGAAGTTGATGAAGCAACAGGAAACATAAGTGAATTTTTAGAAGATGTTGCACTTGCTACCGATTTGGATAAAGATACGGGTGATGACGATAGGGTTGCATTGATGACCATTCACTTGGCAAAAGGATTGGAATTTCCGTACGTATATATAGTGGGGATGGAGGAAGATCTGTTTCCGTCGGGTATGAGTATGAGCACCCGAAGTGAGCTGGAAGAGGAGCGTAGGTTGTTCTATGTTGCGTTGACCAGAGCTGAAAAACAAGCGTATTTGACATACACGCAAAATAGATATCGTTGGGGTAAATTAATAGACGCAGAACCTAGTCGTTTCTTAGAAGAGATAGATGAGAAATATGTGGAGAACCTTACACCAATTGATGGCGGGTACCGCTACAAATCTCTTATAAATGCCGATATTTTTGGTGAAGTAGATAAGAGTAGGTTACGTCAAGAAAAACCTAAAAGGGGCACGCCGCCAATAGTTGGTCAGCCAAATTCAGGGCAACTTAAAAAATTACGAAAATTAAAGCCTCAGCTATCAGAACCTGTTGGTAATACAAATAAGATCGATCCAAACCTTACCGAAGGTTCATTGATCAACCATACTCGTTTTGGTCGTGGTAAGGTCGTAAAAATTGAAGGTGCCGGTAATGATAGAAAGGCAGAAATAATGTTCGATAAAGGCGATATTAAAAAATTATTACTCCGCTTCGCTAAATTAGAGGTATTGGGATAGTTTAGTAAAATTTAATAACAGTAGCGGTTTTAAACCTTAATGCTATGGCAGAATTTATCAAAATATACGAAGAGAACCCTAACCCTAAAGAGATTAAAAGGGTAGTGGACGTATTGCGTAAAGGTGGCTTGGTTATCTACCCAACAGATACGGTCTACGGGTTGGGTTGCGATATTACGAACACCAAGGCATTGGAAAAAATTGCACGTATTAAAGGGGTGAAATTGGCAAAGGCCAATTGGTCCTTCATTTGTACCGATTTAAGTAATCTGTCAGATTATGTACGGCAAATTGATACTGCCACTTTTAAAATTTTGAAACGAGCTTTACCAGGACCTTATACTTTTATATTACCCGGTAATAATAATCTGCCTAAAGAGTTTAAAAAGAAAAAGACGGTTGGTATTCGTGTGCCAGATAACAGTATAGTTAAAGCGCTGGTTGAAGAATTAGGTAACCCAATTGTTTCAACCTCTATTCGTGATGAAGATGATGTTCTTGAATATACGACTGATCCCGAATTAATTTACGAGAAATGGGACAATCTTGTGGATATCGTAATTGATGGCGGTTATGGTGGTAATGTAGGGTCGACTATAATAGATGTTTCTACCGGAGGTTTGCCTGAAGTTATTCGTGAAGGAAAAGGTAGTTTAGATATTATTTAAAAGCTACATTCAAAAACCAAGACATAAAAAAAGCGGCTCTATAGAGCCGCTTTAATTTTATATGCAAATCAGTAATTATTTGTTGATTGCAGGATCTTTCATTCCTTCTTCAATCATGCTATAAAACTGATCGATTTTTGGAAGAACAACGATACGGGTTCTTCTGTTTTTAGATTTTTCTGTTGTAGAAACCGGTACATATTCAGCTCTACCTGCAGCAGTCATACGCTTAGGATCTACATTGAAATCTTTTTGTAAAATACGAACAACAGCGGTTGCACGCTTAACACTCAAATCCCAGTTATCCAATAAAGAACCGTTACCTCTATAAGGTACGTCATCTGTATGACCTTCTACCATGAATTCGAAATCTGGCTTATTGTTTACCACTTTAGCAACTTTACCAAGAACTTCTTTAGCTCTTCTTGTAACGTTGTAGCTACCGCTGCTAAATAATAATTTGTCTGAAATTGATACGAAAACAACACCTTTTTCAACGCTGATTTCTATATCCTCATCATCCATGTTACCTAAAACACCTTTTAAGCTCTGTACCAAAGAAAGGTTTACAGAATCTCTACGTGTAATTGCATCATTTAATTTACGGATGGTTAAATCTTTTTCTTGTAAACTCTCTAAAGATTTCTCTAAGTTCTCAGCACCTTTGGTAGTCAAAGTTGTTAAGTTGCCCATATTATTGATCAACTCTTGATTGTTTGCTTTTAAGAAAGCATTTTGATCTTCTAAAGTTTGAAGTCTAGATGAAGCTGTTGCTTTTTCTTCTAAACAATCATTCAATTTAACTGTCGCCGAATTCAATAAATCTTGTGCATTTTTATGCTTAGCTTCAAGATCTGCATACTTCTTAGAAGATACACATGATGAAAGTAATAGCGTTACTCCAAGACATCCTAATAATACTTTTTTCATAATTCTATTCTATTATACTTGTTTAAGTGGTTTACTCAATTTTCGCATCTAAGCGACTTCAAAATTATATAATTACAAAGTCACTTATATGTGTTGTTAGTTAATCTTTTACTAAAATGTTAAAATTACTTATTCTATGTACGAAGTAAGACCATACAATGGACTTCGTTACATAGTATTTTCTGAGAAACTGTGTTTTTTCTCTCTTTTTATACATTTTTCCAAATTGTCTGTAAAAGCTTAAATGTGCCCTAAAAATAGCGAAAAAGTGTTTAAATCTTAACTGGAAAAGAAATCGTATTGCCGCAATACCATCTAACAGCAATCTCAAGAATATAATGATGAAAGCCTTTCTTCTAGGAAGATTCTTTGTAATCGAAAATAATGTATTCCTGAAGTTAAGGTATGTTTTCTTTGGATTCATGTTACTTAATGTAGAACCACCTAAATGAAATACTTTAGAGGTGCCCACATAAAATATTTTGTAACCGTGGTTTTTAGCACGCCAGCATAAATCTACTTCTTCTTGGTGTGCAAAGTAATCTTCATCGAATCCTTTTAACTCATGAAAAACTTCTTTTTTAATAAACATGCATGCTCCCGTCGCCCAAAATATTTCTCGCACGTCATCATATTGACCGTTATCTTTCTCTAAAGTCTGAAAGACTCTTCCTCTACAGAATGGATACCCCAGCTGATCAATGAACCCACCAGCTGCGCCCGCGTATTCAAAATGATCTTTTTTAAGTAAATCCAAAATTTTTGGTTGTATGATTGCAGCTTCTGGTACCTGATTAAATGTCTCTTTAATAGGGCTCAGCCAATTAGGTGAAACTTCTACATCTGAATTCAATAAACAAAAGATGTCTGCGTCTACATGTACCAAGGCATCATTATATCCTTTAGTAAAACCACCATTTTCTGTATTCTGAATGATTTTTACGGTTGGGTAGTTTTCTTTTACAAATGCAACGGATCCGTCTGTGGAAGCATTATCCGCAACATATATATCTGCACCGGGAGAATAATTGATAACAGAAGGCAGGTACCTTTCTAAAAGCACTTCACCATTCCAATTTAATATGACTACGGCTATCTTCAAATCGATCGCAAATTAACGGCTAAAATCAGGAATTTCCTTCATAAATTCATATTTTTCCGCAATAAGGTCTGTTTGGCAGTAATAATGAGAGAGTCCGTTCGTAACCATTAAGTAAGTAGCATTCAATTTGAAATTGTATTGTGCTATTTGATCAAATGTCATTTGAGATATAGAAACTTCGGGTGCCTTGCATTCTACAAGTATGTGCAGTTGACCGTTGGGTTTAAAAACAACCACATCATATCTTTTCTTTAATCCGTTGAGTGTTATTTGTTTTTCTACATTAATATGACTGACCGGATATTTCTTTTCTTGAATAAGAAACTGAACTACATGTTGCCGAACCCATTCTTCTGGAGTAAGCACCAAAAATTTTTTACGTATAACGTCAAAAATCAAGGTTCTATTTTCGCTATTTTTGACCCTGAAAGTGTAGCTAGGGAAATTTAGTGGCTGCATTATACAAAGTTGATGATTTTTTCTGAATGGATGAAGCTGTACAAATAGTCAATGCGATAAAGAAAGGGCAGATAAGCCCTATATATTTCCTTTATGGGGAAGAAGCATATTTTATTGATAAAATTTCCGATTTTATAAGTGACAATGTGTTGACCGAAGAAGAAAAGGGATTCAACCAAATGGTGCTTTATGGAAGAGATGTATCTATTGAAGATATTGTAGGTAATGCCAAACGTTATCCTATGATGGCAGAAAAACAAGTGGTCATCGTAAAGGAAGCTCAACACTTATCCCGTACTATAGAGAACCTATGTGCATATGCAGAAAACCCGCAACAATCTACAGTTCTAGTTATTTGTTATAAATACAAAAAGTTGGATAAGCGCAAAAAGCTACACAAGATTATAAAGAAGAACGGTGTAGTTTTTGAAAGCAAGAAATTATATGAAAATCAGGTAAGTGATTGGCTTAGAAAGCATTTGGTAAGCCGTGGTTATACCATATCTCATAAAGCCGCTTTATTATTGGTAGAATACCTAGGAACGGATTTAGGTAAAATCAGTAAAGAGCTAGATAAATTAAAATTGGTTCTGCCAAAACAGACCGAAATCAACCCTCAGCATATAGAGGAACATATTGGTATAAGTAAAGATTATAATAATTTTGAGTTGAAAAGAGCTATAGGTGATAGAGATATCGTAAAGGCGACCAAGATCATTAATTATTTTGCCCAGAATCCAAAAGACAATCCGTTTATACTAACGATTACCCTATTACATTCGTTTTTTACACAGTTATTACAGTATCACGGTCTTACGGATCATTCACCTAAAAATGTGGCGAGTGCATTACGCATAAATCCTTATTTTGTAAAAGAGATACAAACTGCCGCTAGAAATTACCCAATGAAGAAAGTAAGCGGCATTATCTCTAGTTTACGTGAAATGGACTTGAAAGGAAAAGGAGTAGGGGCTACACCAATGAAAGAGGCCGACCTTTTAAAAGAACTACTATATAAAATAGTCTAACGATTGTTCAATATTCGATATTCAAGCGATTCTACATTTGCGTAGGAATGTAATTAGGGTATTCATTTCAAAACCGTGCTGATTTAGTTTGAGTTTAGTTACTTTTTATCTATTCCAAATTTACCTGGTCCTACCAATGAAATGGTTATAAAAGCTACCAAGTAAAACAATGCTTTTTCTTTTGTACTAAAATCATCGGCACCATGAGTAATAAATGCTGCAACTGCCATGGTAATTGCTGCTGGTATTGCAGCCAAACGCGATTTAAAACCTATAATAATTAGAATTGGGCAAATAAATTCGCCTATTACGGCTAAAAATAAGGAGGGGGCTGCCCCAATACCAAAAGGATCGGCAAATTCAAAATCTCCAGAAATTAATTTTTGAAATTTAGGAAGACCGTGTGTCAACATCATTGCTGAAATTGCAATTCTAAAAAAAGCTAAACCGATATCTTTTAATAACGTATTTTTCATTTTTGGCATTATTTCCTTTAAAAGTATAGATTTTTTTTTGTTTTTCTGAAATATATTAAAGTATACAATGAGAAGATTCTATTTTTTTAACAGTAAAATATAGAGGTTGCTTAGTTTTCAGTTAGTTAAGAATTTCGTAGAAGAGTGATATCAATTCATTTATTTTTGAGGCGAATGTTAGGGAATAAAAAAATCCCATATTTCATGGGATTTTTCTTACTTAAATTTAATTGTTTTCTATCTCAATTTAGGATAGTCGTTTGGTTTAACTTCATGCATAATTGCATATACCTTCTCAAAAATATCTTCTCTATTAGGTTTTGAGAAATAATCACCATCAGAACCATATGCAGGTCTATGCGCTTTTGCACTTAACGTCTGTGGTGTACTATCTAAATATTGAAAAGCACCTTGTTTTTCTATAATTTCATTAAGCAGATACGCAGAACATCCACCAGGTACATCTTCGTCAATTACCAATAAACGGTTTGTTTTCTTTACACTTTCCAATACTTCCATTTCAATATCGAATGGTAGTAATGTTTGTGCATCTATAACTTCTGCATCAATACCAACTTCAATAAGTTCTTTGGCAGCTTTTTCAACGATACGCAAGGTAGAACCATAAGAAACCAAGGTGATGTCGCTACCTTCTTTAATTGTTTCAACTTTACCGATAGGTGTACAAAACTCACCTAAATTTTTTGGCTTCTTTTCTTTTAATCGATACCCGTTTAAGCTTTCGATAACCAATGCAGGTTCATCACTTTTCAAGAGTGTATTATAAAATCCGGCTGCTTGGGTCATATTTCTAGGCGCTAAAATGTACATACCTCTAAGTAGATGTATTAATCCGCCCATTTCTGATCCAGAATGCCATATACCCTCTAGCCTGTGACCTCTTGTTCTAATGATTAACGGAGCTTTCTGTTTACCTGCGGTTCTATACAGTAAAGTCGCTAAATCATCTGTTAGGGTCGATAAAGCATAAAAAATATAATCTAAGTACTGAATTTCAGCAATAGGTCTAAGACCTCTTAATGCCATGCCTATACCTTGACCAATAATTGTTGTTTCACGAATACCCGTATCTGCAACTCGTATTTTACCGTATTTCTCTTGCATACCTTCAAGACCTTGGTTTACATCACCAATAGCACCGGTATCTTCTCCAAAAATCAACGTATTCGGATATTTTTCAAATAGTTTGTCGAAATTATCCCTAAGTATAACTCTACCATCTACTAATTCGTTATCATCACTGTATTCTGGTGTAATGCCGGTAACGTTTGTGGCCTTGTTGTCATTCTCACTATAAAGATGAGAACTGTATTTATGTTGAGATTCTTTTAAAAAGTTGGCTGTCCAGTTTATGATGTCTTGCTTTTCCGGTGTATTCTCTCCAAGTAAATAGCGTAGAGATTTTCTAGCGGCAATAGCCAAATCTTTACGAAGGGGCTCTTCAATAGCAATTAAATCATTTTTTAATTTATTGAGAAAATTCTTGTTCGGACTCTTAGAAGCTGCTTTTTCAATTAGATTTATTAAAAGTGATTTATCTGATAGATTATCTTTTAAATACTCGTCCCAAGCTTGTTTTTTTGCTTCTCTGACCGAGCGCTTAATTCTCTTTTCAATAGATGCTAATTCTTCTGTTGTGGCAATACCAGAATCTAAGATCCATTCTTTAAAACGTTTGTTACAATCATGGTCACGTTCCCATTCTAAACGCTCATTGTCTTTATAACGTTCATGTGATCCAGATGTAGAATGACCTTGTGGTTGTGTTAATTCATTTACATGAATAATGACCGGTACATGTTCTTGTCTAGCTATATCAGCAGCATTTTCATAAGCGTGCATCAATGCAGTATAGTCCCAACCGTTTACTCTTAAGATTTCATATCCTTTTTCATTTTCAGTTCTTTGAAAACCAGATAAAACCTCCGAAATATTTTCTTTTGTTGTATGGAATTTAGCAGGTACGGAAATGCCGTATTCATCATCCCAAATACTGATAACCATGGGTACTTGTAAAACACCGGCTGCATTTATGGTTTCGAAGAACATGCCTTCACTAGTACTTGCATTACCAATGGTACCCCATGCTATTTCATCTCCGTTTACCGAAAATTTAGCACTGTCTAGACCTTCTTGGTTTCTATACACTTTAGATGCTTGAGCAAGTCCTAATAGACGAGGCATTTGCCCTGCGGTACATGAAATGTCTCCGCTACTGTTTTTTTGTTTAGTTAGATCTTTCCAACTTCCGTCGGCATTTAAACTATGTGTTAAAAAATGACCGCCCATTTGCCTACCGGCACTCATAGGTTCTTTTTCTATATCTGTGGTAGCATACAATGCGTGAAAGAATTCTTTAGGCTGTAAAAGACCTAAAGCCATCATGAAGGTTTGATCTCTATAGTAACCACTTCTAAAATCGCCATTTTTAAATGAACGGGCCATAGCTAACTGAGGTAACTCTTTACCATCGCCAAAGATGCCGAATTTAGCTTTACCTGTTAGTACTTCTTTTCTTCCCAATAAGCTACAAGTTCGGCTTAAAAAAGCGACTTCGTAATCATTTATAATTTGTTCTTTGAAATCTTCAAAGGAAATATCATTACTGGTTTTAGAAGAAACATCCATGTATTATCTAGTTTTTACAAAATTACCGAATCAAGTACTTTTTAGCAACGCTGTAACCAGTTAATTTATTCCATTTTTTTCAACAAAAGTGATATTATTTTGAAAATTTCTTAATTTTAACTAAAAATTCTAAGGGTCGTATTAGAATTTCTTAGTTTAAAACCATTTTCTTGTGAATAATCCTGTAAGGGTTTTTGGGCTTACGGTGATAATAAATCTAATTCTCTCACCGTAATTAGGCTGTGAAATTTCCCAACCATTGTTTGAGTGTAAGGGTAGGTACAATTCAAAGTAATCTGTTACCAGATTTAAACGCACCCCAGAATCATAAACGAATTTGCCATCGAGACCTTTATTCTTTACCCAGCCGGCATCCCCATATAATTCAATCCATTTCCAAATATTAAAACTACCGTTTACGGTTGCCATCCAATCATTAGAAAATCTATAGCGCTGATCTAAGAAAGACTTAAAGCCGCCTTCTGCAATAATAATCTGTTGGCTATAAATACCCGAATCTTCTGAACGACCTAAATAACCATAATCAAAAAGGTAATCTGTTGGTCTATCCAAAGCAAAACTAAAAAAGTCTGTCTTTGTTTTATTACTTAAAAACTTACCAGCGAAGAATCTTAAGTTCAGTTGTCTATTATTCTCAAATAATTTTCGATACTCATATTCAAATGATAATTTGCTGAAACTACCACCTAATTGAAAATCTGCAAACCAAGAATTGTAATCTAAAATGCCATTATTTCTACTTGAATAACGTGCGTTGAACACGCTATAATCTGGATTTTCTGGGTCATTCGCCAAACTTAAAAGTGCAGGGTCAAAATCTCTAAAAATGTTTACATATCTAAAAGATAAAAACTCTCTTTTGTTCGATAATAAATCTGCTGGTCTAAAGCCAAAGCTTACCGAGGGAGTTATGGATGAATATCTAGAGTTTACATTAAAGTGGGATGTGCCGGCACCTATATTATATTGAGCTACATACAATCCGCTTTTGCTTAGGTATTTTCTATAACTGAATTTTCCAGATCCTACAAATGCTTTTTCTTTAAATGAATAGGAGGGTGAGAAATCATATACAAATGGTCTTTCTAGTAAGGTTTTGTTATATAAACGCATACCAGGAGTCCAACCATCATACACATTAAAACTTAACACGGGAACATAGAAAACCTGGTTGTAATACGGGTTTTCAGCATCTTTAAAGAAGGTGAACTTCAATTTTTTGTTACTTGATAAAAATCCTTTTAATGATTTCCAATTGTCGCGCTGGTTAAATTCCGGTATTTTTTGGTCATAGTTAAGTACCAGTCTATCTTCTTTCTTATTAGGTATAGTAAAGGTTTTTTCTAGCTCGATATCTTTGAACCAATATTCAGAAACTACAGAATCTTTTTTAAGGCCGAAAACTGAAATGGGTACATTGGTACCTTCTTTGTTTTTAATGGTTACGTGTAAAGAATCGGTTTCTTTTTTTACCTTCTTTATCTTAAAGTCAATTTTACGGTCTGTTGAGACATAGTCTTTAAAAAACCAGTTGATATCTTGTTGGGTAGAGCGTTTTAAAATAGACTCAAAATCATCAACCTTAACATTGTTCAGCTTATAATATTTGAAAAACGTCTTGATGCTTTCATCTACATGCTCCTGGCCAATATAATCGGCCAAATATGCTAATCCTAAACCAGCCTTATATTTATTAGCGATTTTTTGATTGAATTTTATCAGCGAATCATTAGATGTTTGTAATGCTTGATCTAAATTTTTACGAGCAGTAAGATTGTACAAAAAGGAATACTGATCGTTAAAATCCATTTTTGCCAATTCAAAACTTCTAAAGCCCCAAATTTTTGAAAGTTTACCCATTAATTTTTGGTCTGGGTAATATTTTTCAACGTAAGCAATCATTAGATAATTTGCAATAGCGCTATTTAACCATTGTTCTTTTCGTGGATTTAGGAACATGGTTTCTCTTAGAATACTATTGATCGCCGTTTTCAAGAATTTCATTTCAAACTGAAACTGCTCTTTGTAGGGTCTTATAAAAGAAGGAAGTTGATTTATACCGTAAAGAGGGTCTTTACTATAATCTAGCTCACTGACCAGAATTTTCTCATGAGGATAGTCACCTAGGTTATTATGAATAAAATTTGCGACTTTATTTATGGATAGTCCTTGACCGATTGGGCTGTACCTTGGTGCATTGATGTCGGTCAAAAAAGTCATGTAGGGAGTTCTGTGGGTATAGAAATTTTTCTGTGTATTCAGAATAATTTCCCCACCGCGCTGTAAGTTTCCTTTTAATTGCGCAAACTGCCCATTGGGGAAGCTAGATTCGGTTTTAATATCAAAATTAGAGGCAAGATATAAACTATCAGGGTATTTAAAATTAATGATAGTATTGGTCTCGTTCATATAAAGATCCTCTAGATTTTTATTTGAATACAGATGCCATTTGCCGTCGTATACAGCTGGCGTTAAATACCAATCTTTTAAATAATAATCTCCTCTGCTACCATAACCGTAACGGGTGTATTTATTTGGTGGTAATTTTACTTTATAGGTAATGAAAATTTTAGTTGATGTTTTGGGTGGTAGAATATCATCTAAAGTGACCTTTAAAATGTCCTTTCCTTCGGTTCTGCTCCACTCAAGACCATTATAAGAGTCATCAACAACACTGATAATAGTAGTTTTACCACGTTCATCTGCTTTTGCAAGGTGAAGCGATTTTTTAAATTCTTGAGCAAACCTTTTTGCTAATCCGCTATTTTTATCTGAATAAGCATTAGCCCAGTCATTAAAGTAAATAACACCTAAATTATAATTGGAATTGTTGTAATAGGTGAACTCTTGACGAATATCCAATTCTTTGGTATACTCGTTTAAACTAACGGTAAGGTCAGTTTCATACTGTGCATAACAACTACTTGCATTAACAACAAATGTTATTATGCACAGATAGAAAAGTAATTTTAATCGTTTCGTCAAGGTATAAATTAAAAATTAGGACTCATGCTGTGCCCTTTGTAAAATGAATCTATAATTTCAACTACCTCTTCTTCTGTATCTACTATTTTAATAAGATTAAGATCTTCTGGGCTAATAGTACCCATCTTTAACATGGTTCCTTTGATCCAGTCCATTAGTCCAGACCAAAATTCGCTACCTACCAATATTATTGGGAACTTACCGATTTTATGCGTTTGAATAAGGGTGATGGCTTCAAAAAGCTCATCTAATGTTCCAAAGCCGCCAGGCATTACAACGAACCCTTGAGAGTATTTTACGAACATTACTTTTCTCACGAAAAAGTAATCGAAATCTAAACTCTTGTCATTATCGATATACGGATTGTCGTGTTGCTCAAAAGGTAAATCAATATTTAGACCTACAGATGTACCACCGGCAAGATTTGCGCCTCTATTACCAGCTTCCATAATACCGGGTCCACCTCCGGTAATGACTCCGTAACCTGCTTCTGCAATAGATTTTGCAATAGATACGGCTAGCTTATAATATGGATCTTCTTCTTTTGTTCTAGCTGAACCAAAAATAGATACACATGGTCCTATTTTACTCATACGCTCAAAACCGTTGACAAATTCGCCCATTATCTTGAAAATGGCCCAAGAGTCATTCGTTTTAATTTCGTTCCAGCCTTTGTGATGTTTTTCTGATCTCATTCTTTATTTTGTATGTTTTTTAGATAAATTTATATCTAATTATTATTTTAATTCTCTCTTTAAAAACTTTGCAGTGTAGCTTTTCTTGTCTTTTGCAACTTGTTCCGGAGTTCCTTTCGTTACTAATTGTCCTCCAGATCGCCCACCTTCATAACCTATATCAATGATGTAATCCACCATTTTGATTACGTCCATATTGTGTTCAATTACCAATACGGTATTACCTTTGTCCGCTAATTTATTCAAAACTTCCATTAAAACCCGAATATCTTCGAAATGGAGTCCGGTTGTAGGTTCATCTAAAATGTAGAATGTATTACCTGTATCTCTCTTTGATAGTTCTGTTGCTAATTTAATACGTTGCGCTTCACCACCTGAAAGGGTAGTGGATTGTTGCCCAAGAGAAATGTAACCTAAGCCCACATCTTGTATGGTTTTTAACTTACGATGTATTTTAGGAATAAGTTCAAAAAATGAAACCGCTTCGTTAATGGTCATTTCTAGAACATCTGAAATGGACTTGCCTTTATAACGAATTTCTAAGGTTTCTCGGTTAAATCTCTTTCCGTTACATGTTTCGCATTCTACATAAACATCTGGTAAAAAATTCATTTCTATGACACGAAGCCCACCACCTTGGCAAGTTTCGCAACGACCGCCTTTGACATTAAAGCTGAATCTACCGGGCTTGTAACCTCTTATAGATGCTTCTGTAGTTTTGGCGAACAAGGAACGTATTTCACTGAATACACCGGTGTAAGTAGCCGGGTTTGATCTTGGTGTTCTACCTATGGGCGATTGGTTAATGTCAATAACCTTATCTATGTGCTCAAGACCAGTAATTTTCTTATACGGCATAGGTTTTTTAACGCCATTGAAATAATGGGCGTTCATGATCGGATAAAGCGTTTCGTTTATCAAAGTAGATTTTCCACTACCTGAAACTCCTGTAACCCCGATCATTTTTCCTAAAGGAAACTTAACCGTAATGTTTTTTAAGTTATTCCCTGTACAACCAGATAATACAATTTCATTGCCATTACCGGGTCTTCTCTTTTTAGGAACTTCAATTTCCTTTACACCGGTCATATAATCCGCGGTCAACGTATGTACATGCTTTAGCTGCTCTGGAGTACCTTCTGAAATGATTTCTCCACCGTTTTTGCCAGCTTTGGGTCCAATATCAATAACATGGTCTGCACGTTCTATCATATCGCGGTCATGTTCCACTACAATTACCGAGTTGCCTATATCTCTTAAAGATTCCAATGACTTGATCAGCCGTTCATTATCTCGTTGGTGTAGACCAATACTTGGCTCATCTAAAATATATAACACACCTACTAGTTGCGAACCAATTTGTGTAGCTAATCTAATACGTTGCGCCTCACCACCTGAAAGTGATTTAGAACTTCGGTTCAGAGATAAATAATCAAGCCCGACATCTAATAGAAACTGAATTCTAGTACTGATCTCTTTGATAATTTCTTCGGCAATCTTAAGTTGGTTACCACTAATTTTTTTATCTAAACCTTTAAAAAACGAAGCAAGTTCAACAATATCTAAATTTGCCAATTCGGCTATGTTCTTGTCTTCAATTTTAAAATAGAGTGATTCTTTCTTAAGTCGAAAACCTGTACATGACGGACAAGTAATTTTGTCCATGTATTCCTTGGCCCATCTTTTAATAGAAGTGGATGCGGCCTCTTCAAACTGATTTTTAATAAAGTTGGAAATACCTTCGTAATCAATTTTATAAGTGCGCTTAACTCCTAAGGATTTAGAGTCTACTTCAAAACTTTCTTTACCGCCATTCAGTAGAATTTCTATAGCTTCTTTAGGTATTGAATCTATAGGGGCGGTAATCTCAAAATTATAGCGTTCTGCAATGGTTTCTATCTGCTTAAACGCCCATGATTTTTTATAGTCTCCCAAAGGTGCAATTCCGCCTCCTTTAATGGATAGTTTCTTGTTTGGAAAAATTTTCTTCTCGTTTACTTCATAAACATGACCTAAGCCCTTGCAATTGGGGCACATGCCTTTTGGTGAGTTGAACGAAAAAGTGTTAGGTTCTGGCGTAGGGTAGGAGATACCTGTTGTTGGGCACATTAAATCCCTACTAAAATATCTTGGTACCTCAGTACCTTCTTGAAGAACCATTAATACGTTATCACCACTGTACATGGCCGTATTTATACTTTCAGATAATCGTTTGTGAAAGTCTTCACTTTCTGCAACCTTTAGACGGTCAATTACAATTTCTATATCGTGGGTCTTATAACGATCCACCTTCATTCCCTTAACGATATCCTTTACTTCACCATCTACCCTAACTTTTACAAATCCCTGTTTGGCAATTTGTTCAAAAAGTTCACGGTAGTGACCCTTTCTAGACTTAATTACTGGAGCTAGTATGTTTATTTTTTTATCTAAATAAGACTCAATGATCAAATTTTTAATTTGCTCATCGCTATAGCTTACCATCTTTTCTCCCGTATTGTAACTATGTGCATCTGCAGCACGGGCGTAAAGCAATCTTAGAAAATCATAAATTTCAGTGATAGTACCTACAGTAGATCTTGGTGATTTAGAGGTCGTCTTTTGTTCAATGGCTATTACAGGAGATAGTCCGTCTATCTTATCAACATCCGGGCGTTCTAATCCACCTAAAAATTGTCTTGCATACGCAGAAAAAGTTTCTATGTATCGTCTTTGTCCTTCGGCATAAATGGTGTCAAAAGCCAAAGAAGATTTACCACTACCAGACAAGCCGGTTATCACAACCAATTTATCTCGGGGAATGGTAACATCAATATTTTTAAGGTTATGAACGCGAGCGCCCTTAACTTCTATATTTTCTTCAAAATTAATCATGTATTCACAGTAAAGTTGCAAAAGTACGATTTTGAAGGTTAATTACATATGTTATGTTATTGTTTGAAATGTTGTAGAAACTTAAATTTTAACCCAAAACATTAAAATTCAAACATTACTCATGCATTACGAATAACGGTACCGTAGTTTCATAACTTAATTGCTCTATTGAGTTGTTGAAGAACAATTGCTGAAACAGGTTTAAATTTTTAGCGACCATGGTCAGCATTTCAATTTTGTTCTCACTGATATAAGTTACTATGGTTTCTCTAATGTTCTTGCCAAGTATGTTTTCGAAGCTATGGCTTTCAGTGCATATTTCTTTTAAGTAATCATGTAAATATGCTTTGTTTATTACTTGTGTGTTGGAAAAGCTGGGTCTTGATTGCGACATATGAATTACTTCTAAGTCTGCGTTAGAAATTTCCAGTATTTCCGTTATAGAATTTAATATTGGGTAGGTGTAGAATAGATTAAAATCTGTTGGGAAAGCTATTTTAGAAGGTTTTTGAGCAATGATATTATCAGGTATTACAAGTACGTTACAGGCTATTTTTGTGATAACATTACCCGTGTTGCTACCCATTATACTAGCCTTTATACCAGAGGCACCTTTTGTGCCCATGACTATTAAATTTATCTTTTTCTCCTCTACCGTCTTTCTTGTAATGTCAATGAAATTACCATACTCTTCAAGTGAAATGAATTTATGATCAGGATTTGGACAGCACAATCCTATTCGATCAATGGTTTCGTTCAGTTTATCTTTAGCACAAAATTTTTCTTTGGTATTTAATGTAATGAAAGAATTGCCGGTGATGTCAGAATTACTTAAATCATTTACATGCAATACATAAAAGGAACACTTTATGTTTTCAAAAAAGCACGCAGCATATTCAAGGGCATTCCAAGAATTTTCAGAAAAATCTGTGGGTATTAAAATGTGTTTCATTTATGTAACTTACGTTACAAAAGTAAATGCATAAAGAAGGGTAATAAATGATATTTATCAGATTTCGATTAATTTACGTACTGTAAAGCTTTCAGTTCCATAATTTGTATATTTCTTCCTTCAATTGCAATAAGCCCTTCTTTTTTAAAACCTGATAATGTACGTATTAAACTTTCGGTGGCAATACCTGCAACACTTGCCAAATCATTCCGTGAAATTTTAATGGGTTCATCTGGTTTGGTATTCATGATATCAGCGAATTGTAATAAAGTCTGTGCCGTTTTTCTGCGTACGGAACTGTATGCCATTTGTAATAATTGTGCTTTAATGTTAGAAATATTTGCAGACAAAAGCTCCATTAGTTCTAATGAAATGGTCTTGTTTTCATTTAATATCTCTTTAAGGTTATCTTTTGATATACCTGCCAGTTCTACATCTACAAGTGCTGTAGCAGATTCTTGATAGGGTTCATTGTTTAAAAAAGATGTAAAGCCCAAAAAGTCATCAGCCTTAGATAATGAGGTAATTAATTCTTTGCCGTCTGGGTCCATATTATAGCATTTAACAAGCCCTTTTAAAACGAGATAAATTTTATTTGAACGAGCACCTTCTTCGTATATAATTTCTCCTTGTTTAAAATTAGACAGCTCTCCATTATCATCAAAAAAGTTTTTAAGTTCATGAATGGTGCGCATTTCATTTTCTGAAACACCGTGTTCTTTAGATGTTTCATCTTGCATACGCTTCAGTAGTTCAGCTTTAGCCAATCTACTTTCAATGGCACTCATTAACTCTTCTTCTTCAAATGGTTTGGTTAGGTAGTCGTCTGCCCCTAGATCCATACCTTTTCTTATTTCTTTATGTTCTGTCTTTGCAGAAAGAAAGATAAACGGTATTTGTTTTGTCTTTTCGTTGTTAGACAGGCTTTCAAGAACCCCATAACCATCTACCACCGGCATCATAATATCACAAATTATAATATCCGGTAAGTTTTCAATTGCGGTTTCAATACCTATTTTGCCATTGGGTGCGGTTGTTACATTATAACCAGATAATTCTAAAAGTTCTTCAGTATTCTCACGCAAGGCTTTGTCATCCTCAATCAATAAAATTCTTTTCATCTTCTAGTTGGTTTTTAATTTAGGTATGAATAAAGTAAACGTTGATCCCTTATTTTCGGCACTTATAAACTCAAGACTGCCTCCTAAATTTTCTATATGTTGTTTCGCAATATTTAGACCTATACCAGTACCTTGGGTCAATAAAGCATTCTCTGCTCTAAAATAACGATTAAATATGTGTTTCTGCTCTTCTTCTGGTATGCCTATACCTTGGTCAATGACGTTAATGGAGTAACCATTATCTAAAATTTCTACTTTGATGTCAATAGTGGTATCCTCTGGCGAATATTTTATGGCATTGTGTATTAAATTTGATAACGCTAGCTCTAACGTTTTTTCGTCAAAATTTATATTTAGCTCATCTATATTATCGGGGTAATGAATCTGTTGTCCGGATTTAAGTAGCATATTGCTATTGTATACTACTTCATTGACAATTTTACTTAATGGGAATTCTACTACTTTATAATTCACTTTACCGGATTCTAGGCGCTCTACAGATAGAAAATCATTAAGTATGGTGTCTAAATATTTCACCTTGTTTTTTATGGTGGTAACGTGTTTGTCCCGTTTTGGCTGTTGCTCCGTTTCTGTGTATTTGCCAAGTAACGTAATAGAGGTTAAAATACTGCTTAGCGGTGTTTTAAACTCATGGGACACTAATGATAAAAACCTGGTTTTTAATTCGTTGAGTTCTTTTTCTACCGCTAAGGCTTCTGTAAGTTGATGCGTGCGTTCTTCAACTGTTTTTTCTAGGTTTTCAGTGTAATTTTTACGTTCTGTAATATCCAGTATAAAGGCTACATAAACTTTCTTTTCACCTAAAGTAGATAATTGCAGGTGTACTTCTACGGGGTACGTAGTGCCATCTTTTCTACCGTGCTTGGTTTCGAATTTAACTTTAGAGGTCTCGTCTTTTAATAGAGGCGCTATTAGCTCTTCAAATTGAGAAATTGATACATCTGGTTTAATGTCAACCGGTGTCATATTATACAATTCATCGAATGAATAACCAATATTTCTTTGAGCCTCTTTATTTATGTTTAAGAATTTTAAAGTTTCGGCATCAAATACAAAAATTTCATTCAGCGATTCATCAAAAATACGTGCCCAATGACTTAATTCTTTTTCTCTATTCTTACGTTCGGTAATGTCAATAATCAATGCCATAACGTAAGTGGAACCATAAAATTCAAACGGATTTAATCCGGCTTCCACAGGAAATTCTTTACCATCTTTACAAATTCCGTACAGATTTCTGCCATGACCCATTTGGCGTTTATCACTTTTTGCAATAAACTTTTCTACATGTGTATCATGATTGGCATGGAACCTTTTAGGTATGAGAACATCCAAGGGTTTTCCTAACAGTTCTCCTTTTTCATAACCGAACATTTGGTCTGATGAAGAGTTAGTGGCTACTACGATTTGATTAGAGTCTACCACGATAATTCCTTCAGAAACACCTTCTGAAAGTAAATTAAAAATATCACTGTTTTTTTGAAAATCCTGCATGTATCAAATATATTGATTAACACTGATTTTTGTCATATTAAAACAGCAGGTTACTTCATATTTTTACATAAACATCAACTAAAAAACTGCTAAAATGGAAAATACAGCGAAAACAATAAACGGACTATATGAAAATTTAGGGAAGCTTTTTTATGCCGTAGCCATTAGTGACGGTACCGTTCATAACAATGAATGGGAAAAGGTTAAAGAGTACGTTAAGGAGGATTGGTTATATGTAGATGATTTTACCGACCGCTATGGTACAGATGCTGCAAACCAAATTGAAATTGTATTCGATGTTTTAATGGAGTCTGAAAAAAGTAGTGAAGAATGTTTTGATGAGTTTAAAGAGTTCTATAAAATTCACCCTCATGCATTTTCTGAACAAATAAAAGCCTTGACCAAAAAAACGGCCAAGGCTATTGCAGATTCTTTCTCAGGAAATAATAAATCTGAATTAATTATGTTAGCTAAAATTGACCTTCTGTTTATTTAAAGTGTTTTCATTATTTCTCTAATATTGGCATTAGCATAAATTTTTTGAACTAAGTCGCTATATAGACTAGTGAATTTATCTTCGTTGATTAGATTACCAAATAATGATTCTTGTTTTATAAAGGCTAGTGGGTCAGATTGAGTTTTACCGGCAGCTTGGTGCAACTGCTCCTGCATAGCGTCAATAATCTCAATAGGGTTGCCATTTTTATCTTGTTCTTTGTCACTATAATAACACCACGCGGCAATTACTAAGGTGGCAAATTTTATACTACCACCGTTAGCCAAATTATCTTGAATTGTAGCAATTAAAAATTTAGGTAATTTAGCGGAACTTTCAGAGCAAATACGACTAACGCTGTCCTTTATGTTAGGGTTGGCAAAACGTTCTTGTAAGCTGTCTTTGTAAGCTGTTAGGTCTATGCCTTCTAACTTATCTAAAACGGGTGTAGCTTCCTTATCCATAAAAGCTCTTAAGTAGGAAACGAACAAATCATCTTCCATACACGCATTTATAGTTGGGTGACCATGTATTGCTCCTAAAAGCCCAAGAACGGAATGACCTGCGTTTAAAAGACGCAATTTCATTTTTTCATAAGGCTTCACATCTGGTACAAACTGCACGCCTACTTTTTCAAATTCTGGTCTACCGTTAGAGAAATTATCTTCAATGACCCATTGAATAAATGGTTCGCAAGTTACTGGCCATTCATCTTTAAGACCGTATGTATTCTCTAAATAATCAATATCTGCTTGCGTAGTAACGGGAGTAATACGATCCACCATACTGTTGGGGAAACTTACTTCCTTTTCTATGTATGCCGCCAGTTCTTTATTCTGCCTTTTTGCAAATGTCAATAACATCTCTTTTGCAACATCTCCATTATGTTGAATATTGTCGCAAGACATTACCGTAAAGGCAGGTAACCCGTCTTCTTTTCTTTTTTTAATGGCAGCGGTTAAAAATCCGTATATGGTTTTAGGGTCGTTTGGATGCTGTAATTCGTGCTGTACATCTGCATTTTCAAAATCGAATTCACCCGTTGCTGGATTAAAGTTATAGCCACCTTCAGTAATGGTCAAGGAGACTATTTTTGTATCTGGATGCGCCATTTGATCAATTACCACCTTGGGAGTATCATACCCTAATTTAAAGTCGATAATGGAGCCAATTACTTGAGAATCTATGTTACCATCCGGATGCTTTATGATCAAAGTGTACATGCCATCTTGTTTCTGAAGTACGTCATGGATTTTTTGATCTCCCTTTCGTAACCCTATACCGCAAATACCCCATTCAGATGCATTTTCTTTTTCTTGAAGCAAGTGTGTGTAAAAAGCTTGGTGAGCTCTATGAAAACCACCAACACCAACGTGAACGATACCTACTTTAAGAGAAGTTCTTTCAAATGTAGGGGTAGGTAATTGTTTGCTTATTTCTGCTAAATTTTCATTATTCAGCATGATTTCTTTTGTCATTTTTAGCTTAGTTTTTTTGATTTGCCACGTAGTAATGCCCAATAAGCAGTAACAAAATATGTTACAGTACATATAAAGGCGTAACGATAAAAGGTTTCTCTATTTTCAACATAGATATTTTCGTTAGCACTGTCAAAAAGTACAAGGCCTGCCAATACCAAGGTGATAATAAGTGCCACTATCGAAACCATTTGTATAACTTTAGTTAGTAGCGAGGTGTCTTTTTTAGGTTTTGTCTCTAATTTGCTTTTTTCTTCTTGATATGCTTCAATTTGCTGGTTTCTTAACTTTTCATTTTCCTCAGCTTGCGGGTACTTATTTTTAGCTCCGTATTTGCCAGCAAGAACTGTGTAAATAACAATAGTAAAAATCCATGTAGGTATAAATAGATAAAAGAAAGACATCACGTTCAATGCGTTTAAACCAAAACCGAATACTAACCCTAATCCCCATGAAACAATTGCGGGTGTACTAAACGTTAAATTTCTATATTGAGACCAATAACGTGTATATCCTATTCTTGGAAATATTTGATGTTCAGCAAACACAATACCACCAACAGGAACAACCAATAAACCTGCATAGGTTAATAGCGGTAAAATCTGTGAAAATACAAATGGGAAACAGGCTATGGCAATCGTGATTAAACCAACAACAATTGTTGTCTTTTTACGTGAATGATTATAGAAAATAGCTTGTGCCGCTAGCCCGGCTCTGTATAAATTTGTTATTGCTGTTGTCCAACCTGCTACGATTACGATTACGAAACCAGACCAACCTAAAGCATAAAATGCAACATCGCCCGGATCTAGTTCTACAATAGTCTTACCAATTATTACAGCAGCACCTGCTCCCATAATCCCTGCTGCTATCCAAGCAACATAGTGCCCAAACATCATACCTGTACTTGTGGCAAGACCATAAGACTTCTTTTTGGCAAAACGTAACAATGCCATATCTATTAATCCAAAATGAGTGATTGTATTCGCAGCCCATGCAAAACCTATAACTTCTACGAGCCCAATACCGGGTTCTCCGGCACTATCTACTCCGGTCCATATAGATTGGTCACCGAGCGATATCAGATCGTTCCATCCGTTAGGTAATGTTGTTCCTAAGACATCTAAAGAAAGAGCTGGCAGTAATACCATGGCACCACTTGTAAACATTACAAAAAGCCATGGTGCGCAAATACCTGAAAATTCAGATACTGCATTAAATCCGTATAAGGCTATAGATACCACAACGAGCCCAACACAAAATACGATAACTACAAACCACATGTTGGTAGGGTACCAGTTTAATTGAGCGGGAATATCAAAAGCAAAACGGACTGCGGTAGCGGAAACGGTAATCATTGCAGCGGATATGACCGAAAATATAATAACGTTTGCCCAGTTATAGAGCTTTGTCATAGAATCTCCTGCAATTTTATTTAGGTATGTATATAAACTTAATCTAGTTTCTACTGCAATAGGAGATGTGATGAATGTCCAGCTAAGTACTGCTAAGATATTTCCGATCAGCAGACCTAAGATGATATCCATTGTTTTAGCTCCAAGGGCTACAAATGTAGCACCAATTACAAATTCTGTTGCTGCAACGTGTTCTGCGGCATATAAGCCCGCAAAATGCGTCCAATCATGTAACTTATGTTTTGCAACGGGTAGTTGTTCTTCGTTTAAATTATCAAACGTGGAGTAGTCGGTTTTTGTTGACATATGTTGAGTTGTTAGTTAGGTTCGAGTTGTTTGTTGTTTAAAGACATCATATGTCTTCGTTGAGTTTAAAACAGAGGTTGCAATCTATTTAAATTATAGAAAAACCGCATAGGTTTTAACAGATTTTAGTACTGTTTTATAGTATATGCGGGTTTAAAATTAATAATGAACCAAAATATAAAGCTTATTTTTCGAAATCAGCAGGTGTTAAGCCGTTATTGAACTTAATATTGGTCCAATTTACTTTAACCCAAGGGGCATCGCTTACAGTGGCTTGCCAAGTAGATTTCTTGTATTTACGCTTGGTAGGTATCAGTATGCTATCTACTGCTTCGTATTCTAAAACCATTAGATTAGGAGTTTCCATTGCTCCAAAATCTGCAACCGTAAATAGAAATTGATCTACCAAATGAGTGTTTTTATTAATATATAACTGATAGACGTCCGTTGGTTTGGAGTTGTCAAAATCAAAGGAAACCTTAACGATTTCATATATAGTTTGGTTCAACGTTTCTTCGCCTAGGTATTCGTAGGATACACCTTTGTCCATTAGCTTTTGAAACATGGTAAACCAATAAAAATTAGTGGGTCTATTGAATCCAACTCTTTTTAGGGCACTACTATCTAAAATGATTTCCCCATTATTTTTAAGCCAAAACTCTTTGCCATCATAGCCTTGTTCAATAGTACCTTCAAAATTGCTTAATGTTCTTTGGTGCTTGTTGTATTTGCCATAAGATAGTTCACCATCAAAAATGTATTTTTCATTGGAAATATCTGTTTTGCCATCTGGGGTTTGATAGCTGTAAGAGTATATTACATCTTTTTTACTTCTTAACGTTTGGTAAGTACCTACTTTTTCTATCATTTTCATAACTAATTCTTGACCTTGATTCTGAAATTGAGGCGTTTTGTTATTTTCTTTTTTGACAGATTGCTTTTCTTGGCAAGAGAATAGTAAAAGGCTTGTTAGAAGAAAAATCAGTGTTTTAGATTTCATAGGTAATTGTTTTGCTTTGAAAGTATTCATATGCTTGACTTATTATGAATGCAAGTATGATGTTGTTATTTTCATAATAAGGTAATTTAACCAAATGTGTAATTTATAAGTCTTTCCACCAATTCTTATAGTTATCAATGCTGTCTTTTACCATTATTTCTTGCCCAATTTGTGGTGCAATTACTTTAATATTCAGTTCGGCAGCTTTTGCTTCCACTCTTTTGATGGGATCTGTCCATTCGTGCAAGGCTAATTTGAAACCTGCCCAGTGAATAGGCATTATCTTTTTTGCTTTTACGTCTATGCCGGCTTGCGCAGTTTCTTCTGGCATCATGTGAATATCTGACCATAATTTGTTGTATTGACCACATTCCATTAACGCAATGTCAAAAGGACCATATTTGTTTCCAATTTCTTTAAAATGATCTGCGTAGCCACTATCTCCGCTAAAAAATATATTTTCGTTTTCTGAAGTAATCACCCAAGAGCTCCAAAGTGTACTTTGTGCGTTGTTTAAGCCTCTGCCAGAGAAATGTTGCGCTGGCGTACAAACAAATTTTAGCGAACCAAATTGTGTCTCTTGCCACCAATCCATCTCTTTGATTTTGGCACCAGAAACTCCCCATGCGGTCAAATGATTGCCAACACCAAGAGGTGTATAAAAGTGATTTGTTTTATCCTTGATTTTTAGAACAGATTCGTAATCTAAATGGTCATAATGATCATGAGAGAAAATAACTGCATCAATATGTGGTAATTGTTCAATTGCAATTGGAAATTCTTTATTAAAACGCTTTTCACCTAAAAGTGGGTGAGGGGCTGCCACCGCGCCAAACATTGGGTCTATTAAAATATTTTTTCCTTCGATCTGTAATAAAAAAGAGGAATGCCCAAACCATATCAATCTTGCTTCTCCTTTATAATCAGCAATATCGGTTGAATCTATTTTACGTGGCTTTAAATCTTCTTTGGGGCGGCCATTGGGTACATTGGTGGTGAAAAAAGTATACGCTAAACTTAGCTTGTCAGAAAAGCTTAAGTCTTCTGGAACAGGTTTTACATTACGGAATTTACCGTTGTTAAACTGGTTAGATTTTTCATAAATTCGTTTTTGCTCTTTAGTGCTGTTACCTCCAAAACTTGGGTAAAAATTGGTGAACGCCAGAACGGCGATAGCCAATATACCTATTATTGCTAGGGTTGTTATCATTATTTTTTTTAAGATTCTTTTAATCATTCTATTTATATTGACTCATAATCACTTTATCAAATATACGGTCACCTAACCATTTACGTGCCGTTATTGCTAACTTGGCAGAATAGCCTTTAACGTATCTAATTTTCGGTTTTTTTACCGTAGCCGCCTTGGCTATCGTTTTACCTAATACGTTGACATCTGTAAAACGATTATTTGTAAAATCTTTTTTCATGGTGTCTGCCACTGAATTTGCAAATGTAGCATAAGCGCCCTTACCTGAAGTTTCTCTCAAACTTTCTGCGGCAATTAATCCCCAAGGAGTTTTTATTCCGCCAGGTTCTACAATGACTACATCAATACCAAATGGCTTTAGCTCTAGTCGCAGGCAATCGCTCCATCCTTCTAAAGCATGTTTTGTGGCAAAATACCAAGCTCCTAATAGTAAATACACTTTTCCGCCCATAGAGGATATGTTTACAATTCTACCATACTTTTGTTCCCTCATTTTTGGTATGATCAATTGTGTAATACGTGCCAAACCAAATAAATTCACTTCAAACTGTCTTTTGGCTTCTTCTAACGGAACATCTTCCACCGTTCCGTATGATCCGTAACCGGCATTATTGATTAAGATATCTATTCTACCTTCTTTATCAATTATGGTATCTACACACGATACAATGGAATCATCTTTGGTTAAGTCTAAAGGCACGATATGTATTCCTTGCGCTTTTAAATCCTGCATTTCTTCCATCCTTCTTGCAGCTCCATATACAATGTAACCCTGACTTTTTAATATGTTGGCTGTAGATTTTCCCATGCCCGATGATGCCCCTGTAATTAATGCTACTTTACTCATGTGTATTTGTTAGAATATAGAATTAATTATACTTTGACAAAATTAAAGGGATACTTGCTGATAATAGTATGCTAATTGCCGAATGTTGATTACTTTTTACATATTATATTTATTCAGGTAACATTATGGAACAAATAAGCCTCTATGTACAAAATTTGTAGATAGAGGCTTTAATCTATTATAATTTACCGTTATGTATTAGTTTCTTGGGTGATTTCATACACACAAACTATTTTAGACTGCTGGTTCTTTAGTAGTGTTAAAATACTTTTTCTTCAACCAAAAAGAAACCTTCACTAAAAATATAAGTGCAGGTACTTCAACTAGCGGACCAATAACACCTGCAAATGCCTGACCGGAATTAAGACCAAATACGGCAATGGCTACAGCTATAGCAAGTTCAAAATTGTTTCCGGCTGCCGTGAAGGCTACTGATGCTGTTTTGTCATATGCTGCACCGGTTGCTTTGGTAAAAAAGAATCCGATAATGAACATTAAAGTGAAGTAGATTAGTAACGGAACTGCAATAATTAATACATCCATAGGTATTTCAACTATTAATTCACCTTTTAAGGAGAACATGATAACAATGGTAAATAGCAGTGCAATCAATGTCATAGGTGAAATTGTTGGTATGAATTTGTTGGTATACCATTCTTCGCCTTTTAACTTCACTAAAATCAACCTGCTTAATATTCCCGTTAAAAAGGGTAAACCTAAATAGATAGCTACACTTTCGGCAATGGTGCCAATAGAAATATCTACGATTGCGCCTTCAAACCCAAAATAGGGTGGAAGTACCGTAATAAATATCCATGCATAAAAGCTATAGGCAAATACCTGAAAAATACTGTTCAGTGCAACTAACCCTGCCCCATACTCGCTACTACCATCGGCAAGGTCGTTCCATACCAAAACCATGGCTATACAACGTGCAAGACCAATAAGAATAAGACCAACCATATATTCTGGATAATCTGATAAAAAGGTAATGGCCAGTATGAACATTAAAACAGGACCTATAATCCAGTTTAAAATTAGACTTATAGATAGTATTTTGGTATTTCTAAACACCTTAGGTAACAAAGCATAATTAACTTTTGCTAGTGGCGGATACATCATTAATATCAACCCAATAGCAATAGGAATATTTGTGCTGCCACTGCTAAATGAATTAATGAAATCAGGGAAGGTGGGGAAGAAGTATCCTATACCGACACCAATAGCCATGGCGGCAAAAATCCACCAGGTTAGGTTTTTATCTAGAAAACTTAATTTTTTAGAAGCCATTTTTACTTGTTGATTTGTGAGAATATGTAAAATAATTCCGTTGCAATCTGTATACTTCTTTCAGCATATTTTTCTGCTTGCTGAGGAGTATTATCAAAAGCCTTAGGGTCTTCAAAAGTGATAGGAACTCTTTTTTCCGCACCAGCAATAAAGGGGCAACCGTCATCTGCTTGAGAGCATGTCATGACTGCTGCAAATTGTGCTGACGGATTGAAAGGATCTTCATATGATTTAGAAAAGCCAATTACCGGATACTCGTTCTCAGAAAATTTAATGGCATAAACAGGATTACTGGTTTCTGATAATTTTTGAATCTGGAAACCTTGATTTTTTAATGTCTCTGCAACCATAGGGAATAGGGCAGTAGCTTCTGTACCACCAGAATAGCAAAATACATTTTTAATACCATAATAGTTTGCCATAGTCTGTGCCCAAACTTGAGATAAATGACTTCTTCTGGAGTTGTGGGTGCAGATGAAATTTATTCTGATTTCTTCATTAGCATTCGTTTTCTCTTGAATGTAATCTACCAATGGTTGTAAAACAACTTTACGATCTGCTGTAATGGAATCGGTATTCAGTTCTTTTATTAAACTCTCAATTTCTGGTAACATATTCGTTTTTGTAGTAATCATTTTCTTAGGTTAATTTAAAGGTTAACAGCAATTGCCATCAGGTGTACAACATGGTTCATTATTGATATCCGAAAGTTTTACTTTTTGCTTTTCTTCAGGAATGCCACAATTATCTTTAGCCAAACAGTCTGTTTCCTTAGAGGTTAATTTGAAATTGGTACCGTCAAAATCTAATCCGAATTTCTCTATGGTTTGCCCCTGGTATTCTACCTCAATTTCCAAATCTTCTATTTTCAATACCTTCTCAGAAAGTTCAATAATATTGATCAACTTTTCTGGGTGTAATCTATGATTATAATCGTTGGCATTCCAAAGTTGAAAATTTACTACTTCTTCGTTTCTGACCGTACCACCGCAATCGATAAAATTCTTGGTGATCTTACCTACTTCGGTTACGTGAAAATGGTTTGGCACTAACTCGCCATTTGGTAATTCAAATGCTATAGTGTCCAGTTTTGTCAAATGATTTTTAATTTCTGATAGTTTCATAATGCTATGTTTTAAATTTTTGCTTCTTAATATTATTATATCGCAATAAAACGATTAATTAAGTTAAATTTTTTTAACAGCAACTGTTGCTAGAGATATCTTGATCTAGAAATTGCGCCATAATATCTTTCATGCTAGACCAGTTGTCTTTATCTATACAATAACAAACGCTAGTACCTTCTACATTACCTTTTATTAATCCTAAATTCTTCAATTCTTTAAGATGTTGAGATATGGTAGGTTGTGCTAAGCCTATTTCGCTGACCAAATCGCCACAAATGCAGGTGTCTATCTTGAACAAATGTTGTAATATAGCAACACGTGCAGGGTGACCAAAGGCTTTTGCGAACATTGAAATCTTGTTCTGCTCATTGGTAAACATCTCTGTCTTTGCTAGTCCCATTCTTTTAACTTAAATGTTTCATTGCAATATTACGATAATATATTTTATAAATTAAATAATTTTTTTTTTAACTGGTTCATACCAATGCTGTCTGTATTAAAGTAATAATCATAATATAGATTTAATAATTAGTTGTTGTCTTTTTAATTAAAAGACATTTCAATAGACCAATCTTATCCAATATTTTAAAATCTTCTAATATTTTAATGCAAACTTTTGAAAATGAGTAATTTCTATGTAACTTTTATCTAGAATTAAAACACTACAGAAAAATGGCATTAACAAAAGAGACAAAAGGAAAGGGTACGCATACTACGGTTACGTTTACAGTTGGGGCAAATGAAGCTCCGAGTGAGGCGAATGTGATATTGTTGGGAGACTTCAATGATTGGCAAACCAACGATAGTTCTTACCAAATGGAAAAAAAGAACGGATCGTATGTAAAAAGTATAAAACTGGAAACAGGTAAAAGTTATGAGTTCAGATACTTGAGCGAAGACAAAGGATGGTTCAATGACCATGCTGCTGATGCTTATGTTCCATCTCCGTATGCAGGTATAGATAATAGTGTTGTTGATTTAACCGCATTACCGGCGAAAAAGAAACCGGTTAAAAAGGCGGCTGCCAAAAAACCTGCAGTTAAAAAGCCTGTAGCAAAGAAACCTGTAGCCAAGGCTAAGAAAGATGATTTAAAGAAAATTGAAGGTATAGGACCTAAAATTGCCTCTATATTAACAGAGAAGGGGATAGGTACTTTTGAGAAATTAGCAGGAGCTTCTGTAAAAACGCTTGAAGGAATTTTAAAAGAAGCAGGACCACGTTATACTATGCATAAACCAGGTAGCTGGCCAAAACAAGCTAAATTAGCTGCTTCCGGAGATTGGGATAAATTGAAAGTATTACAAGATAAATTAGACGGCGGTAAATAACACTCTAATTCATACAAACAAAAAGCCCTAAGGTATATTCTTAGGGCTTTTTCTTTACTAAACAATCGTTTAATTAGAAGCTACTTTTTCATTGCAGTTTGATAATCTATAATAAATTTCTGCATCATGCCTTGTAATGTAGTTTTATCTTTCTTGCTCATTTTAATAATATTAAGCCAAGCTGTGCCAATGTCTTTAGGAGCAAAAGTTGAAAAGTTTTTAATCACAACCAAGCCTTTTTCTTTAGGATAAAATGTGAGTCCTTTTTTGGTGATCTTTATATTGTTCGCATCCATTTTTAGAACAGGGAATGTGAGCTGCATTGCATGCTGTATTTCATTATAAAAGTACACGTTACCTTGTGTGGCATTAATTTTTGCGTAGTAATTTCTATTACTTTCACTATGTTCTTCTATAAAGGCATTTATAGTTTCTACTTGTGTTTGTAATTCTTGAGCGTTACTTGTTTTTACAACTGCGACTAACAAGACAATAGCTAAAAGTACTTTTTTATACATGATAATTAATGGGTTAAGTTGAGCCTTAATAACGTAAATGGTACTGTTTTGTTATCTGTAATAATACTAAAGCGTTAGCCTGCACAATTATTGTATTCTTCCACAACTCTTATGATATCATCTTTATTAAGAGTTTTATTTTTTAATTTGGATACTACTGTAGGGCAATTACTGAAGTAGTCAATTGCGCGATTCTTAAATGATTTTGAGGGTCTTGCAGTTTGTAAAGCTGTGGCAATTTTTTCATTGGCTCGTTGAGCATAAAATTCATTAAGGTTGCGAAAGGTGATCATGCCAGGGTAGCTTGAAGTCATTCCAACCGCTCTGCCATAAAGGGTAACAGAACCAGTGGTAATAATGCAAAATATTTCTTTTTTCTTTTTAGAAACAGGTATGTATGTGAAATATGCGACTTCGCTATCAGAGTAGATAAATTTAATCAACTCTACTTCATCTTCGTTAAACACGTATTTTCTACCGTTTGATTCGTCTTTTACTCTAACCTTAGATTTACCGTTAAAATGTATTAAGTCTTTTGAAACTACAGGAATCTTAACTTCGCCTGAAATAGTTTTACCATTTTTAAGGATGACCTCGCCGATGGTCCAAGTATATTGAGAAAATGAAATAGTTGTAGTTATGACTAATAAGAGCGTCAATACTATCTTTTTGGTCATTGTAGCTAATTATTTGGTTATCGCCCAATCTTGACCTTCGTATACCTTCCAAGAACAGCCTACAGGTTCTTTTAAAATATTCTTGACCATTTCCATAAGTTTTGGGTCTTCGTCTTTAAAAATTGGCTCTCCTGCCATTATTAAGGCTCTGCTGAGTTCATCATACATTTTGTCTTTATTGTTCTGCATTTTGCATAATTGACCTAATCTAAGATGTAAAAACGGGTTACCGATAGAATCTTTAAATTGCATGGCAAAATTATAATTATCAAAAGCATCGTCTGTCCATTTTTCAGAAAAGAGAATTTCTGCAATGTGTATAATGATGTATCTGCCTTCTTTCGTTTTTTTTTGGTCGTCAGCTAACGATTCATAAATTTTCATGAGCTGATTGATTCTGGTTTCCACATCTAAATCTTTATTAGTGGTAATTTCATCAATTTCGGTCACTTTATCCGCTAGTGATAGTGGTGTATCTATATACCTTTTTATTTTTTCAATGTTCGCGTCATTACTAATTTTAAATTGTACAATCTCTTGTTTTTTATCGCTTTTGTTTAAAAAATCAAATAGCCCCATAATTTTGTTTTTTCATTAGTCATATCTACTGCATTTTATTGTTCTCCCCTTAAGCTTTGCAGTATTTTTTTTCCGTTTTCGTTTTTTGGGTTTAACGCTATAGATTTCTCATACATTTTAATAGCTGCATCTTTCTTGTCTGCCATTAGTAAAGCTTCACCATAACTATCATAAGCATTGGCACTTTCTGGAAATAATATGGTGGTTGTTTTAAATACGTCTAGCGCTTTGTCCAATTCTTGGGTTTGTAAAAGGGAGTAACCCAATGTATTTAAATCTTCTTCTGAGCGATTATGGACCTTTGTTACAATTGATAGGTCAATTGCATTGTCCAAAGCCTTTTGTAAGACTACGTTTTGTTGGTTCTCGTCTAGTGTTTCTACATAGGCTTTAACTATAGCGTTGATTACTAAACTAGGATTGTCATAAAAAATAGCATGACCACTGCTTTCAGCTATAATGTTGGTTACATTGTTTTTATTATTACCTAAATCTATATGAACTTTTTTCCATCTATTTGAATATTCTTCTGGATATACTGGAGCGGATTTATCTGGAAAAATATTTGTAACAGGAATATTTTCAGGAAACTGCGTGTTTCGTAATGAACGCATAATTTCATTGTAATTAAAATTCAGGTAATAATCGCCGGTACCCTTTGGTATGGTATTTATGTCAACAAACATATCTCTCATAGCTAAGAAATCATCATTCCAAAAATCACTTAGCGTAGCATCTATTAAAACAATCGATTTTACTTTCTTAGGATGTTTATTCGCATATAATAGATTATAGAGACCGCCATAGGAATGTGAAACCAGAATAATATCATCATCGTATTCTAATTTTGCAAGTCCGGTTTCTAATTCCTTTATTCCGTTTTCAATATCGAAATCTGAATCGTTCTTCAATTTCGGATTCAATTCACTTTGTCCGAAACCTGATCTGTCATATGTAATTAGAGTTGTACCGGTAACTTTATGTATCCTTTCTAAAATAGGTGCCCAAACAGAACTGTCATCACCGCCACCAGCTTCAAAAAGAATAGGGGTTCCTTCTCCTTTCATAATATTGAAATGCATGTTATAGCCACCAATATCTACTAGGGTATCTGCTGTTTGAGAATGTATCGTGAACGATAGAGCGAAAATGGTTAAGAAAGTAAAATAGAAATCTTTCATTTATGTACTGTGAGTCTATAATTGGTAAGTTACAATATTTCAGTCACTTACAAGGATGTGGTTGTGGAAATCTTACTTAAAATTTTCTTGGTTAAGATTAATCAAATAGAATTACAAGTGGTTTAAAAACAAACAATTATGTAATTATTAATGCTACTGATAACCAGGTAAAATCGATAAAAAAGAATAAAATATCAATTATTAAACAATAGGTATTAATTGGTTGTGTTGCTGAAATAGACCACGCAATAGCATTTTAAGACCCAACCAGTAAAAATTGAGAAGACTGAGTAGCTGATTTGCTTTTTTCTTGTTATTACAAATCAATATGGTTGATACTACTTACAGGCTAAGGTTTTCTCTAAAGGCATATTTTTGCTTTATTTTTGATGTAGCTATGTTTTCCTTTTCATTACCTTATATAAGAGAAAAAAGTTGACAATTAGCCCAAATATTCCAACATATACGAATACCATTTGACCTTCTTCGTATTCCTCTTTTTTAAAAATAATTACTTTTTCTTTTTGGATCTGTACCAAATCTAAATTGATGTTTTCATACGGTACGTACCTATCATAATAATTTATAGTAACTGTATCGCCTATTTTAAGGCTGTTGATTAAATTGTCATAACCATCAAACAACCTTTTTACTCCAATTTTATGGTCTAGATTATCTAACCTTATAAAGAAACATTTTGTTTTTTTTCTTTTGGAGCTTAAATGGTAATCAATTCCCTTATCGGTAACAACACCTGTAAGTTCAAGTGTTTCTTCTAGTTTAATATTTTGTTGGCTCATACCTCCCCAAATCACTATGATATAAATTATGGAAAGGAAGACTAGAACAGATAGTTCAAATATTTTTTTTCTTTTATTCAAAATTCTGTTGTAACGGTTTATTTTGGTTTTGTTCGGATTTTGGCACTTACAGGCATTTTAATGCGAAGCAGCATTGTCGCCTATTTCGTTTAGTATAAGAAACGTAGGGCAGGTGATAAGCACTTTCGTTTCGGTTTATAACTTAGCTAAATATTAATATTAATATTTAGCTTTTGTCTTTTCAATTATAAACTTCATATTTTATATTAGGCAGACCTTGTTAATATGTACAAACATTCGGTTAAACACAAACATCCTAATGTTTTTTATACGATTTTAGCTGTAGTTATTTTTTATACTTCAGATAATCGTAGAGACAAATTAATTTTCTAAAATGAGTTCCATATTTACTATCATCAAGAAGCTTTTTATTATCAATTAAATAATTAAGAAGTTCATCTAAATTTATCTTATCACTTGATAATAATGGTGTATATAATAAGATGTGTAGCTGATTATTCGCAGACTTTAACTCAGTAAAAGATGAATATTTATCATTAATTTCTTTTGTTTTTCTTATGTAATTAGCAGACGGATAAAAACTTTCAGGTTTAACTTCGTTTACCTTTTTTATAAATTCTGGGGAAAACTCAACTATTTCGTTGTCTTCATCAATTTCATTGTTGTCATTTAAATAACTAGCGCTTCTTAAATGTTTAAAATACGGGATGTATTTTGCATTTAGGTAAGGTAAACACAATTCGGATATTTTATCAGATTCCCAATTCCTGGACTCAATAGCGTCTAAGAGAACATCTTTAAGTTCAATACCTTTGATACCAACTTCTGAAAACTTGTCTTTAAGACCTACGCCATATACAAATTCAGCATTATGAATGTTTTCTATATTTTCCAAATTGTCTGTAACGTATATTTTGGATTTAGAATTATTAGATTTAACAAAGTCATAAACCATACCTTTCATTTGCCTAAGAATTTTAATGGGCAATTTTCTTTTATTATTAGCTAAGACTGTGAAGATTTCTATAAAATTATTAGTACTGATTAATTTTATTGGTATTACTGTGTCAGAGATTAATAAAGTGCTATCGATAATGCTCGTTTGAATTGGCTTTGGATTCCATTGGCAGAAAATTAGTCTATCTTTTAATTTGTCAATTTTTTCTTTAGTTAGACATTTAATTATAGATTTTAATATAGACTGAATGTTTTTGTCATCTAAACTATATCCGATGAAAATTATTGGATTTTCAATAAATATAGTTAATAATTTAGCTGCTAAATATGCATTTCTATCCTCGTAATTATTGTAATCTTCCTCTGTTAGAATTAGCGAATTAGGTTTTGAAGAGCAACCGTGAATTTTGTATATTTCTCCTATTGAATATAATTCTGAAAATATTAATTCTTCTTGACCAACAAACTTATTGAATTCAGGAAAAATATTTTCTAAAAGCTCGTCCCAATTTGTCGTTATTGCACCATCTATATTTATCTTTTTAAGAAGTTTTAACTCTTTGTCAATTATATCATCTTTAATTAATTGGTTCTGTGTTTGTATCTTTTTTGCAACTTCAAATTTTAGAGGTGAATATTTTGTTTCAGCGATAGCAGAAAATTCTTTACGGCTTTCCTCAAACTTTTCTCCGCTCCACCATAGTTCATTAAAATCTTCTCCAATTATTGATGCAACTTTAGGTAGTTTTGAGTCTGCATTAGATTTATAGAAGTTATAAGGTTTTGTTAGTCCAAGTTCTTTACAAATTTCCATTAGTAATAATTCCCAAGTCGGTAGTCCTAAATATCTTCTAGAAAAACCCGAACCAATAAATAAAAATGGTGATGTTGAAAATTTTGAGATGTGCTTTTTAAATTCTTCTTCAAACATATTTTTTGGTGTTTGTTTTTTGGGTTTGAGTGTTAATTACAGTTAACGGTTGGGCTAAGCGTAGTGCGGAGGCAATGAAACTTTTCGTTTCCGTCTGCGCACTAAGCTAAAGCTTATTGTTTTGCTTTTTCTTTTTTTGTTCCAAAGCTAAATCCATAAGATTTAGCGGCATCATAAATATACACAGACCTTTCGGTTTTGCCCTATTGTCCGCATTACGTTTAGGTTGTGTTGTAGCAAGTATTTGTTTTACGCAGATTTGACCATCTAGGAGTTAAATCAGACTATTTATTTGAATCCAATTTATCCACAATTTGAAATACTAGCGCTATATGTAATATTAAAAGACCAGCCGAAATCGGATTAATTCCGAAACTTCCAAATCCAACTTTGAAAGTTGAATAGTAAAAATCTAACAGCCCGAAAATCCCAACTAGCAGAGTTATGCCATAAACGACATAGTAAGTCATTCTGTTTTTAAAATAGAAATAGATTGAAATTATTACGCATCCAATTCCGATGTAGTGTTTTAAGCTTAGAGCATAATTGGAAGTAGAAATCACCACTATTGAAACTAGAATCAGTATAATTGAAATTCCTAATGGTATAAAATCGAAATCTAGTTTTTTCATATGTCACGTCCTAAAATACGGCTACAGGTTAATATTAGTTTTAGGCGGCATATTGATGCACGTAATTAGGTGTTTTATAATCTAAAGATAAATGCAATCTTTTAGAGTTGTATAGTTTGATTGCATTTTTGGCTGCTTTTTTAGCATGAACCACACTGGTAAATGTCTGGTCAAGAAAAAATTCATCTTTTAGAATACCGTTTACCCTTTCGGCCAGGGCGTTTTCGTAGCAATGGTTTTCTTCGGTCATACTGATCTTGATTTTCTTTCTTTTTAGTATTTGGGTATAGACATTACTGCAATATTGAATACCTCTGTCCGAGTGATGAATAAGTCGGTCAATGTTCTTGGCATTGTAAATAGCCTTATTTAAAGCTCTGACACAACCTTTTAGTTCTAGGCTATCACTTAGGTCATATCCAACGATTTTACGTGAGTACATGTCCGTTATCAATGCTAGGTAACAGAATCCTTTAATGGTTCTGATATAGGTTATGTCGGAAGCCCATACTTGATTGGGTCTATTGATTTTCAAGTCTTTTATGATATTGCCATACTTGTAAAAGCGGTGATATGAATTGGTGGTTCTAGAGGAGTATTTCTTTCTTCTAATGAGCAATCGATTTTCTCTTAGGATACGGAACAGCTGGTCTCTGCCTACTTTTAAGTCGTACTTATGAAACTCATCTTTTAATGATCTCATGAGTTTCCTGGTACCTTCTCTAGGTAGTGTTCTTCTGCTTTTCCGAACAAGTTCGATTATATCCCGTTCTATCTGTTTTTTGATAACAAAACGTTTTTGGTATTTGTAATAGGCATCTCTTTTCAGATCAAAGGCATTACAGATAGTACCAATTGAATACAGCCTTTCATTACGGTTTATCGGTGCTACTTTCATCAAGGCTTTATGTTTAAGTTTTTTTTTAATTCTTCAACATCTCTATAGCCCAGGTTCTCGGCAGCTACCTCGAGATAGCTATCGGTCACCAGTTTGTCCAGGTCCTTTTTAATAAGAAGGTCCTTAAGTTGTTTCAACTCTTTTTGAAGGGCTTTGATACGGGAAAGTTCGTCGTCTGTTTGCACGGTTACACGGGTGTTCATTAAATCTTTACGGTCATACTTCTTGATCCATACGTTTATAGTACTGGATTGTATACCGTAAGTTAATGCAATTTGTCTTTTTGAATGGTTTCCTTTGGTAAGTTCTGCCAAGACTTTGAGCTTGAAGCTCTCACTATAGCGTTTTACATATCCATCATTTTTATACATATACTTGAAGTGTTTTGTATACATATTTCAGGACGGGTCAATATTTGCTACAACGGTTAATGTATGATCTGTACGGCATTGAAATCCGTAGGATTTCCCGCCGTACGATAAGGTTCTAAATATACGTAGATTTTCCGACGGAAAATCGGACAGTATAGATTATACATATTGTTAGCAAACGTGTTGCAGCGCAAACCTTTGCCTTGTCGCAGATCACTGATAGATTTCCCGAACTCTTTTAAAATGGTTTCTTTTTTTAAGTCCGTCGAAACCAAATAGAGATGGATTTATGTATATCGTTTTTATGCAGACTTATCCAAGAAATTGACAAGTCCGTCCACGCAACAGTTGCGTCTGAGTAAAGTCCGTCCGAGCGAGAACTTTGGCAAGGTAATTTTTTGATTAGATATCTGAAGTTTGAGAAAGAAACAAGCCCAAAGAAACCATTTTAAAAATGCGGATTTGCCCGAACCAAACTCTTATTATTTTTTAGATATTCAGGCTAATTGCGAACCGATTTGTCTTTTCCTGCAATATGTTTGCTAACGGTTTGGCTATGAACAGTAAGGGAGCAAACTAGCGTTTGCTTTCCGCCACGCACATAGCGAAATCTTTTGGTTTTGTTTTTTCTTTTTTTCTGTCAAAGCGAAATCCCAAAGATTTCGCGACATAATAAATATACTCAGACCTTGGCGTTTAAAATCTAAGCCCGTATTGTTTATAGGTATTGTTGCCATTTCGTTATTTTTTAAGACTCAATTATCGTACTTTATTTGATTATAATTATCACTTTTATCTAAATATGCTATTAAAGAAAGAAAGCTATCATATGATGATTTCCACATTGAAGAATTTTGATTAACATAAAACTTATATTCTTCATTTTTTGAGATTTTATATTCCTCATAGCGTGGGTTGCCATACATTTTCATTATTATCAAAGTTTTGAGAGTACAATTTCCAGTTATATAATTAGGAAACTCTTCGAAACTTAACTTTTCAAATATTTGATTGTTTACTGATTTAAGAGTAGGGAATTTGCTGAAAAAAGGAATTATGAAAGAGTCAATATGATTTATAATTTCATTTTCAAAATATTCAATGTTTGAAATTGTTTTAAGATTCAATGTTCCAAGTCTCTTGTGCATTTTAATCCAATCTTCTTTGTTTTTGTATAAATCATAATTGACTACTATAGCTTCGTAAATATTTGGTCTTAGTTCTATATATTCACTTAATATTTCTATTACATTTAAAAAGGAAATTCTTCCATAAATATTAACAAATCCTATTTTAGAAACACCTAAATCAAGAGTAATTCTATGGTCTATGTTATCATCTGATTTATAAAATTCTAAACCTCCATTATGTTCAGTGTAAATTGATTTATCAAATCCTCTGTCTTTTAATTTTGGAATTAAAGAGTTGAAAATATTTTGATTAAATCTCATATTAATGTATATGTATAATTTTTCTTAATGTCACGTCCTAAAATACGGCTACAGGTTAATATTAGTTTTAGGCGGCATATTGATGCACGTAATTAGGTGTTTTATAATCTAAAGATAAATGCAATCTTTTAGAGTTGTATAGTTTGATTGCATTTTTGGCTGCTTTTTTAGCATGAACCACACTGGTAAATGTCTGGTCAAGAAAAAATTCATCTTTTAGAATACCGTTTACCCTTTCGGCCAGGGCGTTTTCGTAGCAATGGTTTTCTTCGGTCATACTGATCTTGATTTTCTTTCTTTTTAGTATTTGGGTATAGACATTACTGCAATATTGAATACCTCTGTCCGAGTGATGAATAAGTCGGTCAATGTTCTTGGCATTGTAAATAGCCTTATTTAAAGCTCTGACACAACCTTTTAGTTCTAGGCTATCACTTAGGTCATATCCAACGATTTTACGTGAGTACATGTCCGTTATCAATGCTAGGTAACAGAATCCTTTAATGGTTCTGATATAGGTTATGTCGGAAGCCCATACTTGATTGGGTCTATTGATTTTCAAGTCTTTTATGATATTGCCATACTTGTAAAAGCGGTGATATGAATTGGTGGTTCTAGAGGAGTATTTCTTTCTTCTAATGAGCAATCGATTTTCTCTTAGGATACGGAACAGCTGGTCTCTGCCTACTTTTAAGTCGTACTTATGAAACTCATCTTTTAATGATCTCATGAGTTTCCTGGTACCTTCTCTAGGTAGTGTTCTTCTGCTTTTCCGAACAAGTTCGATTATATCCCGTTCTATCTGTTTTTTGATAACAAAACGTTTTTGGTATTTGTAATAGGCATCTCTTTTCAGATCAAAGGCATTACAGATAGTACCAATTGAATACAGCCTTTCATTACGGTTTATCGGTGCTACTTTCATCAAGGCTTTATGTTTAAGTTTTTTTTTAATTCTTCAACATCTCTATAGCCCAGGTTCTCGGCAGCTACCTCGAGATAGCTATCGGTCACCAGTTTGTCCAGGTCCTTTTTAATAAGAAGGTCCTTAAGTTGTTTCAACTCTTTTTGAAGGGCTTTGATACGGGAAAGTTCGTCGTCTGTTTGCACGGTTACACGGGTGTTCATTAAATCTTTACGGTCATACTTCTTGATCCATACGTTTATAGTACTGGATTGTATACCGTAAGTTAATGCAATTTGTCTTTTTGAATGGTTTCCTTTGGTAAGTTCTGCCAAGACTTTGAGCTTGAAGCTCTCACTATAGCGTTTTACATATCCATCATTTTTATACATATACTTGAAGTGTTTTGTATACATATTTCAGGACGGGTCATAATTAAGCACAACGTTTTAGCTATGAACAGTGCGGGAGCAAACTGGCGTTTGCTTTCCGCCACGCACATAGCAAAATCTTTTTGTTTTGTTTTTTCTTTTCCTTGTTTAAAGCAAAATCCCAAAGATTTTGCGGTCTTCATAAAAATACACAAACCTTTCGGTTTTGCCCCAAAGTCCGCATTACGTTTAGGTATTGTGCCTGTTGCACAAGTTAACGAAAAAACCATATAGGGCCAACGTGATCTTAACGTTGGGTCGTTAACTTTAGGTATGCAGGGAAAAAAGGATTACCAGGAAAAACTGTTCGCCCGTTTCCAATTGAGCGAGCGCATACCGAAGAACAATTTCTACAGGCGTTTAAAAGAGGTTCTGGACTTGGATTTTCTCTATAAGCTGACCAAAGGATATTACGGTGAAAGCGGTCAAAAAAGTATTGACCCCGTGGTCTTCTTCAAGTTATGTCTTGTCGGCTACTTGGAGAACATCATCAGCGACCGTAAGCTTATCGACCATTGTTCGATGCGTTTGGATATACTATTTTTCATAGGCTACGATATCGACGAGGAGCTGCCATGGCATTCTACCATAAGCCGTACCCGCCAACTTTACCCGGAGTCGGTATTCGAGGAAGTATTCACCAATGTCTTGAGTATGTGTGTAGAAAAAGGGATGGTTTCCGGTCATACCCAAGCAATAGATTCCGCACCTGTCAAGGCGAACGCGAGTATGGATACATTGGAGCTGAAGGTGCCCGAAGAAGATTTGGAAGAGCATTTGAAAAAAGTACGTGCTATAAGCGCAATGGACAAAGAAGTGCCACACCGCAAGAGCAAGGGCGATAGGTCGGACAAGGGTCAGCGAAGTGTGACCGCCAACAAGAAGGAACTCGATGCGATAAAGGGTAGGAACAAGAAATGGGCAAAAGATCAGGATCAACGACCTGGCGCCGGTATCAAAGGAGCAAAGTATACGAGCAACAAGACCCATTACAGCCCTACCGACCCCGATGCCAGGATAAGCGTAAAGCCGGGCAAGGCCAGAAAGCTGAATTACCTCAGTCAGTTGAGCGTGGATACCGCCCATCATGTAATTACCGATATCAGGGCGTACCATGCCGATGGCAAGGACAACCAGCAGTTACAGGATATCGTACGGCGCTTACAGAGAAGATTATGGCAACAGGGCTTCGTCTTTGAGAACTGCGTTGCCGATACGGGCTATAGCAGTGGCGAGAACTATGCCTTTTTGGAAAGCAGGGGACTCAAGAGCTTCATACCCGCCCACGGGACGTTCAAGGGCGGTCCCGATGGTTTCGTTTATGAACAAGAAACGGACAGCTACCGCTGTCCCCAAGGGAAAACGATACCGTTCACCAAGGAGTTCAGGGATCATCGCACGGGAACAAGAAAGAAGGAATACCGTGCAAGAAAGCATATCTGCACCGGGTGCCCCTTACGCACTAGCTGCCTGGGCAAAAGCGCACAGGAGAAGAAGTTCAGCGTTACCTATTACCGTGCGGAATATTTGCGTAACATCGCCCGGGTGGAGAGCCCACTGGGGCGGTATATGAAGGGCAAGCGGCAGAGCACGGTAGAGCCCGTTTTTGGAACCTTGACCCAGTTCATGGGACTGAGGAAGATAAATACCATCGGGCTTGCACAGGCGAACAAGGTAATGCACCTCTCGGCAATCGCCTACAATCTAAAGAAATACCTGAAATTCGAGAACAAATACCCGATAAGTGGGGCAGGAAAGCTCGCCCTGCCATTATTCGTAAAAATCATGGTCCATTACGTGAAAAGCCTTTCTCCAGTGCATCTAAAATTTAGGTTCATCTTCTGACATGGCATAAAAAAAGCCCCTTAAAGAGGCTTATATCGATAGTGATTATCTCTAATTATAGGCTTGTGCAACGGTTACTATTGTTGGCAGTAGTATTTTTCTACAAACTAGCTATTCCAACTAGAGTAGATATTAGTCCTATTATTAAGAGAAAAATACAACTTTTTAAATAATGAGCTGAAGATTTTAGTGTTGAGATTTTGGGATTTTTTTTTCGAACCATAATAGCAATAGATTCGCCTTCCATTGACTGAGTTTTGAATAAGTATTTTTTCTTATCGCTTATTTCTGTATTAATATATTCCTTTTCATTTATTTTGTACTTATAAGTGATTTCTGCCATTGTCATTCTTCTTCTCACTCCTTGGTCCTTACATACAGCTTTAATTACTGTCCCTTTAATTTTAATTCCAGTAGTAAAAAAAATATATTTTTTAAGATTAATCCCACCCCAGATTAACATTCCAATCCCAAACAGTAAAGCTAGAATCATTTTATCTATTAATATTTAATGTTAGCTTCTTAAAACTATATTGCCTATTTATTATATTCATTTTTAACTTCTTGTTCTCTCACGGTATTTCACTACTAGGTCATAAGGATAATTTTCATGTTCTTTAAATGCACTATCATCTATGTTTAATAAGGCAACTATTGCAGATGTTTCAAATGACCAGTATCCAAAATAAAAATGTTTTTCAGGTGTAGAGTTAATGTAATTATGCCAAGTCAACAATTTTGTGTTTTTATACCAAGATTTTAAATACATATATAAAGAAGATTTATCTAAGATAGTTAAATCAGTTTTTACAAGGTTTTTAAAAGGGTTATATGTAGTTTTCTTTTTTTCTAAATATGTTTTTCCATTTAGTCCAGAAAGAAGAAATAATATTAGTTCATCCTTAATGTTTCCTTTCTCTATAAGTCTAGTTAGGATGTTTATTTTATGGCTATCTACTCCCAATAATATAGATATTGATAGCACCCAAACCATATAGCAATAAGAGTTCAACCAATATTGGTCATAACTAGTTTGCATTTTTCCTTTTTTAAACTTGGTTGCCTCATCTTCCCATTCTTTGTTTATGTTTTCGAATATTTTATTAAATTTTTCATGTAATTCTTTTATAGAATCACCTCGACCGTAAGAAGCAATAAATATTTCTAATTTTTTAAAAAACAATCTATGATGTACTCTCGAAATATTATCTGCAGGAATTTGATTGTTATCTAATCTATAATATGATTCCGAAAGTAATTGGTTTTGAAGTTTAATGAAATCATTGTAATAACTTAAATCGGAAATTAAGGTGTCTCTCATTTGATAATATTACTGCCAACAACCGAATAAACGTACTTAGGTACGTTTATATCTATTTTATTATGAATTTAATTATTTACTTAACAGAAAGGAATAATTACTTCATTAAGTTAATTTCAGCAATACTTTTTATTCTATTTCGCTCTAAGAAAGCGTCAATAGTCTCAAAATGTTCGATAACGCGTTGTTCTTTAAATTCAAACACTTTTTGAGACAGGCCTTGTAAAAAATCTCGATCGTGAGAAACAAGAATAAGTGTACCATCGTATGTAGATAGCGCTTCTTTTAATACATCTTTAGATTTTAAATCTAAGTGGTTGGTTGGTTCATCTAATATTAAAAGGTTAACCGGCTCTAATAATAATTTTACCATCGCCAATCGTGTTTTTTCTCCACCGGAAAGCATACTTACTTTTTTATCAATATCGTCACCATTAAACATAAAGCGACCTAATATATTTTTAATCTGATTTCGAATGTCGCCAAAAGCCACTTCATCAACCGTTTGAAATATGGTAAGATCTGGGTCTAATAAAGAAGCTTGGTTTTGGGCAAAGTACCCTACCTTGACATTGTGACCTAGCTGACATGTGCCCTCTACGGGAATTTCACCCAATATGGCTTTTATCATGGTAGATTTACCTTCTCCGTTACGTCCTACAAAAGATACTTTTTCGCCTCTTGCAATAGACATATTGGCATCTTTAAAAACGACATGATTGTCATAAGATTTAGAAACTTCTTTTACGGTAACAGGATAATCACCTGATCTTGGAGCGGGAGGGAAGCGCAATTTTAAAGATGATGTATCTATCTCATCTATCTCGATAATGTCTAACTTTTCTAACATGCGCTCTCGCGATGTCACCTGATTTGTTTTAGAATAGGTGCCTTTAAATCGCTCTATAAAAGCCATATTTTCGGCAATGAACTTTTGCTGCTCTTGGTAGGCTTTTATTTGATGAGACCTACGATCTTCTCGTAATTGTAGATAATGGCTGTAGTTTGCTTTATAATCATAAATACGCCCCATAGTTACTTCTATGGTGCGGTTAGTAATATTGTCGATAAAAGCCCTATCGTGAGAAATCACCATAACAGCATTGGCTTTATTCAATAAGAAATCTTCTAACCAAATTACCGATTCTATATCTATGTGGTTTGTAGGCTCATCTAAGAGAATAAGATCCGGCTTTTGTAATAGAATTTTAGCCAATTCTATACGCATACGCCATCCACCACTAAACTCATTGGTTTGTCTTGTGAAATCTTCTTGTTTAAATCCTAATCCCTTTAATGCCTTTTCTACTTCTGCATCATAATTTACTTCGTCTAAAGCATAGTATTTTTCACCAAGGTCAGATACTTTCTCGATTATGCTCATATAGGCATCACTTTCGTAATCTGTTCTGGTCTCTAGTTCTTTATTAAGCTTATCCATTTCATCGCGCATGCTGAAAACATGCTTAAATGCTTTAGCAGCTTCTTCAAAAACGGTACAATTATCTTCTGTAAGTAGATGTTGTGGTAAATAAGCGATAACAGCGTCTTTTGGTACCCGAACATTGCCACGCGTACCTTTTTGCTCACCGGCAATAATCTTCATCATGGTAGACTTACCGGCTCCGTTTTTACCCATTAAGGCAATTTTATCGGTTGGGTTTATGACAAAGGAAACGTCACTGAATAGGGTAGTGCCACTGAATTCTACGGCTAGGTTATCTACTGAAATCATGCTTTTTATTTAAAAAAGCAAAACTAGTAATAAGATGTGGTGCTTGGTACTTACTATAGTAAAAAGTTATAGTAATAAATTCTACTTAAGTTTTGTTTAAATACTAGTTTTATTGCTCAACCAATTATAGATCAATAATAATACAGCTAGTAACAATAGTAAATGAACAAGTGCTCCCATAACCTTAAATACCACAAAGCCTAATACCCAACTTATGACCAATGCGGCAACTAAAAAATATATGATTTTTTTCATATCTATTTATTTAATGACCAGTTCATAATTTCATCGTGAATCTCTTGTTCAGATTTTTGTCTTCTTTTGGCGATATTACTTATTAAAGACTCTAAGCTATCTTTTTCTCCGTTGGTGTCAATATCTTCGGTTTCAGGGAAATTCGCTAAATATTCATCTTTTACTGCCAACCATTGTTTTTCTAAATGCAAATCATATTTTGCAGTAGCAACTCCGCCATTATTAACGGGTTTTCCAATAGATGGTTTTACTCCTTCGTTTTGAGATATACTATTGTTCTGAGGAGTATCGTTTTCTAAACCACCAGTACTTTTTGTTTTGTGAATACTTTTATCTTCTGTGATCATCTTTATAATTTTAATTATTTCTAATGACAGCAAGGTAGCCACACAATCAGATATAGATTTGCTCTAACATTTTATTAATTGACCTAATAAAACTTACAACGCTATAGTTAGAAGATATTTTGGGTTAAAACTTATAGGGTTTTTGCTTTTCTCTTGATTTTTAGCATTTTCGCCGCAGACGTGTATCCGCCTTCGGTACCGTCTACAAAATGGGAGTGACTGGTTTTCATATCCAATACATAGCAAGACATTACAGAGGCGTGCGTTACGTGAATACCATATATTACTTTATGTTCTGCCTCTAATTTATCAAGAAAGCTAGTAAACCGATCTATTTTATCTTGATCTGCAGTAAAAATGGTGTTGATCATACCGTCTAACATAAACGAGTGGGATAATTGACCAATTTGCTTTAAATACTGCTTGCCGCTTTTAGAAAGACTAAAGTATGCACGACCAATATTGGTTTTGATCCAATTTTTTAAAAAGTACGACCAACTTTTATCCGCGAGGCTTACTTTCATTTCTTCCCATATTTTGTATAAGCTGGCATCAAGTTTTAGGCGTTCGCTTTTTATGGGTTGCCGATCGTTAAAGGTTCCGAAAATTTCATCCATTTTAGATAATACCTCTTTATATATTTCTCGTTGTGCTTTTTCTTCAACGGCATCTAACAGCAGGCAAATCACTTTGGCTTGATTTTGATCAGGATTCACTTCTTCCCATCTACATTCCATTCCTTCCAAATTCAATAAGCTTTCATTGAAAGTAGCATGTGGTAGTTCTTTAAAATTAGATTTAATGATTTCTTCAGCTTTGTGTAAGCCGTTCCCCAATACGATGGGGATAGTTAAGCGTTGTGTTAATTGGAGTTTTGCAATCTTAAGGTGACATTGGTCGGATAATAGATTTTTTACAGGAACATGACCTACTCTTAATACTAAATTGGTCTTTCTTTTAATATGTAAACTATAATTGTCTAGTACGGCTATTACTTTATCTTTTAAGCTATACGGTATAAGGAAGGTGGCACCATCACCACCAAAAAAATAAGGAATCTCTATGTTTTTCTTTAATTTGCGTACTGTATTCAGAACTGAAATAATACTACCGGTCGCCGTTAAATTTACTTGATGATGATTACCATCTACTACGGCTTGCGTAGAGTTTTGAATATCTACTACGACAACGTGCCAAGTTTGGGGCACATCTAAAAAGTCAGATTCAGTAGCGAGAAGTTCTACTAATGGTTTCTTCGACTTTTTAAGCTCGGTATAGAATTTGGTATTTTTCATTCGCTATTTAGCTAGTCGCATTTAATAGTGAAAGTACGGGTTTATTCTTATAATACTGGTTTATTTAATTACTAGAAGATTATAATTGTTTTACACATTTGCTGTATTCGGTACAACTATATCTAGTAGATATTTTTGGTGCGTAACAAATTGTTTTTTTGTGTATCATCAATTAGACCTCACATCTTATACTAAAATTTTATTCGATTACGTGGTAAAATCAGGTGGTATAACCTTGAATTTCTAGCTGTAAAAAGTTAAAGCAACCTATGTTTCAAAAGCTTATTATATATAAAATAAGTAACATTTAATCTTATGAAATAAGGATGACGGGTTAACATTTTGTTTTATTGAAATAATAATTTGTAATTATTTCAAATACCTTGTGATCAACTAGATGACAACCAACTTTAATCACTATTCAAAAAATGTCGATATTAAAAATTATACTTCGGGTATTTGGGCTTATTGCAATTGTACTTACTATTTTTCCATACATTCCTTTGGATACTTGGGTGATTAGAGTGTTTGATTTTCCCCATCTTCAACTTACCGTTCTTACGGTGCTGGCATTTCTTACTTATTTTTTTAGGTTTGAAATTAAGAATCGGTTGGATCAAGTCGTAATCGTTTTTCTACTCGGCTGTATTATTGTTCAAGTCCAAAAGATATACACGTACACTCCTTTGGCTCAATATGAAATTTTAAATGCCAATGAAGATGCTGAGACTACTATTTCAATTTATGCCGCGAATGTGCTTCAAAAGAACGATAAGAAAAATTTAGTTGTTGAAGATGCTCAAGATAATTCTGCAGATGTGCTTTTATTTACGGAAACAAACGAAGAATGGATAACCAGTCTAAACAAAAGTTTTGGCAAAACCTATAAATATAAGGTTGAAGTTCCATTGGATAATACCTATGGAATGTTGCTTTATTCAAAGTATAAATTAGTAGATCCTAAGGTGAAATATATTGTAGAAGATACGATACCTTCGATACATACTAAACTAATTTTAGCATCTAAGGATACCGTTCAATTATTTGCTATACATCCCGCTCCGCCAACTCCTCAGCACAATCCTTCTTCGGTCGATCGAGATGCTGAAATGATGAAAATAGCACTAATGACAAATAGTTCAGATTATCCGGTTATTGTTTTGGGCGATTTTAATGATGTTGCATGGTCAGAAACTACAAAATTATTTCAAAGAGTCAGCGGTTTGTTAGATTCTAGAAAAGGCAGGGGACTATATAATACTTATAATGCCAAAAGTTATATTATGCGATGGCCATTAGACCATGTTTTCTCATCTGCCGAATTTAGGGTAAAAGATATTCAGGTAGGTAAAGATATTGGTTCGGATCACTTTCCTTTTTTTACAAATTTTACATTTGAACCATCTTTGTCTGTATCGCAAGAATTGACAGAACCAACAGAAGAAGAAATGAGAAATGCTAAAGACCAAATTGAAAAAGAGAATTCCTAATAAATTAACTTGCAATTCTGTTTAATTCAAATCACCTTTTGTGCTGAACTAAGTCTTATCAATCGATTTAGTATACATTAATGAAAATTAGATAAGAGTAAGTACACTCCATCCATCTAATTCGAATAACTAATTCTATATTTTACATGTTATCGATGCTTGAGCATTACTTAGTAAATAACATAAATATCAGACTCTGGTTTTTCTTTTTGATATAATTTTTAAGAGTTACAATTAGGTTGTAATGTATTAACAAGAACTGAGGTTTATGTATTTCTTTGTCAAAGAATTATAATTTCATGAGTATTTTCGTTTATATCATATTAGGTTTCATTATTGCATCTTTAGGAAGTATTACTCCAAGTTTTTTAAACTTAACTGTAGTAAAATATAGCTTAAGAAACGGTAAGCGAGCCGCAACTTATATTATTGCCGGCTATGCTACAGTGTTGTTCTTTCAGGCTAATGTAGGGGCGTATTTGGCAAACGTTCTTATGAAAAATTCAGAGTATATTACGTTGATTCAGCAAATAGGAACTGGTATTCTATTTGCCTTATCTATTAATTTTTTTAGACTTCATTTCAAATCAAAAGAAAAAGCGGCAGTTAAAGAAATTCCAAAATCCAAATCTTATTTCTATGGTGTTTTTATGTCTTCACTAAATATGATGGCAATACCGTTTTATTTTACTTTTATATCTCTTTTAATAGGATTTAATTATTTTGAGTATAGTTTAGCCAATGCGTTTTATTTCTCCATAGGTTCCACAATAGGTTCATTTTCCTTATATACTTTATATGCGATCATTGCTAAAAAGATTGAACATAGATTAAATTTTATCGCTTCGAAAATGGATTTAATATTAGGAATTTTAACTGCTGTGGTTGCTATAGCTAACTTAGTTTATTTGTTTACTAAATAGCGGTTTGGACATCTTTTCAACTTGCTAGGCTTTAGTTTTTAAGTTTTTTAAATGAAGTTGGTTAATAGAAGCCAATTGTATAGATATTTATTCACTTATGTAAATAAAAAACGATTTAGCGAAAGCTAAACCGTTTGTAATGTGCCTGTTATTCTGTAGCGAGAGGGGGGCACGATCCCCCGACCTCCGGGTTATGAATCCGACGCTCTAACCAACTGAGCTACCTCGCCGTATTATTTTTAAACGGCTGCAAATATAGTGGTAATTTATTTGTTCTTCAACAAAAGTTGATTAAAAAAATAATACGGGTCATTTATTTTTTTATCATTTAGAAATATATATATTGCCCGTATTAAAGTAGCATGAACATGAGCGATAAAATAAAATTTGAAATAGAGTTTGTAATACAGTCTTCACCACAGATGTTATATCAATACCTTGCAACACCATCTGGACTGTCAGAGTGGTTTGCGGATAACGTGAACTCAAGAGGTGAAAAGTTTACATTTATATGGGACGGAGCTGAAGAAGAAGCTAAGTTGTTAAAAAGAAAAACAGATGAGTTTGTACGTTTTGCTTGGGATGAAGCAGAAGATGATAGCTTTTTTGAAATGAAAATAATTGTTGATGAAATAACGAAAGATGTTTCATTGTTTATAACTGACTTCGCAGAAGATGATGAAATAGATGAGTCTAAAATGCTTTGGACCAACCAAGTGTCAGATTTAAAACAGGTGTTGGGATCATCCTAAAAATAGCCTTATTTACAGTATCTTTGAGCCTTAATTTTTTAAGGCTTTTTTTATGTTCAATTTTAATGGCGAACTTCTAGAGGATAACACTACATTCTTAAACGAAAAGAATAGGGGAGTACAGCTTGGTGATGCCGTTTTTGAAGAATTACGTGTTCTAAACGGTGACATAATTTTTTTAGAAGATCATTATTTACGGTTAATGTCTTCCATGAGAATTTTGCGAATGGAAATTCCTATGAATTTTACAATGGAATTTATGGAAGAAGAAATTCTAAAATGTATCTCTGAGAACGATTTAAAAGAAGCCAAACAAATAAAATTTACGGTTTTTAGGAATAGCTTAGATGATTTTTCTATTTCTGATAATACCATTTCTTATTTTATTACCAGTAAAACATTAACCGATCCTTTCTTTATTCTAAATCAAGATGATTACGAAGTGGAGCTTTTTAAGGATTTCTATAAGAACTCCACTATGCTCTCTAATCTAGATTCCAATAATAAAATACTGAGTGTCGTAGGGGCTATTTACGCTAAAGAAAATGATTATCAAGATTGTTTGTTGCTTAATGAGAGAAAACAGGTTATTGAAGCTCTAAATGGTAATTTATTCGTTGTAAAGGGTAATCAAATAAAAACAGCACCTATAACAGATGGTTGTATACATAGCATTTTAAGAAAAAAGCTCATTGAGATAGTATCTAAATTAAATGACTTTGAGTTTTTGGAAGATAGTATTTCGCCTTTTGAACTGCAAAAAGCAGACGAACTGTTCATTGTAAATAATATTGATGGTATTATTTCGGTATCAAAATATAGAAAGAAAAACTTTGTCAACACAATTGCAAAAAACCTTATCGGTAAGCTAAATGCTGCGGCAAGAATGTCTATAACTAAAAATGTTTAGTTTAATTTAAACTAGGGTTTTCAGGTGCGTTAGACCAAAGTAAGTAGTTGCCGCCCAGTTGAATCATGTTTTCTTTCCAGATAGCTTTAGCGGCTTTTTGTATGATTCTGCTTTCATGTTCATTTTCAACGACAATCCATGATTTAGAGGTCAACTCCTCATTTAATTGTAAAGAAGACCAGCCAGAGTAACCTAAAAAGAATCTTATATCATCTTCTGAAATAATCTCTCTGTTAATTAGTTCTACGGTTGTTTCAAAATCACCGCCCCAGTAGATACCATCAGATATTTCTACGCTATTATCTATTAGGTGGGGCACTTTATGTATAAAATAAAGATTGTCTTGCTCTACAGGACCACCGTTATATACTTGAAAAGGTATTTCAATTTCGGTAACAAGCTCGTTTATCTGGTATTCCAAAGGTTTATTAAGAATAAAACCAACAGAACCTTCATTGCTATGTTCTGCTAACAATACAACGGACCTGTTGAAAGAAACGTCTCCTGTCAAAGACGGCTCGGCAACAAGTAATTTTCCTTTGGTTGGCTTTAATGCTATCATATATTTACTATGATTATATACCTAAAGTAAGACAAATCTGTCTAAACTCAAAAACATGGAAATAAAAAAAGCGCCAATTAAGGCGCTTTTAATAAATTTATCTGTGTAAAATTAGTTTACAGCTTTACCTAAATCAGCACCTGCTTTGAACTTTACTACATTTTTAGCAGCGATTTGGATAGTTTTTCCAGTTGATGGATTTCTACCTTCTCTTGCATTTCTTTTAGATACGCTCCAAGAACCGAAACCTACTAAAGAAACTCTATCTCCTTTTTTAAGAGAATTTTCAACATTTCCCAAGAAAGATTCCAATGACTTTTTAGCCGCAGCTTTTGTGATGCCAGCGTCAGCTGCCATTGCATCGATCAATTCTGTTTTGTTCATAATGTGATAATTAATTGTGATTAAATAATTTATACCTACTAACAAATTTATATGGATTTATGAGCAACACAAGTAAAACGGGCGGAAATCCCCTATTTTGTTGATAACTCAGCGTGTTTGTTGATAAAGTAGGTTTTTTTTTACGTTTCTCGCAGCCCAACAAACACGGGGTCTCACCCCATTTTTGCATTTTTCTCCAAATTGAGGCCGTTCAATAAATCTCTTACCAACATCCTTTTCTTGCCTTGAAGTTGTATTTCATCGAGATTTAGGTACCCACCTTGCACGGCAACTTTCATCTCTTTTTTATTAAAAATCAGAGATCCCGTTGGTAATTCATGTTTTTCGACTTCTACATTTGCCTTGTAAATTTTGGTAGTTAACGATTGTTCTCCATTCGTTAACGTAGTCCATGCGGCCGGGTACGGACTTAAACCTCTTATAAAGTTGTAAATATCTTCTGCAGGTTTGTTCCAATCTATTTTGCAAGTTTCTTTAAAAAGTTTTTGGGCATCTTTTAAATCATCTGAATCTGGTTGTTTTGTTGTCTCAAAATTTCCTTCTTGAATACGTGCTACGGTTTTTACAACGGTGGCGGCGCCTAAATGCATTAACTTGTCATGCAAGTCTTCTGCATTATCTGTTTTATCAATAATGGCTTCATCTTGCATTATAATGGCACCTGTATCGATCTTCTCATCAATAAAGAATGTAGTCACTCCAGTTTTTGTCTCACCATTTATAATAGCCCAATTAATAGGCGCGGCTCCTCTATATTGTGGTAATAAAGATGCATGTAGATTAAATGTACCGTATTCTGGCATATCCCAAACAAGCTTAGGTAGCATTCTAAAAGCAACTACTATTTGTAGGTTGGCATTTAAAGACTTCAAGCTACTTAAAAATTCAGGGTCCTTTAGATTTGTAGGTTGTAAAATATTAAGGTCGTTTTCAACGGCATATTTCTTAACCGCGGATTCATTTAATTTTCTACCTCTTCCTGCAGGTCTATCTGGTGCAGTTATAACGCCAACTATATTATATTCTTCTTTTACCAGTTTGTCTAAAATGCCCATGGCAAAATCTGGCGTTCCCATAAATACAATTCTCAATGCTTTCATATTATAATAGTTGGTATTCGTTCGTTGCGTTTAATGATATATAATTCTCTTCTAATAGTTCTTGTAAACCAGCAATAAGTATTTCTTGAGCAATGTTCAAGCGATTTTGCAATTCGCGAGAATCTGCCTTGCGCTCTTTTAAAATTTGAATGATTTTAATTTTAGCATGCACAATATCGGTATTACCTGCTTTTTGATTCATACAGACATCGCATATACCGCATTCTTTTTCTTGTATCTCTCCAAAATAATCTAATAATTGAATGCTTCTACAAACAGTGTCATTTTCAATGTAGCTTAACATTTTAGTCACTTTCTCAATTTTGAGTTGATTTTGCTCTTCAATGTTCTTTGCAAACATGTTTATGGTACGGTCATCATCACGTGGTACTAAAAACAGCATTTCTAAATCACTTGACACACTCGTGTATTCAATGATTTCATCCTTTTCTAACACCTCAAAATGCTGATGTATCAATGATTCTGATAATGATGTTTTCTTAGATAGTAAATAGGTGTTTATTTGAGTGTCGAATTCAAAGAGTCCGCCATAGGTGCGCAATACTACTTTAATGAAGTCGGCGAGTTTAGAATTTTTGTCAATATATCGATACAAGGTATCCTTATCCGTAATAAATTTAATAGTGATTTTTTTAGAGAAATTTTCAGATAATGACACTACTGAATTTCTATCTAGCAGTTGTAATGCGTTGTAGGTTAAAAATGTGTTCAGTTTATAAATGCTACAGAATTCATTGAAATTTAGATGAAACTTTGCTTCTGTAAATTCTCCATATCCTATTTGAAAGTATGTATTTAACTTTCTGTATATCATTTTTACATAAGCTACATCTGGTAGGATCTCAATAAATTGCTTTTTTACTAAAACCTTATCTGTTGTATTGGTTAGTAATATTGCTTTTGCAAAGTCTCCGTTTCTACCACCTCTACCTGCTTCTTGAAAGTAATTCTCTAAACTATCTGGTATTTGATAATGAACAACCAATTCAACATCTGGTTTGTCTATGCCCATACCAAAAGCATTTGTAGCAACCATGATCTGAATTTTATCTTCTAACCAGAGATTTAATCGCTCGGTTTTCATTTTCTGATCAACACCACCGTGATAGAATGTTGCCTTTAAATTATTGTTTACAAGAAATTTAGATAGTTCTTCTGCCTTTCTCCTGCTTCTAACATATACAATAGCACTGCGTTTAATTTGCTGGCAGTATTGTTTTAAACGCCCATTTTTATCTTCGGTCAATAGGACTCCAAATCCTATATTTTTTCTAAAAAAAGAATCTTTAACAACAAAAGGATAGGTAAGGTCCAATGATTTAATGATATCATCACTAACTCTTTTTGTTGCAGTTGCCGTTAAAGCAACCATAGGTGGGGTGGGGTGTAGTTCTCGCAATATGGAACAACTTAAATAAGCTGGTCTAAAATCGTGACCCCATTGAGAAATACAATGCGCCTCATCTATAACGAACATAGAAACGTTCATTGCCTTAATACGTTCTTGTACCAATTCTTGCTGTAAGCGTTCTGGCGATAGATATAAGAATTTATAATTGCCGTAAATACAATTGTCCAATAGCTTATCTACCTCGGCAAATTTGAGTCCGCCTTTTAGACCTATGGCTTTAATACCTAGTTTCTGTAGATTGTCTACCTGATTTTCTATTAATGCAATTAACGGAGAAATAACGATACAAATACCTTCTTTCATTAATGCAGGTACCTGAAAACAAAGCGATTTACCGCCTCCTGTGGGCAACAAACCTAAAACATCTTGACCGTTAGATATGGCATTGATGATTTCTTCTTGAGAGCCTCTAAAGCTATCAAAACCCCAATATTTAGATAAAATTTCTTTTGGTGTATTAATCACCCGCTTTATTTATAAAATCTACTACAAACTGCATACGATTTTCAATAGTATCAAAAGGAACTTCTATTGGAGTATAACCAAGGTCAATATACGTTTTTTCGAGCTTTTCGTGAATTCCACAGGCTTGTTCAAAATTTTCCATTCGTTCGTTGTCTTGAACATAGATTTCTTTCCACGGTGGTAATATCAGTACTTCGTCATACCTGTGTTCTAGGCATAAATCGGTATAATGTTGCTCGGCGGACTGACCGAAATAGTCCATGTATGCAAGTACATCCGGTAAGCCGCGATCATAGAACAGATGATCTTTTTCGATGTTTTTGCCATTAATGAAGTGCTGTAAACGAGCGTTGATCAATTCATCATTAAAACTCTTTGAGTCTTCAACGAAATCAATAGGGTTTACTAATTTATCATCTAAGCCAACATCGCCCAGGGCATCTAAAGTCATTGTTCTAATTACTTCATGAAAACAATGATATCCATTTTCTTCAAGTGAAGATATCAATACCGTTTTGCCTGTTCCCGGGCCACCTGTTACAACAATTCTCTTGCTTTTCAAACTCTTAATTTATAAAAGCAAAAGTACAATAATCGTTAGTATTAAAAAACTGGTACATTACACTTATCTTTGCATAAAATACTAGTGATGGACGAAAATAACCCAGAAGAATTTTATAAAAAATTACACGAACAATTAACAGAAACATCAAAGTGGCCTTCTGACTATCTTTATAAATTTATTGTTGAAACAGAATCGGATAAAATCGATAAGATAAATACCATTTTCGATAATACGGGAGCGGTTATTAATTTAAAAAAATCTAAAAATGGTAAATATACCAGTGTTTCGATAACAGTAAACTTAAAGAGCCCAGACGCGGTTATAGAAAAATACAAAGAAGTAGGTAAATTAGAGGGTGTAATATCCCTGTAAAATAGCTTTTCATCCATAATTTTCTTAATTTGGCATCGTTATAAGAATACTTCTCAAACACATTAAGCTAAAATTTTCAATTTGCAATTAGTAGAAAACCTAGAATATAATACGGAGCGTGAGCATTTGATTATACCAGAGTACGGTCGTCATTTTCAAAAAATGGTGAACCATGCGATATCAATTGAAGACCGTGAAGAAAGAAATAAAGTTGCACAAGCAATCATAAGTGTAATGGGTAATATACAACCCCATTTACGCGATGTGCCTGATTTTCAGCATAAATTATGGGATCAATTGTTCATTATGTCCGATTTTAAGTTGGATGTAGACTCTCCTTTTCCTATTACTTCAAAAGAGGTATTACGAAAAAGACCTGATGCTTTAGAGTATCCTCAAAATTTTCCAAAATACCGTTTTTATGGAAACAACATCAAACGTATGATCGATGTTGCCGTAGAGTGGGAGAAAGGTGATAAGCGTTCTGGTTTAGAATATGCGATTGCCAATCACATGAAAAAATGCTACTTGAATTGGAATAAAGATGTAGTGGATGATAAAGCTATTTTCAAACATTTATTCGAATTAAGTGATGGTCGTATAGATTTAGCCGCTGAAGGCGAAAGCTTAACGGATAGCGGTCAGTTTCTTAAGAACAGGGTAGCAAAATCACATCGTTCCAATAATTCAGGAAAGAAAAATCAAAGAAATAATAACCGCGGTAAAAAACGCTATTAAATTTCCACTTCTCTAGATGGGGACATTCAAAATTGAAGGAGGGCACCAGTTATCTGGTGAAATAACGCCTCAAGGAGCAAAGAACGAAGCACTTCAAATACTTTGCGCAGTATTACTTACAGATGAAAAAGTAACAATCAACAATATTCCTGATATTGTCGATGTAAATAAACTAATAGCTCTTTTAGAGGATCTTGGTGTAAAAATTCAAAAGAAAGGTAAAGGCTCTTATACTTTTAAGGCCGATGACATTAACTTAGAATATTTGCAGTCTGATCAGTTTAAACAAGATGGTAGAGGCTTAAGAGGCTCTATTATGTTAGTTGGACCGTTGTTGGCACGTTTTGGAAAAGGGTATATACCTAAACCTGGTGGTGACAAAATAGGTCGTAGACGTTTAGATACACACTTTGAAGGTTTCATTAAACTAGGTGCCAAATTTCGTTACAACCGCGAAGAATATTTCTACGGGGTTGAGGCTGATAAGTTGAAAGGTACTTATATGTTGTTAGATGAAGCTTCTGTAACCGGTACTGCGAACATTGTTATGGCTGCAGTCTTGGCAGAAGGACAAACAACAATTTACAACGCGGCATGTGAACCATATTTACAGCAGTTATGTAAAATGCTAAATAGAATGGGTGCCAAAATATCTGGTGTTGGTTCTAACCTTTTGGTTATTGATGGTGTTGATAAATTAGGTGGTACGGATCACCGTATGTTACCTGATATGATCGAGATAGGTAGCTGGATCGGTTTGGCAGCAATGACTAAAAGTGAATTGACTATTAAAGATGTTAGTTGGAACGACTTAGGTCAAATACCAACCGTATTTGAAAAACTGGGTATTACGTTGGAAAGAAAAGGTGATGATATCTACATTCCTGCTCATACCGACGGATACGAGATTCAAAACTATATAGATGGCTCTATTTTAACTATAGCAGATGCACCATGGCCAGGATTGACTCCTGATTTATTGAGTATCATTTTAGTTGTGGCAACACAATCTAGAGGTGAGGTTTTAATTCATCAAAAAATGTTTGAAAGTCGTTTGTTCTTTGTAGATAAATTGCTGGATATGGGAGCAAAGGTTATTCTTTGTGATCCGCATAGAGCAACAGTTATAGGTCATGATTTTCAATCTACTTTAAAAGCGACAACAATGACATCGCCAGATATTAGAGCGGGTGTTTCATTGTTGATTGCGGCGTTATCAGCAAAAGGAACTTCTACTATTCATAATATTGAACAGATAGATCGTGGTTATGAAAATATAGATGAAAGACTGCGCGCAATTGGTGCTAAAATTACCAGGGTTTAAAAGTACTATATATCGTAAGTATAAAAATTAAACTCCATAAAACGGTTCTTGACCAATTATGGAGTTTTAATTTTTTAATAGATAAGTCTGTTTCTATTTCATTAGAAATGTTATGGTGCAACGGCACAAATATAATAAAGGTCAATAGCCACGCGCTTATAACCATAATGCTATATAATATACTGTATATATTAGGGTTTGTATAAACTTGTAAAAGACTTATTATTAATTGTGTAACCATTAACGGTATTACCACAAGAGCAATTCTTTTGGTATATATTTTATGCCATGTAAACAGATTTTTGTGACTGTAAAATGCAAAACTTGGATATATAATTAATTGCACGATCCAAATTAAGACCAACAAACCACTATCACAGACCAAACGAAGAGTCGCTATCATTTACTTTTCAATTAAAGTTCCGTCAGGATATTTAGCAAACCTTCCTCTATTATTCTCGTGAACATTGTCAATATGCCTCCATGGCCAACCGCCGAATCGGGTAGTTCTAAATTCGTTCATGGCAATTTCTAATTCTTCATCTGTGTTCATGACAAACGGTCCGTATTTGGCAACAGGTTCGTTTATTGGTTGTCCTTGTAATACAAGAATATTTGCCGGTTTGCCTAGAGCCTTAATTTCAATTTCTTCGCTAGGTGTAACTTCAATACCATGGTTAGATGGTATTTCTTTATCTAAAACCTTAATAGTATCGCCTTCATAAAAATATACGGTTCTTATAGTTCTATTATTAGCTTTAGGTAGTGTTATAGTTCCATTGGTACGCACATTAATATTCCATATAGCAACATCGTTATTTGCATCTGCCGCCCATGAATTTGGTGCTGGTGCCAAAGCATTTAAAGAGCCAAAATTACCGGCAATAACCGTAACGGTGGATTGCTCTAGTTTTAATACTGGAATATCTTCATGCCAAAGCATTTTAAAATGTGGATCTGCAAATTTGTTTTTAGCGGGTAGATTCAACCATATTTGAAAAAGCTCTAATGTATTTTCTTTATCGGTATAAATCAACGGAAACATTTCTGAATGTTGTACGCCACTACCGGCTGTCATCCATTGTACATCGCCTTCTCCAAATCGGCCCGCGGCACCTAAAGAATCTGAATGGTCGCAATACCCCTTATTTGCTATGGTAATAGTTTCAAATCCACGATGTGGGTGTGCCGGAAACCCTGGAACATTAGTGCCATGGTACATGCGATAACCATCTTTTAATTGAAAATCATTCCCTAAATTCCTTCCATCTAACGAATCTGCAGGTCCAAGTTTGCCATCTCCTTTTGGATATTGATCTAAGTGGTACGCACAGAATAAAAATGGGTCTTGTGTTCGCCAAGGAAAACCTAGTTCGAATATTTGCTTAATCTTGTCATTCATAAGAGTTAATTGTAAAATTAATAAGTAGCATTGTTCATTTGCACCCTGTTTCTATTGAATATTGAAGTATCAAGTTACCTGAAATTGAAAGAAGCTACCTATTAAGATAGCTTCTTTATTATAGTAATCATTGCTCACCTATTGGTGGTGGACCATCGATCATTGGTTCATAAACTTCATCACCTTTACGTGTTTTAAATTCTTCTTTTACCTTAGTTACCAATTTAGGATTTTGAAATAAATCAAGCATGGTCATGCCCATAGCTTTAGATGCATGAATCATACCTTTATGACCTATCGACATTCCGCCGCAGGCAACAACTGCCCATGAATGCCAAGGTGTACCTGTTGGTGCTACAGAAACACTTAAATTAATGTTTGGTACATTCCAACTAACATCACCTACATCAGTTGATCCCCCACCTGGGTTTTCAAGAGTTTCTCTTAATGGATGAACCGTGCCGTCAAAACCAACTTCTGGTTTACCTGTAGCTTTTTGAATTGCTTTACCAAAAACAGTTTCTTCTTCGGTATATGTAATGGGACCTAATAATTCTAGATTGTTCTGCATGATTTCTCCACCAGAACGATTTACCAAAGTTTCGTAGATACCAGAAACTAAAGAAATTTTATAATCTACATTCGCCATAATTGCCGCACCTTCTGCCATAGCTTTTACACGCTCGTAAGTAGGTAGCATTTTCGTTCTTTTAGGATCTCTTACACGAACCCATAGTTTTGCATAATCAGGTACCACATTTACAACCTGGCCGCCATCTTGTATATGGTAATGAATTCTAGAAGATGGTAAAATATGCTCTCTGTAATAGTTGATACCTGTAGTGTATAGCTCTAATGCATCAGACGCACTACGACCATTCCAAGGGTCCATTGAGGCATGTGCCGCTTGACCATAAAACTCAACCACAAAATCAATTAGTGATAATCCACTTTGCACATCGGCTTCGATACCAGCACCTGGGTGCCAGCTTACATTGACATCAACATCATCCCAAAGTCCGGCTTTTACCATCCATACTTTTGCAAAATATTTTTCTTCTGCCGGTGTGCCTAAGAACTTAACAGTTCCTTTAATTTTTCCAGCATCCATTAGTTCTTTTATGGCAATGGCAGAGCCTAAACTAGCTGTACCGAACATGTTGTGTCCACAACCATGACCCGCAGCTCCTTCTTTAAAAGGCTCTTTAACAGGAGATGTTTTTTGAGAAATTCCCGGCAAGGCATCGAATTCACCTAAAATACTGATTACAGGACTTCCAGACCCGTAAGTTGCCGTAAATGCTGTTGGTATATCTGCCACACCTCTTATTACGGTCATTCCGTTTTTCTCGGCATAATCCGCTAAAATTCTTGAAGATTCAGTTTCGTCAAAAGCAGTTTCAGCAAGTGCCCAAATAGAATCACTAATTTTTATCAATTCTTCTTTGTGTTTTTCAACAGAAGAAATAATTAGATTTTTGTCTTTGCTCATTTTTTGAGCAAAAACCGATGCGCTAATGCAAAAGCATAGCGCAAGTAGAAATGTTTTTTTCATTTTAAAATTAGATTAGGTAGTTGTTCTCATTAGTTCTTTTAAAGATACTCAACTTTAAACTAATTCAAATTAATGGTTTTTCTATTATTGAATATAATTGCGATAATCTTAATTAGGAGACTGCTTCTTTGTAAGTTTCTAAGCATCTTTCTCTAGCCATTTTGTGATCTACCATTTTTTCTGGGTACTTATCAGTACCGTATTCAGAAATCCATTTTTTAATATACTCCTTATTTTTGTCAAATTTATCTATTTGGGTCATAGGGTTGAATATTCTAAAATATGGTGCAGCATCAACACCACTACCTGCAGCCCATTGCCAATTACCAACATTAGAGCTCATTTCGTAATCCAGTAGTTTTTCAGCAAAATAGGTTTCTCCCCATCGCCAATCGATAAGTAAGTGTTTACATAGAAAACTAGCTACTAACATACGAACGCGATTATGCATGTATCCGGTTTCGTTTAGTTGACGCATACCGGCATCTACTAAAAGATAGCCTGTTTCACCATTTTTCCATTTTTCAAATTCTTCTTCGTTGTTACGCCATTCTATACGGTCATATTTTGCTCTAAACGCATTATTCACAGTTTTTGGAAAATGATATAGAATAGTCATGAAAAATTCTCTCCATATTAATTCGCTCCAAAAAACCTTGTTGTCTTCAGCAATTGCCTTTTTCATCATTTTACGTACAGATACTGTTCCGAATCGTAAATGTGGACCTAGTCGTGACGTTCCGTTTTCTTTAGCGGGAAAATTACGAGTGTCTTCATAATTATCGATTAGGGTAGGGGTTACATCATATTCCGGCACCTCTATTTTTGATTTTTCAAAACCAATATCGGCTAGTGATAATTTCGGTAATCGTGAATTTTTAATCAGGTTAGATAAATGTTGACTAGTGTAGTGAATCTTTAAGTCTTTATCGGCGTTAAATTTATCTTGCCATTTATTTTTATAGGGCGTATAAACTACATATGGGTTGCCATCTCCTTTTACGATTTCATCCTTTTCAAAAATTACTTGATCCTTAAAGTTTTTGAAAGTAATATCATTTTCAGATAAAAAGTCTGATATTTTTTTATCGCGTTCTTTAGCGTAAGGTTCATAGTCTCTATTTGTAAAAACAGACGCAACGTCATACTCTTTTACTAAGCTTTTAAAAATGTCTACTGGCTTGCCATGAAACATTGCTAAAGAGCTTTCATTCTCTTCTTGTAGCTGATTGCGCATGTGCTGCAATGTTTCATGTATAAAGGTGAGCCTTGCATCGTCTTTCGGTAATTTGGAAAGAATTTCTTCATCAAAAATGAAAATAGGCAAGACAGGATTGTCTCCTTTTAATGCTTCAAGGAAACCTACATTATCATCCAACCTCAAATCTCTTCTAAACCAAAATATAGATACCTTTTTCGACATTTAATTGATGTTTAAAGTTGATAATCCTCCATCTACACCAATTACCTGTCCGGTCATCCACGTACTTTTACCACTTAAGAGAAAAACCGCTGCATTGGCGATGTCATCTGCATTTCCAACTCTTTTTAAAGGATGGCGCTCACTCATCATCTCTCGTTTTTTATCATTGTTTAAAAGTCTTTTAGCTAAGGGAGTATCTACCAAAGATGGAGCAACAACATTGACTCTTACCTTTGGAGCATATTCTGCCGCCAAAGACTTTGCAAAACCTTCAATTGCACCTTTTGCAGCAGAAACGCTTGTGTGAAATGGCATACCGGTACCTACCGCAATAGTACTAAAAAAGACCATACTTGAACCCTCGTCCATTTTTGATATTATCTCCTTCACCACTTTTACCATAGAAATGAAATTAAGTTCCATATCATCTTTAATGGTGTCCAATGACATCATTTTAAATGGTTTCAGATTGATACTACCCGGGCAGTATACAAAACCGTCAAGTTTTTCTGGTAGTACAGAAGTATCTAACATATCTGTAGTAACATCAAAAGGGATGTGCGTTATATTTTCGTGTTGCAAATCTTCTTCTGTACGAGATGCTACAAAAAGTTGATGTGTGTCTTGTAATTCTTTAACTATCGATAGCCCAATACCATGCGAGCCACCTATTAACAATATATTTTTCATTTAAAAAGATTTTAGTTGAAGTTGATTTGGAATGGAATCTACCACTCCAAAGAGTTCTTTTAATTTTTGCTCACGAAATTTAAATATTTCCATTAGCTGTTTTTTGACAATTAATGGATGTGCTATTTGACCTAATATGCCAAGGGGAATTTTGTAATCGATAATATCTTCCATCAAAACACCTTCATCGATTTCTTTAATAAAGTGTTTGTGATGCCAAAGTGCATAAGGTCCGAACCTTTGTTCATCGACAAAATAATTTCCTTGGTCTACATGTGTAATTTCGGTTACCCATTTAGTAGTATATCCTGGGAAAGGGGAAACTTTATATTGTATGATCTGACCAGGAAACATTTCTCTATCCGCACCGTCCAATATATTGAAACCCATATGTTCGGGAGTGATTACTTTTAAATTAGCAGGGTCAGATAAAAATTTCCATGCTGTATCTTTAGTAATCGGTAGAGCTTGTTTAGAATGTAATTGATATAGTTTCATAAATACATCATTATAATGGTTAGATTGAATATGTCTAACATTAATCAAAAATACTTAAACAATATCAAAAATGCTTTTTTATAGCCTTAAAAATTAACTTTATCGATTAAATTAAATTTAGGTCACTTAAAAACAGTTGATTAACATTATTCTATCTTATTTTGCAACAATGAAAATTTTTGTCCAACAATTAGGTCTTATTCTTTTTTTCTTAAGTACGGCATCGCTAGCTGCACAAGAGAATGTTGAAACGGTTGGTGAACTGCCTAATGAGGTTTTTGAAACATCTGGATTAATTTATTTCAACGGTCATTTAATTACCCATAATGATTCTGGTAATGAAGCCATACTTTATGAGTTAGATACATTGACGCTATCTATACAGAGAAGAGTAAATGTGACTAATATTATAAATGTAGATTGGGAGGCTATCTCACAAGATGATGAATATATCTACATTGGTGATTTTGGTAATAATGTAGGCTCTAGAACTAATTTGGCTGTTCATGTCATTTCGAAAGAAGAGTATTTGAATTCTAATACCGTTTCTGCCACTACGATTAACTTTTCTTATGAAGATCAACAGAATTTTGATAATAACGGTAATAGCGATTGGGATGCAGAAGCATTTTTTGTTATTGATGATCGTATAGTGGTATTGACCAAGCAATGGCAATCGTTAGGATCTGTGGCCTATGAGTTTCCAAAATTTCCAGGAACTTATACAGCAAGTAGGGTTGGTGCTATCGAAGATGTCGGTTTAATAACCGATGCCACTTATGATGTGGAATCAAACCGATTAGTTGTAATTGGTTATTCTTCTATATTGAGTCCGTTTGTGGGTGTGGTAGAAAATTTAAATTTTAATTCTGTTTTTGAAGGATATGAACAGCAAAGCCTTGGATTGAATTTTGTGCAAGCGGAAGGAATAACCCAAACAGGGACCGAAAGTTATTTCTTTTCATCTGAATATTATTCTAGGCAAACGCCAACCATTGTATCTGCATCGCATTTGTTTTCTTTTCAAATTCCCGTTGTTGTGACGGAAGAACCAGAAGAGCCGGAAACCCCTGAAAACCCAGAAGAAACTGAAAATCCTGAAGAGCCTGATACGCCAGAGGCACCACAAGTTCCAGAAAACCCTGAAAGTCCGGTATTACCTGAAATTACAGAGCATGCCGATCAAGATGGTAAATTAATCATTTATCGAGATAATAATTCTAGTCATTATTATTATTCCATTGCCACGGATAAAACTGTTTTTGGTCAGGTGATTTATGATGTATCTGGTAAAGAGGTTTGGCAAAATACCGAAGACGTTGAAAAAAAAGGAATTATTTCTCATCATTTAGAATCTTCTATTTATTACCTAACCTTGTTTTTAGAAGATGGTGTAATTTCAACCTCATTCGCTGTTTATTAGTATTTAGGAAATTGTTAACATTTCTACCTCTCCTTTATAAGTAGTTTTGCTATAAATAACTAATTAGTAAAACAATCATGAACAAAGTAGTACTCTTTTTATTGGCAATTGTAGCTTCCTTAACAGTTGAAGCACAAATAAATACACCTGCACCTAGTCCTGCTGCAAAAATAATGCAGACTGTAGGTTTAACAGAAGTAAGCATTGATTATTCTAGACCTTCAATGAGAGGTAGAAAAGTATTTGGCAATTTAGTTCCTTTTGATAAATTATGGAGAACAGGAGCAAACGGATACACTTTAATTACTTTTGATGCAGATGTAACTATTGCAGGTAAAGAAGTAAAAGCTGGTACTTACTCAATTTTCACGAAGCCGGGAGCTTCTAATTGGGAAGTTTTCATATACACCGATACTGTTGGTGGTGGTACACCTAGTAACTGGGAAGAAAGTAAGGTAGTTGCTCAATTATCGGTACCGGTCTATAAAATGGAAATGCCTGTTGAAACTTTTACGATCACTTTTGATGATGTAAAAAGCAATGGAGCTAATATTGGTATCATTTGGGAGAATACCTATGTTGCCATTCCTTTCTCTGTAGGTACAGATGCTGCTGTAATGAGTAGTATCGATAAGGCCTTAAACGGACCATCTGCTGCTGATTATTATGCTGCGGCAGTATATTATTCTAGTGAAGGTAAAGATATCAATAAAGCTAAGGAGTGGATGGACAAAGCAATGTCAATGACAGAAAAGCCAGCATTTTGGCAGCTAAGACAACAGTCTTTAATATTAGCGAAAGCGGGTGACAAAAAAGGAGCAATCGAAGCTGCAAAAAAATCGTTGACCGGTGCTACTGCAGCTGGTAATGCCGATTACATAAAAATGAACAATGATTCTATTAAAGAATGGAGTTCTAAGTAAATATCCATTTTATAAAATTAAAAGTCCGTGTTTTAAAACACGGACTTTTTTTATGCTTTAATTTTAAATTGTTATTCAAATACTTTTACCCCATCATCAATTGCCAAATGGTAATACTCGGCATCAATCTCAGTTTGTTCTTTGTATTGTGTTAAAATCGATTTTATACTCTCTTCAAGCTTATCGGTTTTTATAAGGTTTATGGTACAACCACCAAATCCGCCGCCCATCATTCTAGATCCTAAAACACCGTTTAGGCTTTCACCAATTTGTACTAAGGCATCTAATTCTTTAGTGGTTATTTCGTATTGTGTAGACATTGCCCAATGACCTTCTTTTAAAACTTCACCTACGGCATTAGCATCGCCTTCAGTTAGTACCTTCATCATTTTACGAACGCGGTCATTTTCTTCAATGACATATTTGGCACGTTGTACATCTATTTCTTTAACGTTGCTTTTTACGGTAACCAAGTCTTCAACGGTAACGTCTCTTAAAGAAGTTACTTCTGGTTTGTACTTTTGAACCTGTTTTACAATGTTCTCACAAGAAACACGTCTCTTATTATACTCGGAATCTACGGCTAGATTGTGTTTTATGTTACTGTTTACCAGTACCCAGCTGTAGCCTTCTAAATTAATGGGAATGTAACTATGGCTTAAGTCTTTGCAATCTAAAAAGAAAGCATTTCCTTTTTTGCCGAAAAGCACTGCGTATTGATCCATTAATCCACAATTAAGTCCTATTTTATGTTCTGCTTCTTGTGCTATTAAGGCAATATCTTCTCTAGAAATCTCTTTACCGGATATTTTTGTTATCGCATATATAAAACCACAACATAAAGCGGCAGAAGACGAGAGTCCGGATCCAATTGGTATGTCTCCGCCAAAAACACAATCCATTCCTTTTAATGGGTATTCTTTGGCAACCAGTATTTCTATAATTGCTTGAAAGTAATTTCCCCAAAAGGACTCGAATTTTTCATGATCACCGTTTAGTTGAAAAGTGATTTTTTCTGGTTGTGTCAAAAATGTTTCGATCTGTATAGTATGCTGGTCGTTGCCTGATATTGCGAAATATATTCCTTTTTCTATAGATGCCGGAAGCACTAGACCTTCATTGTAATCAGTGTGTTCGCCTATTAAATTAATTCGTCCGGGGGCTTTTATCAGTGTAGGTGAATCTGTATAATGCTCCTTAAAATATGACTCTATTTTTTTATGTATCATTAAATGCTTAAAATTAATCTTAGTTGGTTGCCAATGGTTTTTTTAACATACGGTCAAAGGCTTCAAATATAAATGATATAATAATGACCAAAGCTGCTCCAAAAAAGTTTAGCCATAAATAACCTAATTTTTCTTGACCTGAAGGATAAATATGAATTAGATAATAATAAATTATACAAATGATTATTTGTGTTACCACAGCAGCAAAGAAAACTGCATTACCTTTTACGAATTTAAAGAAGAACGCAATTAGAAAAATACCTAAAACATTGCCGTAAAAAATACTACCAATAATATTAACGAGTTGTATTAAATTATCAAATAGGTTTGCAACACATGCTATTAATATGGCGACGATACCCCAAATTAATGTAAAGAACTTAGACGCTTTGACATAATGTTCTTCAGACAGGTTTTCTGTTTTTCTGTTTCTTTTATATAAATCTAGCGCGGTTATGGTACCTAATGCATTAAGTTCAGATGCCGTAGATGACATTGCAGCCGATAAAATTACCGCTAATAATAATCCAACTAATCCCGTGGGTAAATTATGAAGTATAAAGTGAATAAAGACATAATCTTTATCATTGGTTTCAACTATATCATTTGCCTGTTTTATTAAAGACTTGGCAGCGATACGATTGGTGCTATCTTTCTGATTTATACGAATAATCTGCTTTTTAGCTTCTTCTACAGCGGTGTATTCTTTAATCTCTAAAGCTGCAGAGAATTTATTTTGCGCAATTCTTTTTTCGGCTTCCAATGCAATTTGCCCTTCTTGCAGTAATTTGTAATCTTCGGCATAATTAGATTCCATTACGGCTTTCGTAGCAGACGGATTAAAATTTAATGGTGAAGGATTGTATTGATAAAACACGAATACCATTACACCTACCAGAAGAATAAAAAACTGCATTGGTATTTTTAGAATGGCATTAAAAATTAGACCTAACTGACTTTCTCTTACAGATTTACCGGATAAATATCGTTGTACCTGACTTTGGTCTGTACCAAAGTAAGCCAAGAAAAGAAAAAGTCCGCCCGTAATACCACTCCAGAAAGTATATCTGCTAGACGTATCCAGATCAAAATTCAATATTTCTAATTTATTGCTGGCACCAGCGATTTTCATAGCCTTGCTAAAGGTAATATCAGATGGTAAGTAACCTAATATAAAGAAAAAGGTAATGAACATACCTGTCATGATAATGAACATCTGCTGTTTTTGAGTGACACTAACAGCTTTGGTTCCACCAGATACGGTGTAAATGATTACTAAGGTTCCCAGTATGATATTTAGTGTGCGTAAATCCCATCCTAATACCGCGGATAAAATGATAGAAGGTGCAAAAATAGTAATCCCTGCCGCTAGCCCTCTTTGAATCAAAAATAGAACTGCAGCTAATGAACGGGTTTTAAGGTCAAATCTACCTTCTAAAAATTCGTAGGCGGTATATACCTTCATTTTATGGTAAAGCGGAACAAATACCATACAAATGATTATCATGGCCAACGGTAGCCCAAAATAGAATTGAACAAAGCCCATACCGTCATGAAATGCTTGACCGGGTGTGGATAAAAACGTTATTGCACTGGCTTGAGTGGCCATAACCGATAGACCAATAGTCCACCATTTAGAATCATTGCCACCACGAACATAGTCATTGACATTTTTGCTTCCTTTTGTTTTCCAAACACCGTATACTACGATGAAAAGAAGTGTGCCGGCAAGAATAATCCAATCTAATCCTTCCATATTAATTGAATGAAGTCATTACGTAATAGAAAATAAGAACATATATGAGATTAAGCACCAATACGATGCTGTACTCTTTTTTCCAAGTTTTATTTTCATCTCGTTCGTTACTCATCCTTTGATTTTGGCTTTCGTTTCTACTTTGTCTTTTCCAACGGATAACATATTTGAGAAAAGTTTATATGCACCTGGTACGCCCACTGGTAATTCTCTAAAAAAGCTCAGTCCGGTATAAATATAGTTTCCCTTTCCATATGGGGCAATTAATAGGCTGCCTTTTGTTGCTTCTTCACCTTCATCGTGCATTTCTAAAATAGGCGTAAATTCTTTACTCCATTTGTTCGGAAAGTATAATCCTCTTTCTTGAACCCAGCCATTAAAATCACTTTCGTTAATTTCGTTTGGAAAATGTACCAGCGAATTATCTTTCGCAATAATCTTTACATCAGAATTTTCATTGGTAACACGATCTCTGGAGATTTCTAGGTCATAAGGTGCAATATTTTCAAATTGAGCTCCCCATCTACTTGCGGTATTATATTGTACAATTACCGTACCGCCATTCTTGGCATAATCTAAAATAAAACGTTGTTTAAATTTAAGCTCATCTACTACATTGTAGGCTCTAATTCCTAAAACTACAGCATCATATTTTTTTAGGGATTCTTTAGTAATCGTTGTAGGGTCTATTAGTTGAACATTGTATCCTATCTGCTCTAAACTTGTCGGTACTGCATCACCGGCACCCATAATATAGCCTATATTTTCTCCTGCTTTTTGAATGTCTAATCGAACTACTTTGCTTTCTGAAGGTAGTAAAACCGTTTGTGTAGGTACATGATCATAAGCTATGGTTACCAACTCTTTGGTAATTTCTTTACCGTTTAATTTTATAATAGGGGAGATGCTATTTTCGTTCTCTGTAGCTGGTGGAATCAATGTAAAATAAACGGTTTGTTCATCTCCTTTTTTGTTTATCGAGAATGGTTGCGATTTTTTATCGACTTGCCATTCTGTGCCGTATTTTAATTCAACTGTACCAGAAATACTGTCTTTATGTGCCTTGATAGTAACAGGAATTCTTTTTGGAGATGCATCGGCAAATATCATAACCTTATCGGTAAAGCTTGCGGTAGCTTCAGGTACCACTTCAAAAGGTTGATAAATTTCGCCTTTATCGGGTTTAGCATATTTGTAAACTAAAGGTTTGGTGAATGGAATTGATATTCCGTTTATGTTCAAATTAAAAGTAGCATTGAAAGCTCTTGGTGTTTCCGGTTTTCCTATTAAAGCTTTGTTCTCAACAGTATACGTGCCTAAAGTTCCTTTTTCCATCAACCAATACGGACTGGTAAAATCAGTTGAAGCCGGAATATTTAAATTAATTTTCTTTTCAAACAATTTATTATTGTTCAAAGTACTCAGCTCAATATTTGTATTCTGATTATTGATAAATACCGATTTTAATTCAATATTGATATCACTTCTGTTCAATGCTTGGATTTGAACATCGACATTCTGACCAGGATTTGTAGATGAGATTTTGGTAAATGCTTCTAAATGTAATCCTGAAATAGCTGAAATAATTGTAGTTAATTCTACTGTTTTTAAATGTTTCCAATGTTCATCAGAAACATTTTGCAATAATTCATAGGCTTCTAATAATTTAGGAATATGAACAGAAGGATTTTTAAAATTAAAATTTTCTTGTACATCATAAAGGATATCGCCAATTGCCTTACCACCATCAATTCTAGACCAGGTTGTATCTATGCCATCAAAAAGATCGGATTTGTCTTGTGTTAAATCACCCTTCAATAATTCTATATATTCATCTTCACTACCTCTTGAACTTAGTCTGCCAAAACCTTGACATAGATGTTGGCTGCTGGCTAATGAGGCAATTTCGTTGTTAGATTTTCCTAGTATAGGGTAGTAGGTGCCTACATCCATATGTAAAAGATTGGTTTTATCCGCCGCTTTAAATTTTTCTTGGCTACCATAAAACCACCACGATGTATTAAAAAACAATCGTTTTGGTTGCCAAGTATTTGTTGCTGATAATTGTTCTGGGTAGGCGTTAGCGTCATTTGCTAGATCAAAAGCTTCAAAGCTTAACATTGCCGAAGAAGTATGATGACCATGGGTAGTGCCGGGAGTTCTATGGTCAAACCTGTTGATAATCACATCTGGCTTAAACTTGCGAATCGTTCTAACCACATCACCAAGAATGGCTTCTTTGTCCCAAATTTCTAGGGTCTCATCTGGTTGTTTGGAATAGCCGAAGTCATTGGCGCGACTAAAAAATTGTTCTCCCCCGTCAACCCTTCTTGCTGCAAGTAATTCTTGCGTGCGCAATACACCTAAAAGTTCGCGTAATTCCGGACCAATTAGATTTTGCCCACCATCACCTCTTGTAAGAGATAAGTAACCCGTTCTTGCTTTAACATTATTTGCCAAATAGGCGATTAAACGCGTATTTTCATCATCTGGGTGTGCGGCTATATATAGTGCAGTGCCTAGAAAATTAAGCTTTTCAATGGAGTGGTAAATGTCTGTGGACGAGCTAATCTCTGGCGTTTGGGCATTGAGGGTGCTGAGTGTAAAAAGACTACAGGCTAACAACCCTAATAGATATCGCATTTTAAGTTGGTTTTGGTAGTAATTCCAAATATAATAAGATTCGGTACTACGCTTACTTGCTTTTACGACTTCTTTAACAAAATCATATGATTTGTTCCTCTTGTTCTTCAACACTGATAAATTCTCCTTGTTGATACGTAGATATTAAAATGACACCTTTCTGGAGAACCAAATTATTAGGATAGGTTAAAATTTCTCCATTGCTTCTTCTTAAGTGTAGATGAAATGCCTTAATATCTTCAATTACAAATTGATCTAAATCTGAATTGTTAGGGTCAAGTAGTTCTTTATCTAAAATTCTGATGGTGTTTCCTATTTTAAAAGGAAATGAGAAGAAAAGAATAACACCGGCTGTAATGTTGCTTAAAATAGACCATTGAGCAAATAGGGCAACACCTATTACCGCAAACACAGAAGATAGCATAACCCCTAGATCTTGGTAATTTACACTCCATACCAAAGTAAGTGCCACTATAGCGATTATGGTCAAAGCAATGTTGATGAACTTAATGATCAGGTTGGTCCTAACCGGATTAAAATCACTTATCTTACTTACCTTTCTAACAGCTGTGGTAAAAAGAAATTTTAAAACAACGATCACAATTAAAATAATGAGACTGTAGATTAGCTCATTATAATGTTCAGCAACAAACTCTTTCATACGCTATAACCCTAAACTATCACGCAAATATAAATCCTTATTCGATTTCTGTTGCCAATAGGGTGTTGTAATCCTGTTAATTCTTGTCCCTTTAGAAGTTAAAACTTTTTTATTTTGTCCATACCCATCAAAAAAAGTATCTGTCCAGCTTTCTATTAAGTACGGAAACTTGCTTTCAAAATTGATTTTTAAGGTACGTTCTAATCCAGGATAGCTGATTTCATATGTGTTCATACCATCAACCTCGCTCAGCGAAGTTATTGCCTTGTAAGCCTTGAGTTCTTTATGGGTTGTTCTGGTAAACTCCAAAGAAGGAATCATTTTAATTTCACCGATAGGCAAATTTTCTGGTTTTACCCTGATTTTGTTCCAAACTTCATTTTCAAGAATAGCTTTTTCTATTTGATAATCTTTGTCACCTTCAGATTCAAAATAAGAATGACTCATTATTTCAAAATCGTCTTTATTGTTCAATTGTGCGTATACATGACCACACCATTCTTGTGCGGAAAAAGATACTTTAAGCGCATGTTGATTATCATGCACAGGGTAGAAGCTACTGGTCATTATAGAGTAGGGGTAAATACCCGTAATATAGTTTTTGGTGGTATTTAGTTTTAAAACAGGAATATTGCTTTTGCTACTGTTATCTGCCTTTACTTGAGCATCTGGTAAAAATGGTTCGGTCACATAAATTAATACAGCACTGCCTTTTCTCATCTCGCCATATCTAGCTTGTTCTAAATGGTAGGAAGTGATTTCTGCCGTACCGTTATACCAATAATCTTTAAATTCTTGCGAAAGCTCTTTTTTAGGAGCTTCCTTTTTTATTTCTGTAGATAACACAGCTAATGTATCGCCATTAATTTTGTTTTTTTCTTTACAGCTAGTAAATAGAATTGCCAATACGAAAAAGCTGTAAACTGCCTTGTTTAGTTTTAATAGTTTCATATTTGTTATCATTTAGATTATACTATGTTACCAAAAGTGATAAGGTTTCATAAACTATTTGTGTTGGCAAGCCAACAACATTTGTGTATGAGCCTTTTATTTTTTCGATGCCAATTAAGCCGATCCATTCTTGAATGCCGTATCCACCGGCTTTATCGTATGGCTTATAAGTATTTATATAGTGCTGAATTTCATCTTTTGATAAATTCTTGAACTTGACCTCTGTTATTGAATGTTGAACTATCTGTCGTTCAATTTTGGTAAAACATACAGAAGAAATGACCTGATGCCAATCTCCAGATAGTTTTTTTAGCATTTCTTCAGCTTCCTTGCTATCTTCTGCTTTGGCCAAAGATTCATTATTATGCCAAACAACCGTATCTGAGGTAATTAGAATATCTTTAGGTTGTAATTCGGGCAAAAATACCTCTGCTTTTAATTTTGCTAGATAGTCGGATATTTCAGCTCCTTTTAATTCAGCAGGATAAACTTCATCTACTGATTTGATTCTCACCTCAAAATCAAGCTCCATTTCCTTAAAAAACTGATGTCTTCTTGGTGAGCCAGATGCTAAGATTAAGTGATGTTCTTTAAGTTTATTCTTCAACATATATTAATCGTTTGCAGCACTAAAATGGCTGGTCCAATCTCCTCTTACTTTTAAAACCTGTTCAATGACATCACGTACACAGCCATGACCGCCATTTTTATGCGAAATGTATTGACTTACACTTTTAACCTCTGCAACCGCGTTCTGCGGACAAGTCGCTAAAGCAACCGTTTGCATTGGTGGAATGTCTGGTATGTCATCACCCATATATAATATATTTTCGGGTTCTAAATGGTTCAGACCCATATATTCCTCTAAGGCATCCATTTTGTAATGTGCACCCATGTAAATATCGGTAACCCCTAGTCCTTTTAGTCTTATACGAACACCTTCATTTGTTCCTCCTGTAATAATACATACATTGTAACCTTTCTTTAGCGCAACTTTTAAGGCATAACCATCCTTTACGTTCATTTTACGTAACAACTCTCCTTCGCTGGTAACTAAAAGACTTCCATCAGTAAAAACTCCATCTACATCAAAAATAAATGTGGTAATATCTTTTAAATACTCTTTATAACTCTTTTCCATGTTTTTCTTTTATTGCGTTGCTTAAAAGGGTGTAAAGTTCCCTTTGGTGTTTGTCTTTTATGATTTGTAAATGATTATGTAATGTTTTTTGGTCTCCGCGTTTTGCCGGTCCTGTTTGTGCCTGCATGGTTGTTAATGTATCTAATTTTGCAGCCGTTTCTTTAATAAGGGGTTTTAGTAATGAGAAATCTAAGTCATGCTCTGCACAAATATCAGAACCCAGGGTATACATGTAATTGGTAAAATTATTTACGAATACCGCAGCCACATGTAGCGTTTTTCGCTGCTCAGAATCTATTTTAACTACGTTTTCACTAAGTTGTTTTCCTAGTGCTGTTAATATTTCGAGATCTTTATTATTAGTCGCTTCTATGCAAATAGGAATATCATCAAATGAAATGATTTTCCCTTTTGTAAAGGTTTGTAATGGATAAAAGATCCCTGGTCGCTTTGCAGATTTAATTGCGTTAAGCGGTGTTGCGCCAGAGGTATGGACCAAAATGCCTTCTACATTTTTAAAATTTTCGCCAACGGTACTTATAGCATCGTCAGAAATGGCTAGTAAGTAAATATCTGCGCTTATATCACCAGCAAATTCAGTACTAATAAGTGCATTGTCATGTACAAATGCCAAGTGTGCTCTATTTCTGCCTATTACCTGTTTTACGGTAACATTTGCAGACTTTTGGAATGCATGAAACAGATTTTGTGCTACATTACCAGAACCTACTATAACTACTGATATCATACTGCAAAAGTACAAAGTTTATAGAAGTCTTTTTGTATTTAAATTAACAGTTTATATGAAGTTTAAAAGAGATAAAAGGTATTCGAAAATGGGGAAAAGGCCTTATTTTTGCATCTTGAAAATCAACTCCTATCTTCCATGACGGAAATGTTCAAAAAAATATTCTTCTCTACACGTTTAATGTCCATCCTATTTATCGTTTTTGCCACAGCAATGGCTTTCGGTACTTTTATTGAAAGTTGGTACAGTACAGAAACTGCACGAATTTGGATTTATAATGCATGGTGGTTTGAAGTAATCATGGTATTCTTTGTAATCAACTTTATTGGTAATATCTCTAGGTACCGTCTACTGAGATTAGAGAAATGGCCGGTTTTGGTGCTGCATTTATCTTGGGTGATGATTATAATTGGAGCTTTTGTAACGCGTTATATCAGTTTTGAAGGTATGATGCCAATACGTGAAGGGAATACGGAAAAAGTATTCTATTCTGATAAAACGTATCTAACAGTTTATGTTGATGGTGAAATTGAAGGTGAAGCACGAAGAAAGATTTTAGAGGATGATTTAATTGTTACTCCGGAAGCTATAAAGTCTAATTTGCCTTGGAGTGCGGACTTCAATGGTCAAGATTTTGAGATTTCTTACGTCGATTTTATAAAAGGAGCCAAGCAAGGTTTGTTGCCAGATGAAAATGGAACAAAATTTCTAAAGATTGTTGAAGCAGGTGACGGTGAACGCCATGATCACTATCTGGAAGATGGTAAGGTAGCCAGTATACATAATGTACTTTTTGCACTGAATAATAATACAGATGGCGCCATCAATATTATGACCACAGATTCGGTGTACCAAATTAAAGCTCCTTTTGAAGGAAATTTTATGCGTATGGCAGACCAATTTCAAGGGCTGTTAGTGAAAGACAGTCTGCAGCCATTGCAGTTGCGTTCATTATATAATACTGCTGGTATGCAATTCGTAATTCCTGATTCTGTTACACAGGGTTCTTATGGTATTGTTGAAATTCCTACTGCAGAGAAAACCAAAATGGATCAAGATGCGATTGTCTTTGATGTTACCGCTAACGGTGAAACAAAACAAGTTAAGCTACTTGGTAGCAAAGGTCCTTCAGATTTTAGTGATAAGGTAAATGTAGGCGGACTCAATTTTTCAATTAGATATGGTTCAAAAGTCTATGAGTTGCCTTTTGGAATAAAGTTGAACGACTTTATCGCAGAAAAGTATCCTGGCACCGACAAAGGGTATGCTTCATTTATGAGTAGAGTAACTATTGAAGATGAAAGACCTTTTGACTATGATATTTTTATGAACCATGTTTTGGATCACCAAGGATATCGTTTTTTTCAATCAGGTTTTGACCCCGATGAAAAAGGAACAACCTTATCTGTAAATCATGATTTTTGGGGAACATGGATAACTTACATTGGTTACTTTCTTTTATACATAGGGTTAATGGGGATTATGTTTTTCGGTAAAACCCGTTTTAAAGATTTAGCGGATTCTTTGGATACATTAAAAGTCAAAAAGAAAAAAATGTTTGGGGTAATAGCTGTTTTAATGGCATTCTCGTTTTCTTCTTTTGCACAAGAACAACATACACCAGAGGAAGGACATCAACAAGCACCAAGTAAAGTACAAATAGATTCTTTACTTGAAGCTAGTATGGTAAGTAAAGAGCATGCCGATAAATTTGGTAAGCTGGTTATACAAGATGAAGGTGGTCGTATGAAGCCTATTAACACATTTTCATCAGAACTACTTCGTAAGCTAAGCTTAAAAGATACTTATTTGGGTTATACATCTGATCAGATTTTACTTTCTATGATGATGAATCCTGCGGTTTGGTATAATACTGAGTTCATTGCCCTGGATAAAAAATCTCAGAATGATAGTATTAGAAAAATTATTGGTATTCCGTCTGGTCAAGAATATGTAAAGGCTACTGATTTCTTTGATAAAAAAGGGCAATATAAATTAGAGCCTTTTTTAAGAGAAGCAACGGCTACCAATAACCCAAATAAATTTCAGCAGGATTATAAAGATGCAAATATGAGATTAGGTCTGCTGAATCAGGCTTTAGGTCAAGATATCGTTAAGATATTTCCATTATTAGATGATGAGAATAATAAATGGATTTCCGCTGTTGAGTATAGAGGGGGTCAGTATGAAATAAGAGATTCGCTGTATTCTAATTTTGTAAAAAATGCAATGCCGTATTATTTAATGACCTTAGGTAAAGCACAACAAAGCGGAGATTATGCTTCTGCAGATAAACTATTGGCTGCATTTCATCAAAATCAGCTTAACCATGGTAGCGAAGTACTGCCTTCTCAGCAGAAAGTAGATCTTGAGGTAATCTATAATAAACTTAACATTTTCAATAGGTTATATCGGTTTTATGCGCTAGTTGGTTTGTTGATGTTTTTCACCTTAGTCTTTCAAATATTTAAAGATCGTTCTATTTGGCGCGTGGCCATATATTTCTTTAAAGGGACTATTATGCTATTATTCTTGTGGCATACTGCCGGTTTGGTGATGCGTTGGTATATCTCTGGTCATGCCCCTTGGAGTGATGCCTATGAAAGTATTTTATATGTTGCTTGGGCTACTATGGGTATTGGTTGGGCTCTTGGTCGAAAAAGTGATATGACATTTGCTGCCTCTGCTTTTGTGACATCTATGCTTTTATGGATAGCACACCAAAGTTGGGTTGATCCATCAATAGGAAATCTAGTTCCCGTTTTAGATAGTTATTGGTTAATGATACACGTTGCCGTTATCGTAGGTAGTTACGGTCCTTTGACAGTTGGTATGATATTAGGTTTGGTATCATTGATTTTAATGGTACTGACTACTGAAAAGAATAAAAAGCGAATGGCAATCAATATAAAAGAATTGACCATAATCAATGAATTGGCATTGACTACAGGGCTTGTCATGCTTACCATAGGTAACTTCTTAGGCGGTCAATGGGCAAATGAAAGTTGGGGTCGTTATTGGGGCTGGGATCCAAAAGAGACCTGGGCATTGATTTCCATTATGATTTATGCTTTTGTAATTCACACACGACTAGTGCCAGGCTTAAGAGGTAAATGGACATTTAACTTTATGAGCGTTGTTGCCTTTGGTAGTATTATGATGACCTATTTTGGAGTTAACTTTTACCTAGTGGGTCTGCATAGTTACGCAAGTGGAGCACAGGTAATTACACCAACATTTATATACTATTTGGTTGCTGGAGTGCTGATTTTAGGCGGAATTAGTTATTGGAGATATAAAGTTAATTATAGCAAGTAAAAAAGATATGTAATAAGAAAGCCTCATGGAAATTCCATGAGGCTATTTTATTTCTAGTAGTTTGTGAAAATTTAGTTTTGACTATCAAGTAAATCCATAAGTTCTTCAGCTGCTACCTTGCCTTTTTCTTTTAAGAAATCTCTAGGGGTATTATCACCCAACTCAAAGACAATGGCAGGCATACCGTGATTTACATAAAAGTAATTACGGGATACCATGGTTGGTTTAATAGCTGTAGAAGGTTTTACATTTGTAAGTTTTTGAGGAAGTCTATTAGTGATATTATTAATCCAGTCAAAAACAATTTTTCCTTTTTCACCGGTAATCGTAGTGTCAATAGGGTAGTAGATATCGTCCCATGTAGAGTGAAAATCCGCACCAAAGACAAATTCATAACCTTCAGATTCTTTTTTTACTAAAAAGTCTCTAACACTTCTTGTTTCTGGTTGATTGAAATCTTGCCAATCTCTGTTTAAATCTATTCCGCCTGTATTATGGCGCCAATGACCGTTATCTACACCATCAGGATTCATTAATGGCACAACAAATAAATCATAGTTTTCTCTAAATTTTTGAGCTTTTGGCGAGTCTCCGCTTAAAGTTTCAACAAATGATTTCATTGCTAGAAATCCGGTAACTTCTGGAGGGTGTTGCCTAGAAATAACCATAATAGCTTTTTTGTGTTCTCCGTCGCTGATTTCCATCAAGTTCATGGCTCTTTGCTCTCTACTTTTTCCAATTTCATAGGTAGCTATAAAAGGTTTGGTAGCTAAAGAATCTATCCACTTTTTTACTCGTGTAGAACCGTAAAGTTCTTGGGCGGTAATGAATATAGGCTTTTCGCTAATATCTATTTTTATTTCTGCAATCTCTGGTACTGCCTTAATACCGAAATCACCCGTTCCTTTATTTATACCTGTGAAATTGGTACTATCTAACGGAGTAAAATTCTCACCATCAGTACTTATTTTAGGGTAATACCTACTTCTAGAGTCTTGGTAAGTCATTTTAATGGTGATGGTTTTTGGCGTTTTTGACCAAACTTTAAATGCATACCACGGACTTACGTTTACCGGAGTATTTTCAGCGGTTATTAAGGCTGTATAATGATTGTTTCCGTCAGCTGTTATTCCGTTCAGTCGTCCGCTTTCAAAATCATTGCTAAAAAATGTAATTTCATTGTCAAACGTCCAAATGCCTTTCCATTGTTTTTGAACAGGTTTGGATAATGTAGATACTACGGCGCTTTTACCCTGACCTTGATAACCTTGGGCAACGGGTTTCTGATTTTTACATGCAATTATGAATATTATAAGAAGTGCTGTATAGAATACTTTTTTCATGTTTAGAATATCTGTTAGTTCGAGTCCTAGTAAGTTTGTATTATAAATCTATCAACTAAAAATGAAAAATTTCTATGTTTGTTGGTAAATTTATGAAGTATTCGATATTTCCTAATTCATCTATTTATTTATTGAGGTATTCGTGAAATCGATTTTTTTTGAAAGGTTCAGGCTAATTAAAAGACACAAATAGAGATTTTAAAATAAGAGTATCTGTAAAGTAGAATAAGATTCATTTTCATTCTAATTCCTTACCTTTATTTTCTATAATTAATTGCACATGAATTCGAATAAAAAAGGCTTAAATACCATATGTACCCACGTGGGTGAATTAGAGGATAAACAACACAAAGGAGCAGTATCTCCTTTATATATGAGTACATCTTATGCCTATGAAGATGTCGATATAAAGCGTTACCCAAGATATTTTAATACACCTAACCAAGAAGGTCTTTGTAAAAAAGTAGCGGCTTTAGAGCATGCGGAATCGGCTCTTATTTTCGGTAGCGGAATGGCAGCTGTAAGTACGGCAATGTTAGCTTTTTTGAACTCAGGAGATCATGTGGTTCTACAACAAACGCTTTATGGAGGCACTTATAACTTGGTTAACGAAGAGTTTTCTAAATACGGAATAGAATATTCATTTACCGAAGGTTGGAGTGCCGAAGCTTTTGAAGCCCAGATTAAAGAGAATACAAAAGTTATTTATATAGAAACGCCATCTAATCCTTTACTAACAATTACAGATTTAGAAGCTGTTGCTACGATAGCAAAAAAGCACGAAATAATAACTTTAATAGATAATACATTCGCTAGTCCTGTCAATCAAAACCCTATAGATTTTGGTATCGATGTAGTTATCCATAGTGCTACAAAATATATGGGCGGTCATTCTGATATTTGTGCAGGTGCTGTTGCTTCGACTACTGAAAATATGGAGCGCATATTTCATTTAGCTAAAAATTTTGGTGGTAGCTTAAGTGATTATACAGTGTGGTTATTGGAAAGAAGTATGAAGACCATGGTTATTCGTGTAAGAGCTCAGAATGAAAATGCTATGGCAATGGCTCATTTTCTAGACGATTTGCCTGATATTGAAAAAGTATACTACCCCGGTTTAGAAGCTCACCCCGAACATATGTTAGCAAAAAAACAAATGAAAGGTTTTGGTGGTATGTTGTCTTTTGAATTGAAAGAAAATTTAAATTCTTCTAAGTTCTCAAAAGCTTTGAATTTAATAAAACCATCTATGAGTCTTGCAGGTGTTGAGAGCACTTTTATCTCACCTACCCAAACATCGCACGCCTTAATGAGTGCAGAAGTTAGGGCTGAGCAAGGTATTGCTGACGGATTAATCCGTTTCTCTGTCGGTATTGAAGAAGTAGAAGATCTAAAGGAAGATATTTTACAGGCTATTGCACAAATAAAATAGTAGGTATAAATTACAAATAGCATATAATGAAGTTGGATATTTTAGTATTTGGAGCGCATCCTGACGATGCAGAATTAGGGGCAGGTGGTACGATAGCCAAAGAAATAGCTTTAGGTAAAAAAGTAGGTATCGTTGATTTAACGCGTGGTGAGTTAGGTACAAGAGGTTCTGCCGAAATACGTGATCAAGAAGCTGCCGCGGCCGCGAAAATTTTGGGTGTTGCCGTTCGAGAGAATTTAAGGTTCAGAGATGGTTTTTTTATAAATGATGAGTCTCATCAATTAGAAATTATTAAAATGATCAGAAAATACCGCCCAGAAAAGGTTTTGTGCAATGCTGTTGATGACAGACATATAGATCATGGTAAGGGAAGTAAATTGGTCAGTGATGCATGTTTTTTAAGTGGTTTAAGACGTATTGAAACCCAAATAGGAGGGGAGCACCAACAAGAATGGAGACCAAAATTGGTATATCATTATATTCAATGGAAAAATAGTATTCCTGATTTTGTGGTTGATATCAGTAATTATATAGACGCTAAGACTGATGCTATTTTAGCATATCGTTCTCAATTTCATGATCCTAATAGTAATGAACCGGAAACGCCTATAAGTAGTAAAACCTTTATAGAGAGTGTACACTATAGGGCTAAGGATTTAGGTAGACTTGTTGGAGTAGATTATGCAGAGGGTTTTACGGTAGAGCGAATGGTTGCCGTAAATTCTTTGGATGATTTGATTTAAGCGGATTCCTTGTATCTTTTTTGTATTCTCGGTATGGTAAAGTAAAAACTAGAGCCTTTGCCTATAGCGCTATGAACCCATATCTTACCATTGTTTTTCTCCACCATTTCTTTGCAAAGTGACAGACCCAAACCGGTACCTTTTTCATTATTTGTGCCGTAGGTGGTGTGGTTAGAGTCTTTTTCAAATAGTTTGCCAATAATATCTTCTGACATGCCCATACCATTATCTTTTACATATACCTCACACGTTTTGATTTTTTGTATGGCGCCGATAATGATTGTTCCATTATTTGGTGTAAACTTTAGAGCATTGCTCAAAAGATTTCTAATAATAATATCTATTTGGTTGGGATCTGACCAAATTTGACAATTAGGTTCGATTCTGTTAATCAATGAAATTGATTTTGATTCGGCAATTTCAGATAATAAGGCTATATTTTCTTCTACTATACAATCTAAATTTGTAACCGCATGTTTCGTTATTGAGCCATTTAACTGTGTTTGTCCCCATGATAACAGATTGTTAAGGGTAAATGATATCGTATCGATGTCAACTTTTAATTTAGGTACGAAATTCAAGAATTCATCTTGCGTCATCTCTCCTTCTTTAAATAATTTTAGAAGACCTTGAAATGCCCCGATCGGACCTCTTAAGTCATGACCGATTATTGAGAATAGTTTATTCTTGGTTTGGTTTAATTCATTTAAATAAGCCTGTTTTTCTTCTAGTGCCGTTTTTTTGCTTCTGAGCTCTAAATTTAATTTTTTCTGTTCTTGCTCATTTCTATATACGATGAACGTTATAATTATAAATATCAATAGTAAAATTACAAATACATAAATATATATTTTTTGCTGTGCCAGGGCTTTTTCATTTTCAATAATCAATTTCTGCTTTTGTTGGTCGTATGCAACTCTAGTTTTAAGCATGTTCAATGCTTTTTCGTTACTAATAGCTGAAAGAGATTCGTATGTGGTTTGATAGATTTCATGGTACCATAAAGATTTTTCAAAATCATTTTTATTTTTGAAAATCTTCGACAAATTGTGCGCACTATTTTTTATACCAAATCTTAGACCTATTTTTTTGGAAAGGTTGAACGCTTCAAAAGCATAAATTTCTGCTAAGCTATCTTTCTCGATATTTAGATAAGCCTCTGTCATTCCGTTCAGAAGGTCAATTTTACCGCGGTCATCTTCAATTTCTTGGTGCAATAATTCACTTTGTTTATACCAATACAGTGCCCAATTGTTTTTGTTTTTTTTAAGGTAGATTTTTCCTTTAATTTCATAACAGTAAGCTAGCCATTCTAATATTTTCTCTTTTTCAAAAGTTGCTATACTTATATTAACGTTATACATGGCATAATCCAGCTTATTCATATCGGCATAGGTAGATGCTATGTTACTAAGGGTTTCCGCTAAAAAAATTGGGTTGCCTATTTCTTCATGAATATTTTTAGATCGCTGTAAAAATACCATTGCTTGTTCATAATCTTTTTGTTCTAGATATAGATGTGCTATGTTATCGTTTACTATAGAGATTATGTTTTTATAATCATGTTTTTCTGCAATCTCAATGGTAGCCAAATACCATTTCAATGCTTTAGAATATTCACCTTTGTAACCATATTCTTTGGCTAGATCGCTTAATGATTTTGCTTTTAAAAATGGCTTTTCATGCTTGTCTGCAAGTTTGTAGGCTTTGGTATAATTAGTTATGGCCAAATCTATCATTCCTTTATCTGAGTAATAACCAGCTAAGGCATGGTAAGAATCTATTTCTCCATTAATAAACGAAGCTTTTTTGCTCAGTTCTAGACTCTCTTGACTAAGAATCATTAAACTATCTAAGTTGTGAAAACGATATTGATCAGCTAAATAGAGCAAGTTATTAATGTACAGCGTGTCTTTAGAGTCGAAATTGTTAGATTTTTTTATGTTTTTAATTTCGCTCAAAAGTGTTGTACGACTAGAATCTTGAGTTTGTGCGATATTAGATTTCGGATTAAACAATAAGCATATAAACGCACAACCTAATATTAGGTTTTTGCGTAAAGATTGTTTGAAAATTTTAAATTTCATGTAGACTGCTTATTGTGCGAGTCTAAAAGTATAGCAGAAAGATAGTTTGATGTAATAAATGTTGTGAAATGCTATTTCTTGTGTGTTTTATCGTTTCTAACGTGTAGTTTGTCGATGTTTTTACTTTTTACAAGTAAAATATTAACGATAAGGATGTAATAATAATGGATGATTTAAATGGTGATAATAAGTGATTTAGAAATATATAAATACGAATTAACTTACTTTTTTATTTGTTGTCAATTGGCAGTTCAATTATGAATTGACTTCCCTTGTCCGGTTTGCTTTCTACTTTGATTTTACCTCCATTTTTAATGACCATGGCTCTTACCAATCTTAAACCTAAACCGGTTCCTTTTTCTGAGTTAGTACCATAATTACTAAAATTTTCTGTGTTACTAAAAATTTTGGCGATATCGGTTTCTGACATACCCACACCGGTATCTGAAACTTTAATTACCAGATTTTCATCCTTTTTTTCTGTCGAAATAGAAACTACACCTTGATTTGGGGTAAATTTTATAGCATTGTTGATTAGGTTTCTAAATATAATATTGAATTGTTGTAAGTCTGCAGAAACCTGTACATTATCAGAAACTTGATTGTTTATAACAATAGATTTTTTATTGATTTCATTTCTGTACAACTGTAAAATAGTTTCTAATTCATCTTTTACGGCAATGCTGGTAACGGTAATTGAAGATCCTTGCATTTGCGTTTTACCCCAATGTAAAAGATTGTCCATGGTAAATTGTACTTGTTCTAAATCTTCTTTTAATTGCGGTGCAAACTTTTCAAAATACTTTTTACCTTCATCATCTTCTAAGTATAGCGTTAAAATTTCGTTTAATGAGATTATAGGTCCTCTTAAATCATGACCAACTATGGAGAACAAGCGATCTTGATTTGCATTTATCTGAGTAAGTTTGTGTTGATTCTTATTTAATATTTCAGCTTGGTTCGCTAGTTTTTTATTTAAAACCTTTTCGCGGTTATTGGCTCTTAATATTATAAATACTATGATCAGTAAAACAAAGAGCCCAAGTAGGGACCATTTTACATATTTTCTTTGCTCGCTTAGTTCTAATTCGTTTTTGGCATTTAAATTTTCTGCTTCTTTTTGAAATTTTAATTTTGCACTAAGCATCATTAAATTTTGCCTATTTTTTTTCTTATTATTATCGTTGGAAATTTTTTCGGTTAGTTCTAGATATTTTAAAGATTCTCTAATATTATTATGTTTTCTAAATATTTCATACAAGGTTCTGTATGCTTTTTCAAGACCTTTGTCGTGATTTGAATCTAAACATAGTGCTACGCTCTCTTTGGCGTAAAACTCGGCGTTTTTTAAATTATTGAGTTTCAAATAGCATCTTGATAATCCATAAGTAACATCGGCTTTCGTTTTGATATCATTAAAACTCTTATGCATATCAAATGACTTTTGATAGTTTATCAATGCATTTTCGTAATCTTTAATTTTAAGGTAATATGATCCTAAAGTAGAATAAGTAAATGCATGCCAAGTGGTTTGTTTGTTCTTTTCAAAAAGAGATAAAGTTTTATCTAATTCAATTTTGGCTTCATCTAAATTGCCTAGCTCTAAATTCAAAAATGCCATATTGCTTAACATCATAGCCTCTTTGGTAGGGTCATTTAATTCTTTACTAAGTTTAAAGGCAATAGCATAATATTCTAATGCTTCTTCATGATCTACCAACCTACTAAAAATAGTACCTAAATTCATGTTCATTCTGAACAAGTAAAATTTGTCGTTATTTTTTTCTGCAATTTTAAGTGTATGTACAAAATGAGTGTAAGTTGATGGGTAGTCGTTTTTAAAATAATATCCTTGTCCAAGAATATTATGAACTTTCATTTGTGTTTTTGGATATTTATTTAATTCAGGGTCTTTTGAAGCTTCTAAAGATAATTGAATTGATTTGTCAGTATCCCCAGTATATAAATATACTGTTGCAAGATTGACCAGTGCCTCAAGTTCTCCTTGTTTATAATTGTTCTTCTGGCTAAGTTCAAGAGCTTTCTCTGTATTGATCAACATTGAATCTTGCTGAAGTAGTCTTTGGTAATAAGAAAGTTGATTTAAATGATCTATATATTCAAAGTCATTCTCAGAAAAATCAGGGCGATCGACTAATTCTGAAATTTTACGATGAAATAATTCTACACTATCTGATTGTGCTGTTGCAGATAAAAAAATGAAAAAAACTAATGCTAGGAGTAAAAAATTATGTTTATAATTTGATATAGAATGCATTAGGCAAATAGTATTGACCCAGTAGGTTATTTATTTTAAAACTTAAAGTTAAATATAAAATTACAAAGGGTTTCTTTAATTTAAATTTTTTTTCAAATTTCAATTTATTACTTGCTAGAACTGTATAAAAAAATTATCTTTGCACTCGCTTACAAATGGTGGTTGTAGCTCAGCTGGTTAGAGCATCGGTTTGTGGTACCGAGGGTCGCCGGTTCGAACCCGGTCTTCCACCCTAAAGCAGATAAAAAGTCTTGGATTTATTTCCAAGACTTTTTTAGTTTATAGCATTGGTTTTCAGTTTATAACGCACAAAAAAAGTCTGATAGAAACTATCAGACTTTTAATTTTAATAAGAATCTAAAGCTAGTCTACTTTCAGCTTTTTATCTCTATTTGCAATTTCCCAAGCAGTGTAAAAAACCAATCTACTTCTATTTTCTAGTAAATCATAGTTTATTTTATCTGGTGTGTCACTAGGCTTGTGGTAATCTGCATGTGTGCCATTGAAATAAAATATAATTGGAATATTGTTTTTAGCAAAGTTATAATGGTCACTTCTGTAATAAAAACGGTTAGGATCATTCTCGTCGTTATAGGTGTAATCAAGTTCTATATTCATGAACTTTTTATTCACTTCTTCAGATAAGTTATGCAACTCTAAACTTAACTTATCAGAGCCTATTAAATAGATATAGTTACGGTCTCCTTCACGTTCGGGGTCTATTCTACCGATCATATCAATATTTAAATTGGCGACGGTATTGGCAAGTGGAACAATAGGGTCTACATCAGTGTAATATTGTGAGCCTAACAATCCTTTTTCTTCACCTGTAACATGTAAAAAAAGAATTGATCTTTTAGGTCCCGCACCTGCATCTGCGGCTTTCTTGAACGCTTCTGCAATTTCCAATAGAGCAACGGTACCTGATCCATCGTCATCTGCACCATTATTGATTTCTCCGTAACCGGTAATACCAATATGATCTAAATGAGAAGATAACACCAAATATTCATCTGGCTTTTCTGATCCCTTGATCATTGCTGCAACGTTTTCAGATCCTATTTTATCATTTGAACTTTCAAAACTTAGTACTACTTTTTCAGATAAAACTTTGGTTTCACTATCTGTCTCTATACCAGGTAACAGTTTTTTAGCAAGCTCTTGATCTATAAAAAGACTGTAAAACTCAGGTGCATCATCGTTTACAACTTCCATTCTGCCACTATTGTTTTGTTTCATAGATTCAAACCTGCGTTTAAATCTGCTAAAGTTACCAGTGTCATAATACAATACACCAATGGCGCCTTTATCTACGGCAATCTTTATTCTTTTTGTCAGTGATTCTGACATGTTACTCCATATGGAAGTTTCATTCGTGCCAGAAATTACAAAGTTTCCATCGGTCTTTTTTGGTTCGCCTGCTTTTAATAAAACTATTTTGCCGTTTACATCTATTTCGTTGTAACTGGAATAGGTTTCATCTTCAATGCCGTAACCAACATATACTATTTCATCTGCAGTGGTATTTGCAGCGGTAAAGGTCAAGACATGTTCGCCAATTGGAAAATCTGTTCCGTTGACGCTTAGTTTCCCTATTGGAAGTTTACTGATTTCTAACGGTACTTCTTGAAAATAGTTTCCATCAGTTTTAGCAGCAGGAATCCCTAATTTTTCATATTCAGCTTTTATGTACTCAATTGCTTTTTTCTGACCTGGTTGTCCGGTTTCTCTACCTTCAAACTCATCTGACGCGTAAATGTACAGATGGTCTTTTAATTCTGTTTCTGTAATAGATTCTGCAAACGTAATTTCTGATGCTGCCGTTGACGCTTCCGTAGCGACATCTTTTACGGTTTTTTGAGAAGAGTTACATGAAATGGCCGTAGCGACCAATAGGAATAGTGTTTTTTTCATTTTATAGTAATCAAATTTTTTCAAAAATAATCAAATCTTAACTAGTATGGATAGCTATACTATACATTCAAATGCTTTGTTATATCTTATTTTTTCAAAGCTTTGGCAATAGCAGCTTCCACTAAGGGCTCCATAACCTTATAGCCTTCAACTGTTGGGTGTACTTCATCTTCAGCGTATTTTTTTGGAAGACCATTTCTTTCATCTACCATTGCAGAGAAATAATCTAAATAAATATGACCATTAGTTTCGGCATATTCTTTTATCATTTTGTTTAAAGCAATTATTTTTCCTGATGGTTCTAGACCTGGTTTCCACGGGTAATCATAAGCTGGTAGGGTAGAGGACAAAATAACTTTTATGCCGTTAGCATGGGCAAGTTCTGCCATCCCCTTTAAATTATCCATAATCATCTCTAAGGTTGACGAACCTGTATTACCGGCTATATCATTAGTGCCAGCTAGTATAGTCACCACTTTCGGATTCAGATCAATAACATCTTGTCTAAAACGGATGAGCATTTGAGGAGTTGTTTGCCCGCTAATACCTCTGTTAATATATGGTTTGCCTTCAAAAAATTCTGGCCTGTTATTTAACCACCCTATGGTAATGGAGTTACCCATAAATACAATACGATTTTCATTCTCCTGTAATTCTGGGACAGTTGAATTGGCTTTTTTAAAATGGTTTAAATCTGCCCAATCTTGTGCATGAATTGTAGTTAACCCTAATAATGATAGCATACATGTTATAATTAATAGATTTACTTTTTTCATTTTAGTTGTTTATGCTTTTTCAATTTTTGCTTGTTCATCACTTGTAAGCGGAACACTTTTTATGATATTACCTTTATTTGGTCGCTGTACCGCTAAGTAAGCTATTAAACAGATTGATATGACCAAGGGTAGTGCATTACCAGAATTATTATATGCAAAAAGACCAATGAATGCAGGTATTTCTATAAGAGTATATTTAAGTTGTAATGCAGATTTATATTTTCTTAATTTATCCTCTAAACTGCTTTCTATTTGAATACTGGAAATTATTTTTTTAAAAATCCACTGACTTCCAAAATAACCGACCATGGCAAAAAGTGGTACTACATAAAGCAACATGCCCTCAATTGTAGTGTTAGAGTTGAATGAATTGACTTTATAAATCACCCAAATAGTGATAACGACTAATACGCCCAACAGTAATAAATGTACTATTGACAGGCTTTTAATAAAATTCTTTAAATCCATAAGCTATTTAATTTTCTAAGATAATATAAATAATAAGCATAAAGAATAGAAGTCTTTATTTGTACCACTATTATAACATTGTTCATCTTGTAGAATTTTTATCTTTGCACGGTATGAAAAAAATACTAGCTATTCTTCTTTTTTTGTTTTCCATTAATGGTACTTATAGTCAGATTAAGCAAGATAAGGTACTGCACTTTTTAGGCGGAAATTTATACGGATTAGTTGGTGCTGGTATTGCAAATGAAATTTCTGACGGGGATAGAACTTGGACGTTTGTTGGTGCTGTTGGCGGTAGTTTGCTTATAGGTTTGGCAAAGGAAGGTATCGATGAGAAACAATATGGCGGATGGAGCAACGAGGATCTTCTAGCTACCGTGCTAGGTGGTGTTACCGTTGGGGTCACTATTGATATTTTTAAGAAGAAAAAGCAGCGTAAAAGAGAGCAATTGTATAGAGATGCAATTAAGTCTGCCGATACAGGATTTCAAAAGAAATTCCCAATAGAAACAACAGAAATAAATTCATTGCTTGTATTGGGAATGTCTTCTACTGTTCTAGAAAAATAATTTTCTAATGCTTTTAATATTTAGCACTTCTATCTGTAGCGATTGTGCGCTTAATAAATTCGCGAATATCATCATTTGCGTTTTTTAAATCTTCTCTTCTCAAATACATCATATGCCCTGATCGGTATCCTTTATAGCTAAATCTGTCTTTCATACGACCGCTTGGGTCTACTTGCCACATGGTATATTTGGCATTGAAATACGTTGTGGCACCATCATAATAGCCAGATTGGATCATAACGTTTAAATAAGGATTTTGTGCCATTGCTTGCCTTAGATTATCCCTAGTATTATCGTTTTCATTGTTCCAGGGGTGAACAGGGCCAAATAGGTTGTATTTAACATCGGTTTTAAAGTTCAATTCCTCTTGTAGGTAATAGTTTATCGCCGGTGTAAAACTATGTAACCAAGAAGTCAATTCAGAATTGTAATCTGGTTTCATACCTGCAAGTTGTCTATCTATCCCTAAATATCTAGAATCCAATCGTCCTACGGTATAACCACCTTTTTCTTTTAATAAATTTTTCCAGAAGAAAGAGGTTGGTACTACAAGATTTTGATCTAAAATGTCTTTTTTGTCCAGTCCTGAATAATAAGCCATTTTGTCTGCAATAGCATCTTTTTCTGTAGTATCTAAGAATCCGCCTTTAGCTAATGCAGGTATTAATTTATCTATGGTATATGCTTCTGATTCCGGTAAAATTTCCAGTAAATCTTTATTTTGCAATGCTGGAGGTAAAGCCTTATGATGCCAAGCTGCAGCGGTAAAATAGGGTAGATTGATTGCTTCAGCTACAGGACCCGAATTACGGATAACCTTATAGTCGGCCGGCGAAACCATTATAACGCCATTTAAATACATCCATTGCTGATTTTGTAATGCTAAAGAAAGTCCCATAACACGTGTGCCACCATAACTTTCGCCAATAATATATTTAGGCGAACGCCATTTGTTATTTCTAGTAACAAAGGTGTTTAGCCATTCGGCTAAATACTTGATGTCCGCATTAATACCAAAGAACTTATCCCTGTCCACCTCTTTACCGCTTGCGGGTATGGTTCTACTATATCCTGTATTTACGGGGTTCACATATACGATATCGGCAACATCTAAAACCGAATACGGGTTTGCGCTCACGCCATAAGGTTGTACAGGGTAACCTTCATCATCAATTTTTAAAACCTTAGGTCCTGTGTATGCTAGATGCATCCAAACAGAACCAGATCCCGGTCCGCCATTAAACGATATTAATAATGGTCTTGCAGCTGAATCTTTAATATTATTTCTGGTATAATAGGTATAATGTAAAGAGGCAATGGGTTTTGCATTTTCATCCCATACAGGTTGCGTACCGGTTTGTGCTGTGTACGAAAAAGTTGATCCATTAATGGTGGCTGTATGCTGCGTGGTAATTACTGTATCTATGGGTAATTCCCTAGACTGACCAATGGCAAACGTGGTTGCCAAACAAATTGATAGTTGTAGTAGTTTTTTCATGGTTTGATAAGGTTCTGTTGTCTAACGAAAATAAGAATAAATGCTTAATTTTTAGTTCTATTAAATTAGATTGAACCTGAAATACAGATTAACCTTTCTTACTGATTATATTAAAGAATAAGCTATTTTAAAACCTGATTTATTCTTAATGTAAAAATCATTGAATGATTCGTGAAGTTCAATGTTTTTTATTTAAATTTCTTAGGTATAAAATAAACATATGAAACATTTAACAAGACGTTCTTTTAGTAGCCTGACCACGAAAGGAGTTATAGGCACTGCACTATTTGGTAGTATTCCATTAGCAAAAGGCTTTACAACTGGGCAAAATAATAAGAAGTTGGGTATAGCTTTAGTAGGTTTAGGCAGTTATAGTACCTACCAGTTGGCACCATCATTATTAGAAACAGAACATTGTTATTTAGCTGGTATTGTAACGGGAACTAAAGAAAAAGAAGCCATTTGGTCCAATAAATACAATATCCCAAAAAAGAATATCTATAACTACGAAAATTTTGATTCCATAGCTAAGAATGATGATATCGATATCATTTATGTGGTATTGCCAAATAGTATGCATGCCGATTTTTGTATTCGGGCAGCTAAAGCAGGTAAGCATGTTATATGTGAAAAGCCAATGGCTGTAAGCGTAAAGGAATGTGATGCAATAATCAATGCCTGTAAAGAGTATGATGTAAAGCTGGGTGTAGGCTATAGAATGCAAAGTGATCCATATACCCATGAGGTAAAAAAATATGTAAAAGAGAAAACTTTTGGTAATGTACTTTTTGTTTCTTCTGACGCCGGTTATATATCTAATGGTAACCCAGATCAATGGCGTTTAGATAAATCGCTCTCTGGTGGTGGTGCTTTAATGAATATGGGAGTGTATGCCATACAAACCAGTATATATGGTACGGGACAAAATCCTATTTCTGTTTCTGCTCAAGAATTTAGTACAAGACCAGAGTATTTTAAAGATACCGATGAGACCATTACTGCACAATTCAAATTTGCCAATGGTGCCGTTGCCCATATGATGACCTCACACAACGCGAACGGTAATAGGTTGAAGGTGCATGGTACCGATGGTTGGTTTGAACTTGATCCTGCTCATAGTTATGGACCAATAAGTGGGCAAACATCAAACGGGAATATTATAGAATTTCCATTTAAAAAACAGCAGGCTTTACAAATGGACGATTTTTCCAAGCATGTGCTATTGGGAACCAAAAACATGGCTCCTGGTGAAATGGGCAAAAGAGATATGATTATTGTTGAAGCCATTTATAAATCAATTCTAGAAGGCGGTAAAGAACAATTATTATCTTTAGGTAATATGGGTATCGTATCTTAAATATCTTTAATTTAATTAGTTAGCATTTAATTTGAACTTTAGTTCAAGATTTGATCACCTCAATTTCAAGTTAAGTTTACATGTTAACTTTAACATAAAGTTTAGTTCATTCATTCCTAATTTTTAGAATACCTTATTAAAAGGTTGTCTCTATAGTTTTGCCCTTGTAACCTAAAAACTATATTGATAATGAAAAAATCAAAAAATTTACTAATTAAAGCCCTTTTCCTTTCTTGTTTAGGATTAGCTGTAATGAGCTGTGACGGAGAAGATGGGGTAGATGGTACCAATGGTATAGACGGTGTTGATGGAGCCGATGGAGCCGATGGCGCTGACGGAGCCGATGGTGCTGACGGAGCCGACGGTCAAGATCTAACTTTGGCAGAATCAATTCCGTTAACAAGCTCTGTAACGCCTAATGAGCTATTTGAATTAAAAGGTGCGTTTAGCGGTTCTGCTGAATTGAATATGATTATGTCATCAGCAGATATTTTAGAATCTGATTCTACTTTTGTGTACGGGTCTTTTATGGATGGTGCTGCACTTTACCCTGCTGAAGATGGTAATTATGCATTGATCAACAACTTAGAAGCAGATTATTCTATTGCAAGAATAATGTTGAACTCTGAGTTACAACCTTTACAAGGTGATTATATAGTAAACTCTACTGCTACAGCATTTACAGCTATGTGTTCTGGTTCTTCTATAACTGTTGAAGAGCATGGTTTTGGTCCTCTTTACCTTTCTGGTGGAGAATGGGGCGGTAATGCTAAGGGTGTTTACAAAGTTAATCCTTTCAGAGCTAAAGAAGATAGGGTAGAAGCTGAGAGATTACCTGCATTGGGTGAGTGGTCAACTGAAAATGCAGTTGCTATAGGCAAAGATGCATATGCTTCTCAAACGGTTATTTTTATGGGTGATGATGATAGTGATAACACGTATCCTCAAGCACACTTTGGTATGTATGTAGGTCAAAGAGGTGATCTTTACGGTGGTAAACTATATGTTTTAAAAGGCACTAACCCTGTAGAGTCTGCTCCTGGTGAAGGAGGTCAGTTATTTGAAATGGGAATGGCTCAAGATGTTGAATATGATGTGGAATGGGTAGAAGTTACTGAAAGAACAATTGACGAGTTAAACCAAGAAGCAATCGATTTAGGTGCTATTGGTTTTCAGAGAATTGAAGATATCGATTGGAGAAGAGGTACTGCCGAAGCACAAAGAGAGGTTTATTTTAATGCAACAGGTAGAATTCGCGGAGATAACCCAGATCTTAACTTAAGAGGTACAGGTTTTGGACGTGTTTACAAGTTAGTACTTGATGCTGAAGATCCAACGGCGCCTGCTAAATTAACTGTTGTTGTAGACGGTGATTTAGAAGGTGGTAAAGGTGACGGTATGCATTCTCCTGATAATATTTTGGTTACAGAAAACTATGCTTACGTTCAAGAAGATCCAAATGGGTATGCTGATTTGAATGCAGATATTACCGGTTTTGCTAAACTATGGCAATTAGACTTAAATACTGGTGATTTTGTAGAGGTGATGGAATGTGACCAAACTTATGCATCTAGTGTTGGTATCGGTAATACTGATAGTATGTGGGAAATTACAGGTTTAATAGATGTTACCGATATTATCGGTGCTTCTGAGCCAACATTTATCGGTGGTGCTCAAGTGCACGGATGGAATTTTAGTACAACTCCTGATACTGCAGTAAGAGCTGACGGACTTAAGTTTGTTGATCCAACTGCAATTAGTGAAGGTAGTGCTAGGTTAGAAGGTTCTGTTTTGTTCAAATTGACAGGCTTACCTAGATAAGTGAAATAATTTAACCAATTATAAAGGTTCCCTTAACTGGGAACCTTTTTTCTATTTATAAAATTTAATATATAACATGAGAATACTGCATAATAAATGGATAGTTGTTTCTCTTTTTGGTTTTTTTCTATCGTGTAAGGATCAAGAAACCAAACCATTATTGGCTATTAACTCTAATGATACATCAATGTTCAACGATGCAATTCGCGAACATTATTTTATAGCATTGGATAGTACTTCTTATTATATGCAGCAAATAGATACTTCTAATACCTTGTCAAATAATAAAAGTCTTTTTCTTAAAAGTAGAGAATGGTATAAAAGAGTAGAACCAATGCTGATAGCCTATGATTATGAGAATTATATTTCAATGAATGCACCTAATCTGCTAAAAGTTGAAATAGATGACCATCAAGATATTAAAATCTTAAAACCGAAGAGCTTTCAAGTTTTAGAAGAGTTATTATTTACTGAAGAAGGATTCACAAACAAAGAATTACATACTGTTTTAGAATATTTGAAAATTAGAATTCCATTTGTACGTAAAAATCATATTCTCATAAAGCAAAGAGATAGGCATCATTTAAAAATGATTCGCGATGCTATTGTAAATATCGCTACAAAAGGTATTACTGGTTTTGATTCCCCTATGTTGGCTAATTCCCTAAATGAAGCCATTTATAACTACGAAACCTTGCAGGTTGTTTTAGCTATCTACAAAGATGCTTTTACAGATAAAAAATTGTACTCGCAATGGGAAGATGAAATTACCGCTACCATTGATGTACTTAAAAATGGGAATTTCGATGATTTTGATCGGTATTCTTTTATAAAACAACACACTAATAAGCAATTGGACTTAGTAGCTAAAACCGCGCAAGATTGGAATATTGAATTGAGTAAATCTCGGGCGCTAGACCCCAAAGTAACTAGTTTGTTTGACAAGAATTTTTTTAACATGAAAATGTTCTCTACCCAAAGAGCACCAGATATTACCGAAGAAAGAATTGAACTAGGTAGACAGTTGTTCAATGATAAAGATTTATCTGGATCAGGTACTATAAGTTGTGCCACTTGCCATGTAAAAGAGAAAGCATTTACTGATGGTCATAAAATTGCCAAAGGGATAAACGGACAAGATTTGCAACGCAATTCACCTACCTTAACCTATGCCGTTTACCAGCGTTCTTTATTTTATGATGGTAGGGCAGACGGACTTGAAGATCAAATTGTTGGTGTTACCAATAATGAAAATGAGTTTCATATTGATTTGGAACAATTAGAAGAGAAGATTCAAGCAAAATCCGCGTATAAAGTTCAATTTGATTCGCTTTATGATGGTAAAATTACCGATATGAATGTTCGTAACGCTATAGCAACTTACATAAGAAGTTTAGCACCTTTCGATTCTAAATTTGATCGAAATATGAACAATCTTGAAGAAACTATGACCGATGAAGAAGTTAAAGGCTTTAACCTTTTTATGGGCAAGGCTGCGTGTGCCACTTGTCACTTTCCACCGGCTTTTAATGGTACCGTTCCACCAAAATATATGGAGAGCGAATTTGAAAATCTAGGAGTGCCAAAAAATGCAAGTTTTGAGAATCCTGTTTTAGATGATGACTGGGGGCAGTACTACCCTTACGAAGTAGAGGAGAAGAAGCATTTCTTTAAAACATCTACCGTACGAAATGTTGATTTAACCGGACCATATATGCACAATGGGGTGTATAAAACACTAGAGGAAGTTGTTGAATTTTACAATGTTGGCGGTGGTCAAGGTATGGGCTTAGATGTACCTTACCAAACTTTGCCTTCAGATTCTTTGAACCTTACCAATACAGAATCAAAGGCAATTATTGCTTTTATGAAAACACTGACCGATAAAAGATTTGAAAAAGAAGCAATAAACTAGAACTTTTCAAACACACCTAAACCAAATAGGGCAAAATCATATTTAACTGGATCCACTGGGTCCAGTTTTCTAAGATTTTTATCCAACTCGGCTAGTGCCTTTGCATCGTTTTGTTTTCGTTTCAATAAACCTAATTTTCTAGCTACGTTACCAGAGTGTACATCTAATGGGCAAGATAATTTTGATGGATGAATACCTTTCCAGATTCCGAAGTCTACGTTGGTGGTGGCATCTCTAACCATCCAACGTAAAAACATGTTTATTCTTTTTGCTGCGGAACCCTTTAATGGGTCAGAAACATGTTTGGTTGTACGTTGCTCATACGGTAATTCAAAAAATATTTTCTTGAATTCTGAAATTGTGGGCTGTAGACTATCCTTTGTTTGATGTGTTGTAAAAACACCTTCTAATCCGTTATGATTTTTGTAAATATTTTTTAGACTCTGTATAAAGTAGGTAAGGTCAATATCATTGAAAGTTCTATGCACAAAACCAGCTAAACTTTCTAGATTATCATCGGTATGGTTGATTACAAAATCGTACGGACTTTGCCCCATTCTTTCTATAAGTTTATGCGAATTATTGATGATGCTTTTTCTGTTGCCCCAAGCTATGGTTGCCGTTAAAAATGCACTTATTTCAATGTCCTCTTTTAATGTAAAAAGATGTGGAATTTGTATAGGGTCAGTTTCTAAGAATTCAGGATTATTATACTGAAGAACCTTTTCGTTTAAAAATACTTTTAACTCACTTTTTGTCATTCAATAGGTATTTCTAAAATTTGCATTATCAATACAGGGACTATGAGTACCATGTTGTAGCAAGCATGCAGTGCCATTGACCAAACCAGTCCAAATTTAACGCGTATAAATCCTAAAAGAAAACCTACACCTATTTGTGGTGCGACCAATAATGGTGAAAACAATGCTACTTGTGTGCTCATTTCAAAATTACTAATGTGCATGAAGCCAAAAGCGATAGTAAATACATAGAAAGCATATTTGAAAAAATTTGAATCTTTAAAAAAGATTAATGGTCCTCTAAAAAGTAATTCTTCAAAAAAAGGAGCTACTACTACCGCTAAGAAGAAAATAAGTAAAGGGGAGTAGTTCTCGAACAAATCGTCCATTGCATGTTTACCCATCTCAAGTTGAAGTAAATTTTCAACTACACTAGCAATCAGTAACAGCACAATGCTTGTGCATAATGCTATAATCAATAGCTTAAAAAATATTCTTAATTTGTTGGAAATCGGAGTATTGATATCCTGTTCATAAACCGGATTCTTTGCAAATGATAAAAGTTCTTCTAGCATCTGTTTTGCTTATGCTAAAATGATTTCTTTGTCAACAATTTTACCATCTACCATGGTTAATTTTCTATCGGCCATTTCTGCCAGTTCGCTGTTATGGGTAACGATAACAAAAGTTTGTCCAAATTTTTCCCTTAATTCAAAGAATAGTTTATGAAGATTATCGGCGCTTTCAGAATCTAAATTACCACTAGGCTCATCGGCAAAAATAATGGACGGATTATTGATCAATGCTCTAGCAACCGCAACGCGTTGTTGTTCTCCACCAGATAGTTCTGATGGTTTATGATTATATCGATGCGATAACCCTAAGAAATCTAAAAGTTCCTTTGCCCTTACTTCAGCATCGGCTTTTGGTGTTTTTTTAATGAATGCAGGTAAACATACATTTTCAATGGCCGTAAATTCTGGTAATAGCTGATGAAATTGAAAGATGAAACCTATATGTTCATTTCTGAACTTCGCTAAATCTTTATCATTTAAATTTGTAGTTTCAATATTATTTATTAGTAGGGTACTGTCTTTTCGGTTAGACTGTACATCTAAGGTTCCCAAGATTTGTAATAAAGTAGTTTTACCGGCACCAGAAGCACCAACAATGGAAACGATTTCTCCCTTCTTTATATGAAGGTCAACACCTTTCAGTACTTCTAATTCTCCGTAATATTTATGAATGTTAGAAGCCTTTATCATGAGAAAGTTGGTGTTAGAAGTATAATTATATTAAAATTCAAAATTAATGAAAAAGGAGCATGCTAAAAATAGTTATTCGTTTTAAGTTAATCTTAATATAGTTAAAGGGTGATTAGATATGGCAATACTGCAATGTGAACTATTTATGATATTTTTACGTTTGATGATGAAAGAAATCATTAAATTTGTTCAACTTAAATTTAATTAGGTTAAACACAAATAGAAATTTATGTCCCCATATAAAAATTTAGAAGAATACAATCTTGAAATTACCGATGAAGTTAAAAGCAGATATTCATCCATAATTGATGAAATAGGTGAAGATGTATCTAGGGAAGGTTTGGTTAAAACACCTGAACGTGCAGCTAAAGCCATGTTGTTTTTAACACAAGGGTATCAGCAAGATGCTGTAGAGATTTTACAAGGGGCAATGTTCAAAGAAGATTATGATGATATGGTCATCATAAAAGATATTGAATTATACTCGTTATGTGAGCACCATATGTTACCATTCTTTGGTAAGGCTCATATTGCATATATCCCTAACGGACAAATAGTTGGGCTAAGTAAAATACCACGTGTAGTTGATGTTTTCGCTAGAAGGTTACAAGTTCAAGAAAGGCTAACACATGATATTTTAGAGTGTATTAACAATACTTTAAAACCTAAGGGTGTTGCTGTGGTAATTGAAGCATCGCACATGTGTATGATGATGCGTGGTGTTCAGAAACAAAACTCGGTAACTACAACATCTGGCTTTAGAGGTCAGTTCGAGAAAATTGAGACAAGAAACGAATTCTTGAAATTGATAAGCGCAAAACTTTCTTAATATGCCTTAACTCGTCTTTTATTTATTTTTAAAATTTGGCATCTTTGTTGCATTCTTAAGTTAGAATAACTAATTTTTCAATATGTCAATTTTAAAAGATAAAAAATACAAGCAACTTTTTATGGGTTTGCTTTTTGACGGTATAGGTATGCTGTCTTTCGTTATACCATTTGTTGGTGAATTTTCAGATATAGTTTGGGCACCCTTAGCAGGTTGGCTTATGACTAGAATGTATAAAGGCAAGGTAGGTCAAGCAGCTGGTGCATTTACTTTCTTGGAAGAGATTATACCAGGGTTAGATGTTATACCATCATTTACACTTATGTGGTTGTATACATACGTTTTTAAGGCGTCTAAAAAAGGGCAAACAATAGAGGTGTAAACTTACTTTTAGTTTATTAAAAATCTTAACTTTAGCTCAAATCACATGAGTTTTGAAGAGAAGAAATTTTGTTGCAAAATCTAGTTTAGGTGGTCTAGCTGCCTTATTAGGTGTAGATATAGTTTATAAAAATGTAATGCCAGCTGGTTATACTCCTGTAGCCTTGCAAGATTCTGATCCATTCAAATTATTCAATAAAGACAAGGGAATGGTCGTTTTAAACGATAAACCTTGGAATATGGAGGCTCAAGCTCATCTCCTAGATGATAAAGTAACACCGAACAAATCTATATTTATTAGAAATAACGGACTCATTCCTGAGGAAATCGATGTTACTAAGTGGACGCTTACCATAGACGGTGAATCTGTTCAGCAAGAAAAAACCTTCTCACTTGCCGAACTTAAATCGAAATTTAAACATCATACCTATCAATTAACCCTTGAATGTGGTGGTAATGGTAGAAGTGAATTTGATCCGCCTGCAAAGGGGAACCAATGGACAATTGGTGCGGTATACTGTGCCAGCTGGACAGGTATTAGATTGCGCGATGTTTTAGAAGATGTAGGTATAAAAGACGATGCCGTATATTTTGGATATCATGCAGCCGATATACATCTTAGTAGAGATCCAACAAAAGAACCGATATCTAGAGGTGCGCCCATGTCTAAGGCTTTGCAAGATGAAACGTTATTAGCTTTTAAAATGAACGGCGAGGATATACCCTTAGTACATGGGTATCCATTGCGAATTATTGCTGGTGGTTGGCCTGCTTCAGTTTCTGGAAAATGGTTACAACGTATCAGTATTAGAAATATAGTACACGATGGTACTAAAATGACAGGTACTGCCTATAGAATGCCATGTAAACCGGTAGCACCTGGGGAGAAAGTGGCTGATGAAGATATGTGCATTATTGAATCTATGCCAGTTAAGTCTTTAATAACATACCCTAAGTCTGGAGCTAGACTATCACAAGGAAAGAAATTAAATATTAGAGGGCATGCATGGGCAGGTGAATTGGAAGTTGCTAAAATGGAATATTCTATAGACTTTGGTGCCACGTGGAAACCGTGTGCCATTGAAAAACCTGCGAACCGTTTAGCTTGGCAGCATTTTTCTGCAGCAATCTCATTTCCTCAAGAAGGGTATTATGAGGTTTGGGCAAAAGCTACGGATACTAATGGTATAAGTCAGCCAATGTTATTACCTGGTTGGAATCCCAAAGGTTATTTAAATAATGCTTGCCATAGAATAGCTGTAAAAATCGCATAGATGAAAAAACAGAATCATGACAAATTGAAACGTGATTTTCAAGGTTTGTATCAAAAGATCATATTAGCGACTGTTATTGTGGCTATTGGAGGTTTAGCTTTGATATACTTTATTTACGATCCTAGTCTATCCGCTTTCAAAGGAAACGAACCAGAAACAGAAATTGTTGAAAAGCCTGTTGAAGATGACTTTGATAAAATAGAAAATGGTATACATGTACGTACCGGATTTATAGAGGCACCGGGTATGGTAGAAACTATTCAGAATTGTACCAATTGCCATTCTGCCAAGTTGGTAATGCAAAATAGAATGAATAAAGAGCGATGGAAATCGACTATTAAATGGATGCAAGAAACTCAAAACCTTTGGGATTTAGGTGAGAATGAAGCTGTAATTATCAATTATTTAGTAACTAATTATCCACCAAAAAAAGTGGGTAGGAGGGCAGTACTTACAGATGTTGAGTGGTATCAATTAGAAGAATAGAAAACATAAAAAAAGCCTTTGAATTTTAATTCAAAGGCTTTTTTATAAAAGATTTGAGTTCGTCCTTACTCTACTGTTACAGAAAAAGTTTGAGCTATATCAGTCTCACCACCAGCATCTGCCAAAGTACCATCATTTGGTTTTGTTGGCTCATGACGCAATGTAATTGTAATAGTACCAGAACCTGCATCACCTGTTGTCAATTCAAATTCAAGACCAATAGGGTATCCATCTTCATCAGTATCGGTATATGTTACGTCTGTTAAAGAACCACTTAATCCAAAGAAAAACTGGTGCTCGTCAGCTTCTTCTTCTACTTCTTCGCTAATGTCTTCAGCAGGAGTTTCAGTTTCGTTCAATAATTCAATACTACCTGTGTAAGTTGTATTTGCAGTTAAATTATCTGCTGTAATTACTGGGGCAGTTGGTCCGTCACCATCTAAATCTTGAGATTGTAGTGTTGCAGTACCATCAGCACTAGTTAAAGTAATCGTCATTGTTGTAATAATTTCTTCTTCATTTACTACTTCTGGGGTATCGTCATCACTAGAACATGATGTCATAACTGTTGCCATTAAGCTTAATGCTAAAACTGTTTTTAAGGTTTTGTTTCTTTTCATAGTTGCTCTTGTTTTAAAATGTTAGATTAATATTAATAGTTAAAAATTAGGCGCAGACTTATATTTCTGCCCATGTCGTCTACAAAATATCGTTGGCGATTTAAATAATCACGATAATTAGTATTTAATGGGTTACTTGCACTAAGACCTACAGTTAAATCGTTTTTGTTTTTAAGGGTAAATGATGCTTCTGTATTTAGGGATAAAAGGTGATAAGCATCTGGTGGTGTATTGATATCCAAAATCACATTTTCTTGCTGTTCTGGTGAAAAGACCTCAATGTTATCTGGAAATCTCGTTTGTTCAAATACATACTGACTTTCTAGACTAACTAGAAAATTATTCCATTTAGGGTTTGTGTATGTAATGCTATTAGTGAAATTGGCAGCGGGTATGTTTATCAGCGGTGTGTCTGTTTCTGTATCCGTTCCTCTTACCCAAGCAAACTTATGGTCTGTTCTAATTTTAGAAGACCAATTGTTGTATAATGATGCGTCAACTCCCAATAAAATGGCATCGGTCTGTCTATAAGACCATACGGGGAAAGCACCTCTTATGGTGAATTCTACACCTGTTGGTTCAACAAGTATAAAATCTTTAATACTATTCAAAAAAGGAGATAAAGTATAACCCCATGTATTGGTATTTCTTTCTAAGGATGCGGAGAGTTTAGATGACGTTTCGCTCTTTATTCTTAAATCACCCAATTCTATACGTGCTGCAGAGTGGTGTAACCCATCACTAAATAATTCTGATGGATTGGGTGCTCTTTGCGAATAAGCATAATTAAAACGTAAATGATCTTTGTCGTTTATCTCATAATGAAACCCTGCAGTCCCAGAGAAATTATGGTAGTCAAAAACGGGGTTTACAAGCAATTGTGTACCTAAGTCCTCAATAATAAGATCTGCAAAATCCAAATCATAACCACGTTCTTCCCAACGTGAAGTTCTATAAAATTTCTTTGAATCTATTCTACTAAAATCATAACGAGCACCTGCATCTAGCGTCCAATCAGTGTTTAGTTCATAGCTGCCAATTGCAAATAATCCAAAATCGTATTTATCGTAATCAGGTATTAGCCTTCTTACACCAGTATCAGGGTTTGCAAAATTAGTTTGATATCTGCCTAATGCACCTACCTTGAGGTCAAAACCTTCTTTAGCATCAAATTTTATATTGGTTAAAACAGAATGTGTTGTCAGTTTTAAATCCAACGATGCTTTATCGGCATCATCACCTACACGAATATCATATTCAAGCCTTCTATTTTGTTGAAAATCATATTGTGTGGTCCATTTTCCAAAACCTTCAAATCTTCGGTAATAACTAAGTTTTCCTAAATGATGGGTTACCTCTTGGTTGGGTTGGGTAATATCATAAGTGAAGTCATTAATTATACTAGGTACATCACTGTTAATTGCGTTTATAAGATCATCTACGTTACCGATATGAGAAGCTCTTAATATACCGATCTCCGAATTAAAATAGGAATAATAGCCTTCCCAACCTTGTTCGAAATCGCGTTTTCCGATATTTAACGATAAACCGCTTTCGTTAATACCAGTATTTGAAAGTATGTAATCTGGAGCTTCTAAATCTCCTAATTTCTTATATGAACCTTGGGCTTTAATATATAGTCCAGATTTGTACGATTTGGTCAATGAAGATGTAACATTACCACCTCGACCATTAGACGATAGGTTTAATTGCGTTTTACCAAACAGAGAATCTGTTCTAACCACAGGTAACGGCTCTAGAACAATTACTCCGCCTATGGCATCACCACCATATTCAATTGCTGCTGCGCCTTTAATGACGCTTATGTTCTGGTTAGCATTGACATCAACATTTGGGGCATGTTCTTCTCCCCATTCCATGTCTTGCATGCGAACGTTATTATTTAGAATTAAGATTCTACTACCGTTTAAGCCTTGTATTACAGGTTTGACGATATTACCACCGGTATTTAATGTTGATACTCCTGCAATTTTCTTTAAAGCGTCACCTAGACTATTTCCACTATTTCGTTCTATATCTTTTACCGATAAAATATTCTCTTGTGCAGAGTTGGTACTTTTGGGAACGTCACCAATTACTTTTACCTCACTTAATTCTTCTAAATGGTGTTCTAACCTAATCTCGGAAAAAGTATCGCCATTGATTGTTACCGTAACAAATTTGGTAGTACATTCTGGGTGTGATATTTCTAATTCTAAAACTCCATCACACAAATTTTTAAAAGTAAATTTTCCATTTTCTTTAGAAACTGTTGAGCGGTTTTTACCAGTAATATTAATAGTTGCACCACTTAACGTACTGTTGTCATGGAAATCAACTATTTCACCTATTAATATTGAATTGCAATCTTGAGCATAAATTATTGAACTACAAAAGATTACGAAAACATATAAATAATATTTCATTATATAAGATTTTCGAAAGTATGTACCGATTCTGCGTGGAACCGATTTAATTGTTGGATAGCGTACTAATCTTGGAAGGGAGGAGGTCTGCCGAATGTGGCATACCTAAAATAAAATGAAGGTGCCTCTAAGACTAAAGGCGAAATTCTTTTACCACTAAAAGAAATCAATGGTAATAGGATAAAAAGCAAAACGGCAACAAAAGTAAATTCAGAATTCTGATTCTGAATTGCCATATCACAAATACTACAATTCTCAATATTGTCAATAGAATTGTCGTCATGTGAGTACACATGAAATGAAGTCACCTTAATTAGCATAAGGCAAAACAAAATAAATACAGAGAAATATGTAAATATTGAATTCTTCACGACGCTAAAGTACTAAAAGTAGTAGAACTGAATGTTAAAGAAAACCTAACAAAATTTATTAGAACAGAAATCCTAGACCTAATCTTGTTAGCATCTTTTTCTCAAAAGCCCAAAAGAATTTGAATTGTCCAAATAACCAGCCATATATTACTAATAGTATCTGATAAAACGGAAAAATTAAAAGAATTCGTAATACCCAGTAGATTGTTGTTCCCCACCATGCATCAGGAAAATTAGCTTGTTGTAGGCCAATTAAATTTAAAAAAGGTTTAGCCACAAAGACAGAAGATGATCCTGTAATGGCAAATACTATAAAAATAATCGTTAATTGAAAATTGCTGGTTACGCCCCAGCGCTCTTTTAATTTTTGCATGACATTTTTTGAGTGCCACAAATATACTTTTTATATGCGTGGTACAAAAGGACCTAAACGTTGATTGTATTTTCTTTGGAAATAGATGAAGTAATTATATAGTTTGTAATTAACTTCATACCCATAATCTATTTGGTTAGTGTAATTAATTTGTAGTTCATATAAATTGGGGTCAAATCTAGCCGGTTGCATAACTCTATTGTTCCATTCTAAGACCATAATGTAATTTCTATTCTCAAGAAAATTTTGAGAATAATACCCCTTAGGTTTCGCAACGGAATTTAACCAGACATTAAAACCTGGTTCTATAATTATTATTTCATAATCCGTTTTGTCGCTTGCAATGGTAATGGTGTCGCCTTGAACTTGCTTAAAAGCCTTTTCTTCATCGCTAGATATAGTTAATGATTCTTTTGTACTGCCACAGCTAATTATACATAGTGTAAGCGTAGCAAGTACTAATAAGTTTTTAAATAGTAAATATGTCTTTTTCATACTATTTAATATACAAAAAAAAACCGCTTGCAGCTGCAAGCGGGTTGTATGAATATAATCTTTAAGTTTTATTTACCGAACAGACCACCTAAAAGACCGCCAATTCCGCCACTACTTTTGTTACCGCCCATTACCATACCGGCAACATCGTCTAAAATACTACCATCACCATCTGCATCTAACAAAGAAGTAATTAAGCTTTGGTTTTCTTTTGGTTGTCCACCTAGCATACTCCCTAAAAGAGCATTCATGCCAGTACCGTCACTAACATTACTTTGTGCAGTTTGCTTACCTATCATTCCCATAACTATAGGAGCGGCTATTTTTAATATTTGAGCAACTGATCCAGAATCTATACCAGATTTAGCACTTAGAGCACTTTCTACTTGTGGTTGCTTGTCTCCGAAAACGTGACCTAAAATACCAGCACCATCCGCCATTACACTATCGTCAACACCACCGCCAAAAAGACCGCCTAGGTTATCTAAAATGCCACCTGAATGTTTACTTGACAATGCACTCATTAAACCTTGAGCTCCTTCTGGTGTAGAAACATTTTTTTTCATTGCACCTAAAATTAATGGCATAGCCATGCTAAGTACATTTGCGGTTTTGTCTGCCGGTTGATTTGTCTGACCTGCTACTCCGCTAATTAATTGTTGCCCCATTGGGCTATTTAATAAATCTAATAATCCTGCCATTATAATGGTTTGTTTTTATGTTTACGTTGTAAAATACGAAAAAGAGCCAACAATATTGCTTTTTAAACCGCTATTTTAACAGTGATATTATCTGCTCTGCCAATTCTAGCCCTATTCTCTCTTGTGCTTCTAATGTCGCTGCGCCAATATGAGGCGAAAGTGAAATGCTAGGGTGCATTAATATTTTGATTTCAGGTTTTGGTTCTGATTCATAAACATCTAAACCTGCAAAAGCTACAGTTCCGTTTTCCAAAGCTTCAATTAAAGCAACTTCATCTAGTACACCGCCTCGGGCAGCATTTACGATACCTACTCCCTTTTTCATTTGAGAGAACTCTGATTTACCTAATACATAATTGTCTTGACCTGGAATATGTAACGAGATATAATCTGCCTTTTTTAGTAATTCTTCTTTTGTTGAATTCTTTAAATTGAATGTCACTTTCTGACCATCAAAAAAGGAAAGTTCAATTTCTGTTTGTTCTACTTCTGGGTCGCAATAAACAACATTCATACCTGCACCAATGGCAAGTTTTGCTGTTGCCTGACCAATGTTTCCAAAACCAAAAATACCCAATGTCTTACCTCTTAATTCGGTACCTTTTGAATATGATTTTTTAAGACCTTTAAAGTTGCTATCCCCTTCTAGAGGCATATTTCTGTTAGCGTCATATAAAAAACGCGCGCCACCAAAAAGATGTGCAAATACCAATTCTGCTACAGATTCTGATGAAGCAGCTGGTGTATTAATGATATGAATACCTTTGTCTTTGGCATAATCAACATCAATGTTATCCATGCCTACGCCACCTCTACCAATTAACTTTAGAGTAGGGCAGACGTCAATTAATTCTTTTCTCACCTTAGTTGCACTGCGTACCAGTAAGGCATCGATTTTATGCTCGTTTAAATAGTTGGCTAACTGTTTTTGCGCAACAGTAGTTGTTAAAACTTCAAATCCTGATTTCTGTAATGCGGCTATACCGTTTTGAGAAATACCGTCATTTGCTAATATCTTCATATGTTTTACTCGATAATCGAGATTTTTAAGTTCATAGGCTAGCTTTTGCTTGCCATTTTAACAAATCTCGAAATTTTACGTATGTTTTCTTAAGCAATATCTTATGGGTTTAGCCTAAAGTGTATTACTTAATTTTTAATTTAGAACTGTATGAAAGGGTGTTATAAAAAATCGTTTAAAACGATTATCCTTTTCGCTCCATTTCACTCATTACATCGACTAATACGCCAACACTTTCTAAAGATAAAGCATTGTACATACTGGCCCTGTAACCACCAACTGAGCGGTGCCCATTTAAACCATTGATTCCTGCTTCTTTTAGCATGTTGTCAAATGTTGATTTTAAAACTTCATCTGTAATGTTGAATGTTGCGTTCATCAAAGAACGGTCTTCAACGTTAGCATAGCCTTCAAATACGGGATTTAAATCTATTTCAGAATACAACAATCTGGCTTTTTTCTCATTTACTTCTTCAATAGCAGCAATGCCACCACGATTTTTTAACCATTCTAAAGTTAGCATAGAAGTATAAACCGCGAATACCGATGGTGTATTGAACATACTGTCTTTGGCAATATGCACTTGGTAGTCTAACATAGAAGGAATTTTTCTAGAAACTTTTCCTAAAATATCTTCTTTAACAATAACTAACGTTGTTCCGGCAGGACCCATATTTTTTTGTGCTCCAGCATAGATTAAATCGAATTGGGAAAAATCCATAGTTCTAGAAAAAATATCGGAACTCATATCGCATACTAATGGACAGTCCGTCTTTGGAAACTTTTTGAATTGTGTCCCGTATATGGTGTTATTTGATGTAATATGTAAGTAGTCTAAACCGGTAGGTACTGAATATCCTTTAGGTATGTATTTGAAATTTTCATCTTTAGACGATCCAACTTCAACAACTTCTCCGAACAATTTAGCTTCTTTAATTGCTTTATCGCTCCAGGTACCTGTATTTAGGTATCCAGCTTTTGATTCTAACAAATTATATGCGGTCATTAAAAACTCTAAGCTTGCACCACCTTGAAGAAAAAGAGCCTTGTAGCCTTTGTCTTTTAGGTCAAGTAGCTCTAAGGCCAATGATCTTGCATTTTCCATTACGGCAACAAAATCTTTGCTTCTGTGAGAAATTTCAATAAGTGAAAGTCCTGAGCCGTTGAAGTCCATAACTGCTTCAGAAGCTTTTAACAATACTTCTTTTGGTAATATACAAGGACCAGCGCTAAAATTATGTTTTTTCATTTTGTGTGTAATTTAAGGATGCAAATGTCAGGATTTTTTAAGAATTTATAGGCAGTATGGCCATTTAATTCAAGGTTGTTCTCAACAAGAAATCAACTGTATCTATACCATCGGCATAGTCGTTTAATGAAGGCTGCTGTGTTTTACCGAACGGAATTTCATTATCAACAAAGCCAGATGATACTATGCATTGAATATTGTCTTCTTGACCTTTTAGGCTTATTTTCAAAGCATCAGTATCTTCATAATACTCGTAGAATAGAGATGCAATAGGGGAGCCAAAACTTTCTTCTTCCTTTAAAATGAGAAAACCATTATCCAAAATCTTAAACTCGCTCATTAAGTAAACCGCTTTGTTATAATCGTAATTGTTAGCGTATTTGTTATGATTTATAATATCGCTATATGGAAACATTGCCTTAAAAAACGTATCGATCTTATAATTTTTAGGAATATAAATTTTGGAGACACTTCTGCATCCTAATCCAAAATATCTAAAAATATCTTCACCAAGGGCTTCAAGCTCTTCAGAAGTTTCTTTTCCATTAAGTACCGCAACAGAGTTTCTATTTTTACGAATAATGTTTGGTTTTTTACTGAAATAATATTCAAAGTATCTTGCGGTATTATTACTGCCGGTGGCGATTACTGCATCGTAGTTTTCAAGCTTTTCTTTGGTGAACGTAACTCTGTCTTTAAATAGTGGCTCAATTTCTATAAGATAGTCAATAAGCAGAGGAATTAATTTCTGGTCGTTACTAGATAATTTCACCAATGCTTTATTTCCTGTAATCAATACACATAGAAGGTCGTGAAACCCTACCAGCGGTATATTGCCAGCCATAATAAGGGCTACAACTTTCTCTTGGTTAGTTTCTAGGTCATAGTTTTTAAGCCAATTCTCTATATTTTTTTCGGTGAGAGCATTACCCCATTCTTGAAAAGCATGAATACAGTTTTCTTCTGTAAACCACCCATAATAATGTTGGGCTCTTTCCGCTTCGGCTTTAAAACGCTCGATCCATTTGTCGTTTAAATGGTCAGAAATTGCATTTGTTGTGACTAAATCGCAAAATGTACTTAGAAAATTTCCAAGTTTAACAAAAGCTTCTATACTAAGGTTGCTATGGGTCATTATATTTGTATACTAATTCGGTAGGAATTACCTTTGTGCAAAAATAAGCATGCCCGTTCTTTTTTGGGCATTTTAATGAAGAAGAAATTATGGCAATTATAATAACAGATGAATGTATAAATTGTGGTGCTTGTGAACCAGAATGTCCTAATACGGCAATATATGAAGGAGCAGATGAATGGAGATATGCTGATGGAACTTCTTTAGAAGGCAATGTTGTTTTGCCTGATGGAAAAGAAGTTGATGCAAATGACGTTCAAGAACCTATTAGTGATGAAGTTTATTACATAGCTCCTGATAAATGTACGGAATGTATGGGCTTTCATGAAGAACCACAGTGTGCAGCTGTTTGCCCTGTAGATTGTTGTGTGCCAGATGATGATCACGTTGAAACTGAAGAAGTACTTTTGGCGAAGCAAAAATTCATGCACCCAGAGTAAATAACTTATATTTTTTCTAAAGGTTTTAAATTATGCAGTTAATCTCTAGACTGCTTTATTTTTTCTCATCTTACGAGGAAATTAAAATAACATAATAAGCTTGTTTAAAATAAAAAAAAGCTACCTAAATGAATAGGTAGCTTTTTTATTAAAACTAAATCAAAACTAAAATTTATAATTCAGCGATAAGTTGAACATAGTACCTAATTGACTAAAGTGATACCCATCATACGTCATCTGAGAATAACGTTGGTTGAAAGTAATCAAGTTAGATTGGTTTTGAGTCTGAGCCGGATCTGCCAAGATAGCATCACCTGCTGCATTTTGAGAAACAAAACTCCATTCTGGCAATACATTGAATAAGTTGTTAATGTTCAATGCGATTGTCAATTTATCTGAAGCGCTAAAGTTAACACCTAGATCAGTAACTACTTTCGGGTCAAATTCAGTACCAAGGTTGAAATTACCATTAGTATCTGTACTCAAACCTTGTTGAAAGAAGCTAGTTTTTCCAAACAAGGTGTTATTTAAAGAAAATCCGAATTTATTAATATCGTAGCTTGCTCCTAAAATCCACTTTGTTCTTGGTCTTGATGTAAAGAATAAAGCTTCTTGAGTTTGGTTAACTACAGATTGACCTGAATTTGCAACTAGAGCAATATCTTTTACGGGTCCGTCTAATTCATTCTGAATCGTATAGTTACCTGATAGGTTTAAATCTAAACTTCCTTCGCCGATTTCAATACCTTTATAGGCCAAAACAACATCTACACCAGAGGTTTTAGTGTCTATAGCGTTAGAAAAGAAGCTAACATCACTTAAATTGTTATTTGCCAAAAGAATATCTAATGGATTTGTTGGGTCGCCACTTCCACCTATTTCATTACCCAAAACAATTCTGTCTTTTACCTTAATGTTGTAGTAGTCAAAAGTATAGCTGAATTTGTTGGCTATTTTTCCTCCAAAACCAACAGTAAAGTTAGTAGAGGTCTCAGCATCTAATTGCGGTATACCCAATAATTTGGCTTGTGTAGATACATTGTTTATTAAACCACCAACTTGAATACCTTGACCTGGCACAAAGCTATACTGTGCTTTTTGAGTATAAATTTGATGTAGGGTAGGAGCTCTAAATCCAGAAGATATAGAACCTCTTAATGTAAATGCATCACTGAACTTATAGCGAGAACTAAACTTATAAATGAAAGTATTACCAAAATCTGAATAGTTCTCCGTTCTAATAGTACCACTTAATAAAAATGCATCAGATACATCATAATCTAAACTTAAGTAGCCACCGATATTGTAACGATTAAATTTTCCTGAGTTTTGTGGAGAGGCACCTGCAAATGAATCTGCACCACCGCCATCGTAAGAGGCTAATTCACCTTCTATAATTTCAAATGTTTCAGTTCTAAACTCGGCACCAACACCAATACTTACTTTGTCAGATAATAATCTAGAAATATCAATGTTACCGACGTTATGTGAAAACCTTGTTCCACCCGGGTCAAATGACTGCTGGCTATTTTCTCTATATAATTCTGAGCCTTCGGTAATTTCACCATCATCAACTGAACCATTACCATTTGCATCTATGAATACAGAAGGAGAATAAACAACATTTCTATTATGGGTATTGTTTACCTTGTAAGTTTGTAAGTTGCCACCAGTGGTGAAACTTGCATCAATATTCCAATCGTTAATTACTGATTTAAATCCAATAGTTGCATTGTAATCACTTAATAAACCTTCAAATGTTGGTAGGTAGCCATCGTATCCGCCAGCTGTATTTGGGTTGTCGCCAGGAAAGAAATCTGCTAAGTAAGGGAAATCATTCACTGTCCTCCAATAAGGTGTTCTGTAGTTAGCAAAACTATTTACTGCTTTGTAAACATAAGCCGCATTACCATAAAGAGATGTATTTGCGCTTAGGTCATAACCTAAATTTACAGAAAACTTTGCGGCTGCGGTTTCTGGTGAACCGTTAATGTTGCCTGCATCTGGTCGTCTTGATAAGAATTCCTGTACATCTGCAATATTAGCACCAAAATCGCCAGCTTCACCTGCAGCATTTACAGTACCCGGTCTATTTGCTTGATTTACCTTAGATAAATCAACGGTGTAGTTTACAAACCCCTTGTCATCACCAATAGTAGAACCGTTATTGATAGCGACTCCGAACATTTCGCCATCGCCTTCAGAAGTAATACCTGTTCTTACCGTAGCAGAACCTTCATTCGGAGAATCTTTTAAAATAATGTTCATTACACCTGCAATGGCATCTGAACCATATTGTGCAGAAGCACCATCACGTAAAATCTCTACTCTCTTGATTGCGTCTGTAGGTATAGCTGAAATATCAGCACCTGTTTCACCACGACCCGGAGATGTTTGTGTATATAACAATGCACTTAAGTTTTTACGCTTACCGTTGATCAAAATCAAAGTTCTAGACGGTCCCATGTTTCTGATTTCATAAGGATCTAATAAAGAAGTCGCATCGTTTACAGGTGTTTGTACCGTATTAAATGATGGTATTCTATATTGTAAGGCTTTGTCAAAAGTTGCCTGACCGGTAGAAGTTAATTCTTTAACACCTACTACATCTACAGGTAAAGGTGTGTCTGTATTACTTCTTGGTGCTGTACGAGAACCAACGACGATAAATTCGTCTAACTGCATACCTTCGGATAATTGCACGTTTATTGTGTTTTTTCCTGCAGTAGAAACTTCTTGGGTGGCAAAACCAATATAGCTAAACACTAATTTAGTGTCATCAGTTATATTAATAGTGTAATTTCCATCAAAATCAGAAGTAGTACCGTTAGTTGTACCTTTTTCAACAATGTTAACTCCTGCCAATGGCATTCCAGAATCATCTGTTACTTTACCGGTAATGCTATTTTGAATTTTTTTATTCAAAGTCATTGCCGTAATTCCGTTAGTGCTTGAGTTAATTTTTAAAACCTTGGCTCTTTCTGGTTTTTTATGGTAAACAACATAATATTTATTGCCTAGATATTCGAAATCAAAACTAGTCTTACGTTCTAATTTGTTGATAATCTTATCTAGTACAGGGAATTTGTATTCCTCAGGGTTTAAGCTGGTACTTGATACCAGAGTTGGATTGTAAGTAAAAAACACTTCGTGTTTTTCACTGATCTCATTAAGAAACTCGCTTAGGGTAACGTTTTCTTTGAGTTCATTAGCAGCTGTTACACTGGTGATGCTTGAAAATAGCATTACCGCAAGCAGCAATCTCATTAGTTTGTTCGTTCTCATAAATAAATAGTTTAGTTAATAAATAGGGTTTTCTTGTACGCGTAAAATATTCTCTTTGTTAGTGATTCTTGTTCCTGTAGCTTTTTCGATAGCGGCAATACATATTTGTAAATTCTGATTGGGTATACCGCCAGAAATAGGTAAATCTTTTAAATGTTCTGATTCATATTGAACTTTTACTCCGTAAGTAGTTTCCAAATTGTACATGACCTCTTTTAGCGGTATTTCATTAAAGGCATAAGTGCCACCTCGCCATAGTGCGTAAGGGGTTTCTGTATCTACTTTTTGGTGCGTTAGTTCTTTGCTTTCGTTTGAAAAGGAAACCATTTCACCAGGTATCATTTTGGTGACTTCTCCGTTTTTTAATTCTAAATGAATTGAACCTTCATCAAGTACTACATTGGTTTTCTGTTTTCTTGTATTTATATGAAATTGTGTACCAAGAACTTCAACTTTAAGGTCTTCTGTTATTACCCAGAATTTAGCATTGGTACTAGGTATGGATTTAACTTTGAAATAGGCTTCCCCTTTTAAGTTGATAAGACGAGGATTATCTTTTTCATACCATATTTCAGAATTACCATTTAGTACAACAGAGGTGCCATCTGGCAATTTTAAGTCTATTATTTCTCCAAAGTTGGTTTTGTGATTGGTTGTTGAGCTATTGTTTAAATACGAATAGCTAGTGTAGCTTATCAATACAAGTAATACTGCAGCCGCTGCAGTAATTATAGTACGGTTTATGGTGTGTGTGTTCTTAAATTTAGTTTTTGTAGAAGATGTTATGTCTACTTTCGGTAAAACACTTGCCAGTGCTTGATCTATTTTTTCATTACTTGGATAATGTTGATTGAAATTGATACCTGTAATTATAGATTTCGCATTTTCTACTATTTCTATATGTTCAGGGTTGTTCTGAATCCAATTATTCCAATATGTAATGTCATTTTTGTTTAAGCCTTTGGCCCAGTTTTCAAATGAAGCATCCGATAAGAAATAATGTAAGTCGAATTTATTTTTGTTGTCCATTTAGTAAGGTGTTCCATTTATAAGAGCCTGAACGCTTAAAAATATACCCTACTTTTTTCAACTTTTTTTCAAAATAGTTTTAATCTGTTGATTTTCAGATGCTATTCGAAGTTTTTTTATCGCTTTTTGTAGTGTGTTTAAAACGCTTTGGTAGTTCATATCCATTACTTCTGCAATATCAGTTGTTGGCATTTCGCTGTAGTACTTCAAATAAATAGCTTCTTTCTGTCTTGGTGATAATTGGTTGATAAGTGTAGCTAGGGTAGAGGTACAAAGAAATTGGATTTCTTGCTTGATGGATATTTCTTCAATCGAAAAAGTAAAGTTCGTCTTAAATAATTGAGCTTCTGAAATCGGTATATTATTTTGATTCTTTTGTAATTGTTTTATTAATCTTCTTTTAAACGAAACGAATAGGTATGCTTTTAAGCTATTTATTTTTCCTAAACGCTCTCTATTTTCGAAAAGTTGAATAAAGAAATTTTGAAGGCAATCCTCTGTCAATTCTTGGTTATTGCTCAATTTTAAACCATAAACATGTAATTGTGGATAATACTTTTTAAAAAGTAGACTGAACCCGTGGGATTCGCCCTTTTTAAAAAAATACCATATAGTTTCATCTGAATGAAGTTCCATAAATTCTTACAAGTTCTTCTGCCAAAGTAGTAATAATTTATTAAAATGTGTTAAAGATGTTAATTTTTAATACCGAATAGCTCAATAATTTAGCTAATAACAAATTAATTTGTAAGAAACCTGTTGAAAGTTATATATGAAAATTGAATGAAAATTGTCTTGGTAAAAACTATATTTGCATCCTTGAAATATGATTAGTTATGAAAGCAGGTATTGTAGGATTGCCAAACGTTGGTAAATCAACACTTTTTAATTGTTTATCAAATGCAAAAGCGCAAAGTGCAAATTTTCCTTTTTGTACGATTGAACCTAATATAGGTGTGGTAAATGTGCCGGATGCTCGTTTGCAAAAGTTAGAAGAATTGGTTGATCCAGAGAGAGTTTTGCCTGCCACTGTAGAGATTGTAGATATTGCAGGGCTGGTTAAAGGAGCTAGTAAGGGCGAGGGACTAGGAAATCAGTTTTTAGGAAACATTCGTGAAACAGATGCTATATTACATGTATTGCGTTGTTTTGATAATGACAATATTGTTCATGTTGATGGTAGTGTTGATCCCATTAGAGATAAAGAGACCATTGATATGGAGCTTCAATTAAAAGATTTGGAGACCGTTGATAAGAAATTAGAGAAAGTTAAGAGAGCTTCTAGAACTGGTAATAAAGATGCCCAGAAAGAAGAGGCTGTTTTGCTTGCCATAAAAAACGGATTGGAAGCGGGTACTTCGGTAAGGGCTATTGAAATAGAAGAGGAATCTAGATCAGAGTTTGTAAAGCCTTTACAGTTCATCACAGATAAGCCAGTGATGTATGTTTGTAATGTAGATGAAGATGCTGCGGTATCTGGTAATGCATATGTTGAAAAAGTGAAAGAAACGGTTGCCGCAGAAAATGCTGAAGTTATTTTCTTAGCGGTTGGTACCGAAGCGGATATTACGGAGTTGGAGACTTATGACGAACGTCAAATGTTTTTAGAAGATTTAGGTTTGGAAGAGCCTGGTTCTGCTAAATTGATACGTGGAGCTTACAAGTTACTTGATTTGGAAACTTATTTTACTGCAGGTGTTAAAGAAGTTCGTGCTTGGACTATACCCGTTGGAGCAACGGCCCCACAAGCTGCGGGAGTTATTCATACCGATTTTGAAAAAGGATTTATCCGTGCAGAAGTTATCGCCTATGATGACTACGTTGCTCTAGGTAGTGAAGCAAAAGTTAAGGAAGCTGGTAAAATGAGAGTAGAAGGTAAGGAGTACGTTGTTAAAGATGGTGATGTAATGCATTTCCGTTTCAATGTTTAATGTTCATATATAGTCAACCGGTCACGTAGCTGTTTTAATTCTTGCTCTAATCGGTTGACTTTTTTTATCATATGGTTTAAGGTGTCTATACCTTCCATATTAATACCAAGCTCTTCTCGTAATCTATATATGCGTTCAATCTCAACAATATATTGTGGTTCAACATATATTTTATTTTCAATTTGCTGTACTTCGATCATTTCAAATTCTAAAAGATCATCTATGAATTCCATCGGAGTTTGTGTTCGTTGACAGTATACTTCTATCTGTATGTAGTTTTCTGAATTCATATTATCGTAATTCTGAAAGTTGTTTAAATAATTCTTTTTCTTTTTCTGAAAGCTTTGTAGGCATAATTACTTTGTAGGTAATGTATAAGTCTCCATGAGAACCTTTTTTCTTATAAACCGGCATACCTTTTCCTTTCAATTTCACTTTGGTGTCATTTTGGGTTTCAGGTTTTACTTTTAATTTTACTTTTCCTGATAAGGTTTCTACTTCTATAGAGCTTCCTAACATGGCATCATATAATGAGATTGATTCATTTTTATATAAATCGTTCTTCACTCTTTTGAAGTTGGTGTTATTGTTTATTTCAAATGTTAAGTATAAATCTCCCTTGGGGCCGCCATTCATACCTTCTCCGCCATAACCGGCAATTTTAATGGTTTGGCCGTCTTCAACTCCTGCGGGTATGGTTATTCTAATTTTTTTAGCTCCTAGGTCAAGGGTTTGTTTTTGGTCTTCAAGAATATCTAATAGGTTTAATTTTAAAGTTGCATTTAAGTCTTGACCTTTAAATTGTGTGGATCTTTGTCTTCCGCCACCGCTAAAACCACCTCCGGCACCACCGAACATAGATTCAAAGAAATCTGAAAAATCTTCTTGTGACCCGGTAGAACTGGAGTATGTTCTTCTGTTTCCGCCAGAAGAGCTGCGTTGGTTTCTTTTTGCTTCTTCAAAAGCATCGGCATGTTCCCAATCTTTACCGTACTGGTCGTATTTCTTTCTCTTTTCAGGATCACTTAAAACTTCATTCGCTTCATTTATACGTTGAAATTTTTCTTGTGCGCTCTTATCGTTCGGATTTAAATCTGGATGAAGCTTACGCGCTAATTTGCGATATGCCTTCTTTATATCTGCTTGTGATGCCTTCTTGTCAATTTCAAGAATTTTGTAGTAGTCAATAAATTCCATAGCTATTAAAATCTATCTTTAAAGATATTAAAAGAACAGTTTTTTGGCAATGACATATATCAGCATTTTCTAACTCTATTCTTTTAAAATTTAACGCTATCATTAGATGAATTTTGATGAGAAGGGCAATGACTATCAACAATGAGCGCCTATTAATTGTTAATTACTTTAACAGATAGCTATTTTATTTTTTGCTGAGTGGTGCTATCTTTAACGCAACTTTCTTAAACTTTTTTAAATGTCTAAAGACACAACTCAATATACTGAAGATAATATACGCTCGCTCGATTGGAAAGAACATATCCGATTACGACCTGGTATGTATATCGGTAAATTAGGTGATGGTTCGTCTGCAGATGATGGTATCTATATTTTGCTCAAAGAGGTTATCGATAACTGTATTGATGAGTTTGTAATGGGTGCCGGTAAAACCATTGAAATCTCTATTAAAGATAAAATGGTAAAGGTGAGGGATTATGGTCGTGGTATACCTTTGGGTAAAGTAGTGGACGTAGTTTCAAAAATGAATACCGGTGGTAAGTACGATAGCCGTGCCTTTAAAAAATCTGTTGGTCTAAATGGTGTTGGTACCAAAGCGGTAAATGCCTTGTCCAGTTTTTTTGAAGTTCAATCTTCTAGAGACAATCAATTAAAAACGGCTCAGTTTAGTTCTGGTAATTTAGAAAAGGAAATTGGTCCTGAGGAAACAGGAAAAAGAAAAGGAACCAAGGTTACCTTTATTCCTGATGACACTATCTTCAAAAATTATAAATACAGAAATGAGTATGTAGAACGCATGCTTAAGAATTATGTATACTTAAACCCAGGTTTGACCATCGTTTTTAACGGTGAAAAATTTCATTCAGAAAACGGACTTAAAGACCTTCTTGAGGATAATAACAATGTTGAGGATATGCTTTATCCTGTTATACATTTAAAAGGAGATGATATTGAAGTTGCCATAACGCATAGTAGAACACAGTATAGTGAGGAGTATCATTCTTTCGTTAATGGTCAACACACAACGCACGGTGGTACGCACCAAGCTGCTTTTAGGGAGGCTATCGTAAAAACAATTCGTGATTTTTATGGTAAATCTTATGATGCATCAGATATAAGAAAATCAATAATTTCTGCCATCTCCATAAAAGTGATGGAGCCTGTTTTTGAAAGTCAGACAAAAACAAAATTAGGGTCTACGGATATGGGTGGTAATTTCCCCACGGTTAGAACTTATATAAATGATTTTGTCGGTAAATATTTAGACAACTACCTTCATAAGAATGCCGATACTGCAGAGAAGCTTCAGCGTAAAATTATGATGGCAGAGAAAGAGCGTAAAGAGCTTTCTGGTATTAGAAAGCTGGCACGCGACAGAGCCAAGAAAGCTAGTCTTCATAATAAAAAGCTTCGCGATTGTAGAATACATTTGGGTGATATAAAAAAAGACAGACGATTAGAGACTTCGTTGTTTATTACCGAGGGAGATTCTGCATCTGGATCAATTACAAAATCTAGAGATGTAAATACGCAAGCTGTTTTCAGTCTTAAGGGGAAGCCTTTGAATTCTTACGGCATGTCTAAAAAGATTGTTTATGAGAATGAAGAATTCAATCTTTTACAAGCTGCATTGAATATAGAGGAGTCTATTGAAGATTTGCGTTACAATAATATCATAATCGCAACCGATGCCGATGTTGATGGTATGCATATTCGTTTGCTATTAATAACCTTCTTTTTGCAGTTTTTTCCAGAACTGATCAAAGAGAATCATTTGTACATTTTGCAAACTCCATTATTTAGGGTTAGAAATAAAAAAGAGACTATTTATTGCTATAGCGATGAAGAGCGACAAATGGCAATAAACAAGCTAAGCGGCAAACCTGAAATAACCCGATTTAAAGGGTTGGGTGAAATATCGCCAGATGAGTTTAGACATTTCATTGGTGATGATATTAGATTAGAACCAATTATGCTTGACAAGGCGATGTCTATTGAAGAGTTATTAAGTTTTTATATGGGTAAAAACACCCCTGATAGACAAAAATTTATAATCAATAACCTTAAAGTGGAGGTTGATTTGATAGAAGATAAAGTAGTATAAATTAAGTTAATACGATTGCTTCTGAATGGAAGAAAATGACGATTTGAACGAGGAAATTAACGACAACCTTTCCGAAGAGAATAATGAGAATACAGAATCTTCTGAGGCACTGACAAGAGTCTCTGGTATGTATAAGGACTGGTTCTTAGATTACGCATCTTACGTAATTTTAGAGCGAGCGGTACCTGCCATTGAAGACGGATTCAAACCTGTACAACGTCGTATCATGCATTCGTTGAAGGAACTTGATGATGGTAGATACAATAAAGTTGCCAATGTAGTTGGTCATACCATGCAGTATCACCCTCATGGAGATGCTAGTATTGCTGATGCCATGGTGCAAATTGGTCAAAAAGACCTGTTAATTGATACTCAAGGTAACTGGGGTAACATTTTAACGGGAGATAGGGCGGCTGCATCAAGATATATTGAAGCGAGATTATCAAAATTTGCCTTAGAGGTTATTTTTAGCCCCAAAATTACAGAATGGCAGGCTTCATATGATGGTAGAAAGAAGGAGCCGGTAAACTTGCCGGTTAAATTCCCTCTGTTATTGGCTCAAGGGGCAGAAGGTATTGCTGTTGGTTTATCTACTAAGGTACTTGCTCATAATTTCGTTGAGCTAATTGATGCTTCTATTAAGCATCTAAAAGGGCAGCGATTTAAAATCTATCCTGATTTTCCTACAGCTGGTATTATAGATGTTACTAATTATAATGATGGACTTAGAGGTGGTAAAATTAGAGTCCGTGCAAAGATATCTCAGTTAGATAAGAATACGCTAGTAATCAATGAAATACCTTATGGTACCAATACTGGTAGTTTAATAGATTCAATTTTAAAAGCCAATGACAAGGGCAAGATAAAAATCAAGAAAATAGAGGACAATACTGCTGCCGATGTTGAGATTTTAATACATCTTCCATCGGGTATTTCACCTGATAGAACTATTGATGCCTTGTATGCTTTTACCGCTTGTGAATCTTCTATATCTCCTCTTGGGTGTATTATAGAAGACAATAAGCCTTTATTTATCGGGGTAACCGAAATGCTCAAGCGATCTACCGATTCAACGGTAGATCTGTTGAAACAAGAGCTGGAAATTCAACTTAAAGAGTTAGAAGAGCAATGGCATTTTGCATCTTTAGAGCGTATTTTTATTGAAAATCGTATTTATCGTGATATCGAGGAAGAGGAAACTTGGGAAGGGGTAATAAATGCTATTGATAAAGGTTTGGCTCCTTTTACGAAACACTTAAAACGTGCGGTAACTGTAGAGGATATTACTAGACTTACAGAAATTCGTATTAAAAGGATATCTAAGTTCGATTTAGATAAGGCTCAGCAGCATTTAGAAAGTCTTCAAGAACGAATTGCGGAAGTAAAGCATCATTTGGCCAATCTTATTGACTTTGCAATAAATTATTTTAAGAATCTTAAGGATACTTATGGTAAGGATAGAGGTCGTATGACTGAAATTCGTGTTTTCGATGATATTGAAGCTACAAAAGTTGCTATCAGGAATACGAAACTTTATGTAAATAGGGAAGAAGGTTTTGTGGGTACTTCACTGAAGAAAGATGAGTATGTGACCGATTGTAGTGATATTGATGATATTATTATGATTACCAATTCAGGTAAGATGATGGTGTCTAAAGTAGATTCTAAAATATTTGTGGGTAAAGGTATTATCCATGTCGCTGTATTTAAGAAAAAAGACAAGCGTACTACTTATAACTTAATTTACAAAGATGGTAAGGGTGGCGCTACATACATTAAACGTTTTAATGTTACAAGCATAACTAGGGATCGGGAGTATGATTTAACTACGGGTAAACCGGGGTCTCAAGTATTGTATTTTTCCGCTAATCCAAATGGTGAAGCTGAGGTCATTACGGTTTTACTACGTCAAGTCGGTAGTATTAAAAAATTAAAATGGGATATCGACTTTTCTGATGTCCTTATCAAAGGAAGGGCTTCAAAAGGAAATATTGTTACCAAATATTCTGTTAAGCGTATAGAATTAAAGGAAAAAGGGGTTTCTACCCTTAAGCCAAGAAAAATTTGGTTCGATGATGTTGTACGAAGGTTGAATGTAGATGGAAGAGGTGAATTATTAGGAGAATTTAAGGGGGATGATCTAATCTTGGTTATAAATCAAAAAGGGGTTGCAAAAACCTTTCTGCCAGTACTTACTTCTCATTTTGATGATGAAATGATCGTATTGGAGAAATGGATACCTGAAAAGCCTATTTCAGCTATTTATTGGGAAGGTGAAAAAGAACGATATTACATCAAGAGGTTCTTGATCGAAAACGAAAACAAAGAAGAATTGTTTATTTCAGAACATCCAAAATCATATTTGGAGCTTGTTTCTACCGATTGGAAACCAATGGTTGAAGTTGAATTTCCTAAGCCAAGAGGCAAGGAGGCAAAAGAAAATGAATCTGTTGATGTTGAAGGTTTTATATCGATTAAGGGAATAAAAGCTTTAGGTAATCAATTTATTACAGAGAAGGTCAAGAATATAAATCTTCTTGATCCCCTACCTTATGAGCCAGAGGTTCCTGAAGAGGTTGAGAATATTGAAGTGGTAGATGAAGAATCTGTAGCGTCTGGTGATGATGAAGGAAAGTCCAAAGATCAAGATGCCGGGTCAGCAGATGAACCAACATTATTTGATTAGTCCGTATTATGAAAAAGTTTTTCGAAGAGTTTAAGAACTTTGCCATAAAAGGCAATATGATAGATTTGGCGGTAGGTATTATTATTGGTACTGCATTCAATAAAGTGGTTAGCACAATTGTTTCGGCTATTATTATGCCACCACTTTCTTTATTGACCGATGATGTTAATCTTTCAAATAAAAAGTGGGTTCTTAGGGAAGCTGCAGAATCCATAGAAGAGGTTGCTATAGGTTATGGTGAGCTTATTGAATCATTAATAGATTTTGGTATTATAGCGTTTACCATATTCGTTATGGTCAAATTTATAAATAGATTTAAAGAGAAATCAGAAGATCCTTCCAATAAAGAAGTGGAAACTCCTAAAAACATTGTTTTATTATCTAATATGGAGAAATTGCTGCAAGAACAAAATGCTATACTTAAAAAGAAAAATAATTAATTTGTTTAATTATTGAGAAGTCTTATTGTAAAATAGAATGTTAAGATTAGACAAATTTTAAGAATAATTGCTTTTATAACTACCTTTACAAAAATTTCGATTAATGGATTTCACTAACCCCCTGGTGTATGGCGCACCAGCCTTTATTGCCTTTATTTTATTAGAATTGACCTACAGCAAAACTCATGGAGATGATGATCTTTATGATTGGAAAGATTTTGCGGCAAGTAGTGCAATGGGAATTGGATCAGCTATTATTGGTCCTTTGCTTAAAGTAATTTTATTAGTTGTTCTTTTTGAATATGCTTATGAGTTGTTTAATCCAATGGTAGACGGTGTAAGAAATAATATCATGGGTTATGAATCTTTTGGATACGCTTGGTACGTTTGGTTACTTTGCCAATTGGCGGATGATTTTACATATTATTGGTTTCATAGGGCTAATCATGAGATTAGAATTCTTTGGGCGGCACATATTGTACATCATTCATCTGACAACTTTAATTTAGGTACCGCTATTCGTAATGGATGGTTCACGTTACTTTACAAGCCCTTTTTCTATGTTTGGATGCCTATTATTGGTTTCCCGGTAGAAATGGTTGTAGTGTGTTTGGCTATTGAGTCGTTCTGGCAATTTCAACTGCATTCGCAGTACGTTCCTAAAATGGGATTCATTGAGAAAATATTTAATACGCATACCATGCACCAGGTGCACCATGCTCAAAATGTGGAGTATTTAGATAAAAACCATGGTGGATTCTTAAATTTCTTTGATAAGATTTTTGGTACTTGGAAAGAATATGATGAAAATATTGATGTGAAATTTGGTGTTATACATGCTCCAAACTCTAATAATCCCATTGTTATTCTAACTCATGAGTTTAAGGATATTTGGGCAGATACAAAGAAGTCTAAAAAGCTTAGTCATAAGTTGATGTACATTTTCGGACCTCCGGGATGGAGTCATGATGGAAGTACAATGACAGTTAAACAGCAACAGCGCTTGTTTAAAGAGCAAAAAGAAGCTAATCCAGGTGTTTCCTTTGATAGACCTAATTAAAGCAATATAAAAGACTAAAACGGTTTATCTGTTTTCGGTTCTTCAAAGTATAAATAAAAATCCCGATTGAGCATAAGCTTAATCGGGATTCTTTTGTTAGAATTGTAAAATATTTAATCTTCTACTTCGGTAACTGGTTTTTTATTCTTTTTCATTCGTAGGTCAAAGAACTCAACCATTAAAGAGAATGCTATTGAGAAATACAGATAACCTTTTGGTATGGTACCAACTTCGTTGCCAAATACTACCAAGTGACATAAATGTGCTGATTCTGCTATTAACATAAAGCCAATCAGTATTAAGAACGATAGCCCAAGAATTTGTATGGAAGGGTGTCTGTTAACGAACTCACCCACAGGGTTGGCAAATAGCATCATAATAACTACAGAGATAACTACTGCTACAATCATTAATACTAGTGCATCATTTGGGTTAGGTGATATTCCGTTAGTCATCCCTATTGCCGTTAGTATAGAGTCAAATGAAAACACAATGTTTATTACCGTTATTTGGAGTATAGCATTGGTTAATGATGTTGATCTAGCCTTTTTAACTTCACGTTCATCGTGACCTTTATCTTCAACTTTTTCATGAATTTCCTTAGTACTCTTGTAGAGTAGAAACAATCCACCCAAAAAAAGGATAATACCTTGTCCGCTTATTCCGCCAGTGATCCAGTTACTATCAAATACCCAAAACGGCTTTTTCATTGAAGTAAGTAGTGTTATTCCGAATAGTAATATTATACGCATAACCATTGCCAATACAAGACCTATATTGGTTGCTTTTTTTCGTTGTGCAGGATCTAGTTTCCCTGCGGCTATGGAAATGAAAATGATATTGTCTATTCCTAAAACAATTTCAAGAAAGGTTAAGGTAAGTAATGCAATCCAGGCATCTGGATTAGTGAAAATTTCGAACATGGTTAGTTGGTTTTAATTGCGGTTCCGGTTTTTACTATTAGTTTTTTATTGGGGTCTTTTACGGCGCTTTTGTATTGAAATGTGTATGAAGAATCTGTAGTGCTGATAATTTTGTAGTGTATAGCTGTCTTACCATTTATATCCTGCAAGACGAATTCACAATCGTTGAACCAACGTACGGTTGCGCTGTCAACTTTATTTTCATAATAGTCTATACTGTAATCTTCTGTCCTTATAAATTTCCCTTCCTTTAAGGTGTCATTAATTTCATAATTAAACTTGAAAGCGCCTGTTTTATACTTTTCACAATCACGTTCAGGTTCATAACACGAGCCTAATATTAAACATAATGCAAGGGTCGAAAATATATTTTTCATCATGCTGCAAAATAATGAAAATAGGGGTGATGTAATTAAAAAATAAGAGAATACTTCATCTTTTGCTTACAATCAAATTTCAGAATATGTCTTAAAAGTGCCATCAGTAAAAAATATAACAATGCGATCAACCTTCTTGTCGGTCGTTACTTTTTGTAGTGGTTCTTTGGGTGTGTCTTGTGTTACATTATTTCTTTGCGTAGATTTTGGATATGTGCCTTTGCCGTAAAGAAGCCATTGTAAATCTACCTCGGTAAAAGCATCGTCTACTTTCATAATAAACTCCAAGCTTGGTTTGTTTCTTCCGTTTAATAAATGAGAAATACTAGATCGCTGCACGTTAATTAAATCTGCAAATGCAGCTGAAGAAAGTTCGTTGTGCACTAAAATTGTCTTTAATCTAGTAAGGAAAGAAGTGGGGTCTAGCATGTTTACAAAGTTAATATATTCTATAATCTAGAATTGTTAATTTGGCTAATAATTATCCTTTAAATATAGATTATTAATTAAGTTTTTCTTTAAATTTAATTTTTCAAATTACTGATTTAATGTGTTTTATGTGTTTATTGGTCATATTGGTTAAAATTGTAAATTCTGTTCTATTGTAAACCAGCGTTGTTATATCATTGAATGTTTACAATTGTAAACAACACCTGTAGTATTTTTGTATTTTATAAAAGTTGAATGTTAATGGAGGAATTGAATTATAACAATGTTTATGTCTCGGAAATTTCGGGGCAATATATTAATTACGATCATTTAAATGATTTTATAAATACACTGCCCCCAACATTTAAAATTAAAGAAGAAGGGAAATCTGTACGCAGTGAATCTATAAAAAGTATCGAGTTTGGAAATGGTTCTCATCGCATTTTAATGTGGTCACAAATGCACGGTAATGAATCTACCACTACCAAAGCTACTATAGATTTATTGAACTATTTTAAAAAAGATTCTACACATGTAAATGAAATTTTAAAAGCATGCACTATTAAAATAATACCCATTTTAAATCCTGATGGTGCTCGGGTCTATACCAGGGTCAATGCAAATAGAATTGATCTTAATAGGGATGCGCAAGATTTAACTCAACCTGAAAGCCGTATTTTAAAAAGAGTGTATGAAAATTTTAAACCAGACTTTTGTTTTAATCTTCATGATCAGCGTACTATTTTCAATGTAGGGAATACGAATAAACCAGCAACCGTTTCATTTTTGGCTCCTGCTTTTGATGTAGAGCGTAATAATTCTCCATCACGCAAAATAAGTATGCAATTAATCGCTGCAATGAATAGCATGTTGCAAGAAGAAATTCCCGGGCAAGTTGGTAGGTATGATGATAGCTTTAATGCCAATTGCGTTGGCGATGCCTTTCAAATGAAAAAAACACCTACCATATTATTTGAGGCTGGTCATTATAGTAATGATTACAATAGGGATATCACCAGGGGTTATATTTTTAAAGCTTTGATAAAAGTTTTAGATACTATTGTTTTTGACAAAATTCAAGAGTATACGGTAAAACAATATGAAGCTATTCCAGAAAATGGAAAGCAATTTGTAGACATTTTAGTTCTTAATCCAGATTTTACTGTAAATAAATTGACTAAAAGCGGTATTGTTGCCATACAATTTAAAGAAGTATTGAAAGCTAAGAAATTGGAGTTTGTGCCAGGTTTATATGTTTTTGAAAAAGAACCAATAGAGATTTTTGGTCATAAAACATTGAACTGCAATGATGAAAATGATATTTTGTGGCTTAAAGAAAGTGGTTTGGAGCATCTGCTATAGTGAATTTTATTGTTTTATTTCTTTGAAAATGTAATAATGTTTACGTTTTCATTAAAAAAAATCAAGTTTCAATGAATTTAATGTGATTATTTTTTATTTTTGGCAAAAATTTTACAACTATGGGCAAAGTCAAATTAGACGAAATAGACCACCAAATTCTGGATATGTTGATTGACAACACCAGAACTCCTTTTACCGATATCGCAAAAAAACTTCTTATATCTGCTGGTACAGTACACGTTAGAGTTAAGAAAATGGAAGAAGCAGGAATCATAAAAGGTTCTTCGCTTACTTTAGATTATGTAAAGTTAGGTTATGCTTTCATAGCATACGTTGGTATTTTTCTTGAAAAAACACACCAAACTAAATTTGTGTTGGAGCGTTTAAATCAAATACCTAATGTAACCATTGCACATATTACAACAGGTAAATTCAATATTTTCTGTAAAATTAGAGCTAAGGATACTACACATGCTAAAAATATTATCTTTAAAATAGATGATATAGATGGTATTAGTAGAACAGAAACAATGATTTCATTAGAAGAAAGCTTTAACGATAAAAAACGTTTGATGCATACAATATTTAATGAGTTATAGAAATAGGTTATTCAACTAACTTAAAAAGAGCCCGGTTATATCTTATGATTGGGCTTTTTTAATTTGAAATATTTAAATTTTTAGAATGACGGTTAAAGATTTACAAGAAAACGAACTGCAATTTTTTTATAGTACTTATTTAAAAACCCTTGATGAGAAAGAAGATTTAAAATCTGCTTTATTGAAAGGGAGAAAAAGTTTTGAAGATTTGGTTCATGGATTAAATGATGAACAATTTCTATATAGTTATGGAGAAGGTAAATGGACTGTTGCTGAAGTTTTAGTGCACTTAATAGACACTGAGCGCGTATTTCAATATAGGGCATTTAGAATATCTAGAAATGACAAAACCCCTTTGCCAGGGTTTGACCATAATATCTTTGTTGAAGAAAGTAATGCCAATAAACGTACTAAAGAAGATATATTAAAAGAATACCTTTCTGTTCGAGATGCGTCAATTAGTTTATTTGATGCAATGTTAGATCAAAATCTTAAACGTGTTGGTACGGCCAGTGATATTTCTTGGTCAGTAGCTGCTTTAGGCTTGGTAATTAGCGGTCATCAACAGCACCATGAAAATATACTGCAAGAACGATATTTCAATTAATAAAGTTCTTCTTCATTTTCTGTTTCAAAACTAAAAGATAGTGCTTTAGACATATCTTCAGATTTCATTACTTCCTCTGCGGTTTTAGATTCTAGCTCTTTTTCAATGTTTTCTTCAAAGTTAGCAATGAAGTTAGAAAGGCTTTTGCTTATTTTAACCAGATACAGTGTGTCGTCTGTTTTAATTTCAACAGCTTCAACATAATCGCCTTTAATGTTCTTGAAAGATATGATGTCTTCATCACCATATCCATGTGGGTAAGTTTCTATTAAAAGGGCTGCTAATTGGTGATCTAATTTACGGTAATCGATAAGGCGTCGTGTCATAACTATTTTATTTATAGAAGGTTGTGTATATCTATAACTAAACTAGTCATTAAACTCAGATTACTGTTTATAGAGTTGTGAAAGTGCTATTTTTGGTATGTGAAGTTTTTAAACTTTGTAGTAAGCGAATGCTTCGGCAAATAATTCTACGGGAATTTCAACATCTATTATTGGCTCACCAACAGTTTTTAAGAGTACAAAATTTACTTTTCCGTGAGAATTTTTCTTGTCATATTTCATCAACTTTAAAATATTTTCAAAATCATCATCAGAAAATTCAACTTTTTCGTACTTGTCTAAAAAAGTCGTTTTGATATCATTTAATGATTGCTCTGATAGTCCTAAAAGTTTGTGTGAAAGATATCCTTCTAAAATCATACCTACTGCAATAGCCTCGCCATGTAATAACATTTCTTTTGATTCGCTCTCTAGAAAATAAGACTCTATAGCATGACCTAGGGTATGACCGTAGTTTAAAATCTTGCGTATATTTTGTTCCGTAGGGTCTTGCAGTACTACCTCATTTTTTATTTGGATAGAAGTAAGAATATGCTTTTTCATATCCTCTAAGCTATTTGCTTCTTTTAGAGCTTCCCAATAGCTATTACTCTGAATAAGTCCGTGTTTAAGCATTTCTGCAAAACCACTGATAACTTGCCTATTTTCTAGGGTATCTAGAAAATCAGGAATGACTAATACCATTACCGGTTGATTTATAACACCTATTTGGTTTTTTAAAGCGCCTAGATCTATTCCGGTTTTACCGCCAACAGAGGCATCTACCATAGATAATAGGGTAGTGGGTACGTTAATGAAGTCTATGCCTCTTTTAAAGGTTGAAGCAATAAAGCCTCCCATATCCGTTAATACTCCACCGCCTAAATTGATCATAACGCTTTTTCGGTCGGCTCCTAATTCTGATAAGGCTTCCCATACGCCAACACATGTTTCAATGTTTTTATTAATCTCGCCCGATTCTATTTCAATAATTTCAAATTGATAATCCCCATTAATCTCTGCCATAAAATTTGGTAAACAAAGCTCGTGGGTGTTCTCATCAACCAGAATAAAAACTATAGAATATTTTTTATCCGCTAAATGAGCATTTAAAGCTTTAAAAGCTTCCTCGTTAAAATGTACTGCGTAAGAATCTGAAATTATAGAATCCATTGAAAATATGGCTTTTTGTGTTTGTAATTCTACCGCAAAATAAAGGTTATTTTTAGTCTTAGGATTATAAATTCTGTGATTATATTTGATCGTTATTGAAATTATAAAGAATGGACCAAATTTTTGAAAATACTGCAACTGCATTTGCCTTAAAAACCGATTCGGAATTAGAAAGAGCATACTTTCTTTTTAAAATGATTTCCAATGAACCGTTAGTGAAAATGGGTTCGGTAATTACAAACTTCGCATTTAAAGCCCATTTGCCAGTTGAAAGTTTAATAAGAGCTACAGTTTTTGACCACTTCTGTGGTGGAGTGAACGAACGTGATTGTTTACCTGTGGTAGACCGTATGTGGGAGAAAGGAGTATGTTCTGTACTCGATTATTCTGTTGAAGGCAAAGAGGAGGAAGATCCTTTTGATGCGGCTACTGAAATTATTTTGACAATTTTAGATTTCGTGAAAGAAAAAGAAGCAATACCGTATGCCGTTTTTAAACCAACGGGTTTTGGTCGTTTTGCGCTTTATCAAAAAATAAGCGAAAAGAAAAAGCTTACCTCGTCTGAAGAGGCGGAATGGCAACGTGTTGTGAATAGATTTGATAAGGTATGTAAGAAAGCACATGATTTAGAAGTTTCCCTTTTGATCGATGGAGAAGAAAGTTGGATGCAAGATGCGGCAGATAACTTAGCCGAAGATATGATGCGTAAGTACAACAAAAAGAAGCGTATTGTTTTTAATACTTTACAGACTTACAGGTGGGATCGCTTACCTTATTTAAAGTCATTGCATGAACGTGCCGTTAAAGATGGCTTTTTGGTAGGTATGAAAGTGGTACGAGGTGCTTACATGGAAAAGGAAAATGACCGTGCGAAAGAAAAAGGGTATGTTTCTCCAATATGTAAAACCAAAGCAGAAACAGACGATAATTTCAATGCTACAATAGAATACATGATTAATCATTTAGATACGCTTTCCATATTTGCCGGTACACATAATGAAGAAAGTTGTTATCGTTTAATGCAATTGATGGAAGATAACGGGGTTGATAAGAATAACACACATATTTGGTTTGGCCAGCTTTATGGTATGAGTGATCATATCTCTTATAACTTAGCGGCTAATGGGTATAATGTTGCTAAATATTTGCCATTTGGCCCTGTACGCGATGTTATGCCATATTTAATTAGAAGGGCAGATGAAAATACATCCGTTGCCGGACAAACGAGTAGAGAGTTGTCTTTATTAAAAAAAGAAAGAAAGCGTAGAAAAATGTAAAAAGATTTTATTCTCTTTCTACTTTCTGTATTGTGGCTTTTTCTCTGCAATTTCTAACAGTAAATGTATAATCGCGTTCCTTGTATTCAGACTCTATAATGTATGTTTTACAGGGAACGGATTTTGTATCACTTTTACTAAAATCAACATCTCCTTCGGTTAATATATAAGTAACACCTATAGAATCTAATTCAAACGCTTTAAGTTTTTGTGTAGCTTCATCGCTGTAGTACATAGATTTAGATCTAATATCTTTTAATGTTCTACAATCTGGTAGGTAACAGAAATATACTCCCGTTTCTTGAGATTTCTTTTTCAGAAAAAAAGTTAGAAACACAATACCAATTGATAAGCCAACTAAGAAAAAACCTAACCTTTTAATAAAATCCATATTCATGCTTCAATACTTTTAAGAGCGCAAAATTATGCCTTTTAAAATGGATAGGAAAAGGAATGTCTTTTGTATTCTAAAAAATAAGGAAATTTATGTCACTGTATTGTAAATCGAACCATTCGCCTACAGACTTGTTGGTTAAAATACCGTGGTACATATATAGTCCGTTACGAAGACCTTTATCAAAGCGAAGTGAATTTTCTAATCCGCCATCTTCTCCTATTTTTAGTAGGTATGGTGTAAAAATATTGCTAATGCTTACCGATGCTGTTTTTGGATATCTAGACGGAATGTTTGGCACACCATAATGTATAACATCAAATTTCTTTCTAGTTGGCTTGTTGTGGTCGGTTATTTCACTGGTTTCAAAACATCCACCTGTATCAATACTTACATCAATAATGACAGCACCTTTTTTCATGTGCTCTACCATAGTACTGGTCACAACAACGGGCGATCGATCTTTCCCTCTAGTTGCTCCAATTGCTACGTCGCAACGTTTTAAGGCTTTTAATAGGTTTTTGGGTTGAATGGTAGATGTGTAGACTGTTTGTTTTAAGTTGGTCTGTATATTTCTAAGCTTGGTTATGGAATTGTCAAAGACTTTGACATTTGCTCCAATTCCTATAGCTGATCGAGCTGCGAACTCACCGACTGTTCCTGCGCCTATAATAACTACTTCCACAGGTGGTACACCGCTAATATTACCAAACATGAGTCCGTTACCATTGTTATTGGCAGCCATTAATTCTGCTGCAATTAGAACTGAAGAAATACCGGCAATTTCACTAAGTGATCTTACAGCAGGGTACTTACCTTCTTCATCTCTAATATATTCAAATGCAATAGCAGTAATTCGTTTTCTTGCTAATTCTTCAAAATATTCCTTATACTGTGTCTTAATTTGAAGTGCCGATATAATTGTTGTCTGTGGGTTTATATATTCTATTTCCGTAAGGGTAGGAGGCTCAACTTTTAGAATTAAAGGGCAAGCGAAAACTTTCTTGGTGTCTCTAGTAATTTCTCCACCTGCAGTAACATAATCTGCATCAGAGTAATGTGCGCCTTCACCAGCACCAGATTCTATTAAAACACGATGACCGTTAGCGGTAATGGCATTTACGGCATCTGGAGTAAGACAAATTCTTTTTTCTTGGTATTGATTTTCCTTTGGAATACCTATAAATAATTCTCCTTTTTGACGCAAAACCTCTAGGGTTTCCTCTTGTGGAATTAATTGGTGCTTACTAAAAGGTGAAGTGGGTTGGTTCATAACTTAATAATGAGTTGTTCAAATCAATGACCTGAATCTCAAATGTACAATTTTTAAAGAAATGAATGATTTGTACTTTTTTAAAGATATTGAATAGTTACGATTTTAATTGTAACCAACCTTGAATTCGATTTTGAACATTTTTATAAATGTTCTCTAAGTTTCCAGTAGATAATTTTTCGTTTATATCTTCCGATATTGTAGTAATCTCAGCAGTTTGGTCATTTGTAGGGTTGTTACTTGTGTCATTAGTATTATGAATCCCCTTTGCCTTTAATTCTTCCAATTCAGCTTCAATTGCTTCCAAATCAATGCCATGTACATGCTTGTCGTACAATTTGACACGGATAATATAAACAAAAGGAATGGTTATCATGCAAATAGGAATCAACCACCAAATATTATCAGTATCTACGACATCATCTGAATCATATAAGACTTCAAATAATTGAAAAGCATACATTGCAATTGGTATGATAATAATGTGATACCACCAGTCTCTAGAAGTTAAAAACCAAAAAATCATTAAATAAAGAGGAACAATTTTAGTTGTTAAAAACCAAACATAGGTTTTAGCATCAGAAAAACCGTTACCTCCTAATATAAAACCAAAAAAAGTTAAATCACCATTGGAATTATAAGGTAGGTATTCATAGCCTTTGTATAAGAAAGGTGAAATTGCTATAAAAAAAACTAAAAGAGACTCCATAAAAATCTTCTTTTTAGCTTTCTTTTTTTTGACTTTCTTTATCATTTGCATTATAGTATTACTATATGCTAACGATGTAATGAGTTAAATATTATATATAAAAAAAGAGCAATAAAATTGCTCTTTAAATTTGATAGAATAATTTTGAATTATATTCTCTTAGTAATCTTTTTCTTTTCAATATTCAAATCTTGATTATCAATATCAATAATCGGTGCAGTCATAGCTAAAAGAAATACGCCTAAAGCGATTGATGCTAAGAATGTTTTTTTGTTTTTCATTTTCAAGGGGTTTTTGGTTATACTAAATATTTCGTTCTCCTACAAACGTAAGAAAAAATATACAACTAAATACTCTTTTGTCGTTAAAATTATGTATTTAAACCGATTTTTTGAACATTTTATCGAATTCTTCGTTTTTCATCGAAAAAATGCAATAAATCTTTGCTTAGAACGATGTGCGAATTGCTAATTCAGAATAATCATTAAACTCCATGATTTGCGATAGCTTTTATTTTAAGATAATTAGCTTCCTAGTAGTTTCATCTAAAATTTCAATTTTTATGTTCTGAACATCTTTGGGTATTAAACTTGGAATTTTTTCTGGCCATTCCATAAATATCCATCCGCCGGAGGCTAAATAATCATCTAGACCCATGTCCATAGCTTCTTCTTCATCTTCCAACCGATAAAAATCGAAATGGTGACCTAATAGCCCACCAGACTCTAATGCGTATTCGTTAACCAAACCAAATGTAGGGCTGCTTACATTGTCACTACTACCTAATTCTTTTACGAGTGTTTTGATCAATGTTGTTTTCCCTGCACCCATAGGAGCATAAAAAGCAAGAGTCTTGCTGCTGGCGTGTTTAATAATCTGCTTAGCAATATTCTTTAATTCACCTTCTTGATAAATGAATTCCATAATCTGTAATTTATTTTGGTTCCAAAACTACAAAAGGTATGATCATTTCTTCGAGTGAAACGCCGCCATGTTGGTAAGTATTCCTGTAATAACTAACATAGTGATTGTAGTTATTAGGGTAGGCAAAAAACAAATCGTTCTTGGCAAAGATATAAGAGCTGCTCATATTTATACTTGGTAAGTGAATAGATTTTGGGTCTTTCGCTGCAAGAACATCGTTTTTTTCATAGGTAAGGCTTCTGCCTGTTTTATAGCGTAAGTTTAGACTGGTGTCTCTGTCGCCTACCACTTTTGAAGGGGATTTCACATTTATAGTTCCATGATCTGTTGTGATAATCAGTTTCATTCCCAAAGTTTGGGCTTGCTGTATGATTTCTAACATCGGCGAATTCTTAAACCAACTGGTAGTCAGTGACCTGTAAGACTTATCATTTGACGCCAACTCTTTAATTACTTCCATTTCTGTTTTTGAATGAGAAAGCATGTCAACAAAATTGTATACAATTACGGTTAGGTCGTTGTCTTTTTGTGCTTTGAAATTCTGGCTAAGATGCTTCCCTTGCTTTAAGCTACTAATCTTGTGATATTCCCATTTTAAATCTAAACCCAATCTTTTAAGCTGTTCTCCTAGAAACTTATCTTCAAATAAGTTTTTGCCTCCTTCATCAGTATCGTTTTTCCACCATTCTGGATATTTTTTTTCCATGGCAAGCGGAGTAAGCCCTGAAAATATGGCATTTCTTGCATATTGGGTAGCTGTTGGGAGTATGCTATAATATGAATCTTCCTTTTTCTTTTTGTAAAAGGTGTTAACCGTATCTTCAAAAGCATACCATTGATCATAACGTAAATTGTCTACCACTATCAACAATGTCTTTTGGTCTTTAATTTCTGGCGCAATCCATTCCTTAAATAAGGTGTGAGACATTACTGGTGCATCAATATCTGTAAACCAATCCTCATAATTTCGATCTACAAACTTTCCGAATTGTTGATTTGCTTCGGTCTTTTGAGATTCTAATATCTCAAACATTCCGCTGTCCTCAATTTCTTCTAACTGTAATTCCCAATAAATCAATTTTTTATATAAATCTGCCCACTCTTGGTAAGTGCTTACCATAGAAAGGTCCATCGCAATTTTTCTAAATTCTTGCTGATAATTACTTGTAGTCTTTTCAGAAACCAATCTTGAGTGGTCTAAATTCTTCTTTAGGGAAAGTAATATCTGATTAGGATTTACTGGTTTTATAAGGTAATCTGCAATTTTAGAACCAATGGCTTCTTCCATTATGGATTCTTCTTCACTCTTGGTAATCATGACCACAGGCAAAGAGTTATCTATTATTTTAATTTCCGAAAGTGTTTCAAGTCCAGAAATACCGGGCATGTTTTCGTCCAAAAAAACGATATCCACTCTTGTTTCCGCTAGCTCCTCTATGGCTTCTTGACCGCTTTGACAGGTGATTACGCTGTAATTTTTAGATTCTAAAAAGATAATATGAGGCTTGAGTAAATCGATTTCATCATCTACCCACAATATTTTTATTTTGTTCATTGAATTATTATTTGACGATAATCAAATTCTATGCTAATGCTTTTGTATAACTTTGAAATGTTAATCTCAGAAAAGACGACATTATCTTGAAGACATCAAACAAATTGAAAATCTTTAATGATCCAATTTACGGATTTATTAGAATTCCCAATGCGCTCATTTTTGACCTCATTGCAGATCCTTACTTTCAAAGGCTTCGTAGAATCTCACAGATGGGCTTATCCTATTTGGTTTATCCAGGGGCGCACCATACTAGGTTTCATCATGCGTTAGGTTGTATGTATTTAATGCAAAAATCTATTCAAGTGCTTCGTTTTAAGGGAGTTGAGATTACAGAGACTGAAGAAGATGGACTTCTGTGTGCTATTCTTTTACATGATATAGGTCATGGACCTTTTTCTCACGCTATGGAGCACAGTATAGTTGAAGGTGTAAGTCATGAATTTATTTCACTGCAATTCATGCATGAGCTTAATGAACGATTTAACGGAAGTTTAACGGAAGCCATCTCCATTTTTACCGGTAATCATTCAAAAAAGTTTTTAAATCAGTTGGTTTCTAGTCAGTTAGATATGGATCGATTAGACTATCTGAAAAGAGATAGTTTTTACACCGGTGTTGCTGAAGGGAATACAAACGCAGAGCGTTTAATTACCATGTTAAATGTAGTCGATGGTAATTTGGTAATTGAGGAAAAAGGAATTTATTCTGTAGAGAAGTTTCTAATGGCACGTCGCTTTATGTATTGGCAGGTTTATCTTCATAAAACCGCTGTAGTTGCAGAGCGGTTACTGATCAGTATTTTAAAGAGAGCTCGTTTCTTAATAGAAAAAGGTGAAACTTTAAATTCTAGTGATGCGCTGCATTTTTTTCTGACGAACCATATCGATATTAATAATTTTGATAACGAAACCTTGGCTAGGTTTGCAAAGCTTGATGATATAGATATTCTTTCTGCGTTAAAGGAATGGCAATATTCAGACGACTTTGTTCTGGCTTCTTTGTGTGAAATGATTATCAACAGAAAACTTCTTCATATCAAGGTAAAGAAAGAGCCTATTACTGAAAGTAAGTTTTTAATGCATTTAAATAAGGTAAAAGCTCAGTATAATCTTACAGATGAAGACGCCTCATATTTTGTCTTTAAAGGCGAGCTTAAAAATAAAGCTTACGATAGGCAAAATCAGACTATCAACATTTTAAGGAAAAACGGAAAGATTACGGATGTTGCGAAATTATCTGACCACCTTAATTTAAATGCACTTTCAAAAACGGTGACCAAATATTATATGTGTTATCCTAAAGAAGGGGTTTAACAATTTTTCTTACTTTTACGCTCATGAAATTTACAGCAGGTCAGATTGCAGGTATCTTAGAAGGAGAAGTGCATGGAAATCCAGAAATAGCCGTACATAAACTTGCTAAAATAGAGGAAGGTGAAGAAGGTTCCCTTACTTTTTTAGCTAATCCGAAGTATACTTCATTCATTTACAAGACAAAAGCATCAGTTACTATAAGTAAATAAGAGTTTTGTTCCAGAACAAGACTTAGATACTACCTTAATTAAAGTAGAAGATGCCTATAAGTCTTTTTCTAAGTTGTTAGAATATTATAATCAGGTTAAAAACAATAAAGTAGGTATTGAAGAGCCTGTTTTTAAATCAGATACCGCTACATATGGTGCTGATGTATATATTGGTGCTTTCGCTTATTTAGGGAATAATGTTTCTTTAGGTGATAACGTAAAAATTTACCCTAATGTTTATATAGGTGATAATGTAAAAATTGGCGACAATGTTATCATTTTTGCAGGAGCCAAAGTATATTCAGAAACAATTATCGGAAATAATTGTGTGGTAAATAGCGGGTCAGTGCTTGGTGCTGACGGATTTGGTTTTGCACCCAACGAGCAAGGAGAGTTCGCTAAGGTTCCACAGACCGGTAATGTTATACTTGAAGACAATGTAGATATTGGTGCAGGTACTACTATAGATAGGGCTACTTTAGGTTCTACTATCTTAAGAAAAGGAGTAAAGCTAGATAATCAAATACAAATAGCGCATAACGTTGAAATTGGCGAGCATACCGTTATTGCAGCTCAAACCGGAATAGCTGGTTCAACTAAGATTGGCAAGCATTGCATGATTGGTGGGCAAGTGGGTATCGTTGGTCATATCGTTATTGGCGATAATGTGAAAATACAGGCACAATCGGGTATAGGTAGAAATGTGAAGGATAATGAAGTGCTACAAGGTTCGCCCGCGTTGAATTATGGTGACTATAATAAATCATATGTTCATTTTAAGAATTTACCAAGAATAATAAGTAGAATCGACACCTTAGAAAAGAAAGATTGACGATGAGCACAACAACCATTAAACAAAGAACAATAGGTAAGGAAGTAAGTCTTACGGGAGTAGGTTTACATACCGGAAGTGACGTTACCATAAAATTCGTTCCTGCGGATAAAAACCATGGCTATGCCTTTAAAAGGGTAGACCTTGAAGGTGCCCCAGTAATACCGGCAGATGCCGCTTTGGTGAACAATACACAAAGAGGAACAAATCTTGAGAAGAACGGAGTAAAAATTCAAACTTCAGAGCATGTTTTAGCCGCTTTGGTAGGTTTGGAAATAGACAATGTTTTAATTGAATTGAATGCCGCTGAACCGCCGATAATGGATGGTTCTTCTAAATTTTTCGTAGAAGCTTTAGAAAAAGCCGGTATTGTAGAACAAGAAGCATTCCGTGAAGAATATGTAGTCAAAGAAGTAATTTCTTATAGAGATGAGAAAACAGGTAGCGAAATAACCATCATTCCTTCAGATACTTACCAAGTTACTACTATGGTAGATTTTGGTACAAAGGTTTTAGGTACTCAAAATGCTACTTTAGAGAAACTTTCTGATTTTAAAGCTGAAATTGCCGACGCTCGTACGTTTAGCTTTTTACACGAATTAGAAGCGTTATTGGAAAACGGACTTATTAAAGGTGGTGATTTAAATAATGCCATTGTATATGTTGATAAGGAGATTTCTGAGGAAACAATGAAAAAGCTGGAGAAGGCTTTTAATAAAAAGAAGCTTTCTGTTAAGGCAAACGGTATTTTAGATAATTTAACTCTACACCAGCCTAATGAAGCTGCACGTCATAAATTATTAGATGTAATTGGTGATTTGGCATTGGCAGGTACTAGAATTAGAGGTAAGGTAATTGCTAACAAACCAGGTCATTTCGTAAATACCCAGTTTGCTAAAAAAATTGCACAGATCATTAAATTAGAGAAGCGTAATAACGTACCTAAATACGATCTTAGTTTACCTCCATTAATGGATATTCATAAAATTATGGATATGCTGCCACACAGACCTCCATTTTTATTGATCGATCGTATTTTGGAGCTTTCAGATTCTCATGTTGTGGGGATGAAGAATGTTACCATGAACGAACCTTTCTTTGTAGGTCACTTTCCTGGAGCTCCGGTAATGCCAGGAGTTTTGCAAGTTGAGGCAATGGCACAAACAGGCGGAATTTTAGTGTTGAGCACTGTTCCGGATCCTGAAAATTATTTGACCCTTTTCATGAAAATCGATAAGGTAAAATTTAAGAGACAAGTACTACCTGGAGATACTTTAATTTTCCATTGTAGTTTAATTACTCCGATAAGAAGGGGAATATGCCATATGCAGGCTTATGCCTATGCCAATGATAAATTGGTTAGTGAAGCGGAAATGATGGCTCAAATTGTAAAAAGAACATAGAATGAATCAACCTTTAGCCTATATACATCCGGGAGCTAAGATTGCTAAAAACGTAGTAGTTGAACCTTTTACAACTATTCATAACAATGTTATTATTGGCGATGGCACTTGGATCGGGTCTAATGTGACAATAATGGAAGGTGCTCGCATTGGTAAAAATTGTAATATTTTTCCAGGTGCAGTCATATCCGCATCTCCACAAGATTTAAAATACGATGGTGAGGATACTACTGTTGTAATCGGTGATAATACGACTATTAGAGAGTGCGCTACTATACATAAAGGTACATCTGATCGTATGAAAACCGTAATAGGTAAAAACTGCCTTATTATGGCCTATTGCCATGTTGCCCATGACTGTTTAGTTGGTGATAATTGTATTTTCTCGAATAATTCAACTTTAGCTGGTCACGTAACCATAGGTGATAATGTTATTCTTGCAGGCTTGGTTGCAGTGCATCAATTTGTATCTGTTGGTCAACATGCTTTTGTAACAGGTGGTTCTTTGGTAAGAAAAGATGTGCCACCATACGTAAAAGCGGCAAGAGAACCGTTATCTTATGTAGGTATCAATTCTGTCGGATTAAGACGTAGAGGATTCATTTCCGATAAGATTAGAGAAATACAGAATATTTATAGAATTCTTTATCAGAAGAATTACAACAACACGCAAGCAGTTCAGATTATAGAAGCTGAAATGGAGGCAACTCCAGAACGCGATGAGATATTACAATTTATACGCGATTCTCAACGTGGTATCATGAAGGGATATTTCAGCAATAATTAAACTATTTTAAAACTTAAGTTAACCATATTAATACTCATTACGAATGGCATCTACATCAGATATACGAAAAGGACTATGCATTAGATATAACAATGATATCTACAAAATAATTGAATTTTTACACGTAAAACCTGGTAAAGGTCCTGCCTTTGTGCGTACTAAATTGAAAAGTGTTTCTACTGGTAAAGTATTGGACAATACTTTTTCTGCAGGTCATAAAATTGAAGATGTTCGTGTAGAAACACGTTCTTATCAATACTTGTATCCTGAAGGTGAAACTTATCACTTCATGAATACAGATGATTACAATCAGATTACTTTAGAAGAGAGCTCTCTTGATGCACCGGGTCTTTTGAAAGAAGGAGAAGTGGTTAAGATTATGTTCAATACTGAAGATAGTATGCCTTTATCTGTTGATATGCCCGCTAGTGTAATTCTAGAAATTACTTATACAGAACCTGGTGTTAAAGGTAATACGGCAACAAATGCTACAAAACCTGCAACTGTAGAAACAGGAGCAGAGGTAAATGTTCCTTTATTTATAAACGAAGGTGATAAGGTTAAAATAGATACTGCTACCGGTTCTTATATGGAACGTGTTAAGGAGTAGGGGTATTTTTATAATTCACTAATTAGACATAAGACAGTCAATTGAAATTCCCGACTACTTTTTCGTTAAAACAAATCGCAGATATTATATCTAGCGATTATGTGGGTCATGATGATTTTCCGGTATTGGGTATGAACGAGATTCATGTTGTAGAATCTGGAGATATCGTATTTGTAGATCATCCAAAGTACTATGATAAGGCATTAGAGTCTAAGGCAACAGTTATCTTAATCAATAAAAATGTAGAATGCCCCGAAGGTAAGGCATTGCTGATTTCTGATGATCCTTTTAGGGATTTTAATAAATTGACGACTTTCTTTCAGCCTTTTGTACCAAGTAGTCAAACTATTGCGGCAACGGCTAAAATCGGTAAAGACACAGTAATTCAACCAAATGCATTTATTGGTAATAATGTTGAAATAGGTGATAATTGCCTAATTCATTCTAATGTTACAATTTATGATAATTGTATTGTTGGTAATAATGTGACCATACATGCTGGTAGTGTTTTAGGTGCCGATGCATTTTATTATAAAAAGCGACCAGAGGGATTCGATAAACTAATTTCTGGAGGAAGGGTTGTCTTAAAAGACAATGTTGATATAGGTGCCCTTTGCACAATTGATAGAGGTGTTACAGGTGATACCACTATTGGCTTTGGAACTAAATTGGATAATCAAGTTCATGTTGGTCATGATACCGTTATAGGAGAAAAGTGTTTAATAGCTTCACAAACGGGTATTGCTGGTTGTGTTATTATTGAAGATGAAGTTACCTTATGGGGTCAAGTAGGTACGAATAGCGGAATAACTATTGGTGCTAAAGCTGTAATAATGGGGCAGACAGGTGTTACAAAATCTGTGAAGGGTGGCAAGAGTTATTTTGGTACTCCCATAGAAGAATCTAGAGAAAAATTGAAGCAATTGGCTTATTTAAAGCAAATTCCACAAATAATTAAAAAAATGGATAAGAAATAAGGGTTTAAATGCTAGAAAAGTCATTAACAACTTTTATTTTTGTTCTAACAAAAAAAATAAAACTACAGTAGTATGAGCGTATTAGTAAATAAGGATTCAAAAATAATCGTACAAGGTTTCACTGGTAGTGAAGGTACTTTCCATGCTGGACAGATGATTGAGTACGGTACTAATATCGTAGGTGGTGTTACTCCGGGTAAAGGAGGGCAAGAGCATTTAGGTAAACCGGTTTTTAATACGGTTGCTGAATCTGTTGAGAAAGTTGGTGCAGATACTACTATCATTTTTGTTCCGCCAGCATTTGCGGCAGATGCAATAATGGAGGCTGCCGAAGCTGGTATTAAAGTTATTATTACAATTACAGAAGGTATTCCTGTTGCCGATATGGTGAAGGTTGCTAATTATATAAAGAGTAAAGATTGTCGTTTAATCGGTCCTAACTGTCCAGGTGTTATCACTCCGGGTGAAGCTAAAGTTGGTATTATGCCAGGTTTTGTTTTTAAAGAAGGTAATGTAGGTATCGTTTCTAAATCTGGTACATTGACTTACGAGGCTGCTGATCAAGTAGTACGTCAAGGTTTAGGTATTACAACTGCAATAGGTATTGGTGGTGATCCAATTATTGGAACAACTACCAAAGAAGCTGTTGAGCTTTTAATCAATGACCCTGCAACCGAATGTGTGGTTATGATCGGTGAAATTGGTGGTCAATTAGAAGCGGATGCTGCACAATGGTACAAAGCTAGCGGAAGCAAAAAACCAGTTGTTGGTTTTATTGCTGGTGAAACTGCTCCTGCAGGTAGAACAATGGGTCACGCAGGTGCTATTGTTGGTGGTAGCGATGATACCGCTCAAGCTAAGAAGCAAATTATGAGAGATTGTGGTATTCACGTAGTAGATTCTCCTGCTGAAATTGGTTTGAAAGTAAAAGAAGTAATGGGTTAAGAACTCATATTTTTCATATAAAATCCCGTTTAAAGCGGGATTTTTTTTAGCCTATAAATTAAACAAAAGGTATATTTGGTAAACTTCGGTTTTAAAAAACGGACTTATGAAATTATTAGAAGATAAAAACGTCATCATAACAGGAGCAAGTAGAGGAATTGGTATGGGTATTGCCCAAGTATTTGCCGATCATGGTGCAAATGTTGCATTTACATATAGCTCAAGTGAAGCTCCGGCTTTAGAATTGGAAAAACAATTGACAGCAAAGGGAGTTAAAGCAAAGGCTTATAAAAGTAATGCTGCTAGTTTTCAAGAAGCTGAAGAATTAGTTGCTAAAGTTTTGGAAGATTTTGACGGAAGAATAGATGTATTGATCAATAATGCAGGTATTACAAAAGACAATCTTCTTATGCGTATGTCTGAAGCTGATTTTGATGCCGTAATAGATATTAATTTGAAGTCTGTTTTTAATATGACCAAGGCTGTGCAAAGAACATTATTGAAACAACGTAAAGGGTCTATCATCAATATGAGTAGTGTTGTAGGTGTCAAAGGTAATGCGGGTCAGACAAATTACGCGGCTTCTAAAGCAGGTATGATCGGATTTACAAAATCTGTAGCTTTGGAATTAGGTTCTAGAAATATTAGATGTAACGCCATTGCTCCAGGTTTCATTGAAACTGAAATGACAGATAAGCTTGATGAAAAGACTGTTCAAGGATGGAGAGATGGTATTCCATTAAAAAGAGGTGGCACTACTGTAGATATCGCAAATGCTTGTCTATACTTTGCATCAGATTTGTCTAGCTATGTTACTGGTCAAGTATTGAATGTTGATGGTGGTATGTTAACCTAAGTCAGCATAGATTTTCTTTGGAACAAGTTTATATTGTTCCTTTTTTAAGTTCAACTTTATAACATACATGGAGAGCATAACGGTATTGTATATTATTCTTGCTGCGATAGTAGCGCTGGGTATCGTTGTTTTTCAATACATATATAAACAGAAGGCTAAAAGCAATATTCACTGGCTTTTAGCCTTTTTGCGTTTTGTTGGTGTTTTCGGACTGCTATTACTTCTTATTAATCCTAAGTTTTCGCAAAAATCATATACATTAGAAAAACCTAATTTGGTTATTCTAGCTGATAATTCCACTTCTATTTCTGAGAGCCAAAATGATTTACGACGTTTAATTTCTGAATTGAAAGATGCTGAAGAAGTTAACGACAGATTTAAAATTACATCCTATAAATTTGGGTCTAAGTTAGATATTCTTGATAGTCTTTCGTTTACTGATAAGAATACTAATATTTCCAAATCACTTTTGGCTTTAAAAGATATTTATGCTCGTGAGCAAACTGTAACTGTATTATTATCAGATGGTAACCAAACAATTGGCGAGGATTATAGTTATTTAAAAGCAGATCAGAATAATACTATTTATGCTATGGTCATAGGGGATACTACAAAGTATAAAGATATTTCGGTGGGTCCCATTCTAACAAATAAATATGCATTTCTAAAAAACAAATTTCCTTTAGAATCATACATTTCATACCAAGGGAATACGCCAGTATCGGCAACTGTATCGGTAAAAATGAATGATAAGGTAGTACATAAAGAAAACCTAAGATTAGACGCTCAGTCTAATTTTAAAACGATTACCATTGAAGTCGATGCTAATTCCGTTGGAATAAAAAATCTAATTGTTGAAGTAAGTAAATTACCAGAAGAGCGAAATATTGAAAATAACCGCAGAAGTACAAGTATTGAGGTTATAGATGAAAAAACTAAGATTGCATTGATATCCGATATTGTACATCCAGACTTGGGTGCACTTAAAAAGGCTATTGAAAGTAATGAACAGCGAGAAGTAACTATTTTTAAATCAAGCACACCAAACAGTTCTTTAGAAGAAATTGACTTATTTATATTTTATCAACCAACCATAAGGTTCAAAAATTTATTCACATTTGCTAAAAGTAAAAATGCCAACACATTTATTATTACTGGTACGCAAACTGATTATTCATTTTTGAACAATAGCAATGTTGGCTTTGAAATAGAAAATGGTTATCCTGAACAAGAAGTATTCGGGTTGCTAAATAATGGTTTTACGAAATACGATATCTCTAAGTTTAACCTTACTGATTTTCCTCCGTTAGTCAGTGATGCCGGTCCTATTTTAATAACTACGCCCTATGAAACTTTGTTAGGCACGGAAATTAAAGGACTTGATGTGCAACAACCACTAATGGGCGTTATGGAACAAAATGCTGGGAAACAAGCGTTTTTAATGGGGGAGAACCTATGGAAATGGAGAATGCAAACATATAGGAATGAAAATGATTTTGTCAATTTCGATGAATTTATCGGGAACTTAATTCGCTACTTAACCAGTTCTAAAAATAAGACGAGGTTGAATGTCGATTATGAGAAAGTATACGAGGGTAGTAACAATACAGTAATTACCGCTACTTATTTTGATGAGGCATTTCTATTTGATCCAAACGCAAAAGTTACTATTAAAGTAACCAATACATCATCTAAAAACGTTCAAACGAACCCAATGGTCTTAAAGAACGGATATTTTGAAGCTGACCTTTCTAACTTAATTGCAGGTTCTTATGAATTTGTTGTTTCCGTAGAAAAAGAAAAGAAGTCAGTGTCGGGCAGTTTTGTCATTTCTGAGTTTGAAATGGAAAATCAATTTGTATCTAGCGATAATGAAAAAATGGAGAAGCTGGCAATGAGTACTGGTGGTAAGTTGTTTTATCCTTCTCAGATGAATGTACTATTGCAAGACTTGAAAGAAAACGATGCGTACGTACCTACAGAGAAAAGCACCGAAAATATCGTATCTTTGATTGATTTTAAACTGCTATTAGGGCTTATAGTTTTAGCCTTTGCAATAGAATGGTTTATCAGAAAATATATCGGATTAATTTAAATAAACACTAATGGATAAGTTACCTAAGATTGCGTTGCCCGCGATTTTTATTTTTATTGTAGTAGTAATTGCAATTTCTAAATCAACAGTTACAATAGATTCTGGTAAAGCGGGAGTATTGTACAAAACATTCGGAGATGGTGTAGTAACAGACGAACCCCCAATGGGTGAAGGTTTTCATATTGTAGCACCATGGAATAAAGTTTACATATATGAAGTAAGGCAGCAAGAAGTTTTTGAAAAAATGAATGTACTATCTAGTAATGGACTAGATATAAAATTAGATGCATCGGCATGGTTTCAGCCTAAGTTTAATGATTTAGGAAAATTACATCAAGAAAAAGGTGAAGACTACGTTCAGCGTGTTCTCTTGCCTACCATACGTTCAGCTGCCCGTTCTGTTGTTGGGCGTTATACACCCGAGCAATTGTATTCTAGTAAAAGAGACGCAATTCAAGCAGAGATTTTTGAAGAAACAAAAAAAATTGTTGAAGACGAGTACATTCAATTGAACGAAATATTGGTACGCGATGTAACCTTACCTCCAACAATTAAAGAGGCAATTGAAAGAAAGTTACGTCAAGAACAAGAGTCGTTAGAATATGAGTTTCGTTTGGTTACCGCTAAGAAAGAAGCTGAAAAAGTAACTATTGAGGCACAAGGTAAGGCAGATGCGAACAGAATTTTAAGTGCGTCATTAACTGATAAAATTCTTCAAGATAAAGGTATCGATGCAACATTAAAATTGTCTGAATCCCCTAATTCTAAAGTGATTGTAGTAGGTGGTGGCGAATCTGGTCTTCCTTTAATTTTAGGGAATAACTAAAACACGGACTTAATTATTTTTGTTTCATTTTAAACTTTTGTTTTGTGAAATGAAAAATACCTTTTACTTTTACATTATAATGAAAAATAGAACTACACATCATCATTTCCATATTCACGCTCAGGCGAGGTAGGAATGTATTGTAGTAGAACAACATATTTTAAAAACCCGTTTGAGCAATCAAACGGGTTTTGTATTTAAATCTCTTTTGGTTGCCAAGCATTAAATAAAGAAAATGACTAAAATTAGAATTGCTATTCAGAAATCGGGAAGACTAAATGAGGAATCCCTTCAAATTTTAAAAGACTGCGGTATTTCCATAGATAACGGAAAGGATCAATTAAAGGCATCTTCTAGAAATTTCCCTATCGAAGTATTTTATTTAAGAAACGGAGATATACCTCAGTATTTAAGAGATGGAGTAGTAGATATTGCCATTATTGGAGAAAACGTCTTAATTGAAAAAGGGGAAGATATTTCTATTGCCGAAAGACTTGGATTTTCTAAATGTAAAGTGTCATTGGCAGTGCCAAAATCAGTAAAGTATAATTCTGTTCAAGATTTTGAAGGAAAACGTATTGCAACATCTTATCCGAATACAGTACTTAACTATTTGAAAGACAAAGGGGTTAAGGCAGATTTGCATATTATTAACGGTTCTGTTGAGATTGCACCAAATATCGGACTTGCAGATGCTATTTGCGATATCGTTTCTAGTGGTAGTACCCTGTTTAAAAATAACTTGAAAGAGGTAGAAGTAATGCTTACTAGTGAAGCTGTGCTTGCTGTTTCTCCACAAATTTCTTCTGAGCGAAAGGAATTGCTTGAAAAATTACAATTTAGAATTCAATCGGTATTACGTGCCAGAGGGTCTAAATATGTATTGCTGAATGCACCTAACGATAAATTAGATGATATTATTAAACTATTACCAGGTATGCGTAGCCCAACGGTATTGCCTTTAGCCGATGAAGGTTGGAGCTCTGTACATACTGTTATCAATAAAGATAAGTTTTGGGAAGTTATAGACGAATTAAAGAAAGCCGGTGCAGAAGGTATTCTTGTTTGCCCAATTGAGAAAATGGTATTGTAATTAAGCTTTTAGCTAGATAAAGAAATGAACAAAATATATAATCCAGAGAAATCCGATTGGAAAGAAGTCTTAAGGAGACCTACCCAAACCGTTGCCGATATTGAAGGATTGGTAAATGGTATTTTTAAAGAGGTTGCCAGTAATGGTGATGATACATTAAAAAAATATACGGCACAATTCGATAAGGTAAACTTAGATAATCTATTAGTGTCAGAAGCTGAAGTTGAAGAAGCTAAAACTTTAGTCTCTGAGGAATTGAAAGCTGCTATTCAATTGGCGAAATCTAATATCGAAGTTTTTCATACTGCTCAAAAAACGGAAAGGGTTGAAATAGAAACTGCTGCTGGAGTTTCTTGCTGGCAGGAAAAAAGACCTATTCAAAAGGTGGGACTTTATATTCCTGGTGGAACGGCTCCTTTGTTTTCTACGATTTTAATGTTAGCTGTACCTGCTGCTATTGCAGGCTGCTCAGAAATAGTTTTGTGTTCACCACCGGATAAGGAAGGGAAATTGAATCCGGCTATTTTATATACGGCAGATTTATGCGGAGTAACGAAAATTGTAAAGGTTGGTGGCATACAAGCTATTGCGGGAATGACTTTCGGTACGGACACCATACCACAGGTATATAAAATATTCGGACCAGGGAATCAATATGTAACCGTAGCAAAGCAAATTGCAACAAAACACGGTGTTGCTATAGATATGCCTGCAGGTCCGTCAGAACTTCTTGTGGTGGCTGATGATTCTGCAAACGCTGCATTCGTTGCTTCGGATTTGTTGAGTCAGGCTGAACACGGTGTAGATAGCCAGGTTATTCTGGTATCTATCTCTAAAGAAATGATAGATGCCGTGGAGAAAGAAGTGGCTGTGCAATTAGAAGATTTACCACGTAAAGAAATAGCGAAACAGGCAATTGCTAATAGTAAATTGATTTATGTTGATAATGATCAAGATGCTATTGATTTGATTAATGAATACGGACCGGAACACTACATTGTTTGTGTAGAAAATGAAGATTTTTATATTGACAATACTCAAAATGCAGGTTCTGTTTTTATAGGGAATTATACTCCGGAAAGTGCTGGAGATTATGCTTCTGGTACGAATCATACTTTACCAACTAACGGTTATGCCAAACAGTATAGCGGTGTTAGCTTAGATAGTTTTATGAAAAGCATGACTTTTCAAAAAATAACAAAAGAGGGCATTCAAACTATTGGTAATGCTATAGAACTGATGGCAGAAGCAGAAGGACTAGAGGCTCATAAAAATGCAGTTACTTTAAGATTAAATAGTTTAAAATAATGTCATTTCAGCTACGCTCAATGACCAACACCGTATTGAACTGATGAGTTTCAATTTAGATAAAATAACAAGAGAAAACGTTAAAGGTTTAAGTCCTTATTCCTCAGCTCGTGACGAATATGTTTCAGATGGTTCCACAATGGTTTTCTTGGATGCGAATGAGAATCCGTTTGAGAATGGAGTCAATAGATACCCTGATCCTCAACAGCGAGGTCTAAAGGCTATTTTAGCGGAAGAGAAAGGTATTAAAGAAGAAAATATTCTTTTAGGAAATGGTAGCGATGAAGTCTTAGATTTATTGTTCAGGGCTTTCTGTGAGCCTAAGCAAGATAATATTATCACCTTGCCGCCAACATACGGAATGTATAAGGTACTTTCTGGTATTAATATGGTTGAGAATAAAGAGGTCTTATTGACAAATGATTTTCAGCCTAACGTTGAGGAGATATTAAAGACGATTGATAGCAATTCCAAACTATTGTTTATATGTTCTCCAAACAATCCCACTGGAAATAGTCTCTCCACAAAAAAAATAGAAGAGCTATTGAATTCATTTAATGGACTAGTAGTCATTGATGAAGCCTATATTGACTTTTCATCAGAAGAAAGTTGGACTTCTAGACTATCTGAATTTCCAAATCTAATCATTACACAGACTTTGTCAAAAGCTTATGGTATGGCTGGTATACGACTGGGTATCTGTATAGCATCCGCAGAAATTATTGCTGTTGTCAATAAAATTAAACCTCCCTATAATGTAAATCAACTTACGCAAGAGAAGGCAACTTTGCGTGTGTTGGATAGAGATGCTGTAAAGAACGAGGTGAGGCAAATTTTAACGGAAAGGGTAAAATTAGAAGAGGCTTTAAAAACAGTTTCTTTTGTTGAAAAGATATATCCATCAGATGCCAATTTTATCTTGGCAAAAGTAGATGATGCCTCACTTAGATATGATCAATTATTGGAAAAAGGGGTCGTGGTAAGAAATAGAACCACCCAACCATTATGTGAGAATTCATTGCGCTTTACAGTAGGAACAGAAAAAGAGAATGTATCATTAATTAATGCTTTAAAAACATTATCGAACTAATATGGAAAGTAAAAAACGTGTATTGTTTATTGATCGTGATGGCACTATCATCAAAGAAACCGTAGATGAGCAGATAGATGCATTTGAGAAAATGATTTTCTACCCTAAAGCATTTACTTTTCTAGGCAAAATCGCTAAAGAATTAGACTACGAATTGGTGATGATTACCAACCAAGACGGGTTAGGAACAGATGTTTTTCCTGAGGACACCTTTTGGCCAGTTCATAATTTTATTCTTAAATCTTTTGAAAACGAAGGTGTTGTTTTTGATAAAGTGTTTCTTGATCGAACTTTTCCGCATGAAAATGCTGATACAAGAAAACCTGGTACAGGGCTGTTGACCGAGTATTTTTCGGATGATTATGATTTAGAAAATTCTTTTGTTATCGGTGATCGATTAACCGATATGGAATTGGCTAAAAACTTAGGTTCAAAAGGGATATTCATCAATGATGAAACCAATTTGGGTACTGGGGAAATTACGGTTAAGCGTGATGAACTAGATAGCCATATTGCTATTGAAAGCAATGATTGGGAGAAGATTTATGAATTCTTGAAGTTGAATGATAGAACGGCTGAAATTCATAGAAAAACCAATGAGACAGATATTGCCATAAAACTGAACCTAGATGGTACTGGTAAAAGTGATATTAAAACCGGATTGGCATTTTTTGACCATATGCTGGACCAATTGGCTCGTCATGGGCAAATGGATTTAATGATCAAAGTAGATGGTGATTTAGAAGTTGATGAACACCATACGATAGAGGATACGGGCATTGCACTAGGTGAAGTATTTCATTCGGCTTTAGGAAACAAACTTGGTATAGAACGCTACGGATTCTGCTTGCCAATGGATGATTGTTTAGCACAATCCGCTATAGATTTTGGTGGTAGAAATTGGCTGGTATGGGATACAGACTTTAAACGTGAAATGGTAGGCGACATGCCAACTGAAATGTTTCATCATTTCTTTAAATCGTTCACGGACGGAGCTAAGGCAAACTTAAATATAAAGGCAGAAGGTACCAACGAGCATCATAAAATTGAAGCTATTTTTAAAGCATTTGCAAAGAGCATAAAAATGGCGGTAAAAAGAGATGTTGAAAAAATGGTGTTGCCAAGTACAAAAGGAGTTCTTTAAATAGTAAAAAGTATTGAGTACAAAGTATTTAGTCTTTATGATATTTACTTTGTACTTCTTACTAACTACTTAATACTAGTTTTAATGAAAATTGTAATTATAAATTACGGAGCAGGAAATATTCAGAGTATCAAATTTGCAATTAAACGCTTAGGTTATGAAGCTGTTTTAAGCAATGATGTTTCTGAAATACAGCGTGCCGATAAAGTGATATTCCCAGGGGTAGGTGAGGCAAGTAGTGCCATGAAAATGTTGTTAAACAGTGGTTTGGACAAAGTAATCCCGACTTTAAAACAGCCTGTATTAGGTATTTGTTTAGGTATGCAATTAATGTGTCATTCGTCTGAGGAAGGTAATACTACTGGCCTAGGAATTTTTGATGTTGATGTCGTAAAGTTTGATAATACAGTAAAGGTTCCACAGATTGGATGGAATCAGATTACAAATTTGAAATCTGAATTATTTAATGGTATTGAAGAAAAAGAGCATATTTATCTAGTGCATAGTTTTTATGCGCCATTGTGTTCTGAAACAATTGCTGAATGTACTTATGGTTTAGATTATAGTGCTGCATTGAGAAAAGATAATTTTTACGGTACTCAGTTTCACCCAGAGAAATCTAGTGACGTAGGGGAGAAGATTTTAGAGAATTTTTTAAAAATGTAATGTTTAGTAGCAATTACAAAGTACAAAGTAATGAGTACTAAGTATTAAGTGGATGAATAATTTTAGAGAACTACATATTTGGAAAAAAGGGATGCAGCTTGTTGAGGAAATTTATTTCTTATCAAAGAAATTACCAGATGATGAAAAATTTGGATTGACCTCTCAAATTAAAAGATGTAGTGTTTCTATACCATCTAATATAGCTGAAGGAGCTGGAAGAAATTCAAATAAAGAATTTGTACGTTTTCTTAGTATCGCAAATGGCTCAACTACAGAACTTGAAACACAATTGATTCTTTCTGTAAACTTGAAATTTTTATTAGAAACAGAGATAAATAATGCTTTGGTATTATGCAAAGAAATAAAAAACATGAATTACGCTTTACAAAAAAGCTTAAAATAATTAAAGTTAACATAAGTAAGATGTATGTAATTTAGTAAGGAACTAAAAATTAATACTTAAGACATAGTACTTAATTCTTAATACTCTTTGCTTAATACTTAATACGACCATATAATATGAGAATAATACCAGCTATAGATATCATTGATGGTAAATGTGTCCGCCTTTCTAAGGGAGACTACGATACCAAAAAAATATATAATGAGAACCCGTTAGAGGTAGCTAAAGAATTTGAGGCACACGGAATTCAACATTTACATTTGGTAGATTTAGATGGTGCGAAATCAAAGCATATTGTAAATCATAAAGTACTGGAGCAAATTGCTTCACAAACCAATTTGAATATTGATTTTGGAGGCGGATTAAAAACCGATGATGATTTGCGTATTGCTTTTGAAAGTGGCGCAAAGCAGATTACTGGTGGTAGTATTGCGGTCAAAGATTCAGATACGTTTTTGGGATGGATTGAAAAACATGGTTCAGAAAGAATTATTCTTGGAGCAGACGCTATGGATGAAAAGGTAGCTGTATTCGGTTGGTTAGAGGAATCTAAGGAAGAACTGATTCCATTTATACAATCGTACCAAGCAAAAGGCATACAATATGTTATTTGTACAGATATTAGTAAAGATGGTATGCTAGAAGGTCCGTCTTTCGACTTATATTCCAAAATTATAAGTTCAACAGACGCAGGATTAAAGCTAATAGCTAGTGGTGGAATATCTACTTTTGAGGAGTTACCAAAACTAGCAGAAATGGGTTGTGAGGGTACTATCATCGGTAAGGCGATTTATGAAAATAGAATCAGTCTAAAGCAATTGGAATCGTATATTTTAAATAATGGATAAGGAAGATCGTTTAGTGCAAGAAATTGTTGAAAATGCCATGTATCGTATGGACGAAAGCACGCGCATGATCAAGAAAAGTCTTGCTGAAATTTCAGAAGAAGAAATTTGGCAGAAGCCTAACCCTTCTTTAAATAGTATGGCTAATCTTATTTTACATCTATGTGGTAATATGACGCAATATGTAATTTCTTCTATCGGTGAAATCGAAGATAATAGAGATAGAGACGCCGAGTTTTCTGTTAATTCAGGTCTAACGAAAGCTAAGTTGATACATAAGTTAGAAGATACAGTAGATTCCGTAAAACGGGTCATATTCGATTCTACAGCCGATAAGTTGATAAAAGTTAGGTCTGTTCAAGGAATGTCTTTTTCGGGAGTCGGTGCTATTATGCATGCCGTTGAACATTATTCATACCATACCGGTCAAATTGCTTTTTATGTGAAACTGATTAAAGAAAAGGATTTGGGGTTTTATGATGGGGTCGATTTGAATATTAAAAATGGAGTAAAGAGAAAAAAGTACAAAGTACAAAGTACGAAGTACGAAGTACTGGGAGAGCAGTAATTGACAACTTGATGTTAACAAATAATACTTAGTACTTAATACTAAGTACTTAATACTTTAAAAATAATGCTTGCAAAAAGAATAATACCTTGTTTAGATATTAAAGATGGTAGAACCGTAAAAGGTGTCAATTTCGTTGATTTACGTGATGCTGGCGATCCTGTTGAGTTGGCTGAAATTTACAGCCGAGAAGGGGCAGATGAATTGGTGTTCTTGGACATTTCTGCTACGGAACAAAAACGTAAAACTTTGGCAGACTTAGTATATCGCGTAGCGGAAAAGGTAAATATACCATTTACCGTTGGTGGCGGAATTTCTTCTGTTGAAGACGTTGATGTTTTATTACATAACGGAGCTGATAAGGTTTCTATTAATTCATCTGCAGTAAAGAATCCGCAGTTAATTAATGATCTGGTTGCTAAATTTGGCTCGCAATGTATTGTAGTTGCTATAGACGCCAAACGGATAGATGGTGAGTGGATAGTCCATTTAGTAGGTGGAAAAGTACCTACAGAGCGCAAATTATTTGAATGGGCAAAAGAAGTTGAGGAACGCGGAGCTGGTGAAATTTTATTTACTTCTATGGATAATGACGGTACTAAAGACGGATTTGCAAATGAAGCTTTAGCAAGATTATCTTCAGAATTAAATATTCCGATAATTGCTTCGGGCGGAGCAGGTAATAAACAACATTTTAGCGATACTTTTAGAGAAGGTAAAGCAGATGCAGCATTGGCAGCAAGTGTTTTTCACTTCAAAGAAATTGGTATACAAGAATTGAAACTTGAGTTACAAGGAAATGGGATTCCTGTGAGGATTTAGTTACAGTGTTCAGTTTCAGTTGGCAGTACCAATGTTCAGTATCAGTACCAGTTTACAGTTATGACAAACGAAATGTCACTTCGGTTACGCTCAGTGATCGATTTTAAAATAGAATAAAAATAAAATTAGAATACAATACATATGGAGTTTAATACACCGAATTGGGAGAAAATGAGTGACGGATTAGTACCTGCAATCATACAGGATGCACGAACTAAAAATGTATTAATGCTTGGTTATATGAATGCAGATGCATTAGCTAAGACTACCGATACTGGAAAAGTAACTTTCTTTAGTCGCTCAAAACAGCGGTTATGGACAAAAGGAGAGGAGAGTGGAAACTTTTTAAACTTGGTCTCCATTAAAAACGATTGTGATAACGATTCCCTTTTAATTAATGTAAATCCAGTTGGTCCAACCTGCCATACAGGAACGGATACCTGCTGGAGTGAAAAAAATAATTCTAACTTTGGATTTTTCTCTGAATTGGAAAGCACTATCGAAGAACGTAGAACTACTGCAGATGACAGTACATCTTATGTAGCTTCTTTATTCAAGAAAGGTATCAACAAAGTTGCCCAAAAAGTAGGGGAGGAAGCTGTTGAAACTGTTATAGAGGCTATGGATAATAATGATGAATTGTTCTTATACGAAAGTGCAGATTTATTGTTTCACTACTTAATGTTATTGCAAGCAAAAGGTTTTACGCTAAAAGATATTGAGGCGGAACTAATGAAGAGGAAAAAGTAATTTAAATACTTTACTAAATTAAAACAATACCTATTTAATAGCTTAAAGGCAATTAAATAGGTATTTGCTTTTAGGAGAACCGTTGTTAACCTATTCTATTTTGGAGTTGATCTGTTGTACTAGTATGCTTAATAGACCTTTATAATAATCCTTGACTAAAGTTAACATCTAAACATATTATATTTGGTTTAAGAAAAAGTTCTCTCCATAATTACGAAATCTATTCCACCTTTCATATAAGTTTTGTTGGTTACTTTCATCCCGAATTTAGTGTAATAATTAGTCTTGCTCTGTCTAGCATTACACCAGATTTTTGTTAGTGATTCTGTAGCGGCTATTTGCATTATTTCATTTAATAATATACTACCATATCCCTTGCCTTGGTGACTTTCTAATGTAGCAAATTTTCTAAATTGGGCTTCCTTATGATGTATGAACATAGAGATTACCGATATTAATTGGTCTTCTAAAAATAGACCGTAATGCCTTCCCTCGTTGTCTTTAGGTAGTTTTATATAATCTAATGGCTTGTTTGGCCACATAACCTGATGTCTAATGGCTAATGTTTCCTGAGAAGTAATTTCAATGATTTTGTATGACATAATCCAGCAACTACAAGTTGCTCAAATGTAATCAGGTTTTATGGGTTATTCAAACACTAATTTGTCTTGAACCTTATCTACTGATACCCACTTAAATTTTATAGGAGACCAATTGTCTTTACTTTCGGTTGACGCGTTATTTTTTATGTAAACGGTATCATCTTTTGTAAATACATGCTGGGTGTCAATTACTTCTTGCGAATAGATTTTAGTAGGTTTTTTATTTTCGATCAAACCGATATTTTTTTAATAAAACCCAATATTCTGTATTTTGTTGTGTTAAGGAATAGTTAATTAGTTTTATACTAGATTGTTAGGGGTATCTTTCGCACCCCATGAATCTAAGCTCAATAGAATATTTTCCAGTGATTTTCCACGCTCACTTAAGCCATATTCTACTTTTGGAGGCACTACTGGGAAAACCTCGCGTATAATCAATCCGTCTTTTTCTAACTCTCTTACGGTTTGGGTAAACATTTTGTTTGATATGCCTGGTACTTTTTTTTGTAGTACACCAGACCGAACCGGACCCTCCAAAAGATGAAAAAGTACAATGGGTTTCCATTTCGTACCAATTAAATTCATGGTATGGTCTAAGGGACAATAATTTTTTGAATTCATATGAAATATAACTTACTAATAATCAACAATTAACTCTTTTTGGTAACTATGGCACTTTTAGGTAAGTTATTGTCAATAAGGCAAATATAATTTTATTTTGTACTATAAAATAATAGATATGAAAACAAATACAGCATACCCCAAATCATTTTCACATATTGGCATTACAGTTCCTAATATTACAGAGGCTGTAAAATTTTACTCAGAAGTAATGGGCTGGTATGTTATTATGGAACCATCAAAAATTAAGAAAGAGAAAGAAACTGCTATCGGTCTTATGTGTATTGATGTCTTTGGCGATGATTGGGAAGAGTTTGAAATTGCCCACATGTCAACTTCTGACGGAATAGGTGTTGAGTTATTCTCTTTTCCTCATGGCGTTAAGGAAGCTCCGGAGTTTAATCCGTTTAATACCGGTTTGTTTCACTTTTGTATTCAAGACCCTAATATTGAAGATTTGGTAGCCAAAATTGTTGAATATGGAGGTAAACAATGAATGCCCATTCGTGAGTATTATCCAAAAGACAAGCCATACAAAATGTGTTATGTAGAAGATCCTTTCGGGATTGTATTTGAAGTATACACGCATAGTTATGAATTAACATATTCTTCTGGTGCTTATACGGGATAAATTTAAATTTCATGCTGAAAAAGCGATTAATGTTAAATTAAACATTAATCGCTTTTTTTATTTCAATGCCTTAATTATTAGATTTTTATAAATTTTATATCTTTAACTATCCCTCAGACTGTTTCATTTTAAAACCACCACCAAACTATGAAATCATCTGCTATTTTTCTTAGAGTATTCTTATTATGTCTCATATGGCTGCTTTTTACTTCATTTTTAAATCACATTATTCTGAACCCATATCTGTAGAAAATAAATCGGAAGTTTTAGAATTAAATACAGACGGACTCTATTACGCTGAGTTTTACGATTATATTTTCCGTGGTCATTTTGAGGAGATTGATGTTAGCAGGGATGATATGCAATTTCTGTTGATTTTTGATCAGTACTTAAGGGCTTACGGTGCACAATGTTCTGGTTCTTTGCCCACCAATAAAGTGCAAATTATGAATGAAGAATGTGCTACGGAAGAGGTTACAAAAAATGGATGGGGAGATGTTATCAGTAGGGTGTGTGTGAAGTATGTTTGGGTAGGCAGCGGACTTTACGCAAAAACTGCGTTGTATGAGGCTTATGGTGAGATTGATAAAATACAACGATCAAAAGGACTAGGAACCATGATGGATATGATTACCGACCCCAATAGTATGGGAAATTCGGTTGATATGATTCATAAAACCAACGGACTTAAAGGTGATATGCTGAAAATTTTTAAGCTTAATGCTTGTGGTAGTACGGGTTTAAAACGTTTTGAAGAAAATTTAAGATTGTTTGCTTTGAACAAACAGTCTATACGAATGGAGAAGGCTAGTAAGTATACCACTATGAAAAAGTCTGGCGGACCAACTGGTGACCAGAACTATCATAAACTTATTGATGATTTGGTATATGACCAGTCTAAAACATGGTCTTTTAACAGATATACTAAGGGAAGTATTTCTGGTGTAACAACATCATCTCGTGATAGTGAAGGCAGACCAATGGAGCTAAGTGCTAATTATAGCTTTTCTGGGTTTAGCGGGAATAGTAAAGGATCTGTGCGTATTACTTTTAAAAACGGACTTCCTAAATGTATCTATTTCTATGATTTTCCACAAAATTGTAAATCACCGAATAGCAGTATAATATCTTCGTATGCAGAAGGAAAATATGCTAACTGAAAGTGTTATAATCTCAGTTAGAATATCTAATAGTATTATTTCTTATCCATATCAAGATAATACTCTTGTAAAGTAAAAAACGCTTTCTTTTTCATGCCTTGTTCAGAGATCAATCCTTTTCTATTGAAATCATCTTGTATTCTTCGTAGCGGTCGTCTAGGTGAACGAAAATCCATCAAAATCCAAGGAGATAATCCTGCCATAAAATCAATGTTCTTCATCATTTCAATATTGGATTTGAATAGTGCATTTTGGTATTTTGTGTTTAAAATATGACCGTCAATGTTAGCATTTTCTTAAATATTCATTTTTGGTGTAACATTTTTAAAAGGATATAGTCATATTGCGGTATTCATCAATCAATTATACAAACAACATGATTAAAAAAGGAAAGCGTAAAGTACGCTTAAGGTGGCTTAGCGTCACAAGTATTATTATTTTATTACTTAGTTATACTCCAGTTTTAGCTCAAGAAAGCTATACCATAAGTGGTAAAATAACCGACATTGAAAATGGGGAAACCCTTTTTGGGGCATCGGTATTTTTAGAGGGAACCACAATTGGTGTAGTAACCAACGAATATGGGTTTTATTCCATTACCGCCCCAAAAGGCGAATATCGCTTACTTATTACTTATATGGGGTATGCCGATATTAAACAAGATGTAAATCTTGATCGAAACCAAAACTTCAATTTTGAACTATCGGAAATATCTACACAGCTAGATGAAGTAGAAGTTACGGCAGAAGAATCTGAGATTGCCGTGTTACGTAAACCGGAAATGAGTGTTCTTAAAATGAACATTGAAACCGTAAAGCAAATGCCAGTGGTTTTGGGCGAAGTTGATATTCTAAAGTCTTTACAGATGTTACCGGGTGTTACCAATAATGGTGAAGGTACAGGCGGATTTCATGTGCGTGGCGGTGCAGGGGACCAAAACCTAGTACTGTTAGATGAGGCTATTATTTATAACACATCACATATGTTCGGTTTTTTCTCTGTCTTTAATGCTGATGCCATAAAGGATGTAAAATTGTATAAAGGTGGTATACCTGCTAGATATGGCGGTCGTGTATCTTCAGTTTTAGATGTGCGTCAAAAAGATGGGAACAGTAAGCGGTTTGCAGCCACGGGTGGTATAGGTATCATATCTAGCCGATTGGCTTTAGAAGCTCCGCTATTTAAAGAAAAAGGTTCTTTTTTAATTGCCGGTAGAAGTTCATATGCCAATCTATTATTAAAAGCGGCAGGGCAAGATAATAGCGTTGGTTTCTATGATTTAAACCTAAAAACCAATTATAAGATCAATGCAAATAACAGGCTTTTTCTTTCAGGTTATTTTGGAAGGGATTCTTTTGAACTAGGAGATACTTTCAGTAATTCTTACGGTAATGCTACCGGTAATCTACGTTGGAATCATATATTTAACGACAAGCTTTTCTCAAACCTTTCTGCTATTTATAGTAAATACGATTATAAGTTAGGTCTAACTTTTGCTGAATTCGACTGGGTTTCGTCTATTACCAATTACAATCTTAAATATGATCTTAAATATTATTTCAGCGATAAATTTAAACTAGATTTTGGCGCAAGCGGAATATATTATCAGTTTGATCCCGGCGAGATAAAGCCAACTTCTGAAACCTCGGCTGTAAATCCTTTATTGTTAGATAATAAAAAGGCTATTGAAAGTGGTGTCTACGTAAATGCCGAACATAAATTGACAGATAAACTAACGGCTCAGTACGGGTTGCGTTATAGCGCGTTTACAAGATTGGGTGGTCAACCCATGACGGAATATGAAAATAACCAACCAGTAGTCTACAATTCAGACTTAGGTATATATGAGCGCGGTACAGCGGTAGGGGAGACGGTTTACGATAATGGAGATGCCATTAAATCTTTTGGCAATCTAGAACCTAGAGCTTCACTTGCCTATACAATTGATGATAATTCTTCATTAAAAGCTGGTTTCTCTAGAGTGGCGCAATACATTCATTTATTATCGAATACTTCTTCTGCAACTCCTTTAGATGTTTGGGCACCAAGCGGACAATATATCGACCCTCAACTATCTAATCAATATGCTTTGGGTTACTTCCGTAATTTTAAGAACAAAGCTTATTCTATGGAAGCTGAAGTGTATTATAAGAATACCGATAATAGAATTGATTATATAGATGGTTCAGACCTTATTGGACAGAATACGATCGAGACCGAAATACTAAAAGGGGAATCTAGAGCATACGGATTAGAGCTATTATTCCGTAAAAATGAAGGAAAATTTACAGGGTGGATTGCTTACACCCTTTCTAAATCTGAACAAAGAACTCCTGGTGGTACTGCTGGCGGACTAGGTATTAACGATGGCAATTGGTATAATACTCCGTATGATAGAACTCACGATATTTCCATTTCCGTCTCCTATCAATTAAATGACAAATGGAGTTTTGGAACCAATCTTGTTTTTCAAACAGGTAGACCGGTGACATACCCTAATGGGCAATATGAGTATGAAGGCGTTTCCATCGCCAGTTATTCCGACAGAAATTCTGATAGATTACCGGCTTATCATCGTCTAGATCTATCGGTTAATTATAAACCGAACAGAAAGCCAAATGCGAAATTAAAAGGAGAATGGGTATTAGGGCTGTACAATGCGTACAACCGTAAAAATGCAGCTTCCATATCATTTGGTCAGAATATAGAAACAGGGGTTAATGAAGCTACTAGAACCGCCATTTTCGGTATTGTGCCATCTATTACTTATAACTTTAAATTTTAAATCGATGAAAAACTATATAAAACTATTTTTAGTGGTATTTTCTATAATCATAATAAGTTGTGAAGATGTTATCGATGTTGAAGTACAGACCGATACTATTCGCTTAGTTGTAGAAGCTTCTCTAGATTGGGAAAAAGGTACTACTGGTAATGAGCAATGTATAACGTTGCGTACTTCTACACCATTTTTTGATACTCAAAGTACCGATGTAGTAGGTGCAGAAGTTACGGTAACTAATGATGTTAATGGCGAAGTTTATCTCTTTACGGACCAAAATGATGGAACCTATACAACTACGACATTCAATCCGCAACTAGAAGCTAGTTATACATTAGAAATTATTTATGACGGACAAACATATACTGCAAATGACACCATGAACCCGGTTGCAGATATTATAGATGTTTTTCAAGATACAGAAGATGGTTTTGATGATGAAACCATTGAATTACATATTGTTTTTAACGATTTTGAGGCGGAAGGGGATAATTACTTTTTTAAGTATGAAAGACCACAAGATCTTTTACCAATACTAGAATCAGGTGATGATGACTTTATAAACGGTAACGAGGTAGATTGGTGGTTCGAGATAAATGAAGATGATGATGAAGAGGGAGAAATAAAACCATTAGCCCCAGGTGATGTGGTAACCATAAATATGCACAGTATTTCTAGACCCTACTACAATTATATTGACATTGTAATCGATCAACTTGGTGGTGTCGGTCTTTTTGAGTCTACGCCTGTAGCAATAAAAGGCAATTGTATTAACACGACAAATCCAGATAATTACGCACATGGCTATTTTAGGGTTACTCAGAAAAATACGGTAATCTATACGGTAGAGTAGAAAGGGTATTGATATCAAAAGAAAACCAAGCGCTAAAGGATTTAGGGCTTGGTTTTTTATTCTCAAAAGAGTTTATAGGTTATGTGTCTAGAATAGAATTCTTTTAGTTTTAAGAAGACTATGTTTGCTTTTGATTTAGTTCTTTGTTATCAATAGTTATTTTAACATTTCTATTGATTGCAACCTTTGATAAATCAAACATTGAATCAAAATGTTTGTTTTAATATTCAGCCCTCAAGAGATTCGTAATATTTTCTCCTATTTGATTTTTCCATTCTCCATTTTGAAATTCAATAACTCCATACTCTGTATGATAAAATTTATTACTATTTATAGAAGGTTTTTCAATCCCAACTACATAATCAGGAAGACAGACCTCAATTCCGTCATCTAACACCACTTCAGTATAACCTTCATCACATCGGTCTGAGTCACACGAATAAGTAAATAAAATGGTTAATAGCCCTATAAATAATTTTTTGTTTTCCATATGTTAATCTCTTTTAATTATTGCTAACGGTTTAGCTATGAACAGTACGGGAGCAAACCAGCGTTTGCTTTCCGACACGCACATAGCGAAATCTTTGTGTTTTGTTTTTTCTTTTATTTGTGTAAAAGCGAAATCCCAAAGATTTCGCCACCTCATTAAAATACACAAACCTTTCTTTTAAGCCCGAAACCCATATTGTTTATAGGTGTTGTTGGCACAAGTTGCGGTACTTTGGTGCAAGCGCAGGCTATTTACGCAGATTACTTATAAATTAGATAATCATTCCTTTACGATTAGATTGCGATTCCGTAGATTAACACATACATCTCAAAGCTGATTCGGTACGAATGAAGACCGTTTAGAACTGGTTTTTCAAATTCACACTATTATCTAAAACTAAAATTTTAGAAGATTTTTTCATGCGTTTAATATTCAAAAAATTATATACAATAACAGGTTACAATATGTTTTCAACATTAGGTGGAAAATTTGTACTATTATGAGGATTCTCTTTTTATTTTGAACCTTAAAATAGCACCGTTTTTTTCCCAAATGGTTAGGTATTGGTCTTGGGTCTCTTTGAACTTTAGTTTGGCTACATAACCATTATTCTTTTTAATGAATTTTATTTTGCGAATTTGTTTTTTACTTTCTATAAAATAATAAGCGTCAATATCACTTTGAATTTTATCAAATTCGAGAAATATTTGATTAGTATTTGAAACGGATAACGTTCCTTTTGTATTTTTTGATAATTTTAATTGAGAATCAAAATAGTTTGGAAAAAATAATGGAGCACTAAAAAATGTATCTAAATCAATAGGTTTCTCAAGTAATTGCCAATGATTTTGACTGGGATAATGTGTTTTTACAAAATCTTCTGGAGGGGTTAAATAACAAATTTTAATATACTTTTTGGTTGAGATATTTTTTAGGTAATAAGATGCCCATGTTGGATCCAAAAGTTTCCATTGTTCATCAATTTTAACTGCGTTCCATGAATGATTTTTTAATACGGGCTTCTTTTTTATTTGTGTAATAACATTTTTTGAAACGCCATGAATGATTTTGGATTCAAGACCCATTTTCACTAATAGCTCATGTAATATTAATGAGTAATCTTCGCATATACCTTCTCTTTTTTTGAATGCTTTTTTTACACGATTCGTTCGATATTTATTAATATTATATTGTCTTCCACTTTCAGAATAATGGACAAATCTTGGACTAGAGTTAAATGTGTCATCTAAAGATTTGAAATAGCATCGATGAAAAAGCAGCAAGTCGAGTATCTTTAAAGTTCTCTAAAACAATAAGATATGAACACTCAACAAACTGCTTGCCCGAAGTTATACATTGGTATCGATATTCACAAACGAAGTTGGAAAGTACATTGTGCAACAGATCTGTTCGCTGGTAAGTCTTTTAGTATGTCACCCGACCCAAAGCAATTACATAGTTATGTTTCAAAACATTTCAAGGAGTATGAAGTTACCGTAGCTTATGAAGCTGGTTGTTGCGGTTACCACGCTCATCGTTGTTTTGAGAGTTACGGTTGGCGAAGTCTGGTAGTCAATCCAGCAGACATTCATAGAAAGGGCAAAGAGAAACATACCAAGACCGATAAGATAGATGCGCAGTTGATAGCGAGAGAGTTGAAGGATAACCGATTGCAGAGTATCATAGTGCCGGACAGGAAACGTGAAGAACTTCGTAGTCTGTTCAGACGCAGAAATGACCTTGTAAAGGATTTCAGAAGGGTCAAGAGCTATATAAAGATGCAATTGTTGTATTTCGGAATCAGGGAACCTGAAGAGTTCGACAATGACCATTGGAGCCATAAATACAGAAATTGGTTGGATGATATAATGTTCGAGTACCCAACGGCGAAGGCCACATTAGAGAGTAGAATGCGTTTCTTCCGTTTTGTGGACCAAGAGCTTCGCGATGTGTCCACACAGCTAAGAAGGTACTGTAAAGTGAATTATAAGAAGGATTATCTATTACTGAGAAGTATACCTGGTATCGGAGGTATCGTGGCCTGTGGCATATTATGTGAACTAGGGGATTTAAGACGTTTCAAAAACATTAAACATTTGGCAGGTTACGTAGGTCTGGCACCAAGTATGTATCAAAGCGGAAACAGTCAAAGGACAATGGGAATGACCCCACGTGCAAACCGCTTATTGAGAAGTTATTTTGTAGAGGCATCTTGGCAAGCGATACGTGCAGACCCCGTAATGCAGGCCTATTATCGTAAACATCAAGGCAAGAACGTAAAAAGTATCATTGTCAAAGTAGCTAGAAAGCTACTAAGTAGAACCTTGGCGGTAATTAAAACAGAAGTTCCATATACCATTGGGGTTATTGAATAATAAGCAGAAAAACTAATAAAATAAAAATCATAACAAAGCTCTAATATAGTAGTGAGAACCGTATCACAAAACAAAACCCGTGACCTGTACTATTTAGGATCACATTTTTAGCAAGTGACCGGTTTTATTATAATTTATAATCATACAGATGCCGGTGACGTTTCAAGTTTCGAACCGATCACACATAGGAGTGCGAGCAAGTTATATTAAAAGAAAAAAAGGTGGTTTAAGGCAAAAAAGAAAATATTAATTAACTTTAAGAAACTGGACTAAGGCTTTTCATAGGAGGTATTGTTGTGGTGTCGTACTTTTTGCGCAATCTAATATTGCTGTCACAAAATCAGTCCCTAAATTGTCCAAAAGTCCCGAATAGTGGCAGTAAAAAATAGTTCCGTTATTATCTTCTTCCTTTACAGCTATAACTCCATCATCGAATTCCACCAAATGATAATAATTACCGTCATCAAGTCCAGTCGTATATATTTCGGATATTCCCAGTATTTTAAAATACCCAAAATCAACACCTTCCGATTCTTCTATAATTTGGAGATATTCATCAGGTAATTTGGAGTCAATTCTTTTCGTGTAATTTTTTAAGAACCTTTTTTCAATCGGATGAAAAACTTGATTTATAGATTTAATAGCATTTAGTTCTCCGAGTAACCCTTCGTATTTTGGAATAGATTTAATTTTCTTTTTCTTGAATGTAGTTTGAGCAAAGCTATTGGGGTCATTATTTATTTTTTTACTCGTAACCTCAATGGAAGTTGTTTTCATAATCTTTTTTGGATTCGGTCTAATCTTCCAACCCCAAATACGACCATCATAGTTATCGAATTCTATATAGAATTTCTCATTGCTTGCCTTAAATCTAATTGTTGCTAACTTACTTTCATCTTTCCTTTTATATTTGAAACTATCAGAAAGCGGATTTACATTATCTCCGTAAAGTTCAATAGACATGCTCTTTTCCCAATATTGTCGCCATTTTCTTATTGGTTCAAAATATTTAATTTGAGCTTTTAATTTGGTTTGAGTTTCCGAATCAAAAAGTCCATAGAGTTCAATGAGAAGTATATTTTCTAAATCCGTAAAACCTTTGTTATTGAATTTCGGTCTTCTTCGATAAGAAGCAATATATAGAACTGCTAAAATTACTATAGCAGTTAGGACAAGAATAAATATTATTTTAAGAATGAATTCCATTTTTTAGTATGTCACGTCCTAAAATACGGCTACAGGTTAATATTAGTTTTAGGCGGCATATTGATGCACGTAATTAGGTGTTTTATAATCTAAAGATAAATGCAATCTTTTAGAGTTGTATAGTTTGATTGCATTTTTGGCTGCTTTTTTAGCATGAACCACACTGGTAAATGTCTGGTCAAGAAAAAATTCATCTTTTAGAATACCGTTTACCCTTTCGGCCAGGGCGTTTTCGTAGCAATGGTTTTCTTCGGTCATACTGATCTTGATTTTCTTTCTTTTTAGTATTTGGGTATAGACATTACTGCAATATTGAATACCTCTGTCCGAGTGATGAATAAGTCGGTCAATGTTCTTGGCATTGTAAATAGCCTTATTTAAAGCTCTGACACAACCTTTTAGTTCTAGGCTATCACTTAGGTCATATCCAACGATTTTACGTGAGTACATGTCCGTTATCAATGCTAGGTAACAGAATCCTTTAATGGTTCTGATATAGGTTATGTCGGAAGCCCATACTTGATTGGGTCTATTGATTTTCAAGTCTTTTATGATATTGCCATACTTGTAAAAGCGGTGATATGAATTGGTGGTTCTAGAGGAGTATTTCTTTCTTCTAATGAGCAATCGATTTTCTCTTAGGATACGGAACAGCTGGTCTCTGCCTACTTTTAAGTCGTACTTATGAAACTCATCTTTTAATGATCTCATGAGTTTCCTGGTACCTTCTCTAGGTAGTGTTCTTCTGCTTTTCCGAACAAGTTCGATTATATCCCGTTCTATCTGTTTTTTGATAACAAAACGTTTTTGGTATTTGTAATAGGCATCTCTTTTCAGATCAAAGGCATTACAGATAGTACCAATTGAATACAGCCTTTCATTACGGTTTATCGGTGCTACTTTCATCAAGGCTTTATGTTTAAGTTTTTTTTTAATTCTTCAACATCTCTATAGCCCAGGTTCTCGGCAGCTACCTCGAGATAGCTATCGGTCACCAGTTTGTCCAGGTCCTTTTTAATAAGAAGGTCCTTAAGTTGTTTCAACTCTTTTTGAAGGGCTTTGATACGGGAAAGTTCGTCGTCTGTTTGCACGGTTACACGGGTGTTCATTAAATCTTTACGGTCATACTTCTTGATCCATACGTTTATAGTACTGGATTGTATACCGTAAGTTAATGCAATTTGTCTTTTTGAATGGTTTCCTTTGGTAAGTTCTGCCAAGACTTTGAGCTTGAAGCTCTCACTATAGCGTTTTACATATCCATCATTTTTATACATATACTTGAAGTGTTTTGTATACATATTTCAGGACGGGTCAGTATGCACCACAACGCTTGAGCTAAGCGTAGTGCGGTAGTAAGGAAACTTTTCGTTTCCGTCTGCGCACGAAGCTAAAGCTTATTGTTTAGTTTTATTCTTTCTTTTCCAAAGCTAAATCCATAAGATTTAGCGACATTATAAATAAACACAGACCTTTCGGTTTTGACCTAAACTCTGCATTACGTTTAGGTTTTGTTGGCAAATCGTTTTTTAAATCCGGAAATACTTAATCGCTGATTTTTTAATCTTTTCAATATCAGTAAAATCTGTTTTAATTTTCCGCTCTTTCAAAATTCTAATTATCAGATTTAGGTGGAAGTCAGCTAAATCAATTTTATCTTTTTTGCTAGCCAAAATTTCTATTTGGTTTGAAATTGTTATTTGGTCTGCTTTAAAAGTTGCATATTTTAAAATTGAAAAAAGAATCAGAATTAATAGGCAAACTAAAATTCCAAGAATGTAATTCCCATATGATATTTTTTGACTTCCTAATTCTTTGAATATGTATGGAAGTAATAAAAAAAATGAGCCAACTATTATAAAAAAGAAGCTTGAAATATTGAAATATTTTTGAGCAATCATTGATTTATAAAACTCTTCATTTCCGAATGATGCTCCAGTTCGGTTCACAATGTCGCTATTTTTTTCGGTAAAACTACTCATTAGTCCTAAAGCACCAGCATACATAAGCATTATGATGCCAATAATATTTAGAATATCTGATATAGTCATAATTTATTGCTTTTTTTAAATGTTTGCCAACGTTAAATATATGGCAAGTTGGGCAGAAAATAGGCGATTACTTTCGGTTTAGCCACAAGCCAAATCTTTTTATTTTGTTTTAATTTTTCTCTTTTAAACCAAATCAAAAGATTTGGCGACTTTGCAAATAGACAACAACCTTTCGATTAAAAACTAATCGCCCTATTTGCTATATATAGTGTTGTAGGCAGTTTATTTTAAACCAAATAACTTTGACTCCTCAAGGTTTAAGTTAAATAATTTACGCAAAGTTTCGGTAACAATATCTGCTCTTGTTCCTATTATCCTTTTACGATTTTTTATAGGCCAATCTGTCATAATTGCTATAAGTTTCACATCTTCGTAATCATATAAATTCCATAAACCACATCCACTTATCCCATATAGTTCCGGTCCATTACTTAATGATTTTGTTTTAGCGTTCAAAGTGGATTGTTTATCATATGTTAATATAATATTTAGATAGTGTTTTCGATCTAAACTTTCATACTCTGATTTATCGACTGGGTTGGCTAAATTGAAAAATGGACGAACATGGAATTCATTTAATTTATACTTCTCTTTTGACATTGACGAGGGAAAGCCATAAATAAAATAATCTTGATCTTTTGAAATTTCTTGATTTATTAAAATATGTTTTTCATCCAAGAATGAGTAAGATTTTTCTAGTTCAGCCTTACTTTCTTCGTCCAGTTTTATTATACCAATATCAATACCATCCTCTTCTCTAGAGGTAACTATTTCATTGCTTATGAGTTGACCACCAGGTTTAAATTTATAGCTTCCATTCTCGATTAAGACAAATAATTCGTCGAATTTGTCTAAAACATGTGCTGCAGTCAGAATAAGATATAAATTCTTAATACGTACTAAGATACCACTACCTATAATTTTATATCCATTTAAATCATTAATAAAATAAATTGAATGCCTTTTAAGCGCTTCCATCTTTAGCGATATGTTCGAAGTCAAATTATACATTTCAAAAATTGCCTACAACGACAGGGCTATAAGTAGTGTCCTTTTTCAGGCTAATATGTTTTTAGGACATTACTTATAGGACCTGTTGTAAGTGGTTTTATTTTAATTTTACTTTTGTCTAAAATTAGGAATAATAACCATGTATAGTTTGCCATAAGAGAATAATAAAGACTCTTTTTGTTGAGCCTCCCGTTTTATATTAATTTATACATTCGTGTATGATTAGTGTAAAACGGAACCTGAACACCTCTAAATGAGCAGAAAAACAATAAAATACCGTTTAAAATTTGACTTTCTCAAAATTTTTACCGTCCTTTTACAAGTAGTTTTTAACGTGTCAACGTTCTGAGAGTACACTCTCAACGCTGAAAGCTAAACTACTTGGGAAATATCCGCCGAAAGAGTCGAATATTACCTTAATCCTTTTCTGCTCATTTAGAGATTCCGACTTTTTATATCCACAATATAACTCAGGTAATCCTCAGCAAAAAGAACATTGGCGATGGCAAATTACTTACAACAATTGTATATGTGCACAATTACACATATTCCATCTATAAAAGTAATCTAATTCTCACCTACATAAAAAAAGACCTATCAACAGTTATTAACAGTTATATATGGTATTTAAACTAAGGAATAAGGCTTACCACCAAACCACAAAAAGCTTCTCAAATTCAGTACAACTTTTCTTCACCCAAACCATGGGAGCACTTTTATTATTTAGACGTTCTGTAATGGTTATAACAATTTCATCGTGAGAAACCCATGCGACTTCTTCAAATGGATAAAATACCCATTCACTTTTAGTAGGTATATAGAATTGAAATGAAGAAAATCTATTTTCCTTAAACTCCGCCATTCGCAACCAATAACCTACAATACAATTTGCATTAAATGGGTTTAGTTGTAAATTATCTGCTTTATAAGGTTTAAAAAGTTGTGCTTTAAAACAAACCTGTTGTTTAATATTCGTAGTATCTATTTCTTTCTCTAAAAGTACAGAAAGTCCAATTCCAGTATGTACTAAAGAGAATTGATTGTTTTTGATTTTCTGTAGTTTTTTATAAAATGCATCACTTCTATTTGGTCCTATTAATTGATGAATAGGATTCTCTATGTCATTGTCAATTAAGTAAAACTTATAGGTAAGTTCTACGTGTATCAATTGCCGTGTTCCGGTTTCTTTTAGTATAAAATCTATTTCACCAATGGTTTGTTTACCATCTCGTATGGGTAAATTATGAACAAGCACATCATATGCATCACTTTGGTCTAGAAACTGCTTACACACATATTCCATCTGATGCCCCAACCGTAAATTCTCTGGAATGGGACTGGGTACAAAACCGTCTATTACCACCTCCGGAAATTGAAACTGAGGCACACCAAACTGTTCACCTTCCCAAAGCGGCGGCGTGCTTAAATAGCCTTTGAATTTTTGAAGTGTAATCGGTTTTTTGTTGATAGTTTATTCTTTTAGTTGTTCATTGTTTGTAAATAGTGTTGCCGAATACCAGTGACTGAGCGTAGCCGAAGTTACTTTTTAAAACGCTATGCGCAAAACGCCGCGCGCCTTTCGCTTACATGCATTGCAATCTGTAGCTTAGGTACACGAAACAAACAGATTGCTTCTTCGCTAAAAAACTCCTCGCAAAGACGAATCCTTTTGTGCTATGTGCTAATCGCCGTAAGCTATTCGCTATATGTTAATCATTGTTAGTTGTTCATAAATCGTATTTTTGAATACTGGTAACTGAGCGTAGCCGAAGTTACTTCATTGAAACAACTATGCGCCACGCGAAAAGCGCTCAGCGTATTGCGTTCAGCGATAAGCGTACAGCGTCCAACTCAACACGAACAACGAAGAAGCATTAACCAACAACCATCAACCATCAACGAACAACGAACAACTATCAACGGTCAACAAACTACCAACATCAAACAACAACGTTAACATTTCCCAAAAGACGTGGGCATCCAACCTAAAAGTGTTAATTTTATAGTATGGCTATGAATATAAGAAAGGGGTTCCGCTTTGAAACTTACGAAGCACCCGAACAATCAGTTTTTGATAGACTGTTCGATATTTTCCAAGAGCTTATTACACACACTTCTGGAGATTTTGACGAAGCAATTGATTGGTTACGAGAATTGGACAAGGAGTATGAACTTACTACTGAAAACTATACCATTGAAGACTTTATTGAGGATTTAAAGGCTAAGGGATACATACGCGAAGAGTTTAAAGATGGCGGTGGCGACGCGCAAGACGGGGAAGACGGGGAAGAAGGTTCTGGTGGCGGAGATATCTCCATTACCGCGAAGATGGAACGTATCATTCGTCAGCGTGCTTTAGACCAAATTTTTGGTAAACTTAAAAGAAGTGGTGCCGGTAACCACAAAACTGGTAAATCTGGACAAGGAGATGAGCATACGGGTGACCTTAGGGAATACCGTTACGGCGATGGTCTAGAAAACATATCTATGACCGAGAGCCTTAAAAATGCTCAGATTAATCATGGTGTAGGTAGTTTTCATTTAAGTGAAAATGATTTGGTGGTAGAAGATACCCAGCACAAAGCGCAGATGAGTACCATACTTATGATTGATATTAGTCATAGTATGATTTTATATGGTGAGGATCGTATTACTCCTGCTAAAAAAGTAGCTATGGCATTAGCGGAACTAATTACTACTAGATATCCTAAAGATACTTTAGATATTCTAGTTTTTGGTAATGATGCCTGGCCTATACCTATTAAAGATTTACCGTACTTAAAAGTGGGTCCATATCATACCAATACAGTGGCTGGTCTGCAATTGGCGATGGATATGCTTCGTAGAAAACGAAATACCAATAAGCAAATATTTATGATCACCGATGGTAAGCCAAGTTGTCTTCGCATGCCAGATGGAACATATTATAAGAACAGTGTTGGTTTGGATGATTTTATTGTGGAGAAATGCTATAATATGGCGCGCCAGGCTCGTAAACTTCATATACCGATAACAACATTTATGATCGCTCAAGATCCTTACTTAATGCAATTTATTCGCCATTTTACCGAGGCTAATAAAGGCAAGGCATTCTTTACCGGATTAAAAGGTTTAGGAGAAATGATTTTTGAAGATTACGAAGCAAATAGAAAAAAAAGATTGAAATAAGACTAAGAAAATTTTATGAAATTAGATTATAAAAAAATACACACACTAGGGGAGTTAAAAGCTGCCGGATACGAAACTAAAAGTGTAAAAGATGAGTTGCGAGACAATCTTGTAGAAAGAATTAAGAAAGGCGAAGATGCTTTTCCTGGGGTTTGGGGTTATGAAGATACTGTAATTCCGGAGTTGGAGCGTGCTATTCTATCTCGTCATAATATTAATTTATTAGGATTGCGTGGTCAGGCAAAAACACGTTTGGCGCATTTGATGTTAAATCTGTTAGATGAATATATACCCGTTGTAGAAGGTTCTGAAATCAATGATGACCCTATGAAACCGATGTCTAGATATGCGATGGAGCTTATCAAAGAAAAAGGCGATGATACGCCTATTACTTGGATGCATAAAGATGAACGTTTTGCAGAGAAATTGGCTACGCCAGATGTTACGGTGGCAGATTTGATTGGAGACGTAGATCCTATAAAAGCGGCAAACCTAAAATTGTCATATGCAGATGACAGAGTGATTCACTTTGGGATGATCCCTCGTGCCAACCGCTGTATTTTCGTGATTAACGAACTACCGGATTTACAGGCACGTATACAAGTATCTTTATTCAATATTTTGGAAGAAGGAGATATTCAGATACGTGGATTCAAATTAAGATTGCCATTGGATATTCAGTTCGTATTTACGGCTAATCCAGAAGATTATACGAATAGAGGTAGTATCGTTACTCCGCTGAAAGATAGAATTGGGTCTCAAATTTTAACCCATTACCCAGATGATATTGAGATAGCTAGAAAAATTACCGAGCAAGAAGCGAAGTTAGATTCTAGACAAACAGATGCAGTTTATGTTCCCGATTTAGCAAAAGACTTATTAGAGCAAATTATATTTGAAGCTCGTGATAGTGAATACGTAGATGCTAAGAGTGGTGTCAGTGCACGTACCAGTATTACTGCTTTTGAAAACTTGTTAAGTACCGCGGAGCGTAGATCTTTATTGAACGGTGGAAATAGTACCATGGTTCGTTTGAGCGATTTCTTAGGAATTATTCCTGCTATTACCGGTAAAATAGAATTGGTTTATGAAGGAGAGCAGGAGGGAGCCGACGGAGTTGCTGGTATTCTTATAGATGATGCCGTAAAAACATTGTTTCCAAAGTATTTTCCGAAAATCAATAAACTTGAGCGTAAAGATGAAGAAACGGTTTATGATGAATTGTTACATTGGTTCTTTCAAGGAGAAGGTTTTGAATTGATGGACGACTTCACCGATGAAGAATATAAACGTGCTTTAGATGGTATTCCTGCTTTAAATCAGTTATTAAAAGACCATCAGCCAGATTATGATGCTAAAGATGTTTATTTCTTAAAAGAACTTTTACTCTGGGGTCTGGTTTCTTACAAAAAACTGAACAAACAACGCTTTACAGACGGGTATGAGTTTAAAGATCTGTACAGTAGTTTCTTGAAAGGAATTTAAATTCCATATAAAATAGAAAAGCCCGTTCAAACTTGAACGGGCTTTTTTTTGTACTAAAAATGAGTTGGTTATTCTATTACCCAAATATCATTAAAATAATCACGATCGTTAGGCGAAGGACCTATTTTAAATCCGCCCATAATATAAAGTTTGTCTTCAAAACTAACTGAAGCATGGTCTAACCTTCCTTCATAATTTTCGTTAGTTTCTAATTGTTGCCAAGTAGCCCCATCAGCACTAAACCATACATCGTTAAAAGAAGTTATTTGTTGTTCACCAGTCATATCATTAGAAGTTACTTGCCAGCCACCTGTAACCCATATTTTATTATCAAAGGCAATGGCTGTATGCGCTTCTCTTGGCTCAAATATTGAAGAAGTTTCTACTTTAGTCCAGTTAATACCATCTACAGAAGAATAAACTTCATTAGAATAACCAGGCACAAAATCACTTGAAACACCGCCGCCTCCAATAAGGTAAATTACACCATTTAACACGGTTATAGTATGGTTTGCTCTTGGAGAAAATTGTGCATTTGCCGTTTCTTGAGTCCATTCTATACCATCTGAAGAAGACCATACATCGTTGTAACTTTGATATTGATTATCTCTACCACCAACAATCCACATTTTATTGTTAAAAACGAAACTAGCATGCCCTTCTCTAGTATCGAAGCCTAAATCAGAGGTTGTGCGTACCCAATCAATTCCGTTAGAAGAAGACCAAACATCATTAAAAAAACCTGAAATTGCCCATAATTTATTATCAAAGACTAAAGAAGTATGCCCTTTTTTAGGCAAGCCAAAAGGTGTTTCGGCTACCAAAGTCCAATTTTCACCATCTTCTGAAGACCAAACATCACCTAAATTATAGTTTTCATCAGATCCTCCAATTAACCATAATTTTCCATTGAACTCAACAACAGTATGTTGATCTCTAGCGGTAAATGAAGTATTGCTTTCTACCGCTGAAGCAGAAAAGACGATACCCGAAGTTGTAAAACTAAAAATACTATTACTTGAAGTTTCGGCATTATTTTCATCTTTAGCAACAACGTTCCAATAATATGTTCTTTCTCTATCTAGCGCATCTACAACAGTAAATGTTGTTTCCGTAAGATTTTCAGCAATTTTGTTTTGTGGTGCCATTTCTGTATCTAAGTAAACGTCATAAGTAACTTCATCATTATCTATATCGGCACTTGCTTCCCATGTTAAAGTAGGGGTTCTAGAGGTATTTGTTGATTCGTTTTCAATAGTAAGTAAGTCAAACGCATCTGGAGCGCTATTTTCAGTCTCTTCAGTTTCTTCTGTTGTAGGTTCTTCGGTAACCGGATTTTCAGGCTCATTGACAATGTCGTCATCAGAACAAGATTGAATAAAGAAGGCTGACATGGAAATAAATAGTAAGTTTTTTAAGTTCATTTGTGAGGTGTTTAAGTTTTACCCTATAACCCAATTAAAAAACAAATATTGTAAAGTGAAATAGAAATGTATTGCAGTAAATAAACCGGTCTTTTTACTAATTACTACCAGAAAAAAAATTAATTATTCAAGAACTCTTGATTTTAAAGTACTTACAAAAATAACATAAGTTATTTCTTACATTAAAAATTATTACCGTTTTTGCTTATTAAACCATTAACATATCTTTATGGTATAATTTAAATTAACCATTAATTAATCTAAGTATTATTATGAAAAAAACCCTGATGTATTTATCAGTTGCTGCTTTGTTATTTTCGTGTACAAAAACGGAAGAAATAGAAGTAGAAAGAATCGTTGAAACAGAAGTAGAAGTTGAAAAAATAGTTGAAGTACCAACGCCTATCGACTTATCTAAAGTTTCGCTTGCTTCAAGTGCGTCTATGACCACTGAATCTGATGCGCAAGTTATAATTATCTCTGCTGCGATTGAAGCTGCACAAGAGGAAGATGTTACAATCCAATTAAATTTTGCAGGCTCTGCGGCTTTAGATTCAGATTATTCTGTTAGTTCAAGCGCTATTACAGTTGCTGCTGGTGAACTTACCGGCACAACAGAACTTACAATTATATCAGATGATGTTTTTGAAAGTGGTATCGAAAACATTGTAATCAGTTTAGCTGAATTATCTAATACCATTACGCCAAGTGATAGTGGTAGCTTTGTACAAATTGATATTACGGATGGTGAAGCTTTATTAGGTTTTGAAACTACATCTATTACCATTGAAGAAAATTCATTTTATACGTTATACTTTAATTTAAGTAAACCATTAAATGAAGATATTGTAGTTTATTATAGTAGCGTTACTAGTAATAATAGATACGGTGTTGGGGGTAATGGTGAATTAATTATTCAAGCAGGTCAAACTTCTAATTCGGTGACGGTTGACGCTAATGATGGTCGAATAACGGCTTCAGGAGATAAATCCATTACAGTCACTATAGATGGTGTTGAAAATGACGATGTTGCAATAGGGTCAAATGCTAGCATTGCCATAGCAACTACTGAAATAAATGAAGGCTTACAGATAATAAGTACATGGTCTACCCTAAGTGATCTGTTTGAATTAAGAGTAACCGATTCTAGTGGTAGTACAGTAGAATCATCATCATCTTCTGAACAAGGAAGTGAATCTTTATTTATTAATAAATTTGATTTTTCTCCTTTAGCAAATGGAACATATGATATAGAGTTGGTTGCATTCCGATTTGATGGTTTATCTTCAGAAACGGTGAATTTTAATTTCCTAGATGAATTTGGCGGTACGTATGGAGGTCCATATACCTTTGAAGCAAATAATAGATTTGTAGATGGTAGCGTAGCAGTATTTGAATTAGAAGTTTTAGATGGTGTTTATACAATAACGCAAATCAGTACTTCTAATTAAGAAGTTTATTTATGGTAGTTTATGCTAAGCTATCGGAATAATAAAAAAAGCCCTATCCAGAATTGGATAGGGCTTTCTCTTTTTCACAGCAATAATTAAATTCATTGTAATTGATAAGCAGGCAATTTAAATATGAAAGAACTTCCTTCATATGGTTTACTTAATACTACGATTGTTGTATCATGTAAATCCATTATTTTTTTGACTATTGCCAAACCAAGACCTAAACCTCTTTTTTGAGTATTCTTATTTACTTGCTTATACCTGTCAAATATAAATGGCTGGTCGTTTATTGGTATGCCATTTCCAGTATCCGTAATATTAATTTCAATTTGTTTGCCCATTTTCATTAGGCTTAATGTAACCTTACCATTAGGTTCCGTATACTTTATGGCATTTTCAATTAAATTCTGTAATGCTCTTTCAACTAACCCTATATCTGCATGTACCATACAATTATCCTCAGGATTTTCTAATTGTAGGTGAATTTGTTTTTCCTCTGCTAGAAGTCTAAATTTTGCTATTAAATCATGAGAAAGCTCGGTAATAGAAAAAGGCTCCTTAATAGGCGTTACTTGTTCTGCCTCTAATTTTGAGTATTCGAATAACTGGTTTATTAAGCTTGAGAGTTTATCAATATTATTATGTGTTATTTGTAAGTATTCTTCTTTTTGACTTTCTGAAAGTGAATCTTTTTTTATCTGAAGGGTTTCAATGTATCCTTTTAAAACAGCCAAGGGCGTGCGTAAATCATGAGAAACATTGGCAATTAATTCTCTACGTAAATTATCTACAGATTTCATTTTATCCATGTTATCTACTATGGTATCTGCCATTTCATTAAAAGATAAGGCAACCACTTCAATATCTGATTGTTCAGGATTTTTTATTCTAATGTCTAAATCGCCTTCTTGAAACTTACGTACGGTCTGGGTGATAATTCTAAGGTTTTTTGTCAAAAACCATATACTCAACATCCCAATTAAAGCAGAAAATAGCATGGTCAAAATAATAGCTCCAATACTTAATTTGGTAAAATAAGAACTAAATAAGCTATCACTAATTTGCGCTAACTCTTTACCTGCAACAATGATATAAATGTAACCTTCACGACCATCTATATTAAATGGAGCTGCCGAAAAAATATTTTGTTCTTCTGCATTTAAAGGGTCATCGCCTAAAACGAATTTTTCGCCTTTGCTCTCAATGAATTTATGAATGGGCTCCAAAGAAACTGACTTCATTGGCTCATTTTCATTATGCTCAAGAACTACCGAATATAAAATATCGCCAGATTTATTCAGTAAGTAAACTTCAATGCCGCGATTTACGGCCATCATATCATGCATTAAATCTCCAAAAAGTTCTTTATTAACATTACCATCTTCTAAAAATGGAGCAGCATTTGTAAACTTTTCTTGAATAACGTGATCTGCAACATTTGCATTTATACGTTGTGTAATTGCTTGGTTGTAATTTAGTGTTAGGTAGCCTGTTATAAATATATATGATGCTCCCATTAATACAATCAACAATATAAATGCCAACCATAATTTTTTTACCAATTTCGGAGTAAGGGTCTTGTCATTATTCATCATGCCATTATCTCTTCATTAAATTTATAACCAACTCCCCAAGTGGTCAATATATAATTAGGGTTTGCCATATCTGATTCTATTTTGGCGCGTAATCTATTGATATGAGAATTTACGGTATGCTCATAGCCTTCAAAATTATAGCCCCAAATAATATTCAATAATTCCGTTCTTGTATAATTCCTTCCTGGGTTAGATGCCATTAGCACCAATAATTCAAATTCTTTTGGAGATAAGTCTATTTTGTAATCTCCTAAAACTACTTTACGTTTGTCTATGTCTATTTTAAGTCCTTCTGCAAGAATAATCGAAGTGTCTTCTTGTTTCTTCTCTACTTTATTCGTGCGTCGTAAAACTGCCTTGATTCTTGCCAATAACTCCCTTATGCTAAAGGGTTTTGTCATATAATCGTCTGCACCGATTTCTAGACCCAAAACCCTATCGATTTCTTCAGATTTTGCGGTTAGCATAATTACCGGGGTGTTTTTGGTTGCACGTAATTTTCTACATACTTCAACACCATCCAATCCGGGTAGTGTAAGGTCTAACAGTATTAGTTCAAAATCATAATCTAAGGCTAATTGCAGTCCCTCATTTCCATTCATAGCCATAGTAGTTTCATAGCTAACATCAGAAAGATGAAGTTCTAATAGTTTAATGATTTCAGGATCATCCTCAATAATTAATATACGTTTCATAGTGGATTACGAATTAAGAAAAAAAGTATCACAGAAAAATCACATCGGTGATAAAATCGTTTGGTACAAGGTTATTTTACTTCATAATAGGTCGCATAATATTTTTATAATTACATGATCATCAAATAATTATTCTGCATTTTCTATCATTTTATAAAAATATGCTTGTAAATAAAAGGCAAAAAAAAACCTCGACAATTTCTTATCGAGGTCTGTATATGTTATTGATTCTTAATTGTTCCAGTGATCCACATGTTGGTTCATGTCATCAAAAATATAAGTGCCTACTAGCTCTTTTCTATAGACAACAGCTAAAAGTGTAACTAATAATAGAATTGCATAAAGTGCCAGCATGATGTAACCTAAGGGTAAGAAGGTACTTGGTATAAGATGATTCTCAAATTCTGAATAGCTAGATAGTACTATTATCGTGTCTACCATTTTATATATGTATACCAATGATATGCCATAAAGAGCATATTCTAATGTTCTCATAGGTGGGTCACTTAGTTCATTTTCATTGATCTTAAACCAAAGCACATAAAGAAAAACAAAGTGGATGATCGATAAAATAGGGAAGAGGTAATTATCTATTTTAAAAAAATAAAACTTATTGGTATACAACCCGTAAAAACTAAAGATGTTCAGTAAAAATAGCACAACAATGGATACAATCAATGTTCGCTTCCAAGTAAATAATCCTTTAATAGAATTCATAAAATTTAGTTTTCATGTGTTCGGGAGAACCATTATTTATTTGCAATTACGGGGAAGCTTTGCTATTACTTAAAACAAATCGATAAACGGTTAACTTCGTTGTTCAAGTTATTGGTTTTAAGTTAATCATACTTTAATATTACTCAATTCTATGTGAATTAACAATAAAAAACTGATAATATAATTGTAGGAGTACATAGTACTATTACCACTTTATTTTTTGATTCATTTTACTGAGTATGAAATTGTGTGTCTACTTTTATATAATGTAATTACATTTACATAATGAAGAAACAGCGGTTTTGTTATTTGGTTAGGCTTCAGTATTTGGGTTTTAGATTTAATGGGTGGCAAGAGCAACCAAAGCTAAAAACAATTATGGGTATGCTAAATAAGACCTATAGCTTTCTAAACCCTGATAGTCCGTTTAAAATTTTAGGAGCGGGAAGAACAGATTCTAAGGTTTCTTCACTTAACGGAGCTTTTGAGCTCTTTGTTGAACATCCTATTTTAGATTTTGATACTTTTCTAATGGATTTTAATAAAAACTTGCCATCAGATATTCGTCTATTGTCTATTGAATCTGTGGATGCAAATTTTAATATTATAAAGGATAGCAAAACAAAAGAATATCATTATTTTTTTTCCTTCGGATCAAAGAACCACCCATTTAGCGCTCCTTTTATAACTAATTATATTGATGAACTTAATTTGGATTTAATGAAGCAGGGAGCTTCTTTGTTTGCTGGTACGCATGATTTTAGTGTTTATACGGCCTCAGTAAAGCCAAACACCGTAACCGTTCGTGAAATTGATGCTTGTACCATAGAGCCAAACGATGTACTTACCGCAAATTTTTTTCCTGAACAGAGTTATATTTTAAAGGTTGTAGGAAACGGGTTTATGAGATATCAAATTCGTATGATTATGGGCGCTTTGGTACAGCTTGGTAAAAATGAATTGACATTAGATGAAATCAAAGCATCTTTGGATACAGGGTCTACCCATAAACTTAATACGATTGCCCCTGGATCCGGATTGATGCTAAACCAATTACACTTCAATAATTAAAACGTAGTTTTAACATATTAATAAAATTGTTCATGGCTACAAACAAAAAGCTCAACTTCCCTAAAAGAAAAAAGAAGAAATCTCGCCAACAGAATAAGCTTGGTAAAGCTCCCGGAACCATAAGTTATATGGGTGATAAGGAACGAAGCGATAGCCTTATATATAGCACCACATATAATGCCGACGGATTTGAAACAAATGAGTTTGAAAACTTAGACCAGTTTTTTAAAGAGGAACGTGCAGATAAAATTACTTGGGTAAATGTAGTAGGTATTACTGACGAGCCTTTTATTGAAAAGTTAGGTAAACACTACAATCTGAACCCATTAGTACTTGAAGACATTGTTAATACGGAGCAGCGACCTAAAATAGATGAATACGACGATTATATTTTTGGAATTTTTAGGATGTTGTATATCTCTGAAGAAGAAGAAATTATAGGGGAGCATATAGCCATAGTTTTGCATGAAAATACTGTTTTGGTTTTTCAAGAGGTCAAGGCAGATGTATTTAATGGTTTACGTGAACGAATTACCGGTAAGCTTGGTCGTATTAGAACAAGAGGGGCAGATTATCTATTTTTTGCTTTATTAGATGCTATCGTAGATAATTACTTTTTAGCTATTGAAAATCTTAACAATAGAATAGAGAATTTAGAGGAAGAGGTCTATCAGAACCCTGAACCCATTGTAGCTCAAAATATTCAGCAATTAAAGAAAGAAATTTTAAAGATTAGAAGGTGGATTTACCCTGTAAAAGAATTGATTAGCAGGCTGATAGATTCTGAAAACCCTAAGATTACAAAAGATACCAAATTGTTTTTGCGCGATGTTTTAGATCATGCCATAGAAATCAATGAAAGTTTACAGATTTACCGTGAAATGTCTATGAGTTTAATGGAAATGTACATGAGTAATATGAGTAATAAAATGAACGAGGTCATGAAAGTTTTAACCATTATGGCTTCTATATTTATTCCCTTAACTTTTATAGCGGGTATATACGGTATGAACTTTGACCATATGCCTGAATTGCATTACAAATACGGTTATTATGTTGTATGGATAGTTATGATCGTACTTTTTGTTGGAATGATGATTTATTTTAAAAAGAAAAAATGGCTGTGATTTCATAAGTACTTTAAACATTACATTTTACTGATCTTATTTTTTAATATCAAATCCATTAATTATTAATTTTTATGGGTCACTGACTATTTCTGTTTTCATATAACTTGCCAATATCTAAAATATTAGATATGAGAGACTTCATAACTTTTAAGATGAAGTCAAAAGTTAATTTTAAAAATTTATATATGAAAATTAGAACGATGTATATGTCTATTGCTGGATTGTTGTTACTGACAGGAACGGTAATGGCTCAAGAAAAAGATCAAGAAGTATTGGATACCAAAATCTCAAAATCTTATACTGTAAACGATGGTAAAAAATTAGTAAAGAATACCGTTGAAATTACCACGAAACGTTTAAACACCATTGAACGTTCAAAAGAAGATGAAGGTAAAATAGATCAAGATAGGGTAGTGGACAGCGTTTCCACCATTATTAAGACGGTCAATATAGATAATGACGATGATGATGATTTTGATGAAAAAATTGTTTTTAGCTATGAATCTAAAACACCTGAAGATTTCGTTTTAGTTTCTAAAAATGATGAATTGGTGGTGGCTATGAACGAAGGTGAAAATTTAAAGGTTGTTGAAAATATAAGTCTTAAAAGTAAAAAGATGATGAATAATAAAACAACTTATGTGTTTACAAATGAGCAAGGTGAAAACTTAGAATTTTTGGTCGAAGAGTATAGTAAACCTAACGAAACTGCTATGTTAGAGAAATAATATGCTAACTTCTAGAATATAAAAAAGAGCCGTTATTACGGCTCTTTTTTTATTTTATATTGTACATAGTTTAGTCGAACAGGTTAGATGATAGGTAACGATCTCCACGGTCACACACTATAGATACAATAACTCCGTGGTCTATTTCTTGCGCTAAACGCAAAGCTATGGTTGCCGCGCCACCGCTGCTCATTCCTGAAAAAATGCCTTCTTCCTTGGCTAACTTTCTAGCCATAGTTTTGGCTTCTATTTCATTGACCTCCATAATACGATCTACTTTCTTTGCATCGAATATTTTTGGCAAATATTCTTGTGGCCATTTTCGAATTCCCGGTATACGAGTATTATCACTAGGTTGAACCCCTACAATTTGTACGTTATTGTTTTTCTCCTTTAAAAAAGTAGAGGTGCCCATTATGGTGCCGGTAGTACCCATGGCAGACACAAAATGTGTTACTTTACCCTCGGTATCTTTCCATATCTCGGGTCCTGTTGTATTGTAATGTGCTTTCCAGTTATTTGGATTACCAAATTGGTTCATCATGATATAACCATCATTCTTCACCTTATTTTCAGCATAATCACGAGCTCCTTCAATACCTACATCAGAGGAAGTTAGGGTAACTTTAGCACCATATGCTCTCATGGTCTGCACACGTTCTATGGTAGAGTTTTCTGGCATGACCAATTCAATATCTAGACCATATATACCGGCAATCATAGCTAGGGCTATACCGGTATTTCCACTCGTAGCTTCTATTAATTTATCGTTCGCGGTAAAATCTCCGTTATCATATCCGGTTTTGATCATGTTGTATGCGGCGCGATCTTTTACACTACCACCAGGATTGTGCCCTTCCATTTTAAAATAAACGGATACATTAGGGTTTGTATTTAATACTCTTGATTTTACTAGTGGTGTATTACCTATTAGCGATACTATTGAATTAGACATGGGGTAATGTTTTTATTTTAATTTCCGGTGTATGAAATACTGTTGAATTTGTAGGTACCGATGCAGTGATCCAAGCATTTCCTCCTATGATGCTATTTGCGCCAATAACTGTTTCTCCACCTAAAATAGTGGCATTAGCATAAATAGTTACATTATTTTCAATGGTAGGGTGCCGTTTGGTCTGCTGTAGCTTTTTCGCAACAAACAATCCGCCTAAAGTAACACCTTGATATATTTTTACATCATTTTTAATTATGGCGGTTTCACCAATAACTACACCTGTACCGTGATCAATGTGAAAAGATTTCCCTATTTGAGCACCAGGGTTGATGTCTACACCAGTTTGCCGGTGTGCATACTCTGTCATTAAACGGGGCACTAAGGGAAATCCCATTCTGTAAAGCTCATGTGCTAATCTATATACTGAAATGGCATAAAAACCAGGGTAGGCCATATATACCTCTTCAATGGATAAAGAAGCAGGATCACAATTTACGGTTGCCTCGGCATCTAGATTTAAGCTTTCCAGAACTAGAGGTAACTTTTCTACATAATTCTCCCAAACCTTCTTACAAGGTTTATCACTTTCCCAACATGCCAAATCTACTAGTTCGTCAAATTGCTTTTCAAGTGCATCTAAGCTCTCTGCTACCGGTGTTTCAATATCGAACAGCATATAAAAAAGAAGGTCCGTAAATTTCTCGGTATTCTTTTTTAAACGGAATCTTAAATTCGGTTGTTTCTTGTGGGTATTAATCTTTTCGATAATAGATCGATGGTCCATGGTTCTTCATTAGTTCATCAAAATTAACCAAATAAGTAAAAGTACTTCTCATCTAATGGTTAACTTTAGCTTAAAATCACAAGAGCTAAGTCGAATGTTAGAAACGAATATTACAAAAAGCACATTTCAATTTTTAAATAAATTAAAGAAAAATAATAACAGGGATTGGTTTACCGAACATAAAGCTGAATTTAAAGCAGAAGAGACTAAGGTGAAAAGCTTTTTTAATCATGTGCTTGACAAACTAAAATTGCATGATGAAATTGAAAAATTAAAAGTGTTTAGAATTTACAGGGATGTTCGTTTTTCTAAAAATAAGACACCCTATAAAACACACCTGTCCGCTTCTTTCGCTAGAGCGGGTAAGCATCGTAGAGGTGGGTATTACTTGCAGATAGCACCTGGAAACAGTTTTATTGCAACTGGATTCTGGAATCCTGAAAAAAATGATTTGCTTCGTATTAGAAAAGAGTGGGAGATAGACACAACGGACTTAACCGATATTATAGAAGGTGAAAAATTTAAATCTATTTGGGGAGAATTAGTTGGAGATGAATTGAAAACCGCACCAAAAGGATTTGATAAAGAAGACCCCAACATTAAATTTATACGCAAAAAACAATTCATCTTCGTAAAGAACTTTACAGACAAAGAAGTATTGTCAGATGATTTCGCAGATATAGTTAATGAAAGTTATATAGCTATTCGTCCTTATTTTGATTTAATGAGTAATATTCTAACCACTAATTTAAACGGCGAATCTTTATTGGACTAGTTCATATTTTTCAAAAAATTGAATTTGGTCTTGAATTCTTTTTATGACCATATTCATCATTCTTTTATTTAATGCAGAAGAGTTTTTTATATAGATTTCATATTCTTCAACAGTAAATTGACCAATGATCATTCCCTTTAAAGAGTTTCTGAACTTAACATCTTTTTGAATGGAATTAGCAATGTATACCATGCGTTTTTCAAGCTTTAGTTCATAAAAACTATTCTTCATTTTATGAATATAATTCTGGTAAGATGCTAGAAGTAAATCGTTTTGAAGTTTTATAATTGGGCGTAATGTCTGGTTTTGAAATCTTTCATCATCACTCATGTTGGGCAATATTTTGGCAGAGGCAATTAAAGGGCGAATAGATTGCAATTTCTGTGTCCTGTCCATTATGTTTTGATTTTACTCGATAATCGAGAATTAAATACTACTTCACTTTTGACATAGTATTATGTACTAGTTTATTCAATGACTAAAGGTTATCAATCTAAAGATACGTATTAGATAAAATAGATGTGTAAGGGGTGTAATAAGTTTTTAACCTGTTATGAACAATCATGCTAGAGACAAAAAAAAGCTCATAATATTAGGGTTCTAATAATTCTGACAAGCAACAATTGTTAATATGTAACTTATTAAATACGTAATTGTTACAATTGGTAAATCGGTCTGCTAACAAGAAGAAAGTGATAGTATTGAAAAATTTTAGGACTAACTTTGCGTTGTAGAATTTCAAATTAAAGAAGCTATGAGATTTCATACTAGAAAATTAGTTAAGCCAGGTGATTTAAACTCTAACGGTACATTGTTTGGGGGTAGATTATTGGCTTGGATCGACGAAGAGGCAGCACTATATGCTATTATTCAACTAGAAAATGGCAAAGTGGTTACCAAATATATGTCAGAAATCAATTTCATGAGCGCCGCTGTAAAAGGAGATGTAATCGAAATTGGTATCGAGGTAGTTAAATTTGGTAAAACTTCTTTAACCTTAAATTGTGAGGTACGTAATAAAATGAACCACGAAACCATTGTTACGGTCGATAATATAATTATGGTGAATCTTGGTGAAAACGGTAAGCCTGCGCCACATGGCAAAACTAAGATAGAATTCGTAAAAGATCGCCTAGCGGCAATGGGTGAAGTAGATTAACTTTCACCCATTGTTTTAGCAATAGCTTGTACCTCATCAAGTACGCGCATTAGGTTACCGCCCCATAATTTTGCTATATCTTCTTCAGAGTATCCTCTTTCTACCAGTTCTAGGGTTACGTTAAAGGTTTCAGAGGCATCGCTCCAACCTTCAATACCACCACCGCCATCAAAATCAGAACTTATACCAACATAATCAACACCTATTAATTTTACCATGTAGTCTATATGATCTACAAAATCACCCACGTTTACAGCTTCAGGTGCATCGGTTTTAATAGCTGCTAAATCCTTTCCTATTTTTAGAACCTTTGGGTAGTTATCCATAAAGTCTTCTTTTTCCGAATCAGATAAACTTGAGAATTGAGAACGTTCATACCACTTAATATCTAAAGAATCCGCTACTTTTTGATATATCGATTTCATGTATGCAGCTCTAGCTTCATGCTTTTCTGTATTTAAATACGAGCTGAAGGCTACTGTCTGTACAACTCCGCCATTTTCTTTCATCAATAATAACTGCTCGTCATCTAAATTTCTGCTATGATCACATAATGCTCTAGCTGATGAGTGAGAAGCTATAATCGGTGCTTTTGATAATGCTATCATTTGCTTCATGGCTTCTTTAGATGGGTGGGAAACATCTATCATAATACCCAATTTATTCATTTCCACCACCGCTTGCTTTCCAAGATCGCTTAAACCATTGTGTAACCAAACGTCGTCTGCCTCACCGGTATTTGAATCTGAAAATTGACTATGACCATTGTGTGCCAAAGAAATGTAGCGTGCACCTAGATCATGGTAGGTTTTAAACTGAGACATGTCGGTACCAATAGGGTAGGCGTTTTCAACACCGATCATGGCTGCTTTTTTTCCAGACTCCACAATTCGGGTAACATCTGCAGAAGTTAAAGCCAATTCAATATCATTTGGGGCTATTTCTTCGCATAATTTGTGTATTGCATCAAATTTAGACATCGCATTTTCTTTTGCCTTGGCATAGCCTTCATCTGTAAGAGTATCTTGACCTGTATAAACGATCAACCAAGTAACATCTAAACCACCTTCTTTCATCTTTGGTAAGTTCACTTGCGAATCTAGCTTCTGACTGTAATTTACACTGTCTGTGAAGTTTTTTACATTGATGTCGTTATGGGTATCTATAGTGATAACATCATCATGAATTCGATGGGCCTTTTCTAATGGGTTTTCTTCTATTTTCTCTTTTTTTTCTCCGCAAGAAATAATGGCTGTAAAACACAAAAGATAGATAAGTTGTCTCATATAGTAAGTTTAGACCTACAATTTAAGCGTATTCACAACAAATAACCACCCTTTGAGAACTTTTTATTGTTCACACAAGAGTATTGGTCCATTTTTAGGTAATTATAAATAACAAGCCACTTAAACTAAAGAATATCTATTTATGGCAATTTCAAAATCTAAGGATTTACTTAATCAATTATCTCAACTAGAAAGAACGGTTGGTGAATACTCTTTTGAGGATTTAAATGCTCATGAAGCCAAAGCGCTTAAAGACTCTTTTAATTCATTTCGGTCTAGTTTAGAAAAGCATATTTATTCTCCTAATTTGGGTGAAATCTTACCTGAGAGAAAAGAAAATAATGCCATAAATAAAAAAGAGGTTTCAGAAAAGCAGTTTATAGCTCATGTTAGTCATGAAATACGTACACCGTTAAATAGTATTATAGGTTTTGCAAATCTTTTAAAAGAAGAGAAACTTACCCAAGGGCAACATAAAAAAGTAGATGCCATACAGTTTGCATCGAATACACTTTTGAAACTTATCAATGAAGTTTTAGAATATTCGAAAATTTCTTCTGGTAACAATAATTTCGAGACCGTTGATTTCAATTTACATAGCTTACTTAAAGATGTTATGTTTTTATGCGAGACCTTAATATTGGATCGTAAAATTGAATTATTATTGGATATAGATGAAGATGTGCCTAAAATTGTTAAAGGTGATCCGTCCAAATTATCTCAAATTTTGCTGAATCTTTTAGGCAATTCCGTCAAATTTGTTGAAAAAGGATATATAAAATTAGAAGTCTTTACTAAAAAAAGAAAGGGTAATGATTTTCTTATAGAATTTTCTGTTGCAGATACCGGAATCGGTATTTCTGAAGAAAAAATAGAAACAATTTTTAATGGATATGCCCAAGCTGAAAACGATACTTCAAAAAAATATGGAGGTACCGGTCTAGGATTGACTATTACCAAAGAAATCATAGATAAACTTGGTGGTGAAATTAATATAGACAGTACTGTAAACAGCGGAACTACCGTAAGGTTTGTTATGCCGTATACTTTGGGCGCCAATTCTTCATCTTACCAAAAGAGCATAAATAAGTCTACTAGTACAAAAGACGGTAAAATATTGGCAGGTACCGAAATATTAGTGTTTGAAGATAATAAAATGAACGAACATTTAATTGTTGAGCAACTAACGCAATGGGGTTGTACCGTTCATGCAGATATTGATTTGGACAAAGGTTTGTATTTACTCTCCTCAAGAAAAATAGACCTGATTCTTATGGATTTAAAAATGCCCGGGCAAAATGGATTTGAGGTGTCTAAGGCTATTCGTAATCATAAAAATAATAAGGTGAATTCTGTTCCTATCGTTGCCTTTAGTGCAGATTTTACAGAACAAGACAGTAAAGATTGTAAGGAAATAGGAATCGATGATTTCTTGTTGAAACCTTATACGTTAGACGAATTGTTGAATACCGTTGTAAAAAATAAAGAGGACAAAAAAGAACATACAGATTTTTCATTAATACTACAGAAACCTATGATAGAACCAAAAGAAACTACGGTTGTTGATTTAACATATTTGTTGAAAGATTGTTTTGGAGAAGTAGATATGTTAAATGAACTGGTAAAGTTGTTCAAACTTAATGCCATTGAATTTATTGGGAATGTAAAAATCAATATAAAGACTCAAAATCTTAAGGAAATTGCTATGTCTGCCCATAAATTAAAAGCTGGTTTTGCCATGATCAAAGCAGATGGCATGCGCAATTTAATCGTTGAACTAGAAAGTTGTTGTAAAACCAACCAACCGGAAAAAGTGAAAGATTTATATGAAATATTTCTAAAAGATTATCCTCTGTTAGAAGATAATTTAAACAAGAATTTAGAATTAATGAACAAAAAATAATATGGGTAATCGTGTACTATTGGCAGATGATGACCAACTTTTGGCCTCGCTATTGAATTTTAGGCTTAAAAAAGGAGGGTACCAAGTACATCATTCATCCAACGGAAAAGAAGTAAAGGAGTATTTGCAAAATGAAATGCCCGATATCATCGTAAGTGATATTATGATGCCGTATTGTTCAGGTATAGAGCTCATAGATTATGTACGAAACGAACTTAAATCAAAGACACCTATAATTATCATATCATCTGCAGGTAATGAACAGAATGTTCTAACTGCTTTTGAATTAGGCGCAAATGATTTTATTACAAAACCAGTAAGTCCAACAGAATTATTAGTACGCATTGCAAGAGAGATAAATAAGTAAATAAGATAAAATTTGTTGATTCCCCCTAATCAAATAAGAATATCGCTAATTAATGCCCCAGAATTCAATTTAGAATATCTCTGGTGGCTGACTATACTATTTTTTGTACTAGCGGTCATATACTTTATTGGAGTCTTTGTAATTAGAAACAAAATCAGTTCTAAAAATAAACGTACAAAGAATAAAAAAGTCGAATTTTCTCCAATGATCAATGAATTCTTATTCTATGATGATTCTAATACCAAAGAGGAAAAAATGAATTATTTGAATCTGAAAATTCAAATTAGGGAACTGATCAAGAATGATTTCGATAGAAAGGTATTAACAGAAGTTTTGCTTGATTTAAGAAAAGATCTTTCTGGTAATTCGCAAAAGGTATTAATTGATTTATATAAAGATTTAGGATTACATCATGACGCCTTTCAAAAATTAGGAAGTTTTAGATGGCAAGTAGTGTCTAGAGGAATTCAGCAATTGACTACCATGGAGGTAGAAGATGCATATGGATTGGTTATAAAATTCATAAACCACAGACAAAGTACTATTCGTAAACAGGCAGAAATTGCGGTGGTAAATCTTAAAGAAGAGGGAATTAAATATTTTCTCGATAATACCAGGTACAAAATTGCAGAATGGCAACAACTTAAATTGTTGGATGTGTTAAGGCATAAACCAAATTATACACCTCCACAATTTGGTCTTTGGTTGACTTCAGATAATACCCATGTAGTGTTATTCGCTTTACGATTAATAAAATATTTTAAGCAAAACGATGCGGAACAGTCTATAATTACTTTGCTAAAACATAAAAAGAGAGATATACAGGCAGAGGCTATTCAATGCATTATAGATTTTCATTTTACAAACGCCATTCTTACCTTAAAACTAGTATACAAAAAGGCAAGCCATGATATTAAGTTGTCGATTTTAGATGCAATTGGTGAATTGGGTACTATTGCCGAAGTTCCTTTTTTAGAGAATTTGCAGCTTACCGAACGTAAATTTCATATTAAAAATAAGGTTATATCAACGCTAAATAAAATTGATCCAGAAAGAATATTGCCAACCAAGAACATAGAAACATCTGAGTTTTACAATGTTTATTATGATGAAAACAATCAACCATTGGTAAATGAAATTGCCGAAGATGATGAAAAAACATATGTAGAAAATACTACCGATGCAATTGCTACAGAAGTAGAAATGGATTCTGAAACTTTAGAAGAAATTGATGAACCGATAACTATAGTTGATCATCTAATTACTGATAATCAAACTGAAATTATAAATGAAGATGTACTTGTTGACGAAGCTTTAACTGCAGAGACCGATTTTACTAATGTAGCTTTAGATGATGTTTTGCCACAAAAAGAAACTAATGTGATAAGTTCAACAGCTGGTCTCGATTTAAGTTTTTTACCTCATATCGAGAACGAAAAAACTATGGAAGAGGTTGTTGAGAACTCTTTAGATAACAATAATTCCAAAGTAGAAAGTTCAAGTAAAGATGACGTGGAACAAAGCGTAGAAGATGAAGAATTTTCATTTCATTTTCTGCCTGTAGTGGTAGATGAAATTTCAACAAAAAATGAAATTCCAACATTTGAAGAAGACGATTTTGAACCTTTGTTTTTATTGAACGAAACAGCTGTTTTAGATGAAGACAAAGAGAATGAAATGGAGAATAGTAATGAGGATTCTAAATCAATCATAGCTGAAATCGACTGGTCTTCAGTTAATAATGCTGCAAATGACGATAATGAGATTGTAGTTACCGATGCCAATGCAATAGAAGAAATGATTTCATTTAAAAACAATGATATTTCTTTCTCACCAAACTTTATAAGTCAAAAAGAGCTTGATGCTATGGTGCTTTTAGAGAATATACATGAAATGGGTGATAGTCGAGAACTGGAATTACTTCATGATATCATAGCAGAAAATAGTTCTGAAATAGTAACTGAAAGGGCAAATCAAATAATTCAAAAATTCTCTTATCAGTCACTTAGGCCTAGCGAGCTTTTTTCACAAGAGAAAGGTTTTGGCGACAGTGTGTTCACCGATATTTATCATCGCGCAGATTATGAAACAAAACTAATGTTGCTAGATGAAATAATGAACGTGGGTACAACAAAAGAAATTCAGTTGTTAGAAAACATCATAGAATCTGAATCTAATGAACTTGTTGATAAAGCTACCGAAGTTCTTTCATTTATAAAGTCTAACTCCAATAACAAATTACCTGAAACTGTCTTAGAGCAAGATTCTATTTTCAGTGTGGATTTTGAACTCGACTTAAATGAAGCTGCAAAGCAAAATAGTTTAGATAGTAATGAAAATGGCTCTACGCTGTTCGATCAACTATGTAACATGTCCAACTCTTTATACAATAAGTTAAATGGATAGTGAGCTATTTGGTGTAGTACTTGAATACATCAACTTTGTATTCTTTGTATTTACCGTAATTCTGTTTGTTCTTTTTTCTCTAATGGCATATTTCTCCACAAGAAATTCTATTCATTATAGAAACAAAAACAGCTTTACCGATGTATCCAAAATAATGGCATCTCCATTAGCTCCGACCATTACCATAATCGCACCTGCTTATAATGAAGGGTTGACCATCGTAGAAAATATACGATCTCTGCTATCGCTACAATATGTCAATTATGATGTTATGGTGGTCAATGACGGTAGTAAAGATGATACATTACAGAAATTGATAGATTCTTATGATCTAGAGAAGATAGATGTTGAAATAGATCCAGACTGGAAATCTAAACCTGTTCGTGGTATTTATAAATCAAAAAATAGGGCTTTTGAAAAACTTACGGTAATAGATAAAATGAACGGTGGTAAATCTGATGCCCTCAATGCCGGTGTTTCTCTTTCTACTAGTAAGTATGTGGGGTGCATAGATGTAGATTGTCTTTTGCAACCAGATGCTTTGTTACATGTGGTCAAGTCATTTTTTCAACGTTCCAAAAAAAGGGTTATTGCCGTTGGTGGCGTTATTAGAGTGGCTAATTCTTGCGTAATTCAAGGTGGGCAATTAGAAGAGATAAAACTACCTTCTAACTGGTTGGCTAGATTCCAACTGTTAGAATATACCCGTTCTTTTATTTTAGGTAGAATGGCTTGGGGTAGAATTGATAGTTTGCTTATAATCTCTGGAGCATTCGGCTTTTTTGAACGTGAAATCGCATTGGCCGTTGGTGGGTATGATACCGATACCGTTGGTGAAGACATGGAGATCGTTTTTAAAATGCGCCGTTACATGCATGATAGAAAAGAACCGTATACCATTGAATATATACCTGATCCGTTATGCTGGACAGAGGTACCCGAAGATCTTAAGATACTTGTAAACCAAAGAGACCGTTGGGCTCGTGGAAATCTAGAGACACTGTTCAAGCACAAAGACATGCTGTTCAATTCAAAGTACGGTAGATTGGGTTTATTAAGCTACCCTTATTGGTTTTTCTATGAATGGCTTTCACCTTTGTTGGAGTTCTTTGGTTTTTTTACCATTATTCTCTTTGCATACCTGGGTATATTGAATTGGGAATTTTTTCTCATGATCACCTTGTCCATTTTCTTGTTTTCCATTATGATTTCTTTCTATGCCATTCTATGGGATGTCTACTCATACAATCAGTACAGAAAAACGAAAGATATATTAATTCTTATGGGACTAGCGATCTTAGAACCTTTCATATTTCACCCGATCGTAGTGTATGCTGCAGTAAGGGGCAACTACAAAAAGCTATTTAAAATAAAATCTGGCTGGGGTTCTCAAGTTAGAAAAGGTTTTGCAAAAGCAACATAAAAGTAATGAATACAAGTAGTATAGATAGATATTCTTTAAAGCAGTATACACGGCTTATGATATCCTTTTTTGGATGTTTGCTGGTATTGACGCTTTTTCAATATTGTGTACTGTACTATAAGGGAGTCATAGATTCTTTTTTCTCTGTTAGCTTGTTAAAAGCTATTGTACACCAAATAGGATTTACTGCGTTAATGGGTATAATTATGGTATTCCCTTTTAATTTTTGGGAAAACTTACGCTCTAAATATGGCTTTAATCTTGTTTTCGGACTATTGGGCCTGGTGTTGATTTTTGAAGCTGTTCTTACTGCTTATTTCTGTACTACTTTAGTGCCTTTAGGGTCAGATATCATTGGGTATAGTTATGAAGATATGAAAATCACCATAGCTAATTCAGGTGGTATCATGATTTCGGTTTACTTGCTATTTGCTTCGATTTCTTTGATAAGTCTCTTTTTAGTACTGTATAGAATTACTTCCAAATTCTATCACAGAATTAGCAAAATGTATCCGTTTACCATTGTACTTTTTAGTCTTTTTGTGGCTTCTTTATTTACAGATGGCAAACCAATCAACCAGAACAAAGTACAGTATTTGGCTGTTAATGTTTACAGTACCAGTACTGAAGATAATTCATATACCTCTACTGAAGAATATCCTTTGGTTCAAGATCCTACTATTGAGAATGTATTGGGAGATTATTTTGAATTAAAAGAAGAAAAACCCAATATCGTCTTTGTAATGGTTGAAGGTTTGGGCAGGGATTTTGTGGGTGAAGGTGCAGAGTTTGGTGGTTTTACCCCTTACTTAGATTCCCTTACGACGAAGTCTTTATACTGGGAAAATTTCTTGAGCAATACGGGTAGAACTTTTGGTGTTTTACCGTCTCTGTTAGGTTCATTGCCCTTTGGTAAAAGCGGGTTTATGGAACTTGAAAAATACCCTAACAAACTTACGTTGTTCAGTGTATTAAAAAACAATGGTTACCATACATCGTTTTATCAGGGAACCAATAGCTCTTTTGATAAAGTGGATCGCTTTCTAAGAAGTGAGAATTTAGATTTTGTTTTAGATAAATCAGGTTTTGGAAATAAATATGAAAAGCAGGCAGAAGATGCTGCAGGTTCGTCATGGGGTTATCCAGATAAGGAATTATTCAAAAAAAGTCTGAGTTTAGAAAGAAGTGGTGATCAGCCTAGATTAGAAGTGTACATGACAATTAGTACACACGAACCCTTTATTCCGCCTAATCAAAATTTCTTTGAAAAAAAGGTAAAGGATATTTTGGCTAATGGTGATTTTGATTCTAGAGTAGAGAAAATCGTTGAAAAGAACGATAATGTTTTTGCAACTTTATTGTATACAGATGATGCTATAAAATGGTTCATGGAGTCTTATAAATCGCAACCGAATTATGAGAATACCATTTTCATATTTACGGGCGATCATAGACTTATACCTATACCGCAACGCAATAATATGAGTCGTTTTCATGTGCCATTGATTATGTACAGTCCGATGCTGAAAACAACCCGTAAAATGAGTTCTGTTTCTTCACATTTCGACGTAACCCCATCTATATTGGCATTGCTCTCAAATTCATACGAATTAAAAATGCCCAAAAAAGTTGCTTGGATGGGCGGCGCGATAGATATGGAAACGGCATTTAGGTCAACCAAGAACATTCCATTAATGCGTAACAAAAATGAGTTAAAAGAATATATAAGTAAAGAAAAATTATATACCGATGGCGATATTATGGAACTTGATGAAGATATGGATATCAGTTCTACGTTTGGCGGTAGTTCGGTAGAAAAAACATTGGAAAGATTTAAATCGGTAAATCATTACGTTACTACGGAAAATAAGATAATTCCAGATAGTTTAACCATTTTCTCGGTACAGAAAGAAAAATTTACACCGGCAGAAATTACGTATATCAATAGTATTTATGATGGTAGTAATTTTGACCGTTCTTTTTTTAAGGCGCAAGACTTGGCTTTCGATAGAAAATGGGATGAGGCATTATTACTATGCCGTTACATTCTTTCAGAGTCTCCTAGTCATATCGATACTAAGATTCTAATGGGCAGATTGCAAATTTGGAAGGGTAATTACCAAGAGTCGGTTAACATCTTAAAAGAGTGTATTGCCATGAACCCTAATTATATAGATTCTTATGCTGCACTTTTTGATGTCTATTTCTGGTACGATAAATATGAGGAGGGACTTGCCTTAGTAGATATTGTTCAAGAGAATAGTGCTAGTGCCAATGAAATTTATAGTAAAATTTCAAGGGCAAAGAACGTGGCCAGAAAAGCGGGAATTAATATTCATAAAAACACAAATAAAGAGACTGAAAATACGTTAGCATACGTAGAGTAATGAAAAAACGAAGTCTACATATTATATTATTAATGGTGTTATCCTTTGTGCATAGGGTCTATGGTCAGGGTGCACAAAATGCTATGCCTTCATTTGAAACCGCATATGCCTTGGCGTATGAAGGTAAGACCAACACTGCCCATAACATGCTGTACAAGCTAGTAAACACTCAAGAATCTAAAGAAGAGGCTTCATTATTGTGGGCCAGTACATTAAGTTGGAGAGGTGATTATGACTTGGCAAGATCTGAATTCAATAGTATTCTATCAGAAAATAAAACCAATAGAGATGCTTGGATTTCTGCGGTTAAAAACGAATTATATGCCAAGAATTACGCAACGGCCTTAGGTCTTGCCAATAAAGCTTTGATTCATATTTCAAATGATAATGAACTATCTAGGTTGCAGGTAGTTGCTACAAATGGGGTAAATGGTACCGCATATGACGATAATGGTTGGTACAATGTAGAAAGTTCTGTTAGTAAGAAGTTTACACGTACTAATAATACTGCCAAAGTTTCGAAAGATGCTAAGAGGGGAGAACTAGAAAACGTTCATAAAACTCCCGTAACCGAAGAGAAGCACAAAAATACAGTAATGGTTAATAGTGCGCTTACGTTTTTTGACAAACGTTTTGACCCCATTACAACTTCTAGCATTTCTTTTAAGCGACAGACTCCTTTGGGCGCCATCATACCTAGAATTAATAATAGTAACAGGGTAGGTAAAAACGGTATACAGCTAGATTTAGATTTGTATCCTAAAATAGCAAAAGGGGTTTATGCGTATGTGAATTACGGGTATTCTGAATCTGACCTATATCCAAACCATAAGGTTGGTGGAGATGTGTATTACAATCATAAAAGCGGTATAGAATTTTCTGCGGGTGGACGATTTATCAACTTTGCGACAAAAGACGTTAAATCCATTACCAACTCTTTAGGGTATTATACCGGTAACTACTATTTCTCTTTACGTTCCTTTATTACGCCTGAGTCTAATAACTTGACCAACGTGTCCGGTAACCTGTTAGTGCGCAAGTATCTAAAAGATGCCAAAAATTATTTGGGTTTAAATGTAGGTTATGGATTTTCACCAGAGCTAAGGCAATTTACATCAGGTGATCAATTGTTGGCAGAAACATTATTGTACATCGAATCGCAACGATTGAGTTTTGAATACCAGTTTACAAGTAAGAATAATCTAAGTGCTTACAGAACTAATGTGGGTGTATTGCGACAAGAGCAATCTTTTGATCCTGGTAGTTATTTCTATTCCATATCCGCAGGTTTAACGTATGAGTTTAATTTTTAGACTGCATAGCGGTAATCCATTTATCGGCATACATTCCGTACACTAATCCCAATTCGTTATCGTATACATATTGCTCGTCTTTACCGATATCAAAGTTTACATTAAAGACATATACTTTAATTCCAGCATCTCTTAATTGTAGCATCAGTTTCTTTTGACTGGATATGATTCTTCTAGATACCGCTGCATATTTTACATTATTTACCTTTAAAAAGTTTACTTTATCTCCTTTTATCGCTAATAACGGTTCTTGAGAAATCATGGTGTGTATGCCTTGCTCAGATGCTTTTTCTACCGCCATAACACTGAATAGTTCCATAACTAGACGGTCTTTATCAACAAAGGCATTGGCAAATGCTACAGGATCGTTTACCTTATCGGTAATCAATTTAGCGTCTGGGTGATTTTTAAACCAGGTATTGATACCATCCATATCTAAAGTAGTATAATCGCCATATATTTTTTGCTTCATGAATTGAGCGTGTGTAGGTGGTAAGCTTCCTGTATAATCAGTGAAGCGTGCCCACATGTTCCAGTCATGTGCCGCTACTAATTTGCCGTCTGAAGTTTCTATAATGTCCAATTCAAAATTGCGGAATCCCTTTTTGTAATTTTCATCTAAAGCATGTTTAGAATTGGTAGACTTTACGCCATTGATTTCACCGCCGGCATGGGCTATGTATCTATCTATTCTAGATTCAAATTCATAAACTTCCTTGGGAAAGTAAATTACCTTGTTATCAATAATCTTATCGATTGTTATTGTTTCTGTAATGTAATTATCATGAATCTGCTCGGTAATAGCTCCGTCCATATTGTGCATAATATAGGCTTGTCTTCCTTTAAGGTTAGCTAATTGTATAAGCCCCAGTGTATTTAGACGCTTTGCATAAGCCGTTAATTGTGCAGCTGCCGAATCGTGTGCCAATATGGCGAATATCGCTTTATCGTTAATCATTATAGAAAGTACGTCAATAAACGCCTTTACATCTTCTTTGCTGCCATATGTATCAAAAGTCTTGAACTCAAAATTATTATCTGCTTGTAAATGAACAATCGTTAATCCGCGTTCTATGGCTTCGGTCTGTTGTGCATAGGTAAATGTGCTGCGCTCATGTGTATTAAAACTATGGCTGTTCAATTCTAAAGTTGCATCTTCTAAATCTGCCACTGAAGAAGTTGGGGTAGTTTCAATTGCATGTATAGGGTAAATAATAAAAAGGAATGTAATGAGTAAAACCAGTTTACAGCTTTTTAGAATAGAAGAGCATCTTTTCATTTGTGTGTTGTTATAAGTCGTTTTCAAGTTTAAGAATGGGTGCCAATAATATCTACTTTAAAAACGTATATATATATAAGGTATTGTAAAGAAGGAATTCTATGTGTTATATTACTTCCTTGTGATTTTAAATTTAAGATGAGATAAAAGTATTTTAACTTTAATTTAAAGAATATTTTAAATTTTTTTATTAAGATTAAGATTGTAACTGCTTAAAAATGAGACGTTTTTAAAGATAATATCGATTAAATACCATTTAATCGGTTGTAACGCACCTCTGTAAACCCCTATAAAACCTAATGTTTACAACATTTTTAACCTAAACAACACCTTTTTGTATGTTTTACAACAGTTTTAATTTGGTTCACCACATTTTGTTGTGACAATCTTAACATCGGTATATATTTACTTCAAGATATAATTACCCAAATCAAGATTAACTTTTAAACCTGCATTATGCTTTACGACACTTACGGAGAAGAATATTTAGTTTTTCTTCAAGATTTAAACGAAATTCTTAGTATCAACGAATTAGCTGAGTTGGACTATATGTAAATCAACCCAAATACAAACCTATAAAAACAATCTCATGGCACATCAAAATCAAGATTTCTCATCGTATCAAAATTTTATTCAGGATTTGAATAGTATCCTTGTCAACTTTAATATTAACAAGTTAACTTATTCTTAGTGTTCCACAACATTAGATAAAAAGAAAGCGCCCGTAAAAATGGGCGCTTTCTTTTTTTTAAAACAGTGTAAATGTTTAGCCTAAATACGTTTTAAGCAACTTGCTTCTAGAAGCATGACGTAATTTACGTATTGCTTTTTCACGAATTTGTCTAACACGCTCTCTTGTTAAATCGAACGTTTGACCAATTTCTGCCAAAGTCATTGATTGTTGATCACCAATACCATAATAAAGCTTAACAACATCTGCCTCTCTTGGAGATAAGGTGTCCAAAGCTCTATTGATTTCAGTATTTAATGATTGCTGTAATAAAATATTATCAGGTCTTGGAGACTCACCTGAACGTAAAACGTCATATAGGTTAGAATCTTCACCTTCACGTAATGGTGCATCCATAGATACATGTCTACCTGAATTCTTAAGTGATTGCTTCACTTCAGAAACCGTCATTTCCAATTCTTTTGCAATTTCTTCTGGAGACGGCGGACGTTCGTGAGCCTGCTCTAAGTAAGAAAATGTCTTTTTGATCTTATTGATCGAACCAATTTTGTTTAATGGTAAACGAACAACTCTAGATTGTTCTGCTAAAGCTTGTAGTATAGATTGTCTGATCCACCAAACTGCATAGGATATAAACTTAAATCCTCTAGTTTCATCAAATCTTTTTGCTGCTTTAACTAAGCCTAAATTTCCTTCATTAATTAAATCCGGTAATTTTAGACCTTGATTTTGGTACTGCTTTGCTACGGAAACTACGAACCTTAAATTCGCTGTTGTTAATTTTTCCAAAGCTGCTTGACTACCTTCTCGAATCTTCTGCGCTAATTCTACCTCTTCATTCGCTGTAATCAAATCAATTTTACTGATATCTTGCAAGTATTTATCTAGGGATTTCGATTCACGATTCGTTACCTGCTTGATAATCTTTAGTTGCCTCATATGTTTGTTTCGAATTTAGAAGTTGTACAAGTTTACAGTATAGTGCAATTAATTCAATTTTCCTAATGAATTTGACTATACTTCTACAGCATTTATTAGCTTTAACAAAGATTTAAGCTTTTAGGCAGTTGTTTTTCTAAAGCTTATTTTTGAATATAGACACTAGATTTTTATGAGTAAAAGGGCATTGAAAACGTATATATCCAAGCTACCCAAAAAGGCGCTTGAAGAGCAAATTCTAGAGCTGTACGAAAAATTTCCGGCCGTAAAAACCTATTATGATTTTGCCTTCAACCCCAAAGAAGATAAGTTGGTACAAGATGCCAAGGCAAAAATATCAAACGAATATTTTCCACTAAAGCGCAGAAGACCAAAAGCCAGGCGTTCCGTAGCTCAGAAATTTATTAAGCATTTTATAAAGTTAGGGGTAGATCCTCATTTAATCGCTGATGTAATGTGCTATAATCTAGAAATCGCACAGACCTTTTCTATGGAGAAGAATGTGCCAGACTCCTTCTACAGAAGTATGCTCAATTCATTTAATGAAGTGATACAGTTTACTACCGTTCAAGGAATTTTTCCGGAGTTTAGAGTGCGTATCCTAAAAATATACACAGAAACCCAGAATCAAAAATGGCTTTTTGAAGACGAATTCTCAAAAGCATTGGATATTATAGATTAGCTTATGGCAATAGTAGTAATACGACAAGATGATAGAATTGACCTTTGGAAAAATGCCTTGCAGAATGCTGATACGGCTGTAAACGTATACAGCTATCTTGAAGAGCATCCAAAAGAGGAAATATCCATGGCGGTTATCTGGAAACACCCTAAGGGATCATTGACCGATTATCCTAATCTAAAATGTATTGCTTCTGCAGGTGCTGGTGTAGATTATATCTTCGAAGATGATACACGTCCTAAGAACATACCTATTACTCGTATTGTCGACCCTTACCTTGCTAGTGATATGTCTGAACATGTGCTGGCGGTTATTCTAGCACATCTAAAAAATTTAAATCAATATAAGTTAGATCAAGTATCTCATGTTTGGCAACCCAAACAATACATGCGCATTAAAGATGTTACCATCGGTATTTTAGGTCTTGGTGAATTGGGCGCGCTTACTGCAAGTGATCTTTCTTCATATAATTTTAATGTTCAAGGTTGGAGCAGGAGTAAAAAAGATATTGAAGGCGTACAAACTTTTGCCGGGGCAGCCGAACAAAAAGAATTTTTAAATGCTACTGATATATTGGTATGCCTATTACCATTGACTCCTGCAACAGAGGGTATTCTAAATGAAGACCTTTTATCTCAGCTGCCTAAGAATGCATTTGTTATTAATGTTGCCCGTGGCGGTCATATGGTAGATAATGAATTAATTGCCTTGCTAGATAGCGGACATTTATCGGGTGCTTGTCTAGATGTGTATCATACGGAACCCTTACCTAAAAGCCACCCGTTCTGGAATCATAAAAAGGTACATATGACTCCGCATTACGCTAGTGTTTCAGATACCAGTTCCGTGATTCCGCAGATCATTGAAAATTATAAAAGGTTAAGTTCTGGAGAAAAATTGCAAAATTTAGTAGATTCTGACAAGGGATACTAAAATTGTTTTTTCAAGTTTTTTATTTCCTAGACCCATAAAAATCATATAATTTTATAAGGTTTTTGCATTATTAACATAAATAAACGCCTACAAACCTTTTGAAGCTACAAAACGAGACCACTGAAAAAACCCTGTACGATTATCAAGAGGAGGATCTACATTCTATATTCAAATATTTAGAAGAGAACGGCGATAATTCTAACCTGCTGTACCAATTACCTACTGGTGGTGGTAAAACCGTGGTGTTCTCTGAAATCGCCAAACGCTATATCGCAAAGACCAATAAAAAGGTCATTGTACTTACACACCGTATAGAACTAAGTCAGCAGACTTCTAGAATGCTGAACGGTTTTGGAGTAAAGAACAAAATCATAAATAGCGAGGTAAAAGAGTGGCAAGACCAAGACGAGTTCATGTGTTTTGTTGCCATGGTAGAAACACTGAACAATAGATTACAAGAAGAGAAGGTTGAAATCAATAATATAGGGCTTGTTATTATTGATGAGGCACATTACAATTCTTTCCGTAAGCTTTTTAAGTTTTTTGAGAACTCTGTAATCCTTGGGGTAACGGCAACTCCGTTAAGCTCAAATATTAAGCTCCCCATGAAAGACAACTATAAAAAGTTGATTGTGGGGGAGTCTATAGGATCTTTGATTCAGAAAAAATTCTTGGCTAAGGCAAACATGTATAATTATGATGTTAGTCTACAAACCTTAAAACTGGGTATTAGTGGTGATTATACGGTAAAGTCTTCTGATGAGCTTTATGGTAACCACAGTATGCTCAACAAGTTGGTTTCTGCGTATAATGAAATTGCAAAAGGTACCAAGACCTTGATTTTTAACAATGGTATAAATACGTCTAGATACGTTTGTGAAACCTTTAGAAAAGCGGGTTATAATATTCGTCATCTAGATAATAAGAATAATGCCGCAGAGCGAAAAGAGATTCTCAAATGGTTTAAAGAAACACCCGATGCTATTTTAACTTCGGTAAGTATTTTGACTACGGGTTTTGACGAACCTAGTGTAGAGACCATTATTTTAAATCGTGCAACACGTTCCCTTACCCTGTATTTTCAAATGATCGGTCGTGGTTCTAGATACCTACCTCAAAAGCAAGAATTCAATGTTATTGATATGGGTAACAATGTCGCCCGTTTCGGACTATGGAATGCAGGTATCGATTGGCAAGAGATTTTTCATTTTCCAGATTTTTATTTGGAGAATATTAAGAACGATGAAGAGATAGAACGAGAGTTTGTCTATGAAATGCCAGCAGATCTACGTGCGGAATTTGCAAATTCTACCGATATCGATTTTGACATTAAAGCGGAATACAAGAAAAGTTTCGCCAACGGGGAAAAATCTAAATTGGTACTGGAGAAAAGTATAGAGCAGCACGCAAAAATTTGTGTAGAGAATTCTGAAGATGTTTTTGATGCCCGAATCCTAGCCAAAAAACTGAAGGAAGAAATAAAATACCGTGTACGTCAGTATTCTTATTGTATTATGAACAATACCAAGAACTATAAAGAATGGCTGGAAGAAGATTATGAACGAAAATTGCGTTCTAAGATCTCTAAGTTGTTCGCCGCTAAAATGTGATTTTCACATGGATTAGGTATTAAGAATTATAACTTATCTGGTTATTGATTCTATATTCTAAAGTGTACTTTATTATCTTATTTTTAAAAATCGGCATGGCGTTATTTATATCGCTAGAAGTTGGTTAAATTCAAGAGCTTGAACAACTACAACGCTCTCAACTAATGAAAAACCACTTACTTTATCTTACCCTTGTTTTAACCATTATATTTTACGGCATTACCGGATATCATTTTCTTACGGGATGGCATCCTATTATAATGATGTGTATTGCCATTAGTATAGGTTTGCTCATTAATTTAATCATCTACGGACTCTTTATTCTTATCGGGAAGGGTTTGCAGGATATTCCTTTAAAATCTACAACGGCCGTACTTAGTACCATTGGTGTTTTAATTATTTTAAAATATATTGGTTTTGGCTGGCCAACGTTATTTTATAGTGCTATCATAGCATTGGGTATTGCATTTTGCATTGCCTTATACAGGTACCAACTAAAACGTAGTTTATTTTCAAGCCTTTTCTTGCTTATCGTTTTTATTGGTGTGGGCTATATATTTTACGTGTTGTCAAATAGTGGTTCTGACCCTTATGAGAAGGAAACACCTCTTGCTTTTGCTGAACAAAGTGGGGCATTACTACCAGAAGCATCGTTTACAAATCCGGCTGCTGTAGGTTCCTATGCCGTGAAAACATTTACATATGGTAGTGGTACAGATGAGCAACGTGAAGAATTTTCAGCGGGTATCACTTTTAAGACCAATACTGTTGATGGCAAATGGTTAATACCGGATTGGAAAGATAAAAAGAAGAAATGGCGCGAACGGTATTGGGGTTTCGGTGCGGAAAACTTTCCTTTAAATGGTAGGGTATATATGCCCGAAGGTAACGGACCATTTCCTTTGACCCTAATTGTGCACGGTAATCACAGTATGATCGATTATTCTGATGATGGTTATGGCTATCTAGGAAATCTATTGGCCAGTAGGGGAATTATAGCAGTGTCGGTCGATGAAAATTTTTTAAATGGACATTGGTCGGGTGATTTTAGAGGTAAAGAAATGCCAGCTCGTGCCTGGTTATTGCTAAAGCATTTAGAGCAGTGGAGAAATTGGAATGGTGAAGATGGTCATGAGCTTTCCCAAAAAGTAGATATGGAAAATATTATGCTCGTTGGGCATTCTCGTGGTGGAGAAGCGGTTTCCATTGCTGCGGCGTATAATCCGTTACCTTATTTTCCTGATCAGGCTAAAGAGAAATTCGATTTCAATTTTAATATTAAAGGGGTAGTGGCATTGGCACCTACAGATTATAGATATGACCGTAAAATAGTATTGAACAATATAAATTTCTTGAGCATACAGGGTTCTTATGATGCCGATGAAGTGAGCTTCTGGGGAATGCGACCTTATCGTCGTTTGAAATTTACCGACAGTATTTCAAGATTTAAATCGGGAGTATACATTCACCATGCTAATCACGGGCAGTTTAATTCCACTTGGGGCAATTCAGATTTTGGTGCTCCTTCAAAGTGGTTGTTAAATCTAGAGCCATTGCTAAAAGAAGCCGAACAACAAGAAGCCGCGAAGGTATTCATCAGTGCTTTTGCCGAAGCTACTTTAAAAGATAATCAAGCATATCGTTCTATATTCAAGAATGTAGCTACGGCAAAAGAATGGTTACCTGTTGAACATTATTTGACTTCTTTTGAGTCATCTGATTTTCATACTATAGCTGATTTTGAGGAAGATATTGATATTACCACGGCAATAGATTCCACAAAAATACAAGCGACCAACATTGCCTTATGGAAAGAACAAAACCTACCTACGCGCGATGAAGGTAGTCAAGAAAACAACGCGGTTATCTTAGGATGGGATGATGAAAACGCAACGAATTCCTCGGAAAAAGGAATGTATGAACTAACGCTTTCTGCGGATGATTCTATTCCGTTTTCAACAAACTCTAGCTTACAATTCACACTAGGAGCAGGAAATCACGAATGGTTAGATGTTAATTTGACCGATGCACAAAAGGAAGCCAAAAGGGATGATGATAAACGGGAAGTACCACAACTAGATTTTACGGTGCAATTAACTGACGATACCGGACAAACCAGTGCCTTAAAAGTGAGTGAAATTAAAGGCATTACAAAACCTTTAAAAACTAGGTTTACAAAATTTAAGTTCTTGGATAAAGACATGATCGGTAATGATTGGGAAGTGCAGTTACAGACCTACCATTTTCCAATGCAAGCATTCTCCATTATAAATCCGGAGTTTAATGTGGAAGCCATAAGGTCTATCAAGTTTATTTTTGATCAAACGGAATATGGGGTAGTAGTGCTTGATGAAATTGGTGTTTCTGGGGAGGATTAGTTGATGGTTGTCCGTCATAGCGAGCGAAGCGCGGCTATCTGTTTGTTTGGAACACGCTCACTTCGGCTACGCTCAGTGACCTTAACTTTCTTACTTAACGCTTTGTCAGTTCGAGTGAATTTCGAGGCACGAGAAATTTGCTTGCCCGCCGATTAGGAGGGTATCGAGAACCCTTTCGTGTACCAAAGTTCTCGATACCTGTCCGCCGGCAGGCAGGCATCTTTTAAGTTTCCGCTATGCTACAACTAAAAAGCCACTCGAAGTGACAATATTACTAGACTAGAACACTGGAAACTGAAACTGCCTACTGAAACTGATACTGAAAACTATTTTCTAACAAACAACGAACAGATTGCCACGTCGCGAAAAGGGCCTCGCAAAGACGTTGTAGAACTAAAACTTGCCAACCAATAACCATTTCCCGTACTTTGTACTTAATACTTCGGACTTTGTACTCAAAAGAACATCAAAAAACCCTTCTCGTAATCGCCCTCGTATGGCCCGAACCTGCATCTACTGCTGCTGGGGTACGTATGATGCAATTATTAGAGGTGTTTAAAAAGCAGGGATATATTATTACCGTTGCATCTGCGGCTTCTAAATCGGATTATTCCGCGGATATAGAAGCTCTTAGTTTTCAAACGGCGGATATTAAAATGAACGACAGTTCTTTTGATGTTTTCGTAAAAGATATGAATCCTGGTGTGGTGTTGTTCGATCGTTTTTTGACCGAAGAACAGTTTGGGTGGCGTGTGGCGGAGAACTGCCCTAGCGCACTTCGTATGTTAGACACCGAAGATTTACATTCCCTACGTCATGTACGTGAGCAATGCTTTAAAAAAGATATTCCGTTTACTACGGATGCTTGGTTAGCAGATGATAAAACCAAACGAGAAATTGCCAGTATATATCGCTGCGATCTCTCTTTGATTATTTCTAGCTATGAGCTGGAATTACTGACCGATGTACTCAACATAGATAAAAGTCTATTGTTGTTACTTCCTTTTATGGTCGATGAAATCACTACTGAAACGAATTGGAAAACTTTTGAGGAAAGAACTGATTTTGTATTCATAGGTGGCGGAAAACACGCGCCCAATATTGATGCTGTAAAATGCTTAAAAACTACTATCTGGCCACTAATTCGTAAACAATTACCAGTATCGAAATTGCATATTTACGGAGCATATTTGCCTCAGCAAATTCTAGAAATGCATAACCCTGCAACCGGATTTCTTGTACACGGTAGGGCAGAAGATGTTAATGAAGTCATGCAATCGGCAAAAGTATGTCTAGCTCCGCTACGTTTTGGTGCGGGTATAAAAGGAAAACTACTTTCAGCTATGCAAAACGGCACACCTAGCGTTACCACAACTATTGGTGCTGAGGGTATGCACGGCATTCTGGACTGGAATGGCTATATAGAAAACGACCATACCGCTTTTGTGGAAGCTGCTATTAGATTATACACCACACAACTCACTTGGCAAAATGCCCAAGATCAAGGGAAAACTCTGATCAATACCTTATATGCTAAAGCGAGCTTGGAAAATTTGTTGGTAGCGCAATTAGAACAGCTTCAAAAAGATTTAGCTACCCATAGAAAAAAAAATTTTACAGGTGCTTTGCTACAACACCAAACTATGACTGCCACCAAGTTTATGAGTAAATGGATTGAGGAGAAGAAAAGGGGGTAAGTTTGGGTTTCGTTGTCGTTCAGTATAAGAAATGTAGGGCAGATGATAAGCACTGTCTTTCGAATTCACACTAAGCCAAATTTACATATTTTGCTTTTATTTTTTTCTAAATGCCAAATTGAAAATTAGGCGACATCATAAAGAAACCTAAGCCTTTAAATTAAGTCTAAACCGCCCTATGTTTTTTATACATTGTTACCCACCGTTTTTATAAATATATTTTATCACCTTTTGGATTTTCTTTAGTTGTCCACCTTCTATATTCGTTAGTATATTTTCTACGAAATCTGTCCATAGAAGCCTTAAATTGTCCAATAATTAAAATTGCATCACTATTTGTCGGTAATGTTTCCTCATCTAGTAAATCTAGAAAATCAATAGTTGGTTCATTTTTAAGACCTTCTTTAATTTGAATTAAAAGTCTATTTACATTCTTAACTTTGAATGTATTTAAAGGTTCGTCTGGTTTCTTTTTAGAGAATTCTTTCATTTCAAGATAAACAGACTCTAATAGCTGGTTTAACATTTTAAAATGCTCAACTTCAGCTTCTGTTGGTAAATATTTTTCAGCCATTATTTTTTAATGTTTTTTGGTGGATAAGTTTCACGTTTTTTTGATTTTTTCCAGTAATAGTAAATTTTAGCAATTCCTCCACTAGAAGTCCATTCTACGTGTGAGTATATATTTTTCTCTCTAAAACTTTCCATACAGTTAAGGTATTGAGAAAGCACTAATGTAACATCACTATTACTTGGGATTTCTTCTTCTAAAAAAGCCTCAAAATCATCAAATGGTTTATATTTATCTCCTAGAATTTTATTACTGCTCTTAAGTACTTGATTAACTAATTTTAGTTTAAAGTTATTAAGAGCATCTGTATATGATTTTTTAGATAATGTAGATACTTCTACGTGAAGTCCCTCTAGCTGATTTAAGGTTTTTTCAAATATGTCTATTTCTTCTTCTGTCATAATTTCTAGGATGGACAAGCCCTTGTAAATTCAATGTATTTTTTCTTTACTACTTCAATAGGGTTTCTTTGTTTACTAATAAAAACTTGTGTCATTAACTTCAAATCCGAATCGTCCAAGATTAATATACATCTTCTTTGACCAGACCATAAATCAATAGTGTTTTTGAATACTTTTTTTGGTGGTGGTTTTCTAGTAATAATTATTCCGAATCGTCCAAATTGGTCGTTTAAATATCTGTTAAGTTGAAAAATATGTTCTCGACTAACTTCTGCTACATTTTTTAATTCAAATACTATTTGCTTGGAAGCATAATCGTTATAAATCTCTTTTAAAAAATCTGTCGAAGTGTTATTAAAGAAAATCAAATCTCTTATTAATACTCCTGAATCGGTTCTACTTTGTTCTTTTGCAAAATCTAAATGTGGATAGAGTAGTGAAGCTAAAAGTTGACAAGTGTTGTCTTCAAATTTTCTGTCTGCATTGTCTGTCTTTCCAGTAGGAAGTTTTGTTATAGTAGAAATTTTTCTTTTAGCAGAAGTTATAGGTATTTGATTAAAAAGTGGGTCATTTTTACAATCTTCACTTTGTTTTTCTTTAATTGCAGTATAAGCTTTTACTATATCATAATTATGTCGATTAAAGTTCAAAAGCTTGATTCTATCAGGAAATTGATCTCTTTTATTATGAATGTTATTAACGTAATAATTTTTGAAATAATCATCTGGGTTTATCCAGGGAATGTGTTTCAGCCATCTTTTCGGGGTAAATAGAATTGGTTCTTTCGTAATTGGGTTTACAGGTAAATGTGTTTCTTCTTTTCCAAATTCTAATTTCTTTGGATTATAAATGTTATTAAGCGTGATTTTTTCAATTGGTATTCCATATTTTTCGGATTGTTCAATTGTGAAATCAACTAAAAAGGATTGAATAAAATTGCAAGATATATCGCTAACTCTATCTTTAGAGAAATTTTCAACTAACAATTGTAATTCCTCAAAATGCACGAATCCATTTTTTTGAATTTGTGGTATTGAATTAAATTGATTTAAAATTTTAGAAGCAAGTTTTTCTCCAATTCTTTTACCTTTTTTAGTTTTTGAATTTCCAAGACCAACTTCATCACATTCTGAAGCTCGAATTAATAATTCAATTGCTTCTTTTTCTTTTCCTTTATTGAATAAGTGACCAATATGATTAAAACTATTTGTAATTAAAAGATGTAATGAAGAATCTTGAAGTGATGGCGATTTCCACATCAAAAACGGGTCAACATATAAAGGAATATCTTCATCAATAAATGGAATTGCAAAATCGACCTCTTCTTGAGTTATTGGGATATTGAAAAAATCATTAAGTCTTGGTCGTATTATGCTCATTTTCAAATGTTGGGTAACGTGGAGCTAAAAAGAGTTTCAATTCTTTTTAGCATTAAAAGTATTACGTTTTCGGGGAGAGAAAGCTAAGTTCTATATTTCAATGGTTGTACGCAAGTACTTACAAAATGAGTTATTCATAGTTATCAACGAAAAAGGTAATTATAATACAGTTCTTCCTTATTTTTTAATTCTACTTCTCACCAAATCCATCAATTCATCACCATGTACATTTTTAGCAATGACTACGCCGCTATTATCTAAAATGAAGTTCGCAGGTATGGTACGTACACGTATTTTCTTTAAGAAAGGGGCATCGTCTCCTTGTAAGTCAGATGATTGCAGCCAACGATAGGCACCATCGCGTTTTGCGGCGGCTTTCCAGCTTCTTTCATCACTTTCTAAGGCATAGGCAAGTATTTGTAAACCTTGGTCGTGGTATTCATTATAAAGGGGCGCTAGAACTTTTCTATTCTCTATTCTGCAAGGTGCACACCAAGATGCCCATAAGTCCACAATCGTCAATTTTTCACCCAACACATCATTTAAAAGCACGGTGTCTTTGGTCATCATAGGCAATTGAATATTAGGGAATTTATCCCCAATCAATACCGGTAAATTTTTCGGTTCGCTTTCTTTACACAGTTGCTTCACCCAAGGGTGATCGGGTTGTGTTTTCTTCCATTTGGTGCATTGGTCCACTAAAAATTCCGGTACACGTTCATAATCATTTTCGGGGCTAACCCAACGTAAGGCTACCATAGCGGGTAGTAGATGCGGAGTGCTATTTGCAAATTCTATCAATGCTGTTCGGTATTGTAATACGGCATGTTCTTTTGCCATTAATTCATCACCTTCTTCCACATTCCATTGGGTATTGGCAAGGTGGGTTTGGTAAGCTTCTTGTTTTATATCCCTTAAGTTCAGTAAAGCCCTATTCATCTCCGAAGGGTTATCAGTAGAAAAGCTTTTTTGAAATTCAGTAAACCTTGCGGTTATTTGTAACTGTTCCCCATTTTGCCAAACTATAGGCATATAATTAGCACTGGTACTAAGGTCATTGTTGAAATAGTTGCCCGCTTTTGCTGTGGGTTGCACGGCTAACTCGTATAACGTCGGTTTTTTGGTATCAGCTAGGTTATTGAACTCAAAACGACCATCAGTATGTACAATGGCGGAGTCTATGATTTTCCCTAAATAAGAAGCTGCCACATGCTGTAGGTCCTCCGGTTGAATTAAGTAGATTTTAGTGTTTTCCTTTTCAGCATCTTCTACTGTGCCCGATATGACTGCGGGTGAATTACATGCCATAAGATTCAGAACCAATAAGACAACACCGCTAATGATTTTAAAAGAGTTTCTATCCATGTATTTAATTATTCCCGGCGCTAACTAATTGAATTTTTGACCGTCTTGACCAATGGTAACGAAGTTCGTTTTTTCAAGAATAGAATGCAAACGTTTAAAATTTGCATTTTTTTAAATTGAATTATGATTTCATAATTAACATGCTGACCGGTCGAGTGAATTTCGAGGTATGAGAATTTAGTTTACCTACTGTTTAGGATGGCGCAGTCGAGGGGAATGAAAACTGAACAATGCCTACAAAATACGCTAACCTACATGAAAAAGATTGCCACGTCGCGAAAGGCTCGTCGCAAAGACGTTTTTAATTTTACACTACCAACTGCTACGGTTTACTGAGAACTGAAACTGCCTACCGAAAACTTTAAATACGTTCAATTATTACGTAATTTTGAATAGTCAAAAAGAGGATAAAAATGGAGCTAAATAAAATGCTAGAATATATTTCAAATGTTATTAAAAATATGCCACAAGATTGGTTGAACCTAACGACCCATCGATTGGATATTTATAACGAAGAACTAGCGAAAGTTCAATTTTTAGACCAGTTTGAAGTTTTAGCGAAAGCGCATAATGCAAACGCAGCTGCACTAGAAAATTTACCTACGGCTTATGACTATATTCGTTTAGGTCATCCGTTGTCTTGTATTTTAGAATGGGCTATTGGCAATATCAATCATCTTGCATCTGAACAAGTAATAAGTTTTCAGTCAGAGACCATGCCTATTTTATCCATTTTAAGAACAAATTTATTTAAGCAGAGCAATACGTTGATTGCCTATACGGGTGAATTCCCCAGTGCTCTTGATGTGGAAGTATTGCGAGCTGTTTACGGTTATACGTTTGAAATAAAGCAAGTTGATTCAGCTTCAACTTTAGCCGCTTTTGATGGTAGTGTCATTTTTGTATCTGAACAAGATGAGATTGCCGCTGTGGATATCAATCCGAATATAGATTTTTATATTAATCTTCATGGTGATTTAGGTAGCGTGCTTTTGGTAAATGGGGAGCAGAATACAAGCTATATTTCAGACATTCAGCACGTAAGAAGAAGAGAGACCGTTGCCATGACTCCCGCAAACTGTCTGGTAGCTTTACAGTCTTTGATTCATCAAACTAAAAACGATACTAAAAAGGAAAATTCAGCAGAAAACAAGGCTGCCGTATTAGATGTGATACGAGAGGTGAGCGGTGCCAATACATTGCCATTGGTAGCTTCTAGTGGATTATCCATACAATACGCCATTATGATGGGCTTGGTGCATCATGCATTGGAAGACCATAAGGGGAAGGCCATCAAAATCGTTGTTCCTCCAAATTGTTATGGTGGTACCAATGACCAGGCTAGGCGAGTAGCAGCCTGTAGCGATGCTATTGAAATCGTTGATTTACCTGTGGATGGAGACAATGATATGGTTAAGAGTATAGATAAGGTTTTGAATAAATTAGCGAAAGAAGATGCCATACCCTTTATCATTGCAGAAATACCGACTAACCCAAGGGTTGAAGTCCCGGAGCTAAATAAACTTAGGGAAGCCTTGAGTGCAAAAAGAAAAACCGCAAGTGGAGGAGAGGCCATAGATCCCGTATTTATTTTGGATCAGACGTTTTGCCCTAATGTCCATTTTCTGGGAGATACCGATATTCTTTCATCCGTGAGAACCATTTCTTTTGCAAGCGGATCTAAATTTCCAAGTGGCGGAAATTGTACGGCAGGTTATTGTATAGCGAATAAAAAGGCGGAAGCTTTAATTGAAAAAATAGAACTGCATTTGAGCCTTTGCGATAATGAAGCAACCGATTTGCAGTATGAAATTTTAGCAAAGCAAATGCCCTCTATGAACGAGAGAATTCATAAGGCTTATGAGAATACGCACGAATTTGTAGAGTTCATTTCAGAGGTATTACCAGACGCTAAAATCAATTTTGTATCGGATGAATTGGCATCGGAAGGATTTACGCCATCTGTATTTTCATTAGACCTACCTACAAAAGGAGATACAGCAGAAGAACGTGAAGCCTACAAACGAGAAATGAACCATAGATTGATCAACTTAATGATCACCGAGATACCAAATGAAAGTAAGTACTGTGTAAGCTACGGACAACTACATGGTTGTTATTGGACCATACCGGCTACTTCTACGCAAGGCACTACGAAAGAAGATGACAAGGATTATATTGCCCGTGTATCCCTTTCTCCAGATTTAGATTTGGAGCAGCATAAAAAGGTATTCAAGCAGTTTGTGGATAGTATGTAATTGCCGATGAAAAAGGTTATTCTATATAGCCTTTTTCACGCATCCAATCATCATTAAACATTTTACCAATATAACGACTACCGTGGTCATGAAACAACACCACAACGACATCATCTTTGGTAAAGTGTTCTTTTAACTGCAACACGCCTTTAATGGCAGATCCGGCGGAATTGCCTAAAAACATGCCTTCTTCTTTTGCCAAACGTTGTGTGTATACCGCGCCGTCTTTATCGGTTACTTTAGTGAAACCGTCAATAATGTCAAAATCCACATTTTTTGGCAGAATGTCTTCACCAATACCTTCGGTTACATATGGGTAGATTTCCTTTTCATCAAAAATGCCCGTTTCGTGGTATTTCTTGAAAACACTACCATAGGTATCTACACCCCAAACTTTTACATTAGGGTTCTGTTCTTTTAAATACTTTCCTACTCCAGATATGGTTCCGCCTGTACCTACACCAACCACAAAATGAGTGATCTTACCTTCGGTCTGCTTCCAGATTTCTGGTCCGGTGCTTTCGTAATGTGCTTGGGCATTACTAGGGTTGTCATACTGATTTACATACCAACTATTCGGAATTTCCTTTGCTAATCGTTTAGAAACCGAATAGTACGATCTTGGGTCTTCTGGTTCTACAGCTGTGGGACAAACCACAACTTCTGCACCTACTGCCCTTAAAATATCGCACTTTTCTTTAGACTGTTTATCCGCCAGTACAAAAATACATTTGTAGCCTTTTACAATGGCGGCCAATGCTAGTCCCATTCCCGTATTTCCAGAGGTTCCTTCTATAATGGTTCCACCAGGCTTTAGTCTTCCATCAGCTTCTGCATCTTCGATCATCTTTAACGCCATACGGTCTTTAACCGAGTTGCCTGGGTTAAATGTCTCGTACTTAGCCAATACCAAACAAGGTAACTCCGCCGTAAGTGTATTAATTTTTACAAGGGGAGTGTTACCAATTGTACCAAGTATATTTTCTGCGTATTCCATAGCTGCTTTTAAAGTCGATCAAAGTTATAAAACTAGATCGACCAAAGCAAAATTGTTGCAGATACATCAATTATTTAATTTTTTCGCCTACGTGTTACAGCAATTACTATCGTACAACGGTGACTTCTAATTCAACTTTTAATGTTTCAAAAAGACTTTTTACTTCTAAAACGGTACTAGCCTGTTTTATTCCGTGCTTTTTTACCCAGGCTTGAAAAATATCAAAAGAGGTAAAAAATTCATCTGATGAAGTGGTGTAGATATTTAATCGTACAATATTGTGGCATTGATACCCTGCCTCGTCAATGACTTTTTCTAAATTCGATATGGTGTCTATAAGTTGGCTTCTCATATCGCCATTACTTGATTTCCCTTCTGCATCAATTGCCGTTTGTCCAGAAATATATAAGGTTCCTTCTGGTTTTATTACCTCTATTGCCTGAACATAACTTCTTTCATTCTGCCAATCCCAAGGGTTGATAATTCTTTTTTCCATTTGCTTCTTTTTTTTTGCTAAACATGATGACACGGTAGTTTATTAATGTGTCATGATGAATAGCTTTATTATAAGCGACAAATATTTGAATAATGAAGTGGTTCTAGTGTGACAAACATCACAATTTTAAACGATGAAAACTCTTTTAAGAAGAAAGTCTACTAAGCGTCTCACGAGAAACACCTAAATAAGAAGCCAATAGCGTTTTAGACACGCGTTGAAACAATGCTGGATACTGTTTCAGTAATTGCTCATACCGCTCATTTGCACTTGATGTTAGAAAAGATATGATTCTGTTTTGTGAAGCTATATGCCCCAAATTGGATTTTTGAAGGAAGAAACGCTCCATTTTCGGTAATTCGGTCGATAGTTTTTGATAATCGCTTAGACTAATGGAAAACACCACTGTGTTCTCTATACACTGTAATGACATTTTAGCTTTCGATTGCGTAAAATAAGCTGAAAAATCACTTTCCCACCAATCTTCCATTGCAAATGATACAATATGTTGTTTTCCGCCTTGGTCCATATAAATTAATTTTAAAAGTCCAGTAACTACATAATAGCAGTAATCTACATCTTCTCCCTGTTGAATAAGAAAGTCGTTTTTATCATATTTCTCAAATTTAAAATGGGGTAAAACAAAAGCAAATTCATCATCTGTAAGAGGAATTAATTTGTCTATATGTTCTTTTAATTTTATCTCCATGAATAATTAAATCTATAAGGGTGGCGTTTAATTGCTTTTAGCGGATGATAACGAAGTTCGTTTTTACAAAAATTGAAAGCAAATAGCTATAAAGTAAGTTATAATCAAGCTATTAACGAAACTGCTAATACACTACTCGGTTAAAATAGGCGGTTTGAGTTAGAACTCCTTTTTAATCTTGCTCAAAAATTCATGTGTAATACCCAAGTAACTAGAGGTTTGCCTGTCTGTAAGTTTTGAAGCGATTTCTGGATATTTGGAGGTGAAGTGCCGGTACCTTTCTTTAGCTGTCAAACTTTGATTACGCACCAATCGTCTTTGCCAGGCAACTACAGATTTTTGGAACATAATGCGAAATAGTTTCTCTGCCGATGGTATGGCTTCGTATAATTTTTCTTTATCAGTTTGAGAAATGATCAACAACTCACTGTCTTCAAGTGCTTGAATATTAAGTTCAGATGGTTTGTTGTTCATGAAACTATCAATATCCATTAACCACCAATCTTTTGTAGCAAAAAATAGGGTATTTTCATTTCCCTTTTTATCCAATGTGAATGTTCTAAAACATCCATCTAGTACAAAGCCTTCAAACTTGCAAATTTCACCTTGTTGCAATAAATACGCTTTTTTAGCTAAGGACTTGGGTTGAAAATAACGACACAATTCTTCTTCTTCGGCTTTCGTAAGTCGAACAATTTTATTGATATGTGCAATAAGTAAATCGTACTTCATTTTACGTATTTCTCGTAATGAACCTTATTGGTTTAAGATACTATTATAATCCGAAATGATTAATAGGACCGTTACCTTGACCTAAGATTTTATTTTTACCCGCAGCAATGGCTCGGTTTACATAGTTGCATCCTTTTGTAATGGCTTCTTCCATAGATAAGCCTAAACTTAAATATGCGGCAATGCTTGATGATAAACTGCAACCTGTACCGTGAATATTTTTTGTATTTACTTTCGGATTGGTTATTAAATTGACTTTTTGGGTTTCATGAACATAGCAAACATCTGTCATTATAATAGTTCCATTATCCAAATGTCCGCCTTTTAGAAGGACCGAAGTTTGGTAGCGCTCCCCAATTTTCTTTGCCATCTCTTCCATGTTTTCATTATTAATCTTAGCGTCAATCAATAATTCTGCTTCTGGAATATTAGGAGTAATTAAACTAACGTTTGGTAAAAAATCCTTTAAACAGGCAATGGCATCATCAGCAATTAATTTATGACCGGATGTACTGACCATCACAGGATCTAAAACGATATTCTTTGCTTTGTATTCGCTTAATTTTCTTTGGACAACCTTTATTACCTCACGCGAATGAAGCATGCCGATTTTTATGGCTCCAAAATCAATATCACTTAAAACAGCATCTAATTGCTTTTCTAAATGAAAGGTTGGTATGGCATGTATGTCGGTAACTCCCATTGTATTCTGCGCTGTAGTTGCAGTAATTACCGTAGCGGCATAAGCTCCGCAAGCACTAATACTTTTAATATCTGCCTGTATGCCGGCACATCCGCCAGAATCGCTACCGGCAATACTCAATACACTTTTGTAAGGTGTTTTTAAATCTTCCATGGTTCTTTATTGTAAGCGCTGTCCCAAAACATCCATTCTAATTTAGAGGCTTTTTCAAAAGCAGTTTGCATTTTTTGCAAAACTTCTTCAGAAGCGTTTGCAGCATACTTATTGGTGATAATTATGGCATTATTTACCGAGGTGGCGAACTCTTCTCCACCATAGGTATCTATCCAATCTTGATAGGGGTTATCGGCTTTGTTCGATTGGTTGGCCTGTATGTAATCTCCTATTTCTTTGTAAATGGTAAAGCAAGGCAGTACGGCAGCTAATGCTTCTTCTAAAGAATGATTCGACACTATGCGACTAAGATAACTGGTGTATAATTCGCAGGTAGGTGAGGGCACGTGTGCCAACTGATTGTTCTTTAGAAAAATTTGATGTAATGCATTTTCTACATTGATGATCCCTGTGGCGGAATCTAGAAAAAATTGGGTATCATCGACATGCTCACATTTTACACCTACAGTTGCCAATATCTTTTTATATTCCGCCAAATACATGGCATCTTGATTAATGTAAAATTGGAATACTTCTTTAGATAGCGTGCCGTTCATCAGTTCTTTAATGAAAGATTGCTCTTTTATGGCTTCTAGAATATCATCTGTTTGTTCTCTTGCTAATTTATACCAGTCTTGCATATAATTTCTTTAAGTTCTTTTGTTGCCGCTTCTGGGTTTGCTGCTTTTGAAATGGCAGAAACCACTGCTATTCCGTCCGCGCCATTTTCTATGATTTCTTTAGTGTTGGCTTTGTGAATTCCGCCAATACAGACAATAGGCTTAGAATACAGTTCTCTAATAGCTTTAAGTCCCGATATACCCAAAGGCTGTGCTAAATCCGTTGTCTTCGTATTGGTTGAAAAAATAGGGGAGATGCCAATATAATCCGCTGCCTGAGCATTTAACTGCACAGCTTGTTCTGTGCTACTTACCGATAGTCCAATAATCTTACCATTGCCCATTAATCTGCGTGCTACATCATAGGGCATATCGGCCTGACCGATATGTACGCCGTCTGCATCTATGGCAAGTGCAATATCCAAACTATCATTAATGATCAGTGGAATTCCGTAATTGCTACACAATTCTTTACCACGCAATGCACGGTTATAAAATGACAAAGTATCTAAAGTTTTCTCTCGTAATTGAATGATGGTTGCCCCGCCTTGAAGGGCGGCTTCTAGAATGGCAAAGAAGGTATTGTCATCCTTAATGCTATCATCCGTCACGAACATTAAAGCGTAGTCCACTTTAGGCATTGGTCTTGACTTTTGCGTCTAAAATTTCCGAAGTAATATCATACAAGCTGTCATAGAAATTCATTTGAAAACTTCCTGGACCGGCGCTCTTTTCATTTGCCAAATCTCCTGCAACACCCATAATTGCCATTGCTACAGTTGCCGCCATATGTGCATTTTCTTCTACACCTAAGCACGCACCTACCATTGCAGTTGACGTACAGCCCATACCGGTGATTCTCGCCATAAGCGGACTCCCGTTTTCAATTTTACTAACAGTATCTCCAGTGATGATATAATCTGTTGCGCCACTGATTACTACGGTATTGTTGAATTTCTTTGATAGTAGGGTAGCGCCTTCAATAGCATCTTGGGTATCTATAGTACTATCTACACCTTTTGTAGAATTGGTCAGTTTTGCCAAGGCCATAATCTCGGATGCATTACCACGAATTACATTGGGTGTAGCTGTCTCTATAATTTTTTGGGCAACTTCTGTTCTATATGCAGATGCACCGACACCGACCGGATCAAATACAAACGGAGTGTTGGTTGCTTTAGCTTGCTCTGCCGCCATAAGCATACTTTCTACCCATTTTTCGCTCAGCGTACCCATATTGATAACCAGCGAAGAAGAAATAGTAACAATATCTTTAACCTCCTCAATAGCATGAGCCATTACAGGAGATGCGCCAACGGCTAATAATGCATTGGCAGTATTATTCATGACTACATAATTTGTAATGTTATGAACTAACGGTCCTTTAGTTTTTACTTGTTCTAATACGGATGAAATATTACTCATTTAATAATTGTATTCGGTTATCATATAGAACAACTAAGATCGTCATTTTTCATAAAAAATAGAACATAGTATTGTGTTGCTTATTTAATAAGTTATTAACGAGGATTCTTTTTCCTTTAAAATAATCACAACTTTATTTCGTTTTATTCTAGTTGTTGTAAACCAGCTTTAACCATATTATTGGAAACTAAATAGTTATGAAAATTATCATTAAAAGTATCTTATTGTTTTTTGCATTTTTAACATTTTCCTGTTCTTCTGATGTAGAAGAAGATACTATTATTATCGATAATATTGTCGAGGAAAAGGAAGTTATAGAAGGAGTTGATTTTGTAAGCGCTACATTGGTTGAAGACACGCTTGGCAAAAGTTTCAGCGTTTGTTTTGTACATGAGGATAAGATATATGCAACTGCAGAAAACGAAACTTATATGTTTGACTTTGCAACGAGTTCATGGAGTTTATTGGCAACGGATGACGACACTCCAGATTTTGAACGAGGAATAAATTTTATTCGTAATGATAAATGGTATAGGCTTGTTAGAAAAGGTTTGTATACATACGATTTTGAAATGGCAAATTGGGAAAGGATAAAATTACTGACCAATACATTTGGTATCTTTTCAAACGAAGGTTTTTATGTTGAAGACGACGATGCTGTTTATTTCGTAGATCAAACGAATGGTAAAGAAAATATCTTTATTTATGATTTGTTGACCAATGAATTGGGTATTCATGGCACATATACCAATGATGGTGGTTGGTATCCTATTTCATCTAATGCATTCATCTATAACAATACCAATTATTTAGTTAGTTTGAATAATTGGAATAGTATGAAGGTATCTACATTCAATGATAATTTTACAACTTTTGAAACAGTAAATAGCTTAAGTGTTGAAAATCAGTTAGATGGTAGTGTTGCTTGTCAATTTGGAGATTATTTCATTTTTGGACTAGGAGGTGTACCTACAGTTGATGGAGAAGGTAATATTACCCATGACCCGTCTAATATAAATTTTTACTATTACAATGTTCTTACTGATGCTTTTGGAACTATGAGCACTCCATTTTATGAGAAACGTAGAGGTTCTCATTTAGTTACATATAATAATGAATATTACCTTGTAGGTGGTTATACTATTAAAAATGAAAGATCAGAAATAACATCAAAAGTTGAGAAGCTTGAGTTTAAAATTGTGGAAAAGTAAGATGAATCGAATTAAATAGGTAAATAATATTTAATCGTTTTTAGTAAAATAACCTTCATTTGAAACGGCTGCATCGCTAACGCTTATACTGGCTGTTTTAAACCACACTTCTGCATAATTACCATCTGCATATTGCTTTTGAATATCGCCACCATGGGTTTCTGCACCTGAACACCAATTCATGTTTACGGCTGGAGATTTTCCATTGGTTTGATTATATGCTCCTAACTTAAAGAAACAACCTTCGCCAGTGTAAGCTTCTTCTCGTTCCACACCATCTTGACCGATCGGGAAGAATAATTTTTTTGTTTGCTCAGGAATATCAGCTTTTGTAGTGTATTCAGATGCTAATAGATTTTTAGTAAATGTTTTTGTTTCATGTCCGTTACTCATAAATTTCAAGCTCATAATGCCATCTTTTACAACAACCTCATAGCTGAATTCTTCCCCTAATGCAATACCACCTTCTGGCTCTGCAGGATAGGTATCCGCTGTTTCGCCAACCACAGAAAAGTCATTGCCCCAAACTGCCGATGAATAATCCCATCTACCTGCATTATCATCGCCAGCAGTATTTATTTCATAATGCCAGAATACAGAACCCTTTGTTTGTCCTGGGTATTTCTTGTAAAATATTTTTAATGGTTCGTTCTCAAATGCATCGGCACTATGTATTTGACCTACTACTACAGCGTGAGTAGCAGCAACACGAGCATCGCCCGTTGATGATACGTTCATTACTTTTAGTGTAGCCGTTAATTTATCGTCAGCCGTTTCTGGATACCACTTTTTAATTTGTGCCAACTCCGTTCTCGTATTATTAGAGGTGCCATGTGTATCACCACCATTGGGCGCTTTAAATACTACCCATTCTTCTCCATTTTCATTTTCAGTATAGAAGAAGTCCTTATTTTCAAAATCATTGGCAATACCAACATTTGACCCATCACCTAAAATCAATTTCCAATCATCGAAAAACGGAATTACGTCACTTGCATAAACGGTTTTATCGGACTGGTTTTCTGCGGATGTATCTTCGGTTGAATCTGATGTTTTTTTAGTAGTATTCTTGCAACTAGTAAAACAGAAGACTAATAGTAATGAAGTTAAGGCAATAGAATATTTTTTCATTTTTCTTACGGTATGAACCGATAAGATATGAATAGTTTAAGTGTTTTAAGAAGAATCTTGGAATATTCGTTTACCGCAAAGAGAAAGGTTTACAATATTTAAAGTGTATTATTCCAAACCATAACCACTTTACCTCGGGTTCGCATTTTCTCTAAATGTGTAATTGCATCTGGTATTTGAGTATATGGATATATCTTTTCAATATGAACCTTCATCTTATGGTCTTTTACTAGAGGTGCCAAAATTTCTAAATCTTGGGTGTTCGCTTCGGCTGTAAATTGGGTTAAAGGGAACTTACTAAATGCATTTTTAAAAAGAACAGAAACCATATGACTCATAGTGGTAAAACCAACAATAACGCCCCTTTTACCCATTCTTTTATAGTCGGCATGTTTTAGGTTTCCGTGTGTATCAATAATTAAGTCGTAATTACCATTATGTTCATGAATGTTTACGTTATCATAGGCAATGACATTATCGGCACCAATTGACTTTACAAAATCAACATTTTTGTTGGAACAAATCGCAGTTACTTTAGCACCATAAATTTTTGCTATTTGAACTGCAAAATGACCAACGCCTCCTGATGCTCCATTAATCAAGACAGATTCTCCATTTTGTAACTTACCATGAGTAATTAATGCTTGGTAAGCGGTCTGTGCGGCAATAGGCATGCCTGCCATTATTGGGAAATCTATATGCTCTGGTATTTTTGCGCAAACGCTACTTTTTACGCTTAGGTATTCTGCAAAAGCACCACCTTCTATTGATTCTCCAAACACTTTATCGCCAATATTAAAAGCTTTTACAATAGTGCCAACATCTTCAACAATACCTGCAAAATCAGCGCCCAAAATGGGCTCTTTGGGTTTAAAGAGTCCGAATGAAAACCGAGCAAAAAAGGGTTTTCCACGAAGAATATGCCAATCTGCCGGATTTGCCGAATTTGCCATTACTTTTACCAAAATGTGATTATCCTTAACTACAGGTCTGGCAACTTCTTCAAGTTGTAGCACTTCTGGACCGCCATATATTCTTTTAGTAAAAGCTTTCATCTTTTTGAAAATTTTGTATGCTTAAGTTAATCCTTTTTCGACCTTAATATCTGGTTGATTTATAGTATTAAATTCGAAAATATCGTTACGTGAATAATGACCGATGACATCAAAATCTAACTTTGCATGTACTATTTGATCTAAATCTATCTCTGCAATTAACGCTCCTGCTTTATTAAACAAAGGACCCGCAATTACTTTACCTAATGGAGAAACGATTATACTACCACCACGACACAGATTTTCAGGTTCGTTGGCAACCAAATGTTTGTATTTTTCTGGATACATGGACTTTTTATAATACTGATTACAGCCCAAAACGAAGCATCTGCCTTCTAATGCAATATGTTTCATGGTAGATGTCCATTCCTCTCGGGAATCTGCCGTAGGTGCTATATAAATCTCTACACCCTTTTTATACATCGACATTCTCGCTAACGGCATGTAATTTTCCCAGCAAATGAGTCCGCCAAGCTTTCCTATTTTTGTATTAAAACTCACCAAGGATTTTCCATCATCTTCACTCCAGATAATACGTTCGCTGCCTGTAGGTTTTATTTTTCGGTGAACACCTAAAAAGCCGTCAGTAGGGGAGATGTACAGCATGGAGCAATATAGACTACCATTGTTAGATTGCTTTTCTGTAATGCCAATCACCAAATAAACCTTCTCGGTCTTGGCTAGTTTCACTAATCTTTGTAATTCTTTACCTTTTAAATCTAAGCTGTTGTTATGGTAGTCGGCATATAGCTTTCTGCCTTCGTCAGTTCTACTGCCCACAACGGCACCAAAAGAAAAGCCTCTCGGATAACCAGGAATAATAGATTCAGGAAAAACGATTAATTCGCATCCTTGCTTGGCATGGGTTTTTACAAGATTTTCTATTTTATCGATAGTTTTATCTATGTCAAAGAAAACAGGACTATCTTGAATAAGGCAGACTTTTACTTTCATGGGTATAGTATATATACCCTGTAATATATAGCAATTATTCCAATCCCTTTTTCTCAGGATTCCAAAAAGGTTTGGTTTTTATTTGTTTGGTACTCCAGTTCAGTTCTTTTCTAAAGTAATTGGTCAATGTTATACAAACCCTACTATCACCTGCAATGTACTCCGTTTTAATACCTTTCATCTCAGGTACGATACCTTTTAATGAACTTATGATTTCAGAAGATGGGTTCTCATTCATTTTATGAAATTGAAACGGTGTAGTACCATCAATATCAGAAAAGAAATCTTCATTTGTTTGACTGTAAATTAAGCTATTTATCTGTTTACTTTCCGGAAGATTTCGATTGATGATATACAAGTGTGATAGTGCCGATAAATCGCCGATCATTAGATAACTATCTGCCGTATCATCTATTAAAAACTTACCTTTTTTCCATTTAAAATACACCGTATCATTAGGGGTACAGCTTTCTGCCCATTTTGCACCAATACCTTGGCTATGCGTTGCTATGGCTAAATCAATAGTGTTTTTATCTTTATCGATATCCCAAACACTATAACTCCTAACTTTATCTTTCATAGAAATTTCATCTTGTCCAATGCCCACGCCTAATCTTATAAAGTGCCCTGGCACAAAATCATACGAAGCAACGGCATCACTCTGAATCCGAATTTTATAGACCGAATCTGACAGTTTTGTTTTTTCTATTATGGTTCCTTTTTCAAGGACTTTTTTTATGATGGTTTCAACTATTCCCATATGCTATTATTCAAAATTAAAGACAAAGTATAAGGTATTTAGAACACCATATACTTTGTCTTTAAATGTAATTAGTGATTGTTCTTAAACTCAGAAATCATCTCAAAAAGAGATTTTGGAGCTCTACCAGTTGCTTTCTCATAATCTGAAGGCACATTATTCGCTCCGCTTTTTATACCCTCGTAAATGCCTGCAATTACCGTACCCATAAAATCACCTAATGCGGCTTTTCTATCTGCTGCATAACTATCAATTGTTACTGAATTATAGATCAAGTTAGTACCATACACTTTATTGATGTTTTCGGCCAACTCACTTTGTGTAACGGGTTCACCAACTAGGTTATAAATATTGCCATTGTGTTTATCTTCAATGAGTAGCTTGGCATACGCATAGCCCAATTCTTCTCTGCTGGTAAAGGTGCATTTTCCTTGACCCGCACAGTTTTCTATTCTTCCTTCTTTTACATAGGTATCTATATATTCCAAATCTGGTTCTATGTAAATTCCATTTCTACCTATAACCCAATCGAGTCCAGACGCCTGTACATCTTTTTCTGTTTGTCTATTACTTTGTACGATAGGACTAAAAGCATTCTCATTCTCATCACCAACAATACTGGTGTACACTATTTTTTGTACTCCATTTTGTTTTGCAGCTTCAATCACATTTCTGTGTTGCTGAATTCGTTTTTGAGGTTCATCCATGCCAGATACCAAAAGAACTGCATCTACACCCTGTAATGCTTCATTGAAATCTTCGCGGCTATTGTAGTCTCCTTTTCTGATTTCTACATCTAAATATGTCGCTTTTTCAGGTGTTCTGGCAATGCCAATGACATTTTCTTTGCCTATTAAATTGATAAGATGCTTTACAATTGATGCACCTAATTTTCCACTTGCCGATGTTACTACTATTTTCATTTCATTTTATTTTTTACTCGTTAATTGAAATTATATTTAATTCCTTATCTCAGAATCAACTGTTTGTTATATAAAATACTACTTAGCTTTCTTAAGCTGATTGAGTTTTATTCTTTCTTCTGCTCATAATTTTCTCTTTTACTGACGGAATTCTAATTATGAAACCAATACCCACTATTACCGCATAAATAATCCATGTTTTTTCTAAAATGGCTACGTGCAAAAGGCTAAGTATAATCGCTGCATATGCCCAACTTTGAAGCTTTTTCCATGTCCCTTTTAATTTTTTCATCCACCTTCTATTAGAAGTGAACAATAACGGAATCAATATTAAAACAGCTATGAAACCGGCTACATAATTGAACTGGGTAAAGGTTTCTGAAAAACCTTCTGCCCATATGAATATCACAAAATGCAACAAACTCCATACTGCCGTAGCAATGCCCATAGCTTGTCTTACAAATAGATTGTTAATACCAAATAGGATAAAGAAAGGGGTACAAGTCAACACAGCTGTCATCCATCTTATTGAAAATTCACCTGTGATATGATATAACATTTCTAAAGTTGACATGCCTTCTTTACCACCATTTTCAACTAAAGTCAAAACAAAACCATTGGAAGTATCTATTTTAAACATATTGCTTAAATTAAACATGGGCAATATTGCTAGAATGGTTACAATGATCCAGCCATAATTCTTTTTTAAAAATGCCATATTATAATGAGGCTTTTAATTCGTTCAATTGTTTTTCCAAAGCTTCTGCTTTGTCCTTAAATTTTTGCATTGCCTTTTTCATTTGACCAATTTTTTTGAATGCTTCATTATCTTGTACTGCGGTGTACGTTGTTACACCATCTTTTTCTTTGAATTTCGACTTGCTACCACATGTTCGGCAAATTTTTATATCACTCATACTATTTAGATTTAATTATTACCACTTTACCGTCATACTTTGGTATTAAATGGTATTTGTTTGTTTGCTGAATCGCTTTTAAAAATCGTTTTGTATCATGCATTTCCGCATTATCCACATATACTCTTGTTTTACTATGAAAATTAGGTTCTAGCATCTGAAAAAGGGACAAGTTTAGATTTTTCCATCCATCAAGAAATAATAAATCTATAGGTTTTGAATACCCTTTTAATGTATGGATAGCATCGCCAATTCTCATTTCTATTAAGTGATCAACACCTGCATTTTTAAAATTCTCAATGGCTTTTTTTGCTTTAGAATCTATAAGTTCGGTTGTAACAATACTGCCATTTGTTTCTAGAATTCCCTCGGCTAAATACAAGGTAGATATACCGAATGAAGAACCAAATTCAACCACATTTTTCACTCGATTTTCTTTAATGAGCTGTACTACATCTTCCCCTTGCCTTTTTGAGATTGCCAGATAGGTATCTTTAAAATGTATTGGTTGAATAGGACCTAGAATGCTTTTCGTCAAAGCCTTCATTATTCTTATCTCATCAAATTTGGCATCTTCGAACAAATCTGCCAATGTAGATGCTATTTGTTGGTGTGCTGCAATCATAATATTTGAACCTTTTAAAAGGAATAACCGTGTTACCGGCTATTCCTTTTCAATTAATTTTATAGACACCGCCAAAGGGTATAATACCCTGAGGCTTGCCTCGAATTTAAAAGTTTGTTTCCTTTGAATGCCTCATGGGCTTGCCCTTAGGGGTTTTTCTCTCTAGAGCGGATCAGAATTTTCCGTTCTCGTTTTTCCATTCAGATTTTGCTGGTATCGTAGCGATAACATCCCAGTGTTCTACTATTAACCCATCTTCTAATCTAAATAGATCATAGTAAGCGGTATGGTCACCTTTACCGAATTTGCCTTCACTAACACTTAGTACAAAGTTACCTTGACCCAAAACCATATGTAGTTCCTCATACTGCATTACCAATCCGTTTTCAGCAAAATATTTCATAGCCGCCCCAAAACCATCCAAGCCATCTGCTACTGCAGGATTATGTTGAATGTATGTTGTTGGGTTAATGTAATTGGCTACTTTATCCATTTCATGATTTAAAAGCACGTTCTCTATAAAACCTCTAACTACGGCTTTATTCGCTTCTGTTTTATCTAAATCAGTCAAAGTAATTGCACCGTCAAATTGAGTTCTTCCACTTGGGTTTGGCTTTTGAACAGGTAATAGGTTGTCCCAGTGCTCAACAATTAATCCGTCTTCGAATCGGAAAATATCAAATCCTGCTTTTGGTCCGAAGAAATCATATTCAGTGTGCGTAAACACATAATCCCCATCTTGAAAGGCACGTAAAACGTTTGCTTTAAATCCGCCTTCCGGGGCATGTTGCATTACTTCTCCAAAACCTTGTAAGCCATCTGCTACTCCTAAGTTGTGCTGAATGTACTTATTGGGATTAATGTAAGAAATAGGTGTTTGGTCACCTGTATTGAAGCTGTTCAATAAAGCTACTACTTTATCTTTATTCGATAATATAACATTCTTCAAAGAAGTAAGCGATTGAAATCTAATCATATATATGGTCGACTGATCCATCTTCCCCATAAATTCTTTAGCTACTGCAGCGTTCATAAAATCATTGATTACTGCATCTGAATGCGCTTTTGTATCCCAATACGCAACAGCAACTTGTTCGCCGGCTTTATTAGACCCGGTAATTCGTTGTAAAAATCCGGTTTGTTTTTCGCTGAATTCTGGTCCAACTCTATCATTTATTGCATTAAAAGCTTCAACATTGGCACCTTCTTTTAATTCAAAGGTCATTACTTCCGTAAATGTGCTATTGCCTGCCGTAAATTCATCGGTTGTTGTAAAACGGGACATTTTCATTGTGGACCCATCGATCTTACCCGCATAGTTGGCAACAGATTCATCTGACATAAATTTATTCATTGAAGCTTCTGCATCGGCAAGTGATTTCCAATATACCAATACCACAAATCTTCCTTGTTCGTCAACACCACTTTGACGTCTAATAAAACCAGGCTGCTTACTTGTAAAAGTTTCTTCTATTTCAGCATCAAGTTCATTAAACTCCAATTCGCTTACGGTTGTTTTGATATTGAAACTGGTTACCTCTAAAACAGTTTCAACTTTTTTTTCTGGGCTGTTACAGCTAGCTATCGCCATTGCAAACAGACTAATTGCAAATAATTTTGATTTCATAATTTTCATTTTAGTTAATACTAAGTGTAATTCTACACTGCAAAACTAAAATGGGAATGATGGTATTCCGTTATCAATATGAGACTAAGAATGGTAAATATGCGCAATTATACTGAACTGACTCTGAACGCCTTAGGAGAAACACCAACATTTTTTTTAAAAAATTTGGTGAAATTTGACAGCTCGTCAAAGCCAATTTCATACGCTATCTCTTTAAAACCATTATCTGTACTGACAATTGATCTTTTTGCCTCAAGAATTACGTAACCGTCTATAAAGGTTTTAGCCGTACCCAATGTAAACTCCTTAACCACTTCATTTAGGTGTTTGGTAGTAATGGTAAGCATTTCGGCATAGTCTTTCACATTTCTTGTAGTAGCATAATTTTGCTCTACTAAATTTTTAAATGCTATAAAAACCGTATAGTTCTTAGCGTTATTTTGAGGTGATTGCTGATTATATTCCCGTTCAAGTCTCAGTAAATAGAGATTGATCAAAGAGGCTACTATATTGTTTCTTGCAAAGGTGTTTGAATTTGTAAGTTCTGCATTCAATTCTTGTAAAAAAGAATGGTTGAGCTCCTCGTTTTGTGAAATAGGGGATGTCACGTGATAATTATACAGATGCGATATCATATTGATCGAGGATTTTGAGAAGTGGTTCATGACAAAATCTTCTGTAAACAACACCAAAAATCCTTTATAAGTAGCATTTTTTTGAAAGGCATGAACTTGACCTTTTGCCAACTTTAGTACCGAACCTTTTTTAACGGTATAATCCTTTAAGTCTACTTGATGCGCACCCTTACCCTCACTAACTATCAGTAAGGCAAAAAAATGAATTCTATGCGGTTGGGTAGGGTTGTGGTCTGCTATTTCAGGTATTCTAGCAAAAAACTGTGTTAAGTTCAAACATTCGAAACTATGTTTGTTTTCGGCATCTTGAAATGATATGTCTGGTATATTTTTCAAGGTTTACATTTAGTTTACATGTTTTGGAATACTAAAAATAAGCTAATTCATTGCAAAGGATTAATTTATAAATGTATATCTATAACTCATCTATCAAATGTATAAGCTTTATTGCCGGACCTCATTGACTAATTCGCTTCCGTTTTCAAATGCTTTTATATTCTCTAAAGTTATAGTAGTTATTTGATCCATGGCTTCCTTAGTAAAATACGCTTGATGAGAAGTAATTAATACATTTGGGAAGCTTAATAGTCTTAATAACATATCATCCTCAATAATAACTTCAGAATGGTCTTCGAAGAAAAGATTCTCTTCTTGCTCATAAACATCAACACCTAAATACCCAATTTTCTTATTCTTAAGGCCCTCAATGGCATCTTCGGTTTTTATCAATGCACCACGGCTGGTATTAATAATCATAACTCCGCCTTTCATTGATGCTATAGAGGCTTTATTTACTATATGCTTGGTATGCTTGTTCAGCGGGCAATGAAGTGATAAAATATCGGACTGTTCAAAGACCTTTTCCAATGGCATATATTCAACACCTAGTTTTACTAAATTCTCGTTTTCAGCAATATCATAGGCGATTATCTTACACCCGAATCCTTTCATGATTTTACAGAATGTTTCTCCAATTTTACCTGTACCGATAACGCCAATAGTTTTGTTGTTTAAATTGAAACCTATAAGGTTTTTAAGTGAAAAATTACCTTCTCGTACACGGTTGTAAGCCTTATGTGTTTTACGATTTAGGGTTAGAATTAATGCCAAGGCATGTTCAGCAACCGCTTCTGGAGAATACGCAGGAACTCTTACTACTTTTATGTTCTCTTTTGCAGCAGCATCTAAGTCTACATTATTGTAGCCGGCACAGCGTAATGCAATTAAATTTATACCGTTCGTTTTGAGTATGTTAATTGTTTCTTTGTTAACTATGTCATTTACAAAAACGCAGACTACATCACAATCTGTGGCTAATTTAGCCGTGTCTTTGTTTAGGGCAGTTTCATAAAAAGAAAAACTATAGCCGAATTCTTCGTTATATCTTGCAAAGTATTCTTGATCGTAGGTTTTGGTACTGAAAACTGCAATTTTCATAAGTAGTGTATTGAAGTTATTTTATAAAAGCACTAATCTGAATTAAGACTATCGATGTTCAAGTATGAAATAGTTAATATTAATAGCTTATCGGTATTTCGACCCGGTCCATATCCCAAGCGATATACATTAAAGCAATACCGTTCTCAGAATCTTCAAACTGTATGGTAAATTCTTCTACTGGTTTATTATTATGTAATACATGCGCTTCTATTCTTAATACATCATTATTCTCATCGTAACTATAATGACCCCACTGATCTACATCTTTATTGAATATGATCGTCCAAACTTCTTCGGTAGGTATGGCATACATGGTATAGATACCTTTTCTAAGTAATTTTCCATCTATGTTTACATCTTTGTATACTTTAATCTCTGTAGCTTCATTGGCACCTAATCGCCAAATTTCATTGTATTTGACCATACCATCAAAAACCACACGACCATTTTTTTGAGGCCTACTATAATCTACCCTAAGAATGGGAGAATCTGGTAGGTTTCTTTCAGGAGCAAATTTTATGTCATGGGCAAAATGATCAGGTAAATACACTCTGTCTAAAGGGCTTTTATCAAGCCCTCTAAAGTTTTGGGAGAAACCAGCGAATGTAACGAAACTGAAAAATGCACAAAAGAGCGTAATTATTTTCATAATAAAAGATACTTATATGGTTAGTCATTTAACTCTTAAATGTAATAATTATAGGAACTAAACGATTACCATAAGTGCAGAATAATTATTAATAGGTAGATTTATAGCATCATTCCACCAGTTGCTTCTATACGCTGACCATTGATCCAACCGGCATCTTCTGTACATAAAAAAGCAACAATACCACCAATATCTTCTGGTTCACCAACTCGACCAAGTGCGGTGTTACTACTGATTTTTTCACGTCTTTCCTCATTATCCTTATTTGCCCCACCACCAAAGTCTGTTCCTACAGCACCAGGGGCTACTACATTTGCACGTATTTTTTTATCGCTTAATTCTTTTGCCAAAAATCTTGTTAATACATCTATACCACCTTTCATACTTGCATAGGCTGAAGAGCCAGGTATCGTTACCCTTACCAAACCAGATGATATATTAATTATTCCGCCACCATCATTTAATTGTTCAACGGCATGCTGAGTTAAGAAATAAACTCCTTTTAAATGAATGTTCATCATAGCATCAAAATCGGCTTCGTTAGTTTCTAGAAATGGCTTGTAAATTCCCGTTCCTGCATTATTTATCAAGTAATCGAATTTAGCGTTACGGTAATTTTCATTTAAATACATAGAAATCGTTTTAAAGAAACTAGAAAAATTAGAGGTGTCACTGGTATCTAATTGAAACGCTACTGCCTTTTGACCTAGTTTTTCAATTTCCTTAACAACCTTCTCTGCAGCAGCTTTTTTAGAGTGATAGGTTAAAATAACATCCAAACCTTTTTCTGCGATTTTCAATGCGATATTTTTCCCAATTCCTCGGCTACCACCGGTTACCAATGCTATTTTCGATCTTGACATAATTCTAGTTCTTAAAATTTATTTGTGTTTTTATAGCTTACTAAAATATCAATATCCATTTTTTAATAAGGTATAAGCAAGGTTATTAATATATTAAAACTTTATACCGTTTATGTTTTAGGATCACGTTTGAACAACTGAATCAAATCGAATACCAATACGCAGAAAACTACCCAAATGAAGCCGGCAATGAAGCCACCTGCTATATCCGAAGGAAAATGGACTCCCAAGTAAATCCTACTTATTCCGATACTTAAAATGATTGTTATTAATGTAATGACCAATACATATTTCATCACTTTCTGAATATTGAACTTGGTGACGAGAAAAATTAGAAATCCGTAGAATGCCATAGCACTCATTGCATGACCGCTAGGATAACTCAACGTTTCTACAGAAACCAAGTGCTCTATTCCCGGTCTTGCACGATCAATAAATCTTTTTAGCATCATATTAGAGATTGTGGCCAATGCTAAAACCAAAGTTGCTTGAACGATATATTTCCAACGTTTAAAGACCACCAGAGAGACAATAAGAAAAATTGTAAGTACTATCAAATAACCATAGGTATCGCCAACATTGGTCATAAATTTAAAATAGGATGTTAACTTTGGTGAACGATAAGAGATTACATAGTCTGTAATCGCCGTATCATAATTGGCAAGGGTTTCTGTTTTTAAGGTACTTGTTAATTCTACAAATAAATTAATTCCGCCGACGACGATGACCAAAGCGATTATCACTGTAATTACATAAGGTAATGTTGTATTATATTGGTTTAGTTTGTCAGCTAAAAATTCTCTTAGCGATTTTATAAATGTAAAAAGCGATTGTTTCATGAAGGGTACTATTTATTTGTGCGTAAACATAACTTTTATTGAGTACAACTAGTGTTTCATACAAATTGATAACTGACTCGATTGAGTTAACCATTAAATTTTAATTGGTTACTTATTTTTCAAATTTGGACAGGTATACTTTGAACCCTTATCTTTATACGATAATAGAATTGTTAGAAATTATGAAATCACCCAACTGGAAAACAGCTATAGAATTTGATGATATTACATATAAAAAATGTGACGGCGTAGCGCGTATTGCTTTCAACCGACCTAATGTGCGTAATGCTTTTAGACCACATACGACAAGTGAGTTGATCAAAGCTTTTTATGATGCTCAAGAAGATACTTCTATTGGAGTAGTTTTGCTTTCTGCGGAGGGACCTTCTACTAAAGACGGAATATGGTCTTTTTGTTCTGGTGGCGATCAAAAGGCTAGGGGAGAAAAAGGCTATGTTGGTCAAGATGGTCAGCACCGTTTGAATATACTTGAAGTACAACGTATGATTCGTTTTATGCCGAAAGTGGTTATTTGCGTTGTACCTGGTTGGGCCGTTGGTGGCGGACATAGTCTGCATGTGGTTTGCGATATGACTTTAGCTAGTAAAGAGCATGCTATTTTTAAACAAACCGATGCCGATGTTACCAGCTTTGATGGTGGATATGGATCTGCCTACCTAGCTAAAATGGTGGGACAGAAAAAAGCACGTGAGATTTTCTTTTTAGGTAGAAACTATTCTGCACAAGATGCTTTTGATATGGGTATGGTAAATGCCGTAATACCACATGATGATCTAGAAGACACCGCTTTTCAATGGGCACAAGAGGTCTTGGAAAAATCACCAACTTCTATAAAAATGTTGAAGTTCTCTATGAACTTGACCGATGACGGAATGGTAGGGCAACAAGTATTCGCCGGTGAAGCAACAAGATTAGCATATATGACCGAAGAAGCAAAAGAAGGTAGAAACGCTTTCTTAGAGAAACGTAAACCTAATTTTGGTAAGGATAATTGGCTACCGTAATATAGCTGTTGGCTGTTGGCTGTTGGCTGTTGGCTGTTGGCTGTTGGCTGTTGGCTGTTGGCTGTGTTAAAAAAGTTCATTTTTCTCCGGAAAAATGAACTTTTTTAGGCTAAAGGCTTAATGAGATTGTTCAAACGCGAAGCGTTTCCGAATTAATTAAGGAGTACTTAATACTTAATACTTAGTACTTTTTACTTCATACTTTTTGCTTCATACTTTTTTACCTGAAAACTGATACTGCCAACTGAACACTGAATACTGAACACTGAATACTGAAACTGCCAACTGAAAACTGAAAAACGCCCTAAACTAAAAAGAGTCCGATCAGTGACGATCAGACTCTTTTACGAGAACACTATATGAAAATGAAAAATTTTTAATTCGTTTTTAATAACACTGTAAATGTATATATGATTTAGGGTTCTTTGAAACTATTGTTGCCAGATAAGAGAAATCTGTTGTGAACTGCCTAAAAAATGTGGTATTGTGTTGAAAAGGTTAAAATTTTGCTCCTTTTATCGAATAGATGCTATAATTTCTTTCAATAGGGTATTGAATTGTTCATCTGTCTGTTCTTTTAATCCGGTTCTGACGACCACAAGATCTTTTGAGGGTATAATGAAGATACGTTGCCCTTGAAATCCGTTTACAGAATACAAATCTCGTGGAATGTCTTCATACCTACCTTCGGCATTCAGCCAAAAGTGTGCACCGTAAGTTCCGTTAGAATTGATTGTAGGTTTTGCTACATAGTCTGACCAAGATTCTGAAAATATACGCTTCCCGTTCCAATCTCCCTTATTCAGATATAACAATCCAAATTTTGCCCAATCTCTGGTAGTTGCCCATCCGTATGAAGACAAAATATAGTTGCCAGATAAATCCGTCTCCAAGAGCATAGAATTCATTCCTATTTTATCAATCAGTTCTTTATATGGAAAATCTAAATATTCTTGATGGGAGCTGAATTGCTCTCTTAGAATACCAGACAGCAAATTTGTGGTGCCAGAAGAGTAGTTCCAAATTTCTGTTGGCATGGCTATTATTCTTTTATTACGTTGAGACAAAGTCATGTCAGAATCCAAGAAAAGCATTCGAGTAACATCTGAAATTTTAAAATAGTTCTCATCCCATTCCAATCCGCTTTGCATACGTAAAAGGTGATTCAATGTTATATTCGTTTTCGGATTCTTCATGCTGATTTCTCCAGAAAATGGCTTGTACTCCATATCAATTTTATCTTGATATTCTAAAATACCATAAAGCGTAGATAAAATACTTTTGGTCATTGACCACCCAAGAATTTTGGTATTCTTCGTAAACCCGCGAATGTAACGCTCTCCAATAATTTGATTTTTATGAACAACTAAAAGAGATCTTGTTTTTTGTTCTATATCCTTAAAAGCATTTTCAAAGGCGACCTCTAATTTATCATAAGCTACATTTTCTAAAACAGTATCGACAACACCGTTATTTCCATAGGGGAAAGGCAAGGTGTCTTTTACAATAAATCTATTGGGGACAATGTCGAAATTATGTTTAGCATATTCCTTATTGGTCAGTACTGCACCAATTCCTTCCTTATAAACTGCTGTTCTGGGCATAAGACCATATACCTTGGCCTTTGCAGATTTATTTTCATCTGACACCTCTGTATCTGCCAATTTAATCAAAGGCATATCATTATCGTTCAATGTAATGTCATCAGCATCTCTATTTGCAATAAAAACACTAGAAGCCATGTTTTTAGAAGCATAACCAGAAATTAGATTTAGTTTTGGGTAGTTAAAATATGCAGCGGCAATAATACCCACTAATACAATGCCTAAAATCAGCTTTGTTTTTCTCATTATTATAGTATTCTTTATGAAATTGAAATAAGCTGGTATTTTATTTTGATATATACTGCACTATTAACCCGATCATTTTATTTTTTCCCACGTTTTATCTGAAGTAAGCTTAAAACTACCAACATAGTCAAAGTTACATTCTTGAGGTAAAATCAATGATAGAAATGTACTTTCATCTTTTGCTTTATACAAATGGTATTCTTTACCAACAATAGGCTCAAAGCTGAATTTAGCACTGTATACTAGATTATTGTATTCAAAATTATCCATCAGTTTTTTATACGATTCTTGTAATGCTTCATATTCTGCCTTAAACTGATTATTGGCACTTACAATATGTGTATTCTTCCAAGAAGTTACATCTGGAGGAGTGATTTTTGGAGCCGATACTCCTGTTGCAAAAGGTGATAGTTTACCATGATACTCTTGAGTATCTTCATTGAAAACTACATTATCTGGTTTCTTTTCTTTTTTCATAGCCCTACAAATTTAAATAAAAGCAAGCATTTATATCTTGCTAGATTATAAACGTATGGGTATCTTCCATTTTCACTTATAATTTAAATACCATTATTGAATTCAAATGGATTTTAAGTCTTGTCTTTGCTTCATTTTATTGTGTTCGCTTTTTTCGTGTAATACGGAAAAGCCTTCTAGAGAAGTTGTTCTTTACAATAGCTATTGCGCTAGCTGTCATGTTGCTCCAGATATTCAATCATTACCTAAAAATATTTGGCAAGATTATGTTTTACCAGAAATGGGAGCTAGAATGGGTATTATTACACCAGAAAAACATCCCTACTATAAATTACCGTTTCATGAACAAATTGCTGTAATAAAAACAGGTGTATATCCTTCAAAACCATTGATACCTATAGAAAATTGGGACTTATTACAAAAGCATATTATTGAGCTTGCACCAGATAGTTTAAATAATGACAATGCCATTGTAGAAAGTACATCGCTATCTCAATTTAAAACCAAGCCCATTAGTCTTGATAGTATTGGAGGTAGCTTAATTACCTACATAAAAGTAGAGGACGATTCAAAAAATATAATTACGGGTACTCGTAACGGACAGTTAAACGAGTTTAACCTCAATAGAAAAACTTCTAAGTTATTAGGAGATTTTAATTCTGCCATAATTGATGCTAGAATACTTAACGATAGTATTTATGTCACAAATATGGGAAAGATGGACCCTAATGAAATCCCAAGAGGGCAATCTGTAGTACGCCATGGTAATGCTACCGCTGTTTTGCAAGATTCATTACATAGACCTGTACATGCCGTTTATTCTGATTTGAACAATGACGGAAATGAAGAAATTGTTATTAGTGAATTTGGAGATTTAAAAGGGAAACTGACTTTACTGGAAAAAGATAATTATGGTTTTTATAAAGAAAGAACGCTATTAGATGTACCAGGTGCATTAAGGGTTATACCTAAGGATATGAATAAGGATGGCAAAGATGATTTAGTGGTCATGGTGTCGCAAGGTGATGAGGCTGTTTATATTTTATATCAAGAGGATAACTTAGAATTTACAGCCAAGAAGGTAATACGCTTTAGTCCGGTTTACGGTTCTAGCTGGTTTGAATTAGTAGATTATAATGGTGATGGATTTGATGATATCATTACCGTTAACGGCGATAATGCAGATAAATCATTTGTAAACAAACCTTACCACGGTATGCGTATTCATATGAACGACGGTGAAAATAATTTTGAGGAAACCTATTTTCATCCTTTAAATGGAGCAACACGAGTAATAGCAAATGATTTTGATCAAGATGGTGATTTAGATTTGGCGCTCTTAGCTACCTTTCCTGACTATGAAAACCATCCTGAATATAATTTCGTGTATTTAGAGAATATAAACACTGAGCAATACCAATTTAAGCAGCAGCACTTTAACGACATTAAAATGGGGAGGTGGTTCTTAATGGATGCTGCTGATATTGATGCGGATGGTGATGAAGATATCGTTTTAAGTTCACTTACTTTTTCTTTTACGCCTGTACCAGAATATTTAGAAAAAGCTTGGAAAGAAAGTAAGACCGATCTTTTAATTTTAGAAAATAAGCTACATTAGTAGGTATGATAAAAAAATCTTCCATTATAATAATCTTGATAATAGCTTTAAGCTGTTCAGAGAAACCTATGGATGATAAGTATAATTGGGTTCCTATTAATGTTACCGCAACTGCGTATAACTCCCTGCCATACCAAACGTCTTATGAACACCCAGCTATTACTGCATGGGGAGATTCTATAAAACCCGGTCAAAAATGGATTGCTGTTTCTAGAGATTTATTAAAGAAAGGATTAAGCTATAATACCATGGTGAAGATAGATACCTTTGAGGGTATATTTTTGGTAAAAGATAAAATGCATTCTCGTTGGCGTAACCGTATTGATATTTATATGGGAGAAGATGTAAAGAAAGCCAAGGAATGGGGTAGACGTAAAATTACCATATCTTACGCTGTTGCTAAGGATAGCTTAGAAATTATTGAAGAATGAAACATCATATAATTTACCTTTTGTTCATTTGTATTTTAACTGCTTGTTCTTCTGCCAAAACTATTGTGGAGCATCCCATTACGTTTAATGAGGAGCGTAAAATATTGACGGTAGAATATCTACAAAATAGATATGGTTTAGAGCAAGATTCTCCTGAAATTGAACCTAAAATGATTGTTTTGCATTGGACGGTCATTCCCACTTTCGAAAAATCATTTGAAGCCTTTGACCCGGTAACCTTACCTAATTGGAGACCAGATATTAAAAATGTAAGCGGCTTAAATGTATCTTCTCAATTTATGGTAGATCGAGATGGTACTATATATCAGCTTTTACCAGAAACTACCATGGCGCGCCATGTCATTGGTCTAAACCATTGTGCTATAGGAGTAGAGAATGTTGGTGGTACCGAAGAGCTACCTATGACAAAAGCACAGTTGAATTCTAATATTTGGCTGGTAAAGTATTTGAAAGATAAGTATGATATCGATTATTTAATTGGACATTATGAATACAGCCTTTTTGAAAATCACCCACTCTGGTTAGAAAAAGATGAAGGATATAGAACTGTGAAAACCGATCCGGGAACCGAGTTCATGGGCAAGGTCAGGAATGCTGTCAAGAAATTGAATTTTAAAGAGTTACCAAAAACAAAATAGCAACAAAATAGAAGAACAATAAATGAAAAAATTATTACTCTCCATACTAAGCTTATGCACGTTTTCTGCATTTGGGCAATCAGACCATATTACCACTCAGTTGTACGACACTTATGAGAATTACAAAGAAAGTACCATTGGTAAAAGGCGAATTAAAAGAAACGACATACAACCCCTTATAGATAAGTTTTCTGCCAATGCTAAATTTAAAGTAAATACCGTAGGTAAATCTATTGGCGGTAAAGATTTAAGCTTGATTAGTATTGGTACCGGCGAAACCAATGTTTTTCTTTGGTCTCAAATGCATGGTAATGAACCAACGGCTACACAAGCTATTTTTGATATTCTTAATTTCTTTGAAAGTGCTGATTTTAAAGCAGAGAAAGATGCTATTCTTACCAATCTTACCGTTCATTTTTTACCAATGCTCAACCCTGATGGAGCCGAACTTTACCAACGTAGAAATTTGTTAGGGATAGATATTAATAGGGATGCGCTGCGTTTACAGTCCCCAGAATCTCAAACCTTGAAAAGAGTTAGAGATAGTCTTAATGCCGATTTCGGATTCAATCTTCATGATCAAAGCACGTATTATAATGCGGAACGTACGGAAAAACCAGCTACAATCTCTTATCTAGCTCCTGCTTATAATTATGAAAAAGATATTAATGAAACTCGTGGTAATGCCATGAAGATTATTGTTTTTATGAACGATATTCTTCAAAAATATGCTCCTGGGCAAGTAGGTAGATATAATGATGATTTTGAGCCAAGAGCTTTTGGAGATAATATTCAAAAATGGGGGACGAGTACTATTCTAATTGAATCTGGAGGATTTCCCGAGGATGTTGAAAAGCAAGAAATCAGAAAACTGAATTACACCTCTATTTTATCTGCCATTTATACTATCGCTCAAAAGTCTTATGAAGCTATCGATATTGATGAATACGAGAAAATTCCGGAGAACGATAGAAAGCTGTTCGATTTAAAAATTGTTGGCGCAAACTACGAACTTATGGGTAATACCTATAAAATAGATATAGGTATGAACCAGATCGAAGTTGATTACCCAGACCATAACTCTTTCTGGTATAGTAGTAGAATTTTAGATCAAGGTGACTTATCAACGTATTATGGTTACGAAACGTTAGATGCTACCGGTTATACAATCAAACAAGCAAAAGTGTACCCAAAGACTTTAAAAAACTTTAACGATGTGCAAGGATTAAATTTTACCGATATATTAAAACAAGGATATGGCTATTTACGTTTATCATCGTTCCCTGCTAAAAATATTAACTCACCTTACCCTGTTCATTTAATTGGCGAAAAATACACAGTTCCAGAATTGAATTTAATGCCGGGAATCAACCCGACTTTCTTCTTAGAAAAAGACGGAGTTATAGCTTACGCAGTAATTAACGGATTCTTAGTAGACCTTAATAAACCTCAGATCCAAGTACCAAATGCAATGATATTTAGATAACGAATTTAATTTTTAAACATAAAAAAAGGGAAGCAATGCTTCCCTTTTAATGTAAATAGAACTGTAATTCTTACATAGCATCTTCTGCATCTAAAAGAGCAAAGAATTTATCTAAGTTAGGTAAGATGATAATTTTAGTTCTTCTGTTCTTAGCCATGTTTTCTTTAGTGTCATTTTCTACTAAAGGTAAGTAGCTACTTCTACCAGAAGCGATTAATTGAGAAGGGTCAACATCATACTCTTTCTGTAATTTACGTACAATAGATGTAGCACGTTTTACACTTAAATCCCAGTTATCAGTAACCATTGGAGTGTTGATTGTTCTAGAATCCGTATGACCTTCAACCATAACTTCCATACTTGGCTCAGACTTAATTACGTCAGCCAATTTTTGTAAAATGTTGTTTGCTTTGCTGCTTACATTATAGCTAGCTGTGTTAAATAATAACTCATCAGAGATATTAATCATAACAACAGTCTTATCAATACTAACATTGATATCTTCACCTTCTTCAGAAATTGATTGTTTCAATTTATAAGAAACAGCCAAGTTCATTGAATCTTGTAATGTTTTTGCACCGGCTAATTTTGCAGGATCAACATTTTTCAATGTATTTCTCATCTTAGCTTTTGTATTGTTACTCATAACGGCAACATCATCAACACTTGTGAACTGGCTATCGTTCATCTCTTTTAACGAGTTGATTTTTGAATTGTACTCTTCTACACGAGCTTCAATTTTTGTCATTTGAGCTTGTAGCTCTTCTTTCTCAACTTGTGTCTTTTGTAATGTACTTTGAGTTTGAGATAAGTTATCTTCTAAAGCAACATATTTCTTTTTAGAAACACAAGACGATAAAAGTGCTACCGATACTATAGTAACTAAGGATAATTTTTTCATTTTGTTCTTTTTAATTAATATTAGTCTAATCGGTTTTATATACGGCACAAATCGATAAACGGATGTTTAAATGTTAATAAGAAAGAGCTTCGCCCTGCAAATTACTAGTGCAATGAGATGATTATCAATACGTTGTTTATTTCATATTAGAGCAAAAAAAAGAAGCATTTTCATGCTTCTTCTTATATTTTGTGTGAGAACTACCTATTCACAACCTCCTGTAAATCCGTTTGCACTAAACTTGGTCTGCACTGCACCTTGTCTAGAACCGGTATTGATTTCAATTGCTAAATTGTTTTCTCCGCTACCATCTCTTTTAGGGCTACAGTACTCAAATAAGTAAAAGCTATTGGCTCTTTCAGAAACCTTTTCAGAAATGTCTCTAAACGTTGTTTCCAATTCATCCTTATTGGTTGCAAAAACACTTGCTGTTTTACCTATGGCTGTTAAAACCTCAGTGTCTATTTCTGCTCCAAGACCTATACTAAAGAACGATATGTTAGCATTAGCCTCATTTACTTTCTTTAAAGCGGCATCCTCAGTATAACGTGAAGCTTGATCTGTACCATCTGTAAACAATACTACAGATGCAGCACCTATTTTACCACCTTCAGTAGATACTTTTACTAAATCAGACGCGATATCAGTGGATTTTATTACCGCACCATATAAATCTGTAGATGGGTCATTGCTGATATCATCTGTTATTCCGTCAACAGCTTCGGTAAGTTCAACTCTTGAAGATGTCAATTCATTTAACAAGTGTAATTCATCTTCACCATCAAACCAATAGATAGCCATTTTAACGGATTCATTAGCTGTTTCTGGCATAACTGCTTCAATGAAACTAGTAGAAGCCAATTTCAACTCTTCTAAGCTACTGCTCAATACACTATTACTTAAATCCAGTACTAGCAATGTGTTATTTGAGAAAATTTGAGAGTTTGGTGATATACGTGCCGATGATTCTGAAGTAGAAATCGTATTAAAACAATCGTCATTTCTACCTTGTTCATAAATTGTAAATTGATCTGCTGTTAAGCCAGGAACTGGATTTCCACCAGTATCGGATACTCTAAAAAATACAGATACTTTACCAGGTAGGGTAGTATATTGATCTTGTATAGATAGAACCAGTTCACCTTCTTCTAGTCCTAAACAATCATCTACCTCGATACCTTTTCCTAGTCCGTCTCCTTTATTTAGGTTTAAACTAACATCATCATCTGCATTACCACAAGAAACAAATAGTGCTATCACAAACAACACACTAAAAGACTTCAAGAAATTTTTCATATTAATTAATTATAGGTTCAACTAGCAGAACGGACAAAGTTTATTTAAATTATGGGGAATGAAAAAATAAATGTTAAAGATTGTTAAAACGGTAGATATTTGGTAGTTGAAATTAGGTGAACACCTTTATTTCCTTGGCTTTAAGGCAAATAGACTTGAGTGATATATGCATTAATTTTAGTACTTTAGAAGGTGTAAAATCTATGGTTAATGACTCATGAATTCAAGAAAATAATTAAGGAGTACAGCATTGCTAAATTGGCAAATTTAAAGTGTGTGCTTGCAACGGTCGTAGATTTAGATGGTTCTTCTTATCGTAAACCTGGGGTTCGTATGCTTATTCGTGAAGATGATGTAATGATAGGTGCTGTTAGTGGTGGTTGTGTAGAGAAAGAAGTTTTGTTTCAAGCACAATCGGTATTTGAGAATGGAATTACAAAACTAATGACCTATGATGGTAGGTTTAGATTAGGTTGTGAAGGTTTACTTTATATCTTATTGGAATCTTTTTCTCCAGATGAGGCTTTTATGACCGATTTTAACTTAGTTATAGAAAACAGGAAATCGTTCAAGCTTAATACATCTTATATAAAAGAATATGGCGATTTAGAAGGTTATGGTACATTTATAACTCTAAATTCAGTTACCTACACATTTAATTCCGGCACTAAGGAACAACAAAATAGTCTACACTTCTGCCAGACATTAGAACCTTGCCAACGCTTATTAATAATAGGAGGTGAGCATGATGCGGTTCAACTAGCCCATTTTGGATTAAGTATGGGATGGGAAGTGTACGTAGCCGTAACACCAAAAGAGAATAAAACTATTGCTGATTTTCATGGTATTGACGGATTATTGGACTTTGAACCAGAAGAATTTCCTGTTGAAACCATAGATAAGAATACCGCTGTTCTTTTAATGACACATAGTTATGTAAAAGACTTGAAGTATTTAATGAAATTAAAAAATAGCAAACCCACGTATTTAGGAATTTTAGGACCAATCAAAAGAAGAGAGAAATTGTTATCTGAATTATTGGAACATGATATGGATATTGATTTAGACTTTATTGAAAATATTCATGGTCCTGCAGGGTTGAATATTGGAGCTGAAACACCGCAAGAAATAGCAATATCTATTCTTGCAGAAATATTGACCGTAATTAGAAAAACACAACCCGTAATGTTGAAAGACAAATTGAAATCTGTTCATTGAAGAAAGATGTACATATAGCGGTTCTTATTATGGCAGCTGGTGCTTCTAGAAGAATGGACGGCATCAAGCAGTTAATGCCATGGAAAGATTCTAATTTCTTAATGGAAACCATTAAAACTGTTCAACAGACAAATGCAACATCAATTCATGTCGTACTAGGCTCAAACGCTGAATTTATCAGTGCTGAGTGTAATTTGAAAGAAAAAAATATTGAGATAATCGTAAATTCTAATTGGGAAAATGGGTTGGGCGAAAGTATTGCCCATGGGGTTAAAGTGTTACTTAAGCAAACACCTGGCTTGGACGGGATCTTAATTTGCCTAGCAGACCAGCCATTATTGAGTTCGGTATACTTAGATTCATTAATTGAAGAGTTTACAAAACATCCATCAAAAATCATTGCAACAAACTATCATAAAAAAGTAGGTGTACCGGCATTGTTTCCTAATTTGCTGTTCGAAAAATTAACTACTTTAAAAGGAGATTTCGGAGCCAAGGAAATTTTAAACAATGAAGGCAATGTAATTATTTCTTTGGATGCAGCAGATCAAATTATTGATGTGGACACAAACCTAGAATACCAAAATCTATTAAAGCGAACCAATAACTCACTTAACACTTAATATGATTAAATTAAAATATACATTCATTGTCCTTCTAACTACTTTACTATCCTCTTCAATATTAGCCCAAGAAATGGGTTTTGAAGAATATAACCCTACATCTACCTTAGTTGTTCCTGGTGGCGAAATTACCAAAGCAAAATTTCCTTTTATAGACGTTCATAGCCATCAACGAGATATGTCGGTCGAGGCTCTGAACGAATTAATTTCTCATATGGATGCTATGAACGAAGCCATAATGGTGAACTTAAGTGGAAGGTCTGGAGCAAGTCTCAAGGAGAAAATCGATAATATCAATAAAAGTTACCCAAATAGGTTTGTTGTTTTTGCCAATGTAGATTTTGAAGGAGCTAAAGATATGGAATGGGGCAAACAGGCTGCAGCCCAATTAGAACAAGATATAAAGAACGGAGCTAAAGGATTAAAGATTTTTAAAAGTTTAGGACTACGAAATAAAGATGCAGATGGTAATCGTTTGGCAATAGATGACCCCCGTTTAGACCCCATTTGGGCTAAATGTGCAGAAATGGGAGTACCGGTGTTAATTCATGCTGCTGATCCAAAGTCTTTCTGGGATGATATGGATGCTGATAACGAACGTTGGTTAGAATTAAAAACGCACCCTAGAAGAAAACGTACAGCTACTGACCCTGCGCCTTTCGAGCAAATTATTCAAGAACAACATAACGTGTTCAAAAAACATCCTAATACCAAATTTATAAATGCTCACATGGGTTGGCATGCTAACAACCTTAAAAAATTAGGAGAGCTATTAGATGAAATGCCAAATATGAATGTGGGTATATCTGCAGTAATTGCAGAGCTTGGTAGACAACCTCAGAATGCTAGGGCATTTTTTATTAAATATCAAGACAGGGTACTGTTCGGTAAGGATAGTTGGAAACCAGAAGAATTCCCTACGTACTTTAGGGTATTGGAAAGCAACGATGAGTATTTTCCTTATTATAAGAAGTATCACGCATTTTGGTCCATGTACGGATTGAACCTACCTGATGATGTGCTTAAAAAACTATATTACCAAAATGCGTTAAACCTAATTCCAGGATTAGATGCATCGCTGTTTAAATAGTAGTTATTCTTTTTTAAGTACAACGGCTTCGTCAACTACCGGAATATCTTTTACATCTTGAAAAATACCACATGAGACCTCTTTCTTAACTAAACTTCGTGTGGTTTTTCTTTTGGTCAACGCTTCAATTTCTGGATTTAAGAACTGCATACCTTATATTTATTTTTTTACTAAAACGCACATACATGTCTCATGTTGTATGAGTTAGCATGTTTTTACATTAATTTAAAAAAGAATTTACTTTAAAGTGTGACAAACTGTACAAAAGACATACTAATGGGTAAATAGATTTTTATAAATGCAAAAAGAAGAAGTCTTTACTGAATTAATACAAGAGCATCAGGCATTGTTATATAAGGTGACTTCAATTTACACCGAAAACAAAGAAGATCAAGATGACCTGTTTCAAGAAGTGGTCTACCAGCTTTGGAAATATTTTGACTCTTTTCGTAACGATTCAAAAATAACAACTTGGATGTATCGCGTAGCTATGAATACTTCAATCACATTTATTAAGAAAAAAAAGAGAAGACCAGATTCGGTCCCCATTGCAGATGTTTTTTTAAAGCAATCAGATACTAATGATGATGCGTATGACGAGCGATTAAAACTACTTTACCAGCATTTGAAGCATTTAAACACCTTAGAAAAAGGACTTATTTTTCTCTTATTAGAAGGTAAAAGCTATAATGAAATAGCAGACATTACTGGCTTGAGTGCCAGTAATGTTGGTACAAAGATATCTCGAATAAAAAAGAAATTAAAAACGAACATGACAAAACAGTAATCATGGAACTAGAAGAACTACAGTCCGCCTGGACACAATTAAGCGATGAACTAAATCATCAAAAAAAATTAACGAATAAAATCATATTAGACATGACCAAACAGAAATATCAAAACAAATTCACTACCATTACAAAGTATGAAACTTTAGGCGCTTTTGTCTGTTTTGCCATTTCATTTTTTGTTATTCTAAACTTTGGTAAATTAGATACGTGGTATTTGCAAGTTTGTGGCATACTTACTTTGTTATTTTTAATTGTACTACCTGTTATGGTGCTAACTACCTTAAAAACAATAAAGAACATAGATATTTTAAACGGCTCATATAAAGACAATTTAAAGTTCTACTTAAAGACTAAGAATAAACTTTTAAAATTGCAACAAGTAGGCATAGCTATCGGTTTTGTTGGACTCTTCTTTATAGTACCGGTCACGTCTAAAATTATTTCCAATAAAAATGTCTTCCTAACCAGTTTAAAAACAGAACAATATGTAATATTTGCTTTTACTATGATTGCTATGGTGTTTTTCTGCAAATGGGCATATAATGGTTACCTTAAAGTAACCCGTTCTGCACAAGAACTCTTACAAGATTTAGAGTAGTTTTTACTCGGTAAGTTTCTTCTGAACATAATTTAAAATCAACATCCAATTCATCTTTAGTAGGAGGGAAGCCGTAGGTACGTTATCGTCTGCAATTGCTGAAATAATGGATTCATGTTGATTGTCAGATTTGTTATAGAAAGAGTCATCATTTGTAAAGGCACGTTCATAAAAAAAAATACGTGTCTTTAGATCATGTAGTATTTTTAAAGCCAAGTCATTTTTGTAATTTTTGGTCAATAATCTATGAAACTCCAAATCTGCCTGTATTCTAGAAATAGCATCATTGGCATTTTCAAATACCTCTTGCTGTTCCTTAAGTTCAATAATATGTTCTTCGGTAAACTCTGAGTTTTCAATGGCCATGACTTCTAAATTTGCAACTAACTCATACAAATCTTCAGCCTCTTCAACATCTAATTCTGCTATTATAAATCCTCTATTGGGTACGGCTTTTATAATATGGGATTGTTGTAATTGGGTTAAAGCCTCTCTAATAGGAGTAACACTAACTTTTAAATGCCGTGCTAACGCTGCTAAATTAATGGTCTTTCCAGTTTTAAGATTACCTGTTGTCATTTCAGATAACAAATAATCCCGTACTTGATCTCTTAAGTTCATTTTTACCAGCATACATCAAATATAATATATCGTATACGATTTAATTCGTTTTAAGCATAACTTTTATAACCAAGTTCTATTTCATCGAAAATACAGCGTTAATATGCCTTCTATCAATACTATAATCCATTATTGAACGTTCCAAGGGTTCAACCTACAAATAAGAAAAAATGAAATATTTAAAATGGATATTTAAAAAGCCTATTATATTAATTACTGTTGTAGTTTTTGGTTATAGCTGTAGTGATGATGATACTGTTAATGAAGAAGTTAGTTTGACCCAATCAGATTTGAAAGCAGTATTAGAAATTGATGAAATTACCAATGGTGTTGACTTAGCACTTTTTAATTTAAATGCCAATGCTGAATCTACTGGTAAATCCTACAGTTTTGATTGTTATTCTGCCGTATATTCAGAAACCGGTTATGTTGCTACATTTAATAATTGTGTACTTAACGGTACCGAGAATGTAAATGGGGTGCTTACCGTAACTTATGATCTAGAGGATCAATCTGGTTCTTTTACTGCAAGTTATGATGATTTTTACATAGGAGACGTAAAAATTAATGGTTCAAGGTCGTTCGCATTTACCTCTAATATAGATAGTAGTGCAATAACCTTTGAGGTTACCAGTGATATGATTGCAGAGATGGAAGATGGTTCTATTATTTTTGATAAAGGTGTAAGGGCCACTACTTTAATTTTTGGAGAAGTAACTACTACGTTTAGTATTACGGGAAATTGGACAGTACAATATAAAGGGAACACCTATTATGTTACTGTAAATGATGCACTAACCAGCGCTATTATATGCTCTTATGTATCTGAAGGAGATATGGATTTAACAAAAAACGGATTAACAGTTAATGTTGATTTTGGAGATGCTACATGTGATGATGTAGCTACGTTAATTTACCCTAATGGAGTAGTAGAAGAGATTACATTAGAAGATTAAAACAATAATTTTACAAGAAAAAAAAAGGATAAGGCCGACAGGTTTTATCCTTTTTCTTTTTTTAGACTTAATCTCCGTCTAATTTATCCGTGTCTATTTAATATACAATTTGAAATAGAAGCTCATATTTAGATTTACATAAACTAGTGGGTATGATTTCTACTCGCAACCCATTGAATACGTTTGCTGTTTTTAAAATTGGAAAAAAATGTATTTCTTCTAGATTCTGTCGGTGTGTTTCTGATAAAAGTTCTCATGATGTTCGTTTTTTTGTCGGTGATTAGCCGAATTGATTAATGATTTAATATTGAATTAGGTATTCTTAGTGTGTATGATGTCTAGACGCCAACAATTGTATTCGTTTACTGTTTTTAAAATTGGTAAAAAATGAATTCCTTCTAGATTCTGTTGGTGTGTTTCTGATAAATGTTGTCATGATGTTCGTTTTTAGTTTCGGTGATTAGCCGTGTGATTGATGAATGATTGATGTTTTACTAATGAGTGTGATTTCTTGATGCTACCCATTGTACTCTTTTACTGTTTTTAAAACTTGAAAAGAAAGTGTTTCTTCTTGTTTCTGTCGGTGTGTTTCTGATGAAAGTTCTCATGATGTTCGTTTTTAGTTTCGGTGATTAGCCAAGTGATTGATGAATGATTAATTAAGGTATTATTAATGAGTGTGATTTCTTGATGCTACCCATTGTACTCTTTTGCTGTTTTTAAAACTTGAAAAGAAAGTGTTTCTTCTTGTTTCTGTCGGTGTGTTTCTGATGAAAGTTCTCATGATATTTGATTTTTAATTGATGATTAATAATTTTCTTATACTTACAAGACGACGAATGTTTTATTTTGTTACAGTACTATGCATAAAAAGGTACTATTTTTAACAAATTAATTTTATATTTTTAATTTAAAATACTAATAATCAGTGTTTTATGTTTTTAACCAAAAAATTAATTTTAACAATTCTTTTTCAAATTTCCTTTATTCTATAAATAATGGAATAGGAGAATGGGCAAAAAACCTTAAAATATTATTATATAATGTGATGACATATTCATTTTAAAAGGGAGTAGCTTAAAACTTTCATAGTTTGAGTCCTTATAATGCTAAATAATTGAAATACAAATCATATCTTTGTAAAATATTAAAGGGATGCACATAATTCTTGCAATGACCTTACAGCAAACGGAATAATAGTTTACTCAAAAACTTACCGTTCGTTATACACGTCAACACGTATTTCAATTCCTTTATTGCAAAATCTATTATTATCATTAAAATTACGAATGGCAAAATCGCAACAAACATTTAATAAAACTGAAAAAGAAAAAAAGCGCTTAAAGAAGCGTGAAGAAAAGAAGAAAAAAATGCTTGCTCGTAAAGCAGCTGCAAAAGAAAATGGTACTTCTGGTATTCCATTGGCTTATGTAGATTTCAATGGAAACTTGGTGGACACTCCGCCAGATCCAGCAATGAAAGTGGAAATTGAAGCTGAAGATATCGTTTTAGGTATTCCTAAGAAAGAAGAAGGTGATGTTGAAGAATTTGATCCGGTAAGAAACGGAAAGGTTTCTTTCTTTGATACTACTAAAGGCTTTGGTTTTATCATAGACGCAGAGAACAATGAAAAATACTTTGTTCATGTCAGTGGTCTTATTGATGAAATTATGGAAAACGACAAAGTTTCTTACGAGTTAGAAAAAGGCATGAAGGGCATGAACGCCGTTCGTGTTAAGAAGATTTAGTTCTAAATATTTTTAATGGTGAAAATGCAACGCAACACCGTTCTGGTAGTATTGTCATTTTTTGCCATTTATTTCATTTGGGGATCAACCTATTTATGGAATAAAATTGCAGTAACCGAATTACCTGCCTTTATGTTGGCAGGTATTCGTTTTGTTACAGCAGGTTGTCTAATTTTTATCATATCTAAGATATTAGGCTTCTCCCTTAAAATTACCAAACAGCAATTCAAGAATACTATTCTTGCAGGTTTTCTATTCCTAACATTTGGGAACGGAGTAGTTGTATGGGCGCTAAAATTTGTAGACAGCGGCTTTGCTGCATTAGAAGTTTCTGCACAGCCATTGGTTGTTCTGCTAATGATGCGGATTTTACAAGGCAAGAAAATACAACCTATGTCTGTTATTGGTGTAATTTTCGGTATCACAGGAATATTTTTGTTGGTCAGCCAGAAAGAAATTATTGCTCAAGAAGGCGCTATTTTAGGGATGGTATTGATTTTTATCTGTATGCTGAGCTGGTCTTACGGTAGTTTATTTGTTGGTAAAGCAGATTTACCTAAAAATTTCTTTGTAAATACAGGTTATCAAATGCTTACAAGCGGAATTTCATTATTAATCATCAGTACTTTATTTGGTGAAGAATGGATATCTCCTGCTTACTGGAGCACTCCGGTTATTACATCCATGTTGCTACTAATTATTTTTGGCAGTATACTTACATTTACTGCTTTCAATTATTTACTTCGTATCGTTTCCCCTGAAAAAGTTGCTACATCTACCTATGTGAACCCAATAGTAGCCATGACCTTAGGATGGTATTTTTTAAATGAAAATATTACATTACAGTCTGTAATTGCGTCTACAATTTTGCTTACCGGAGTATATTTTATCAACACAAAAAAGAGCCTCACTATTTTATCTCGCTTTTCTGGAAAACGAATTCCTAAGAAAGCGGAAGAATAATCTTTACAGGCTGTACTTCGCTTGGTTGCATTTTTTCTAATGTTATATCACCAATTCTTACCCGTATTAAACGTACTGTTGGAAACCCTACGGCCGCCGTCATTTTACGCACTTGGCGAAACTTACCTTCTGTAATTACAATACGTATCCATGAGGTGGGTCTATGCCTGCCAATTCGTAATTGTACATCAGCATCGGGCAGGGCAGGAGGTTCGTTTAGTATTATTACATTACATGGTTTGGTCAAATACTTTTTGCCGAATATGCCAATAGTTACTCCTTTAGATATTTCATTTATAGCTTCTGTGGTTATCAGCTCATCAAGCTGTGCTAGATATTCTTTTTCTATACCTGCTCTATTTATGGTATCACTTAATTTTCCATCCGTGGTCAATAACAATAGACCTTCAGATTTTTCATCTAATCTACCTACAGGCATTATTCCCTCTGGAAAATCATGAAGTTCTGTCAAAAATCGTTTTTTGCGACGTTGACGGTCTTCACCAGAAGTCATTTGACTTAGCACACCCACTGGTTTGTACACTTTATAATGTAAATGTTCCAATAATTTATACGTTTACGGCTAATATAGTTAACACATGGTCGCAAAAGGTACCCTTTTTAACCCATGTATTAGTAATGTTTTGCAGAGAATGTTACCTTTGTAAACTCCAGAGAAGATTTTATGCAAGAGACAGTTTTTGAATTACAAGATAGAAAGACCGATAAGGAACTTTACAGCTATCAACAAGGAGCTATTCAACAAATTTTTGACAAGTTCGATTCAGAACGAGAAGATTATCACCTTCTATACCAATTGCCTACCGGTGGTGGTAAAACAGTGATTTTTTCGGAAATAGTACGTCAATACCTCAAAAACCACAATAAAAAGGTTTTGGTAATGACACATCGTATTGAACTTTGTAACCAAACTTCTGCCATGCTTACTAGTTTTGGCGTTGTTAACAAGGTAGTAAACAGCAAGGCCAATCTTGATGACCATGAACGTTACAGTTGTTATGTAGCCATGGTAGAGACCTTAAACAATAGGTTGAACGATGACCAACTAGATATTTCCGATGTTGGTTTGGTAATTATTGATGAAGCCCACTATAATTCTTTCACCAAACTTTTTAAGTTCTTTGAAAACTCTTTTGTTCTTGGTGTTACGGCAACTCCTTTAAGTTCTAATAAGGACTTACCAATGAACAAAAACTATGATGAGCTTATACCTGGTGAAACCATAGAAAATCTTATAGCCAATGATTTCTTGGCAAGAGCGGAAGTATTTCAATATGACATGGGACTTACCTCTCTTGAAATTGGGTCAAATGGTGATTATACCGTAAAATCTTCTGCTGATCTTTATACTAGCCCGGCAATGTTAAATAAGCTTTTAGAAGCTTATACCAAACATTCTAAAGGTAAAAAGACATTGATTTTCAACAATGGTATTGAAACCTCTATACAGGTATACCATACTTTTCAAGCTGCAGGATTAAATATTATGCATCTTGATAATACCGCTACCAAAAAACAGCGTAAGCAAATATTAAAATGGTTTAAAGAAACACCTGATGCCATATTAACATCGGTAAGTATTTTGACTACAGGTTTTGATGAGCCTACGATTGATACTATTATCTTAAATAGAGCAACAAAATCGCTAACTCTTTACTATCAAATGATCGGTAGGGGCTCTAGGATTTTGAATAACAAATCTAAATTTACGGTTATAGATTTAGGTAACAACCTTTATCGTTTTGGACCATGGGGTGCAGATTTAGATTGGGGAGCTATATTCAAGTCTCCGAATTTCTACATGGACCGCATTAAGGATGACGAGGAAATTGAAAGTGATTTTAAGTTAGATTTATCTGAAGAGGTTAAGGCGGAATTTAAAAATTCTAAAGAAACCTATTTCGATATTAAAGAAACTTATAAAACAGCAACGTTTGCCGGAGAATCTTCTAAAGTGGTTTTAGAACGTTCTATTGCGCAGCATGCTTATATGTGTATTGAAAATAGTGAAGATGTTTACGATGCAATTGCTCTTGCTAAATTGTTAAAGGAAGATATTGATAATCGTATTCATGTATATGGTAAATGTATAAGCAAGAGTACTTATAATTTCTTAAGCTGGTTGAAAGATGATTACCAAAAGAAATTAAATGCTTATTTACGAGAAAATTTCGATAGGGTATTTGAAGATATCCATGGGCATCCGCCAGAAGATTAATCAAAGAAAAAAATTTTCTATTTCCATAGATATTATAAAAACAAAAAGGGCTGTTCTTTAAGAACAGCCCTTTTTGTCTATAGCTAATTACTTCTTATTCAACGATAAGACTGTATTGCGGAGTTGGGTTTAAAGGACAGAAATATACATATTCTCCTTTTTCCAATTTCGTTTCCTTAGAGTGACCTACAGTATTATTTTTAACCGCAGCTGTTACATATGCCGTTTGGATATGATTTTCTGGTTTAGAGACATCTTTTCCTTTTTTAACCAATACCAAACCAACATCTTTACCCACGTTGTTGTTCGCAACATCAAAAACATAAGTTCCCTCGCTAACTGTAATTGATTTTTGTGTAAACTCACCAGTTGTTTGCTCTAAAGCAATTTTCTTAACTGGTTGCTTCATCATTTTATCTTGAGCGTTTGCGTTGAAAGAAAATGCCAATACGATAACTAAAATTGATAATACTTTTTTCATGTGTTTAAAATTTAATGAGCTTTTGCTCTAATGAATAGATTAATAATTATTGTTTGTAAATTTGTATTTATAAAGCAACTGCCTCAGGAAAATCGACTGGCACCTGAGTAGTGCTATGTATGTAGTTTGATATTGTTTTGTCACCCACTAATGAAATGGTGTCAATTAAATTTGCTTTTGTATAACCGGCTGCAAAATAATTTTCTAAAAGTTTTTCATCTGTACGTCCTCTATTCTCTGTAACATTTTTTGCTAATTGAGCCAAAGCATCCAATTTGGAGTCAAAAGATGCTTTACCTGCTCTTAGTTCAAGAATTTGCTCATCAGTAAATCCGTTCATTTTACCTATTGCCGTATGTGCAGACAAACAATAGATACAGTTGTTTACTTCACTAACCGCTAAATTGACAACTTCTTTCTCTTTCGCAGATAATGATGTTTTTGCGTTGGCAAAATTCAAGTAGTTTTCTAATGCCGTATCACTATTTGCATATGTTGCATATAAGTTAGGAACAAAGCCCAAAGCTTTTTCTAAATTATCGAAAATCGCTTTATTGTTTTCGCTTACGTCTTCTCTTGTTGGTATATTAAATGTGCTCATATTTTTATCTTTAATTATTATTGATTTGTTCTTTAAATTATCTGGTACAAAGGTAGCTTCACTATGGAACTCTTATTAGGTAGAGACTTCCTTTCTACATGTCAATTTTTCCTTTATAAAAAAGAACCGAATGCTTTTGTTAGTCTTGAAGTACTATCAGAATCACAATAGTAATCTGACAAATGATTATGTTGACAATGCTTATCTACATTGATAGTGTTAGGTACAACCGTCTTCTTAGACGTAAATATTTCAATTAAATTGAAGATTGATTTGTGTTTTAAGTTCATGTCTTTGATGTTTTAATTCTACACTACAAAGAACTAGGTATTATGAATCTTAAAACGGGCAATTTTACCCGAGGTATTGTCAATTTTTCCCTAAAATGATTTTTTTAGTTGCTTCTTGAAATCAGACGGAGATTGCTGAGTTTGCTTTTTAAATAAACGACTTAAATAAGAGGCATCTTCAAAACCAATTTCATAAGAAATTTCTTTTGTGGTCTTATCTGTATAAATAAGTAATCGTTTTGCTTCAAGAATAATACGCTCATGAATAATTTGTAGGGGAGTGGTATTGAATTTTGAAAAGGTGTTTGAAAGTGTTTTAGGAGATTTAAATAACTTATCGGCATAAAAAGCAACCGAATGTTCTGATTTGTAATATTCTTCAACCAGCAAATTGAAGTTTCTGAGTAAATCTACTTTTATATCATTGGTAGCTTCACTAAACCCTTCTTTTGCTTTAAGTAGTCGCGTACTCATAATCATAAAACGAGCCATAAGCATACGAAGCATTTCTGCTTGAATGGTATCTTCGGTTTCTAGCTCATCAACAAACACCTCGTGCAGCGTATCAAACTTTCGTTGTTGTTTTTCTTCTAAATCTATAACGGGAATATGTGCGTTACTAAAAAACAATAACCCAGCGCAACTTACTTCTTGATCATGGTCTTTTATACAGTAAAACTCTCTGTTGAATTGATAGACGATTAAATTACTGCCTTCTGTATAATGTAAGAACTGAATTGGCGTTAATGCCAGCAAACTATGTTCTGAAATGGTATATGGAACACCATCGACTTCTATAGAAGCTTTTTGAGTAGTGGTTCTTATAAAAATATAAATCCCTGCTTGCTTTGGTTTTCTATAGGGTTCTAGTAATAATTCATTACCAATTTTCAGTAATCCACCAGTACTAAAATCTTTAAAAACTTCTTGCATGCTGCCTTGGTCTAAAAAAAGGATGATTCATTACAGAAGTAACAAATCATCCTTTTAAAATCTTTTTAGAACAACTCTTTAAAATCTAACAGCAACCTTGCCTCTTAAATAAAATGGAGTACCGGGAGTAAAATGAATTTCTTCGACAGAAGCTGGTTCATTGAATAATCTACTTTCGGTAGCGAATTGCGTTTCGTTCCATTCTGTATCAAAAAGATTTTCAACGATTACACCAACGGTCCAGTTTTTAATATGGTAGTTCAGGTTTAGGTCGGTAACAAAATATCCTTCCGCGACAATGCTATTATCTTCATTAGCCGCTCTATCACCTAAATATCTATAATTCAGGTTCCCTGAAAAATTGCCAATATCACTAAAAGACAATCCGCCAACAGCTGTAAAATCTGGCGCTAAAGGAATATAATCTTCACCGTCGACTTCTTCTGTACTTCTAGCATAGGTGTAATTAACATCACTATATACATACAACCAATCTAACATTTGGTAACGCGCACCAACTTCTACACCAACTCTTCTAGTTTTTCCACTTGGCTCAACAATACCTGCATCACCAACATACACAAACTCTTGATCTAAAAATAAGCCCCATAAGGTTGCGTTCAATACCAATTTATCCACTGGTTTAATTATAGTTCCGAAATCAACACCATATGCTCTTGGAAGAATATCTCTACCTTCATTTGCCGTAACAACACGGGCATCGTTTGAATGAAAACCTAAACCTGTTTTCAAGAATAATTGCCAGTCTTTATTTACTGCATAAATAGTGTTCAGTTTAGGACTCACTATTGCCTTGTTTTCGCTTTTGTTATCATATAATTGACTCAGTTTGTTTTCATAGTCGAAGTTGAAATAGTCGAAACGAACAGACGGATTAAAAGTCCAGTTACCTGTTTTATACTCACCGTCAACAAAACCGTACATATTGGTTTCATCTACATCACCAAAGGCAAATTGTTCTAAAACCGTCTTTCTGTTTAAAGTATGCTCTAAGGTTACATCATTTACGTTGTCGTTTCTAAAACCGATTCCTGCAGAATATTTAAATCTGTCATCTGCACCAACGGCTATATCTATTTGTTCAAAGACAGTTTCAGCTCCCATTACGGTTCTATCTTCATACTGGCGTATTTGGTCTCCATTTACTGGGTCTTCTAAAAAGAAGGTAAAATTTGAAAACAGTTCAAAATCATACTTACTCACAAAAGCCCTTGTTTTTAAGAACTGATCTTCACCTAGAAATTTAGTGTGATTCAACATTAAATTTGTTCTACTTGTTTGTCCGCCTTCAGTATCGTCTATAGCACCAAAACGACCTATTATACCTTGATCAATTGCGCGTTGTGGAATTTGTCCAGAAGCATCCCATTTACTTTGAAAATGCGATGCGGTCAAAGTTAATTCCTCTTTCCCTATATCCTTATAGTTATATCGTCCTAGAATATTTAAACGGTTAAAATTCTGTGGAGAATCAAATGGACCATCAGTTAAATACACCTCAGATGCTACATATGCGCTACTCTTACTACTTTCTAAAATATTGAAGAGACCTACAAATCTGTTTGTATTAAATTGTCCCGCTTCATAAGAAACCATACTCTTATCAATGCTTTTCTTAAGACTTAAATCTACATAACCAGCTGTATTGAAATCGCCTTTATCAGCGTAGTACGGACCTTTACCAAAGTTGATATTGTCTATAGTTTCTGGTATTACAAAGTGTAGATCGGCATACCCTTGACCGTGTGCATGCGATACCATATTTACTGGCATACCATCTACACTAAGTGCTACATCGGTACCGTGATCAATATCAAATCCTCTTAAAAAAATCTGCTCAGCTTTACCACCGCCGGCATGTTGACCTATTAACAGACCCGGCACTTTTCTAAGAATCTCTTGTGAAGATTTTACAGGGTCGTTCTGTACATCTATATTCACAATTTTACTCATCGCATCAACTTTAGAAACGACTACAACTTGGTCTAAATTAATGCTAGATTCTTCTAAAGAGATGCTAACTCCCTCTTTTAAATGGTCTTGATTTACTACAAGAATAAATGTTTTAAAACCTAAATTAGAAAAATAAATAGAGTCATTCACCGATGTAGAAGTGAGTGCAAATGTACCTGATAAATTTGTGTGGCTATGTTGACCTGATGTTTGATTAAAGATTCCTACATTTTCTAATGCAGTACCTTCAGTATCGGTAATATTACCTTTTAAAGTTTGGGCATTTACAATTGTTGTCGCACTTAGTATAAATAATAATATAGTAGACTGTAGTGCCCATTTGCGGCTATAAATCATAAAAAAAAGTTTAGAAAGGGTTGTTTTATCTCTACTTACGATAAAAATCTAGAAAGGTTTTATTTTTATTAGAAAAGCAAAAATATGATATAGGCGAAGCAATCTATTTTTTATACGTTTTATAACATTGTTTTAACGCTTAGAGTCAATAAACCACTTGTAATTATTTCAACTTTGTAAGACAAAAAATATACATTACAAAAAATACATATATGAGCGATCAAGCATTATTATCCCCTTTTCATAAAACTTTAAACTTAAGTAACAGGGTGGTTATGGCACCTATGACGAGAAGCAGAGCTGCTAATGAAGGCAATATCCCTACTGAAGATTTATATGTTTCCTATTATACGCAACGAGCTTCCGCAGGATTAATTATTACAGAAGGATCGCAGGTTTCTAAAGATGCCGTTGGTTATGTAAATACAGCCGGTATTCATTCAAAAGAACAAGTAGAAGGATGGAAAAAAGTAACGAAATCAGTACATGATAAGGGGGGTAAGATTTTCATACAACTTTGGCATGTTGGTAGAATGTCTCACCCAGATTTTCATAATGGTGAATTGCCTTTAGCGCCATCTGCCATAAACCCGAATGCACAGTCTTATACTCCAGAAGGATTTAAAGATACGGTTACACCAAAAGCCATGAGTATTGAAGACATTAAGCAAACGGTAGCAGATTTTAAGAACGCAGCTATAAATGCTATGGAAGCAGGCTTTGACGGTGTTGAGATTCACTCTTCCAATGGATACTTATTTCATCAATTTTTTAATGGAACGTCTAATCACAGAACAGATGAGTATGGAGGAAGCATAGAAAATAGAACTCGTTTCTTTTTTGAAGTGTTAGATGCTATTAAAGAGGCTATCGCACAAGAAAAAATCGGGGTTAGATTTAATCCATCTTTAAACGGAATGTTCGGTATTACTATGGACGAGGAAACGATTCCTACTTTTGAGCATATCATTAAAAAGTTGAATGACTATGATTTAGCTTATGTGCATTTATCTGAACCTTTTAACGATGTTTCTAATATACCGTTTGCAGTAAAACACATTGCTAAACATTTTAGACCTCTTTATAATGGTACTCTAATGATCAATGCAGGTTTTGACCAAGAATCTGGCAACAAGGTAATCGAAGAGGGTAATGCAGATTTGGTAGCATTCGGTAAACCGTTTATTTCCAATCCTGATTTGGTAGAACGGTTTAAACACAACTACCCATTAGCAGATTGGGATACCGATACCTTTTACACACCAGGAAAAGAAGGATATATAGACTACCCAACTTATGAAGAAAATAATTAAAATTCAAGACATAAAAAAAAGGGCAGCAAATGGCTGCCCTTTTTAATTTTACTCAGTAACACCTATTAAATATCATCATTATTATGTTCTAAATTTTCATTTTCAGCACCACCTAAACTATATAACTGGTTCTCTTCATCTTTTAAAGATTTTGAAACCTTATTTTGAGGAAGACTTCTACCAGGTATATCTAAATCTTTTCCAGCAAAATCAACTTTTCTATTTCTGTCGTATAATTGGCTATCATCACCATCATCCGTACGGGTGTTTTTCACCTTTTCTCCTAAAGCTTGTAAATCTTCTTGGGTAATATCAGAATTATAAGTCTCTGTTTTATTTTCAGTTTTCATATGTATATTTTTTTGAAAATTACCTTTTCTTATTTGTTCCTGTTAGCACAAAACAAATGGTTATGAGCTCAATTAAATAGGTTAGCTAAAAATGAGGAAACAAACGTTTAGCATTAAGATTTTCTTTTTACGAATTAATGATAGCTGTATATTTTAGTCATCTTGCAAATAAACAATTTGAAGATGGAAAATGTATTAGTTGCTGGTGCTAACGGTACCACAGGAAAAAAAATAGTTAACCTTTTAAAAAGTTCTCAATATTTTGAACCAGTAGCCATGGTGCGCAAAAAAGAGCAGCAAGAACAATTTGAAAAAGATAATATAAAAACGGTTTTAGGTGATTTAGAAAAAGACTTATCACATACTGTAGAAAATATTGACAAAGTAATTTTTGCTGCTGGTTCTGGTGGTAAAAAAGTGGTAGAAGTTGATCAAGAAGGCGCCAAAAGTTTAATTGATGTTTCTAAAAAAGCAAACATTAAAAAGTTTGTCATGTTAAGTTCTATGGGTGCAGATAATCCTGAAGAGGCTAGTGATTTAAAAGAGTACTTAAAAGCAAAACACAATGCCGATGAATACCTTAAATCTAAAAATTTAATGCACGCTATAGTTAGACCGGGATCTTTGACCAATGATGCTGGTACAGGTAAAATCGAGCTTAAATCTAAATTGAACAAGCAAGGCTCTATTACTAGAGATGATGTTGCACAAACACTGGTAAGGTCTTTACATGACGATGCTGCCATAAATAGTACTTTTGAAATTATACAGGGTGATACCCTTATAGGTAAAGCTATGGACGGCAACTCTTAAATATTAAAATATTGTTTGGTTGGTTAAAGTCTATCATAACTTGGTTATGATAGACTTTTTTTATTTATAATAACCTGCAACTACCTTTAAAAATCTAGATAATAAATCTTGTTGTGTATATTCGTATTAAATTAAACGACCTGAATATGAGAATTTCATTTTTAAGATTAGCTATGTTTTTATCCGTAGTTATAGCATTACACTCTTGTAAAGAAAACAAGAAAGGAGATAATAATAGTACGGAAAAAGAAGTTGAGCTTGATAGTACAGATTTAGCTTTACTAGAGCTGAATCTTCCAAAAGGTTTTCAAATTGAAGTATATGCTAGGGGAGTAGACGGCGCCCGTTCTATGGCAATGGGTGAGAACGGCACTTTGTTCGTAGGCACTAGAACAGAAAATAATGTATATGCTATACAAGACACCGATGGCGATTTTAAAGCTGACAATATTATAGTACTTGATACTATGGAAGTGCCTAACGGAATTGCCATGAGAAATGGTGATTTATATGTTGCACAACCAGGTAGCCTTTGGAAATATCCAAATATTGAAGACCAAATAGATGGTGAGTTAGAAAAGGAATTGATTTATGATGATTTTCCGACGGAATTTCACCACGGTTGGAAATACATAGCCTTTGGACCTGACGATAAATTATATGTACCGGTAGGTGCACCATGTAATATTTGTAACCGTACCGATGAAGATGAACGTTTTGCGACGATTTCAAGAATGGACCCTGATGGAAGTAATAGAGAGATTTATGCCAAGGGAATTAGAAATTCTGTCGGCTTTACGTGGCATCCAGATACAAATCAAATGTGGTTTACAGATAATGGTCGCGATATGTTAGGTGATGACATTCCACCTTGCGAACTTAATAAAGTTACCGAAGCTGGTCAGCATTTTGGGTATCCATTTTGCCATGGTGGCATTGTAAAGGATCCAGAATTCGGAGATCAAAGACCTTGCTCAGATTTTGTTGAACCTGCTCTGCAGTTAGGTGCTCATGTTGCGCCTTTGGCTATAAAATTTTATACAGGTACCATGTTCCCAGAAGAATATAAGGGCAAAGCTTTCATTGCAGAACACGGTTCTTGGAACAGAAGCAAGAAAGTAGGTTATAGAATTATGATGGTTGATATTGAAGATGGCGAAGTTATAAATAACGAGATTTTTATTGATGGCTGGTTAAACGAATCTGAACAAAAAGCTTCAGGTAGACCTGTAGATCTGTTAGTTTTAAAAGATGGCTCTATGCTTATATCAGATGATTATGGTGATGCTATTTATAGGTTATCCTATAGTAATACAGCTTTAGCCAGCAACAATTAATAAATAGATAAGATGTATAAAGAAGCAGCCGATAAGGCTGCTTTTTTTATGCAACTACATTAGAGTTAATTATTCTGTAACTATATTTATGTTAATTTATACATAGTTGTAACCTTATACTCCTTTAATACATAATAGGTTTTTAAAACAAAATGAGTTATCCAGATAAAGTTTATTTAAACGGACAGATTGTAGATTCTGCTGAAGCTAAAATTTCTGTCTTTGACCGCGGATTTATTTTTGGTGACGGTCTCTATGAGGTTATGGTTCAAATAAATGGAAATTTCTTTTATGAAAAAGAGCACCTTGCAAGACTGCAATCCGGTTTACATAAAGTTAATATTGATTTTGATGTAGCTATTCTTAAAAACGAAATACCCAAATTATTACACGCTGCTCAATTGACAAATTTGGACTGTATGCTATACATACAGATCACTAGGGGAGTGGCACCGCGACAACATTCTTTTCCGTCAAACATAAAACCAACAGTAATGATGTATGCTGTACCAAAAGTTTTACCTGAAATAAATTTGGTGAATGCACATGTAATTACAAGAAAAGATTTTAGGTGGTCTAGATGCGATATTAAAATGACCTCTCTTTTAGGAAATGTAATGCTGAACGAAGAAGCTATGCAGCATGAATGTTATGAAACCATTTTACATAGAAATGGCGTTTTTACAGAAGCATCTCACAGTAATTTATTTTTTCTAAAAGATGGAGCAGTATATACTCACCCAGCAGATGAGCATATTCTTAATGGTATTACCAGAATTGTAGTCATTGAACTATGCCACTTACTTGGTATTAAAATTATAGAAGAAGCCATTAAGGTAGCTGAAATTGATAGTATTGATGAAGCCTTCTTAACAGGTACCAGTACTCAAATTGCAGCTATTCAAAATATTGATGACCACCAGCTATATTCAGGAAATAAAAAAGGCCCTATTACAAAAAGATTGCAAGAGGCCTTTTTAAAACTAAAATAGGTTTTACTCTACCATAAAATAGGTAAAGAACTCATCTGTATTTTTAATGTTCATAAGGTTTAAAATATAGCACACTTCACTTAAATCAGAAAAATCCAATCCGCCTTCAGCAACACTTTTATTTAAATATCTGCCGTCCTTACCATTATATTCATTTCCTAAACGAATAGCAGTATTCCAAACTTTGGTCAAGTGTTCATCGTTTAATTTAGATTCCCAATCAACCTTGCCATCAGACTTTAAACCCGGTGTACCATTGCCCACTTCATTACCATCTGCTATTTTATGGTAGTCCGTTACAGTTTGAACATACTTTAATTTAATTGGTTCAGTAACAGATTCGTTCCAATCACTATGTTGAACTACATGAATACTTTCTCTTATATTTATTGCAAGGTTCTTTTCTGAAAACTTCTTAACCCAGTCTGCAGTAAAATCTGATTGCCCAGCTTCAGCTATCCAAATTGAACCGCCATTTTCAATAATATTTAATGCTTTAGTCACTACTTTGTCGATAGATGCTTCCCATTTCTTGTCCGCATCTGCCCAATTACTTTGAAACGCCATTTTCATTAATTCATTTGGCGGTACATATAATCCTTTTTGAATGCCATAAGTACCAGCAACAGCGAAGTAATTTAAATCTTTGTAATCTGGGTGTTTTAAAAGTGTTGCCAAACCGGCTGCAGTGTGTAAATCGTCTATATCTGTTTTACAATCTAATTGAACTAGCAGCAAATCTTTAGAAATATTGAATTTAGGTTCTTGGGCTATAACACTGTAAGAAATAAATAATGTATATAGTAGCCCAAACAGGACATTTTTGAACAAGAATAAGTTTTTCATTGAAATGAGTATTGTATGTTGTTATGAAGTTGTTTCTACTAAAGTATTATAAATTATGATTATACAATTGAACATAAATTCAATAAACCAGTTATTTTTTTAGATTTGGGATAGCTTATTTCAGAAATAATATGACCGCAAAACTTCTATTAACTCAATTTAAGTACGAAAACTCTTAAAGTCTTCACAAAAAACAGATATAAAAGAACTTTAAACGCTGTTTCTCAACTATTGGGGTCATCTTTGACCCTTAATAAGTATTATAAATTAAATTACATTACAATGAGTAAAGGAACAGTAAAATTTTTCAATGACACAAAAGGTTTCGGTTTTATCACTGAAGAAGGAGTTGAAAAAGACCACTTTGTACACATTTCTGGTTTAATCGATGAGATTCGTGAAGGCGATGAAGTTGAATTTGAACTTAAAGAAGGTAACAAAGGTTTAAACGCAGTGAACGTTAAAGTTATCTAAGACATATATACTTTCAAGTTTAAGAAAAAGCCCTTCAGAAATGAAGGGCTTTTTTATTACTCATTTTCAATGCTCTACGTCAAAATAAAGATGTAGTTTCGCACCCGCAAAAAAGCTGCATTATGAAGCGTATTAATGAATATAAGAAACTCTTCGGGGTTGAAAAAGAAATTGAACTTAAAGCTCTTAAGTCTACCTATAGAAAATTGGTAAAAGAATGGCATCCAGACAAATTTCAAGAGGGTGACGACAAAAGAGAAGAAGCAGAGGTTCAAAGCCGTCGTATTATTGACGGATACCACTTTTTAGTAAGTATCGCTCCTGAAACCAAAGAAGCTAATAAAGAAGTATACAACGAGTCTATAAACTCTGGCGTTGCCGATTTTCAGCATAATGGTTTGGTATTAGAAGTTACTTTCGTTGATGGTGCTACGTATGAGTATTTTGGCGTAACTAAACCTATTTTTCAGAAAATGATCAATGCTAACAAATTGAACAGATTCGCGAAAAGAACAATTTTCCCAAATTATTTGTACAGAAAATCGAAACGTGACCTTCAAGAGGCATAATCGTATATAAATTAATGGTTATCAAAGACGCATGAAAAATCAAAAAGAGATTTTATCAAAATTGAATATTGATGCGTTAAATCCGATGCAAGAGAGTGCGTTAGATGCTATCTCATCATCGAATAATACCATTTTAATTTCTCCGACCGGTACAGGAAAAACATTGGCTTTTCTTTTACCGGTTTTAGATATTTTAGACCATGACGACCCTGAAGTTCAGGCATTGATTTTGGTTCCTTCTAGAGAATTGGCCATTCAAATAGAACAGGTCATTCGTAATATGGGTACTGGTTTTAAAGTGAATGCAATTTATGGTGGCAGACCCATGTCAAAGGATAAAATTGAACTAAAACATACTCCTGCAATATTAATAGGTACTCCTGGTAGAATTCTTGACCATTTCTTTGCAGACCGTTTTACTAAAGATCATATTAAAACTTTGGTTCTTGACGAATTCGATAAATCTTTAGAAGTCGGCTTTGAAGAGGAGATGAGTGAGATTCTTGCAGAGCTTCCAAACCTTAAAAAACGTATTCTTACTTCCGCAACTGAAGGTGTTAAGATACCGAAATTTGTAGGTATGGAAAATCCGAAGCGTGTCAATTTTCTTAAAAATGATAGACCACCACAACTTACGATTAGCACTGTTATTTCAGAAGATAAAGACAAATTAAAAACGCTTGTTCAACTCCTAAAATACATAGGTGAAGAACCAGGCATTATTTTTTGTAATTACAAGGATAGTATTGAAAGTGTTAGTGATTATTTAAGCCAACAACGCATTCAGCATGAGTGCTTTTCTGGTGGTATGGAACAGAAAGACCGTGAGCGTGCTTTAATCAAATTCAGAAACGGCAGTAGTCGTATTTTGATTGCGACAGATTTAGCCGCAAGGGGAATTGACATACCTGAATTAAAATTCATTATTCATTACGAATTACCACATAGAATAGAAGAGTTTACCCACCGTAACGGTAGAACCGCGCGTGTAAATGAAAAGGGAACTGCATATGTTTCGCAATGGAACAAAGAATCGTTACCCGAATTCATTAAGAAATCCAAAGGAATAAACATAAGTAAAACCAATAGGATAGGAGACCCTATTTGGGAGACCTTATTTATTTCTGGCGGAAGAAAAGATAAAATATCAAAAGGTGATATAGCAGGACTTTTCTTTAAACAAGGAGGATTGAACAGAGAAGAATTAGGCGATATTGAATTAAAGCAAGATTGTGCTTTTGTGGCAGTGCCAAAGAACAAATCTGACCAACTTGTAAATCAATTGAACAATTCCCGTTTAAAAAAGAAAAAAGTGCGCATTACCGTACTTTAATAATTGTTAGTATTTTTGCCCTTTTTAAGGTAGTATGATGAAGGATAAACAACACGAAAACGAAACTGAAATCGATTTAACAGAGATTGAAAGTTGTATTAAAATTTTAAATAGATTGGTAAACGATACCAATCAGATATTTGAAATTCCAGAAGAGAGACGCATTGCCTTAATTAAAGTAGCTGGCCAATTGTCTCGCCCTAGTAAACAAGAGTTTGCGAAAAGGGTAAAAGATGCCAAAAGAAACGCTAAAAGAAAGCAAGCCGTTCGTGACAAGCATGCACGTAAAGAAACTGGTATTCGTAGTGCCCGTGAAGCTCATGTATTTGTTGCTCCTAAATTATTACCCGCTGCTGAATTGGCAAGCAAAGATTTACCAGAATTGACCACTCCCCGTAATTGTTACGTTTGTAAAACAGAGTTCACTAAACTTCATCACTTTTATGATACCATGTGTAGCGATTGTGGCGATTTCAATTATGCGAAAAGATTCCAAAATGCCAATGTAAAAGGTCAAGTTGCGGTTATTACGGGATCTCGTTTAAAAATTGGTTATCATATTACATTAATGTTACTGCGTGGTGGCGCAACTGTTGTTGCAACCACACGTTTTCCTATAGATTCGGCGCTTCGCTTTTCTAAGGAAGAAGATTTTATGGAATGGGGGCATAGACTGAAAATTCATGGTTTGGATTTACGTCATATACCTAGTGTTGAAATATTCTGCAATTTTATAGAGCAGCAATATGATAAGCTAGATATTTTAATAAATAATGCGGCACAGACTGTACGTAGACCGGCTGGTTTTTACCACCATCTTATGGCAAATGAAGAGAAAGAAATCTCTTCACTACCTAAGTTTGCACAAATGGTATTAAGTGATCATGAAAGTTGCTTACAAGAATTAAAAGGATTTAGTAAACAAGCATCACCAAATCAAAACATGCCGGTTACTTGGCACGGACCTGAACCTGGTATTGGTATACGAGCTTCTGCAAAGCTGTCTCAGATTCCGTATAGTTTTGATAATGCATTAGTAGCCCAAGAAGTTTTCCCAACGGGTGAATTAGATGCCGATTTACAACAAGTAGATTTGCGTAAAACAAATAGCTGGCGCTTAAAGTTAGGCGAAATAGAAACCACTGAAATGATTGAGGTTCAATTGGTTAATTCCGTAGCGCCTTTCGTTTTATGTAATCGCTTGGCAGAGTTGATGAAGAAAGAGAATACGGGACAGAAACATATTATTAACGTAACTGCGATGGAAGGTAAATTCCACCGTTTCTTTAAAGAATCTCGTCACCCACATACCAATATGGCGAAGGCTGCCTTGAACATGTTAACACATACTGCTGCTGGGGAATTAGCAAAAGACGGAATCTTCATGAATGCAGTCGATACGGGTTGGGTAACTGACGAAGACCCTGCAGAATTAGCTAAGAAGAAACAAGAAGTACACGATTTTCAACCACCCTTAGATATTGTTGACGGTGCTGCTAGAGTAATGGATCCACTTTTTGACGGTATCAATACGGGTAAACATTGGTGTGGTAAATTTTTAAAGGATTACTTCCCAATTGATTGGTAATAATATAATGATTTACAGTTTTTATTACTTCATTCTCAATTGTTTAAAAACATTTAATAAAAAGTTAATATTCTTACTGTTCTAATTTACTAGTCTGAATCTATTTTCGTTTTTTTGCGACATGATTAGGCTAACTATCAAAGTATTACTACAATTTCTTGTGTTCATTATCATCGGAATATCAATTCCCATGAATGCACAAGAAATACAAACCTATAACGGACCTTTACAAATAGGGAAGTATAACGGTAAAGCAACGTATTCTTATAAAATTGTTGAGAACGACACCGTTCTTGATGGCGATTTTACAGTACTACGTTCCAATCTTCAAGAACTCTTAGAGAAACAAGATTACTCCTTTCAATTTAAGGGTGCTTTCGTAGACGGTACGGCAAATGGTCCTTGGAAATTTCAATTCGGAGAATTCAATTCTAAAAGTCAGTCTGAGGTTATTGATTATCAATACCGTGTCTTAGTAAGTGGAATTCAGAAATCTGCTATCGGTAAAATTAAAATGGGTAAGCCCAATGGTAAATGGACTATTGTAGAAGAAGAAATTGAAAATTCCGAAATATCCAAGACCTTATTTAAAAGTGTTATTTCTTTTGATAATGGTGTACCACAGCAAAACTTTAGTATTAATAACGAAAACTATACATTGGTAGGTAGATTTCTACGAGATGGTTTGGCGCATGACGAGTGGTCCTTGTTTCCTTCTAATGGTATGGACCAATCTGAAAGCTGGTTTTTTAAAGATGGTCTATTACAATCTATTAGAGTAGATGATGAAAACGACCATAAAACTATAAAGGCTTACCAAGGGTATAACGGTAAAACTAAAATCATCAATCTAAACGCGGGTTATATTAATGCTTTAGAAATTCAACTTTCGCAAGTAGATGTTGATATTCTTCATCATAATAGTCTACCTGAACTTTTAAAGCAAAATGCAGCACGTTATCAAGAAGTAGATGAGATATTATCTCAATTGGGTAAATCAAAATTTCTACCAGAGTTAAAAGTAAAGGTTCCTTATTACCCGCTTGATTCCTTAGAAATCACTAAAGTTGATAGCATTGTATCTTATTATAAAAAAGCACATGAGTTAGGTGAGTCTATCTTGCATAATTCACAATTGAACATCTTAAGATTATCCGATAACAATACTGCTTATCAATATAATACGGTAGTTCAATTGAAGGAGAATTTCTTAAATCCTATTCAAGAAATTGTAAGTTATGATTCATTGGGCATATTGGAATACACTTCTCAAGAGCAATTAATCAATCATGTGTTTGCTAACGGACTTCCAAAACCTCAAATGGATATTGAGATACAAATAGATAGTGTTATATCTTCTAAATCTTATACAATTCCTTCAAGCGTTTCAATATCTGCTGACACTCCCAACATAGAAAAAATTGAAGCTGTTGCTAAAATGGGCTATGATGGTATATTATCTATTGCAAATGAAGTAAAAGAAACACTTGCTCAAGAAAAACGACAAAACGAATTGGCTAGCTTGGAAGAAGAAATCATTATTAGAAATGATTCAATGATGATTTTTATTGATTCTACCAGTTCAAATATTCCTTTAAAATACGCGACAGCCTTAAAGCAACTGAAGTCTTTTACCAGTAAAACCATAAACGACTATTCTAAAGTGAAATCTGCAGAAAACAGATTAGCTTCTGCTAGAACAACTGTTGAATGTCTAAATAATTTAAACGAGTTATCTAAGACGGTTTCACAAATGCCAGTATATCAAACTACAATTAAAGAAAGCTATACTGATAGAATTTGGAATCCGTTTATGGCAACTTTGATGGATGAGGATATTAAAAAACGAATAACATCAGCTTATTCAAAATCGCTAGAACCTTATTTCTTAAATGAGATAGACCAACACTTGTCTTGCGATAGCACTAAAGAATTAAACAGCACTATCAATGCTACATATACCAAGATTTTAGAATTAAAAGACCAGGACACCAAAAAACTTGAACGCAAGTTAAAGAGGCAAAAAGACCCTATTACTATATTAGAAATGTTGAATGTACAAAACACTGCAAAGCAATAGCCTATGAAAACGTTTCGTACATATAGTTTAAAGCTTAAATTCTTATTTTTGTTTTTTCTAGTATTTCAAGGATTTTCACAAGAGAAAGAGGCTGTAGAATTGCCTGAGTATTCAAAATATAAAGATTTAGGTACAAAGACCTGGATCAATACTTATGGTAATATTAGAATTGGTAAACGCTTATTTTGGGATGCGCAAACTCACCTTAGATTAGAGGAAACAGAAGCTACACCATTTTTTGGTCAGGTAGCCCAGGTATATAATAGACATGCCATTGGGTATATTCACTCTAAATATTTTAATGTTCGATTAGGTGGAGTTTTACGTTTAAATTTCAATACTGATGAAGCTTCTACAGATCGTAACTTAGTACCAGAATGGCGTATTTGGCATCAATATCAGTTTGCACAATCACTTGCAAGTATGATGATTTATCATCGTATTCGTATAGAACATAGATGGACGCAAGGTTTTGCCGAAAATAGTGAATACATCTTTAGAAATCGTTGGAGGTATATGTTTAGAATGAAAATTCCTCTGAACAATCACAAGTTAAAACCAAAAACTTTTTACGTTGCACCAGAGGCAGAATTGATCATGCAAAGTGGAAAAGCGGTTGTTGCAAGCCCTATGGAAGATTTACGATTAACCACTACACTAGGTTATATTCTAACGCCAAGATTAACAGTTGCGGCAGGAGCAATGTATTCCCAAGGGCAAGATTTAGCTAACGGAGGATATTATAAGCAAAGCTGGGCAATGAGATTTCATGTTTACTATTCTCCTGATTTTAGAAAGGTAAAGAACAAACTTCCTGAAATTCACTTAACGGACTAGAGGGTCAGTAATAAGAAAAGTATGAAAAAAAAGGATATTACATTATACAGTTTGCTTGCTATCATTTCTGCACTAGCTCTTTATTTCGGAGTTAAATCCAGTACTCTAGAAAATGAGATAGGGGAGAGTAGCAAGGCAAAAGAGGAATTGGATGTACTTGTAACCGGTAATAAAGAATTAGTGGCAATTGATTCTGTATTAATGGAAGGTGATTATAATAAAGCAATTGAATCTTATAATACCACACTTCAAAATCATGAAGAGCTGAACAGCGTTATTCCTTTACGGATTGCCCTGGCTCAAAAATTAATGCAAAATAATACGGTAAATACTTCTGAAAAGGGAACTGAAAAAATCTCTGTAGATTCAATTGCTATAGCTCCGGTTTCGCAAAGTGAAATAAGAAGTATTGATTCTCTTAATTTTGCCCTAGAAAAAGCACGAGTTCAGTTAAATAACATGCGTAAGCAACTGAACAATAAATCTTTTGGTGAATATCTGAGTTTTACTAGTAAAAAAGGAACTGGTCTACATTATGTAGGGCAAGTGAAAAACAATAAGGCCAATGGTGTAGGTATTGCTGTTCTTGAAACCGGTAGCAGGTATGAAGGTGAATGGAAAGATAATTTACGTGAAGGCAACGGTACTTTTTATTGGCCTGATGGTGAATATTATATTGGCAGCTATAAAGATGACATGCGAAATGGTGAGGGAACATATTTTTGGCCTAACGGTGAAAAATATAAAGGACAGTGGAAAAACGACAAGCGAAATGGCAAAGGTATTTTTCACAAGAAAGAAGGCTCTGTTATTAGTGGCATTTGGGAGAATGATAAGCTTAAGGAAGCGGACAAATTGAACAAAAAATAGTACCGGAATTTATTTTGCTTAAATTTTATCAAATAATTAGTTCTAATCTCAATAAAGAATTGTCAAAATAAGAAAATCGCAAAAATCATCTTGAACGTATGTTTTGCGTAATGGTTTAAGTAACTTTAGGTCTTAACCAAACTATTATTCAAACCTAAATGAAATCGTTCTTCCGTTACCTAGCCGTTGCATCATTTGTATGCATTTCTTCATCCCTTTTTTCTCAAGATTTTTCAGCATTGCAGTATCGTACTATTGGTCCGTCAAGAGGTGGTCGTGTTACCACGGTTACTGGTACACCTGTTTTACCTGGTACTTTTTATTTAGGAGCTTCAGGTGCTGGAGTATGGAAAACCGATGATTACGGTACATCTTGGAACAATGTTTCTGATGGTTTTTTTGATACGCCCTCTATTGGAGCTATTGAAGTTGCCGTCAATGACCCTAATATAGTTTATGTTGGTACTGGTTCTGATGGACTTCGTAGTAACATCATTAGTGGTAAAGGAGTTTATAAATCTATAGACGCGGGAAAAACCTGGGATCACATAGGGTTAGCAAAAGCAGGACAAATAGGAGCGGTTGAAATTGACCCTACCAATAGCAATATCGTTTGGGTTGCAGCAATTGGCGATGCATTTAAAGCGAATGAAGAACGTGGTATTTATAAAACTATAGATGGTGGTGTTACTTGGGAAAAGATGCTACACATATCTAACACAACCGGATTTGCAGATATAGAGCTATTACCCGGAAACCCTAATATTGTTTATGCTGCTGCTTGGAAAGCACAACGTACACCTTGGACTATCATATCTGGAGGAGAAAACAAAGAAGGAGGAATCTATAAATCTGTAAATGGCGGTAAAGATTGGATTAAACTAGAAACAGGATTACCACAAGGACTAATCGGTAAAATAGATTTAGCAGTTTCAGCAGTAGACTCAAGTATTCTTTATGCGGTAATTGAAGCTCCTGGTGATGAAGGCGGAGTATACAAATCTGTAGATCAAGGTAAAACCTTTGTACAGACATCTAGCAATAAAGGTTTGGTGAATAGACCTTTTTACTATACTAACATAGAATTAGATCCTACCAATCCTAATATAGTGTATTCAAATGCCAATCCATTATTAAAGTCTACCGATGGCGGAAAAAATTGGACGATGATGTCGGTTCCACACGGCGATAATCATGATATTTGGTTAAACCCTAATAATCCAGATTTACTAATACAATGTAATGATGGTGGTGCCAATGTTTCTCATAATGGTGGTAAAACATGGTCATCACAATTCAATCAGCCAACGGCAGAGATATATCAAGTTGCTGTGGATGACCAATATCCTTATTGGATCTATGGTGCACAACAAGATAATACCACCATTGCCATACCAAGTTCAGCACCTAGTGGAACTTCCGCTCAGGGTACGCAGGTTATGATTGAGGTAGGTGGTTGTGAAACTGGTCCGTCAATCCCAAAACCAGGAAATCATAATATCGTTTATAACAATTGCAAAGGTCGTTTTAGTGTCTATAACAAAATTACTGGAGTAGGTAGGGAATATTCTATTGGTGCTTCTAATATTTATGGTCATAATCCTAAAGATTTAAAATATCGTTTTCAACGTGTTGCTCCTGTTCATGTTTCGCCACATGATCCAGATGTTGTGTATATGGGTTCGCAGTTTGTGCATAAAACAAGGAACGACGGTGTTATTTGGGAAACCATTTCTCCAGATTTAACCGCATTTGAAGCTGATAAGCAAGTGATTTCCGGCAGTCCGATTACCAGAGACATTACCGGTGAGGAATACTACAGTACTATATATTCCATAAGAGAATCAAAAATTAAAAAAGATTTAATCTGGACAGGATCTAATGATGGTGTGGTTTCTTTGACTCAAGATGGCGGACAAACTTGGACGACCGTAACGCCTAAGAAAATGCCTAAAGGTGGTAGAGTGGAGTCTATTGAACCTTCTCAATTTAATCCTGCGATAGCATATATATCTGTAGATAGACATTTATTAGGTGATACTAGTCCGTATTTCTATAAAACGGTAGATTATGGTAAAACTTGGGAATTATTGAGTACTGCTACAAACGGAATTCCGTCTGACTATACAGCTAAAGTATTACGTGAAGACCCAGAAACCGAAGGTCTCTTATATGCAGGTACTGAATATGGCATGTTCGTTTCTTTAAACGATGGAAAAGATTGGAAATCTTTTCAGCAAAATTTACCGGTAACACCAATTACCGATATCATTAAACAAAGAGGCGATTTAGTTTTAAGTACCATGGGACGTGGTTTTTGGGTATTAGATAACATTACCTCTTTAAGAGATTCTGCTATTGCTAATTTAGACGATACTCCTGTATTGTTTCAACCAGATAATACCTTTAGATATCGTACGCCAAGAAGAGCAAAAGGATTTCCTGACTATCCTTCAACGGGAGTTCTAATTGATTACTACCTACCAAAAGAACTTAAAACCGAAGTACAATTAGAAATTTTAGATGCGAACAAAAAATCTATAGCAACTATTACTAGTGATTCAACAAAGGCAAAATCCACCAAAGAGGAAGTAGAAAATATGGGGCTCAGTATGTCTTTCACTTATTATGATACAAAACTTGAAACTAAAAAAGGCATCAATAGATTTCAGTGGGACATGAAACAAAAAGGAGCATGGAGCGACAAAGAATCTAGAAGCTACAAAAATGGACCATTGGTATTGCCAGGAACTTACACGGCAAGACTGACTGTAGGTAAAGAAACATTTGAGCAACCATTTGAAATTCTGGTTGATCCAAGATTAGCAGAAGAAGGCATCGATGAAACAATTATAAAAGAACATTTAGTTTTTGAAAACAAAGTGTTAACACTATTGACCCAGGCAAGAAAATTTCAATCGCAATTAGAGAAAGAAATCAAGAAAAGCACAGGAGACAGAAAAATTTCTTTAGAGAAAACATTAAAAGAAATCAAGAATGATGAAGGGGCTTATCCGCAGCAAATGCTAGTGCCTCAAATTGCCTATTTATCTTACATCGTTGGCGGTGTCGATAAAATACCCGGCAATGAAGAAGTAGAGCGTTTAAAAGAGCTTGAAGACCAATTGGCATCATTAAAATCTAAAACTGCATTATAGCTTTTAATCGATTTCATTATTAAATCGATATTTTGATATAATTCTTTGAGATAATTAATTCATCAATGTCATTAATACTATCCTTGGATCTATTTTACTTTTACTTAAAATTCAAATGTAATGAGCAGAGGGTTTGTAAAAGAAGAAGATCAGGAAGAGATACCTATGGTGCCGCCTAGGGCAGATTTACCTGACGGAGCCGTTAATTACGTTACCAAAATCGGGCATACTAATCTGTTGGCAGAAAGGAATGGCTTATTGGTTGAAAAAGAATCTTTACAACATGACAATGAGAATGAAAGACGTATTGCAAGTAATTTAATCAATGCTAAATTACAATTACTGAATGAGCGAATTGCAAGTGCTAAAATTGTAGACCTAAAAGAGCAACCACAAAATGAAATTCGTTTCGGTGCCACGATAACAGTAGTAATTGATAATGCAGAAACACCACAACAATTTCAAATAGTTGGTGTAGATGAGGCAAACATAGCGAAAGGTAAAATTTCGTTTCTATCACCTATTGCACGACTATTAATTTCTAAACATGTTGGTGATACTGCAACATTGAAATTAGGTAAAGTAGAACGTGTTTTTAAAATTATAGAGATATCGTACACGTAATAAACACAGTCATAAAAGCAGTAAACTTCATATTGATATAATTGAAAAGAGGACCCGATGGGTCCTCTTTTTTTATGCTATATATTTAAAAGTGCTTATTCTTCGCTTGACATTACATCACTCAACTCCAACTCTTCATCCATTGAATTATTAACAGGAACCGAATCTTTCAACACATTGAATTTTTCTACGCGCTCCATATCGTCTTCTTCACCAGAGAAATAAGGAAAAACATCCATAATTGGAGATTCTGCTATCGACGGTATAGAGTATTCACCCATAGTATCTTTCATTACACTTATGGTATTGTCATAGGCCTCTTTTACATCATTTGCCTGTATTAATAAATACATGTTCGTTTTACGTTCTTTACCGCTTTCTTCGTCAAAAGCAATTAAAGAAACTTTAGATTTAAACCACCTATCTGAATTTTCGAAGGGATGAATCTCAGCAAAATTCGCCACCTTAATATTAGTGATTTTAATTTCTTCGGTATCGCTTAAGTAAACCGACATTTCTTCGGTAATTCTACTCTCTGCTTCGGTATAAGAAATGGCATCAACCAAAAATGGCTCTGTTTTCACCTTTAACATTCCTGAAGCTTCGTCTAGCTTTCTATATTTTATTTTACACTCGTACCACGTTGCGCTCATAATTTCCTTTTATTTTGGGGTGCTAAATATACTTCTTAGTCATAGTTTGAAACGGCAAAAAAAGCAATAGATATTCACAATTTAAAAGAGATGAGTGTAGTCTACTTAAAATTAGACACTTAGAAATTTTAAATAAATTCTGAAATATTGAGTAATGGAATAGTATAAAACTGGAAAGAATTACGAATTAAAACAATTCATCTTTTACCCGGTCATAGTAAGAATCACTAACGGGTATCATAACATCTGACAGTAGTAAATCTCTACCTTTTAAGCCGGTTACACTGTTTTTATTAATGATATATGATCTATGCACCCTCATAAACATAGTACTGGGCAACTCTTGTCCTAAGGCTTTTAAACGTTGATTACTTATAATTTTCTTATCAGCCATATGGAAGGTAACATACTCGCTATCGCTAACTATATACTGAATATCTTCAAATTTCACCTTATGTAAATCATAGCCGGATTTAATAGTAAATGAATCGGACTTTTCTACTATTTTATTGCTTTTTACCTTATTTACAGCAGTAATAAAACGTTCAAACGTTATTGGTTTTAATAGATAATCTACTGCATTTAATTCATATCCTTCCAAAGCATATTGAGAGTATGCTGTGGTAAAAATTATCTTAGTATTAGCATCTACCATTTTAGCAAAATCAGTCCCCTTAATCTCGGGCATTTGAATGTCCAAAAACAATACATTTACATCATGTTCTTTCATTAATTGTAAAGCCTCTAACGGATTTTCAGCCTCACCTACCAAATTCAAAAAATCTAATTTTTCGACATAACTTATCAGTAGGGCTCGTGCCAATTCTTCGTCATCTACGACTATACAATTTATACTATTCATTCAACTGCAGTTTTAAATTCACTTTAAAAGCCTCTGTGGTTTCATTAATTAGTAATTCATGACGGTTTGGGTATAGAATTGCCAAACGTTTCTTTACATTATCTATACCAATACCGCCAACATCATCTTTTACTACCTTAAATTCAGGTTTACTGTTCTCTAGCTCAAAATCAATACTACTTTCGGTAGCAGTAATTTTAAGATTAATAAAGGTTCCTGTTACTTTTTCAATATTACTATGCTTTAAGGCATTTTCCAAAAAGGGTATAAATAACATAGGTACTATTTCAACATTCTGATTTTTAATAGAAAATAATGTATTTATAGGATATGTTTTACTACTCTTAAGACAAAACAATTTTATATAATTTTCAATATAATCTATCTCCTTGTAGAGTGGCACAATTTCTTGCTCGCACTCGTATAAAACATACCTAAGCATATCTGACAAGTAGCTAATACTCTGTTGTGTTCTTCCAGAATCTATAGCAGACAATGCATATATATTGTTCAAAGCATTGAATAAAAAATGCGGATTAATCTGTGATTTCAATAGCTTCAACTCTGTCTGCAAAGCCTCATTTTTATTGATTACGATTTCCTCTTCTTTTCGCCGAGCAAATAAAAATAGTTCAACAAGGGTAGCAATCACATAAGCTAAGGCAATTAGTAACAAATTGATAAAATACCTTGAAGGTGGTCTACGATTAATATCTAATGGTGGTCCATCTTCAAATCTAGGTCCCGTTCCTGGTCCGCCAGCTCCGGGTCCTTGTCCAAATCCAGGACCAGGCATCTGTCTTATCGTATTTTCAGATCCTAGTATCTGATCAGGAACAATATTGGTTAAAATTAGCGTGACCACAAAAACCGTAATTATAGAGACTATAGTAAATGCTATATACTTTTTTTTAAGTAATAATTGTGGAACCGTATAGTAAATCAATATCGCAATTACTACAATCTGAAATAAGAGTGCCAATCCATTCTCAACTGCAAATTGAATATCACTGCCACTAAAAATCCAAGCAATTGACCAAATCAGTAACCATAGGGCTACATGAAATATAAAATTCTTATGTCTGTTCATGATGCAAATAAAAGGAATAAAAATTCAAACATACCCCGTAAATATGGCGATAAATAGGTTATAATAAAGCGTTCGCTGTTTATTATATGGCATTCACTTAAAAGTAAACAGCAAATACTTAATGCGCTCATATTACATTGAAGTTTCTCACATCTTTGTATTCGAATATTAACTATAAAATTAAAATATATGAAACGTATTACTTTAAAAACAGGATTACTATTTGCAATGTTAGTTGCATTTGGAACTGTAGCTGTTAACGCACAATCTAGAGGAGAAAGAAAAGAACCACCTACATATGCCAAACTTTTAGAAAAGATGGATGCAGATGAAGATGGTCAGCTTTCGGAAGATGAAGTAAAAGGTCCTTTAAAGGATAACTTTTCTGAAATAGATGCCAATGAAGATGGTTTTATTTCAGAAGAAGAATTTGACGAGGCTCCAAAACCAAAAGGAAGACCTAGAAATTAATTTTTCTCTCATTTTAAATAAATATTTGAATCAATAATTTTTGTTGAAGTTAGCCCAAAGCTTCATGAGAAATTATGAAGCTTTAATTTAAAATAAGAAGGTAAATACAAAAGTATGGTCTTATTCAGAAAGGTTAGAAGTAAGTTATTGAAACTAGAAAAATTTAAAACGTATTTCATTTATGCTCTAGGTGAAATTTTATTGATTGTGGTGGGTCTTTTAATTGCCTGGAAAATCAATAATATGAATGAGACTAGAAAAAATAGAGTTGTTGAGATTAAAATATATAAAAGTTTAAGCCAAGAATTAGATACGAATTTGGTTGTTTTAGATAGTGCTATTGTAGAATACACAAGAAGTATACAAATGCTTCAAAATACCATTAATTATCTAGGAACACAGCCCAATAAATTAACACAGGATGCAAAATCTCTGATAGTAAATTTAAATTACAACAAGACAATAGTAAGAGATGAAGCCATTAATTCTATCAATGCTACCAATAAATTTGAGTTTATTGAAAGTGATTCACTTAAACAATTAATTTCTGCTTACCCTAACGAATTAGATAGTTTTAATAATCAACAAAACAAGATTGAAAATATAATTACAGATCGTTTGAAACCCGTAATAGAAAAACACATTTCTCTTATGGAAATTTTGCCGCAGAACAGTTATAATTATCAACGTATTAAAAATTTTGGGAATCAGTCTAATTACCCAGAACTACTTGTTAGTCGTGAATATCAAAATAGTGTAATAGACAGATTACTACAGACCAAGGGTCAATTGACGATTGCTAAAAACTTAAAAGAGAAAACAAAAACAATTGCCACAAAGTTGAATCAAGAATTGAACAGACCTTAATTCCTTTAAAATAATATCAATTTAAACCATTAAACTATGATACAGATAAATAAATATCACGTTTTAGCTTTCTCTATTTTCACCTTTGCCATTATGAGTTTTGTTGGCTGTAGTAGCGATGATGCCTCTTCAGATGATTTGGTGACCGAAGGTGGTGAAGATACTACTAATAATAACTCTACAGATGAAGAAACAAAAGTGGTAAGCGTAGATGCTACATTTTTTTATACCGAAGATGGGTCGGTTACCATAACCACGGTACCATGCACATTATCAGATGGTACAGAAACTGATTGCTATCAAATAGTAACTACCAGTCTACCTGGAGATCATGAAATGGGACCTTGGTGCCCCGGTAATATTGAAGATGATGCTACAGCAGGTGGTATTTGGCTAGAAGGCGGAGAAGTATATGATGTAGATGGTGCTTTCGTTGAAAATATGGCAACATTCTATAATGATCCAAATTGGTTGATGTACGATGCCAACGGTGATATTTATATTACCAATACCCAAGAAGATTGTGAAAATGCAGCCAACCCTAATGTTGGTGACGAATATGAGAATTTTTGTGTAGAATGTCTTCCTTCTTATATAACCGATCTAAGTCAGACTTGGACAATACCTATTACCCCTGTAATACAAGAAACAGCTGTATTTTTTACTACTGGTGGTGGACCAGGTGGTCCGGGAACAACTTCAGCTCCTTCAACACGTGGTGTTGCCTTAAATGGGATTGAATTTTCTGCTCCGGCGCCTGTTGATAATATATTGGGTGCTTATACATTAGCTCCTTTTGATGATGCTGGAGGACATATCAATGTTAATCAAGGATACCATTATCATGCTGCTACAGGTTTTAGCACAAAAATTATTCAAGAGGATGGTCATGCCGCTTTAATAGGTTATGCTCTAGACGGTTTCGGTATTTACGAACTAGCGGACAGCAGTGGTGAAGAGGCTACTGGCTTAGATGAATTAAGAGGGCATACAGATGATACAAGAGGTTATCATTATCACGTAGATGCAGCAGGGAACAATAACTTTATTGATGGATTAAAGGGTGCGTACGTAAATTAAAAATTAAGGATATGAAAAAGTATATATCAGTTTGTACCATAGTGCTATGTTCCATGCTAGGTTATGCTCATAACCCAGATGTCTCTACCACAATGTTAGTAGAGAAAGAAAATAATATTTGGGTACTTCAGATTAGTTCTTCCTTAACGGCTTTTCAGCAAGAAGTGCGAACACATTTTTCTGAAACTCCGTATAAAACCCCCGAGGAGTTTCAACAAATGGTATTGGAGCACATTAAAAACAATTTGGATATTAGCTATAACAATGGTTCAAAAATTACCTTTGGTCAAGGCATAGTAAAGCTAGGTCATGAAACTAAAGTCATATTCGAAGTATTTGGAATACCTTCTAATTTACAGTCCTTACAGGTAACAAACACCACCTTTAAGGACATTGGTAGAAGCCAAAGTGCATTATTCATTTTTAAAGATGGCTTCAGTAAAGATCAGTTTATCTTAAATAATGATAACGAGCATTCTTTAGAACTCAAAGCTAGCGGAAAAAAGTTTATTGAGTCTAACAAACTGAAAGCAAGCTTCAATTCTACATTTGCCATAATAATCGTAATTAGTCTTTTGGCATTCAGCTTTATCGTTCAAAAGACCATTCTTTCAAAAGTTACTATTAAATAGACAAACTATTACTATCAGTGACTAGATATTGATAATTACAGCATATTAAAAAATCATGAACTTTAAAACATCGGTCATTCACTTAATACAATCGGTAGTTCACTGATTATTGAAAATTCCATATAAACATATGATTATACTTGTGCTGTAAACTTAAATGGTCATAAAAAAAACACAGATATTTCCAACTAAGCATACATTGAACGACACTTATAACACCCCATTAAATCAATAATTATGAGAAAAAATAGTTTAAATAGAATACCAAAATCTTCGCTAATTATAGCCTTGTCATTTATAACACTTTTAGCATGTAGTAGTGATAGTGTAGATGATGATGTTCTTGAAGATATTGTAAGTTCTGATAGTGAAGAGGAAGATGAAGAAATTGCTACTGAACTGCATGCTGCATACAGTGCTTTTAATACAGATGCAGTTACTATTTATTTAGACGGATCTGAGGTAGTCATTGAGACCACAGGTTTGCCTAATCATGAAACTGTTTATTGGGGAGAGGGTAATTTTCTTTATAGAGAAGAAGATGATGTGGATAAAACCCCTAGCATTATGTCCAGCAATAATAATGCAACAACTATTCGTGTAGATGCTACTCCTAATTTAACGGGGAGCACTGTAGAAACAGAATTGAATACTATTGGTATAGCTGTAAGTGGTTCCTCAATTTTTAATGATCAAGAAGGTGGTGGGGCGTTAGACCAGGCTGCAGGCAGTTTAGACTGGACAGGTGCTCATATTGGTCCTGGAGTTTATCATTACCATTTAGAGCCTAAAGCTTTTACGGATGATGATGATAACCTAGTAGGTATATTATTGGATGGCGTTTTTCTTTACGGAAGAAAATGTAGTGCAACCGGAGATTATCCTACGGATTTAGATGCTTCTGGCGGACATACTTCCACTACACAATATACCGATGGTGAAGAGGAATATCACTACCATATCATTAATGAAGTATATTCAACAACAGGTTCACACTTGGCTTTTGCCGGTCCATACCAAGGATATTAATATTTATGAAATTCACTTCTCTTAATTTATTCGTTTCGCTTTTGTTCATTTCATTGAACAGCTGTAAACATGCACCTGAAACAACAGAAAATAAGGAAGAGCAATTGGTTATTGAAAATGTAACTAAGTTTAAGGAAGAATTAGAACTAAATCAATTAGAAGGTACATGGTATTACAAAAACTCACCTTATGAGGGGTATTCAATAGCCTTACATGAGAATGGAACTTTAGCTGAAAAGGTGGGTTTTGTAAAAGGAAAAAGAGAAGGGGTTGCTCAAAGATGGTCTGATACCGGAATTTTAAGATTAGAATACCATTATAAAAACAACCGTTTAGAAGGCATTTATAAAAGTTGGTGGGAAAACGGACAGCTGGCACAAGAAGCTACGTATGTAAACGGTAATATGGAGGGAGTAGAAAAGAAATGGTACGCAGATGGTCAATTAGCTAAAGAACGCCAGTTGGTCAAGGGGAAAGAAGAAGGTCTACAAAAAGCATGGTTGCAAAACGGAAACTTATACGTGAATTACGAAGCTAAAAACGGACGCATATTTGGTTTAAAAAGAGCAAATTCTTGCTATCAATTAGAAGATGAAGTTGTAATTAGATCAGAAAACGAATTATTATGAACAAGACGGTACTTTCTATAGTTGTTATACTTCTTTTTACTGCTTGTAAACAAACGGTAAAAAAAGAAAATATTCAGGTAACCGAAACCAGTAGGGTAGAGCACTTGCCATTTTATAATGATGAGTCATTTACACCTCATTGGATAACTCCAAATACGGAAGAAGAGAAGCAATTTCATAAAATTCCTGATTTTAAATTGATAAATCAGTTAGGCGATACATTGACCCAGAATTCTTTCGAAAACCAAATTTATATTACTGATTTCTTTTTTACTACTTGCCCTGGTATTTGTCTTAAAATGACGAATAATATGACCAAAGTACAAGAGGCTTTTTTAGACAATGATGAAGTAGCTATTCTTTCACATTCAGTAACTCCTTCAATAGATTCGGTATCCGTACTTAAAACATATGCCGAAAAAAACGGAGTAATAGATTCTAAATGGCACTTGGTGACCGGTGATAAGAACGAAATTTATAATTTAGGAAGAAATGAATATTTTGTGGAAAATGATTTAGGTATTCCTAAGGATATTAATGATTTCCTACACACAGAAAACTTTTTACTCATTGATAAGAACAAACACATACGCGGTATCTACAACGGACTCAACCGAGCTTCTATAGCGCAATTGATTACCGATGTTGAAGCATTATTAGAAGAAAGTTGATAGATTGATTAAATAGTGAGTCGTCCTAAAATAGGTTGACAGTTTTTAAATAATTAAATCAATCCTGCGAAGCTAGCTTCGCAGGATTTTTTGTTGTGTATAAAATTAGGTGTTTCATAATTAAGACTCAAGTGGGGTCTTTTGCTATTATACGTTTTTATAGATTCTTTGATAAGCTGTCTTAATTCTCTTGCTGTATTACATTTATGAATCAAGAACTCTGTTTTTAAAATACCATTTACACGTTCTGCTAAGGCATTTTGATAACAGTCGTATCCATCCGTCATTGATGGTATGACCTTAGATCTTTTTAGTTCTCTTTGGTATGTAGCAGAGCAGTATTGTAGACCTCTATCAGAATGGTGTATTAATCTGTTAGAAGTAACTCTATTCTTTACAGCCATTTTCATGGCTTTTACTACATTTTCCGTACTCATATCATCACTTAGATGATACCCCATAATCTTTCTGCTAAAAGCATCTGTAACTAGAGAGAGATAATGAGTTCTTTCTCTGCTTTTGATATAAGTTATGTCACTTACAAAATACTGTTCTGGTCTTGTAGCAACTGAACTTTTCATTAGATTAGGATACTTTCTTAGCCAATGTTTAGAATGAGTAGTTTTTGTATAGTTCTTTTTTGGTTTTATAAGCATTGATTCAGATCTGAGGTAATCGAAAAGTGCATCCCTACCTATCTTGACACCTACTATTTCAAACTCAGCCTTGAGCAGATAGTAGAGTTTTCGAGTACCAAGTCTGGGCATTTCTTGACGTATTTTTGAAACTAATGGTAATTTGAGCTAGTTCACGAGCTCTTTTATCAGCACGTTTTTCTGCTTGATAAACAGCTTGTCTACTTATCCCAAACAATCTACAGCAACGCGATAGGCTTAGCTCTTGTTGTTGTCGGACTCGTTGGATTGCTTGGGTGAATACTTTTTTCTGATGGAAGTACCATACTGCTGTTCAGAGATGTCGATCATCGTGTTAAGCACTTTGTTCTTGAGCTTCTCATCAGAGAGTTCTCGTTCCAAACGCTTAATTTTCTGAGCTGGAGTCTCTTTGGATTTTGGCATTTGATGCTTAATTGGGTTTGTCCAGTCTAAGGTACCGTGTTTACGCAACCAAACCAAAACAGTACTCCTGCCTTGAATACCATAAGCCTTTTGAGCTTGCTTGTAAGTCATCTCGCCCTTTTCTACTTGGGAGATGACGGCTAATTAAAGCCTAAATTGTAATCGCGCTGAATGCGCTTATTCCCTGGGTTCTCTGAAGGTTTCATAAATAAGTCGAATTTGTGTCAACTTATTTCAGGACGGGACATAGTAAACATAAAAAGCCCGTAAATTAACTTTACGGGCTTTTTCATTTAATATTCTGAATGCTATTTCAAAGCTGCCAATAACTTCTCTGCAACCAATTCAGATGATGCAGGATTTTGACCTGTAATTAAATTACCATCTTGAATTGCGTATGCTGCCCAATCTTCTTTTTTAGAATAGATTCCTCCATTTTCTTGTAACATGTCTTCTACTAAGAAAGGAACAACTTCTGTCAACTGTACAGCCGCTTCTTCACTATTTGTGAATCCGGTTACTTTCTTACCTTTTACTAAAGGATTTCCATCAGTTCCTTTTACACCCTTTAAGGCTGCAGGCGCGTGACATACAAATGCTACCGGTTTCGCTTGCTCATTAAATGTTTCAATCAATTTAATTGATGTTGCATCGTTCGCTAAATCCCATAAAGGTCCGTGACCACCTGGGTAGAATACCGCATCAAAATCAGAAGCATTTACGTCTGCTAATTTCTTTGTATTGTTTATAACGCTTTGCGCATCTTTATCATCCTTATAACGCTTTGTATCTTTTGTCTGAGCGTCTTCAGAATCACTACTTGGATCAATTGGCGCTTGACCACCTTTTGGTGTAGCTACCGTAATCTCAGCGCCTTTGTCTAATAATGCGTAATACGGAGCAGCAAACTCTTCAATCCAAAATCCTGTTTTTTTTCCTGTGTCCCCTAATTCATCATGAGACGTTAATACAAATAATATTTTCATTGTTACTTTATTTAAGTTATTAATTTATAGTTAATTAAATAGTTATACCTTAACTATCATTTTACCTTTATTCTTTCCATTCATCATATCTAAAAATGCTTGTGGCGTATGCTCAAAGCCTTCTACAATGGTTTCTTTGTAAGTTAATTTACCTTCACCCAACCAGGTAGATAATTGCTTCATGGCTACAGGGAATTTGTCCGCATAATTAGAAACTATAAAACCTTGCATTAATGCACTATTCTTCACCAAGAATGGTTGAACAGCTACTGCCATTGGAATTTCTGTTTTATTATATACCGATATAGCACCACAATTAATAATTCTTGCAAACTGATTGATATTGAAGAGAACAGCATCCGATATTGGTCCGCCTACATTATCAAAATAGATATCTACACCGTTAGGGGCTGCTTCTTTTATGGCAGCTTGCAAATCTTTAGTGGTTTTGTAGTTGATACCATGGTCAAAACTGAATTCTGATTTCAGCATCTCAACTTTTTCATCCGTACCGGCAATACCGATAACATTCAACCCTAGAATTTTACCTATCTGACCTACAACACTACCTACGGCTCCTGCAGCACCAGATACTACCAAAGTTTCGCCTTTTTTAGGCTTCCCAATTTCATGAAGACCTAAATAAGCTGTTAATCCCGTCATACCGACGATACCTAAATAAGCACTAAGTGGAGCTTTACTTTTATCTATTTTCTGCAAGCCTTCGCCGGTAGAAACCTGCTTTTCCTTCCATTGTAATAATCCTGATACAAAATCTCCTATACTGAAATTACTGTTTTTAGACTCAACTACTTCCGCAACCACGCCGGAGCTTATGGGCTCATCTAAATTAAATGGAGGTACATACGACTTCGCATCGTTCATACGACCTCTTAAATATGGATCAACAGAAATATATTTGGCTTCTAATAAAAGTTGACCTTCAGAAATGCTGGAATTTACATCAGTTTCAACAAATTCAAAGTCAGAAAGGGTAGGAGTACCTACCGGACGTTTTTTTAAATTAATGGACTTATTCATAAGTTTTTATTCAAATTCTATTCTAAATTATTGTCAAAGAGATAAATGATTGTAAATGCTATTATAGTTATACTTTGCTATAACATACATCACAATTTGAATCTATATCTTTTAAGACATTTCAAAGATATTACAAAAAAGAATGAACATTCATTTTTTAACGAAAGTTTATAAAAAACACGGTTATACTAAAAAAAAAGGGCAGTCATTTGACTACCCTTTTTTATACATTTTATTCATCATCTATTATTATGATGGACTTCACATTTACGAACTCTTTCATACCGAAACCGCCATGTTCACGTCCATAACCAGAGTCTTTTACTCCGCCAAATGGCATTGAAGGTTCAGCTAATCCGAAAGAATTAATAAAAACCATTCCTGTATCAAAATGTTTCTCGGCTAGTCTGGTAGCTTTCTCAACATCCTTCGAAAAAATTCCTCCACCAAGACCAAATCTACTATCATTTGCTATGCGCATAGCGTCTTCATTATCCTTTGCTTTTATTAGCGAAGCAACGGGTCCAAATAACTCATCGTCATAAGCGGGTTGACCTGGTTTTACATTACTTAGTATGGTAGCAGGGTAGAAGTAACCTTCTCCTTCAGGAATTTTTCCTCCGCACAATACATCGGCTCCTTTTTCTACACTTTCCTGTACTTGCTCTTGAATTTTATCTCTAAGATCTTCACGCGCCATAGGTCCTAACTCGGTATCTTCATTCTTAGGATCTCCAACTTTTAAAGCATCCATCGCCTTCACAAACTTTTCCTTGAACTCATCATATACTTTTTCTGTAGCGATAAATCTCTTTGCGGCAATACAAGTTTCTCCGTTGTTATAGATACGCCCCATTACACTTTTTTCTACGGCTAAATCTATATCTGCATCATCAAGTACCAAATAGGCATCATTACTACCTAATTCCAACACTGTTTTCTTTAATTGTGCACCGGCTTTTTCTCCAATTTTTTCACCTGCCACAGGGCTACCCGTTAAGGTAACACCACGTACCAGTTTATGCTCTATTATAGCGTTTGATTGCTCGTGCTCAATGACCATGACATTGAAAAGACCTTCTGGTAAACCTGCTGTATCAAAGATTGATTTCAATAATTTGGCAGTGCCTGTTACGTTAGAGGCGTGTTTCAATAAAATACTGTTACCTGCCATTAAGTTTACTATTGTATATCGTAATACCTGATAGCTTGGGTAATTCCATGGCTGTATTCCATATATAATCCCAATAGGTGAATATGTTATTATTCCTCTACCGTTATCTAACTTGCGTTCTTCGCTTTTTAAAAATTCTGGGGCATTCTCTGCTGAATAATTACAGATAGAAGTACATAAATCTACTTCATGATTGCTCTGTGAAAGCAATTTACCCATTTCATCGGTCATTAACTCAGCAAGTTCTTTCTTGTAGTTCTGAAGCTCTTTACCTATCGATTTTATAATCTCGCCGCGCTCTTCAATAGATTTTGTTTTCCATTTTAAAAAGGCTTTGTGAGACTGTTGAATGCTTTCTTCAACCTGTTCATCTGTCATGTAGGTGTGTGAAGCAATCTCTTTGCCCGTTGTGGGATTTATTGTCTTGAATGTATCTTGTTTTGTTGTCGTTGACATATTTTTTTCTTTAAATTATTATTGTTGCTCACTTGGTACCAAGTAAACGTCATTGATATTAACTCTTTCAGGCTGAGTTAATACATAGAAAATAGAATTCGCGATATCTTCGGCTTCTAAGGTTTCCATTTTCTGCATTTCTTTCATTTTTTCCTTAATATCTTCATCTGAAATGGTGCTCGTTAAGTTAGTGGCCACAGCACCTGGTTCAATAGATGTAATGTTGATGCCATATTTAGGTGCCAATTCTTGACGAAGCCCTTCTGAAAACATTTTTACCGCAGATTTTGTAGCACAGTATACTGCTCCACCAGGAAAATATCTATTTGCCGCCATGGATGAAATATTAATAATGTTCCCACCTTTATTTTCTTTTAATGCAGGTAAAACTGCTGCTACGCCGTTTAATACACCTTTAATATTGACATCCACCATTTTGTCCCATTCATCTGTTTTCAATTTTTCAACAAATGATAAAGGCATTAATCCGGCATTATTTACCAAGCCAGATACTTTGCCGTATTCTTGCTTGGTTTTTGAAACCACTTTTTCAAAGTCATCCTTTTTGGTTACATCACCTGGCACGACCAAAGCTTGACCTCCATTTTTTACGATGTCAGATTTTAGGTCGTTCAATTCATCTTCACTACGTGCCATTAACACTACTTTGGCTCCATTTTCTGCTAGTTTTACTGCAGTTGCTTTACCAATTCCGCTAGATGCTCCAGTTATAATTATTACTTTATCTTCTAAATTCATTGCGTCTTTTTTTGATTTCAAACCAAGTTACGCTGAATGAAAGATGTCTTTTAACTAGATTAAAATAAGAATTGACGGAAAAGGAAATGAATTAAAATTTACCGTTTGTGAGTTAAAAAAAACGGAGGATCTCATATCCTAATAATACACAATAGAACAAAATATATGCCTTAGCGAAAAAAGTAAATAGTGCCTTTGTAGTGAAGTTTAAAACTAATTATTTAAGCACTTATGGTAGATGTACAAGATGCTCTTTTTAATAACATGTATTCTCCTTTATTTTTAAAATCACGAATAGATGAACCTGTATAGCGCTTAAAGGTTTTTGAAAGGTGACTTACATCTGTAAAACCTAAATCATCTGCTATTTGGGTCAAGGTATAGTCTGAATTTAGCAGGCGAATTTCTACAAGCTTTAATTTTGCCTTAATGATATACTCTCTTAAAGACATGCTCACTTGCTTTTTAAAATATTCACTAACATAGGTAGGTGACATCATAAAAACATCTGCCAAGTTCTCAACTTTTAACAATTCTGTCTTATGAATATTAGAATTTATATAAGCGAGCATTTTAGTAATTCTATCATCTGAATTATTTTTTGCCAATTCAAAATAACTACTCTTTTTAATATTACGGATCAGAATTTCCAGTATACAAGTCATTAAACTAGTCACTAAATTTATAGACTCTTTCCCATAATTTCTAGACTCTTGAAGTATCATCTCAATAAGGTTTTCAAGATAATTACGGTCTAATTCGTTCTTAATGATATCACCCGGCAGCTGATTGTAATTAGATAATATGTACGATGCCTCTTTAAACCACTCATTTCTATCAATAGTTATTCTATTCGCATTTTTAAAGAAAGAATCGGTAAACTTTAAAAAGACAAAACGTGTCGGTTTTTCAATGGTAAAAGAATGGCATTTTAACGGAGGCAATAAAAATATGCTATTCTTGCCATAGGCATAATCATTGTAGTTGATGCACTGGGTACCTTCACCTTCCTTTATTAAAACCAGCTCAAAAAAATTATTCTTAACGGGTCGTTGTTTCCAATACGCCAACTCAATTTCTTGTATTTCAAAAGGTTTATACGCTTCTAATACTTGCATTTTTAGGATAATTAAGTGATATATGAACGAAAATAATGTAAAACAGTTACTCGTTACAGATATTAACCTTTATTTATACCATTTAAACCTCCGTAACTACTTCATGATACTATCAAAGCCAGTATCTTTGTAATAATAGATGATTACTAGATGTTATTTTCAAATGGATTTATTTAATCAAACCAATTTATTTTCAACAGAAGAAGTCCGTAAAACAGTATATGATTTACCAGGAGCGGATATTACGTTGTTCGAAAATTTCTTCAGCATTGAAGAGAGTAACAAGCTGTATAAAAGTCTACTTCATAATACGCCTTGGCAGCAAGAACAAATTAGCATTCACGGTAAATTGCTAGATTATCCTAGATTGACAGCTTGGTATGGAGATGTTGACAAAGACATTAAACACACGAATACAAAAAGTAAAATGCATTTGTGGAATAACGATTTACTTTTCATTAAAGAACGTATAGAAAAGGAAGTACCTATTAAATTTACACGCTGTTTGCTCAATTATTATCGCGACGGAAAAGATAGCGTAGACTGGCATCAAGATTATAAAGGAGAACAACGAAAAAATACGGTCATTGCTTCTGTTACCTTTGGTGCAACCAGACCCTTTCAATTAAAACATGTATCAAGAACAGATTTAAAACGATTGGATATTCCATTGGCAAATGGTAGCCTTCTATTGATGCAAGGCGCTACCCAGGAAAATTGGAAACATAAAATACCGAAGACCGCAAAACAGATTTCCCCAAGAATTAACCTAACCTTTAGGTGGGTCGGTCAATTTATCCGCTATCAATCTTTACTTTTATAGTTCTGACTTTAGAACCAATTTACAGCATCTTATGAAAAAATCTTATTTAACCTTAGTAGTACACATTTTAGTAAAAGAAGAATTTAGAGAAGAAATAAAAGCCGAGTTGCTAAAACTTGTTAGTCCCACTAGAGGAGAAGAAGGTTGTATTGCCTATGACTTACATCAAGATAACGATAACCCCAATCTGTTCTTATTTCACGAAAAATGGGTGAATCAAGATTATTTGACCAAACATTCGCAAAGTGACCACATTGCGGCCTATAGACTTGCTTCTAAAGATAAGCTTGAGAACGTTTCTGCTTATAAAATGACAGAGCTTACCAATTAGAATTGTAATTATAAAGGCTTAACATTAAATTAATGTATTAAAAACCGGTAATTTTACCTGTAATAAGCTCGTTTTGGCAATATTTTAAGATTTCGCCACTTAAAAACCTCTATTTATACCTTATTCTCCTTTTTTTGTACTCTATTTAGAGTGTTTTGTGTATATATCTTTGTCTTCATTAAATCTATCAATTACAAAAAAGACATAATAATGAATACTCCAAACATAGCACAAGAAGATATATTAAACGCATTTAACTACAGACATGCTACCAAAGAATTTGATGCGTCAAAAACATTAACCGATGAGCAAATCAACTTTATCTTAAAAACAGCAAATTTATCTCCAAGTTCATTTGGATTTGAACCTTGGCATTTTATCGTTGTACAGGATAAGGAATTACGCGAACTTTTAAAGCCTGTAGCTTGGGGCGCTCCCATAAAATTAGATACTGCTAGTCACTTTATTTTAGGTCTGGCAATGAAGGCGCCTATGGTAAAGCATAATGCGGCGTATATTGAACACATGATGAAAGAGGTAAAACAAATGCCCGAAGATGTGGTAGAAGTATACTCTAAGTTTTACAGAGAGTTTCAAGAGCGTGATTTTAACTTAGATACAGACAAGAAGTTATTCGATTGGTCATCAAAACAAACTTACATCGCTCTAGGTAATATGATGACTGCGGCTGCACTTACAGGAGTAGATTCTTGCCCTATAGAAGGTTTTCACCAGGAAAAAGCAGAGGCATTGCTTAAAGAGAAATTTGGCGTAGATACGGATAAATACGGTTTAGCTTTTATGGCTGCATTCGGGTACAGAAAGGCAGATCCGGAATTTCCTAAATCTAGAAGAACATTAGAGGACATCGTAACTTGGAAATAAGAACTAGTATGAAAGCAATAGGTTACAAAGAGAATCTTCCAATTGACAATATAAAGTCTTTACAAGATGTAGAATTGGAAACTCCAAAAGCTACGGGAAGAGATATTTTGGTAGAAATAAAAGCTATTTCCGTAAATCCGGCAGATTATAAGGTACGTGCAGGAATGCCTGCTGAAGGTGACAACTGGAAAGTTATTGGCTGGGATGCAACGGGAATTGTAACTGCTGTTGGAGAAGATGTAACCTTGTTTAATGTTGGAGATGAAGTTTGGTACGCAGGCGATTTTACTCGTCAAGGTAGTTATGCAGAATACCAAATTGTAGATGAGCGTATTGTGGGTAAAAAACCTCAAAGCTTATCTTATGCTGAAGCTGCTGCATTACCATTAACAACACTTACAGCCTACGAAATGTTGTTTGATAGATTACAGGTTTCTAAAGACGATGCCAATAAATCTATTTTGGTCATCGGTGCTGCCGGTGGTGTAGGTTCTATTTTGGTGCAATTGGCTAAAAAACTGACGAAGCTGAACATTATTGGTACAGCTTCTCGAGAAGAAACTACGTCTTGGTTAAAAGAATTAGGTGTAGACACGGTTATTAACCACAGAAATAAATTGAGCGAAGAGTTCGAAAAATACAATTTACCGGCTCCAGAATATGTAGTAAGCTTAAATGCTACGGAACACCACGTAGATGAAATTGCTAAACTGATTAAACCTCAAGGTAAATTCGGATTTATAGACGATCCAAAATCGTTAAATGTAATGCCTTTTAAAGGTAAAGCGGTTTCTACGCATATAGAGTTAATGTTTACACGCTCTATGTTTCAGACCGGAGATATGATTGAGCAGCATAATATATTGAACAAAGCTTCTGAATTAATCGACAACGGAACTATTAGAACTACGTTAGGAGAAAATTTTGGAACTATAAACGCTGAAAATCTTAGAAAAGCTCATGCTTTTTTAGAAACAGGTAAAGCAAAAGGTAAAATTGTTTTAGAAGGATTTTAAACACATTATCATAAATGTCACTTCGAGTGTTTTTATTGAAAAAGCATGGAAATAAAAATGTATCGAGAATTTGGGAACACGCTTGCTTTTCGATTTTAAACAATTTTAATAGAAAAATTAAAGATATCAAAATGAAAAAAACAATATTACTTGCATTAGCAATAATAGCAACGGCATATACAAGTGCGCAAACACCAACAACGGATCCTGCCAAATCTGTAAATGAGGTGGTAACGGCAGACAATGTAGAATGGGGTTGGTTAAACCCGTTACGTGGAGACAAAAGTCCGGCTGCCGGAAAACTATGGGGAGATCGTACAAAAAATGAACCTGCAGGATTTTTAGTGAAATTTAAAAAAGGATTTTCATCTCCACCACACATTCACAACATTACTTATAGAGGTGTAGTAATACAAGGTTTATTACACAATGACGATGAAAAAGCAGAAAAACAGTGGTTGCCAGCAGGATCTTATTGGCAGCAACCAGCAGGAGAGGCACATATTACAGCAGCTGATGATAACGAGAATATGGCTTTTTTGGATATTCAAGAAGGACCGTATTTGGTACAACCAACATCGGAAGCTTTTGATAATGGCGAAAGACCAATTAATGTAGACAAAACCAATATGGTTTGGCTAAATGCTAACGATATTGAATGGGTTTCTGCAAAAAGTAATGTTGAAACTGCCTTTTTATGGGGAAGCCACGAGAAAAATCAATTGCGTGCAACACTTTTAAGATTACCCGCAGGCTTCAGAGGTAAAATAAAAAATTTGAGTCCTAATTTTAGAGCAGTTGTTATTTCTGGTGGTATAACTCATCAGTTCTCTAAAAAGGAAACTAAAAGTCAATTAGATGCTCCTTCCTATTTTGGCGCAGAAGAAAACGCAACCTCAATCATTTCAACAGCTAAAGAAACGGTTCTTTATATTAGAAGTAATGGTGATTTTGAAGTGACTATGTAAACTATTTAGGTTTACATATTTCACTCATCGTCTTAGTAAACAACCCTATTACCTGTACGAACCAAGCTTAAACATGTTCATTTTTTTTAAGAATAGCATAATTCGTAAAACAAATCTTACAGATTAAAAAATAGCGATTGAAAGCATTAATAATTATTGTAAATGAGCTATTTACAAGTTGTGAAGAACTAGCAAAAATCAATTTCTATGCTTAATTTGTTTGAGAAGTTTAAGAATTAAATAAAAAGACAAGAAAATATGAAAACGAACATCGGAATTACAGAGGAAAATAGAGAAAAAGTCGCTGAGCACTTAGCAAAAGTTTTAGCGGATGAATATGTACTTTATACCAAGACCTTAAGGGCTCATTGGAATTTAGAAGGTATTGATTTTCATACAAAACATGTATTCTTTGAAGATCATTACAATGCTATTAAAGAATTTATTGATGGCGTAGCTGAACGTATTAGAAAAATAGGTCATTATGCACCAGGTACTCTAAAACAATTTTTAGAATTAACTCATTTATCAGAAGAAATAGAAGGTGATAATTCTAGTTTAAATTATATGAAAGAACTATTAGCAGATCATGATACTATTATAGTCGAAATCAGAAAAATTATACCAACTATTGAAGAAGATTTGAAAGACGTAGGTACAGCAGATTTCTTAACCGGACTTTTACAAGAACATGAAGAAATGGCTTGGATGTTACGTGCTAGTGTAAGTTAATTATAATAACAATATTTCATGGAGCAAGATGCATGTGTTCATATTAACGCTATTTCAGAATTAAAAACTGCTACTGAGCACGTATGTGAAGAATGTGTAAAACTTGGCGATGTCTGGGTACATTTACGTACATGTCAAGAATGTGGTGTTACACTTTGCTGTGACGATTCTAAAAACAAGCATGCTACCGCTCATTTCAATACAACAAGCCATCCCGTTATTAGTTCTGCCGAACCTAACGAGAGATGGCTTTGGTGTTATAAAGATGAAGCTTTTGTTTCGTATTAAACCAACCAATTATGATAGATCCTAAATATCCAGAACTTACCGATCTGCAAGTAGAGAAACTTAAATCTTACGGTGAAATCGAATTTTATAAAGAGCCCACCGTGGTGTTGGACTTTGGTGATCAACATTACGATTTTTTCGTAGTGCTTACTGGCGGAATTAGAATTATAGATCCTGACAAAAAAGATGACAGTCTTACCATTCATAGAAGGTATCAATTTTCCGGTTCAAGTAGTATTTTATCTCATAGAACGGTTGGTGTATGTGGAGAAACTTTAGAAAATACACAACTAATACGAATTAGTCCCGAAAAGCTAAAAAGTGCCATTGCTAAATTCAGCGATATTAGCGATGTACTTTTAAATGCCTTTTTATTGCGGGAAGATGCTCTTAAAAACAACGTTCAAGGTATAAAACTAATAGGTTCTGAACATTCTAATGAAACGTATGCTATCCGAGATTTCATGGATAAAAATGATATCTGGTATAATTTTATAGATTCTGACAGGGAGGATAGATTGGTACAAATGTTAGATACATTCAACTTAAAGGAATCGGATTTACCGGTATTGATCAATAGTCAGAATAAGATTTCTATTCGCCCATCAATTGATGAAATTGGTATGTGTACAGGAGTTCGGTTAGAACTAGATGATGAAATTTATGATGTTTTGGTCGTAGGCGCTGGACCTGCAGGTTTAGCTGCTAGCGTATACGCGTCTTCAGAAGGATTGAGTGTATTGACCATTGATAGTAATTCTCCTGGCGGACAAGCTGGCAAGAGTTCTAAAATTGAAAATTACCTGGGATTTCCCACAGGTATTTCCGGTCGGGATTTAGCCAACAACGGCTACATTCAAGCTCAAAAATTTGGCTGTACTATTTCGGTACCGCACAGAGTGGAAGGCATTGAACGTAAAGAAGGTTACTATGAAATCAACTCTAACAACACTTCAACCTTAAAAGCCAAAACGGTAATTGCTGCCACCGGCGCTGCATATAGAAGACTTGCTTTAGAGGGAATTGAAAAATTTGAAGGCTCTGGTATATACTATAGCGCCACATCTATGCATGCCAATATGTGCAAGAATACTGAAATAGGTATTGTTGGCGGTGGTAATTCTGCGGGACAAGCAGCATTATTTTTAGCCAATTATGCACACAAAGTTTATGTAATTATCAGAAATGAGGATATTGGTGCCAAAATGAGCGATTATTTGGTGCAACGCATCATCGCTTGCGAAAATATTGAAGTATTGACCAGTAGTAACGTGGTTAAAGTTGACGGGGATACGTATTTAGAAAAGGTTGAAATCAAAAAGAATGATACATTAATTGAGAATAACATCAATTACCTGTTCACTTTTGTTGGCGCCAAACCCTGTACCGAATGGCTAGACAATATTATCGATACCGATGAAAAAGGCTTTGTGCACACGGGTCTCACCATTTGCGATAATGCCCTTAAAAGCGAAACGGTATTCAACAATAGAAAACCTTATACATTCGAGACTAGTTTACCCGGACTCTTTGCTGTGGGCGATGTGCGTTCAGGTTCGGTAAAACGTGTAGCTTCGGCAGTAGGCGAGGGGTCTATTGTGGTGAGTGACATCCATAAGTTTTTAGCTCTGGAAAACGAAGTGAAAACCGTAAAGTAACCTTTTATATTCATGGCTAGAACTATTATAGAGAATATCGTGATTGCGAAATACAAAGACCAAACTTTTTTTGAGTTTTGTAAATACACGACCATTCGTTTTTTTGAAATTGTATATTTCGAAAAAGGAACAGGAACTATTAAAATAAACGGTAATACCGTACCCTATACTTCTAACAGTGTTTTTGTTTTTATTCCTGACGATATTTACATCGTAAACCCTGATTCTGCCACCACCACAGTGGCTATAAAATTTTTAAAGAGCTTTTTTAGAAAAACATCTGCGCTAAACGAAACTTTACCGGTTAACGATTGGTTTCGAAAAATCGAAGAAATACTAAATAGCGAAAGTCACCAGCTTCGTGAAATGCAATTTGAATCCGAATCAGATAGGTCGCACTTGGTTTCCTTAATAAATATGGTTGCGACTGAATATATGAGAGAGCAGACTTTTGATATTTTCATTATTCAAAATTCCGTATCGGTTATTCTACATCTTATTGCTAGAAATATTCAATTCATTAATACGGCAGATACGGTAAAGAATGTGAAGTCATCTAAAATTCAACAAATCATCAACTACATTCACGCCAATATTTACAATTCCGAATTGCTTACCACCAAAAGTCTGGCAGAGGAGTTTCATATGTCAGATAATTATATGAGTGAATATTTTAAAAAGCATACTGATGTTTCATTAAAGAAGTACATCATCAACTACAAGTTAAAACTTGTTGAAACCCGATTAAAGTATACCGATATGCAATTTTCAGAAATAGCATTGGAATTGGGCTTTACAGATTCCAGTCATTTGAACAAGACCTTCCAAAGCTATAAAAGAATGACTATCGGTGCTTATAAGGCTAGTATTTCTGTATAAACTTTACATAAAATATTTTAAGTCAGTATTAGTAATGGTTCAAAGTAATCGCTACTAATACTGGCTTTTTTATTTCATCTACTCAGAAAAATACCAATTACCTCTTTTTTTACCAAAACCACTTTGTTTTATACCCATTTTAAGCTTGTGTCCCCAAATACCTTTGTACTGTAATTAATACAGAACGAATATCAACCAAAAATAAAATATTATGGACTACAAGAATTTTAAACATTTACGGCAAAACAAACAGGAGGAATTTTAACAATTGATATCAACTTTGGACCAGTAAACGTACAAGGACAAGAAATGCTAGCAGATTTAAGCAGCCTTTGTTTACGCTTAGAAAGAGATAGAAGTGTAAAAGTGGTAGTTTTTGAATCTTCTAATCCAAATTATTGGGTATGTCATTACGATACGAACTTATTAAAAGATATGTCTACAGAAGCTGTTCCAAGAAACGAAGTACAATTATTGGACTTACAAGCTGTATTAGAACGCTTAAGCAACGTACCACAAGCAACTATAGCAAAAATTGAAGGTTTTGCAAGAGGAGGCGGACATGAAATGGCGTTAGCGTTAGATATGCGTTTTGCAGCTAAAGGAAAGGCTAAGTTCATGCAGATGGAAGTTGGCATGGGAATTTTACCATGTGGAGGTGGAGCGTCTCGTATGCCTAGACAAACAGGATTAGGAAAAGCACTAGAAATTATTCTAGGAGCAAGAGATTGGGATGCCGATGAAGCTGAAAAATTTGGGACTATAAACAAAGCATTAGACGCAGATGAAATTGGAGCTTATGTAGATGCCTTGGCGCAACGTATATCACAATTTCCAGCAGATTCTATTGCCGCTAGTAAACGTGCAGTATATGCATCTATAGATTTACCAATAAAAGAAGCTTTAAAAGAAGAAGCATACCAATTGTTTCAAGCTACGAGTAAAACTCCTGCAATAAAAAGATTTGCCTATGCAGATGATAACGGAGCACAGTTTGACCATAACAACCAGAAGAACTGGGAACAAATGGTTATGGATATTCAAGAAGTGAATTAAGGCGCTGAGCGCCTTGCGCAACACGCTTTAAGCTTAGCGCATATCGCTTTTAAATTTTTGAGTAAAGCGCGAAGCCTACTACGTGTAGCGCATAGCGTACAGCGAAAAACCAACAACCAACAACGAACAACCAACAACGAACAACGAACAACGAACAACGATTAAAGATTAACGATTAACGAAATAAAAAATAGATATGAAAGCAATGTTATTAAACAGTTACGGAGAAAATGCAAATTTTGAAGTTTCAGAAATAGCGAAACCAGCAATAAAAGAAAATCACGTTTTAGTGAAAATAGCGGCATCTAGTGTCAATACTATTGATATGATGATTAAAAATATGGGGTCAGATTTACCATTGTCACCAGCTTTACCAGCTTTATTAGGTATGGATTTTTCCGGAGTAATTGAAGCTGTTGGAGAAGGTGTAGAGGGTTATGCTGTAGGAGATGAAGTATACGGTTGTGCTGGTGGATTAGCAGATTTACCTGGAACATTAACAGAATACATTGTAGCCGATAGTAGTTTAATTGGTCACAAACCAAAAGACTTGACTATGCGCGAAACTGCAGCTTTACCTTTAGTAGCTATTACAGCTTATGAAGGGTTGACAAGAGCAGGCGTAAAAGCAGGTCAAAAAGTATTAATTCATGGTGGTTCTGGCGGTGTTGGTCATTTAGCAGTACAACTGGCTAAATATTTTGGAGCAGAAGTTTTTGCTACTGGTACAGGTGACAAACAAAAAGCAATTGTTGAAAAATTCGGGGCAACCTTTATCGATTTTAAAACTGAAGAGGTAGCAGATTATACAGCAAAATATACTGATGGTGGTTTTGACGTTGTTTTTGATACTGTTGGTGGTCCAAACCTGACAAGTTCTATGGAAGCGATTGCCTTAAACGGACACATCTCTACAACGGTTTCCTTGTTAGAAATCGATTTAACTCCGTTGCACTTCAAAGGTGCATCATTACACGTGGTTTTTATGTTGATTCCGATGTTACATAACTTCAAAAGAGAAGATCACGGTAGTATTTTAGAAAAATTAGCTGAAATTTCTAACGAAGGTCATTTAACTCCGATTGTTGATGAAAATCAATTTTCATTAGAGCAAGTAGGTGATGCTTACGCACACTTAGCTAGTGGTACAGCCATTGGTAAAGTTGTGGTTGAAAACTAAATAATAGTAAATAAAGTATGTAGTAGGATTAGAGTTGCAGGCTCTAAACATGTCGATTAATATGTTCTGTTGAATGCCCCAGAAATGGGGCATTTTTTTACTTTAAAACAAAACCTTGAAATTTACCTAAACAACCGTTTTTACTACCAAAAAATTACTGCTGTCTCATACTACCTTTGTTATCAGAATAAGTAATTAAAACCAAAAATACTTTTAAAGCGGTTTTGGTGAAAAACAAATATATCATGAAAACAATAACAAATACAAATGCACTCGCACAAGCTCGTGCGCTTACACTACCAACTCGCGAAGCTTCACTAAATCGTGATCCTTCTGTATCACAATTTTGGAATAGTAACCGAGAGTTGCTTGAAGATGCTTGGAGCGAATGGGAAATTGAAAACAAAGACGGTTTGCTAGTTCCTGATGAAACCTTACTTGACCCAAAATTAAGAAAAGCTATAAACGATGCTTGGGAAAATCCAGAAAAGGAAAATGCTGTTGCTGATTTATGGGAAGAGATTATTCCTGGGGTATATTCTGCTCAGTTTTTTGATTTGGAACGTCTAGCTGATTTTCGAAAATATCTGGAAGCTACGGTAAATTCTGAAATTCCAAGACGTGCACCTTATGGCATTCAGTTGAATCGTTATGGCGTTATGTTAGACCCACGTTCAGAGGGTCATCTTGCTGCACCTAATTTTCAGGCTTTTTATAACGAAATCATGGATCGCTATATGCGTCCGATCGCCCGTTTATTACTAGGTACCTATGGCTATGATAACCAAACCTTTGGTTTTTCTATTCAGTACAATCCAGATAAGGATAAAGATTTGCATGCCCATACGGATGCTTCTGCAGCTACCTTGAATATTAATATTAACTTACCTGAAGAAAAATTTACAGGTTCACAAGTCGATTTTCATGATCGATCAACAGGTAAAGTGGTTCAAACTATCTTTGAACCCGGTAAGGCAATAATTCATACTGGCAAAGTACCTCATGCTACCCATCCAATTACAAGTGGACAACGTAGTAACTTGGTTGTATGGCTGTATGGAGATCGTATGCAAATACCACGAGGAGGTGCAAGTAGTTATGGCAGCGTTGATAATTCAACATCAAAAGTTGTTGCGGCAGAAAATATTACGGCTCGCGAGCGTTGGAGTTTACCAGAAGGTCCCAAAGATACCTTTGCACCGTTTTAAAAATAAAAGAAAACAGAATTTTGGCAGAACATATTCTGCCAAAATTCCATTTATAAAATACTAAAGTCTAAAAAATGAAACATATATTAATTACGGGAAGCACAGACGGTATAGGAAAGTTACTCGCGCTTCGTTTGGCGAAAGAAGGTCATTTTATTGGCGTTCATGGTAGAACGGATACTAAATTAAAAGCTACTGTAACCGAAATCAAAGCGGAATCAAAGAATGACAATATAGTAGGTTTTCTAGCTGATTTCTCAAATTTGTCAGACGTTAAACAAATGGCAAAAGAAGTTGCTGAAAAAATGCCGAAAATTGATGTTTTGGTAAACAATGCCGGTGTTTTGAAAACTAAAACTGATACTGCTTCGAACGGAGTAGATGTTCGTTTAACTGTTAACTATTTAGCACCATATCAATTTACAAATGCGGTATTACCGTTATTGAAAAAGTCAGATACACCTAGAATTGTAAATCTTAGTTCTGCGGCACAATCTCCAGTTTCTTTAAGTGCATTAAAAGGTGAAATGAGTTTAGGGGCTAATGATGCCTATGCACAAAGTAAGTTAGCTTTGACCATGTGGAGTTTTGATTTAGCTGCGAAAGAACCTAGTATTTTGGTTGTTGCCGTAAACCCAGGTTCGTTATTGAATACTAAAATGGCAAAGGAAGCCTACGGTCAACATTGGTCTCCTGCAGAAAAGGGAGTAGATATTCTTTATGATTTAAGTATGACCGACAAAGCGAAAACAAATGCTTATTTTGATAATGATAAAGGAGGTTATGCTCAAGCACACCCAGATGCCTATGATGATGAAAAAATTGAAGAATTGGTTGAGTTAACGAAGAAATTGATTAAATAATTTTCGCTTGCTATAATTTGAAATGACCATAGTATTAGACGTACTTTCGCAAGTATAAATTTTAGTTTTCAAAATCCATACATGAGCTTTGCAGTACGAACATTTCTTTCAATAATAGGATTATTTATTGTTTCTGCTTGTGGTAATATTAAAAAATCACCACCAAAAGATACCGATATCAATTTGCATTTTATAGATGAATATGTTTTGCCTGACGAAACAATATTTGCCACCACTAGGGTAGGTGGGTTATCAGGTATAGATTATGCAAATGGAATTTGGTACGCCATTAGTGATGACAGTGATTTTCCCCGCTTTTATAGCGCCAATATTTCTTATGATATTAACGGATTTGATTCGATTGAAGTAACATCCGTTACTCATTTTAAAGATTCAATTGACGAAGTAATAACAAAAGGAATTGTTGACCCTGAATCTATAAGATATGATGATGGATGTGTTATTTGGACAAGTGAAGGAAATATAAAGAAAGGTCTGAGACCTTTCGTACGCATTTCAGATTCAGTCGGTAATTTTGTGAAAGAATTGAATCTTGCTAATCGCTATTTACCTAATGACAATTCAGACATGGGACCTCGCCATAACGGTGTTTTTGAAGGAATAACTTTAAGTCATCATAGAAAAGGGTATTGGGTTGCGATGGAGCTCCCTTTAAAAGAAGACGGAGTTGAACCTACTTTAGAAGAAACAGACTCACCTGTAAGAATAGTTTATATTAATAAAAAAACAGGGCATTCCGAAAAGGAAATAGTGTATGAATTGGACAAAGTTGCACGTCCTGCAGTTAACGGTGATACATTTGAACTAAATGGTATTGTAGAGATTCTAGAGTACGATACCAATAGATTTTTTGTACTAGAACGTTCTTATTCCATGGGATATTCTGATGGAGGAAATACAGTTAAAATTTACGATGTTGAGGCTTCAAAAGCGACTGATGTAAGTGGTATGAATAGTTTAAAAGGTGAGCGCTATACCAAAGTAACAAAGAAGCTTTTATTCAATTTTGAGAATATTAGAAATGAATTAACCAACGGTATTGTCGACAATATTGAAGGAATCTCTTTTGGTCCAGACTTTGCAAACGGTAATCGCTCTTTAATAGTGGTAGCCGATAATAATTTTAGCCTGTATGGTCCGCAACTTAATCAGTTTATATTGTTTGAAGTAGCTAGGTAACTTATATTTAATCGAATAACAGAAACCTAATCATGAATAACTTATTACCTGATTTTCATGAAATGTGATAAGTTCTTAAATAGCTGCATATTCAAGAAAATATAATTATTCTTTAAAGCTTTAAATAGTTTAGGAAGTTTCATTATAAATCTTGTTCTTGCACGATTAAATTCCGCTTAAAATAATGGATGATTTAATTACGTTTTCTATTGCTGTTTTTACTGGTTTTTTTGCCATTACTAACCCAATATCTAACATGACCGTTTTTCTATCTTTAACCCAAGGGGCAGATGAAAAAACGAAAGCCGATATCAATAAAAGAGCAAATTTAATTGCCTTTATCATTGTATTGGTATTTGTCCTTTTAGGAAAATATATTTTCGAATTGTTTAATATTAGTATTCCCGCCTTTAAAATTACAGGTGGTATCTTAATATTTTATATCGGTTTTGACATGCTGCAATCAAAACAATCTAATGTAAAGAACATCAAACACGTAAATATTGATGAAAATATTGCTGTTTCACCCTTGGCAATTCCTATTCTAGCTGGTCCTGGCACTATTGTAACCGCTATGAACTTTGTTTCTAATTCGCAACCTGTTCATATAGCAATCGTTATCGCTGTTTTCGGTTTCATGAGTATACTTACTTATCTGACTTTTAGGCTTAGTAACTTAATTGTGCGATTGGTTGGTTACAACGTTATTTCTGTTATCGGTAAGATTATGGGTTTAATTATTGCCATCATAGGAACGGGTATGATTATCGAAGGAATAAAAATTTCCTTTAACCTGATTACAAAATAATACCTAAATTAAAGGATACTTTTTTTACAACGAATTGGAATATGAAGAAGGTACTTGTTTTATTTGCCCACCCAAAGTTTGAAAAATCAAGAGCGAACAATGTATTGGTGAATTATATCAAAGATAAAGAAGGTGTCACTTTTCATGACTTATATGAAGAATATCCAGATTTTCATATTGATGTTCCTTTTGAAAAAAAGCTGTTAGCGGAACATGATGTTATTATTTGGCATCATCCTATGTATTGGTACAGTTGTCCGCCGTTATTAAAACAATGGATTGATATGGTGTTGGAATTCAATTGGGCATACGGTCCAAAGGGAAAGGCATTATCTTCTAAAATTTGTTTAAACGCTATTACCACAGGGGGCAACAAAGAATTATATTGTACCCAAGGAACAAATAGCTATACCATTACCGAGTTTTTAAGACCTTTTGAACAAACTGCCAATTTGTGTTTAATGCACTATCAAAAGCCATTTACCGTTATGGGCACTTATAAATTATCTGATGAAGATCTTAAGATTTACGGGGAGAATTATAGCATGTTAATAGATCAATTACAAAATAAAGAAGCCATTGTAACCACATAAAAGGTATTTAGTTTTATAAACTTAACCAACCAACTAACCAATTATGACCGGAAGTCTACTTTTTGATGCCATTGTTTTTTTATTGGGAGCAATCATTTGCGTTTCAATAGCCAAAAGATTAGGTCTAAGTTCTGTTTTAGGGTATTTAATTGCCGGCGTTTTAATAGGTCCGTATGTTTTAGGTTTTATTGGTGAAGAGGGAGAAGATATTCTTCATTTTGCTGAGTTCGGGGTGGTGGTGATGCTATTTTTGATCGGACTCGAAATTGAGCCAAAGAAATTCTGGAATATGCGTAAAGCAATTGCCGGTATGGGCGGATTGCAGGTTGGGGGTACCATGATCATAGCGTTCATATTTTTTACCCTTTTAGATTTTGAATGGAAAGTAGCCTTGGTTATTTCTATGGCAGTAGCATTATCCTCAACTGCCATTGCAATGCAGACTATTGATGAAAAAGGACTCATGGAGACTACCTTCGGTAATTCGGCATTTTCTATATTGCTATTTCAAGATATCATCGTAATATTCATGTTAGGTGCAAATCCTTTACTTTCAAATTCTGATAGTGAAGCTGCCATAGACAGTCATGAAGCATCCGGTAATCTTTTAGACGGCTTGCCCATGGGCTACCAAACACTGGCGATTATCTTATCTGTAGTGTTAATTATAGGTGCAGGTCAATATTTGATCGTACCCATGTTACGAAGAGTTGCAAAAACAGGAGTTAGGGAATTGTTATTCGCCTCTGCTTTGTTAATTGTATTCAGTATATCCTATTTAATGGAATATGTTGGTCTATCACCCGCTTTAGGTGCGTTTTTAGGTGGCGTTGTACTTTCTAGTAGCGAATACAAACATGAACTTGAAAGTAATCTTGAGCCTTTTAAAAACCTGCTATTAGGTTTGTTTTTTATAGCTGTTGGCGCATCTATTAATTTTGTGGTCATTGCTAAAATTCCGTTGACCATTGGCGGTATATTACTAGCAGTAATATTGATTAAAGCATTAATACTATTTATTACCGGTAAAGTATTTAAACTTAAGCTTGACCAAAATCTACTACTAACATTTAGCTTGGCGCAAATTGGGGAGTTTGCATTTGTTCTGCTATCCTTTGCATTTCAATTGAATATACTGGATCAGGAACAGATGGATATTATGCTTGTAATAACAGCCCTGACCATGTCCATTACCCCAATCATAAGTATTATAAACGAACGATTTATATTACCAAAAATTGGCACAAAAGAGTCCATTAAAAGACCCATGGACCATATTGCAAAATCTCAAAATGTTATTCTGGTCGGCTTCGGTCATTTTGGTAGTACGGTTGGTCGTTTTCTAAGATCTCATGGTATTGAAGCCACTATTCTAGACCAAGATTCTAACCGTGTTGACTTTCTTCGTAAAATGGGGTTTGAAGTATATTACGGCGACGCCACACGTATAGATCTATTAGAATCTGCAGGTATTGCACAAGCTAAAATATTAATTTGCGCAATTGACAACCCTAGTGTTACCAAAGAAATCACAAAAATGGTAAAAGAAAAGTACCCGCATGTTGAACTCATGATTCGTGCTCAAAATCGGTATGATGCCTATGAATATTTGAATATGGGCTTCGAAAATATTTATAGAGAATCTCTAGATACATCTTTATCATTGGCCAAAGATGTATTGAGCAAGCTTGGCTTTAGAAAATATACCTTAAACCAACAGGTACAGAATTTCATTAAATATGATGAAACAAGTTTAAGAAGATTGGCAGCTGAACCAAAAGGAGAAGAGAACTATATTTTTAAAGCTCGTAAAGAATTAGAGGAGCAGGAACGATTGTTGGAAGAAGATTTTAAAAGGGGTATCGTCGAATACGATAATCATTGGGACAGTGAATCTATTAGAGAGGTATTAAAAGACCAACAAAATAACAATTCTTCACCTACCAACTAAAGTCTTCTAAAAGGCTATTTTGTACTTCTATAAAATAGGCTAATTCATAGACAGAATGTGTCAATTCGTCTATTTCTAACTCGATAACCAGCTTATCGATCAAGCCACAAGTGCATTTACATTTCAAAGTATTGAACGTTAAATTAAAGTTTAACCTTTTAAATTTAAAACGTTGAAAACAAATACCAAAACATATGTAGTACTAGGATTATTTATTATTGCATTCGCTTTGCCAAGTACAGCACAAATAAGTAAAAGAACAACATGATATTCGTTAGGTTTATAAAAACCCAAATTACTTACTTTTACCTTAGCATTGCAGATTGCAATTAAGAACCCCTTTACACGTAAAGATGTCATTAATCAATCATTTCATTTTAGTATGTACGTTTCTTTTTTTAGGATCAATTGATTCTATATCAAAAGATGTAAAGCCCCTAAAAAACACTATTTTCTTTGATATTGTACATAAAGACAATGTAATAGGTAGTTTAAAAGCTTCAAAAACCATTAAAGATTCTAAAATTCATTACCAAAGTGTAACTACCATAAACACGCGCATCTTCAAAGAAATAGATGTAAATTATTTGTACAATGTTATCTATGAAAATAATAAATTGAAGAGGGCTAATGTACTTATAGATGTCAACGATAAACCCTATGCCGACATTCTTACCAATTGGGAAATAGATTATTACCAGATTTCAAAAAACGATAAAAATGAGTTAGTGATTCAAGAAGATATTAAGTACGCTACCATATTGCTATATTTTGTGGAACCAGTAGACATAGAACGGTGCTATTCTGAACAAGATGGAAGTTTTAATACGATTATACCTTTAGGCAATCATTCGTACAAAAAAATAAATGCTAAAAACAACGAGAATATTTATCATTATAAAGATGGCTTTTTAGAAAAAGCGGAAATAAATGGAGGATTGATAAAATTCAATATTGTTGCTCAAAAATGATTATTTTAAGAAATATAACGTAGAACAGTTATGACAAATACCGGATTAGTACTTTCAGGCGGTGGCATACGTGGTGTAGCACATATTGGTGTAATAAAAGCCTTGGAAGAACATGGTATTTATCCAACCCATATATCTGGTACTAGTGCGGGTTCTATTGTTGGCTCATTATATGCAGGTGGTGTAAAATGGGAAGATATTTTAGAATTCTTCAAAGTAATTCCTATTTTTCATGCCAAAAGATTCGCTCGTAAAAAACCCGGTTTTATAGACACCGAGAAGTTTTATGATGAATTTAAAAAGTTTTTCCCAATCGACAAATTTGAATCACTTGCTAAGGAGCTTTTTATAACAGCTACGGATATCGTTAAAGGGGAATTAAAGATTTTTGATACTGGTGAATTGATAAAACCAGTGCTTGCATCTGCAACTTTTCCTGGTGTTTTTTCGCCTGTTAATATTAATGGGTCTTTCTACGTAGATGGTGGTGTATTGAACAACTTTCCTATTGAGCCTTTACAACCACACTGCGATAAAATAATAGGCAGCTATGTAAACGCGCTAAAATCCAGTAAAATAAAAGATTTTAAACATTCGTACAATGTATTGGAAAGAGCGTATAAAATAAAATCAGCATCAGAATCCATAGCAAAATTTTCAGAATGCAATTTTGTAGTTTCTCCCGAAGAGCTTTGTGAATATGCAACTTTTGATATGAGATCTATAGATGCCATATTTGATATTGGCTATAATAGTACTATAGATGTGCTACGCAAACAAGGATATTCTAAGCAATAGGAAGGCTTATATTATAGCTTTACATGACTAGCACGTTCCATAAAATAATCTTCAAAACGCTCTAATTTAGGATGCTTTTTTTCTGAATATATCACATATTGACATTTCATAATACTTTGTGCAACCGTAATCATTGCTGTATAGTCTGATTTCTGAATTAAAAAATCACCATCATCAATACTACAGATCTTCAATTGTGACGTACTTACCCCATTCAATAAAAACAACTTGTGTAGGGTAGTAGGTGTTGTTATAAGTATATCTATACCTTCAAATATTTCTGATTTTTGAATATCGATATGCAATTCCTTATAACTGGCATATAGTCTCATATCCGTATACTTGGTAAATTCAAAAAACTCATCATAAAGTTCCAGTACCTTTTCTTTATTCTCAACCACAACAACAGCTCTTGGCGCATTGCCTTCGGCTTTACATTTTAGTTTCTGTAATGTTGTCAATATTAAGGTTGTAGTTTTACCACTTTCCTTTGGAGCTGTACAATATACATTTGCTCCGCTTTTAATTACGGGAATACTTTTCTTCTGGAAAGAAGTTGGTTCTGTAATGGAAAGGTATTCTAGTCTTTCTAATAAGTGTTGATTCAGTTTCTTAAATGACATTTGCTACTTTAAACTAATTAAACATACTATAATGCTACAAAGATACAGTCTACCAACGGGCCAACCTTATTATAGCACTCTATTTTCTTGTGAGAAGAAAGCAATACAGAATTTCTTATGAATAAAGAATAAGAAAGACACCAAGCAAAATACCCGTTAACGGCACTAATTTTTTACGCTTATTTTGTTCTTTAAAGATAAAACCGCCAACGACTACAGCTATCAATATTTGACTACGCTTTATGGCTGAAAGTAGCATTATCAATGCATCTGGATCTTGTAATGCTTTAAAATAAAAATAGTCTGCCGTTTGTAAAAGAATACCCACCGTAGGTATTGTCCACCGCCATTTAAAAGATCCTTTTAAATTAGCATTGGTAGCTCTTGTAATGACCACTACCATTCCTATAATCAACATGGTGTAAGTACAGAACCAAAATTGAAGGGTAGGGGGATTCAGATTTAAACTTTGTATTAAGAACTTATCATACAAACCACTTGATGCTCCTAAGAAGGTAGCTCCAATAATTGCATATATCCATTTATTACTTTTAAAATGAATACCTTCTTTTTTACCAATTCTAGAATAAAGAAATACTGAAAAAATAATTAGGAAAAACCCAATCCACTGCCAGAAATTAGGTCTTTCCTGATAAATGAAAATCGCACCGATAAAAGTAAAAAACGGACCTGCAGAACGTATTGGGGTTACAATGGTAATGGGCAAGTGTTTTAAAGCTTGATATGCCAATATCCAAGAAGAAGCCATGATCATGGCTTTTATAATTATGAACCCATGTGTCTTCAAAGAAATATCAGATACAAATAAATCAATTTCCTGTAATTCTTCAGGATAGTATTTTGAACCTACGAACAGTGGCAAAAACAATAAAAAACCAGCGATTAAAGTGCCTAAAAGAACAGAAAAGGCATCATTACCTTGTACGGCATGTTTTTTACATAAGTTATGTAATCCTAAAAAAAGCGCTGCTAAAAGTCCGAGGTACATCCACATAATGCGCGCGAAGATATTGGTTTTTGACTATTCTGCCTTCGAGATAAGACATTCATATGTGATTTTTAATTGGCACAACCAGAAATAAAAAAAGGGCTGTCTAAATTAGACAGCCCTTTCTAAAAAATACTTTGCTTAATCTAATAAGCCATTTTCACAATCTTCTGTGCATCTTCTGGCATTAAAGCTTGACGTTCACCTAATTTCCATCCACGATCTGTAAATCGCTTAGAAATTTCTTCAGCAGTGCCTTCATACTCTTTAGTGTAATCAGACAACTTGGTATCTATACCTAACTGTTGAAAAAATTCTTCGGTCTTTTCAATGGCAGCATATGCTTTGTCATCGATACTACCTTGGGTAATATTCCAAACGCGTTCACCGTACTGAGCTAATTTTTCTTTTTTAGCTTCAAAATTATATTTGTAGTGACTTGGTGCAATTACAGCCAATGTACGTGCGTGGTCAATACCGAATAAAGCAGTTAACTCATGACCCATCATATGCACAGCCCAATCACCAGGCACTCCTTTTTGTATTAATCCGTTCAATGCCATTGTACAGCTCCACATAAAATCTGCTGCTGGTGTATAATCGGTAGGATCTTTCAATACTTTAGGAGCAACTTCAACTAATGTCTGCAAAATACTTTCTGCAAATCTATCTTGTAAAGATGCACCTATTGGGTAGGTCATGTATTGCTCCAATACATGTGTGAAAGCATCTGTAATTCCGTTTGCTAATTGACGTTCAGGAATTGAACTAATAACCTGTGGGTCTAAAATTGAAAACTCAGGAAACAATCCTGGTCCGCCCATTGCCAGTTTTTCTTTGGTTTCCGCTCTTGTAATTACGGCACCTGAATTCATTTCAGAACCTGTTGCAGGCAAGGTCAATACGGTCCCAAAAGGCATTCCTTTTTTGGTTCTCACCTTTTTAATAAGTATATCCCATGGGGTGTCTCCATCATAAACCGCTGCTGCAGATAAAAATTTTGTTCCATCTATAACAGACCCACCACCAACTGCTAATAAATAGGTGATGTTTTTGTCCTTTATTACCTGTAAGGCCTCCATTAGTAAGGCATATTCAGGGTTGGCAGGTATACCACCAAACTCTATAACATCTACATTAGACAACGCTTTGGTAACTTGTTCGTAAATACCATTTTTCTTGATACTACCGCCACCGTAAAGCATTAATACTTTAGCATCTGCAGGAATTTCACTTTCTAATTTCGCTATGGTATCCTTTCCAAAAATAATCTTGGTAGGGTTCTTAAATTCAAAATTGTTCATTTTCTCTCTTCTTTTTAAATTGTACTATCTATTTATGGTTTGATAAACGATTACTCTATAACCGTTACCAAATCTTTCATTGGTTTTCTAACCTTTACTAGATTAACCAACCAATCTTCACTTTCATTTCTATAACCTAGTGGTAACAAAACAGCACTACGTAATCCTTTTTCGCGTAAGCCTAAAATTTTGTCTACCGCAGAAGGATCAAAACCTTCAATTGGAGTAGCATCTACCTCTTCAAAAGCTGCAGCCGCTATCGCTTGTGAAAAAGCGATATATGCTTGTTTCGCAGCATGGTTAAAGTTTTCTTCTTCATCTTTTTGTGGATAAGAATCTAGCAACATCTTACGATAGTTTTCCCATCCTTCGTTCTTAAAACCTCTAATCTCATTGGTTAGATCGAACATATAATTGATTCTATCTTCGGTATAGGTATCCCAAGCTGCAAAGACAAGTAGGTGTGAACAATCTGTAATCATAGATTGGTTCCAAGCTACAGGTCTTATCTGTTCCTTAATATCTTGGTTTTTAACCACTATAATTTCAAAAGGCTGTAAGCCGCTTGAAGTTGGGGCCAAACGCGCTGCTTCTAAAATACGTTCTACTTTATCTTCGGCTACTTTTTCACCGTTCATAGCCTTAGCGGCGTATCTCCAATTTAATTTATCTAATAATTCCATTTTAATCTTTCTATTTTAAGTTGCGTTTTGCTAATTGTTCTATATCGTTAGATGTTATAATAACATCGGTATTACTCGTTGTATTTGCTAAATTCAACATCGCCTGAGCAATGCTTTCTGCATTGATAATTCTATATTTTTTCAACGGACCAATAAATAAGGGCTGAATGGCTTTAAATACTATTAGTCCTATTTTTTCAAGTGTTCGTTGTTCATCTCTTTCCCCGCCAATTAATGACGGTCTTAAAATTGATGTATGGGGTATGCCTTGGTTGACAACATCTTGCTCCATTTCTCCCTTTGTTCTATTATAGAACACCTTACTTTTTTTATTTGCACCCATTGCAGATACCACTAAGTAGGTGGATATTCCGTTTTCTTTCGCCAATTTTGCTGCAGCAACAGGTATACCGTAATCAATGTCTTTGTAACGTTTTTTATCTGGAGTTTTCTTTGCAGTAGTACCTATACAACAATACACTTCGTCTGCTGTAAATTCTTTTCTAAACTGTTCTAAGTCTAAAAGATTTCCTATAAACTGCTGTACTTTACTTGGCAAGCCCTCAATTCTGGATCTAGAAAATAATTTTATAGTATCGTACCTATCGTCAATAAGTAATTTCTTCAACAATAATCCTCCTGTTAAACCCGAAGCTCCTAATATGATGGCTGTCTTTTTCATTTTATTTACACGTTTTAATGCTGCTCCATGCAGCTTCATAAGCCTGGTCTAAATGCTCCTTATCCAATGTTACAGAACCTCGGTTTTGAGTAATCATTAAAAATGAAAGCGGATTTATTGAATAGGCATATAACATATAATCTGACAATGGTTTTATAACACCCTCTTTTTTACCACGTGCCCATAAATCGAGTAGGGGTTGCAAGTGCTTTATGCCTTCTTTCCTGCTAGCTTCATCTATCATTGGGGTATTATCACATTGCGCTAGAAACATGGCATCGGCGCTTTCCTTTAACTTGAACTCAGCTATACGTTTCCAAATTACTTTAAATCCTTCTTCAACCGGCATGGTTTCATCATATGTGGCAAATGCATATGCGGTATAATTAGCCTTTACCTCTATATAGGTTTTATTTACCAGATCTTGTTTGTTTTCAAAATATAGATATATGGTGGCAGGAGATACACAGGCCATTTTTGCAATCTTACTCATTGGTGTGGCATGAAATCCATCATTGTTCACCAACTCAATAGTTGCATTAATTAATGCGTTTCGTTTATCTATGCTTTTCTGTAATGCTGCCATAACTATGATTTCTTGGTACAAAACTACAAAAAATGAACGTTCATTCTTTTTTATTAACACAACTTTAATTTAAATATCGTGGTGGGATCAAAAAAAACATAATATCCTTATAATTTCTAAGAAGATTCTACAAACAAGTTATTTCTTATTTCTCTAATTTTAGAAAGCGCAATAAAGGTAGTTCCCACGTCCTTTTTTTGAATTTTTAAATTGAATCTCTTAACTTGATTTCCTAAATTATTATTTAAGATGTACAAAATTCTATCTCTTGACGGTGGTGGCAGTTGGGCTATTATTCAATTACTTACCTTAAAAGATAGATATGGCAATTTAACGGGTCACGATATTTTAAGAAAATTTGATCTTGTAATTGCCAATTCGGGTGGTAGTATCGTTCTTGCTGCTTTAGCTGAAAATTATACCATTGACAAAGCCATTTCACTTTTTAAAGAACAGAAAAACCGAGAGCTTATTTTTCATAAGAACTCTTTTAAAGATCGTTATTTTCCTGTTGACTATTTAGGACTTTTTAATGCGGGATTTGGACCAAAATATAGTACTACCAAAAAAAAGGAAGCTTTTGAAAATCTATTCCCACAGATTGATGAAATACAAATGGATGAAATTCCTAAACTCATTGGTAAAGCATCCCTCAAAATAGTTATTGCCACATATGATGCTTTAAATAATCGTGCAAAATTCTTTAAATCGTTCTCAACAAACCCAGATACTTACGATTCCGTTAGACTTACACAAGCTATAAACGGATCATCTAACGCCCCTGTTCAATATTTCGATTTTCCGGCACGTTTTAAAGCGAAGCAAAGTGATATATATTATGAGTTATGGGATGGTGCCTTAGGCGGATTCAATAACCCTATTCTAGCCGGAATCATAGAAGCCTATAAGCTAGGAGTGGATTTAAAGACCTTGCGCATAGTTTCGCTTGGTACAAGTAATTCGCTGATGTCTGCAGATGCTAAAAAAAACTTTTGGGACTGGAAACAGATTGCGGTAATATTTAGGAGAAAGAAATTTGCTTTTTCTAAATGGAAACCACAATTCAATTTCTTTAAAGAAACCGTATTGCACCAAGCAAAAACTATTTTATACCAACCACCAGATACGGCCAACTATATTGCTATGATGTTTTTACAGGTAGCTACGAACAAAGCACTTAACGAGCAAATTATACGTTTATCACCTTTAATTCATTATGATGAACACACCGAAAACTCAATAATTCCTTTAGTTCAAGATTTATATAAATTAGATATGGATCTAACTAAAGATGAAGAAATTGAAACATTGATCAAATGTTTTGATGCTTGGAAACGCGGAAAACTATATAATCAGCCTATAGAATTCAAAGTGGAACGAAATAATAATCTATCTCTCATCAAAGGCGATAAATGGTATCGAGAGGGTGTGGATAGGTGGAGGAGTTGGGAAAATGTATAAATTCATATTTTATTCAGCGAAATGCCGTAAAATATTATTTATTGTGTTAAATTTAACATTAATGTAACATTGTTCATTTACAACGGCACTGTTATATATTAATTTTTAACACTATATTTTTATGAAGAACACTTTTAAAAAAACTAACAAATTTTTGACTTTAGGTTGCGCTTTTGGTGTATTATTATTCACTTCTTGTACAGACGAAACATCGGTATTGAATGCAGAAGAATCGCAAGAAGCAAAACCTTTGGAAATCGCTTTAAAAGCGCCAACAAATTCCCCTATTATCATAGATGATCTTGGAGTTACAGATTTGCAAACGGCAAAATCAAGTAATGCTACCAAAGGTCGTTACAACATTACATTAAAGTATTTATTACCTCCTACGGAAAGACAAGTTGAAGTATTTGAAGCTGCTGCAGCAAGATGGGAACGTATAATCATCAAAGATGTGCCAGATGTTGCTGGTCCAATACCTTCAGCTTTTGCCGGTTTTCCAGATATTGATGCTATCGATGATTTGGTTATTGAAGTAGCTTTGGCACCAATTGATGGACCTGGAGGAATTTTAGGTCAGGCAGGACCTCAATTCGTAAGAACGGAAGATTTTCTGTCCTTGACAGGAGTTATGTTCTTTGATGTTGAAGATTTAGATTTTCTTGAAGAGATCGATTTGTTCGAAGAAGTTATCGTACATGAAATGGGTCATGTTTTAGGCGTAGGTACACTTTGGAACACGGCTCCGTTCGGATTTGACAGAACGCTAAGAGCAGGACCTGATAGCAATCCTTACTTTACTGGTAAAAAAGCAAATGTATTCTGGAACGCAGAAGGTGGTACAGATGAATTACCAATTGAGAATATGGGTGGTCCTGGTACAGCATTAGGGCACTGGAGAGAGTCTACCTTAAATAATGAACTTATGACAGGCTTTTTAAATCTTGGAGAAAATCCTTTAAGTAGAATAACAGCTGGATCTATGAGAGATTTAGGTTATAGTTCAGCTTCTGTTGGAGAGTCTTATGACTTACCTCGAGGTACTCAAGGTGTTGACATCAATGATCTTGGTGATTTTGGAACTGATGAAAATCAAGGTTTAAATATTGCTAAAATGGAAGAATTAGTTCCGTTAAGAGGTTTTGTAAACGTTAAAAAGTAATGCTAAAATAGTATTGGTTTTTACTGAGAACACTACACATACAAAGCTTGCATCATTAAATTATGATGCAAGCTTTTTTTATTATATCCTAAATAAAACTTATTTCTCTTAAATCATCCTAATTACTTTAATTATAACCTTTTGTCGCTAATACCCTTACCTAGTAAAAGTGTACCTATCTTTGCATAAAATTATTTTATGTCAAGCCAATTTGCGGATTTAGGAATCAATATTGAAATTCAACAGAGTTTAAAGGAATTACAAATTTCTGTACCTACAGATATACAGAAAAAATGTATTTCTGTTGTTCTAAATAAAAAAGAAGACCTTGTTGCATTGGCAAAAACCGGTACGGGTAAAACCGCTGCTTTTGGCTTACCATTACTGCAATCAATCAAAACGGAAAGTTCAGTCTTACAAGCTGTTATATTGGCACCTACTAGAGAATTGGCACAACAAATACACGCCAACCTAATTTCATATGCAAAATATAGTCCGGCAATATCAATTGCCGCAGTATGCGGTGGTATACCAATAAAACCTCAAATAGAACGCTTAAAAGAAGATACTCATATTGTAGTAGCTACGCCTGGTCGTTTAGTTGATTTAGTGAAACGCGAGGCTATTGATATTAAGAAATTAAAGTACTTGGTTTTAGATGAAGCCGATGAAATGGTCACTGCTCTGAAAGAAGATTTAGATACCATTATCGAAGGTATTCCGAAATCTCGCCGTACACTTTTGTTTACGGCTACCATGTCTGGAGCTATAAAGCAGTTGGTTCAAAATTACATGTCTAAACATGTGGTACATGTAGAAGCTGATATGTCTACCGTTGGTCATCAAGGTATTGATCATAAATATGTGGTAGTTGAGCCCATTGAAAAATTAGATGTGCTTATGCACTTTTTAAATACAAAAGAAGGGCAACGTGGCATCATTTTCTGTAAAACAAAAGCGGCAGTAAATAAGTTGGCTAAAAAATTAGCTATAAATAAATTTTCATCAGGTGCTTTGCACGGTAGTTTATCTCAAGGGATCAGAGACCGAATAATGGGGCAATTCAGAGAAGGGTATATCGATATATTGGTAGCTACCGATTTAGCCGCGCGTGGTATCGATGTAAAAGAACTTGGGTACGTAATTAACTATCATTTACCTGACACTTACGATGCCTATGTTCACCGTAGCGGAAGAACCGCCAGAGCAGGGGAGAAGGGACTTTCATTAACCATTCTACAAAAAGAGGAAGTTGCAGAAGTATTTGATTTTGAAAAAGAATTAGGTATTTCTTTCTCAAAATACCAAAAGGCAGATGCACAGAGTATAGAAGAAAACAATACATTGCTTTGGGCAAAGAAAATATTTAAAACCAAACCTAACCGCGAGGTATCTGAAGAATTTAAAACTAAAGTAAGAACCATTTTCCATCACTTGACCAAAGACGAATTGGTAGAGAAAATATTGGCGAACCATATAGCCCAAACTACTAGTCTACCTATAAAACCTGAAGAGCCGAAAAGGAAAAAAAATAAGAATGGGAACAGTTAATAGTTTTCGTTTACAACATCTTAATGCATAAAAAAGCCGACTTAAATAAGTCGGCTTTTTAATATATTTTAAATTGTCTTCTACAAATATGCTTTCAGTACTTCGTTTTGAGATTTATTTCGAAGCTTACGAACGGCCTTCTCTCTTATCTGTCGTACTCTTTCTCTTGTTAGATCAAAAAGCTCTCCAATTTCACTTAAACTTTTAGGACTTCTTTCTCCAAGACCATAATACAGCTTAATAATTTCACTTTCCCTATTCGGTAACGTATTTAACGCTTGATCAAGATCTGTTTTAAGAGAATCCATCATCATATTGGCATCGGGTCTGTTTGCGTCTTTATTACTTACTACATCATATAAGTTAGACGATTCCCCTTCCTGAAAAGGTGCATCCATAGACAAGTGCTTACCTGAATTCTTTAAAGCAAGTTTTACTTGTGTGCTACTCATATCAAGTTCTCTAGCTATTTCAGTAGTACTTGGTGGTCTTTGTAACGATTGCTCTAGCGTAGAAAATACTTTATTGATCTTACTAATTTCCCCAATTTTATTGAGTGGAATACGTACCATACGAGATTGCTCAGAAATAGATTGCAGTATAGATTGTCTGATCCACCATACGGCATATGATATAAACTTAAAACCTCTGGTTTCGTCAAAGCGTTTTGCTGCCTTTACCAAACCAATGTTTCCTTCATTGATTAAATCTGAAAGTCGTAAACCGCTACCTTGATATTGTTTTGCCGTAGATACTACAAAACGTAGGTTGGCGTTTACTAATGTTGTTAGGGCAACTTGATCTCCTTCACGTATTCTTCTTGCCAGCTCCACTTCCTCTTCGGCGGTAATCAAATCAATTTTTGATATTTCTTGAAAGTACTTTTCTAATGATTTAGTGTCTCTGTTTGTAATTTGTTTGGTGATCTTCAGTTGCCTCATATATTATTTTGTTTTTTATAGTTACTATAATTTAAATTTTTTTTGATGAATTCCTAGTAAAATTTAATATTTATTAAAATTATATTAGTAAAATATTGAATTTGGCTAATTAATTTCATCAATTTACTACTGAGTAGTGTTATTTTATCAAATTAATAAAATTAAGGGAATCTCTTTTAGGATGGAGAAAAGGAACTCTATTTATGCACACAGAATGATTCATATTTTGCATACAATATTTAAGTGTTTTTTTGAGGTCGAGGTTTCATCTTATAAATTTAAGATTAATAAAAAGGAAACAGTTTTATACTTTTAATTTAAAAATAAAAATCCTATCTAAATTTCTATTAGATAGGATTTAAAATATCTTTACTTAAAGTTTTACTCGTAAAATTCTGAAATAGCTTCTATCGGTTTTCTTTCAATATTTGGTACGTAAGTTGGCGTCTTAGGGTAACCTACTGGCAACAGCAAAAATGCTCGTTCATTGCTTGGTCTATTCAATAGTTTTGCCAAAAAATTCATGGGGCTAGGAGTATGAGTCAGTGTAACTAAACCCGCATTGTGTATTGCAGTTATTAACATACCTGCGGCAATGCCTACAGATTCATTAACGTAGTAATTATTTACCTTTTTACCATCGTTATCTAAATCATGTACTTTCTTAAAAACGATAATAAGCCACGGTGCATCTTCTAAAAAGGGCTTGTACATATTTGTACCCATCGGCTCAAGATCTTTTAACCAACGGTCGCTCATTCTACTTTCATAACTTTCCTTTTCTTCTGCTTCGGCAGCCTCTCTGATCTTTGCCTTTAATGTAGTATTAGAAACAGCACAGAAGGTCCAAGGTTGTTTATGCGCACCAGACGGTGCGGTAGAAGCCGTTTTTATTAAAGTTTCAATTACTTCTTTTGGTACAGGTGTACTTGCATATTCTCTAACGGATCTTCTTTCATCTAAATGTTTATAAAAGTCCTCACTTTTGACAATGAGTTCTTCTTTCGACAATGCATTTTCTTTATAAAGTACATGTGTATGCCCGTTAATAGATATATGAGATTCAGTTGCCATTTTTGAAGTAAGGTTTTAATTGCAAATTCTATTCTCAAAGATATTGCTTTTTCATTGATCTTAAAGGCTGTACAAATCGACTTTAGAATGGGTTTTACTATATGTTAATTATCAGTGTATACGCCTTTTAATGATATAGTTTACAGTATTCGATTAATTATAAGATGGCAATTCAACAACATAAGAATCTACAGAAGTATCATTTTCGCTACCGCTCCAATCAGAACCAAAAAGTACTCGTGTACCTGTTGGGCTAATAACCGCATGTGGTTCTCCCCAATAATTGAATTCCTCTTCATCTGCTCTATGATGCCCTATTCTATATACTTCAACATTACCTGGCTCAACACGAGCAATCACTAGCTCTTGATCTAACAATGCCTGACCATCTCCTTCAAAGCCTATCATTGAAGCAGCAATCCATCCCGGGTTTTTATGGGCTACTGCAGAAATATGGGTTCCCTTTTTTGGATATGCATATCCTAAATCTTCTGATATAACCGGTAAACAATCACCTGTATTTAAATCATAAGCAATGATATTTCCTTGGCATCCACCATTTGGTCCTGAATCAAAACTAACGGAAAAATCGGTATCCGTACCATCTACCATTTTTCCTAAACATGAATGCTCTGGTTTACTCTTATTTAGTCTTGCTTTAAAATTACCGTCGGCATCATATGACGATACATTATGATAAAACAAGCTTCCACTAGGTGCTGGCATAGCTGCTGTATAGTTTACATCATCTAGATTGAAGGTTACAAGTTCTTCAGTTGAAAATCTATAGGAATACGTTTCGCTATTATCAAATCTAAAGCCTATAACATCAGAATCCCAAGACATCATTTGTACATCATTGCCCATACTGATGCTTCCCGTATTATTAGTAAGTTCTTTTAGATTCACAAGCACCTCCTTATTCCCAGAAGACACGGAGTACTTTATAAATTCATCTGTAACCGAGTCTAAATAATATAGAATATCAGGGTCGTCAAAATCCCAAAATAATTGGTCCAAATCATCTGGGCGCACATCATCTAGGTTCCTAATAAACCCATAATTCATTCCGCCTAACAATTGATGTACTCCATTAATTTGGTCATATAAATCATTTTAGATTCATCGGCGTTCCATGCCTGTATATTACTATACATAGGTTTTATTACACCGCCAGTACCAGCATTTGAAATTCTACGAATAATAGTTCCAAAAGACGGATCTACTATAGTTTCTAAATAATCTGGTTTTGCAATATCTTGCATAGGGTGTGGTGCAAGGTCGTTTGCAATAAGTGTGGTTACTACGTCTACTGGTGTTGTATTTTCATTAGAAGTTGTCTCTAAATCTTCCACATCTTCAACCGATTCTTCTACGGTCTCCGTTTCAGTATCACTACTAATATTTTCCAACAAAATGGCTTCTTCATTGGTACAACTTAATAAGGCACAACTGAGACTTAATAACCATAGGTAATTCTTAGATTTTCGCATAGCGTTATATTTTGGGGTTATGCTATGTACGTTTAGAAATATGGATGTAGTTGTTAAAGCAATGGTTTTCTGAAATTTGAGTTTTATTTTTCGATTTTTAAGGTCTTAAAAATGTATCGTAAAAAAGTAGTTTTCAGGTTAGTTTTAACACTAATTATAACACTCACCATTGGTTGTCGTAGTGATAAAAGTGATTTGAAAGAGGAAGTAGCGATTGCGATGAATTAATACCTCAATATACCTCTAGAAAAAGGAAATATTTTAACAGGTGTTAGTTGAGACCGATATAGATGGGGACTTAGGTTCCCCATCAGGCTTTATGGATTCTACCGATAAAATTTTAAAACTAACGAATGAAAACGGAGCGTTCATATCTCTAGAAGATTAATTCATTTTACCATATGACTTCACTTGTTTTTGTAACATTAAATTTCCGCAGCTAATCTACAAGCCTGATTTATAGCACGTTTAGCATCTAATTCGGCAGCAACATCTGCACCACCAATTACATGTACATTCATGCCTTTTGTCTGCAATGGTTCTAAAAGTTCTTTAAATGGTAATTGCCCTGCACAAATAACCACAGTATCTACTGCAAGTATTTTCCGTTCATTATTTTGAGTATAGTGCAAACCTTCATCATCTATTTTAGTATACTGCACTTCATTGATAAACTGTACATTTTTCTTTTTCAATGTTGACCTATGAATCCAACCTGTGGTTTTACCCAAATTACCACCAAACTTACCTTTGCTGCGCTTAAACATATATATTTCTCTAGGCGAGGGCTGTATTTCGGGTTGTATATTCTCAATTCCACTACGAGCTTCTAAAGTCTTATCAATTCCCCATTCTTTGAGCCAAGCATTGATATTTAATGCCGTACTTTCACCTTCATGGGCTAAATATTCAGATACATCAAAACCAATTCCGCCAGCACCGATAACGGCAACACGCTTGCCTACGGGTTTTTTAAATTTTAATACATCTATATAGTTAAGAACTTTTGGGTGGTCTACACCCTCGATTTTCGGAGTTCTTGGTTGTATACCAGTCGCTAAAATAACTTCATCAAAGTTGCCATTCTTTAAGTCTTCGGCAGAGACTCTAGTATTCAATTTTACAGTTACATTATGCAACTCTAGTTGTTTATTGAAATAACGAATGGTTTCGTAAAATTCTTCTTTACCCGGTATTTGCTTAGCCAGGTTAAATTGGCCGCCAATTTCTTTTTCGCCATCAAAAAGAGTAACATCATGCCCACGTTGTGCTGCGATTGTAGATGCAGCCAATCCTGCCGGTCCTGCACCAACAACGGCAATTCTTTTCTTTGTTTCTGTTGGATTATAATTAAGGACTGTCTCATGACAAGCTCTTGGGTTTACCAAACAACTAGCAACCTTTCGTTGAAAAACATGGTCTAAACATGCTTGATTACAACCAATACAGGTGTTTATCTCATCTGCCTTATTTGCTTTAGCTTTATTGACCCACTCTGGATCTGCTAAAAATGGTCGTGCCATTGAAATCATATCTGCATGACCTTCCGCTAAAACTTGCTCAGCAGTTTCAGGCATATTTATTCTATTAGACGTAACTAACGGAATAGATAATTCTTCTTTCATCTTTTTGGTCACCCAAGTAAATGCCGCTCTAGGTACCGATGTTGCAATAGTGGGTATACGGGCTTCATGCCAGCCAATTCCTGTATTTATGATTGTAGCTCCGGCTTTTTCTATTTCTTTACCCAAGGCTACCACTTCTTGCCAAGTGCTTCCCTTTTCTACCAGATCTAACATTGATAAGCGATAAATGATGATAAAATCTTGGCCTACCGCTTCTCGTGTTTGTTTTACTAATTCAATTGGTAAACGCATTCGGTTTTCATAACTACCACCATAATTATCGGTACGTTTATTAGTTCTTTCTGCAATAAATTGATTAATTAGATATCCTTCAGAACCCATAATTTCTACGCCATCATAACCCGCTAGTTTTGAAAGTTTAGCCGAATTTACAAAATCACGTATGGTACGATTAATACCAGATTTATTGAGTTTAAATGGCTTGAAAGGGGAGATGGGGGACTTGATAGCCGATGGCGCCACCGCAAAAGGATGATAGCCGTACCTACCGGCATGTAGTATTTGCATACAGATTTTACCACCTTCTTTATGCACGGCATCGGTAATGACCTTATGATGTTTCGCATGCTTTTTAGAGCTCATACGTGCAGATAAAGGGCCTGTCCAACCTTGCACATTGGGCGCTATACCGCCGGTTACAATTAATCCGACTCCGCCTTTTGCCCGTTCGGCATAATATGCGGCAATTTTATCTATTCCATTTTTTTTTTCTTCTAAGCCGGTATGCATAGAACCCATTAAAATTCGGTTCTTTAGGGTGGTAAAACCTAAATCTAAAGGCTCAAAAATATGTTTGTATTTGGTCATTTCACTACTAATTAAATTCAATTTACTATGCATGCATAATAGTTCAATATACGTTTAAAAATTGAACAACATCATATATGCTATATTTTTTTGATTCAATTACCTACAAACCATTATAAAATATCTTTACAATTACCTGTGGTTCATAGAGCTGAACAAAGTATTATTAGTGTGTACTATTTTACTAGCAGATATAATAAAACCCCTATTAAACTATTGTTCAATAGGGGTTCAATATTCTAGCTCTTGAAGTGTTATTCTTTATTAGCCTTTGCAAATTTATAGGTAATACCAATATTTAGCCCGAAAGAAGAATAAGGAACTTTTTGAGATAACTCTTTTGTAGTATCTGTATTCGTATTCGACAATTCATCTACATAAGTCGTTTTCTTGTTAATACCTTCTGGTAAATTATCAATGGAATAAAAACCACTAACGGCAACCGTATCATCTGGAAGTTTAATATCTGTATTAAATTCTGAAATTTCTGAGTCTTTACGCTTTAAACTAATACCGTAATACTCTACTTCTGCAAAAAGACTAAAGTTAGCATCTAAATTATGTCTATAACCAAGCGCACCTACAAATCCTAAAGGAAAGTGGCCATGAAAGTCTTCTTTGTAATTGGTCTCGGAATATGACCCGTTAGGTACACCTAAAGCTTCGGCCTCTGCTTCAGAAAATACAGATTTTTGATAGATAACCCCCTCGGTTTTTCCTCCTAATTTTATCAAGGCTCCAAAACGCCCGTAAATATTGTTGGTAAATTTGTATACCACAGATGCAGAAGCACCAAAAGCACGTGCTCTTGCCACTGCATTAACTTCTGTAGATGGTAAATCTACTATAGAAACATCTTGATCGGTACCATGTAAATACCCCACGCCTAAATCGAAACCAAAAGAATCATCAAAGAAATAAGTTCCTCTAAGTTGAAAATTTGTTCCCTCACCGTAACTTCCATAAGAGTTTTCCATTGTAGAAGTATTAATGCGTTCTCCTAATTTCATGGTCGCGCTACCAATTGCATATCCAGAACTTGCAGATACCTGCCATTGCCCATAAGAAATAGTACTTACCAAAACAGCTGCACAAACAGCGATCAAGTGTTTCATAATAAATGATTTATAAATTGAAAATGGATTAAAAACTAATTATATTAAAATAAAAGAAAATTACACTAGTGTCTGACTAGCAACGTTTTAAAGAGTTATAGAAAAACATGAGCATCTCTATTGTCAGTGTCTTTTAAATTAGTTTATCAAAATTACTTTTTTAGGCAACCTTCCCATATCTATGTCTGTAGTTTAACATTCAATTTAAAATTCACATTTAATTTCTATATGATTTTTATCAAAAAATCAAAAAACAGGAAGTTATATCGAACATAATCACATTTTATTGGGAATTTATAACTCTTTCAACAGTTAGCCTTAAGCATTATTCTTTGCCCTAAGACCAATAAATAACAGTGTGTAAATAAAAAGCAATACCAAATACCAAGTGTTGCTTACCAAATCTAAATAATCGATTTTTCCTTTAGAGAAGCTTAAAATCATTAAGACCTGTGCTCCATAAGGAAGCAAACCTTGAAAAATACATGCGAAAATATCTAAGATAGAAGCCGTCTTTTTATTATCTAAATGATACTCGTCATTAATGGTTTTTGCAATTGGTCCGGCAATTATAATTGAAACGGTATTATTGGCTATTGCCATATTAATTGTACTCACTAATGTGGCTATACCGAATTGTGCCGATTTCTTATTTTTTATCAGCTTTCTAATATTGACCAATATAAATTCAATTCCACCATTTCTTTCTACCAATGCCGCCAATCCTCCGGTCAATAAAGACAAAAGAAATATTTCTGTCATATTGGTAAATCCCGTGTAAGCGATTTTGCCGGATTCAATCAGAGTAAAATCTTGATAAACAAGACCTAGTACAACTGCAGCTATAGCGCCTAGTAAAAGCGTTACAAAAACATTGACTCCAACAATAGACAGAACAATCACCAATACATACGGTAAAATCTTTACAATATCATAGTTATAAACGGTGTTTTCAGATGTAACGGATTCTAATCCTAAGCCTTGAAAAATTAATATGGCGATGGTAAATATCGCTGCTGGCACAGCAATTTTAATATTCTGTTTAAACTTATCGCTCATTTTACAACCTAAAGATTGAGTTGCTGCAATAGTTGTATCTGAAATTACAGATAAGTTATCACCGAACATACTACCGCCCAATAACGCCCCGCATAAAATTGCCAGCTCTGCATTGCTTTCTTCGGCTAAACCTACTACTATTGGCGCCAACGCTACGATAGCGCCAACAGAAGTTCCTGTTGAGACAGATAAAAACCCGGAAATAATAAAAATGCCCACATATATGTATTATATAGCTATAAGATCTAAACCAAGGTTTACAATGGCATCTACACTACGTGTTTCATAGGTAATTGCTGCAAAAGCACCTGCCAATAAATAGTTAAGGCACATCGTTAATATCTTATCATCTCCACAACCTTTTAAAAGCGTATCGATTTTATCTGATATCGATTGCCTAAATAGTATGAACGCTACTACAATACCCACAATAACCGCAATAGGAGCGGGTAGGGCATAAAAATCATTTTGATAAATGCCTACACCTAAAAACGTAAATACAAATACGAACAAGGGTATTAAGGCAGAAAATTTTGGGATCTTGTTTTTGGTACTTTCCATTTCTCTTTCTTCATAATCAAAAAAGGAAATAGCTAAAAATTAGAAGGATTATGAACTAACATTTGTTCCAATTAATTGGCTTATCTATTTAGCACCTTGCTTGTTTTTGCAGGTTGCTATCTCCTTTTTTGAGATTCTTGATAACAATTTTAAGGCGGCAAAAATAAAACATAATACCGCTTGGCAAATCTTAAAAAAGGTTAATTTATCAATACCTATTTTTTAGAATATGCCGACGAAGCTTTTAATGAAATCGATTATTAATACATGCCACTTACCATAATTTATTTGAAAGTTTCTATTTATAAATACGTCTTAAAAGGTGCACGAATATAATTTTATTATTGATTTGGAGAATATTAAAAAATACCACTTGCACAAAGATGATTATTCGAAATTACATTTCGATTTTCTTGATGCAGAAGCTTATTTTCAAAAACATAGTACACCAAGTTCAAAACCACATAATCACAGCTTTTATCAAATTATCTGGTTTAAAGAAAAAGGCAGACACTATATTGATTATCAAGTAGTAGAACATAAAGAGAATACCTTGTTCTTTATTAATAAAAATCAAGTACACTATTTCTGTCCAGATTCACCAAACAAGGGACAGCTATACCATTTTAATGATTATTTCATAGAACGTTTCAATACTGATTTAATGAAACGGTTTTCTTATTCCATATTTAATGAAATTGGAAATCCGTTTGTCACCTTGTCCGCTGTAGATGTCAAAAAGCTTACTATGCTTTCCTCTGCTATAGACATAGAATTAAAGACCAAAAATTATTTTCACAAAGAACAGGTATTCTCTTTTTTTCAAACTTTATTATTTCAAATTGAACGATTAAAGAAAAAACAAAATGCTTTTGGTGTAGATACAGATAAGGAACACTATACAGCATATCAATTTAAACAACTCATTTATGAAAATATGGAATCTTTTTTAAGCCTAGATGAGTATTGTACCAAACTCAATATCAATGTTAAAAATTTAACCTCATTAAGTAAAAAATATCTGTTAGATACACCAGCGAACATTATTCGTCAACTAAAAATCTTAGAAGCCAAGAGAATGCTGGCAAACCATAAGATTACGGCTAAAGAGGTTGCATATGCCATAGGCTTTGATCAACCAACCTATTTTACAAAGTATTTTAAAAAAGAAAACGGACTTACACCCAAGCAGTTTCAGGCATCATTACCCTAATTTACCATAGGTTTGCGCTTAATTACCATTTTTACCCATGACATCTCATGAACTTTGTATCAAATAAAAAAAATACAAAAATCATGAAAAAGCAAGCATTGATAATTGGAGGAACTACTGGAATGGGAAAAGCCACCACTAAACTATTAATAAATGACGATGTAGAATTGATCGTTGTTGGTAGACCTGGTAAAAATTTGGAAAGTATTGAAAAAGAACTTTCTTCTATTGGTTCAATAAAAACGGTAGCTCTTGATCTTAGTGACCTTACAGCTGTTCAAGAATTTACTAATTCTATTAAGGAAATCGCTCCTGATTTAAAATATCTTTTAAATGCTGCCGGTTATTTTAGTCCTAAACCGTTTTTAGAGCATACCGAGCAAGATTACAACATCTATCATGACTTCAACAAAGCATTCTTTTTTATTACCCAGGCCGCTGCCAATGTAATGAAAGATAATGGAGGTGGTTCTATTGTAAATATAGGATCTATGTGGGCCAAACAAGCCATTAAAGCTACGCCTTCATCTGCTTATTCAATGGCTAAAGCTGGTCTTCATAGCTTTACTCAACATTTAGCAATGGAGTTGGCAGAATTTAATATTAGGGTAAATGCAGTATCTCCTGCAGTAGTAGTTACTCCAATATACGGTGCCTTCATAGAATAAGATAAAATTGAGGAAACATTACAGGGTTTCAATGCTTTTCACCCAATTGGCAGGGTAGGTAGACCACATGAAATCGCCAAAACCATTCACTTCTTATTATCTGATGAAACTGCATGGGTTACAGGTGCTATCTGGGATATTGATGGCGGTGTTATGGCAGGTAGAAATTAACACATCTCTAATTTTAAAATATAAAAATGAGCACATTTCCGATATTAAAAAAAGAAGATGTAAGTGAAGCGAACAAGGAAATTTTCAATAACCTTGAAAAGGGATTAGGATTTGTACCAAATATATATGCCGCTATGGCACATTCAGATAATGCCCTAAAAGACTACTTACAATTCTCAAACGCTAAAACTTCTTTAACGGCTATTGAAAAAGAAGTAGTTGATCTGGCCATTAGCCAAGTTAATGGTTGCAGGTATTGCCAATCTGCACACACTGCAATTAGCAAGATGAAAGGTCTTAATGATGATCAGATTTTAGAATTAAGACATGGTAAAGCTTCTTGGGACAAGAAGTTGAATGCCTTATCTAAAGTTTCTAAAGAAATAGCAATCAATAGAGGTAAATTGAGCAATACAAGTTTAAACGCATTCTATGATGCTGGCTATACCAAAGAGAACTTGGTTGATTTAGTAATCGCAGTAGGTATTATTACTGTAACAAATACTTTTCACAATCTAACGGATGTTGAAATAGATTTTCCTTTAGTTGAAAGTATTTAATAAAATCTTTGAATTGATCGAAGGTTCTACATAGATAAATAGAATTTTACTTATTAAAAAAAGGCTAGAATTGCTTCTAGCCTTTTTTTAATTTCCTTTATCCAAATATTTTATTTGAATAAGACCCTATCTCTTTTTAACCCAAGAATCAATACCGAAAGCTTTATTTAATTCTGATATAAGTTGCTTCTTATTAGATTTGTTCGAGCAATCAACAGGTACGCTTATATAAGTTAAACCTTTTGGGTATGCGCCTTGTTCATGTGTGTACCCTAAAGCTTTTAGTTTTTTAATAATTGTAGCTATGTTATTCTGATCTTTAAAAACACCCACCATAGCCATACAGTTCAATTCTATAGTTGTATTGGCTACTGATGCTGTTTTTGAACTCTCTGTTAATACATCTTCTTTTTCTACAATCGGTTCTTTAATTTCTTTTGACCCAAAACCAGTATTTACTGTGTCTAACATTGTTTTTACAGATTCAGTCGACAATGTATTTTTAGGTTTATCTACTATTTCTTGCTTAATGTAAGAGTCTACTTTATCATCTACTAAATCAGCCTCTGTAAGTGTCGTATCAGAAATAATGATCGCTATTTTCTTATTAGGATCAATTGCATCTTTTGCAGGTATTGTCACCGGCATATAAGTGTCTGAATTTTTATATACGTACTCTCGATCTTCTGAATGATATGAATCAGGTAATTGTTCTTTCGATGTTTCCAAATCAGGAGTAGCCTCTGTCATTTCATTCTCATTATTAAACATATACATGTAGATGAAAATAGAGAATAGGGCTATTACGGCAATGGCAATTGCAAAGTCCCATCTACCTTGTTTAGTACTAAAAATATCTTTATCGGGGGTCATGGTTATGTGTATGTTTTGAGATACAAGAATTTACTAAAAAAGTAAATATAACCAATCTAAATATTATCTATGCCCATAAGATGCTATTGCCATGTTTAATTATTGGCAAGAAAGTTACAAGTTCAACTAACTTTTTTACCGTACATATGATAGTAAACGGAATCTATAGCATGGTGTATATCTGTTTTTGTAAATGGTTTGCTAATAAAATCTATACAACCAAGCTCTCGTGCCACTTCTTCAAATTCTTGTTTAGTAGAAGTTGAAATAAAAGGCAACCTATTACTGAACATTTCTAAGAACGATAGTCCGTTCATTCCAGGCATTTCTATATCGGAAATAACAAATTGTGGTTTATTTATCTGTATATGCACCCAGGCATCATATGAGTCTTCAAAGACTGTAACCTTACCAACCAACGGATGCGTTTTGGCAAGCTTTTCTGCTAATGACAACCACAAATGGGAGTCATCTACAATTACTAATTCAAGTTTCATTTTTCTGAGTTTGAGGTTTGAAAGACGAAAAGTACCCCATTGCTTCAGATATATAAATTAATTCTGTTGAAAGGTGTAAAAGTATCCGTATACGTTAAAATAAGATGTAAAGAATACTATTAAATGGATAATTTTAGAAGAACCTACGTCCCTTCGAAACACAATAATTAATAGCGAACAACCTCAAAATAAACCTATTAAACATTGTATCAAAAACACAGTTTCTATATCCACACAAGGGTCTGAGTATTTAATTTTCAATTGTCGAATAAATTAAAATTCGGGCTATTGTTATCAATAACCCGAACTTACCTTTATAGCTTTTTTAAATTCATTCCACTAAAAAAATGCAATCATCAATGTTATTAGCAATGTTGGAAAAATTAATTTAAGCCAGCTAAATTCACGACTTACTTGATAAAATTTAACATTGTGTTTTGTCCAGTCTACCGAACTCTCTGATTTTTCACTGAACATTTTGTCATAAAAGCCCAATCTTAGATTTTTATGAAGTTTCCATCGAATCTACATTTTTATGACACAAAACACTCTTCACATCTGCCCTGAATCAATAACTGCGTAACTTCAATTTTTCTGTTAGGTATTTGTGGTAGTGGTACGGTAAAGGTCAAACAATCTACCCTTCCACAGCTAAGGCATTGAAAATGGGGATGCACATCATTATGCTCAGTGGAAGTACAACCATTACATTTTGCATACCACTTTAAGCCTTCTTTCCCTAAAAAAGAATGTAGAATACCATCATCTTCTAACTTGTCTAAAACACGGTAAATAGTGGTTTTATTAAAGGTATCACCCAACTGTTCAATTAATGCTTTTGCAGAAATAGCTACTGAACTAGTATTGAATTCATTAAGTAAAACTTCTACTGCTTTAGTCTTTCTAATTACTCCCATAAAACAAATATAACGCAACCTTGTTGCATTAACTAATATTATATCTACATTTGCAACTTAGTTGTATTAACAAAAACTTCAATGATATTAATTAAACAAAAATCTGACCTTCTTGGCACTGTTGCAAGCTCGTTATGTTTAGTGCATTGCATAGCGACCCCATTCCTTTTTTTAGCACAAGCAGGTTCAGCAGCTTGTTGTGACAGTCCGCCGACATGGTGGAAATTTATGGATTACCTGTTCTTGGTAATTTCATTTTTTGCCATTTTGTGGTCCACAAAAAATACAACGCTTACATTAATAAAGCCTTTAATGTGGTTAAGTTATATCATGTTATCAATTATTATTCTAAATGAAAAACTAGAGTTATTTTATATACCCGAAGCTGTCATCTATATTCCTGCTGTTGGGTTAATCATATTACACCTGTACAATAGACAATTTTGTAAATGCAACACTGAGAAATGTTGTATACATGAATCTTAAAAAGCACCTAGAAATTATTAGTCTATTATTATGAACAATGTACTACCCTACGTAATGCTTAAGTAATTAGTGGTTAAAGGGAAAACTGCCAATTTTCATATGACTTTTAATTGTAGCATACAATTACAATACTTTTCAAGTCTAAATATTAAATTATTTTAATTTGCAATCATTACTTTAGTTAAGACATTACCTATCGGTACTCAATAACCCATAATTTTAGAATATACCAATGACCAAATATTCCCTTTATACTTTACTGATTTTGCTGTTCGCTTTCAATTCTTGTAAAACTGAAAAGAAAAAAGATTTTACAATTGAACGTTCTAAAGATATAGCAGCTAAAAACAAGGCTCACAATGAATTATTGGATATTGAAAAGGAACAGGGTTGGAGCTTACTTTTTGATGGTAAATCATTAGAAGGCTGGCATCTTTTCAATAAACCAGATTCTACACAATTCTCGGCGTGGGAAGTTAGAGACGGAATGATATTTTGTAATGCTACGGATGAAAGTAAATTGTTTGGAGATTTAGTGACCGATAAGGCTTATGAAAACTACGAGTTGCAATTCGATTGGCAAATGGCACTTAGAGGAAACGGTGGCGCATTTATCAATGTGCAAGAAACCCCTGATTACAAAGCAACTTACAATACTGGTGTTGAGTACCAGTTATTGGAACCTGAACATATGGATACCAAAACTCCTTTAAAAAGACCTGGAACGATTTGGGGATTAGCGCCACAATTAAATACTGTGGAAGCCAACCCAGTTGGGCAATGGAATACCACACGAATTATTCAACAAGATGGTAAAATTCAGTTTTACCTCAATGGCATACTAACTGCCGAAGAAGTAATAAACTCCGCCGCTTGGAAAAATAAAGTTGCCAACTCAAAATTTAAAGATGCACCTGGCTTCGGTAAAGCAACCCAAGGTAAAATTGCATTTCAAAATTGGTATTTTGAATCTTGGTTTAGAAACATAAAAATCAGGGAATTATAAAAATCTATTTTATAGTATTTAAACTATTAGAAATGAATACTTTTAATGTAATTTAAAACATAGCATTCATAAATTTCATTTTTAGAAAATCAGCCGACCGACCACCATACAAGAAGTCTTACATCAATTAGACGAAATCATAGATAATGCCATCGCCAACAATGATCGTATTGGGTATTTCGCTTTTTTATACCGAAGGGTAACTGCAGAAATATTAAAAGAAGTTCAATTAGGTAATTTTGAGGATAATGCCCGTATGGAAACTTTTGATGTTGCCTTTGCCAACTACTATATAGATGCTTACAAAGGTTATACAACAAACCAACCGATCAGTAAATCTTGGCAATTTGCATTTGATACCAAAAACGATCTATTGACCATTTTACAACATATTATGTTAGGTATCAATACCCACATTAATCTTGATTTAGGATTAGCAGCAAGCGCTGTAATGCTAGGCAAAGAAATAATGGAAATCGAAAAGGACTTTAATACGGTAAATACCATTCTTGGCAATATCGTCAATGAAATGCAAGACCGCCTTAGCCGTGTATCTCCTTTATTATTTTTACTAGACATCGCCGGAAAGAATACCGATGAAGAAATCATTAACTTTAGTTTAGCCAAAGCCCGCGAATTATCATGGATTAATGCAAATCTACTTTGGGGATTAGGCGATGGTCACCAAGATGACGCTATTCATCAAATGGACAACACCGTGTTAAGACTTGGCGAATTCATAAAAGCCCCAAAATCTAAAATTGTTACTTACGCTCTAAAGTTTTTAGGCAAGTTTGAAGAAAAGAATGTAGGTCTGGTAATTTCCAAACTAAAAGCTGATTAACCATAATTCAAACTTTATTTCCGTTTTTAATTAAGTAAAGATAAATTTGCTTTATGGAAGACCAGTTACAGTTACTAAGACAACATTTTGAAGAAATCGTTTCTTTAACTGATGACGAATGGAATCTTATTAAATCGCACTTTGAATTTAAAAGTCTTAAAAAGCACCAATTCTTAATACAAGTAGAACAACCTGTAGACTTTGAATATTGGATTATCAAAGGCTTGGTAAAAGCGTATTCCATAGACGAAAAAGGCAAAGAGCACATTCTTCAATTTGCTATGGAAAACTATTGGGTGAGCGATCATTACGCTTTTCAACATCAAGAACCAGGTACTATTTTTGTAGATTGCCTTGAAGATTCTGAGTTCTTTTGTTTGTCTTTAGAGAACAGAGAGAAAATTTGCTTAGAAGTACCAGCAGTTGCCAACTTCTTCAGAATTAAATCAAACCACGGTTACATCAATCTGCAACAAAGAATCTTGTCTTTGCTTACCATGACCGCAGAAAGCAGGTATGAGTACTTATTAAATAAGCTTCCATTATTAATACAACGCGTTCCTAAAAAATTAATCGCTTCCTATTTAGGTGTATCTAGAGAGACTTTAAGTCGTTTTAATAATTAATTATAGGGTTAGTGATGAAAAATAACTTGTTTATAAAACCAATAAAAATTAGAAGTGACCAAGAAAAGCATAGACAAGCTACATGGATTGAGCTTTTTATCGATTTAGCCTTTGTACTTGGTATTTCACAAATAGGAGAAGTATTTTCAGAAGGATTTAATGGCAACACCATAATTTACTATGGGCTTTTATTTCTTTTGTTTTTCTGGATTTGGAATCGGTTTACGTGGTATGCATCAATGTATGACAATGATGATGTACCCTATCGTATATCTTATTTAACACTTATTTTTCCTGTTCTAGGTATAGCGAGTGAAATTGAAAATATTCTATTAGGTAATTTTTATAACGCAATACTTTATTATCTATCCATAAATCTAATTTTGATTTATTTATGGAGTAGAGTACTTCGTAAAGCTGAAAAGTACCTTGGCAACGCCAAGTTCTTTTTGGGTGGATATTTAATCAGTACAGTTCTTATAGTCACCTCTTTATTTTTATCTACTCACTTTCAAATTATTTTTATCATAATAGGTTTTCTATCAGAATTATTAGGACCGGTTTTAGGTTGGTATGTTAATAGAAGTAAAATACCTATACACTCAAATCACGTAATAGAAAGACATGGCTTATTTACAATTATTTTACTAGGGGAATGTTTAGTGGCAATTTTTTCAAATTTTAACAGTGTCATACAATCAGAGTATTGGTATATTCTTATTGTTTCATTTGTAATTATACTATGTTTATGGTGGTTGTATTTTGATTGTGGTTATGGCTATTCTTCTAAACTCTCAAAAAACGCCGCCAGAGTTTTTGAATTTGGCTATGGTCAATTTTTCGTTTATCTCTCGGTTGCACTTGCAGGAATAGCTCTAGAGTATTCCTTACATAGCATCAGTGGTCATTCTGTCCACTATGATATTTTACCCGGTCAAATTGTTATGTGTTCTGTTGGTTTTTTTATTTTCGCACTAAGTGCTGTGCAACTATTTGTCTCCAAGGATAAACCTTTCTTGGTATATGTACCTAGAATTTTGGTTAGTATAACACTTATTGGTTTGGGGGTATTATCTATTTTAAAACAAAATAAAAATTTTATAGTTTTTACTTTGTTTTTACTGTTGCTATTAACAATTAATGATGTGTACCAATGGGCTAAATTTAATTTGGAAAAGTCTAAAAATCAAACATAAATTGCCTTGAGTTTTTTCCATATATAAATAGAAATAGGAGCTAGAATTATCAAAAACTAATTGCTTTTGATTACACGTGTAGTATTTCGACAGCTATATTCTTCAGTATTAATAATTATTTCATAATCAAAAGTGATATACATCACAAAAAATCCGTGATGTATGTCCTCGCACACCCCTTTGTTTTCATAGAATTTTGTATCGAACAATTAAATACAATGTACTATGAAAACTACAAGAACACTTTTTCTATTATTTACAGTTATTGCCATAGGCTTTAACGCTTATGCGCAAGAAGACAAAAGACCGTTAATGGGTAACTCTTACGGTATTATCAATATTGATGAATACGTAACACTACTTCCTAAAGACCACAACGGTATCATCAAAGACATCAGACTATTAGACCGTGAACACGCAGGTGTTAGAATCTTTCGGTTATATGACGAAGTGCCTATGCACTACCACGCAAAATCTGATGCTTACCTCTACATTTTAAATGGCAAAGCAGAATTTTATGTAGCCGATAAAGGTCCTGTTGTTGCAGGAAAAGGAGACTTATTGTTTTGGGGAAAAGGCACAGCACACGGAAACGGAAAAATTTTAGAAGGTCCATTAGACGTACTCGTTTTTGACGCAATAGCCAGAGATCCAAGCGATGTTATTTGGGTAGACCCATCAACGCAAAAAAAGTTTTTTGGCAACTAAGTAAATCATATTCAATTTTAAAAAAATAATAACGATGAAAACAGTAACAATTATAAAAACAGTCTTGTTCGCATTTGTAATGAATTTTACACTATTAGCACAAGCACAATTAGAAACTATAGCAATATTTCCAGAATCTAGACCAGGGAATATAACAGTGTCTAATGACGGGAGAATATTTGTAACAATGAGTGCCTTAAGCGCTTCAAAATATATGGTGAAAGAAATTTTACCAAGTGGGGAAGCCATTCCGTTCGGAGATAAAGAGTGGATTGTAAAACCAGAAAATGGAAGTATAAAAGGTATCAATTCAACCATCGGAATTCAAGCTGATGCAAATGGAATCCTCTGGGTATTAGATATGGGTAACGTAAAGCAAAATCAGGCCCCCAAATTAGTTGGATTTGATTTAGTTACCGGTAACGTAACAAAGGTGTTTCCTATTCCGAATACGGTATTGTCATCAAAACCTTTTTTACAAGATTTTGTGATTGATGTAAAAAATAACACTGCTGTAATTGCAGATATGACCGATGCCTTAAATCCGCCAATTGCACCAGCTTTTGTCGTGATTAACTTAGAAACAGGTTATATAAGACGAGTTCTGGAAGGGGATGCGTCATTTTTGCCTGCTGATGAACCAGTAAAAATTCACGGTAGATTAGTATCGCATAAAAGAAAAGACGGTACTACCATCCAGCCAAGATATCCATTAAACCCAATTTCTATAGATGATGAAAACAAGTATATCTACTATGGTGCAATGGGAAATACTAAGATTTACCGCATTTCGTCTGCTGTTTTAGCGGATGAAAGCAAGCAAGATAGCGACCTTAATAAGTACATCGAGTTTTATGCCAACAAACCAAAATCTGACGGATTTAAAGTGGGTGCAAACGGAAAAGTATATGTAACCGATGTTGAAAATTCAGCCATTGTAGAAAGTACGCCTTCTGGAATGAAAACCATTGCGCAATCCAAAAAAGACCTGTCTTGGCCTGATGGTGTTGCCATACACGGAAACTATTTGTATATCGTAGCAAATCAGCTTCATAATCTGCCTTTATTAAATGAAGGAAAAGATGCCAGTAAACCACCTTATTTGGTATTAAAAATGAAGCTTCAAGATTAAATAAAATTAAAAGTAAAGTGATGTATGCGCAGTATTAAATGTGACATACATCACTTTAAAATGGTGATGTACATCCTCGCACACACCCTGCATTAATCGGAAATTTGTATAAGAAATTTAAAACATATTAAAATGAAAACAATAGTAAATACATTAAAAACAATTGCCTTAGCAGCTACACTTTTTACTGCTTTAAGTACAAACGCGCAACAAGTACCAACGTCACCTTATGGTGAAGACGATGAAATTGGTGCACTTAATCTTTTAAATGAAGAAACAGTTTTGGATGCCGTAAAATTGGTTAAAAAAGGAAAAGTATACCGCTTAGGAATGGTAGTAAATGCAGAAACTGCAGCTTTCCGCCACAGATATTTTCATATAGAAACGTTGCAACCAGAAACTGCTGCTGCAGGTTCTAATAAATTCACCTACGTAGATGATCAATTGATTGGTTGGACAGGTGTTGGGTCTCAAATAAACGGATTGGCACATTATGGTAGAGACAATGTGCATTATAACGGACATAAAGTTGAAGATTTTTTAACCGTTTCTGGTGTTAAAAAATTAGGGCTAGAAAAATTACCTCCAATTGTAACTAGAAGTATTGTTTTAGATATGCGCTCTTACTACAATCAGGATATTGTAAAAGAAGGCACTGTTTTTACAGTAGAAGACATTGAAAAAGTAGCCAAAAAACAAGGCATTGAAATCCGTAAAGGAGATGTGGTTTTGTTTTACACAGGATGGACCAAATTAATGGGTAAAGATGACAAACGCTATTTAGCTGGCGGACCTGGAATTGGTACGGAAGCTGCACATTATTTAGGTAAAAAAGGAATTGTTGCAGCAGGTGCAGACAACTGGTCTTTTGAAGCAGTACCACACGAAAACAGCGAACTTTCTTTTCCTGTAAATCAAATGATGGCAACCGAATACGGTGTACAAGTATTGGAAAATATTCTTGTAGATGAGTTGGTTGAGGATAAAGCTTGGGAATTCCTTTTTGTATTAGGTCACCCTTTATATGAAGGCTCTACGCAAGTACAAATAAACCCTGTTGCCATTAAATAACAAAAAACAATTAGAAATTATGGAAACATCAACAATACATAGAGATACTACGGTAGCCAAAAAGAAGCGTTTACCAGCAGCATTATGGGCATTGACCATAAGTGCATTTGCCATAGGAACAACGGAATTTGTAATTGTAGGTTTATTATCTACCGTTGCAAGTGACCTAGGCACATCATTAACATCAGCAGGATTATTAGTAAGTCTGTACGCCATTGGTGTTGCTATTGGTGCACCCATATTAACTGCATTAACAGGTAAAATTCCAAGAAAACAATTATTAATGGGTATCATGTTACTATTTATAATTGGTAACGGTTTAGCAGCTATCTCACCAAGTTTTGAGTTGTTGCTATTATCTAGAGTTGTAACAGGTTTTGCTCACGGTGTATTCTTTTCTATCGGGTCTACCATTGCAGCGAGTTTAGTACCTAAAGATAAAAGAGCAACTGCAATTTCGATAATGTTTGCCGGTCTTACGGTAGCCATTGTAACCGGAGTGCCTTTAGGAACATACATCGGTCAGAATTTTGGGTGGAGAGCAACCTTTATTGGTGTTGCTTCATTAGGATTAGTAGGTGCAATAGTTAGTTTGGCTTTGGTTCCTAAAAATATCAAACAATCGGCTCCATTACGACTTATAGACCAATTAAAAGTGATTAAGAATCCGTCTATTTTATTGGTGTTAGCCATTACTGCATTTGGTTATGGTGGTACCTTTGTCACCTTTACCTACTTAACTCCGCTATTAGAAGAAGTAACTGGTTTCTCTTCAAATATGACTAGTGTATTTCTTTTAATTTATGGTATTGCCATCGCAATTGGGAATATCATAGGTGGTAAAGTCTCTAACAACAAACCAGGCAAAGCCTTATTGGTCATGTTTGCTTTACAAGCCATCGTATTGTTTGTGTTATACTTCACCGCTTCTAGTCAGATTTTTGCCATCGTGACCTTGTTTTTTATGGGAATCCTAGCCTTTTCAAACGTACCTGCATTGCAATTATACGTGGTGAAAATGGCGGAGAAATACTTGCCAGGAACCGAAGATGTAGCATCTGCCTTAAACATTGCAGCTTTTAACGTCGGTATTGCTATCGGCGCTTATGTAGGCGGAATGGTTGTAGAATCGAGCTTGGGTATTGAAGCAACACCTTGGGTAGGTGGTATGCTGGTGATTGTGGGTTTCTTGTTAACCTTGGTTTTATTCAAAAAAGAAAAAATATAAATCGTTCACTCGCATTTTACTATTGAGATTGTTGTTTATTCAATTTATCTCAATAGTATTTGTTTTTAATCAGAGTGAATTTTAAAATCAAACCTTACTTTATTACTACGCATTTTTAGAAGAATGTTTAAGGTCTAGAAGTCAAAGGTGGTTTAAATTGAACATTTTACCTTAATTGTTCAACAATAATTAAAAATAATTAAACATTTAGTATATTTATATTAGTTAAGGTTATAACCATTAATTTAAACTAAAATTAAATTATGTTCGGTATATTTAAAAAGAAGTCTGAAATCGATAAGCTACGTGACCAATACGCAAAGCTCTTAAAAGAAGCCCATACTTTATCTACAACAAATAGGAAAATGAGCGACCAAAAGACTTTTGAGGCAGATCAAATCATGAAGAAAATCGAAGAATTATCGTAGATAAGATCAAAACAATAATAGTTGTCATTTTAAATCCACTCAATGATCATACTTAATGTTGCGGTATTTTTATCCAGCTTTGCTTTTATATATTATGGTTTTGAATGTTTGACCTCACAGAAAATGAAAGACGAGTTTGCGAGATTTGGTTTAAATAACCAACGCATGCTTACTGGTTACCTTCAACTACTAGGAGGGTCAGGACTTTTATTGGGGTATTTCTTTTCTCCAATATTGGTTTTTGTATCTGCATCTGGTTTAGCACTGCTTATGTTTTTAGGCTTCGGTGTTAGAATTAAAATCAAGGACAGCATAGCAGAATCACTACCCTCATTCATCTTAGGACTAATTAATGTATTTATTTCGGTAAGCTATTATAATCAGCTCAATTTTTAGTCTTTATACAAAAGCAATTACCAAACATAATGTCAAAAATAAAGCTGCAGGAAAAGATTTAAACAAAGGGTCTTTAATTTTAAAATGCATTACAATAGAACCTAACAGTAAAGCTGCCAAACCCAACGCTGCCGGTTGTGTCAATACAGGCACCCAAATACCTATTAAAAGTAAAATCGCTAACGTTACTTTTAAAAAACCAACAACATAACACATCATTTCCGAAAGACCGTAGACCTTAAATTCCTCTATAATCGTTTTTGCATTTCCACCACGCCATTTGGTTTCTTTTTTATTCTGTATCAGCCAAACGTTCAATATGCTAAGACCAACTATTATTTGACAAACAATAATTAAATAATTCATTTTAAAGTAGTTTTGTAGTAAAGGTCATTATCAACCCTATTTCAAAAATACAAATTTTGTTTATATTTATACAATATTAGTTAAACAAAATTGTAAAATGAATAAACAGGATTATAAAATACATATTGTAGGTGCCGGAATTAGTGGCTTAACGGCAGCAACTGTGCTTGAACAAAACGGATATTTTCCTGTAATAATTGAAGCTAGCGATAGGGTAGGCGGTAGAGTTAAAACAGATATTGTAAACGGGTATCAGTTAGACCACGGCTTTCAAGTATTATTGACCGCATATCCGGCTGCTCAAAAATATCTTGACTATGAATCTTTAGAACTGCAGAATTTCTTGCCTGGAGCATCCATTTTTAAAAATAAAAAACAAGAAATAATCGGTGATCCGCTTAGAGATGCATCTTTATTATTTTTAACGCTGTTAGCTAGCGTAGGTACTGTTTCAGATAAGTTTCAAATTCTTAAGTTAAATACCAACCTAAAGAAAAAATCCATCCAAGAAATTTTTTCAGGTGAAGCGCAAACGACATTGTCTTATTTGACCGATAAAGGTTTCTCTTCTAAAATAATAGATAATTTCTTTACTCCTTTTTTTAGCGGAATTTTTCTAGAAGACGAGCTAGAAACTTCTAGTAGAATGTTCGAGTTTGTATATAAAATGTTCGGTGAAGGTGATGCTGCAGTACCAAAAGGAGGGATGGAAGAAATTCCTAAACAACTACTCCATCATTTAAAAAATACGGTTATTAAATATAATACCTCTGTATCTTCTATTAGCGATGACAAAATTAAACTTGGCAACGGAGAAGAAATAGAAAGTGATTTTATCATTGTCGCCACAGAAGCAAGTAACTTGATTCAAAATTTAAAGAATCAAGCCATTGAATGGCAGAGCAGTGATACACTGTATTTTGAAACAGAAAATAGAACGATTAAAAAGCCTTTAATTGGTTTGATTGCCAATAAAAGTGCTGTCATTAATAACATCTTTTATCATACTAGTCTTGAAACAACTACAAATACAGATAAAGAATTACTTTCTGTTACGGTTGTTGATAATCAAGGTTTATCTGGTAAAGCTTTAATAGATCAGGTACAAAAAGAATTAAAAGATTTATGTGGTATTACCTCTTCTAGGTTTATAAAACACTATCGTATACCTAAGTCACTACCAAAATTAGGTGAGTTGAACTATAAGATTTCACCGTCTGAAACACGCTTAACGGAAACCATTTATTTAGCGGGAGACGTTCAATTAAACGGTTCGTTAAATGCGGCAATGTTGGCGGGAGAAAGTGCAGCTCTCGGTGTACTGGAAAACTTAGAAGGTTTGTTTAAATAATAAAGCTTAAAAAAAGGCTCAATAAAAACAGTTAATTCGTGGTTATCACTATTTCTTAGCATTTAGCGTTGCGTTATTCCCAATTATTAGCCCAATCTTTCCAGACCACATCAAGTCCTTGCGACTTTAGCATAGCGGTGATTTCTTCCGTAGGTCTTTCATCGGATATTTCAAACTGTTCTAAAGATTCGGGCGCTACGGCATACCCACCGGGATTGGTTTTAGATTCCGCGCTAATTGAGGTGATTCCTAAATTGACAATATTATTTCTAAAAATTTCGCTTTCGCGGGTAGAAATGGATAATTCTACATCTTCATCCAATAATCTAAAGGCACAGATGAGTTGCACAAGATCGGGATCGGTCATTTCAACCTTCGGTTCCAATCCACCGGAATGTGGTCGTAATCTTGGAAAAGAAATGGAGTACTTGGTTTTCCAATACGTTTTCTGCAAATACTTTAAGTGTAAGGCAGTAAAAAAGCTGTCGGCTCGCCAATCTTCCAAGCCAAATAAAGCCCCTAATCCAATTTTGTGAATTCCGGCTTTACCCAATCGGTCTGGAGTATCCAATCGAAAATCAAAATTAGATTTCTTGCCTTTTGGGTGGTGTTTTTTATACTCATCCCTATGATAGGTTTCTTGATATACCAATACGGCATAGAGTCCGCTTTCTAACAATTGCTCATATTCATCTTGTAGCAAAGGCTGCACCTCTATGGTTATATTGGCAAATTGCGAACGAATCAGTTTTAAGGCATTATCGATATAATCCACACCAACTGTTCTATTTGCCTCACCTGTCACTAATAAAATATGGTCATAGCCTTTAGATTTTATATAGGCTACTTCTTTTAAAATTTCAGAGTCGGTCAAGGTTCTACGCGGAATTTTATTGGTCATACTAAAACCGCAGTAGGTACAAATGTTCTGGCATTCGTTACTTAGATACATGGGTGAGTACATTTGTATGATATTGCCAAAGCGTTTTTTTGTCAGTTGGCGACTCAATTGCGCCATTTGCTCCAAATAAGGTTTTGCAGCGGGCGATATCAATGCTTTAAAATCCTCTAAATCTCTTTTCGTATTTCCCAAAGCCCGTAATACATCGTGCTCGGTTTTAGAAAAAATACTTTGTAAGGTTTGATCCCAATTATAAGTATCGAAAATATCCTTAAAACTGCCCATATTACTTTAATTCAAAAAACTGGTTAACGGACTACTGGCTGCTGCTTTTTTGTGAACTACCGGAGCCAACTTTGCTTCATATGCCATTCTACCGGCGGCTACTGCCATTTTAAATGCTTTTGCCATTTGTACAGGATTCTGGGAAACCGCTATCGCCGTATTGACCAAAACGGCATCTGCCCCCATTTCCATAGCAAATGCAGCGTGCGAAGGTGCCCCGATCCCGGCATCTACAATTACCGGAACATTACTTTGATCAATGATGATTTCTAGAAAATCTTGCGTTTTCAATCCTTTATTACTTCCTATAGGGGCACCTAAAGGCATAACGCACTGAACACCCACTTCTTCCAGACGTTTGCACAACACGGGATCCGCATGTATGTATGGCATAACCACAAAACCTAACTTCACCAACTCTGTTGCTGCTTTAAGCGTTTCAATAGGGTCGGGGAGTAAGTATTTTGGATCGGGATGTATCTCTAACTTCACCCAATTGGTTTCAAGAGCCTCACGAGATAACTGCGCTGCAAATACCGCTTCTTTTGCCGTACGCACTCCCGATGTATTCGGTAACAAATTAATATGTGAATGGTTTAAATGCTGTAAAATGTCATCTTGCTCATCTTCAACGTCCACTCGTTTTAAAGCCACCGTAACCAATTCACTTTCAGAAGTTAACAAAGCTTCTTTCATTATCTTAGATGAACTGAATTTTCCCGTTCCCGTAAACAATCTGGAGCTAAACTTTTTATCTGCTATCTGTAACATATTATTTTCTTTTTTCTTCGGATATCCAACGTTGCTCGTCAAGCGGACCTCCATTGATCAATTTTTTCAACTCTGGTACCTTATTGAAATTACGGGTCACCTCACCAGACATGGCAATGCCATGTACACCTGTTTTCATAATTTCATTAATATCTTCTGCAAGAATACCGCCAATGGCAATAACGGGTACTTGCGCTTTCAGTTCTTCGAGTATGGTCAAGTAACCGTTTAAGCCCAAGACGGGACTCAAATTTTTTTTGGTCTCTGTAAATCGAAAAGGACCTAGACCTATGTAATCCACTTTCTTTGCGACTAAAGCTTCACAATCTTCAAGCGTATTGGCGGTGCCACCGATTATTTGCCAAGACGCTAGTTCTTTTCGGGCGGTAACAGGGCTAGTATCGGTTTTACCCAAATGCACTCCGTCTGCTTTAACCGCTGCCGCCACTTTGTAGTAATCATTGACAATTAATCGTGTTTGATATTTAGAGGTTATTTCCCTTGCTTTTTGTGCCGTACGCAACACTACACTTTCTGGCTGATTTTTTAGTCGTAATTGCACCAATTCAATACCAGAGGTACAGGCTTTTTGAATATGCTCTAAATGCTCTTGTGGTGTTTTACCTTGAGAGATATAATGTAAGGTTGGTATCATATTTTTTAACTATAACTTATAATTTTTATTTCTGATGGATGCTTTCTTCTGCTCCTGAACAGCAGTATCATAGTGCTTTTTCAGCGACACAAAGCTCTCTACCGGTTTTTCCATATTCCACACTCCGCCTAACACTCCGATGCCCTTATAACCGAGCGCTAACGTTGGTTTTACCGTTGCATTGTCAATACCGCCCATACCAACGATCAATTTATCAATAGTGTTAACATCGAACCCTTTACCCTTGTATCCTTTTTTAGAAATGGATGAAAAAACGGGACTCAGTAAATGATAATCGAATTCAAACTCGCAATCTTCTAAAACTTTTGGATCGTGAAAAGAAGAGCTTATGGTTTTACCGTACATATCTAAGCTTTTGAAATACTGACCAAGGTTGTCAATATGGTCTATTCGCATTTGCTCTTGAAAATGTAAACCTTTGAGATTGTAATCATTGATCAATTGATGATGTAAGTGCACCACGATTCTATCATGATATTTTGAATCAATCGCATTCAAATAATCGCAATGTTCTTCATAGTTTTTAAAGGGTTTTCTCAAATGATAATAATTCAAGCCCTGCTGAAACAGTTCATGTAAAATGGCTATCTCGTTGGGTATATCTTTTTCTGGTGCTATTACTACGATCATTTTTTCTGAGTTAAGGATTGCAATGAAAATCCTTTTGCTTTTTCTGCAAAAGATTGAAGTGGAAAGCCTGCCCACGCTTTTTTCGCGTGGGAACTTTCTTATGCATTTACAGGTAGACTTCTGAACCTTTTTGTTTAAACTCTTCTGATTTTTCGTCCATACCCTTTTGTATTACTTCGTTATCTACAATATCATTGGCAGCGGCAAAATCACGTACTTCTTGAGAGATTTTCATGGAGCAGAACTTTGGTCCGCACATAGAGCAAAAATGCGCTATTTTGGCACCTGCGGCAGGTAAGGTTTCATCATGATATTCGCATGCGCGTTCGGGATCTAGCCCCAAATTAAATTGATCTTCCCACCTGAACTCAAAACGGGCTTTGCTCAATGCATTGTCTCTATGTTGAGAACCGGGGTGCCCCTTTGCCAAATCTGCGGCATGGGCAGCTAATTTATACGTTACCACACCCACACGAACATCTTCTTTGTTAGGCAACCCCAGGTGTTCTTTTGGCGTTACATAGCATAACATGGCACAGCCGTACCAACCTATCATGGCGGCACCTATACCAGATGTTATATGATCATAGCCCGGTGCAATATCGGTCGTTAAAGGGCCTAATGTGTAAAATGGCGCTTCATCGCAGACATCGATCTGTTTTTCCATATTTTCTTTAATCATATGCATGGGTACGTGCCCAGGACCTTCAATGAAACATTGAACCTCGTGCTTTCTAGCGATCTGGGTCAATTCTCCTAAGGTCTCCAACTCTGCAAACTGTGCCTCATCATTGGCATCTGCCACTGAACCTGGGCGTAGCCCGTCTCCTAAAGAAAATGCAACGTCATATTGTTTTAGTATCTCGCAAATATCTTCAAAATGCGTGTATAAAAAACTTTCTTTATGGTGCGCCAAACACCATTTTGCCATAATTGACCCACCACGGGACACGATACCGGTTACTCTTTTGGCCGTCATAGGCACGTAGCGTAACAAAACCCCAGCATGTATGGTAAAGTAATCTACTCCTTGCTCTGCCTGTTCTATTAAGGTATCTTTAAAAATCTCCCAAGTAAGATCTTCTGCAACCCCGTTTACTTTTTCAAGTGCCTGATAAATTGGTACGGTACCAACGGGAACGGGAGAGTTGCGAATGATCCATTCACGGGTTTCATGAATATTCTCGCCCGTTGATAGATCCATAATATTATCTGCGCCCCAACGGCATGCCCATACGGCTTTTTCTACTTCTTCTTCAATAGAAGAGGTTACGGCAGAATTACCGATATTGGCATTTATCTTTACCAAAAAATTACGCCCCAAAATCATAGGTTCTGCCTCTGGGTGGTTAATATTAGACGGTATTACGGCACGACCTCGAGCTACTTCTTCTCGTACGAATTCGGGTGTAATTTTATCAGGAATAGATGCCCCGAAATGCTCGCCCTTATGCTGTTTTCTTATTTGCGTCATTTCATCTATACGCTGATTTTCACGTATAGCAATATATTCCATTTCTGGGGTAATGATTCCCTTTTTTGCATAGTGTAGTTGGGTAACGTTTTCTCCTTTTTTAGCCCGTAACGGTTTCTTCAGCAACTTAAAACGCATGTGATCTAAACTTTTATCGTTTAATCGCTCGTTGCAGTATTTAGATGAGAATGTATCCAATTCTTCTACATTACCTCTTTCCCTTATCCAGTTTTCCCGTATCCTTTCTATACCGGCATGTACATCTATAGCTATATTGGGATCGGTATAGGGGCCAGAAGTATCATATACGGTTACCGGTTCATTGGGTGTTTTCTTTTTGGTCATTGAATCTATGGTATCCGTCAGGGTAATTTCGCGCATGGCTACTTTGACCTCAGGATATAATTTACCTGGCACATAGATTTTTTTGGAATTTGGAAATGGTTTACGGGTAATGCCACCTTGTTTTGGTGCTGTGTCCTTATTTTTCATCTTGGCGATAGTGTTGTTTGGTTTTTATTTCTTTATGCTGTTTCTTAAAATACGAGGATTGATCAACCACCTTGGGTAGCCCTAATGACCAGAACTTCATCATTTTGTTGCAGCGTAGTCGTGTTCCACACTGTTTTGACAATGATATTTTCGTTGACGGCTACGGCTATACCGTTTACCGAAATACCCAGTTCACTAATGATTTCTTGTAAAGTAATAGTTGCCTTAAAGAGGCGAGGGGTGTCGTTTACGATGATGTTTATCATTTTTAAATTGCTTTATCAAAGCGCAAAGTGCTACTTTGATGTGTTTACGATGTAAACGGAGTGCATTAAAAAATGAATTGAAAAATGGAAAGTACAGGTATTGAACCCGTTAACTTTTCCCTACGTTGATATTAATCAAATCAGGTTCTAAGGATATTTCTCAAACTATGAAATAGCTACTCCTAAAGTTTACATGGCTAAGTTAGGAAATTGAAAGCTAACCTGTGCTTTACAGCTAAAAAAAATTGCTAGACTAAATAGATACCTACATTTTTAGATATTTGACTACCCAAAAAACTTAATCAAGAGTAGTATCAAATTTTTAATAATATGTATTACAACACCTTTAAATATCGAAAAACATGCTATACATCGAATAACTTTAATTTCAGGCAAGATTCTGCCGTTATTAGTTGTTTGAATTAATAGAGTACGCTAATTTTAAAACAAACCTACAAATTGATAAAAATGAAATTTATAAAATCTAACATTTTAGTTATTGCATTTATTACCTTCAGTACCCTAATAATGAGTTGCTCAGATGACAATGACGTAACTTCTGATTATGGCAGGCTATCGGTTAAATTGACCGATGCGCCCTTTCCTCATGATTTGGTAGCCGAAGCCAATGTCACCGTATTCAAGATCGATGCCAGGTACAAAGGTGATGTAAATTTAGATGAGGAAATGATCGATAGTACAAGTACATCGGTAGAAACAGATGGTGATAACCGGTTTATCGTACTTATGGAAGACGAGGTGCAAGTAAACCTTTTAGAGCTTACCAATGGTGTTACCGAAAATTTAGCCAACCTAGAAGTACCTGTTGGTACATACGACCTAATTCGTGTTTATGTGGAAGGTGTAAATGTGGTACTTAAAGATGGTACTATTTATGATTTAAAAGTACCAAGCGGATCACAATCAGGAATCAAAGTTTTTGTTAAACCTGGTATAACCGTAAATGGCGGATTGACATCTGATCTTTTATTGGACTTCGATGTTAGTAGGTCTTTTGTAGCAAAAGGCGGTACTCGAAACATTACCGGCTTTAATTTTAAACCGGTGATCAAGGCAAGTAATTTATCTACTGCAGGAACACTTGTAGGTTTTGTTACCGAGTTACAAGAAGAAACACCCGTAGGTGTTGAAGGTGCTCAAATAGCCTTATTTAGTGCAGATACGCTAAATACGACTACCTTTACCGATGTTGATGGCAGTTATATGCTTATGGGATTAGATGCGGGATCTTATACCGTTGAAGTCGAAAAGGATGGCTATATCATGCAAACCGCAGATAACGTTCAAATTGATGCCGCTAATAAAACCGTTCTAGATTTTGAACTGTCTATAGAAGATTAATAATTACGCTCTATTTATATACGAAGCGGGATAATTATCCCGCTTTTTTTATGGGCACTAATTTCAACTGAGACTACCTTTTTAAAATAATTAATGCTGTAACCAATTGAATAATAAGTTTATAAGAAAAACCATTCACTAAGGCATCACTTATTAAAAACGTAAATCTCTCAATTCACACTCAATAAATTACAGTTCAGTAAGTCCCAATTCATTTTTATCCTGAATCAAAATATATTTACATCATACAAAACACCAATGGGACAGCATCATGAAACATACCAAACCAAAGACCAGTAAGAAAAAACAAATATTCAGAATCATATTATTTGCCAGTACCTTCATTTCTTTATGGTTTGTACCGTGGATTTTAGTGAAAGCTTGGATCTTACCCTTACCGAATACGGTACAAGAGCAAGTAGATCAAACCTTAGGTTACGGATTTGACGGAGTCATTGTATATGTAGATGAAGCCGGTAAACCTCCTGCGTTTTATGGCGCTGGTTATCATAATACTGAAAATAAAATTCCCGTTAACCCAAAAGCACTTTTCAAAATTGCCAGTATCAGTAAATTATATGATGCCGTAGCAATTACCAAATTAGTCCATGACAACCGTTTATCGCTTGATAAAACTCTTGCCGATTACTTTCCTGAGCTTGTTGAACAAATTGAAAATGCAGAAAAGATCACCGTTAGAATGATGGTACAGCACAGAAGCGGCATCCCTAATTTCACCGATACACCAAACTTCTGGAACGAGCCGCCAAAATCTAGTGAAGATGCTTTAGCTCTTATTTTGGGTAAGCCTGCTGATTTTGCACCTGATGCTGACTATGCCTATTCCAATACCAATTATCTATTGCTTTCCATGCTAGTAGAAAAGGTAACCGGCAAGCCTAATTTTCAGTTTATAAAGGAAAACATACTAGTGCCCTTGAATCTTCATAATACTTACGGCTCTATGAACGAAATAGATATGGATGATTTAATGAGCGGCTATTATGTTGGTGTTGAAAAGGATATTAAAACGACCGATTATCGCTCTATGATTGCATCTGCCGAAGATGTGGGAATCTTCTTGAAATCTTTAAACGATGGCAGTTTACTTAATGAAAAAGAGATGAAAATATATGCATCTATCTACGAATTTAATCATGGAGGATTAATACCGGGCTACCAAAGTATGGCTGAATATCATAAGGATATTGACGCCGTAGTGGTTCAATTTATGAACACGACCGATTTTGAGGGCTATCATTGGAATTTACTACAAATTACACATAGTAGAGTGGTTAAAATATTACGTAAAGCAAAACAACTATAAAACCTTATAACTAACTTAAAATTAAACATATACAGACTAAAATCTGTAACAATTTTAGTATTTCATCGTCTTACAATCAAATCATCAATCAAATCTTCAATCAATCAATCAATCAATCAATCAATATGAAAGTTTTAGTGGTCGGCGCCAGTGGCGCCACGGGTAGTCAGTTAGTAGCACAACTTCTTTTGCAACAGCACTCCGTCAAAGTAATTGTACGTTCTTCTCATAAGCTCCCGAAATCATGGAAGAACAATGACAATATTCAAATTATCACTGCGAGTATTGCAGCATTAAGCAATGCTGAAATGGAAAATATAGTCAAAGATTGCGATGCTGTAGCATCGTGTTTAGGGCATAATTTAACCTGAAAGGGAATCTATGGCCAACCCAGAAAATTGGTTACCGATGCTACAAAACGCCTATGCGATGCCATACAAGCCAATACATTAGAACGTACTACAAAGTTTGTTCTAATGAATACGACCGGAAACCGTAATCGTGATTTGGACGAACGGATTTCTTTTGCACAAAAATGTGTCATAGGTCTGCTCCGCCTATTACTTCCGCCTCATGTAGATAATGAAAAGGCGGCAGATTATTTAAGAACCCAAATTGGTCAAAACAACAAAGCCATTGAATGGGTTATTGTAAGACCAGACGGATTAATAAACGAAGAGCAGGTTAGCGATTATGAAATTTTTCCTTCACCTACACGTAGCGCCATATTTAATGCTGGTAAAGTGAGCCGAATTAATGTCGCTCATTTCATGGCTAGTCTCATTGGTGATAATAAGCTTTGGAATAAATGGATAGGGCAGATGCCGGTTATTTATAATTCATCGCAAGACAATTAATTAAATAGCATATAACAAGATGGAAAGACTTATAAAACAGTTAGAAAAACAACATTCAGGCATAAAGGTTCTAGCCCTTTTTTTACTCACCAATATCGTTTATGCGTATATGCTTTTAGTTACCATTCCGGCAACGATGGAATTCTCGAACGGATTACAATTATTGGATATGATGCCCACAGGATATGATTTAGAGGTTGTAAAAACTCTTTTCAACACATTAGGAGATACCGGTCGCCAAACGTATCTCATCAAACAAATTCCTGTAGATATGATGTACCCATTACTCTTTGCTATTTCTTATGCTGCAATACTGGCTTATTTCCTCACCAAACTACCTAAATTGAGCCCTAAATTCCTTTATCTGTGTCTATTACCCATAATTGCGGGTATAGCGGATTATTTTGAAAACATCGGTATTATTACCATGCTAAATGCCTACCCAACTGTTACAGAGACTTCTGTAAACATCACCAGTATATTTTCAATTATTAAAAGTAGTGCTACCACTATTTATTTTTTAGTTTTAATGGTCGTCTTGATGATACTTGGTTTTCGTGAGTTGAAATCTAGAAGCAAAAATTAGCTACATTAACAAAACCCAATAACTATCAATGGGAGGGAGGCACTACCTATTACCAACCATATTTATCCCAAAAACGCTAAAAAGAATAAAACAGTTGCAGTAATTTTGTATTTCATACACCCCAAATAATACAAAAGCTTGTTAGAGAAAAGAAGACAATTACCCCAAGAACAATTAACAGATGAAGACCATTTCATTTACTGTTTAGAAGGTGTCGATGATATAGAAACCGAACAACTTACCGAAGCACAACAAAGCTTGGAACAGCTCGCCATGAAATATGGCATTGCAAGTATCTACAAAACGTGCGATACCATAGAAGGACTAGAAGATAGTCTAAACGCATTGGTGTTAGATGATCATAATTTTAAGGATTATGAGATTATTTATTTAGTGATGCATGGCGAAGCAAATAGTATCTGTCTAAATGATTACTACTATACCTTACAAGAAATTGCAGAAATCTTTGAAGGTCGTTTAAAAGGCAAAATCCTGCATTTTTCAAATGCAAAAATCCTGGATTTTGACGAAGAGGAAGCCCAGTACTTTTTAGATATTACAAACGCCAAGGCCGTTTCTGGCTACGGAAATGCTCGTAACGGTGTAAGCAGTGCAAATCTTGATAAAGCATTCTTTAACTTATTCAAAGAAGATGATGATATGTTCGAGGTCGTAGAAGAGCTGCACCAAAGACATTACAATGTCTGTAAAATGTTGGATTTTAGATTGTATTATTAGAAACGCCATCAAACTCTCATTAAATTTTGATTCTATAGTAACATGTAGAATCAACTGGAGTTCTCTTTAATTAAACTTATAACTTTTCAACTTAAAACGAGATTACAAAATCTTTAAAAAATAAGGCAGAGCTATATTTGTATTTGCCTTCTTCCAAACCGCAAATAGCTCGGTTTCCTGTGGTACACTGTTTAATTCAATAAATTTAATGTTATCGTTCTTGTCATCTCTAAGAGAGTTGGGTACTATAGAAACACCCAAACCGCCTGCTACCAATTTAAAAATAGTAGGGGCATGTATGGATCGATGTGATATTTTAGGAGCAAAACCATGGTCATTGCAAAGCGCTACAATTTGGTCATAATACATTTGACTATTCTCATTTGGGAACAGAACAAAAGACTCCTCTGATAATTGCGAAACGTCTTTAAAATTCGCTTTAGATATGGCATGTTCTTTAGGTAGAACCAAGGTGAATTTTTCTTTGAATACCGACTTAATTTCCATGGCAGGGGAAACAATATTAGAGCGTATGAACCCAATATCAATGCTGCCTGCTTCCAAAGCGGAAAGCTGATCAGTGTTACTTAGATCGTTCAGGTAAAATTCTATATTCGGGTGCGTCTCGGTAAATTTTTTAATAATAGGAGGCAGGTATTTTTGCATGGCGGAACCTACAAATCCTATTTTAAGTAATCCTTGTTTGCCAGAAACCGCAGATTTCCAACGTTCCATAGACACCGTAGCCTGATTTTGAATCAGCACCGCTTCTTGTTTAAAAAGAATTCCCTCAGCACTTAAACGTACCTTTCTATTGGTGCGTATAAATAATTTCTTCCCCAAAATAAATTCTAAACGCTGTATTTGTTGGCTTAAGGCAGATTGAGATATGTACAATTTCTCTGCCGCCTCTCGGTAATGTAAGGTATCTGCCAATACCAAAAAGTAGTGGAGGTGTCTAAATTCTAATTGATTAGTCATACTTATCAATAAACATACAATGTTAATTGTTTATTGTTAAAATAGACAAGAACTTTGTACAATAATTATAGCTAAACTAATCTTACCATCAAATCTTAATACCTGCGGACTATGAATTTTGAACAGAATACTGCTTTAGATAAAGTGTTAACAGCTTTGTTTCTTCCCTATAAAAAAAGTGTAACCGATGTAGAAAAAATTACCAATGCAATGATCGATGCCAATATGATCGCTAACGAAAATGAGATTATAAACGATCATATAGCGTTTCGTACACTTGGTGTTCCTAATTTGGGGATTTCTTCTTTTGAAAAGATATTTTTACACTACGGATATTCTAAAATGGATTCCTATCACTTTGCTGCTAAAAAATTAGATGCCTATTGGTATGCACCGCCAAGTCCAGAATATCCTAGAATTTTTATTAGCGAGTTAAGAGTAGAGGACCTTTCTAATCAAGCGCAACGTATCATTTCTGAATATACCAACACCATCATCGCCGACCCGATAGATGCCATTGATTTAGACGACACCCAGGCTGTTGGAGATTTTTTCTATAAGCCTTTATGGAAGTTGCCAACATTAGCTGATTTTCAAAAACTATCGGAGGAAAGTGAATATGCAGCTTGGGTAATTTACAACCGCTATTATTTAAATCATTATACTATTAGCGTTCATGATTTGCCTTCTCCATACAATTCCCTAGAGGTTTTCAATGAATTTTTAAAAGGATTGGGAATTGTCCTAAATTCATCTGGCGGAATTATAAAAACCAGTAATGATGGCTTATTACGTCAAAGTAGTTCGGTAGCCGAAATGGTAGACGCGACTTTTGCCCATAACGAAAAAATGAAAATTTCAGGAAGTTATGTGGAATTCGCAGAGCGTTCTATACTACCGGAATTTAAGTCTTTAGACAAGAATGATATTCAAAGGGAGCACAGAAGAGAAGGTTTTGAAGCTGCAAATGCTGATAAAATCTTTGAAAGCACCTATTTAGAGCAAACTTCTAAGAAGTAATAATTTTTACTATCGAATAGCGCCAGTTTGTTGAATTGGCTCAATATTCGCAATAACTTACCGCTATTTTATATCACGACAAATTATGATTCATTTTTTGAATTATAATGTTCCGCTTTATGTAACTATAACTTCGGTTACGGCATAAAATATGAAGGTCTGGGAGACCTTAATATTTTTAAGCGAGATGGAGCGCTGGCAAAGTTGTTACAATCTTCATTGATTTTTTTCTTTCTAAAAACTTTCTTCTCTAAAGGTAATGGAATACTTATTATGCGAACCGACGGTAGGAGGGAGGTCAATGTCTGTGGAATGGTTTTCTTACTATAATTTTTATTTATATAACGGATTTTCGTAATTGGTTACTTGTTAAAAATCTTTATATTTCATTTCTTAATTTTTAAATCTGAAATGAAAAATGAGCGATGATAATTCAGGTGAAGTTGCAGCAATTGCAGGATATTTTAAGCAATACGAAGTATTCGCCACTAATATCTATGATTATTTATTGAATAACAAAATCGAATGGATTGAATTAGCTTGTAGTGAAGCAGGTAAATTGGATGATGTTTTGATAGGGTTAGAGGATAAAATAATTGCTTATCAAGTCAAAAATATTGCTTCATCAAAATTCTCTTTTTCATCCTTTACTTCTTCTGAAACTGAAAGCATCTTAGAGGGCTCATTTATAGGTTGGAAAAAACTAAAAAATCAATATCCCAATCACAAAATTGATGCTAAACTAGTTACATCGCAAAGTCCATCTGAAAATGATAGAATAGGCTCTTATAGAGGGAATCCTAAACCGACATTTAAAAAATTTATTTCCAATTTTTGGAGTAAAATAAAGTCAGGAAATTATACTCTTGATAATTTGCCACTTGCTTGGAAGGCCGTTTTTGAGGAGCTTAAAACTAAAACAGAAGCTAGTGAGGGCGACTTAATTCAATTCATCAAAGATTTTGAGTTCATTTTTGAGTATGACACAAATAATGTGCAAATTTTAGACAGTTACATATGGAATAAAAGGAAGATAGATATTGATAAAATTGCCAAATCTATATTTGAAATAATTGGGCGTAATGGAAATGTTAAATTAACCAAGGAGAAAATACTTACCGAATTTGGACTTGGGCATAGGTATGAAACCCATTTCAGACATTCATTTTTTATTGATGAAATACATTATCAACCAATAAATGATACCCTTGAGAAACTAAATGAATTGACTGAAATCGATGATAGAGGTTATATTGCACTAATTGGAAACGCTGGTTCTGGAAAATCAACCTTGCTAACAAAATGGATAAGTAACTCTAATCATAAAATTCTCAAATATTACGCATATGTAAACAAAGACATGAACTATAGTTCTGGTTTTCGAGGAGAAGCGAAACTGTTTTTAAAAGATTTATTGGTCCAAATTAGAGAAAAAGGTGTTTCCTTACAGGATAGATTGCCGACAAATGATATTGAAGACCTTCAAAAACATTTTAAGGAAGAGCTTGAGAAAATTTCTTGGAGCGGTGTAAAAACATTTATTTTAATAGATGGATTAGACCATATCGAAAGGGAACAAAATATAAATAAAAGTTTAATATCTATTCTTCCTTTACCAGAACAAATCCCTGAAAATATATATTTCATACTTGGAACAAGAACGATAGAAAGATTAGATGACCTTCCTCCAAGAATCAAACTTGATTTAATGGATAGGGATAGAGTAATTACTATAAAACCTCTATCTGAAGAACAAGTCGATAATCTTGCAAAATCATATGATTTAACCCTAAATCAAAATCAGTTAGAAAAGCTTTATTTTAATTCAAAAGGACATCCTTTATTTCTGAGATATACAATAGAAGAAGTTTTAAGTAAAGGATATCAGAATTTTGAAAAAATAATTGATGGAAATATTTTTAGTGGAGATATTTATGATGAGTATAGGGTGTTCTGGAGTAGCATTAAATCAAATGCCAAGTTTGTTGAACTGCTAGGAATCTTATCAAGATTTAGATATTCTTATATAGATATTAAACTATTATCCAATTTCTCATTCTCAAGAGAAGAAGCCGAAGAAGCAAAAAGAATGGCCGAACATTATTTCTTTAAAAAAGGAAACTTATGGCAATTTTTTCATAACAGCTTTAAAGAATTTCTTATTGAAGAAACAGCCAAAGATATATTTTCAGCCGAATTCAATAATAGCTTAAATACTCAGTATCATCTAAAAATATATGAGGGTATAAAAGACATAGATGATGAATACAAATGGAACATTATTTACCATTTGTTTCAAGCTGAAAAGTTTGATTTAATAGCCGAAATGGTATCTCAGGAGTACTTTAGAGAACAATGGTTTGCCTATAGAAATACTAATTATATTAAAGATGACATTAAGCTCGTAGCCCAAGCGAATGGTTTTACGAAAAACATAAAATCTCTTCTAATTTGTTCTCTATCGGAATACGAACTTAGACAAAGAATTAACAATTTTACTCCAAGTTTGTATTATGAAACCTATCATGAACTATCAATGATAGACTTAGCAAATTCTTTCATATACAATAATGTAGAGTTATTTGTAGAAAAAGAAGTCGCATTAGATTATTGCTTATTACTATATAAGAAAGGCTATAATGAATTAGCTAGAGAGATTTTTCAAAAAGCTGAACCTACTTATATATTAAACAACGTTAAGGAAGTATCGGCTAGAAAAATGTCCAGAGAGTCTGTATATCAAATAGACGAAATTGATTTGATTAGTACTTGGGCTAAAGCTTCAAGTTTATTTAACCCTGTTGAGGAGATTGTTGAAAAGTTAAGACTTTTTGAAGTTGTAAAAGAATACCCTGCGGATGAAGGAAGAGATGTTCTATCTGAATCCATTAATGAGATTTTACATTTTAGAATTGCTGAGAATGATTGGGAAGGTCTCAAGGAACTTATCCTTTCTGTTCAAAATCTAAGTATCGGTGGAGATTTATTCTTCTGCTACTTTGAGATTGTTTGGAATTTGAAAAATGAAGATGATTTTTATGTGTACTGTAAAAGCGAACTTTCAAAATGGAAGGTAACCAATAGCAATATAATTAATCTTAGATTGGCCCTATTTCACGTACTAATCAATAAAGATTTAGAGAAAGGAAAGATTGTTTTTGAAAAATTAACGGAACCAATAAACAAGGATATAGGTAGTTCAATTAACCATTATAATTTATACAATTACGTTTTCAATTATTCAAGGCTATACTATATAATTCATCAAGATTTTTCGGTTAATACCATTACTCTCATACCAGATTTAAGAAGTCGATATTTAAAAGCGTTTTGCAATGAATATGCGGAACTAGGTAAATCATACGCTTATATTCATCATGAAAAAAAGGAAGCTTCGATTGAATTCGTTTATAGGCTAAAGCAAATATTCAATTATTTCCATAATCATGTTACAGATAGAGGATATGAATATTCAATTCATGAAAATAAAGCAGATATCATAAATCTTATCTTAAGACTTTCTTCAAAAATTTCAGATGAATTATTAAATAACATACTTTCTGAAGTTTCCCTTGAATGGAATAAAAATGAGAGGTATTGGAGAGAGGGCAAACAGCAAGAAGTAATAGATTGGGTTATTAAATGTCAAAAGAATAATAATTGGTGCATAAATCATTTAAAAAGGCTTGACAAGTCAATTTTCCAAGATGGGTATAATACGGACAGAATTGAAAAAGGAGTATATCAAATTAAATTATGGTCGCTATTAGGTAAAATTGAGGAAGGAAAAGAAATTTTAAGTCAGTTAATGGAAATTTCACTCGATGTTAGAGGAGAAAAAGACAATCAAATCGATTACCTAGTCGATTGGTTAGGGAAGTTTGAGGAAGTGGATTCTAATGAGTTAAAATATTATTTAGAAAGGTTAGATTCAATTTATCAAAAAGTTAATTCAGCTTCACATACACCAGCCAAAGAAATTTTCACTTATTCACTTAAAAAGGGCAATGGGTTTGAAATGTTCAAGTATTTGTTAATGGAAGGGCTTGTCGAATTAAATGATGGTATAGAAATCTTATTAGAACACTTTCTTAGGCAGTTTCCAGAGAAGAGGTCTCTGATAGTTACTTTATATATAAGATTAGTCATCGCATTTGATAATAATCATCATAGTAGAAATAGCTTTTTTAATAATTTATTAAAGCTTGATTTATCAATTTTAGAAATTAAAAAAATAGTTAAGGATATTAAGGTTTATGCAATTCTGGAACATCAAAATGATTATTTGGGCAAGCTTATAAAATATTGTAATAACAATGAGTTTGATTTAACGGAAACTGGATTGAATGATTTAATGATTAAAGAAAATCGAGACACAAGTTCTCATTTAACTCTTCAAGATGGGACAACTTATTCTAAAGATGAAGCAATTGAATCGTTTAAAGATTATAATCAATTGGTTGAAGCAATGAGGAGCGAGAAAGAGCATGGCTATTTTCGGTGGATTAGTGTTATTGAAAAACTATATCCACATTTAAGTTTGGTAGAATTAAAATCAATACTCGAAATAAAAAAATTCGATAGTACTGATTTGATTAAGATTGCGAATTTTTTTTATGATAAAAGAGACTTTGATACTACAAAACAAATAATAGAAAATGCATTAAGTCAAGCTACTTATAATAGCTGGGGAGAAGTATATGATGATGGTTTAAGGGTTAAGGCGTACTCTCTATATCATAAAATTGAAGACCAAGAATTTGTTCAAAATAAAGCGCTAAAAGATTTTTCTGAAAACTTTAAAATTGACCATGAATCTATTATTGGTAAGTATGATTCTATATTTAAACTTATGTCCGATGACGTGGAGATTGAAGATATACACAATGAAATTATTAACTATAGAACCCAACTTTTAAAATCTCATTATATAACAGAAGGAACTCCTAAAATAGACGGTGATTTAACAAAAGAAGAACTACTTTATCAAACTATTATTTTCTTAGTGGAAATACCATGTAGGTTTGATGATTTTATCAATGAAATTTTACTAAACAACTTTCATGACAACAAAGATTTAATCAAAGTATTGTTGCAAAAAATATATGTCAAACAGTACTACAACACTTTCATAAAACTTGTGGCAGGTATTAGTTTAATTGATGTTGAGTACTTAAAAGAGTTTTCAACTGAGATAACTAAGATGCTTAATCATGAAAGATTTGATATTCACAATATAGCCATTAGAGTTTTGAGAAGAATGGATATGGACATAGAAAGTTTATTTGATTTAAAAACAAAGAAAGAACCCTTGACTTATACCTTAAAATTGGAAGGGAAAGGCGGTTTGATTCTAAGTGAAGAAGAAAGAATTGAAAGAATTGACAAAAGAGGTTATTTGCCCGAAACTGAAAACCCAATTGAATATGTTTGGATATATAGAGGAGAACTAGAATTAATAAGTGAAAGCACAGAGTACGAGCTAATTAATTTAGCTACAAGAGTAGTGCAACATTCAAAAAATAATGTTATCCCCGAGTGGTATAGAGACTTATCGGAAGAAGAATTAAGAAATTTGTTTGATAATAGATTTAGAGTTAGAACCACATATTTAAGACCAAGAAGTCAAGCAGTAATAAATGGGATGATGATTGTCTTGAAGGAATTAGTAGAGCTTAAAAAAATTGATAAAGAGTTGGCGATATATATATCAAATATTTTTGATGAAGCCTTATACTATCTAGCGCCTTATGAAAAGCCACAGTTTATATCATCGATATTAAAAAATGACAACTACGCACCATCTGCTGATAAAAAATGGGCTCATGAAATATCAGATGAATATTTAAATGAAACATTAAAGTTTGAAATTACCGAGGACTATATTGTTCTTGCAGAAACGACCATGATTAAAGGTCAGGGTGACGGGTATACAACTGAAAATCGTCAATCTTTCGTTGATGTATATGACAATCAAGTCGATTCTAATTTAATATTTTCAAGTATAAAGAAATGTTATTATGAGAATTATGAATTTGGGGATACTACAAGTAGTATTTGTTATTATAACTGGTTAATGACTTTTAACAACAAAAGGAATTGGTTGGCTTTTAACGCTGATTTAGCCAGATTTATGGGTTTGAAACTAAGTTCTGAAGGGAGTTTTAGATGGTTGGACGCAGATGACCAGTTGGTAGTTGAATCCGTTCATTGGCAATCAGGAGAAGAATACAATAATAGTCGAAACTTACATTCGGAAACGGGAAGTGGTTGGCTAGTTGTAATTACAAAAAAAGGGTTTGAAAAACTTAAAAAAGCTTTAGGACAAGAAACTCTATATCAACATAAAAGAATTGAAAGAGAGTTAAAGTTTATTCAACGCAACTATGATACCTATATACATGAAAGGGATTTTAATTATAAAATAGTAGAATTGTAAGGGTTTATAGTGAATTCTGGATTCAAATTTTTAAAATTACCTTGGTCTTGGCCGGCCTAAGAGAATTTTAGCTAAATAATAGGCGAGGGGAGCGGCCATATTCTAGAGGGCTGGTACTAAGGTTTGTTGTCCAATTTAATGTTTCAAAGAGTTCAAAGCGGTCTTAAGAGTTAGAATGCTTTCTAGAATATAGCGACTGACCCGAACACCTGCCTGCCGGCAGGCAGGTTGTTTCTAAATTCCGATAACTATCGAAACTGTAAGCCTTGATTTTCTTGACTGCCGACAGTCAGGTTTGTTTCGCAGCTACATCATCTCGCTCAAAGTATACTTTGCCGTATCAATAAAAAAAGTTAAACATTACACTTAATGGTTACAATTTTTAAATTCTATTTTACATAATATTAGAAGTGCCTAAAGAAAAGATTCAATGATGACGAGAGGTTAGCAAGGGCTAAGAAATTATCTCACGAGATTTTTAAGCTGCCGAGAATGCTTTAGAAAAAAATATGATGTACATTTTATCGAATACTCAAATTTTAAATGTAATTAAAAGTCTTGCTTTTAAATTCGTGACAAACAAGATTAGCCAGTGGCTGATATTATTTGGTGGCGAGATGAAACGATTGACTTAGTTGCCTAAATTAGAATATAGTTAAACTTACCGTAGTTTCGTTTTTACATAATTACTTAGTTATAATTCTCCTGCGGACCTTATAACGTAACTATGTAAAATAGCGCGGAAATGCGCTATCCACAAAACTACTATAATTGTTCTATAATTTATATTATGTAAAATAGACTTTTTGAGACTCCACTATTGTATACTTATTTCATTGCAATTGTCAACATTCAAAACCTTAAGTTATTTAGGCATAAACTTATTATGATCAGACTTATCGAAATCTTTTTGTGTACCAGATTTCAGTTCATCTAGTTTTGCTTTTTCTTCTGCAGCTTTAATCATTTCTGGAGTTTCTTGTTCTTTACTTACCCAAAATTTCCACCAAGGTTTAGATTTCTTGGTCGTCGCCGGTGCTTTTTTCTTTACAGCAACTGGTTCTATGTTCTTAATGGTTTCTTTGACAACTTCTTTTGGTGCATTTATTGGCTTAGATTCACTTGGTATGGCCGTCGCTGTTGGAGCTATTAGTATACCATCATGCAAAAACTTAAACTGTACTTTACTTGATGCCAATGCCTGAGAAATGGTTTGTAGCATTTCGTTCTTCTCAATCTGCTCTATGATAGAATTGCATTTATTAATTAAAGTTTCATCTTTAACAATAGCCTTACTTAATTTAAAGGTTATTTCACCGCCAAAAGATTTACGTTGCAATATCATAAGCATAACCTGCTGAAAAGATGTATTTATATCGGTTACCAGTTCTTCTATATTCTTACTTTTTAGTTCAATACCATAGTTTTGCGCCTTATTCTCAGAAATAACAAAATTATCTTCCGATTTATTTTCTGGTAATTTCTCTCCTCCCATGGCAACCACTTCTCCATTTTGAACCAAAAATACCTTATCTGAAATAGGATCTTGCTGCGGATTATCAAAGTACTGTTTTACGACCACTGGTAGCTTTAAACGCATCTCTGAATTAGCATCTATAGCCATCAACATACCTTTAAAAGGAATACCAACCATCAGCGTATCGCACTTCAGCTCTGCCGCAATCTTAATCATGAAATCCTTATCCAATATCTTTTCACTGGCGTATTCATTACCTTCGGCAAATAGTATTTTTGACCCCTCTGCATCTGTTATTTGATATGCTACATCTATTGCTTTTAAATTCGTAAGCGCCTCTTTCTTAATTCCCGGAAATCTATTATATAAATCTGACTCATCCGAAGCACCTTCATACACTATGGCATTACCGCTATCTTTACCATAAACCACAACAGGAGCTATAATGTCATTAAATAAAAATTCTTTAAACTGTAGTTTTTCGTCTTTACTGTAATTAGCTGTTTTTAAGATAGGTAATAACGTCTCCATTAAAAGGTCATTTAAAATTGTGGTTATATATACAACTTTTGTATACACGTTTTAGTGTACCAACTCCCCTATTTCAAATACTTGTCACTACCCTATTATATCTTAAATAATTAGCACACAACAAATAGGCACAAAAAAACCGCTCATTTCTGAGCGGTTTTCATAAATATTATACGGTTTATGTTATCGGTTTAAAACATACTTTGCTACTTCTAATTCCAAATCATAACATTCTTCTATTTGGCGTTCTATATCATCCATACTTTCCATAATAGAAATATCGTTCTCTTTCAATATTTCAAGTAAAGCATCGGTGCTATTCGCTGTACGATGTATCGTAGTTTTTAAATCTTCCTTTTTTTCAAAGCCTTTAGAGGTCTGTGGTTCATATAAATAAGATTCCATTTTCAATAATAGTTGCGCTACCGATTTTCTTTTTCTTTCTAATTCGGATAAAACAGTTACTTTTTGGGAACTCAATGAAATTTTCATAAACCAATTATTTTATTGAATTAACGTGTCATATTACAATTGATTGTGTTTAAAAATGAATTTTCCTCAAAAATTAGACCTAATACACAAAAAACCATATAAAGTTTTTAAATAAAAAAACCGCTCATTGCTGTACGGTTTCATATGTACTATTAGAAAAGTAATTACTCTTAGAAAAGTCCTTTCGCCTTATTAAGTAAGCTGCCAGCATCGCCACCAACTAAACCGCTAAGACTTTCTAAACTGAATGCAGCGTCTGAAGCTTCATTCGATTCAAACTTTTCTTTAAGGCTATCTACTAAACCTGGTGCTACATTACTAGCTTCCGCTTGTGCCTCTTCCGCATTCATACCTTTGCTCTCTAGTATTTCAGCTAGTTTACCTTTCAAATTTTGAACGATGCCACTGTCTTCTGTTGCATTACCGTCATTTGAAAATAAGCTTGTTACCGCACTTAAATCGCCGGCACTTACTTTTTCCATAAGACTGTTGATCAGCGAAGATGCTCCCTCTTCAGCAGCTCCGCTAGTTGCTTCAGAATTTAAAGAATTTGCGCTCATTGTTTCTTGCAATTTTTGAATTGCCATTTGCTTTAATTGATCTAACATAGTGTTTATAATATATATAGTTAATAATGGTATTACATTTGGTTAACAAGGCGTTACAAGATTGCACTTACCTTGAGATATCTATAAAGATAGTAGACATTTAATAGAAACGGCTGCCTAGCACCGCATTTGGGTTTTTACCAAATAAAAAGTCCGTCATTGCTGACGGACTTTTTGAAGTTTATTCTATAACTCTAACGTTAACTGCGTTTAAACCTTTTTTTCCTTGGGTTAGTTCGAATTCTACTTCATCGCCTTCGCGAATCTCGTCGACTAATCCTGAAATGTGAACGAAATGATCGTTCGTTGAACCTTCTTCCGTAATAAAGCCATAGCCTTTTTCATCATTGAAGAATTTAACTGTTCCTGTACTCATAAATGTAATATAATTTGATATTAATAATTACTTGTGAAATTGCAATTATAATGCCAAAAATTAAAAACTATCTTAATTTTATTTTTTTATACCAGCTGCATATGAGGTAATGGGTATTACATATCATATAGAAAACTTACCGATCCAACCCTAGTAGAATCCCCATTTTACAAGGAATTTTAAAAAAATTAGGATCACTTAAATAAATGCTTTATTTTAGTATCGTAAAATAATAAACGTGACGACCAAACCTAACTTTGTGCTCTTATCCGAAAACAATACTTACTACGTTGAGTACCTTATTGGGCATCTTGTTTTAGCGAACAGTATTACGGAAGCTGTTATATTTGAATCGCAATCTCAAGCCATAAAGTTTCAAAAATACCTATACAAGAATTGTAGTGTTCGCTTTTCTGTAAATACCTTTATCGCTTAATCTATATCCTTTAAAAGATTGTAATTCCATTTACCATCATTCATAACACTAACTTTTCAAAATTCTTATCATGAAATATATTGCGTTACTTTTTATAGCCATTACAATGGTTTCTTGCCTTTCTAACGACAATGATCCTGTAACGACGGAACCCGTTGATTATACCGAAATAAACGAGAAGGAAATTAACGAATATTTGACCGCAAATGAATTAAATTCTGAAACTACAGCCTCTGGCTTACATTATATTATCGAGAATTTAGGGGATGGGCCTAAACCTGCATCAGAAACCGCAAATGTTACGGTAGCCTATAAAGGTTACTTTTTGGACGGTACTGTTTTTGACCAAAATAATAACGGCTTTAACACTGACCTTAATAAGGTTATTGCAGGTTGGACAGAAGGTATACAACTATTTAACGAAGGTGGTAGCGGCGTATTACTGATACCTGCTCACTTAGGTTATGGTAGTTTTGATTTCAGCGGTATACCTGGTGGATCGGTTTTAATTTTTGACATTGAATTATTATCGGTTAATTAAACGAAAACGCATCAATAGACATCTTTGCTGTACGTACTTGTGTAACTGAGCCCACTTGCTCGGTCCACGCAAAATAGAGGGTTTCTTCAACCATTTCCATTTGAGGGAATCCAGATTTACGGGAATCTGCCATTTCAGTAATCAATTGTTTCTTGGAAGTTGTGCCATCTTTATGTACATTCATAGCTATGAATAATGCGGTTTTGTCATTGGCTTCCATCCAACTTACAACAGCTTGGTCTTCATTCATCCATAACACATCTACCCGACCCATAATAGCGCCTTCCGCAACTATGACCGGTTTTGTAAATTCGGCTCCACCATCCGAAGAAAAAGCAATTTGTACTTTTTGTTTTTTTGATGCTCCGGTAAACCATGCTACTACCAAATTATTCCCCAAAGCATCTACTTTAGGTCCGTTGACCGGGCAGCCTTTTATCTGCCAATCATCTTTATGAATTACCTTGGGTGCAGTCCACTCCCCTTCCACTTGACGAACAATACTAATATCTCGAATTTCATTATCTGAGCGATCTCTATAGATTACAACAGGACCATTATCGGTTATTGCGGAAGTTGTCTGGCAGCAATCGCAGGTTCGTGCATCCAATTCATATTCCTGCAATAGTTCTCCCGTTACAGAAACCACACCTGCTCTAAGTGTCATAGCTCCTCGCTCCCCTGCTTTATTTTCTTCGGTATTTCTACCATCTAACCAATTCACAAAAAAGTTATTGTAATATGGCACGATGCTTACAAATCCATGCTCCGTAGGTGTACCATCTGTATGTAAAGGCATGTCTGTTTTCCAAACAGTTGCACCTTTAGGCTTCACGTTTATCTTTATATCATATGAATAGGTGCCTTCAGTAGATTTTTTTAATATGTGAGACCATAAATAACCGTTGTTTTCGGTAATCATAGGGTAATCTGCCCAATTTACGAACCAATCTGTATCACTCAGTACATTTTGTGCTTCTTGCCACTCGCCATCAATCAATTCTGAAAATCGCATGGTAGAAATAGTATCATTGGAAGTTTCTACCCATGAAAGTAATGCTACATCTTTATTGGACATTAGGTGTGGCAATGCACTTGATGCCGAAGCGGGAGATTTTATTTCTTGCACTACAGCTACCGGCACTTCTGCCTTTGGTATTTTTGATTCTTCCTTGCAACCCATAAGCAAGCTAGCTACTACAAAAAGAACTACGGAACTAATATTTAATCGCATTACTGTACTGCTCTAAGTTTTTCAATCATTTCTGGACTATCCCATTTCAATCCGCCATCAAAACGCAATACCTTCTCCCCTAACTTATTATATATAAATGTTGCTGGAAGGGCACTTACATTTTCTTCTGCATACACACCATTAAATTTTATAAATTCTAACTGAAATCCGCGTGACTCTTTAAACTTCACGATCTTTTCTATGGACTGATCAGACGCAAATAGAAAAACATAATTTTCATTAGCTAATATGGTTTGGGCTTTTTCCATTTCCGGCATTTCTTCTATACATGGCCTACACCATGTAGCCCAATAATTTAGCAAAACTCGCTTACCCTTGTAATCGCTTAATTCTATAGGGTTACCCTCTATATCTTCATAAGTAGAAGTAGCCACTTTTTCTGAAATGGTTTCCTTTTTTTCAGGTTGGGGCTTCGTGATTTTTTTCTCTTTACAACCTATAATCACAATCGCGGTAATAAGGAATATCAGTGTTCTTAAATGCATATTCAAATATACCATTTAGCACTATGAAACCTATAGGCTTAGAAACAAAAAAACCGCCTTGTAGGCGGTTTTTCTTATAATGTGCAATACGTTTTATTGAACTTCAACCAATTCTAATTCAAAGGTTAAATCTTCACCTGCCAATGGATGATTTGCATCTACAACGATGTCATTTTCGTTTACTTCCGCAACACGTAATTGTCTTTCGCTACCATCTGCATTTGTTGCCATAAGTGCCATATCTACTTTTGGTTCCATATCTGCTGGTAAATCAGATTTTTGAACTGTTTGAAAAAGCTCTTTTTGCTTTTCACCGTATGCATCTTCTTTAGCGATAACGATAGTTTTCTTATCATTAACCTCCATATCAAGCAATCCTTTTTCAAAACCTGGTATTAAGCTACCTTGTCCTAATTTTACATCTAATGGCTCTCTACCTACTGAACTGTCAAATGTTTGACCATTACTTAGTTTACCCGTGTAATGTACTTTTACTTGACTATCTGCTTTTACTTTACTCATACTATTGAATTCTACTATTTAACAAAATTGAAGTACAAAGGTATTGTTCTTAATAGGGAATAACGAAGATTATAGTAAAACCTTCCGTTTTTAGGCGCTTCTTAACATTATTGGAGGAAAAATACGGGTAAATTACTAGTTTTAAACAGGTTATTGCCCTTTATCAATAGCATTTACACTACCGTTATACTGAATCGAATTTCTATTTGCCATATTCACAGAAATTACACAAGACAAATTGGGAAAGATATCTACATACACCATATACCTGTCTGATGAATTATTTATTTGAAAGCTGATGGTATACTTTTGCTTATCTGTATTGAATTCTTGAACATAATTCTCCCGAAGTCCGTTGAACTCTATTCCTGTAGCAGAGCCATAACCACCTCCAAATTGACGCTCACCAAAATAAGGTAAATTAGCCGATACACTATCACCTTCTATCTCTAAAAAATTACCGGTACCTGTTAAATCTATGCGTGAAATAGTACTACCAGGAGGAACAAGTCCGCCATTAGCAATTGCAGCCATACCTTGTGTTACCATCGGATTTGCAGAAGTAGCCGTAAATTCAAAACTTTTCGATGAAACTAAAGCATGAATAGGGTGTGAATCGCTAATAATCGTTTTTGACGACTTGCAACTGCATAACATAAAAAAGACGCTAAATAATAAAAGTGGAGTTTTCATAAATACGATGTGTTCATTCTCTTTCTACACCACGAAATCTATGCCAGAAGATAAATTTCAATCTTCAAATTCTTCTTCTTCAAATTCTGTATTTACCAAAACCGATCTCTTAAAGTCAACAGTTCTAGATTCTTTATATAATGCCTTGATCATACGTTGACGCTTTCGGTCAGATATATTTAAAGTATCCAATCCTTTAATCTTTTGCTTTAACGCCTCTCTTTGCAGCATTACAGCAGTTTCATAATTAGGTTCGAACTGAAACATTACCGGACCTTCGTCTTCTTCATTGGGCTTTGTAGTGGTAGAATCTTTCGATTGGGCGTACGACAAAGTAGTACAGAAAAATGTGCAGCAAATAGCTAGCCGCATAAAACTTTTCATATCAAATTCATTAATGTTCTAGGTCTAAATTAGTAACATTATTTTAAAATGATACATAAACAAGCATGTAATAGAGAAATAATTATATCTTTTACCAATTACCTAAGAAATAGGTATTTAAACGGACTGTTTTGCCTGCATTGGTTTTCTGAATTTCAAGGTATATTCCATAAAATCAAATTCTAGTTCTGAAGTTTCTCGAATATGATAATTCACCATTTTAAACTGTTCAGGTAAAATTTCATTTGTGGACTTCAAATATTCTAAAAGTAACTTATTCGCCTGAGAGAGTTTCGAAATCCTACTCTTTAAATACGCTTTGGTTTCAAATAATGCTACTGTAGTTGGTTCATATAAATAAGATTCTACCCTAGTTTTAAAATGGTGGATAGTATTTTTACAACGTTCCACTTTTCCTAAACAGGTAGATTTATCTTTTATATTCTCCATAGCAATCAATTTTAAAAAATTGTAAGAATTTACTTCAAGATAAGAAAATAGGATTATATTTAAACCATGTTTTCGTAAGTTTAACTTTACTTTAAAATAAACGCCATTTAGCTAACGTTTTAAAAACAAAAGGGTTAATAAAACTTAACCTTTACAACGATTAATATTAAGTTTTTTTTAATTGTAATATATTGTTGAAATGAGTACCTTAAACTAAACTTTTAGCCTATGAATATTAATTTTGAATACGATGATGTTAAAGCAAGCAACCGATTAGAGATAATGGCTGCTGAGAAATTAGAGAAATTATTGGATAAATTCGATTTTATCGTTAGATCAGATGTTTTCTTTAAGAAAGAAAACACCTCTTCTCCAGATTCAGGTATGGTGTGCAACATACGTTTGAGTGCTCCGGGTCCTCGCCTATTTGCACAGTCGTCTTCAGATAGTTTTGAAGCAGCAATTGCTTCCTCTATTGAAGATTTAAAAAGACAATTAGAAAAAAGAAAAGCAAAAATGCAGTCTCATTAGACTGCATTTTTTTTATTGTTCCATCTTATCCTCCGAATCAGTATGGTTCGCAATTACAGATTGTACCCGTTCTGAGAATGGATTCTTTTTCAATTCTTGAATTAAACGCCTTCTTCTTGCATCAGATATATCAATAGAATCTAGAATTTCTTTCATTCGGTATTGATGTGCCAAACGACTTTGCCTTAAAGCTACTCTTTCAGAAGCAGTTAATACATAATCAGTTTCAAACTGATTCAAAAGCATCCGTTGTTTTACCCTTGCATCTGACTTTAAGGAATCTTGTGCGTGAGCTTTTTGCAAACCCAAAATAAGGCATAGCAAAAAACCACAAAAAATGGTTAGTTTTTTCATTTTAATAGCTTGTTCTACCCTAAATTTAAGACAAAAAAATTATACTTCTCTTGATTTCAAAATAAAATTGCACTTCATCGAGTAAAAAATGTCCTTTATCCGACAGAATACATTTATTACATTTTTAGGGCTTAAAACCTATTGATTATCAATACGTTGAAAAAACTTACGTATTATGTTGTCTACTTTAAAGTTGACAAAATAATGCTTATATCTACATTTTAGCAGTACTACCATCAATTTATAGCTTCAATTTTTAAGATTAAATTATTACAGGATTACATTAATGAAATATATTTATCTATTCGATATTTGTCATCCAAAAAGAAATATTTAAATATTGATTTATAATAGTTGAACATTTTTAAGAAATGGAATTGTTAAAGTCAATTTTTAATACCTTTGCAACTTCAAAAAAATTCTATGATAGTCTGGATCGCTTTTATTGCATTTGTTCTTATTTTCCTTGCCTTGGATTTGGGTGTTTTTCACAAGGATGAACATGTTATAAAGTCTAAGGAAGCCGGAATCTGGACCGCTATTTTCGTAACTGTGGCTTTTGCTTTCAGCGGCATAATCTATTGGGTTTTTGATGCTGGGATTGTTGCCAACCCAACGGGACTGACTCCCAACGACGCTGTATTAAAATATATTACAGGGTATCTTATTGAACTTTCTCTTAGTGTAGACAACGTTTTTGTTATTGCAGTGATATTTTCTTCTTTTAAGATTCCGCCATTATACCAGCACCGCGTGTTATTTTGGGGAATTTTAGGTGCTATTGTCTTTAGGGCTTTAATGATATTCTTTGGTGTGGCACTTATTACCAAGTTTGAATGGATTATTTATGTATTCGGGGTATTCTTGCTTTATACCGCATTTAATATGTTAAAGGGTGATGACGATGATTTTGATCCGAAAGACTCTTTTGTATTTAAGCAGATAAAAAAAATATACCCGGTTACTACGACTATGCACGGTCATGATTTCTTTGTAAAAAGAATGGGACTTAATGCTGCTACTCCCCTATTTGTAGCCCTTATTGTTATTGAACTTACCGATATACTTTTTGCCTTGGATAGCATACCTGCAATTCTAGCCATTACCGCAGATCCTTTTATCGTATTTACCTCTAATATATTGGCTATTTTAGGATTGCGTTCTATGTACTTTTTAATTTCAAGAATGCTAGAGAAATTTAAGTATATCAACTACAGTTTGGTAGTCATTCTCGCTTTTGTAGGGTTGAAGATGTTGTTCTCCAATTATATACATTTACCTGAATGGGTTTCATTGACCGTAATCTCAGTTTCATTAGTTGCAGGTATACTAGCCTCTGTACTAATTAAGGATAAAGCATAGATTTCCATAAGAACTCAAAAGTTTTATTTTTCCAATAGCTTGGTGTCGATAATTGCCATGGCATCATTTACTGTTTGCATTTTTTCCATGTCTTCATTTTCTAGACGGATGTCGAAAGCATCTTCTACATCGAGCACAATATCGACAAGATTTGCAGAGTTGATGTTTAAATCGTTCATGAAGTGACTTTCCTGTTCAATGTCAGTAATTGCAACGTCTTCGGGAAGATAGATTTTAATAATCTCTTTCAATTTTTGGTATTTTTCTTCTTTAAACATATATAAATTCAATTAAAAATACTATTTGGTATAATTATGTTTTTATTAATCTTTATTAAATGCCTTAAATATAACACAAGCATTTACATCCCCGAATCCAAAACTAGCTTTTGCGATTACTTTGGGAGTATATTTTTTTGTTTTCCGTGGGATGCAAGATTCTGATATCAGCTTTGAAATCTCCGGATGAATATCTTCACAGTTCACATTCTTAAAAACTACCTGCTCTTTAAACTGTAATATGGAAGCAACACTTTCAATACTACCAGCGGCAGCCAAACAATGACCCACCGAACCTTTAAATGAATTGATGTACGGAAAATCTTCATGTGCTCTGCCTAACGCTTTACTCCAATTTTCTATTTCTAGTCCGTCTTTAGATGTTGCGGTCAAATGACCGTTAATAACATCTATATCAGAAGCTTCAATTCCTGAATGGATTATGGCATTTCTAATACAACGTTGCACCGCCATACTATTTGGTGCGGTCATGGACCCTTGCCCAATTTGTCCGCCACTATTGATTTCTCCTCCCATTACCTCTGCATAGATATGGGCACCGCGCTTTTCTGCGCTTTCCACGGACTCTAATACCAATGCTCCTGCTCCACTACCAGGGATGAATCCGCCAGCTGTTGCACTCATAGGTCTACTTGCCTTGGTTGGATTGTCGTTATATCCGCGAGGTAAAATTCGCATCGCATCAAAACCACCCCATACATACGGTCCACTATCACTACAACTACCTGTCAACATAATTTCAGCTTTCCCTTGACTAATTCGGTCATAAGCCATTAGTATACCCTCGGTACCCGTGGTACATGCTGCGGAGTTCGTGGTAACTTGATTTCCGCAACCTAACAAACCACCTAAATAGGCACTTATGCCGCTTGCCATAGTCTGTGTTACCGAAGTACTGCCAAGCCTACGTACATTGCCCTCATCAATTAAATGAATGGCTTCCCTAAATTTATCGACGCCTAAAATGCTCGTTCCAAAAATGATTCCGCGGTCCCAACTTGACTCATCTGTTGTATTTTTCTCTAAACCGGCATCTTTCCAAGCATCCATTCCAGCGATTACACCATACACGATTCCCGTTGCATTCAGCCCTCTGCGCTCTAAAGGCGTAAAGTAATTATCTATAAGCTTATCTTTTACCAAAGGTTCTCCCGCTACTTGACAACCAAAACCAAGCTTCTCTAAATTGGGTTGATGCCGTAATCCGCTTTTACCATCTAGCAAAGCAGTTGTAAAATCAGTAAGTCCTACTCCGTTTGGTGCACATACGCCCAACCCCGTAATTACAACGCGTCTATTCATTTGCTATACCTATCATGCCCGCTAAAACTCCTTTACAGACCAGTTTATCGTCTTCATTATACATTTTTACTTCACATTTTATTTTCTGAAATCTAAAGTAGACTAATTCCGAAACCACCTTAACACGTTCACCAGGAAAAACAGGTTGCAAAAATTCCATTTGTGAGCTGCTCATACCTATCGCCATATTCCCTATCTCAGACTTTTTCCCTAATAGATATATACCCAAACATACCAAACCGATTTGTGCACAACATTCGGTTAAAATCACTCCCGGTGTAACAGGATTGTTTTTGAAATGACCTTTATAAAAATCTGCATCGGGTGAAAACCTATAAGTACCCTCAGCGCCTTTAGCATCTACATGCAAAATCTCATTTACAAAAAGAAATGGTTCCGTGTAGGGTAAACGATTCAATATCCAATTATAAGACTCTTTCATCAGCTATAAAAATTACATCAAACTTTCGCCGCCATCAACTTTTATGACGGTTCCCGTAATCCATTTTGCTTCATCCATAGTTAACAAATACACTGCATTTGCAACGTCTTCGGGCATAGTCAGTCTGTTCTGCGGATTTCTTTTTAATGCATTTTCTTTTATTTTCTCGTACTCGGGAATCATAGATAAAGACTTTGTCATAGTAATACCTGCTTGTATGCAATTTGCCTTTATACCCATTGGCGCAAACTCCAAAGCAATACTTCTGGTCAATGCCTCTAAGGCTACTTTAGCCACTGAAACTGCACTGTAATTTGGTAATGCTTTTGTATTCCCCTCACTTGTAAATGATATAATGCGAGCATCATCAGCAAACAAATCAGCCATTGCCAGTGCTTTGGTCCAATCGTACAAACTCAAGGCCATAGCATCAAAAGTGATTCTAAAATCGGTATCGACCAAAGTTGGTCTATTTTCTGAATACATGGGCTTCAACGTTCCTTTTGCAACACTATGTATCATCACTTTTATCTGATGCCTTTCCGGTAACTGTTGCTGCATATCTGAAATGATAGCTGCCCGTTTATCGGCATTCAATACATCTACATTCATTGCTATCAACTCATTTCCGTAAGAGCGAATTTCATCAAAATCTTTTTCTATCTCATCCATTGCCGCACGGCGATCACGATGCATGATTATAATATGATAGCTGTGACTTGCTAATTTCTTTGCCGTAGCCAGACCAAGTCCACTACTTCCTCCTAATATTAAAGCCCAATAGGTATTTTTCATAATTGTTCTTTGATTATACTACCACTCTATCAATACCCGTTGTGCCGAGAAACCGGGACCAAAACTCAATATCAAACCTTGCTCACCTGCTGCTATGTTTTTTTCTAAAAAACGCTCTAAGACGTACAAAACAGTAGCACTGCTCATATTACCATAAAGACGTAATACCTCACGGGTATCATCAATATTTTTACCTAAAGCACCAAATAGCGATTCTACTGTTTGTACTATCTTTTTTCCGCCAGGATGAAAAATTAAATGGTCCACTTTTTTGATATCACTTCCATACTTTTCTAAAAACGGATGTACGATATCGGCAAAATGATTAGAAATCGTTTCTGGTACCGCCGGATCAAGAATCATTTTTAAACCATGATTGGTTAAATCAAATCCCATCATTTGTGTAGCATCCTTAAAATGATACATTTCTTCTCCTATTATCTTGGGACCTACAGCATCTTCTTCAGAGGACAACAACACGCAGGCTGCCCCATCACCGAAAATAGCGGCGCTCACCATATTCGCCATTGAATAGTCTTGTAACTGAAATGTTGCTGTGGGACTCTCAACAGAAACTAATGCGATACGCTTACTAGGATTTGATTTTAAGAAGTTATGGGCATAAATAAGTCCCGATACGCCAGCTGCGCAACCCATCTCCGTTACAGGAAGCCTAACCACATCTTGCCGCATTCCCAATTCATTTATCAAATAGGCATCTAAGGACGGAATCATAATGCCCGTACAACTTACCGTAATAATATAATCGACTGAAGACGCATCCCAATCACTTTTCTTTAATGCGTTTCTGAGTACATTGGCACCCATGCGCTTAGCTTGCTTACTGTAAACTTTGTTTTTATCTTCAAAGGAAGTCGTTATGAATACGTCTTCAGGTGGCATAATAGAATACCGCTTATCTACAGCAGCACCCTCAAAAATCTTTACGACCTTTCTAGAGAAACGCTCCTCTTGTCCGCTTAGCCAGAATTCTACAAGCGGTATAATATCCTTGGTATCTCTAGAATACGGTGGCAGTTCTTTGGTAACACTAACAATTCTTGTATGATTCATAGTTATTCTTAATCTTCAATCTACCTATTTATTTTTTAAAATCCATACATATCTAAAAGCCCATTTCCATTTAATGATATGAGATGCATTGGTAACCTGGGTAGCAAAATGCTGTAATTCTTCTTTTTTAAATGCCCTACGGATGGATAACAGTCCGTCTTTCTTTGCAATCTTCGTTTTAATGAAAAAGAAACTGAATGCTTTAAATAAATAATAGGCTATGGGACTACGCTCCAAATCATTTATGACCACCCCTAGTTTTGCGATATCTACGAACCGATTCACAAACTTAATTACGCCTTCATCCGAAAAATGATGCAAGGTCAAAGTCGTCATTACCACATCAACATCCCATCCAGAAAAATCAGCACTTAAGATGTCGGTATTCATGTAACTAATCTCAGGGTAATCCGCCGAATATTGCTTTGCTAATTGTAAGCCCTGTTCATTAAAATCTACACCAATCAATTTAAGGGCTACATTCCGCTTTCTTGCTTGTTCAGCTAGCTTTCTAAGCATAGTTCCTTCCGCACAACCCATGTCTAAAATCGTATACGATTCTTCACCTTCCTTTTCAAGTAACTCAAATACAGCATCTAAGGTAATACTATAGCCCCCAAGCAACCTATTTACCCTATTAATGTCTTGTAATATCGTTTCCAACTCATCAGTGGTACCTGAAAAGGTATCCATAATCTCCACTTCACTACTTCTTTGCGTAAAATCTACCATTATGATATTAGTTCTCCATGGGTTTTAGAAATAATAAACTTCAATAATGATTTCGATTTTCCGACGGATTTAATTCCCATGGATACTAATCTCTTATTCATTAAAATGCTCTGTAATTTTCTACCGAACCACAAACGTTTACCAAAAGCTTTTGACCAAGCCTTTTTATAATCTATTTCCAATTCATTGCGATTATAACCAGATTCGTTAACATATTTTAAAATCAACTCTGAAGCTATTTTTGCACTATGAATAGCCATGGCCATACCATTACCACAAAGTGGATGTATAAGCCCTGCCGTATCGCCACACATTAGCATGTGATCTACCACGTTATCTTTTTCGTCAAAGGCTATTTGAGCAATGGTCATAGGTTTCTCAAAAATAGGAGCTGCATTTGACAGAAACTCTTGTAAATATGGGTTTTCAGCAACCACAGCGGTATTGAAACTTTGAATATCCTTGTATTCTTTAAAACTTTCATAATTAACTAGATAACAAAAATTGACCGCTCCGGTTTCCGTTTTTGATAGTCCGCCATAACCACCATTAAAATTGTGTAAAGCCACTACATCTTCTTGAAAATCTTCAAGTTCATAATGTGCCTTAACCGCTAACCAAGATTGCTTTTTCTTACTGAAGTCTCTATTTAAAGTTTTATCAATAACAGAACGTTTACCATATGCACCTATGGCTATTTTAGAAGAATAGCATCCAAACTTAGTTCTGATGGTAAAAATGTTTTCTTTGAAAACTGTTTCAATCACTTTTTCAAAATAAAACCGTACACCAAGTTCCTGTGCTCTTAAGTATAACAATTGGTCAAGCGCATATCTACTTATACCAAATCCGCCCAAGGGTAAATCGGTCTCGGCAATATATCCGTCTGCTGTACTTATTTGAAATTGTGAAATATCCTTAGCCCCATTAGCCTTTAAGTCAACTCCTAATCGTTTTAAATACGGTTCAATTTCTTTAGATACATATTCACCGCAAACCTTATGATGTGGATATTGCTGCATTTCAATAACGGCGACATTCAATCCTTCCAAAGCCAAATGAATAGCAGCAGTCAAACCTGCCAATCCACCTCCAATAATTAGTATGCCATGCTCTTTCACTGCATGGAAGTTACACCAAAAACAAAAAAGCCCCGCAAATGCAGGGCTTTAATTTTAACTCAATACTAAATTTATGCTTCTTAGTTAGTTTGTGTTTGTGCTTCTTGTTTTAAAGACTCACTAGCAACAATTGCCAACTCTACGCGTCTATTTTTAGCTTTACCCTCAGTAGTAGTATTATCTCCAACAGGTTGTGCTTCTCCATACCATTTTGTATCAAAACGGCTTGCATCTATACCTTGACTGACCAAATAGTTCGTTACAGATTCGGCTCTTTGCTTTGACAAGTTTAAATTATACTCATCTGCACCGGCACTATCCGTATGTCCTTCAACCAAAATATTTGATTTTGGATATTCCTTGAATATACTTACCAATTTATTCAAAGTAGTTGCTGATGTACCTTGCACATTACTTTTGTTGGTATCAAAATAAACACCGGCATCTTCATTAAAAGTAACATTAATACCTTCACCAACACGTTTTACTTCCGCACCAGGAATTTCTTCTTCAATGCGCTCTGCTTGGCGGTCCATTCTATTACCAATGTAACCACCTGCAGCACCACCTATTGCGGCTCCTAAAATAGCACCAAGTGCGGTATTATTTCCGCTACCTACATTGTTACCCAATACCCCACCGATAACTGCTCCTCCCGATGCACCGATGACGGCTCCTTTTTGTGTTTTATTTGCGTTTTTTACTGTACTACAGCTCATGACCAAAGCAAGAGCAAGAAAGTAACTAGTTCTACGTAATATCATTGTTTTCATATGCTTATTTTAAATTTTAAGTAGGTTTATTTTTTACTGAATTCGTAAACGACATTTACCGGAGCGCCTTCTACCATGACATTAGATTTTAAAGTCATAGCATTTTCGGTTAGGTTTTCAATATTTAATCGGTAACCTGCACCTCCAGAAATATCTTGATTTTTTGCATTTATAAATTTAAACTGCAATTGACTGGTGTAGTTTTCTTCACGCTCCACAACAGACCATCTAATGTAACGATCTCCACCGGTACAAAATGTTGATGGGGCAATTGTATATCGACCCGTACTATTGTTATCACGAAAGAACCACTCACTGCCTTCTAGGCATATATCTTCCACATCATTGAATAATACAGCTTTTACATTTCCAGTATTCCCTTCAAAAGAAACATTGTTCAATGCCCATGTGCCGCTTAATAGGTTGCGTTTTGCTCTAGCGTCTTTAGACACTGAACATGAAAATGCCAGAAGTACCGTTGCAAAAAGTAAAATTATTTTTTTCATAAATAAAATTGTTTAGGTTTAATCTTTATACGTTTAATGTATTTTACTGGACTATGAAATATTAATTTTTCGACCAATAACACTGCAAAGATGCCTCTAAACAATGCTACTTATTACCTCTTTCAACAAAATTGTTGACCGGTTTACGACCTATAAGAATATGAAGTGCTTAGTTGACTCAATCAGTAAGCAATCAGTTCCTTCAAATCAGATTCAAATCTAGACTTGGCAAGGTATTGCTGTTCTAAGTTAGCATCAAAAGGAATAGGAGTTTCCAAACTACCCACTCTTTTAATGGGTCCATCTAAATACTCAAAGCAATTTTCCATTACCATAGCAGAAATATCACTGGCAATACCACCAAACAAGCTATCTTCTTGAAGAATAATCAATTTTCCTGTTCTTACGACTGAATCATAAATAGCCTTGGTATCCAAAGGCTGTAAGGTTCTTAAATCTAAAAGGTCTGCTCGTATTTCTGGATTATTCTCCAAAGTTTCTAATGCCCAATGCACACCAGCACCATAGGTTACAATGCTAACCTGATCACCTTGTTTTAAAAGACTTGCCTTACCTAATGGTAACGAATAGTAATCTACAGGGACTTCTTGATAGATACTTCTGTACAATGTCTTGTGCTCAAAAAACAGAACAGGGTTCGGATCTTCGATTGCAGTGGTCAACAAACCTTTTGCATCATAAGGAAATGCAGGATAGACTACTTTTAGACCGGGAGTTTTAGTGAACCACGCTTCATTAGTTTGTGAATGAAATGGTCCGGCAGCAACACCACCACCACAAGGCATTCTAATTACAACATCTGCTTTTTCGCCCCAACGGTAATGACTCTTCGCTAAATAATTAACTATAGAGTTAAATCCGCTACTTGCAAAATCTGCAAATTGCATCTCCACAACCGCCTTCATTCCGTTAATGGATAATCCCATAGCTGCCGATACAATTGCCGACTCACAGATGGGTGTATTACGTACGCGCTCTTTGCCAAAGTCATTTACAAAACCGTCGGTTATTTTAAATACACCACCATACTCTGCAACGTCTTGCCCCATGATGACAAGATTGTCAAATTTCTTCATAGACTGTCGCAACCCTTCAGAAATAGCATCGACTAGACGAATATTGGTTACAAATCTACTTGGTCTAATTTCTTTTAAATCAAATTTTTGATATACCTCACTTAATTCTTTACTTTCATTAGGTGTAATCGTATCTTCACTAAAGGCTATTCTTAGATGTTCATCTATTTCAGCCTGAATATCTGCCTTGTAATTGGCTATACTTTCTTCAGTCAACAACTTCTCGTCAATAAGATATTGGGTATAATTCTCTAAGGGATCTTTCTCTGCCCAAGTATCTAAAAGCTCTTGAGGTACATATTTTGTTCCGCTTGCTTCTTCATGCCCTCGCATGCGAAAAGTTTTAAATTCTAACAACACCGGTCTTGGATTTATTCTCATATCCCTAACCAAATGAGAGACTTTAAAGAAAACTTCTAGGACATTATTACCGTCGATGATATGGGATTCCATTCCGTAAGCGACACCTTTATCCGCAATATTTTTACAACGAAATTGCTCTTCTACAGGAGTTGATAATCCATAGCCATTATTCTCTACACAGAAAAGCACAGGTAAATCCCACACAGAGGCCACATTCAGCGCTTCATGAAAATCTCCTTCGCTGGTTCCTCCTTCCCCTGTAAATACAGCGGTAACCTTCTTTTCCTTTTTTAATTTATGTGCAAGTGCTATACCATCTGCCACCCCTAATTGCGGACCTAAATGTGATATCATCCCTACAATCTTAAAATCTTGTGTGCCAAAATGAAAACTACGATCTCGCCCCTGGGTGAATCCACTTGCCTTTCCCTGCCATTGCGCGAATAATCTATACAACGGAATCTCTCTTGTCGTAAAGACTCCGAGGTTTCTGTGCATGGGAAGTATGTATTCCTCACTACTTAAGGCAGAAGTAACACCTATGGAAATTGCTTCTTGACCAATGCCACTAAACCATTTAGAAACCTTGCCTTGACGTAGCAAAATCAACATTTTCTCCTCAATCATACGAGGTTTAAGCATTGATTTATAAAGTGTTAACTTAATATCTTGAGCTACTTTAAAATCGGTGTAATTCATTAATCTGGTCAGTTTATGCTATTAAAATATAAATGTAACAAAAATGCTTATAGCAAGTATCGATTATAACAACGCTTATAAATGGACAATAATTATTAATTTTACGTAAAATCTTTTAAAGTATGAGTTTAGTACCTAGTGTTGATTTGACGGATTTTCTTTCGGAAGACCCAAAAAGAAAACAAAAGTTTATTGATGAAATTGGAAAAGCATTTGAAGATATAGGATTCGTAGCATTAAGCGGACATTTTTTATCCGAGGAATTTGTGGATACCTTATATTCGGAAATTATGGAATTCTTTGATTTACCTAGTGATGTAAAAGATGGATATGAAATAGAAGGTATTGGTGGGCAACGCGGTTATACTTCATTTGGTAAGGAGCACGCTAAAGGTAGAAAAGAAGGCGATTTAAAAGAGTTTTGGCATTTTGGACAATATGTAGAAGATAATGATGAATTAGAAAAGGAATATCCTGCAAACGTCATAGTAAAAGAACTTCCAAAATTCAACGAAGTAGGAAAAGAAACTTACAAAAGACTAGAGAAAACCGCTAGATACGTGTTAAGGGCTTTGGCTTTACATTTAAATTTAGATGAATTTTATTTCGATGATTTCATTAAAAATGGAAATTCAATCTTGCGACCTATACATTATCCACCAATTACATCTGAACCTAAAAACGCAGTAAGAGCCGCAGCGCACGGAGACATTAATCTTATAACCCTATTGATGGGCGCGCATGGAAAAGGATTGCAGGTACAAAACCATGACGGAGAATGGGTCGATGCCATTGCTAGACCAGATCAATTAATGATCAACGTTGGCGACATGCTTTCTCGCCTTACAAACAACAAACTTTTGTCTACCATACATCAAGTAGTTAATCCGCCAAGAGAACTATGGGGCACATCTAGATATTCTGTTCCATTTTTCATGCACCCTGTTAGTGAGATGCCTTTAAATTGCCTGGAGAACTGCATTGACGAAGACCACCCCAAGCTGTACGAAGATATTACAGCTGGCGAATTTTTGCATGAAAGATTAATAGATCTTGGGTTAATTAAAAAGTAATTATTATGGATCTTAAAGACCAGTTAAAGAACTTATTTCCCGATCATGAGGCTGAGGAAACTCCCGTTGAAAAATTAACGGATAACCCTATTTGGCTTCAAGATGACCCTATTATATGCAAGTATGAAAAACGTAAAGGCAAACCGATAACAATTTTAGAAGGATACAACGGCGCCGATGAAGATTTTAAGAAACTAGCCAAAGAATTGAAGACCAAACTTAGTGTAGGAGGCAGTTTTAAGGATAATAAAATTATTATTCAGGGCGATTATAGGGATAAAATTATGGCAATACTTAAAGATAAAGGCTTTTCTGTGAAGCGAGTAGGTGGTTAAATATCTAAAAATTCTACCTTAAAATTTCTATTTGCTTTCTGTTAAATAATTTTATAACGTTGTTATTAGTATTATTTTTAATCTAACAAACAACCTAAAACAAACCTGGTATGAGTTCTCTCTTGCACATAACCAATGGCGATGTTTTCACCGAACGTCTTCAAAATTTGAAAATAGATGGCGATGTCATTACATGGCGCGAAATGCTATGCGAAGGACAAACGCTACCTAATGTGGGTACGGAATCTTTTTGGAAAGCTCGTTTTGAGTTCCTTCATAAAAATTATAAGGTTTCTAAATCTTGGTTCATAGAAAAGACCCTAAAAGAATACAGGTCTTTATGTAGCCACAAACAACAAGACCACATCGTGCTTTGGTTCGAGTATGATCTTTTTTGTCAGGTAAACATGCTTGCTGTAATTAGCTGGTTGTTAACGCACAGAAAATACGCCCAAATATCATTGGTCTGTAGCGGTAAAGAAGACAATACCGATAAATTATATAGTCTTAACGAACTTTCTGACCAACAATTAATGGGGCTATATAACAATAAAAAGGTGTTGTCACAAGATGATACGGAGTACGCAGATTATGTATGGCAATTATATTGCAGCAACAATCCTATTCGTTTAGAAAACTTAACGGACTTTGAAAATTATCAATTTGATTACCTAGGTGATGCCGTTAAGACTCATTTAAAACGTTTCCCTAGCATCAACAACGGTTTAAATGAAATGGAGAATACCATTTTACAACTTGCAATTGACAGGAAACCAAAATCAAAAACGGAATACATGGATGTTATACTTAAAAACCAGGGTAACCTCGGTTTTTCTAACACACAATATGACCGTGCAATAACAAGGCTGAAACCGTTAATTACAAGTCTTAACCCTGTTCGTCTTTCTAAAAAAGGAAAGGAGATTTTAGATGGTCAAACCAGCTATTATTCTTGTATTCAAGACAACGACGTGTATTTAGGGGGTGCTTTAAAGTACAATTTCCTTTACAATACCAATACTAACCGAATCTTAAAATTATAAGCATGCAACTAAAGCCTGCTGAGCTAGTCATCAACGAAGATGGCAGCATCTACCACCTTAACTTACTACCAGAAGATATTGCAAACACTATCATTACTGTAGGTGACCCAGATAGGGTTCATCAGGTATCTCAACATTTTGATACTATTGAAGTAAAGAAAGGAAAGCGTGAGTTTCACACCCATACGGGACATTTAAACGGCAAACGCATTTCAGTTATTTCTACAGGTATCGGTACAGACAATATCGATATCGTTTTAAACGAATTAGACGCCCTAGTAAATGTAGATTTTCAATCTAGAACGCTTAAAGAAAAACATACTTCTTTAAATATCATTAGAATCGGTACAACGGGTGCCATACAACCAGATATTCCCATAGATTCTTTTTTGATCAGTAAATATTCTATTGGGTTTGATGGCTTATTGCACTTTTATGAGCATGATAAAATCAACTTTCCAGATATAGAAGATGAATTTATCGCACATACCTCTTGGGATTCTTATAAAGCGAGACCATACGTACTCTCTTACTCAGAAAAACTTGGCAAATTGTTTAGCGATAATCGTATACGATTAGGTTTCACGGCAACAAATACCGGGTTCTACGGTCCACAACAACGCCAATTAAGAATTAAGCCTAGCCAAATGGAATTAATGGAGAAGTTATCGACCTTCAAATTCAAAGAGCTTAAATTAACCAACCTAGAAATGGAAACTTCAGGTATCTATGCCTTGGCACAACTCTTAGGTCATGAGGCGGTTTCTATGAATTGTATTTTAGCCAATAGATCAACAGGAGAATTTTCAGTTACGCCTACAGAATCGGTTGATTGGTTAATAGAATTTTGCTTGAACCGATTGGCTTAACATACTTTTACAATATTTTGATATTGTACTTCTTATTTTTACGCAAACCTTATCATGAAAAAAGACAACTTTAAGCATAGAGACATAAATTGGCTTTATTTTAATGAACGTGTTTTGCTTGAAGCAAAAAGTACCGACACGCCATTATTGGAGCGACTTAAATTTCTAGCAATTTTTTCATCCAATTTAGATGAGTATTTTAAAGTTCGTGTTTCGCAGTTGCGTCAAATTAAGCATTTAGATAAAAAGTTTCGCAAGAAATTAATGTTCAAGGCCAACACCACGTTACAGCATATACTTAAAACAATTAATGAGCAGCAAATTGAATTTGGTAATGTAATCAAAGCTACACTTGCTGAATTGGAAACACATCATATATATGTTCGCAACCTCTCTAACTTTACCAACGAACAAAAGCAATTCTTAAAATCGTTATTTGACGAACGTATAGAAGAATTTTGTGCGGTCCACAAAGAAAACTTAGAATTAACCGATGGAGCCCTTTATTTAGCTGTTGCTCACCCTAATCAAGAATATAGTATTGTTGAGATACCAACCCAAGATCAAGACAGATTTATAAGTTTACCTGGAGCCGGACACCAATTTTGCTATTTAGATGATGCCATTCGATTGAATATTCAAAAATTAATACCTCAAAAAGAAATTGTTGGCTGCTATTCTATTAAACTTTCAAGGGATGCTGAACTCTATTTAGAAGATGACTATTCTGATGTAGAATTAGTCGAAAAAATCTATAATTCGCTAGATAAACGTTTATACGGACAAGCAACGCGTTTACTTTATGACGAAGCAATGCCCAATTGGTTGCTAGAATCATTGAAGAGGGATTTTAAATTGGGAACCGTTGATTTATCACCCGGTGGAGCATATCATAATTTGTCTGATTTCTTTTCTTTTCCACTTCCGGAAGGAACGGAACATTTACAATATCAGGATAAACCAGCTTTATCACATCCAAATTTATCTACAACCGAAAATATCTTTGATTGCATAGCTGCAAAAGACCAATTGGTACATTTTCCATATCAAGATTTTAAGGTAGTGGAAGATTTCTTGACCGCAGCAGCTACAGACCCTATGGTCACCACTATAAAAATGACTATCTACCGTATTGCAAAAACCTCTACGCTAGCAGATGCTATTTTAACTGCATTGGATAATAATAAAGAGGTCACTTTATTTGTAGAAGCCCAGGCTAGGTTTGACGAAGCAAATAATATAAAATGGGGACGCATTTTTGAGGAAAAGGGAGCCAAAGTCATTTTTAGTATCCCTCAAGTAAAAGTACATTCTAAAATTGCAATGGTTTTCAGAAATGAAGATGACAAAGTAAAACGATACGCATACATAGGTACTGGTAATTTCAATGCTAAAACTTCCAAAATATATTGTGATCACGGGCTATTCACCGCCAACAAAAAAATAACCAAAGATTTAGGGCAGGTTTTTCAGGTTTTGGAGCGAAAAATAATAGTTCCAAAGCTAAAACGTTTATTGGTTTCTCCTTTTACCACCAGAATTACATTTTTAAATCTAATTCAAAACGAAATAAATACTGCACGAGAAGGCAAAAAAGCAGCCATTACCGCAAAAATGAACAGCCTTGAGGATTCTGATATGATCAGGGCATTGTACCGAGCCGTTAATGCTGGTGTAGAAGTAAGACTGATCGTTAGGGGATTCTGTTGCTATTTGACCGCCAATGATGATCTTAGTGAGGGTATGAAAGATAATGTTTACATCACTAGTATTGTAGATCGCTATTTGGAACACGGCAGAATTTACCTGTTCGAAAATGAAGGCGATGAATTAATGTATATTGGTTCTGCAGACTGGATGACCCGTAACCTAGACCGAAGAATTGAGGTTTTAACGCCTATACTAGATGCTGATATTTTTGAGGAATTAAAGCACATTTTAACCTTGCAGTTAAATGACAACCAAAAAGCCCGTGTATTAGACTTAGAAAACACCAACACAAAAGTAGCGCAATTACCCAATGAAGAAAGTATACGCTCTCAGTATGCCATTTACGATTACCTTAAAAACAAACTAGATGAAAACCGTTAGAATTATAGGTGTACCAGAACATTTTAATCTTCCTTGGCACTTGGCTATCGAAGAAGGGGCTTTTGAAGAAAGAGGAATTAATTTAGAATGGACTGAAATACCCGAAGGTACAGGTAGAATGAGTGAAATGCTTAAAAATAAGGATACCGACCTTGCAATCATCTTGACCGAAGGTATTGTAAAAAGCATCACTGAAGGCAATGAAGTGAAATTTATACAAGAATATATTGCCTCTCCCCTTCTTTGGGGTATTCATGTAGATGCTAAAAGACCTTTTACTGCGCTAACCGATTTAAAGGATACTACGGCTGCTATTAGTCGTTATGGTAGCGGAAGCCACCTCATGTCTTACGTTCAAGCCACAGAGATGGGTTGGGATATCAAAAAATTGAAATTTGAATTGGTGAACAATCTCGATGGTGCCGTTCAAAGTTTATCTTCTGGTAGTGCCGATTATTTTATGTGGGAACGTTTTACCACTAAACCCCTAGTAGATAGCGGTGTTTTTAAACATTTAGGTAATTGCCCTACACCATGGCCTTGTTTCGTTTTGGTAGGTACTGATTCATTTTTAAAAGAAAACGAAAGTATATTGAATCATATACTTGAAATCATTAACATGTATACCGTCGAGTTCAAACAAATACCTAGTATAGATGCTACCTTAGCCAATAGATATCATCAAAAGTTAGAGGATATACAAGAATGGTTGCAATTTACGCAATGGAGCCAAAAGCAACTACCGGAAAATACCTTGAAAAGAGTTCAGCATACTTTGAAGGAACTAAATTTAATAGACAAAATAGTTCCCGTATCAGAAATATTAAAGTAAACTAGATTGCCGCTAAGCTAAAATGTTTTTGAATCAACGCTTTAAACGTATCATCGGAAAGAGGTTTTTGAGCAAAATCGGCAATATACTTATTGGCAATTGCGCGCTCTTTATCTTCTTTGTTATCACTTATGGTAACTAGAACTATCGTGATTTGCTCTTTTAATTTTTTAGGTACAAGATCCTCGTAAGCATCCATAAATTGCCAACCATCCATAACCGGCATTCTCAAATCCAACATGACCATACATGGCAATTCTAATTGCTCTTGACCTTTACCGAGAATGAAGTCTATGGCTTCTTGGCCATTTAACGCAGAATTGATGTTTACATCCATATCCAATTTATTAATAAAGATGGAATGTAAGAAGTTGCTCGCATCGTCATCATCTACCAACAAAATGGTATTTAACCTGTCTAAATTATTCATAATGAGTTGTTATTAAGTTAGAAACCCAAAATTGTACCCCAAAGTACAATCAAAGTCTAATAAATATCTAACTTACCAAGTTATGCTTTTATTGTATACATCATCCAATATTTTATTACACGACGAAAAATGTTGGTTTCCAAACCAATATCCACGATTGGCACTTAAAGGTGAAGGGTGACCTGATGACAATATAACATGTTTTTCTGCATCTATAAGTTTCATTTTCTTCTTTGCAAAGCCTCCCCACAACATAAAAACGATTTTTTCGCTATTTTCTGAGAGTTTTGAAATAACTGCATCGGTAAAAATCTCCCAACCTTGTTTTTGATGGCTTCCGGCTTCATGCGCCCTAACCGTAAGCGTAGCATTTAATAGCAAAACACCTTGTTCGGCCCATCGCTCTAGATTTCCGCTTTCAGGATAGGGAATATTTAAATCGCTTTCAATCTCCTTAAAAATGTTTACTAACGAAGGTGGATGCTTTATACCGTCTTTTACAGAAAAACACAATCCATTCGCCTGTTCAGGACCATGATAAGGGTCTTGACCAATAATTACTACTTTGGTATCCGGAAAAGCGCAATAATTAAAAGCTGAAAAAATATCAGAAAATTTAGGATAACACGTGTATTGGTTATATTCTTTTTGCACAAATTGCATCAAGTTTTTAAAATAAGGCTTATCAAATTCTTGCTCCAATTGATTTTTCCAACTTTTATCCAATTCTATATCCATAGCTTTTCTCTTAAACCGATTTAAAATCAAAGTTACTATTAACCTTGTCGTAAATCAATGCCTATTCAATATCGCCCAACTTCCACTGAGTTCAGCGTATTCAAGTTTATAAAATTTCATTGTCAATGCGTACCTTTGCAATTCATTTAAATAGAACGTGGCAAACATACATACGAAAACATTACAAGATTTAGAATTCCCTTCTGTATTACAACAAATTTCTGCGCGTTGCCATACTGAACTAGGTAAACAAGCGGCATTGGAAATTGCTCCGTTTATTACTGGCGAGGTCATTAAAGTAGAACTAGGCAAAACAGCAGAATATTTATCGTCGCTAATTAGTGAAAACCGAATTCCCAATCATGGTTTCGACGCTATTAATGCCGACCTGAAACTTCTAAAAATTGAAAATACAACGCTAGAGTTACAAGGATTCAAAAGAATTGCAAGCATATGTACCACAGTTGTTCAGCATCAGAAATTCTTTAAAAAATTTAAAGAGTATTATCCGCTTTTATATGATTTTGCCATAGCATTGGAACAGAATACCGAAATTCCCATATTGATCAATAATGTTATCGATCGGTTCGGAGAGGTCAAGGATAATGCATCTAACGAGTTATTTGTCATTAGAAGGCAAATTAATGCCGTTCGTGGAAAAATAAGCCAAAGCTTCGGCTCTGCATTGAACACCTACCAATCATCAGATTATTTAGATGAAATTAGGGAGTCTGTAGTGGAAAATAGACGAGTTTTAGCGGTTAAGGCAATGTATCGCAAGAAAGTGAAGGGTGCCGTAATGGGTACTTCTAAAACCGGGAGCATCGTCTACATTGAACCTGAAGCTGCTCTAAAATATAGTCGCGAACTCAATAATCTGGAATTTGAAGAGAAGGAAGAGGTTCAGCGCATACTTAAACAATTAACGAACCAAATAAGACCATTTAGAGCGCTTTTAAGCGACTATCAGAATTATTTAACTCAAGTAGACGTAATTGCCGCAAAAGCAAAGTACGCAGAAGATATTAACGCCCTATTGCCAAAAATCAATTCTGACAACAGATTGTTTTTGCGAGATGCATATCATCCACTGCTTTTTTTAAATAATAAGCGCAAAGGTGAAAAGACCTATCCGCAAACAATTGAACTGCATGACGAAAATAGAATCATAGTCATTTCCGGTCCCAATGCTGGCGGTAAGAGTATAACATTAAAAACCATAGGTCTACTTCAAGTAATGCTTCAAAGCGGAATGTTGATTCCCGTTCATGAGAGAAGTGAAGTTTGCTTTTTCAAAAAGATTCTAACGGATATTGGAGACAACCAAAGTATTGAAAATCATTTAAGTACATACAGTTACCGCTTAAAGAACATGAACCAATTCTTAAAGCGTTGCGATAATAACACTTTATTCCTTATCGACGAATTTGGTACTGGAAGTGATCCAGAATTAGGCGGTGCCCTTGCCGAGGCTTTCTTGGAAGTGTTCTACGAAAGAGGCTCATACGGCGTAATCACAACTCATTACGCTAATTTAAAAGCATTGGCCAACGAATTACCGCACGTAACCAATGCAAACATGCTTTTTGATGGTAAAACACTAGAACCTACCTTTCAATTGATTTTAGGACAAGCAGGAAGTTCGTTTACATTTGAGGTTGCCCAAAAGAACGGCATTCCCTATTCTCTCATTAACAAAGCCAAAAAGAAAATAGAGCGCGGCAAAGTTAGGTTCGATGCTACTATTGCCAAACTGCAAAAAGAACGGAGTAAAATGGCACAAACGGGCTCAAGGTTAAAAGAGGAAGAAAACAAGGCCAGGGAAGAGAACGAAAGATTGGAAAAGCTAAATGCTAAGATAAAATCTAAACTAGAAAACTACCAAGAACTTTATGATCATGACCAGCGTATGATTCAACTGGGCAATAAAGTTAATGTTGCCGCAGATAAATATTTTCAGGATAACAAAAAAAGACCTTTGGTTTCAGAATTATTGAGAATCGTTGAAACCGAAAATAGCAAGCGAAAGAAGAAATCTGCAAATCAAGCCAAGGCTGAGCGAGCTAAAAAAGCAAAGGTGGCTCAAGAAGTTCAAAAAGAAGTAAAGGTTATTCGTGAGAAGAAGAAGGTTGAAAAGAAAAAAGCCATTTTCAAGGAAAAGAATAAACCAAGACCTGTTTTTAAAATTGGTGACAGAGTTCGTATGTTAGATGGTAAAGCTGTAGGCAGTATAGATTCGCTTGAAAAAGGGAAAGCTATTGTCAACTATGGCATATTTACTACCAATGTTAGTGTAGACCAACTTGAAATGGTCCAAAAGAAGAAATAACGCTATATTTCAGCTAGTTACAAATAATCGTATACGATTATTATGGGTTTTTAAAACTACTTTTAGTAGTCATTTCCATTTAATTTTGGAATAATAATCGCGATTTATTATAGAAATGTTATGAGTTGTTGATTAAAAATTGTTTTAATTTTACAAGGTGAATTCAAATAAAAAAATCATTCTTTTTGATGGTGTTTGCAACCTATGCAACAGTAGTGTTCAATTTGCTATAAAGCGAGATGAAAATGATGTTTTTAGATATGCTGCTATTCAAAGTGAAACTGGCGAAAGGTTATTGACCGAACGAAATATAGATACCAATAAAATTGATTCCATCATTCTTATTGAACCCAATATCGCCTATTACACAAAATCTACCGCTGCGCTGGAAATCGGGAAAGATCTGAAAGGACTTCGCACTATTTCATCCATTTTACTTTGGCTTCCCGAGTCATTTAGGAATATCGTATACGATTTTATTGCCGCAAATAGGTACAAATGGTACGGTAAAAAAGAGGCTTGTATGGTTCCTACTAAAGAACTGAAAAACAAATTCTTATAATTAGTATTTATCAGCGGGTTGCACCTTTTTTAATTCTGATATTAAAACTTTTATCTCAATCACCCCATAATTCTATACTTCTCATTTCATTGCCTTATATTCTGGTCGTTGGATATTAAAGTGAATAGTATGAGCAAAGTAAAGAGAAAACGCTACAAGAAGAAAAGATATGTATTACCGGTAGTATTCATATTACTTGTTATTATTATTCGTTTGTCTCTCCCCTATCTTGTAAAAGATTATGTTAATAAAGTTCTTGCAGATATACCTGGTTATTATGGTCATGTTGAAGATATCGATATTTCGTTAATCAGAGGAGCATATACTATACACGGTATGTTTCTAAATACTGTTGAGGGTAATACTGAAATACCTTTTTTAGATTTTAAGAAAACCGATATCTCTGTTGAATGGAATGCTTTGTTCAAAGGTAGAATCGTTAGTGAAATTGAAATGCAGCAACCTACGATTATTTACGTTTTTGAAGATCAACAACAAGACACCACCACAGTAGCAGATACGAAAGATTGGACCAAAGCCTTAACTGATCTGGTGCCAATCGATATTAATCAATTAACTATAAAAGATGGAAAATTTGCTTTTGTACAACTGCAAGCGAACCCAAATATCGATTTAAATTTAACCAATGTACAGTTAACCGCTTCTAACTTAAGAAATGTTATAGAAAAGAGCAGGACTTTACCTTCGTCCATTAACGCGACCGCAATTTCCATCGGTAACGGAGATGTATATCTAGACGGCAAAATGAATTTGGTAAAGGAAATACCAGATATGGATATCGAATTTGGTTTGGAGAATGCCAATGCTAAAGCACTTAACGATTTTACAAACCATTACGCCGGTATAGACTTCGATGAAGGTTCTTTTGATCTATTCGGAGAACTTGCCATTGCCGACGGTTACATGAAGGGCTCTTTTAAACCTATTTTAAAGAATGCCAAGCTAATCGGAAAGGATGATGGTTTTCTTAAAACCCTATGGGAAGGATTTGTAGGCTTTTTCAAATTCGTTCTAAAAAACCACAAAAAAGATACTCTTGCCACCAAGATACCCGTTGAGGGCAATTTAAACAATGTTAAAACCCGAGTTTTGCCTACGATAACAAGAATATTTAGAAATGCATGGATTCAAGCTTACAAAGATGTCATTGATGACGATCTTGATTACCAAGATGCCACGCAAGGTGCAGATATGCGTAAATGATAAAACCATGAATCGAAAAATAAAGAAATTAGCCTTGATTGGTTATGTAGCAAAAGGAGCGGTATATATTACAACGGGTATTCTAACATTTTTGACCACTATTGATATGGGTGGTCAAAAGGCAGGTAAATTATCTACTATTGATTATTTGGAACAACAAAGTTTTGGTGCATCTATTGTTATATTATTAGGGCTAGGGCTGTTATGCTATGCTTTATGGCGATTATTACAAGGTATTACAGATCCCGAAGGTATTGGTGCCGATCCTAAAAATATGGCTAAGCGGATTGGCTTTGCGATAAGCGGAATCATTTATGCTGGTCTGGGATTTATAGCTATTGCTGACGCATTGGATTTAAATCTCTTTTCTGGAAACGAAAATTCAAAATCATCTTTTCTTACCGGTACTACAGGTTCTTTAATATTCATGGGAATTGGGATTGGATTAGGTTTAAAAGGTATATATCAATTCATCAAGGCATTTAAAGGTGAATTTCTTGAACCATTTAAAATAGACTCCCTTGCTTCTATCAATAAAAGAAAATTTATCAAAAGAATTGGTTATGCAGGTCTCATTTCTAGAGGCATTGTAACGAGCATTGTCTCCTATTTCTTCATTAGAGCAGCAATAAATATCAAAGAGTCAGGCTCCGAAGAACTTAAAGGCACTTCAGAGGCTTTCTTTTTTATCCAAAATCAAATGTTTGGCAAATATTTGTTAGGTACGGTAGCTTTAGGCTTGGTTTGTTACGGACTGTTTATGTTCAGCACGGCCGCTTATCGCAGATATGATGACTAAACCAATTTATTTTTTGTAATTATCATCCCAATTCTTGACTTTCGGTTCGTTTAACTTACCTACCGATTTTGCTACCATCATAGAAACAGATGCATCTCCAGATACATTTATGACCGTTCTGCACATATCTAAAGGTCTATCTACGGCGAATATCAATGCCAGACCTGCTTCAGGTATACCTGCCTGAGCAAGAACTATGACCAACATGACCATACCGGCTCCTGGTACGGCAGCACTACCTATAGAGGCTAAAGTCGCTGTTACGATTATACCTAATTGTGCGGATAAACTTAAATCCATACCAAAAGCTTGGGCTATAAAAACAGCAGCAATGGCTTGGTATAAACTTGTTCCATCCATATTTATGGTAGCTCCGATAGGGAGTACAAAACTTGTTACTTCTTCATCTACACCTAAGTGCTCTTCTACCCTTTCCATCGTTACCGGTAAGGTGGCGGCGCTTGAACTCGTAGAAAAAGCCAATAGCTGAGCCGGTGACATACCTTTCATAAAAGTACTGGGAGACGTTTTGGTAAAAAGCCAAACCATTATTATGTAAACCCCTAGCATTAGCGAGAGCCCAAGAACAACACAGAATGCGTACCAGGCCAAGGCTTTGAATAAATCTAGACTTGGCGATTCTACGATCAGTGCAGCCAACAAGGCAAAAACACCATATGGCGCTGCAAGCATTATTAAATCTATGAGTTTTAGAATGACTTCATTAAATCCATCAAAGAATTTTTTAACCGGTGTTGCCTGCTCTTCGGGTATTAAAATAAGCCCTATACCAAAGAAAATGGCAAAGAAAATAACTTGTAGCATGTTTCCATTATCAGAGGCTGCTGCAAAAATGTTACTTGGCACCAAATCTTCCAAGGCTTGTAAAGGACCAGCTTCCTTTTGTTTTTCTGCCTTACTTTTAATGGCATCGGCATCTCCTTTATAGTTATTTACCAACTCTATTCTAGTAGCCTCTGTAATCGAAGAACCAGGTTTTACTACGTTTACGACACCTAAACCAATGGTGACCGCTATCACCGTTGTAGCTATATAAATACCAATGGTTCGCCCGCCCATTTGAGAAAGTTTCGATATATCCTTTAAATCGGATACCCCTTTTATTAAGGATCCTAATATGAGAGGAACCGCAATAAGCTTTAATGAGTTGATGAAAATATTGCCAAATGGTTTTATCCAATCCGAAATAAAATTTGGTCCCCAATCTAACTGAACCATAGCCAAAGCAAATAACACTCCCGCTAGCATACCTATTAGAATTTGCCAATGCAACTCAAGCTTCCTCATATAATAATTAGTTTAGGGAAGTAAGATAGTATTTTGCCTTTAAAAGTGCTAAAAACGTACCCTATAATTTAATGGTACGGTTAAGAAGTGTATAGTCTGCCAATACTAAAGCCGTCATAGCTTCCACTATTGGCACTGCTCTTGGCACTACACAAGGGTCATGCCTGCCCTTACCTTGAGTTTTAACGGTATTGCCCTCTTTATCAATTGTTTCGTAACCTTGTATAACGGTAGCCACTGGTTTAAAGGCCACATTAAAATAAATATCCATGCCGTTACTTATACCGCCTTGAATACCACCACTGTGGTTGGTCTTGGTAGAACCGTCATTATTAAACTGATCGTTATGTTCGCTACCTTTCATCTTAACTCCCTCAAAACCACTACCGTACTCAAAGCCCTTAACTGCATTAATAGACAACATGGCCTTGCCCAACTCTGCATGCAATTTGTCAAAGACGGGTTCCCCTAAACCAATTGGTACATTTTTGGCAACACAAGTAATGATTCCGCCAATGGTATCTCCGTCTTTTTTAATGGATTTGATATATTCTTCCATTTTAGAAGCCATTTCTGTATCAGGACAACGCACGTCATTTGTTTCCGTTAGCGATAAATCCAATTCAGTGTAATGCTTGCCCAAACCCATATCCCCTACTTGAGATACAAAGGCCTGTATTTCTATTCCTTTCAAAAACTGTTTTGCTATGGCACCTGCCACTACTCTACTCGCTGTTTCACGAGCAGAACTTCTACCACCACCACGGTAATCCCTAAATCCATATTTTTTATCGTACACGTAATCTGCATGCGATGGCCTGTATGAATCTTTGATGTGACCGTAATCCTTGGATTTCTGATTGGTATTGTGAATTGCAAAACCAATTGGCGTACCCGTAGTTTTCCCTTCGAATATTCCAGAATAAAACTCTACTTCATCTGGTTCCTTACGTTGGGTAACAATGGCAGATTGACCAGGTTTACGACGATTAAGGTCATTTTGTATGGCCTTAAAATCAATTTCTATTTCAGATGGACAACCATCAATAACTCCACCAATAGCTCTTCCATGAGATTCTCCAAACGTGCTTACCCTAAATATGTTCCCAAAGGTATTTCCGGCCATAATAACTATGTTCTAAATGATATATTACTGGTTGTAATATTTACAATTCAACTAGACTCAAAGGTAAATCTTAAATGCTGGAAAGAAAAATTTAAAAAGTGGTTAATGTTAGCTTAACCTTACTCTTTTGTGATAATAATTATTTAACGTTATCATTAGATAATAATGACCACTTAAGTGGTTGTACAATGTACTGTTAGGTTTAGTTTTGTTTAAAAATTATCCCCTTGAAAAAACGCAGACTCGAAATTGTAGTTTTATCAGACGTACACCTAGGATCTTATGCATGCCATGCCGAAGAATTATTAACGTATTTATCAAGTATAGAACCTAAGACCCTTATTCTTAACGGAGATATACTTGATGCAAAGAAAATGCGCAACAATTATTTTCCGCCCTCTCACCTAAAAGTGATCAAAAAAATATTCTCGTTGGCAGCAAAGGGCACCGTTGTTCATTATATTACTGGTAATCGTGATGAACCTTTTCGTAAAATAGACGACATATACATGGGGGCTATACAAGTTTCCAATAGACTTTCCTTAAAACTTAACGGTAAAAACACACTATTTTTTCATGGTGATATTTTTGACTTTTCATTTCGCCATTCACATTGGTTATTAAATTTTGGGGGATTTGGTTTTGACACACTGTTAAAACTGGCAAAATTAAAGACTAAAGGATTGGCATTATTTGGAAAGAAAAATAAACCTTTCTCTAATCCAGAATTAATAAATGGCAATCGTGATCCCGAGCAAATTGCATTGTTCGAAAAAAATGTTGCCAAAATGGCCATTAAACAGCATTATGACCATGTCGTATGTGGACATAGCCATGCCCCTAACAAACAACTTTTTGAAACAAAAAAAGGAGAGTGCTTATATCTAAACTCAGGAGATTGGGTTAAGCATATGACAGCCCTTGAGTATTCATTTAAACGTTGGAAACTATACCGCTATGAAAATGACAAGCTAACTTCTTTCTATATGGATGAAGAATTAAAGGCTATGAACATGAACGAACTTATAGCAACGATTACACAACGTAAGCAGAGGGAAATAAATCAAAAAGAAAGAAATGGTCTTAACGACTAGGTATTACACTAAAGCTTCTTTCAATATACTTACCGGATGTTTTGCTATTCTCTTGGTACCATCAAATATTTGATGCCTACAACTAGTACCGTTGGCTGCAATTATTGTTTCAGCGGATGATTTTTTTACAGCTGGAAATAATTTTAAAGACCCGATTTTCATACTGGTTTCATAATGTTCTTCTTCATAACCAAAAGAACCCGCCATGCCACAACAACCAGATGCAATAATGGTGACCTTGTAATTCGTAGGAAGATTCAAAACATCAAACGTAACTTTTTGATTACTCAATGCTTTTTGATGACAATGGTTATGAATTTTTATATCTCTATCTTCTTCTGTAAAGTCGGATGAATTTAAATTTCCATTTTCAATTTCTTTTGCCAAAAACTCTTCTATCAAAAATGAGTTATCGGCTATTTTATTCGCTATTTCTTTATTCGATGTCATACGTTTGTATTCATCTCTAAAAGACAAAATGGCCGACGGCTCTAAACCTAAAATAGGCAAACCTGCATCTGCAAACTTTTTTAATTCTTGGGTATTCTTAATCGCCAACTTTTGAGCTTGCTTTAAAAAGCCTTTTGAGAGAAACGTTCTTCCACTTTCTGCATAGTATAATTCAATTTCGTAGCCAAGTTTAGATAATAGCTCAATTGCATCTTTACCTACTTCAATATCTAAGTATTTAGTGAATTCATCTATAAATAAAACGACTTTACTCTTTAACTTAGTCGACTGACCACCATATTTTTGTAAGTGTTTATCGAAATTAAAGCTATAAACCTTTGGTAAGGTTCGTTCTTTAGCCACTCCGCTAGTCTTTTTCAATAATCCACCAAGAATTTTGGAATCATAAACAGCATTTGTTAAACCAGAAACCTTACTCCCCAATCCATTTAACTTGGTATTATACGCAAATAATTTACCTCTTAAAGAGTACCCGTTAGCCTCTTGATATTGATATAAAAACTCTGCTTTTAAAGTGGATACATCTACGTTACTTGGACACTCACTTGCACAAGCCTTACAGCTTAAACAAAGATCAAAAGCTTCTTTGATTTCTGGACTGTCAAAACTATTTTTCGCCAAACTACTTGGGTTCGTCAAAAACTCTCTCAAGGTATTTGCCCTGCCTCTAGTAGTATCTTTTTCATTTTTGGTTGCGTGGTAACTTGGACACATGCCACCGTTCATGTGGTGGGTCTTTCTACAATCACCACTTCCATTACATTTTTCAGCTGCTTTTAATATCCCTTCGCTATCCGAAAAATCCATCAAGGTCTCTATCTCCGGTTCTTTACGGTCAACCTCGTACCTAAAAGACTTATCCATAGGATAGGCATCTACAATCTTACCTGGATTAAAAATACCTTTAGGATCAAAATAAGTTTTAATCCTTTTAAGAAGTTCATAGTTCTTATCACCTATCATAATAGGGATAAACTCCGCACGAACGATACCATCACCATGCTCTCCGCTAAATGAACCCTTATATTTTTTAGTCAATTTGGCAACATCTGTGGTTATGTTTCTAAATAAACTTACATCTGTTGACTTTTTAAGATTTAGAATAGGTCTTAAATGCAATTCACCAGCACCTGCATGAGCATAGTATACCGCGCTCTGACCATAACCTTTCATAATTACCGAAAACTCCGTAATAAAATCCTTTAGATCCGGCAGGGCTACCGCAGTATCTTCTATGCAGGCAACGGCTTTCATATCCCCAACAATATTTCCTAACAGACCCAACCCTGCTTTTCGCAACTCAATGGCTTTTGGTATTTGATCACCATATAGCACAGGATTGGAATAACTGAGTCCAGATTTGGCTATAGTCCGTTGTAATGATGCTACAGCTTCTTTTAGTTCAGCTTCTGTGTGTGCAGATACTTGTAGCATTAATAACGCAGCTGGGTCACCTTCTACGAAAAAACGGTTTGCCAATTGCGCCCTGTTATTCTTTGTACAATCTAAAATGACTTTATCCATCATTTCACATAATTGTAATGGATGTTCCATAACAGGAACTACATCCATTAAGCAATCTTGCAAAGAGGTATAATGCGTAACTACCATTACAGATAATGCCGGTGGAAGATCATCTAATTGAATCGTTATTTCAGTTGTAAAAGCTAAGGTTCCTTCACTGCCACACAGCAATTCTGCCATATTAAAATAAGGCAATTCCCCTCCTAGCACAACTGATTTCAATAATTCGTCTACAGCATATCCAGTACTTCTTCTATGAATTTCAGGCTTAGGAAAATGCTCTTTTATTTCAGATGCTATATCTATATTATCTAGCTCTTTAAAAATATTCTTATAAAGTGATGATTCAAGTGAACTACCTAGCTGTTTTTGCTTGAATTCGGTTGCTGTTATCCTTCCAAACTCAGCTTCGCTACCGTCTGAAAGTATGGTTTTCATTGAAACAACCTTATCTCTGGTTACCCCATATTGTATAGATGTAGTACCAGAAGAATTATTACCTACCATACCACCTACCATACACCTATTAGAGGTTGACGTATTGGGTCCAAAAAACAATCCGTATGGCTTTAGATATTGATTCAGCTCATCTCTAATTACCCCTGGCTGAACTGTTACTTGTTTCTTAACTTTATCCAGACTTATGATTTTGGTAAAGTGTTTTGACACATCGACCACCAAACCATCACCCACACATTGCCCTGCCAAAGAAGTACCTGCCGTTCTAGGTATAAGCGAAACGTTTTGCTCGTTGGCAAACTTTATTATTTTTTTGATATCATTTACGCTTTTTGGAAAAGCAGCTCCTAACGGTATTTTTCTATATACCGAAGCATCTGTAGCGTAAAGAGTTTTGGTGAGATTGTCAAAACGGACATCTCCTTCTATATCTTGTTGTAACTTTGACAGCGAATTATTATTCAACGTAACACAATTTTGATTGCTAAATTAAGTTTTATTGTGTGAGCTACATTACAAATAGCCTCATTTTTCATCACAAAAAAGAACAACTATATGAAGATTTTAAAAGGTATTACCGTATTCATTTTTATGGCAACCTGTTCGCTATCTGCCCAAGAAATCGCGAATCATGCCTTAGGATTACGTTTAGGAGATAGCGACGGTTTTGGTGCAGAGGTCAGCTATCAAAAATCATTAACACGAGACACAAGACTTGAATTTGATCTAGGATGGCGAGATAGCAGAAATTTCAACGCCTTTAAATTAGCCGGCCTTTACCAGTGGGTACGACCAATAGAAGGTGATTTTCAATGGTATTACGGAGTTGGAGGCGGATTAGGAAGTGTGGATTTTCCTGGTGACGATGGCGGGCTATTCGTTTTCGCAGCCGGTGATATCGGTATAGAATATAATTTCGATATTCCTTTGATTCTATCTTTAGATTTTAGACCCGAATTAGGGGTTACAGGCTATAACGGGTTTTCCGATAATTTTGACTTTGATATCGGACTCGGTATACGCTACCAATTTTAACACCGAATATTTTATTCTTAAAAAGACCTTTGGCCATTGCGTTAGAGGTCTTTTTTTATATCCTATATATAAGTACATTTGCAACTTAACCTAAGTGAAATTTATGAAACATAGTATTTTAATACTGCTTGCAGGAGCCTTATTGTTCAGCTGCAACTCAAAACCAGAAGGGTTTACGCTCAATGGTAAATTAAGAGGCGAAATGACAGATGGCACTCGTGTTTTCTTGAAAAAAATAGGAGAAAACAATCAACCAATGGAAGTTGATACCGCCACTACGACAAATGGTGAGTTTACTTTTACCGGAAAATCCGATATCCCAGAGCTTCATTACATATTCGTTGAACAATTACCTGGGTATACCGCTGTTATACTTGAAAACGGAGAGATTCAATTTAGCGCACAAAGAGATAGTATGGGCTTTGCAGATATAAGCGGAACTTTTCAAAATGACACTTTCGCAGATTATATGGAGCAATCAAGAGAGATATCTCTTCAAGCACAATCTATACAACTAGATATGAAATCTGCATCTGGAGAGTCTGCTTTGGCACTACAAGATGAAATGAAAGAACTTCAAGAAGAGTACAAAACTTTTGAATTGGACTATGTAAAAAGTCACCCTAAGGCATTAATTTCAGCTTTAGTATTAGATAGAGCCGTTGCTACCAAAGCAGTTGAACTAGAAGAAGCCGAAGAAATTTACAAAACGCTTTCAGAAGAGATCAAAAACTCTAAACCCGGAAAGCAAATACAAAAAGGTATTGAAAAACTAAAGGCTTCTGAGGCTGCTGGCAAAAACTCAAGCATTGGCGCTAAGGCTCCTGAATTTTCAGGTCCTAGTCCTGACGGAACCGAACTTGCCTTAAAAGATGTAATGGGAAAAGTCACCTTAATCGATTTTTGGGCAGGATGGTGCAGACCTTGTAGAGCTGAAAACCCTAATATCGTTGCGGTTTACAATAAATACCATGACAAAGGTTTAAACGTTTTAGGTGTTTCTTTAGATAGAACCGAAGAAGCTTGGAAAAAAGCAATTGCGGAAGACGGATTGGTTTGGAACCACATCTCTAACATCGCATACTTTGATGATCAAATTGCCAAGCTTTATAATGTTGATGCCATACCCGCTGCATTCTTATTGGATGAAAACGGAGTTATCGTTGCCAAAAACTTAAGAGGTCCTGCACTTGAAGCTAAAGTTGCCGAACTTTTGAATTAAGATATTAGTATAAATGAAAAAATCCCCAAGGTGAATGCCTTGGGGATTTTTTTTGTTTATATTTTATTCTATTTAGAACTTATTATAATAATCATTGAACGTTCCGGTAATGGTTGCGCCATTGGCTTTCGATACAGAACCCCATATGGCAGCTATAGGATTATCACCCAAGAACTCCAATGTTGCTCCTTCCTCTAAAATTATATCTCCATATACAGCCATGGTACCTTCAACCCTAAGTGTTGATCCGGCTTTAACGATAACATCTCTTTGACGATTTGCCCTACCTATGACGATAGTACCGTTCATCTCGAATAAACCATTTTCATTTATAGTCAAATCTTCTTTAACCGTCCAAGAACCACATAGTAATAAAGAACCGTTAACGGTAATCGAGTTAAATCTTTTTGAACCTGAAAATGCTTCCTCATTTCCTTGAGCAACTGTATAGGTAGAGCCACCGCTAAATGTCGCTAAATTTTCACAGCTACTTACTAAGCTTTCTGTCGGTCTATTCAATTTTATAATTTGAAAACCTGATTTTCCTGATGCGGCAAAAATATAATCACCTTTAGACGCTACATAATTAATTGAGCCTGTTAGCTCAATAACACCTACGGCAGAAGCATCACTACCCATATTCTCAGACAGACTCAATCCACCAGCTCCATTTGCCATCAACAAAATATCCTCGTTAACCGCAACACCATTGGTAACAATTTCACCTGGCTCTGCATTTTCAGGACTTGTAAGTATGGGTAGATAATCTATAAAATTACCTGACGCTGCACTGTAGACACCGGCTCCTTTACTACCTTCAGAAACAATAATTTTGTCATCTGAGAAATCTAGGGTTCTTTTAGCATCAATACCGAAATCAGAATCTATACTTATACTTCTAACTTCATTTAAAGTTACATCTAAGAAACTTACACCGCTTGCCGCATCTAACACAGCCATTTCATTTCCATTATACGCCACAGAACGTAAATCTGAAAAAGCGGCTTCACTTATAACACTTAAATCATTTTTGTCATAAACTACAACAAAACCATTTTGCCCACTGGTTACCACTGCTTTGTTATCTATAATACGAACATCTGTACCATTAAAACCTTCTTGAAAAGCATATGTTATATTGGATGTATTAATTCTACCACCACTAACCTCTATTTTAGCGATTAAGGAATTTGCTGTAGCCGTAACAGATTGTTCAGCATCTACACCACCTGCAACATAGATGTAACCATTATCGTAAGCAATGGAATTTAAATCTGCATTGGTGTAATAAACCCTAGATGTTACTACAGGATTATTAGGGTCGCTTATATCTATTACATCTACTGCTCCTACATAATCCATACCAACGGTATTGTAGGATACATAACCGTAATTACCATCTAAAACTACATGTGTAGCTGCTAAGTTCTCACCATTAGTGAACGATGGTGGTGCAATTTGAGCAACTAAGGTAAGCGGATAATCACCGGCCTCTTCTTTGCCCGTTAAACCGGATCTTTTTGCACTGTTTGTTGGATCTTCATAAATATCCAATACTCCGGCACGCTCGAAACTAACACTATTATCAAGCTTAGATTGATTCGTTTCGGTTACTAAATTATCTTCTGGATTTTCAAAAACTGTGGTTTCATCACTACAACTTGCCGCAAAAAGCGAAACGAAAATAGTGTAAATCCATACTTTTCTTACAGATAAGTTTGATTTCATTTTAATTGGGGTTTTTCAACTAACGACCCCTACCGCCCTATTGTTGTCTATATACAGGGAAAAACGATGAAATACACATTTTTAAGGTAAAATATACACTTTATCTATAAAATCATTAAAAAGTAATCTAAATCTTACCCATTTTCTCTAAAACCAACAGCAACAAAATAGGTAAAGCAAGTAAACCAACCATAAGGGTATCTGTTTGCAATAAACTAGGCATAAATAATAGTGTAGTCAAATAACCTCCTATTGCACCACCAAAATGTGCAGTATGCCCAATATTACCCAATCTTTTTTTCATGCCATAAATAGAATATAACAAATAGCCAATACCCACAACATAAGCCGGTACAGGAATTGGAATAAACATTATGCCCAAACGCATCTCTGGCTGAAGTAGAATGGCGGAATATAAAACACCGGTTACCGCACCACTCGCCCCCACAGCCGAATAATAGGGTTCGTCTTTATGAAAACTCAATGCTAGCAGACTACCGCCTAAAAGACTTACACCGTATATAATCAAAAACTTTGTAGTATTAAACCAATTGATAACAACACCTGCAAAGAAAAAAAGAGTCAACATATTAAAAAGCAAGTGAGAAACATCTACATGTAAAAAGCCCGAAGTTGCCATACGGTCTTTTTGCCCCGCCTTGATCGCCCCAATACTGAATTTATATCGCTCGAAAAAAGTGGTATCGTTGAAACCCTTTATCGACACTAATACATTTGCCGCTATTATCGCTATGGTCGCTATATCCATGTTGTACATTGTCCACCCTTTATTTGGCGTCAAATATAGTTATATTTGCCCATAATTTTTTTGAGAATGCAACTATTGGCCTTTGTTTTAATCTATCCGTTTTTATGGGTAGTTTCTATTTTGCCACATCGACTATTTTACGGTTTATCCGATATTGCCTGTTTCTTCATATACCGTGTATTTGGTTATAGAAGAAAAGTGGTTCAAGAAAACTTAAACTTGGTATTCCCCGACAAGTCTAATGAAGAACGCCATCGTATTGAAAAAGATTTCTATAAACACCTTTGTGATATGTTTTTAGAAATGGTAAAAACAATGAATTTAAGCAAAGAGGCCGTTGCCAAAAAATACCACCTTGTTAATCCAGAAGTTTTACTGGAGATAGAAAAAGAACGAAGCATTATTATTTTATGTGCACATTATGCCAATTGGGAATGGAATGTTAGCATCAACAATTATGTTAACTCTAAAGGATATGCGGTTTACCAAAAAATCAACAACTCTTATTTTGATAAATTTATCAGAAAAGTAAGAGCACGCTGGAATACCACTTTAATAACCCAAGCACAAACTGCAAAAACGGTTATTCAGAATTATAGAAATAATATTAGAGCGACTTACGGTATGGTCAGCGACCAATCTCCACAAGCGCACAAAGCTCATTATTGGACAGATTTCATGGGTATCACCGTACCAATTTTTAACGGCGGAGAAGCTTTGGCACGCAAAACCGGATTGGCTACCGTTTTTCTAAAAGTAAGTAAGGTAAAGCGCGGGCACTACAAGGCTGAGTTCACCCCTATTTCCATAAATAGCAAAGAAACCAAAGAACATGAAATTACGAACAAATTTTTAAGACTTACCGAAGAGCAAATAAGAGAACAACCAGCATATTACCTATGGACCCACAAACGATGGAAACATAGGGGTAAACAGCCAGCAGCATTTGCCGATGTTCTTTAAAATGAATAAAAAAACCGGAAGTAGTTGAACTGCTTCCGGTTTTTTATATCAACTGGTTTTAAAACTATAAACCTGCTATAGCCTTTATTTCTCCGATTATTCTATCTGCAAGACCATCTGCTTCGGTCTGACTTTTAGCTTCCGTATAAATTCTAATAATAGGCTCTGTATTAGATTTTCTAAGATGCACCCAGTTTTCAGCAAAGTCAACCTTTACACCATCAATCGTAGAAATTTCTTCAGCAGCATACTTCTCTGCCATAGACTTCAAAATGCCATCCACATCCAAACCAGGTGTTAACTGAATTTTCTTTTTACTCATAAAGTAGCTTGGGTAGCTCGCTCTAAGCTCTGCCACTGTACCACCTTTTTCAGCCATCAACATTAAAAATAACGCTGTACCTACCAAAGAATCTCTACCGTAGTGACTTTCTGGGTAAATGATACCTCCATTACCTTCACCACCAATAACGGCATTATTCGCTTTCATTTTAGTAACTACATTGACCTCACCTACTGCCGCAGCTTCATAGGTACCACCGTGTTTTTGTGTAATATCTCGTAAGGCACGAGAAGATGAAAGGTTAGAAACCGTATTACCTTTGGTTTTGCCCAGTACATAATCGGCACAAGCAACCAGTGTATATTCTTCTCCAAACATTTCACCATCGTTACTTATAAATGCCAAACGGTCAACGTCTGGATCTACAACGATACCGAAATCTGCTTTTTCTTTAACTACTAAATCGCAAATATCTTTTAAGTGCTCTTTTAATGGCTCTGGATTATGTGGAAAATGACCGGTAGGCTCACAATACAACTCAACCACTTCCACTCCAAATTCCTTTAAAAGTTTTGGTATCGCAATTCCTCCTGTAGAATTCACTCCATCAACCACAACTTTAAATTTCGCTTTTTTCACCACTTCGGTATCTACCAAAGACAGGTTTAAGACTTCATCTATATGTATATCGATATAACTGCCATTCTTGTTTATTTCCCCTAAATCATCGACATCTGAAAAATCAAAATCTTCTTTTTCTGCTATTGCCAAAATTTTAGCACCTTGGGCAGCATCTAAAAATTCTCCTTTTTCATTCAATAGTTTAAGTGCATTCCATTGCTTCGGGTTATGACTTGCGGTTAAGATGATACCACCATCAGCATTCTCCATGGGCACCGCTATTTCAACGGTTGGAGTTGTAGATAAATCTAAATCTACCACATCTATACCTAAACCTACCAAAGTAGAAACTACAAGGTTTTGAATCATTTCGCCAGACAAACGTGCATCACGACCAATAACGACTTTCAACTTATCCTTTTTAGAATAGTCTTTCAACCAAATTCCGTAAGAAGCCGCAAACTTTACTGCATCAATAGGTGTAAGATTGTCTCCTGGCTTTCCTCCTATGGTTCCTCGTATTCCTGAAATAGATTTTATTAGTGTCATATAATCTTAATAAGTTTTTTGCAAATATAAACGTATCATACTAATCACTATTGCCCTTCTTTGTAAATTCGACACTACAAGCATAATTTGATCCAATGAATTTCTTAGCACATATTTATCTCTCTTTTAATGATAAAGAAATAACCATAGGTAATTTTATAGCTGATAGTATTCGTGCCAATAAATTTGAACACTTACCTACTAGAGTTCAAAACGGTATAAAATTACATCGATATATAGACTCATATACCGATTCTCATCCAATACCTAAAATAAGCAGCAAACGCCTTCATGCAAATTATAGCCATTACAGTAGGGTTATCGTTGACATTTATTACGATCATTTTTTAGCCAAAAATTGGTCTACATATTCAGATGTTCCATTAGATATTTTTGTAAATGATTTTTATGACCTTTTAGAAGACAATTTCGAGATATTACCTATTGGTGTCAAGAAGATGATGCCTTATATGATTACCGACAATTGGATTTTCAATTATTCTAAAATGGACGGAATTGCTCGTGTACTGAACGGTATGAACCGTAGAACGAACAATAAATCTAAAATGAATTCTGCAATCATTGACCTTGAAGAGCATTACGATGCTTTTGAAGCAGAGTTTACCGAATTCTTTGAAGAGCTAATTACTTTTTCAAAACAAAAATTCAAATCATTTACAAATAAAAAATAATTATTAAAATATATGAACCAATATTTTAAACTCAATTATTTAAACTATAAATTTAACTAACTATGAACCAACTAAAATTAGTATTAATGCTTACCGCATTCGTAATTTTTAGCAGTTGCAAAGAGAATCTTGCAACACCAACAGGCACAGTTACCGAAAAAGCAATGGTAGTATCTGCTCGCGAAGAAGCCTCTAAAATAGGTAGTGATATTATGGAAAAAGGCGGTAATGCTTTTGATGCCATGGTAGCCACAGAAATGGCTTTGGTAGTCGCATATCCTTTTGCGGGAAACCTTGGCGGCGGAGGATTCATGGTATATAGAAAAGCAGATGGTGAAGTCGGTGCCTTAGACTATAGGGAAAAAGCTCCTTTATCTGCACACAGAGACATGTATTTAGATTCATTAGGTAACGTAATTCCCGGTAAAAGTACTTTAGGCGCCACTGCCGTTGGTGTACCCGGTACAGTTGCAGGTATTATTGAAGTGCATAAAAAGTTTGGTTCACTTCCTTTAGAGGAAATCATGGCTCCGGTGATTGCTCTAGCTGAACGTGGTGTAGTAGTTACCGCTAATCAAGAAAAACGCTTGGCTAGTCAACGAGATAAATTTATAGAAGTTAACAGTGACAGTACTAAGTTTGCTACAGAATTCAAAACAAATGACACTATTAAATATCCTGCATTGGCAAATACATTTAAAAGCATTGCAAAGTATGGTAGAGACGGATTCTATAAAGGTGAAGTAGCTCAAAAACTTGCCGCTTTCATTCAAGATAAAGGGGGGTATATTACTGAAGAGGATTTAGAAAAATACCAGGCGGTATGGAGAGACCCAATTACATTCAATTATAAAGACCTGCATATCATTTCTATGAGCCCGCCCAGTAGCGGTGGAGTAACCATCAACCAAATATTCAAAATGATGGAAAATTATGACGTTGCTAAATTTGGTCACAATTCTCCAAAAATGATTCAATTATTCACAGAAGCTTCTAGAAGAGCTTATGCTGACAGAAATTACTTTTTAGGTGATCCTGACTTTGTTGAAATTCCGTATGATAAATTATTGAGTGACGATTACCTAGCCGAAAGAATGGCTGATTTTTCTTTTGACAGGGCTACTAAATCTTCTGAAGTTGAACATGGCAATATAGAAATCGTAGAGAGTATGGAAACCACCCACTACTCTATTGTAGATCAAGAAGGTAATGCCATATCGGTCACCACGACACTTAACGGCGCTTACGGCTCTAAATTATATTCAGATGAGCTTGGTTTCTTTTTAAACAACGAAATGGACAATTTCAGCTCTAAAGCAGGCGTACCCAACATGTTTGGTCTTGTAGGTGCCGAGGCAAATAGTATTGCTGCAGAAAAAAGAATGTTGAGCAGTATGACCCCAACTATTGTTGAACGTAATGGCAAATTATGGATGGTTGTCGGAACTCCAGGAGGATCCACAATAATTACCGCTGTGGCACAAACTATTTTAAATGGATATGAATTTAAAATGAGTATGCAAGATGCCGTCAACGCCCCTCGTTTTCATCATCAATGGTTACCGGATATGGTCATTTTTGAACCGGACGGATTTTCTTCTGAATTAAAAGAAGAAATGAAATCTAAAGGATATATCATTAACGAAGAAAGAACACCTATTATAGGTAAAGTCGATGCTATTCGAGTTTTAGCAAATGGCAAACTTGAAGGAGGCGCAGATAAACGTGGAGATGATGCCGCTGTTGGTTTTTAATCAACTCTTAATTTGATTTTATTCAGGTTTTAAATTTTATACAACAATTTATTATTGAAATATTTAAACACATTATGCTAAAGAAATTATTTAAGTTATTAGGTATCCTTTTTTTACTAGCTGCAATAGGCTACGGAATATTATATTACCTCTATAACGAACCTTTGCCCACCGGAGAATCTGGACCAGAAGCTGATGCTTTGGCATACAGAATGTTCGATGCACTTAATTATAAAAATTATAACAACACAAAGGTATTGGAATGGTCTTTTAGAGGCGACCACCATTACATCTGGAATAGAGAGAAGGAGATTGTTACCGTTTCTTGGGACGACATTGTTGTTCAATTAGATTTAATAACCCCTTCTTCAAGTACAGCAACTATTAACAATGCATCTGTTGCTTATGAAAAAACACAAGATTTAATTGAAAAAGCACAAAGTTATTTTAATAATGATTCTTTCTGGCTTGTAGCTCCATTTAAAGCTTTTGACCGAGGTGCCGAACGATATTTAGTGGATATGGAAGATGGCTCAGAAGCATTATTGGTTACATATACCCAAGGCGGTGATACCCCGGGAGATTCTTATATGTGGATTATTGAACCTAGCGGAAGACCTAAGAGCTTTAAACTTTGGACAAAAATCATACCTATTGGCGGTGTAGAAGCTACATGGGAAGAATGGGTAAAAACAGAAAGCGGCGTCTTTTTACCTACACAACACAAACTTGGTCCACTCTCTATTTCTATGGGCGAAGTTAGTGGGCGATAACCACTATGATATTGCTCCAAAACAAAAAATAATAGGGCTTACTGAGTTAGCTTAGGACACCAACATAAAATCATTTTCATGCAAGATTATAAATTTCCATTAGATTTTACTTTCCACATTGGCACTTTATCAAATGATTTTTCGGCCGTAGACGCCAATGGAAAAATGGTTGCGTATGTAAAGCAAAAGCTTTTTAAATTCAAGGAGAATGTAGGTATTTATAAAAATGACAGTAAAACCAATTTACTATACAATATTAAAGCTGATAGGTGAATTGACTTCCCTGCATGCTATTCCTTTTCTGACCCTACCGGTAAAGAGTTGGGTAAAATAGGTCGTAAAGGATGGGCTTCTTTATGGAAAGCGCATTATGAGGTGTTTAATCAAAATAAACAATTAAAATTTACCATTAGAGAAGAGAACGCCTGGGTAAAAGTAATGGATGGTTTGGTTGGTCAAATTCCTATTATCAACCTATTTACAGGTTTATTTCTTAATCCCGCTTACTTAGTCATCAATGGAAATAATGAGACAGTGGTGCGCTTATCTAAAGAAAAATCATTGGTTGGTCGCCGTTTTAAGGTTAGTGAAGTAAAAAAACTGAGCGGTAATGATGATGATATTATCATAATGAGCTTAATGATGATGGTATTGCTAGAACGTCGTAAAGGCTAAACCCCTGTAAGTTATTAACATATACCCCCTTTGACTTTAAAAGTATACGAAGCTTGAGAAATCATTTTAGAATTTTTTAGAAGACTACCTAAATGATGAAAAATGAAGTAATTTTAAGTTCTTAAAGAAAATTTTAGGTTATGGAAATTAAATTAATCACACTCAATGAAGTCACATCAGACATTCAATCTCAACTTACGGAACTATATAAGCAATTAAATGCAGATTTGACGCAATTGGATATTGCGAGTGCATTATCTGATTACAACACCACTGAGGCCGTAATCTGTATGGATGAAGATAAATTAGTCGGTATTGCTATGATGGCAAAATACAAGGTAGTATCCGGTCATAAAGGTATGATAGAAGACGTAGTTGTTTCCTTTGACTATTGAGGTCAAGGCATTGGAAGAAAGCTAATGGAAAAACTACTAGAACAAGCAGAATCATCAAAACTAGATGATGTATTATTATTTAGCGGTCACCACAGAACCGCTGCAATTTCCCTATATAAAAGTTTAGGATTTAAGCTGAAAGAAAGTGGAATGTATATTAAAAAATATTAAAGCTATAGTTTAATTAACCTTCTTAACGTGTTGTAATTGATCTTTTAACTCTTTCATAGACTCTTGCAATTGTCGTAGTAGTCCGCTATCGGTAGTAGCATCTACATTAAACGTTATTTTACTACTTACTTCCCAAATTTCTTGAATTTGAAAAGGCTTAATATCATAAGGTGGATATGTTTCGTTCAAAGAAATTAATGTTACATTATTTGAATTTGGTCGCTTCTCAACCTTTTTAACCATTATAGAATCTTGTAAAACTACCACGTACATTTTATTCGCGCTTATATAGTCTATATGTTCAATAGCCCTAGCTAAAACCCACTCACCCGGATGTAAATTCGGCAACATACTATCACCCTCTACCTGAAACCCGCGATAAGTTGCATTTCTAAATTCTGGAATAGGTAAATCAAAAGCCGGTAATTGTTGATACCAACTGGTATCGGAAATATTTTGTGGATATCCTGCCGCTGCTTTCGCATTCACCAAAACCATGTTATCCCTTTTCGCCGAATCTACCGTTACCACCTTAGGTATTACGCTTGTCTTAGACGTCTCTAAATACTGTTCCTCACTCTCACCAAATAACCACAATGGGTTGATCTTAAACTGCTTTAATAATTCTGAAACCACCTTACCGGAAAGTTTTGTTCTACCTCGTTCTATATCTGCAGTTGTACTAGAGACTCCGATTAACGTAGCAAAATCTGCCTGTGTATAACCCAGTTCCCGTCGTAAATCCGTAAATCGTTTTAATGTCAATTCGTTTTCCATAATATAGCTTGGTATCAATCAAGTATTTAGCATTCTTGATACTTCAAATATAGTGATTATGGATTATATCCAAAATATTATTTGGATTATTTCCATAATTAGGAATTATTCCATAATTTTGGATTAATTACAAATTGATATGGATTTTAATAGAATAAAGGAAAAATTAAATATACTCGCGGATGCCGCTAAATATGATGTGTCTTGTTCTAGTAGCGGTAGCAACCGTAAGAATAAGGATAATGGCTTAGGAGATACCGGAAACGGAATTTGCCATACATATACAGAGGACGGTCGCTGTGTTTCTTTATTAAAGATCCTACTGACCAATCATTGCATTTTTGATTGCGCCTATTGTGTAACACGTAAAAGTAACGACATACAACGAGCTGCTTTTAAAATTCAAGAGGTGGTGGATTTAACCATCAATTTCTATAGAAGAAATTACATAGAAGGTCTGTTCTTAAGTTCTGGTATATTTAAAAGTGCCGACCATACGATGGAAAGACTAATTGCTGTGGCTAAAAAATTGCGTGAAGAAGAAAATTTTAACGGATACATTCACTTAAAGTCTATACCAGGCGCCAGTGATGAACTAATGTACGAGGCCGGTTTGTATGCTGATCGTTTGTCGGTCAACATCGAAATCCCCACTATCTCCGGCCTTAAACTATTGGCTCCAGACAAAAAACATGAAGATTTCATTAAACCTATGCAAAAAGTAAAAGATGAAATTATTCGTTATAAAGAAGAGCGAAAAATTATTAAAAGCACTGCCAAATATGCCCCTGCTGGGCAAAGTACCCAAATGATAGTAGGCGCAACTGGCGAAAGTGATAAGGATATCATGTACTCTGCAACTCATTTTTACAAGAATTATAAAATGAAACGCGTGTATTACTCTGGTTACGTACCCATCTCTACAGATAGCAGATTACCTTCCTTAGGTTCCGAAGTTCCAATGCTTCGTGAAAACCGACTATATCAAACAGATTGGCTACTTCGTTTTTATGGTTTTAGCGTGAACGAAATCTTAGATGCGGACAATCCTAATTTAGATATGGATATAGACCCCAAACTAATGTGGGCACTTAGAAACCTAAATTATTTTCCTGTAGACATTAATAAAGCCGAACCACGAATGTTAGCAAGAATTCCTGGAATAGGAATGGGGTCTGTTCATAAAATTATAAGTGGTAGAAAGTACCGTAGTTTAAACTGGGAACATCTTAAAAAAATGGGAATAGCGCTTAACCGAGCTAAGTATTTTATCATCTGTAATTCCAATGATTGGGAACGAAGAGATTTAGATGCTTCCACGATAAAGGGAAAGATATTACAATCTCAAAATGGAAAATTCAAAAATCAATATAACAATCAATTATCATTATTTAACTAAAGTATAACTTAATAAATATTTTCGACTATGGAAAATCTAAACAACACTCTTGATTCACAGAATTTATCAATTTTTAGTACTGTGGTTGACCGTAGTCAAAGTCAAATTTTAGCCCTGGGATACCAAATGGTATTATTAAAAACTAAAATTAAGAAAAGGCTAAAAATTGTATCTCGAATCTTTTTCTTCAACTTCTAAAACTGTTTATATGAATACTTCAAAAACTTTAGTTTACGATGGTAGTTTTAATGGTTTTTTAACCGCTGTTTTTGTCGGCTTTGAACAAAAATTATCTCATGCCGATATTCAAAAAAACAGTCAATTTCAAAGTGGACTGTTTGCTGATACCGAAACTATTTTCACCAATATTGATAAAGCACAACGCGTTTGGAACGGTGTGCTAAAAAAAAGTAATTCGGCAATAAAGAACATATACTTTGCTTTTTTAAGTGAGCAGAATAATATTGAGGCCCTAATCTACCATTATATTCAAAAGTTAATGGGAGGCAGGTATCTAGGCGCTACGGATTTTAGCGATGCGGGTGTTTTAAAGATTAACCAATTAGCGCATAAAGTAGGAAGAGAAAAGCATAGAATGGAGGCTTTTGTACGGTTTCAATTGACCAAGGATGATGTTTATTTTGCCAATATAGAACCAGATTTTGACGTGTTGCCATTAGTATCCAAACACTTTAGAAATAGATATGCGGATCAGCAATGGATTATATACGACCTAAAACGCAAATATGGTATTTTTTATGATTTACAAACCGTAGAAATTATTTCGCTTGATCTTACTGATATTCATACTAACAGTATGGAGAAGAGCGATGCCTTTACCCATGAAGAATATGAATATCAAGACTTGTGGAATAACTACTTTAAAAGCACCACCATTAAATCTCGTATTAATACCAAATTACATGTACAACATGTACCAAAGCGTTATTGGAAATACTTATCTGAAAAAAAGGAAGCGGTATAATATATAAAGAAACGGACTTATACACTATATTCTCATGTTAATACCAAATTTTCTCTAACAGACAATTAAACCTTTTCTTCGCTATACTCCTATTAAAACTTATGTGGTGATATAAATCATCTTTTAATTACAACCATACATGTAAATTTGATATTTATAATACTTATGAAAGCAACCTAGACTGTAGCTTTTTATAAAAATTAGCTTTACCATGCACTATCAAATTTCTGCCACTTCCGTTTTTAACAATGATGCAAGTATACTTGTTAAAGAAGCCAATATTAACTTTGGCACTACCGTTAAAACGGCAAACGGTCTTCCTAATCCTGCAGAATTGTTCTTAGGTTCATTTGCTGCTTGCATGCTTAAAAATGTAGAGCGCTTTTCTGAGATGATGAAGTTTACTTATAAACGAACAACATTAGAGGTAAAAGCAGAAAGACTTGATAACCCGCCTAGAATGGATAATATAGTGTATAGTTTAACCATTTTTAGCGACGATATTAAATTAAATACATCGCTTTTGAAAAAGAATATTGAAAAACACGGCACAATTTATAATTCTGTAAAACTATCATGCAATATATCGGGTACGATTAATACCATTCTCCAATAAAAGAAGCTTTAAACTATCGCTTAAGTCTTCCGGTAATATTTCCTGCAATTATATTATTGACCTCATTAACGGTAGCAAAATTGACGTCTCCTTCATAGGTATGTTTTAAAGCACATGCAGCGCTGGCAAACTCCATAGCTTTATAATCTTCATATTCTTGTAACCCATAAATTAGTCCTGCCGCAAAAGCATCTCCCGTACCTATACGATCAACTACATGGGTAATGTCAATATCTTCGGTTTCCCTAAACTCATGACCGTTCCACATTCGTGCTCTTATTTTATGCCAAGAGGAGTTCAGAGACGTCCTTATTTTATCGAATACTTTTTCAATACTTGGAAATTCTTTCATTAACTGCTTGCTAGCCTCAATAAAGTCATCATTTTCATAACCAAAGTCCGTTCCTAAAACCTCGTTGATTTCATTTACACCTCCAATAAATATGGTAGAATAATTTAGTAGTTCTATAAGTGCTTCTTTAGGGTCTTGACCATATTTCCATAAACCACTACGGTAGGTTGGATCAGCAGAAACAGCTAAACCTTTTTCCCTAGCTAATTTTAAACCCTCTTTTAATACGTCAAAAGCTCCTTGAGATAAGGCTGGTGTTATCCCTGTCCAATGTAACCATTCGCCTCCTTCCAATGCAGTTTCCCAGTTAACTTTAGATGAATCTATTTCAGAAAATGCGGAATGGGATCGGTTATAAGAAATCATGCTAGGTCTAATTACGGCTCCCACCTCTAAAAAGTAGACTCCCAAGGGTCTTTTAGATTTAACTACCGCTGATGTATCTACTCCAAACTTTTGAATATAGGTCAAAGCAGTATCTCCAATAAAATCATCGGATACGGCACTAATATGTTTTACATTCCCTCCAAAATTAGAAATGGAAATTCCTACATTCAATTCTGTTCCTCCAAAAAAAAATTCAACAATATTAGATTGAACAAACTTCTTATTACCCCTTGGTGAAATTCGCATTAATACTTCACCGAATGTAATGACCTTACCCATAATATAAATTTTATCCTAAAATAGCCATTGCACAATTAAAAACCATAGTTGTTAAAAAATATATCAAAACAAGAGATAAATGAATGATATCTATGCAACAAAACTGTTATGAAATACTACAATTTATATAATACCTATGTTATAAGTGCAACCTTCTTCCTTATTTATTTACTTTGTTTATATGAAGTCTACAATAAAACATGAGTGGAGAAAAACGGAGAAAGGTATTTATATGCCAAAAAATAAACCTGAGCTCATTAATGTTCCAAAATTTCAGTATTTGAGCATACATGGAGAAGGAAATCCAAATAGTTCTCTTTTTACAGAACATATTCAAACTTTATACAGCGTCGCTTATACTATTAAAATGACTTTGAAAAAAATGACAATTGTACCTGAAAAGTATATGGATTGGACGGTTTAACCATTAGAAGGTAAATGGGATATTTCTGAAAGTGCAAAAAAGAATTATAAAGGCGTACTAAATAAAAATGAACTGGTTTATAATTTAATGATTAGGCAACCGGCGTTTATTTCTATTGATTTTTTTAATGAAATGCTAGAACATACTAAAAAAAAGAAACCACAAAGACTTTTAGAACGTATACAGTTTATAAAGAAATTTATTTATCTGATTTTAGAAAGGTTGCTGAAGAGAAGTTAAAAACCGTTTTACGTTTTCAATTAGAGGTATAAAAATTTATGCAATATATCATAAAGCAAAATAAAAGTTAAGACAGGCACCTTACACCAATAATTAGAAATAGGAAAAATATCTTCGTAGCACCCATATTCATCATCAAATCATCAACAAAATGCAATTAAGGAATATCATTTTCTTTTTCATATTACTTACCACTAGTACATCTTTTGCTCAAAAAAAAATTGCTGAAGCTAAGTTTATTAGTATTGGTGGTATTGAACAGTGGATTACCATTAACGGAAGTGACATCAGCAACCCTGTAGTGTTGTTAATACATGGTGGTCCGGGTAGTAGTATGAGTCATTTTAAAGATGATATCTATGCTGAATGGCAGAAAGAATTTACCATTGTTCACTGGGACCAGAGAGGTGCCGGTAGAACATTTGGCAGAAATTGCCCTAAAGAAATCAATGATGAATTCTATATTAACAATCTGCTATCTATTTCAGATATGACCAATGACGGTATTGCTGTTACTCAATATATACTTAAACGTTTAGGTCAAAGAAAAGTGATATTGATGGGCACTTCTTGGGGTTCAATTCTTGCTACGAAAATGGCGCAGAAACATCCAGAATTATTTCATGCCTATATTGGTCATGCTCAATTTGTGGATTTTACTAGAAATATTGATGACGCCTATTCACATGTATACAAAATAGCAAATATTAAAGAAGATACCCCTACCCTTTTAAAACTTAAAGATTTAGGTCCGCCTCCTTACCAAAAAGCTAAAAACTACGGTCAACTTTTACGTGTAGTAAAACAGTTTGAAAAAGAATTTGCAGATCCTGCCCCATCTAACTGGTGGAAAATTGCTGCAGAATACGAAAACAATGAAGATAGTAGAGATAGATATAACGGTGATGATTACTCCTTTTTAAACCTTGTTGGTGACCAAACTATTGGCGTACCCTCCATGGTCAGCAACATAGATTTTAACAAAACCGCACTAACCTTTAAACTACCAATATTCATGATTCAAGGGGAACATGATATTTTATGCTCTCAAGAGTTGAACAAACCTTATTTTGAAAAAATTAGGGCTCCAAGAAAAGAATATGTAATCGTTTCTAATGCAGCCCATGGATTTAATGAGCATATTGTAAAGAAGCAATATGAAATTGCAAAATCGCTCCGTGTGCAAAATTGAAATATGCAATCTTCAACACAAAAGAGCTACTTACCTGATCTCTCACCAATAAAATGGTCGCTTTTTGCTTTAAAGAGCACATTAAATGTGGTTAAACTACCATAAATACGGGTAATGTACTGCTGTAAGTCTATTTTTTCCTGATCATCTAAATTCTTACTTGAATTTATTTTTTGCTCCATAACACGTATACGATCACGTACCATTACTATTTTATGAAAAAATGTATTAATAGGTATTTCTTTGTTACTACCGCCGCTTTCACCTGGCTCTAAAACTATATTTCCGCCTTTCCATTTATCTGCAATAGCTACACGCTGGGTTGCATCACTCCATTTTTGTAAAATAGCAACCAATGAACTTTCTACATCAAAAAAACTTACGGTATCCACTTCATTATCAATAGCTTCAATAACTTCAAAATCAGCATCAATCTCAATAGTTTCCAATCCTTTATCCATGAATGCAACCCAATACATATTGCTAGACACATTAGTGATTACTCCCTTACCATATTCTGCATGTAATATTCTAGATCCTATTCCTAATATTTTCATTGTACTTTAATTTTGTTTCATGCTAATTTAAGATCAGTTTTTATCATCAGCAAAAAGAAATCTACTTTTTGTTCTTTACTTATTGTAGTCTGTTTTTTGCCATCTTAACTTCTTCATGTACATTTAAAGTCAACTTTAGAATTAACCATAACACACCAACATGAAAAATTTAATGGCAGTTGTTTTATTTAGCTTTTTACTTACAGCTTGCGGAGAAAGAAAAAAAGAAACTGTAGAGCAAGTTCAACCACCGGCTAAATTAAAAGCTTTGATTATTGACGGACAGAACAACCACTACGTCTGGCCAAAAACTACCATGATGATGAAAGATTATTTAGAACAAACTGATTTATTTACCGTAGATGTTCAAAGAATGGACTCTGTTTGGTTGGGTATTAAATATAATAAGGATAGACCAGAAGCTTACCATTCATTTATAGAAACTTACCCATTAGAAGATAAGACCTATCATATTTCCGAGAGTCCGATTCAGACTTCAGACTTTACATTTAATTTCAATGATTATGATGTTATTATTTCTAACCTAGGTGCCGATTCACCATTGTGGCCAGAGGAAACTAGAAAGGATTTTGAAGCCTTTATGAATAACGGTGGTGGTTTAGTGGTTGTTCATGCAGCCGACAATGCTTGGGGAGAATGGGAAGAGTACAATAAAATGATCAGTTTAGGTGCATGGGGAGGACGTGATGAGAAGTCTGGACCGTATGTATATTATAACGAAGCAGGTAAAATTATAAAAGATCCGTCTGAAGGAGTTTGTGGCTCTCACGGACCGCAGTATGAATTTCAATTAACAACTAGAGCCCCTGAACATCCTATAATGAAAGGCATACCAGAGAAGTGGTTGCACACACCAGACGAAATGTACGAACGTATGAGGGGACCATTCGAAAACGCTACAATATTGGCAACTGCTTTTGCGGATGTGGAGAAAAACGCTCCGCCGTGGGACCCTAACGTAAAGGGCTTAGGACAGAATGTACCGCAGTTAATGGCTATTAATTATGGTAAAGGACGTGTATTTCACTCTACATTAGGGCATTTTGATTACTCGATGGAATGTGTTGGTTTTATTACAACTTTACAACGTGGTGCTGAATGGGCAGCAACAGGAAAGGTTACTCAAGAAGTTCCAAAAGATTTCCCATTAGCTGATGCCTCAAATTCAAGACCGTGGAAATAGTATGTTATAAATTAGTCTGAAACCGGCTTGCAATCTTCCTTTCTTCTAGAATCAACTAGATAAATAATTTTCCAAGCATCTTCTTCTTTAAATAGTTGAAAGGAGTTAACGCCGCAATGACTGAATTCGCCATTGTACCAAAATTCATATGGCGCCCAAACGTGCGCCATACCGCCATCAATTTGTATTTTATAATCCAGAATCTTTTCATGAAAAGGTATAGAATCTGGTGTGGTAATCATAAAATTTATTAAATCATTAAAATTTGTATCACGAACGATCATCTTGCCTAGCACATTTAAATTTACCGTTTGCATTTTAATATCGGCATCTACAACACCCTTCATCGCAAATTCATTTTTACCATTTAAAGCATAAAAAAAAGTCTCTACCGCATACTTTACCTTTACCTCTTCTTCTATTTGGGCATTAACCAAACTATATGTCAAAAATGCAAATAGAATAATGATATTTTTCATGTTTCCGCTTCAATTACTGATTCACTGTAAAATTAATTAAATATTAATTGTAATCTTTTAAATGGATTCTATATCGTTAATGCTTAATCTCAGTAAAACTCCTTACTTTTATGCTTGTTAATCAATATTGAAATATGTCTGTAGCTAAAAAAGAATACAAAAGAGTCACTGTAAAATCATTAGTAGAAATGAAGAAGAACGGAGAGAAAATCTCCATGTTGACTGCATACGACTATTCAATGGCCAAAATTGTAGATGCCGCGAAAGTCGATGTTATTTTGGTTGGCGATTCCGCTAGTAATGTAATGGCCGGTCATGAAACGACTTTACCTATTACATTAGATCAAATGATTTATCATGCTTCTTCTGTTATTAGAGCAATTGACAGAGCATTGGTCGTGGTTGATTTACCATTTGGAAGTTACCAAAGTGATCCCAAGGAAGCTTTGCGTTCTGCTATTAGAATTATGAAAGAAAGTGGTGCACATGCCGTAAAATTAGAAGGCGGCGCAGAGATAAAGGAATCTGTTAAAAGAATTCTTGCCGCTGGTATACCCGTAATGGGGCATTTAGGTTTAACACCACAGTCCATCTACAAGTTTGGCACCTACACGGTTCGTGCTAAAGAAGAGGAAGAAGCTGAAAAATTAATGGAAGATGCCAAATTACTAGAGAAACTAGGATGCTTTGGTCTGGTTCTAGAAAAAATACCAGCTCAATTAACAAAAAAGGTCTCCGAAAGCTTAACCATACCAACCATTGGTATAGGTGGTGGTAAGCACGCTGACGGACAAGTTCTTGTAGTGCATGATTTATTAGGAATGACACATGAATTCAATCCTCGTTTTCTACGTAGATACATGAACCTTTATGAAGAAATGGGCAATGCCATTTCTAATTATGTAAGCGATGTAAAAAGTCAAGATTTCCCTAATGATGAAGAGCAGTATTAAATAACAAACACTTTTGAAGCGTTCTAAATATTTTAGTAAATTCTTGATTCTAATCATTGTTTTAATGACGGTTGGTTGCGATCAAGTATCTAAAGAACTAACACGCCAAAAAGTAGAGCCAGAAGTTTTTATTCCTGTTATAAAAAATCATTTGATTCTTACAAATGTGGAGAATACAGGTGCTATGCTTGGCTTTGGACAGGACTTCCCTCCTATTTTAAAGAGATTTCTGCTACAGGCATTACCAATGTTATTACTATTGATAATGCTCTATAGAATTATGAGCAAACCCAATTTAAATTTTCTATTGATTGTTGCCTTTGCTTTGGTCATAGGTGGCGGATTAGGAAATTTAATAGACCGAATTGCTTATGGGTCCGTCACAGATTTCTTTCAGATTAGATTAGGCGTACTGAGAACGGGAATATTCAATATGGCTGACGTCGCAGTAACCATTGGCGTTATTATGTTTATATTTTTAATAATAAGAGGAAAAAAACTGGCAATTTAGGTAGTACAATAATTAATTAGATAAGACTAAAATTTGTCGAAAAAACAACATTCTACCGTAGATAACCTTCAAGTACTATTTGAAGACAATCACTTAATAGTAATCAACAAACGCCCTGGTGATATCGTACAAGGTGATAAAACTGGCGATAGACCGTTAAGTGACACCGTAAAAGCATTTCTAAAGAAAAAGTATAACAAACCCGGCAATGTATATTTAGGAGTTGTGCATCGTTTGGATCGCCCTACATCTGGTATTGTAGTATTTGCCAAAACCTCTAAAGCTTTACCTAGGCTAAACAAAATGTTTGCAGAGAAAGATGCAAAAAAAACCTATTGGGCAGTGGTAAAAAATTGTCCAAACGAAGCTGAGAAAAGATTGGTTAATTATATGAAGCGAAATACGAAACAAAACAAATCTTACGCCCACATCAAAGAAGTTCCAGATAGTAAAAAGGCAATTTTAACGTACCGCATCATAAAAAAATTAGATAGATATTTCCTTTTGGAAGTTGATTTGGAAACTGGTCGTCACCATCAAATAAGGTCACAGCTTACTGCCATTGGCAGCCCTATTAAGGGCGACTTAAAATACGGATTTGACAGAAGCAATGCTAACGGCAGTATTCATTTACATGCTAGAAAACTGCGTTTGATACATCCGGTAAAAAAAGAACCTCTAGAAATTATAGCTCCTCCTCCAAATGACCCTATTTGGAATGCGTGTCTTTAATTTTCTTACTTTTAGCACAAACACTATAACCATGTTAAAGAAACTTTTCGTCTTAATTATATTCTTAGTAATTACTTCTTGCGGTAGCTACAACTCTATTGATACATTTTATAACGCACATAAAAATGATAATCAAGTTACCGCGGTGCGTGTACCACAATTCATGTTATCTATGATAAGTGAAATCTCTCCAGAAATGAAAGCTATGGTAGGAAATACCAAAGATTTAAGATACATGCAATTTCCAAGCACAACGGCAGATAGAACCCAATTTTTAAATCAGCAAATGAACGGCATTACAGGTAACTCTTTTATTGAGGTATTTAGAAAAAATGATAATTTAAAACGTAATGTAGTTTCTGTACGTGAAAAAAAGAATTCAGTAAAAGAGATATTGATTTACAACAACGATAACCAAAACGGTTCGTTTTTATATTTCAATGGTGATTTTGACCCTGTAAAAGTTAGAGAGATGGCTAAAAATGAACAGTTTACCAAATTCGGAGATAATATAATCAATCAATTTGGAGCTAGCACACCCGGTATCAATTCACAGAACTAAGAATAACTTTAAGTCGGTTTTTTAGAACGTATACTTTCTATTACCACCGAACTTAAAATAAGTATACCTCCTAAAATTGTCGTTCCTTTTGGTATTTCAGATAAGAAAATAGCTCCTATCAAAATGCCATAAACAGGTTGCACACTACTCAATATACTTACGGTTGTAATATTGAAATGCTTAAACGTCATCAAGAACATGGTATGACCAATTGCCGTTGTTAGCACTGCTAGTGCAACCAAAACTTCCCATTGATTTAAAAGCGTACTTGTTGGTACCGAAAATAAGAAAGGAAATAAAACAACGCCAACAATTGCAGTCTGATATGTCATCAACATTGAACCATTATATTTTGAAACTTTTTGCTTCAAAATAATATTGCGCAACGCGTATGCAAGAGCAGAAAATACGCCAAAACCGATAGCAATGGTATATGAATTTTCAAAATCTAAGGTGGGACTAAGAAAATACATTCCGGTAAGCACTAAAAAAGCAAGTAGTAAATGCACTAATTGAAACTTGGTTTTTAAAAGAATAGGTTCTAAAAACGCCGTTATCACTGGGTATGTAAATATAGAAAGCATACCTATTGCCACATTAGATAACTTTAATGCGTAGAAATAAGTTACCCAGTGTACTCCCATTAATATTCCACTTAGAAAAATTACCGGAGCATCTCTTTTATCGATTTTTAAACTGAATCCTTTCCATTTACAATATAGGAACAATGCCAAAAAAGCTAGTATTGCCCTGGCACCAATTGCAACAGGCACCGACAACTGAACATAGCGTCCTAAGGCACCAGACGTAGCTACAAAAAGCATGGCGAGGTTAATTTCCAATAAATGCTGAAGGTGATTACTTTTCATCTACATAAATTTCACCTAACGTGATTTTTTCAACGCTTTTTCTCGCATAATTTGAGAAACAGGTTTATTCTGCAAATGACTCTCTAACCATGATAAAATATCCAAGTATAAGAAAGCCCTTTTTTCATACGGATGATCCTCGTACTTTTTAAGTTCGTTGTATAATTTTTGAAATTCAGCTTTTAACTGGTTAGGGTAAATACCGCCTAAACTTCTAAGAAACTTGATCATCTCTTTTTGTACGGCATGCATATCATCCATCTTCAATAAAAACTTATACGTGCTTTTTAATTGAACTTCTAAATGATAGTCCATACCCGCCTCATAATGAGCAACTAAACTTAACACACGCGCAAAACACATTAGGTCTTCTCGCATTTTTAAGTTCTTATTCTCAATAATCTTTTTTAAATATTGAATACAGGTTTTATTATCTCCAATACCAAAATACAGACATGCTATTTTATAATAAAGAACCATTACATGGTGCACATCTATTCTATCTCTATGCTTGTTGATACCATATTCAATAATCTTCACCAAGTACAACCCTTTTTCAAAAGTACCTTCAAGAAAATGCAGGTTTAATTTATTGGCATTTAAATACATAAATACCAGAGAATTAATATTGTCGTTATTTGGAAATTCTTTTTCTTTTATTGTAATCTCCAAACGCTCCAAAACTTCCTTAAACTGAGAACTATACTGAACATAAAAAAGAGATTCTAACAAATAATGATTCCCTTTTAAGAAGAACACCGGATTTAGATAAATCATGTCCTTATGATCATAGAAAAGATCTACCCATTTACTGGCATATTTAAAACAAGACAAGAAATCTTGGGTTAAAAAACTATACCATAAATGAGCTTTGTATAGCCATAACTTTTCTCGAAAGCCTAAATCTTCAATATTATATAAAGGTAAGTGGTCATTAAAATATGTTTTAACCTTTTGATAATCTTCATCGCTGCGCACATAACCTACTTTCAACATCATACCATATAGCTGTAAAGATAAATTTGACAGCTTACTGGTCATTACATTATGACCCGATAATTCTTTGGCCTGTATAGCTAGTTCATCTGCTCGATCAGGTATACTTCTTGTAATGTACTGAGTTTCAATTATCTTTTCTAGCTCAACAATTTCATAAGCTATATTCTTCTCTTCATTCTCAATAGCGATGCCCTTTACTTTATCCAAAATTTTCAAACTCTGTTTGTAAAGACCTTTTTGATATAAAATAGTGGCAAAATCTAACTGTTCCCTTATTTGAACCCTTATATTCTGATTAACAGGATTTAGCCTTAAACTAACCAATATTTGCTTATATAAATGTGCTTTTAAATTTGAAAGTTGCGCTTTCTTGACAATACCACTTTCCAATATCGTTTTCTCATCATAGAGTTTAATTTTATCCAATAAATTGAACAGCGCCAAAAATTTGGCGTCGGTATTCACCCCTAATCTGCCTACATAAAGCTTAAATTGACGCTTCTCAGATTTAGAAAGTGATTTAACTAAAACGAACAAAGCATCTTTATGCGCATTTGTCATCGTAAAAAATTGAGTTTAAATTATTGAAATTCAATGTTTTATACACCTAAAAAACTGACTTAACGTTGTAAACATGTTTACAAATTTTCTAAGCCTTATGTTTAAGGTTATATATTCGTTTGACGAGTAAAACTACGTAAATAATATGAGTAAAGATATCGTTCAAATATTTGACACAACTTTAAGAGATGGAGAGCAAGTACCGGGCTGTAAATTAGACCGTGAACAAAAATTGGTCATTGCTGAGCGCCTAGATGTACTAGGTGTCAATGTAATTGAAGCCGGTTTTCCTGTATCTAGTCCAGGTGATTTTAAATCTGTTGAAGCCATAGCCAAGCTCGTTAAAAACGCTACTGTTTGTGGATTGACACGTGCGGTCAAAAATGACATTGAAGTTGCAGCAGAAGCTCTTAAACATGCTAAAACACCAAGAATACACACTGGTATTGGCACATCTGACTCTCATATTAAATTTAAATTCAATTCTAATAGAGATGCTATCATAGAACGTGCGGTTTCTGCCGTCGGCTATGCAAAAACCTTTGTAGAAGATGTGGAGTTTTACGCAGAAGATGCCGGTCGTACAGATAACGAGTTTTTAGCCCGTGTTTGTGAGGCGGTCATTAAAGCCGGGGCGACCGTTCTTAATATTCCTGATACTACAGGGTATTGTTTGCCAGATGAATATGGTGCTAAAATTAAATACTTACGTGAAAATGTAAAAGGAATAGACAAGGCCATACTATCATGCCATTGTCATAATGATTTAGGATTGGCAACTGCAAATTCTATTGCCGGTGTCATTAACGGCGCAAGACAAATTGAATGTACCATAAATGGTATAGGTGAGCGCGCAGGTAATACTTCTTTAGAAGAAGTTGTTATGATTATGCGCCAACATCCAAATTTAAATTTTGACACTACTATAAATAGTAAATTACTTTACGATACCAGTTTAATGGTTTCTCGTAAAATGGGTATGATGGTACAACCTAATAAAGCTATTGTAGGTGCCAATGCATTTGCTCATAGCTCTGGTATTCATCAAGATGGCGTCATAAAAAATAGAGAAACTTATGAAATTATTGACCCTGCGGATGTAGGTGTTACCGAATCTTCTATTGTTTTGACCGCTAGAAGTGGTAGAGCTGCCCTAGCCTATAGAGCTAAAATAGTGGGTTACGAATTAACAAAAACACAATTAGATGACGTGTATCAAGAATTCTTAAGATATGCGGACACTAGAAAAGAAGTAAAAGATGATGATATTCATCAAATCATAGAGACTTCAAATATAGATTTACAAAGTATTAGCTAATTATGCATTTAGACATTGCGGTTTTAGAAGGAGATGGAATTGGACCTGAGGTCGTTGAACAATCAATTAAGTGCTTACGTTCTGTTGAAGAAACTTTTGGACATAGCTTCACCTTTAAAAAAGGACTTATTGGGGCGACTGCCATAAAACAAACAGGTAGCCCATTGCCAAAGGAGACTCTAAAATTATGCAAAAGCACTGATGCCACTTTATTTGGTGCTTTGGGTTTACCGGAATTTGATGATGACCCAAAAGCAAAAGTATGGCCAGAGCAAGGTCTACTAAAATTGCGTAAAAAATTAGGATTGTTCGCCAATATTAGACCTGTAAAGGTTTTTCCTTCGTTGGTAAAACAATCACCACTTTCAAAAACCCAAGTACAGAATACAGATTTAGTTATTTTCAGAGAGCTTGCCGGCGGAATTTACTACGGTGAAAAATCTGTTGATGAAGAAAAGAATTCTGCTACTGACACTTGTACTTATACAGAATCAGAAATTAGCAGAATTGCGCATTTGGCATTTAAATCTGCCCGTTCAAGAAAAAAGAAGGTGACATTGGTAGATAAGGCCAATGTACTTGAAACATCTCGTTTATGGCGACGTGTGGTACGTTCAATATCTGAAAGTTACCCAGATGTAACATTAAATTGCCTATTTATAGACAATGCCGCTATACAGATGATTTTAAACCCTTCTCAGTTCGATGTTATTTTAACCGATAATATGTTTGGTGATATTCTTTCTGACCAAGGTAGCGTTATTGCAGGGTCTATAGGACTTTTACCTTCGGCATCGGTAGGACTTGAGTACGCCATGTTCGAGCCCATACATGGTTCTTATCCAGATGCAGCAGGTAAAAACATCGCTAACCCCGTAGCTTCAATCTTGAGTATGGCCATGTTATTACAACACTTTAAAATGAACGAAGAATCTGATGCCGTCGTTGCTGCAGTTTTAAAATCATTTTCCAAGAAAATCGTTACTCCAGATATTTTAGGAAGCTCTAAATATGGCACCAACTATGTAGGTGATTTTATTGCCGACAACATCATGGAATTAGACGGAAATTTCAATATCAACGATGAAAACATCGGGCTAGGAAAATCTACGATTATCTAGTTTTATTCGTTTTGCAATTTAGTGATGAGTTGATTAAAATCTGTTTTAAACTCTTCGTATTTATCACCCGTTGCAGGACCATTAAAGCCTGTATGAATTTTTCTAACCTTACCTTTTTTATCGATAAATATGGTGGTAGGATAAGAAAGTACATGGTTTAACATTGGTAACTTCTCTTGAGCTTTTTGTTTGTCATAGGTGCCATATTGCGCCAATAAAATAGGATAGTTAACACCTACCCTATCTTTTAATCTTTTTATTCCTTTAATTGCTATTTCCTTGGTTTTGGCTGATTCAAATGCTAAACCAATAACCTCAATGTCACTATTGTCCTTTAAATAATCCACCAAAAATTTGGTTTCATCCAAACAATTAGGGCACCATGTTCCCAATAACTGAACAATAACGGTCTTGTCTTTATATTTTTCATCACTCAAAGAAATCATTTTGCCTTCAGTATCAGGAAAAGTGAAAGCCAATTTGTCATAACCCTCATTTAAAAAAGTTAATGAATCCGGGTCTGGCAATTCGAAACCGTCATTTCTAGTAGCAACAAAAGGTTCTTTAAAATGATTGCCTGAGTAAAAAACACCGTTCATGGTAGAATCTGTAATCCTGGCATTGAACAAAAAAGCATGCGCACCGTCAAAAGCAGATAATTTTAGAGAATCACCATCAACTACACCCTCTAAAAACCTGTAATCTCCTGTTGTAGTTCTAAAGGTACCGGTTACCTTATCATTTTCTTGCAAGAATATTCCTTTACCTACATACTCTTCCTCTAAGTTTGGACTAAAATACGTTTCCCAAATACCCGAGATATTTTTATTTAAATTTTCGCTTGTGATTTTGAATCTTTCCTCTATTCCATATACCGCTTTAAATGGTACAATTCTTTCTAAACTTTCTTTGACAAACTGACCTTCAATAGTATTTTCAGTGAAAGTACCTGCCAAATACCCTTCAAAAACCGGTGTCTGCATTATTATAGAGTCACCCTTTATTTCTATTTCGTCTATATCAATTACTTCTTCGGCATTAAATACCTGCATTGCATAACCCCCATCGGTATTCTTATTAACTTTTAAATTAAAAGGCAATACTTGATTATCCATTACCTCTAACTCTACAAGCCATTGGCCTTCAGATAATCGAACATCTTGTCTATTCTCCTTACATCCAACCAACAACATTAAAACCGACAGTAATCTAATACCAAATTTCATAGCTCATTTTTAAATTAACTTCTAATAAACAATTAAAAAGGCAGAATTAAAAATTTAAATAAACAGTTCATAGCTTATTGAATGTATTAGGGCATTGTTTTATCTTTGCGAACTATAAATTTTTTGAATGAAAATATCATATAACTGGCTTAAACAGTTCATACAAATAGATTGGGAATCTAATAAAACCGGAGAACTTTTAACCGATTTAGGTCTGGAAGTTGAAGGAGTGGAAAAATTTGAATCTGTTAAAGGCGGATTAAAAGGTATTGTTGTAGGTCACGTATTAAGTTGCGAGAAACATACAAACGCCGACAAACTCAATGTCACTATGGTAGATATTGGTTTAGATGCCCCAGTACAAATTGTATGTGGAGCAAAGAATGTTGCTGCTGGCCAAAAAGTACCGGTTGCTACAATCGGCACCACACTATATACCGCTGAAGGTGAAGCTTGGACCATTAAAAAAGGAAAGATAAGAGGAGAGGAAAGCTTTGGAATGATCTGCGCAGAAGATGAGTTAGGTCTTGGTACTAGTCATGATGGTATAATGGTCCTTGACAAAAAACTTAAAGCCGGTACACCATGTTCAGACGTTTTCGATATTGAAGAAGACGAGGTTTTTGAAATTGGCTTAACCCCGAACAGAGCAGACGCTATGAGCCATTTTGGTGTAGCAAGAGATTTGAAAGCCGGACTCAAACAAAAGGAAATCACAAAAGAATTGATTACCCCTTCTACAAGTCATTTTAATATAAACGATAGGTCTCTAAAAGTTGATATTGATGTAATAAATACCGAGTTAGCCCCACGTTATTGCGGAGTTACCTTAAGTAATCTAATTGTTCAACCATCTCCTACTTGGCTGCAAAACAGACTTAAAGCCATAGGTCTTACACCAAAAAACAATGTGGTAGATGCCACAAATTACGTTTTACATGAACTTGGGCAGCCATTACATGCTTTTGATGCTGCAAAAATCAAAGGAAACAAAATAGTTGTCAAAACATTAGATAAGGGTACTAAATTCACGACACTTGACGGAGTTGAAAGAACGTTACATGAAGATGACCTGATGATATGCGATAGCGAAAAACCATTGTGTTTGGCAGGTGTATTTGGAGGATTAGGGTCTGGAGTTACAGAAGAGACTACTTCAATATTTCTAGAAAGTGCTTATTTCAATCCTGTATCCATAAGAAAATCAGCAAAAAGACATGCGTTAAATACAGATGCGTCTTTTAGATTTGAACGTGGTATCGATATTGAAAACGTAGAATACAGTCTTAAACGTGCCGCTCTTTTAATTAAAGAAATTGCCGGTGGAGAAATAACGTCTGACGTTTACGACCTTTACCCTAAAAAACACCCGAATTTTGAGGTGTTCTTGGCTTTTGAAAAAATCAATAAGCTGATTGGGCAAGAAATACCAAAAGACACTATTAAATCAATATTAGCATCTTTAGACATTAAGGTCAAAAACGTAACTGAAGCAGGTATGGGTCTTGAAGTACCTTCTTACCGTGTAGATGTTCAAAGACAAGTAGATGTCATTGAAGAGATTTTAAGAGTTTACGGGTATAACAATGTAGCTTTTGGTCAAAAATTAAATGCATCTATTGCAACTACCGAGGCAGCCGCAGATCATACCATTCAAAACACGATTGGTAATGCATTAGCATCAAAAGGTTATTACGAAATTTTGACCAATAGCCTAACAAACCCTGATTATACTTCATTATTGCAAGACGAAGATGAGGAACGTAAATCTATAGAAATCATCAACCCACTAAGTGGCGATTTATCCATTTTAAGAAAAACTTCTTTATTTTCGGCATTGGAAGCCGCCAGTTATAATATTAATCGTAGAAGAGCGAATCTCAAATTATTCGAATTCGGAAAAACTTATTATGCCAAAGGAGACAAAAGAATTGAACCGAAATATTTAAGTATATTAATAAGCGGAGACTCAATACCGGATAGTTGGACAAATAAAGCGGTTGCCACAAACTTTTTTGAACTCAAAGCTATAGTACAAACAGTACTTTATAGACTAGGGTTAACCGATTTAAAAAGTAAGCCAACTACTTCAACTTTATTTTCTGAAGGATTATCATTGACCCATAAAAAGAAAGAATTGGTTTCTTTTGGGCTGATAAAAAAATCAATACTAAAACAATTTGATATAAAACAAGATGTGCTGTTCGCTGATTTTGATTGGGGTGCTGTTCTAAAAGAAATTGAAATATCACCGGTAGCTTATAAAGAAATTCCAAAACACCCAGAAGTAAAGAGAGATTTTGCGCTTTTACTTGACAACAAAGCTAGTTATAAAGAACTGTACGACCTTGCATTCAGCGCAGAGCGTAAACACCTAAAAGATATGACGCTTTTCGATGTATACGAAGGAAAGAACTTACCACAGGGAAAGAAATCTTATGCTGTGAGCTTTACATTACAAGATGATAAAAATACTTTAACGGAAAAGCAGATAGAGAAAATAATGTCTAAGCTACAGCATACATACGAGCGTAACCTAGGTGCTACTTTACGTTAACCAAAGCATTTTTTCCAGGAACTAAAACGGTATCTACTTCATGTATGATGCCGTTAGACTGGTTGAAATCTGCCGTAGTTATTACTGCACTATTACCAAATGTGTCTGAAAGAACTATGTCTATACCTTTTAAAGTCGCCGTTATTTTTTCTCCTTGAATGGTAGTAAACTTTGCAATACCATTACCCCTGCACATTGCTTTTAATATTTTAGAAGCAGATAGCTTATCTGCAATGATATGAAAAGAAAGCATATCTTTTAATGCTTTCTTATTTTTAGGATCATATAATCTATCGATAGTATTTTTTGATAATTTTTCGAATGCAAGATTAGAAGGTGCAAAAACAGTAAACTCTCCCGTATAATCTAAGATTTTATCTAGATTTGTTGCTCTTAGTGCATTCAACAACGAAGAATAATTAGCATAAGACTCCGCTCGTTCCAATATTGACTTTTCGGTTTGAATAGTTGAAATAAACTGCTCGAATTCAATATTAATTACATTATCCTGTGCATTGGTCTCTACCCCAATAAATAGGGAGCACAGGGACACGAGGAATGTCCATATTTTCATGATAGTTGGTTCTTTAGGGCTAAATGTTCTTAAAATCGATAAACTGTTCGATTTCATCGTCAATATACAATTTGTATGCCTTAGATACCTAACCGATATTCCTCATTTAATTTCTTTTAACATTTTATTAACTTTTTATTAAGTTAAACAAGATTTTTCAAAATTCACTAATTGTTTAACTTTGAGTGTATTGCTAAAAAAAGATTATGCTTTTACCTAAAACGAATATTGAACAAAAGTTATCTAAAGTTAGAAATAAGCAGATTTTATCTGATGAGACAAGAATGAAAGAAGTCTATGACATTCTTTCTAATCTTGATAATGAACTAGAGAGAATTGAAGATAATATCACAACCAGCAGGGGTATTCCATTTAATAATTTCAATATTGATTTATTGGATAGTGGAAAGATTTATCACATTGACGAAATCAAACAAATTTGCATCGATTATAGATTACGATTTTTAGATACAAAATATTTTAAAGGACAAATTCCCGCAGAGGCGTTGTCTATAATAAAAACGTTAGAGAAAGAACATGACCTGGAAATAAAAGCGTTTAAAATAATAGCCCCGTCTAAACTTTTTAAACTTGAAGATAAAGACGATCCATTATTATTTGCGCCTATAGGTAATGGCTACCACTATTTAATACACCAATGGGGCAACGACTTGCACCCATTACGTAAATTATTAATGTGGCCGTTTAAAAGTATTGTTAACCTTGCTTTTTTAGTTTTTTTAATAAGCTTTGTAACCACATTACTTATACCTGACGGACTGTTTTCTAAATCAAGTTCAAATGCTCAATTTTGGATTTTGTTCTTCTTCATGTTCAAGTGTATTGCCTCGGTAGTAATATTTTACGGATTTGCAATGGGCAAGAACTTTAATCCGGCTATTTGGAACAGCAAATACTTTAACAGCTAAGACTATTATACTATTTGACAAATATGGTTTTAGGTACACCATCTAAATCAATATTATCAATTAATTTAAAATCAGGAGCTGGAGTAATTCTTAAAATACCACCTTTATCTGTCTGACCATTTTTCTCATAGCCTATTAGAATATAATTGTTCTTTTCATCGTAAGCAATTGCCGATGTATTTGCTATACTATATTTCATATTTAACTCAGTATCTGTCAAGAAATTTTCAAATATATATACAACGGTACTATTCTTTTCAAAGTCGTAAATTGCCGGCACCTCTTCTATCTCGGCACTTGGCATGTTTTTTTGAAAATAAAACTTACCGCTATTATCAATATAATAATCCGTCGTAGTTATAAAACCCGGTTCGGTATTCTCACCATAAGTAGTGTACGACTTATCTAAAGTAACTGGGTCTAAAATAGTGTGAAATTCTGGATAGCTGATAATAACATCTCCACTGCTATTGGCAAATAAACGCTGTGCATCTAAGCCCAAATCCAATTCCATTAATATTTCATTGGTATTCAAGTCTATTACAAATAAATAAAATTCATCTGTAATGAATTCGTTCATTGTCAACACAAATAATCTATCAGTTGAAATGACTACATTAACGGGCTTTTTGTTCAAAGAAATTTCGGTCGGGTCATTGACCGAACCAATTAGTGAATTGGTACGCACAACAAATTGTTTGTCCTTACCAAGCAATTCTTTCTCGTAAGCTATTGCCAACATCTCATTTGAATGAGCCATCGATAGCACATCTATATCACATGGATTAATATCCTCAAAAACCGATACTGATTCAGAGGTAGCATTTTCGGCATTGAACCATTGTAATGTTGCCTTACAATTGCTTGTCGCATAATAGCTTATGCCTGTTGGAGTTCTATACGTTATAGCGTTTGAAGGAATATCATTAAATGAACTCAATGTACTTTTTACAGCAAATTCTTCGATACTAGATCCAACAACAACCCCATTCAAAAAATTGTTATTTTGAATAAATACAGTGTATTCAACTTTACTATCCGTAATTATTAATTCTTCATCAACTTGATCAGAAGATTTTTCGCATGCAAAGAAACTAAAGGCCAGCACAAAGCAAGCCACATATTTGTAGATTTTCATAAAACATCGATTTGGGTTAATCTATTCTATGCTTATTCAGCGTACATTTTGTTACGCTGATCTTTTAAAGCCTTGTCAGACATATATTCATCAAACGTTGAATACCTATCAATGTTGCCTTTAGGAGTTAATTCTATGATTCTATTTGCAACTGTTTGTGCAAACTCATGATCATGTGTAGTTAGCATTACAGTTCCTTTAAAGTTCTTAAGAGAGTTGTTGAATGCCGTAATACTTTCCAAATCTAAATGGTTTGTAGGTTCATCTAACATTAATACGTTGGCACGCATTAACATCATTCTACTTAACATACATCTTACTTTTTCACCTCCTGAAAGTACCGTACATTTCTTAAGCGCTTCTTCACCGCTAAATAGCATTTTACCCAAGAAACCACGTATATATACTTCTTCGCGTTCTTCCTCGGTTTTAGCATATTGGCGCAACCAATCTACTAAATTGATGTTACTTGTAAAAAAATCGGAATTATCTGCTGGCAAATACGATTGGGTTGTAGTAATACCCCATTGAAAGGTGCCTTTATCCGCTTTTTTGTTACCATTGATAATTTCATAGAATGCAGATGTTGCTCTAGAATCCCTTGAAATAACGGCAATCTTATCACCTTTTGCCAGGTTGATATTTATGTTATCGAAAAGCAGCTCTCCTTCATCTGTTGATGCTGAAAGTCCTTCTACATTTAATATTTGATCACCGGCTTCTCTCTCGCGATCAAAAATAATTGCAGGGTACCTTCTACTTGAAGGTTTAATATCATCTACTTTTAATTTAGACAACATTTTTTTACGTGAGGTTGCTTGCTTACTTTTTGCGACGTTTGCACTAAAACGAGCAATAAATTCTTGTAGTTCCTTTGCTTTTTCTTCTGCCTTCTTGTTTTGTTGCGCACGTTGACGAGCTGCTAATTGGCTACTCTCATACCAAAACGTATAGTTACCTGAATATAAATTTAATTTTCCGAAATCTATATCACCGATATCAGTACAAACCGTATCTAAAAAGTGACGGTCATGACTTACTACTATTACGGTATTTTCATAATCTGCCAAGAAATTCTCTAACCAACTAATTGTTTCATAATCCAAGTCGTTGGTAGGCTCATCCATAATCAACACATCTGGATTACCGAACAATGCCTGTGCCAAAAGTACACGTACCTTTAACTTTGAATCTAACTCAGACATCAAAGTAAAATGCATGTCGGCATTTATACCTAAGTTAGACAATAAAGCGGCCGCATTACTATCTGCGTTCCAACCGTTCATTTCTTCAAACTTTACCTGCAACTCCCCTATTCTATCTGCATTTTTATCATCATAATCAGCATACAGGGCATCAATTTCCTTCTTTATTTCATAAAGTGGTTTATTACCCATTACCACAGCCTCTAAGACCGTAAAATCATCGGCAGAGTTATGGTTTTGCTCTAATATTGACATTCTTTTGCCAGGTTCTAAATGAACATGACCAGAAGTGGGATCAATTTGACCTGCAAGAATTTTTAAAAAAGTAGATTTACCAGCACCGTTGGCACCAATGATACCGTAACAATTACCTTGGGTAAAAGCAACGTTTACTTCATCGAACAATACTCGTTTTCCAAATTGAACAGAAAGATTAGAAACAGATAACATAGAAACAAAAATTTAAAAATCCGTGCAAAAATACTGAATTTATAGGCTTGGGGTACCTAGTTTTGTGTCAAATTCCATAAAAGATTCTTAAGTTACTTATATGAACATTTAACTAGCTATTAACAAGTACTGGTGTTTTGGTTTGTTATTTTTGAATGTTACCAGTTCCATATACTATATGATAAGAATTTTACTCTCTACATGTGTAGCTCTTTTAGTGGGTTGTTCAACCGCAAAAAAGGATTCTGACACCGTACTTTTTGCCGGTGAAATCGTTAATCCTACGAGTGACCAAGTAATTTTATTAAAAGGAGGAATTAAAGTAGACTCTGCTAAACTTGACGACAAAAACCGATTTAAGTTTAGACTTAATTCTATTGAAAACGGACTGTACCATTTCAATTTAGCCCCAGAACATCAATACGTTTATCTAGAAAAAGGTGATAGCCTTATGGTAAGGTTGAATACCATTTATTTTGATGAGTCTTTAGTTTTCTCTGGCAGTAATGAAGAAACGAACAATTTTTTACTAGAGTTATTTTTGGCTACCGAAGAAGAGGATGCTGATATGTATTCTGAATATTACAAATTAGAACCTTTAGATTTTTTGGATAAGGTATCTTCTTTAAAACAAGATAAGGTCGATAAATTAGCCGAGCTAAATTCTGAGAGTCAGCTTTCTAATGAAGCTATAAAATTATTGAACGGCAGTATAAATTATACGTACAATAGGTATAAGGAAATTTACCCTTTTAGACATAAAAGCAAAACTGCAGAAGAAAATTTTCATGAGTTGCCCCAAAATTTTTATGATTATAGAAATCAATTAAATTATGGTGATAATACTCTTACATACCTTAGACCTTATTATGATTTTATGAAAGCTCATTTAGGCAACTTAGCATATATGAGCTGCCTTAAAGGTTGCACTAAAGAACACAAACAAAAAGGTAAACAGTTACATTACAAAAAACATAAACTACACCTAATAGACAGTCTGGTAGTCGAAAAAGAATTAAGGGATAATCTTTTTAGAAATGTTGCTTTTGATTACCTTCTTAAGAAAAAAGATGCGCCTGAAAACACAGAGATTTTCTTAAATGAATTCAAAAAGGTTTCTAAAAACAATATGCATATCGAAGAAATTGAAAATCTTTATCAGGGTATAGCAAATCTTCAACCTTCTAAGACTATACCTAACCTGAACGTTATAAATTTTGAAAACGATACTACCACGCTAACTGAAATAGCAGCAGATCGAAAAGTATTATTTTATTTCTGGTCTGGCACTAACCGCAGACAATACAAAAACATTTTCAAAAGAATAGCCATACTCAAAGAGAAAAAGCCCGACCATGAACTTATTGGCATCAATATTAAAACAGAATATGCTCAGTGGAAAAACATCATTGCCAACCAAGGTGTTGACCCTTCATTACAATATCAAAGTAACGACTTTAAAGAATTAACTGAAAAACTGGTTTTATACCCTATGAACAAAGCAATAATCACTGATAATTCGGTTATTGTAGATGGTTTTTCCAATATTTACAATAATTAAGACATTGTCACTTTTTTAAGGGGAATCAATGTGAACTATGATTCATAAGTAGCTTCTCGAACCAAAGACCAGGTAGTAGATTTTTAAGCGTCAAAGAGAATTTTTGAATAAATGAACCTACCTTATAATGCGGCTTCGGGTTTTTAGTCTGTATTATTTTTGCTATTTTTTTTGCGACATCTGTAGGATCACCTCCACTATCAACATCTGCATCAATAGCCTCTAAGGTATTCTTATATGCCTTTTTATATGCAGAATCATCATAAACCGGAGTATGATATCTACCAGAAGCAATATTAGTTGCAAAATCGCCGGGTGCAAGCGTAGTAAGATGAACTCCAAAAGATTTTGTTTCCATTCTATAACTTTCCGTTACAATCTCTAAAGCCCCCTTAGAAGCTGAATAAATACCTCTAAACGGTAACCCCATATAACCTGCAATAGATGTAATGTTAATGATAAGACCTTCTTTCTGCTCACGCATTACAGGCAAAACAGTATTCATCACATTTAAAGGTCCGTTGAAATTGGTTGCAAATGCTTTTAATACTTCCTCATGTGGTGTTTCTTCCATAGGGCCAGTTATACCTACCCCAGCATTATTGACCAATACATCAATTCTACCTTCAAGTTCAAGTAACGATGCAATACAACTTTTAATAGTGTCTATATTTCTAACATCCATCTCTAAAAGTGGAAAATCAGAAAATGAAGGATATTTACTTTTGCTGCGTGTTGTACCGTAGACTTTATAGCCTTTTTCCTTTAAATGTATACCTATTGCTTTGCCAATACCTGAAGACCCACCTGTAATTAGTACTACTTTTGTTTTCATTTTATAGAAAATAAGCGATGCTAAACGTTATATAGAATTGGTTATGAATGTGTTACCTAAAAATAAAACATTTCACTTTAGGGCACAAAAAAAGGCAAGCTACCTACATCGCACCGCTACGACCGTATACCCTTGCTGCGTTCCCACCCTGGGGGATTCTACAGGAGCTGGTCGTGTAGGACTTGCCGGGTGCAAATATACAATCTTTTAAAACTTTGACAATCCTTTAGTTTCTTATTTTTATGAATTAAATTGCCTATAAATAACAAGAAAGCCTTCTTGTAGTCAAATACTACATCAACTTAAACACCCATTTTCTTAATGAAAATTATTAATTATTTCTGTATCGTTCTTATTACCAGCTTATTTACTGCATGTGGCAGTGGCAATCAAAAAGCTTCTTCCCTATTCGAGATCAGTTTAGAGAAAAATGTAAACCAGGTTCAACTAAATCAAGAAATTGGTATAAGTATTAAAAATAAAAAGGAAAAAGAGATAGAAAGCGTAGCATATAGCATTGACGGCATGCCTATTCCTCTTAATAATGATAAAATAAAATTTAATTTACCAACTTTAGGAAACAAAGTGTTGACCGCGAAAATCACTTTTGATGGAGAAACCGTAGATATCAACAAAAACCTAAAAGTACTTTCAGATAAAGCTCCTGAAATTTATACGTATACTATTATTAAAGAATACCCGCACGATACAAAATCTTATACACAAGGCTTAGAATTTCATAATGACACCTTATATGAATCAACTGGTAAAAAGGGGCAATCATTTTTAAGAAAACTAGATTTTAAATCAGGTAAGGTATTTGAGCAAATAGATTTAGACGAAACTTATTTTGGAGAAGGCATCACTATATTAAATAATAAAATCTTTCAACTTACTTGGCAAAGTGGATTAGGGTTTATTTATGACCTAAACACATTTGAAAAATTGGATAATTTTCAATACGGAAAAAGTCGCGAAGGCTGGGGATTAACCAATGATGGCTCTAAAATTTTTAAAAGTGATGGTACAGAGAAAATTTGGTTTCTAAATCCTGATACCATGACAGAAGAAGGATATATAGAAACCGTAACCAATTCTTCTATTTTTAATTCTGCTAATGAGTTGGAGTATGTTGACGGTAAAATTTACGCTAACGTATATCAAAAACCTAGCGTAATGATTATAGACAGCAAAACAGGTGCCATTGAAGGGGTTATTAATTTCAGCGGATTGAGCGATATGATTACCAAAACCGAAAATTGGGATAAAACCAACTACGTGCTTAATGGAATAGCGTATCACCCTGAACGAAAAACATTTTTTGTTACCGGAAAGTTTTGGGACAAAATGTTTGAGGTGCAAATTGAGAAAAAATAGCAATATGGCATTTCAAAAAGAGCTCATTGTTTCACATGACGACCTAGACGATTTAAATCATGTCAATAATGTACGCTATGTACAGTGGATACAGGACATCTCTAAAGAACATTGGCAAACAGTTGCTACTACAAAAATGCAGCAAGATGTCATTTGGGTAGTTCTAACGCATCATATAGAATATAAACGTGCAGCAGTATTGGATGATCCTATTATTATATCAACTCACATAGCATCAAGTTCTGGCGCTAAATGTGTTAGAATTGTAGAGATGAAACACGGCACAACTAATAAATTACTGGTTAGATCAAGTACAGAATGGTGTCTTCTTGATAGTAAATCCTATAGACCTATACGAATTCCTGAGGAGATCAAAGAAATTTTCCTTAAACTTAGATGAAGTAAAACCTTTTTATTGTGCACCTTAGAATCTTGATTATACTTTCTGCCCTATTTGCTCTTCTTTGGGGTACTTCATGTAGAAAAGATTTTGAATACGCTGAAAGTAATGGTCACCTTTCTTTTTCTAGAGACACCGTTTACCTTGACACTGTTTTCTCAAACGTAGGTAGTAGTACGTATACTTTAAAAGTGTATAACGATACTAAAGATGACATCATAATACCTAATATATCTCTTAGAAATGGTAGCGAGAGCTTTTACAGACTAAATGTTGATGGTGTTGCCGGCAAAGAATTTGTAAACACACCAATTTACGCTGAAGACAGCCTTTTTGTATTTGTAGAAACTACAATAGATATTACTGATAATTCACTCAATGAATTACTTTATACCGATGCCATTCTTTTTGACAGCGAACCATTTCAGCAAACCGTTGAATTGGTAACACTGGTAAAAGACGCTATATTTCTTTATCCTATTGATGCTAATGACAATGTTGAAACTATAGTTTTATATAATGATGAAACAGGTAATCCTATAGAGATAGAAGGTTTTGAATTACCCGACACTCACTTAAATTTTAATAGAGAAAAATCATACGTTATCTATGGATATACTATTGTACCAAAAGGTAAAGAACTAGTTATTGACCCTGGTACAAGAGTTCACTTTCATGAAAACTCGGGTATTTTAGTACAAGAGGAATCTACCATTACTATTAATGGCGAATTAAGTTCTGACGATATTCTATTTGAAAACGAAGTTATATTTGAAGGAGATCGATTAGAGCCAGAATTTGATGATATTTCAGGACAATGGGGCACAATCTGGATTAGTGCAGGCAGCACAAGCAACACCATTAATCACTTAACTATAAAAAATGCCGAATTAGGATTATATGTAGAAGGACAAACTAATGAACCAGAAAAAACATTGACCATCACCAACAGCCGCATTGTTAATAGCTCTAGATATAATCTTTGGGCCAGAAGCGCGAACATTGACGCTTCTAACCTAGTTTTAGGATCATCTGGCAATTCATCTCTTTTAATTGAAAACGGTGGTAGCTATTCTTTTACTCATGCTACTATTGCAAATTATTGGAACAAGGGTTTCAGATTCAACCCCAGTGTTACCATAAGTAATACTTCTAAAACCAATAGCGAAAACGGTTTTGATTTGCTTGAAGCGGATTTTAAAAATTGCATCATTGATGGTAACAGCTCTAATGAGATTTCCCTTCAAGCAAACAACGAACACGCATTTAATTACACATTTCAAAATTGTTTTATAAGGTTTGATATAAATCAATCTGCAACCAACGAAGATATACTTTATGATTTTGAAAACGAAGAGCACTATCTTAACGTAATTCTTAATGGAGAGTTAGACTATTTTAGTCCTGTAGATAATGATTTTAGAATTGGATTGGACTCTGAATTAATCAATAAAGGTGACATTAACTCCGCCATTACCACCCCGTTTGACATTATAGGAACTGCTAGAATTCCCGATCCTGATATGGGTGCTTATCAATCAATAGAGAAAGATCTATAAGCCAATCTGACAATAATTTGAAGGTTTTTTCTCTCAGAACCCCTATAGGTGCTGATTTTATAAACATGTCCTTGGTTTTTATAAGGACATTCTAGGTATTCCTTTTCTAACCTATGTTTAATTTCGTAGTACACACCATTTTCATTGAGCTACACATACACCATAATAGACCAAGATGCTGTTTCTAATTTGCAGTTAAATGCATTTTTAGAAGAATACGGTGATTTTGAGTTTTTAAATACGACAAGCAATCCTTCTGAAGGATTGAATGATATCTTAAAGTATTCCCCAGATATAGTTTTCATTAATCTGAACAACGATTATGCTTCTGTATTTTTAATGGTAACAGAGATTCACCAGTACCTTAAAGAGCTCCCAATTTTAATTGGTATTGCTTCAACAAAAAACTACGCTTACGATGCTATAAAAAATGGCTTCTTCGATTATTGGCTTCAACCCTTTAATGAATTTGATATTCGTAAGTCTTTATTGAAATTGAAAAAAAGAATACCAAAAGAGAAGGAGCCCGCTACAATTTGTTTAAAATCATATAATGATTTTCAGTATTTAAATACAAACGATATTCTTTACTTAAAGGCAGATAACAATACCACCGAATTTTTCATGAAAGACGGTACAATTATTAATGCGTTTAAAACGTTAAAAACTTTTCAAAACACTTTGCCTGAGAATTTTATGCGTATTCACCAAAGTTATATTGTAAATACAAGTTATGTTTCTCGTATAAATTTCGGAAAATCTATCTGTGCAATTAAAGCAGTAAACGAGAATATTCCTTTTTCAAAAACATATAGAGAGAATATGAACAACCTTAAGAATATTCTTTCTAAAAACACTCTTTCTTCATTAAATTAAAGAATTCTCTCACAATTGACTCGTTTACTAACAGAATCAGGTCATCTACTTAAGACTTAAAATACGCTATTCTTTGCTAAACGAACGGTAGTACTTTGGTAGTATCATAAACCAAAAACCCCTAAAAAACAGAAACAGTATGAAAAAAGTTACAAGTATTTTAGCAATTGCATTAATGGCATTAGGTATGGCTACAGTAGTCATTGAAAACACAGCTAACGAATTCGATTTTCTAAATGATATTTCTAATGCATTGACATGTAATGATTGTGATGCACCAAAAGACGATAGAGGAAATTCAACAATGAAAATTGCATAAACAAGATTTAAAATATTAAAAAGCCTTTAACGAGTTCGTTAAAGGCTTTTTTTATACCTTGGTTTTTTCATACCCTTAAAATCATTTTTTTGAACAAACCTCATTTTTTCATAATACTACTACTATTACAATGCTTTAGTTGTTCAAAAAAAGAACCCGCTAAGTCTGTACAAGAAACAACAAACTCAAAAGATAGTATCTCTATCTGGATAGCTGAAAGTAATAATACCAAAACTACTGAAGAACAAAAATTAGCGCTACAACTAAAAGCTTTTAACCTAGCGGAAAATACAAACAACGATTCCTTAAAAGCATTATATTTCTCTAAACTATCGATTGACCAAAATTTTATTACCGATAGCTTATTGTACCGTAAAGTAAATAAAAATGCCATTTCCGTAAATAAAAGAATTAATGATTCTGTAGGAGTAGCAAACGCTTACTGGGATTTGGGAGCTTTCTTAAACAAAAGAACTATAAAGGATAGTGCATTTTTTTATTACGGAGAAGCACTAGATATATTTGAAACTACTGAAGATAAATATAGTGCTGGGCAATTGCATTTGAATATGGCGGTCATTCAGATGAAAATCAAAGATTATATAGGCAGCGAAGCAAATACCATAAAAGCTATTGAACATTTTAAATCAATTAAGAACGACATTAAACTATCTAATTGTTACAATATTTTAGGTATCGTTTTAAATGATTTAAAAGAATATGATAAATCACTTTCTTATTACAAAGAATCATTATTTTATTTAAAAAAAACTTCTAATTCAAAAATTGAAGAAGCCAGTCTAATTAATAACATTGGAGTTACCTATAGGAATAACAAACAGTATCCACAAGCAATTGAAAATTTTGAGAAAGTTTTAAGCACAAATAACTTATATACCAAGAGCCCAGGCCTATATGCTAAAGCAATGAGTAATCTTGCCACTGCAAAATTATATAGTAAAGACACCGTAAACGTTGAACGTTTATTAATTAAAGCCATAAAAATAAAAGAAAAATTAGATGACACCGGCAGTTTGGCGTCGAGCTACCATAGTTATGCTGAATATAAGGCTTACGCCAGAGATACATTAATGGCAATTAGCAAGGCTAAATTGGCAGAAGAATTATCAATTACAGGTAATTCAAATGAGCAGCTTTTAAAAACATGGCAATATTTAGCGATTTTAGATAAGCAACATGCTTCTGACTATTTCCAAAAATTCACAAAACTTAACGATAGTCTACAAATTGCAGAACGTAAACAATTGAACAAATTTGCCCGTATAAGTTTTGAAACTGATGAATTTATTGCCGAAAATATTGAGCTTGAAAGTGAAAAAGAAACGCTGTCAAAACAAAAACAAATTTGGATCGGCATTGCTACAGGATTCTTTTTACTTGGTTTATCTATCTATATTATAATTAACCAACGCGCAAAAAACCAGAAACTTAAATTTGATCAGCAACAACAGGCGAACAACCAAGAGATATTCAATCTAATGTTAATGCAGAAGCAAAAGGTTGATGAAGTTAAGCGTTTAGAACAAAAGCGAATTTCAGAAGAATTACATGATGGGGTTCTTGGTAAAATGCTTGGCGCTCGTATGATTCTTACCGGTTTAAACAAGCGCGCAACAGACGAAGCAATTCAAGAAAAATCTAAAGCACTTGGGTCTTTACAAGAAATTGAGAATGAAATTAGGTCTATCTCTCACGAATTGAGTCATAGTGCATATCAAAAAATAAATAATTTTACAGATTCTGTAGAAACACTTCTTGCCAGTAACAAGATTAAGAAAATCAAAACTATCTTTATTTATAATGAAGATGAAAACTGGGATAGCCTAGATGGTGAAATTAAAATTAACGTATATCGCATTATTCAAGAAACCTTTCAAAATGCCATAAAACATTCTAAGTGCTCATACTTTGAGGTTACTTTTTATAGAAATGATGTTGATTTTAAAGTTATTATGAGCGATAACGGAATTGGATATAACGTTAACAAAGGAAAAAAAGGAATTGGTATTAGAAATGTAACCTCTAGAATAGACAAGCTAAACGGCACCTTACATATAGATTCCGCTGAAGGGCAAGGAACAACTATTTCTTTGAATATTCCAATTAAAGTCAATATTAAAAAAAATGAGAAATAATAATACGTAATTTTATAACGTTAATAAAGAATAGAATCTTAAACTATGGACACTATAAGAATTTTAGCGGTAGATGATCACGAAATGACAGCGCTTGGATATAAATATATCTTAGAAGATTCTGATTTTAAAAATTTTAACGTTAAGGTAGAAATTGCAACTAATTTTGAAAAGGGTAAGGCTAAGATAGAAAGTTCTAAACGCGCAGTGCCTTATGATATTATTCTTTTGGATATTCAATTATTCTCACCAGAATCAAAAGACCCTAGAACCGGTATTGACCTAGGAATGGTCGCAAGAGCAGAAGTACCTAAATCTAAAGTGGTATTTATGTCTTCTTATAGTGATAATTATAGAATCAATAATATTTTCAAAACCGTAAACCCAGATGGGTATATGGTAAAGTCAGAAATTGATGAAATGTCGCTCAAAACAATGGTAGAGACCATTGTGGGTGAATCTCCTTATTACACCGCTAGTGCGCTATCTGCCATACGTCGTAGAATGTCTACAAATATCGTTATAGATGAGCAAGACCAAAAAATACTTTACCACCTTTCTCAAGGCATACATACTAGAGATATAGCACCGTTAATAGGTTCAGCGAATACGACGGTAGAGTCAAGAAAAAGACAGCTTAAAGCTCTGTTCGATGTAAAAAACGGTAATGATCTGGCGCTCATAAACGAAGCAAAAACCAGAGGTTTCCTGTAACGATGAAATATATAAATATTTGATAATCAGTAATTTAAAAATTAATTTTAAATTTTATCAGTATATCCTCCATAATTCTAAGGTTTTCCTAGGTAAGATTATAAAGAGAGAAAAGTATCTTTATACTATAGAATGCTATAAATTTCCACCTATATGCCTTTTAATTACGAAAATTTTATCAATAATTCTAAATTAGAATTTACAAAGAAAATTGCCGGTATAGATGATTTTCTTTCCGATATTGGTTTTTATTACTTTTCTGATGTAAAGCTGAACAATAAGCATATCACTTTTAATTCTATTAGTTTAGTTTTGGAAGTATCATGTAATTTAGACTTACTTGAACTACTATCACACTTTAATACAGGTAGATGGGGTAATAGTGGTACAGAAGAATCTCCATTACAACATGCATTAGATGTTTTAGATTTAAAAAACAAGTACTCCATAGATATTGAAGAACTTACCTTTTTTTTAAATGATACCAGTATTGTTATTAAGCGTATTTACGACAGAAGTATACCAAGACAATTAAATGATATTTTAAAGCAAATTGCATTTAACTATGTTTTTTTAACAAGAGGTCTTACTCAAAAACCATATGAAATCTTTGTTCCAATATTCGAAGATATTATCGAGAATATAGATGCAAATGAAGAACCAACTAATACCGCTCCAAAATCATATTCTGAATTCTGGGGAATCTACCTTGACAAGGAAGACGAAGCATCTATTTACGATGTTCATAAAAATACTTACGTAAGAGGAGATTTAGAGTTTTTATCGGAATAAAAACTCTAAATCTTTTTTTAATTTTTAATTAAGCATTAAAAATTGGTCTAGTATTCATCATTGCATTTACTTTAGACCTTACTTCTTTTATAATAGCTTCATTTTCAGGATTTGAAATTACCTGATCAATTAAATCTACCACTTTTTCCATATCGCTTTCCAATAAACCCCTAGTGGTAATTGCTGCAGTTCCAAAACGAATACCAGAAGTTACGAATGGCGATTTATCATCAAATGGAACCATATTTTTGTTCGCTGTAATATCTGCTAAAACTAAAGCCTTCTCTGCATCTTTACCTGAAATATCTTTATTTCTAAGATCAATTAGCATCATATGATTATCAGTACCATCAGAAATGATATTATAACCACGCGCTACAAAAGATTTAGCCATTGCATCGGCGTTTTTCTTTACCTGAGCTATATATGTAGCATATGAATCTGTCAATGCCTCACCAAAAGCAATTGCTTTACCAGCAATAACATGCTCTAAAGGACCGCCTTGATTTCCTGGAAAAACAGCCAAGTCCAATAAAGCGGACATTTTTCTTAAGTTTCCATTTTTCAATTTTATCCCAAATGGATTTTCAAAATCCTTGCCCATCAATATCAGTCCACCTCTAGGTCCCCTCAATGTTTTATGAGTAGTTGTAGTTACAATATGACAATGAGGAATTGGGTTATTTAAAAGGCCCTTCGCAATCAATCCTGCTGGGTGAGAAATATCGGCAAGAAGTATAGCATTTACACTATCAGCAATCTTACGAAAACGCTCAAAATCCATATCTCTAGAATATGCAGATGCACCGGCGATTATTAATTTTGGCTGCTCTTTTGTGGCTACTTCTTGAATTTTATCATAATCCAATCTTCCTGTTTCTTTATCTACACCATAAAATACCGGAGTATACAATCTACCTGAAAAATTTACAGGAGAGCCATGTGTAAGGTGACCACCATGAGATAGATCAAAACCTAAAATTTTGTCTCCTGGCTTTAAACATGCATGATACACAGCTGCATTTGCCTGAGAGCCTGAATGTGGTTGCACATTGGCATATGCTGCACCAAAAAGCTCCTTAGCCCTATCTATTGCTAATTGCTCTACTTTATCTACTACTTCACACCCACCGTAATATCTTTTTCCAGGGTAACCTTCGGCATATTTATTTGTAAGTACAGAGCCTTGCGCCTCCATTACTTGCGGACTAGTAAAATTTTCAGAGGCAATCAATTCAATTCCGTTGATTTGACGTTGCTTCTCTTCTTCAATAAGATCAAAAATTGTGGTATCGCGTTGCATGGTACTTTATCTTTTAAATAAGTAACAAAAATACAAATAGCGTAAGTAATGAAATATAAAAAAGAGTACAATCACATAACTTTTTTATCAAAATAAGTTAATAACTATCCATTGGTAAGATGCTTACAATCTACTTACCTCTAGTAATTCATCGAAAATATACTATACTTAATCGCTTTGCGTTTAACAATAACACTTTTATGGCATGGCTGTTGAATAGTTATTATAAATTCTAAAAAATAATAGATATGAAAAAATTTCTACTATTTAGTTTGATCGGACTACTACTTGCATGTAGTGGTGTTAAAAAAACACAAGAGGCTCTTAACTCTGGCAATTATGAAACCGCCATTAACAAAGCGGTAATGAATATTGCAGAAAATAAGACCAAAAAAAGCAATCAGCAATACATTATTCTTTTAGAAGAAGGATATAAAAAAAATACTGAGAGGGAGCTGCAGCATATTAAATTTTTAAAAAAAGATGGCAATGCGGCAAACTATGAGGAAATATACAACAGTTACAATAGATTAAAATCTATTCAAGAGCGTATTCGCCCTTTACTGCCATTATATATACAAGACGAAAACAGAAAAGCAAATTTCATTTTCAAAAATTACGGTGATGATTTACTGGCCGCTAAAGCTGAGTTATCTGAATTTTTATATTCAAATGCCACTGCTTTACTTAAAGACGCAAACTATAAATCCGATTTTAGAAAAGCTTATAACGATTTAAATTATTTAGATGAAATCAACCCTAATTACAAAGACGTAAAGGTCAAAATAGACGAAGCGTATTTAAAAGGACTAGATTACGTTATCGTTAACATGACGAATAATACAGATCAGATTATACCAAAAAGGCTAGAAGATGAATTATTAAATTTAAATACTTACGGATTAAATTCTAATTGGACAGAATACCACACCAATAGAATACAAAATCAATTGTATGACTACCAAATGGAAGTGTCTTTTCAAGATATCAATATTTCTCCCGAACAAATTAGAGAGAAGCAAATTAGTAAGGAAAGACAAATTAAAGATGGTTACACCTTTGTTGAAGATCGTAATGGTAATGTAGTAACAGACAGTCTTGGCAACAGCATAAAGGTCGATAAGTTTAAAATCGTTAGATGTGATTTCTATCAATTTACACAGTTTAAGAGCGCCCAGGTAACGGGTGTAGTTAGTTTTATTGATTTAAAAAAGCAACAGAAAGTAAATCAATACCCTCTTTCAAGTCAATTTGTATTCGAGCATGTTTATGCAAATTATGATGGGGATAAAAGAGCGCTAGATAATGACTTAGTATCTCTTTTACAACTTGCAAGGGTGCCATTCCCCAGCAACGAACAAATGGTCTATGATGCAGGAGAAGATTTAAAGAATAATCTTAAGACCATATTGAATACACAACGTTTCAACTAGTAAAAAAGCCCCGTATTAACGGGGCTTTTTTTATACATATTGTTCTAGCTTAATATCTGATATCGCCCCATGCGAATCATGAATGACCACTACCCCATTCTTAATAATTAAAAGTTGAGGAGATTGATGCATCACTCCAAATTCTGAAGCTACTGCATTAGAAACATCCCTATTCGCCAACAAATCTAAGAAGTAAAGATCCATTTGCCCATCTTCCAAACCATAATTGCTTTTAAACATATTTAAAACCATTCTACTGATTCCACAAGATGTGGAGTGCTTAAATATTACCTGAGGTCTACCTTTAGAGGCTATTTTGATATTATTTAGTTGATCTACAGTATTAAGAGGTATCCAAGGAATTTCAGATGAATTTTCTCCATCATCACTCTTTGAACCACCAAATAAACCACCAAATATTCCCATAAAATTCTTAATTTAATATTGTCTTTTCAACGAACAGCAACTGACTAATTGTCATTCATTTTTTATAATCAACAGCCATTTTGTCTTACAGATACTATTGGTAAGGTTGTTGACTATTTCATATCAAAAGTATTACAAATAACATAAACCGAAAGAAAATGAATATAAATAATTTCACTATAAAATCACAGGAGGCTATTCAACAAGCCCAGCTGATTGCCCAAAATCAAGGACATCAGCAAATTGAGAACGAACATATATTTAAAGCCCTTACCGAGGTTGAAGAAAATGTGATGCCCTTTTTAATCAAAAAATTGGGAATCAACTTTTCTTTGGTTCAACAAATCATTGAAAAAGAGTTAGCTAGCTTTCCTAAAGTGGAAGGTGGCGATATTCAATTTTCAAGAGAAGCCGGTAAAACTTTAAACGAGGCAAGTATCATCGCCAAAAATATGGAAGATGAATATGTTTCTATAGAACACCTCTTTCTAGCTATTTTAAAATCTAAAAGTAAAATAGCCCAAATTTTAAAAGATCAAGGAGCAACAGAGAAGCATCTTATTGCTGCTATTAGCGAATTGCGAAACGGAGAGAAAGTTACTTCTCAAAGTGCCGAAGATAGTTACAACTCACTAAAAAAGTACGCCAAGAACTTAAATGAACTTGCTGATAGCGGTAAACTAGATCCGGTTATTGGTCGTGATGAGGAAATTCGTAGAATCCTTCAGATTCTATCGAGACGTACAAAAAACAATCCTATTCTTGTTGGTGAGCCAGGTGTTGGTAAAACCGCTATTGTAGAGGGTTTGGCACATAGAATAATTCAAGGAGATATTCCCGAAAATCTAAAGGATAAAGTAATTTACTCCCTAGATATGGGCGCCTTAATTGCAGGTGCCAAATACAAAGGGGAATTTGAAGAACGTTTAAAAGCAGTTATAAAAGAAGTTGTGAGCGCAGATGGTGATATCATCTTATTTATTGATGAGATACATACACTAGTTGGTGCAGGTGGCGGTCAAGGAGCCATGGATGCTGCAAATATTCTTAAACCAGCGCTAGCAAGAGGTGAGCTGAGATCCATTGGTGCAACGACATTAGATGAATACCAAAAGTATTTTGAGAAAGATAAAGCCCTAGAAAGAAGGTTTCAAAAAGTTGTCGTAGACCAGCCAGATACCGAAAGTGCAATTTCGATTCTTAGAGGTATTAAAGAGAAATATGAAGCACACCATAAGGTTCGCATTAAAGATGAGGCGGTTATTTCTGCAGTAGAACTATCGCAACGATATATTACAAATAGATTTTTGCCGGATAAGGCTATTGATCTTATGGACGAGGCGGCTTCTAAACTTAGAATGGAAATTAATTCTAAACCTGAAGAATTAGATGTTTTAGATCGTAAGATTATGCAGATTGAAATTGAAATTGAAGCAATCAAACGCGAAAACGATAAGCAAAAATTAAAGATATTAAATCTAGATTTAGCTAACATAAAGGAAGAACGAAACGAAATTTTTGCTCAATGGGAAAGTGAAAAATCGGTTGTTGACAATATTCAGCAGACAAAATTGGATATTGAGAATTTTAAAGCCGAAGCCGAACGTGCCGAAAGAAATGGTGACTATGGTAAAGTAGCGGAAATCAGGTACGGTAAAATTAAAGAAGCACAGGAAAACCTGACTAAATTGCAAGATGATCTTGCCGAGCAGCAACATGCAGGAACCCTGATTAAAGAAGAGGTCACTAGTGATGATATCGCTGAAGTAGTCGCAAAATGGACAGGTATACCTGTTACTAAAATGTTGCAAAGTGAACGCGAAAAACTATTAAAGCTTGAAGAGGTGCTTCATAAACGCGTAGTTGGTCAAGAAGAAGCTATTGAAGCGGTTTCTGATGCTATACGAAGAAGTAGAGCCGGTTTACAAGACTCTAAAAAACCTATTGGTTCGTTTCTTTTCCTAGGAACAACAGGTGTTGGTAAAACCGAGTTGGCTAAAACATTGGCATCTTATTTATTTGATGATGAGAATGCCATGACAAGGATAGACATGAGCGAATATCAAGAAAGACATTCGGTCAGTAGACTTGTTGGTGCACCTCCAGGATATGTAGGTTATGATGAAGGCGGACAATTAACCGAAGCCGTGCGTAGAAGACCATATTCTGTGGTGTTGTTAGATGAAATAGAAAAAGCACATCCAGATACGTTCAACATCTTATTACAAGTATTGGATGAAGGTAGACTGACAGATAATAAAGGTCGTGTTGCAGATTTTAAAAATACGATTATCATCATGACCAGTAATATGGGTAGTGATATCATTCAAGATACCTTTGAAAATGCAGTAGACGTTTATAGCGCAACTGAAGCTGCTAGAGTTGAAGTACTAGGTTTATTAAAGAAAACTGTAAGACCTGAGTTTATAAATAGAATTGATGACATTGTCATGTTTACTCCTTTAACAAAAGACAACATCAAAGAAATTGTAAGACTTCAACTAGATAGTTTAAAGAAAATGTTAGACCATCAACAAATTACTTTAGATGCTACAGAAGAAGCTATAGATTATTTGGCAGAGAAAGGTTACGACCCGCAATTTGGCGCAAGACCTGTAAAAAGGACAATCCAAAAAGAGGTTCTGAACAATATGTCCAAAGCTTTGCTAAGCGGAGAAATTAAAGCCGATAGCGTTGTATTACTTGACGCCTTTGAGAATGGTCTAGTTTTTAGGAATCAAGAGGAAATTACAGTCTAAATTTTAAAAATTTGTTAGAAAAGCGTTCATATGAAATATATGAGCGCTTTTTTTATGAACAATATATACCATACAGTATAGATTATTTATCTTTACATAAAACAGTCTATTATGTCAACCAAAGCCGAAAGAACTACCGCATTTATTATTGAGACTGTCGCACCTGTATTCAACAAACATGGGTACGTAGGCACCAGTATGAGCGATTTAACCGACGCCACCAATTTAACTAAAGGTGCACTTTACGGCAACTTCGAAAATAAAGAGGCTCTTGCCTTAGCTGCGTTTGAATACAATAGAAGCTTATTGCTTACTGGTATCGATGAGCACTTATCAATTGAAGGTAATGCCATGGCTAAAATTGAAAATCTTCTTGACTTTTATAAAAAGTATGACATTTTTACAATGAAAATGGGTGGTTGCCCTATTTTAAATGTTGGCATAGACGCTCAACACAATAACAAACTACTTGCTGCCGCGGCAAAAGAAACAATTAAGGAAATTGAGGGCAAAATAGCCTTGGTCTTCGAAAACGGCATTAATAACGGAGAGTTTAAACTACCAGTTTCGCCACTACAGTTCTCAAAACAACTCTTCACGATTATTCAAGGAGCAATTTCAATGGCTACCATTACAAAGGACCGTAAATATTTATTGAACACGGTTACGTATTTAGATGTATTAATCAAAAGAGAATTAAAGTAAATTTCAATACTATTCTTGACTTTGTACTAATAAATAACATTATCTGACAACGGATAAGTTTTCTACTCACCCGTTACCCTGAATATCCATATTTTATCAGTGTATTTTCCTCCAAGTTTGGAATCTCTTGCTTCTCTTGCACCTTTTATGAAGTTGTATTTAGCCAGGTATACGTAATTATATTTATTCTTTTGTCTAAAGAACGATTTAGCATCAATCCCCTTCTTATGCATATCCGCCAAGAAAGCATCCAAGTACTTTTTAGTACCAAATACATTTGCTATCAGGTAATATCCAGGCTCTAAAGAACCCTCTTTAGTTACTTCTTCATATTTCTCTCCTGCTCTTACCTTTACAACTTCATTTCTCATTGCCATGGCTTCACTTTGTGCAATTGAATCTTGTCTCTGCTTTTGGGCTAGTGCTACAGCGGCAGCCTCCTTTTTCATTACTGCTGCTATTGAATCTTGCTGCTTCTGCTGTTTTAAAGCTTTAGCTGCTGCTATTGCTTGTTCTTTTCGTGCAATTTCTATAGAATCTCTTTTTCTTCTAATATCTCTCCTAGATTCCTTAACAACCAATTTAGAAGTATTCGTGACATTTTGAATGGAATCTTTAATTCTCTTACTTTCTATAAGAGCTAAACGCTCCTGCTTTTTTGATTCTCTTTTAAGAGCTAACTTTTCTGCTTTAGACAGTTCATTAGATACAACGGTATTCTCTTCTTGTTTAACTAGCGCTCCCTCTTTTTGTTTTTTCTCTTCTGCAATTAATTGTTCTTCAAGTTTTTCTTCAGGAGTTTGTAGTGTTCCTAATTTATAAGATGTCACCAATTCAAACGATGGATCTTGACCTTTTAAATCTGAACTTGTGCCTACTTCTATTAAGGCACCAAAAGAGAAGCGTTTAAAGAAACGCCCTCCTACACCACCGGAAAAGCCGTAGAAACTATTATAACCTGCTTGCGCCCAATATTTGTTGGTTGTTAACAATGCCGTCATTCCCACTTGATTGTCTAGTCCCGGAATAGTCTTATAATACAGCATAGGTCTTAAAACAGAACTATCATCCGTGCTCAATACACTAACGGGAACATCATAACTTACCAAAGCTTGAAACATTCTATCTTCAGGACTTGTATTTCGTTCATTGGAAGAGAAATTATAGTCAAATAAATTCTCAGATACCAAACCAATATTGAATCTATCAATACTCAAATTAACTCCTGGTGCCATTTGCAGAATAAAATCATTTTCTGCTGTAGTCTGTAACGGGTTAGGAATAAAAAAGCGATCATCTGCCAATTTCTGTTGAAAAGCAAAAACGTTTAAACCAACTCCTAAAATAATACCTTCACTCAACTCTATTGTATGAGCGTAGTTAAGAGCCGCACCGGTATTTAAGAAGATTCCTGTATTATGCTGAAAAAAACCAACACCAGCAGCAGATACATCATTTAGTCTTGCTGTATAATTCAAGAATAATGAAGTTGGGTCCGCATCATAAGATTGCCATTGCCATCTAGTCCACAATGCTACTGAAGAGGGGTTATTACGGTCTAAACTATAAGCAGGATTTATTAAACTACTGTTATATTCAGTAAGATTTTGTTGCCTAAAATCAGTAGGAAGTACGACTTCTTGAGCCTTTATACCTAGAACTACAAAACCAATAAGAAGTGCCCCACAAATTTTTTTCATATGCAAAAAAACAAAAAATAGACTATTTATAGTACTATTTTGAACTAATTTTAGTTATTAAATCAATACACCAAACAAAATTTCATGAAAGCATTAAAAATTGTTCTTTTAATTTTTCTGGCAATCAATCTTTCCTGCAAAGATGAGCCAGTTATTGATACATCGCAAGAAGAAACTTCAATTTCGACATTTTATCTTATAAGACATGCCGAAAAGAATAGAAACAATCCTGATGATTCTGACCCTGAACTCAACCAAAAAGGTTTGGGCAGGGCTATGCATTGGGCAGAAATTCTTGCCGACACAGAGTTGAACGCTATTTATTCTACAGACTATAACAGAACCGCAATGACAGCAGCACCTACTTCTGTTAAGCAAAATATTGATGTGCAGTATTACGACCCTAGCACTATTGACATTGCTCAATTTAAAGCCGACAATTTAAATAGCAATGTTTTAATCGTTGGTCACAGTAACAATACTCCTGAATTTGTAAATAAATTAATTGACAAACAAAAGTATTATGACATTGATGATAGCGAAAACGGAACTTTGTTTATCGTTAAGATCATTAACGGCATATCTTCAGTAGAAAAATTAATTTTCAACTGTAACTGTCCAGATTAAAATAATATCGTTAGCAATAACTTTTAAAAGGCTAAGACATTCATTCAAATGTTCTTACTTTTGCCTGTGATGCAGAATACAATAAACATTAAGAACAAAAGAGCTCGTTTTGAATACGAGCTTTTAGATAAATATACGGCAGGTATCGTTTTAGCCGGTACCGAAATTAAAGCTATCAGAGAAGGTCGCGCGTCTATTTCAGAGAGTTTTTGTGAATTCAATGATAGAGATGAGCTATTTGTTATTAACATGCAGATAGACGAATATTCCCATGCATCTCACTTTAACCACAAACCAAAAGCTGCGCGTAAATTACTATTACAGAGAAGAGAACTTAAAAAACTCAGTAAAGAAGTAAATACCTCTGGTTTAACCATAGTACCCCTTCGTGTTTTTGTAAACGAAAGAGGCTTTGCTAAAATGCAAATTGCATTAGCGAAAGGTAAAAAACTTTACGATAAAAGAGAATCTATAAAAGACCGCGACAATAAGAGAGATCTTGATCGTATAAAGAAGAATTTTAACGGCTAGTTTTTATTCTCTAACAATGGTACAAATCTAAATGAACCGTATTCTGTCTTAGAGAATTCCTTTTCTGTAGTTCTCACGAACAATGTCATTATCTGTTCTTCAAAACCTATGGGTATCACCAACCTACCCCCTACTTTTAATTGCGATAATAAAGCTTTAGGAACCGAAGGTGCGCCTGCGGTTACAACAATACGATCAAATGGAGCTTCTTTAGGCAAACCTTTATACCCATCCCCGAAAATGACCTGTTTAGGACGGTAACCCATTTTTTTGAAGAAAATATTAGTCTTTTTAAATAATTCCAGCTGTCTTTCAATGGTGTAGACTTTTACCTTTAATTTCAAAAGTACTGCGGTCTGATAACCACTACCGGTACCAATTTCCAAAACTTTTTGCCCTGGCTCAAGTTCTAATAATTCAGTTTGAAAAGCAACGGTATACGGGTGAGAAATTGTTTGGTTCGCAGCAATAGGAAAAGCTTTGTTTTGATAGGCATGCCCCTCAAAACTACTATCTATAAATAAGTGTCTAGGTATTTCTCTAACAGCATCCAGAACACTTTTATCAGCTATTCCTTTGTCTATCAATACTTGCGCTAAATGGTTGCGCATTCCCCTGTGTTTTAAGGTATCTTTCAATGGTAGTCGGTTTGTCCTTCAAAGTTAATAAAGTTCTTTAAACGACGGAAGAACCAACGAAAACTTATATTTATTTTTTCTAAAATTGAAATCTTGCATAGGATAAAAGTACCTAACTATGCGTATTTTTGAGGAAAACGAAACAAATGTTAAAAGTTGGTGTTTTAGGAGCTGGGCATCTAGGTAAAATCCACCTTAGACTTCTAAATGAATCTAAAAAATATGAACTCGTTGGTTTTTACGATGCCGATAGTTCTAATGGAGAAAAGGTTAGTTCGGAATTTGGATATACTTATTTCAAAAGTCTTGATGATTTAATTGATGCCGTTGATGTCGTTGATATTGTAACCCCTACCCTTTCGCATTACGATTGTGCAAAAAAAGCCATCGAAAAAAGTAAGCATATTTTTATTGAAAAACCTATTACACACACCCTAGAAGAAGCTAATTCACTACTTGAACTAGAAGAGGAATTTGGAGTAAAGGGACAAGTGGGACATGTGGAGCGTTTTAACCCTGCATTTACTTCTGTAAAGCACGCTATAAAAGACCCCATGTTCATTGAAGCCCATAGATTGGCTGAATTTAATCCACGAGGCACCGATGTGCCCGTTGTTCTAGATTTAATGATTCACGATATTGACGCTATTCTAAGTGTTGTAAATTCTGAAGTAGTACAGGTAAATGCTAGCGGAGTTTCGGTAATTAGTCAATCTCCAGATATTGCAAATGCCAGATTAGAGTTTGCTAACGGATGTGTAGCAAATTTAACGGCTAGCAGAATCTCTTTAAAGAACATGAGAAAATCTCGTTTCTTTCAAAAAGACGCTTATATCTCGGTAGATTTTCTTGAGAAGAAAGTGGAAGTCGTGAAAATGAAAGATGCCCCTAAAGAACCGGGAGATTTTGATATGATTCTACAAAACGCAGAAGGTATTAAAAAACAGATTTATTTTGAAAACCCATCTATCGAGACTAATAACGCTATTTTAGATGAGCTAGAATCTTTCGCAGACGCTATAAACAATAACACAACTCCTGTTGTAAGTTTAAAACAAGGTACACAAGCGCTAAAAGTTGCGCTACAAATTATTGCAGCATTTAATCCAAATAAAATATGAAGACAATTGCAGTTATAGGTGCAGGAACAATGGGCAACGGAATTGCCCACGTATTTGCCCAAAACAAATTTCAAGTTCACTTAATTGATGTTTCTAGAGAAGCTTTAGATAAAGGTCTTGCCACCATAGCCAAGAATTTGGACAGAATGGTAGCTAAAGAAAAAATAACGATATCCGATAAAGAAAATACACTAGCAAATATCAAATCTTTTACAGAATTGAAAGCAGGCGTATCAAAGGTAGATCTTGCTATTGAAGCTGCCACGGAAAATGTAACCATCAAATTAAAAATTTTCAAAGAGCTTGATGATGTCTGTGATGCAAATACCATTTTAGCATCGAACACTTCTTCTATTTCCATAACTCAAATTGCCGCAGCTACCAATAGACCTGAAAAAGTTATTGGAATGCATTTTATGAATCCGGTTCCCATAATGAAATTAGTGGAGATTATTAGAGGCTATAGCACTTCTAACGAGACCACAACTTCAATTATGGAGCTTTCTAAAGAATTAGGAAAAATACCGACAGAAGTGAACGACTACCCTGGTTTTGTTGCTAACAGAATTTTAATGCCTATGATCAATGAAGCTATTGAAACATTGCATCATGGCGTTGCAGGTGTTGAAGAAATAGATACGGTAATGAAATTAGGTATGGCGCACCCTATGGGTCCGTTACAATTAGCGGATTTTATAGGATTAGATGTTTGCCTTTCTATTTTAAACGTGATGTATGACGGATTCAAAAATCCTAAATATGCACCATCCCCATTACTTGTAAATATGGTAATGGCAGGAAAAAAGGGAATAAAATCCGGTGAAGGGTTTTACGATTATTCCGCAAACAGAAAAGCTGAAGTTGTATCAAATCAGTTCACTAAATAAAGCATTCTAGAATTGAAGTTTATATGTCTATAAAAGAAAACCTATTAGCCATTAAAAAAACCATTCCTGATACCGTAACCTTAGTTGCCGTATCTAAAACAAAACCAATGTCATTTATTCAGGAAGCTTATGATGAGGGGCAACGTGTTTTTGGAGAGAACAGGGTTCAAGAAATGACAGAAAAGTGGGAGAACCTACCAAAAGATATTGAATGGCATATGATCGGTCATTTACAGCGCAATAAAGTCAAATACATGGCTGAGTACGTTTCTTTGGTTCATGGGGTTGACAGCCCAAGATTATTGGCAGAAATTAATAAGCAAGCAGAAAAACACAATCGTACCATCTCATGTTTACTTCAGGTACATATTGCCGAAGAAGACACAAAATTTGGGTTTAATGAAGAAGAAATACTTGAATTGGTAGCCAACGAAGAATTTAAGGCTTACAAAAATGTAAAGATTGTAGGTCTAATGGGCATGGCAACCTTTACTGATAATGACGATCAGGTTCGCAAGGAGTTCAGCGGTTTAAAATCACTTTATACAAAACTTAGTAATAACTATACCGATTTTACTACCCTCTCTATGGGTATGAGTGGTGATTATAAAATCGCAATTGAAGAAGGCAGTAACATGGTACGTATAGGAAGTAGTATCTTTGGGTCTAGAAATTAATATCTAAAACATTACTACCCCACAAATTATATTATAATACATGTACGCAATTTTAGATATTGAAACTACCGGAGGAAAATTTAATGAAGAGGGAATCACCGAAATTGCTATTCACAAATTTGATGGACAAAAAGTAGTTGACAAATTCATTAGCTTAGTAAATCCTGAAAGGGATATACAACCATTTGTGGTTAAACTAACAGGTATCAATAGTAAAATGCTTAGAACGGCACCTAAATTTTATGAGGTTGCCAAACGTATTATCGAAATTACGGAAGATACCGTAATTGTAGCCCATAATGCCCAGTTCGATTATAGAATTCTAAGAACCGAATTTAGACGTTTAGGCTATAATTTTGAACGCAAAACCCTTTGTACCGTAGACCTATCTAAGCTTTTGTTACCAGATGCGGAATCATACAGTTTAGGTAAATTGGTACGATCCCTAGGTATACCGGTAAGTGATAGACACCGCGCTAATGGCGATGCTTTGGCAACTATAAAATTGTTTAAACTTTTACTTGCCAAAGATTCTGAAAAAATAATAATCAAAGACACTATAAGAAAAGAAACCCAAGGTGAACTTTCTGAAAAACAATTGGATATTGTGCGAGACCTACCGAACAAAACCGGAGTGTTTTATATGCATAATAAAGATGGAGACATTATTCACCTTAGCAAAACAAGCGATATAAAAAAGAGGGTCAATCAGATATTCACCAAGACCAATGATAAATCTAGAAAGCTAACCAAGGACACCAAAAAAGTTACTTTTGAACTTACGGGTAATGAACTTGTTGCTATTTTAAAGGAACATGAAGAACTTTTAAAACTGAGACCTAAATACAGTAGCATTCCTAAAAAAAGAATGTATAGCCACGCTATTTGCAAAAGCATAAACGAAAATGGTTATTTTTCTTTAGACATTAAACCTTATAGAGAATGTAAAGAACCATTAGGGCTTTTTAACGGTGTATTCAGTGCTAAGAATTATTTATATAAAATTACCAAGGAATTTGGTCTTTGCGAAAAAGTAAACGGTATCAGTGAAGCTCGAAATAATTGTTCCGCCTATGATGATGGTAATTGTAAAGGCGCTTGTATAAACAAAGAAGACGTTGAAGAATACAATAAAAGAGTTATTGCCGCAACTACACAAAACAGCATTAAAGCAAATAAGGTTGTTGTGGTTGACAAGGGTAGAGAAATTGGGGAACAAAGTGCTATTTTGCTTAAAAATGGTTCTTTAGTAGGATTCGGATTCTATGATTTGAACTATCAAATAAATAATATTCATATCTTAGAAAGTATAATTACACCAATGAACGGTACTCGTGATGCTAATTATCTTATTGAATCTTATTTGAGAAAGAAGCGGGTACTTAAAATAATTGAAATAAACGATTAGTTTGAAGCAAGACGAAAAACTATCACCTTGGAAACATAAAATTCATGAAATAATTTATGAAGCAGATACCCCTATGGGTAAATTGTTCGATATTATTCTCTTCATAATTATCATTTTCAGTGTTATTCTTATCATGCTAGAAAGTGTAAAAGCTATTGACGCAGAATACCATGAAATTCTATTTGTACTTGAATGGATCGTTACCATTTTCTTTACCATTGAATACATAGCACGAATTATTTCTATAAGAAAACCCAGTGCCTATATATTCAGTTTTTACGGTATCATAGATTTCCTATCTACTATACCACTTTACATTTCCTATATTTTTGCGGGATCACAAGTTCTCTTAGCCGTTCGCGCATTTAGGTTATTACGTGTTTTCCGTATTTTAAAACTTGCTCGTTTTCTAGGTGAAGCTTCTCAATTAAAAAGAGCATTAAAAGCGAGTAGAGCGAAAATTACCGTATTTCTATTTGCCGTACTTATCGCATCTGTTATGATGGGTACTCTAATGTATTTGGTAGAGGGTGATGAAGCTGGTTTTACAAGCATACCTACAAGCATATACTGGACCATTGTTACACTAACTACTGTTGGTTATGGCGATATTGCTCCTATAACACCACAAGGGCAAGCAATTGCAACGATAATTATGCTATTAGGTTATGGTATCATTGCCGTACCAACAGGTATGGTTACTGCTGAATTCTCTAAACAAAATAGAGATGACACTTCTAATCTAAAAGAATCTGGGAGTTACGTTCATGTGAATACACAATGTTGCCCAACATGTAGCAAAGAAGGTCATAGAGATGATGCTACTCATTGTTATAACTGTGGATCTATTTTAAATGAATAAAATTCTTATATCGGTAGTTGGACCAACAGCCATCGGGAAAACCAAATTGGCTATAATTTTAGCTCAACACTACAGTACAGAAATTATATCAGCCGATTCTAGACAGTTTTTTAAAGAAATGAATATTGGTACTGCCGTACCAAGTTTAGAAGAGCTATCTCAAGCAAAACACCATTTTATACAACATAAGAGTATTACCGAACAATACACTGTGGGTGATTTTGAAAGAGAAGCCATTCAAAAACTATCCGATCTTTTTAAAGTTCATGATGTGGTAATTATGGTTGGTGGTAGTGGTTTGTATGTAAATGCTGTTACGGATGGACTAAACAACTTCCCTACTGTAGACCCATCGATTCGTGAAGATCTAAATACCAAATTGGCAGAAAATGGTATTAAAGCTCTACAAAAGAAGTTAAAACAATTAGACCCTACATATTTTGAAAAGGTAGATATTTATAATCCCCAAAGAGTGATCAGGGCGTTAGAAGTTACCATTGGTAGCAGTACTCCCTATTCATCGTTCTTGAACAAACCAAAAACAAAAAGAGCATTTAAAGTTCTTTCTGTAGGTCTTAAAGCTGAGCGACCTTTAATTTATGAACGCATAAATCAACGTGTAGACCTAATGGTTGAAGCTGGTCTCTTAGAAGAAGCTAAAAGCTTAATTAATTATAAGGACTATAATGCTTTGCAAACTGTAGGCTACAAAGAGCTTTTTAATTATTTCGATGATGAATGGACCTTAGAGTTCGCTATATCTGAAATAAAGAAAAATACACGACGATTTGCTAAAAGACAACTCACTTGGTTTTTAAGAAACAAGGACACCAAATGGATTGAGTATAATTATACACCTAAAAGTCTTTTACAAGAAATTGATAATGAAATTGTAAATTTAAAACATGGTTAAAAAGCAAATCTTATTCTTAATGGGTGTTTCCGGTAGTGGCAAATCTACCATTGGTCAACTGTTAGCAGAGAAATTACAATTTCCTTTTTTTGATGGTGATAGTTTTCATCCAGAAGCGAACGTGAAAAAAATGAGAGAAGGTCAACCATTAAACGATGATGATCGCCAGGGTTGGCTAGAGAAACTTAATGAGGTAGGTATTGAAAATTTAGAGACTGGCGCTGTTATAGTTTGCTCTTCCCTTAAGGAAAAATACAGAACTATACTTGGCAAAAATTTAGAGAACAAACATCAATTTGTTTTTTTAGATGGTAGTTTTGAACTCATAGAAGCCCGACTAAACAAACGAGAAAACCATTACATGCCAAAAGGCTTATTGCAATCTCAATTTGATGATCTTGAAACTCCAAAAGATGCACTTACAGTTTCTATAGATCAAACTCCCAATGAAATTGTAAAGGATATTATAGAAAAGTTATAAAACAAAAAAGCATCCCAGTAGGACGCTTTTTTATTTTATAGTTCTTGGTAAGATTACTCACCTTCAGTCTTTACAACTAAACGGAAACCTTCACCATGTATGTTCAATATTTCAACTGTATCGTCAACCTTAAGATACTTACGTAGTTTAGCAATATAAACATCCATACTACGAGATGTAAAATAGTTATCATCTCTCCATATCTTAGTCAGCGCAAGCTCTCTTGGCATTAAATCATTTTCATGTAAAGCCAATAAACGCAATAACTCATTCTCTTTTGGAGAAAGTTTGATTGATTCCTCATCTTTATATTTCAAGAATCTTAATTTAGAATTCAAGTGGAAACCACCAATTGTAAATTCAAATTTCTTGCTATCCGCCAATCCGTTAGAAGCTTTTCTTTGAAGAATCGCTTTTAATTTCATAAGTAGAACTTCAGAATCAAAAGGCTTGTTCAAATAATCATCTGCACCAGCTTTATATCCTTTAAGAACATCTTCCTTCATTGTTTTTGCCGTCAAAAAAACAATTGGAACATTCTCATTCTTTTCACGAATTTCTTTCGCTAACGTGAAACCGTCCTTATAAGGCATCATCACATCTAAAATACAGATATCATAATTATCTTTTTTGAACTTCTCAAATCCTTCCATTCCATTCTTGGCCAAAGTGACATCAAAGTCATTCATTGACAAATAATCCTTCAATACAATCCCAAAATTTGGGTCATCCTCTACTAAAAGTATTTTCTTGTTTATTGTTTCCATATATTTTTATATTAACGGCAGTTTTATGTAAAATGTACTTCCTTTTCCTTTTTCACTTTCGGCATATACTTCGCCTTGGTGGTCTTCTACTATTTTTTTAACGTAAGACAATCCTAATCCATGTCCTTTAACGTTGTGCAAATCTCCTGTATGCTCTCGATAGAATTTTTCAAATACTTTCTTGACCACAGCCTTGCTCATACCAGCACCTTGATCTTGCACTTTTATTATAATATAATTTTTAGCTCTTTCTGTAAATACATCAATTTTTGGTGCTTCTTCAGAATACTTGATCGCATTGTCCAACATATTTACAATTACATTGGTAAAATGCATTTCATTCGCTAAAACTTCACATCGTTCAGCATCTAAATGTGTGTGTATATATCCGCCTCTATCATCAACTATTAATTGAACGTGAGTAATAGCGTCTTCTATAATGTCGTGAACGTTAACCCTATCCTTACTAATATCAAGCTGATTCTTTTCAAGTTTAGAGATTCTTAATACATTTTCAACTTGAGCATGCATTCTCTTATTCTCATCTCTGATCATCTGTAAATAGCGCATAACCTTTTCTTGATCAGTTATAATCTTAGGGTTTCTAATCGCTTCAACAGCAAGATTAATAGTCGCAATGGGAGTTTTAAACTCATGCGTCATATTATTAATGAAATCTGTCTTTATTTCAGATATCTGCTTTTGACGTATCAACTGATAAATTGCCCCTGCATAAGCTACCACTATGATAATTGTAAATAACAGCGAAAGAAGCGCCAGACCTAAAATAGACTGTACCAAGAATCGTTTTTTCTTTGGAAAGGAAACTAACAAATCGAAATTTGATACTCCTTCAAAATCCACAAACATGGGAGATTTATAGATGTTTGATTCTGCATATTTAAATTTGGTAGATTTCACTTTGGTCGGTAGACCATTGCTATACACTCCATACTCAAAAGCAATATCAACACCTCTGTTCTCCAATTCTCGTTGCAGCAACAATTCAATTTCTTGCTTGGAAACACGCTTATGAATAGGTACACGCTTTGCATGAACCATAAACATCTCTTCCATGGCGGCCTTTTCCATTTTGTTAAGACCCCCAATTTTTTCAATCCTTTGAATAGGATTAAAACGTGGCGTATTTCCTTCTAAATCAAAATCTTCCCTAAAAATCGATGTAGTTCGTTTACTGGTAAAATTTTTAATGATAGTGGTATCCGCACCATCACTACTATCAAAGAACGTAGACGAAATACCATAATCTTCTTCTAATATACCGTGTTCATACAGTAATATCTCATTAGAATTGATATCCCTATCAATAAAGAAAAAATTAGTCAGCTGAGCACCTTTAAGCTCTCCTCCAATACTATCCTTTGCATGTAAATACCTATCGAAGTAGTTTTTAGATTCTCTTTCGGTAATTTTATTGGTGACGCTGTTCAATGCTTCTGAAACACTACTAGAGAATTGTTCTTCTCCACTATCTATGGATTTGCTAATCCAGAAACTTTGAACGAAAATCAGACCAATAAGTGAAAGGCTCATTAAAACCACTAAGAGCACAAATAACTTTTTGTTCATTGGGTGTTAAAATTAAAGATTTAACAGTTAGAGGGTAGTACGTTTAACCTAACCTTAACAAAAATGTTAAAATTGCTAAATTACTAACAGTCAGAGAGGATAGATGCGTGAACTTGTAGCACTTTTGACCTAGTTCTTTCTAAGTCAGTATTTTCAATTACATAATTGGCTAATTCTAATTTTGTTTCATCATCAAGTTGATTGTTCATACGTGCTTCAACCTGCTCTCTTGTAGTGTTATCCCTATCTAACACGCGATTGACACGGACTTCTTTGGGAGCGGTTACCAATATGACATCATCATAGAGTTCTTGTGCCTTATTTTCAAACAACAAAGCTGTTTCTTGAATTACATAGTTTGTATCTTGATCACTTGACCAATCTATAAAATCTTGCCTCACCACAGGATGCACTATATTATTGAGTTTTGCCAATAATTCTGCATCATTAAAAACTTTACCAGCTATATATGATCTGTTTAACGTACCACCCTTAAAAGCCTCTTCCCCTAATAAAGCAACTAATTGGTCATGTATAACTTTGGAAGTATTCATTAAGTATTTCGCACGTTGATCTGAATCATAAACTGGAATACCTAACTCTCTAAACATAGTAGCTACCGTAGATTTTCCGCTACCTATTCCTCCTGTTAAACCTATTATCATCATTCTCTTCGAAGTATAAATTCAACTTCATTTGTGCTGATTACAGCATTGTTTAAACTTCTTGGATACTTTACCAATTTTACAGATAAGGTATTCTCATTCTCTTTTGAGAGCCTAGCATAATCTGCCTCTACAGAAAAATCTCCTACTTCCAATTCCTTCAAATGCTCTAAAGTACCCTGACACCGGACTTCAACTATTTCTGGAAAAGTACGAACCTTTACATTTTCTGGTAGGTTGATTACCTGAACAGGAACTTCTATTACTTGTTCAGAAAATTTAACCACCTTACCAGAGAGTCTAACTTTTTTATTTGAAAAAGTTGTTCCTTTTAATTGTTCCGGTAATTGTAAGGCTATTTCATTTGAGAATGAAGTATTTATATAATCAGACTTAAACAATGTCGTTCTAATTTGTTTTATAGTATCAATTTGACTTTTAGGGCCTGAAATTTGAATTGAATCCGGCACTACTTCAATCTCCCCTTCCAGAATGTGGTTTGATGCAAAGGTCATGTCTACCATTGCTTTTACTGGTACTTTCTTTGTTTCTAAAGATGTAAAATCAAAATATATAGCATCACTATCAAAATCTGTTAGTATGCTATAATTATTAAGCTGAGATTCTAACTGAATTCTAATTTGGTCTGATGTTAAATAGTAGGCACCATCTTTATGCATCACCTTACTAACATCTAACTTTACCTGCTTGGGTTTTAATTCATATCCTAAAAATTGAAATCCAGCTGCTTGAAGACGTACTTCAATTTCATCTTTTGGAGTATTTGCTAATAAAAATTCGTCCGGAACATTTACATATTCCACTTGAAAAGTAGTGTTATTTGTATAGGTAAGCGATAACTTATTGATTAACCAAGCGAGTGAAGCACACAACAAGAACACAAGAAAGACTTTTACCTTTCTTTTCTTTAGTCCTGTTTTTATCCACTCTACTAAACGTTCCATCAATTCACTCTAAAAAATAATTTCGGAAAAATTTCCTCTGGCTTTTTATTTGAAGAATTAATATACAAGGTTGATTTTAAAAATCCGTATCCATATCCAAAAAATTGTATCGCTGTTGCTACCAGTGATAAAATTGCCACTTTTAAATTACGAGTTTTTAAAAGCGCATCTATAAACAAAACTAAAAAGAATGTTGAATATATAAACCACGGAATTTTGAAACCTACCAATGCCAATAATACCGATACCAAAAATCCTAAACAAAATACAGTTGGAAACCAATAGGTAATCTTCTTGGTCTCTGGATGCCACTTATTCAATATAGGGCGTACCATACCAAATTTATTTACCTGAATATAAAATTTGTTCCAGTCTATTCGCCTTTTATGATACACAAATGCTTCTGAAATCAATTTAGTTCTATACCCTTTATTCCAAATGCGTATGGTTAGATCTGGATCTTCACCGGGGTGAATATTTCCATAACCGCCTACTGTACTAAAAGCTTCTTTAGAGATACCCATATTAAAACTTCTGGGCTGAAATTTATCCACTGCTTTTTTACCACCACGAATTCCGCCTGTGGTCAAAAAAGAAGTCATAGCATAGTTAATTGCTTTTTGAACGGTAGAAAAAGATTCATGTGCCGCATCCGGACCGCCGTAGCAATGCACATAATCTTCTTGTAAACTCTTTTCTGCTTCTACAAGATACTGCGATGGCAAAATACAATCAGAGTCCAATACTATAAAGTAATTGCCATTTGCCCTAGCCATACCGTAATTTCTAGAATCACCAGGACCAGAATTTGGCTTCTTATAATATGAAATAGTTAGATCATCTACATACTCACCTATAACTTCTTCAGATGAAATAGTAGAACCGTCTTCGACGATAACCACCTCAAAAGTTTTGTCATAGGTTTGTAAACGTAGACTATCCAACAGTTCCTTAATTTCGTTGGGTCTATTGTATACGGGAATGATAAAAGAAAACGATAAGTCCATTTTTACGCTCCTTAAATGAATAGGCTCCAATGAAATTGGAATATTAAAATCTTGATTAAAACTTCTCTATAACTTCTTGACTAACTCCTGTATTAGAGAAACCACCGTCATGAAACAAGTTCTGCATTGTCACCTTTCTGGTAAGATCAGAGAATAAGGTTATGGTATAATCAGCACAATCTTGAGCTGAAGCATTACCTAACGGAGACATTTTTTCCGCATAACTGATAAAGCCGTCAAAACCTTTTACTCCTTGTCCTGCAGTTGTTGCAGTTGGTGATTGCGAAATGGTATTTACACGTACGTTTTTCTCTTTACCAAAGAAATAGCCAAAGCTACGGGCAACAGATTCTAAATACGCTTTGTTATCTGCCATATCGTTATAATCCGGAAATGTTCTTTGCGCAGCCATATAAGTCAAAGCAACAACACTACCCCACTCGTTCATAGCATCCGCTTTATAAAGTGATTGTAATACCTTATGAAAAGAAAGCGCAGAAACATCCCATCCTTTAGCCGTAAAATCATATTTTTCATCTGTATAAGCACGACCTTTACGTACATTAACAGACATACCGATTGAATGTAGTACGAAATCTATTTTACCTCCTAAAATTTCAACTGCCTTTGCAACTAAATTATCCAAGTCTTCAACACTTGTAGCATCTGCAGGTATAATTTCTGATCCTGTTTCTTTTGCCAATTGGTCTATCTGACCCATTCTCATAGCAATTGGGGCGTTTGTCAAAACAAAAGTACCACCTTCTGCGTGTACCGTTTGCGCTGTTTTCCACGCAATAGAATTTTCGTCTAATGCTCCAAAAATAATTCCCCTTTTACCTTTTAATAAGTTATATCCCATGATGGTTGATTCTATAGTTAGATTTAAAATTCAAAGATATCCAAAATATGTTAATAGAGAATTTAAGTACTACTTAAAAACCCTAAAACAACAGTCTTAATGTAGTCGCGTAAAATCTCAATCGGCACAAGACCAATCACATTTTTCAAAAATGTAATGTTTTATATATTTGAAGATGCACTTAAAAGTTCTTTTGCATGTGCCAATGCAGAATCAGAAAGATCTTTACCGCTTAGCATATGAGCCAACTCTACCACTCTTTCATCATTGGTCAGCTGCTTTAAATTGGTCATTGTACGCTCTTTACCTTCGGTTTTAAAGACTTTGAAATGGTTGTTTCCTTTTGATGCTACTTGTGGTAAATGCGTAATAGAAAATACTTGTAGATCCGCACTCATATCTTTCATAATATCTGCCATGCGGTCAGATATTTCCCCAGACACTCCAGTATCTATTTCATCGAACATTATAGTTGGCAACTTTTCATACTTGGCAAGTATGGATTTGATCACCAACATTATTCTTGACAATTCACCACCAGATGCTACTTTCTTTAATTCGCCATAACTACCACCCCTATTGGCGGTGAATAAAAATGAAAGCTCATCTTTACCTGTAACTGTAAACGCCTCGGCAGCGCTTAATTTTATTTCGAACGATGCACTTGGCATACCTAATAGCCCCAAATCGGATTCCAATTTTTTCTTAAGTTGAGGAATTACCGAATTTCTTTTTTCGCGTAACAGAACAGCCTTTGATTCCAAAACAGCTTCCATCTCTTCTATTTCCTTTGTTCTAGCTGCAATTTTATCATCTAAATTGGCAGTTTCAAAAACTTTATCAGCAAGATCGTTCTTAATGCTAATCAACTCAGCTATATCGCTGACATTATGCTTTTTCTGTAAATTATACAGCAGCTGTAATTTATTATTCACCTGTTCTAGCTGATCAGGGTTCGCCTCTACCCCTTCTTGAAGACGCTGCAATTCTGAACTCACATCATCTAGTTCTATCATTACGGATTTTACACGCTCAAACAAATCTTTGTAGCTAGACCCAAAATCTATCAGTTTTGAAAGTGATTGGCGCATTTCTGTTACTAAAGTCAAAACCCCTATTTGCTCATCATTGAACAATTGGTCTCCTTTAGATAACTGCTCCATAATCAACTCCACATTGTTCAGCTGCTCATATTCTTGTTCCAGCTCTTCAATTACTCCTGCTTTTAAGGGTGCTTTTTCTAACTCTTCCAGCAAAAACGTGTTGTAATCTTGTTCTTTGTTGGCTGTGCTTTGAAGTTCAATAAGTTTCTCTAATTCCTTCTGCGCTTTACGATAAGTTTTTAAATCTTTTCTATATGCCGTTAATCTTTTTTGATTGTTTGCGAGCGCATCTACCAATTTTAACTGAAAGTCATTTTCAGTAAGCTGCATAGTTTGATGCTGAGAATGAATATCTATTAGGTTTTCACCCAATGTAGATAAGACCCCTAAAGTTACCGGAGTATCGTTTACAAATGCCCTAGACTTACCACTTGGTAAAATCTCTCGCCTAATGACCGTACTATCATCATAGTCCAAATCATTTTCTTCAAAGAAACTCTGGAGTCCGTATGTGTCTATCTTAAAGGTACCTTCGATAATACATTTCTGATCTTTAACCCGTAAAGAACTTAAATCTGCACGTTTACCTAACACTAAAGATAATCCGCCAAGTAAAATAGATTTACCGGCGCCAGTTTCACCGGTAATAACCGTGAAACCTCTATTGAAGTCTACTTCTAGACAATCAATTAATGCGTAATTAGAAATGGAAAGGGTTGAAAGCACACGTTAGAATTTTAGATTCACAAAGGTAATCTATAATTCCGTTTTGTAAAATGGTTCAATATTTAATATCGTTCCAAGTTGTAGCGTATAAAGGAGCAATTTTATTTAAGGTTTCTTTCAGCTTTATAATATCAACTTTTGGTCCATCAGAGAAAATATTCTTTATCTCTTCTGATTTTGCATCAAAAAAAGTTGAAATCAAAAAGGCATTGGGCCTTCTATTGATCATGGTCTGAAAAAGATTCATTGTACCTGCGATTACTTGCTTACCCGTGCTGTTGTTATCAGGCAATATATCTAGCCCTTTTCTGTGGTAGTTATACATAGCAATACGGTACTCCCTATAGGTATTCGATAAAAGATTATCAATTAATTCAAATCTACTTCTGTTAGAATCGGCTGACTGGCTCCATCCCGCAGAGTTACTACCTTGTGCCTGTGTAACAATATTCTGTGCTTTTCTAAAAAACTCAGTTCCGCCTTCCAATGAAAACGTATCGGCATCTAAACCTAATATAACATATGCGTAATACGCCATGACACTAACCAAATTAGACTCGAACTGATTCTCATTGAAAATCATCGGCTGAAATTCTATGTATTGAAAATTGAACGCATTGTCCTTATAATTAAAAACCGGTGTAGCATATGAAGTATTATAAACAGGTCTTGAAGACTGTATTTGAATATTACCACTAAAGCTATTTGATTCGTAAGAGGTGATAGTAATGAACATTTGCGCATTTACCCTTTCATTCTCTTTATAAACTCTATTTGTCCACTTGGTTTTATTGATAAAATCATTCAACGAACGCTCTAATGTCTTAAAAATCTGCTGATCACCTTGAGTAAGCTGATCTGAATTGACCGTAACCGTACAAGTTAATTCTTGAGCTTTTATATTTAATCCAATAAAGGTGAAAAGTAATAGAAATACTGCCTTACGCATATCGTCTTTTAATAATTTCATTGAAGATATCCACGGCAACTTCTGCCTTGGTCTTTAGTTCAAACGCTGTAATGTTAGAATTGGTATCTATAAATGAAATTTTATTGGTAACGCCGCCAAAACCAGCGCCTTTATCCCGCATAGAATTCAATACGATGGCATCTAGGTTTTTACGCTTTAGTTTACCTTTTGCATTTTCAATTTCGTTTTCAGTTTCTAGAGCGAAACCAACTAAGAACTGATGCTTTTTATGATCACCGAAGGTTTTTAAAATATCTTTATTCTTTACCAATTCAATAGTAAAGTTTTCTTCGGATTTTTTAATTTTCTGTTCTGCAATGGTTTTAGGTCTATAATCTGCAACCGCTGCTGCACATATAACAATATCAGATGTTTCATAATGCATTTGAGCACTATGATACATATCGTCAGCGGATACCACATTGACTACGTGAATATAATCATGAGTAACAGATAAGTTTGTTGGTCCGGTCACCAAATACACTTCGGCACCAAGGTTTGCAGCTGTTTTAGCGAGTTCAAACCCCATTAATCCAGAAGAATGATTTCCTATAAAACGTACAGGATCAATAGCTTCATAGGTTGGACCTGCAGTAATTAACACTTTTTTACCTGACAAAGGCAAGCCTTCCGATAGTCGCTTCTTTATAAAGCTTATGATATCTTCAGGCTCGGCCATTCTACCTTCCCCATGTAAACCACTGGCAAGTTCTCCACTTGTTGCAGGTATAATCATGTTACCAAATGAAGCAAGAGCATCTAAAGAACTTTTTGTGCTTGGATGCTTATACATATCCAAATCCATAGCCGGAGCAACGAAAACCGGACATTTAGCCGATAAATAGGTAGCCATTAAAATATTGTCGCAATTACCTGTTGCCATTTTAGACATGGTATTTGCAGTAGCTGGCGCAATCAACATCAAGTCTGCCCAAAGCCCCATTTCTACGTGATGATTCCAATCTACCGTATTCTCTTCTGTCTTAACAAAATCAAGGACTACGGGATTTTTTGCTAAAGTAGCAAGGGTGAGCGGGGTAACAAAAGAGCTGGCGCTATCGGTAAGTATGACCTTAACGTTAGCGCCAGCTTTTATAAATAAACGAACTAAGAATGTTGTTTTATAAGCAGCAATTCCTCCGGTAATTCCTAAAAGAACATTTTTGCCGTTCAACATATTTCTTAAGCGTCTTTTTCTGTGTTTCTATGGTAGATTTTATCCATCAACCACTCTTCTACCGCCATTGCGTGTGGCTTAGGTAATTTTTCGTAAAACTTAGAAACTTCGATTTGTTCTTTGTTTTCAAAAACTTCTTCTAAACTGTCACTATAAGTAGCAAACTCTTCCAATTTCTCTAAAAGCTCTTTTTTAATTTCAGAATTGATCTGAACAGCACGTTTTGCAGCAATTGAAATAGCCTCGTAGATATTTTCAGTTGGCTCATCAAACTCATTACGGTTAATAGTTACCGTAGATACCGATGCCTTAGAGTTTTTTAAATCGTTCATATTCATAATTAAATTATTTATTTTGATTCAACGGTCTGCGCTTGCATACGTTGTAATTCTTTATCGATTTTTTCAATTAAATCTGTAGCTTCCTTATCGAATTTAGATTCTGGAAACTGCTTTTTCATTGCAGCATGTGCCGCCTTTGCATTTATTAAACGCTCTTCCTTTAACTGCTCAAAACTATTTACAGCCATATGTGTTAACGCTTCAACCTTTACAAACATTGCCTCTTCCCTAAACGGAGAACCAGGATTATCTGACACAAAGTTATCACTAGCCGCTACTGCAGATTTAAGCATATCATAATTGAACTCGCCCAATTTATTATACTGCTTTAATATCTCAAACGCTTTTTCCTCTTTCTTTGTTGTAAGTTCTTGCGCCATAGCATTTGCTTCTGCATAGAACTCAGATTCAGAATATGTGTTAATGAAATTCTGCAATTTCAATAACGCCTTGTCCGTATCGGTCTGATCTAAAGAATAATCTGGAGATAACTCATAGAAACTTTTAGCCCCTAAAAAACTAGCTTCTACCATTTTGTCACTTTTAGGATATGATTTCACAAAACGCTCAAACTGGTAGCCTGCCATGTTGTAATCTCCTCGCATAAAATAACTGTTAGCTAAGAAGAACATAACACGCTCACCTTGAGGCTTACCTACATACTTGGGCGCAATTTGCTCAAGTAATCTATTAGCCCTTCTAAAGTCACCTTCTTCGTAGAAAGTTTCGGCCATGTCGTATTTCGCTTTTACATCATCGTTCTTAAGTACTTTTTGGTACTCGCTACAAGATTGTAAAGCAATGGCAATCAATAGTAATGGAAAAACTCTCCTCATTTTAAAAAACATTTTGCAAAATTAGTGATTATCAATGGATTTAAAAAACATTTTAAACCAATAAAAGTACAGGCTTTACACCACAAGAATGTCCTACTAAGTGAAGATTTAACGAATATTTATGCTGGTATGCGTATCATAGATTCCATAAATGAAACAATTCTATGCTTTAAAGCATCACTTGCCGTAATTAATGGTAACCTCACAAAGGGTTTTGCCAAGCCTAAATATTCAAAAATAACTTTGATACCTGCTGGGTTTCCTTCTTCGAAAATCAACTTCATACCATCTTGCATTTTGTAGTGGTAGCTATAGGCTACTTCTGTATTACCATCTAATCCTTCATGAACCATTTTTGAAAATTCTTCTGGTAAACCTTGACCAATAACTGAAATTACCCCGTCACCACCGGCAACTATTGTTGGTAATGCCGAAATATCATCTCCAGAAAGTACTAAGAAACCTTCTGGTCTTTTTGATATGAGTTCCTGAACTTGAGTCATATCTCCGCAAGCTTCTTTAACCGCAACGATATTGTCAAATTTCTTTGCCAAGCGTACTACTGTCTCTGGTAACATATTACTACCGGTACGACCTGGTACATTATATAAAATAATAGGTAAGGGCGATGCTTGCGAAAGTGCTGCGAAATGTTGATAAATACCTTCTTGCGTAGGTCTGTTGTAATAGGGTGAGACAGATAAAATGGCATCATACGCAGATAAATCTGCAGACTTTAGCTCTTCTACCAATGCCATGGTATTATTACCACCTATACCGATTACTAAAGGCAAAGCACCTTGGTTTGCTTCTTCTACGGTACGCATGACCAATTGCTTTTCTTCTTTTGATAAGGTTACCGATTCAGCAGTGGTTCCTAAAACCACCAAGTAATCTATGTTGCCTTCAATATTAAAAGCTACAACTTTTTTAAGAGCCTCTACATCTACTAATCCATCTTCTTTAAAAGGCGTTATTAACGCTACTCCTGCCCCCCTTAAATCTTTCATAATTAAATCTCTTTAAAAATGCCCAGGTACTTTTTCAATTCTTTTTTAAATATCTGAAAGTCCTTTAATGGCGTATCTAACATTAAATCATTGTAAGTAGGTCCCACTTCTTTGAACCCTACTTTTAAACGAGCCTTCGCTTTCACCGACATTAAATTCAACAACAAGCAATCCTCATTATAATAATTCACTAATAGGTCATATTCCCGTCCTAAAAACTCTAGGGCATAACTATTTTCAATTTCACCGTTCCACCCTAAGTCCTTATCTGAAAAGACAGGAGTGGCATATGGCGAGTTTTTATCGAAAATGCGCTTATATCCAATAATTTTAACTGCATTGGGGTGCAATGACAACTCTTCTTGAAACTGAAAAAACACTTCAGATTTCTCAAACCTATCTAAATCCACAATACAACCTACAGAACGTATTCCTTTACCCTCACGCGTTACAGCAACTGGTGTTGCCAACAGTTGTTTTAATATTTTACGGCCCGATTTCCGTTTAAACTTGTCCTTAATTCCTTTTAAAAACATGTATTTTTACATTTAGACAAATGTAAATAATATCCCTGCAACTATATGGCGAAGTTAAAACACTTTGGTAATTTAAATATAAAACATTATGTTATATTTATAACATTTCTTGGTTTGGTATCTTGTAATAGCAATGCTGAACACCTTACTGAACTGACTGGCAGTCAAATAGCAATTGACACCACTTATGCTACAGTTGATAGTATTCAAAAATTTATTCAACCCTATCATGATCGTGTTGAAAGTATTTTAGATAGTACATTGACATATGCACCTTATGTTATTTCAAAAACCGATGGTAAATTCAATACAACCGCAGGTAATTTAATGGCGGATATTGTACTTAGTGAGACCAATCCTATCTATAAAAAACGTACCGGAAATAGTATTGACCTGGTGCTTTTAAACCATGGCGGTATAAGATCGATTATCTCTAAAGGAAATGTTACTTCTAGAACAGCTTATGAAGTCATGCCGTTTGAAAACTCAGTGGTTGTCGTAGCACTTAAAGGTACATCTTTATTAAAGTTGGCAGATTACCTTGTTAAGTCTAAAAGAGCGCACCCTGTTGCAGGTATGCAGCTTATTCTCAATAAAGACAATTCGGTCAAATCTTTTACGATAGACGGAAAACCTTTAGATAAAGACAAAACTTATAATGTAGCCACATCAGACTATTTAGTTACCGGCGGTGATAATATGAGCTTTTTTAAAGAAGCACTTTCTAAAACGGAAACCGATTATAAAATACGTAATGCCATGATAGATTTCTTTTCTAAAGTGGATACCCTAACCCCAAAAGTAGACTTAAGATATTATCAATTACAGTAAAATGGAAAGAAGAAAATTTATACGAAACACTGCCGCATCCACTAGCCTATTAACCCTTGGTGGTTTGGGACTAAATTCTTGCAACGTATCTAAAAAGAAACACATTACCATTTTACACACCAATGATGTGCACAGTCATGTTGATGCTTTCCCCAACGACCATGCAGATTTCCCCGGGTTGGGAGGCTTGGCGCGTAGAGCGGGTTTAGTAGACAGTATAAGAAAAGAGAATCCGAATACTTTTCTTTTTGATGCGGGCGATATTTTTCAAGGTACCCCCTACTTCAATTTTTATGGTGGTGAACTAGAATTTAAATTAATGAGCATGCTTAATTATGATGCCATTACAATTGGAAATCATGATTTTGATAATGGTATTGACGGACTCTTAGCTCAAATGCCCTACGCTAAGTTTAATTTTATAAGTGCCAATTACGACTTTTCCAATACCGTTTTAGACGGATTAACAGAGCCCTACAAGATTTATGAAAAAGACGGAATTAAAGTTGGTGTCTACGGATTAGGGATTAAACTAGACGGTTTGGTTACAAAACAACTCTTTAAAGAGACTGAATTTCTTGACCCTTATGAATTGGCTACCGATATGGAAACCAAGCTTAAAGAAGAGGAAAAATGCGATTTGGTTATTTGCCTTTCTCATTTAGGATACGAATATAATTCTCAAAAACCAGATGATTTAAAACTTGCCAAAAGAACAAAATACACCGATTTAATTATTGGCGGGCATACCCATACCTTTCTAGATAAACCAACTATTGTTACGAACGCCGCAGAACGAGATGTATTGGTAAATCAAGTAGGTTGTTTTGGGGTAAATTTGGGTAGAATTGATTTCTATTTTGATAATAGCACTGTTAACGCAAACGGTTATACAATTAAAGTCTAAAAAAGAGACCTCTTATGCTTTACTATAAACGTTGCGCTAGCGATAACGAAAACTTTAAAGAATTAGTTGCCTTACTTGATGCTGATCTGGCACTACGAGATGGAGACGAGAATGTTTTTTATGCACAGTTTAACGGTATTGATGCGTTGAAAAATTGTGTAGTTTTTTATTCTGATGAAACCCTTGTTGCATGCGGTGCATTCAAGAAATTCAATAAGGATTCCGTTGAAATTAAACGAATGTATGTACAACCAAGTTTTCGAGGTAAAGGCATTGCCTCAAAAACACTCGTTGTATTAGAAGAATGGGCAAAAGAATTAAACTATTCATACGTTGTATTAGAAACCGGATTACGCCAGCCGGAAGCCATAGCACTTTATAAAAAGAATAATTACACAATTATCGATAACTACCCTCCGTACGAGCACATGGCAAATAGTGTTTGTTTTAAGAAGGTGTTGTAGATTTTCAATTAATACAATTATAAATAACAATCTAACAAGTAAAATGAAATACAATTATTGGTTTATAATTACCCTTTTTATAATTTCATATAATGCAAATTCGCAAAAATGTAAGGTTTCGAAAGACCCTTTCACAAATAAAAAGACTGTTGAATTTAAGTTTAAGGAAAGGTTGATCTTTTTTGAACTTAAAAATAGTGCAGTTAGATTCGAATTTGAATTTAATTTTTCTGGAGAAAGAGATTTTGTTTTCAAAAAAGGAACTAGTATTTATTTTAAATTTCAAAGTGGGAAGATGCTTGAGATAAAATCAGACAGAGATTGCCCACCTACTATTGAAAATAAAGGTAAAGCAACTTCAGCACCTGGTGGCTTCTCATTTCCCGATAAAAATTTCACTTCCTACTTTCTTTCCTTTAAATTAAGCAGAGAAGAATTGGAGATACTTTCAAGTGAAAGTATATAATATATCAGAACTCCGCATGTTAATGGCGGGCAAAGAGACATGGAGGCTAAAGGTTGGGTAAAAAAGAAAGCTAAAGCAATTAAAGATGGTTCCGAATGCATGATTTTACATTTGTAAAAGGAGAAATTTTATCCCGTAATATTTAGTGTTTTTTGGAATTAAGTACAAAATGCTTTATAGTTTCTTTAGATTTAATAAAGCAATCCCAATTGTTTTTGTTATTCATTCTCGAATATATTTTAACTAACATCAAAAAGTAATTTTCTGAATGGGTTGCTGTAACAATTTTTAAAATTGGTTATCTCTTATGAAAACCAAACCATGAAAAGAATTTTTACAGCAATCTTTACACTTATATCTGTATAGAACTACGCTCAAACAAAAACAGATTATCTTAAAACCAATCGCATTGACATAAAAAAGGGTGAGCTCAAATTTTCTCAACAAAATTTTAACATCATTGATTCTGGAGTCTACCATGGCAGAATAAAAACCGAGGTCGCTGAGCATGCCTTATTTGCTTCTTAATCGAAGGATAGTACTATTAAAATATTAATTATTTTAAACAGAAATTAGCGTAAATCACCTTTAACGTGTTTTTACAGACCAGTGAAAACTTATATTAATAGACTCGGAAAACAAGCATCCTTTTTGAAGAAATGAAATAAGCACGTGGTTGTAAAATGACTGATTAAGCAATATTGTAACTTCATCACTATTTTCGGGTCAATGGTTTTAAATAATATAAAACCGATTGATAATTATTATATTCATTTTTTAATACAACTCAATTACTAAATGAAAATAGGTATACTGCTATTTCTAATCGTTTGTATCGCTTCTTGTAAAGACCAAAAGAATACTTCACTTTTGGATGAATCAAAATCGAATAGTACTAAAATAAATAAGTTTGAATTTCAAACTATAATTGATTCTAATAATGTTAAAGGATCTGTTTTAATCTACGATTCATATAATAACACCTATTATTCCAATGACTTTGAGTGGGCTACACATGGTAACTTACCCGCATCCACTTTTAAAATCACAAATAGTATTATTGGCTTGGAAACGGGAGTTATTGAAAGTGACAGCACCATCTTTAAATGGGATGGTAAAGAGAAATGGTCAAACTTTTGGGAGCAAGACCTAGTTCTACGAGATGCCTTTCAGTTTTCATGTGTACCATGCTATCAAGAAGTTGCTGCCAAAATTGGAGTTCAACGTATGAACGAGTATGTTGAAAATTTACAATACGGAAACCTAAAAATAAATGCTGATAACATCACCGATTTTTGGTTAGAGGGTGATTCTAGAATTAGCCAAATGCAGCAAATAGATTTTCTAAAACGATATTTCAATGACCAGCTACCAATATCCAAGAGAACCAAGAATATTATGCAAGATGTCATGTTAAATGAGAAAACAACTGATTACAAGCTCAGTGGTAAAACAGGATTGTCTAATACCAACAACCAATATAATGGCTGGTTCATTGGCTTTATTGAAGTTAAAAACCATGTTTATTTCTTTGCAACCAATTTAGAACCTATTGATAACAATATAGACCTTAACAATTTTATAAAAACTAGAAAAGAGGTTACCCTTGCGGCATTAAAAGAGTTACAGGTCATTAAATGATTTGATGATATCAAATAGTCTTAAAACAAAAATGCAGATTCTTGTGATTTCAATAAAAAGAGGTTACTACACTTGATTTAATCATTAATTTCACTCCAAAAATAAATATACACTAACACCACAAGCATGAAAATTATAGGTATAGGCAAGAATTACGTAGTTGATAAATCTGAAATAGACGGATTAAAGAATGATACGCAACTCATATTTACAAAGCCAGATTCTTCTTTAGTCACTGATAGTAAAGATGTGGAATTTCCTGCAATTACCAATCAACTGATTTACGAAGTAGAATTAGTGATTAAAATAGGAAAAACGGCTAAAGATGTTACCGTAGAAGAGGCTAATTCATACATCTCTGAAATAGGTATTGGTATTGATTATACCGCAAAAGATGTACTTACTGCTAGTAGAGATAAAAAAGGACCCTGGGCTTTGGCTAAAGGTTTTGATGGCGCTTCACCTATTGCTGGTTTTAAGCCTGTTGCCGATTTTCCAGAATTAGACAACATTAATTTTGACTTAGTAATTAACGGTGAAAAGAAACAGGTTGGTAATACTGGATATATCATTTATAACTTTGCTGAAATCATGAGCTTTGTTTCTACATTTATGACATTGAATCCTGGTGATATGATATTCACAGGAACCCCTGCTATAGGTGCAGGTGAAACATTTAAAGGTGACCATTTACAAGCTTCTATAGAAGGAGAGTTATTATTGGATTTCAAAATGATTTAAAAGAATATATGAATCACGATTTATATTTATAGTTCATCTGTATTTGTAAATCGTGATTTTGTACCATAAAAATAGTTGACTATAATTGACCATTGATTTTGAAAATATAGATTATTTAAAAATCGGAAATGAGCGACAAGTAAGCGCGTATAATGACATTATACAGCACAAAATTCTAGAACATCTTAAATTGTACTCGCCTATTGTAACTGGTACCATACCCATTGAAATAGATATACCCGAAAGTGATGTTGATATTATTTGTGAATGTAACGACCATGATAAATTCGCTTCTGTTGTAACTCATCACTTTTCTAAAATGCAAGGCTTTCACATTTATTCAAGTAAGTAAAACAATAAAAAAGTTACAATTGCGGAATTTAAAACCGACCATTTCTTATTTGAGATATTTGCTCAAAACACTCCTACCAAGCAGCAAAATGCATATTTACATATGATTACCGAGCATGCTATTTTGAAAGAAAAAGGTAAAAACTTTAAACAAGAAATTATAAAACTAAAAGCTAGCGGTTTAAAAACCGAGCCTGCTTTTGCCAAGTTATTAGGTATAGAAGGAGACCCTTATGAAGAACTTTTAAAGTTAAACCAAAATTCTATGATTAATAATTAATTATAGAATCATAACTTTCTAAGAACTAATATTTTTTACTTGAAAGAACCAAGAAGAAAATAGAGTTAGGTTTACCTCAACATAGTCAGATTTTTTTAAAACTTAGATTTAATCCCCTATTCAATTAACAAAACATCGAATTGATTACCCGTACTAACCACAATACATTTTTGTTGACTTTATATAACCCAGGTTAATATTGAAGACCAAATTATTGATACATCGCCATTTGTTGATGTTGATCAATTATAAAATCAAGCCTAGCTTCTTCGACAAATATGTTATATTAAATTTATTCTTACTTGTTATATTGTAAATTCGTACATACTTATTACTTAATAGTGTTTGAATGAATTTTGTTTTCCTCCTAATAGCAATCTTCGGATTAATTTTAACTGCCTTAATACTTTTAAAAAAGGACGTTAATAAATTACCTCAGCAATTTTTAGCTTTCTTCTATTTTATTTTTTCTCTTTACAACCTTCAAACATACATTATTACCGATGGTTTGTTAACCCAATTTAGATGGTTTTATTTCTGGCCTTTGCTTCCTTACAGTATCATTACTGTACCTATATATTTTTATTTTAAATCAGTAATGGATGATAAGTTTATATGGAAATGGCAATACCTATTACTTTTTGTTCCATTTATGATAAGCCTTATTGATATCGTCATTGTTTTCTCTAAACCGGCATCTTACTATAATCAGATTGTGGAAAATGCCATTAATTTCCCTAGCAAACGTTTTAGTGCACAATATGGATTGTTAAGTTTAAATGAACATTATAGTCTACGTCATTTATGGCAAATAATATATTTGCTATCTCTTATACCCTGGTTAAGAAAATTTTTAAAAATAAATCCGAATGATAAATTAAAGGTCATTCTTAATAGATGGTTGCTTTTGTTTTATTCCGCATTAATCTTAATGGCTTTTATTACTTTGTTTTTTGGAATAGAAAGAATGTTAGGTCTCAATACTTTGAATATATCAGCAACGAGCTTATACCGTTTACAGATTATATTGCTTCTAGTCTTATTACTGATTAGCATTGCTCCTTTATACTTTCCTTCTATTCTCTACGGATTTCCCAAAAATCAATTATTGATATCATCCTCTATTTCAAATGATACCAATGTAAGAGAACGGATATATGGATTAGATAATAAGGAATTACAAAAGTCACTCACAAGAATAGAACAACAAGGTGCATTTTTAAAACCAGGTTTCAACCTAAAAGCGTGTGCAGAACTTTTACATGTGCCACCCTATCATACAGCCTATTTTTTCTATCAGACTAAAGGCATCAGTTTTACTACTTACAGAAATAATATAAGAGTAGAAAAAGCAAAGCAGCTTATCGATTCGGGGTTTCTAGAATCGAATGATCTATATACTCTTATTTCTGCATGCGGATTCAGTAGTAAAAGTGATTTCGAGAAGACTTTTGAAAGATTGACAACTACTAGTTACCACGTATATAAATTAGGGTGATTACATACTAGCCATTATTTTCTAAAATATAATTAACAATCACCTTAAGCTCTTCGTCTAAGGTAATTGTTGGATATTCTTTTTTTGCCAGCCTGTACCAATATCCGGGATTAAAACGGTCGCCTTCTTTTCTATGCAAATAGGCATGTAACCAACTACCTAAAGTATTATGCATATCCTGTGCTATGTTATGAGAAGCTTCCCAATCGCCTTTAGCATCGTACCAAGCCGCTTTTAATGCCTCTGGCCAATCTTTTGGAACACCGGAGAGTTCTAAACTTCTTTCAAATTCTACGTAGGTCTCCGGTTTCATTTTACTACCCGTTTAATAAGTTTTTCTACCGTTAAGCCTTGTCCTATAATAGAGAATACAACAACTATATAGGTTATTACCAGAAACGCATCTCTATACATTTCATCAGATAAACCTAATGCCAATGCTATAGAAATACCTCCACGCAAACCACCCCAGGTCATCACTAAATTAGTTTTCGGAATAAAATCTAGTTTCTTTTCAAAGAATTTAATAGGAATCAATAACGATAAATATCTACAAATCAATACTACAGGAATAGCCAATAACCCCGCAATCACATATTCTGTTTCAAAAGACAGTACAAGCATTTCCATTCCTATTAAAACAAATAGCAAAGTGTTCAATAAAATATCTAACAGTTCCCAAAATTTATCTACATAGGTTTCGGTCGTTTCAGACATTGCAGAGTCACGCACCGTATCATTACCCACTACCAAACCTGCAGCAACCATGGCCAAAGGGGCTGACAAATGGAATTTTTGCGCTATCAAAGTACCTACCATTACCGTTGCCAAGGTGATGATTACTTCTATATCATAATCATCTATAGATTTCATGAGTTTCCATGTTCCCCAACCTAAGGCTAGACCTAATGCCAACCCACCGATTACCTCAACTCCAAAAAGTTCTAAAATATCTAACGGACTAACAGCTACTTCTGTTGCCGATGCAAGCTGAAAAATAGTTAAGAAAACAACTACCCCTACCCCGTCGTTGAACAATGATTCTCCTACAATTTTAGTTTCCAGTTTCTTTGGCGCTCCTGCTTTTTTTAATATTCCCAATACGGCAATGGGATCTGTAGGTGAGATTAACGAACCGAACAGCAGACAATAGATAAAAGAAATATCCATTCCTATCAATTGTAGTAAATAATACATGCTTGTACCTACTAAAAAGGTAGATACCAACACCCCTAAGGTTGAGAATACCAATATAGGCCAACGCTGTACTTTTAATTGCTCGAAATTGGTATGTAATGCACCTGCGAACAACAAAAAACTCAACATAATATCAAGCAGTACAGATTTAAAATCTATTTGGGTAATAATATATCGTTCCGCGTTGATCAAGGTGTCATCGATATAACCTATTAAAAAAACTGCCAATGTAAACAGAATTGTAATCAGCATTAAGCCAATACTGTTAGGTAGTTTTAGAAAACGAGCATTTATAAAACCAAAAATTGCCGATAGAAATACTAATACTGAAATTATTGTAAAAACGTCCATAGTTGTTTATGCTAACATGTTTATAAAATCTTGCTCACTGATAATCGGTATGTCCAACTTCTCTGCTTTGGTTCGCTTACTTGGCCCCATTTTATCTCCTGCAACCAAAAAACTGGTCTTTGATGATATCGAAGAACCTACCTTACCACCATTATCTTCTATTTTCTTCTTAAGTTCATCTCTACTCAATATCTCAAAAACACCTGATACTACAAAGGTTTTCCCCGCTAAAGTATCGGTCTGGTTTTGTAATTTCTCTGCAGATATTTCTAATTGCACTCCGTAACTACGTAATCTTTCTATGGCATCTTTATTCTTTTCATTTGCAAAAAAGTCTATCACACTTTGTGCTATACGATCACCTATTTCATCTACCGAAGTCAAGTGCTCTATAGTTGCTTCTTTTAGCGCATCTATATTCTTATACGCTTTTGCCAATTTCTTTGCCACGGTCTCCCCTACAAAACGAATACCTAAGGCAAACAATACACGATCAAAAGGCACTTTTACCGATTCTAATACTCCTTTGACTAAATTTTCGGCGGACTTCTCAGCCATTCGCTCTAGAGGTAAAATATCTTCTTTGGTGAGTTTATACAAATCTGCATAATCGTCTATTAAACCTTCTTTAAATAACAACTCTACAGTCTCACCACCTAAGCCCTCGATATCCATTGCCTTTCTTGAAATAAAATGCTGAATACGACCCGTTATCTGTGGAGGACAACCATATTCATTAGGGCAGTAATGTTTAGCATCGCCTTCTGTTCTAGTCAACGCTGTTCCACATTCCGGACATTGATGTATATACTCGGTAGGTTCGGAATCTGCAGGTCTTTTGGTAAAGTCAACAGCTATAATTTTTGGAATAATTTCCCCTCCCTTTTCTACAAATACGGCATCACCAACACGAATATCTAATTTTGCTATTTGATCTGCATTATGCAATGAAGCTCTTTTGACCGTTGTACCAGCCAATAAAACAGGTTCTAAATTCGCCACAGGTGTAATTGCCCCTGTACGCCCTACTTGATATGTAATTTCATTCAGGGTTGTAGAAACTTGTTCCGCCTTAAACTTATATGCCATTGCCCATCTTGGAGCTTTAGAAGTAAAGCCCAATTCTTCTTGATTCTGAAGACTATTTACTTTGATTACTACTCCGTCTGTTTCATATGGCAATTCATGTCTTTTCACATCCCATTCCTCTACAAATGCCATAACTTCATCTGTGGTTTGACAAAGCTTTGCAACGGTTGGCACTTTAAAACCCCATTCACGGGCTTTCTCTAACATGTGAAACTGAGAATCTATATTCAAGTTTCTACCTACTATACTATATAACAAACACTCTAACGGTCTTTCTGCAACAGCACTACTATCTTGAAGCTTTAAACTGCCTGAAGCTGTATTTCTAGGGTTCATATATGGATCTTCGCCGTTTGCTATGCGCTCTTCGTTCATTTTCATGAATCCGTCAAAAGGCAAAACGATTTCTCCACGTATATCAAACTTCTCAGGGTAATCTCCCTTAAGTTGCAGCGGAACAGATTTTATCGTTTTAATATTATTGGTAACATCGTCTCCCTGAATTCCGTCACCACGAGTAACCGCCTTTATCAGTTTTCCTTTTTCATAGGTAATACTGATAGATGCACCGTCGTACTTTAACTCGCACGTAAAAGCAACAGGCACATCGCCTAGGTTACGCTGAATACGTTTCTCCCAATCTTCTAAATCTTCTTTGGAGTACGAATTATCTAAAGAATACATTCTGTGCTCATGAACTACTGTCGCAAAATTCTTAGTGATCATTCCACCAACACGAAGTGAAGGTGAACTGGCATCATAGAATTCCGGATGTTTTGCCTCCAAATCCTGTAATTCTTTCAATTTCATATCAAAATCATAATCAGAAATGGTCGGAATATCCAACACATAGTAATTATGATTATGCTCTCGTAACTCCTTTCTTAGTGCTTCTATTTTTACCTTCATATTCCTTAAAGCTGCTCTTTATTAATCCACTTTGGTGTTGGTAACGGAATGTAATTTTCCATTTTTTCTAGTAATGAATTTATATCATCGTCCACCAAAATAGTATTTATATGTTCTTGTTTTACAAAACCTTCTTTGACCATATCATGCATCATCTTTAAAAGGGAATCATAAAATCCGTTTGTATTTAATATTCCTATCGGATATTGATGTAATCCCAATTGAGACCAGGTCAACATTTCAAAAAATTCCTCCAAGGTTCCAAATCCGCCAGGTAGCATTAGTATTCCGTCAGATAGATCATGCATCTTCAATTTACGTTCATGCATGTTTTGGGTAACTATTAATTCTGTTAACCCCTCATGAACCACTTCTTTCTTTTTTAGAAATACAGGAATTACTCCTATCACCTTTCCTCCATTGTTTAATACTCCTTCAGCTACTTTACCCATGATGCCTATTTTAGCACCACCATAAACTAATTGAATATTATTCTTCCCGAAAGTCTCTCCTAATTCTGATGCCTGTAAACCATATGCAGAATCAACACCTTCACTACTGCCGCAAAAAACTACAATACTTTTCATTTTCTTATTCCTTTTATCATGCGGTCATTGCCAAACATATCTTTACGTAACTCTATAGTCTTAAAATTAGATTCTTCTAATAAACTCATCGTTTCTTTACCTAAATACTGATTAATCTCCAAATACAAACATCCGTCTTCATTTAGATGGTCAGCTGCAAAATTAACTACTGCGCTATAAAACTTTAACGGGTCTTCATCAGGAACAAAAAGTGCCAAACCAGGCTCATGGTCTATGACATTATTCTGCATTTCTTCTTTTTCTAATTCTCGCACATATGGCGGATTAGATATAATGATATCAAACTTCTGGTCTAATTCTTTTGTTACCGTTTCTTTATCCAGAGACAGTATATCCACTTTGAAAAAATTTACGCTAGCACCAAGTAATCGGTTATTTTCATCTGCTACTTTTAAAGCTTCCGTAGAAATATCCAACCCAAATACTTTTGCATTCGTCAAATTCTTATCCACAGAAATTGGAATACACCCACTACCTGTACCCATATCCAAAATAGTCAATGATTGTTTTACATCTTTTACATCATCCAATATCCAACGAACCAATTCTTCAGTTTCAGGTCTTGGTATTAATACATGTTCATTGACCTTAAAATCTAGGTCCATAAAATATGATGTTCCAATAATATGCTGAATAGGATTTTCTAGTTTTAATTCAGATAAGGCTTGAAATATAACAGTCTCCTGTTCTTTATCTATAATCAACTCTGGTTGAATTGCCAGAACAAAACGTTCTAAATCAAAATAATGCTCAATTAGTAAATAGAAGAAACTATTTACCTCGTCCTTACCATAAATAGCATCTAATTCTAAATGAAATATATTTTTAATCTCCTTTAATAACACAGTTACAATTTTTTAAGCATGAATACAGGACAAGAATAATGACCCGTATCTCCCATTCTGCCTTCTATATATTCAAAGCCCATTTTCTTGTATAATTTCTGAGCAGCTTCCATACTAGGTAATGTCTCTAGATAACAAGAATCAAAGCCATATTCTTTGGCACGATTTAAACAAACGCTTATCATTTTATGCCCTAAACCCTTACCTCTAGCCTCTTTCAAAAAATACATTTTCTGAAGCTCACTTACATTACCCTCATAATTATCTAATTGAGCTATACCTGCACATCCCAAAATAGAACCATTCTCTTCTACAACAAAATAAGTTGCCTTAGGCTTCTCATAATGTTCAAACATGTTATCTAATGAAGGGTCTTCATATGCTGTCCCCACTTTTGGAACACCCATATCAGCTAATACCTGTCGTATAACTTTGGCTACTTGAGGGTTATCTTCCTTTCTAATTTCACGGATAATTACATTTTCCATAAGAATAAGGCAATAGGTTTTAAAGTACTATTTTTGAGGTGTGAAGATACGTTTTGTTAACAATTATTAAAAAACAGACCTTTAGTTATGTTCAATTTTTTTAAAAAGAAAAATACCCCTCCTGAATTTGAATTTATAAAATCATACCCACATAAGGATAAGTACTTTTCACGTGTAAAAAAATGGGACTGGTTAAATACCGAACAAATTAATCTATTTGAAAAAGACCATACCGGAAAGATTAAAATAATAACAATGGATTATTGGTCACAAGAAATGTTTTTAGATGCAGATGGAAAAACAACAATACAAGAATATTTACATGTTCTTATAAAACAATTTCAAGATAGTAAAATGAAAATTCCAAAAGATTTGGATGAGTTTATGATAGAAACTTTGTGGAGTTTAAAAACTGATTTAGGAGCTATAGAATTTACAGATTCACCTTTTGAAATCGATTCTGAATTTAAAAATCCCATTTCAAAAAATTAACTATTGAGAAAATTGAGTTGTTTAGAAATAAATACGAACGTTGTGGTTAATTAATTAGCTTAAAATTTAAAGTTATATATCTGACTATACTTACCATTGATAAAATTAATTTAATTAGAAAGCTAAAGTTTGATGTCCATTAATAATCTAGATACCAACAATTCAATGCCGTTAAATAGAGATGCGCTTTCTACCGATGAAACCTATATGCTTCGTTGTATACAGATAGCAAAGAACGGACTAGGATCAACAGCACCCAACCCTATGGTAGGCGCTGTAATTGTGCATAATGATAAAATTATTGGCGAAGGATTTACTAGCGCATACGGTGGCTCTCACGCTGAGGTCAATGCAATTAACTCCGTTTCTGATGTTTCGCTTTTAAAATCATCTACCATTTATGTAACCTTAGAACCTTGTTCTCATTACGGTAAAACTCCGCCTTGTGCAGATTTAATCGTAAAAATGGGAATACCTAAAGTTGTTATAGGTTTAAAGGACCCGCATGAAAAAGTAGCCGGTAAAGGAATTAAAAAATTAGAAGAAGCAGGTTGTATTGTACTAGTTGGTATTCTACAAAAAGAATGCGAGGAACATCACAAACGCTTTCTTACTTTTTTCACTAAAAGACGACCATACTTAATTTTAAAATGGGCAGAAACCGCTGACGGATTTATTGCTCCTGAACGGTTAAAACGTGGAGAAGAGAAGAAACCCTATTGGATCACTAATACAAAATCGCGACAATTAGTACATAAATGGCGAAGTGAAGAGGCTGGTATTTTGGTAGGCACGAATACGGTCTTAGATGACAATCCGCAATTAAACCTAAGAGATTGGGACGGCAAAGCACCAACACGCATAGTATTAGATAGAAGCCTAAAAATAACAACGGATTATCATGTTCTTGACGGAAAGCAAAAAACCATAATTTGCACCGAAATAAATGAACGCAAAGATGATATTGCCGAAGTAACTTATAAAGTCTTAGATTTTAATTCTAACATACCACAACAAATGTGCGATATGATGCACGAAGAACAAATACAAAGTGTCATAATCGAAGGCGGATTACAAACACTTCAAAGTTTTATTGATGCTAACCTTTGGGACGAAGCAAGAATTTTCAAAGGAACAAACAGATTTTCTAAAGGTATTGCCGCACCCAAAATATCAGGACGAAGACTAAAACAAATTCAAATTTTAACCGACCAACTAACCATAATACGTAATGATTAAAAATATCATATTTGATTTTGGAGATATCTTCATTAATCTAGATAAGCAAGCCCCTTTATTAGAAATGGCAAAATTCGGATTCACCGAATTGACCCCGGAATTGGATACTATTTTTAAAGAATACGAAATGGGATTAATGGAGTCTGATGAATTTGTTAATCGAATACAGGGTATTTTTACCAATGCTTCTGAAGATCAGATTAAAGACGCATGGAATTCCATTATTTTAGATTTTCCTGAAGAACGCTTAGAATTCATTGAAAAATTAAAAAACGATAATAAATACCGATTGTTTTTATTAAGTAATACCAATGATTTACACATAGACAAAGTGAAAGAATCCATGGGATTGGAACGCTTCAAGAGATTTAAAAACTGTTTTGAGGTTTTCTACCTATCTCAAGAAATGAAAATGCGCAAACCTAATGCAGATATTTATGAATTTGTCTTAAAAGAAAATGAATTAAATGCAAATGAGACGTTCTTTTTAGATGACACTAAAGAAAATACAGATGCCGCTTCTAAGCTAGGTATACATTGCTGGAATCTTCAAGTGGGTAAAGAAGATGTTCTAGAAACTTTAAGCCATCTCTAAATGATGTATTTAGCGCTTAGCATTCTTTTTTCAAGTCTAATCTTCGTTATTTTTAAATTGTATGCCAAATATCAGGTTCAAACGATATATGCCATAATTACCAATTACTTTGTTGCTTGCACTGTAGGTATCATTTATTATGATGAGCCCATACACCTTGCTGAAATACCACAGAAAAGTTGGTTCTGGGGAAGTGTCGCTTTAGGTCTTCTTTTCATACTGATATTCAATTTAATGGCAGCCACCTCTCAGAAACTGGGAGTATCCGTTGCTTCGGTTGCTACAAAAATGTCGTTAACCATACCGGTGCTATTCGGAGTGTTCTTCTATAAAGAATCACTTGGAGTATTAGAAATTATAGGAATCATATTAGCCTTATTAGCCGTTTACTTTACTTCATTAAAAGAAAAGAAAATCAAAGCAGAGAAATGGGCTTTTGCACTACCTGTTTTGGTCTTTCTAGGTTCAGGTACTATCGATACCAGTATAAAGTATTTTCAAGATGCACATATGCCCGAAGAGGAATATGCCTTGTTCTCAGCTACGGTTTTTGCCGCTGCAGGTATATTCGGTTTATTCTTCATAGCATTTAAATCTACCAAGCAACGACTTAAAATTAATTTCAAAAATATACTTGGCGGTATTTGCTTAGGTATACCTAATTATTTTTCCATCTACTTTTTATTAAAAGCGCTACAACATCCTACGTGGAACAGTGCTGCGGTTTTTACCATAAACAATGTTGCTATTGTTATGTTCTCAACTTTGCTTGGTATTTTACTTTTCAGAGAGCGCCTAACAATCAAAAACTGGTTTGGAATAGGATTGGCTATCTTTAGTATCATTCTGGTCGCTTTTGGTCAGCAACTAATGACTTTCATTTAAAATATACCGATTACTACAATGGACGACTATAAAACAATCGCCAAACCATCTGGTCCTATTTTGTTCAAAGAGCGAAAGAGCAAGTTTTATGGCTATTGTTTTCCTGTTTCTGATGAAGAAACGATTAAAGAACATATTGAAGCTCTTAAAAAAGAATATCCCACAGCAAACCACGTATGCTATGCTTGGCAAATGGGTATTGAAACAAAATCATATCGCGCCAATGACGATGGTGAACCAAACAATTCTGCCGGTATGCCCATTTATGGTCAATTACAATCTTTTGATGTAACAAATACCCTAGTTGCAGTTGTTCGTGTTTTTGGTGGCACAAAATTAGGAGTAGGCGGATTAATAAGTGCTTACAAAGAAGCCGCTAAGCTAGCGTTGGAAAATGCTATAATAGTTACCAAGGTTTTACAGCAACAATTATCAGTAACTTTTGAATATTCAGAAATGGATGTTGTAATGCGTTTGGTAAAAAAACACCAATTGAATATCGTATCTCAAGATTTACATTTAAAATGCAAAATGATACTCTCTATCAATAAGAGTGATTTCAAAAAAACAATGAACCTTTTAAAAGCTCATCACAAATTAGAAATAAGGGAAATTGAATAATTTTTAATACTCCAATTTATCTAAAAGTATTTGCGGACATCTAGTAGGTCTTTTACGCTCCATATCCATAAAAACCAAAACGGTATTTGCCGTAGCTAATAATTCTCCTGCCTCATTCGTAATTTCATAATCAAATTCAATTCTTACAGCCGGTTTTTTATTCAAAATAACTTTAACGGTTATTAAATCATCATACAAAGCCGACTTCAAATATTTTATGGACAAACTTATTACCGGAAGCATAATTCCGCCTTCCTCCATGCTTTTGTAGGAAATACCCAATGCCCTTAACCATTCAACTCTTGCCAATTCTAAATATTGAGCATAGTTACCATGATAGACAACCCCCATCTGGTCAGTTTCTGAGTATCTAATTCGAAAAGAAATTTCGTTTGTTCGCATTTATTTCAAGTAAAAAGTATATATTTAAAAGCTCCCCCTTTGAGTAAGCGAACATGAGAAAAAAAAAGGTCAAATTCAATGACATTCGATTTTTTTTTTCAATATTTTGTTCACATATTTGCCCAAGTTGAACGAGAACCTATATTGATTTTTTCTAATCACTTATAGCTCAACACTAACCATTAAAAGAGTATAATTTATTATGAGTGTTACTGCAAATTCCGTATGGAAAAACTGTTTGGTGTTTATTAAGGATAATATCCAACCGCAGGCATTCAAAACATGGTTTGAGCCCATTAAACCGATTAAACTTTCAGAGAAAGCATTAAGTATTCAAGTGCCAAGTAAATTCTTTTACGAGTGGCTAGAAGAACATTATGTTAAACTTTTAAAAGTTGCTTTAACCAAAGAGTTGGGTGAATCTGCAAAGTTGGTCTATATTATTAGAATGGAAAACACCTATGGTAACAAAGAGCCTTTTACAGAAAAGATTCCAAGTTCCAACAGAGGTGCAATGGCGGCCCAAGAAATGGATGTTCCGATTAAATCTAAAAATCCAGAATTACGCAATCCGTTCGTAATTCCGGGTATTAGAAATATCAAAATAGAATCGCAGTTAAATCCTAATTATAACTTTGACAATTTCCTTGAAGGTGACTCAAACCGATTAGCCAGATCTGCCGGTATGGCCGTTGCCAATAAACCAGGTGGCACATCTTTTAATCCGTTATTGGTTTTTGGTGGTGTAGGTCTTGGAAAAACTCACTTAGCTCATGCTATTGGTGTTGAAATAAAAGATAAATACCCTGAACGTACTGTTTTATATATTTCTGCGGAGAAATTTACACAACAGTATATTGAATCCGTTAAGAAAAATACCAGAAATGACTTTATTCATTTCTATCAGTTAATAGATGTATTGATTATTGATGATGTACAATTTCTATCAGGTAAATCTGGTACGCAAGATGTATTCTTCCATATTTTCAACCATCTACACCAAAACGGAAAACAAGTTATTTTAACTTCAGATAAAGCGCCTGTAGATATGCAGGATATTGAACAACGTTTACTTTCTCGTTTCAAATGGGGATTATCGGCAGAATTGCAGAGTCCTGATTACGAAACAAGAATCTCTATCCTAAAGAATAAATTATATAGAGATGGTGTTGAAATACCTGAAGATATCATTGAATATGTTGCTAAACATATTAAAACAAATATTAGAGAATTAGAAGGTGCCATTATTTCCCTAATAGCACAGTCTACTCTAAATAAAAGAGAGGTTACTATTGAGCTTGCTCAACAGGTTGTAGAAAAGTTTGTAAAGAACACCAAACGCGAAGTATCTATCGACTACATACAAAAAGTAGTTTCTGATTACTTTGAAATGGACGTTGCCACTTTACAATCTAAAACAAGAAAAAGACACATTGTACAAGCAAGACAATTAGCCATGTTCTTTGCCAAGAAGTTTACTAAAGCTTCATTAGCAAGTATTGGTTCGCAAATTGGAAAAAGAGATCATGCAACTGTTTTACACGCATGCAAAACTGTTGACAATCTTGCCGAAACCGATAAGCAGTTTCGCAAATACATAGATGACCTTACTAAGAAATTTTCTTAAAACTTACGTTACATGAAAGTGTTGATGGTTTGCCTGGGTAATATATGTAGGTCTCCATTAGCAGAAGGCATTCTAAAAAGTAAAGTTGACGCTACTAAAATTTTCGTAGATTCGGCAGGTACCGGAGGTTATCATATTGGTAATGCTCCTGACCCAAGATCGATTAAGGTAGCCCATGAACATGGTTTGGACATAAGCTCTCAAATTTGCAGAAAATTTACCGTTTCTGATTTTGATGCTTTTGACGTCATATACGCCATGGATAAAAGTAACTATGCCAATATCATAAGTTTAGCAAGAAATAATGATGAGGTAGAAAAAGTAAAGCTTATTTTAAATGAAATAAGTTTATCTGATAAAGAAGTGCCAGATCCATATTATGATGCTGAAGACGGATTTGAAAATGTATTTCAAATGATCGACCAAGCTTGCGATCGTATAGCAGCGAGATTACAAAGTAAATAAATGAGTGTGCAAAACGGAAAAACAGGACAAGTATATTTAATACCTACAACATTAGGCGATATGCCACCTTTAGAGGTTTTACCAATCTCAATTAAACAAACAATTGAGAAATTAGACCACTACGTGGTTGAAAATGAAAAAACCGCTCGCCGTTTTATCAAAAAAATCAGCCCTAGAAAATCGCAACCAGACTTAAAACTATTTGTTTTAAACAAGTTTACGGAACCTGCCGAGATTCCAAGTTTTTTGAATCCGTGTTTAGAAGGTTTCGATGTAGGAATACTTTCTGAAGCCGGTTGCCCAGGTATAGCCGATCCAGGCGCTGCAGTAGTTAAAATTGCACACGACAAAAATATTCAAGTAATACCTTTGGTTGGCCCTCTTCCATTCTATTAGCTTTGATGGCAAGTGGCATGAACGGTCAAAATTTTGCTTTTAATGGCTACCTACCTATTGATAGTTCTGACCGTAAAAAGTATATCAAGAATTTGGAACGCAGGTCTAAAGAAGAAAACCAATCTCAACTATTTATTGAAACACCCTACCGTAATAACAAAATGCTAGAAGAGCTTATTAAAACATTAGCTCCAAGCACAAGAATATGCGTAGCTGCCGATATTACATTACCTACGGAATATATTAAAACCAAGACTGCTATACATTGGAAAAAAGAGAATGTAGATTTACACAAAAGACCTGCTATCTTTATCATTCAGGCATAAAAAAACCTTGACAAATAAATGCCAAGGTTTCCCATTTTCATATCTACTTAAACTCTTATATTCTAGGATTACGCTTTCCCTCTACCATAGAAACATCATAACCAGCAAACTTTTTCATGTAATTGGAAATACTGGTACCATAACCATCCGAAAGCTCCATACGACCGTGAGATCTTAGATACAACTTTACATTACCAGGTCCTGCTAAATGTGCAGCAGCCAAAATACCGGATTCCGTTATTTGAATGCCATTCATTTTTACACCAACATAACGCTTAATATCTCTTCTTAAAATCCATTTGTTACGTGACGTGTTCACCTGAAATACTTTCTCTTGCAACACAGGGTTGCTCAAAAACTGATCGCCATCATAAACACCAACCAACTCTAGCGTACCTAGACCAAATTGATACTTACCCAAGTAACCAAAAGTATTTATCACAAAATAATTGCCTTGAGACTCTTTAAAAGCCAATGCTTCTTTAAAGCCTATAAATTGACTACCAAGAAACGGGGGAGCGATTTGATAATTTGCCAATAAAGCCTCTTCCTGAGGATAAGAAACCAAAAAAGATTCCTTCACTTTTAACTGCTTAGGCACTTCAACCGTAAAAGGTTTAAACCCATAACCAGATAAAACAAAAATCACAATCAGAGGACAACTTGCTAATATCCATCTTCTCATATCATATATTTCTTAAGACTTACGGCGACTACTATTTGCTTGCTTAAATTTCTGCGGCAAAGGTAGACCTGAATTTATAAGACTTTAAGAAGGTTCTGTTAAAAGAATACAGATTTAGTTAAGAAGTTCTAAAATTCGGATGAAAGCTTACCTCTTGATTTTCTGAGCGTTGATCCATCGGATGTACTGCGCTTTATTTCGGTTGTGTTGCGTTAAATTCTCTGCAAACATGTGATAACCGAACTTTTCTACATTTGCTACAAAATAGTAATAATTGTGCTTTTTAGGGTTCAAAACCGCATCTATTGCAGTAATATCGGGCATTGCAATAGGACCAGGTGGCAAACCTGCATATTTGTAAGTATTATATGGAGAATCCATTTCTAGATCCCTGTAGAGCACTCTTTTAATTATAGTATCAAAATTTCCCGTTTCTTTCTTAATTGCATAAATAACGGTAGGATCTGCCTGCAACAACATTTTCTTTCTTAATCGATTCAAATAAACCCCTGCAACCGTAGGTCTTTCATCAACTTTTGCGGTTTCTTTATGAACAATAGATGCTAAGGCAATTACCTCATTTGGCTTTAAACCAAGAGCACTCGCTTTGTCTTTACGAGTATCGGTCCAAAAGCGATTGTATTCTTTTAACATTCTACCTCTGAATGATTCTGCAGATGTATTCCAAAAGAACTCATAGCTATTAGGGATATACAATGCTATTTTATTGGCGTCGTCAAATCCGTTTGCCTTCAAAAAATCTTTATCATTGAAAGCCGCGACCAATGAAATGCTATCCGCCTCGATCTGACCTGCAATTCTTCCCGCTAAATCATTGATATTTTCTTGATTGTTAAATGACACTTTAACAGGTAAGTTTCCACTTCGTAAAGAATTTACAATCTCATTATTGTTCATTCCCTTACCTAATCTATACCTTCCTGCCTTAATATTACCTAAATATCCTTTTCTATCTGCAGCTGACTCAAAAGAATCAAAATCTTCCAATACGGGAGAAAGTCGTTCTTTTAAATCCTCAATAGAAGCATCCGTAGGTATGAAAACTATAGCTTCTTCATTATTCAAACTAGTGTTCGGAGTAAAGAAAGTTCCGTAAACCGTATAGGCAAAAATTCCGCCTCCAATTAAACCTAAGAGCACTATGCCCAGTAAAATACGTTTGATGTACATTAATTATTTATTTTTTGCAATAATACTTCATTCTTATAGGTATCCTTAAACCGTACCCAATCTTTCTTAACTCCAATTTCTTGAAATCCTAGTTTTTTGAATAAATGCAGACTTGGTGCATTCTCCTCTAAAATATTTGCGTAGATCTGCTTTAACCCCAAAACATTAAATAGGTAAGTACACAATAGCGTAATAGCCTCTGAACCTATTCCCCTATTTCTTTGACCCTCATCTAATACGATTATTCCAATTCCTGCCCGATTATGATTTGGCTCAAAATCAAAAACATCAATTAAACCGACAGCTTTATGATCTTTAGAACATATTACCAGCCTTAATTGCTTTACATCATAAATATCTCTGTGAGCACTATCTAGGTAAAGTTGCAACACATCTTTAGAATACGGTGTAACCGTACCGCTCACTTCCCAAACACCGGTATTATTCTCAAGTTCGTACAAAAAATCAAGATCTCTTTGCTCTAAAGCCCTTAAATATATTTGTTCTCCTTTTAATGTTACCACGTTAGCTCTCCTTTAAATACTTGCTTCGCCTCTCCTTTAAGAAATATATTACTATACACACCGTCCTCTTCTTCAAAGGTCACTTCTAGCTGACCACCTAATGCATTGACCGCAATGCTCTTATCTTTTGTATTACCTAGGTGATACATACTTAATGCAACTGCAGTTACCCCTGTACCACATGATAAAGTTTCATCTTCAACGCCACGTTCATAGGTTCTTATATCAAATCCGCCTTTGGTATTTGCCTCTACAAAATTGATATTACTACCCTTTTCTCCGTAGACACCATAACGCATTCGCGCACCTTCTTTAGTGACATCAAAAGACTTTAAATCGCTCACCATTTGCACATGGTGCGGCGAGCCCGTATTCATAAAGAGGGCACTTGATTTCTCTTTTATTTCTTTTACATCTATCATTTTAAGACTTACCACATCATCTATAATGGTTGCTTCATGAAGCCCGTCTACAGCAATAAAAACAGTATCCTTCTTTATAATTTCTAGAAAATGGGCAAATGCAACAATGCATCTTCCCCCATTACCACACATACTACTCTCGTTTCCATCGGCATTATAATAGACCATTTTAAAATCGGTAGCCTCGTCATTTTCCAGTAAAATAAGTCCGTCAGCACCTACCCCAAATCTTCTATGGCAAATTTTAGCTATTAATTCGGTATTATCCTTCGGAAATTCTTCGTTTCGATTGTCGATCATCACAAAATCATTACCGGTACCCTGATATTTATAAAATGTATTTTCCATACTATAATAAAGTCTCAAAGATAGCACATAATTACGTTTTGCTTGGTAGTTAAAAAGTAGTTAAACGCTTATGAAATAGTATAAAAACGAGTAATTTTGTGCATAATACGTTAAATCTTTGATAAATATGAAAAGAATAGCAAGTCTCTTGTTTATATCTGTTTTCGCCGGTGCAATTACATTGGGTGCTTACAAACTATTTTTCGAGAAGGAAAATTTCACCGTCATTAGTCAAGAAAACAATGGCGGTATTGTAAATGCAAGCTACACACCAACTTCTGCAAGAGGTGCCGGTATCAATGAGGTGGATTTTACCGTTGCGGCCGAGAATACCGTTAATGCCGTGGTCCACGTAAAGAATATCACTATAAGTAAAGCTCCTACCACTATTTTCGATGTTTTTTATGGAACCAGTAGAAGTGCGGTACCACAAGTAGGAACTGGATCAGGTGTAATTATATCTTCTGACGGATACATTGTTACCAATAACCACGTCATCAACAAAGCCACTCAATTACAGGTAACTCTAAACAACAATAGAACATACAAAGCCGAATTGATCGGTACCGACCCAAATTCTGATATTGCTTTAATAAAAATCGACCCTAATGAAAAGCTACCTTACTTAGCTTTCGGCGATTCTGACCATACCAAAATTGGCGAGTGGGTGTTAGCCGTAGGTAATCCCTTTAACCTAACTTCCACTGTTACCGCAGGTATCGTTAGTGCTAAAGCTCGTAATCTTGGCAAAAATCAATCTTTCATACAGACCGATGCTGCTGTAAACCCAGGTAATTCTGGTGGTGCCTTAGTAAATACTAATGGCGATTTAGTGGGTATCAATACGGCTATTACCTCACAAACAGGTTCTTATGTAGGATATTCTTTCGCAGTACCTAGTAATATTGCAAAAAAGGTCGTTCAAGACATATTGGAATACGGTAACGTTCAAAAAGGATTTATGGGCATTAGTCCTGCTCCAGTAAATACCAGAGATGCTATAGAAAGAGGTATCAATAATATCGACGGAGTGTTTATTGAATTGGTAGAAGAAGAGTCTGCAGCGGAAGAAGCTGGAATCGTTGTCGGTGATATTATTAAAAAAGTCGATGAAATTGATGTACATAAATATCCTGATTTAACCGGATATCTTTCAACAAAAAGACCAGGCGACACTCTAGAATTTATTGTTGATAGAGATAAAGAACTACTTACACTTCCTTTAATATTAAAAGAAAGACAGAAGTTAATAGTACCTGAAATGGGTTTAGAAGTTAGAAACCTGACCGAACACGACAAGAAGGTTTACAAGACAACATCTGGTGTAAAAATCACCGGAGTACCTGAAAGATACAGAGGTTACGGCTTGTCTGAAAAAGTAATTGTCAAAGTAGACGATTATGAAATAGGAAATATCGATGACGCTTACACCGCTTTTGCAAGCATTTCTAAATATGGAAAAACGGTTATTGTTATGGTAGGCTCAAATGGTGAAAGAGACCGACTGATCTTTCAATAATAATTCAAGTAAAAAATACAGCCTTCGTAAAAACGAGGGCTTTTTTTTGAAAAATATTTATTTTAAGTGGTTAATTTTTCTAGTTTTGTGCGAATTCTAAAAATAATCAACAAATTATGGCTCCACAAACCACATTTGAAAAAGAGCTGGCATTTCAAGCAGATCGCAGAAAAGCTACGACTGAATTTATCAAAATCGTTAGCGATTTATGGTACGATAAATCTATTGAAATTGTCCTTTTTAAAAATCAGGTTATCGACAAAAATGTAAGTGACATTATTCATTTACATGAGTACGCAGGTGAATTTGTACAGAAACCGATATCTATTTTTGATTCCGTAGAAATTCTTCGGGCTATTTCAGATATGATGCTTCCGCCATCGAAACTGGATATTGGCAAACTAACCTACGAATACCATTCTGACACTAACATCTTAAACAACGTAAAATCTTTTGTAATAGATAAATTACAATCGGCACAAGATTTTAAAAATATAGAACCTAAAGATGTTGTCTTATACGGTTTTGGTAGAATAGGAAGATTAGTTGCCAGAGAATTAATGTCTAAAACAGGTAAAGGCAATCAATTACGATTAAGAGCAATTGTAGTAAGAGGCAAACCAAGTATTGAAAACCTTGAAAAAAGAGCAAGTTTACTTAGAACCGATTCTGTACATGGTATTTTTAATGGTACGGTAAAAGTTGACTACGCCAATCTAAAACTTATTATCAACGGCACAACGGTACATGTTATTTACGCAAACATGCCCGAAGAAATCGACTATACCAAATACGGTATTAACGAAGCCTTGATCATTGATAATACCGGCGCTTTCAGAACCAAAGAACAATTGGAAAGACACCTGCAAGCAAATGGATCATCTAAAGTGCTATTGACTGCACCAGGAAAAGAAGTACCTAATATTGTGCACGGTGTAAATCATTTAGAAAATGATCCCGATAACACCAACATTTTTTCAGCAGCATCTTGTACAACAAATGCCATTACACCAATACTAAAGGCTATTGAAGAAACTTTAGGTATCGAAAAAGGACACTTAGAAACTATTCATGCATATACCAACGACCAAAACTTGGTAGATAATATGCATGGTAAATATAGAAGAGGTCGCGCAGCCGGACTAAACATGGTAATTACCGAAACCGGTGCTGGAAAAGCGGTTACAAAGGCATTACCTTCATTAGATGGTAAACTGACATCTAACGCTATTAGAGTTCCTGTTCCTAACGGTTCTTTAGCTATTTTAAATCTTGATGTAAATCAAAAAACATCTTTAGAAGGCGTAAATAGTATGATTAAAAAGTATGCGTTAGAAGGTGATTTGGTAGAACAAATTAAATACTCTTTAGATAAAGAATTGGTATCTTCAGACATTATAGGCACCTCTGCGCCATCTATTTACGACAGCATGGCAACTATTGTATCGGAATCTGGTAAAAACGTTGTTCTTTATATTTGGTATGACAATGAATACGGTTATTCTCACCAAGTAATTCGTTTGGCAAAGTATATTGCAAAAGTTCGTCGTTTTACCTATTATTAATCGTCATATTGAAAACATCTATTTGATGATTTCTTACGTAATTAAATAAACAGTTTTATGCTTTGTACTTTTTTTTCTTTATTCAATAATTATAAAGTACTTTAGTCGACTCTAAATTATTCAAATTAACCTAAGAATCTATTACATGAAGTTTTATAGAATACTATTGTTACTGGTCTTTATTTTAGCTAGTAATGTACAATTTGCACAAGATACTGAAGAAGAGCAAGATAAACTATCTCTTGACGAAGGTCCGATCAGCAATCAGTTCGATTATATTGCAAAACGTTCAGGAAATTATAGAGCCGATGGTGTTAGATACGAGGTGGTAAAAGAAACCAATCTTTTTAAAATACGTAGAAATGTTTTGGATTCCATAGCCGCTATGAATAAAAAAACTGGCGAGCTTAAAACTACTATTGCAGAGCACGAAACTACTATTACATCCTTAAATAAAAAATTAGAAGAAACTACTACTAATTTAGGGGCGGTTACCGAAGAAAAAGATAGTATGTCTTTCTTAGGTCTACCTGTTTCAAAAGGGACTTATAATTTTGTTCTTTGGACAATAATTGGAGCATTGTTTTTAACGCTAGGTTTATTTATCTATAAATTTAGAAATAGTAATATTTTAACCCAAGAGGCAAAACAAAACCTTTCTGAACTAGAAGTTGAATACGAAGACCATAGAAGAAGAGCTTTAGAGCGAGAGCAAAAAATAAGTAGGCAACTACAAGATGAAATTAACAAGCAGAAGAAAACTAAATAATTAAAAGCTCCTTTATGGAGCTTTTTTTTTGATATGACACAAATAAAAAGAATTACAATAGCAGAGATCAACGACATCTTATCTCTTTTTGATGGATATAGAGTGTTTTATAAAATGGATTCGGACATCGATGCTACCACCAAGTTTTTAAAAAATAGAATTGCGAAAGAAGAATCTATCATATTTGTAGCGTACAAAGACAATATAGCCGTAGGTTTTACACAATTATATTACACTTTCTCTTCTGTAAGTTTACAAGAATCCCTCATTTTAAATGATTTGTTTGTTCATGCGGATTATAGAGGAAAATCTATTGGTGAACAATTACTTTTAAAAGCGCAAGATTTTTGCAAACAGAATAGCTATAAAGGACTAGCATTGGAAACAGCTATTGACAATCCTGCTCAAAAATTATATGAGAAATTAGGATGGGAAAAAGATTACCATGCTTTTCACTACTTTTGGCAGGTTAAATGATGATGCAAGATTAAAAGATGCGAATAGATATTATTACCGTATTACCTGAATTACTGACCAGTCCGTTTGAAGCCTCCATTTTAAAAAGAGCCATTGATAAAGGATTAGTTGAAGTCCACTTTCATAATATTAGAGATTACACCTCTACCAAATACCGTAATGTTGATGACTATCAGTTTGGCGGTGGTGCAGGTATGGTTTTAATGATAGAACCAATAGACAAGTGCATTACCGAATTGAAGTCGCAACGAGACTATGATGAAGTTATCTACATGACTCCTGATGGCGCTACCTTAAATCAGAAAATGGCAAATACACTTTCTATGGTAGAGAACATTATAATTCTTTGCGGGCATTATAAAGGAGTAGACCAACGCGTAAGAGATGCTTTCATCACCAAAGAAATATCTATTGGAGATTATGTATTATCCGGCGGAGAGTTAGGTGCTGCAGTGCTTTGCGATTCTATTATTAGACTACTACCTGGTGTATTGAACGATGAAACTTCTGCCCTGACGGATACTTTTCAAGACGGTTTATTAGCCCCGCCGGTATACACCAGACCTGCGGTATATAAAGGAATGAAAGTACCGGATGTATTATTGAGCGGAAACTTTGGCAAGATTGAAGAATGGCGCGAAAACCAGGCACATGAGCGCACAGAAAATTTGCGACCAGATCTTCTAGAGTAGCATATTTATAATTCTTTAAGAAAAAGCATATAAATGCTTGTATGTTTTAATTTTAATATTAATTTTGCACCCTGTTAGAACAACCTCTGACGATAATCGTGAATGTTGCTTTAATTTAATTCCAATTAAATAGACAATGGAATCATTAATAAAATTTGTACAAGACGAGTTCGTAGCTAAAAAAGATTTTCCAAAATTCTCTGCTGGTGATACAATCACAGTATACTACGAAATTAAGGAAGGTGAAAAAACAAGAACTCAGTTCTTTAAAGGTGTTGTAATACAACGTAGAGGTTCTGGTTCAACAGAAACTTTTACTATCCGTAAAATGTCAGGTACCGTAGGTGTTGAGCGTATCTTCCCTGTAAATTTACCAGCATTACAAAAAATTGAAGTTAATAAACGTGGTAAAGTACGTAGATCTAGAATTTACTACTTCCGTGAGTTAACTGGTAAAAAAGCTAGAATTAAAGAGGTAAGAGGATAAATTTCTCTCCATTATAATATTGAGCACTGTTTCATTTTTTGAGACAGTGCTTTTTTTATGAACAAAAGTGAATAACCCCTGTTCATAAAGTGTTGATTAATAAATATTTATAAATTTTACATTTGAATTGTAATTTTTTGTAAATTGTAGTGTAATCAAGAAATTGGAGTGACGAAAAAACCAATTTTAAAATTACTACGAAGTTTACGTTCTTACGTATTGCTGTTCTAATTAAACATTTAATTAATATTGAATGAAGTAATTTTTAAGACTATAAGCTGTCGCCTATAGCACTTAAAATGAATTGAATTATAGAAAAACTATATACTAGGTTTCTATTTTACAATAAAAATGGCAAAGAAGAAATGATGTGTAGATGTTAGGTTACGTACCTGAGAATCGAAAAACATTTTAAAACGTTGAATTAGTGAAGCGGGTGCAATCAAGGGTTGCCGTTCTAATAAAAAATTAGAACAAACTGTCCGTAAGCTTTTTCTAAAAAGCCATATCATTGTATGCGTACATTGATATGGCTTTTGTTATTTAACAAAACTTCTTCCCTAGCCTTAAATATTAAGGCATCTCCACGTTTTAAAACTTTTAGAATATCGTATATTTGTTCCGCTTAAATTAAAACAAACTGCACATGTCCAAAATTTTTTACACTAAAACAGACGAGGCGCCAGCTTTGGCAACAGAGTCTTTTTTACCTATCGTTAAAGCATTTACCAAATCATCAGGAATAGAAATTGAAACCAAAGATATTTCTTTAGCTGGTAGAATTGCCGCTACATTCCCCGAGCTTTTAACGAAAGAACAACAAGTGACCAATGATTTGGAAGAATTGGGCAATATGGCAAAACAGCCTGAAGCAAACATTATAAAATTACCTAATATTAGTGCTTCTGTTCCGCAATTGAACGAGGCTATTAAAGAATTACAATCTAAAGGTTACAAATTACCTAACTACCCAGACGAGCCTAAGAATGACGAGGAGAAAGAAATTAAGGCAAAGTATGACAAAATCAAAGGTAGTGCAGTAAACCCTGTATTGCGAGAAGGTAACTCTGACCGTAGAGCACCTAGAGCCGTAAAAAACTATGCAAAGCAAAATCCGCATAGTATGGGTGCTTGGAGTGCTAGCTCTAAAACGCACGTTGCTTCAATGGGTGAAGGCGATTTTCAGGCAAACGAAAAATCCTTGACATTAAACGAACCTACTACGGTTCAAATAAAATTGGTGTCAGAGGGTTCTGAAACAATACTTAAAGACAACCTTGGCTTGCATAAAGGTGAAATTATCGATGCAACGGTAATGAATAAAACGGCTTTATTAGATTTCTTACAAAAAGAAATCAAAGATGCTAAGGATAAAGGTGTTCTCTTCTCTGTGCATTTAAAAGCCACCATGATGAAGGTGTCGGACCCAATTATTTTTGGTCATGTTGTAGAAACTTTTTTAAAACCTGTCTTTGAAAAATATGCAGACACTTTTGACACTTTAGGTGTTAGCCCTAATGACGGTTTAGCAAGTCTATACCAGAAAATCGATAAACTTCCAGCTAGCGAAAAAGATGCTATCAACAAAGATCTAGATGAAGCCCTTGCAAACGGCCCTGATTTAGCTATGGTAAATTCTGATAAGGGAATTACCAACCTTCACGTTCCTAGTGATATAATTATAGATGCCTCTATGCCTGCTATGATTAGAAACTCTGGTCAAATGTGGAACAAAGAAGGTAAAGCGCAAGACACTAAAGCCGTTATTCCTGATAGTAGTTATGCAGGAATATACAGTGCAACTATAGACTTCTGCAAAGAGCATGGTGCTTTTGACCCAACTACCATGGGTACTGTACCAAACGTAGGACTTATGGCTCAAAAGGCTGAAGAATATGGTTCTCATGATAAGACTTTTGAAATAAAACAAAACGGAACCGTTCAAGTTGTTGACATAGCAACTGGTAAGGTTTTAATAGAACATTCTGTAAGTACTGGAGATGTTTGGAGAATGTGTCAAGTTAAAGACGCACCTATTGAAGACTGGGTAAAATTAGCCGTATCAAGAGCTAAAGCAACGAATGACCCTGCTATTTTCTGGTTAGATGAAAATAGAGCTCATGATGCTGAACTAATTAAAAAAGTAAATACTTACTTAGCAAAAGAAGACACTGCTGGTTTAGATATTCAAATAATGTCTCCAATTAAGGCTACTGAATTTACTTTAAAAAGAATGAAGGCAGGTAAAGATACCATATCGGTTTCGGGTAATGTTTTACGTGATTACCTTACTGACCTTTTCCCGATTTTAGAGGTTGGTACAAGTGCAAAAATGCTTTCTATTGTTCCTTTAATGAACGGAGGCGGACTATTTGAAACAGGTGCTGGAGGTTCTGCTCCAAAACACGTAGATCAGTTTATAGAAGAAGGACATCTTAGATGGGATTCTTTAGGTGAATTCTTAGCTCTAGGGGTATCATTGGAATTCTACGGAGAGAAAAATTCAAACACAGCCGCTAAAGTTCTTGGCGACACTTTAGATAGCGCCACAGAGAAATTTTTATTGAACGATAAATCTCCGTCAAGAAAAGTAAAAGAAATAGATACTAGAGGTAGCCATTTCTTTTTAGCTAAATACTGGGCAGAGGCTTTAGCATTACAAGATGATAATGCTGAGTTAAAAACAATATTTTCTAAAGTTAGTGCAGAAATCAATTCTAAAGAATCTCAGATTCTTACGGAATTAATAGATGCTCAAGGTTCTAAACAAGACATAGGCGGTTATTACAAGCCAGATGCTGCTCTTGTTGCTGAAGCTATGAGACCTAGTAAAACTTTAAATGGTATTTTAAACTCCATTTAATCTTATAAGAATATTTACAAAAGACCTTTAACTTTAGTTAAGGGTCTTTTTTTTGTCTTTTAATTAGTTGTAGGAGTGTACCCTATTTCTAAGTATTTTTACTAAAAAAATTGATGAAAGGATATTTACCGTTTATTCTCATCTCATTGCTTTGCTACTCTTTTTCTTTACAGGGGCAACAAAAATATACCTTAAGTGGTTCAATTTCTGAATCTAGCAGTAACGAAACGCTTATAGGTGTTACGGTTGCCATACCCGAATTAAGTACCGGTGTCACGACAAATGAATATGGTTTTTATTCTATATCCTTACCTGAAGGCACATATAAGGTTCTTATTAGCTACTTAGGCTTTGAAGATATCATTAAAGAAATCGAACTAACCGAAAATAGACGTATAGATTTTTTATTAGAAGAAGAAGCCGAACAGTTAGAAGAGGTCGTGGTAACCGAAAATGTGGAAAAGATGGATATTAGAAAACCACAAATGAGCGTTAACACACTTTCAATGGGTACGGTTAAAAAAATACCGGTAATTCTAGGTGAAGCCGATGTTATCAAATCCATATTGCTATTACCGGGTGTTACCAATGCCGGTGAAGGTGCTTCTGGATTTAATGTTCGTGGCGGGGCAGCTGATCAAAATCTAATCTTATTAGATGAAGCCATTATCTTTAATTCATCACACTTATTCGGATTTTTTTCTGTTTTTAATCCCGATGCCATAAAAGATGTAAAACTCTATAAAGGTGGTATACCTGCACGTTATGGTGGTAGAGTTTCATCGGTATTGGATATATTTCAAAAAGAAGGCAATAGTAAAGAATTTAAAATGAACGGTGGTATTGGTGCCGTTGCAAGTAGATTATTAATAGAAGGGCCTATTAAAAAAGATAAAGCTGCATTTCTTATTGGCGGTAGAGGATCGTACGCCCATCTTTTTCTTCCTCTTTTCGATGTGGACAATACCGCCTATTTTTATGACTTGAACACTAAATTAAATTACAGATTAAACGATAAGAATAATATTTTTCTATCTGGTTATTTTGGTCGCGATGTCTTTGGCATCAATGATAGTTTCGTTAATACCTACGGTAATACTGTAGGTAACTTTAGGTGGAACCACTTATTCTCAGACAAGTTATTTTCGAACTTATCTTTAATATATTCCGATTATTATTACGGACTTAAATTAGGTTTTGTTGGATTTGATTGGAACTCGGGCATCAAAAATTTCAATATCAAATATGACCTTAAACACTATGCAACCGATAAATTACAAGTAAACTATGGCTTAAACAACGTGTACTATCAATTCAACCCTGGAAAAATAGAACCTAGTAGTGACGAGTCTGGTATCTTAGAAGAGCAACTCATCCAAAAATATGCTAATGAATTTGCCGCTTACGTAGATTTTGAACACAGAGTAACCGACAATCTGAGTTTGGGTTACGGATTACGTTTTAGCCATTTTATGAGACTGGGTCAAGATGAGCTTAATGTATACGCAAATGACAACCCTGTTGAATTTGACCCTTTGTTGTTAATTTATAAAGAAGCCGAACCTATTGATGTTATTAATCCGGGAAAAGGAACCACATTATCCAACTTCAGTAATTTTGAACCAAGAGCATCTTTATCATACACATTAAACGAGACCAGCTCCATTAAAGCTAGTTATACAAGATTGGCTCAATATTTACACTTATTATCAAATACAAGCTCCCCTACTCCTTTAGATGTATGGACGCCCAGCGGGCCTTTTACAAAACCACAATTGCTAGATCAATATGCCTTAGGATATTTTAAAAATATAAACGAAGGGGATTTTTCTTTTGAAACAGAGGTTTTCTATAAGGACGTTCAAAACAGAATAGATTATATAGACGGGGCTAATTTAATTGCCAACAATGCCATTGAACAGGTTATTTTAAATGGTGAAGCAAGAGCCTACGGACTAGAAGTTTTACTACGAAAAAACGAAGGTAAACTTCAAGGTTGGTTAGCATATACTCTATCTAAATCAGAGCAGCGAACGCCAGGTAGAACATCTTCTACAGATAATGGTCGCAGTAATATTGAAACCGGTATAAATTTTGGAAATTGGTACAACACACCTTATGACAAAACCCACGACATCTCTATGTTCTTAAGCTATGATGTAAATGGCAAATGGAGTTTTAGCGGTAATTTCACCTACCAGACAGGTCAACCTACCAACTACCCAATCGGTCAATTTCAGTTTCAAAACTTAACCGTACCTTATTACGGTCTTAGAAATACACAGCGATTACCGGCATATAATCGCTTAGACCTGTCGGCCACATTAACTCCTAGAAAGAATAAAACCAGAAAAATAAAAGGAGAATGGGTTTTTAGCCTATACAATGTTTACAATAGAAGAAATGCAGCCTCTATCAACTTTAGAAGAAACGATAATACTGGCGCGAACGAAGCCGTTCGTACATCTGTATTCGGCATCGTACCTGCAGTTACCTATAACTTTAAATTATAATTAATGAAAAGCTATATATTTCTAATACTTACAGTTATATTTTTCGCATCATGCGAAGATGTTGTTGAAGTAGAGCTTCCTGAAAACGATACCAGACTTATTGTGAACGGGGTAATTAGAGTTAATGAAAACGAAGAATATCTACCAATTGAAATAGTGGTTTCAGAGAGTAGTTCCTTTTTTGAAGAAAATACTGTTGCAACCATTAAAAGCGCTATCATTTTTTACGGTACTCCCAGAGAAGATGCTCCAGAAATTTTAGAAGGTGGCGGAGTATCTAATTTAGCGGAAGTTGAACCTGGAAGCGGAAAATGGGTTCCGGACCCTTCATTCGATAGCGACCAAAGAATTAGAGTTGACAATATCGACGAAGGTGATGTTTTTCAATTGATAATCACAACAGACGATGAGCAATACTTGGCAACTACCACCTATGTAAAATCGGTACCAATAGACTCTTTAGAACAAGGTGAAGAAACTCTTTTTTCAGGTGACGAAACAGAAGTTATCGTAGCGTTTACCGATCGTGCAGGTAGCGACGATTTTTACCTTTTAGATTTAGATTTTGGTGAATTTCTAGTAACTGAAGATGAATTTTACCAAGGGCAGACATTCGTGTTTTCTTATTTCTATGACAATGAACTTGAACTAAACACCAGCTCTGTAGTAGATGTCAGTCTTATTGGTGTAGATGAGTCTTTTTACAATTATATGAACCAAATTATAGTACAGTCCGGTGGTGACCAAGGTCCTTTTCAAACACCTGCTGCTACGGTACGTGGCAATATTATAAATATTACCGGTATCGATAATGACGAAAATGTTGACAATGTTAACAACACAGATAATTATGCCTTAGGTTACTTTGCAATCGTAGAAGAATATAAAGACAGTATAACCATAACAGAAAATGAGACGAACTGATAAAGATGTACTTGTTAACGGCTTAAAGAAATTGGCAATTACCGTAGTTCTTATGTTTACCGCCCCAATAGTTTTATGGCAGGCGTTTAAAAATCAAGAACACTTTTTATTTTGGCCTGTATGTATCATTGGCGTAATCCTTGCGTTCTTTGCAGTTAGAACAGGTTTTAAAGGTATTATGACAATAATGGACTCCATGTTCGGAAAGAAACAAAAATCATCTTAATCTTTAGGTATTTTTGTAGTTCTCTTCCACTTATTATACAACTTATCATAGTCGTAATCTAAAACAGTTTCTTGCCGCTCTAATTTACCTTTAGAGAAAGCACGTTGTAAAATATCTTCAATTAAGTAATCTTCCTCAATTAGATCTGGGTGAAATTCTTCTTTGATACTAATACTAAAAAGCTTTGCCGTGGTATTGTACCAAAATGCACGCCATCCGTTTCTTAAATCCTTTACCAAATCAAAAGCCGTAGTACCTGTTTGCCTATAAATTAGTTTAACTAAAATTTGACCCTCTGTACGCGTTAATTTTTTCAACTCTTCAGAAAACTCCTCTTCAATAAACTTCTGTACTTTTTTAGTGTACTTTTTACGTTTACGATTGTTCTTCATATTCGATAGACTATCGTTCAACTCTACCAAACGCTCTGCCGCCATTTTTGCATACGGATATACTTTTTGCGTTTTTCTACGTAAAATGTAATACCGTAATTTTTCGTCGTAAGATGAGAATTTAAGTTTACCAAATACATAAGCTTCTTGCAAGGCTATTGAACTTTGAACCAAAGAATCACCAGCAACAATAATCATCTTTTCCGTAATGGAATCAAGTTCCTGTTCTTCAACCTGGGCATTGCATATGGTCATGCTGCTGAATAGTAAAAAAAGAAGTAAAAAGTTATATTTCATTACCATAGGCTTAACAAAAGTCTTGCCAAAATTAACGATTATTAAAGAAGGTTATTACTAATACAACGCTAATATTCTTAAGTTTGTATTCTAAACTTATTTTAATGGCTAATAAAAAAATAATTACTAAAAAGTCTGAAGACTTCTTTGAAAAATACCTGAATAATGCTGCCCCTACAGGATATGAGTGGGAAGGGCAAAAAATATGGATGGACTACCTAAAACCTTATGTAGATACATTTATTACCGACACATATGGTACTGCTGTGGGCGTTATAAACCCTGATGCTAAATATAAAGTAGTTATTGAAGGACATTCTGATGAAATTTCTTGGTATGTAAACTATATCACAGATAACGGTTTAATTCATGTCATTAGAAATGGTGGTAGTGATCACCAAATAGCTCCTTCTAAATGGGTCAATATCCATACTTCTAAAGGAATAGTAAAAGGTATTTTTGGCTGGCCTGCGATTCATACCCGTAAAGGAGATAAAGAAGAAACTCCGAAAATCGAGAATATTACGGTTGATGTTGGTGCCACAAATAAAGAAGAAGTAGAAAAACTAGGGGTCCACGTAGGTTGTGTAATTACTTACCCAGACGAATTTCAAATTCTTAACAAAAACAAATACGTTTGTAGAGCTATAGACAATAGAGCTGGCGGATTCATGATTGCCGAAGTTGCTCGTTTATTGCATGAGAATAAAGTTGAGTTGCCATTTGGACTTTATATAACAAATTCTGTACAGGAAGAAATAGGTTTACGTGGTGCTGAAATGATTACACAGACTATTAAGCCAAATGTTGCCATTGTAACAGATGTTTGTCATGACACCACCACACCTATGATTAAAAAAGAGGTACAAGGTCATACAGAAATTGGTGCTGGCCCTGTAATTTCTTATGCGCCTGCAGTTCAAAACAAGTTGCGCGAACGTATCATTAAAACAGCTGAAGATAATAAGATACCATTTCAAAGAATGGCCGCGTCTAGATCTACAGGTACAGATACCGATGCTTTTGCCTACAGTAATGGCGGAGTTGCTTCTGCATTGATTTCTTTGCCCCTACGCTACATGCACACAACGGTAGAAACAGTTCATAAAGATGATGTTGAAAATGTAATTCGTTTAATCTACGAAACACTCTTAACAATTAAAGACGGAGAAACTTTTAGCTACTTCGATTAAATTTATATAATCCCTCTTTTATTGGAGGGATTTTTTATTTCTATGGATGAATTAATAGACATTCTTGATGCTGACGGTAACATGACCAATACAACTGCCATGAAATCCGAAGCGCATAAAAACGGTTGGTTTCATCAAACCGTTCATATTTGGTTTTATACTTCAGATGGAAAAATTCTAATCCAACAACGTGGTAAAGAGAAAGATGTATATCCGTTACTGTGGGATGTATCCGTTGCCGGACATATTGGTGCTGGAGAGGACATCATAACATCTGCATTACGTGAAGTACAAGAAGAAATAGGTTTGACAATTCTACCTTCTGATTTAGAAAAAATAGGCATTTTCAAATCCGTAAAAAAGCATTCTGAAATATTAAAGGACTATGAATTTCATCATACATTTATTACTAAGCTAAAATTACCTTTTAGTGCACTTCAAAAACAGGACAGTGAGGTTGAGGCATTAAAACTAGAGTCGATAAAACAATTTAGCAAAGCAGTGATAGACACTTCAAAATACAATTATGTTCCCCATGATATTTCTTATTATAAGACTATACTTAAAGAAATATCCAGTAGAAACAAAAATGTATAGCCTTTATTTTCTTCTAAAAATGTTCAATTAAAAACCAGATTCTTCAGCCATTTTTACAACGCCAACAGTTAAAATCAAATTAGCGAAACGTCTTTGCTCACCTGTTTGAATAATCAGCGTGGTGTTTTCATCTCTAATTTTATCATAAAAAGCCCAACGTTCCATTTCATCCCAAGTCACATCTCCCAACAAATTTTTATTGGCATCATGAATTTCTGCATTGGCTTCTGCAGGCTTTTCCATTACTATAGCACCTTGTACAGGACAAACTTCTAATACACCTTCCAACACAGTAAGTGCATCTAACAATCCAGGGCGAAAGTTTAAATGGACCGTTGTTGAATTAGGACCTGTCATTGCACCAACAGGTAAATTACCATCTGCAATAACCACTTGCGCAAAATGACCTGAGCGCCCAAGCGCTTCCATAATTGTAGGATGAATAACCGGAGTCTTAAGCATAATTATATTTTTATAAGTATGAGAATAAAAAACTAGTCACCCTAAAGCGACTAGTTTTACAATGATTTTATCGAATATTACATGTTGTAAACTCCGCCATTTATATCAAGCGTAGCTCCAGTAATAAAGCCATCATATTCAGAGGCTAAATACAACACAGCTCTGGCAACATCATCTGCATTACCAGCTCTTTGAATGGGAATACCTTTTGTAGTTTCTGCTGCAGATTCTTTGGTGGTATGTGTATTGTGAAATGAGGTACCTAAGATAAGTCCTGGTGCAACTGCATTAACTCTTGTTCCCTGAGGTCCCAATTCTGATGCAAGTGCCCTTGTATAGGTTAAAATAGCTCCTTTACTGGTAGAGTATACCAATGATCCAGGGTGACCGCCTTTACGCCCAGCTAAAGATGCCAAGTTTACAATGCTACTATTTTCATCCTTTGCCAAATATGGTGCTGCTGCTCGTGTAACGAACATCATTGAAGTCAAATTAATATCCATCACCTTGTGCCAAAATTCTGTTTCCATTTCGCTTAGCAACTTTCTAGCTACTAAAGACCCGGCATTATTTACAAGAATATTTAGACCGCCTAAAGCTTCAACCGTTCTTTCAACTAATGCGTTTGCATCTTCTTCTTTAGTTAAATCTCCAGATATTGCAATTGCTTTTAAACCCTTATCGGTCGCGTACTTTACCAATTCATTTGCAGTATCTGAACTAGAAAAATAATGAATAGCAACATTGGCACCGCTATCAATAAAGTGCTTGGTAATTGCCTCTCCAATTCCTTGAGCACCGGCTGTTATGAGTATATTTTTTCCAGATAATTTGTTACTGTTCGTCATGACGTTATAATTATAAAACTTGATTCAATATTGATTTAATCCTATATTAATTGTACAATATAAAATTGCACAACCAGATTGGTTAACCAAATATAATCAAAAATGACTCACTAAACTTTTATCTGATTTTAAAGTAGTTAGCTCAAGTAATTTACAAAGTCTGCAACTTTGTTTAAACTATACTTTTCTTGTGTACCTTTTTTCATGTTTTTTACAACGAATGAATTCTCATCCAACTCTTGTTCCCCAATTAAAACTACATAAGGTACATTACGATTATTAGCATATTTCATTTGCTTTTGCATCTTAGCACTAGAAGGATAGATATCGGCTTTAACACCTTGCTTACGTAATTGACTTACCAGTTTTAAGGCAGCCATAGCTTCTTTATCTCCAAAATTGACACATAGCACTTGTAGAGATTGGTCAATTGCCTCTGGGAAGAGCCCTAAATCTTCTAACACCAAATAAATACGATCTAGACCAAATGATATACCTACTCCACTTACGTTCTTCAAACCAAAAATACCGGTAAGGTCATCATAGCGACCGCCACCGCCTATAGATCCCATTTTCACACCCTCTGGCGCTGCAACCTCAAAAATAGCTCCTGTGTAATAATTAAGCCCGCGCGCAAGAGTAACATCTATAGATAAATTAGCGGATTGCAAGCCTAAAACAGCTATGGTTTCTAAAATAAAACGAAGTTCTTCCAAACCTTTTTTACCTTCTTCAGAATCTTTCAATAAGGCATCTAAACGCTCTAATTGCTCATCGTTACTACCTTGAGGTAAAAATAATGGAGATGCTTTTTCAATTGCTTCCTCAGAAATCCCTTTAGAAAGCATTTCTTTTTTAACTCCGTCCTCCCCTATTTTATCCAGCTTATCTAAAGCAACGGTAAAATCTATAAGTAAATCTTTAGCTCCGATAACTTCTGCTATACCTGCTAATATTTTTCTATTATTCATTTTTATGGTTGCCCCTTCCAATTTTAATTCGGAAAATACGGCATCATATAACTGAATCAATTCCACCTCTTGTAATAAGGAATCTGACCCCACTACATCGGCATCGCATTGAAAAAATTCTCTAAATCTTCCTTTTTGCGGTCTATCCGCTCTCCAAACGGGTTGAATTTGATAACGCTTAAAAGGGAAATCCAACTCGTTTTGGTGCATTACTACGTACCGTGCAAAGGGAACGGTTAAATCATAACGCAAAGCTTTTTCAGTAATCTTTGGAGCAATACTGTTTGAATTTTTATCTGTGTAAGTAGCATCATCTACCTTTCTAAGAAAATCTCCAGAATTCAAAATCTTAAAAATCAATCGATCACCTTCTTCTCCATATTTACCCAATAACGTATCTGAATTCTCAAAAGAAGGTGTTTCAATAGGCTGAAAACCATACGTTTGAAAGTTTCTTTTAATGATGTCAAATATATAATTACGTTTTGCAATTTCTGATGGATTAAAATCGCGGGTTCCTTTTGGTATGGATGGTTTCTGTGCCATTATTTTTTATTGTATTACAAATATAGCCTTCAAATAACTAAGACAATATTTCTACAGTATGAATACTAGATTATTATTGTTTTATTTGGTAACGATTACTTTTTCGAACCATTTATACAATTCTCCTTTTGTTATAACCGCTCCTTGCTGAAGTAACAAAAACTTGTCTACATTTTTATCATCAGTATAAGCTTTTGCCGCTGTCAAGTATTCTACGAAATCTGATTGCCAATTTCTCTTGAACCAGTCAAAACCTATTGAGGTAGTTAAATCAATCTCAGGATTCATCACTTTTACCGATATCAATTTCATTTCTTTTTCGGTTAAATGAAAAAGGTGCATTTGCTTATCTGAAATATTCTCTAAATAAGAAACTTTACTCAACACTCCTTCCCATACCAAATCGCTAAAAATATCTAACTCCTCCTCAGCTACTTCTGGTTTATCCTTTTTTATAGTTTCCCATTCATCGCCAGTAATAGATTGTGTTGCCAGAAAATTTATAAATTCTGGATGCAACTCTTCTAATTGCTCTTTTGTTAGCCTCGTATATTTCATTTTGCAAAAATAAAAAGCCCCAACATATTTGTTAGGGCTTTTACAACTTAATTTTAAAAACTTAGAAGATATATCTCAATCCTACTTGTGCTTGCCATCTAGATAACAAACTAGCATCAAAACCAAAGGTTTCAGTCAAATCTGGACTAAACGTATATGTTGGCACGTTTGTATCCGCATCTACAGACACACCAATTGGTTGTACTGCATTAGGCTGTTGTACCAAGCCCCAATCAGAACTGATCATATTACCAATGTTCAACACATCAACACTAAATTGAATGGTATTGGTTTTACCTTCAGATACTGTGATTTTATAGTCTTGTAAGAACTTAACGTCCCAACGACCTCTCCATGGCGCTAAAGCTCCGTAACGCTCTGCATATTGACCTCTACGACCACTTAAGTAATCGTCTTGAGCAATATATGCATCAAAAGCTGTTCCTTGACCGGCACCAGAAAATTGCATTTGACCTATTTCTGCAGATGTGGGCACATAAATTAGGTCATTGATACCAGAACCGTCACCATTAATATCACCACCATAAGTATAGTTGAATCTACCACCTTGAGCATATTCAAAGAACGTAGAAAGTGTAGTAGCCCATTTACCGTATTGCCAGTTTTTACTAGCTACACCAATAAATCTATGCTTATCTCCATATTTTGATGGCGCTAGTACATCTGCATTGGCATCATTGATAATTGGGTTACCTGCAAAAGCATCTGATGTTATCTCTGCTTCAATTGAATTCACATCTTTAGCATCTAAATAACTATACGCCATCATAGCATACAAACCATTGCTGAAGTTTTTCTGAGCTTTTATAGATGCATTCCAAATTCTTCCTTTATTAGAGTTTGTAAAAACATAAGGACCAGCCCCTAAACCAAAGCTGTTTAATAAATCTCCTTCAGTATATGTTGCTCTTGTATCAACACCAGATAAATTACCTGATGGCGAAGTCAATGCCCAGTTTTGTACGTGAGGACCATTGATATCTTTTGTATACGATACATCTGCAGTTAACACAATACCATTATCTAAACGCTTATCTGCACCTAAATTTGTTCTCCATACTTGTGGAAACTTATAATCTGGATCAACAGCCTGCAAGAAAAATACGTCTGGAGAAGAAATCTGATTTCCTAACCATACGAATGGGAAACGACCGGTAAACAGACCAGATCCACCACGCAATTGTAATGATTTATCATCATAAACATCATAGTTAAAACCAACTCTTGGTGAAATCAACCAATCGTTAGAAGGCATTTGCGTGTTATCTATGAATACGGTTTCACCTGTATTAGGATTTTGGTATGGCTGATCAGCTATAACAAAACCTCTATCAATAACATCTTGTGCTTTCTCTGCAGAGTCAAAGAACAAAGGCTTATCAAAACGAACACCGTATGTTAATTTGAATTTCTCATTTACATTCCATTCATCTTGAACATAAAAAGCCAATTGACCCACATTCGTTTCTGCCAATGCCCAACCTTCACCATCTGGTACAGCATTATTTGCATTAAATGTTGCTTGTGGACCAGCAAAATCATAAGATGATGCATCAAAATCCGCGATATCTACACCTCCAAATAAATCAAAACCATAAGCGGTTAGGTTAAATGAATTATCGAACATAAATTTCTCCAAAGAAAAACCAACTGTATACGTATGGTCTCCCTTATAAAAATTTAAGTTGTTAGTAATCTGCAGTACTTTTTGATCTAGTCTGTTATTTGCGGAAAATGGTTCATGACCGGCAATAATATAGTTAGAACCATCTTTTGTAATGTTTATAGAAGGTGCTGGAGTAGAAAACGGATTTCTATAATCGTCAAAGTGGGTATACCCAACTTGTAACTTGTTTGAAGCCGTTTCCGATAAAGTCGAGTTCAATTCAACTTGAATAGACTTTAAGTCATTATTTATCTCATATCCTGAATTCTGAAACTGTAATGTGTTTGCATTAGGACCTCTAAATTGTATTGCCGTTGGGTGCGCAGGTTTCTCTTTTGAAGATTTCAAAAAGTTATAAATAACAGCCAAACGGTTATTATCATTAATATTCCAATCTAATTTAAAAAGACCTTTGGTGGATTCTGCATCATGTGTAAAACCTTCATAAGCTCCTGGATTATAACCCACCGCCAATAACTGATTTTGTACATTAATTAAGTCACTTTCCAATACCCTAGATTCGTTAATTGCACCAGAACCTGTATTTGGCACCCATCCGTTAGTACCTAAATCTGTACGTTCATCTCTTTCAAAGTTTGCGAAAAAGAATAATTTGTTTTTTACAATTGGTCCTCCAATACTAACTCCGTACTGACTTTGATCAAGTTTAGGCTTAACGATGTCATCGCCTTTAATCTTACCACCGGTCATATCTTCATTTCTGAAAAAACCATACACCGTACCATGAAATTCATTAGTACCACTCTTTGTAACCGCATTTACAGAAGCTCCTGTAAAACCAGATTGAGTAACATCATATGGTGCCGTAGATACTTGAATTTGCTCAATTGCATCTAAAGATATTGGTTGTGAGTTTGTTTGACCACCTGGTGTAGCTGCATCTAAACCGAAAGGGTTGTTGAAAATTGCTCCATCCAATGAAAAGTTGTTGAACTGGTCATTTCTACCTCCAAAAGAATTACCACTAGCGGTAGGCTCTAAACGTGTAAAATCTTGTGCTGAACGTGAAATAGTTGGCAAACGAGTTAATTCTCTTCTACCTACACTAGTTTCTGCACCTGTTCTATCGCTACTAAAAGTACCTGAGCGATCAGAAACAACCGTTACTTCGTCTAATGCCTGACTTTCACTTGCCAATTTAACATCAACGTTGAACGTTTGCCCTAAAGACAGATTTACGTCTGTAAGTTGATAAGGCTTAAAACCTACATAAGAAATTTCAACCGAGTAAGGACCACCAACACGAAGGTTCAATAGGTTGAATCTACCATCTTCATTGGTAATTGATCCGTATTTTGTTCCTGTTGGGGTGTGAATAGCGACAATATTAGCGCCAAATAGTGGTTGATCTTGATCATCCATTACCAAACCTCTTATATTAGAGGTAGTAACCTGACCATAGGTTGCACTTACAAAAAGTAGCAACAACAATTGAAAAAGCAAGCTGTTTTTCATTTTAATTGGTTTTGAGTTATTTATGAGTTCTTTAACAAAAATACCAATAAAAAAAGAGCTATGCACGCATAGCTCTTTTTAATTTATCAACTTAGATAGTTAATTATTTCTGTTCGGCAACTACTTCGAAACCAAAATCAACAATTACCTCACGGTGTAATCTAATTTGTGCATTGTAAGGTCCAGTTCTTTTAACTGCACCACCTTGAATGCTAATGAATTTTTTGTCAATTGAATGACCTTCTTTTTCAATTGCATCAGCTAAATCACCATTAGTAACAGAACCGAATAATTTATCGGCTGCACCAGTCTTAGCAGTGATTTTCAATTCTAAAGCTTTTAATGCTTCTTCTACTTTCTTAGCAGCATCAACAACTTTTTTATCTTTATGTGCTCTTTGCTTTAAGTTCTCAGCTAAAACTTTTTTAGCAGAAACAGTAGCCATAGTAGCTAAGCCTTGAGGTATAAGGAAATTTCTTCCGTAACCGTTCTTAACATTTACTACGTCGTCTTTAAAACCTAAATTTTGTACGTCTTCTTTTAATATAAGCTCCATGATTCTTTTCTTATTATTTTAATAAATCAGCAACATATGGCATTAACGCCAAATGACGAGCTCTCTTTACGGCTTGTGCCACTTTTCTTTGATACTTCAATGAAGTTCCTGTAAGTCTTCTAGGTAACAATTTACCTTGCTCGTTTACCAACTTCAATAAAAAATCAGCATCTTTATAATCTACGTACTTAATACCAGATTTTTTAAAACGACAATACTTCTTCTTAGTGTTGGTCTCAATGTTTAATGGAGTAAGATATCTGATCTCTCCATCTTTCTTTCCTTTTGCCTGTTGTTGTAATGTTGCCATAATACTTAAGCTTTAGCGGTTTTGTTTCTTGTTCTTCTTTTTTCTGCCCATGCAATTGCGTGCTTGTCCAATTTAACGGTCAAGAAACGCATAACACGTTCATCTCTTCTAAACTCTTGTTCGTAAGGTGTAACTACCTCACCAGAGTTAGTAAATTCAAACAAGTGGTAAAATCCACTTTTTTTGTTTTGAATAGGATAAGCTAACTTCTTTAGCCCCCAATTCTCTTTAGCTACCATTTTGGCGCCATTGTTAATTAAGAAATCTTCGAATTTCTTAACTGTTTCCTCTATCTGAACATCAGATAGAACGGGATTCAAAATGAAAACAGTTTCGTAATGGTTCATATTATATTTGTTTTTAAGGAGTGCAAAAATAGATATTTTTTTAAAATAATTATAAGAAATATGAATATTCTTCGTTATTGAATGGTAACAACATATAAAATTAATCCAAATCTTAAATATTATATCATTACCAATTACACGATCAACAGCGCATTGTTCACATCTTTTGTTGCAGTTCAGCATGTTTTTTCGGTTATTTGTCGATGATTTAACCCCACAAATCAACCCTTATGAAGTTAAGAAGTATCATCGTTGACGACTCATCCATGCAAAGGATGGCCGTTGCCAAGTTGGTAAACAATCATCCGAATTTGACTATGGTAGCTGAATACAGTAATGCTATCGAGGCTAAAAACGGAATCAAGAACCATGAGATAGATCTTATTTTTCTTGATGTTGAAATGCCAATCATTACAGGATTCGACCTACTAGAGTCCCTAGAAAACAGTCCTCAGGTAATTTTGATTACCGGTAAACCAGATTATGCACTTAAAGCATTTGACTATGATGTAACGGATTATTTACATAAACCGATTACCATGGCACGTTTTGACGCATCTGTCAAAAGAGCTGTAGCAAATTACGAACAATTGCACAGAGTCAATGAAGACGAAGAGCATATTTTTGTAAAGAGTAACCTAAAGAAAAGAAAGGTTATCTTGAATGATATTAAGTGGATCGAAGCACTTGGTGACTATATAAAATTAGTAACTGACGAAGCTAATATCGTAATCTTATCAACAATGAAATCTTTTGAAAAGCAATTGCCAGAAGATAAGTTTTTAAGAATTCACAAATCATATATCATTAACCTAGAAAAGGTTGAAAAATTCAACAGTAAGAATGTTGAAGTTAGCGGTAGATCAATACCTCTAAGTAGAAATAAAAAGACAGAACTAGCCGAAGCGCTAAGTAACGTATAATATATGGTATAATTTTACTTTCAAAAAAGACCGCTAATTAGCGGTCTTTTTTAGTTTATATATGGTCTACATTATATATGACCCTTACACTTCTATACATTGCCACGGCTTTAAATGATTTTTCTATTCGTCTAATATTCGCTTTTGTTTGCGCAAGTGAATGTGCTTTTTGAACTTTGATTACAATATGTTTCAAATATTGATTTCTAATTCTTGCTACCGGCGGATATTCCGGTCCTAATACGGTACCTCCAAAATTAGTACGTAATGCACCTGCAAACCAATCTGCAGCTTCATTTAGAATATTGTAATTTTTATGTTTAAATGTAACTTTGATAATTCTATTTACCGGAGGATATTTAAACTGCTCCCTTTCATATAATTGTTCTGTATACATACCCTCATAATCACCGGTGGTTACCTGTTTTAATATTTGGTGATACGGATTATAGGTCTGAATAATTACACGACCTCTTTTCTTGGTGCGCCCTGCCCTACCCGATACTTGAGTCAATAATTGATAGGTTCTTTCATGAGCACGGTAATCTGGGAAATTCAAAAGTGAATCTGCATTCATTACACCCACCAAATTCACGTTTCTAAAATCTAGCCCTTTAGTTACCATTTGGGTACCTACCAAAATATCCAATTCTTGCTGTTCAAAAGCGGTAATGATCTTTTCGTAACCGTGTTTACCTCGCGTAGTATCCAAATCCATTCGACCTACTTTAGCTTCGGGAAATAATTCAGAAACTTCATTCTCTATTTGTTCGGTACCAAAACCTTTGGTATCCAAATCTGGACTACCACATGCAAAACAAATTTCGGGCAATGCTGTATGATGACCACAGTAATGGCAACGTAATTGTTTTCTATATTGATGATAGGTTAAACTAACATCGCAATTTGGGCATTGCGGCGTATGACCACATGTTAAACACTCCATTAACGGTGCAAAACCCCTTCTATTCTGAAAAAGTATGATTTGTGCACCTTCTTGCAGGGTCTCTTCCATTTCCATAAAAAGACGTTCAGAGAAATGACCTTTCATTTTCCTTTTTCTCGATGCTTCTTTAATATCGACTAACTCCATCTCAGGCATGAGCACATTACCATAACGTCTGGTTATTTCTGCATAGCCGTATTTACCTGTCTGCGCATTGTGGTAGCTCTCTACACTTGGTGTTGCAGAACCCAACAGAATATTTGCTTTATGTAAATGTCCTAAAACTATTGCCGCATCTCTTGCATGATATCTTGGCGCAGGATCAAATTGCTTAAAAGAACTCTCATGCTCTTCATCTACAATGACCAACCCCAACTTACTAAATGGCAAGTACATTGCAGATCTAGCCCCAATAACTAATTGAGCCTTCGGTTTTGCCTGCAAAACATTTTGCCAAACTTCTACACGTTCTTGTACATTATACTTAGAATGGTAAATAGCGATTTTTTCACCAAAATACTCTTGCAGTCTACTAATCAATTGTGTGGTCAAAGCAATTTCAGGCAAGAGATATAATGCTTGCAAACCTTTTTCTAAACATTCTTCTATCAGCTTTACATAAACTTCGGTCTTACCAGAAGATGTCACTCCTTTTAACAAGGTAACTTTCCCCGTTTCGAATGAAGATTTAATATCTGTCAGCGCAGCCTGCTGGTATTCATTTAATTCTTTAGTTTCAGAATTATCTGCTTCACCGTCATAATTTATCCGATCGGTCTTAATGTAATATTCTTCTAGAATACCCTTATCTACCAAAGACTTTATCACTGATTTAGAGCTATTGCTAGATGCTTCAAGTTCAGTAACCTTGATCGGATGCTGACTTCTACCCTGTAACTGAAATAAAGAAAGTACAACTTGACTTTGCTTTGGCGCCCTGGTCAATGTTTTTAAAAGTTCTTCTAGTTTTTCGTCGGATGTATGCTCTGCACCTAATTTTACATACCTAACCAACTTTGGCTTGTATTGCTCATACACCTCTTCTTTTAATACGATTACTTTCTTCTCCAATAGTCGCTGAAGAATTGGCAAGACATTTTTACGCTCTATAATGGCGGAAACTTCTTGAACTTTCAATATAGTTTGATGTTGCAAAGCTTCGAACACCAAAAACTCATCATCTAAAAGATTGGTTTCGTCTATTTCATATTCCGTATTTCGAAGTACCAATGTTTCGCTCTCCAATAAAAATGCACTAGGAAGTGCACTGCGAACAACTTCGCCTAAAGTACACATGTAATAAGACGCTATCCATTCCCAATGTTTTAATTGAATTGGGTTTACAATTGGGTAATCGTCTAATAATTGATGTATTTCCTTTGCCTCATAGACTTCTGGTGGATTCTGATGAATACTCTGAACTACACCGGTATATATTTTTGATTTACCAAAAGGCACCGCTACACGCATTCCCGGTTGCAGTAATGCTGCCTCTTCAGCCGTTACACTATACGTAAAACTTTTTTCTAGAGGAATTGGTAATATTACATTAATAAAGTTCGCCATAGTTATCCTTCCACCCGTAGCCATGTTTGGGTTCTATAGATAAACGCCAAATAACCACGGACTTTCAACTCATCTGGATTATCTGGATTTAACCATATCTTAAACCGAAAAGTCATTGCTTGCTCTGGATCAAATAAACGCTTTCCTTTCCATTCCCCATCATCATTAACCTCGCCACCGGTAATAATTTCCATACCGGTTACAGGTTTATCTTTTAAGTCTCCGTCACATTTATCACATATTCTATCTTCTTGCCCTTCTTCCAAAATCTTAACAACCTTGCCATACATTAATCCGTCTTTTTTATAGATTTCAATAACGCCTTTTGGCAGACCGGTGCGGTCATCAATAGTTTTCCACGTGCCAAAAACCGACTGTGCAGAAATGCTCATTGAAATAAATAATGTAAAGAGAATAATTAGTTGTATTGTTTTATTTATCATTTCTTTTAGTGAATTTACGTAATATGTTGAGAGATGCATTCAGCTCAAAGCCAAGTAGCAATATATTAGAATTTAACCATATGTAGACCATTAAAATCAATAATCCTCCTAACGCTCCATATAATTCATTGTATCTAGCGAACTTTTCAACATAAATACCGAAAAGATATGAGGTTAGCAAAAACAGTACTGTTGTCATTAAAGCGCCAAAAGAAAAAAACTTTGCCTGCTTACCTTCACTAGTTCCAAAATAATAAAGTATGGCCGTCGTCAAATACGATAGTATAATAAAGAACAACACCTTTGCGATCTGCACACCCACCACTTCATCTTCGCCTAAGGTATACCCACCTCGCTTGGCGGCAAACTCAGATAAATAGCCTAGTACATAAAACTCAAAATAGATATACGCTATAAAACCAACAATTACTAAAATTCCTAAAATCAAGCCTACCATTAAAGCATATAAATATTGTCTGAAAAAATGCCGTGTCAGCTCTATATGGTATGATGTTTCAAAGCCACCGAATATGGAATTAACCCCGTTCGCAATTAAAAAAATAGATAGTAGAAAAGCAGATGACAACAAGCCACCTCGCTTCTGATCTTTTATCTGTGTAAATACTTCACCAAAATAATCACCTGTTGCACTCGGTAAAAAGGACTCTAAAAACAATTGGAACTGCACATCAAAATCGCCATGCTCAATACTTATATATGATACCAAAAAAGGAACTAACGTTACCATAAATATTATCAACGGAAACAGCGCCATAAAAAGACTAAAAGCAATAGCACTTGCACGCGTAGACAACGTACCCCTTAATATACCAAGCACATACATCTCAATTAGGTCATAAACAGAAAGCCCTTCAAAACCGGGTAGCCTGATTTGTTTTAAAAATCTAACGAACCAATTTACAATAGGTATTTTCTCTAGCTTTTCTTCGACCTCTAAAGACATTAAACCGCTTTTAAACTCAAATCTAAATTATAAACCGAATGCGTCAATGCCCCTGAAGAAATATAATCTACCCCACATTCTGCATACTCACGTATGGTCTTTTCATTGATACCACCAGAAGATTCGGTTAAACACGTATTACCTATTAATTTGACCGCAGTACGCGTATCGTCATAATTGAAGTTATCGATCAATATTCTATATACGCCCTCTGACTCTAAAATTTCCTTGATCTCATCTAAGTTTCTAGCTTCAACGATAATCTTTAAATCACGACCCGTTTCTTTTAGATAGTTCTTTGTCTTATTGATTGCTTTGGTAATACCGCCTGCAAAATCAATATGATTATCTTTTAACATGATCATGTCATACAACGCAAATCTATGATTTTCGCCACCTCCAATTTTTACCGCCCACTTCTCTAGCGCACGTATACCTGGGGTAGTTTTTCTAGTATCCAAAATCTTTGTACCCGTACCTTTTAAAAGGTTAACGAACATATTGGTCTTTGTAGCTATTGCACTCATTCTTTGCATAGCATTCAACACCAAACGTTCTGCTTTTAATATACTTTGTGAACTACCTTCTACATAAAACACAATATCACCGTGACTTACCGAAGTACCATCTTCTATCAATTTCTCTATCTTTAAATTAGGGTCAACAAAATAAAATACAAGTTCAGCAAAGTCTACCCCAGCAATTATACCTTCATCTTTGACCAATAATTTTGCTTTACCTGTCGCGGTATCCGGTATACATGCCAATGAACTGTGATCACCATCACCTACATCTTCTCTAATGGCATTTGCTATGATTAATTTTATTTCTTCTTTAAATTGTTCTTCTGAAATCATATGTATTAAGTCTATTGTATTGCTAATTTACAAATCCATTTGCGAAATTGATTTACTTTTGGCATATGACTATAAAACTTTTAGCCATTGGCAAAACCGATAGCTCTCAATTACAAGAGCTCATTGAGGTATATCAAAAACGATTGAAACATTACATCAATTTTGATATTGAATTGATACCTGATTTAAAAAAAACAAAAAATCTTTCGGAAGACCAACAGAAAGACAAAGAAGGTGAGCTTATTCTTAAAAGATTATCTGCTACAGATGTTTTAATACTTTTTGATGAAAAAGGAAAACAATATACCTCTGTTGAATTTTCTACCTTTTTACAAAAGAAGATGAATTCTGGCATTAAGCAAGTAGTATTCTTAATTGGCGGGCCTTACGGTTTCAGTAACGAAATATATGCGAAAGCTTCTGGAAAAATAAGTTTATCTAAAATGACCTTTAGCCATCAAATGGTTCGCTTATTTATAACTGAGCAAATTTACAGGTCGTATACCATTTTAAAAAATGAACCTTATCACCATCAATAGTATCCTTAATGAGCATTATTTCTGCTTAGGCTTGTTTTTCAAGAGATTTCACCATATTCTCAGAAACACCTTCTAAATCTGTAAGTTCTTCCATTAGAAAAGAGATAAGCTCTTCTTTATGCTCCACATTCTTTTCAATTTTAAGCACGTGATTGTAGTTCTTAATATTTTTCATGTGCCCATTAAAAGCATGTGTTTGGTGCCACGCTATTTCTTTTAATTTCTGATTTTGACTTGTGATTTTTTTAATTGAAGGGTTGATAAAAAAGAATATTTCCAATATTAAAATCAGTAAAGAAAAAACGGCCAGCTCTAGTTCTATAATCATCAATGTACTAATATCCTCTTCTGAAGCTTTTTGAAATTGACCCACTATAGTATCCATAACCACAAGAAATTTATCTGCTTCTGCAGATAAGATTTCTAAATCAATTAATTCTAATTTATTAAAGTCGTTTGTTGATTCTAGTATGAAATTTAGATGTGGTTCTAACCTATCAAAGTTTTTTTGAATTTCAACATTGTCCAATTTTGGAATACCTGTGGCATCATTTCCACTTTTCAAAGCTCTATTGGCATTAGAAATTTGAGTCATTGCCAAACGTAACTTACCGTAGTCGCAAGTACCGAACCTACATTCGTAAACGCTCTTAACTATTGATTGTGACAACATTCTTTGCCTACCTGCCACATTTATTCTTAAGGCATCTTGCCGCTGTCTAGCTAAAGAATATTGTATTATAGACTGTATTACTATCGTTAATACAATTACCGTAAAAACCAGCAGATAATAGTTATTGAAACTTTTACCAGATTTTAATTTCGATAAAATCTTTTTCCACATAATTAAAGATATTTCCTACAAACAATAGTTGTGTCATTATCATAACCTTTAAGATTTAGAAATGTTGTAACAACTAACAAAAAATTGAACAAAAAAAGTGCAAGTTTCTCAACTTGCACTTTAAAATATTTTTTTGAATACTAAATCATATATATCAAAAGAAAACTAGTACAATACCCTAAACTTAATTGTATTCTCAACTTTTCTTAAAGCCTTGATTACATCTTTATTATATTCTTTATCTAAATCGGTAATTACATAACCCACTTCACTATCCGTAGAAAGGTATTGACTTGAGATATTTAACTCATACTCTGCCAAAACCTTATTTATTTTAGCCATAATACCCGGTACATTCTTATGGATATGTAAGAATCTGTGAGATTTATTTTGTTTTGGCAAACGAATATTCGGGAAATTAACCGCATCTACCGTGTTACCAGAGTTAATGTAATCCATAATTTTATTAGGAACAAAATCAGCAATATCACGCTGTGCCTCTTCTGTACTACCACCAACATGCGGTGTAAGAATCACATTAGGAAAACCTTGTAATTTTGTTTGAAACTCACCATTACTTCTTGGCTCATCGGGGTAAACGTCTACCGCTGCACCACCTACATGACCACTTTTTAAACCATCTGCCAAGGCATCGATATCTACAACGAAGCCTCTTGAAAGATTAATTAACATGGCTCCTTTTTTCATTTGCTTTATTTCACGCTCGCCTATGAAATTCTTGTTTGCCTTATTATCATCTATATGCAAGGTAACAACATCAGATACATTTAATAAATCTTCTAATGAATTACATTTAACGGCATTACCTAAAGCCAATTTATCATCTACATCATAATAATACACACGCATACCCATAGCTTCTGCTAAAACCGACAATTGTTTACCGATGTTACCATAACCAATAATACCTAAGTTCTTACCACGAACTTCTCTTGATCCTGCCGCAGTTTTTTGCCATTGCCCTTCATGAATTTCGCGACTACGATCAAATACACTTCGCATTAGCATAATAATTTCACCAATAGCCAATTCTACTACAGACCTGGTATTACTATAAGGAGCATTGAAAACTACAACACCTTTTTTCTTGGCAGTCTCTAAATCGATTTGAGTGGTACCTATACAAAAGGCACCGACTACCAATAATTTATCGGCAGCGTCTAAAACCGTCTGTGTCACCTGTGTTTTAGAACGAATACCAAGAACGTGAACGCCCTTAATTTTTTCTAAAAGTTCTTCTTCAGATAAACTATGTTTAATCAATTCAACGGAGAAACCGTCTTCTGATAAATTATCGAATGCAGCGGTGTGCACGTTTTCTAATAATAGAACCTTGATTCTATTCTTTGGGTACGAGATATTTCTTGGCAACTTGTTCACAAATAAAAATTCATCTAAACTTGGTGTAACATAATCCGCATTGTCAGCGGCTTTTTCTCTATGCACGTTTTCGGTATATGCAAAAAACTTATCTGCAATACCTGCTTCGCGCATTACATAATCACTGTAACCATCTCCTATTACTTGAACTTCACCGTCCAAATCCATCTGCTTTAGACAATCGATCTTGCCGTTATGCTGAGATAGTACATTCTTTTCATCGAAACCGACGATATTTCCGTCTTGGTCGAATTTAAACGTATTTGCATACACTCGATCAGATGGTATATTGTATTCTTTTACAATAGGATCAATAAACTCTTTGAAACCACAAGATATTACATAGATATCATCCGCGTACTTTTCAAAAAACTCTTTATTAGCGGCGATGGACTTAGAAATTTTGTTTCTAAGATTTTCTACCAAACCGTCTAAATCTTCTTTTTTAGCATGTAATAACTTAATTCGACGTTCCAAAGACTCAGTAAACGAAATATCACCGTCTATACCTAAATTGGTAATTTTCTGTATTTCTTTAATAACTTCGTCTTTGTTGGATCTTCCTTCTAAAGTCATTTCGGCAAGAACATCCAATGCCTCTACCCTAGTCAACGTACTGTCAAAATCAAAAACGTATTTTCTACTAACTTCTACCATTATTCTCTTTTGGTTGGATAAGAATTTTTGTTATTAAAATAAGAAGCAAAAGTAAAAATTTAATTTATCCTGATAAATGTTATCTTGTAAATAAAACAAAAAGGTTATGTTATGATGTAATTTGACAAAATGACAAACTTTTAGTCTAAAAACTGAAGAACCGATAATGAGAATTCTTTTGTTTTATATGTACCATTATGATTGCCGGGCACTCTTTTTAAGCTACCAAATTTAAAAGCGTTACTTAATTCTTGCGCATTACCGTTATCATTATCATCATCTCCACAAATAACCAATACATCAACTCCAATTTCATTTAGCTCACTTATTGCTGTTACCGGTTGATACTTTTGCTGTAAGTGCAACGATCGTAAATCTGCATTAATAGATTTAGCATAGTCTACAGCACCTTTGGTTATTTCATTTACATCGCCATTAAAAGCTTTAGCGAACATGATTCTTCTGTCCCAATTTGGGTTGGTAAAATCTATTCCCATTCCGCCCAGAACCGCTTTTTCTATTTTATTTTCTAGGGTAAGTAATTTTACCAAGACAATACTTCCCCTAGAATAACCTATTGCCTTATATTTCTCAACATTTAGATGATTCATCAGCAGTATTAAATCTTTTACTTCGGCATTGTTTTGATATGCTACTTCCCTTTGCGGCTTATCAGAATCACCATTGCCACGTAAATCGGGAATGATTACTCGGTAACCGGCATCAATCAAATCTTTTTTTAGAGCTGTTTTTTCCCAAGATTCTCTAGAGTTTATAAATCCGTGTAATAATATAACCACCTCACCTTTACCTTCATCGGTTTAGACAATCTGTACACCATCAAATGATTTAAATTTGTTTGATTGAGAGTTAATTACATGAGAGAAGATTATTAGTAAAAAACAGAGTAAAAAATATCTTTTGGAAATTATTTCTTATTTAAGATATATACAGAAGACCTGCTAATATAGCTAAACCAAAACTCACTAAAGTTCCTATTAAAATGTACTCTGTTAGCTTTCTATTATTGCGTTCTTTTAGGTCATTGAATCTAAAAACCGATTTTGCAGTTATCAATAAACCAATAACTTCCCACCTACCAAGCACTATAAAAATCAGAACAAATAAACGTTCTATTATACCAATATACTTACCGGCATTGGGGAGCGATTTGTGATCTGTTTCGATTTGATTAGACATTCCTTCTAAAATCATACCCATGATAATTGCTGCCGGATAGGTTACAAATACAATTGCCGTTACCAAGTACCAATCTAAATTTTCGAATAGCGATAAAGTATGAGCATATAAATCGGTATAAAAAGCACAACAATAAATAACAAGAATATGTAATACTTGATCTATAAAAAAAGGAACATTTTTACTCTTGAACAATTCATTGGCATACAGTTTTAGCACATCTATACCAAAATGTGCTACGGTAACGGTCAATGCTATTTTAAAAAGTGACAAGTCCCATAAAAGAAGCATATATAAAGCGAAATGTAATAGTACATGCCCGTATAGAAATTTAGATTTTAACTTATTCGCTTGTTTGTGAAGTACCCATCTTGTAGGTTGTAAAACGAAGTCTCCAATTAAATGAGCCAATATTAGTTTTATGAAAATCAACATATTTATTTACCGGTAATTAATTCTTTATAATATGACAATACATCTAAAACCAAATCTAATCTTGCTCTTTTTAAACGCTGACTTACAGCAGACTGTTTGATACCCAACTGTTGTGCAATTTCTTTTTGTGAATATTGCGGGTAGTCTAGCGACAATGTTACAATTTCAGCAGAAACAACACTCCAATTATCCATAAAATCCAAAGCTAAACGTAACATTAGATTCAATGTACGATCATGTTCTATTTCTCCGGTTGCAATACTTAGGTTGACCTTACTTTCTTTAAGTGTTTCAAAATTACGCCCAGAACGCTGATATGCTGGTCCGTTAGATTCTGTTACACCAGTGCCAATATAGGTCTCCAAACCTATACCTATGCCCATTCTTACATCTAAGCCTTTAATTGTTTTCAGCATTGCTTTTATACGAATAGCCGTGAACAAGGCATTTTTTTCTGTAACCTTTAATTGAAATTCATCACCACGATAAATCTCCCAATTCATTGGCGATGCTCCAAATTGTTTGAAATAATCCTTTAATAAATCCATCCATTGAGCACTAGGGTGGTTTTCAGAATTAATTATATCTCCGGTAATTATAGCTATCATGATTATTAGTTAAAACGCTAATATATTAAATTATAAGCAAATTAGATAATATTTGTCATTATAAGCGTAGTCAATAATGTAAACAAACAAAACTCGAATTAAAACCAGCGTCTGGTTAAGATACAATAATCTTTAAAGGAACGCCCAAATTTATTTAAGAGAATGCGTTCTTCTGGTATAATCTGAAAACGGTTCATATAGCTTACAAACCCCGCAGCGATCAATATGTTAAAAGCATTACCCAAAAATACACCTAAGGCCAATAGCAAAAGTAGTAGCGCTAAATACATAGGGTTTCTAGAAAATTTAAAGATGCCATTAACCACCAAGTTAGAAGCTTTATCTGGTTGAGTTGGATCTATGGTGGTACTTGCCTTTCTAAATTGAAACAAAGCGAAAAGTGCGATTACTACTCCCAAACCGATCAAAATCTTTGTTAGCAATAGCCTACCAAAAAAATCGAAATAACCGATCGGTAAAAATTTTGCCAACAAATACATCAACAATCCAAAACATACAAACACTAAAGCAGGTGGTACTTTTAACTCCATTTTATAAAATTACTACTTTTGCTGCTGTAAATTCACAAACCAGATTCCAAATTGTTCCCATGAAGCTCGTTTTTGCTACTCACAATCCCAACAAATTAAAAGAAGTTCAACCTTTGGTCCCTTCCCAAATAGAACTTATAAATTTAGAAACCATAGGCTGCACTACAGATATACCGGAAACAGCGACTACTTTAGAAGGTAACGCCAAAATAAAAGCGGACTTTGTAACCGATAACTATGAACTATCTTGTTTTGCAGATGATACAGGACTTCTAGTGAAATCGCTCAACGGAGAACCCGGCGTATATTCTGCCCGTTATGCCGGCAGCCATAATGACGCAAACGCAAATATGGACAAGCTATTGGAAAATCTTAAAGGCAAAAAGGATAGATCTGCATACTTTAAAACCGTAATTGCTTTAAACCTCAATGGTAAAACACATATATTTGAAGGAAAAATCGAAGGTGTGATCACCGAGAACAAAAGCGGTAAAAACGGCTTTGGATATGACCCTATTTTTCAACCAAACGGGTATAAAGAAACATTTGCCGAATTACCGCTAGCCACTAAAAATGAAATAAGCCACAGGGCACAAGCATTTAAAAAACTGATTGCATATTTAAACAGTATTCATGTTACAGGGTAAAAAAAATAATGAAACGGTAGAGGTATCGGTTGCATCTGAACGTGCAGAAGCTATAGGCGGTGTACTTATAGCACTATTCGCTGCACTAATGGCCATATCACAAATGGTAAACGGCGAGCTAGAAGAAGAGATGATGATCGCACACAACAACGTTGTAAGTTATTCTAGTTGGTATCAATCTAAAAGTATAAAAGAAAGCTTAAAGGAAAGTGAACTCGATTATTTAAGCGCTTTAATTGAAAGTGGTATTGTTACAGGTGATAAAATTGAGCCGATCGAACTTAAAATGGCGCAAGTTGAGAAAAAAATAACTAAATACAAGTCAGAAAAAACAGAAATACTTTTAGGTTCTTCTGTGGTAGGTAAAGAAAACTGGGTTCAGGACATTGAAGGTAAAATGGGAAAAATCACCGGAGTAAAACAATGGGAAAAACTAACCCAAACCTATGATTACGCTACCAAAAAATTTGACTACGCACTACTATTTTTTCAAATCTGTATCGTTCTAGGTGCCGTATGTATTATCATATACGACAATCCTGTTTTACAAAAGGGACTTATAGGCTTAATGATCATCTTTGGTATTACAGGTACTTTTCTTTCTATATATGGCTATACACTGGCACCGTAAGATTACTTTTCAATTAAATTATACCGATTCAATTATTAGCAGTACCTTTGCCGCTTAATTAACGCCGCTGGTATAGCATGTGTTGCCCTGAGTCTAAATAGGTTATATACGATAATCGCTCTATGCAACATTCATATTTGCGATTTAGTATAACATATTTATGACAAAGTTTGAAGCACTGGGACTAGAAAAGTCCTTATTAGATGCTATTACTGATATGGGTTTTGAAACCCCATCAGAAGTACAAGAAAAAGCAATCCCAATTTTATTGGAAAGTGAAACCGATTTAGTTGCCCTAGCGCAAACAGGTACGGGAAAAACCGCAGCATTTGGTTTTCCATTAATTCAAAAAATAGATAGTAATAGTAGAACCACACAAGGTTTAATACTATCCCCTACTCGTGAGCTTTGCTTACAGATTACCAAAGAAATGCAAGCGTATTCTAAATACGAACGTAATGTCAATGTAGTTGCCATTTATGGTGGTGCAAGTATTACAGAACAAGCAAGACAAATTAAAAGAGGTGCTCAAATTATTGTAGCTACCCCAGGTAGAATGAAAGATATGATCAGCAGACGTCTTGTTGATATCTCTAAAATCGACTATTGTGTTCTTGATGAGGCAGATGAAATGCTGAACATGGGCTTTATGGAAGATATTAAAGAAATTCTTTCTGGCACACCTAATGATAAATCTACATGGTTGTTCTCTGCAACAATGCCTAGAGAGGTAGCAACCATTGCAAAGAAATTTATGCACTCGCCACAAGAAATTACTGTGGGAGCTAAAAATTCTGGTGCATCTACTGTACAACATGAATATTATGTTGTTGGTGGTAGAGATCGTTACCCTGCATTAAAAAGATTGGCAGATACCAACCCAGATATATTTTCTGTAATTTTCTGTAGAACAAAACGTGATACTCAAAAAGTTGCTGAAAAATTAATAGAAGACGGTTACAATGCCGGTGCATTACACGGAGATTTAAGTCAAAACCAAAGAGATTTGGTAATGAACTCTTTCCGTAAAAAGCAGATTCAAATGCTTGTTGCAACTGATGTTGCCGCACGTGGTATTGATGTTGATGATATTACACACGTTATAAACTATCAATTACCAGATGAGATTGAAACATACACTCACCGTAGTGGTAGAACCGGCAGAGCTGGTAAATCTGGTATCTCTATGGTAATCGTTACACGTAGCGAGCAACGTAAGATAAGAGCAATTGAGAATAAAATCAATCAGAAATTTCTAGTAAAAAAGATTCCTACGGGAATGGAAATCTGCGAGATTCAATTATATCATTTAGCAAATAAGATTAAGGATACAAAAATTAACGATGATGTTGATGCCTACCTACCTGCAATCAATGATGTCTTAGAAGGTATTGATCGTGAAGAATTGATTAAAAAAATAGTTTCTGTTGAGTTTACAAGATTCTTCAACTATTATAACAAATCTAAAGACTTAAATTCTTCTGATAACGGTAGAGACCGTGACAATGGTAGAGCAGAAATACCTACTAGTGGCGCAGTACGTTACTTTGTTAATGTTGGTGAAAGAGATGGTTATGATTGGATGTCCTTAAAAGATTTCATTAGAGATACTGTAGGCTTGGGTCAAGAAGATGTTTTCAAAGTTGACGTAAAAGAGAGTTTTTCTTTCTTTAATACAGAGGCTGAAGTAACTCAAAAAATTCTAGATAAGTTCACGGACTTTAAAGTTGACGGTAGATTCGTAAACGTTGAAGTTTCCAAAAACCCTGGTGGTGGCGGTAACCGACGAAGAAGCGGCGGTGGCGGCGGCTTTAGAGGAAAAAGAAGTGGCGGCAGAAGAGATGACGATCGTGGCGGAAGAGGCAGAAGAGATGGTGGCGGCGAGTCTAAAGGAAGAAGACGTGACCGCAGCGAATCTAGCAGTCCTAACTCCGGGAAAAGACGTAGCAACAAAAGAAAGGGAGATTTCTTTTAGTTAATTGTATATTAAAAATACGCTTCGGCGTATTTTTTTTGTTTTGTTTGCAACCTAATTACGTAGTTAGTACAATGAAATACTTATTATCGCTCACATTTATAATGTTATCCTTTTTAGGGTTCTCACAAGAAACGGAAGAAGGTCAACGCCTTAATGCCGTTGTTATAAACGCACAATCTAACGAACCACTAGAGAGTGTTCACGTTGTAAATCTTAACCAAGTTTTTGGAACAATTACCAACGAGAAAGGTGAATTTTCAATTACAGCAGCAGTAAACGATACGTTATATTTTTCCTTTTTGGGTTTTAAGTCTCAAAAAATCAGGGTAACGAACGATATGTTCAAATTTGAAAATACTGAAATAGCATTAACAGAGCTTGCTTATGCTCTTGAAGAGGTTATTGTTAGACCATATCAGCTTACCGGGTATCTTGAAATTGATGTTAAGAATCTTCCAATCAATAATGCTTATCAGTATAGTATTTCTGGCTTAGGGGTGAGCTATGAAGGTGGAAATAAAAACCCAAGTGCAGTTACAAAGGTTTTGGGCGCCATATTAAACCCAGCGGATTTACTGCGAAATCTCTTTGGAAAAAAACCTGCGCAAATGCGTAAACTGAGACAAATGAGGGAAGATGAAGACATTAGAAACCTTCTCGCCTCTAAATTTGACAGAGAAACACTTACCGAGTTCCTTCAATTGGAAAAAGTAGATATTCAAGATATATTAAATAACTGTAATTATTCTAAATCTTTTATCACTACAGCCAATGATCTTCAGATACTTGACGCTATAAGTAGTTGCTATGAGGAATACAAAGTTCTCAATAGAAAGAAATAATATTTTTAAAAGTGAATTCCTTGTTATAGCTTTATTGCAAATAATAGGGAAATGAAAAACGTATTCTTACTAGGGCTAATATTTATAGCATTGGTTTCTTGCCAACCCAAGAGCAAGGAAAAATCAGAAACAATTGCCGTAGCTAAAGATTCCGTTGAAGTCCCCAAAAAAAATCCCAATTTTCAATGGGAAGCCGCTACCGTTTACTTTCTTCTTACAGACCGTTTCAATAACGCAAATACAGCAAATGATTTAAATTTTGAACGTGATGAAGAAACCGGAAAACTAAGAGGTTTTTTAGGAGGGGATATTCAAGGGATTACCAATAAAATTAAAGAGGGATACTTCACCAATCTTGGTGTTAATGCTATTTGGTTTACTCCTGTGGTGGAACAAATTCATGGCGCGACTGATGAAGGCACTGGAAACACTTATGCGTATCATGGCTATTGGGCAAAAGATTGGACAGCCCTAGATCCTAATTTTGGAACTAACAACGATTTAGACACACTAATAAAAACAGCTCACGAAAACGGAATCAGAATTTTATTGGATGTTGTTTTGAATCACACTGGTCCTGTTACTGAAGAAGATCCCGTTTGGCCAGATGAATGGGTACGCACCTCTCCTACTTGTGAATTCACTACTTATGAAAATACTACAGCCTGCACATTGGTAGCAAACTTACCAGATATACGGACCGAATCTGATGCTGCCGTAAATTTACCAGATGCCTTACTTGCCAAATGGAAATCTGAAGGTAGATTAAGCGAAGAGCTAGATGAACTTGAATTATTTTTTGACCGGACTGGTTACCCTAGAGCTCCTCGTTTTTATATTATTAAATGGCTTACCGATTACGTTAATAAATACGGTGTAGACGGTTTTAGAGTAGACACCGTAAAGCACGCTAATGAAAACTCATGGGCAGAGCTTTACAAAGAAGCTACACTGGCATTTGAACTTTGGAAAAAGAAGAATAAAGACAAGGTTTTGGACAACAACCCTTTTTATATGGTTGGTGAAGTTTATAATTATGGTATTTCTGGTGGACAGGAATTTGACCTTGGCGACAAAAAAATAAACTACTTTGATAACGGCTTCAAAAGTCTTATAAACTTTGAACTAAAGACCGATGCTAAAAAAGATTATGAAACTATTTTCACAAAATATAGCAAACTACTACATACTAAGTTTAAAGACAAAAGTGTATTAAATTACCTTACCTCTCATGACGACGGTCAGCCATTTGACCAAGAAAGAGCCAACCCAAAAAGGGCTGCTAATGTACTGTTACTTACTCCAGGAGCTTCACAAATCTATTATGGCGATGAAACTGCCCGTAATTTGATCATTGAAGGCACACAGGGTGATGCAACATTACGTTCTTTCATGAATTGGGAAGAATTAGACAGTATACCTAAAGTAAAGGAAACGCTTACCCATTGGCAAAAACTTGGAACTTTTAGAAATGACCACCCAGCAATAGGCGCAGGTATTCACAAAAAAATCTCAAAATCCCCATACGTTTTTAGCAGGTATTTCGCTAAAGATGAATATGTAGATAAAGTCGTAATTGGTTTAGACCTTGCAAAAGGAAAAAAGACCATATCGGTTAAAGGTATTTTTGGTGATGGAACAAAACTTTATGACCGTTATTCGGAAACCGAAGTTATAGTAGAAAATTCTAAAGTTGTTTTAGATAACGATTCTGAAGTTGCCTTACTGGAGCTAAAAAACTAAGGGTCACTTACTAGGAATTTGAATGTACGGCAATTTTATTTCCTTCCGTGTCTTTTAATAGACCCATAAATCCGTGTCCTTCGCCTATTTCGGTTTTGGGCTGTAATACTTGTCCGCCTGCTTTTTCAACCTTGCCTAAAACAGTTGCAGCATCTTCACATGCCAAATATACTAGCACGCCATCAGTTAAACTAGGCACATACTGCTCATGCTGTACCAAAGCCCCGTTTGCCTGACCAATAGTTTGTTTATCCGGGAACAATCCCATTACAAATTCCCCAAAATTATTTACCGTAATGGAAACATCTAAGATGGATTCATAGAACTTTTGAGCTCGTTCCATATCTGCTACGGGAATTTCAAACCATGCTATCATATCTATTTATTTAAATTAGTTTTTAGATTCTCCAGTCCTGCTTCAAAATCCTTGCCTACCATTTTATCCATTGACATGAACAACATCATAATACTCATAGGAAACTTATTCTTTCCTGAAAAACCCCATGTAACTTTACTTTTATTTACTTCATACTCTTCAAGCGTCATATAACAATCAGATTGAGACTTATAGGGCTTTAAAAATCGTAAATCTTGTTCAATACGCTCACCTTCCACTATTCTAGTAATTTCTTGCTCCCCTTCACCTACCTCCTTATTACCGTTCCAATGGCTGGTAGCACCTACCTCTCCATCAACTCCGGTAAAACTAAGCTCCATATTTGGGTCTTTTCTAGCCCATGGCGACCATTCTTGCTGTTTCTTTAAATACTTTAAATGACTCCATACTTGTTGCGGTGGATGTTCTAATTCTATGCTTCTAGAGACATGATAACTTTTGGGAGCTATTAATGCCAGTAAAATAATCAATACCAAAATTACTCCTAGAATTATGAATACAGTATACATATTTTAGTTAATTAGTTGTTGATGAACAAGTTAAACAAAAATTAATTATCAGACTTATATCTTTCTAAAATGTCATCAATACTTTTAATTGACTTTTTTGTCCAATCCAACCGTCTTTCCAACATTTCTTCTTCTGTTAGTCTCCACGCTACATCTGATGCTTTTAATTGCGAGGTTAAATGTTGTAGAATAATAGCCGCAGAAACAGATATATTAAGACTCTCTGTAAAACCAACCATCGGTATTTTTAAATAAGCATCTGCATTTTCTAGCACATAATCGCTTAACCCGCTTTTCTCGGTACCAAAAAACAATGCTGTTTTACCATCTAACTTAAAATTTTGTAATAATGAACTATCTGCATGCGGACTAGTAGCGACGATTTTATATCCCGTTTCCCGTAACGAATCAATTGTTTGTTTTGAATTTTGATACCGTTTTATATCTACCCATTTCTGAGCTCCCATAGCAATTTCTTCATCTAAATGTTGACCGTTTCTATCTTCTATTAAATGAGCGGTTTGCACACCAAAAGATTCACAACTCCTTACCACCGCACTGGTATTGTGCATTTGAAACACATCTTCAACAGCAACGGTTAAGTAATTTGTTCGTTGTGCCAATATATCAACAAACCGTTGTTTTCTATTTTCAGAAATAAATTCTTCTAAATACTCTAAAAGCTTCACATCAATCATACGCCCAAGATAAGAAAAGTATATTTTTATACATATTTAGAACTTTGCCATGAAAAACATTGTCATATTAACAGGAGCAGGAATTTCTGCCGAAAGCGGATTAAAAACATTTAGAGATGCCAACGGTTTATGGGAAGGCCATGATGTTATGGAAGTTGCCACACCTGAAGGGTTTCAAAAAAACCCAGAACTGGTTTTAGAATTTTACAATCAAAGAAGAAGACAATTACTTACCGTTGAACCTAATGCCGCACACAAGGCTTTAGTTGATCTAGAAGCAAATTTTAATGTACATATTATCACCCAAAATGTAGATGATCTACATGAACGCGCAGGTAGTTCTCAGGTACTTCATTTACATGGCGAATTATTGAAAGCTAGAAGTATGAACTCTACCAGTGAAATCTTTGAACAAAAAAATGATTTATTATTAGGCGATACCTGTAAAAACGGATATCAATTAAGACCACACATTGTCTGGTTTGGTGAAGCCGTACCTCTTTTAGAAGACGCAATCTCTATCACCGAAAAAGCAGATTATTTGATTATTATAGGAACTTCTATGCAAGTATATCCCGCAGCAAGTTTAATAGATTTTGTTGACAGCGCAACGCCCATTTATTTTATTGACCCAAAACCTGCCATATCAAAAACCCATAAAAACAATTTGACCATTATAGCCGAAACTGCAGTAGCAGGAACGCCTAATTTGGTTGCTTCCCTAATTGATAGATGATTCTAGTCTGCCTTACCCATTCAACTAACTTAACCTCTTCGTTGGCGGTAAGTTCAGAATCTTTATGGAATAGGGTATATTGAGACAACGGCATATTACCATTGACTACTTCTTCCTCTATCTCTTCCAACAAATGATCTTTCTTATCTATAGAGTAATTTTCCCACTCAGAAAAATTTAGGTGTTCTTTACCTTCTTTAACATGATCTGCTAACAAAAATGAAATAGGCGCTATATTGTTGTACCACGGGTACTCTGTATTGTTGCTATGACAATCATAACAAGAAGTTTCAAATACGTTTTTAAGTTCTGGCGTAGGATTCGTCTGCGTTATAAAAGCCTCTGTATGGTTACCTGCTGTGATATTTTTGGTAGGACTGAAAAATTGCATGGCAATAAACACAACAACTACACCTAGGCTAATTTTTTTTAGTAATTTCATATTTGGGGGAAATGAAAAATAAAGATACAATTTTATGACAAAGGAAGAGCTTAAAGAAGCACTGAATTATGTTAGCGCCTCAAGAGAAAACCGTAGTAAAATGGCATCTAAAATTGAAGGTGACCCTAAGCTAATTCCTATTCTCATTGAAATAATAAAGGATGATATAGAGCCAATTTCATGTAAAGCTGCATGGGTGCTAGAATATGTAGCTAAAAAAGATTTGCAGCTCATATATACACATATTGATCCTTTCCTTAATTCCCTAAAACATATTTCTTTAGAATCTTCCATACGTCCCGCTTCAAAAATTTGTCAACTTCTTACTTTAAATGAGTTTCCTAAAAAATCTAAAACAACTCTACAAACTTTATCTGTTAGTCAATTAAATATAATTACAGAATCTGCCTTCGATTGGCTCATTGGCGAACACAAAGTTGCACCAAAAGCTTATTCCATGACTACGTTACTTTTAATAGGAAAAAGGATAAAGTGGATTCACCCAGAACTTAGTCAAATACTAAAACAAAGTTACGAATGTGGTAGTGCCGCATATAAGGCACGCGCCAGAATGACTTTAAAGGTTTTAGAGAAATAAGTAAAGGAATTAAAAAGCCAGCTCTCATTGTTCATTAAATGCCATATTTTGACCATAACTTAAAGCAAATAAGGTTTTAAACTTTAATGCGTTTAGGTATATTTGCCCCTTAATAATTTAACCATTGACTATGTCTCTAAATGCATTAAATGCCATTTCACCTATTGACGGTCGTTATAGCTCTAAAACCAAATCATTATCTGCTTACTTTTCTGAAGAAGCTTTAATAAAATATAGGGTTAGAGTAGAAATAGAATACTTTATTGCGCTTTGCGAGATTCCATTACCACAACTTTCTAATTTCGATACTTCAAAGTTTGATACACTTAGAAAAATATATACCGATTTCTCTACTGCCGATGCCCAAGAAATCAAGGAAATAGAAAAAACCACTAATCATGATGTTAAGGCTGTTGAGTACTTTATAAAGAAGGCGTTTGACACATTAGGCATTTCAGAATTTAAAGAGTTTATCCATTTCGGATTAACTTCTCAAGACATAAACAACACAGCTATTCCACTTTCTATCAAAGAAGCAATGAATGATGTTTATGTACCTCAATATTTTGAGCTAGTTGAAAAACTAGATGTATTAACTTTAGAATGGTCAGATATACCAATGTTGGCAAGAACACACGGCCAACCAGCTTCACCTACCCGCTTAGGAAAAGAAGTTATGGTTTTTGTTGCGCGTTTAAAAGAGCAGTTTAATTTATTGAACGATATTCCTAGTGCCGCTAAATTTGGTGGAGCTACAGGTAATTTCAATGCTCATTTAGTTGCATATCCATCTATAGATTGGAAAGCATTTGGACAAGAATTCGTTCAAGAAAAATTAGGACTTCAACATTCGTTCCCAACTACTCAAATAGAACATTACGATCATTTGGCTGCTTTATTTGACGGTCTTAAGCGTATCAACACCATTATCTTAGATTTAGATCGAGATTTTTGGACATACGTGTCAATGGATTACTTCAAGCAAAAAATTAAAGCAGGTGAAGTTGGATCATCGGCAATGCCACATAAGGTTAACCCAATAGATTTTGAAAATTCTGAAGGTAACCTGGGTATAGCAAATGCTATTTTTGAGCACTTATCCGCTAAACTTCCGGTTTCTAGGTTGCAAAGAGATTTAACCGATAGTACCGTATTAAGAAACGTGGGTGTTCCTTTTGCACATACAATTATCGCTTTTCAATCTACTTTAAAAGGCTTGAACAAACTACTCTTGAACAAAGAGAAATTTGAACAAGATTTAGAGAATAATTGGGCTGTTGTAGCAGAAGCCATTCAAACGATATTAAGACGTGAAAGCTACCCTAACCCTTATGAGGCTTTAAAAGGTCTTACACGTACCAACGAGATAATCAATAAAAATTCTATAGCAAACTTCATAGATACACTAGAAGTTTCTGACGAAATAAAGAATGAGCTAAAACAAATATCCCCTAGTAACTATACTGGTATTTAAGCCTGTTTTAATGCATTAAAACTTTTCTTTAGTCCATATACTTCATATCGCCCGTTTTGGGCGATATGCATTTTAGATTGTGTCACTCATCATATATATTACAAGTGAACACAAAACTAAAATTGCATGCAAACAAATTTCTCAGTTGAAGAATCAGTTAGTAATCTATGGGAAAAACTAGATGGTTGGTTAGAATCTATTGTTTTAAAATTACCAAATCTCGCTATGGCGATTTTGGTAATGGTTCTTTTCTATTTTCTAGCAAGAGGGATACGCAAAGTTCTTAAAAGAACGATATTAAAAAAAATACATCAGGTTTCCATTCAAGAAATCATAGCTAAGGTGGTATTCGTTACCATTATTTTAATAGGGTTCTTCATAGCCCTAGGTGTCCTAGACCTCGACAAAGTATTAACGAGTATTTTAGCAGGTGCAGGTGTCGTAGGTCTTGCCGTTGGTTTGGCTCTACAGGGAACACTTAGTAATACTTTTGGCGGACTAATACTTTCTTTTATGCCGCAGCTTAAAATCAATGATTTTATTAATGCCGATGGCGTGTCTGGCTTTGTTACCGAAATAAGTCTACGAAACATTATATTAAAACAACCAGATAACAATGTAGTGGTTATACCCAATTCTAAATTCATAGATGGCTCGTTCACCAATTACTCCATGAATAAAAGAAACAGAATTTTTGTGAATTGTGGTGTTGGTTATGAAAGCGATTTACAAATGGTAGAAGACTTGACCGTAAAAATCATTAAGGATAATTTTAAACAGAACGATGACGAAGAGGTAGAATTCTTTTTTACAGAATTCGGTGACAGTTCAATTAACTTTATGGTACGTTTTTGGGCAGACTGTATCAATGTAAAACAAGAACACGCGGCAAGACACAAAGCCATTAAAACCATCAAGAAACATTTTGATGAGCGTGATGTCAATATTCCATTCCCAATCAGAACATTGGACTTCGGAAAAAACAATCTACAGATTGCTAAAGATTAAATACCTATCATAGAGCTAAATTAAAAAAGCCCGTTGAGCAAGTTCAACGGGCTTTTAATCAACTAACTAGACTAATTTATTTACTAATATTAACTTCGTGTGGGTAAGGAATTTCAATACCTGCACTATCCAATGCATTTTTGGTTCCTTCAATTGTTGCAAAGTATACATCCCAGTAATCTTCTGGCTTACAGAAAGGACGTACAACTAAGTTTACAGAGCTATCTGCCAATTCAGATACGTTAACTGATGGAGCAGGATCTTGTAATACTTGTGGATTTGCCTTCAACATAGCTAATAAAACATCTTTTGTTTTTTGCAAATCAGAACCGTAGTCTACACCAACTGTAGTATCAACCCTAATCTTACCTTCTGCAGTATAATTTACAATGTTACCGTTTGCCATTGCACCATTAGGAACAATTGCAAGCTTATTTTCTGGTGTTATTAATTTCGTAGTAAAAATCTCAATTTCTTTAACACTGCCAAGAACACCTTGTGCTTCAATTAAATCTCCTATTTTATAAGGTTTAAAGATGATAAGTAAAACACCACCGGCAAAATTAGATAAAGACCCTTGCAATGCCAAACCAATTGCCAAACCTGCTGCCGCTATAACTGCTGCAAAACTGGTAGTTTCAACACCTAATGTTGATATAACTGTTATAATTAAGAAGATTGTAAGTGCCCATTTCACTAGACTTAACAAGAACTTCTGTAATGATTCATCGTAATTCTGTTTGGTCATCCCTTTTTTAGTGACACCAATTAACTTTTTTATCACCCAAGATCCAATGATATAAATAACAATAGCCAAAAGAACTTTTGGTCCATATTCCATTGCCATTCCAATTCCTTTGTCAATCCATACTTGTGCTTTTTCCATTTTTTAATGTTTGTTAGGTTGTTTATAATATATTCTCATTTATTATGACACCAATTTTATTGATTGGTCACATGAAAATATAGGTAAACCTTAATTTTAGCAAATAAAAAACCCGCTACATTTACGTAACGGGCTGTATTTAAATTAAATATACCTTTAATTTAACTTTTAAATAAATCTTCAAGTTGTTCTAAACCTTTTCCTTTGTAATCAGATTTTTCTACTGCCTTAATTAATTGCATTAAACTTGCTGGGTTCATATTATCGCCCAAAACCCTAACCAGTACCAAACCTTTTTCATCATTGTCGCCGTATATAACGAGTTCATCAATAATGTCATCATCGCCTTTTAATTGTATAGTGGCTTTTCCAAATGGTGTATTCATTTTCATTAACTCACTGAAATCATCACCTTTAAGTATAGAATTTATCGCATTTTTCTGAACTAGATAATCTGCTTCGTTTTCAGGTTTTTTCTGAAATGCTAAAATGTTTAATTTCTTTAATGATGACGCCGCCTCTTTTTCAGACTCGGTCAAATTCGCTGTTTCCAAATTTAACAGGCTAGAAGGCAAATCAAAAGACATAAAATTAGGGTTCTCAGCATTTGCAATATAATATTGCTGTAAACTCTGTTCTGAAGAGCATGATGTTATGGCTAAACCGATTACCACCATTATTGCCCAATATACATTTTTCATACTATGTTTTTAAAATTAGAAAAAGGCCTCCTTTCCATAGAAGACCTTTATAAATCTGTATTATTTTCCCGATGCCTTGTTCAAATCTTTAGGCAAATCCATTTTACTGGTCAGCGTTCCTATTTTATTTAAATCGATATCACCGGTAAGGCTCACTAAAACCGTTTCCAGCTTTCTTCCATTACGCCCTACTTCTACATTTTCCAAACCACTAACAAACATTAATAATTCTGATACATGATCTTTCTTTTTACCGTCTTTTACATAAAACTTTACGTTGACATCTTCATCTTTAACACGCATTAACTCCTCCAATTTAGAAGATTTAAGGTATCTTTTAACCGTTGAAGACATATCTGCAGAAACTGATGAATCTTCGGTCATAAAAACCTTTACGTTTCTTAATCCGCTGGCTATTTCCATAAATTCTTTAGCCTCGGCGTCATCACTCATTCCTCCAAATTTGGAAACAAGGTCTATCATACCTTTGTTTACGATTACAGACCCTACATTATCCATATCTTCATATTTATCAAATACAGATTGTGAAAAACCCAATGCGGGTAAAATTGCCATTAAAAATACTACTGCTACTTTTCTCATGATTGTTGATTTTAGTGCCGCTACCTAATTTAGGTTTTGGCGATTGATGAATTGATATTTATTTTAATAAGAGTGCATAATTTATAACCACAACACTCTTAAATTTTTAATTTCCCTTTTTTGCCGCCTTACCTAATTGATCACCACCTGGTAAATCCATTTTGTCGGTCAACTTAGATACTGATCTTAAATTGATATCACCGGTCAAAGACAGTAGCACTGTTTCTAATTTTTTACCATTGACATCTATATCCATATCTTTAAGACCAGTAACGAACATTAAAAGTTCTTTTACATGATCACTATCCTTACCTTCCTTTACGTAGAACTTTACATTAGAACTACCGTCACGAACTCTCATTAGTTCTTCAAAAGATGAGCTTTTAAGCCTATTCGTTACCCAACCATCTACATCTTTAGATATTGCTGCGTCTTCTGTAGTAATTACTTTAAAACTGGTAATTGAGTTTACCAGCTCAAAAAATTCTTTTGCCTCTGGATCATCTGAACTTACGCTCATTTTGCCTAACATTTGAAACATTTTTGGTTGCATGGCAACAAAGGTTACCTTATCATTATCCTCATATTTCTCAAATATATCTTGAGCATTGATTATTACAGGGGCTAACACCAAAAGTGTTAATACTAGTATCTTTTTCATTTTAATTATTTTTTCGTTAAAAATTTATTCGTTGTTTTTTCAAATTCCTCTAAATGGTTTAGTTGTTCTGTACCCTTATTGAAATTCATTGCTAATAAGGCCATTGCCTCTTTTGCAGATTCTATTTCCTCTGGTGTATACTCATCTGCTAAAGTAACTGGAGCCGGTGTAGGCTGATAAAAATAAAGCCCTACCGTAAAGACTGCTATTGCTGCAACGGATACCCATTTCAAATAATTTTTTCTAGGTTTTAATGGCACCTGCTTTGTAAAGCGTTCTTCTTTTGCTTTTGTAAAGTAATTGAACAAAGGTGCGTGTTGCTCTAAATGAGGAGCAATATCATCCCCTGAAAAATACGTTCTAAGCGTTTCTTCTTCTGCAACTGTTGTAGTTGCTTCAAAATACTTTTCTATTAATTTTTCTATTTTATGCAATTCCATAATTATGCTTTTCCATTAATTTTTCCCTAACGGTTTTTCGAGCTCTTGATAAAGCTACACGTACTGGCCGTTGGTTTCATATCCAACAATTTTTCTATTTCTTCATATTCATACTGTTCCACATCTCTCAATTGTAATACCATTTTTTGTTGTTCAGGTAATTCTTCCATAATTCGTTCTACCCAATTGATGCTATCTTTTGCTTCTAACTGACCTTGAAGAGATGTATTAGCATCCGTATAATTTGTATGTACCAATTTCAAATTACCGGCTTGCTTAGATTTTAATCTATCCAAACAAAAATTCTTGGTCATGGTCATGGCAAACGCTTCTACATTTTTATAGCTCTCCATCTTATTCTTCTTAGACCACAACTTAATTAATATCTCTTGTGTTGCATCTTCGGCTTCTTCCGTAGAAACCAATAATCTTTTGGCCATACGGAACAACTTATCCTTGAATGGTAATACAGTATTTAAAAACTCCGCTTGTTTCATTTTGGTTTGGCTGTTCGTAAACTTTCTTATCGGTTTACAAAAAGAAGACGATACTGAACGATTTTTGTTACAATTAATTTTTATTTCTTTGACTTGTAAGTAAATTTAACATCCTTATACTAATTATATACGTACTTAATTAAACGTTTATTTTCAGCATAATAATCGATACTCCATAATTTTGAGTATTTATAACCTTGAATTATAATTTAAAAAGAAGCTATGAAGAAATTTTTCTTGTCCCTCCTTTGTTTAGGAGTTATTGTTACTTCTTGTAATAATGATGATGACACTATTATTGAAGAAGAAGAAATTGAAACTCCCGAAGAAGAAGAAATCGCAGAAGTAGATATCGAAGTCCAAAACTTTTTTTGGCAAACCTTAAATTTATATTATTTCTGGCAGGGTGATGTGCCAGATTTGGCAGACGATCGTTTTGATACACAGACGGCGTTTGAAGAATATTTATCAGAAAATGAAGACCCCGAAGCCTTTTTAGAGAATAAACTATTGTTTTCTGAAGACCGATTTACCTTTTATAGTGATGACTATACCGAATTAGTTAATAGTTCTGCGGGAGTATCTAAAAGTAACGGATTACAATTTGGGTTAGGTCGTATAAGCGGTACTGATGATTTATTTGGCTTTGTGGAATATATCGTAAAAAATTCTGATGCATCTAATCAAGACATTGAAAGAGGTGACTTGTTTATTGGTGTTGACGGCCAAACAATAACGGTAGATAATTATATTGAATTACTTTTTGGCGACAATGACACCTATGCCTTGAATATGGCTGAAATTGTTGACGGTGGCATTAGCCCGAGTGACAGAAAAGTTACTTTGACCAAATCTGAAGGCTTGGTTGAAGACCCCATTCACGTAAGTAATGTTATAACCTCTGGAGATAAAAAAATTGGTTATTTAATGTATAACCAATTTGTATCAGGCTCTGAAGATGCTTTGAACGCTATTTTCGCTGACTTTTTATCACAAGGTGTTAATGAAATGGTGTTAGATTTAAGATACAACCCTGGCGGTAGAGGTTCAACGGCTGCTGTTTTGGCAAGTTTAATAAAAGGGACTAATACCTCAGACTTATTGTATAAAACAGTTTATAACGCAAAATTACAGGCGCAGTTCGACGCCAGTTCTACAGAGAATTACTTTGTTAATACCACAGGAACTTTTGATGGAAATTCTGATGCACCTCTAAACACATTAAACCTTAGTACTGTTTACATCATTGCCACAGAAAGTTCTGCTTCAGCGAGTGAATTGGTAATGGTAGGTTTAGCACCTTACATGAATGTTATTCATATTGGCGGTACTACTGTTGGCAAAAACCAAGGTTCAGTTCTATTTGTTGACGACCCAGAAGGTGGTAATGTTTATGATCCTGAGAGAGTAGAAAACATCAACCCTAATGTTCAATGGGGCTTGCAGCCAATTATAAGTCAAGTTGAAAATAGTGCTGGTTTCTCTGATTATGTAGATGGTTTGGTACCAGATATTGAACTAGGTGAAGATGTTACTAACTTAGGTGTACTTGGAGATGAAAACGAACCATTGCTGGCTAGAGCTATTCAAGAAATAAATGGAAATGGCGCAAAAAGGAATTTTGAAGTAGTCATTCCTGCGAACTTAGTTTCCAGTTCTAAGCTTTTCGACCCAAGAAATACTTCATTACTTTTAAATAACAGCGTACCTATTTCTAAAATTCCTGTAACTGAAGAGAAATAAATTTAAAATATTTCAGTTTCCCTAACTATGAAGAAGATATTAGTATTATTAGTTGCTGCAATAGCATTCTCTTGCTCTAAAGATGATGATTTATCTTTACCGAATTCCGTAGATCCTGATGGCTCTGCTGATGTTGAAGTGCAAGATTTTATGTGGAAAGCCATGAACTTTTGGTATTTCTGGCAAGCAAATGTTGATGATTTGGCAGATGACCGTTTTGAAAATACAGACACAGGAAGAGCTGAATATACCGCGTTTCTTGATTCTGAAGATGACCCTGCCGCTTTCTTTGAAAGTAAATTACAGTATATAGAAGATAGATTCAGTTTTTATAACGAAGATTACCGTGAACTAACCAATTCACTTGCAGGCATTTCTAAGAGTAACGGATTAGAATTTGGTCTTGTTCAGTTTCAAGACAGTGACGAGATTTTTGGTTTTGTTCGCTATATTATTCCTAATTCAAACGCTGCAACGGTAGAGATTCAACGTGGAGACCTTTTTACAGGAGTTGACGGACAGACGCTGACTACATCTAATTATATTAATTTACTCTTTGGTGAAAATGATACCTACACCTTAAATATGGCAGATTTTGATAATGGTAATTTTACACCTAACGATGTAGAAATTACGCTTACCAAAGAAGAAGGTTTAGCCGAAAACCCCGTACTACTTTCTAAATCATTTACAATTGGTGGTGAGAATATCGGTTACATTTTATACAATCAATTTACTAATGAGTATGATGATGATTTATATTCTGCTATTAAAGATTTAAAATCTGCAGGCATTACCAATTTGGTAATGGATTTACGTTATAACCCAGGTGGATCAGTAAATACTACACGCTTATTGGCCAGTATGATTTACGGTACCAATACGTCTGATTTATTTTTAAGAAAGCGCTATAACGATAAGCTTCAAGAGCAATTCAACGATAGCCAATTAGAGATTTATTTTGCAGATAAGGTTAACGGAGAAACTATAAATTCATTAGGTTTAACCAAACTGTATGTACTAACCTCATCAAGTTCCGCATCTGCAAGCGAATTATTGATAAATAGTTTAGAACCTTATATAGACGTCATTCAAATTGGTGATGTAACTAGAGGAAAAAATGAATTCTCCACTACCCTAGTCGATGATCGTGATAATTCATACTTGTACACTCCATCTAGAGTGAACGAAATTAATCCTGATAACCAATGGGCAATTCAACCTTTAATAGGTAGAAACGAAAATGCCGATGGTTTTTTTGACTTTACAAGCGGTCTACAGCCAGATTATGAGTTAAAAGAAGATTACAGTAATCTTGGAATTTTAGGTGAATTAAACGAGCCTTTGTTAGCTAAAGCGATAGAGATTATTACGGGGACTACAGGTAAACGTGACTTTACAGTACACCACCCTATCAATATATTTAGCAGCTCTAAAGAAAATAGCCTTATGAGCGATAAAATGGTTGATGATACTGTTTATGATTTAGAGTTCTAAAATACACCAAATCATAAAAGAAAAAAGGACAGCCAATCGGCTGTCCTTTTTTTTAATTACAAACTCAACTTAAACCCAAATCGAACATTTCTACCCTTCGTAGTAAAAGAAACCACTTCAGTATATTCTTCGTTTAAAATATTATCCACAGCTAAAAACGCTATTAAATTTGTACAAAACTGATGCCTCAATTGTAAATTGGCCAAACTAAAACTATCTAAAGTTACGTTTGAAAATGTAGCAAAATCAGTATCGGTTCGATCGGATACGTACTGATAAGAGAGTCCGACAAATGTCTTCTCTTTTATAGTATACCCTATAGTAGCGTTAATTTTACTTTTAGGTACTCTCAATGTCAAATCTTCTTTTGAATTGGTATAAGTATAATTAGCATCAAAAGTTAGCCCTTTAACTAGTTCTGAATTAAAGCCTACTTCTACCCCATCGAAATGTGCTGTTTCAGCAGAATTTCTATACTGACTTTCAAAAGTTGTAAAATCAATTGTAACAAAATCAATTCTGTCTTCTTCGGTTCTATTAAAATAGAGTGCATTAATGATAAACGCATCTGAAATTTTAAATTCAATACCTCCTTCTAAAGTAGTATCTTCTTCTGGATCTAAACCAGGGTTCGCCCCAAACGGACCATATAATTGCGATAAGTTTGGTGCAATGTATGAAGTTGCATAACTACCCATAAACTTTAAATACCCATCATTAATACTAATTCTGTATGACGGATTAATATTATAAATGAAATTAGAACCGTATTCGCTGTGATTGTTTAATCGAACACCAGCATTTACATTAATTCCCTGCTCGCCTACGTATACCGCATTTAAATAAGGATCTACCGTATTAGAATCGTATTCCTCGCTAAACAAAGTTTGATTGTCTATATAATTTACACCAACTATAGTATGAATGTTATCTGAAAACGTGTACTTGTTAAAAACATCTAATACATAAGATTGTGAGTTATAAGTTGCCGGAAAGCTAGATTCGAACGATCTCGTAATCTGATTATATGCTGTATTTACATTAATACTTCCGTTTTCATACCCAAATTTAGAACTTAACCCAAAACGCGACTGCTCACTTGTAAAATAGTAATCAGCATCTTCAATAGGAAAACCGTTATCAAAATCGCTATTCAATTTATTATAGAAGGCCGTTGCGTTTATCTCAAAGCGTTGAGAAAATTGATACCCTACTTTTAAGTTACCATCTATTCTAGAAAGTTCGTCTGACTCCCTACCTATTGCAGCCGATAATCCATCTGTAAATTGATGTCCTCCAGATGCTAAAACTGATAATTTTCCATGCTTAGCTGTTAAGTTTACCGTATTCGAAATATCAGAAATATTATAATTCTGATCATCTTCCGTTTGGTTGGTTCCAAAACTTGAAATAACATCAAGTGCAAGACCTTCTTTCTTCGCTTTCTTCGTCGTAATATTAATTACTGCCGTTGCTGCTGAATTTCCATAAAGCGTGCTCGCTGCGCCTTTTAAAATTTCAATACTTTCAATTTGAGCAGCGTTCAATAATCTTAAATCATACTCTGCACTTGTGCTCGATGGATCAGATACTTGAATACCATCGATAATAATTAGTACTTGACGATTATTACCACCCCTAACAAAGGCCGAAAGGTTCTGACCAGCATAACTTCTGGTACCGTTAATTTCAATTCCGCTTTTAGTGTTGATAATTTCAGCAACTGTACGTCCCTGATTTTGTTCCAATTCTTTTTGAGAAATGGTAATTACGGTCTTACCCGAATTTTCACGCTTTAATTCAAAACGCGAATCACTAACGACAACCTCATCTAATTGTAACGTTTTTGTAGAATCTTGCTCTTGCTGTGCTCCTACCTTTGCACATAACAATACAGTGACCGCAGGCCACAATAAATAATTTTTCATTCGTTTAAATTCATAAACGGGAGCGTAGTATGTCTGTACCCATACGCAAACCTTTATCCCGAAAGTTTAACAATGTTCGTTTGAATAAGGCAGGTCTCCTGACTTGTTTAATACTATTCTGCCTTCCCATGTTTTCCAAACCCGTTTGGATCCCAAAGTGACTTTGAAGAAAATAGTACCTTCTTAAAAAGAAGTATCAAACAAAATCTATTTGCCAATAGATAGGTTCGAAATAAACTTACAGTTGCGGGAACAGCTCTAGATTTTCACTAGATTCCCTTTTAATCTCATTACAAAAAGTAACGAGAACCAAAATTCACGGCGAAAGTAAACATTTAGTTTAATCTTTCCACGTAAACTTTTATAATACTACTTTTGAAAAATAGACGAACTACCACTATGTTTAAAAGCTTACTTTTTATAGGTTCCCTTCTTTTTTTATGCGGATGCAAGCAGAAGAAAAAAGAAACAATTTTCAATAATGCCAATGATAGCAGTACTTCTATAGAATATGCCAATGGTTTTAAAATTGAAACCCAAAGCAATGGTATTACTATCATTAAGGTCTTAAAACCTTGGGCAAATGCAGAGACTACACACACATATGCTTTGGTTCCTAAAGAAATACAAGCAAGCATCACCTTAAACAAAAATGATTATGATGCCATAATTGCAACTCCTGTAGAACATATTGTGGTGACCTCTACAACTCATATTCCAGCTTTAGAGGAATTGGGAGTTTTACATCAACTTATTGGCTTTCCAGATACCAAGTACATTTCTTCTTTAGCTGCACGAAAATTAATTGATGCCGGAAAAATAAAAGAATTAGGCATCAATGAAAGTTTAAATACCGAAGCTGTTCTTGCACTGCAGCCAGACTTGATCTTCGGCTTTGCAATCAATGACGGTAACAGCACCTATGAAACTATACAACGTGCTCATATTCCGGTAATATATAACGGCGATTGGGTAGAAGAAACGCCCTTAGGAAAAGCGGAATGGATCAAATTCTTTGCTCCTTTTTTTAATAAAACCAAAAAAGCCGATATTATTTTTAATAAAATTGAAACTTCTTACCTAGAAACAAAAAAACTAGCTGCTGAAGTTGAAAATAAGCCTACGGTTTTGAGCGGAGCCATGTTCAATGATATCTGGTATTTACCTGGCGGAAAAAGCTGGGCTGCGAATTTTCTAAAAGATGCCAATGCAGATTACCTTTGGAGCGCTACAGATGAAAACGGAAGTCTTTCTTTAAGCTGGGAGAGTGTTCTTGATGTGGGTAAACATGCCGACTACTGGATCGGACCTGCACAATTAGCCACTTACAAAGAAATGGAAGCATCAAGTCAGCATTATACACAGTTTGATGCATTTAAGAATAAAAAAGTATTTACAACCGCAAATACAAAAGGTGAAACTGGTGGAACTTTTTATTATGAATTAGCCCCACAGAGACCAGACCTTGTATTAAAAGATTTAATCCATATTTTACACCCTGGATTATTACCCGATTATGTACCCTATTTTTTTAAACCACTGCTTTAATTGTCAAAACAATATACATATAGCTTTCATTTTATAACCTTGCTGGTAGTATTGCTTTTATGCTTTGTTATCAATATATGTTTGGGCTCTGTAAACATTTCGTTTATTAAGACAATACAAGCATTATTTGGAACGGTTACTGAAGATTCTTCTTATTATATCATTTGGGAATATAGACTACCAAAAGCCATAACAGCCATATTGGTCGGTGGCGGTCTCTCACTTAGCGGATTGTTAATGCAAACCCTCTTTAGAAATCCTTTAGCCGGACCCTATGTACTTGGTATTAGTTCTGGTGCTAGCCTGGGTGCCGCCCTATTAATTATGGGGACATCGCTGTTTTCTGGCGTATTCACCTTTTCAACCTTCAATGATATTTCCTTGGCGATTGCATCTAGTCTTGGTAGCTTTTTGGTATTATCATTAGTGCTTGTGGTTGCGGCAAAAGTAAAAGATACCATGGCTTTACTGATTATAGGGCTTATGTTTGGCAGTATTACCGCTGCTATTGTTAGCGTACTTTCTTATTTCTCTAAAGCTGAAAAATTGCAACAATACATTTTTTGGTCTTTTGGCAGCCTAGGTAATTTATCATGGATGCAATTATTGATAATTGCGCTCTGTGCGATAACAGGTATTTTTCTCAGCATCATATCCATAAAACCACTAAATGCTTTTTTACTTGGTGAAAATTATGCCAAGAGTCTAGGGATAGGGTTGAAAAAATCGCGGTACATCATCATAGTAGCTACAGGGTTACTCGCAGGATCTATTACCGCCTTTGCCGGACCTATTGCCTTTGTAGGCTTAGCCGTGCCACATATTAGCAAACAAATATTTAATACTACAGATCATAAAATTCAAATTCCTGCCGTACTTTGCTGTGGCGCCATTTTAATGTTACTATGCGACACCATTGCTCAACTACCTGGCTCGGTGAGTGTTTTACCAATAAATGCCATTACTAGTATTTTTGGAGCTCCGGTGGTAATTTGGTTATTGGTTCGTAAAAGAAAAATGATATTCTAACTTTAAACTGACATCATCACTACAAGCACAAAACATAGCACACTTTCAATCAATCAATTAACCGTTGGGTATGATGACAAAGTTATTGTTTCCAACATTTCTTTTGAATTGATTAAAGGAGAACTAGCGGCTATTGTTGGTATCAACGGAATTGGAAAATCTACTTTATTACGCACTTTAGGCAATTTTCAACCAAAAATTTCCGGTTCTATATTAATTGAGGGAAAAGATTTATCTACTTATAATGAAATACAATTAGCATCTAAAATAAGTGTAGTTCTTACCGAATCTATTGCATCAAAAAATTTATCTATTTATGAGCTATTGGCTTTAGGCAGACAACCATACACCAATTGGCTAGGTAAATTGACCGACGATGATATTTCTATCATAAATAACAGTATTGACCTTTTAGAATTAGAACCTTTTCTAGATAAAAAATGTTTTCAACTGAGTGACGGACAGTTGCAACGTGTACTTATAGCCAGAGCTTTAATTCAAAATACCGATATTATTTTGTTAGACGAGCCCACTACTCACTTAGATTTATACCACAAAGTTCAAATTTTAAAGCTGTTAAAAACTATTGCCCATAAAACCAATAAAGTAATATTATTCACAAGTCATGAAATTGAACTTGCTATTCAATTATGTGACAAAATGTTGATTTTAGACGGAAGAGAAAATGCATTTGATGAGCCTTGTAAATTAATAGAGAACAAAAATTTTGATACCCTATTTCCTAAAGACACCATTTCTTTTGATGCAAATACCGGTTCTTTTAGAATTAAAAAGTAGTTATTTCATCATTTATAAGAAATTCAATTAGGTATGTTAATTAAAAACAGACCACCTCTTTTAATCTTTACTGCCCAAACAAGTATCTTTACCTGAGAATATTCCAATACATTAATGAACGAAATTTATATTTACTTGATCATCGGTATCCTCTGCCTTGCCATTGGATATTTTTTAGGTAATTATATTCAGCTTTTAAAAACAAAATCTAGGCAAAGCACATTAGAAGAAAGAGAGCAGCAAATGCTCAATAACCTTTCTGTTTTTCAAGATAGATTAAAAGATAGCGAGACACAAAAAGTACAACTACAGTCAGACAAAGAACAGTTAGGCAACCAAATAGTTCGTTATCAATCGGATATAGAAAATTTACAGCTTAAGAATAGAGAGCAGAAAGAGGAAGTTGAAAAGCTTCAAGAGAAATTCACTAAGGAATTCGAAAATCTTGCCAATAAAATACTGGAAGAAAAAAGCTTAAAATTTACAGAACGAAACGAGAAAAACATCAAAGACATTCTTACTCCATTAAATGAAAAAATTCTTCTTTTTGAAAAGAAGGTTGAAGAAAGTCAAAAAGAAAACATCAGTATCCATTCTGCCTTAAAAGAGCAGTTACTTAATCTACAGACCCAGAATATAAAAATTACTCAAGAAGCAGAGAACCTGACTAAAGCATTAAAAGGTGACAGTAAAATGCAAGGCAATTGGGGCGAGCTTGTATTGGAGCGCGTATTAGAGAAATCGGGTTTGGAAAAGGACCGCGAATACAACGTGCAACAAAGTTTTACTCGTGAAGATGGTAGCCGTGTATTGCCAGATGTTATCATAAACTTACCAGATGGCAAAAAAATGGTGGTGGATTCTAAAGTATCCTTAACCGATTACGAGCGTTATGTAAATGCTGAAGATGATTTTAAAGAGAAGTATTTAAAAGACCACCTAAACTCATTAAGAAGGCATGTAGATCAACTATCCGCCAAAAAATATGAAGATTTATATGAAATGGAGAGTCCGGATTTTGTTTTAATGTTCGTACCCATTGAACCTGCATTTGCAATTGCCATCAATCAAGATAGTTCTTTATACAATAAAGCTTTTGAGCAGAATATTATTATTGTTACTCCTTCAACACTTCTTGCTACATTGCGCACAATTGATAGTATGTGGAATAATGAGAAGCAACAACGAAATGCTATTGAAATAGCGCGGCAAGCTGGTGCTCTTTATGATAAATTCGAAGGCTTTGTTGGCGACTTAATGAAAGTAGGCAAAAAAATGGATGATGCTAAGGATGAATACCGTGGCGCAATGAACAAATTGGTCGATGGGCGCGGTAATATTATCACTAGTATAGAAAAGCTTAAAAAAATGGGTGCGAAAGCGAAAAAATCCATTCCGGAATCTCTAATTAAACGTGCCGTTGAAAATGACGATTTCGAAGAAGAACCTAAATTAAAATTATAAAACCATCCATTAATTATATATTAAAACTAAACACATGAAAAAGATAGTATCATTACTTTTATTAAGCGTAGTAGTTATCGGTGCGCTGTATTATGCCTTTATATACTTTGTTACCTTTAGTGAAGGTGTACGTTCAGGAGAACTTATTAAAATAAGCCGTAAAGGAGTTATAGCTAAAACTTGGGAAGGCGAAATAAGCCAAGGTATTTCAGGCGCTCAAATATTCTCTTTTTCAGTATTGGATAAAGACAAAGATGTAATTGAAAAGTTACAGGAATATCAAGGTCAATATGTTAAAGTAAGTTACGTAGAACGTTATGCAACTTTCTTTTGGCTGGGTGACACTAAATACTTTGTTACCGAGGTACATGCAGAAAAATCACCTCATTTTAGAAATTAAGAAAGAAATAGAAAGACCATGGAAAAATTTAAAAGTGTAAAAGCGTCTAGAGTTTCTATTACAGAGTTAATGCTACCTTCCCACTCCAATTTTGGAGGAAAAGTGCATGGCGGGTATATATTGAACCTAATGGATCAAATTGCCTTTGCATGTGCTTCTAAACACTCTCAACAGTATTGTGTAACCGCTTCCGTTAACCGAGTAAACTTTTTAAACCCTATTGAAGTTGGCGAACTAGTAACCTTGAAAGCTAGTATAAACTATACGGGTAGAACTTCTATGGTAGTTGGTGTTCGTGTAGAATCAGAGAATATTACATCTGGCACTAAAAAGCATTGTAACTCGTCGTACTTTACCATGGTAGCAAAGGGAACAGATGGTAGAAATGTTCCCGTACCAGGTTTAATTATTTCTGACGACCAAGGTATTAGAAGATTTGCTCGTAGTAAATACCGTAAGCTAGAGGCTCAAGAAAGAGATACCAAATTTGAATCTAAATCCTTTAATTCAGAAGAATACATTAAGGAATTGGAATCTGAAAATATCAAGATTGAAATGAAGTAAGAAGCTTTGCCGCGGCAGCATCTAAAAACCAGACCAAGTCTTTTGTTTTAGGTGCTACGTGACTTGCCGGATAATCTAAATATCCTTCTTCCCTATCCACTATTATTTTCACTTTTTCAGCCTTACTTTCCCCTGTTACCAAGAAAGCAACAGTTTTAGCATTGTTTATGATTCTACCAGTAAGAGATACGCGTCTTTGACCGGATTCTGGGTGAATGGCCAGCCTCACAATTATCTGGAGAAACCCAAAGATTAATTTCATGAGGAAATATTGATGCCGTGTGCCCATCGTCTCCCATACCAAGAATCACTAAATCGAATTGAGGTAGACCTAATTCTTTTGGCAATTCTTTATCCAATAGCTCGCCATAACGCTTAGCTTCCGTTTTTGGATCATCTTCACCTTTTATTCTATGTATATTTTCTTCTGGTATATCTACCTTAGAAATAAGGTGCTCAACGGTCATTTTATAGTTACTTTCATCATCGGTAGGTGCTACACATCTTTCGTCTCCCCAATATAAATGAATGTTCTTCCAATCTACATCATCAGCAAATTCCTGCGCTAGAACATCAAATACAATTTTAGGGGTACTGCCACCTGATAAGGCAATATGAAAATCTTTCTGAGTACCCGATTTTTCAATCAAATACTTAGAAAAGTCTTCAGCAACCTTTACTTTATTTTGATAAACTTTTAATTCCATCTTAACTAAATACTTTAATTAACTTTCCAACAACTAGCAAATTACACAGTAACCAGATTCATCTGCCAAATTCTCGCAAGGGTTTCTCCACTCGCCTACACCTTCAATAAGCTCATTTGCATTCTCTGGTCCCCAAACTCCGGCCGCATAACCGTACATTTTAACATCCTTACCGTTATTCCAATAATCTAAAATTGGATCAACAAATGCCCAAGCAGCCTCTACTTCATCTGCTCTTGCATATAAAGTAGTATCGCCTTGCATTGCATCTAACAACAAACGCTCATAAGCTTCCATTACATTTGTTTCTGTTAAACTAGAATAATAGAAATCCATATTCGCTCGCTCAACCTCAAACCCCTGCCCCGGAACTTTTACTCCGAACTTAATTAAAATACCTTCATCTGGTTGAATACGAATGACCAACTTGTTATCCTTATTGCTGATACCAGATTCTTTAAAAATTTGATGATGCGGTGTTTTAAAATGTATGACCACCTCGGTTACTTTAGTAGGCATGCGTTTTGCCGTTCTCACATAAAAAGGAACATCTGCCCAACGCCAATTATCTACAAAGAACTTAACTGCCGCAAAGGTTTCTGTGGTTGAATTTTTATCGACTCCGTCTTCTTCGCGGTATCCTTTTACTTCTTTACCTTCTATTTTAGAAGCTACATATTGAGCTCTAATGGTATTTTCATAAAGTGTCTTTTCATCGTTCATTATCTTGAGGGACTTCAATGCCTTCAATTTCTCATTACGAATTTCTTCTGCATCAGCACTTAACGGAGGCTCCATTACGATTAGCGCAACAATCTGCAATAAATGACTCTGAAACATATCTCTTAATGCTCCAGATTTATCATAGTATCCACCCCTTTTTTCAACACCTACACTTTCAGCATTTGTAATTTCTACATGGTGAATATAATTTCTATTCCAAAGTGGCTCAAAAATGCTGTTGGCAAAACGAGTTACCAATAAATTCTGAACTGTTTCTTTTCCTAAATAATGATCGATCCTAAATATCTGACCCTCTTCAAAATAGGTGTGCAAACCATCATTTAGTTCTTTAGCTGATTCTAAGCTATAACCGAATGGTTTTTCGACAATAATTCTTCTCCAACCGGTAGTTTCATCATTTAGACCCTGATCAGACAAATTTTTTGCTATCGGTTCATATAAACTTGGTGGTGTAGACAAGTAAAACATGTGGTTGCCTTGCGTACCATATTTTTGATCTAAATCTGAAATACGCTTTTCTAAACGCTCGTACGATATATCGTAATCCGAACCCAAATCTTCATAAAAAAGCTTATCAGCAAACTTCTGAATATAATCCGCATCAAATTCTTCACGCTCCTTTTCCAAATAAGGGCTTTCTAAAACCACCTTATTCCTAAATTTTAAATCGCCTAAATCACTCCTACTTACACCCAACACCACAAAATTATCAGGTAAGTCATTTCCCTTATATAAATTAAATATAGCCGGTATAAGTTTTCTTGCCGTTAAATCTCCAGATGCCCCAAAGATTACGAGCATATGATTTTCTGTCTTTTTCATTATAGGTTGATATTCTTTATTCTTCAAATATCTTAAAAAGTAAGCCATTATCGGGCGTTATTAAGATACAATTTGGATTTAAAGTCAATATTTTAAATTATTTTTGGTTCACATTATGTTACTAACAATAAATAATTAAAAATTGTAACATTTTGATGTATTCTAATTATAAAACATTCAATTTATGTACGATTTTGGTTTAGTAGGTCTTGGAGTAATGGGACAAAATTTTATTCTCAATGTTGCCGACAACGGATTTTCTGCCTACGGATATGATTTAGATGATGAGAAAGTAGAGGCTTTAAAGACCTTAGGAGGAGATGTAGACAAAGTTAGTGCATCTAGCAACATAAAAACATTCGTAAAAAACCTTAAGCAACCACGTAAAATAATGCTTTTGGTACCTGCTGGTAAAATTGTTGACGGAGTTATAGAATCACTATTACCACATATCGATAAAGGAGATATTATTATTGATGGTGGAAATTCTTTCTTTACCGATACCGACAGAAGAGAATCTTATTTGCAAGAAAAAGGAATTAACTTTTTTGGCGCAGGAGTTTCTGGTGGTGCAAAAGGTGCCCGTAAAGGCCCTAGTATTATGCCAGGTGGTTCAAAATCTGCTTACGAGCATATTAAACCAATTTTTGAAGCTGTATCCGCTAAATATAACGGCGAACCATGTGTTGCTTATTTAGGTCCAAAATCTGCCGGTAACTACGTAAAAATGGTTCACAATGGTATAGAATACGGATTAATGCAGTTGACTTCTGAAATTTATGATGTTCTTAAAAAAGGAGGAGATTATAATAATGATGAATTACATAGCACTTTTGCAAAATGGAATTCAGGAAGATTACAATCTTTCTTAGTTGAAATTACTTCTGAAATTTTCGAACAAAAAGATGATTTAACAGATGGTAGCTTAGTTGATCAGATATTAGATAAAGCAAAACAAAAAGGAACCGGTAAATGGACAAGCCAAAATGCAATGGACCTCGGTATTCCTGTACCGTCGATAGATGTGGCTGTTAGTATGCGTGAACTTTCCGCTTTAAAAGACGAAAGAATTAAGGCCGACGCTTTATATGACAGACCAACTGTAGTGCATATGGATAAGGAGAAGTTAGAAGTTCTAACAGAAAAGGCATTATACTTCTCGTTTATAATCACCTATTCTCAAGGTCTGCACCAATTAGCAGATGCCTCTAGAGAGTATGGTTACGACTTAGATATTTCTGAAATCGCTAAAATATGGAGAGCAGGTTGTATTATACGTGCCGGTTTATTAGCAGATATTACAGAGGCATTCAAAGCTGAACCTACATTGTCAAATCTATTACTTTCTCCAAATTTTGTAGATAACGTAAAAGAAACGGTAGGTGCTGCAAGAGAATTGGTTGCATTTGGGGCTAAAAACGGTATTCCGTTACCTGGCCTATCAAATTCACTTACCTATTTTGATGCGTATACATCAAGTAAATTACCATTAAACCTAATTCAAGCGCAACGAGATTACTTTGGATCTCATACTTATGAGCGTTTGGATCGTGAAGGTATTTTTCATACAGAATGGGAAGATTAAATAACATCATTTGAAAAAATTACATATATCTTTTAGTAGCATTTGCCTTTTAGCTGTTTTCACAACTACAATACTATCTTGTAAGCAAAAATCTAAAGAAGAGGTTCCTGTAGAAATACTGGATAATCATACTTTAGACAGAACGGCAAATGCTACTTTAAATGATTCTCTTACCAGGCAAGTGTATGTTCCTATATATTCTGATATTTACAATCAGACCAGAGATTCAAGAACCTTGCTTACCGCTACTTTGAGCATTAGAAATACCAGCTTAAAGGATAGTTTGTTCGTTAGTAAAATTGACTATTACAATACGGAAGGTGATTTGGTACGAAGTTATATTGACTCCCCTATTTACCTAACCCCAATGGAATCTATAGATTATGTTATTGAACAACAAGATACTTCTGGTGGTAGTGGCGCTAATTTTTTAATTGATTGGTATTCCAAAAAACGATTGAACCCATTGTTTCAAGCTGTAATGGTTGGCGGTTTAGGTGCTCAAGCCTTTTCTTTTACTACGGATGGAATTGAGATTATCGAAGAATAGCTTTTACTACTAAACAGAACTAAAGTCTTATTATCACACTAACCTACATGTATTCTATTTATATTATTGAATTGTCTAAAAAAGTGTTCACCGAAAACAAAAAATTTCGGGAAGCTAATCCGCAGTTCAACGGAGTATTAGAATGTTTATATGTTGGTATGACCAGTAAAACACCAAAAGAACGTTTTAACCAACATAAGAACGGTACTTTAAGCAAAAAAGGGCACAACATTTCTTCTAAAATTGTACAGAAGTACGGTTTATATTTAAGGGGTAGCCTATTTAATCACCTAGACCCTATAAAATCAAGAGCTGAAGCATTAAAAATGGAAGAGCAGCTGGCGCTTGAGCTTCGCCGCAAAAGATACGCAGTTTGGTACAATTAGGAATAAATCGGTTATTTTGGCAGAGGTGTTACAGCATCTAAAAGTTCATCTTCCATACCGTAATATTTTAGTGCAAAGCCAAATGCTATAACAGATAAAATTACACCAATTAGAAATACGGTATACGTCCACCGTAATAACCTATATTTCTCTTGCAATACTTTCCCCAGATAATACAAATCCATACTCAAAGAATCATAAATAGATTCTTTATTTTTTATAATATCTCTTAGTTTCGATTTAAAGTCTGCCAGCTCCATAGTATGAAAATTTCCGAAGAACAAGAAATTGGTATCCTTCTTCTTAATTTCATCTACTACAACATTTGTATTATCCACCTTTGGTCTTGTTGCCAGTACTGACATAATCATTGAAGCGATGCTAAATAGAACAAATATTACCGTTGGATAAATGAGATATGAATTTGAAGGGGAATCCAATTTTGGTATCAAATTTGCCAATAACAAAGAAATGATAATTGCATTTACAGACAATAGAATATTCGCCTTGGTATCTGCAATATCACTCAATTTAATATGATTTCTAAGCTCTATACGATATAAGGATTGAATAGCCCTTTGCGGACTCTCATCTTTTAACCTAGCCTTTAAAATTTCTTTTTTTTCTGTTTTTTCAGCTTTCTGTAATCTAGATATTAACGATAAGATATTTTCTTCTTTCTGCTCTTGCCAATTTTCCTTCGCAAAGTCGGTATAATATCGATGCTCTATTCTAAGCTTTTCTAAATAATTTAATCTCCATGTATATAAATCAGGATTGTTGTCATTAAAATTCTCCAATTCCAGTCGCAATAATTGAAGCAGCTCTTCAAAATCTTCAGATGCGTAAAACCAGGTACATACATCCTTTACAATTGCTTCGGCATCATTGATAGGTTTATCATTTTTCCATGCACTTTCTATTAATTGAACTACAACATCAATATCTTTTTGTACACATTTTTTTTCCTTCAAAAAAGTAGTAGCCAAATGTATACTTTCTTGAATATAATTATCGTAATCTATAGCATAACCTGAATGAAGAAACCATATTGCCAAAAGTACATTATTTGCATTTATACTTTCATCAGTTGAAAATTCCAATACCTTTTTGGCTTTGTTGACGGTTTTATTTGCATACCCCTGACTATGAAATAGAAAGTTCTTATTCATCTGTTCAGACAACAAATTTTTTATATATTTTTCAGATGCTACTACGGTAGTTTCATTCATAACTTCAAGTTTGTTGCTTTTTAAAATTTTACGCGAAGACTACTCTCCAATACAATTAAAACATGTCATTTGAGCTTCGGTCATCTTCCCATCTTCAGACCCTTTTAAAGCTTTGGTCAATACTCCACTTTTTACTAAATCTTGTTGAAATAAAATAGCATAGTCTATAAGATGGTCTCGTCTGCTTTTAATTTTAGTAATGAGTTCTTTTCCATCCAATTTATAAATCTCATCTGGCCATACAGAGAAAGATGACGCTATAGCCTCATCAGTTAATAATTGCTGTAATTTTTTAGCCTCTTCTTCAAATACAGATTGTGGAATATCTCGCATAAAATAAATATCAAATGGAGAAATAAGACCGGACAAAAAATCGATTTCTTTTTCAAAAGATTGCACTTCTGGCAGAAATGCGTTATTAGAAATTATAGTTGGTAAAACACCTTCTAAATTAAAAAAGGCATTATCTCGATCACATGGTAACGGAATTGCATTTATAGAATCCCCAACATGCTCTATTGCCCAACCCCATTGCTTGGCATGACGATCCCAATCACCTATCAACAAATCAAATAAACGTGCTCTAACCAAAGAACTTACATTAATACTAACTCTGTTCGGATACTTAATTTTCAACTCCTGTAACTCTTCTGTATCCATTAAAAAATCAACATTTTTAATGTTCAACCAGTTTGCATTTCCCTTGGTTTCATATTCTAAGAGAAAAAGTCGGTTCCCATATTTAGCATTATAATCTGATAACTGCTCCTGCTTTGGCACAAATACCAACTTTGGATTTGTGTTTAGAATTTTTGCTTTTTCCGAAAGTTTTGCTACCACCAATGCAGCATAAGGGTGTTGTGCAGAAATACCATCCACAACAATATTTTCTATACCCAATGTCTTAGCTACTTTTGGCACTAAAGGCGAAGGGTCTTTAGAGACACTACGCAATGTCATTAAAGTACCATCATCCTTTTGCAGTTTTAAAGAGTGCGTTTGTTTACCGCCACCTTCTTCCAAAACCTTTACATTACCAGACATATCATTTAAGTACAAAATAGGAACGCTAACAGGTGCAGACCATGCCTTTCTATACTGCTCGCCCTGCATTACGTTTTTTAGACTATTACCTTCATATAAAGTACTTGCCGCAACTAGTACAGAGTCATATTTTTTAAAATCAATTTCATTAACATCAGCAGCACCTATAATTTCACAAGTATCAAATATTCTATCAGTACTAGATAATGACCAATAGGTCAATCCCAAGAATACCGATAATAAAAGGACTACAATGAATACTACTTTTTTCAATCTCTAGAAATTTATTTCTTCGAAACAAGTTTACAGATAAATAGTAGTTATGGATTATCTGATAAAATTATTTTTTTAATCTAAAAGAGTATACGCCACATTATGAGCGAACCATAATATATTCACTACTTATAATGTTAAAATTGTGACGATTTCTCATTTTAAATTCATTAAATTTATTGGTCAAGCAATTATTATAACTTAAAGCATGCTTTTATGAACGGATTAATAATGGATTACCCACTAACCACCACTACCATATTAAATTATGCAAGGAGTGCTTTTCCTGACAAAAAATTAATCTCTTATCTACCAGATGGAAGCCGGCATGAATACACCTACGGTCAGTTATACAAACGCTGCTGCCAGCTTGCCAATGCATTGAGGAATAAACTCGGTATCACTAAAGGCGATATGGTAGGCACTTTTGCTTGGAACCACTATCAACACGTGGAACTGTATTATGGAATTCCTGGTATTGGTGCCGTCTGTCATACAATCAATATCAGATTATCATCTCAACAAACAGAATTTATCATCAATCATTCTGAAGATAAGGTCATTTTTCTTGATGCTACCTTGGTTCCCCTTTTAGAAAAAATTGCACCTAAATTAGAGACCGTTGAAAAGTTCATAATCATCAACGCCCCAAAAGGTTTTACTACAACCCTACCAAATATTATACATTATGAAGATTTAATTGGAGAGCAATTGGAATCTATAGAATGGCCTGAACTAAATGAAAATGATGCCAGCGGTATGTGCTATACCAGTGGTACCACTGGCATGCCTAAAGGCGTGCTATACTCCCACAGATCTACCTATTTACACGCAATGACAATTCTCACACCAAATGCGGGCAATTATAGCAACAGGGATATTATACTACTCATTGTTCCTCAATTTCATGTCATGGCTTGGGGTTTTCCTTACATGTGTCTTTTAACAGGTTCAGATATGGTCATGCCCTCTTTACACTTAAGACCAGATGCTATTATTAGAATTCTAGAAAGCGAGAATATAAATAAGGCCAACGGCGTACCATCTATTTGGAGAGGTGTTTATGAGGAAATGAAAAAAAATCCGCCAAAGAAGAAATTGGCTTTAGAAGAATATTTAGTTGGTGGCTCAGCATTATCGGCAAGTCTTATAGAAAACTTTGAAAAGGATTTTGGTATAAAAGGGGTTCAAGCCTGGGGTATGACAGAAACCTCTCCACTTGGCACCGCCAGTAGACTTCAGAAAAAACATGAAAGCCTAAATGAAAAAGAGCAAATTAAAATACGAGCCAAACAGGGAATTGAATTTCCAGGTATAGAAATGCGCATTGTTGGCGATGACGGAAAAGTAGCAACACGAGATGGTAAAACGATGGGAGAATTACAGGTAAAAGGTGCCTGGGTTATTAAGTCTTACTTTAAGACCAATAGCAGAGACAATTTCACTAAAGACGGTTGGTTTAGAACAGGTGATGTCAGTACTATTGATGAAAATGGATATATGGAAATAACCGATCGAACAAAAGATTTGATTAAAAGTGGTGGTGAATGGATTTCTAGTGTTGCTCTGGAATTAGCTTTAATGTCTCACCCAAAAATTAGAGAAGCTGCCGTAATTGCCATACCTGATAAAAAATGGTCAGAAAGACCTTTGGCTACATTAGTTTTAGCTGATACTGATAATCATGTATCTGTTGAAGAACTAAAAGAATATTTAACTAAAGATTTTGCCAATTATCAAATTCCCGAGAACTATACCTTTATTGATGAAGTACCAAAGACCAGTGTAGGTAAATTTGACAAAAAAGAAATAAGGAGATTATACGCAGAAGGGAAACTCTAATATCTTTAAAGTTTCCCTCCTACTTATAACATCAGTCCTATAATCGGACTATTTACTTAAGTACATTTTACGTCTAGCATAAAGGTTATAAAACTCATCATCTTTTAAGCTATCAATAAATAAAATGCTTTCTCCTGTACTTTTCATTTCAGGACCTAAATTCTTATTTACATTAGGAAATTTGTTGAAAGAGAATACCGGTTGCTTAATTGCAAATCCTTCTAATTGAGGATTGAAATTAAAATCTTTAACTTTCTTCTCACCTAACATCACCTTAGTCGCATAATTTACATAAGGTTCTTTGTATGCCTTTGCTATAAAAGGAACCGTACGAGATGCCCTAGGGTTCGCTTCAATAATGTAAACGATATCATCTTTAACAGCGAATTGTATATTGATAAGACCTACGGTGTTTAGAGCTAAGGCAATTTTCTTAGTATGATCTTTAATCTGTTGCATTACAAATTCACCTAGATTAAAAGGTGGTAAAGTTGCATTAGAATCTCCGGAGTGAATTCCACAAGGTTCAATATGCTCCATAATACCAATAATATACACATCTTCTCCGTCGCAAATGGCATCAGCTTCCGCTTCAATTGCTCCATCCAAATAATGGTCCAACAACAACTTATTGTTTGGTATTTTTCTAAGAAGATCTACAACATGCTCCTCTAGTTCCTCTTTATTAATTACAATTTTCATTCCCTGACCACCTAAAACGTATGACGGTCTTACTAAAAGTGGAAAATCTAATTCATCTGAAAGCGTCAGTGCCTCATCTGCAGTTTCTGCAACACCGAATTGAGGGAAAGGAATATTATTTTCCTTTAAAAGATCAGAAAAGTTACCTCTGTCTTCCGCCAAATCTAATGCCTCAAAACTAGTTCCTATTATCTTAACACCATATTTAGAAAGCTTTTCAGCCAACTTAAGAGCCGTTTGCCCACCTAACTGAACAATTACCCCCTCTGGTTTTTCATGGCGTATAATATCATAAATATGTTCCCAGAAAACTGGTTCAAAATATAATTTATCTGCGGTATCAAAATCGGTAGAAACCGTTTCTGGGTTACAGTTAATCATAATAGTCTCATAACCACACTCAGCAGCTGCCAATACACCATGTACACAGCAATAATCAAATTCAATACCCTGACCAATTCTGTTTGGTCCAGATCCAAGAACTACAATTTTCTTTTTATCTGTTACTATACTATCATTTTCTACATAACGGGTACCATCAGGTTTCTCTATTTCTTCTTCAAAAGTAGAGTAATAGTATGGTGTCATTGCCTTAAATTCCGCAGCACATGTATCTACCAATTTATAAACTCTATTTATGTTAAGCTCGGTACGTTTATTATACACTTCACTTTCGTAACAATCTACCATATGGGCAATTTGTCTATCTGCAAAACCTTTTTGCTTTGCTTCTAACAATAGGTCTTTTGAAAGTGTGGCAATCGTATACTTAGAAATCTCTTTTTCCAAAAAGTAAAGCTCTTCATATTGCTTTAAGAACCACATATCTATCTTGGTGATTTCATGTATGCGACTTAAAGGAATTCCCATTTGTATGGCATCATAAATAACAAAAACACGATCCCAACTTGGTACAGTAAGCTTGCTAATGATTTGCTCGTAATTCTTATAACCTTTTCCATCGGCACCTAAACCATTACGTTTGATCTCTAAAGATTGTGTTGCTTTATGAAGTGCTTCTTGAAAAGAACGCCCTATACCCATTACTTCACCCACAGATTTCATCTGCAAACCTAAAGTGCGGTCAGAACCTTCAAATTTATCAAAGTTCCAACGTGGTATTTTTACAATTACATAATCTAACGTTGGTTCAAATAATGCCGATGTTGATTTTGTAATTTGATTGTCCAACTCGTCAAGCGTATAACCAATAGCTAATTTAGTTGCTACTTTTGCGATAGGATAACCTGTCGCTTTTGAAGCCAATGCCGATGATCTAGATACTCTAGGGTTTATTTCAATTGCTATAATTTTCTCTTCTTCGTCCGGACTAACAGCAAACTGTACATTACATCCTCCTTCAAAATCACCTATACTACGCATCATATGTATAGCCATATCACGCATTTTTTGGTAAGTCCTATCCGATAGGGTCATTGCTGGTGCAACTGTTATAGAGTCTCCGGTATGGATACCCATTGGATCCATATTCTCAATAGCACATATAATAACAACATTATCATTTTTATCCCTAAGAAGCTCTAACTCATATTCTTTCCACCCCATAAGGGCTTTATCGATCATCACTTCATGAATTGGGGAAATCTCCAGACCATAACTCAACTGCTCATCAAAATCTTCTGGTTTATAAACAATTGACGCTCCTGCACCTCCTAATGTATATGAAGCTCGTATTACTAATGGAAAACCAAACTCTTGAGCTATTTCTTTACCTTTTAAGAAAGATGTCGCTGTTGCCTGTGGTGCCATGCCAACACCTATTTTTAACATTAGTTCTCTAAATTGCTCTCTATCTTCAGTAATGTTAATAGCATCGATATCAACACCTATCAACTCTACACCGAAATCTTCCCAAATTCCTTTTTTATCTGCTTCAATACAAAGATTCAATGCCGTCTGACCTCCCATAGTTGGTAAAACCGCGTCAATCTGAGGGTGTGCTTTCAAAATCTCTAAAATTGATTTTGTAGTCAATGGTTTTAAGTACACATGATCAGCCATTGAAGGATCTGTCATAATCGTTGCAGGATTACTATTAATTAAAATAGTCTCTATACCATCTTCACGTAACGAACGTAGAGATTGACTACCTGCATAATCGAATTCACATGCTTGACCGATAACAATAGGACCTGATCCTATTAGTAAAATGGAGTTTAAATCTTTTCTTTTTGGCATTTTATAACAATTTAATATGGGAATTGGACAAAAAAAAGGTGCTACTTTCAGAAAAGTAACACCTAAATATTTTTAAAACAATGAAATCATTATTTTTTATGGCTTGGTTCAGAGGAAACAGTTAATTTCTTTCTTCCTTTTGCTCTTCTTCTTGCAAGAACTTTTCTTCCATTAACGGAAGCCATACGCTCACGAAAACCGTGTTTGTTCTTTCTTTTTCTCTTTGATGGTTGAAACGTTCTCTTGCTCATCGCCTATATAATTAAATGCTTTGTATTAATTTTGAAATTTGCCCTTTTCATTGGACGGGTAAAACTGGGCGCAAATATACAAAGAGTTTTTGCTTTAGCAAGGGTTATGAAAAAAAATATTTTTATAAATCCGTACGTCACAAAACGAAGCTTTTGATTAATTTTGCCCGAATTGAAATTTAGCGCTGTAATCGCTTTATTTTAATAGGGTTTCAATAAAAACCAAAAAGCTTTTTTAACCATCAACTAGATTAATAAACTTAAAATATGTTCAATAAAAATTTAAAATTAATCATAGCCGGACTCATAATCGCCTATTCTGTGTATCAATTTATAGAAGGTAATATTGGAAATGGCATATTTTTAATCTTGTTATCCTTAATTTTTATCTTTCTTTATTTTAGAAACGAGATTATTCTTTTAGCTTTTTTAAAAATGAGAAAGCAAGATTTAACCGGTACTAAAAATTGGCTAGATAAAATTAAAAATCCTGAAGCGGAATTAACTGTTAAACAACAAGGATACTACAACTACCTACACGGCATCATTTTTTCGCAAACCAATTTGACCCAAGCAGAGAAGTACTTTAAGAAAGCCCTTAAACTTGGATTAACGATGGATTATGATGTTGCTATGGCTAAATTAAGCTTAGCAGGTATATCAATGCAAAAACGCCGTAAGAGAGAAGCAACTATGCTACTAAACGAGGCTAAGAAATTGGATAAAAATAATATGTTGACGGATCAAATTAAAATGATGCAACAACAAATGAAGAAAATATAATTCTATTTAGTTTCTCTGTAATATCCTTTATTAGGAATTTCTATAGTATACTTTTTACGAGAATTATTATTTAAATGCGCCTCTCTCAACCAAGGATTGTGGCGCTTTAAAATTTTATAGTTGATTTCATATTCTTGTGCAAAATCGGCAAAATTACTTACTGGTTTATCTATTTCAACATTGAATGTCGGTACCGCTTCGTACATATCTTCTTTTTCGATATGAAAACCATACTTTTCTGGATTGGACAAGATTTCTTTAATTGCCATAATTCTAAATACATATCTACCGGTTTCGCTACCAAGTAACAAATCCCAGTAATTATCTACTTGCTGAATACCCATGTATTTATTAATAGCTCCAGGACCTGCATTATAAGCTGCTGCAGTTAAAGCCCAACTACCATATTTATTTTTCCATCTATTCAAATATTTACAAGCTACCTCTGTAGACTTTTCTAAATGGTAACGCTCGTCTACGTTTGAGTTCACTTCTAACCCATACTCTCTACCTGTTTCTCGCATTATTTGCCAAAAACCAGTTGCACCTGCTGGCGAAACTACATTTGTTAAACCGCTTTCTGCTACAGCTAAATACTTAAAATCATCTGGAATGCCATTTTTCGCTAAAATTGGCTCAATAATAGGAAAGAATTTATTTGCTCTTTTAATCAATAGAACTGCATTAGATTGCCAATACGTATTTACCAAAAATTCGCGATCTATACGCTCCAATATTTCAGGATCTGACTGAGGAACAACTTCTCCTGCAAAATTTAGGTTCTCTGGTATATCTATAGATGATATTTTATAAGCTTTAGCTACATTTTTCTGAACACTATCATTTACAACCACTTTGTCATTACTTGCAACGCCATCCGTATTTCCCACAGCAAATATCAATGTACCCGCAACAAATACAACACCCAACAACATCAATATATTTTTAATAGTCTTCATGAATTTTATCTTTTATTTTATTTCTATCAACTTTCTTGTCTTTCAAAGGTATATATAGAACTATTTTATTCCAAAATAATTGTTGCCAAGTTCTCGTTAAACCACTTTGCCCTATGTATGATCATGGTATGGGTGCCGTTGGATACAGGAATGCAGTTACTAATATTTTCTATAGGAAAAACGGTATCTTTTTCGCCATGTATATGCACTAACCTCTCACATGGTACCTCTTGCTTCCAATTTACCAGCTCGTTTATAGACCAATCTATATAACCTTTGTCTCTTACGGATAAATACTTTTCATATAACGAAAGACGCTTGGTTACACTTTCACCAAAAGCATACTTTGCAAGTAATTCTACATTATTGACCAAACCTGTTGGAAGAAGTTTATGAACACTCGTATATCTTGCAAACAACATACGTTTTGGCAACTCATACCTTGTTTTTACGCTAGAAATAATTATCACCTTTCTAACATCAATGAAATTAGTCATTTCTTGAACTAGGAGCCCTCCCAATGACACCCCTAGCAACACCACGTTCTTATGCTGTATTTTACTACACATATGTTTAGCATATTCACTAAACGAAATACCCTTTGTAGGAATATTCCATTCTAGTAAATGAAGCTTAAAACTTTCATCTGGAAGTTTGATATACTCAAAAATAGCAGGACCTGCTGCCATACCAGGCATACAATACACATGAATCATAATAGCTAGTATAGTTACGAAACGTATTAAAAACTAGGAAATTAAGTATTTTTTAACTACTTTTGTAAGATAATGCGAAAAACTCATGTATTCACATGAGTTATATTCTGTACGGCATTTATTAAAGACTAATTACGATATGAGAACATCGTAATTTTTTTGTCTAATAACAACACTAAAATTATCTATATGAACGATGTTATCATTAATGACAACTCTTTTCTGCGTCAATTCGAAACTACCGTAGATGGTCATTTAGCCAGAATTGAATATTCTTCTCAAGAACGCAAGGTATTCCTTACCAAATTAGTTGTTCCAGAAGAAATTACAGATGAAGATTTCAGAGAAAACTTTATCAAAGCCGTTCTAAGTATTATTCAAGAAAGAAATCTTAGAGTTGTTCCAACAAGTCCTCATATAGCAGGATTTCTTCGTAAAAACAGAAGACAGTACAAAGAGATGTTACCAATTGGTATTCGAATCTAAAAAATTTAAAAGCCTTTCAATTGAAAGGCTTTTTTTACGCTTCTATTTTTTCATTTACAAATTCGAATCTCACTAACCCATCTGCATCAATCTCGGTAAGCTTTACTTCATGCAATGTGTTTACCAATTCTGGATTCCATGGAGATTTCACTTTTACGTAATTCTCGGTAAACCCGTGAATATACCCTTCTTTATTTTCCCCTTCAAATAACACCGTTAATTCATTTCCAAGCTGACTCTCATAGAATGCACGTCTTTTCTTTACTGATAGTCCACGCAACATTCTACTCCTTTTACTCCTTACCTTATTAGGTACTACACCATCCATAGTAGCAGCAGGCGTATTATCTCTTTCTGAATAAGTGAAGACATGTAAATACGAAATATCTAAATCATTCAAAAAATGATAGGTTTCTAGAAAATGTTCCTCGGTTTCTCCCGGAAACCCCACAATTACATCAACACCAATACAGCAATTTGGCATTACCTCCCTAATCTTTTCAACCCTTTCTTTATAAAGGTTGGTCATATAGCGACGCTTCATCAACTTTAGAAGATCATCACTCCCACTTTGTAAAGGAATATGAAAATGGGGTACAAAAGTTTTACTTTGAGAAACAAACTCAATTGTCTCATTCTTTAATAAATTTGGCTCTATAGATGAAATACGCAAACGATGAATACCATCTACGTCATCTAATGCTTCAACCAATTCTAAAAAAGTATGCTCATGCTTTTTATTACCAAACTCACCTTTACCGTAGTCACCTATATTTACTCCGGTTAAAACAATTTCTTTAATTCCTTGCTCAGAAATATCCGCAGCATTTTTTAAAACATTTTCTAAAGTATCGCTTCTAGATATGCCACGTGCTAACGGAATTGTGCAATAGGTACATTTATAATCGCACCCATCTTGAACTTTCAAGAAAGCTCTTGTTCTATCGCCAATAGCATAACTACCAACGTAAAAATCAGCATCGGCTATTTCACAAGAATGAACCTTGCCGTGATCATTTTTGGTTAAATCATTTATGTAGTCAGTGATTTTAAATTTTTCCGTTGCGCCTAAAACCAAATCTACTCCGTCTACATCAGCTAATTCTTCTGGTTTTAATTGTGCATAACAACCAACAGCTGCTACAAAAGCATCAGGATTTATCTTTTGTGCTTTTTTTACAATAGTTTTAAATTTCTTATCGGCATTATCGGTTACAGAGCATGTATTAATTACATACATATCCGCTTCTTCTGAAAAATCTACCCTATCAAACCCCTCATCTGCAAAACTACGGGCTATGGTAGAAGTTTCCGAAAAATTCAACTTACACCCCAAAGTGTAAAAAGCCACCTTCTTCTTCATCTAAATAATCTATTTGAATGTGCAAAAATAATTAAACTAAACTCAGCCATAAAATTCCAATTCGCTGAATTTCAGACTTAACTACTTAATACTTTCTCCATTTCTTTGTTAATTCGAAAACGTGGGTTAGAATATCAGCTTCAACTTCATTAAACTCCACCCCTCTTCTAGCCATCATCACCTTAGCAGCATCAAATGCTTTTGCTGGCTGATATGCCGTAAACCCAGACGCTCCGCCCCAGCTAAAACTTGGAACAAAATTTCTAGGAAATCCTGGAACATATATATTGGAATTCACCCCAATTACCGTTCCCGTATTAAACATGGTATTAATAGCGGTCTTACTATGATCACCCATCATAAGTCCGCAAAACTGCAATCCCGTTGGCTCAAAACGCTCTGTTGCGTAATCCCACAAACGGACTTTAGCGTAATTATTTTTAAGATTGGAATTATTGGAATCCGCGCCAATATTACACCACTCTCCTAGTACGGCATTCCCTAAATAACCTTCATGACCCTTACTTGAATATCCAAAAATGACGGAATTACTTACTTCACCACAAACTTTACTATAAGGTCCAATAGTAGTAGCACCATAAAGCTTACCTCCCATTTTAATTATAGCATTATCACATAGCGCTAAAGCTCCACGAACAAGACTACCTTCCCAAATTTCAGCATTCTTTCCTAAGTAAATAGGTCCGTCAGTAGCATTTAAAATACTAAATTCCACCTTCGCTCCCTCTTCTAGGAATATACGCTCTGGATGTATTAATTTATTGGTATCTGAAATTGGCTGACTCTTTCTTCCTTTTGTAATAAAATCGAAATCAGACTGTAAGATATCTGCATTTTTATCGAAAATATCCCAAGTATTATTGATTTGAACCAAATCATTTTTGAATTCTATAACAGTAAAACTACTTAACTCATCAGAATTTTTAACCGATGCACTAGAATAAGCTATTATTAAATCACCTGACTTTACTACCTCATTCTTTTTTAACGAATGAATTGTTTTTATTAAACTATCGGACGGCAAAACCGAAGCATCTATGAATATATTTGAATCTTCTAATTTAACCGGATACTTAATACTCAAATATTCTTCAGTTAAAGAAGTTACTGAGACCTTTAAATAAGCTTCCCATCGTTCTTTCAAGGTCATTATACCTATACGTATTTCAGAAACGGGACGCGTAAATGTAAAAGGTAAAAGATGATTCCTACGAGGACCATCAAAAAGAATAAAGTTCATACAAGATGATTTTTTTTTTCAAAATTAACAAATAACCCTAAAGCATCTATACATTATAGATAACTTCCTTTATTTAAAAGTTAAATGCAAAAGAAACGCCTTCGAAAATTTCGAAGGCGTTATATTTATTAGAAGAAATAAAAATACTATTCTTCTTTTTTCTCTTCTTTAACAAATTTCTTGTACTTGTTCTTGAACTTATCGATACGACCTGCTGTATCCAATAATTTAGATTTACCAGTGTAGAAAGGATGAGAAGTTCTTGAAATTTCCAATTTAACTAATGGATACTCAACTCCGTCAACTTCTAAAGTCTCTTTAGTATTCGCTGTTGATTTTGTTAAAAATACCTCTTCGTTAGACATGTCCTTAAAGGCCACGATTCTATAATTTTCTGGGTGTATGTCTTTTTTCATTTTAAAAACTTTAACGCACCCATTCCGACGGGCACTCATTTTAAGGCTGCAAAAATAGTGAAATTCTACAAACAGACAATTACAAAACTAAAAAAAATATTAAAATTTAATTTTATCACTTTTGTAACATATTATCTCAATAACATACTAATATACAAAACAACCTATAATCATTATATATCATGGAAGAAAATCAACCTAAAACAGGAAAATTTGCAAGAACATACGGCTTAGTATTAGGTATACTTACCATCACCTTTGCCGTAATGCTATATGTAGCAGGCTTACAATACGAACAAAGTCTTGCGCTATTTGCTGTGAATATAAGCATAATGGTAGGTGTAATTGTATTTGGAATTTACAAGTTCAGAGAGGCGAACAACAATTTACTGACCATAAGCGAGGCAATAAAAGTTGGAATAGGTATTGCTTTGATTGGAGCAATTATAGGAATCATTTATCAAATGATATTTATAAATGTTATTGAACCTGATTTCATGACTAATATGATGGCTGCCCAAAAAGCGGAAATGATTTCTAAGAACCCTAGTATGACCCAAGATGAAATTGACGCAGCTGTCAAAATGATGGAAAACTTTTCTGGTCCATTTTTAAGTGCTGCAATTAGTTTAATCAGTGCTTTATTTTTTGGGCTAATAATTTCCCTTTTAGGTGGTTTAATCTTGAAAAAAGAAGAAGCTGCTTATTAATGCTAAGTAATTGTAGTATTTTTGGAGACAATACCAGAAGTCGCGCATGCAATTATCAATAGTAATTCCTTTACTTAACGAAGAAGAGTCACTTAAAGAACTTCATGATTGGATTGTATCTGTAATGCAATCCAATCATTTTTCATATGAAATACTGTTCGTTGATGATGGTAGTACAGATAATTCTTGGAATATCATTTCAGAATTGTCAAATCAAAATCCTTCGGTAAAAGGAATCCATTTTTTACGTAACTACGGAAAATCACAAGCATTACATGCCGGTTTTAAAGCCGTAAGCGGAGATGTTATTATTACTATGGATGCCGATTTACAAGATAACCCTGAGGAAATTCCGGAGTTATATCATATGATAACCAATGAAGGCTATGAATTGGTTTCTGGATGGAAAAAGAAACGGTACGACTCTATCATTTTTAAAAACACACCATCAAAACTATTTAATTGGGCAGCTAGACGCACATCTGGCGTACGACTTCATGATTTTAATTGTGGCTTAAAAGCATACGCAAAAGACGTTGTTAAAAACATTGAAGTCTCTGGTGAAATGCATAGATATATACCCGTGCTTGCAAAAAACGCAGGTTTTTCTAAAATTGGAGAAAAGGTCGTAAAACATCAAGCTCGTAAATACGGTAAAACAAAATTTGGAATGGAACGTTTCATTAATGGATTTCTAGATTTATTGACCATTTGGTTCGTATCTAGATTTGGTAAACGACCTATGCACTTATTTGGCGCGTTAGGCGTTTTAATGTTTTTAATCGGGTTTGGATTCGCCATCTATTTAGGTATAGATAAGTTATTCATCAACAAGTTTGGAAGATTGATTACAGACCGCCCACAATTTTATATTTCACTGATAGCCATGGTCATAGGAACTCAGTTGTTCTTAGCAGGGTTTATAGGGGAAATATTAATACGTTCTAAAAAAGAAGAAAAAAGATATATCGTTTCAGAAGAATTAAACACAACACTTTTAGAATAGTAAAATTCTTACTAACTTAAATGCACATAAAACTATAAACCAAATGGATAACATCCTTGATACCGCTAAAACCTGGTTAACCGATTTTTTCGACCCAGCTGTAAAAAAAGAAATTGAACACCTTATCGCTAACGACAAAGAAGAACTGAACGACCGTTTCTATAAAAATATGGAATTTGGTACCGGTGGTATGAGAGGCGTTATGGGCGTAGGCACAAACCGTATTAATAAATATACCTTAGGTAAAAGTACACAGGGTCTTAGCAACTATTTAAATAAAGTCTACAAAGGCGAGGAAATTAAAGTAGTTATCGCTTTTGATTGCCGTCATAATAGTGACACACTTGCAAGAACGGTGGCAGAAGTCTTTTCTGCCAACAATATTAAAGTTTACTTATTTTCAGATTTACGTACTACCCCAGAACTTTCGTTCGCGGTAAGACATTTAAATTGTCATGCGGGTATCGTATTAACGGCATCACATAATCCACCAGAATACAATGGTTACAAAGTGTACTGGACAGACGGAGGACAAATTGTACCACCACAAGATGGAGAAATTATTTCTGAAATCAATTCTCTTGATTTTGAAGATATAAAATTCAGCCCCAATGATAGCCTTATTGAAGTAATAGACAAAGAAGTTGATGAAGCTTTTATATCCCAATCTGTTGCAGCAGGTAATTTTAATGCCGCTGGAAAAGATGACTTTAAAATTGTATTCACCTCATTACACGGAACTTCAATTACCGCTATTCCAGAAGTATTAAAACGTGGTGGGTATGAAAATGTAACTATCATTGAAGAACAAGCTAAACCTGACGGAAATTTCCCTACGGTTAAATCTCCCAACCCAGAGGAATCAGAAGCACTTTCTATGGCGGTTAAAAAAGCTGAAGAAATTGGTGCAGATATGGTTGTGGGTACAGATCCAGATAGTGACCGTTTAGGTATTGCCGTTCGTAATCTTGATGGTGAAATGGAAATTGTTAACGGAAACCAAGCTATGGTTTTAATGACAAAATTCCTTTTAGAAAAGAAAAAAGAAATAGGATTTAAAGGCAATGAATTTATTGCGACTACTATAGTTTCTACCCCAATGATGGAAGCTATGGCCAAGGCATACGGCGTAGAGTTTAAAACTTCTCTTACCGGGTTTAAATGGATCGGTAAAATGATCAAAGATTTTCCAGATTCTGAGTTTATTGGTGGTGGTGAAGAGAGCTTTGGTTATATGGTAGGTGATTTTGTACGCGATAAAGATGCGGTTACCTCTACCCTATTGGCATGTGAAATTGCTAGTCAAGCAAAAGCTAATGGTAGTTCTTTCTACAAAGACCTAATTCAATGTTATGTTGATTATGGCTTTTACAAGGAACATTTAGTTTCTATTACCAAAAAAGGAATTAGCGGTGCTGAAGAAATTAAGCAAATGTTGATAGATTTCAAGGAAAACCCTGTAGAATCTGTTGCGGGTTCTAAAGTAAAGTGGATTGAAGACTACAACACGTCAATTGCTAAAAACGTTTTAACTGGCGAAGAGAAAACTATTGATATTCCAAAATCTAACGTTTTAATTTACGAAACCGAGGATGGAACTAGAATAGCAGCAAGACCAAGTGGAACAGAGCCAAAGGTAAAATTCTACATCAGTACAAATACCAAATTAGAAAAAACTGAAGATTATAAAAAAGTGGCAGCAGAACTTGACAATAAAGTCAAGAGTATTCTTGCTGAGCTTAATTTAGCTTAATGAACTATTTCAAAAAGATTCTTCGCTTTGCGAAGCCTTATAAGATATATGCAGTTTTAAATATTATATCTAACATCTTTTATGCACTGTTTTCAACATTGGCAATGATTTCATTATTTCCAATGTTGACAGTGTTATTTGACAAAACAGAAGAAGTATACACTAAACCGAAATGGAATGGCATATCTGAAATAAAAGATTTCGGCATAGACTATTTAAACTATTTTGTAACGGAAAGAAGTAAAGATAGCGACCCTGGAGAAGTGCTCTTGTTCATGGTTGGTTTAATTATCACTATGTTCCTTCTAAAAAATCTTTTTAACTATTTAGCTATGTATTTCATTACGTTCTTACGTAATGGCGTACTTAAAGATTTACGTAACGAACTCTACGAAAAGACTGTAGAATTACCTATTTCCTATTATTCTGAAAAGAGAAAAGGCGATACTATAGCCCGTATCACCTCTGATGTGTTAGAAATTCAACATTCATTTTTGTCCATTTTAGAGCTGATTGTCAGGGAACCGTTAACTATAATTTTTACAATTATAGCCATGCTCTCTATTAGTCCGAAATTGACTTTGTTCGTTTTTCTATTTCTTCCGCTTTCGGGTTTTTTGATTTCCTTAATCGGAAAATCGTTAAAACGAAAATCTGACAAGGTTCAAAGTGAGCAAGGTTACTTTCTATCTATTCTTGAAGAAACCTTAGGAGGATTACGAGTTATAAAAGCCTTTAATTCAGAATCTGTATTTGCAAAGAAATTTCAAGCTTCAACTAAACGTTTTTTTAATTTTTCAAATAGCCTGCTAAATCGACAAAATTTGGCATCCCCTACAAGTGAATTTTTTGGTATTGCAGCCATTGGCGTAATTCTATGGTATGGCGGACAAATGGTCTTAGTGGAAAAAACTCTTGAAGGCAGTTTGTTTATTACTTACATGACTTTGTCATATCAAATATTAACTCCTGCTAAAGCTATTAGTAAAGCTTCTTACAGTGTTAAAAAAGGTAACGCAGCAGCAGAACGTGTAATGGAAATTTTAGAAACTGAAAATCCTATTTCTGAAATTGCAAATCCTATAAATCAAGAAACCTTTGATACAGCTGTAAACATTAACAACATCTCTTTTAAATACGAAGATGATTATGTATTAAAAAATTTTAACTTAACAGTTGAAAAAGGGAAAACCGTTGCCCTAGTTGGGCAATCTGGTAGTGGTAAAAGTACCATAGCCAATCTTGTTACTCGCTTCTATGATGTTAATGAGGGTGAAATTAGCATTGATGGCAACAACATTAAAGACCTTAGTAAAAAGTCTTTACGTGGTTTACTGGGGTTAGTTACACAAGACTCTATCTTATTTAATGACACGGTTAAAAACAACATCGGATTAGGAAAAGAGAATGCCACTGATGAAGAAATTATAGAAGCTGCAAAAATTGCCAATGCACATGATTTTATAATGGATTTACCCAATGGCTACGATACCAACATTGGTGATAGCGGCAATAAATTAAGTGGCGGACAAAAACAACGCCTATCTATTTCTAGAGCGGTTTTAAAAAATCCTCCAATCATGATTTTAGACGAAGCCACCTCTGCTTTAGATACCGAAAGCGAGCGCTTGGTACAAGATGCTCTTGAAAAGATGATGAAGAACAGAACTTCTATTGTTATTGCACATAGACTTTCTACTATACAAAATGCAGATACTATTGTTGTACTTCAAAAGGGAGAAATAGTTGAACAGGGTACTCATGCAACGCTATTAGAGCTAAATGGTACTTACAAAAAACTTGTACAAATGCAATCTTTGGTATAAATTTTTATACCAAATTATTCCTAAAAATTATACATTAAAAAAGCCATCTTTTCAGATGGCTTTTTTAATGTATTTTTGATTCTAAACTATCGAGCCACTTTAATATCTACAATCATAATTTGACCGTCGTTACTTTTCATTTTAATAGCACCTTTATGTCCTGCTGCATTCTCAAATAATACAATAGTCGGATAATCTTGAGGACCCATTGCCTCATCTTCATTCTCAATAACTAAGTCAACAAGTGCACTTTCGTCAGTTATAGCATCAAATTCCTCAACCGTCATTTGATCTGCCGTATTTTCCATTTTGGTCGTTGTACCACCTTCTATTTGCTCATCTTGAAACAAATCATCAGGACTCATCCAAAATAAGAAACCAGGATTTGACGGACTCATATCATACCATGCCAAATCAATAGTTGGTGCAATTTCAGCATCAATTTCATTATAAGTGTATAAACTTCCGGTTATTGTAGAAAAGAATCGTTTTGAGTCCAATCCTTCTGTATCTACTTCAAATTCAACATTTTCATAAAGCATAAAACTAGCAAGTTCTGCAACTTCCTCTTCACTTTGCTCCATAACATCTTCGTCATCATTACTACATGATATTATAGATAATGTAGATACAAAAAGACACATCAATAAAAAATTTTTCTTTAAAGTCATAAAATTAAGTTTTGGTTTATTTTAGAACGAATAGATTAGTAAAATATTAGGTTTAGATGCAAAAAGCATTAAAACTTAATCAAAAGATTAAACCTTTGTTTAACTTCATAGTCTAAGGATAAACAAACCTCAATTCTAGGTGATCGAAGAGGAAGAATTAGTATTAGATTTAAAAACAAAAAGCAAGCAGGCGCATGCTTTTGAGGTATTGGTAAATACCTTCAAAGAGCGGCTGTATTGGCAAATACGAAGTATTGTACTAAATCACCAAGACGCAGATGATGTTTTACAAAATACCTTTATTAAAGTTTATAAAAACATAGACGGATTTAAAGGAGACAGCAAACTTTTTTCTTGGATGTACCGTATTGCAACTAATGAGGCTTTAAATTTCATAAAAAAACGAGCTAAACTGCAAGGAGTTTCTGATACTGATTATCAAGATAAATTGGTATCTAACTTAGAAGCAGATGTATATTTTGAAGGTGATGAAATTCAACTTCAACTTCAAAAAGCTATTGCAACGCTTCCTGAAAAACAAAAGCTAGTTTTTAATATGAAATACTTTCAGGAGCTGAAATATGAAGAAATTTCAGAAATACTGGACACTTCCGTAGGTGGTTTAAAAGCATCATACCATTTAGCTGTTAAAAAACTAGAACAGTATTTGAAAGAAGATTAAACCTTTTATATAATTGATTGTCAAACTAGTATCATGAATAAAAACAAAAATAATCCGTTTAAAACTCCAGAGGGCTATTTCGATAGCTTTGAAGATAAACTAATGGATAAATTATCTAAACCAGAAAGCGTTATCCCAAAGGATAGTGCATTTGAAGTGCCTGATAATTATTTTGAGTCTTTCCATGATACTCTTAAAGGAAAACTTGAGAATGAGCCAAAAGTGATTCCGCTTTTTCCTATTAAAAAAATAATAGCCGTAGCTGCCTCAATTGCCGCTATTGTGCTCATAGCTTTAAATTTTAATTGGAATACTCCAAGTGAATTAACTTTTAGCGATTTGGCGAATACCGATATTGAAGCCTATTTTGAAAATAATGATTTTGAACTTTCACCATATGAAATTGCAGAAGTATTACCTGTAACGAATACCGAATATTCAGATATTTTAAACTCACCTTTAGAAAGTGATCACCTTTTAGATTACTTAAATGAAAATGTAAGTGATTTCGATGAACTAAATATTGACTACAATGAATAAATTTATAATAATCATATTCTTATTTGTAACCACTTTCTCTTTTGGACAGAGAAACCAAGATTGGGAGAAAATAAATACTTTAAAAGTAGCTTTCATTACTGAAAAGCTTTCTTTGAATACCAAAGAAGCCCAAGAGTTTTGGCCAGTATATAATGAGTACCAAAAGAAAAGAAATGCTTTACGTAAAAAAAGTCATCATGAAATTAGAAGTAAAATCAAAGACTCTGATGCCTTAACGGAAAAAGAAGCCAAAAATCTCTTAGCATTACATATTCAAATTGAAGAGGAAGAAGAAGCTTTGGATACTAATTTTCTTAAAAATGTTAGTACAGTAATTTCAGCTAAGAAAACACTGCTATTATTAAGATCAGAAGAAGAGTTTAAGCGTCAATTAATGAAGCAATATCGCCATAACAAGGGCGGTAAATAACTACTTAAAGATTAATTTAGATATACGATTCTTACCAGCAGCATAGGCGATGGAATCATTTTTAAAACGTATAGTAAAGAAAGGCTCTTTTGATAGTTCTTTCCAACTTTTACCCATATCAGATGAATACGATATACCTGTAAAACCTATAGCTACAAGCCCATTTCCATTAGTACCTGGCACAAATTGCACACAACTTTTGTAACCCGGTGCAATTCCGTCAGCTACCAAGTTCCAAGTTTTTCCTCCATCTTTGGTAATCGCTTTATTAGCTACAGCATTATCTGGGTCAGTGTAATCTCCGCCAATGGCAAATCCTAAATTTTCATCATAGAAATCTATGGAATAAATACCCTCTGTTGCTTCCGTATTTCTGATGGGAGTTTGATAAGTTTCCCATGATTCCCCCTTATCCAAAGAAAACAGAATTCTTCCAGTTGTGGTCGCCATCCAAATAGTATCCCCTATTGTTTTGATATTAGTGTTACTTGCTGCATAAGCTCCTTCACCATCAATACCTTCCGGTAATTGAGAGCATGGCAATTTTGTCCAAGTAAGTCCACCATCCAAAGTTCTAATAACACTTAAACATCCGTTTACAGAATCTCCTATGGCAATTCCGTCCTTATCGTTCATAAAAGTCATGGCATCATAAAAAACACCTTCTCCCTCCTCTTTATAAACTAGCTCCATTCTACCGTTTTCCCCTGTTTTATAAAGGAGTGCAGGCGACTCAATTGAAAGCATAAAAAAATCGGTATTCGTATGAGCTACTGCCCTAAACGAAGGTACACTTGTGTGGTATTTTTCGATATTTGCCCGTACTTTACCAGTAACCAAATCCACAGTACCAAACGTGCCTTTATTTGCAGCGAATGCCAAACTATTACCCATCAATTCTATAGCCCTAATACTTAAAGAATCTGAATATATGGTTTCAATATCTACCGTATTAAACGTAGTTGGATGCTTACTTTCTGAACATGAACACATCAAAATGATTAAAAGAAAAATATAACGCATAGGATTATGGTATAAAGTTGCTCAAAAATAAATGGAATCGCTTCTAAAACAATACCTTTGCAGCCATAAATTTTTGAAGGACATAAGCCTATCTAATCGATAATCAATACAATGACGGCTTCAAACCTTCTGATAAAGTAATAATAGCTACTCTAATGAAATTACACAGAAATTTGGTGTTTGCCGTAATAGACGCCTTAAACCTTATCTTCAACGAAAACGAATATGCCGATAAGGTGGTTCAAAAAGTACTACGATACGATAAGCGATGGGGCTCTAGAGACCGAGGTTTTATTGCCGAGACCACTTATGAAATGGTACGCTACAAACGTTTATATACTGAAATAGCAGAGGTAAAAGCTCCTTTTAGCAGACCTGATCTTTTTCGTATGTGGGCTGTTTGGGCAGTTTTAAAAGGTATTAAATTACCAGATTGGAAACAGATAGAACCTACACCTGAGCGAAGAATTAAAGGAAAATTCGACGAGCTTTCTCAAATTAGAAAATTTAGAGAAGCTGTGCCGGATTGGATCGATGAGTTATGTGAAAAAGCTTTGGGTGAAAAATTATGGACCGAAGAGCTAGCCAAACTAAATCAGCCTGCAGAAGTAATATTGCGTACCAATACTTTAAGAACAAACAAAGAAGAATTGCGTAAAGCATTATTGGACGAAAATATTGTTGCCGAACCTATAAGAGGGTATGCCTCTGCCTTAAAATTGGTTGAAAGAGCAAATGTTTTTGTTACCCAAGCTTTTAAAAACGGAATGTTCGAAGTACAAGATGCTTCATCACAATTGGTTGCCGAGTTCTTAGATGTGGAACCTGGGCAACGTGTGGTTGATACTTGTGCCGGTGCCGGTGGAAAATCACTACACTTAGCGGCATTAATGGAAAACAAAGGGCAATTGATTTCTATGGATATTTACGGCAGTAAATTGAAAGAACTTAAAAGACGTGCCAGACGTAATGGCGCACACAATATTGAAGTTCGCGAAATAGATTCTACAAAGGTATACAAGAAACTTTATGGTAGCGCCGATAGAGTACTTATTGATGCACCCTGTACGGGGCTTGGAGTACTAAGAAGAAATCCGGATTCTAAATGGAAAATGAAGCCTGAATTTCTTGATAAAATTGTAAAAACCCAGCATGAAATCATTAGAAACTATAGTAAAATAGTGAAACCAGGCGGAAAAATGGTTTATGCTACTTGTTCTATTCTTCCTCAAGAAAACAGCCACCAAGTGCAGTCTTTCTTGAAGTCTGAAGAAGGAAAAGATTTTACTTTGGTAAGAGACAAAAAGATATATGCTTCTAAAAGTGGCTATGATGGCTTTTATATGGCCTTGCTAGAAAAAAGTATTTAAGCCTTAGATGCATATAAATAAAAAAGCCTTTAAATTTGAATGAATTTAAAGGCTTTTTTTGGCGGATAGTATTTAGTTACCTAATCTTTTAAAGTAGGATATTCAATACCCAATTGCTCCAAATAAGTATCGTACTTTGTTTCGTCATAATAGTATTTTTCCAATTCTGAACGAAACTGATCTTGCTTATCCTTGTTCAAATAAATTGGAGGTAAATCACTTTCAGAAATCATAGGGCGATACTTTGTCTCTTTTTGCTGCTCGTTATTAAAATAATCCCATGCACCTTCTAATAAATCTGGCTTCAATAAAAAGTCTATTATAGTCATAGCCTCTACTTTTGCACCTGCCACTACCCCTTTATGGGCAATTGGTGTTGCCATTGTTATAGCGTTACTCCAATGATGCCCTTGCAATCCTGGGATGTTAGATGGATACCTCAACGTTACCGTGGGTACCTTCCAAGAAATATCGCCAATATCATCTGATCCACCACTAATTGGTTCCAAGACCGGCAGTCCTAATTCTGCCAATTTAAGCGGTAAACCTTCTATCTTTTCAGAATTCACTTCTTTTTGCACTGCCTTAGCCAGTTGTTGATCTGCTTCAGACCAATCTGGCAATCCTACTTCTTTTATATTGGAATACATAGTTTCTGCAATGACCTTATTATAATGTCTTGGCCATGCCGTACCTAAAACCTTAGAAGTCATTGTAGTTCCTGTCATTAATGCTGCGCCTTTAGCCATATCATTAGCCATGGCGTACATTTCCATAATTCCCTCATACTTAATATCTCTAAAATAGAACCATACCGCCGCTTTTGACGGTACCACGTTAGGTTGATCACCAGCATCCGTAAAAATAGAATGCGAACGTTTTAAAGGATGTAGATGCTCTCTCTTATAATTCCAAGCAATATTCATTAACTCTGCAGCATCTAAGGCACTTTTACCTCTCCATGGCGAGCCTGCGGAGTGAGCAGCTTCACCATCAAACGAATATTCTACAGATATTAATCCCGTACCTCTTGTTGGTCCATAAGAAACACCAAGATTATTACCAACATGTGTGAAAATGCACATATCAATATCATCAAAACGCCCATCTCTTACATACCATGCTTTAGCAGCCACTAGCTCTTCTGCAATACCTGGCCATACCAGTAAGGTTCCACCTATATTTTCGCGTTCCATTATTTTCTTTACCGCAAGGGCCGAAGTTATATTCATAGGTATACCGGAATTATGACCTTCGCCATGACCCGGTGCTCCTTCAACTATCGGCTTGTGATAAGCAACTCCTGGATATTGAGATGCCTTAGGTATACAATCCACATCACTACCCAAAGCAATTGTTGGTCCTTCTCCATTACTCCAAGTGGCGAACCAAGCTGTAGGAATACCAGAAATCGAGTGCTCTATTTCAAATCCGTTTTCCGCTAAAATTCCAGTTAAGTATTTAGAAGATTCCACTTCCTGAAATCCTAGTTCTGAAAAGCTAAAAATCTTATCGACCATAACCTGAGCAAGCTTTTTGTTGTCATCGACCAACGCCGCTACTTCGGTTTTTAATTTTTCAATTTGTTTTTTTGACTTTTTCTGCTTCGCATAAGTAAAGCTTAAGGTGAGTAAACAGCATGCGACTGCTAATAGCGTAGTTCTTTGTTTCATGATGGTTTTTTGAATTAGTTGCTAGAAGTTACATAAATTGATGATTACATATGCATAAACAATCAATTTTTGTCTAATTCAAAACCTAAGTAATCTATTTTAAAATAATACGGATTATACACGGCATTAAAATCCATATTTAAAAACTTAGAATAATTTTCAAAAAACTAAAAAAGTGGCAATTGCTGATTTTGTGGAACTTTTGGAGCTTCCTTTTCTTCAGCATCTTTTTTAATCTTCGGAGTTTCCTTTGCTTTTGGCGCTTCTTTTACTTCTGGTACCTCTGTTATTTCTGGCTCTTCGTTTATTTCTGATATTGTATTGACTTCTACAACTTCTGATATTACTACCGTCTCAGCTAGTTGGTTCTGTCCCCATTGAGTTATTGCTTCAACAACCGGAAGTAGTGATTTACCCAACGATGTCAATGTATATTCTACACGTGGCGGAATTTCACCATATAAAGTACGATCCAAAATACCAGAACGCTCTAAAGACTTTAATTGCTTGCTTAACATCTGCCGATTAATGCCTTCTATTTCCGAAAAAAGCTTATTAAATCTATTGGTACCTTTATTAACGTGATACAGAATAATTGGCTTCCACTTACCACCTATCATTTCCATACCATAATCAAGTGCTTGAGTCTCAATATTTTGTTTCGCCATACTATTTGCAATTTTCCAACAATTAAATTATACTGTAAATTAATAAACTTAACTTTAGTCTAACAAACATACTATTTATATGTTTATAGTTAAAATCTAATTTTCAGACTTTAAAGTATTGCTTTATAAATATTTTAAAGCCAGCCAATAAAGATAAAACAAAATCTTACTTATTTCATTAACAATTACTGTTTAAAAGTGTTTCAATTTACCGTAAATAGTAGCTAGTAAAGTCTTAATTTTGTAATTCAAAAATCAATACCAGACACACTACAATGATTCACTTTTTTGGGGAACCTAGCAAAAAGGTTTTTGCGGTACAGACCGCTAAGGAACTATCATCTGAAGATATAAGTAAACTTATATGGTTGTTCGGCAACCAACCTAAAATAAATGCGGCGTCTCTTGACGCCTTTTTTGTTGGTCCTAGAGCCGCAATGATTACTCCTTGGAGTACCAATGCCACTGAGATTACTCAAAATATGGGAGTTTCGGGAATTATTCGGATTGAAGAATTTAATGCCGTAGCAGAAGAATTTTCAGGATTCGACCCTATGATTTCTCAGAAATACAGCACATTAAATCAAGAGGTATTCGATATTCATATAGCACCAAAACCTATCTTAAATATTGAAGATATCGCTGCCTTCAACAAACAAGAAGGCTTAGCCCTTAACGATGAAGAAGTTGATTATCTAGAAAACCTGAGCAAGAAATTAGGTAGAAAACTTACCGACTCTGAGGTATTCGGGTTCAGCCAGGTAAATTCTGAACACTGTAGGCACAAAATATTCAATGGCACTTTTGTCATTGACGGTGAAGAAATGCCTTCTTCGCTATTTAAGCTGATTAAGAAAACTTCTCAAGAGTTTCCTAATGATATCGTTTCTGCTTACAAAGACAATGTTGCGTTTGTAAAAGGACCTAGAGTAATGCAATTTGCTCCCAAAACAGCAGACAAGCCAGATTACTATCAGGAGAAAGAGTTTGACTCCGTAATTTCTATTAAGGCGGAAACACACAATTTCCCTACTACTGTAGAGCCTTTTAACGGTGCCGCAACTGGTGCGGGTGGAGAAATAAGAGATAGACTAGCTGGAGGTAAAGGTTCTTTACCTCTTGCTGGTACGGCTGTTTACATGACAGCATACTCTCGCTTAGAAAAAGAAAGACCTTGGGAAAAGGGAATGAAAGAAAGAGATTGGCTATACCAAACACCAATGGATATTCTTATAAAAGCTTCTAATGGTGCTTCTGACTTTGGGAACAAATTTGGACAGCCTCTAATTTCCGGATCGGTTCTTACGTTCGAATATGATGAAGCTTCTACTCCGTTTGAATCTTCAGAAGATAAGACTTCGGCTTCGCTCAGTCACCGTAGGCTGGGTTACGATAAAGTAATAATGCAAGCAGGTGGTATTGGGTATGGTAAAGTTGAGCAAGCTATTAAAGATAAGCCAGAAACAGATAACAAAATTGTAATTCTAGGTGGCGACAATTACCGTATAGGTATGGGCGGTGCCGCTGTTTCTAGTGCTGATACGGGTGAATTTAGCTCTGCTATTGAACTTAATGCCGTACAACGTTCTAATCCTGAAATGCAAAAAAGAGCTGCCAATGCCATTCGTGGTATGGTAGAAAGTGATGAAAACACCATTGTTTCTATCCATGATCACGGAGCCGGCGGACACCTGAACTGTTTATCTGAACTTGTAGAGGAAACTGGTGGTAAAATAGATTTAGATAAATTACCTGTTGGTGACCCTACCCTATCCGCTAAAGAAATTATAGGAAACGAATCTCAAGAACGTATGGGTCTTGTAATCGGTAAAAATGATGTAGACCTCTTAAAACGAATTGCTGACCGTGAGCGTTCACCAATGTATGAAGTTGGTGATGTTACTGGTGACGACCGTTTTACTTTTGAATCTAAAACCAACGGTGCTAAGCCTATGGATTTAGCGTTGTCAGATATGTTCGGTAGCTCTCCCAAAACAGTGATGACAGATAGTACCGTAAAACGCGATTATAAAAATGCAGCGTATTCATTGGAATTTTTCCATGATTACCTGGATGCCGTTCTTCAACTAGAAGCCGTTGCCAGTAAAGATTGGCTTACAAACAAGGTTGACCGTTGTGTTGGTGGTCGTGTTGCAAAACAACAATGTGTTGGTCCGTTACAACTACCGTTGAACAACTGCGGGGTAATGGCGTTGGATTTTAAAGGAAAAGAAGGAATCGCCACTAGTATTGGGCACTCTCCTATTTCTGCATTGATTGACCCTGCTGCAGGTAGTAAAAATAGTATTGCGGAATCATTGACCAATTTGGTTTGGGCTCCGCTTAAAGACGGATTAGCTTCTGTATCACTTTCTGCCAACTGGATGTGGCCTTGCAAAAATGAAGGTGAAGATGCACGACTATACAAAGCTGTACAGGCTGTATCTAATTTTGCTATCGATTTAGGCATTAACGTACCTACGGGAAAGGATTCCCTTTCCATGAAGCAAAAATATAAAGATGGTGATGTTATCTCTCCTGGTACCGTAGTAATTTCAGCTGCCGGTAATTGTAGTGATATTACTAAAGTGGTTGAGCCAGTTTTACAGAAAGGCGCTGGTTCTATCTACTACATCAACCTATCTAAAGATAACTTTAAATTAGGCGGTTCTTCTTTTGCCCAAACTAGAAATAGTATTGGCAACGAAACTCCTACCATCACTGATTCGGCTTACTTCAAAACTGTTTTTAATTCTATTCAATCTTTAATTAAAGAGGATAAAATAGTTGCAGGACATGATGTTGCTTCTGGCGGATTAATTACGACTTTATTAGAACTTTGTTTTGCCGATACAAATTTAGGAGCTCAATTAGATTTAACCGGACTTGGAGAACCAGATACAATTAAAGTATTGTTTTCTGAAAATGCAGGTATTGTTTTTCAATCTAAAGATGATAGCGTTGAAACTATATTGAAGTCTAAGAATATTGATGTCAGAAAAATTGGAACAGTTTCTAATGAAGCAACACTTACCGTTAAAAACAACGGTATGGAAATGGGACTTAACATTGAAAGCCTTCGTGACACTTGGTTCAAAACATCGTACTTACTAGATAATCAGCAAACTGCAAACGATTTAGCAAAAGATAGATTTGATAATTATAAAGTTCAGCCTTTACAATACAAATTTCCAAGTTCAGCAGCTATAACACTACCAAACCGTTCAGAAATTTCAAGTAGACCAAAAGCAGCTATTCTACGCGAAAAAGGAAGTAATTCTGAGCGTGAAATGGCAAATGCTATGTATTTAGCAGGATTTGATGTAAAAGACGTTCATATGACCGATTTAATTTCTGGTCGTGAGAATTTAGAGGATATTCAATTTTTAGGTGCTGTTGGTGGTTTCTCCAACTCTGACGTGCTAGGTAGTGCAAAAGGATGGGCCGGAGCTATTAAGTATAACGAGAAGGCAAACACGGTTATAAAAAACTTCTTTGCCAGACCAGATACGTTATCTGTAGGTATTTGTAACGGATGTCAGTTGTTTATGGAGTTGGATTTAATTAATCCTGAGCATGAATCCCACGGTAAAATGACGTACAACGATTCTCATAAGCACGAGAGTAATTTTACATCCGTAGAAATTCAGAAAAATAACTCTGTAATGCTTTCTTCTTTAGAAGGTAGTAAACTTGGAGTATGGATTTCTCATGGTGAGGGTAAATTTGCTTTACCACTATCTGAAGAGAATTATTATATTGTAGCTAAATATGGTTACGAAGGTTACCCGGCAAACCCGAATGGTAGTGATTTCAACACCGCTATGCTTTGCGATAAAACTGGTCGTCACTTAGTAACTATGCCACATATAGAACGTTCTATCTTTCCATGGAACTGGGCACATTATCCAACGGATAGAACTGATGAAGTTTCACCATGGTTAGAAGCGTTTAAAAATGCTAAAACGTGGGTTGATAATCAGAAATAGCCATTGCATATTCATAAAAAAGCAAAAGCTGTGCACTCCCATGTCTGGGGTACACAGCTTTTTTTACAACCAAAACGTATTATCTAACCAACAATCTACCGCTCCATGTTTTTTCACTAGAGTTTTGTAGTTTGTATAGGTATAACCCTGGGAATAAGTCTTTTCTTTTTATCGTTATTTCATTCTGCCCTGCTACACTTTCACCTTCCATATGGTGGTTACCAAGTAATCTGCCACTCAAAGAATAAATATCTAACTGATAGGTATCTGCCTTTTCTTCAAAAAAGTATAAACTAGAACTTTCTATCATTGGGTTCGGATATACAATTGACTTATTCAAATCTGAATCTACAAACTCTTGACCCAGCTCACGATTATGAAAATCTATATTTTGTAGCTCGATAGACTTCTCTTCTGCATATCCATTTTCGGCAACTAGATTAAAGGAAAGTACTTTTATATCAGAGAAATCAGTACCCGCATCTAAGTCATTTTTAAAATCGGTTGCAGATAAGGTATATTCACCCATTTCACCATCTAAGCCAATACTAGTTTTATATATTGAACCGTCACCCTTTATCAACTGCACATCTAAATTACCGGTTCCTTTTGCCTCAAAACTTACTTTACCATAATCACTTAAATTTACAGCGGTAAACCTAGGGCTCAAAGCACGATACACACCTAAATAAGTACTTGTAGTGCCTTCTAATTTTATATTTCTTTCTATAGGATAACCATCACCTACATAAGGACCATCGGCGGGCAAAACTTCATACGTTTCAACATTGGTATCATTTGCCAAGTCATCTAGACCCCATGGTGCATCTGCTACGAACAAGTCGTCTGGCGTGGTACCTAAACCTGCACTTATTCTAAAACCAAGATCGAACAAGGTGCCGGTTTTAAGAGCAACGGCATCTAAATATCCATCTATATCCGCTGATACCCCCAGCACTTCGGTATCACTGGTTTCAGTAAGCTTTAAGCCACCCTCCAAGTTAATACTTTGCGAATTATTATTGTTTACGATATTCAGTAACACTTCACCATTTTTATAGCTTGCCGACTTTACGAATACCGGCGGAGGCGTTGACCCGTTGTACTGCGTGATATCAGCATTAACCTCTAGTAGATTTAAAATTTCATCTGCCAATAACAATAAATCGTCTACGGAATTCGACCAGATTTGAAAATTGTAATAAGATGTCTCATTGGCATAGGCATCAATATTCCAATGCGATTCTATCGTAAATTTATCATCGTCATTTACTCTTGCTGAAAAAGTCAATGCGAATTCTAAACTACCATCAGGTTGTTTAATGATCGACTTAATAAAATCTTTTTCACGTAATTGAATATTAGAAACCGATAATAATTGCGCACCAAGAAAACGATCACAAATGAACTTGCTATGCTCATAAACCGCATTATCTGTTTTAATGACCATTAACGACCCTAAATTTTCAGTACCGCTTAGATAATCAACCGAATAAATATCGGAGGCGTTTGTTAAATCGAGTAAATCTGAAGGCGAAGATTCTATAGTACTTGTTTCACCAACGATACCCAGTGGCACTAAACTGCTTAAAGGAATTTCATTTATCGCGGTTTTAGAACTTAATCCGTAATAAGCATTCTTAACTACTTTTTTTGCCGTTTCTTTATTAAAGACATAATTGGATTTAGCCCTATTAAAATTTCTTTTACTAATTAAATTCGCCAATCTATCATTACTTTCCAAGCCTCCTTTACTGGCACTGGAAGTAGTAACGATTACAGGGCATGATGCCACACCAGAACATGAAGGATCGTCGCAATCCACTAGTCCATCACCATCATCATCTATTCCGTTCATACAATCTTCTTGCGGTACGGGAGCTGTTGGGCAACGTGCACCATCATTACTAGAAGCTGCCGGACCAAACGCAAAAATATTAGAGTTCATATTTCCATTAGAAATATCTTGAACATTCTCTATTTTATATACAGACCCGGTTTGGTTAGCAGATATGTAAAAGTTACCATCTACATCAAAATAAACCGCACCAAAAGTGTAGCTTAAACCTTCAAGAATAGGCACTTCCCCTAAATTATAAACCTTACCGGTTGCAGGGTCGATTTTATATAGTTTTCTTGATTTCCCTTCTACTGTGTATAAATTGCCATCTGCAGCATTAAAAGCCCAATCTGCAATACCAAGACTTTGACTTAATTCAAATGCACCCAAATATTCTAGATATGTTGGCGAAGCAGGATTGATATCGACTTTGAAGTAAGAGAAACCTCCTGCCTTAAAATAATAAACACCATCAGGTGAAATATCACCGACATATTTATTACCTGTTGGTAATTCTGGAATTGTATATTGATTTACCGTGTAATCTTTTCCAATTCTTACAATTGTGCTTGATGGGGTAGATAGGTATCCCCATAAATAACCATCGGTTGCATTATAACCAACACCGTTTACATTGCCCGGTGTTATATTTTCTGCAACTAAATAAGAACTACCCGACGCAAGATCTAAGGCATAAATATCATTATATTGAAACAAATATGCATTGTAATCGCAATTGAACGGTTCGGTTTTAGCACTAATGCCAAATGGTAAAATAATACCGGCAATGATGATTGTTAACTTTAAGTACAATTTAGGTAAGTAGTTTTTTTCCATTATGCTACAATTTGGGACAAATAATATTTCTCAAATCTAAAATATATTTTTAAAGAATTTTCTTACAAATATTTAAGACGTATACATAACACGTTCAAATACAATTTATTGTAGATAAATGGTAAAATTCGACGTATGATATGCTAATAAGCTCTAATTAAGAATATTGTAATGAGATGCTGATTTATTTAACAATACAATTTTAAAATATGGAGTTCTTTCACTATTTTGCAATTCTTATTAGAAATTAAGTATGCAAAAAGTTACCCGTCTTTTTGACTTTCCATATTATCAGCTTGAAAAGCATGCCTTAAAAGAGGCATTGGTGTCAAAAACAAATGGCGAGTGGATTAAAACATCTACTCAAGAATACATAGATAGAGCAAACACTATTAGTCGAGGGCTTTTACGCCTTGGGGTAAAACCCAATGACAAGATTGCCGTAATATCACTTACCAATAGAACGGAATGGAATATTATGGATATTGGCATTCTTCAACTAGGCGCACAAAATGTTCCAATTTATCCGACAATCTCAGAAGAGGATTATGCATATGTGCTAAATCATTCAGAGGCAAAATTCTGTTTTGTTTCTTGTAACGAAGTACATGAAAAAGTATCTGCAATTAAAGATCAAGTTAAAAGTTTAGAAAATATTTATTCTTTCGATGAACTTTCTAACTGCGATAATTGGGAAAAAGTTCTTGAATTAGGTGCCGATACATCTAACCAAGGCGAGGTAGAAAATTTAATGAACACGGTTACACCTAATGATCTGGCAACATTAATCTATACCTCTGGTACGACCGGTAGACCTAAAGGTGTTATGCTATCACATAACAATTTGGTAACTAACGCTATTGAAAGCTCTAAACGCTTTCCAATAGAAGATGGCAAAACCAAAGCATTAAGCTTTTTGCCCCTTTGTCATGTTTATGAAAGAATGTTGATTTACCTATATCAATATAGAGGGGTTTCTATTTATTATGCAGAGTCTCTTGAGAAAATAAGCGACAACCTTAAAGAAACCAGTCCGCATGTAATGACAGCGGTTCCTAGACTTTTAGAGAAAGTATACGATAAAATATATACCAAAGGTACAGAGCTTACCGGCATAAAGAAGAAATTGTTCTTTTGGGCGGTGGACATAGGACTGGAATATGAACCATATGGACAAAATGGTTGGTGGTATGAAAAGAAACTATCTATAGCGAGAAAATTAATTTTCAGTAAATGGAAAGAAGGTTTAGGAGGAAACCTTGGCTTAATAGCATCTGGTAGTGCCGCATTGCAACCACGATTATCAAGAATATTCAATGCTGCTGAATTCGGACTAATGGAAGGCTACGGACTATCTGAAACTTCGCCGGTAATATCAGTAAACGATATGCGCGAAGGAGGATTTAAAATCGGTACTGTTGGTAAACCCATTGGACAAACCGAAGTCAAGATAGCCTCTGACGGTGAAATCTGTATTAAAGGCCCGCAAGTAATGATGGGCTATTATAAAGATGAAGAAAAAACCAAAGAGGTCATTGTAGATGGTTATTTCTTAACTGGGGATATCGGTGAACTGGACAGCGAAGGATTCTTAAAAATTACCGACCGCAAGAAGGAAATGTTCAAGACCTCTGGTGGTAAATATGTAGCGCCACAGCTTTTAGAAAATCGTTTTAAGCAATCAAGGTTTATTGAACAGATTATGGTTGTTGGTGAAGGTGAAAAAATGCCCGCAGCTTTAATTCAACCAGATTTTGAGTTTTTAAAAGAATGGGCTTCAATACATCATATTACAGTTTCTGACAACGCCAGTCTTATAACCAATGAAAAGGTCTTAAAACGATATCAACAAGAAATTGATGAGGCAAATGAAAAATTTGCGAAATGGGAGAAAGTAAAACAATTTAGACTTACACCAGATGCATGGAGTATGGAAGGCGGACACCTTACCCCTACCATGAAGTTGAAAAGAAAAATTATCAAGCAGAAATACATGGCGCTATATAATGACATCTATGAGCATTGATAGTATTTAAAAGCTATTTTACAGGTAATAAAAACACCCAATTAAGATTCAGAAATGATACTTACTTGGGTGTTTTTAGTTATAAATGTTCATTTCATTAATCGCAATACCATATAATGAATACTTCATTCTAATCCTATATAGTCAATAAACACACCGCTATATTATGTAAATGGCAAAATATCATATAAATAATTATGAACTACTATTTCTCTATAATTACTTCTTAACTAAAATTTAAACTAAATTTATTATGCATGCATAATAAATTTTCTTATATTTGAAAACCAACTAAAAGAGTATGAAAGATGCAACAATAGATTATGCATTAAGAGCTACTTGGCAAGCAGTAGCAAGAATGTATAATGAAGAAGCAAAGAATTTTGATTCTACTATGGCTGTTGGCTTTACCTTATTGAGTATTGATCCAAAGACTGGCACACCATCTACTTCACTAGGTCCAAAAATGGGAATGGAGGCTACGAGCCTTTCTAGAATTTTGAAGAGTATGGAACAAAAAGGTTTAATACTAAGAAAACCAAACCCAAAGGATGGCAGAGGGGTTCTTATTTACTTAACCGATTTTGGTTTGGAAAAAAGAAATGATTCAAAAAGTACCGTTTTACGATTTAACGAGGCAGTAAAAAATGAAGTCACCGAAGAAAAATTAGAATCTTTTTTTGAAGTCACCGATGCCATCAATAAGCTTATTGCAGACAAAAAATTATTTTAAAACAACTTATCAAATTAATACAGCATAAAGTACATGAACAAGCACATTAAAAAAGTAGCAGTAATTGGCTCAGGAATAATGGGTAGCGGTATTGCCTGCCATTTTGCAAATATTGGCGTAGAGGTTTTATTGTTAGATATTGTTCCTCGTGAACTAAATGACAAAGAAAAAGCGAAAGGTTTAACCTTAGAAGATAAGGTAGTTCGTAATAGAATGGTTAACGATGCTTTAAAAGCAGCGTTGAAATCTAAACCATCTCCTATTTACCATCAAAATTTTGCAAATCGCATCACAACAGGAAACTTGGAGGATGATATTGCAAAGGTATCTCAGGTAGATTGGATTATCGAGGTTGTTGTTGAACGTTTGGATATCAAAAAACAAGTGTTCGAGAATCTTGAGAAGTACCGTACACCTGGTACACTTATCACTTCTAACACTTCTGGTATTCCAATCAAATTTATGTCTGAAGGCAGAAGTGAAGATTTTCAAAAACATTTCTGTGGTACTCACTTTTTTAATCCTGCACGTTATTTAAAACTTTTTGAAATCATTCCTGGTCCAAAAACAGATGCAGATGTATTGAGTTTCTTAAATGGTTACGGTGAAAAATTCTTAGGTAAAACTTCTGTTGTTGCTAAAGATACACCTGCATTTATAGGTAATAGAATAGGGATATTCAGTATTCAAAGTCTTTTCCATATGGTAAAAGATATGGATATGACAGTAGAAGAAGTAGATAAATTGACAGGTCCTGTTATTGGCAGACCAAAGTCAGCTACATTTAGAACTGTTGATGTTGTTGGGTTAGATACACTTGTGCACGTTGCAAATGGTATTTATGATAACTGTAAAGACGATGAGCGTCACGATTTATTTAAACTACCTGGTTTCATCAACACAATGATGGAAAATAAGTGGTTAGGAAGTAAAACGGGACAAGGTTTTTACAAGAAATCTAAAAATGATAAAGGCAAAACTGAAATATTAACGATTGATTTAGAGACGATGGATTATCGTTCTAAAAAGAGTGCGAAATTTGCCACTTTAGAGTTAACAAAAACAATTGACAAAGTGGTTGATCGCTTTGCTGTTCTTTGTGGAGGAAAAGATAAAGCAGGTGAATTCTACCGTAAGAGTTTCGGGCAGTTGTTCGCTTATGTTTCTCATAGAATACCTGAAATAACAGATGAACTTTATAAGATAGACGATGCTATGAAAGCTGGTTTTGGTTGGGAACATGGTCCTTTCCAAATTTGGGATGCCGTTGGTCTAGATAAAGGTCTTGAATTTATCAAAGCTGAAGGGTTAGAAGCTGCAGCTTGGGTTCAAGAAATGAAATTTACAGGTAAAGATTCTTTTTACTCCGTAAAAGAAGGAAGCACTTATTTTTATGATATTCCGAAAAAATCCATGGAAAAGATTCCTGGTCAAGATGCGTTTATCATATTAGATAACATTAGAAAATCAAAAGAGGTATTTAAAAATGCCGGTGTTGTTGTTGAAGATTTAGGTGATGGAATTTTAAATGTAGAGTTCCAATCTAAAATGAATACAATTGGTGGTGATGTTTTAAATGGCCTGAACAAAGCCATAGACATGGCCGAAAAAGATTTTCAAGGTTTGGTTGTTGGTAACCAAGCTGCCAATTTCTCTGTAGGTGCAAATATTGGTATGATTTTCATGATGGCGGTTGAGCAAGAATATGATGAGCTTAACATGGCTATTAAATACTTTCAGGATACGATGATGCGTATGCGCTACTCCTCTATTCCTACTATCTCTGCTCCACATGGTATGGCATTAGGTGGTGGATGTGAAATTTCATTACATGCAGATAAGGTTGTTGCGGCAGCTGAGACGTATATGGGTCTTGTTGAATTTGGAGTTGGTGTTCTTCCTGGTGGAGGTGGTTCAAAGGAAATGGCTTTACGTGCTCAAGATACTTTCAAGAAAGGTGATGTGGAATTAAACGTATTGCAAGAGTACTTCTTAACCATTGGTATGGCTAAAGTATCTACTTCTGCTTACGAAGCTTTTGATTTAGGATTACTTCAAAAAGGTAAGGATATTGTAGTGGTCAACAAAGACCGACAAATTGCAACTGCAAAGGCGCATGCCATGTTAATGGCAGAATCTGGTTATACACAACCAGCAGCCCGAAACGATATCAAAGTATTGGGAAAACAAGCGTTGGGTATGTTCGTAGTTGGTACTGACTCTATGGAGGCTAGCCATTACATTAGCGAACATGACAAGAAAATCGCTAATAAACTTGCCTACGTGATGGCAGGTGGCGATTTATCAGAACCTACGCGAGTATCCGAGCAATATTTATTGGATATAGAGCGTGAAGCTTTCTTATCGTTATGTACCGAAAGAAAAACTTTGGAGCGTATTCAGCATATGTTGAAAACGGGTAAGCCGTTACGTAATTAGAAATACGTAGCTATTAACCTCTGGTGATAAGCCAGAGGTCAATTATAAAACAACAATTAAATGCTAATAGCTAAAAGCTAATAGCCTAAAGCATAAAAAATGAAAACTGCATATATAGTAAAAGGATATAGAACTGCTGTTGGAAAAGCTCCAAAAGGGGTTTTCCGTTTTAAGCGTACAGATGAATTGGCTGCCGAAACCATCGAATATATGATGAAGGAATTGCCGCAATTCGACAAAAAACGTATTGATGATGTCATCGTAGGTAATGCAATGCCAGAAGGTTCTCAAGGTTTGAACATGGCAAGGCTAATTTCGTTAATGGGATTGGACATTGTAGATGTACCAGGTGTAACGGTAAATAGATTCTGCGCATCAGGTTTAGAGACTATTGGTGTTGCTGCTGCTAAAATTCAGGCCGGTATGGCCGATTGTATTATTGCTGGTGGCGCAGAAAGCATGAGTTCTGTTCCTATGACCGGTAACAAACCAGAACTAAACTATGACTTGGCAAAATCCGGTCATGAAGATTACTACTGGGGAATGGGTAATACTGCTGAAGCTGTAGCAAATGAGTACAAAGTATCTAGAGAAGATCAAGATAACTTTGCTTACAATTCTCATATGAAAGCATTGAAAGCACAAGCAGAAGACCGTTTTCAGAGTCAGATAGCTCCTATTGAAGTTGAGGAAACTTATTTGGATGCTAATGGAAAAAAAGCACATCGTAAATATACAGTTACTAAAGATGAAGGACCTAGAAAAGGAACTTCGGTAGAGGTTCTAAATAAACTTCGTCCTGTGTTTGCCGCTGGTGGAAGCGTAACTGCCGGTAACTCATCCCAAATGAGTGATGGTGCAGCATTCGTATTAATCATGAGCGAGGAAATGGTAAAAGAATTAAATATTGAGCCTATTGCTAGATTGGTTAATTATGCAGCTGCAGGTGTACCACCAAGAATTATGGGTATTGGACCTGTTGCCGCCATTCCAAAAGCATTGAAGCAAGCAGGATTAAAGCTAAACGACATAGATTTAATTGAATTGAACGAAGCATTCGCTTCACAGTCGTTAGCCGTAATGCGTGAATTGAATATAGATCAAGATATCGTAAACGTAAATGGTGGTGCTATTGCACTTGGTCATCCTTTAGGATGTACGGGAGCAAAGTTATCTGTTCAGTTATTTGATGAAATGCGTAAAAGAGATATGCAAGGCAAATACGGAATGGTTACCATGTGCGTAGGTACAGGTCAAGGAGCTGCAGGAATATTTGAATTTTTAAATTAACAATTTTACTAATTATTATTAGAGTATTTACTGAATACTTTATTCTAATTACTTTATACTAAATACTATTTATAACATGAGTACAGATACAGCAAAAAAAGATATTCTTAGAGGAGGACAGTTCCTTGTAAAAGAAACCAATTGTGAAGATGTTTTCACACTTGAAGATTTGAACGAAGAGCAACGCATGATGCGTGAGAGTACCAAAGAATTTGTTGACAGAGAGCTTTGGGCACATTGGGAGCGTTTTGAAAATAAAGATTATGCTTTCACTGAAGAAACTATGCGTAAAGCTGGTGAGTTAGGATTGTTGAGTGTTGCTGTACCAGAATCTTATGGTGGTATGGGAATGGGCTTTGTTTCTACTATGTTAGTATGTGATTACATCTCTGGAGCTACTGGTTCTTTCAGTACTGCTTTTGGTGCGCATACAGGTATTGGTACAATGCCAATAACCCTTTATGGATCTGAGGAGCAAAAACAAAAATATGTACCAAAATTAGCTTCTGGAGAATGGTTTGGCGCTTATTGCCTTACTGAGCCAGGTGCTGGTTCTGATGCAAATTCAGGAAAAACGAAAGCTGTACTTTCTGAAGATGGTAAATCTTACAGTATTTCAGGACAGAAAATGTGGATTTCAAACGCAGGTTTCTGTAACATGTTCATCGTATTTGCACGTATTGAAGACGATAAAAACATTACTGGTTTTATTGTTGAAAATGACCCTAGTAACGGAATTACTTTAGGTGACGAAGAAAAAAAATTAGGTATTCACTCCTCTTCTACTCGTCAAGTTTTCTTCAATGAAACAAAAGTTTCTGTAGAGAATATGCTTTCTACTAGAGGAAACGGATTTAAAATTGCAATGAATGCTTTAAATGTTGGCCGTATTAAATTAGCTGCTGCTTGTTTAGATGCACAACGAAGAGTTATTGGAGAAGCTACAAAATATGCTAACGAGCGTATTCAGTTCAAAACTCCTATCATGAATTTTGGCGCTATTAAATCTAAGATTGCTGACATGGCTACTAGTGTTTATGTTGATGAATCTGCGAGTTACAGAGCTGCCAAAAATATTGAAGATCGTATTGCTATTCGCGAAGCTGAAGGGAATACACACCAAGAGGCGGAATTGAAAGGTGTTGAAGAATACGCTATTGAATGTTCTATTCTTAAAGTAGCAGTTTCTGAAGATTGTCAAAATACTACGGATGAAGGAATTCAGATTTTCGGTGGTATGGGCTTTAGTGCCGATACGCCTATGGAATCTGCTTGGAGAGATTCTAGAATTGCACGTATTTATGAAGGTACCAACGAAATCAATAGAATGTTGGCGGTAGGTATGCTTGTTAAAAAAGCGATGAAAGGTCATGTTGATCTTTTAGGTCCTGCAACTGCTGTTGGTGAAGAGTTAATGGGTATTCCTTCTTTTGATACTCCTGATTTTTCAGAATTATTTGCTGAGGAAAAAGATATTCTAAAAAGATTAAAAAAGGTATTTTTAATGGTTGCCGGTTCTGCCGTTCAGAAATATGGTCCAGAATTAGAGAAACACCAACAATTAATGTTGGCGGCATCTGATATTCTTATTGAGGTATATATGGCAGAATCTGCTTTATTACGAACAGAGAAAAATGCAAAACGTTTTGGCGAAGAAGCACAAGCTACACAAATAGCTATGTCTAAATTATATTTATTCAATGCAACTGAAACTATCATCAATAAAGGAAAAGAAGCTATTATTTCTTTTGCTGAAGGTGATGAGCAAAGAATGATGTTAATGGGACTTAAACGTTTTACAAAATATACAAACTACCCTAATGTAGTTGCCTTACGCACACAAATTGCCGATAAGGTTGCTGCAGACAACGGTTATACGTTTGACTAATTCAGATTACCTTTTGTTGTTTGGTAACTTGAATATTAAACCGTCCCAACTGGGGCGGTTTTTTTGTTTGGTAAACATTGATATTGCGACTATTTTTAAACTATGAACAAGAAATTACTAGAGCAGGTTTATAACACTTCAGATTTTAATTCAAACGGGCATCAATTAATTGATCAACTGACTTCACATTTACAGGATAAGCTACATACATCTTCCCGTAATGCCATTGATTGGAACAATCCGGAAAATGAACTTGAATTTTGGAGAGATTTTTTATCTAACGGAAATAGTGAGGATTTGTTCAAAGAAATCACCAATAGAACCACACATATTCACCACCCACATTATATTGGTCATCAAGTGAGTCCGTCTGCGCCCATCACAGCATTAACAAGTTTAATTAGTTCTTTATTAAATAATGGAACAGCGGTTTATGAAATGGGAATGTCTTCAAATGCAATTGAGCGAATTATTGTAGAGTTCATTTGCCAAAAAATTGGGTTCAATGATTTTTCAGGAGGATTTTTAACTTCTGGGGGAACCTTAGCGAACCTAACTGCATTATTGAGTGCTAGAAAAGCCATTACAAAGCAAGATATCTGGAATGAAGGCAATCAAAATCAACTGGGAATTATGGTGAGCGAAGAAGCTCATTACTGCGTTGATCGGGCCGCAAGAATCATGGGATTAGGCGAACAAGGTATTATTAAAGTTCCTGTTACAAAAGGGTTTAGCATGGATACCGATGTTCTAGAAACCAAACTTAATGAAGCAATTGAAAATGGTATAGAAATATTTGCTATTGTTGGTAGTGCACCTTCCACTGCAACTGGAATATTCGATAATCTTGAAATCATAGGTGAGTTTGCTAAAAAACATCATATCTGGTTCCATGTAGACGGTGCCCATGGTGGAGCGGGAATTTTTTCTAAAAAATATAAGTATACCCTTAAAGGTATAGAGCAAGCGGACTCAGTTGTAATTGATGGACATAAAATGATGATGATGCCGGCATTGACCACTGCCCTACTCTTTAAAAACGAGATTAACGCAAAAACTACTTTTAGTCAAAAAGCAGATTACCTATTATCTGATTCTGAACATGAAGATTGGTACAACTCTGGTAAACGCACATTTGAATGTACCAAAAACATGATGGGTATTCACTGGTTCACACTCTTAAAACTATACGGAGAAGAAGTCTTTGACGCCAATGTCACCCATCTTTATGATATGGGTGCGCTATTTGCAAATTTAATTGATCAAGAACGAAATTTTGAATTGGCACTTCAACCAATGTCCAACATAGTATGTTTTAGATACTGCCCACCAAATTCAGATACAGAAAGTCTAAACGCCTTAAATATAAAAATTCGCCAATTTCTTTTAGAAGATGGCGAATTTTATATTGTGCAAACGAAGTTAAAAGGAATACACTATTTACGTATTACCGTTATGAATCCCTTTACGACAGAGCAACATTTTAAAGCCCTAATTAATAAAATCAAGGCTTATGTCAACGATTTATTATTCTCTTAGAGACTCCATCATTTGATCTTCACTATCCTTTTTAGAGAAGTTAATAGCACACTCTATCAGGGCTAAATGTGAGTATGCTTGAGGGAAGTTTCCTAACAATCTTTTGGTCTTAAAATCAATATCTTCACTGAACAGACCTAAATGATTACTATAACTCAATAATCGTTCAAAATATTCAAGTGCTTTCTTGCGTTCTCCAATTTTGAACAAGCTATTTATATACCAGAATGTACATACTGTAAATGAGGACGATGGCAAACCAAAATCATCTTCATTCTTATAACGGTATAGCAACCCGTCATTACTTAATTCTTTACCGATTGCATTAACCGTTTTTACATAGCGCTCATCTTTAGCTTTTACACATCCATAAGATTCCATCAATAATACGGAAGCATCTAGCTCTTTGGAACCGTAAGATTGCGTGTATGCCCCTACTTCCTCATTCCATGCATTATCATAGATATCTTTCCAGATTTCAGCTCTAATTGGTTCCCATTTTTCAATTTTATGTTTTTTACCGAACATCTCTGCCACTTTTATAGCACGATCTAAGGCTGTCCAACATAATACTTTCGAGAAGGTAAAATGCCTGTCTTCAGCACGAAACTCCCAAATACCTTTATCGGCATCTTTCCAGTTATTGCTAACGATCCAAACGATTCCTTTTGTTATCGCCCATAAATCCTCGCCATTCTCAATATCAATGCTGAATTTCACCATCTGCTCATATATCACATCCATCAGAATACCATAAATATCATTCTGTTTTTGGTGGTATGCCGCATTACCAATACGTACTGGTTTTGAGCCTTTATAACCAGCTAAGTGTTCTAGTGTTTCCTCCGTTAGTTTTTTCTCCTTATTAATTCCGTACATAATTTGCAGCTTCTCTGCTTTATCCGGAATTAAATCTATAATGAATTGTAAATAGCGTCTAGCTACATTCTTGTGCCCTAGTTCAGATACAACCTTAATTACCATAGATGCATCACGTATCCAACAGAAACGATAATCCCAGTTACGTACTTCACCAATAGTTTCTGGTAATGAAGTCGTTGCCGCCGCAAGTACGGCTCCGGTTTTATCATAGCTCAAAAGCTTTAATGTTAATGCACTTCTAGAAATCTCATCGTTAAACTTTTTATACGTTGGTGTCAAATTCGTCCAATTCAACCAATATACCTTAGTATTCTGTAAATCTAAATACGCTCTTTCCGTAGTCGGTAGCAGTAATTTTTCATTATACCCCATTAACATAAACTCATCTTGAACGAGCTCTAACTGAACACTGTTGGCAACTGACTCTTTATTAAATGATGTATACAAGAAAACGGTATCAAATTTTACGTCATGGGTAAGACTAGCAATAAAATCTTTTTTAATAAAGGTTTCCGTAGTACCCATTGCATATTCTAACTTTGGATCATACAATACAGAAAAGCTAGGTTTACCCGATATATGCTTAAAATAGCGTACCAGTTCTGGCGGAGAATGATACTTTTTCTCCTCTTTACGGTATCTAGGCATAAAATCATGAATTTCAAAATGGTCGTTACCAGATTTGAATGATGTGATTAAAATATTTGTAAACTGTTCATATTTCTGTGAGATTTCATAGCTGTCATCTACATTAATCTCAAAACTTCCACCAATATTTTCATCTAATAATTTGGCAAATACCGACGGACTATCAAATTCTGGTAAACAACACCAGTCTATACTTCCTGTCTTTGAAATTAATGCCGCACTTCTACAATTCCCTATTATTCCGTAGTCTAAATTATCCATTCAATAAAAATCTTGATTCATATGAGGTTTCAATTGGTATTGCCCTCCTTTTTCCCGAAATTTAGAGAAATAAATATCAAAAAGTAGCAAAAAAAACTCTTTTATGGCGAAAACTATCATTATCTCAAATAGACTACCTGTACAATTACAAATTAGCAATGGAGACATTACTGCAGTGCCAAGTGTAGGTGGACTGGCTACTGGAATGAAATCTGTACACTCTGGCGGTGATAGCCTTTGGATCGGTTGGAGCGGATTGACGGATGAAGAAATACCAGAAGAGTTGATACCAAAAATCGATAGCGCACTCGCTGAACACGGTTCTTCTAAAGTTAACTTGACAGAAAAAGAGGTCGAGGGATTTTACTATGGATTTAGCAATAGGACCGTTTGGCCACTTTTCCATTATTTTTTAGAGTATTCTGAGTTTGAATTGGAAAGTTGGGAAATTTATAAAGCGGTAAACCAAAAGTTTGCCGATGCCATTCTAGCAAAAGCGGATAATGAAGATACCATTTGGATTCATGATTACCAGCTGATGTTGGTACCACAAATGGTACGTGCAGAAAGACCGGATATATCTATCGGGTTCTTTTTACACATTCCTTTTCCTTCATTTGAAATATTTAGAACATTACCATGGCGTAAAGAAGTTTTACTAGGTTTGCTGGGTTCAGATTTAATTGGTTTCCATACCTATGACTACGAACGTCACTTTTTAAGCTCTGTACGTAGACTATTGGGCTTAGAAGTTAGTTTTAATGATATCTATCTTGATGATAGAGTGATTAAAGTAGACTCCTTCCCAATGGGTATTGATTATAAAAAATTCAGTGAAGCGGCCAAAGAACATTCCCAACGCAGCGAAACTGAAAAATCTGAACTGCAAAAAAGATTGGACACTCATAAAAAATCTGCACCTGATGCTAAATTCTTTTTATCTATTGACCGCTTAGATTACACTAAAGGTATTGCAAAACGTTTAAATGCCTTCGAGTATTTCTTGAATAAATATCCACAATACAAAGAGAAAGTAAGACTTATTATTCTTGCCGTGCCTTCACGTTCCAATGTGCCACAATACCAATTGCTAAAACGTGAAGTAGATGAGTTGGTAGGTCGTATAAACGGAGAGCTTTCAACCGTTAGCTGGACCCCAATTTGGTATTTCTACAGATCTATGCCCTTCGATAATTTGATTGATTTATACACTTCTTCAGATATTGCTTGGTTAACGCCAATTAGAGATGGTATGAACTTGGTAGCCAAAGAATACATTGCTACCAGAACCGATAAGACGGGAGTACTAATTCTTAGCGAAATGGCTGGTTCTGCCAATGAAATGAACGAATCATTACTGATTAACCCTAACAACTTTGAACAAATAGCAGATTCGCTTTATGAGGCTATCAATATGCCTGAAGAAGAGCAAATTTCTAGAAATACCCTATTACAAAAGCGATTGGAACGTTATAATGTAGAAAGGTGGGCTAACGACTTTATGAATTCCCTAGTGGGACAACAAGAGAAAGATCAAACCTATAAGTCCAAAAAACTATCCGAAAGTCTTATGGATACGGTAATGGATGACTATAAAAAAGCCAAAAGAAGATTAGTATTCTTAGACTACGACGGTACTTTAGCAGGTTTTCACCCAGACCCGCAAAAGGCATCTCCCGACGAAGAATTGTACAAGCTTTTAGACCAGATATCATCTCAACCAAATACAGATATGTATTTAATTAGTGGTCGGGATAAAGAAACGTTTACTAAATGGTTCTTACCAAAAAAATACAACATGATTGTTGAGCATGGTGTGTGGATCTCGCAAGGGGGCGAAGAGTTTAGAATGTTAGAAACCGTAAAGAAAGACTGGATGGAGAAGATTTTACCGGTATTGGAATCTTTTGTTGATCGTACTCCCGGTAGTTTTATTGAAGAGAAAAATTACTCTTTAGCATGGCATTACAGAAAAACAGATCCTGATTTTGGTCAAAAGCGTTCTGTAGAATTAAATACGGTACTTACTAGTCTTATTGCCAATGACGATTTAAGCGTGTTAAACGGTAATAAGGTAATGGAAATAAAAAGTAGTAATGTGAATAAAGGTAGAGCATCTATGCGCGTGTATACGGAACACGAGTACGATTTTGTTTTCGCTATTGGCGATGATTGGACAGATGAGTTTATGTTTCAAGAACTGCCCGAAGATTCTATTACTGTGAAAGTAGGACGCCAAAAAACGCAAGCAAGGTATTTTGTTGATAACACAAAAAATGTTCGTACAATTTTGAAAAGATTTGCCGACGAAGGATAACGCTATTCATATTCCACAAAACAATGAAACAAATTCTCAATTTTGCATTTGTAAGCGTTTTTTTCTGCCTTAACTCTTATGCCCAACAAGGCACTGAAGTTTATGTGACAGATTTAAATAGGCCAAATGATTCTTTAAAAATTGGAACTCCAATTAATATTTCTAACAACGAAGGTTATGATAATCAGCCTTCGTTTTTTTCTAATGACAAAATTCTATTCGCATCAACTAGAAATAATCAAACTGATATTGCTCTTTATGATGTAAGGGATAAAACAACAACTTGGCTTTCCAATACACCCAATGGCAGTGAATACTCTCCTTTAAAAATTCCTGAGAAAGTGGCTATTTCAGCCGTGCGTTTAGATGAAGATGGTTTACAACGTTTATATGAGTATAATATAAAGACAGGTGAATCAAAGATTTTAATACCAGATTTAAAAGTGGGCTATCATGTTTGGTATACTAAAGATATCATCGTATGTACGGTATTAATTGAAAATCGTATGGATTTGGTAGTGTATAACCTAAAGGAGAACACCCATTTTACTGCACAAAAAAATGTAGGTAGGTCATTGCATAAAATCCCCAATACTGAGCTAATTAGTTTTATAGCAAAACGCGGCCAAAATGCCATTGTTAAATCGCTAAATCCTAATTCTAAAGAAGCTAAGGATATTATTAATCTTTTAGGGGATAGCGAAGATATTTCTTGGATGAACGATGGTCGATTGATTAATGCCTATGAATCCATAATTCTGTCCTTTGATCCCAAAGTGGATACAGAATGGAAATTAGCATACGAAATCAATGATCCAGATGTCAACGGAATCTCTAGATTAGCGATTAGTCCAAAAGGAAAATACCTAAGTTTTGTTTCAAAAGATTCACAAAAAAGTATTGTTAACAAGCAAGTAGAAACCTTTAATGCGCGAGACGTAAAAGCATTTGCCAATTGTTTTTCCAAAAATGTTGTAGTTAAAAACTACCCAAGGGACACACTGTACGTTGGACGGGAAATTTTAAAGGAAAAGTATCAAAACTTTTATGACCGTACGCCAAATATTGATGTAAAAGTATCTTCTAGAATTCATTTGGGAAAGACTATTATAGATAAAGAACAGATAACCATTGGCGATAGACAATTTCATCAAGTTGCCATTTATGAGGTTGACGGACTTATAAATAGCATGACTTTCTTAAAAGATACGTCAATCGATAAAAATCCAGAAGTACCTGTACAATATCAACTTGAAGCTTATAATGCTAAAGACATCAATGCCTTTTTAAGTTCTTACGCCAAAGACGTGAAAGTTTATGGTGCTAACGGCGAACTAAGAACAGAGGGTATTGAAAATATGCGAAATGACTATGATCGCTTTTTTAGTACTACCACAGACCTTCATTGTGAAACTAAGAATAGGATCGTAATCGGTAATATAGTTATTGATGAAGAATTCATAACCATAAAAGGGGATTCTTATACTGCAATAGGTATTTATGAAATTGAAAATAATAAAATAGCCAAGGTTACTTTTTTACATTGATCTATTGAAGCAAAAGCTACATATTCTCCCCATCATAATTCTTTCGCAATTTGCCTGCACCTCTACTTGGTTTGCCGGTAATGCGATTATTGAATCACTGACTAAAAAGTTAGATTTTGGTCCTGAAATAATTAGTTATGTCATATCATCCGTTCAATTCGGATTTATAGTAGGTACATTAATTTTTGGCATTCTTATGATTGCGGATCGTTTTTCACCCTCAAGGGTGTTTATGATTTGTGCGTTTCTTGCTTCTATTTCAAATCTATCTTTAACCTACCCGCAATTAAATGTGGGCGGATTGCTATTAGCCAGATTTAGTACAGGATTCTTTTTGGCAGGCATCTATCCCGTAGGTATGAAAATAGCCGCAGATTATTATGAGAAGGGTTTAGGCAAAGCACTGGGATATTTGGTAGGTGCCTTAGTTCTTGGTACAGCTTTTCCTTTTTTGATTAAAGGAAGCCCATTTGCAAGTCATCCAGATAAAGTAATTATGTTAACCTCTGGTATTACCGCTTTGGGCGGTTTATTACTCTTCTTACTTGTACCCAACGGACCCTACAGAGTTGCAAGCGCAACATTGAAGTTAAGTGCAGGACCCAAGCTTTTCCAAAATTTTGAATTTAAGAAAGCTGCATTCGGCTATTTTGGGCATATGTGGGAACTTTATGCTTTTTGGGCATTTACACCTATTGCAATTCAATGGTTTGCCATAAAGTCCGGCAGTAATATTTCCGTATCACTATGGTCTGGAATCGTTATAGCGCTCGGCGGATTATCATGTGCCTATGGCGGCATACTTTCTCAGCGCATAGGTAGTAAGAAAGTGGCTCTTGCAGCCTTAATAGCATCCGGCTTTATATGCTTGATCTCGCCATTGCTATTTTCGCTTCCCATCTATTTATTCTTAGTAGGTTGGTGTTTATGGGGTATTGCAGTTACTGCAGACTCACCCCAATTTTCAAATTTAGTGGCATCCGCAGTAGCTCCAGAATTAAAAGGCACTGCTCTTACATTGGTAAATTGCATTGGTTTTGCTATTACAATCATCAGTATACAACTTCTAGGATCACTTCAATCGATCATTCCTATAACTCTTTTATTTATCCCTTTAGCTATTGGTCCGTTATTAGGAGTATACTATTTACTGGCAAAAAAGAATAACTAATGCCTACATACTTTGTTTATGATAATTATGGTCAGCCCTATATTTTACTTAAATTTAGAAACCGATTACCTATACTAACATTACTCACCAAAAAACTTGCAATGAAAAAGTTCTTATTACTCACTCTATTAACCTCAGCTATTACGCTAACAGCGCAAACAGATCAACGTATTTATGATATTATCGATGCCGTTTCTGCTGAGCGTATTGAAAACGATGTTACCAAACTTGCCAATTTTGGAACCAGACATACTTTAAGTGACACTGTCTCAACTACGAGGGGAATTGGAGCTGCTAGACGTTGGATCAAAGGTGAATTCGAAAAAACCTCTACTGAATGTCAAGGTTGCCTAAACGTTTTCTTTCAAAAAGATTTAGTCAAAAAAGGCGCAAACGATCGCATTGTAAAAGATGTGGAAGTAGTGAACGTTCTTGCCATACAAAAGGGAACAAAATACCCTAATCGCTATATTATTATGAGTGGCGATATCGATTCTCGCGTTAGCGACCCTAATAACTATACAGATGATTCGCCCGGTGCCAATGATAACGCCAGCGGTATGGCAGGTACGTTAGAAGCTGCTCGTGTTTTGTCTAAATATAAATTTGAAAACAGTATCATTTACATGGGGCTTTCAGGTGAAGAGCAAGGTCTTTTTGGCGGTGGCGGTATTGCCAAATACGCTAAAGACCAAGGCTGGGAGGTTATTGGTATATTCAATAATGATATGATCGGTAACATCAAAGGTGTGGATGGTACCATTAGTAATGTTGACTTTAGAATTTTCTCTGAGCCAGTACCACCTACTGAAACAGAAAAGCAACGTAAAGCCAGGCGTTTTTACGGTGGCGAAGTAGATGGTGTATCTAGACAATTGGCACGCTATGTTCATAAAAACGTAAAGCAATACATGCCAGAAATGAATCCAATGATGATCTATCGTTTAGATCGCTTTGGTCGTGGTGGTCACCACAGACCTTTCAATGATGCTGGTTTCCCTGGTATTCGTATTATGGAAGCTCATGAAAACTATACACAACAGCACCAAGATATCCGTGTTGAAGATGGTATTGCCTATGGCGATGTTCTTGAACATGTAAATTTTGAGTATGCCGCTAAATTAACGGCTGTTAATGCTATAAATATGGCATCTATAGCTTGGGCCCCTCCTTCCCCTAAAACCGTCAAAATTGGTGGTATTGTTGAACCTGCAGCCAAATTTCAGTGGAGTAAAGTTGATGGTGCCAAGGGATATAAAATATATTGGAGAGATACGACCTCCCCAACATGGGATTACAGCAGATACGTGGGCGATGTTTCTGAATTTGTTTTGGAAGGCATTGTTATCGATAACTTCTTCTTTGGAGTTTCTGCGGTTAGTGAAGACGGATTTGAGAGTCCGGTTGTTTTTCCTAACGGAATTTTCAGATAAACCAAAACCACGTAACTCATGAAAAAAATTATAGCTACACTGGCTTTAGGCATATGCTCTTTTTCACAGGCACAAACCTTTACTAAACAAGATACCCTTAGAGGCAGTATTACCCCTGAACGTGAATGGTGGGATTTAAATTATTACCATTTAGATATTGACGTGAATCCTGATGATAAATTTATCAGCGGAAGTAATACCATTCGCTACAAAGTATTAGAACCTCATCAAGTACTACAGGTAGATTTGCAACCGCCATTGCAAATTGAAAAAGTGACTCAAGATGGTGAAGAATTGGAAGTTGTACATAACATAAATGCTCATTTTATTCAACTTGTAAAACCCCAAAAAGAAGGCGATTACAATGAAGTTGTTGTTACGTATTCCGGTCACCCAAAAGAAGCGGTGAGAGCTCCTTGGGATGGTGGATTTTCTTGGAAAAAAGATTCAAATGGCAAAGACTTTGTAGCTACCTCTTGCCAAGGTCTGGGCGCTAGTGTATGGTGGCCAAACAAAGACCATATGTATGACGAGGTTGACAGTATGTTAATCAGTGTAAAAGCGCCTAAGGGATTAATGAACGTATCTAATGGTCGTCTTAGAAGTGTTGATAAAGAAACCAATACCTACAACTGGTTTGTTTCCAACCCTATTAATAATTATGGTGTTAATGTAAATATTGGCGATTACGTTCATTTTGATGAGATATATCAAGGAGAAAAAGGTGCCCTTGATATGGATTATTATGTTTTAAAAGACAACCTAGAGAAAGCTAAAGAACACTTTAAGGATGCTCCCAAAATGATGAAAGCTTTTGAATATTGGTTTGGTCCGTATCCGTTCTATGAAGATTCTTTTAAACTAGTTGAAGTTCCATATTTAGGTATGGAACACCAAAGCTCGGTTACTTATGGCAATCAGTACAAAAAGGGTTATTTGGGTAGAGATTTATCCAATACGGGTTGGGGTCTAAAGTTCGACTTCATTATTATTCATGAAGCCGGTCACGAATGGTTTGCCAATAACATCACCTATAAAGATGCTGCAGACATGTGGGTCCATGAAGGGTTTACCTGTTATTCCGAAAGTTTATTCTTAGACTACCATTACGGTACTGAAGCTGCAAATGCCTATGTACAGGGTATTAGAAACAACATCAGAAATGACAAACCTGTTATTGGCATTTATAATGTAAACCATGAAGGTAGTGGCGATATGTATTATAAGGGTTCAAACATGCTACACACCTTACGCCAAATTGTAAATGATGATAGAAAATGGAGAACCATTTTACGCGGCCTCAATTCAGAGTTTTACCATAAAACCGTAACTACCGATGAAATCGAAAATGTCATCGCCATAGGTATGAAAAGAGATTTAAAACCTTTCTTCGATCAGTATTTACGAACCACAAAAATCCCTGTTTTCGAATACAATGTAAAGGGCAAAAAAATAGCGTATCGCTTTACCAATACCGTTGACAATTTTTCCATACCCTTAAAAGTGTACATCAACGACATCGCAGTTTGGATAGAACCTACTACGGAATGGAAAACCGAGAAAATAAAAGGCAATTTAACTTCATTACGAGTAGATCCAAATTTCTATGTTGAAACCAAAAATTAGATTACTTTTTATTTCGTATTGATATTTAGCGTTCATCTTAATTTATATAAGGTCAATTTCTTTTTTTAATTACAGTAGTTTTGCTGCTGTCATTTTTTAACGCTACATGAAAAAAGCACTTGCCAGATATAGAAATAGTGCCTTCAGAAATTTTATAAGAAGGCACTCAAAATATGCGCCAATTATATTTTTCGTTGGCGGATTTATATTTGACACCTTGACCCTTGGTCGTATTGACCGTACCTATGACTTAACGGTATTATGTCTGCATATGACCTCGTTATCTATAACGCTATATCTCTATAACCTTGTGGATGATGGAAAATGGAAAAATACCTTTCTTGAACGATACGAAGAATATTTACCCCTTGCCATTCAATTTTTTTTCGGTGGGTTATCTAGTGCCTATGTCATCTATTTTTCAAGAAGTGTTTCTTTATCCAAAACAGCATCGTTCTTTATCATTCTTGTTTTACTACTGATTGCAAATGAGTTTTTAAAAAAACGAATTTCAAACAAATACCTTCAATTTGGGGTTTACTACTTTATTAGCTTCACGTTTTTCACATTTATGATTCCTGTATTTATAAAGGAACTGAATACTACAATTTTCTTGATTTCAGGAGCAGTCAGTTTAATTAGTACATTAGTTCTTCTCATTATTATCTATAGTAAAAGCCCAAGTACCAGAAGGGAGATTAAACTGGGTAAAATGGTTTTTATCATCATTTCCATTTACGGTATTATTAACCTATTCTATTTCCTAAAATTGATTCCGCCCGTACCCCTGGCATTAGATAAAGGAATTGTGGCTCATGAAGTTATTCAAAAAAACGGAAACTATGAGGTTACTTATGAGTCTGAGGAATCTTTAATTTTTTGGCGTAAACATAAATTGGATTTTAGTTATTCTCCAGACCAGCGTGTGTATATTTTTTCTTCCATTTTTGCGCCTACGGACTTAAAGAAGTCCATTTTTCATAGATGGAGAAGGTATAATACATATACCAAAGAATGGGAAAACGTTGATGATATAGGTTACGATATTACCGGCGGTAGAGATGGTGGATTTAGAGGATATACTTATAAAACCAATGTAACACCTGGTGAATGGGAAGTTCAAGTGCTTACTGAGGAAGAGCAAGTGTTGGGTGTTATAGGTTTTGAAATAAAAACTAGAACCGATCAAAATCCTTTGCGACTCAAAACCTCAAAATTTTAGGATTTCACACTGTTTACATCATAAATTTTTAACTCTTTAAACAGAGCTAAATAATTCCGTTTTACCTGAAACCATTAATATTATTTTTAATTGTTAGGGGTGTGAAAACATAGACTACCTTCGTACAACCTTAATCTCATAAGTGACAATATATCAAAAAGTTCAAGCGGTTAATCATATTTTCAACCAATTGGATAAGGAGTTAGGCTCCTTTCAACAATCTACAGGACTTAGCTGTGTAGCCAATTGTGGTCTATGTTGTTTAAAACCGGACATCAATGCTACTGCATTAGAGTTTTTACCACTAGCCTATCACCTATTAATACATGGGGAGACGGAGCGATGGTTAGAAAAACTTCAAAATAATAAAGACAATAAAATATGTCCTGTATTAAACGAAATCATCACACCTGACTCCAAAGGCTATTGTTCTGAATATGCGCATCGCGGACTCATTTGTAGACTGTTTGGTTTTTCTGCTATGTTGCACAAAAACAATAAACCCATATTAGTTACTTGCAAACCTATTAAAGAACAAAAAACCGAAGCTTTTAATAAGGCCAATGCTCATATTGCAGCTAATAAAAATTATCCACTTATTAGTAATTACTATATGCAGCTGCGCTCTATAGATGAATCTTTAGGAGAAGAATTGTTCCCAATAAGAATTGCAATAGAGAAAGCCATCCATGCCGTTTTAGCATATTACGCCTATAGAGAACTACCCAGTAAAGACAATATAGTTAAATGTAGATTACTTAAAAAAGAGATTAAGCGTACCTTTATCAATAGTTTAATAATCGTTACATAAAAGATTATTTTGAAAATATACGCTATTAGTGGTTTAGGTGCTGACCAAAGAGTTTTTAATCATTTAACTCTAGATTTTGAATTGATCACTATAGATTGGATTACTCCCCACCAAAACGAACATATTAAAGAATATTCTAAAAGGCTTAGTAGTGTTATTGACACCAATGAAGCGTTCTGTTTGATAGGTGTTAGTTTCGGTGGATTAATTGCAACGGAAATAAGTAAAATGCTTCAACCGAAAAAAGTAATTCTTATTTCTTCTGCACAAACAAAAGATGAGTTAAGACCGATTTATAATTGGGTCGGCAAATCTAGAATTTTAAAATTTATTCCTACGTTTCTATTTAACCCACCAAGGTTTCTTGCTAAATATATTATGGGAGCCAAAAATTCTAAATTGTTTTATGAAATATTGGATGATACGGATTTTAGCTTTGTAAAATGGGCGTTACAAGAATTTACCGCATGGCAAAACACAGCACGATCCTCAAGAGTTCTTAAGATAAACGGTACAAAAGACAAATTGATTCCGCCCAAAGGTACTACTAGAACAAAGCTTATTGAAGGTGGAGAACATTTTATGATTGTAGATAACGCAAATGAAATCAGCAAAATCATTAATTTTGAACTTAGAAATACTTAGCTTAAAACCATATGAACAATCCTAAAGAATTCTTAGCAATTGTTAGCGCCGAACTAAAGGAGAATACTCCAAACTGGGACAATCTTCTAAAATTGATTTTAGAGCATTTTAAATGCGCTACCGGTACGTTACATTTTTTAGATAAAGCGTCTTTACTACAGCTTCAATCTCAAGTAGGTATTCCTGAGTTTTTAATTCCTAAACTATCTACTATTCCTATTGGTAAAGGTATGGCGGGTATTGCGGCAGAAAGAAGAAAACCTGTTGAAATGTGTAATCTACAGACTGATGATTCTGGTGTTGCTAGACCATCGGCAAAAGATACCAAAGTAGAAGGATCATTAGCTGCACCGTTAATGTATAGTGATAATTTATATGGAACTATTGGTATTGCTAAACCGGTACCTTATGATTTTACCGAAACCGAGATGGACTTACTCATGCAGATTGGTGAATTGATAAGCAAAAAATTAAGCTAACATTCTCACTCATATAAATAAAAAAAGCCCGCTGATTAGCGGGCTTTTTAGTTGGTTAAAATTGTTATTATTTTTCCTTTTTGGCAGGTATGGCAACAGATTTAGAACCTGTAAGCGGTATAGTACCTTCGGCACCTGCATCTGTATAGCTAGCCGTAATCACCAACATATTACCCGGTGCAGATGATTCTGCCGTTATAGTTCCTTTTGCAGGTAATGATTTCTCTTTTTTATCATCTCCGTTCAATGAAAGAATATACAATCCGATCTGTCTAGTTTCATCAGTTGTAATATTTGGGTGTGCAGGCATAGTTACTTCTCCCCAAACTCCTGAACCACCTGTTTTCATTTTACCTTGCAAGTATTTCAAGGCATCTTTACGCTCTTTGTACTTTGCTGCAATATCCTTGTAATTTGGTCCTATAGAAGCTTCTGCTTCTTTATGACATGTTTTACAATCCATTGCTTGGGTCAGCGCTTTGCCAGTAACGGTTGCAGAGACTTGTTGGTGTCCCATACTCATAGCCACCTTATCCATTCCTTCTAAATAGTCCACACTTACAAATATATTGTCGCCATCAATTTCAGTACCATCTGCATCAGTTACAGAAACATCGTATGCAATTTTCTGACCTGGTAAGTAAAATACCGGTGCATTATCACCTAAAGAAATAGTAACCTCTGGTCTTGAGTTCCCTGCGACTATACTAGTACTTTCACTAATTGCCTCTTCTCCCTTATCATCTGCTACAGTTACCTTTAAATTATAGACTCCTGCATCTTCATAGCTATAGCTGACTTGTGGCTCTGTAGTTTCTTTGGTCTCACCGTTACCAAAATCCCATATATATTTTATGGCATCATCTTCACGGTCACTTGCTTTTATAGTAGCAGAAACGATTAACGGAGTTTTTCCCGCTGTTTCACTAACCATTACTTCACTGATTAACGGTGGTCTATTACCTCCGTTAAATTCAATATATCCTAAAGAAGAATTTGCATTTTGAGAGAACCAACCACTACCGTATTCCAACAGATAGATTTTACCGTTAGGACCTACTTCCATATCAATTAAACTATTGACCTTAACCTCAGGAGCAAAAGGTTCCATTTTACTGAAATCTCCATTTTCATCTAAATGAACGGCAAACATCCAACCCCGCATCCAATCATAGATAATTACCTTTCCGTCATAATAACTCGGTAGTTTTTCGTCACCTTGGTACATATCTGAGTAGTAGGTAGGTCCTGCCATTGCATTTCTACCTCCTGTAGCTGTTTGCGGGAAATCTTGAGAATCTACGTAGGGATAATATACATACGCTGGCATTGCAGGTGGCAATTCTGTTAAACCCGTATTATTACGAGAGTTATTTATAGGTTTTTCAGGATCAAATGCCTCACCTGTTTTACCTGTTTCATAGTCGTATGCATTATATGCAAAATTGTTACCTATAAACAATGGCCAACCAAAGTTACCTGCTTTTTTAGCTTGGTTCATTTCATCATACCCTCTAGGTCCTCTTACACCTAAACTATCGGCTCTAGCATCAGGACCGACATCTCCCCAGTACAGATATCCTCTTTTCATATCTATAGATATTCTATACGGATTTCTGTGACCCATGGTATAGATTTCTGGTCTCGTTTTATCTGTTCCTACCGGAAATAAGTTTCCTTCTGGAATATCGTACGTACCATCTTCTTTCACTTTAATTCTTAAAATCTTTCCACGTAAATCATTGGTGTTTCCTGAAGAACGACGAGCATCATACTGCTCATGACCTGGAATATCATTTAAAGGCGCAAATCCGTTATTTACATATTTCACTCCTTTTTCATTAAATGGTGTTGAATTATCCCCTGTAGAAAGATATAAAAAACCATCTGGACCAAAAGCTATTGAACCTCCCGTATGACAGCAAATTTCTCTCTGACTGTCTACATCCATTATTACTTGTTCAGACGCTTCATCAAACTTTCCATTCTCAAATTTAAATCTTGACAAACGATTAATCCACTTATCACCTGTTGGGGAATAGTATAAGTAGATCCAATGGTTATTCGCATAATCTGGATCTTTTTGCAAACCCATTAATCCTTCTTCTGCATTAACGCCTGGTGTATTTAAAGTTTTGCTATAGACATCTAACTTTAATACTTCATTAAGCTCTTTTGTTTCATCATTGTATAGTATTACTTCTCCCCTACGCTGAGCCACAAGTACATCTCCGTTAGGTAAAACCGTCATTTCAGTAGGTTCAAAAAACTGACCTTCGCTCAAAGTTACTTTTGCAAAACGATCTGCATCCGGTGGTATTTGAGAGGTCACTTTAGAAAAGTCTAATTCCAAATTTTCACCTATGGCATATTCGATTCCGCCTAAAAGATGCTTTAAAAATAAATCTTCAGAAAAGCTGGCATCGGCATGACCGCCACCTGTGTAGAATGCACGACCACCATCAAAATCATGGTACCAAGCAATGGGATGAAAATCTCCATTTTGCCCACCCTCATAAGTAGACTCGTCTAAAGTCATTAATACATTTACATCTGGATTGATGTTTTTGTAGTTATACAATTCATCTGTTCTTGTCCACACAGAGTCGGTAAAAAACTGTGTAGCTTTAAAGTTCTTGTCTTTAATAATGAAATCAGCCGTTGGCATTCCCTTTGGATGGCTCAAAAATTGTGCTCCTGCTAAATCATTATACCAACCCCAATCATACTCTGTATCCGCCGCGGCATGTACACCAACATAACCACCACCAGCTTGTATGTAGCGCTCAAAAGCTGCTTCTTGGTATTGATCTAAAACATTACCTGTTGTACTTAAAAAGATTACCGCAGCATATTTTTTTAGATTATCATCTGTAAACAGTGCTGCATTTTTAGTGGTGTCAACGGCAAATCCGTTTTCTATTCCTAGCTTTTGAATGGCTGCAACACCAGCAGGTATTGATTTGTGTTCAAATCCCATAGTTTTTGAGAATATCAATACCTTGGGTTTTCCTTCTCTTTTATTGCCACCGCAAGAGACAATAATAAGCGCAAAGCCTAAAAGCAGCGCATTGAAGATTTTTTTCATACGTTAGTTGTTGTTAAGTTGAGTAAAATATTGCTAAAAATAGGGCGAGTTACTTTATTAACCAATACTTTATTTTAATCATTGTACTTTTATGATACATTATTAACCATATGGTACTATTATGCTAAAAATACCGGAGCTGTATTTTAAAAATGACATTGAATTTAAGGATTGGTTGCACAATAATCATACGGAGCACACAGGTGTTCATCTCATTTTTTACTCCGTTGCCCATGAAAATGAAAGTATGCGTTGGGAAGAAGCTGTGCGGGTTGCATTATGTTATGGCTGGATCGATAGTACGGTCAAAAGTTTGGGCAATGGCAAAAGACGGCAATATTTCTGTCCTAGAAAACCTAAAAGTGTATGGAGCAAGGTAAACAAAGATCATATCAAAGAATTGAAATCTAGCGGACTAATGCATGCAGCAGGACTAGCATCTATAAAGGTTGCCAAAGCCAACGGTTCCTGGTCTTCTCTAGATGATGTAGAGAACGGTGTTATTCCCCAAGAGCTACAAATGGCATTTGATAAAAATCCTAAAGCTTTTACCAACTTCAACAACTTTACACGCAGCCAACGTAAAAGCTACCTTTATTGGTTAAACCAAGCAAAGCGCGAAGAAACAAGAAACAAAAGAATTGAGGGAATCATTCAACACGCCGCTGAAAATATTAAATACCGAGATGGTGGCGGTTGGCAATCTGATAAAAAATAAAAATTATAGGTCTTTTACTATTACATTATAAAAAGACCATACGTTCATTATCAATGCAATAATTCAATTTGGATAATACTGCATATGCTAATATTCACCATATTTTCTTTTTATCTTAACCATATAAAATTGCCTTAAATACTATGAATTTATCGAAATTGATATGTGCATTAACCTGTTGTTCTCTTCTAATATTTACGGGCTGCAAAAACGAAAAACAAACCAAATATGACGTTCTTATAAAAAACGGAAATGTAATTAATTTGGAAGATGGTTCTATTTCTACGGTTAGTATACTCATCAACAATAATAGAATAACCAAAATCAGTACTGATACCAGTTTAACTAATATTGTGGCAAAGACTACTATTGATGCTACAGGTAAATTTATAGTACCAGGCTTTTGGGATAATCACACTCATTTTAGAGGTGGAGATTCTTTAATAAATGCAAATAAAAACTTCTTAAAGCTCTTTATGGCAAATGGCATTACAACAGTTCGTGATGCCGGTGGTGATCTTACCTCATCTGTTTTAGAATGGCGAAGGGCTATTGCGAACAATGAATTGGTAGGACCCACCATTTTTACATCGGGACCAAAAATTGATGGACCAGGAGGTACTTGGGCTGGCTCGTTAGAAGTAAATACTGATGAAACTATTACTAAAGCTTTAGATTCTTTGCAATCTATACCTTCTGATTTCGTAAAGATTTATGATAGTCGCATTTCTGGTGAAGATTACTTAAAGGTGATACAAGAAGCCGAAAAACGAAATTTAATTACATCGGGACACATGCCCTTTACAGTGGAGCTTGACGCTACTATTGATGCAGGTATTGATGCTGTTGAACATTTATATTACATTATGAAAGGGTGTTCTAACAATGAGAAAGAAATCACCCAAAAACTGATAGCTAAAGAAATAGGGTTTTGGGATGCCATGCCCCTACTCCAATCTTCATTTTCTGACTCGACCGCTTTAAAAACATTCGAGCATTTAAAATCGAATGACGTATTTGTGGTACCTACACTACATATTGGCGGAGTGCTTAGCTATTTAGATGAAGTTAATCATACGAATGATGCCTATTTAAAGTATATGAGCGACGGTATTCGGCAAACCTATAAAGGTAGGATTGACCGTGTAAAAAATGCAACAGATAAACAAGTTGCCGATAGAAAAGCTTTGGACCAATTCTTTGGTAAACTTGCATTGAAATTAAACGAAAACGGAGTATCTCTTTTGGCAGGTTCCGATAGTGGTGCTTACAATAGTTACACCTACCCTGGTATTTCATTACATAAAGAAATGGAAGCTATGGTAGCTACAGGAATTCCTCCACTAGATGCGCTTAAATCTTCTGCATATAACGGTGCTAAGTTTTTAAAGCAAGATGCTGATTATGGAACTATTTCTGAAGGTAAAATTGCTGATATTGTTTTACTCAACAGTAATCCTTTAGAAGATATTAAAAGTACCAAAGACATCTTTATAGTTCTTTCCAATGGAAATCAACACACAAAAACCGACTTAGATAATTTATTGACCTCTGCAACTGCCAACTAAATTCAACTCAATTATGAAATCATTTTTATTTGTTTTTATTTTCTCTTCATATGCTTGTTTTGCTCAAACACTCTTAAAACCAGACCGCATATTCGACGGTACCGAAATGCACAATGATTGGGTGGTTTTAGTGGAAGGAAATCAAATTTCGTATGCAGGTAGTGCTAACGGAATAACCCTGCCGAACAACACCAGAGAAATAGATTTGACCGGCAGTACTTTAATGCCTGGAATTATTGAAGGTCACTCCCATGTTTTATTACACCCATACAACGAAACCGATTGGAATGATCAGGTTCTAAAAGAATCGCCTGTTGAACGTGCAGTTAGAGGTACCGTTCATTTAAAGAATTCTTTAATGGCCGGGGTAACCACCATGCGAGATTTGGGTGCGGAAGGTGCCGGTTATACTGATGTTTATTTGAAGAAAACTATTGACAAGGGAATTATAGACGGACCACGTTTATTGGTTGCCGGACCTGCAATTGTAGCTACAGGAGCATATGGACCAAAAGGATTTCACGACGGTGTAACTGTGCCCTTAGGTGCTGAAGCTGCAAGTGGCGTTGATCAGTGTATTGAAACCGTTCGCAGACAAATGGGAAACGGTGCCGATTTAATAAAAATATATGCCGATTATCGCTGGACTCCCGGTGCCGATTCTAAAGCCACATTTTTACAGGAAGAAATTAATGCCATGGTTGCAACTGCTACTACAGCAGGTAAATATGTAGTTGCACATGCCGGTACACCGGAAGGTATGAAAAGAGCTATTCTTGGTGGCGTGGAAACCATTGAACACGGTGACGGAGGAACTATGGAGATTTTTAAAATGATGAAAGAAAAAGGTATTGGCTTGTGCCCTACTATAGCCGCAGGCGATGCCATAACACAATACCGAGGATGGAACAAAGCGACCGACCCAGAGCCTGAGCGTATTCAACAGAAACGCAAGTCTTTTAAAATGGCACTGGATTCTGGTGTACAAATTGTATTTGGTGGTGATGTAGGTGTTTTTACTCACGGAGAAAATTACCGTGAAATGGAATTGATGGTAGATTACGGAATGAAGCCTTTAGCGGTATTAAAATCTGCTACCTCTGGTAATGCCAGTATGTTTCATTTAGACCAATTAGGAAGCCTTAAAGAAGGGTTTTTAGCTGATATTATTGCCGTAAAAGGGAATCCGGTAGAAGATATCTCTTCTGTGAAAAATGTATCTTTTGTAATGAAAGATGGGGTAATTTATAAGGAGTAGTTGTTGGTTGTTGGTTGTTGGTTGTTGGTTGTTGGTTGTTGGTTGTTGGTTGTTGGTTGTTGGTTGTTGGTTGTTGGTTGTTGGTTGTTGGTTGTTGGTTGTTGGTTGTTGGTTGTTGGTTGTTGGTTGTCACTTCGCTTTCGCTCAGTGACCTTTATAGAATGTCATTGCGAGCGCAGTGGGGCTATCTGCTCTTTTGGAACACGTTCGCTTCGGCTAAGCTCAGTGATCAAAAATCGTTTTTCGTTTTTCGTTGTATTTAATACTAACTACTTTGTACCTCATACTTAGTACTTTTTACTTAATACTCTTTACTTAATACTTTGTACTCGACACTTAATACTATTTTCCCGTATCCGCGCCAATTCGCAACGCACTACAAACCATAAAAACAATAAAAGAGGTTTCTATTGTCCGTTGTAAAATTCCTCTGTAACCTGAATTGGGGTCGGAAAATAGAGAGAATATAAAAATGCCACTTACTATTCCCGTGATCATTGCTATTTGAGATAAACGCTCGTAGTTCTCAAATTTCTTTAACCCTAATCCTATGCCAATTAAACAAATTGGAAAAAAGATATAAGTCAATGAAGCCACTGCATTATGTATAAGTTGTGCAAGACTAGAGTTGATGACATCTGTTGGGCACCCGGCATCACACGGAAATATTCCTACCAAAATAGTTCCTAGTCCGTAGAATAATGCTAACCCGAAAAAACCGGCTACGATGAGTTTTGAACTTGGTAGTTTTCTGGGGGCACTAAAACAGAAAATGGTAATGAGAATTCCGCTAGGTATATATCCGAAGTATTGCAGGTATCGTCCGTACTCCGTGTTTATTGCAAAAGATTCACTTATGTACTGACTTACTACACTGTAGTCTTCTATTAATAATGGACCAACGATGGCGGCTATCGCAAATAAAATTACTCCTAAAATTCCTATGTATGCTACTAGTTTATTGGTCATTCTACTGGTGGTTGGTTTTTATATGACGCTCAAAAGACCTTTATGTTACATAAAAATTATAATTCTGCCTTATTATGCTCTTCCCACTCCCTTCTCAAATCTGTAGAAAGCATACTGGTGCCATCATGTTTCCAGCCTGGTGGTTTTGTCAAATATTTAAAGCGGTTTACAATGGAGGTTTTAGAAGTGAAAAAATCTCCCAGCATCTTGTACCACTCTCCAAAAGCTATTTTTATAGGATTGTAGGTATCGATATTTGTAACCAAACCGTAAACCGGTTTTTCCACCTCTGGTTCAAAAGTGCCAAATAACCTGTCCCATATTATGAAAATTCCAGCATGGTTTCTATCTAAGTATTGCGGATTGGTAGCATGGTGCACCCTATGGTGACTAGGCGTATTAAAAACAGCCTCAAACCACTTGGGCATTTTAGTAATGAATTCGGTATGAATCCAATATTGATAGATGAGACTGACGGACATCTGCACCAAAACCATCACCGGATGAAAACCAATGAGAATTAATGGCGTCCAAAAAATGAAGGTGTAAAATCCTCCAGACCACGATTGCCGTAATGCGGTGCTTAAATTGTAATTTTTTGAGGAATGATGCACCACATGACTCGCCCAAAAAAATCGACTTATATGACTAGTTCTATGAAACCAATAATAACATAAGTCTTCTGCAAAAAGAAGTATTAACCAAGACCACCACGCAAAAGGGATTTCAAATAGATGCCAAAAATTATACAACAAGTAGAAAAACCCCAATGCAATACCTTTGGTAATTAAACCTATAGCAACATTACCCAAGCCCATTACAATAGATGTACCGGCATCTTTAAACTCGTAGTCATGTAATTTTATTTTTACCGATAGTATAACTTCCAAGATAACAGTCACCGTAAAAAACGGAATGGCATAGTGTATTAAATTAGGAATTTCAGGAATTTGCATGCTTATATAATGTCATATTAACCTCCCTAATTTACGAATCTAATTTGTGAACTACAATTACTTTAAAAAGCAACAATTATCATTCATAAAATTCAATAATAGTATAAGCAAAACATATAGCTTATGTAACTTATGTTACCCATAAACATTGACTTTGTGCGTAATTTTACACTATAATTAAAACAACAGAATTATGGAAACTTTAAATAAAAACGTGGGATTAGGTCAAGATTATAAAATAGAAATCAGTGATAAACTAAATGTTCTTTTAGCTAATTATCAAATTCATTATATGAATTTGAGAGGTATGCACTGGAATGTAAAAGGGAGCAATTTTTTTCTTTTACATGAGAAGTTTGAAGACTTATACACTGAAGCTACGGAAACCGTTGATGAGATTGCAGAACGCATTTTAACTTTAGACCAGAAGCCTTTGCATACGTTTGAAGATTACTTGGACAATAAAACCATTAGAATTATCAAAGAAGTGTCTGACGGTGCTACCGGTATTTCTTTACTTATAGATAACTTAAACGAGTTATTAATTCAGGAAAGAGAAATTTTAGAAATCTCTTCTGATAACAATGATGAAGGTACTGCAACTTTAGTTAGTGATTTAATATCCGGACAAGAAAAATTAATCTGGATGCTTAAATCTACATTAAAATAAGCAACATTTTCAGTTATACAAAAGGGCAAAAATCTATCAAGATTTTTGCCCTTTTTTTATTGTATTAAACTTGGCTGAAATTAGTACCTCTGCCTGTTCGTTTTTCTATTTCCAAAGCTCTTTTGTAAAACTCACGAAATTGCTCTTTACTATATTTTGCCCGCATAGCAGATAGCACATCAGATAGACCAAGGCTGCACCAATCCCACAGCATGGTATCAAAATTATAGGCGTACATTTGATTTTTCACCTCGGCTCTTATAGTATCTACTTCATTTGCTGTGAATCCGTTTTCTAGAAGTCTTTCTAAAGCTCGTTGCTCATTTTCTTTGGTAAACTCCGTATCTAGATAAGGCTCTAGAATCCAATCCCAATTCCAATTTTGTGGTATAAGTCTAATATTGTTACTATCTGCAAACCGTTTTAGTTTTTCTTTGAGTTCTAACGAAATAAATATGATATCGTTTTTTACGTGCACTTTGCAAACTGTAAAATCAACCGACATGCAATCTATATCCTTAGCAGAAAGTATAGCTGTTGGGTATGCAATTGATGGCTCAAACGGATATTTAGTAATTACAATTTCACTTTCCCGTATTTCAGATTCCCCAATACCACATAGTAGTTTTTTAGTATTGAAAAACTTTAAAGACCTATTAGAATTCAATGAAAATTCTTTCCTCTTAAAATTGAATATGTCTTTTAGAAATTTCCACATAGTAACCAAACAAAAATTCTATTGTTGCTGCTGTTGTTGTTGCATTTCTAATGGTTCTAACAGATCCCAAAGGTTCCCATATAGGTCTTCAAAAACCGCTACCATTCCATAGGGCATTTTTTCTGGTGATCGTACAAATTTAATTTTGCGTTCCATCATTTTGTAATAGTCCCTCCAAAAGTCATCAGTATACAAAAACAAGAATACGCGACCACCTGTTTGATTTCCAATACTTGCCAGCTGTTTTTCATCATCTGCCTTTGACAGTACCAAAGAACATTCTCTTGATCCTTGTGGTGCCACAATAACCCAACGTTTACCATCGTCCAAGTCGGTATCTTCAACCAGTAAAAAATCTAATTTGTTGGTATAAAAATCAATGGCTTTATCGTAGTCATCTACTACTAGTGCTATACGTGCTATGCTTTGTTTCACTCTGTATTTCTTTCTATTGATTAATTACCAAGAATATTCGTTTCAAATCCGTCTATGCTTTTGGTATTCTTATTTTTCCAGTATGCTTTAATTTTTTCTTCTCCCTGCTTACTAGACCAATCGTTTAAGGTGGTGCGTTCTTCCTTAAAATCCATGAACGGAACAGCAAAACCGCAAGATGTCTGTACCAGGTCTACCTGCATTTCAATAATCTGTCTAGCGCCGGTATTCGCAGGAAATAGGTCTACATACTTTGCAAACTCTTGATCCCTTTTATGGTATATACCCGCAGTACCATACAATCGTAAAATTATAGGTTTTCCTTCAAAGGCGCAGAACATAATGGTCATTCGGTTGTTCTTTATCAAATGTGCCGCAGTTTCATTACCGCTACCGGTGAGATTTAGCCAAACTATTTTATTTTTATCGATTACCCGAAATGAGTCCGTTCCCTTTGGGGACACATTTACATTCCCCTCAGCAGCAGCCGTACCCACAAAAAATATCTTTTGCTTTTCTAAGAATTTTTGTAAATCGGGAGTGATGCATTCTAGTTTCTTTCCCATGTTTATTTGTTTAGTGGCTTTTGATTATATGTTATTTGACCTAAGTGAAACTATAAAATTCTAAAACAATATTACAGATAATTCAGATCTATAAACATCCAAGCATATAATAGCAACTTCAAGGTCATTACTACAGCGAAAGAAGCTAGTAAACTATATAAAAACTTCTTCTTGTGATTTTTAAATTTACGGTTTATATAGTACACTTGAACAGAAATAAACAGTAACAAGGCAACAATAGCCAAGCCTATCGCTGTATAAAAATAGAACACCATAACCATGTCCTCAAGGATGTTAAATACTACATTGAGTGCTTCTAAAATATCGTCTACGGATTGAAATCCGCTACCACTCGTAAAACCGTCATTCGTAGTGAACAATACTCTTATTTCAATAAGAAATAACACTGCATTGAACAGGATATAAAGTATGAACCAGGATATCTTTTTGAGTATTTTAATCAATATTTATTCTTTAAATCTTAATTCCATTTGTTACGGAGAGTATGCTTAGTTGATCATTACTCTTGAATCACCCCCTCAATTTCCTTTTGCAAACCTCTTTCCGTAACCATAATATCCTGCATCATAAACATTATAAGTTCTTTTTTGTCAAAACTGGTGTCTTTTATATTTGGATAAAGGAAACGCATTAAAAATTGAGTTTTTGATGTCAACAACTCTGTGTGATCTTCAATATTTGCCAAAGCGGAAACTCTATCGTATTCCAACAATTCAATTTTTGAACTAGAAATAGCTTTTCAAGAACTAATTCTAATTTGAGGTATTTGAACTCCATTGACTTTCATCATGACATCGAAAATAGAAATTGTATCATTCTTTTTGTAAAATTCTAAGGTGTCGATTAGTGTTTGCTGTTGAGGCATTTTTTTCTTAATGTCTTCGTTGGTCTCCTTCAGTTCCTTTTCCATTGATACAAAGATTTTATTCATATACTTTGCATCTTTACGATCTTCATTCCAATTATTGATAAAAAGTGCTATCAAAATACCGACAATAATCGTAAGTATCTCTTTAAAAAATTCTATAATAGTTTTATTCATATTGTAAGTTTAGTTGGTATTGAAATATCATGTAATTACAACGCACTTGTTCCATCTTTCAACTTTCTAAAAAATAGCACTGTTAGTACAGCAGAAATTCCAACACCTATCCAATTAGAAATTTCAATATCCAATCCTAAACCAACATTTGGGTCATAAAAAATATAGGAACCAACCACAGTTGTAATAAAAAATGCCGGAACCAATGCAATAATATAATGCGTTTTCTTTTGATATAAATATACAGCACCGATCCAAAGAGCAATGGCAGCAGTTACTTGATTTGCCCATGAGAAGTACCTCCATAATAGTTGAAAATCCATATTTGTAAGTATAAATGAAACGATAAAGAGCGGAATAGCTACCATAAATCTATTCTTTAATACTTTCTGGTCTATATTCAAATAATCTGCAATAATCATGCGTGCCGCTCTAAAAGAAGTGTCTCCTGATGTAATAGGTAATACGATTACACCCAAAACGGCTATGGTACCACCAATGGTTCCTAAAGAAATGGTAGCTATTTTATTCACCACAGCGGTTGGTCCGCCATTTTGTAAAAGCTCATTTAAAGAATCTCCATCTAAAATACTCATAGACGCCGCTGCCCAAACCATGGCAATAGCGGCTTCAAGTATCATCATACCATAAAACACTTTTCTACCATCTTTTTCATTGTTGATGGTACGTGAAATTATGGGAGATTGCGTAGCATGAAAACCTGACAAGGCACCACATGAAATGGTCAAGAAAATTACCGGAAAATAAGGTATGTTCTGCGGATGCATATTTTGAAATGTAAGCTCTGGAATAGGATTGCCTACAACGAACATGCCTATGCAAATACCAATGGCACTTAATATGAGCAGCAAACCAAGCACAGGATAAATTTTACCTATGATTTTATCTATTGGTAATAAGGTTGCAACTATGTAATAGAGGAATATGGCGAATAGTACAATGGTCAAATAGCTTGTTTCTGAACCTATAACATCATTAATCATATTTGCGGGAGCAGTCACAAAAACCGTCCCTACTAAAATTAGCAGTAATAGCGCAAAGAAGTTTACAACGTGGCTAAACGATTTTCCTAAAAAACGAGATGCTAGTGCCGGTAAATGTGCACCACCGAAACGTAAAGAAATCATACCGGTGAGGTAATCATGTACAGCACCAGCAAAGATGGACCCAAGCACGATCCAGATAAATGCGATGGGACCATACAAAGCACCCAATATGGGACCAAAAATGGGACCTACACCTGCAATATTCAGAATTTGAATAAAAGCATTTCTATTACTGTTCATGGGTACAAAGTCCACCCCATCTTCCATAGTATGTGCGGGAGTTTCTTCTGTTTTATTTGGTTGAAATGTTTTATCTACAAATCTGCCGTAGATGATATAACCTAACACCAATAGGATAATGGATGTAATAAATGTAATCATGAGGGTGTTTTAGCATCGATGAAAAAGCAGCAAGTCGAGTATCTTTAAAGTTCTCTAAAACAATAAGATATGAACACTCAACAAACTGCTTGCCCGAAGTTATACATTGGTATCGATATTCACAAACGAAGTTGGAAAGTACATTGTGCAACAGATCTGTTCGCTGGTAAGTCTTTTAGTATGTCACCCGACCCAAAGCAATTACATAGTTATGTTTCAAAACATTTCAAGGAGTATGAAGTTACCGTAGCTTATGAAGCTGGTTGTTGCGGTTACCACGCTCATCGTTGTTTTGAGAGTTACGGTTGGCGAAGTCTGGTAGTCAATCCAGCAGACATTCATAGAAAGGGCAAAGAGAAACATACCAAGACCGATAAGATAGATGCGCAGTTGATAGCGAGAGAGTTGAAGGATAACCGATTGCAGAGTATCATAGTGCCGGACAGGAAACGTGAAGAACTTCGTAGTCTGTTCAGACGCAGAAATGACCTTGTAAAGGATTTCAGAAGGGTCAAGAGCTATATAAAGATGCAATTGTTGTATTTCGGAATCAGGGAACCTGAAGAGTTCGACAATGACCATTGGAGCCATAAATACAGAAATTGGTTGGATGATATAATGTTCGAGTACCCAACGGCGAAGGCCACATTAGAGAGTAGAATGCGTTTCTTCCGTTTTGTGGACCAAGAGCTTCGCGATGTGTCCACACAGCTAAGAAGGTACTGTAAAGTGAATTATAAGAAGGATTATCTATTACTGAGAAGTATACCTGGTATCGGAGGTATCGTGGCCTGTGGCATATTATGTGAACTAGGGGATTTAAGACGTTTCAAAAACATTAAACATTTGGCAGGTTACGTAGGTCTGGCACCAAGTATGTATCAAAGCGGAAACAGTCAAAGGACAATGGGAATGACCCCACGTGCAAACCGCTTATTGAGAAGTTATTTTGTAGAGGCATCTTGGCAAGCGATACGTGCAGACCCCGTAATGCAGGCCTATTATCGTAAACATCAAGGCAAGAACGTAAAAAGTATCATTGTCAAAGTAGCTAGAAAGCTACTAAGTAGAACCTTGGCGGTAATTAAAACAGAAGTTCCATATACCATTGGGGTTATTGAATAATAAGCAGAAAAACTAATAAAATAAAAATCATAACAAAGCTCTAATATAGTAGTGAGAACCGTATCACAAAACAAAACCCGTGACCTGTACTATTTAGGATCACATTTTTAGCAAGTGACCGGTTTTATTATAATTTATAATCATACAGATGCCGGTGACGTTTCAAGTTTCGAACCGATCACACATAGGAGTGCGAGCAAGTTATATTAAAAGAAAAAAAGGTGGTTTAAGGCAAAAAAGAAAATATTAATTAACTTTAAGAAACTGGACTAAGGCTTTTCATAGGAGGTTTTTGTTTTGAGCCTGTTAATGGATTTATTAACGAAGTCTGGTCTTCAGTTCAACAATTAATAACCAGTCTCAATTCAAAGCAAACTTAATTTTATTTTTTAAGATTCCGTTGAAATAAATGCTTGATAGTCCTTTTTGGAATATTTTCTAAATTCAAATCCTTATGACCAAATTCTATTGGTAGTAAATATTGGCTATTGTTATGCTCTTTTATTACATAAACTGTTCTAATTTTCAATATTGAATCTGATTTATAATCAATAATTTCCTTTGTTGTAGTTCGTTTTTTTCTACCTGTATAAACTTCTAATTTAACTTTAATTGGTTTAAGCGTAAGGATGGAATCCAAAAGCTCATACTTTCCATAATAATCTTTAAAAATACTTTTCCCTCCATAATCACTGATGTCATTCTGTATTTTGATGAATTCATTATTATTCAATAAAACAATTTCGGCAACATTATTAATTCTATAACTTTTAAAAGATAATGAGTCTCCTTTTTTAATTAGATTGTTCTTTAATTCATTTAACTGAGCCTAAGACTGATTCATGCTCATTAAAAAAAAGATTATATAAAATATATTTTTCATAAAATGTAAATAACGTTCTAGTTTTTACTTGCGCCTAAATGAAAAAGCCAGTTGCGAAACCTAGTACCAATTTTATACTTAAACCTTTAAGCTCTTCTTGCAATAGGCATTCTTACCCAACGTTTTTCCCTTTTTTCATTAATAATTTTGAAATTCTATTGTTATTGGTTAAAAATATAGCTCCAATAAAAATATTAAATCCACAAGTAAACCACCTGTTATAGTCGATAGATAAGTTCAAGATTATCCTTGAACTTTCGTCCAATTTGTTTGTCCAAACTTGCTTTTTAAACTCTAAAAAACAGTAGTTTAAAAAGGGAGCAATATTGTCAACGATCATTAAAAGTCCAATTATTATTATTATTCCAAATTTAAAAAGTCCAACCTCGTTTAGATTTTTCATATCAATTATTTGGGAATCAAACCCTTTACTAAGTCTAAAGAATTTAATTAATCTATCCGTTTTGAACAGAAAAAAGAAAACAATTAATCCTATAAGAACCAAGTGAATTATACTAATTATAAATTCGAACAAATCAAATCCAAAATTAACCGTCATTCTTGGCTGTAATCGATATATAAGAGTTGTAAAACAATAAATTCCAAAGATTTTAATTATAACTCTGAAAAGGTCAGTTATGGTCATTCTATCAGTTTTTTAAGGTATTTAAGCTGCTATTTTTCGGACTAATTCTGACTTTAAATTTATAAAACTCATATTTGTTTAAGAACAGAGCTAAAATATTAGTCTACTTAGTTGGCTGAAACAGTTTTATTTTTTTATCCGCTCAATAACAAACATGATAACCACTGACAGAATAGCCACTACAATTGCTTTAACCCAGTCAATTTCATCTTTTGCAAAAGCATCATAAATAATAAAACCGGTTGCGAAACCTAATACGAATTTTAAATTTTGAAGAGTGAATAAGTTTTTCATTTTGTGGTGGATTAGCTAAGGAACTAATGTTAGTCATCCCCAGCAGATTCAAACATTGTCCAATTTGTGTTACTTGCGTTATATGTTATTGGCAATAGTATTTTTTACTATTATTTCACTAAGTTTTTGAATATCAGCTTCCTTAATTTCATTCAAGTCAAACGTAACTGTAATGCCGCTGTCTTTTTAATTTGATTAAAACTCTATGATTTTGAAGCCCAAGAGTAAATTCTTATAACAGCTCCTTTTTTGTTCCATTGAACATAATTTTTAAACCAAAACATTTTACTGAAATATATCACTTGTAGAAAAAAACCAATAGCACTTATTCTTTTGTTCAGTTTTGGATTTTCAAATTCAAATAATTCAAAAATACCCACCAAAATAAAAAATAAAGAAAGGAATAGAATGAATATCCAAATCCAACTTTTCATATTGTCAAAATGTATCTTTTTCTTTTCCATTTCCGTTCAAATGATATTATTGCTTAAGCTCCGTAAGATAAGTAGGATAATTGTGGGCGTGAGAAGTGTAGAAAGGTATTAACAATTTTATTTTTATATGATTTGCTACAGTACATGTTAGCATTGTATAAAAGATTAATCATTTAATTAGTTCCCCTTTATAATTATAGTTTTCCCTTTTTATGTATTCTCCATTTTCGTCATAGATATATTTAGACTTTACTCTTACCTTCTCATCTTTGGTCTGCTTACCATATCTATCGTAATATAGCACCTCGTTTCTTGACATATTTTTATGATATGTTACAATTCCCATAGCTTTTTCTTTAGAAGGGTACCCTGATTCATCCGTAAAGTAAAAACGTTTATTCTTTCCGTATTCATTAAAATCCCTCATGTCAACTTTAGCATAACCCAAACTGGAACTATTAGCTAATTTACCATGACTATTAATAAATTCTTCTCCATAGAATTGACCGTTCTGATCCATATGGAAAATAACTTTTGCATAGCCATACTTTCCATTTTCCAGTATCCCCTCTTCATTTCTATTTTGACGTGATGATATGAAACCGTCTTTATTATAGGTGAAATGAGTAACTTTAAATCCATTTGGGTCTGGTATAGTGTCAAGGTTTGAGTTAAATCTAATTTCCGTCAATCTCCTATTTTGATAATCTCTATCCACTTTGTAGATTGCAACACCGTATTGGTTTATTAATCTGCCTTCATGGTTATAATTTTCCTTTCTTACCCAAAAGCCAGACTCATTTAATAAATATTTGTGTAACCAGATACCACTTGCATTTATAATTCTTTCTTGCTTTTTATTTTTAAATATTTCCTCATAATAATTGTCATAATATTTTCTTTCTAAAATATGTGCTCCAAAATTTGAATTTGAACTTTTCTTGCCTGCAACAAAATACTCTACCGTTTTTAGCCTTTCATCATTGTCGAAAGTAACTTTATAGCAATTAATTGATTTGATTTCATCTTCTGACAATTTTATAGTAGGCTTAACCGTTCTATTGGTATGGTCAGAATTCCAATTCATATAGTATCCACTTTCATTTTGACTATAAATTTTTAATGCTGCAATAAGTGCAATTACCGTAAAAAAAATTTTCTTGTAATTCATTATGTTTCTTTTGCTTGTTTTTAATGGTTTAGCTAAACGTAGCGCGGAGGCGAAAAAGCTTTTCGTTTCCTTCTGCCTGCCGTTAGGCAGGTCTATGCATGAAGCTAAAGGTTAATGTTTAGTTTTATTTTTTCTTCTCTAAAGCTAGATCCAGAAGATTTGCTGGCTTTATAAAAATACGCAAACCTTAGCTTTTATAATCTAATCTCGTATTGTTTATAGGTTGTTTTAGCACATGTTCTTTATGGTTTAAAATCCGTCTCACAGTCATAGCAATGACTTTTTTTCGAAATAAATGTAAGGGGAATTCCAACAAAGAGTATAGCTATAGCCATTGCTCTTCTTGATGGTTTGGGTTTTGAAACTTCCGTTGAGCCACAACTTGGACATTTTAATTCTTTCATTAATAGTTTCCACGCATTAGATTTGAACAATAAATAGTTAATGACTCAGACTTCAGGATTAATTCTTTTTGGTTAATCTCATATTCATATTTTCTTTCAAGCAGAAAGTCCAATGTGTCAATTTCCGAAACTTTCATAACATTGTTTTCTAGTTTCCATTTACCATTTATTCTAGATGAATTAAAACCAGGAAATTGTACATTTCCAGTAGTTTCAAAGTTTAATTTCTCCGAGCATGCACCAACGAAGCGAATTTGTATTTGATCCGATAAGGTATACGGAACGTATTCTTGGTTTTGATAAACTATGTAATCCACACACCAATTTCGCTTGGTTAAGAGTTCTAAATCAGTCGGACGATTTAAATATCGATAAACGAATAAAGTCGAGGCTAATATGATAATAATGGTAACCAACGAAAAAAGTAAAAATTTCATTCTTTTTTGAAATTTTGGGTTTTCGATTGTCTTTTCAATTTCACTTTGTTCAGGTTGTTTTTCCTTTTCTGCAAGTCCACTTTCCTCTATAATTTCCCTAGCTCTTTCTAAATTAGATTCCGCTACTTGAAGTCGCACACCACCGATTGCTTGTGAAAGAAAATTATGTACCTGAACGGTATTTTCGTCGAGAACTCTACAATCAATATCTTCTGATTCTAGTTTAGATTTGACCACTGCCAGTTCGGTAGGGAACATGAAGGTCATTAAGGTTTTAAAATTTTCCAATATTTCTGAAATATGTGCTAAGGGTCTCGGAAAACCGTCAGTACGGATTAATATGCGTTAATTTTTGGTTTAGCATAAGCCTAAGCAATTCCGAATGGATTCGGAGGTAGTCGAATTCGCAGTAATTACGGTTATACATTGATCTGCGCAGTTTTTTAATCAACTATAAACATTTTTTCCATTCCGTTTTTTCCATTTTGGTAAATATAATTTCCTTTTCTCTCAAAAATTAGATTTGCTTTTTCTCCGGTTTTTTTGTCGATTTCCCAGTATTTATTTCCCTCAAATATAAAAACAGCAGACGAGCCATCTTGTCCGTTGCTAAAATCATAAACTTTATTTCCTCTTTTTTCTAAAAATAAATCTTTCGAATTATTTTTTCCAACCGCATATAATTTAGTTCCCTCAATAATAAATACTTTTCCGCCTTTTTCTCCTTTTTTAATTTCATAAACGCCTTCTGAAATAATTTTTCCAGCCTCGTCTGCAATTTTTTCAGTTAAAGTTTTGTCAGGTGCTGTTTCATCTTTTTTATTTTCCGATTTGCAAGATGTCAAAAGCGCAATTACAGTTAATAAAGTCAATAATTTTCTCATAATTTGTATTTTAGCTTAAATTTGTTTCAAATTGCTTAGAACAATCCGATAAGCATACCAAGGTACGTTTATCCCTTTTAAATTATTCGTTTAAAAATTCTAAATAAGCGAAACACTACTCCACCTCCTTCATCAACACCTCAATAGATTTCTCCAATTGCTCATCAATACCTTTTGCAATTACTTCCGGCTGATTTTTCACAATAATTTCTGGGTTGGTTTCATTGTTTTCCATCCATTCGCCTGATTTGTTTTTAGCACTTACGGGTACTACGCCCCAAACGCCACCATTGGGTAAACGTTCCCAACCAGCAAAGCTACAGGTACCCGGCACAGGCATACCCACTGTTTTACCGATCTTCAAATCGACATAGCCACTTGCAAAACAAGATCCATCACTGTACATAGATTCATTGAACATCGCCAAGGTCGGTTTTGTCCATCTAGAGGTTGGTTCGCCACCTACTACCCTAGCCTCTGTTTCATAAGATAGAAATGGAATTCCGGTAAAGAACATTGCCAGATCGGCTACCAGGTCTCCACCGCCATTAAAGCGGGTATCTACAATAACTCCTTTTTTATCATTGAATTTACCCAGCATTTCTTCATAAATGGTACGGTATGGTCCGTCGCTCATGCCTGGTATGTGTACATAGCCCAATGTACCGTTACTTTTTGCCAATACTTCTTTTTCATTATTTTTTACCCAACGATCATATAGCAATCCGTTTTCTACACGTAAAGAAATAGGCTTTATGGTCAACTGTTTTCTCTTGCCTTTTTCATCGACAATATCTAGCAATGTAAAATTGCCCGCAATTCGGTTTAGGTAGAAAGCGGCATCGGTAGACTCGCCTATGGTAACACCATTGATTTGCTTGATTATAGTACCTGGCTGTATATCAAATCCTGCTTTGTCTAATGGTCCGCCTTTAATGACTTCCGTAATTTTCAATCCGGCACCTTTATAATCGTAATCCATGAAAACACCTAACGATGCTGTTTGATCTCCGTTTTCGATATTGGCGGAGAAACGACCTCCGGCGTGACTCACATTCAGCTCGCCTAACATTTCTGAAACCATTTCAGAGAATTCAAAACCATTACCAATATGCGGTAAGTACTTCTCGTATTCGGTACGCATCGCTTTCCAATCTATACCGTGAAAATTTGAGGTGTAGAAAATACCGTTGGTACGCAACCAAATATGATCGAACATATACTTACGCTCTGCATCGGCATCTAAAACCATTTCTGCCTTTACTTTTACCGGTTCTGTCTTACTAGTGGCTACATCAACTTTAGATATACTACCGTCAGATAATAAGAACAGTTGCTCTTTCTTGGCATCCCACTGTAAACTTCCTGATTTCGCATCTAAGGCTATAAGCATTTTCGTACTCTTGGTACGTATTTCGGTTTCCCAAAGATTCAATCCTTTTTCAAACTTGGTCAGGTAATACAGTTTTTCTCCGTCTTTAGAAAGTACGGCATCTGACAGTTTAGAGGAGTGTATGGTTAAACGCGCTTTTCTGCGTTCTACATCTTCCAAATCGAATTTCACCGTTTTTACTTCCTTTTTTTCGTCTTTCTTAACTTTCTTCTTTTTATCATCAGATTTGGCTTCGTCCTTTTTTTCTTCGGCAGCCTCTTTTATCATTTTCAACAAATCGTATTCTTCTTTTGTATTATTGAACTTATCCCAAGACTCTTGGTTCAAGAACATGGTATACACATCTGTTTCAAAAGAACCACTGGTCGCATAACTTTTAAGTCCGTCGCGATTAGAGAAATAGATAATCTGACTACCATCGTTCACCCATTTAGGTAAAAAATCATAATAACCGCTTTGAGTCAAGTTTTTACGCTGTTTACCATCTTTAGAAATCAAAAGCAACTCGGTATTATTCAACGAAACACTCCAATCTACCAACAGCCACTTACTATCCGGACTCCACTGGTAATACTGATCACCGTCTTGCATGTGAATCACATTGTCAGGAGTCATTAAAGTAGTAATTTCTTTCGTTTTCAAGTTCTTCACCTTTATCGTTCTTCTACCTTCTACATAGGCAACATAGGTGCTATCTGGCGAGAATTCGGGCAAATAGATATCTTCTTTTGAAGTGACCAATGTATCTTCTTTGAATAACGTTGCCGCAAAGAAATAAGGTTCTTCTTTTCGGACTTTAGAAGATGTAAATATGCTCCATTTACCATTACGTTCACTAGAGTATGCAACAGATTTACCATCAGGCATAAACTTTACAAATCGTTCTTGTTCTGGGGTATTGGTGATACGTTTTGTCAATGAACCATCTACCGAGGTTACAAAGACTTCTCCTCTGCTGATAAAAGCGATTTCTTTACCATTAGGTGCAACATCCATTTCTTGAACACCACCGTTTACAGATACATATTTTATAGAATTACTGTCTTCTTGCGTTCTAACTATTATTTCTACCTTCTTAGCACCTTCACCGGCTTTTAGCGTATAAATTTCTCCATCATAACCAAATGCCAAAGTATTTTCACCAATACTTAATGAGCGAACCGGATGTGTCTTTAAACTGGTATGCGCAGCAATTTCAGGCGGTCCCGTCAACGACATGGAAAAGACATTAAAAGTACCTTCTTGCTCGCTTAAATAGTAAATGGCACTACCATCTTTTGAAAATACCGGATTGCGGTCTTCTCCTTTAAAAGTGGTAAGTTGTTTATGTTTTCCGGTGGATGGGTCATACGACCAAATATCTCTAGTTATAGCAGAAGTATGATGCTTTCTAAAGGTATCTTCATATCCCTTCTTATCGTGATACACCATCTTGCTACCATCGGTATTTACTTGTGCATCTTCTACGGGCACGGTCAACACTTGACCAACTCGCCCACCACTTACGGGAACGCTATATAATTCGGGCTGCGAACCTGTTGGGTATTGGCGATGCTCCACTATATCTAACCGATTTGCACCAAATAACACATCTGAATCATCGGCAGAAAAACTATAGGGAGTTTCGTCATTACTATGATAGGTTAATCGTGTTGCTTCGCCGCCTTGGGCATCCATCACATAAACATCAAAATTGCCATATCTATTAGAGGCAAATGCTATCTTATTTCCATTTTTACTCCAAACTGCTTTATAATCATGGGCAGAATGATAGGTTAACTGCTTTGCTAAACCACCTTCTGCAGGTACCGTAAATAGATTGCCTTTATAAGTAAATGCTATTGTAGTACCATCGGGAGAAATTGCTGGGTAACGCGCCCATTTAGGATTCGTTTGTGCCGTGCATACATAAGTTAAGCATACCGTTAAGGCGGTCAAAAAAGAATATTTCATACGTTTAGTTAGTTGGTCTATAGTAGTTTCGAAAGATAAGGATTACAATTCTTTGCTACAATCTATGTATGGTCATTGGTATGCTTTTGTACATACTTTGCCAAAACCCAACAAATCTGTATAAATTTACTATCGCAGATAATCATGATACCACAGTGAAAGAAGAAGAAAATTATTGGACACAGCGTTATACCGAAAAACAAACAGGTTGGGATATTGGCTACCCTTCTACCCCTATTAAAGAATACATTGATCAGTTAACCGACAAGACCATTCAGATTTTAATACCGGGAGCCGGAAATGCGTATGAAGCGGAATACCTGTGGAAAGCAGGATTTAAAAACATTCATATTTTAGATATCTCTAAAATTCCGTTACAAGAATTCAAAAAAAAGAATCCGAATTTCCCAGACGAAAATATGCATCAATCAGATTTTTTCGAATTCAAAGGGCAGTACGACCTTATACTAGAACAGACTTTTTTCTGCTCTTTTGTGCCCACTGACACCAATAGAAATACCTATGCCAAACACATGGCTGAACTACTAAAACCAAAAGGAAAATTAGTGGGACTCTGGTTTAATATTCCCTTAACCGACAACATGGAAAAACGCCCATTTGGCGGAAATAAAGATCTGTACACCAATTATTTATCACCCTATTTTAAAACGATCACTTTCGATCTCTGTTATAACTCTATTAAGCCTAGGCAAGGGAATGAGTTGTTTGGGATTTTTGAGGTTCGTTGATGGTTGTCCGTTGTCCGTTGTCAGGTCACTTCGGCTACGCTCAGTGACCTAAACACCTATTGTCCGTTCGAGCGCAGTCGAGAACTATTGGTGTCCCAAATTGACAGATTGCAACGTCGCGAAAAGCTCCTCGCAAAGACGTCTTTAAAACTGCAAACTGTTACTGCCTACTGAAATACGCTCAGTGACCTAGACAATGTTGTAACTAATAATCATAGAAACATTAATTAAACAGGTTGCTTCGCGCCTCGCAAAGACGTTTACGATAATCACATAGTATAACTGCAACTGAAAACTGGTACTGCCTACTGAAAACTCACAACAAGCCGCTTTATCACTTCGGCTACGCTCAGTGACCTGACTAAAATCTTGTCCGTTCGAGCGCAGTCGAGAACTTTTGGTGTTCCAAACTAACAGATTGCTTCGTGCCTCGCAAAGACGTTTACGATAATCACATAGTATAACTGCAACTGAAAACTGAACACTGAGAACTGATACTGCCAACTGAAACTGAACACTCATAACTAGCCGCATTATCACTTCGGCTCCGCTCAGTGACCTGACTTAAATCGTGTCCGTTCGAGCGCAGTCGAGAACTATTGTTGTTTCACTTAAACAGATTGCTTCGTGCCTCGCAAAGACGTTCACGAGGATTGCATAGCATAACTGCCTACTGAATACTGTTACTGCCAACTGAAACTGAACACTCACAACAAGCCGCATTATCACTTCGGCTACGCTCAGTGACCTAAACACCTATTGTCCGTTCGAGCGCAGTCGAGAACTATTGTTGTTCCAATTCAACAGATTGCTTCGTGCCTCGCAAAGACGATTAAAAAAACTGCAAACTGAAACTGACATTAACGAAGAACCAACAACGAAGAACGAACAACGAAGAACGAACAACGAAGAACGAGCAACGAAGAACGAGCAACGAAAAACTGTTAAAGAATTACGGATAATTCAAAACCGCATACTGTTAACATCCTTTTAAGAATACTTCCCTTTCTTTTCCGCTATTTTTAAGCACATAACTAACAAACCACTCAAATGACTTCAAGATTACTCTCCTTGCTGGTGCTTTTTGCAACTTTTTTCGTTTCTGCACAAGAATTTAAAATGGACATGGTACAAGACATGAAACCCCGTAACATCGGTCCCGGTGGTATGAGTGGTCGTGTTACCAGTATTGATGTCGTAAATTCCAACCCTGATATTATGTATGTAGGTACCGCTTCTGGCGGATTATGGAAATCTACTTCAGGAGGCATAAAATGGGATCCTATTTTTGATAAAGAAGTAACCGCTTCTATTGGTGCCGTTGCCATTCAGCAAAGTAACCCGTCTGTAATTTGGGCTGGTACAGGTGAAGGTAATCCCAGAAATAGTTTGAATGGTGGCTACGGGGTATATAAATCTCTCGATGGCGGTAAGACCTGGAAATCTATGGGTCTTGAAAAAACGAGACATATTCATAGAATTAAAATCGACCCAATGAACCCGAATACGGTTTATGTTGGTGCCATTGGCTCTCCTTGGGGCGAGCACCCTGAACGTGGAGTCTTCAAAACTACTGATGGTGGCGAAACTTGGGAGAAGGTTCTTTTTGTAAATAACAAAACGGGGGTTGCTGATCTTATTATGGATCCAACCAACCCAAACAAGTTAATCGCTGCCATGTGGGAACATAAGCGTGAGCCTTGGTTCTTTAATTCTGGTGGTTCTGGTAGTGGTCTATACATTACCCATGATGGTGGTAAGAATTGGAAAAAACTTAGTGAAGAAGATGGTCTGCCTGCTGGCGATTTGGGTAGAATTGGTGTTGCCATTGCTCCTGGTAAGCCCGATGTTATTTACGCTTTAGTGGAAGCGAAAAAGAATGCGCTGTACAAATCTGAAGATGGCGGATTTAAATGGAAGAAAATCAATGATAAGAACGATATCGGTAATAGACCTTTTTACTATTCCGAAATATATGTAGATCCTGAAAATGAAAATAGAGTTTTTTCTGTGTTTACATACGTGAACGTTTCGCAAGATGGTGGTAAGAACTTTACACAATTAATGCCTGCTTACCGTGCAGATAACGGTGTTCACCCTGATCACCATGCATTTTGGATTCACCCAGAAAACGGACAGTTTATGATGGACGGTAATGATGGCGGATTGAATATTTCTAAAGATGGTGGAAAAACATGGCGTTTTGTAGGTAACCTACCGGTTGCGCAATTTTACCATATAGCAACTGATAATGAGTATCCTTATAATGTATACGGTGGTATGCAAGATAATGGTAGCTGGAGAGGACCTGCTTATGTTTGGAAAGCTCAAGGAATTCGTAATAGCTACTGGCAAGAAATAAGTTTTGGTGATGGTTTTGATGTGGTACCCGATCCTGTAGATTCTAGATATGGTTATACCATGAGTCAGCAAGGTAACGTACAACGTTTTGACCATGTTACGGGTAATAATTACATTGTACGCCCTACTCCGCCAGATGCTGAAACTGAACTTCGCTTCAACTGGAATTCGGCAATTAGCCAAGACCCTTTTGATAATAGCACCCTTTATTTTGGTAGTCAGTTTGTACACAAGAGTACAGACAAGGCATTGACTTGGAAAGTAATTTCTCCGGATTTAACTACGAACGACCCTGAAAAGCAAAAGCAAAGTGAAAGTGGCGGATTGTCCATGGATGCAACGGGAGCAGAAAACCACACTACTATTTTGGTAATTGAGCCATCACCTATTGAAAAAGATATGTTATGGACAGGTTCTGATGATGGTCGTGTACATTACACTCAAAATGGTGGAGAAACTTGGACCGAGGTAACCGCAAATATTAAAGGCCTACCAAAAGGAAGCTGGATTCCGCAAATAAAAGCATCTACCCGTAATAAAGGTGAAGCACTTTTAATCGCTAATGATTATAGAAGATTCAATTACACTCCGTATGCATACCGCACTAAAGATTATGGTAAAAGCTGGACAAGAATTGTTGATGCTTCTGATGTAGAAAGCTATACGTTATCAATCATAGAAGATCCTAAGAATCCGAATTTGGTATTTTTAGGTACCGATGATGGCTTATATGTTTCTTTCAATGCAGGTGAAAAATGGCAAAAATGGACCGAAGGTTTCCCAACGGTTTCTACAAAAGATTTAGCTATTCACCCAAGAGAGCATGATTTGGTGATCGGTACATTTGGTAGAGCTGCATGGGTTTTAGACGATATTCGTCCCTTACGCGCTTTGGCTGCTGATGCAACCATTCTAAATAAAGACATCGAATTATTTACGCCTCCAACGGCATATCAAGCTGCTTATCAACAACCAACAGGAAGTCGTTTCGGTGGCGACGGACTGTATCAAGGTGAAAACAAAAAGTCTGGCGCTATGATTACCTATTATCTAAAAGAAGGTAAGAAAGCTGCTAAAAAAGGAAATCCAAAGGGTGATAAAAAAGAGAAAGATGCCGAAAAGACATCCGAAGAAAAAACAGAGAAAGTAGAATTAACAGGAGTTCAAAAGAAAGACTCCGTACAGTTCGATTTTTACGATGGCGATAGATTAATTCGTACCTTAAAATACAAGACTCCGGAAAAAGCAGGTTTCCATAGAATTTACTGGAGAATGGATGAAAAAGGTGCGGACAGACCTTCAAGAAAAGTAATTACCAAAAAGAAAGAATCTGGCGGTTTAGATGTAAAACCAGGAACTTACACTATCAAAATGCTTTTTGGTGATATGGAAGAAGAAACTAAAATTACAGTAGCTTCTGACCCTCGTTTAAACGTTTCTACCGTAGCTATCAACGAAGCGTATGACAACGGAAAAGTTCTAGAATCATACATGCAAAAAGCTGCGGATGCCGTTCAGCAATTAGCAAAAAGTAAAGATACCGCAGAAAAGTTTCAAAAAGAACTAAAGAAGGAAGATGATAAAAAATACAAAGAGCAGATAGATGCTTCTAAAGATATCATCAAACAAATAGATTCTGTAACTGCAATCTATTTAGGCAAAGTTGATAAACGACAAGGTATTACCCGTAGCAAAGAGATGACGGTAATGCAGCGTTTACAAATTGCAAGACGTTATGTTGGTTCTAGACAAGCAGGTATGACAGCTACAGAAAAGCAGCTTATGCAATTTGCAAAAGAGGAACTAGAAGGAGCTCTAGACGAAACTAATTCATTTTTCTCTACTAACTGGAAAACTTACAGATCAGCTATGGAAAGCTTAGAGCTTTCTCCGTTCAAGGAAGTCGATACTTTTAGCTTAAAATAATTCTCATAATATTAGGCATACTCACTTAAAACCATCAATTATGAAAAAATTATTCGCTTGTTTTGCCATAGCTCTTATATGGAGTTGTACAGAAAAAAAAGAAGTTCAAAAGGAGGAGCAAAAAGAAGTAGAAATCACCAAAATACCCAATAAATATTCCATAAAACAAATGATGGATAATGAAGCTATTTCTGGAGGTAGTTTTTATCGTGATAATTCTAAATTATTGGTTTCAAGTAATAGGTCTGGTATATATAACATGTACACCGTGCCTACCACAGGTGGTGAGTTAACGCCCATAACACAATCTGACAGTGCTTCTATTTTTGCGATTTCCTATTTTCCTAGAGATGAGCGAATGCTTTTTAGTATGGATGGTAATGGTGATGAAATATACCATATCTACATCCGTAATCTAAATGGTAGCCTTACAGATCTTACGCCAGCCAAAGGTGCTAGGGCTAGTTTTCAAGGATGGGCAGAAGATGACCAAAGTTTCTTTTTTACATCGAACAAGCGAGATGCAAAATACATGGATCTGTATCAAATGGATTTTCTTAATTATTCGCCTAAATTAATTTTTAAGAATGAAGAAGGATACGAAATTGGAAACCTTAGTAAAGATGAAAAATATCTGACGTTGGGTAAATCTTTAAATACCAACGATTCAGACTTATACCTATATGACCTATCCACAAAGAAGAAAATTAAGATCAATAAAACGCAAAGTGCGAATAGTAGTCAAGATTTTTCTCCCTCTGGCGATGAACTGTATTACACCACAGACGAAGGCAGTGAGTTTTCATACTTAATGAAGTATAACATTGCATCTGGCGCGACCGAAAAAGTGATTACCCGTGATTGGGATATTTTAGGTAGTTACTTTACAGATAATGGCAGTTATTTGGTCACCTATATCAATGAAGATGCAAAGAACACTATTGAAGTGATGGATGTAGCCACTATGAAGAATATTGATTTACCTGAGTTTGATGCCATGGCAATAACCAATGTAGATTTCTCAAAAGACGAAAAATGGATGCGTTTTTACGCAGGTGGCTCACATACTCCAAGTAATTTATATGTCTATAACCTAGAAACGAAAGAACAGAAAAAATTAACAGATGTTCTGAATCCTGAAATTAAGATAGATGATCTTGTTTCTGCTGAAGTAGTTCGTTATAAGTCTTTTGACGGAGTAGAAATACCCGCCATTTACTATAAGCCTAACCAAGCAAATGCCGATGCAAAAGTACCCGCTTTGGTTTGGGTTCATGGAGGACCGGGCGGACAAAGTAGACAAAATTTTAGTTCTTTCATTCAATACCTTACCAATCATGGGTATGCTGTACTTGCTGTAAACAACCGTGGAAGTAGCGGCTACGGAAAAACGTTTTACCAAATGGATGATCTAAACCATGGCGATAAAGATTTAAAAGATTGTGTTGAAGGTAAAAACTGGCTTGCGGCTCAACCTGAAATCGATGCCGATAAAATTGGGATCATAGGTGGTTCTTATGGTGGTTATATGACCATGGCCGCATTGACATACACTCCTGAAGAATTTGCAGTTGGTGTTAACTTGTTCGGAGTAACCAATTGGATAAGAACACTAAAAAGTATACCACCATGGTGGGAATCTTTTAAAGATGCTCTTTATTTAGAATTGGGTGATCCCTACAGTGCAGATTCTGTTCGTTTAAAAGAAATCTCACCTCTTTTTCATACCGATAAGGTAACCAAACCTTTAATTGTACTGCAAGGTTCGCAAGATCCACGTGTGTTACAAGTTGAATCAGATGAGATTGTTGCAGGGGTAAAAAAGAACGGAGTTCCTGTAGAATATGTTCTTTTTGAAGATGAAGGACATGGTTTTGTCAAAAAAGAAAATCAGATCGAAGCCTACAGTAGGGTTTTAGATTTTTTAGATTTGTATTTAAAGAAAGATAAAGCCACCCCAATTGAGGCGGGTGAAGAATAAATCTAAAAATAGAGTTACACCTTAAATTAAAGAATGAGGAAAGTTATTACGTTACTAGTATTATTAACAGCAATTAGCCATACCAATGCCCAAAGTGAAGTTACTGGTGAAGACGATTTTGGTAGTTGGTTCATGTATTTTGGAACCAATAAAATTGCCGATAAATGGAGTATACATACCGAAGCGCAGTTTAGATATTATGAAATGGCATCTAACTTTAATCAGTTATTGCTGCGTACGGGAGTAAATTATCATATTAATCCTAATGCTATTGCCACTTTGGGGTACGGTTTTATTGGTACCGACCCTACCTTTAGGGAATTTGATGTTCTTGGTGATGATGCCATTTTTGAAAATAATGCTATTTCAGAGCATCGAATTTTTGAGCAGTTTATTCTAAAAAACAAAGTATGGGAATTTAAATTTGAGCATCGCTACCGTTTAGAGCAACGCTTTGTTCAAAACAACGCCACCGGTATCAGTAATACATTACACAGAGCTCGCTACAGAATTCAAATGACCTTACCCCTAACCGATATTTTTTTCCTGAATTTCTATGATGAGATCTTTATCAACCTACAAGACGATGCCTTTGGTCAAAACCGTGCGTATGCTGCCTTGGGAGTTAATGTAATCGAAGATTTAAGTATGCAATTTGGGTATTTAAAAAATCACTTTAGCGAGACTAATTTTGACCGTTTTCAAGTAGGCTTATTTTATAACACAGATTTACGTGGCATTTTTAAAAAGAAGGAGAAATAGGTTGAAATCGCTTAGATTCCTTTACTTAATTCATTCCTGTTAAAATCAATTGGAAATGAGCAAATGGAATAACTTTTAATATGTAACTTTATCGAATAACCTTAAAATACTGTAATAATGAAAATATTTAAAATTGAATTGGCGTTGCTAGCACTACTGTTAGCTTTTGGATGCAAAGAAGTTAAAAAAGAAGCATCTGAAGCCAAAGAAGAAGTTGAAGAATTGATGGATGAAGCAAAAAATGAAATGGATGAGGATGAAACCGTTGTTAAATTTATGCTAGAACCAAAAAGCGATAGTAATGTAAAAGGTGAAGTAACCTTTACCCAAGATGATGATGAGGTAGAGATGGTAGCCATGTTATCTGGCTTGTCTGAAGGCGAGCACGCCATTCATATTCACCAAACTGCAGATTGTACTGCAGCCGACGGTTCTTCTGCAGGAGGACATTGGAACCCAACAAACGAACCACATGGTAAATGGGGTGCCAGCGAAGGATACCATAAGGGCGACATAGGTAATTTTACCGCTGATGCCGAAGGTAATGCCACCGTTGAGTTTGAAACTGATGAGTGGTGTATTGGTTGTGACGATGAAAATAAAAATATATTGGGCAAGGGTGTTATTGTACACCAAGGTGTAGATGACTACACTTCTCAACCTAGTGGTGCCGCTGGTGCACGTGTAAGTTGCGCTGGTATAATTGAATAGAGTCAATAAAAAATATGATAAAAGCTGTTCTTAGAACAGCTTTCTTTATTTTTATCCGATTTAAAAAATTTCATATGCAATTAGACCTTTTGGTTGACCAATTCAAAAAGAAAGACCCCTCGGCTTTCGAAAAGCTATATGGCATGTATAGTGAAAACATTTGTGGTGTTATAAATACTATCGTTAAGAACGATGCACGTTCGCAAGAAATATGTCAAGATGTATTTATTAAAATCTGGAATAACTGTGATAGTTATAACTCAGGTAAAGGAAGATTTTTTACATGGGTTTTGAATATCGCCAGAAATGCCGCTATCGACGAAATACGCAGTAGGTCGTATAAAAATGAAAAAAAGAACCTTAGTGCAGATTACTTCGTAGGTATTTTACAGCACAAGGAAGAAGAAGAAACTTCATCTGTAGACACTAAAGGTCTTAGAAACTTAGTAAAGAATTTAAAGGAAAAATGTGTTCAGATCATTGAACTGTTATATTTTAGAGGATATACGCAAAAAGACGCTGCAGAAGAATTAGAAATTCCGATAGGTACTGTAAAAACAAGAAACAGAAGTTGCATTTCCCAATTGAGGGATAATATGGTCGTAAGATAGTATGGATTTAGAAAAATACATAGCATCGGGAATTTTGGAGCTTTACATAGCCGGTACACTTTCAGAAAAGGAAAATCTGGAAATTGCCAATTACGCTAAAGAGTACCCAGAAATTCAGAAAGAAATAGAAGCTATTGAAGCTTCAATATTAGAGTTGTCTAGAAAGGCATCACCTGGTTATAATTATTCATTTGCAGCATTAATGAATAGAATCAATGGTGAGGTCAAGGTAGTTGATATTAATGAGAAGCGTAGCTCACCGTTCTTATCCTATATTGGTTGGGCGGCATCTGTTCTATTGGCAGTAGGTCTTTTTTGGATGTATCAGCAGAACCAAGATTTAAAATCTGATATTGAAATTGTAGAAAAACAAAATGTAGATTTAGAACAGCAAATTGCAGATACCGATTCTTCATTAGAACAAACTCAAGAACTTTTAAATACCCTGCGTGACCAAAATATAAGCGTTATAGCGTTAGGAGGACAGGAAGTTTCACCTACTTCTTACGCCAAAGCGTATTGGAACAAAGAAAATCAAAAGGTATTTATAGATGCAAAAGGTCTACCTGAACCACCAGATGGTTTCGTATACCAGGTTTGGTCTCTTAAGCTTTCTCCGCTCACCCCTACCAGTATGGGGCTGCTAGAAGATTTTGCTGCGGATGAGAACAAGGTTTTTGCGTTGAATAACCCTAACGATTCTGAAGCATTCGGTATTACCCTAGAACCTGCAGGTGGTAGCGATTCTCCAACATTAGAGCAATTATATACGCTTGGTGTAGTAGCGGCTTCTTAAAAATTAATTTCAAAGTATAATGGGCGGTTTTTAAAAACTGCCCATTTTTTTACTATTTTGCCACCATGGATTTAAAGAAACTTTTTGGAACCGTTTTAACCCTATTAGGTATTGGCGGACTTGTTTATACTGCAATTTTATTTGGTAATAGTACTGGCACCACTAAGCAGCTAATCGTTTTTGGCGTATTGGGTGCTATATTTTTCTTCTCAGGAATAGGATTAATCAGAAATACCAGTAAGAACTAAAACGGCAAATGTTTTAGATTACCTATCTTTCTTTACCCGACTAAAACTTAAACTTTTTACCAACCATTTCGGTAAGGTTTTATGCGGATTCCTCTTTTTAAGATTCAGAAACAACCCTAATGATTTTAGAATGGGTACTTTATGCGTTTCTACCAATTCTATCAACGTACCATCGGGATCTTCCATATAACTGAAATGACCCGCGGCATCGCCCATATCAAAACTATTGGCACTGTCTACGGTAAAAGGATAACCATTTGTCTTTGCTTTTTCTCTGATTAAACCCATACCCGACACATCAAAACATAGGTGTATGTACCCCAAGTCTCCCCACAACCTATTTTCAAATATATTAATTGGTGTTCTATCTAAAACCTGAATAAGTTCTAGTTCTGTAGGACCAAGAAGATCTCCGAATCCGCCAACGGACTTTCGTTCTTGAGAAAGAATTACTCTTCTATATTTTTCTGTGGTATTATCGTTTTCAAGTGTTTCAATAGTATCGTGTGCTTTTACGGTATACCCTAACATCGAACTATAAAATTCGATGGAATTTTTCATATTACTAACGCCAATTACAGCGCCTAGCACTCCCCCATTTTTTGATGGTTGTTCGCAAAAAACATAATGATCTTCAACCATTTGAACCCTATTACCAAAAGGATCGGTGAAATAAAAACTAGATCGATATGAATGACTGATCGCTGAGAGGTTAGACACTTCTAAATCCCTCAAATACGAATGCATTTCAATCAGGTTTTCACATCTAATTTTCATTGCATAAATACCTAAATCCCCAAGCTGTATAGGATTAATAGCAGCAGTGGGAGTCCGATTTTTGAACTGCCAAATTTCCAATCCGCCGCCACCCTTCATATTTAACGATAAGTAGGCTTCTCGTTTTTCAGCCTTACCATTGGTATACCTTGTCATCAATGAAGCAACAGCCTCATCTTCAAACAGCAAAATATCAAAACCCAAATGCTTTCTATACCAATTAAACACTTTTTTTACATCGAGAACACCAATCCCAATTTGCTGAATTCCGTTTATAATCTCAACCATTGTATGGGGTACGTATCAATTTGTTATGGAGTGTTTTGAGTTTATAACTTGGGTATCCAAATTTAAAAAGCACTACTAAGAGAAGGTTTGAAAGGTTTACACGCAAGTAAGAGTTAGATTCATATTTACGGGCAGAAACTATCAAGTCATTTTTAACGATGGTATAGGGTACATTTTCTTTTTTCATCCTTCGGAAAAACTCAAAATCTTCCATTAGAACCTGATGCTCATCAAACTTCCCCAATTGGTTAAAAACCTCTTTTTTAATGAAAAGACATTGATCTCCGCCACCGGTAAACAATCCGTCCTTCGCCGTGAACAATGCATTTACACGCAGGTACCATTTGTCTTTATCAAACTTATATGAAAAAAAGCCTGCGTCATTTTCATTTTCCAAACTAGTTAAGATATCATCTATAAAACCGCTGGGCGGTACAACATCTGCATGTAAAAAAGTGAAAATTTTTCCTTTGGCAATTTGAGAAGCCTCGTTCATTTGGGCCGCCCTACCTTTATTTGTGCAATATAGTAACTGTACTTTTTTGTTACATTCCAAATTCTCAATAGCATCTGAATTACCCGGCGATATGGCTATTATAATTTCTAAGAGTCTTTCATGCTCTAAAAAACAGGCAACATTAAAGAGTCGTTGCAGGTTATTAAATTCGTTATGTGCCGGTATTATTATACTTATCATAGAAATAACCAAGTCATAGTTGCTTTCAATAGAACGAAGACTATCAAATATTTATATTTACGCCTTACTTACGCAAATTGCACAAAATAGTTTTAAAACTGCCTTAAAAATTTTAAAATAAATTAATGTAATCAATTAAATAAAAATTCGACGAACATTGCACGAACCTTTAGACTATTATTACGTAGCTATAGATATCATAAATTAGTACTATGAAACTTAAATTTTATTTTCTTGTTACGTTATTTGCTTTATCATGCACAGCAAAAACCAACCTTCAGGCACAAACAGAAACCGAAACCAAAACAGATTTCAACGAATTATCCGAATCGTTTTTACAACGGATAATAGATGAAAAAGATACGCAAGAAATACAAGATATTTTAGCGAACACATCTATTGAAGAATTGGATAATGCTTTAGATACCAATGATAAGCGATTGGCTTTTTGGCTGAATATTTACAATGGCTATATTCAAGTGATTTTACAGAAAAATCCAGAATTGTATGATGACCGAGGTAGTTTCTTCAAGTTAGAGCAAATAAAAATTGCCGGCGAAACGGTTTCGTTCGCAAAAATAGAGCACGGTCTCATTAGAAAATCGCAATGGGAATATGGCTTAGGCTATATACGCAAGTGGTTTCCGAATAAATCTGAACGTAAATTAAGGGTAGACGAACCTGTTTTTAATGTTCATTTTGCTTTAAATTGTGGAGCAAAAGATTGCCCGCCGGTAGCAATTTACGAATGGCAACGTTTGCAAGAACAGTTGAATATCGGTACCAAAAGACTATTAGAAAAAACCAGTGAATACGATAGTGAAACAAATGTGGTTAAAGTTACTTCGCTTTTCAGTTGGTTTAGAGGCGATTTTGGCGGAAAAGGCGGCATCAAGAAAATATTAAAGGAAAACGAAATTATACCTTCTACCAAAGGTGTCGATATTGAATACACTAATTACGATTGGACTCTATATCTTGATAATTTTATTGAACTGTAATTTGAACATCAATTTAAGAGCGCTAGTTATTATTAAAGAAATTTACTTCGCTCTTAATCGTCTCTTTTTACCATGTTTACAATGTAGAGTGGTAAATTTGTAACCAAAATAGATATTATATATTCTATGAAGGTTAATTTCGGCTTTCTTAAAAAGCTTTTTATCGTACTGTTTATCTTGTTAGGCGTGCTAGCCGCATCTAAGCTTGATGCGCTGCAATTCTCGTTCGATTTTAGCCAATTTTTCCCCGAAGAAGATCCTGATCTAGCCTTTTATGACGATTATGTAGAAGAGTTTGGTACAGATGATAATTTCTTGCTTATTGCAGTAAAGAATGAACCAAATGTTTTTCAGAAAGAATTTTTAAACAGTTTTCAAGCATTTTCTGAAGAGAGTAAAACTTTCGAATATGTTCTAGAAAGTAGTTCGTTAACCTCGCTATCTTACCCGCTTAAAACTTCTTTTGGCTATACCACACTACCCATTATTCATGTTGACGACCCTTCGCAATACCAAAAAGACTGGAACAAAATAAAAGAAGATTCTCTTTTTATCAACGTACTTGTCGATGAAAAACGACAATCTTTGGTTGTAGCTCTAGAGACTGAAGATAATTTAGATTACAAGCAGTCTGAGCTTCTTCTAAATAGCATTAGGTCTTCTCTAAAAGAACATAATTTACCCGATTATCATATACTAGGCAGGGCTTTCTTTTATGAAGCCATTGTTGAAATGCAAAAAAGCGAAGTACTTACAACCACTATTGTAGCTTCTATTTTAGTTTTTATAATTCTTTTACTGGTTTACCGAAGTATGCCCGTGGTTTTAATATCTGTTTTTTCGATTGCCATGTCGCTTTTGCTCTTTATGGGGCTATTGGGTTGGCTAGGTAAAGAACTGAACGCCATGGCAGCATTCTACCCAGTACTTATGCTTATTGTAGGTACTTCTGATGTTATACACCTTACGGATAGTTACATTAGAAAGTTACAAACAGGTATACCAAGATATAAGGCAATTACCTCTTCGCTTAAAGAAGTGGGCATGACCACCCTACTGACTTCAATAACCACAGCAGTGGGTTTTGTGACATTGCTTTCATCTCGTTTGGTAAGTATTCAAGAATTTGGCATTAACGCTGCTATTGGTGTACTTGTAGCTTATGTAACCGTTATTTTCTTAACAGGATCATTATTGATTTTTTTACCCGAAAAATCACTCATAGGGCGTAAAAGTATTTCTCAAAATTGGGTAAATTACTTATTAAAGGTCAATACGTTTACCAAAAACTATCCAAAGGCAATAATAGCGGGCACATTCGTTTTTATAGCTATGTGCGTTCTAGGTATTTATTTGGTACAGACCAATCAAGAATTAAAAAATACCCTGCCTGCAGAGAGTAAGATAGCCATGGATTTCGATTACTTTCAAAATAACTTTTCTGGCTTTAGACCTTTGGAAATTGCCGTTATGAGTACCGAGGGTAATAAGGTGACAGATTTTAAAGTAGCCCAGGAAATAGAAAAACTTTTAGTTTATTTAAAAACATTTAAAAGTATTGGCAACCTACAATCTTCAAACCTACCTTATAAAATTTTCAACAAGGCGAACAACCTCAACAGCGCTGCATACTTTACCCTACCCAAAGATGAAAAGACGTTTTTAAAATATCAAAAAGACACACGTAAATTCGCTCGTAAACAGTTAATTAAATTTGTAAATACCGATGAAACCATTGGCCGCATCAATGGTAGATTACAAGATATAGGTACAGATAATTTAAAAGTGGTTTACAATGATATCGAGCATTTTTCTAAAACCCAATTAGACACTTCTCTCGTTGCTATAAAAGTTACGGGTAAAAGTATATTGTTAGATAAAAATTCCGAATACATTAGAAGTAGCCTTTTAGAGGGGTTACTTTATGGGTTATTGGTCATTGGTGTTATTATGGCCTTTGTATTCAAGGATATAAAGATCTTTCTTATTTCATTGGTTCCAAATGTTCTACCTATTCTATTTGCCGGCGGAATGCTTGGGTTTTTAGGGATACCGCTAGAAGCATCGCTCTCTGTAGTATTCGCCATAGTTTTCGGTATCGCCGTTGATGATACCATTCACTTCTTAGGAAAATATAAACTAGGTATTAGCCAAGGATTGGATAAAGAGGCCGCACTTGAAAAAACATTTGCACAAACCGGTAGAGCACTGGTTATTACAACCATTATTCTCTTCTTCGGATTTATGGTGATGTTATTCTCCATACATCAACCTAGTGTAACCATAGGGTTGATTATAAGTGTAACCTTGGTAACAGCTTTAATACTGGATTTGCTATTACTACCTGTACTACTAAGAAAACTGATTTAGTTAGCCTTATTGGTACGATCTAATGTTTTCTGTAAAGACCTATAGGCTAATATTGTTTTGCCAACCATTAAAATCATTAAGCTAATCCATAATGTAAAGAGTAGGTATTCCATAACACTAATTGTTTTACTTGATTACTAATTCTAGTTCACATATTTAAGATGCTGGGGCATTTTAAATGTATTTGGTCGATAAATATATACATTTCATCTATACGCCTGTTAAAAAAATCCAAATTTTCGATGAAATGCGTAATAATAACAGCGCCACGATTTTACGTCGCAGCGCTGAAAAAAAAACAATCCAACCTAAAACAAACATGAAATGAATATAATTGGGCAATCAATTACAAATCATGGACTTGCTTTTCCATACCGGGACCTAATTCATAAATGGCCCCAATTAATTCTCCTTTTAATTCTTTGACTCTTTCTTCTTTTCCATTCGCTTTATATACCTCAGCAGCCTGGTACAACAATGCAGGTTCAAATGTTTTACCGTATACGTAGGTATCCATAATTTCCATTGCTTTCTCTTTGTCTCCGTTCTTTAGAAGACTATACCCCAACCAGCTATAAGACTCTGGCGTTGGTCTATTATACACTTCTCTCTGTGCCAAAATCAAGGCACTATCATACTGTTTTGTTTCGCCTATGTAAAGACCTAAGTTGTATGCATTGTACATATCTCCATAAGCCTTGTTCTTGACTTTTGTAAAATATTCATCCAAATTTTTTGTTCTTATCAAGTCGTTACCTATATGATCTGCTATTTCTGCTTTTAATAAGAAATAATCTGGAGCATTATATGTTTTGGTGACCGAATCTAAAATACGAATTGCCTCTTCTGCGTTCTTGTCGTTTGAGAATACGATCCATGCAATTCCCTTTTTGGCATATGCATTGCTATTGTCAATCTCTAATGCCTTTAAATATTGATGGTAAGAATCTTTAATTCTACCGGCATGCCCATAGTAATCACCAAGGTTAGTATAGCTCCATAGCATTAAATCTTTATTCTTCGCCAACTCGGCTTTCGTTCTGGCCTTTTCCATAAAATTTATGGTCGTATCTAAATCACCTTTATAATCGTTCCATTTAGCTACACGAATCAAATAACCGAAATCTGACATGTTCTTTAAACTATCTAAATAGCTTTCTGCCTTATCGTAATTACCTAGTTCCATATGAAGATCAAAGTACAAACTTTGGGTCTCTGTTTTACCTCCACCTATTGCCGCGGCAGAATCTGCCAACTGCAATGCTTCTTTAAAGCGATGCTGAGAAATAAAATTTCTAGCTAATGATCTGTAAAAACCGGGTTTACCAATATTTGCGATATCAACGGCTTTTTTTAAGCTTTTTTCTGCTTTCATTAAAAACTCGATATCACCGGTTTGTTTAAAATATCTATTATACTCCCCGCCTACTACGCCAAAACTGGTTAGCTGCATACTGTCCGGTCTTATCTTAGAATTCCATAAATCAAAATATTTCGACGTGGTCTTTATCTCGTTTGCTACTAAATACTTGTCGTAGTCTTTTTTATTAGCAACTGCGTCTTGATTTTTGGTACCACATGATGATACCAGTATTACTATTATTAAAAGCTTAATTAATTTCATAAGGTTGTTTTTTTGTGGATCGTTTAAAATAAGGGGAGTCTTTTCAACTCCCCTTTCCCTTCTTTTTCATAAACAATTAGGGTATGTGCCTATCTTACCTACATTTAACAATAGGTAAGATGAAAGCAACTTTTTATTCTGGCGCGCCCAAGTATGGGAACGTAGTACCTACAGTAGCGGTTAGCCCAACGCCATCTGAGGTTAATCTTGGTAAATCTGCCATACCATCATCATCGGTATCTTGACCACTAAAACGATTTCCTTCCATACCACCGAACAATAATATCAATGACACATCAATTACATCATCTTGAGGAGTTCTTCCTGTCAACGCAACCTCATCACCATCTGGAACCAAAATTCTACCATCATCATCTGCATCTGTACCTGGGTTAAAATATGTAGTCGGTAAATTGGGAGCAACCTCTAGTACATCGGCAGCTAAATATCCTGTCAATGTAGGTGCATCTAATCCTAAAATGTTGTTCTCATAGTTTACATCTGCAGGGTCAGCTCCTAATATGTTCGCATAAACATCATGATATGCCTCTAACCTTGCTTCAAAACCTGCTTGAAAAGTAGCTGCCATTTCTGAAGGAATAGACACGTTATGTGCATCTTTAATATCTCCATCTGCACTTAATACGGTATTAATACCTGGTCTACCCATAAAATCTACTTGGGCATACGTACCTGTAAAGTCTGGTGCCATTGGCTCCATTGCATCTTCACATGGTGCACATGTACCGCCACAATCTACTCCGGTTTCATCACCGTTCATTATACCATCATCACATGTTGGTGTAATTACTACTGGTGTGTTGTCATCATCGCTACAAGAAGCTAAAGCTGCTACTGCCAAAAGAGACAAAAACGTATATTTTATATTTTTATATTTCATCGTTATATTTTTAAGAGTTTATTATTGTTTTACGTTTGTAGTTACCCATGTTTTGTACACTTCTAAACCAAGTGCATTCTGACCAGTTGTAGCACCTAAAAGACTATTCGGAATTTCAACAACTACGGCCATTGTATTGGCACCGTCAAAAGCATCAACAGCAGTTTCATCGTCGTCATCGGTAGAATTTGGATCACCAGCCGGTTTAAAACCTAAAGGGGCCGTACCACCAATAACTTCATTGAATTGAAAGAAATCAAAGAAAAAAGCATCTTGTCTAGGCCCTGCAAATAAAGAAACTCCGCTATCGGTAGTTTCTACAATAGCAGTTTCTGCAGAAATATCTACCGAACCTAATGGTGCATCTACCATAATCGCTCCGTTTAATCCTGTTTCGCTAGGCGCAACCGGACCAAAGAAATACATTTTACCATCTCTTGGTATTGCCTGTATTACTAAATCTTCTACCAAATCATTATCGGTATCGATATTGATTTCCAATAATACATTCTCATCAAATGTACCATAAGCCAAATCTGGCAATACATTAGATTGTAGATCTACCGCAAAAACGGTATTGTCTGAACCTTCTGTTGGTTCAAAAGCATAAAAATCGGCAATGTCTGCCGTGGTTCCCATAGAGCTAGGCGCATCAATATGATCTGCCGCAACTAAAAGACCTCCTACTAGAGCCAATGCCCCAAGTCCCATAAATAATTTTGATTTTTTCATTATCTCTTTTTTTAGATTAGAATCACCCTTACTTACGGAGTTAAAAACGGAAGGTTCATTTTTTTTAAAAAATATTAATTTTTTATTTTTAGCTATGCCCTTAGAATTATAAAAAAACCTTGGTATACCCTATTATGTAACTATTTGTAAATAAACGTGAACTAATAAATAGCTAACTTTGCAGTGTTAAATTATTAAGATATGAATCCGTCTTCCTCTGGTTGGATCGAGAAATATGGTTCGGTTGTTCAAAAACACCAAGACGAATTTCCAACTTTTGAAGTGTTATACTCTACGCTTAAAAAAAGCGGATTCGTATATGGGCTAAATTCTAGTATACCAGGTTTCATTGAATTGGAGCACACCCTATCTGAAGACGAAAAAGCGAAAATCAATTTATTACACGCCCTATACTTTACCTACCGTATTAAAGGTGACAAAGATTATTCGATTTTTATAGAGCGGGTATTTAAATTTTACGAAATACTGAATATTAGCCGAGCAGGTTTTTTTGACAAGTGGTTTACCGGAAACAAAACTTCTGCCAAGCTTGAAAAACTCATGACTTCAAGAATTTATATTGAAGACAATATTATCAGTAAAACTTTCAATAGTCTTATTACCAATTCTCTTTTATTTATTGATGTACTGCTTTTTAAGCTTTTTTTAAATGAATCTATTGATTTAAAGAAGAAAGCTGAAGAGATAGAATACCTAGCCATCAACATTACATATGATGCCTTAAGCTCTAAAGAGCAAGACAGAAAAGATAATAAGCTTTCTCAACTATTAGCCTCTTCGTTAACCTATATTAATTGTGCAGAGAGTAGTTTTGATGGATCTTACCGTAAAAGATTGCTTGATAATAAGGACAACTGGGAAAATAAATACTTGCTTGACATAGCTTGCCTTACGGTTTGGGAAGATCATTCTTTAGATTATACCGAATCTGAATTTATCTTCGGAATAGGAAAAGACTTAGGATTCGATAGAACCATTATCTCAACATCAATTACCGATGTTACCGAGTTCTTTAAACTCAATTTTGATGTCATACCCTATTTAAAGGAAAAGAACCTAGCACAACAGTTTTACGACAGTATGGGTAAAATCGTAAAGAAGTTGATTCTACGAAATAGCAAACGCCTGCTTAAAGAGCTTTCACAAAGTGCAGAGTTAGTTGCCCTGCTGTCAAAATCTACAGTTAGGGATTTAAGTAATGAAGAAAAGAAAAAGGTACAGAATCAACTTTTAGATATTTTTAAAAGTATTCCGTCTTTAGCTATATTCATACTACCTGGCGGAGCTATTTTACTTCCGATATTCATTAAACTGATACCCAAGCTATTACCATCGGCATTTGATGAAAATAGAATTGACGAGGAAGAAGATTTATATCGTAAATAACTTAATATCAGTATATTAATTATTTTATTCTAACCAAAGCTTAAAGTCTTTTACTTTTTCTCTACTCACAATAATTTCATGATCAGGATTGTTCTTTAGCTTGATTTGTAATCTAGAATTGGTGTAAGATACAATGTCCTTAATGTGATCTATATTCACAAAGAACTTTCTACTGACCCTAAAGAACATCTGTGGTTTTAGTTCCTCTTCTAGCTGTTCTAAAGTAGTATCCAATAAATAATTGCGACCATCTTTAGTAGCCGCATATGTACCTTTGTTTTCACTATAAAAACATTCTACATCTTCTGCATTTATAATTTTTAAATGCTGACCTACCTTCGCCGTAAATCGCTTTTTATATTCGCGCTCGAGCGGATTTACCAATAATTTCTTGATATCTTCAAAATCTAAAGCGATTTTACTTGGCTCATTTGCAGACTTAAACAGCTTTCTATATTTATTGACCGCCTGCTCTAGATCTTCATCATCAATAGGTTTCAATAAATAGTCTATACTATTCAATTTAAATGCTTTAAGGGCGTACTCATCAAAAGCGGTAGTGAAGATGATAGCACTGTGAACCTCTATAACATCAAAAATCTCGAATGAGAGTCCGTCCGATAATTGAATATCCAAGAAGATTAAATCTGGGTGTTCATTGGTCTGAAACCAATCTATGGCCTCTTCTACAGAATGTAGCATTGTAGAAACGGTCAAATCTAAACTATCTAACATTCTACCCAACCTGCGTGCTGACGGTTTTTCATCTTCTATTATAATGGTTTTCATGGTCTGGTTTTATGGTTTACTAGAATTATATGCTTTAATCGTTATATGAATTTATGTATTTCTGAATCTTACGTTCCTCCCACCTCTTCATGTACGCTGAGATATTGCCATAAACAATAATTCCATGAATAGCCAGTATTATCCCCCAAACAATGGTGGTACCGTAGACATTCCAGTTTATCCAATCTAAAAACTCAGGATTACCGAATGCTTCTTTACTTACCAAAATGAAAACGAACTTATGTCTTAAGACGTACAACATGATATTTATAATCAAAAAAACCAATACGTGATTATAGAAGCGCTTTATACTTGCCACTTTCTCTTTTGCTCTTTCATACTTAGAAAAACTACTGTCCTCGCCATTAGAAAGATAATCGTTTGCTCGTTCAGTTTTCATTTTATCTATATTTTTCAGCATCTCGTTTATCTTGCTCTACATATTTATTGATCTGGCGCTGCTCCCAATCTTTGCTAAAGAAAGGACTATATCCAAATACTCTAGCGGCATGAAATGCCAAACCTATTCCCCAAAAAAACGGAGTAGTTAAAGTACCGATGTTAAATAAAGCCTCTGTGAACGAAGCTCCGCCAGACATAATCCCCATAATGGTAATTGTCATAATAAACAGATTTACGAGTACGTAAACAAGTAAGTGAATATAAAACCCCTTTATCTCTTTTACCTTCTTTTGGGCTCTTAGTAATTTATCCGATTGTTCAAATTCATTTAGCTCCATCTTCTTGTATTTTCCTCTTTTTGTAAAAACTCTTGTAATTTTCTTTCTTCCCAGTCTCTGCCCGTAAACGGATTCAAGTTAAAGATTTTATTTGCTTTAAAAAACAGGCTAATACTTAAACCGAATACTACCCAAAGAAACCAGGCATTTCTCCATTCATTAAAATAATAATTGATTGTCGCTACAATTATGATGGTTACGATAGCCGATCCTACTTTTCTATAAAATTTTCTAATTTCTTCAACTCTTGCTTTTGCTCTTGTATATTTTGTGTTTTCCATGATCTTTAGTCTTTTAGGTTATTATTCTTGCATGAATTCTTTGATCTTTCTTTCTTCCCAATTCTTACCGAATAACGGGTTATAGTCAAAGGCATAAAGTCCGTTCATTAATAGACCGAATCCCCAACCAAGTGCCGGAAAAATAAACCAAAGAAAACTTGTAGTATTATAATTGATATATGCTAAAAATGGTATGACGATACAGTAGGCCAATAAATTACCGTAAAAGCCTTTTATAGCTTGTACTTTTTCTTTTGCCTTTTCATACTTATAATTGCTGTCTGTTGTGAAGTTTGATTCCATCTTTTTAAAGTTTTAGTGATTACTAATTTATTTCTATACTTCAAATTTCGGCAGATCGTACAGGTTTTGAAAAAATGAAATACCCAGTTGTAATTTTTCACGACTGAATTGTAGAAAGCATGTTCTTAGACTATTTAGAGACCTTAAAATCCGTAGTTTTTCTTTGCGCTGGCAATCTGGTCCTCTTCTGTAGTTTCGGGGAACAGTATGTATTTAGGAGCAATTATAGGCTTAGCACTGGTAATGCTAATCTTCGTTATTGAACTAAAAGGGAACTTGCCTTCGGTTAATACCAACAATACATTTTTCATCTTAGCGTACTCTTTACTAGCTGCTGTAATAATTTCAGCCTCTCCTTTCAATTGAAAGCCTTTCTGCATTAAAATATCTATAAAGCTGATACAGATGTGTTTATTTTGTTGAATATTCTTAACTGTTTGTGGTGAAGCTATATTTGCTATTATAATCATGTTATCTCCAAAACAACTGAATATTTCTTTGGGTGACACGTTAGGTATGTTATCGGCAGAAGAGGTTGCCAACCAGCATAATACACTATCGCTTATAGCTGCTTTTATCTTTTTTGTTAGCTTCATAGTGTTTCACTTTAAAATTCATTCAGAATCTATCATCTTCCATATATTGTTTTATTTTTCTTTCTTCCCAGCCTTTACCAAACAGCGGATTATAACCATATGCTTTTAAACCATGGGCTATTAAACCAATACCCCAACCCATAGCAGGGAAAATAACCCAAACAAAACTGGTCGTCTTAAAATTTATATAGGCAAGAAAAGGTATAACAATACAATAAGAAGTAAGGTTACCATAGAATCCTTTAATGAGTTCTACCCTTTCTTTCGCTTTTTCATAGCGCTTAGCGCTTATATGCGAGTCTTGTGTTTCTCGAAAAGAAATTGCACTCTTAAGCATAGGTAAACGCACCTTAAACTCTTTAGCGGTCTTAAAAATCTGCATTTCCTTTTTTGTAAGAATGGCATAACGCTGACGAATGTTCTGTAGCCCCACACCACTACTCTTTTTAACTACTTGTTTTTCTTGTAAATTGTTGACCACATACAAGTACCCGTCTTCTTCATATATTCTAATATGTAATGGTTTTGAAGAGGTTACCACATTATGCTTTACCGCATTCTCTAATAACAACTGTAGGGATAATGGTACTATTTTAGCCTCAGGATCTAGTGCCTCATCAGGAATTTCAAATACGATACTATCTTCAAAGCGCATTTTTAGAAGACGCACATAGGTTCTTGCAAATTTTAGTTCTTCGTCAACGGAAATAAGATTTTTGCTCTTCTGCTCCAACACATATCTATATACTTTTGAAAGCGAAGTCGTAAATTTTTGTGCCTGCATAGGATCTTCTTCTATAAGGCTGGTCAATACATTTAGGCTATTAAAAAGGAAGTGAGGATCTAACTGATTCTTTAAAGCATCGAACTTTGCAGACGCTGAACCTGCAATAATTTTTTGTTCTTTTACCTTGGTATCTTGTAAGGCTTTATAGAAATAAAAAGCATGTAAAAACAATGAAACTACTAGGGTAACCAATAGCGCATAGAAGTAATATTGTATCCTTTCCCCGGCTACGTACTGTTCAAAGCTTTTACCAAATATATAGATTTCAGTAAACGCTCTTACAGCGCCAAACCCTAATACCGTAAGTACAATAGAGCCAGCGGCACCGTACCATAACCGTTTTTGGGTTTCATTCTCCCATGTATACTTTTGAGAGATATAGTCACTGAAATACATATTCAACATAGATAGCACAAAAGAGTAAAGAAAGGCTATACCGATAAATTGTAATTCGCCATACGTGGTTATATTTTCCCAATCTGATAAAAGCAGCCGAACCAGTTCCATAACTAAGGTTATGATCAATGCTGTTCTAACTACCTTTAAAAAACTACTCATGTTTGTAAGCTTAAATTGATTGCTTTCTAATTTTTAAAATTAGGGATTTCCTTTTAGAAGTCTATTTATTTTTATAATTGCCCTAATAAAAGCAAACATGAAACTTTTTCTACTTAATTAATAAAAATATATTCTGAATTGTACTATCTAGTAGCTGAACTGTATTTTAAACTAACTGAAACTATTGTTATCTAATTGATATATAATATTCTTGATCATTAATATTTTATAAAAGATATATATAACATATGTTTGATATATTCTATATTGGAGGGATATATAACATTAGTGTTATATATACTATTGTTGTGTTTCATACTAAAAAAATCCAAATGGAAATAAACAAACTAGAAAAATCACTTTTTTCCAGATGGGCGAAAAGAAGACCAGAAATGGCTAAAGATGGAGTGATTAATGAATCTGAATACACAAAATGTAAAATAAAAGTTTTATACATTTTGAAAGAGGTAAATGACTGGAAAAATGGAGACTTGAGGGAGTTTGTTGCAAAAGGTGCTAGATGGAGAACTTGGAATAATATTGCGAGATGGCAAAACGGAATTCAAAATTACTTCGACAATGGAATTACAACGTTTAAAAATTCAGTAAATGAGAATGACCGAAAAAAAATCTTAAAAACAATTGCTGTTTTAAATTTAAAAAAGGAATCTGGTGGACCATCATCTAATATGGGGCAAATTTGGCACCACGCTAATGAAGATAAAGATTTATTAAAAGAACAAATTGATTTATACGATCCGAATATAATCATATGTTGCGGTACGGGCGGAATTGTTTCAGAACTTCAATTATTTGAAAACATCGGAGAGTTTAAGAAAACCTCAAACGGTACTCTGTTCGCTAAGAGCGAAGAAAAACTAGTTATTCAGTATTTACACCCACAATGTAGAAAAAACAAAAAACTTCTATTTGACAATTTACTAAGTTCAATAGAGGAAATAAAATAAGTACGAAAACACAACAATGGCTATAGCAAATAGGGCAAAAAGTGAGTAACTTTATGCTTAAGGCATATTTACTAAGTCCGCCAAATCTTTTGGATTTGTCAATTAAAAAAGAAAAAAATAATTACAAAACAAAAAGCTCTGGCTAGCAGACCAGACGGAAACGAAAAGATTCCTTGCCTGCCCTACTTGCCATAGCCGAGACGTTACCACACATTTGAGAAAAACATAGCGAATGACAAAAAGTTTTGAGAAAGAAAAAGGAAAGGAACATTTAGACAAAGGATTTCTTGAGGAACTAAAACATAAAATTTGGTCTACTAAAGGAACTCGATTTACAGCTGATACTCGATTAAAAACAATCGCAAAGTATTCAACTTTGAGTATAAGTTTTCTTTCTGCTTACCTGATAATTTTTGGATTGGTATCTGTTTATAATTTATATAATCCAAATGCGATTGATGCGAATGTAATAGCATTTACGATTACAGCCTTGTCTATTTTAGTATTAGTTTTTTCATTAATAGAAAACGCACAAAACTATCCTGTAAAAGCTAAAAATTTTCACGATTGTGCATTGGATTTAGCTGACTTATATAATGAACTTCAAAATTATAAGTCTTATGAAGAAAATGCTTCTGAAAACGAAAAAATGGAATTTTGCAATAGAATTCAAAAGGAATATCAAAATATATTACGACGCTATGAAAACCACGACCCAATCGATAATAACAAATTCAGAATAAAATTTCCAGATTATTATAAAGTAAAATGGTACGATTGGATATGGACACATATTTTATATTTTGTAAATACTCGTTTGATTTACATTGTAATGATGTTAATTCCCGGCTTAATTTTATATTTTATAATAACGAAATAATTCGAACAGCTCGAAATGTAACGCAGAAAAACGTGTAGTACCAACGTATACAACTCATAGCTAGTCAGTTGCTTAGTCGAAATTAAGGTGTGTTTGGAAAGTCGACAAATTTTTATAATTGACGATTTCCAAAAAAAAAGATAAATAGTAAAATATAAAAATCTGGCTTGTGTTTTATCCAAAAATTCTCGCTTATTTCAGTGCTACATATCATATACGAGACCGCCATCGGCAAACTCAAAAAAATTATTCCTTAGAAAAATCCTCTTCGAAATTGGAAATAAAATCATTGACATATTTTTTGATTTTATCCGCTTTGCGAAAAACCAAATAATGAGTTCTCTTCAATCCGTTTTTTCCAATTCTTTTAAAAATCAAATCGTCAGAAAGTTTAAAAGATTTTAACGCCCATTTAGGCATACACATTATTCCCATATTGGCATCAACCATTTCCAACGCGACTTCGGTTAGAGGAATTGCAGATATCTTTCGTGGCGTAATTTTATTAGGCTTTAAAAATTGCTCGTAAACCGAGACTGTTTCCAAAGGAAAAGAATGGATGATCAAATGTGCATTCGAAAAATCATTTACATCCAAAAAATCGACACTGTTCAAAGGATTTTCTTTATGCATTATTGCAAAAATCTCATCTTCATACACCTCAATACTAGACAAAATCTCGTTTGCTGGTTTTGAAGTAACTATTGCAATATCAATATCATTCGACAAAATCTTCGAAATTGGTTGATGTGTAGCTTCAAGAATCAAATCAACTTCTATATCTGGATATAAAAGCCCCATTTTTTGAATAAAACTAGAAAGACCTTGATAAAAACTGTAACATTCCGTACTTACTTTAATAGTTCCGGCAGAACCACTTCGTAACTGCTCAATGCTCTGAAAACCCTTTTCGATACTTTTAAGAATAGAATTTCCTAATTTGTAAAGTTCGCCACCTTCATCGGTTAATTGCCATTTATTCCGTACCCTATTAAAGACCTTGAACCCTAAACGTTCTTCTAATTCCTTTAACTGATGGCTCAACGCCGATTGCGTTAAAAACAACTTTTCGGCAGAATTGGCAATACTACCTTCTTCCGCTATTGTTTTTATCAACCTAAAATATTTGATTTCCATAAGGGGCTAAGTTAATTATTTGTTTAAACGCTGTAGCTGAAAAAAATTCAGTCTTAGAATTAAAAGCTTCAGGTTCAATATTTGAAATTGGAGTTCAGGCAGCACTAATTTTGACGAAACAAAAACATAAAATCATGCAAAAACAAATTGAATTTTACGAAAACAAACTTGCTTACGAAATGGACCCATCTGATTTATGGGACGCTTTGGAGAACAACGAAAACATGGTAGCTTTAGATGCCCGAAAAGCTTTTGGTTTTGAAAAAGAACGCATTCCTACTGCCATTAACATTCCGCACAGAGAGATGAACGCAGAAAACACAAAACATTTGGACAAGTCAAAAACCTATGTTTGTTACTGCGACGGAATCGGCTGTAATGCCTCAACAAAAGGCGCGTTGAATATGGCAAAACTCGGTTTTAAGGTAAAAGAATTGATGGGAGGAATAGAATGGTGGAAATTTGACGGCTATGCAACTGAAGGTACGAACCCTACAAATGGTTCAAAAATGGAATGTGCCTGTTAAAAACCACTAAGGATGGAAATAAGATTTGCCGAAAAAAAAGACTTGCCACAAATTATCGAATTATGCGCTGAGCACGCTGATTACGAACGAGCGGAATATGAAGTAAAGAATAAAGCTGAATTATTGAACGAGTATATTTTTGGTCAAAATGCCAGTGTAAAGTGTTTGGTAGTAGCACAAAAAAATTCGATTATTGGGTATGCTACTTTTATGAAACAGTTCTCAACTTGGAACGCCGGTTTTTACATCTATCTTGATTGCCTATACCTAAAAGCAGATTCTAGAGGATTAGGCTTAGGGTCAAATCTTATGAAAAAAATCAAAGAATACGCAAAGGCAGAAAATTGTATTGTCATACAATGGCAAACCCCTAATTTTAATCGAAAAGCAATAGATTTTTATCGAAAAATCGGTGGGACCTCCAAAACTAAAGAAAGGTTCAGCCTAGAAATCTGAGAACGGAAAAGCCAGTAAATAACAATGGGCATAAGAAATAAAAAGCTTTGATGCTTGCCCAGGTGTAGCTGCGTAAACGAAGTCTACAAAGCCTTATTTTGAGTTTTATCATTAAATTTAAAAACAAAAAATAAGGCTTAATCATATGCCAAAAAAAAAATGGCTTATGTTCAAAAATTTAGTGAACTGCCCGTATACTAACCATTGTACTTAATTTAAAAAACAACTACACAATGAAATTAAGAGATAATAATCCTGCACTAATTTTAGTCGATGTACAAAAAGCATTTTTAGACGAAGAATATTGGGGAGGAAATAGAAACAACAAAAACGCTGAGATCGTTTGCGGCAAAATTTTGAAGAAATGTAGAGAATTGAAATTACCTATATTTCATATTAGACATAGCTCCACGAATCTAAAATCCAAATTAAACCCAGCAAATAAAGGATTCGAATTTAATGAAAATGTAACACCCTTGGAAAATGAACCAATCGTTACTAAAGAAGTTAATAGTGCATTTATAGGAACTAACCTTAAAAAGCAACTAGATCAATTAAGCATTGACACGCTAATTATTGTAGGTATAACTACAAATCATTGTGTATCTACAACAACTCGAATGGCAGGTAATTTTGGCTATGAAACGTATTTAATTTCAGATGCTACTGCAACATTTGACAGAATTGGTATTAACGGAGAAAAATATGACTCTGAAACTATACATTTGACAACACTCGCTAATTTAAATGAAGAATTTGCAACTGTTTGGAACTATGATAAATTAATATCAGAGCTATAGTAAAATGATCAAAGAAATAAAAGCCTTTTATGTATCATTCATAAGAGTTAAATTAAATGTCTCAGGGGTATTTGCCAAGAGCGTCAAATAATTAGTATTCATCTTTTAGAATAGAAAAATAATAAGCTTTAGCTTCATCGCAGACCTGTCTGCCGGCAGGCAGGCGGAAACAAAAAGTTTTCTAAATATCGTACTACGCTCTGGTAAATCGTTGTGCACCAAATTAAATAAAACAAATGAGCCCAATTGAAATATTAAAAACTATCGGACTTCAATTACCTAATATATCAACGCCAGGAGGAAGTTACGTTTCTGTAAACATTAGAGAAAATATAGCTTACATAGCTATTCAATTTCCAATTTTAAATGAAGAATTTAAATTTCAAGGACGTTTAGGAAATGAAATTTCGACCGAAGATGGTTACAAGGCGATGGAATTATGTGCCTTGAACGTTTTAGCTCAAGTGAACAAGAAAATAGGGTTTGATAAAGTTGTTGGACTAAACCATATAGACGCATACTTTCAACCAAGTAAAGATTGGGATGAATCGCCCAAAGTAGTTGATGGGGCTTCAGACTTATTCGTAAAGGTGCTTAAAGAAAAAGGTAAACATTCTAGAGCAATTTTTGGAGTTGAAAAGCTTCCTCGAAATTTTAGTGTGGGACTAACAGCTTCATTCACCATTAAAAAAAGTTAGCATCATCAGCGGAAGTAAATTTTCAATATTAAAACAAAATAAGCTAAATCAATAGAAGAAAGCCTGCCTTATGAATGAGATATTAAAAAAGGAAGTATGCCTTTCATATTTGAAAAAATATGCGGAAAAGGACCTAAACAATATCGAAAAAATGTTTTCTGAAGACATTGTATTACGTGACTGGAAAATTCGCGTTGAAGGAATAAAAGATGCACTTGCAGAAACACGTAAAAATTTTGAAAATGCAGATACAATAGAAATTGAAGTGCTATCTACATATGAAAACAAAAACACCGTAGCGGCAGAATTGAAAATTATAGTTGACTCCACTGAGATACTTTATGTTGTAGATGTAATAACCATTAATTCTGAAGGTAAAATATCTTCAATTCGTGCATATTTAGGTAGAGGCGATAGTTAAATGAAACTAAGAACTAGCTATTGGAATGAAATTAAACGCTATTTTCATTTCGGATTGAAAAATAAAAGTGCTACAAAAGATAGGATTACCTACGTTGCCGAAAGTAAATACCAATTTGCTTTGTACTAATTATAGCAGAACATTTTTAACTTCAGGAGATAAAATAGCCTAATCTTAAAAAAGTATTTTTTAGGATTACATTACATAAACCACAAATATTCTATTGTTTAAGGTCATGCCGTAATTCTTTTAATCTTTTAGAGGATACCTTCACTATTGAAATATCTAATGGTAAAGGTGTAATCGGCGTATCAGTTGAATCTTTTGGTACACCAACTAATTCGTCAACTACATTCATCCCTTTTAAAACATTACCAAACACAGTATAATCACCATCTAAGCGATGTAGACCATCTTTATTTTGTACAATATAAAACTGACAACGAGCCGATAATTTTTCGGCATTGCCATCTCGCCCTGCTCCTACTGCACCATAAGTATGTGTAAGTTTTGAATCAAATTCTGGCGCTAACAAATATTCGGGGTCATTAAATCCTTCCGGAGTATCTGGGCAACCACCTTGTGCTACAAAATCTGGAATTACCCTATTAAAGGTCAACGAATCCCAATAACCTTCATTTGCTAATGCTATAAAACTTGCTTTATGATTGGGAGTCTCGTCATGCAACCAAACCAAAATTTCTCCTTTTGGAGTGTCTATTTTACCTATTTCATATGATTTACATGCCGTAAACAATACAAATACCATCAAATACTTTAAACACTTCATGTAGCTATTATTTAGTAGTCAGTTAAAGTAGTAAAAATTGATGTGATAAAATTTACACTTAAATTAAAAGCAGCTAAAAATTGGTTAATTTCAAGCAAAAAATTGAAGATGAGCATTAATAACAAAAGATTTATTATCGGTTTTTCTTCAACAATTACCATTCTATTCTTAGTCATTATCGTTTCCTGTAATGGACAACAAAAAAAACATTCTCACAGTGTCATCAATAAAACAGCAGGAACATCATTTAAAGATTCGTTGTTACAACAAACAGAATTAACTAAAAATAAATATCAAAGTCCATTTCTTCAATCAGAAATCAATATTCCCATAAGCGAATTTGTTCGGAGGATATTTCAAGATAAAAGTGGAAATCTATGGTTTGGCACCAATGGAGATGGTGTTGCAAGGTATAACGGTTCTACTCTTGATTATTTTTCTATCGATGAGGGTTTTGGTGGCGTCGCTGTTAGGGGAATCATTGAAGATAATGACGGAAATATTTGGTTTGGCACCGAACGCGGTATAACAAAATTTAATGGCAGTTCTTTTATAAATTTTACAGAAAAAGATGGACTTAACAATAATAATGTCTGGAGTCTTTTTATGGACAGTAAAGGTATCATTTGGATAGGTACTTTAGAGGGAATAAATTTATTTGATGGTCAAAAATTTACTTCGTTTACTTTACCAGAATCCAAACCAGATTACAACAGAGGTGTTACAAGTGCTAAAATAGTTCATAGTATAATGCAAGACAGTAAGAATACGATGTGGTTCGGTACTAACGAAGGTGCTTATTATTATGATGGAAAATCATTATTTAATCTTTCAGAAACCGACGGATTATGCAATAACGCTATTAATGACATTTTAGAGGATAAAAATGGTAACATTTGGTTTGCCACTCATTACGGAGGAGTTTGTTTTTGGGACGGAAAATCTTTCACTAAAATTGCTACAAAAGAAAGAGAAAACAGTACTGAAGTTTGGAGCTTATTTGAAGATACAGCTGGTAAAATTTGGTTTCCCATTGAAAGTTTTGGTGTTTACAGATACAACGGTACAATAGCAACAAATTACAACGAAAAAGACGGACTTAAAAGTGGCGCTATACAATGTATATTTGAAGATAATGAAGGGAGAATTTGGCTGGGCGGCTATATGGGATTGTTCCGTTTTGACGGAACTTCTTTTTATAGCGTAAGTCAAAATCAAATCTTAAAATATTAAATTTCAACTATTTAAAAATTAAATGCTTATTAACTATAAATTAAAGTTGATCTTTAAAAGAAAGATAAGTCTTAGAAATAATATTATTACACGTTAAAAATGACTAAAATTATAGATACTCCAGAACAAAACAACCTCAAAATAGGTATGGCTCAAATCTCACCAGTTTGGCTTAATAAAGAAAAGACGATTGATAAAATCAAGGATTATATCATTAAAGCTGGTGAAGATGATTGTGAGCTTGTAGTTTTTGGTGAAGCTCTATTACCTGGCTATCCTTTTTGGGTTTCCATGACGAATGGTGCTCAGTTTGATTCTAAAGTGCAGAAAGAAATTCATGCTCATTATGTTAAAAATTCCATTCAAATAGAAGCGGGTGAATTAGATGATATCTGTGTGCTTGCAAAGCAACAAAAGATTGCCATCTATTTAGGATTAATGGAGCGTGCAAAGAATAGAGGTGGTCACAGTATTTACTGCTCGCTAGTTTATATCAATAGTGATGGTGAAATTAAATCGGTTCACAGAAAATTACAGCCAACCTACGAAGAGCGACTTACATGGGCGCCTGGTGATGGTAATGGTTTACGAGTTCACGAATTAAAAAACTTCACCGTTGGTGGATTAAATTGTTGGGAAAATTGGATGCCTCTTCCACGCACAGCCTTATATGGTTTAGGAGAAGATTTGCATATTGCCGTCTGGCCAGGTTCCGATTACAACACTGCTGATATTACACGGTTTATCGCAAGGGAATCTAGATCGTTTGTAGTTTCCGTTTCTAGTTTAATGAGCAAAACCGATTTCCCTAAAGACACACCACACTTAGATACTATTCTTGAAAACTGTCCTGATACTTTGGCAAACGGAGGTTCTTGTATTGCCGGGCCGGATGGAGAATGGATCTTACCACCGGTTATCGACAAAGAAGGTCTTATTACAACGACAATAGATTTTAATAGGGTGCTTCAAGAAAGACAGAATTTTGATTCCGTTGGGCATTATTCACGACCAGATGTAACAAAACTCACCGTTAATAGAGAACGACAATCTACCGTTGAAATAAAAGATTAAAACAGAGAGCAGTTATTTCTGCTATCCATTCAGTTCTTTCATAATTTCAGCAAACAAATGGTAAGACTTAATACGGTCTTTGCCATCATAAATATTGGTTACCGCTATAAGTTCATCTACTTGCGTATCTGCAATAAATTGTTGTACCTGCTTTTTAACGGTCTCTTTACTTCCAATAAATGAATACTTCAACATTTGTTGTACAGACGGATTCTGACTTAATTCGCGTATATCTTCTGTCATATCTACTGGTGGCTGCATAAAACCTCTATTTCCTGTCAACAAACCAACGATCATTTTGTAAAGCGATGTTGAAATACGTTCTGCTTCTTCATCGGTATCGGCTACGATAATGTTCACCCCTGCCATAGTATATGGCTTTTCTAACTCACTCGATGGCTGAAACTCATTGTGATAAATTTGCAAGGCATTCATTAAGTGTGTCGTTGCGAAGTGACTGGCAAATGCATAAGGCAATCCTTTTTTAGCTGCTAAGTGAGCACTATCTGTACTTGAGCCTAAAATATATAAGGGCACCTCCACACCTTCCGCCAAAGTAGCACGTACTTTTGCACCTGCATTTTCAGTAGAAAAGTAACGTTGTATTTTTTCAATTTCTAAAGGAAACGACTGTGCTGCCTGATAAAAATCTGAACGTATGGCTTGTGCCGTCAATTGATCCGTACCTGGCGCGCGACCTAGACCCAAATCTATTCTGTTCGGATATAGAATTCCTAATGTCCCAAATTGCTCTGCTATAATTAATGGGGAATGATTTGGCAACATAATTCCGCCAGATCCTACATGTATCGTTTTCGTTTCTTCGGCAATCTTTCCTATTAATATAGATGTTGCGCTACTACCTATAGCTATGGAATTATGATGCTCTGCCAACCAAAAACGGGTATAGCCAGATTCTTCCGCTGCTTGCGCAAGAGCTACGGAATGATCAAAAGTGTCTTTTAGCGTAGTACCCTCAGATACTATAGCTAAATCCAATATAGAATATTTTATATTTTTCATTTAGATAAATTCATTTATATATTTAAAAGTATCTATATATCTATTTAAAAAAATTAAAGGTTTTGTAACCTCAACAAGTAATTATCCCACACTTCATGATTCAAGGTATAATTATAATTACGACCTATTTTGTGTTTGTTTATCAAGCCTGCTTCTACAAGCTTTTTTACATGGTGACTAATAGATGGTTGTGCTAAATCAAGCAAATTACAGGCTTTGGTACATTCTACCTTACCTTGGTTATTTTGCATGTACTGCAACAATTTCAACCGATTTACATCACTTAACGCCTTAGAAATTTTCTCAACCTGTTTTAGTTCCATGATGTGTTTAATATATTGATACATGCAAATGTATTTATAAATATTAATTAAAAATAAAAATTGGCAAGACCTTAATAATGATTAACTTGACCTTAAGAATAATACTACAACTATAAATGAATAAAATCACTCAAGCACCCCATATTGCCTTTTGGATTATAATTCCGATTTTACTTTTAATTCCGTTTCTAAATTTTGACAAAACATTTGAAATTAATATTCATGACACTTATTATGTATTTGATATTATTTATATAGCTATAATTTTATCAATATTTTCAGGATTTATAGGGCTTGGATATTGGGTGATTTTCAAAATAAAAATGCAACTAATTAATTGGCTAACCCTTGTACATGTGATTGTAACAATTTCAGGATTCCTTGCTATAATGATTATTAATCTTTTTACACCTGAATTAATTCAGGATGATTCATCTTCTAATTTTGCATCTTTTCTTGGATTTCGGACAATATCATTTTATACCATTTCCATATTAATTTATACACAGCTATTCTACCTTTTTAATATCATAATTTCTCTTTTTAAAAAATCGATTTAATCGGTATAATTTATGCGTAATTGTCAACATGTTAACATTGTGCCAAAGCTTAGCAATTACATTGGTTTTTTAATAAATGATTTAACTTTACCGTATTAAAATCAATACTCACAACCACCAATGAATCTTACCATAGAAAACATACTTCTAGTAGGTTCTCTTCTGCTATTTATTAGCATTATAGTAGGTAAGACCTCCTATAAGTTTGGGGTACCTACATTAATCCTTTTCTTGGCTATTGGTATGCTGGCAGGTTCTGATGGTATTGGCGGCATTCAGTTCGACGACCCTAAGCTTGCACAATTCATTGGTATAGTATCTCTTAACTTTATTCTCTTTTCTGGTGGATTAGATACCAACTGGAAATCAGTAAAACCGATTTTAAAAGAAGGTTTGGTACTTTCTACCTTAGGCGTTTTACTTACTGCACTTACATTAGGTACTTTTGTGTACTACATTACAGATTTTACCATTTACGAGAGTATGCTTTTGGGATCTATAGTTTCATCAACCGATGCCGCCGCAGTCTTTTCCATATTACGTTCAAAGAACTTAGCGTTAAAAAGCAACCTTAGACCTACATTAGAACTAGAAAGTGGTAGTAACGATCCTATGGCCTATGTACTAACACTTGCTTTTTTAACCTTGGTCATTAATCAAGATTTAAGTGTTCTTTCCATCATGCCCCTATTTTTGCAACAAATGATACTGGGGGCTATAGGTGGATTTGCTTTTGGTAAATTGAGCGAGATTATCATCAATAAAATTAAACTTGGTTTTGAAGGTTTGTATCCGGTATTGGTAATCGCTCTAATGTTCATCACCTTTTCAGCTACAGATGCTGTTGGTGGTAACGGATTCTTAGCCATTTACATTTGTGCCGTATATTTAGGTAATCAAGATTTAATACATAAATCAACCATTTTAAAAATGTTCGATGGTATGGCTTGGTTAATGCAAATTGTATTATTCCTAACCTTAGGATTACTGGTTTTTCCGTCGCAAATAATTCCATATTTAGGCATCGGATTACTAATTTCAGTATTCCTCATTCTAGTAGCAAGACCAGTTGGTGTTTTATTGAGCCTCATGTTCTTTAAAATGAAAATGGGACGTCGGTTTTATATTTCATGGGTGGGTTTACGAGGAGCAGTGCCTATTGTATTTGCCACCTACCCCCTACTTGCAGGTATTAACAAGGCGAATATCATTTTCAGCATTGTATTCTTCATATCGGTATCATCAGTACTAATTCAAGGTACTACATTGTCTATTTTTGCGAAATGGCTGAATGTTGCTTTGCCTGACGAAGTGAAACCTATTGCAGAAAATGACAGGTATATTCTCAATCTACCGAAATCTGCCATGGAAGAAGTTATAATTTTGCCAAATAGTTTTGCGGTAGATAAACGTATAATAGATTTGCACTTACCAAGGGCGTCATTCATTGTTATGATCAAACGAGATGGAACTTTTGTTAGACCTGGCGGTTCTACTACTATTAAAGCTAATGACATTCTAGTGTTTCTGCTAGATAACGATGAAAGTTTAAAAGAAGTTACTGTAATTCTCGACCAAGCGGTTATTGCTTAATATGAAAAGTACAAATAACATATTTAGAGTTCTTTTACTCGTTACAATTTATTGTTTCGGAATATATAGTTCTGCAAATACGTTACCATTTTCTAAAGAGGTTTTAGGAAGCCTAAGCAGTAATAAGCAATCCTTATTCAAAGAATCTACAAAGACATTATCTCCGCATGCACAGCAATCTGAAATTTCAGTTTCTGATGTTGCCGAAGTATCATCTCCGAATTACAAATTACCGTTCACAATTTTCAACTCACATTTAAATAACAGTGAGTTACGCTTTGTAGCAAAAATTAAGCAGTACCAACTGTTTGCTAATACGTTATTGATAAGACATAGAAAGTCTGATCTCATCTTCCCGTTCCATAGTTTCTGGTAATACATTTTTTTAAAGGTCATCATTTTGGTAACCACATGTAACTATTTGATATGGTGTTATTTAAAACATCATACAGAAAACAATATATCATATTTAAAAAATTAAAAAATGGAATTAGGAATAGCCGCTATTGGTTTAGCATCCGTTGCACTTTGTGCAATGCCTTTTGTTGTAACTAGCAGAAGTAGAAAAACGAAAGAAAAACAAATGATGACATCTCTTAACGATGTTGCCAGTAAACATAATTGTAAAATAACGGAACATGAAATTTTTGGTCACTACGCCATAGGTGTTGATGCACAGAAAAAATTCGTATTCTTTATTTCTAAAAATGGTGATGTTTTAAATCAGCAATACGCCGATTTATCTACCATTAACACCTCTGAAATTGCCAACATCGGCAAATCGTATGCTAGAAAAGAGAAAATAACAGAGCGTTTACTTTTGAATCTTTTTTCTAAAAAGGCAAATGAACCCGATACCGTTTTTGAATTCTATAATGCTGAAGTAAACTATCAATTGAGCGGAGAGTTTCAGTCTATAGAAAAATGGAACAAGGTGATTAAGAACTTGCTTAAAAGCAATTAGTATACATCAACAGAGTTCTCTTTAATTATAAAAGCGAGTAGATAATCTCATAAAAAAAGGTTAGCTATTCGCTTTTGTTTTTTAAAGCGTTAAAATTTTATTAGCTTGTAAAAGCACATCTGCAATAATTAGAAAATGAAATTATTTGATATAAAGGTTGACCATAGTAAAAACTTACTTCCGAAGGGTGGCACAGTTAATTACTACGGAAAAATACTTATCCAACAGGAAGCTGAGAAATACCTAGCCAAGCTGCTTAATAACATAGTTTGGAAGAATGATGAAGCTATCATCTTTGGTAAAAAGATTATTACCAAACGTAAAGTAGCTTGGTATGGCGAAAAACCATTCGAATATACTTACTCTAATACTACAAAACAGGCTTTACCATGGACGACGGAATTACTGGAACTGAAACATAAAATAGAACAAGAAACGGGAGAAACCTTTAACTCGTGCCTTCTAAACTTATATCACGACGGTAGCGAGGGTATGGCTTGGCACAGCGATGGAGAAAAAGACCTAAAGAAGAACGGAGCCATTGCTTCTCTTAGTTTTGGCGATGAACGCAAATTCGCTTTTAAACATAAAGAAACTAAAGAGAAAGTAGAATTGGTTTTAGAACATGGCAGCTTATTGATTATGAAAGATGAAACGCAAACAAATTGGTTACATCGATTGCCGCCAACTACTAAAAGTAAAAACCCTAGAGTAAATTTGACTTTTAGAACTATTGTGGAAAAATAGAACTACAATTCTCCTTAGCATTTTTGATTGGCTAGCGTGCTCATCATAATTTTTACTTTAATTTTGCAGTATGGTCAGAAATGTACAGTTGCGGTTATCATTAAAGGAAGAAGGCACACCTAACGGATTAGAAATTCGCGTGGCAAAGTACTTGGGACTCAAAGATGGCAACTTTAAAATTAAGGTACTTCGTAAATCTATAGACGCTCGTAAACCTAAAATTTTCTTTAATTACAAACTGGCAATTTATATCAATGAACCCGCCCCTAGCGATACTCTTGATTTTAAATATAAAGATGTCTCGAACGCAAAACCAATTCATATTGTTGGTTTCGGACCTGCAGGTATGTGGGCGGCGCTGCGTTGTTTAGAAATGGGTTATAAACCTATTGTTCTTGAACGAGGTAATAATGTAAAAAATCGTAGAAGAGATTTAAAAGCCATTAATCAAGATCATCAGGTTAACCCAGAAAGTAACTATTGTTTTGGTGAAGGTGGTGCCGGTACGTATTCTGATGGAAAATTATATACACGTAGCCTTAAACGTGGCGATGTTCGTCGCATATTTGAAAGTTTAGTTTTTCACGGTGCTACCGACCAGATTTTGGTAGATGCCCATCCGCATATTGGCACGAACAAACTGCCTAAAATTGTACAGAATATTCGTGAAGTAATTCAGCATCATGGAGGTGAAATTCACTTTAATACTAAGGTGACCGATTTCATTATTAAAGACAATACCCTAAAAGCGATAGTTTTAAACGAAACCGATGAAATGGCTGTTGAACGTGTGATCTTGGCAACGGGACATTCAGCTCGCGATATTTTCGATTTACTTCATAAAAAAGATATTGCTCTTGAAGCAAAGTCATTTGCTATGGGAGTTCGTGTAGAGCATCCGCAGCATATTATAGATAGTATTCAGTACCACTGTTCTGGTGACCGTAGCGAATTGCTACCAGCAGCTTCATATAGCTTGGTGGAACAAGTGAAAGACCGTGGCGTGTATTCATTCTGCATGTGCCCTGGCGGATTCATAGTTCCTGCTGCAACATCACCTGGTGAGGTCGTGGTGAACGGAATGTCTCCGTCAAAACGAAATAATCTATATGCAAATTCGGGTATCGTGGTTGAAATTAACGTGGATAAAGATATTCCCAAGTACGAAAAATTTGGAGCGCTTAAAGGATTGGAATATCAAAAGAACTTAGAACGATTGGCTTTTACATCAGGTGGAAGAACACAAACTGCTCCCGCACAACGATTGACGGATTTTGTAGAAGGAAACCTTTCTGTAGATTTAAATCCTACTTCATATCAACCAGGACTCAACTCTGCTCCACTACATTCACTATTACCCAAACTTATAGGCAGTAGATTACGCCAAGGCTTTAAAGCCTTCGGTGATAAAATGCATGGCTATTATACGACTGAAGCAAATATCGTAGGAGTAGAATCTAGAACCTCATCACCGGTTAGTATCCCAAGAAATGAAAAATTAGAACACCCTGTGATCAAAGGTCTTTTTCCTTGTGGTGAAGGTGGTGGTTATGCTGGTGGAATCGTTTCTGCCGCTATGGACGGAGAACGTTGCGCCGAAGCTGCAATGGCTGGACTTTAATTGGTTGTTGGTTGTTCGTTGTTGGAAAATAAAATTTTGCGTAGCTAAATTGTTATTGCCTGTAGTCTTTCCTCTCTACTCTATTTTCTCTTTTCTACTTTATACTTTGTACCTAATACTTAATACTCATTACTCAATACTGTAAACCATAACTGGCAACTGAACAATAGAACTTACGCCATCTTAGGCTTGTTCGCTTTAGTCAAAAAGTTCAAATCCCTTTTGATTCTTGAGTTTTTGAATTTGTATAGTCTAGCTACTTCTGTATTAGATTCAGCTTTTACTTCATTCACAGTTTCTGTAACAATACTCATTTCAATAGTTTCAACCTTTACTTCTTCAGTAGAGTTCTGTGCTTGAGCAGTAAAGCTTAAAAAGATGATGAAGATTGTTGCGATTATTGTTTTCATGACTTGCGTTTGTTACAATAATAGAACGCCGCAGACCTTGTTTTACTAGGTGATGAATCGCTGAAAAACCCCTAATACTCGTTACTTGACACAAGTTCGGGTAAAGTGTAAAATCGCATCGATAAACGACAGCAACCCAAAAAACACCTTACCGATAATTGAGGTCGTTAACCGACAAATGATGTTTTAAATACAAGTTTAAATACAAGCGTAAACTCAAAAATTAAGTTCAGAATGAGTTGTTCGTTGTTCGTTGTTCGTTGTTCGTTATTAGAAATTATAATATTTAGCTACGCTAAATACGCTTGATCAAGAACTAATCAAAAAAATCTATTCTCTATATTCTATTTTCTAAACTCTTAATACTTCTTACTTTGAACTACCTAGCACTTCTTACTTAATACTTATTACTTAATAATTTGTACTTTGCACTTCGTACTTTAATCTCACTTTATATTTCCTTCCACATTAAAGCGTACCTTTGCATCTTATTAATATTTTATGACATTTAAAGAACTCGGCCTAGCCGAACCAATCCTAAAAGCATTAGAAGCTGAAGGATATACTCACCCTACTCCAATTCAAGAACAATCTATTCCTATATTACTCCAAGGCAAAGACCTTTTGGGAGTTGCGCAAACAGGTACTGGTAAAACAGCGGCCTTTGGTATTCCGATCTTACATCAGTTATACGAGGGTATCAGTTTAAGACAGACAAAGCGAAAAGTAAAAGCTCTTATTGTAACACCTACCCGTGAACTTGCTATTCAAATTAGCGAAAGTCTTACCGCATATGGTAAGTATACAGGGCTACGAAATACCGTTATTTTTGGCGGAGTAAAACAAGGGAAACAAGTAAACGCACTTAGAGGTGGCGTAGATATTTTAGTGGCTACTCCGGGTCGTTTATTAGATTTAATGAATCAAGGTTTTATTTCTTTTAGAGATTTAGAGCACGTAGTACTTGATGAAGCTGACCAAATGTTGGACATGGGCTTTATTCACGATATCAAGAAAATCATTGCAAAATTGCCCCCTAAAAGACAATCATTGTTCTTTTCGGCGACCATGCCAAAAGACATTGTGGAGCTTTCTAGAAAAATGTTGGGCGATTTTGAACGCGTTACTATTAAGCCAGAACAAGCTACAGCAGAAAAAGTTGAACAGGGAGTTTATTTTGTTAGCAAAGCGAATAAGCCTAAACTTTTAATTCACCTTATTAAGGAGAATCCTGAAAATACCTTAATCGTATTCTCAAGAACCAAGCATGGCGCAAATAAGATCGTAAAGAAATTGGACCAAGCTGGCATACGTTCTGCTGCTATTCACGGTAACAAATCGCAAACGGCAAGACAAAAGGCATTAAAAGCTTTTAAAGACGGAGATCTAAAAGTTTTGGTTGCTACGGATATCGCCGCAAGAGGAATTGATGTAGAGGACTTATCGTTAGTAGTAAATTACGATTTACCTAATGTATCTGAAACTTATGTTCACCGTATTGGTAGAACTGGGCGTGCAAATGCTAGTGGTATAGCACTTTCATTTTGCGATAAAGAGGAAAGAGCTTATTTACGTGATATTGAGAAATTGATAAAACAATCTGTACCACGTATGCCAGAACATCAATTTGTAGATGCCGATACGCCTTCTGATGATCAACCGATGCCACCGAAAAAAAAGCAAGGCAATTCGCGTAACAAAAATAGAAACAGAAATAGACCTGGTGGTAACAACTTTAGAGGAAAGAACAATAGAAATACAAGTAGACCAAAAAAAAGAAATGACTCTAGCAGAAGCGAATAGCTTCTGATAGTGTCATATTCATACTAATACTTCTCATTATGAAAAAGCAAATGGTGATTTACGGTAGCGGTCGCCATACCGTACCATTCTTAAATTATATTGCTAAAGCTACTGGCAAGGAAAAACCGAATATGTGTTTTATTCCTACCGCCAGTGGAGAAGACGAGCAGTATATTGCTTCTTTCTATGATGTTTGCTCTCAGATAGATGTTACTCCACATGTTCTTTCAGTTTGGATCAACTCTTACGACCAAAAAGAATCTTTCGAGGAGATTATTTCTCGTATGGATGCTATTATTGTTGGTGGAGGTAACACCTTGAATATGCTTGCCATCTGGAAAGCCCAAGGTATTGATGTTGCACTTAAGAAAGCTTATGACAATGGCGTAGTTATGGGTGGCGGCAGCGCTGGTTCTTTATGCTGGTTTAATGGCGGTACTACAGACTCTAGACCCAAGGAATTAAGTATCGTTGGTGGTATGGCGTTTATTGACAAAAGCCACTGTCCGCATTACAATTCTGAAACTTCACGTAGACCTTTGTATTTCGATAATATTAAAACAGGCAAACTATCGGATGGTTACGCCTGCGACGACCGTTCTGCCATTCATTTTATAGATGGTGAAGTTCATACTTCAGTTTCCTTAAACGATGAAAATCATTCTTATTACGTGTATTTGAAAGATGGTGAAATTGTTGAAGAATTGATACCGAGTACTATTTTATCTTAGGTACTTAGAGTTACAACGGTTGTAATTAATTTTTCCATTGTAACAATTATCAAATTATTATACATTAGAAACCCACCCCTAGCCCCCCCCAAGAGGGGAATAGTTTGAACATAATTTTATTCCTTCGCGATAAATTTCACTTATCGCTTTTAAATTACTTTTTAATCAAACTAGTAATCAAAAACGTGTATCTCCCCTCCTGGGAGGGATTAAGGGGTGGGTAATACGGATGGTGAATTATTCTAACAATCCACTCATCAACTTTTAATTTTTTTCAAACAAACACCCTAAACTATCATATAGAACAACTTGTGAAATTACACAGTTGAAACCCACCCCTAGCCCCTCCCAAGAGGGGAATAGTTTGAACATATTTTTTAATCCTTCGCGATAAATTTCACTAATCGATTTTAAATTACTTTTTAATCAAACTCGCAATCAAAAACGAAAATCTCCCCTCTTGGGAGGGGATTAAGGGGTGGGTAATACGGACGGTGAATTAAACTACTTGTTCTCTCGAAAAACTACAAACCTTTATAAGCCTTCAACACATTCTCAATTTTAGCCTCGGTGTCTTCATCTATATTCTGATGCTCTGGATTCTCTTTCAACCATTTAACAGTTCTTTTAATTCCTTCGGAAAACGGAATAGTTGCCTTAAAACCAGGTACAAAGGTTTTAATTTTCGTATTATCGAACAAAACACTTTCTCCTTTATCAGCCAATAACGTTCCAGTAAATGATGGTTCAACTTTACATATAAAGTCTGATGCTATGTGTTCTACTTTAGCTTCTTTACCCAATGCATCGGCTAGGATTTTATAAATCATATTCCAGCTTAAAACCTCATCTGAAGTAATGTGAAATGCGTGACCGATTGCTGTTTGTAATCCTAATAATCCAACAAAACCTTTTGCAAAATCGTCTGAATGGGTTACCGTCCATAGCGATGTACCGTCGCCGTGAACAATAATTTCCTTTCCGTCTAAAATTCGCTGTGCCGTGTTATATTTATCAAATCCTCCGATTGCAATTGGTATTACAGTATCATAGGTCAATGAAGGTCTAACAATCGTGATTGGAAATCCTTCTTCTCTATACGCTTTTTGTAATCGGTCTTCACATAGTATTTTATTCTCAGAATAGTCCCAAAGCGGATTATGTAGCGGAGTAGATTCCGTAATTACAGGATAACTTAAAGGGGTTTGATAACAAGATGCCGAGCTAATAAAAATATATTGCTTGGTCTTCCCTTTGAATAATTCAATATCACGCTCAATATCATCGGGAGTAAAAGCTATCCAGTTCACCACCACATCCCAGTCGTGCTTCTTAAGTTCAGTAAGTTCTTCCGGTTTGTTAATGTCTCCAATAATAGAATGTGCACCTTCAATCTCAACTTTGGCTTTTCCCCTATTCAATACATATAATACTATTCCTTTGGCTACAGCCAATCTACTGCTTGGTGTACTGATATTCCCTGTTCCTCCTATAAATAATACCTTCATTTTTATATTTTTATTCTGATAATCAATTTAATAACACGCTACACATCTCTATAAAATGTCAATCCGTTTTTGAAAGGGTCATAAAAGGCAAACTCTCGTGTACCCCAGGCTGTTTCCCTTAACAAGGTATGTGCATGAAAAACATCTACCCTAGAATACTCATTATATAAGGCTTCGATATTTTGAGAGACAATACGTAACAATGGTCTGTCCATTTCCACTTCCCACATTTTTTTATCGTGCCATTGCAAATGAATTTCTATATCATCTCTTAATATACCTGCGTATTTAGGGTTCTTAGCATCATCGGCAAAAGCAATTCTAAAGCCCAATCTATTCATATAAAAGTCTAGCGCCTCAACAACATCCCAAACTGGTAATACAGGATGAATTTGATGTAAAAATCCTTTTTCTTCCATATTGTGAAAATACAAAAAGGATTAAAAAATTGAATATTAATACTTACTCAATTCTACAAAATACCGATTCATTTATTTAAGTATTTCGCTATCTTCATAGCATAGTTTCAAACCAAACTCTACACTATGAAAATTTTTATTAAAACACTCTTTCTTCTATTTTTTACGACATCGATTACCGCCCAAGTTTCTTCTAATCTTGAGCTTACCGATATTTTTAATATGGAGTATGTTTCTGACCCTCAGATTTCTCCTGACGGTAGTAAAATTATCTATGTTAGGAACTTTAAGGATATTATGACCGATAGAAATTTATCGAACCTTTGGATTATTAATTATGATGGTTCGCAAAATAGACCTTTGACTACTGGTAACCAGAACGACTACTATCCTCGTTGGTCGCACGACGGTAAAAAAATCATCTTTAAATCGAACAAAGAAGATGAAAAAATGAAATTGTATCTCATGTGGATGGATACTAAAGAGATTGCCCCATTAACCAATACACCAAAAGCTCCTAGTGCCGTAAGTTGGTCTCATGATGACCGTTACTTAGCTTTTACCATGTTTGTACCAGAAGCTGAACAATCTATTGTAAAACTACCGGCAAAACCAGAAGGCGCAAAGTGGAATACCCCGCCAACTTATATCGACAAATTAAATTATAGAGGTGACGGTCAAGGTTATATAAAAGGTGGACATACGCAAATTTTCACCTTATCTATCGATGGTGGCACACCTAAGCAATTGACGACAACAAAGTTTGACCATGGTGCTCCTGTATGGGCAAAAAACGACAGAACGCTTTATTTCTCTGCAAATTTTAATCCTGATGAAGCCTTTGAGCCTGCCAATAGCGAAGTGTATGCCTTGAATATTGCTACGGCAGAAGTTTCTCCATTAACATCTAGATATGGTCCTGATAGTTCTCCACAAGTATCCCCTGATGGAAAAATGATTGCCTACACCGGTAACGATGATAAGTTGCAAGGGTACCAGATCACAAATCTTTATGTAATGAATACCGACGGAAGCAATTCTAAACTTCTTTCTGGAAATTTTGATAGAGATATTGCCAATGCACAATGGGCTAATGACGGCAAAGGTCTTTATTTTCAATATGATACGGAGGGTGCTACTAAAATAGGGCATATCACATTAGACGGTAAAGTAACCGCCCTTGTTGAGGGACTTGGCGGATTGTCTTTAGGAAGACCTTATAATGCTGGTGATTTTACGGTTTCTAAAAATTCAAGATTCGCCTTTACGTTAGGAAATACCGAACACCCATCAGACCTTGGAGCTGCCGATAAAAAAGGTTCTAAGCGATTAACTTTTGTTAATGATGACCTTTATTCTTTTAGAGATTTAGGCAAAACCGAAGAAATTTGGTGGGAGTCTTCATTCGATCAACAGAAAATTCAAGGCTGGGTGGTGACTCCGCCAAACTTTGACCCTAATAAAAAATATCCTTTTATTCTTGAAATTCATGGCGGACCATTTACCAGTTACGGTTCTGTATACAGTGCAGAAATACAAGCTTACGCTGCTGCTGGTTATGTGGTGCTGTACAGTAACCCACGTGGAAGTACCAGTTATGGTGCTGAATTTGGGAATTTAATACACCATGACTACCCTAACCATGACTATGAAGATCTTATGAGCGGTGTTGATGCCGTTATTGAAAAAGGATATATCGATACCGACAATCTTTTCGTGACCGGAGGTAGTGGCGGTGGAGTGCTTACCGCTTGGATAGTGGGAAAAACAGACCGATTTAAGGCTGCCGTTGTTGCAAAACCGGTTATCAACTGGACAAGCTTTGTACTATATGCCGATGGTGCCGCATTTTTCTCGAAATATTGGTTCGGCAAGAAACCTTGGGAAGATCCAGAAAACTATTTTAGACGCTCTCCATTAATGTACGTTGCCAACGTAACTACCCCAACCATGCTATTAACCGGAGAAGAAGATTACAGAACACCTATTGCAGAATCTGAGCAATTCTATACTGCATTAAAATTAGAGGGAGTAGAAACGGCTATGGTACGTATACCAGGTGCAGGACATGGTATCGCCAACAGACCTAGCAACTTGGTAGCCAAGATTGCAAGTGTTCTTGCTTGGTTTAAAAAGTATAAAGATACAGACCAGTAAAACATTTATTTCATCATTTACCTGTATTCGTAATGACTAATATGAACTAATACGGTATCGATAAAACCGATAAAGCCTTTTAATTTTAAAAATTAAAAGGCTTTTTTTTATTGTTTTATGTAGCGGTCAATCAATTTCAGAAATTAAACCTTTATAAATGAAAGCTCCTTTACCGTCTTTTAATCGAACATGTGCCCAATTTTCTGTGTACCCTAGTAGTGACACTGTATCATTTCGCTTGATTTCGCCCAAAATTGTACCCGAAACAGTTGGTGCATTTCTAATATTAGCAACTTTGGAAGATATCTTTGAACGTTCAGCCATACCAATTAAAGGTTTATAACTTAGACGCTCTGTAACTTTAACAAATGGTAGTGGATTTATCGCTCCTTTACCCGTTTTATAAATACCAAAATGCAAGTGCGGTGCAGTGGTTCTTGCATTACCCGTATTACCAACTAAACCCAAAGTATCACTAATTTCAACTTTGTTTCCCGTTGAAACCAAAATAGTATCTAAATGGGCATAATAAAGAGATTCGCCAAAAAGTCCCGCTTTAAGCCAGACTTGCTTTCCTCCTAAACCTCTTTCTCCTGTAGAGCTAACCCTACCTGCTACGGCTGCAACAACTGGTGTTTTTCTTTCCGCAAAAATATCTATACCCTCATGACTTCTTGCTCCACCATCTCTTGCCGCTCCCCAAAAACTTTGAACCGCACTATTGCCTTTTCCTAAAACGGGAAAACCAAAACTAGGCGTATTATAAATTTCAACGGAAAATAAACCTTGCGACTTTAATTCTGGTAGTATTAAAACCTTATACACCCCGCTTTCTACAATCGTAAATTTTAAGTTGTTCTCGCCATAATTATTATGCATAACGTCTTTTAGGCCACCATCTTCGTTTAATTTCAATAGGTCAATAAAACATCTTGTACCTAATATTTCATTATTGATAATTATATTAAATATGACCCCTTCCTCTAAAAATAGATTGTAGGTGTATACCACTAATCGATTTTTAAAATATGCACCCTGTTCTACATAAGGTAAGCGAATTTGTAAACTATCGTTTTTACTAGCTAAAAATTCTTTATGCCACTTATTATAGCTCAAAGAATCTTGTTTCTCAAACTCCCTTGCATATAATTCTCTAGCGGTAGGTTTTACAAAAACATCGGTTATATTTCTTATTTGATTACAGCTGGACACAGCGATAATCATTACGATCATAAAAAACGTTCTAACTTGTAGTCCTATTTTCATTGAATCTATTGTTTTACAGATATATAGAAATAAAAAAAATCGAATCAAAAATGATTCGATTTTTTTTACAAGAGTATTGTTAATTACTTTTTTAAGAACGAAATCAATATTTCATTCAACTCATCTGAGTGGGTTACATTGAGTCCGTGTGGGGCACCTTCAATAACCTCTAACGTACTATATTTAATACCGTCATGTGCCTGTTTTGCCGACGTCTCTATAGGTACGGTAGCATCAGCATCTCCATGAACTATTAATGTCGGTACCGTTACATTTTCCAACTCTGGTCTAAAATCGGTATGCATCCAAGCTAACGCTGCTTGTATAGTTGCCCTTGGCGATGCAAATGAAGCAATGGTAAAATCGTAATCTAATTGCGCCTGACTTATTCTTTTACCTTCGTTTTCCTCAAAATTATAGAATCCTTTATGAAATTTTTCTTTTAAGAAGCCTACTCTATCTTTCTGTAGCATATCTATAATTCCATCTAAAGCTTCTTCTGGTACTCCCGCTGGGTTATCTGGTTTTTGTTTTACTAGCGGAACAATTGAACTTATCAATGCTGCTTTAGCTATTCTACTAGAACCGTAATCAGTTAAATAACGAACAACTTCTCCTCCACCCATTGAAAAACCAACGATAACGGCATCCTTTAAATCCAATTCTTCAATGATTGCATTTAAATCACTCGCTAATGCTGAATAATCGTAAGCATCCCATGGGGAAGACGATGTTCCAAACCCTCTACGGTCATACGATATACAACGATAGCCTTCCTCTACTATCTTCCATACTTGTTGTTCCCAAGACTTACGACTTAATGGCCACCCATGAATTAAAATCACCGGTTGTCCACTTCCGTAATCCTCATAAAATATATCTACTTTTTCTTTTGCTTTTGTATTTGTTATAAAAGGCATATTCTCGTTTTAAAATTCATAGACAAGATAATTAGTATCACGTTAATTATGTAACACGAAAGATTAAATAATTGGTTCTAAAACCATTTGCTCAAAACAGTTATATTTACGCAGAAAACCAGACCACATGTTTATACCTGAGCACTATAAAAATACGGACACTAAAGAGATTCATGATTTTCTAAAAAATAATAGTTTCGGTATACTCATAAACACCATAGAAGGAAAACCTTGGGGTACGCACATTCCTCTAGAACTATCAAAGAATTCAGAAGATAAAGATATCTTGGTAGGCCATATTGCCACGGCGAATTTGCAAAGTAAAAACTTGGTAGATGGTGACGAAGTACTCTGTATTTTCAATGGTCCGCACAGCTACATATCTTCCTCATGGTATAAAGAAGAAGAGGTTCCTACTTGGAACTATATAGCCGTTCATGTCTATGGTACCATAAAAATTCAAACATCAGAAGAATTGCTTCGATCTTTACATGAGCTGGTAGATAAGTATGAACAACAGTCAGAACATCCTATCTCGTTAAATAACATGTCCAAAAAAACAATGCGACAGGTAAAAGGGATAATTGGTTTTGAAATTGAAATCAATGACATACAGGCTGTCAACAAACTATCTCAAGGTAGAGAACATGATCACCAAAAAATCATACATGAACTTGATAATCAAGGTTCCCCAGAAAAAGCTGTCGCGGAAGAAATGAAAAAACGAATGCCTTAAAATCATTTAAACCAGTTAATATAAAATGGTTTAGAGTGTTTATGCTATCTTCATTTCATCTACTTTTAATTATAGTAATTATTTCTTTAAACCTATAGCAATGAGCGAAGTGAAATCTATTTATAAATTCGATAAAAATTTTAACCGTAAAGAATGGCAAATTGTCAATGATGGTGTTATGGGCGGTTTATCAATGGGGCTCATTCAAGTGAATCTTGAAGGTAACGGTGTTTTCAGCGGACATGTATCTCTTGAGAACAATGGTGGTTTTTGCTTAGTTAGACATGATTTAGAGCGTATTCCAGTAGATGCCTTTTCTAAATTTGTTATCACAATTAAGGGTGATGGAAAAAAATATGCTTTCCGCTGTAAATCTGGAGAACACCAAAGACATACCTATAGCTTTGATTTTAAATCTAGCAATGAATGGCAAACGATTGAGATTCCTTTTGATGAGATGGAAGCGGTTTTTAGAGGTGAAGAATTAAAATTACCCAACTACCACGGCGACTTTTTAGCTCAGATCGCTTTCATTATAAAAAATGGTGTTGAAGAAGATTTTACCCTCGAAATAGATAGTATTGCATTGAAATAATGCGAACCTCACTTTTAAATTAATCATTTTAAAAAAATTGAACATTGATTTTTATCATCTATAAATTCCTTAAATTTTTATAAGTTTAAGTAACCAATACTTAAACCTATGTACCATCAGCTACAACCCATTAAAAAATTAATTATTCCGTTTAGGGTAGATGCATTATTGCCTAATTTTCTAATATTGATACCTAGGGCAATCACTGGCTATCTTCTTTCTTTTGTTTTTGCAATAAATAAATTTGGTACTCCATGGACTCCTGATTCCATGGGTTTAGCTTATTTTGAGGTTTCCGATTGGTTTGTTGCATTAGTAACACAATTTGGATTTCCATTCTCTTTAATGCCAGAATTGTTCGCTTGGTCTGCGGGATTAACAGAGGCTCTTGGTGGTATTTTATTGATAATAGGATTAAATACGAGGTTGACCGCATTCTTTATTACCGTAACTATGTTCACTACTATAGTCTGTAGACCATGGGATGGTTCTTGGAACATAATACCCACATTTATTTTTTTCTGCTTAGGCTTATTTTTTATGGGCTTCGGCTCTGGAAAATTTGGACTTGATTACTTAATTACAAAAAGGATATAGAAATTCACTTCTTTTAAAATCAGAGTTTTTTGTAACAGTACTCCCTTATTACAGTTCAGTAACACATTTCTACAATTGGGTTCATCACTTTTTTAAAACATGCATTTATAAGGCATCTTTGAAGCATCAATTAATCTTTAAAACCTTATAAAATGAAAAAGTTATTATTTACAATTACCGTATTTGCAATGAGTTTTACAATGAATGCCCAAGAAGAAACCGGCATAACATTAACCGTCGTTATCGAAAATGTATTGAACAATGAAGGTCATATATTAAGTGGATTGCATAATGAAACAACCTTTATGAAAGCGGAAGATATTAAAACCAGTAAGAACAAAGCTGAAGCAGGAGAGTTGATTTTAACTTTTGAGAACATACAACCTGGTGATTACGCATTTTCAGTATTACATGATGCAAATGACAATAACCGAATGGACTTTGCAAACAATGGCATGCCTACAGAAGATTATGCCATGAGCGGTAGATTACCAATTGGTGCCCCAACTTTCAGTGAAGCAAAGTTTACCATAGAAGGTGAGGATAAAGAATTATCGCTTCGTTTTTAGAGGTTGTTTAATATTTGATCATCTGTTGCCAATAGGTTATCATAATGGTTTTTAGTAATTTTATAACCTTATACTATATACATGACCATTACTCAATTACAATATGTGCTTGCCGTTGCTGAATACAAAAATTTTACACTCGCCGCCGAGAAGAGTTTTGTAACGCAACCAACTTTAAGTATGCAAGTACAAAAGCTTGAAGATGAATTAGATATACTTATTTTTGATCGTAGTAAAAAACCAATCACTATTACCGAAGTCGGTAAAAAAATTGTAGCACAGGCAAAAAATATTGTAAACGAGGCGGCACGTATAAAAGATATTGTAGAGCAAGAAAAAGGATATATTGGTGGGGATTATGTTTTGGGAATCATCCCAACTATAATGCCCACTTTATTACCGATGTTCCTGAAGAATTTTATCCAGAAATATCCGAAGGTAAACCTGATTATCAAAGAACAGAATACCGAGAGCTTAATTCAAAATATTGAAGACGGGCATATTGATGCCGCCATTGCCGCAACACCTTTAGAGGTAGATTTCATTACCGAAAGACCTTTATATTATGAGCCTTTTGTTGGTTATGTACCAAAAGAACATCGTTTAGGGAATAGTACACAGATTACACCAGAAGATTTAGATATTGAAGACATTTTACTACTACAAGACGGGCACTGTTTTAGAGAAGGTGTTTTAAATCTTTGTAAAACTCCAAAAATTGGCGGAGATCATTTTAGTTTGCAAAGTGGAAGTTTTGAAACGCTAATCAATCTTTCTAATGAAGGATTGGGTATGACGCTACTACCCTATTTAAATACGTTAGAACTTGATGATGTAAAAAAGAAAAACCTGAAGTATTTTAAAGAACCTTCGCCTGCACGAGAAGTTAGCCTTATTTACCACAAAAAAGAACTAAAGGTGCAGATTACGGAAGCTTTACGAGATGTTATTACAGGTATTGTTCGTGGTGCAATCGCTTTTCAAGATGTTAAGATTATAAGCCCTATTCACAAATAATACCTATTGTTTTTCAAACCTGTACAAACAACCTTCAATGCATATACCTGGGTAAGATGGCGATAGCGTTAATCTTGTTTTACGCTCATTGAAATCTGCGCTATAGCCTAGTGTATCTTTTTCATTTTCGGTTACAAAGTACAGATAAAGCGCTTCGTCTGTAATTTCATAATCGCCAGAATTCAGTACTTCTTTATTAAAATCGGTTCTTTCATATGTACCCAATTCATCGAAGAAATAGCGATACCCTTCTTCAACATCTTTCCATTCGGTAGCACCACCAGGACTAACATAAGAAGCTGTCAAAAGCCACTCACCTACCAAACTAGTATCGTCAACAGGTGTGTCATCATAAGGCATGTCGTCATTTTGACATTGCATTAAGAATAACAAAAATATCGCAACCGTAAATTTAATAGCCATTGTGTCTTTTAATGTAAGATGCAAATAAAGCTATAGGTTGCGTAAAAAAAAGAGCCACTTTACGTGGCTCTTTATTATGCTTTTAAATAAACTAAACTTTGATGTAATTCTGGTTTATCAGTTATAAAACTTTCTAACCAAACTTTTAACTCCTCTACCTCTTCGGGTAGTAACGTCGTTAAGGCTTTTTTCAACTCTTTACAAAATAGTAAGGTATCAAAACTAACCTTTTTAAGTACTGTTTTACTATACTCTAGCATAGACTTAGACATTTTGTTGATAGATTAATAGATTTGTTGTTGTTGTTGTTGTTGTTGTTGTTGTTGTTGTTGTTGTTGTTGTTGTTGTTGTTGTTGTTGTTGTTGTTGTATAAAGGTAAACAGAAATGCAGTTGTAATATTGTATACAAAAAGTTAAAGTAATTACTTACATGTTAAATTTTTATCGCATTCATAAGTATGCAATTTTGTAATTTCGAATTCATGAAAAATTTTCTTTTTATTATAGTTATTTTAATACTTGTTTCCGCCTGTACCTCAACAAAATCTATTATACGAAAAGATTTTAACCAACAGTTGTCATCTTCATTTTATCAAAATCAGTTTACCGGTGTTTTGGTAATAGATGCAGAAACGAAAGACACTATTTATACCAATAACAGTCATAAGTATTTTATTCCTGCCAGTAACACCAAAATTTTTACACTTTACGCAGCGCTTAAAACCTTGCCAGATCAGATACCGGCTTTGAAATATATTGAAGCAAATGACACTTTGTATTTTGAAGGTACTGGAGACCCTTCTTTTTTGCATCATTATATAAAAGATTCCACAACTCTAAAATTTCTTGAGAGATATAACAACCTGATATTTGTTGCTAACAATTTTCAAGATGAAAAATACGGACCAGGTTGGGCTTGGGACGATTACCAGTACTATTATTCTGCAGAGAAAAGTGCGCTACCCATAAATGGTAATGTAGTGATGACGTATAGGAATCCGGAGCTTATGGTTTCTCCTGCTTATTTTAAGGACAGTGTTATTCAATTGACAAACAAGAATAACCGAAATGAATTTTCTAACACCTTTTACTATCCAACTCAGTCTAGATATACTCTTGAAACGCCGTTTATCACGAGTAACTTTACTACCAAATCAATTTTAGAGAGTCTATTGAATAAAAAAGTAGGAATGAGTACTGCTATGCCCTCTGGAAAAAAACAAACTTTGTATGGTATTTCATCAGATTCACTGTACATGAGAATGATGCACGAAAGCGATAATTTTATTGCAGAACAGCTTTTACTCGTATCTGCAGGTGTTCTCACAGACACCTTAAATGGGAAATTATCTAGAAGTTATATTTTAGAAAATGAACTAAAAAATTTAAAACAAGAACCTAGGTGGGTAGATGGATCGGGACTCTCACGATACAATTTGTTTACACCGCAAAACATGGTCTCGGTTTTAGACCGGTTACATGAAATGGTACCTCAAGAGCGTTTATTTTCTATTTTCCCTGCCGGGGGATTATCGGGTACTTTAAAAAATAGATTTGCAGGAGACGAGCAACCTTATATCTATGCCAAATCTGGAAGCCTTAGTAATAACTACTGCCTTAGCGGATACTTGGTTGCAAACTCAGGAAAAACATTGATTTTCAGTTTTATGAACAATCACTTTAAACAATCTACATCAGAAGAGCGAAATAGGCTTGAACAAATGCTTCAAACACTAAGAGATACCTACTAACTATTGAACTTTTGTTGAAACATGTTTGGTATATTTCTCTTTGAACAACTTAATTTTAGGGGAAATATGAGTTCTACAAAAAGGCTTCTCTGTATCGTTAAAATAGTAATTATGGAAACGTTCTGCAGAGGATTTAAATACCCCAAATGGAATAACTGCGGTAATCAACGGAGTTTCAAAATCTTGTTGTAACTCTTTCATAATAACAGCTAAAGTCTTTTTATCATACTTATTAAAGTAATAAATACCTGAACGGTACTTTTTTCGCATAGAATGATTTTCGGTGCTTTTATGGGTGTCTAAATGAATAGCTACTAAATCTTTTAATTCTATAATCGAAGCATTATAGTGAACAATTACAGCCTCGGAAAAATCTGTTGGGTTCTCCTTCGGAGCAATGAAGCCTTGTTCCACTTTTTTAACACCGTTGAGTGACATAAATACCGCTTCGGTACACCAATGACAACCACCTCCAAAACCGACTTTAAAGATTTTATGCATATTAGAAGAGTCGCTTATAAAACTTTAAACTAACGAAGTCAACTTTGCATGCTGTAACAGCATAATGGTTTTTGCATCTTTAATTTCTCCACTAGCCACCATTTTCATAGCATCATTAAAATCTAACTCTAAAACCTCGATATTTTCGGTTTCATCATCTGCACCACCGCCATCGCTTACTTTCATGCTATCATCATACTCACCAACAAATAAATATAAAATTTCAGTAACAGATCCGGGCGACATATAGGTTTGAAATACCTTTTGAACATTAGTTATTTTATACCCGGTTTCTTCTTCGGTTTCTTTACGAACACAATCGGCAGGGTCATCGCCATCTAAAAGTCCAGCGCATACCTCTATCATCATTCCGTCTTCATTACCATTCACATATGTTGGCATTCGAAATTGCCTGGTAAGCACAACGGTCTTCTTTTCTGAGTTATACAATAAAATAGCAGCACCATTACCTCTGTCGTAAGCTTCTCTATGTTGAGTTTCCCATGTACCATCAGGCTTTTGATACTTATAGCTGTATTTATTAAGTGTATACCAGTTATCTGATAGCAATTTCTTTTCTACGTCTTTTATGCTTCCGTTTTTCAATTAACAAGTTTTAACCATTGATGTATAAATATACCGAGAATCATAAAAATAAATCGCTAATCGTTTGAAAATATTAAACTGTAATCGCCTTGTTCAAATAACGCCTAAACGGAAGCATTTCTTTATAAGCGTTTATTAGTTCATCATCAAAAGAAGCCTTTTTGGTTTCTTTTGTGAAAAACTCTTGAAAAACGGCAAAAGTCTTATTTTTGAGCAGTTCTATATGTTTATGATCTTTATCAAAACCTTTGGGTGCGTTGGTTAATTTGGCATCTTCGTATAGATTACCGAAACGAGTTTTAAAAGATTTATTTTTCAATATTTTCACTAATTCTTCTCCGTCATAATCTATAGCATCACGAACACTTCGCAATACTTTTGGTTCTGGTCGCCATAATCCGCCTGCGAAAATGCAACGTTCAATACCTAGTTCAAAATAGAAATCTGCTGTCTTAGGTTTTTTGTCAAATCCCGCTCCGAAATGGTCTTTGTATACCGGTTTGTTAGGGTGAAACATCAGATTATTATTAATACGGTTAATTCCCTTTTTACCTGGCGTATCATAATACTCATCATCAATAGCCGACAGTCTTTTATTCATACTATTAAGCCAATCGATATACTCATTACGAACTTGATGGTACCATTTACGATTGGCATCCATCCATTCTTTAGAATTATTTTTCTGTAATTCTTTTAGAAATTCTATTTGATTTTGAAAACTCATTCTTTGGTTGTTGGAAAATTAAAATATAAACTCAAGCTCAAAAATCAAATTCAAACTCAAGTTCAAACTCAAGTTCAAGTTCAAAAATCAAACTCAAACTCAAACTCAAAAAATAAATTCAAATGTTTTTAAACTTTGTACTTAGTACTTTTTACTTTGTACCTTCTGCTTTTGGCTTTTGGCTTTTGGCTTTTGGCTTTTGGCTTTTGGCTTTTGGCTTTTGGCTTTTGGCTTTTGGCTTTTGGCTTTTGGCTTTTGGCTTTTGGCTTTTGGCTTTTGGCTTTTGGCTTTTGCAATAACTACAATTTAGCTTCGCTAAATTCTCCTAAAATGCCTGAATCAAAACAAGTATATTCTCTATATTCTTTATTCTCTTATCAAAATATAAACAAACTACTTAATACTTAATACTTTGTACTTTTTACCTAGTACTTTCCACTTAATTCTTAAAACCCATTATCTCCGCCAACAATGTCACCAAGTGTACCTAGAATACTACCTTCTCCTTTATCTTTTCCTCCTCTTGGTATTGATGCTAGCACTCTTCCGGCTAATCTGCTAAATGGTAGTGATTGAATATAAACAGTTCCTGGTCCGCGTAAGGTTGCGAAGAATAAACCTTCTCCGCCGAAAACTGTATTTCTAATTCCGCCAACGAATTCAATATCGTAATCTACTTCTTTCGTAAAACCAACGATACAACCGGTATCTACTTTTAAAACTTCACCAGGAGCCAATGTTTTTTTAGCCAATGTGCCACCTGCATGAACGAAAGCCATTCCGTCGCCTTCTAATTTTTGCATGATGAAACCCTCACCACCAAAAAGTCCGCGACCTAATTTCTTTGAAAACTCAATACCAACGGATACTCCTTGTGCTGCGCATAAAAAAGCATCTTTTTGACATATAAAGCGACCGCCCATTTCAGATAAATCAATTGGTAGAATTTTACCCGGATACGGGGAAGCAAAACTAACTTGCTTTTTACCCTGACCTATATTCAAAAATGCCGTCATGAACAGACTCTCACCTGTCAACATTCTTTTTCCTGCTGAAAAAATCTTACCTAAAACGCTATTGTCTTGATTGCTACCATCACCAAAAATGGTGCTCATTTTAATATCGGTATCCATCATCATAAAACTACCAGCTTCGGCTACAACTGCCTCTTGCGGGTCTAGCTCTATTTCAACGTATTGCATTTCTTCTCCAAAAATCTCGTAATCTATTTCGTGGGCATTCATTCTTATATTGTTTTTGATTGATGCTTATAAGTTGATGAAAAGAAACTTTTGTTACAGCTAAACCTTATTATTTTGAAAGAGATTTTAATAATTGTTCTGCCTTTTGCGAGCCAATTAGGTATTTTTCACCATTGATAAGTGTAATAGCTACTCCTTCCCCACCCTTTACATTATAGACTGTACCGTACTTTTTGGTTTTTCTGATACCATACCCTACAAAATTATAATTAACTATCTGTTTTTCTACTACTTCATTAAAATCAATGACTTTGCTAAAAAATAGTAGATGATGAATTTTTATATCCTTATCTGAAACCAATACTTTAAGTTTTGATAACGCAATAAATAATATGGTAGCTACATAAATTAGGAAACCAATAAACTGAATAATAGACACACTACCCGATACCCAAGAAACACTTACATTTCCTGAATCACCAGAAGTGTAACCGCTAAATACATATAGAATAATACCTAAAAGATTAAAAAATGCTAAAATTATTGGAGCAAGTATGATCAACCACAGCCACCATTGGGTAAATTTCTGAGTTTCTTTGAATCTTATTGCTCTTTTCATTGAAATTACTTTTTCTGCTTCAATCTAACCGTCCATTCAAACTTAAAGGTACTTACCACTACTCCATCTGCATTTACTCCTACAGATTTCATCCAAATTGTTTGTCCTTCTCCGGTAGCAATCGTTTTATCTAAAGCTTCTTTAATTAAGTGTCCGTCTTCACAAGTAAATGTAATTCTACCTGTTGCTTTCTTTGAAAAATTTGCGGTGTTGTTCGCTACCAACATAGAAATTTTCTTTCCTGTTGCTTCAATTTGGTCTATCATTAAAGCCCCGGTCGTCAATTCTGCTGCCATACCTTGAACAGTCCAAAACATAGAATTAAACGGATTCTGATTGAACCATCTGTGCTTTACCGTCACCACTGACCTGTTTTTATCTATTTCCTTTAAACGTACCCCGCACCACCATGCAGACGGTAGCTTAAAAAAGGAGAACATATTGATTTTACTAGGTGTTACCGCCATTTTATTCTAAAATTTGGGTAAAAATAGCTATAATTTACTCCATTCTAAAATGTTAAAATATTGTTAAATATTAGTACTATGCGTTACATAGTACCTTTTTTTAGACATATATTTGCATAGGAAGTTAATAGGTAATCAAAGTAATTAGCTTTCGCATAGTATTAAAATCAATCATCATCAGTAACGAATCAATCATGACAGAATCAGTAACAAAGCACGAAAGAAACCTCTCTGCATTAATACATGCAAGTACGTTTTCTAAATTCTTTATTCCGTTCGGGAACTTCATCATTCCCTTAGTATTATGGACAGCGAACAAAAAAGAATATGAGTTTGTGGATCATAACGGTAAACAAGCTTTAAATTTTCAAATAAGTATACTACTCTACTCTATTCTTGTAGGTATGGTTAGTATTCCATTTTTCTTAGGCGGATTTTTACCTAACATTTTCGACTTTGATAATTTCGGACTAGTCAACTCTCATAGTTTCAACAGTATCAACTTCAATTTTGACACCGATGATCTATTTGGTCCGTGGATGGTTCCTGTTGCACTACTAGGTCTCGCACAATCGGCATTATTTATTATCAACATCGTGTATACCATACTGGCTACTATAAAAACAAATGAAGGGGAAGTTTTTGAATATCCTTTCACTATAAAATTTATTAAATAGCATCATCAGCTTACATTATATATTGGGTATTCATCACACCCTTAAGAGTTTATTAATCAATCAAAAATCAATCAGGATGTTTATTCATCGAACAAAAAACGAACAGTTAACCTATGCAGACAATAGAGACAATGGAGCAATCTCCCGGGAAAGCGGGACTGCATAAAAAGCAAAAAGAGATTATGAATGTAGAAAATACAAAAGCACAAATGCGTAAAGGGGTTTTGGAGTATTGCATCCTGTCCATTTTAAATGGGCATGATAAATATGCTTCTGAAATCTTAGCTACGCTAAAAGATGCTAAAATGCTTGTAGTGGAAGGTACTATATATCCGCTACTGACCAGATTAAAGAATGCAGGACTTCTGAACTACCGTTGGGAAGAATCTACTTCTGGACCGCCAAGAAAATACTATACATTAACCGAGACCGGTAAAATATTCCTTAAAGAATTAGATACCACTTGGGACGAATTAAGAAAAGCCACCAACCTGGTAACCAACTCAAAAAACAGCTAATCATGAACAAAACAGTAAATATAAATTTAGCAAACATGCTCTTCCATATAGACGAAGAGGCATACAATATAATGCGTAGGTATTTAGAATCTGTAAAACGTTCTTTTGCCAACACACCGGGCAGCGATGAAATCATTGCCGATATAGAAGCTCGTATAGCCGAACTTTTTCATGACAAATTAGAGAATGAAAGACAGGTTATCACTCAAAAAGAAGTAGATGAAGTTATTGCCATTATGGGGCAACCAGAAGATTATATGGTAGATGAGGACATCTTTGAAGATGAACCTAAAACCAAGTCTGCTTATACTAAAGAAAGAGTAAAAAAACTATATAGAGATACAGAAAAGAAATATGTTGCGGGTGTATCTGCAGGCTTAGCACATTACTTTGGTATTGACCCATTGTGGATTAGATTACTTTGGATTTTCTTGACCATTTTTACATGGGGCGGATTTATCTTCATTTACGGATTACTTTGGATCCTTATTCCTGAAGCTAAAACTACGGCTCAAAAATTAGATATGAGCGGTGAAACGGTCAATATCAGTAATATTGAGCGTAAGGTTAAAGAGGGTTTTGATGACGTAGCGGATCGTGTAAAAAGTGTGGACTATGAAAAAGTAGGCGACACCGTCAAAAAAGGAGGTAAAACAATTTTTGACACCTTTGGTGATATTGTAATGTTCCTATTCAAAATCTTCGGTAAATTCATTGGTATACTTTTGGTTATCATTGGTGCCGCAACATTGATCGGTCTTTTTGTAGGCATGTTTACCGTTGGTATTTTAGATATCATTCATGTACCTGGTATTGACTTTTACAATGTCGTAAACTCTACCAACCTACCTATTTGGGTAGTATCGTTATTGGCATTTTTTGCCATTGGTATTCCGTTTTTCTTCTTAATGTATTTAGGATTAAAAATATTGGTAAACAACCTAAAGTCTATTGGTACGGTTGCTAAATTCTCATTGTTAGGTTTATGGTTGATCTCAATTATATGTTTGGTCATATTCGGCATTAGAGAAGCTGCAGCACACGCATATACCGGTAGCACATCTGTAGAAGATGAGATTACAACAGTAATACCAACCGATACTTTGAACATTAGATTGGTTTCTACGGACGAGTATGATCATGAAAATGATATGAATCTGGGAGATACTTTTCTTTCTTACGATGAAGCGGGAAATAAAATTTTAGTTTCTGATGATGTAAGATTTCGTATTCGTAAATCTAAAGATACCCTGGTTCGTGTTCAAGTTAGAAAAGAAGCGGACGGCCCATCTAATAGAGAAGCAAAGGATATCGCCAGTCAAATCGTATATGAATATGAAGTAAGTGGTAATACGATTTCTTTTGATGACTTTTTAACCACACAGGTTCCTAAGTTTAAAGATCAAGAAGTTCGTGTAAACATATTTTTACCGGTAGGTACTATTCTAACTTATGACCAGACAAATTCTAGAGATTGGATTACGACCGTTAATACTGATAGAGATGTTGAAGGCCTAGAAGGCTATATCTGGAAAATGACCGAAAGCGGAGAGCTTGAATGCCTAGACTGTCCTGAATTCATTGAAATGGAAGATGAAGATGACGACAGCTCTAATCGCATCAACATCAATGAAAATGGTATAGACATTAATATCAACGATAATGGTGATAAAGGAAAAATCATCATCAACGAAAATGGAATAGACATTGACGTTAACGATAATGGAGAATCATTTAAAATGAAGTTAGACGAGAACGGTGTAAAGGTTGACACAAATGATAGTATCAATTAATTACAGTTCAGACATCTAAAACAACAATTCAGTATTTAATACTAGTAAGAGAATAGAAAAAAAATCATTTTTACATCATCATAATATATTAATCAATCAAAAAAACGAACAATCATGACAACTTTAGTAAGAATAACAGTAGCACTCGTATTAGCCCTATTACTTTCATCTTGTGGCTTTGACATTAACTTCGGCGATTTTGGATCTGGCGAAAAAGGCAATGGCGTAGTTGTTGAAGAAACCAGGGAAATTACCGGTGAGTTCACAGAAGTTTCCAGTTCTGAAGGTTTAGAAGTATTTGTTACCCAAGGCTCTGATTTTGATATTGCAGTTGAAGCAGATGAAAATATTATTGACTTGATCGGTACCGATATTAAAAACGGAAAATTAAGAATTCACAGTATAGAGAATATTGGTAGAGCAACCAAAAAAGTATACGTGACCATGCCTAATGTAACCAGCTTACGTGCATCTAGTGGAGCTCACTTAACTACTGAAAATAAAATTCAGTCAGATAAATTAGAGGTAGATGCAAGTAGCGGTGCCATTATCAATGCAACCGTGCTTGTTACCAATATGGATATAGATGCCAGTAGCGGTGCAAATATCTCTTTAGAAGGTACAGCAAAAGAAGTTTATGTAGACGCAAGTAGCGGAGCAAATATTAGAGCTAAAGACTTAACAACTTTAGTAGCTAATGCAGATGCCAGTAGTGGTGCAAATATTAGCATTGATGTTACTGACAATTTAACAGCTGAAGCTTCTAGTGGCGCCAACATATCATACAAAGGTGATCCTTCTGTTCAAAAGAACAAATCGGTTTCTGGTAGCGTGCACAAATACTAATAATCACATCAATCAATTCAACTTTAAAACCCGCTGAAATATCAGCGGGTTTTCATTTTTTAGTTAATGAACTCATCTGTATATTAGTAGTATGCAAGTACACTTAAAAAAATATACATTACCATTAAAGCACACCTTCAGTATTTCAAGAGAATCTCATGATTTTCAAGATACTATGATCGCTTCTTTATCTTTAGACGGAAAAACAGGATATGGAGAGGCAACCTCTAATCCGTATTACAAAATTACCACGCAGAGTATGATGGATGAAATTAACGCCATATCCTCTGAAATAGAAGCATTTGACTTCACAAAGCCAGAAGTCTTTCATGCATTTTTAATAAGTAAAGGATTATCAAACTTTGCTATCTGCGCTTTAGACTTGGCTGCTCATGACCTGTATGGAAAATTACTAGGTAAACCCTTGTACGAGATTTGGGGCACAAGCATTGAAAAATACCCTACTACAAATTTTACTATCGGGATTGCATCAATTGACGTTATGCTAGCCAAAATGAAGGAGATGCCCTGGCCTATCTATAAAATCAAATTAGGCACTAGTGATGATGTTGCCATTGTTCGCGAATTACGAAAACATACAGATGCTATCTTTAGAATAGATGCCAATTGTGCTTGGACGGCAGAAGAAACTATTTTTAACGCTCCGCTCTTAAAAGATTTGGGAGTGGAATTTTTAGAACAACCATTAAAAGCTGATGATTGGTCTGGTATGGAAGAGGTTATGCACCATAGTGTGTTACCCGTAATTGCCGATGAAAGTTGTATTGTAGAAAGCGATGTAGAAAAATGTGCGCTACATTTTAGTGGTGTAAATATTAAACTGACCAAGTGTGGCGGACTCACCCCTGCCCTACGTATGATAAAAAAGGCTAAGGAATTAGGTATTAGTGTTATGGTTGGTTGCATGACAGAATCTACCGTAGGCATTTCAGCTATTGCGCAGTTGATTCCGCAATTGGATTATGTAGATATGGACGGTGCTTTGTTATTAAAAAGTGATATTGCAACGGGCGTTCATATTGAACCTGACGGTAAAGTTATTTTCCCAAAACTTGCCGGTAGCGGTATACAATTGTTAGATTGATGTTTACGATTGATGAATTTCCTGATAGAACTATTGTCATAAACGGTAAAGAATACCTATACTTTGGTGGTACCTCTTATTTAGGATTACAGACCGATGCTGATTTCCAGTCCATATTCATCAAGAACATCAAAAAATATGGCACAGCTTACAGTGCTTCCCGTAAATCTAATATTAGAATTTCCATTTTCAATGAAGTTGATGCCCACCTAGCAGAAATAGCGGGTAGTGAAAGTTGTGTAACCATGTCCTCTGGTTATTTAGCAGGACAATTAGTTTGTGATTATTTCAGCAATAACGATTATCAGTTATTCTATGCCCCAAATACACACTCGGCATTATACAGAAACAAACAAAAGGTACTTGAAAATTGGATTGAACTTGAAAATGCCATTAAAACAAATACAAACAAAATACCCGTTCTTTTTCTAGATAGTATTGACTTTAATGGCGATAATTATCCCGATTACACTTTCCTTAAAAATCTCGACTTAACCGATATTATTCTTGTCGTTGATGATTCTCACGGAATTGGAATTACCGGAAAAGATGGCGGTGGCAGTTTTAGGTTTTTACATACACTTCAACCAAAAGAGCTATTGGTTTCTTGCTCTTTAGGAAAAGGGTTTGGTATTCAAGCGGGAGCGATATTTGGAAGTAATAATATAATTAATGCGCTAAAAAACACCCGCTTTTTTGGAGGTGCAAGTCCCGCAACACCTGCTTCTTTAGCAACTTTGAAGGATGCTGAAGAACTTATTAGTTCAAAAAGAGCTCAATTACATAAGAATACCGAGCTTTTCATATCAAAATTATCAAATTCCTCACTTTTTGTGTCTGCAAAAGGGCATCCTACCTTTAATTTTCAAAATAAAGCATTAGCCAATTATTTAGAAGATAATGGTATTATAGTAACCTACTTTAAATATCCTACAGAAAATGATTCCCTAATGAGTCGTATAGTTTTGAGCGCTTATCACACAGAAACAGACATTTTTAAACTTTGTACTATTCTTAATTCATACTCTCCAAATCTATAGTAATTATCATAATTATCTGTTTATCATTATGTTATTCTTAATTTTAGTATGTAATTTTTATTAAATTCTGATATATAATTCGTATCTTTTTATTACACATTCAACTCTTTTATTAACTAACACCTTATCACTATGAAAAAAATTATAGGTTTGGTATTGTTGATGCTCATATTGGTTTCAGCAGCCTCTACAAATTCTATCAATGAAAACTACATGCACACCATACAAGGAACTTGGGAGCTAGAAAGTTTTTATAATTACGACGGACAACAAGTTATAGATACTGTACCTACAGCAGATGGGTACAGACAGGTTAAAATGTACTATAACGGTAAAATTATGTGGACCAGATATGTACCAGTTGACAAAGTAGGTAGATTTGGTTACGGCACATATAATATCACAGATGACCAACTCATGGAAACCTTGGAATACGGTGATAACGAAATGATACAAGCCATGGATACCATGCGTATTTTCACCTTTGAACTTCAACTTAGTGATGACAGGTTCAGTCAAATTAGCTTGGATGAAGAAGGGAATAGAACCTTCTCTGAGAACTATGTAAGAATAGACTAACTAAAATCAATCTAAAAAAAAGAGCCCATTCAAATGAATGGGCTCTTACTTCTATATAAAATTATCTCTTACAATTTATATTGGTCTGCAACTGCTTCTTCAACAGAACCAATAGACGCTAAATAGCGTTCTGCATCTAAAGCTGCCATACAACCTGACCCAGCTGCCGTAACCGCTTGTCTGTACTCTTTATCTTGTGCATCTCCACTTGCGAAAACACCTGGCAAATTAGTTTTTGTCGATTTACCTTTAGTGATAAGGTAACCAGTTTCATCCATATCTAATTGACCTTTGAAAATATCGGTATTCGGCTTATGACCGATTGCGATAAATATACCTGTTATAGCTATTTCTTCCTTTTCGCCGGTTTGGTTGTTTACCATACGTAGACCTTCAACAACTTGGTCTCCTAAAACCTCGTCAACTTCTGTATTGTAACGTACGTCTATATTCTCAATGGCCTGTATTCTATGTTGCATAGCCTTAGAAGCTCTCATCTCATCTCTACGAACCAGCATGGTTACTTTATTGCAAATTTTTGCCAAATAAGATGCTTCTTCTGCCGCGGTATCTCCCGCACCAACAATTGCCACATCTTGCCCTTTGTAGAAAAAACCATCACAAACCGCACAAGCAGATACCCCACCGCCACGTAAACGTTGCTCGCTAGGTATATTTAAATATTTAGCCGATGCACCTGTAGAAATAATGATAGTCTCCGCTTCTATTTCCTTATCGTTATCTGCAACAACCTTGTGTATACCTCCCTTTTCCTTCGAAAACTCTACTGAGGTAATCATACCGATTCTTACTTCGGTACCAAAACGTTCGGCTTGTTGTTGCAATTGTACCATCATGGTAGGCCCATCGATACCCTCTGGATATCCTGGAAAATTATCTACTTCAGTTGTGGTGGTCAATTGACCCCCTGGCTCCATACCTGTATACATAACAGGTTTTAAATCTGCACGGGCAGCATAAATTGCCGCAGTATACCCTGCAGGGCCAGATCCTATAATCAATGTTTTTACACGTTCTATTTTATCAGACATAATATCAAGTGGTTCTATTAAATTCTCTATTACAAAAGTAGGTTTTTGAGCTAAAAACTTACAATATAGTTATCAAAAGTTTTTATACGAATATTAGCTATGAAGATAACTATTTACTATTTTTCGCCTGTTTTTCTAACTTTTAAGAATTTATTAAATTTAGAAAAAACGAACTTTCCCCCATTCTTTACGTATGTACAGTAGAACTTATATGATTATTGAATGAAAACCTTTAAATGCGCAATTATAGAAGACTCCAACACACAGCGGATGCTTCTAGAGCAAATTTTAGATAAAAATAAAAACTTAAAAGTTGTACATTCTTCTAGTGCAACGAATGAGAGTTTGGCTCTGGTAAATGATCTAAAGGTAGATTTTTTATTTTTGGATATTGAAATGCCTGTCATGAACGGATTCGAGTTTTTAGCCGGACTCACCATACAGCCACAAGTTATTATCACCAGTCATGATCAAAAATACGCGCTTGATGCTTTTGAGTTCAATGTCACTGATTTTCTTTTAAAACCATATAGTAATTCAAGATTCGATACCGCAATCGCAAAAGCAATCGATAAAATCAAGGCTATTAAAAAGAAACAGCCTGAGAGTAAATTAGTGGTAAAGCACAATCTTAAACAAGTTGAACTTAATGTACATGGTATTTTATATGTGGAAGCTCTAGGCGACTACGTTAAGGTCGTTACAGAAGAGCGCAACTATGTTATTTTATCTACCATGAGCGCTTTTAACAAAAGATTGGAAGCCGATAAATTTATCAGAATCCATAAATCATACATCGTTAACCTAAAAATGGTGGAACGTTACAACCACGAGTTCATCGAAATCAAGAACAAAAAAATACCGATCAGCCGCGCTAAAATCGTAGAATTAGATCAACTATTAAACTGCATAGATTAAGATCTATTATTCAGTTATCATATCTACTGTTGCAACTGTTCTAAACCCGGTATGTTCTAAAGAAGAGTCCATACTAGACCCCATTCTAGCAGATACACGGTAACTTGCACAATAAGATGCACTGCATAAGAACGAACCTCCTTTTATTACACGTTCTTTTGCTAGCGGATTATTTGGCGTAAACGGACTTTCCGCTCCTTTAGGGTTCACCAATACCGTATTTGTAGCTTTTGTTTCTTTATAGTAAGTAGTATTATACCAATCACTCGTCCATTCCCAAACATTACCTGCCATGTCGTATAGCCCATATGCATTTGGTGGATAAGATTTTACCGGCGCACGCAACTCAAAACCGTCTGCAATTGTGTTTTCTACTGGAAACTCGCCCTCCCAGGTATTTGCTTTTTCTTCTAAAACAGATACATCATCGCCCCAATTGTAGATGGTACCATAAGAACCTGCTCTAGATGCCAATTCCCACTCTGCTTCTGTTGGTAAACGTCTATTTGCCCATTCGCAATATGCCAAAGCATCTTCGTAAGATACTTGTACCACCGGGTAATTATCTTTTCCCTTAATACTACTTTTAGGTCCGTTTGGGTGTTTCCAATCCGCACCAATGGTCCAGTTCCACCACTGAGAGAAATCGTATAAATTAGGTACGGATGATTTTGCTTTTTTAAACGTCAACGAACCTGGTTTTAGAATAGAGTCATGTGGCTTTTCTGTACCGGCAGGCACTTGTTTTTTCAACTCTTCCCAATCTATTCCCCTTTCTGCGACCGTAACATAGCCTGTAGCTTTCACAAATGCGGCAAATTGGGCGTTGGTTACTTCTGTGGCATCCATAAAAAATCCGTCAACTATAACATCTATAGCCGGTTTTTCATGATCCATTGCAACCTTATCGCCGTTTACCGCTCCTTGTTTAAAAGTTGCACCAGAAACCCAAACCATACCTTCCGGCGTGGTAACACTTTCAGGTTTTTCACCTAACAATTTATATTCAACTGTAGGAGCAGGCTTTTCTACCTTGGCTTTTGCTTCTTCTTTTAATACGTTCTTCTTGGTTTCTGGCTTACAGTTAACCATACTCAATAACAGCAAACCCAAGCCTAAAAACTGTCCTTTTTTATTCATACCCTAAATATACTTTCTCCTATTTAAATTCTGATATATTTTATGAATTTAACGTATCGGACTAATTACGTAATCAAAAGAAAGGTTTTCTGGTTGTATCTGATATTTTTCCATTGGTAGCAATCCCCAGCTATTATCTCCACCAACACCCATTTGACTGTGATCTATATTAATATTTATTAAGTCTCTTGTAGGTATATCATAAGTATGCTGCTGTCTTTTCTGCATACCTTCATCAAAATCTGAATTTAATTGATGGTGTGCACTGAAAGAAAACAATTCTGGAGCAGTGATTTTTATTCCTTTCCCTTCCCTATTTTCAAATGACAAGGTTCTAATATCCGTTCTGTTTCCATTTTCCTGCGGACGGATATATTTAAAATATAAATCGGATACACTAGCGTTATATACACCAACTAGAGCAGAAGTATTACGATCTACATAATTTTCATGCTCTCCACTACCATACCATTCTACCTGATCGTAACTGTTATCTATAATTAGGTTATTTCCAAATCTTGGTAAAATTGGCAAGTCGTTTTCAATACCCATCATCTTAGTACTTACCAATATTTCGCCTTTTGTATTAATGGTATACATTACGGTTACCTCTCCATTTACCGCAGGTAAACTATAGGTGGCATTCAATTGTAAATCGTTTCTAATTTTAAACGGATTAGCGGTAAGCCTAACAGCGTCTATAACCTTCTTACCTTCATTAGATTTAACTATTAGACTCTTTAGCTTTTGAGTAACTGTAGCATCTTTCCATTTCTTCAAACGTTTAGGCATATTGTAGCCATAATCATTATCGTTAGGTGCTCGCCAGAAATTTACGGTCGGTCCTTTTTGTAATAGATTACCCTGTCCATAATCTATAGAAGACAATGTACCGTCTTTACTATTGAAACCGATTTCAAATCCGTCTCCTGTAACGGTAATGATATCTTGTTTTTTAGTCACTTTTAATCCGTCAATATTTTCTTCGAAAACAGATGGTTTAAAATCCGTTAGTTGAAATTGCTCATACGCCAATAAGTAGTGTTCAGGTAATAAGGCACTTTCTTTTTTTGTGGTCATATACACATTCAAATGATATTCAGAACCTGTATTTGGTAATTCTAGTAAGTCTATTCGAATTTCTTTAGTTTCATACGCCGCGATATCGACATCAGCAATTTTTCCCTTACCTACTTCTACCCCATTCTCTAACAATTCCCATGAAAAAGCATATTCCGAAAGATTCGTAAAATCATACATATTTTTCAGACTGATTTTTCCAGATTTCGGATCCTCAGCTGTAAACTTTACATATTGATATACTTTCTTAACCTCATACAAAGCCGGATGCGCAGAACGATCAGGATCAACCAAACCATTCAGGCAGAAGTTATTATCGTTCTGTAATTCCGCTCCGCCTAAATCTCCTCCAAAGGCATAAAATTCTACGCCTTCATCATTTATTGCTTTTATACCTTGATCTACCCAATCCCAAATGAATCCGCCTTGCAATACATCATACTTTTCAATAGCATCCCAGTACTCCTGTAAATTACCAACGCTATTTCCCATAGCATGGGCATATTCGCATTGAATTAAAGGTCGCTTTGGGTTATTTTCAGCATAAGCAATTGTTTCATCCACCCGTGCGTACATAGGCGCTTGTATATCGGTATTCGAGAAATTTGTCGCTCCTTCATACTGTACTGGTCTAGTGGTATCGTTTGCTTTCAACCAATCATAAGTATCAAAAAGGTTTTGACCATTACCGGCTTCATTACCTAAAGACCATGTAACAATCGAAGTGTAATTTTTATCTCTTTCGAACATTCTAATAGTTCTATCTAAATGCATTTCTCTCCACTCTGGTCGGTATGCCGGGTGAATGGCAATTGCGGCTTCATCGCCGTCTAAACCTTGGTTGGTTGCACCCATACCATGAATTTCAATATTGGCTTCATCAACTACATAAAATCCGTATTTATCTGCCATTCTATAGAAAAACTCGTTCTTTGGATAATGGCTGCAACGAATAGCATTGATATTATTTTGCTTCATTACCTGCATATCTTTCAAGGTAACTTCTTCGCTAATCACATGACCGGTAACCTCATCATGATCGTGCAGGTTTACACCCTTTATCAAAACCGGCATACCGTTTACCAAAAACTGATTGTTCTTAATTTCTATTTTTCTGAATCCGATTTTAGAACTGATTGCTTCGGTAGTATTTCCTTTTTTATCCTTCAAGGTAAATAGTAGCGTGTATAGATTTGGCTTCTCTGCATTCCAAGTTTTTACATTGGGAATTTCTTGTGCGAATTTCACTGTAGTCGCACCTTCAATAATGTCTACCTTTTGATCTACTTTAAAGACTTCTTGTGCCCCATCTAATAAAGTAATTTCTACTTGAGCACTTTTTTGCTTTTTGCCCGTATTTGCCAGTTCTAAATCTAAACTAAATTTACCGTTCGTATAGGTTTCATCTAAATCTGCCACCACAGTATAATCTTTAATGGTCGTTTTATTGGTGGCATACAGATAGACATCTCTATCGATACCGCTTAAACGCCAAAAATCTTGATCTTCTAAATAACTCGCATCTGACCAACGTAATACTTGTACAGATAAATCATTTTCGCCCTCTTTTAAGTATTTACCAATATTGAATTCTGCAGGTGTTTTGCTACCCTCACTATAGCCAACCATTTGTCCGTTAACATAAACATACATGGCACCGCTTACACCACCAAAATGTAAATACACTTCTTTTACTTCCCAGTTTTCAGGAATTTCAAAACTACGTTTGTAACTACCTACGGAGTTGATATCGTGAGGAATAAATGGAGGATTCTTAGGAAATGGATACACCACATTTGTATATATCGGTGTACCGTGACCCTTTAATTCCCAGTTAGATGGCACCGTAATTTTATCCCAACCAGATGTATCATATCCTGATTTATAAAAAGTAGTTGGGCGCTCTGGTACACTTGCCGAATAGTTAAAATACCACTCTCCATTTAAAGATTGATAAAAAGAAGAATTCTCCCAGCTTTCATTTGCTAAAGCCGACTCTGCATTCTTATAACGATATAAAGATGCTGTTGGCTCTTCTCTATTAATTTGAAAAATTTCTGGATTCTCCCACTCCGGATTTTCCCATTTTGGGGCTTGCGCGTTTATAAATACGGTGAATAAAAAGATGCCGAGTACGCAAATTTTAATGCAGTTTTTCATGTTCAAGTAAGTTAGTTTTAAAATATACGAATTCATCAACAGAATAATGATTTCGTAATTTTAGAGATTGTTATCAACGAAATTAGCATTGAAGTACATAAAATATTGAGCACTACAAATAATTTCATCTTTGCAAAATACAACTAAACTTGTATTTCTGAAAACGATAATATCCTTCACAGTTCTTCTAAGTAGAGGTATAACAAAGCTATTATCCATAACCGCTTAATAATGCGTATTGTAGCAACCAAAAATAAGGTTTTCATTTTTTTAAGCGCTATACCCCTATTGTAACTTAAAACTTACATAAGCATACACCTTGTAAATTCTACTTAATTCGTATCAGCACTTTTATGTTTGGTTATTGATCTGTATGGTTTGGCTATGAATAGTACGGGAGCAAACTAGCGTTTGCTTTCCGCCCCACACATAGCGAAATCTTTTGGTTTTGTTTTTTTCTGTAAAGCGAGATCCCAAAGATTTGGCGACACTATAAACCTGCCTGCCGGCAGGCAGGTATACACAGACCTTGGCGTTTAAGCCCGAAACCCGTATTGTTTATAGGGTGTATTGTAAACTGGCTTTTCCGTCCGAGTAAAGTCCATTTACTTATAATCCAAGACTTGTTTTTCGAATGTAGAACTGTCTTTAAATGCACATAAATTACCATCAGGGTCTAGGAATTTTGCTATTGTACCCCACGAATGTTCTTGATAGTCCACCGTTATATTGTTCGAAGTCAATTTGTCCGCAAGTATTTTTACGTTTGGGACATTCATGCGCAAACACATTTTTGCCCGTTCCGTTCCAGTTTTTTGTCCGTTATATTCATCATCCAATTCCACCATCAAATATGCTTGTCCGAATTTAAAACAAGTTAGATTTTCACTCACAAACATTCTTTTAAGACCTAAAATATTTTCATAAAAATCGACACATTTTTTGTATTCAAGAGTATATAATATTATTCCGGTTCGGTCAAATTCCATGATACAATTATATTTTTTTTAGCTTTTTTACAAAACATCTATAAAGTTAATTAAAAGAAACTTGAACCAGTTAAAAAGCAATTCGCTTCTATTGTATATGTTGTTGAAATGATACATTTTATAAAATTTAAACTTCATACAACAGTCGCTTAATCACTATTCAAAAAACTCTAGGTTTAACATAAAAGCCCAAAGTTTTTTTTTGTAATCTGTAGGTAATTGTCATTCAAAAATATAGTCATTATCTACAAAACTCTTAAATTCCAACGGGTTATTACTATAGTCTAAAATAAACAAGGTTTGTTGCTCTCCTTTTTTATTTTGATATCTCTTCTGTGGTTTTATTATAAACGCAATGTCATGTTTCTCTAATCTATCTTTTATGACCTTAAAAATCGTATTATTTACAATACAACCAAAATGCGGAATAGGAACCTTTAAGTCTTCCACTCTTCCACAATAGTCTAGATTAGGTATATTATCTGATACATGTGCAGACAATTGGTGTCCGAAAAAATTAAAGTCAACCCAGCTCTCTGTTTGCCTACCTAATTCACATCCTAAAACAATATGATAAAATTTAATGGTACTTTTTATATCCTTTACTTTAAAAGCAAGATGAAATTTTGTTTCCATAATCTTAATATCCTTTTTTTAATGATACTACGTTTCTTAATTCTTCATTTTTCAAAAACAACTTGTAATTTTCGGTAATTTGCTCTGTAGCTGTTTCTACATTTGTTAAGCTTGCTACATGCGGTGTTATTTGAATTTTTGGATGCCTCCAAAACCTATGTTCTTTAGACAAAGGCTCGTTTACAAAAACATCTAAAAACGCCCCAGATAATATAGCATCATCAAGTGCATCTATTAAATCAGCATCAACTACATGTTCTCCTCTACCAACATTAATTAGAAATGAACCTTTGGGTAATTTTTGAAAAACGTTTTTATTTAAAATCCCTTTGGTTTTATCAGTTAACGGCAATAGATTAATTAGATAATTTGAATTATCTAAAAACGAAACAAATTCACTTTCTCCACTATAACTTTCTACATTTGTAATCTGTTTTTTAGAGGTACTCCAACCTTTGACACGAAAACCTACTTGCGCAAATTTTTCAGCAACATAACCTCCAATTTTTCCTAAACCCAAAATAGAGATGGTCGTTTCATCTATAGTTTTATAGTTATGCTGTTTCCAAGTATTCGCTGCTTGCTGTTGTATATAAGTTTTGGCATTTTTTAAATCTAACAGAACAATGGCGAGTAAAAATTCCCACATATCGTTTGATAACCTTTCATCAACTATACGTGTAATTATATTTTCGCTATTAATTTTCTGCGAAGCAGTAATATGCTGAATTGAAGCGCCTACGGATTGGATAATTTTTATATTGGGAAACTGCTCGAACACATGTTTGATCGGCTTCCAACATATTACAAAATCCACTGTCTCTTTATTCTTTACATTTGGGTATACTTCAATTGTAGCATTCGGTAATTTTTTCTTTAATGCCTTTTTCCAAGGTTTAGGGTCTTTGTTTTCAAAGATTAGTACTATACTCATACATTTTAGGTTTGATACAAATGTATTATATAGCCCTTAGAGCCAAAAATCGATTAATTTGTAATTATTTATATTTACAGTCGATTACGTTTATTTTAAATAAAATATAGATTGATTCAATGGTAGACGATATAGATTTACAACTTATTGATATTTTAAAAGAAAATTCACGATTGTCCTTTGCTGATTTAGGCAGAAAAGTGAATTTATCTCCATCAGCTGTAAGAGATAGGGTTCAAAAATTGGAAGAACATGAAATAATTAAAAAATATAGTATACAATTAGACCATAAAAAACTTGGAAACGATATAGAAGCTTTTATTCTCTTGAAAGTTTTTCCTGGTCAACTCAAAAATGTCCTTGAAAAAATAAATGATTTTAAAGAAATTAAGGAAGCACATAGAATAACGGGCAATCAAAATATTCACTTAAAAGTCGTTGTGAAAAATCAAATATGCTTACAAGAATTATTAGACCAGTTTATGGTTTTTAGTGACACTAATACTTTTCTCATATTATCTAAAGTATAGTGCTAATAATTGTTAAAAGTTAGTATAAAAGTAGAAAGATCTTACTATTCGATTACCATTTAAACTTAGACTTATTTCTTAAAATACACCCACTTTGAGTTTAAAATTTAAGCCTATATTTTTTAAACACTTTGTCCATTTTCGAGCTGTATAGAAAAGCGTTTTAGCTTGGTTCCAATCCATTCCCAAGGGGTTACTCTATTTGCCCAAACCAACAGAACCTAGTCAAGAACTCTTAAAAGGCTTATGCCTATAGTAATTCTTAAATCTATGTCTATTGCGTATTGTATTCTAATTTTTTCTAGTGTTTAAATAAATGAGCAATAGCGGATTTATACTCAAAAGCCTTTCGGTTTTGCACTGACTTTTGTTTTCTTTTAAATACTCATTTATCTTTTAAACCGCTTATATTTATGTACCGTATTAAACAAAATTATTTTTCAAAACCATTATTTAAAACATCTTTGCCGTCATTTATTTGTTGCAAAAAATCAGTTAGATTTTCTGCTAAACATCTAATTTTTATCTCATCTGCTCCAAAGGCTATGATTTGTCCAGATGTGCCTTTGCTACCAGGTGCAAAGTCCATAGCTACAAAATTACCTCCACCATCTGTCATAAAAGGAATCCAATAAGGATTGGTGTACATTCCTATAGTTTTTCTGCCATCGGCAGAGTTGTTTCCTGTCAAATCGACAAGCATCCAGTTAGGGTCATCATAAATTTTTTTCCAATTTTTCCATTCCTCTATAATTTCATTAAGTGTCATCAGGTTAAATCCGTTACTATTCAAACGAGCATTGGGTATTTGATAAAACGTTTTAAGGTTTTCTGGAAAATCAAATTCTGTAAGTTCTTTAAACTCTTGGTATTCTTTTGAGTAATTTGAAATTTCAATAGGTTTAGATACTTCAACATCTACCAACTGTTTCCACAAGGCAAATAATCTTTCTTCGTCAAATTGGGGTAATTCCGTTCGAATGTATTTTTTAATATAATTCTGTTTTTCTTTGGCAATTTTTGCTTCTTGGTATTGTTTAGGTGCATTTTTATATAAATAAACTCCCATATTTTCATAAGGTTTATTATCTATCAACATACCAGAATTTACCCATTTCTGTGAAAATTGTCCTTTACCTAAAGTAAGCATAAACTGTGGATTAGGATTAAGTTCTGGTTGCCTTTCAAATTGACCATTATTCTTATATTCCTCAAGTGTTTGATATTGATTTTCAAATATGAAATCCATCCATAATTTAAAATTACCTTTATTTTCAAAATGCATAGCAACTATTTCTTTGTTAGACAAATAAGCAAAAGCATCATAAGGTAATCGATCGCTTTTCGGTGTAATAATGAATAATTTTAAAACCTTATTTTCTAATTCGCCTGATAATCGCTCCAATAAAATATCCCTAAACCCCATTTTGTCATAAGCTTTGTAGTTTCTTGATGTTGCCCTTTTGTGATCAGAATAATCTTTAAAGTCAAGTTCTGGAATTCTTTCAAATGAAATTCTATTGAATTCAATATCTTGAAAATTCAATTTTTTCAATTGATTGTTATAGGGAATGGATTCTGTGTTCATTTTATTCGAGCAATCGATAGTTATGAGAATTATGAATATCCAATATTTCATTTGGTTTTAATTACACTTAACGTATTTGAGTATGGAACGTAGCGTGCAAAAAGACACTAACTTTTCGGATTAACACAGAGCCGAATTTTTATATTTTGTTTTAATTTTTCTCTTTTTAAAAGCCAAATTAAAAATTTGGCGGTCTTAGTAAATAAGCACAAACCTTTCGATTAAGCACTTATTAGCTATGTTTTATACACCGTGTTGTAAGCCGTTTTTATTCTGTTTTACTAATCAATTTCAGAACTTCATCAGCTACAAATTTCCCGCTATTTGCAAAAGAGGCTGTAATTAGTCTATTTTCAGAATCAACGATTTCATAATTTGTTTTCTTTTCGTGATTATATACTTTTAGATTAGCACCTCTTTTTTTTAATTCGGTTTCCATATCATAAGGTAACAACTTTCCATAATCTGATTGTTTCATTATATTTTTTTCATTCCACGTAGGAAAACTTGTCATTGTTTTGTTTTTTACCAGATATTCACCTGATTTTAATTTCACATCGATAAGTGTAGCAGTTCCGTGACCGATTGTCCCAATAATTCCACCTGAATCATATATTTCCGATATTACACGAAGAATGTCTGCATTTTTATGAGTGTCCCAAAATTGTCCATATCCTCCTGGAATTATAACAGTCGAATATTCCTCAGGATTTATTTCTATTGGTTTTAAACTATTTTCCGTTTTCTTTTTGAATAATTTACTTTTGATGATTGATTTAACTAAACTTGTTGTATCTCCGCTATGATAAATTGGGATTTTTCCTCCTTTCGGCGATACAATATCAATTTCAAGATTTTTTTCAGAGAATTTATTGAAAGGAATTGCCAATTCAATTAAATAAGTTCCATTTGGTTCATTTTTCATTTCATTAACGTTGGTTGTAATGAAAAGTACTTTGGTTTTTTCATTACTTTTATTACAAGAAATGATCAAAAAAGACAATAGTAATATTGTAAAAATCTTATTCATAGTTCTATTTTTATCAAATGTCACGTCCTAAAATACGGCTACAGGTTAATATTAGTTTTAGGCGGCATATTGATGCACGTAATTAGGTGTTTTATAATCTAAAGATAAATGCAATCTTTTAGAGTTGTATAGTTTGATTGCATTTTTGGCTGCTTTTTTAGCATGAACCACACTGGTAAATGTCTGGTCAAGAAAAAATTCATCTTTTAGAATACCGTTTACCCTTTCGGCCAGGGCGTTTTCGTAGCAATGGTTTTCTTCGGTCATACTGATCTTGATTTTCTTTCTTTTTAGTATTTGGGTATAGACATTACTGCAATATTGAATACCTCTGTCCGAGTGATGAATAAGTCGGTCAATGTTCTTGGCATTGTAAATAGCCTTATTTAAAGCTCTGACACAACCTTTTAGTTCTAGGCTATCACTTAGGTCATATCCAACGATTTTACGTGAGTACATGTCCGTTATCAATGCTAGGTAACAGAATCCTTTAATGGTTCTGATATAGGTTATGTCGGAAGCCCATACTTGATTGGGTCTATTGATTTTCAAGTCTTTTATGATATTGCCATACTTGTAAAAGCGGTGATATGAATTGGTGGTTCTAGAGGAGTATTTCTTTCTTCTAATGAGCAATCGATTTTCTCTTAGGATACGGAACAGCTGGTCTCTGCCTACTTTTAAGTCGTACTTATGAAACTCATCTTTTAATGATCTCATGAGTTTCCTGGTACCTTCTCTAGGTAGTGTTCTTCTGCTTTTCCGAACAAGTTCGATTATATCCCGTTCTATCTGTTTTTTGATAACAAAACGTTTTTGGTATTTGTAATAGGCATCTCTTTTCAGATCAAAGGCATTACAGATAGTACCAATTGAATACAGCCTTTCATTACGGTTTATCGGTGCTACTTTCATCAAGGCTTTATGTTTAAGTTTTTTTTTAATTCTTCAACATCTCTATAGCCCAGGTTCTCGGCAGCTACCTCGAGATAGCTATCGGTCACCAGTTTGTCCAGGTCCTTTTTAATAAGAAGGTCCTTAAGTTGTTTCAACTCTTTTTGAAGGGCTTTGATACGGGAAAGTTCGTCGTCTGTTTGCACGGTTACACGGGTGTTCATTAAATCTTTACGGTCATACTTCTTGATCCATACGTTTATAGTACTGGATTGTATACCGTAAGTTAATGCAATTTGTCTTTTTGAATGGTTTCCTTTGGTAAGTTCTGCCAAGACTTTGAGCTTGAAGCTCTCACTATAGCGTTTTACATATCCATCATTTTTATACATATACTTGAAGTGTTTTGTATACATATTTCAGGACGGGTCAAAATGTTCGTTAACGTGTTTGTATATGGTTTGTTGCGTGGTTTAGCACGTAATTTAGCAAATAAAAACTGAAAAGAAAATCCGTGAGGATTTTCGTAAGTAGGCTAGAACTAGCAATAAATTATATACGGTGTTGCCACCAGTTTTTAATTCCACATTTTCTCAAATAACTTCGGGCAAATCGCTTTCATAGTTTCAGGTTCTTCCTCTTTCCAAGTAAACTCAAAATTCGGATAATTCCCTTCGTTAGTTTTGAAATCATCAGATATATAATCGTATAGTTCTTTCCCTGTTTTATTTTCAAACGCAGTTAATGCAACATACCAAAAACTTTCAAAATCATAATATTCTTCGCCTTCTACAAATTCCGAAATTAAACTGTCTGGATTTTCCTTTGCTTTATAATATGTGTCTTTTCCTCGTGATATAATCCAATTTCTAAAATATTCAAACCCATCGTCCGAACAACCACCATTCATTATATATCCAGCACACCACATTTCAGAGTTATAAGTATCGTAAAGAAGTTTGTCAGTTCTTAATCGGAAACCAATCATTTGTTTTGGTGTCAATTTTTCAATTTCTTTGACTAAAAACCTTTCTTGAGCATTTTTATTTTTAGTATTCTTTACTGAAGAGTCGACTATATTCCAAAATATTGTTTCGTCCAACATTTCACTCGTTTTCTCAATTTCTTGATTATAATTTTTTGGTGTTTCTTTTTTGGTTGATTCTTTCTTTCCAAAAAGTTTGTCAAATATTCCCATTTGGTTATTATTTTTCGTGTTTTGATTACAACTTAATATCAAAAATGATGTAAATATTATTGTCGTGAGTTTCATTTTTCAAATTGGTGGCAACAATCTTATATGTGCACAATTGCACATATATCTTTTATATCCCTACTAATATAAAACAAAAAAACCATCACTTTTCAGTGATGGTTTTTAATATTAAATTGATTAAATCTTACGATTTAGTTTCCTTTTTGGTAATCTGCCAAGAACTTTGCCAAACCGCTATCAGTTAATGGGTGCTTTAATAGTCCGGTAATTGAACTTAAACCACCGGTCATAACATCAGCTCCAATTTTAGCACAGTCTATAATATGCATTACGTGACGTACAGATGCTGCTAATATTTCAGTTTGGTAACCGTAGTTATCATAAATCATACGAATATCTGCAATCAATCCTAATCCGTCTGTTGAGATATCATCTAAACGACCAATGAAAGGCGATACGTATGTAGCACCTGCTTTCGCAGCCAATAATGCTTGACCAGAAGAGAATACTAACGTACAGTTAGTTCTATATCCTTTATCAGAGAAATACTTGATCGCTTTTACTCCTTCTTTGATCATAGGTACTTTAATTACAATCTGCGGGCTAATTTTAACCAACTTCTCGCCTTCTGCGATCATACCTTCGTAATCTGTTGAAATAACCTCTGCACTTACGTCACCGTCAACTACATCACAAATTTTCTTGTAATGTGCCAATATATTGTCTGCACCTGTAATGCCTTCTTTAGCCATTAAAGATGGGTTTGTTGTAACCCCATCTAAAATACCCATATCTTGAGCTTCTTTGATCTCGTCTAAATTCGCTGTATCTATAAAAAATTTCATATCGTCTTAGTTTAAATTTATTATGAATGTCTTTTGGGCATCCCCTAAAGATTATTTACTTTAAAAAATCTACTACTTGTTGGTATACTTGCTCTCCCGTAAATCCGAATTTCTCGTCAAGTACCGTTGCCGGTGCAGAATAACCGAAATGCTCTAAACCGAATACTTTTCCGTTTGGTCCCGCTAATCCTTCCAAGTTTACAGGTAGACCTGCCGTAAGGCCGAATACTGGTTTGTTTGGCGGAATCACTGCTTCTTGGTATGCTTCTGACTGTTGTCTAAATATACCTTCTGACGGAATAGATGCGATGTTCACTTTCAAACCTTCTTTCTCCTCCAATAATTTTGTCGCCGCTACCAAAGTAGAAACCTCAGAACCGTTCGCAATCAAGATAATATCTGGATCGGCTACTTCTTGTACCAAGTAACCTCCTTTTTCAGCGTTTAAAGCTTCCTCATAGCGATTACCGCTTTTTGCAGGTACATCGCCAATACCTTGTCTAGATAAAATAAGTCCGGTAGGAGTTTTTTGGTTTTCCATTGCCATTTTCCAAGCTACGTTGGTTTCTTGAGAATCTGCAGGACGCAACGCTACGAAACTTTGCTCGTGGCTATGGTTCTTTAATTTCTCTAACAGACGTATTTGAGCTTCTTGCTCAATTGGTTGGTGTGTTGGTCCGTCCTCTCCTACTCTAAAGGCATCATGTGTCCAAACAAACTTCACCGGTAATTCTTGAATACAGCTTAAACGAATTGCTGGCTTCATATAATCAGAAAATACAAAGAATGTTGCTACTACTGCCATTACCCCGCCGTGAAGCGCAATACCGTTTGCCATAGTCGCCATGGTCAATTCAGCAACCCCAGCCTGTAAAAATGCTCCAGAGAAATCACCTTTCTTTAATACACTGGTTTTCTTTAAGAACCCGTCTGTTTTATCACTGTTCGATAAATCTGCAGACGATACGATCATATTCTCTACATTCTGCGCCAAGTAAGCCAATACATTAGATGAAGCCGCTCTTGTAGCCTGACCTTCTTTTTGCTCGATAGAACTGAAGTCTAGGTTTGGTAATTTACCTTCTAAGAAACCATCTAATTTTGCAGAAAGCTCAGCATTTTCTGAACGCCATGCATCAATCTCTCTTTTCTTAGCCTGTGCTTCGTCTTTCTTCTTATTGATAATGCCTTCGTAGTACTCCTCTACTTTTGAATAAATATCAAAAGGGTTATCTACATCTGCACCTAAATTAGCCAAGGTTTTCTCATAATCTGCACCTGTATTGCCAATTGGCTTACCGTGTAGTTCTGTATACCCTTCATACGGAGTACCATCTGCAGTTACACAACCTTTACCCATAATCGTTTCACCGATTATTAAAGTTGGTTTTTCTGTTTCTGCATTGGCATCGGTAAGTGCTTTTCTTATTTGATCATGATCATGACCGTCAATAGTTACTACTTTCCATCCCCATGCTTCATATTTCTTGGCAGTATCTTCTGAAGTTACCTCATCTGTTTTTGATGATAATTGAACATCGTTAGAATCGTAGAACATGATAAAGTTGCTTAAGCCTAAGTGACCTGCAATTCTACCTGCACCCTGAGAGATTTCCTCTTGTACACCTCCATCAGAAATAAAACCATATATCTTATGGTTCATCCAATCTCCAAAACGTGCCTTCAAGAAATTAGCGGCTACTGCTGCACCAACACCCATGGTATGACCTTGACCTAAAGGACCGGATGTATTTTCAATACCTCTTGCAACATCAACTTCTGGGTGACCAGGAGTTACCGATCCCCATTGTCTAAAATTAGATACATCGTCTTTAGAGTAATTACCCAAAAGATAATACTGAGCGTACATTAAAGTAGATAAGTGCCCTGCATCCATGAAAAAACGGTCACGGAAAGGCCATTTCATATCAGAAGGATCGTAGTTGAAAAATTCAGAATATAAAATGTGCATGTAGTCTGCTCCTCCCATTGGCCCACCTGGGTGTCCAGAATTTGCCTTTTCTACCATCGCTACAGCTAATGCCCTTATATTGTCGGCTGCTAATTGATCTAGTTCCTTGTTCATTATATTATTAGATTATTTTTCAGGTTCGTGTTTATTTTACTATCTACAAAATTCTCCCCCAAAGATACTTTATAATAGGCGCTAATTAAAATATTTCAACTAACATAATTCTATAGTATTCAAGTATTAAACCGCTGATTACTTCTTAATTAACACAATACCTCTCTCGAAAGGGTTTTCGGAAAATGCAATATCTTCTTGATTTTGACTCTATAGCAGTTTAGCTCCTATAAATTAAGGAGTTACCAGTTAGTACTAGTTGATTTTTCTTTTATGGGATTTGAAAAGAAATGTACCCAAATGTGAAATGCACACAACAGTCTTTATCATCTTAAAAAGTAATATCACATTATATAGACATTCTGTATCCTTGAAAAAAAGCATTTTCAGCTCTTTCAACATCAAACCTATGACATGTGGATGCTAAAATGAATACAGTTCAAAGTACAGAAAACCGTAACCTGTGATTGGTTTTACCTGTATATGTTTATTCAGACAGTATATAAAAAGCCTAATCGCTATCTCTTTTTCACCATAGCCTGGTCCCCTTTTCCTATAATTACCAAATCAGTTGAAGTCAAGAATAAACCGGTTTCTACTATACCGGGTATGGTTTTTAATTGTTGCTCTAAATCGGTCAACGTTATATCAGTGTCCCAAATATCAATATCAACAATATCGTTGTTCTCATCGGTCTTATAGTCGTCATTGCCGTTCTTTCGTTGTACCGGGCTTAAGCCTATACCTCTCAATTCTTCAATAATCAATTGGGTTGCGAACGGTATGGTCTCAACAGGTAACTTGAACTTACCCAGTTTAGAAACACTTTTAGAGGAATCTGCAATTATAATATTCAAATTAGAATTATGGGCAACGATTTTTTCGCGTAATAATGCTCCGCCTCCTCCTTTGATCAATTGAAAATCTTCATCAACCTCATCTGCACCATCTATGGTAACATCCAGCCTTTTTGCTTCTGCAAGTGTTATTACATCAATACCCAGCTTAGTTGCTAGTTTCTCTGTTTCGTTGGAAGTTGCCACGGCTTTGATTTCCATGCCGTTTTGCACCATTTCACCAATTGCTTCAATCATAAAAAATGCCGTAGAACCTGTCCCTAGTCCAACTGTCATTCCTGACTTTACATATTTTACCGCCTCTAATGCTGCTACTTTTTTTTCGTTTACCGCGCTCACTTTTAGTACAAATTATAGTTTATCTGATGCTAAAGATATTTAGAAATAATAGATAGCATTACCCAAACTATAAAGTAATATTCAAAAAATTACGATTTAGACCTTTTAAACCACACTAAGAAAAAAGGTTATAACGGCTAACACTGGTGTTATTCTCAACAAGTTGTAATGATAATAAAGGAACATGACAGCAAAATGTAGACCTACCTACGATATAATCATTACATAAATTTCTTAGATAACCGTTTACATTATTAGACATAACAAGCAATTGGCAGTTAGTATGATTAACATAGCTTTTTAAAGTAGGGCTTAAAGAAGTTTCTGTATCCAATTTGTAAAAATCATGAGAGATGCCGCCTAACTTATCAGTAATAATTTGATGATTTATCTGCTGTAATTCCATTATCTGATCAGTTGTATTTTGCATACTCGCAATTTGTATCGCGCTATTAAAATACTTTGCCAAATTTACCACAGGGTTTAATTCATCTCCCTTAAATAAATGATTTTGTTCTGAAATGACGGAGATGGAATGCAAATTTTCAAATGGAACCCTTGGCGGAATTACCATTACAGGACACTGATAGCCATGATTTAATATTCTTACCGTATTTCTGCCAAAAAATATAGTTTCATCATCAGCACCACCGCTAGCACTCATAATGATATAATCAATTTTTCGATCTTCTACCACTTCTTCAACTTCATCTACCAACATTGAAAAAGTAGAAATAGCGGTGTATTGATGAAGCGCATTTCTGTATTCTTTTTTAATACGATGTATCGTTCTACGCAACCCTTTTTCTGAGGCGGATTTAGCAGAACAACCCTTGTTCATATCCGATACCCTACCTGCCATTAAGCGATTACTGTGCATTTCTGGTGTGTAGGCATTTAAGAAGTAAAATACACATTCAGATTCTGCAAACAATTGCAAGGCATACTTTGTTGCGTTCCATGCTGCTAACGAGAAATCGGTCGGTATTAAAATATTTTTCATAAATGAGGCTCATCATTTGACTATAAAAGTAGTTTCACCAATGAATTGAAACTATGACATTTATCAACTTCGACAATTATTTAAAAACCATCTACAAGTTCTTGTAAGATGTCCTCTTCTAAAACTCCGATCTTTTTCCCTTCTGTCTTTATAAGTCCCTTTTTCTTAAACTCCGAAATCATACGTATTAAAGATTCGGTTGCAGCCCCTACTATATTGGCATAATCATCTCTACTTAAGGTCAATGACAGAAATCCGTTTTCATCTTCTCCGTAATTTTTCTTTAAATATATAAAGGCTTCCGCTAGGCGTTGTTTTACCGTTTTCTGAGACATATTCACAATAACATCATCTGCCTCTTTTAAGTCATGAGCCAAATGACGCAATACTTCCAAAGAAAAATTAGGATTCGTATTCAGGGTATTGGATATTATTTCTTTTGGTATAAAACAAACTTCCATATCATTTATGGCCATAGCACTTAAATTGGTAAAATCTTCAGCAATAACAGAACGTTGCCCCATTATCTCGCCTTTATTGGTCAATTTTACAATTTGCTCTTTACCATTGCTGCTTAATTTAGACAACTTTGAAACACCGTTTCTAACACAAAAAACGCCATCTAATTTTTGCCCCTCTATAAATAAAGCTTCTCCCTTTTTAATCTTCTTGGATATTTTAGCGTCCGATACCCTTTTTAATTCGTCTTTGTTCAATGCACGGAGTGAATTAAATTGTCTAATGATACAATTCTCACATCTATTTTCCATGGCTACATTTTTAAATATGTAGCAAAATTACACAAGCCCCTAATTGTAATAAGTGACAATTATCATATTTTAAAAAGTGTTTCATTTTCACCTTTGTATCATATTAGTTAATAATTATGCAGGCAGATACATGTTTTCATTGCGGTGACCCTTGTGATAGACAGCTTATAACATTTGATGAAAAATCATTTTGTTGTGCGGGTTGTAAAACCGTGTATGAAATTTTCTCTACAAACGATCTATCTCATTATTATGAACTACAAGAAGCCGCAGGCTCTACACCTAAAGCCATTGAAGGAAAATATGATTTTTTGGATAATGAAGAAATCATAGCTAAACTTACAGAATTCAATGACGGTAATATTCAAATCATTAACCTATATATACCGACTATTCACTGTAGTTCATGTATTTGGATTTTAGAGAATTTGAATAAACTGAACAAGCACGTTACTAACTCTCAGGTAGATTTTCCAAAGAAAACCATTAGGGTTACTTATAAAAATGAAGATTTCAGCTTAAAGAACTTAGTCTTGCTCTTAGCGAAAATAGGGTATGAACCTTATATTTCACTAGAAGACTTTGAAGGTAAAAAGAAAATAACGGATCGTAGCCTGATTTATAAACTTGGCGTTGCCGGCTTTGCTTTTGGTAATGTGATGTTTTTATCTTTTCCAGATTATTTTGACCTTGGATCTAGTGCTGCTTCTGGCGGTGAGTATTGGCTGAACAAATATCAAGATTTATTTAGATGGATGATGTTCATCTTTTCTCTACCCGTTGTCTTCTATGCCGGATGGGATTATTTTGTATCCGCTTATAAAGGGTTACGGGCTAAGCTTTTAAATATAGATGTACCTATTGCCCTTGGCATTTTAGTACTATTCTTAAGAAGTACGTATGACATCGCCTTTAACTTGGGGAGCGGGTTTTTCGATTCCCTTACCGGACTCGTATTCTTTCTACTACTAGGTAAATTTTTTCAACAAAGAACCTATAGCTTTTTATCTTTTGAGCGCGATTATAAATCATACTTCCCTATTGCAATTACCAGACTAAATTTAAAAGGTAAGGAAGAAACCGTACCTGTTCAGGAAATTGAAAAGGGTGATAGAATAATGATCCGTAATGAAGAGATGATTCCCGTTGATGGTACTTTGGTATATGGTAACGCACAAATAGATTATAGTTTTGTTTCTGGCGAATCTGAACCTGTGTCCAAAGAAATTGGAGAACAAGTTTTTGCAGGCGGTAAGCAACTGAACGGTGTTATTGAAATGATTGCTTTAAAATCTGTTTCTCAAAGTTACCTGACCCAATTATGGGGCAACGCTGTTTTTAAAACGGATAAGGTAACCACTTTTCAAAACCTTACCGATAGCATTGGTAAACGTTTTACCATTGCCGTACTTTCTATTGCATTTATTGCAACCGCTTTTTGGCTTTACTATGATCCGTCTAAAGCTATGAACGTTTTTACAGCGGTATTGATTATTGCTTGCCCGTGTGCCATAGCATTGGCCTCACCATTTACCTTGGGTAATATGCTACGTATTTTCGGTAAAAAGAAATTCTATATTAAAGACACCCAAACTATTGAGCGTTTGTCAAAAATAGATACTGCTATTTTTGATAAAACGGGTACCATTACCACTTCTCAAAAAAGTACGGCCCATTATGAAGGTATGCCATTATCTCCTGAAGAAGAATCTATTTTAAAGAACACTATAAGAGCTTCTAACCACCCTTTAAGCAGATCTTTATATGATCTACTTAAAGAGCAGAATATCATTACATTAGACGAGTACGAAGAACATGTAGGTAAAGGACTTGAAAGCTCTAAAGACGATATAAACATGAAGATCGGCTCTGCCAATTTTGTAGGTAAAGGCAGTTCAGAAAATCTATTGGATACCTCTATATACATCAGCTCTAACGATGCCTATAAAGGAAGGTATGTTTTTCAAAATCAATATCGTGACGGACTTTCAACTGTATTCAAAAACATGTCAGCATCAATGAATCTAGCCATACTTTCTGGTGATAACGAAGGGGAAAAGGAACGCTTAGAAGCATTACTACCAAAAATGACTCCGTTATACTTTAACCAAAAACCAGAAACAAAACTAGACTTCATAAAATCGTTACAAGAACAAGGTAAAAAAGTTTTAATGGTAGGCGACGGATTAAATGATGCCGGAGCTTTGGCACAAAGTAACGTGGGCATTGCCATATCTGAAAATATCAATGTCTTCTCCCCTGCTTGCGATGCCATTTTAGATGCCTCTAAATTTCAGCAACTCTACAGCTATATACTTGCATCTAAAAAAGCAATGCGCATTATAAAAATGAGCTTTGTTTTATCTTTACTTTATAACTGTGTAGGACTTTATTTTGCCATTACCGGACAGCTAGAGCCAGTAATAGCCGCTATTTTAATGCCTTTAAGCTCTATCAGCATCGTTATTTTCACTACGCTAATGACAAACCTTATTGGCAGAAAACTTTCTTAAAACAGTTTTGGGCAACACAAAGCCCATGTTATTTTTTAAAGAAACAACCGTTTTGGTTTAACAACGTATCACTTCAAAAAATTTATCGGCTTTTTTAACAAATAAACTATTCATATCATCTATTTCCACAGACTGTTAAAGTTAACAAAATCAATACTTAACAACTATCAAATCACCCCATAACCTATTAACCTTTTTTACTTTTCTAAGAATTTTTTTAAAGTATGACAATTGTCATTTTCTAAGGTTGACAACCCTCTTATTTTTACACCATAATTCAGGTAGGTATGAGTGTTATTTATATTTTATTGGCAATTAGCCTTGTGGTGGCAATTATCTTTTTTGTCGCTTTTATCGTATCGGTCAGGCAAGGACAATATGATGATGCTTACACACCTTCTGTACGTATGCTTTTTGAAGATGAACTGGTGAAACCTATGAAGGAAACAGGAAATGTCGTGAAGAGTGAAGAGTGAAGAGTGAAGAGTGAAGAGTGAAGAGTGAAATAATAAATGAACGGGTGGAACATATGCAAATTAATAGGAGTCTCATCTCTATTTTCTTTTCTCTCTGTTCTCCATTTAATAAAAATAAAATCCAACTAAATAAACAAGTATAATTATGGAAGTACAGCAGTTTTATTACGATAACAAAATCGTGAAAAATTTCCTTTATGCAACCATGTTCTGGGGCATTGTGGGTATGTCTGTAGGCTTATTGTTAGCCTTTATGTTCATGTTCCCCAATGTAACCGATGGCATATCATGGTTAAGTTTTGGTCGCTTGCGCCCGTTGCACACCAACGCGGTAATTTTTGCATTTGTAGGTAATGCTATTTATGCAGGAGTATATTACTCTACACAACGTCTATTGAAAGCACGTATGTATAGTGATTTTTTAAGCAAATTTAATTTTTGGGGATGGCAGTTGATTATTGTTGCAGCTGCAATTACATTACCGCTAGGTTATACAAGCTCAAAGGAATATGCCGAACTTGAGTGGCGTATAGATTTAGCCATAGCAGTGGTTTGGGTAGCATTTGGTGTTAACCTAATAGGCACCATGATCAAAAGAAGACAGCGTCACCTTTATGTGGCTATCTGGTTTTATTTGGCAACCTTCGTTACGGTAGCCGTACTTCATATTTTCAATAGTTTAGAGCTACCTGTAACCGCATTTAAAAGTTACTCTGTGTATGCGGGTGTACAAGATGCATTGGTACAGTGGTGGTACGGTCATAATGCAGTTGCATTTTTCTTGACTACACCTTTCTTGGGTCTTATGTACTATTTTGTACCTAAAGCTGCAAACAGACCAGTATACTCTTATAGATTATCTATAGTACATTTCTGGTCATTGATTTTTATATATATCTGGGCGGGTCCACATCACTTACTATATTCTGCTTTACCGGATTGGGCACAAAATTTAGGGGTTGCCTTTTCAATTATGTTACTGGCTCCATCTTGGGGTGGTATGATCAACGGTCTACTAACATTAAGAGGTGCATGGGATAAAGTACGTACCGATCCTGTTCTTAAATTTATGGTCGTTGCAATTACCGGTTATGGTATGGCAACTTTTGAAGGACCAATGCTTTCACTTAAAAATGTAAACGCAATTGCCCACTTTAGCGATTGGATCATTGCTCACGTGCACGTAGGTGCATTAGCTTGGAACGGATTCTTGACCTTTGGTATGATCTACTATTTGGTACCTAAAATGACCAAGAACAAATTATTCTCTATTGGTTTGGCAAATTTTCATTTCTGGATCGGTACACTAGGTATTATTCTATACGCTTTGCCGATGTATGTTGCCGGGTTTACCCAAGCCTTAATGTGGAAAGATTTTAACCCCGATGGTACGTTGGTTTATGGTAACTTCTTAGAAACCGTAAACGAGATTATGCCAATGTATTGGATGCGTGCCATAGGTGGTAGTCTATATATTGTAGGCGCATGTGTTATGATCTACAATGTAGTACGTACTATTAAAGCTGGTAGCGTTATAGAAGATGAACTGGCAGAAGCAGCAGCACTTACAACAGTTTCTAAACGTAGAACCGCTGGTGAAACTTTTCATACTTGGTTAGAGCGTAAACCTATTCAATTGACCATTTTAGCAACAGTAGCTATCTTGATCGGTGGTATCATACAAATTGTACCTACCATTTTGGTAAAGTCAAACATACCTACCATTACTAGTGTAAAACCATATACACCATTAGAACTAGAGGGTCGTGACCTATATATTCGTGAAGGTTGTGTTAGTTGTCACTCACAAATGGTTCGACCGTTTAGAAGTGAGGTAGAGCGTTATGGTGAATATGCCAAGGCAGGTGAATTCGTTTATGACCACCCATTCCTTTGGGGTAGTAAACGTACAGGTCCAGATTTATTGAGAGTTGGTGGTAAATACTCCGACAACTGGCACTTGAACCATATGTACGATCCGCAAAGTACATCATCTGGCTCTATCATGCCCGCATATGCTTGGTTGGTTAGAGATGAGCACGACAGAAGCGACATACAGGCAAAAATGGAAGCTATGGTTACTTTAGGTGTTCCTTATAAAGTAGAGGATATTGCAAATGCCCAAGCGTCAATGGATGCTCAGGCAGAAAAAATTGAAAAGAACTTATATAGTGATCCCGATTTTGCGAAATCTTACGAGGCAGACAAAAAATATGCTGCCGAAAACGGTGAAGAATTCATAGAAATGCGAGACCGTGAAATTGTATCCTTAATTGCATACCTACAACGTTTGGGTACCGATATTAAGATCAAGGAAACCGGTGAATTATTATCTGATAACTAAAACAAAAAATCATGTTCAAATTTGTAAAAGGTTACATGGAAACTATTGATGGCGTAGCAACCTACCCCATGATATCATTACTGATCTTCTTTGTGTTTTTCACACTTTTATTTTGGTGGGTCATTACAGCGTCAAAATCATATATCAAAGAAGTTAGCGAATTGCCTTTAGAAGAAGATAACCAACAAAACAACTCATTATGAAAAACAATACAGCATGGTGGTTAAGAATAACCGTCGCCTTTTTTCTGGTCATAGTATTTATGGAAATTTACATTGATAGCGGCGATAAACCTGCTTTTATAGCATACCCAACAATGATGTTTGGCTTTATGGCACTCATTTTATTGCTTTTAATAGCAATAGCCTTTATAGTTCAAGCTATTGAGAATGTTATGTATAACACGCTTGACGAAGAAGCCAAACTTCGTTATCTAGAAGCCAAAGAAGAAAAATGGGAATGGACCTGGGGTAAAAAAATGTACAACAAAATGTTGGGCAGTAAACCCATTGAGTCAGAGGAAGAAATCATTCTTGACCACAACTACGACGGTATACGTGAACTTGACAATAATTTACCGCCTTGGTGGGTGTATTTGTTCTATGCTTCTATCGTTTTCGGTGTTATATATCTAGCTCGTTTTCATGTGTTTAATGATTATGACCAAGACCTGGAATATGAACAAGAAGTTGCCGCTGCTCAATTAGAAATTGAAGCCTACAAAAAAACGGCTAAAGGGCTTGTCGATGCAAATACTGTTGAGTTGTTGACCGACGCTTCTGATATTAGTGCTGGTAAAGGCATTTTTGAAAGTAACTGTGTTGCCTGTCACATGGCAGATGGTGGCGGTGGTATTGGCCCCAACCTAACCGATCAAAACTGGATTCTTGGCGGAGGCATTAAAAATGTTTTCAACACCATTTCAGAAGGTGGTCGTGACGGTAAAGGTATGATCGCTTGGAAACAGAACTTAAAACCTGCCGAGATTGCTCAGGTAGCTAGCTATGTTCTAACTTTTCAAGGTACCGTGCCAGCCAACCCTAAAGCGGCAGAAGGTGATATTTGGGTAGATCCTAATGCGCCAGCCGAAGAAGTTCCGGTTGAAGTGGAAGCAACAGAGGTAGTTATTGATTCGGCTGCGGTTACAATGAACTGAGTACAGTGAGAGGGTAATACCTCTCAAAGCCTATAAAGAGAGAAACAATGTCACAAGATCAAGATAATTTTAGAGATTCCATCGGTACCATTAAAGAAGATGGTAAACGGGCTTGGGTTTTTCCAAAAAAACCAAGTGGTAAGCTTTATGAATACCGTAAGTATGTAAGCTATGTACTTCTTCTTTTCTTGATTGCGTCTCCCTTTATAAAAATAAACGGCAACCAATTCTTGATGTTCAATGTATTGGAAAGACGTTTCAACATCTTCGGGTTTCCATTTTATCCTCAAGATTTTCACCTCTTTGTCATTTCAATGATCATAGGTGTGATTTTTATAGCACTGTTTACTGTTGCCTTTGGACGTATTTTCTGCGGATGGATGTGTCCACAGACTATTTTTATGGAAATGGTTTTCCGTAGAATAGAGTATTGGATAGATGGTGATCGTGGTGCGCAAATAAAATTAGACCGACAAGAATGGAATGCCGAGAAAATACGTAAGCGTGTATTAAAATGGTTTATATTTTTTATCATTTCGTTTGTTATTGCCAATGTATTTCTTGCATATCTTATAGGTAGTGATCGTTTAATACAATACATCACAGATGGTCCTGCCCAGCACCTAAGTACCATGGTATCTTTATTAATCTTTACAGGTGTATTCTATTTTGTATTTGCCTGGTTCAGAGAGCAAGTTTGTATCATTGCCTGCCCTTACGGTCGTATGCAAGGGGTTCTTCTTGATAATAAATCTATCGTAGTCGCTTATGATTATGAACGTGGCGAAGCTGAAAACGGCAGAAAAAAATGGCGTAAAAACGAAGATCGTGAAGCATTAGGTAATGGCGATTGTATAGATTGTAACCAATGTGTAAACGTTTGCCCTACAGGAATTGATATTAGAAATGGAACGCAACTAGAATGTGTAAACTGTACTGCCTGTATTGATGAGTGCGACACTATTATGGAAAAAGTGAATCTGCCAAAAGGCTTGATTCGCTATGCAAGTGAAGTTGAGATTACCAAGAAAGAGAAGTTCAAATTTACTCCTCGCCTAAAAGGATATACCGCTGTTCTTGTAATTTTAACGGGAGTTCTTGTTGGTATGATGTTCTTAAGAAATGATCTAGAGGCTAATATTTTAAGATTACCTGGTCAGCTTTACGAACACAAAGAAGGCAATATCATTAGTAATGTATACACCTATAAATTAATGAATAAGACTACCAAAACAGTAGAAGACGTTCATTTTGAATTGATATCGCCAAAAGGAGAAATTAAATTGGTGCGTAACGAGAATTTTAATGTAGATGCAGAGGCTTTAGCAGAGGGTACCCTATTCATTGAGATTAACCAGTCTGCCTTAAGCGGAGATAAGAACAACCTTAAAATTGGGGTGTACAGTAATGATAAGTTAATTGAGACCACTACGGCTCGCTTTTTAGCACCACGTAGTTATAAATAATGCTTAAACAGAAATATTATGAAGATTAATTGGGGTACCGGTATTGTAATTGCCATAGTAGCATTCATTAGCTTTATTATGTTTTTTGTAATTACAATGACTACCAGTCATGATGCTAATCATGATTTGGTTACTGAAGAATATTATAAAGCCGAACTTGGTTACCAGAAAGAAATAGATGCTGAAAGAAATGCCAGTATTGCCGCTTCACAAATAGAAATCAAAAAATCTCCAGAGGGTTTACTCGTAATTTTTCCTGATGGATATGATGATACCAATGTTAAAGGTATCGTATCCCTATATAGACCATCCAACAAGAATTTGGATTTTAACTTGCCCATTAGTTTATCCAATTCACATTTGCTCATACCTGACAATCAATTGTTGGATGGTCGTTGGGATATAAAAGTTTTTTGGGAACACGAAGAAAAAGAGTTTCTTCATAAAGAGGGTATTACATTTTAAATTATGCTATTATCTGCCCTCATATTAGGTCTTATGGGAAGTTTGCACTGCGTTGGTATGTGCGGACCCATTGCCTTTATGCTTCCGGTAGATAGAACCAATAATTACAAAAAATTCGGACAGATATTTATCTATCACTTTGGGCGTTTACTTGCCTATGGTATCATTGGTCTTGTATTTGGTCTATTAGGAAAAGGATTGTCCATCTTTGGAATACAACAAAAACTTTCTATCGCTATTGGTATTATAATGATACTGGTTGTTTTAATTCCGTATAACACCTTCAATAAATACAATCTTTCAAAACCCATTTACAAAATCATATCAAAGGTTAAGAATCAATTAGGCAAAGAGCTTAAAAAAAAATCTCCAGATACCTTCTTAACCATAGGTTTCTTAAACGGATTTTTACCCTGCGGTCTTGTATACATGGCTCTTTTTGGATCTATTGCAATGGGTGATGCTTTACAAGGTAGTTTATACATGATGCTATTTGGGGTAGGTACTTTACCCCTAATGACCGCCGCCATATATTTTAGCAATCTATTAAAAGGGGGCATCCGACAAAAAGTACAAAAAGCCATTCCTGTTTTTGTCATTATCATTGGTTCACTTTTTATTCTTAGAGGTCTTGGCTTGGGTATTCCTTATGTATCCCCTGCTCCTGTTACACAATTAGTATCTAGTGCCATAGAATGCCATAATTAATGGCGATATCCAAATAAATCTATTCATATGAAACCGTTACCGAACGAGATTGTACTTCGCCCCAGGTTTCAATTGCAGATACCAAAAAATAAAGAAAATGTTCTTAGCAAGTTTGAAGGATTAAAACAGGACCCTTTTTTAGTGAAACGACTAGATGACCATGTATTTATCAAATTCAATCAAAAAGAGCATCACTTTTGGTCGCCACAATTACATTTAGAAATAGATGAAGTAGATGATATCAGCTGTAAATTATATGGCGTCTTTGGTCCTAACCCTACCCTATGGACCTTCTTTATGTTTGTACACTTTATAGTCGCTACTTTATTTATAATTATAGGTATTTGGACATATTCAAGTGCATCTTTAGATAAAAATTACCACATACAAGTTGGTCTTATGGTGCTATTGGTACTCATATGGTTTGTGTTATATTTCGCCGGTAGAAGCGGTAAAAAGAAAGGCAAGCCACAAATGCAACAATTACTGGACTTAATGCAGAATGTTCTTACAGCATAAATTTTACTTTTTTTAAACTCCTCACTATATTTAAAATACCAGAATAACTAATGAACAAACGAATGAAACACATATTACTTTTAGTACTAACACTACTATTTTTTAGTATAGAAATTACTATTGCCCAACAAAAAAAAGAAGAACCAAAAGGTGTTGAAAATGTTGCCTATAAATGGGGTAAAATGGCTTTGAATGCAACAGCATCGGATACTGAAAAATTTAAACCCAGACCAACAATTACTTCTCGATATTTAGGATTAATTTTCATATCTATTTTTGACGCGTGGTCACGCTACGACGAAAATGCAATACCGGTTTATTTAAAAAATACCGAAAGAAGACCTATAGCAGAGCAAACACTTTCTAATAAAGAAATTGCTATTAGTTATGCCGCTTATGGAGCCATGAAAGAATACTATTATTCTGATACAGAAATGTTTAGAAAGTTTATGGTTGAGTTAGGTTTAGATCCTGACAATACATCACTAGATGCTACTACTCCTGAGGGCATAGGAAACTTAGCTGCAAAAGCAACTATTGAAGCTAGAAAAAATGACGGGAGTAACCAATATGGTGAAGTAGAAGGTTCTAAAGGAATGCCATATTATGATTATAGCAATTATTCCCCAGTAAATTCGGCAGATGAAAATACCGACATTAACCGTTGGCAACCTAAATATTTCTCTGATGGACATGGTGGACAATATGCACCCGGATGCCTTACGCCCTACTAGCAAAAAGTAACACCGATTACAATGACATCTGCCAACCAGTTTAGACCAGGACCACCACCAATGTACGGTTCTGAGCAATTGAAAAAAGAGGTTCAAGAAGTGGTTGAACTGCAAGCCAACCTTTCTGATGAAGATAAAGCGTTGGTAGAGTTTATGCGTGATGGACCACAATCTGTTCAACAAGCCGGACATTGGCTAAAGTTTGCACAGGACGTTTCTCGTCGTGATAATCACAATCTTGATCAAGATGTAAAAATGTATTTTTTAACTGAAATTACCGCCATGGATGCCTTTATAGCTTCCTGGGATTCTAAAATGTTTTACGACTATGCACGCCCTTATGCTTTGGTTCACGAATATTATAAAAATCAAACTATAAAAGCTTGGGGCGGACCCGGAGTTGGAATTGTAGAAATGAAAGGGCAAGAATGGAGACCATACTCTCCAGATATCTTTTTATGTCCGCCATTCCCTAGTTATACTTCTGGGCATAGTACCATAAGTGGTGGTTGCGCAGAAGTACTACGACTATTTACCGGTGATGAGTACTTTGGTGAATCTGTAGAATTAACACCTGGAACTTTAACTGAGAATGATTCTACTTTTTTCGGAAAACCAGTAACCATAACTTTTCCCACATTTACAGAAGCGGCAAATATGGCTGGTATGTCTAGAGTTATGGGCGGTTATCACATTCAAGCGGACAATGTAGCCGGTTTAGAATTAGGTAGAGATGTGGCTAAACAAGCATGGAAATTCTATAATGAGCATTTAGGCAATCGATAAGTGTTTCTAGAAACAGCCTTAAATAAATAAACCCAAGGCTTTCGCCTTGGGTTTATTTTTGTTTACAGTTAGATTAATATCTATATTTTAAAAGTGATAACCGGTATTCTAGCATGGTTTACTACATCTTCGCCAATACTACCATTAAATAAATGTGAAATACCCTTACGACCGTGAGTAGGCATTGCTATGGCATCTGCTAAAATGGTATTTCCATAATTGAGAATACCTTGTTCTACGCTGTAATCGTTGTAGATTTCTACTTGTTGTGCCGAGTTGGCCTTAGTTAAAAACTTGTTTATTTTTTGATAGGCATCTCTATTACTCAAGAACTCATCATTTGGCGTATTAATGAAAACAACCTCCATACTAGCTCCTAACATTTCCGCAAATTCTTTTGCTTTTTGAAAAGCAGGTAAATTATCATCATTAAAATCGCATGCAAATACAAAACGATCTAAACTTAAATTTGTAATCTCTCCTTTAATTACTAAAACAGGCACGGTAGCGTTACGAACTACTTTTTCAGCATTAGAACCAATAAACATTTCTTCCAGTCCGCTAGCTCCATTAGAACCCATTACTATTAAGTCTGCATCATGTTCTTTTGCAATGCTATCCAACTCACTAAATACTTTATAATGTTTAATTACCGGAGTTACGGATAAGCCTTCTAAATATGGTTTTTCTAAAAATTCTTTTAAATTCTTTTCTGCCAATTTCACTAGAAAAACGGTCTGCTCTATATACATACCATCTGGTGATGATAAAATAGCCTGATTTAGTTCTAGCATATGAACTACCAATAGCTCAACATCATGTTTTTTAGCTAAATCTGCAGCTGCTTTTAGTGCTTGTTCCGATTGTTGTGAAAAATCTGTAAGTACGATTATTTTTTTCATGGTAATTTTATTTAGCGATAATTAAGATTAGAGACTTTTTACTATTATTAAATTGTCATAGAAAACAACTTGGTTTCTGGTTTTTTCTTTTGCAATGGTAAATCAAAAGCCATACACACATTTCTGACGAACGGTCTACCCTTTTCGGTAATTTGAAGACTGCCTGCGGTAATGGTCACTAATTGATCTTCTTCCATTTCCTTTAATCTGTCAAGAATACTATTCATTTGCGGCAGATGTAATTTATATTCGCTCCAAGAGGTTTCAAACTGACACATTAAATTTAATATATGCCTTCTTATGATTTGGTCTTCATCCGATAAAATATGACCTCTATATAATGGAATAATATCGTTTTCCACTAAATTTTGGTACTCTTCAACATTCTTTACATTTTGCGCAAAACCGTACCAACTGTCACTTATACTAGATGCCCCTAAACCTACCATTAAGTGGGTATTAGAACTGGTATAACCCATAAAATTTCTATGTAAATCACCGTTTTCCATAGCCTTATAAAGTCCGTCAGTAGCTAAGGCAAAGTGATCCATTCCTATTTCATGATAACCAAATTTCAACAACAGTTCTTTGCCTACTTCATATTGTCTTCTTTTCTCATCTCCCGCAGGTAAATCCGCATCATTATAACCACGTTGACCATTACCTGCTAACCAAGGCACGTGAGCATAGCTATAAAAAGCAATTCGGTCAGGTTTTAATTCCTTAGTTTTTTCTATAGTGTATTCCACATGTTCTAATTTTTGATGTGGAAGTCCAAAGATGATATCATGACTCACAGATTCATAGCCTATTTCTCTAGACCATTCTGTTACATTCTTTACATTTATAAACGGTTGAATTCTATGTATTGCCTTCTGTACCGTTTCATTGTAATCTTGAACACCAAAGCTCACTCTTCTAAAACCAACATCATACAAAGCTTGTAAGTGCTCTTTGGTAGTATTGTTTGGGTGACCTTCAAAACTAAACTCGGCATCAAATGCTTTATCTGCCAATCTCAAAATGCCGTCAATTAAGTATTTTAAGTTCTCTGGGTTAAAAAAAGTTGGTGTTCCCCCACCTAAATGCAACTCTTTAATAATTGGCTTTTCATCAAACATAGCACTATATAGTTTCCATTCTTTTAAAACAGATTTTATATAAGGCAATTCAACATCATGTCTTTTTGTAATACGCTTATGACATCCGCAAAACGTGCACATACTTTCACAAAATGGTAAATGTATATACAGACTGATACCAGATACAGAATTGCTAACGTGAAAACTCTTTTTCACCGAAGCTTCCCATTTTTTTCCTGAGAAGGTATTAATGTCCCAAAAAGGAACTGTAGGGTAACTAGTATATCTAGGTCCTGGTACATTATACTTTTGAACAAGCGAACACATAAACTTTTAATTTAGTCACAAACATACATGTCATTGCCTGTATAAAATATGATTTATATCAGTTCAGCTATTTATGAAAAAAGATAACTTTCAAGAGAAACTAAAGCACCAATAGACCGGCTTATGTAACCAATGTTACAATACTAAAAAGTAAGATCTAATAGTTTTGTTTTTAAATTTAAAAAGCATGTTACCACAGGGTTCTAAATTGTACAGTATTATTTTTTTGAAATGCCCACGATGCCACAAAGGTGAGTTCTTTGAAGCTAATCCTTATAAATTAAGTAACTTCAATAAAGTAAAGGAGCGTTGCCCAAAATGCGATTTAAAATATAGCATTGAACCTAGTTTTTACACGGGTTCTATGTACGTGTCATATGCAGTTGGTATTGCTGTAGCTGTTGCAGCATATGTTTTGACCTTGATTTTTGGTTTAGAGCTTTCTATAGGCGCATTATTTGTAGTAATAGTTACCGCTTTGGTATTGGCAATGCCTTGGATCGCTGCTGTTTCTAAATCTATTTGGGCGAATATATTTTTTAAATTTGATAAAGAAATAGCAAACAACATTAATTAACCAAGAATGATTCAAGACTTAAAGGAAGAATACGGAAATATCTTTGAAGAAGAGCTGATCAATGAAATTGTACAGGTAGGTACGTTTAAAGAAGTACAAGAAGGTTATAAATTCATGGAAATAGGTGACTACATTAGAGGTATGCCTTTATTGATATCTGGAGTCATTAAAATTTTAAGAGAAGATGAAGATGGCGATGAACTATTGCTGTACTATCTAGAAAAAGGCGATACCTGTTCTATGACCATGGCTTGTTGTATGGGCGACAAAAAAAGTGAAATAAGAGCTATAGCCGAAACAGATGCAAAATTGATTATGGTTCCTATTCAGAAAATGGAAGAATGGACCGGGAAATATAAATCTTGGAGAAACTTTGTTTTCAATAGTTATCATGTTAGATTAAATGAACTTTTAAGCACTTTAGATAATATCGCTTTCCAAAAGATGGATGAACGCCTAATTGGCTATCTAAAAGAAAAAGCCAGAGTAACAAAAGACAATATTATTCATAGTACCCATCAAGATATTGCCTACGACTTACATAGTTCTAGAGTCGTAATTTCCAGACTTTTAAAGAAGCTTGAAGAAATGGGAAAAATTAAACTTCACCGTAACTATTTAGAAATTTTGGATTTATAATGCCTTTGTGCTAAGAACAAAATGTTTAGCAATCTAGTATCTACTTTTAATTTTTTAACAAAAACAGTGTTGCTTAGGTTGTGTTGGCTATAGTGCTTTTCGTGTTCCGTTTAGAGCATATTATTTACATCTTGTTTTCCGACAATTGCCATTATGTCAACAATATCATTATCAATTTTGAAGTAAATACTATCCGAACCGCAAACACATCTTCGATACCCTCCTTTAATAAATTCGACAGATTCGAATGAATATGGTCTTTTTGCTATAATGTCAAAATATTCGAAGAATGTTTCAAAATATTTATCCGCTTGTTGCATTCCAAATTTAACGACTCCGTACCGATGAATCCGTATTAGGTCTTTTTTAGCGTCGTTACTTAACCTATACTTTGTCATTAAGCATAGCCTTGGATTGCGCTAAAATTTGCTCTTTGCTGTCATTGGTAAATCCGCTATTTTCAGCCTTTTCCAATTTAGCTCTAATCCAGTCAATTTCGATTTGTTGGTTTCTTGCCTGACGAATTAGGTCATTTACAAGTTCGCTTTTGCTTGAATACTCTTGATTGTCTACTTGCGTTTTTAACCACTCATCATTCGGTTTTGTGAAAGATATGCTCTGCCTAGCCATGAGAATATAATTTTGATGCTAATTTACACCAAAAATGAACCAAATTCAAATTTTTGTAATATTGCAGCTAATACCTCTGTAACTAATGTTACTGCGCAGGTTTCCGCACCACTCTACTTTTGTGATATCAAATACATCACATGGAAATTTTGCAAATTCTTGGTTATATCAGTGCCTTAATTATAGGTATTTCATTAGGCTTAATTGGTGGTGGCGGTTCCATTTTGGCGGTTCCTGTTTTAGCTTACCTATTTTCAATTAATGAAAAAGCTGCAACCGCTTACTCCCTTTTTATTGTTGGTGCAAGTGCATTGGTTGGTGGTTGGCAACAGCATTTAAAAGGTTATGTAGATTGGCGTACTGCCATCGTATTTGGTATTCCCGCTATTATTGGTGTTACCCTGGTAAGATACTATGTGGTCCCTGCAATGCCCGATGTTTTATTTCAAATTGAACACTTTCAATTTACACGTAGAATGGCAATGTTCGGTCTCTTCGCCATTTTAATGATTCCTGCTGCTTACGCTATGCTTAAAACTGAAAAGAATACGACCAAAGTTGGCAATGTCTCTTATAACTATCCATTGATCTTATTAGAGGGACTCATAGTAGGTAGCATAACCGGATTAATTGGCGCTGGTGGCGGATTCTTAATTATTCCCGCATTGGTGATATTGGCGAATGTTAAAATGAAAGTTGCCGTAGGTACTTCTTTAATCATAATTGCCATTAAATCTTTAATGGGTTTCTTTTTAGGCGATGCAATGAACATGCTTATCAATTGGAAGTTTCTTGCCATTTTTACATCATTATCTTTTGTCGGTATTTTTATCGGTAGTTACCTCAGCAACTTCATAGATGGTAAAAAATTAAAGAAAGGTTTCGGCTATTTTATTCTTGTTATGGCTGCCTTTATTTTCTACATGGAATTCTTTAAATAAAATTTCGCTTATGTGACTAATGTCACTGTACACGTTTTAAAGAAAGGGTAATTTTATGTTGTAAATCAAAATATAAAACAACATGAAAGTAGAACAAATTTATACAGGATGTTTGGCACACGCTGCCTATTATATAGAAAGTAATGGTGAAGCTGCAGTATTTGATCCGTTAAGAGAAGTACAGCCATACCTTGATCGTGCAAAAAAAGACAATGCGAAAATCAAATACGTTTTTGAAACCCATTTTCATGCAGATTTTGTAAGTGGACATTTAGATTTACAAAAAAAGGTAGGTGCAGAAATTGTATTTGGTCCTGGTGCAAAACCTAATTATAAAGCTACTACGGCAAAGGACAATCAAATCTTTAAAGTGGGTGATTACAAGGTAAAAGTGATTCACACGCCTGGTCATACAATGGAAAGTACCACTTACTTATTAATAGATGAAAAAGGAAAAGAGCATGGCATTATCACTGGCGACACCTTGTTTATCGGTGATGTTGGTAGACCAGATTTAGCACAACACGTAGTAGCGGATTTAACCGAAGAAAAGCTCGCTGGTTACCTATACGATTCTCTACGCAATAGAATTATGCCACTGAGCGATGATTTAATTGTGTACCCTAATCACGGTGCAGGTTCTGCTTGTGGTAAAATGATGAGTAAAGAAACTACCGATACGTTAGGGCATCAAAAGAAAGTAAACTATGCCTTAAGACCAGATATGACCAAAGATGAGTTTATCAAAGAACTTTTAACAGGACTCACAACGCCTCCTGGGTATTTTCCTAAAAATGTTTTAATGAACATTCAAGGGTACGAGAGTTTAGATAAAATTATGGATCGTGCCACTACCCCATACAGTCCCGAAGCTTTTGAGGCTGTTGCAAATGAAACTGGCGCCTTGGTTTTAGATACCAGAAATGCAGAAGATTTTTCTAAAGGTTTTATTCCTAATAGTATCAATATAGGACTTGAAGTTAGTTTTGCGCAATGGGTTGGTGAAATGATACCAGATATTAAACAAGAAATTTTATTGGTCACTTACAAAGACAAACAAGAAGAAGCCATTACCCGTTTAGCAAGAGTTGGCTATGATCATACCGTTGGCTTTTTAGATGGTGGTTTTGATACATGGAAAAACTCAGGAAAAGATTTTGAGGTAAGCAAAAGAATTAATTCCGATGAATTAGAAGCTGAATATAAAACGGATAAACCTTTAATCATTGATGTTAGAAAAAAGAGCGAATTTGATTCTGAACACGTGGTTGGTGCAATCAACGTACCATTAAATGAAATTAACCAGCATCTATCTCAGTTTCCAAAAGACAAGCCCTTTGTTTTACATTGTGCCGGTGGGTATAGGAGTATGATCGCAGCTTCAATTTTAAAGCAAAGAGGATGGAAAGATTTTACTGATGTTAGAGGTGGTTTTGAAGCTATTTCAAAAACAACACTACCTAAAACCGCATATGTTTGCCCATCAACACTTTTGTAATATTCAAGACTAAATCAGCGCTGAAAAATCAGCGCTGTTTTACTTCTAAATACCTATGTAACCTAAGTTACTGTGTAGTCCTTTTTACCATTGTAGTTTTGTATCAATAATAAATATGAACTTATGAAAGTAGAACAAATATATACGGGTTGTCTTGCGCAAGGTGCTTATTACATTGAAAGCAATGGCGAAGTCGCCATTATTGATCCTCTACGAGAAGTACAGCCTTACATCAAAAAAGCTACGGCAGACAATGCTAAAATCAAATATATTTTTGAAACTCATTTTCATGCAGATTTTGTTAGTGGTCATGTAACCTTGGCCAAAGAAACTGGTGCAGAAATCATATATGGTCCAAAAGCGAATCCGTCTTTTGAAGCTATTATCGCAAAAGATAATCAAGAATTTAAACTAGGGGATATTAGTATTACCGCTTTGCATACACCTGGTCATACAATGGAAAGTACCACGTATTTATTAAAAGATGTATCAGGTAAGGACTATGCTATCTTTAGCGGAGATACCTTGTTTTTAGGTGACGTTGGCAGACCAGATCTTGCTCAGAAAATGGGCGAACTAACTGAGCGTGACCTTGCCGGATTCTTATTTGACAGTCTACGTGAAAAAATTATGCCTTTAGCAGATGACGTAATCGTTTACCCTGCCCATGGTGCCGGTTCTGCATGTGGTAAGAATATGATGAAAGAAACAGTAGATACCTTGGGCAACCAAAAGAAAATGAATTATGCCCTACGTGCAGATATGACGAAAGAAGAATTTATTGATGAAGTCATAAACGGCTTACTGCCACCACCTCAATATTTTCCTTTAAATGTAAAATTGAACAAAGAAGGGTATGAAGATATAAAAGAAGTCTTGGTACGTGGTACAAGAGCTCTTTCTCCAAAAGCCTTTGAAGCTGCGGCAAATGAAACCGGAGCCATAGTTTTAGATGTTCGTCATCAAGATGATTTTGCTAAGGGCCATATTCCACGTTCCATATTTATAGGCTTGGATGGTAGTTTTGCCCCATGGGTAGGTGCATTGATCGCAGATGTAAAACAACCTATTGTACTGGTAACTCCAGTTGGTATGGAAGAAGAAGCGGTTACTAGATTATCAAGAGTTGGTTTTGATGGTACGCTAGGATATTTAGAAGGCGGCTTCGATGCTTGGAAAAAAGCTGCAATGGAATATGATACTGTAAGCCAGGTAGATGCAGGTGAACTTAAGAAAGCTATTGAAACCGATCACGTACCGGTATTCGATGTTCGTAAAGAATCTGAATACCTTTCTGAACATATTATCGATGCTAAAAATACACCGCTAGATTTTCTAAATGATCATTTAGCCGAGTTTCCAAGCAAAACTTCATTTTATGTGCATTGTGCAGGTGGTTACAGAAGTATGATCGCATCATCTATTTTAAAAAGTAGAGGAATTCATAATCTTATAGATGTAAAAGGCGGATTTAAAGAAATTAAGGAAGCTGGTATACCAGTGACTGAATTTGTTTGTCCTACTACATTATAATTTTTATTGGTTGGTTAAAGAAAGGAACGGTCATATACCAAGACCGTTTCTTTCTATTGTTGAATATTAATTTTAAATAAAATACTATGTCATTTTTAAGTTCACTCTTTGGTAAAAAGGAAGAAACCGCAGGTAATATCACTATACTGAACAAGAACGAATATGCTACGCAAATTATAGCTAATAATATCAAACCTATTGACGTTAGAACACCGTCTGAATATAATGGTGGTCACATTAAAAACGCTATAAACGTTGACTTTTTTAACGGTGGTAACTTTAATGCTTACTTTGAAAAAGTAAATAAAGAAAAACCGGTATACGTATATTGTAGATCAGGTGCAAGAAGCCAAAAAGCAGCTCGTAAACTATTAAAAATGGGCTTTACACAAGTATATGATCTTAAAGGAGGTTATACTTCATGGAATTAAAATCAAAAGCTATCTTTAATAGGTGGCTTTTGGCAGTTTTATCTACTGAGGATCATAAAATTCGAAGGCAATCAACATAGTTTAAATGTGATACTTATGAAAAATATCTTTTTAATGTTAGCGATTATTTTTGCAATTGGCTGTAAAGATTCTCCAAAGGTTAAGCAAGAAGTTCTAGAAAATACTGACAATACCTCTTTGTCTGAAATAGATACTAAAATAAACGATAGCCTACTTTTAGAAAAAGGTAAATTGTATGCCCAAACTACCCAGAAAGTATTAGGTAAGAATCTTATGCTCAACATTCAAAAAAATGGTCCATTAGGTGCTGTAGCGTTTTGTAATGAAAAGGCATATCCTCTAACAGATAGTATGGCAATTGTTCATCATGCTAAAATTAAAAGGGTAAGCGATAAACCTAGAAATCAAAATAATAAAGCAAGTAAAAAAGAGCTTGAGTATATTGAGTTTTTTAAATCAAAAATTAATAACAACGAGTCTTACGAACCTATAGTAACAAATGAGAATGGAACAACTAATTTCTATTCCCCTATTGTAACTAATACCATGTGCCTAAATTGCCATGGTGTACCAGAAACAAATATCGACCCAAAGGTTACCCAACTTTTGAACGATAAATACCCATATGACGAAGCTGTAGGCTATAAAGAAAATGAGGTTAGAGGCATTTGGAGTATCAGTTTTAAAGACGAATAAAATAAATAAGATATGACATCAGTAATTCCTATCCAAAATTTAAAATGTGGTGGCTGTGCCAAAACAATTATTTCTAAATTAGAAGAGATCCCTACCATAACCAATGTATCGGTATCAGTAGAATCATCATCAGTTTCTTTTGATGCTTTAAAACAGGAAGATATTGCTACTGCAAAAACTAAATTAAAGGCTATTGGCTACCCAAGTCTAGATCAAGAGAATTCAGTACTATCAAAAGCGAAGTCCTTTGTAAGCTGCGCAACAGGTAAACTATCAGACTGATTTTGAAAATCTAAAGAAGAAGTAATTACGTATTACTTCTTCTTTGTTTTAAACCCATGGGTCATCTGCCCTAAAAAGTCTTGCGGTAAATTCTCATCTCCTGGGTAACCTAATTTAACATCTCCGCTATCTTCCGGTATATAGTTCGTTTTAAATATATAATCCCACAGGCTTAAGCTGATTCCGAAATTTACACCATAAGTACCCTCTGGCAAATCATATGCGTGATGGTACAAGTGCATAACCGGATTATTTAAAATATACTTCAAAGGTCCCCATGTAATTTTAATATTAGAATGGTTAAAATGACCAATTGCTATAGCGGCAAAATGGACGATATAGGCTTGTTCTGGCTCAAAACCGCCAAGAATCATTACACCAAAAGTCTTCAGCGGTTTGTATAGAATATTCTCCATCCAATGGTAACGTAAATGAGCTGCAAAGCCCATTTCTTTTACACTATGGTGTACTTGATGAAACTTCCATAGAAATGCATACTTGTGTAATAATGTATGTGTAAACCATTGCACAAAATCTAATACGATAAAGAACAATAACAACTGCCCCCACATTGGCCAACCAGAAATATCTATTAATGCCAAACTATTTGCTTTTACACCAATATCACTAAAAAACACTTGTAGTAATTTATAAATACCACTTATGGCTATGGCAAATAGAAAGAAGTTGAAGAACATATAAAAACCGTCTAACCAAAAGTCTTTTCTAAACACCCCTTGTTGTTTTCTCCAAGGAAAAACAATTTCTAACAGCCAAACTATAAGCGATATAGATATTAAACCCCAAAAGTAATTAAGATACCAGGGCACTTGAAAAATGATTGATTTCCATGTCCAACTTAAAGTTCCTGTTATCGCATTTAAAAACGCTTCTATATATGCTTCCATTCCTATAACGCCTTTTGCAAAAATACTGTAATAATTATGGCCTTGCTGTAACTAAAGTTACATTAAAAACCACGGTCAGCCATTAGTTTTGAGGTGACCAATATCATATGTCACATTCTTAGTTTATAGTACTTTGGTAAAGTATAAGATGTATCAAGTACTATAACTATTGATTATGTCTACTATATAGTGTCAACATTACAAATAATATTTAAAAAATAATATCATGAAAAAGAATATGGGAACCACAGACAAATTCATAAGATTTATTATTGCAGCGATACTTTTGATTGCATTTTTCACAGAAGCCATAACAGGCGTTTTGGGTTATGTGGCATTAGCAATAGCAGCTATTTTCATTTTAACTTCTTTTGTAAGTTTTTGCCCTCTGTATACACTATTTGGCGCTAATACCTGTAATATAAAAAAATAAGGCTAGCCTAATTATAATGTTTTATTTTAGAAATACATCATTATGAATTATGAGCTTCATTATTCTATGTAACATTTGTTACATAATATTTATTTTGTATCTGTTATATTTATCAAATTCATAAAAATAAAAGCAAAATGAGTTCACATCATCAGGTATTAATTATTGGGGGAGGTACTGCAGGTATCATGGTAGCAGCACAGCTTCTTAATCAAAAGAAAGCAAAAGACGTTGCAATTATTGAACCCGCAGATACGCATTATTATCAACCTGCATGGACTCTAGTAGGTGCCGGCACCTATGACTTTGACAAAACTGCCCGCCCAATGTCATCGGTTATCCCAAGTAATGCTATTTGGATAAAAGATAAGGCAACAGGTTTCGACCCCGAAAATAATATTGTACACACTGCCACAAATGGAGATATTACATATGATTACTTGGTAGTTGCACCAGGTCTTGGGTATGATTTTAGCTTAGTGCCTGGCTTAGGCAAAGCTATAGATAAAGGTGTTGTATGCAGTAATTATACAAACCCTAAACATACTTGGGATGTTATTAAAAACTTCAAAGGTGGTACCGCACTTTTTACGCAACCAACAACCCCGATTAAATGTGGTGGAGCACCCCAAAAAATAATGTACTTGGCAGAAAGTCATTTTAGAAAAAGTGGAATTCGTAAAAAAACCGATGTCATTTTCGCTACTGGTGGTACTGTTATTTTTGGCGTAAAGAAAATAGCAAAAACCTTAATGGAGGTAGTTGACCGAAAGGATATTAACCTAAGGTTTCATCACAAACTTGTGGCTGTTGATGGTGATAAACAAATTGCCTGGTATGAAATGGGTCAAGAAATTACCGCTGGTGGTTGTGTGGTTATCTCTAGCAACAAGGTCGATGACTTAAAATTAGACGAAAAATTTCAATATAATTATAAGGACGTAAAAGTTAGCGTTGATGGCAACCGTTATGGAATTCATTATGATATGATGCATACCGCTCCACCTTCTGTAGCTCCCAAATTTGTAAAAGATTCAACTTTAGTCAACGCTGCGGGTTGGTTAGATGTTAACCATCAAACTATGCAACATAATAGCTATGCCAATATCTTTGGCTTAGGAGATGTCGCTGCCTTACCTACTGCTAAAACAGGAGCCGCAATTCGTAAACAGGTGCCTATCGTAGTTGACAACTTAAACCTTTTAATGAATAGTCATAAAATGGGAACTAAATCTTATAACGGATATTCTTCTTGCCCACTAGTAACGGACTATGGAAAAATGGTGTTAGCAGAATTTGATTATGATAACAACTTTACGCCAGATCCCAAATTGAAAAGAATGCTCATAAACGATTCTTCTAAAGAGCACTGGAGATTATGGATGCTAAAAAAATACGGACTACCCTACTTATACTGGAATAAAATGATGAAAGGTCAAGATGTTTAATTTTAAAAAATCTCTGTATACACAGAGATTTTTTTTATACCCTTTAAAAATTGTAATTAAGAATGACATCTAAGTGAAACATATCTACCTTATTAAAATATAGATTGGCATTGTCCGGTATATCACCATTACCAATTTTAGAGGTCAACAACAGTTCTGGCCATAAGCGTTTGAACTTTTTAATATCGAAGAAAATATCAAGATTAATATGCGTATAATCTGGCATAGCATACTTATTTAAAGTAGCATCGGTTGGATCTGGTTTCCAATGTTTTCCAACACTTAAGATCGACATAAGATTTAGATCTTTTGAAATGGTAAAGTCTTTTTTATAATTGAATACCAAAGCATGATTGTCTGCTGAACCTTCGCTACGTTCTCGCTTTTGAAAACTGAATAAATCTTCTCTACCCCATTCTCTTGGCGATATAAATTGACCGTGCGGTAGTATTCTATTATATGCCAAAGAAACCAGTCCTACTTTATTTTTATACCCAATTTTCAAGCCTAAAACATCTGCAGTTTTCTGATTATAATAGCGAAGTGAATCTACACTGCTACCACCTTCACCCATCTTATTTTGATGTAACCACTCCCCTTCTAACGTCAACGATTCAGATATCTTATATGCAGGTTTTATATAGAACGAATTGAATATATTGTCTACATATTGGTTCCATATTTTTACATTAAAATCGTTAGTTACTTCAAAATCGACATTTGCCAATAAAATATAATCGGATGTCGTGTTGTCTGTATATTGAGATGCACTACCAAGCTTATTTCTACCTACAGGGTATGTACCTATACTTTCACCAATACCATAAAACTCTCCCGTGGAGCGTGGTGCTATTTCATTTAATATTCCAAACTGAAACGATGTCTTTTGATTTTTGTATTTATACCAAAAACCTTGAACCAAAGTGGGTATCATTCTACCATCTTCAGGATTAATTAAGGGCGTATTTATTTTCATCCGCCCAAGCGTAAATGAATGATGAGCTAGGTGATATTTTGCATACAGTTCTCCTAATAGAAAAACAGCATCATTTTTTAAATCTATCCTATCAAAAAGTCCTTCTTCATATCTACTTAATCTACCTGTAGTAGCATCTGCAATAGTTAAATCTTGCAGACCCAAATTTGTTGAATTATATAGAGCAGCCCCTATTTCCAAACCCTTAAATAATTTATACTGATATTTAAGTTTACCTCCTGTCGCTAAAGCATTAAAGTCTTTTAATTCCCTTTTATTTGACGTCATCATGTAATACGTTCGCCATTGTCCAGATAGGGTTCCTTTATTCTTTACCGCAACAGTATCTTGTGCCATTGAAAATATAGGCAAACAAAAAAAGAACAGATATACTAATCGCATGGGGTTACTTTGTTTTGGTAATTCCGTATTCCTTTTTGTAAAAGTCCATTATCGGTAAAAAAGGTCCGTATTTGTGCTGTTCTGGAGAAAAATCGTCTACCCACGGACCATAAGGCGTAGAAACCGGTTTTAGTTTCTTGTCAGGATAATCGTTTTCGGTATTTAATTTATGTGGTCTAGAAAAACTATTGATATATCCTGCTACATGATACGCTTCTTCATCGGTTAGTTTGGGGTTATCCCAAGTAGCTTGTAGATATGGCATGTTGCTTTTAATAAATTCCGCAGATGTAATCACCCTATTCATACCTGCACCATCGTTAAAACTATCCGGACCCCAAAGTGGTGGATACGTGTAGCTTTTACCATCGACCGCATTAAGAACTCCCGCTCCATTTTCACCATGACAGATGATACACTCTTTTTCATATACCTGACTTCCCTTTTCTAGATTTACCGCTACAGAAGGTATCTTTATTTTTGGATATCCTTTAAACTCTGCCTTTCTATTGTCGGGTACATCTTCGCTCAACCAATTCATATATGCCACAATCGCTTTCATTTGGTCAGAATCTCCCGGAAGCATTTTGCCGTTCATACTACGCTCCATACACCCATTTATTCTATCTTCAATAGTACCTACTTTATTACCTCGGCCACCAAACTGAGGAAATCGTTCAATAATACCTACCCAAGAACCAGAGCCCGCCTGTGTCCCTTTTTGTAAATGACAGTTGGCACATGCCAAATTATTTCCACTATATCGATCTTCTGCACGCGCCGCATTCGGTCCCATATACTTTGAGGTTTCTGCAATAAGGTAATACCCCTTTTTCACTGTCGCAGACATAGTAGGTAATTCTGCCATGGCATCTTTAGGTTGCCAATCATCGTTAGCTGCTATTTCTTCAGCTTCAATAATTATATCATTTTCGGTGCTTGGTTCATAAGTAATCAACCATGTAAATACAATGCCTACCAAAACAAAGACTATCACAAATAGCTTAAAAAGTTGTTTTGCCAATACCTGTAGTTCATTCATAGAAATGTAATGTTAGGCTAATTTAAATAACGAATCTATAAATTAACCTTGTATGTGAAAGTAACTCAGGTTACAATTACGTTAAAAACTTTAATTTACTTTTATTCCTTTTAAAAATAGCGGACATTAGAGATAAATAACATTTACATTCTAACTACACTAGCTATTTTAAAATCTCAAGAACACATGAAAAAAGCACTTCTAATTGCAATAGTACTTATGGCAGCAAAAATGACAACCGCCCAAGATTGGACCACACCCATTATTGATGGTTATGGGAAAATTAAAGAATTTAAGGATGTTGCCGTTCAGGCTGACCCTAACAAAGAATATAATCTTGTATTTGATCTTAAAGATGAACGTGAGTTAGATGGTATTAATGTTGGCTATTTTAAAATTGCTAGAATGATAAATATGTTAGGTGCAGGTGGTGTTTCTGCCGATAAAGTAAATATAATCGCTGCTGTACATGGTGGAGCTACTTTTACTGCCTTAAACGAAGCTAAATACAAGGCTAAATATGAAAAGGAAAATCCAAATGAAGCGGTAATAAAGTTATTAAAGGATTACGGGGTAGAATTCTATGTGTGCGCACAAGCTACCGCTGCTAGAGATATTACCGCTGAAGATTTAAACCCGAATACAGAACTAGGACTTTCTGCTATGATGGTTCTTGCCAATTACCAAATGGACGGGTATACTTTTATGCCATAATAGTTAGTTTTAATACTAATTTTTTGTTTTATGCAACCAATGTAACATAAGAAAAATACACCGTTTCGTATCTTTGTAGTCATTCGTAAAAAAGGTTGATTATGGAAAATATAGATGCTGCAAGATTACAAATGGCGTTCACTCTTATTTTCCATATTGTTTTTGCCTGTATTGGTATGGTGATGCCATTTTTCATGGTAGTTTCGCATAAAAAATGGTTAAATACGCGTAATCCAATTTACCTGACCTTAACGAAGTCTTGGCAAAAAGGTGTTGCCATTTTCTTTGTCACGGGTGCAGTATCTGGCACTGCTCTTTCCTTTGAACTTGGTCTTCTTTGGCCAGAATTCATGAAGCATGCAGGACCGATTATCGGTATGCCATTTTCTCTTGAAGGTGCCGCATTTTTTGTGGAGGCCCTCGCGTTAGGATTTTACCTTTACGGATGGAAAAGGATACCTGAAAAATTTCATTGGTTTACAGGAATTATTGTAGGTGTTTCTGGCGTAATGTCTGGTATACTGGTTGTATCTGCCAATGCTTGGATGAACGCCCCATCTGGTTTTGATTATATCGATGGAGAATTTTTGAATATTGACCCTGTAAAAGCGCTGTTGAATCCTGCTTGGTTTACACAAGCCTTGCACATGACTTTGGCAGCATTTACCGCAACCGGATTTGCAGTTGCCGGTATTCATGCTTATCAAGTATATAAAAAACGGAATGTTGAGCTTCACAAGAAGGCATTTAAAATAGCAATTACATTTGCAGCCATTGCTGCTATCTTACAACCTTTAAGTGGCGATTTATCAGCCAAGGATATTGCAGAAAGACAACCCGTTAAATTAGCTGCAATGGAAGCTCACTATGAAACCAAAAAAGGAGCTCCGCTCTACATTGGCGGAATTGTAGATAGCGAAAAACAAGAAGTTAATTATAAAATAGAAATTCCCAATGCGCTATCATTTCTTGCTTTCGGAGATTTTAATGCCGAAGTAAAAGGTCTGAATGACTTCCCTAAAGATGAGCAACCTAACGTTGCCATGGTTCATTACGCTTTTCAGACCATGGTAGGTTTGGGTTCGCTTCTAATGCTAGCTGGTATTATATTTTTCATAGCTAAATTCAAAAAGAAATCGTGGTTTGATCTGCCAAAATTTTGGCTCTTATTTTCCTTACTTGCCCCCATGGGTTTCATTGCTCTTGAAGCTGGCTGGATCGTTACCGAAGTTGGTAGACAACCTTGGATCATTCATAATATTATGAAAACCAAAGATGCCGTTACCCCAATGCCAGGTATCGTATTCAGCTTGTACACATATATTGCCGTTTACACCATATTAACAATTGCGGTTACTTGGTTAATGGCAAGACAAATTAAATTTTTGAACAGTATTAAAATTGATCAAGCATGATATACGTTGTACTAGCTTTTCTTGCTGTTTCTTTATTTCTTTATGTTTTATTGGCAGGTGCAGATTTTGGTGCGGGAATCATTGAATTGTTTTCGTCAAAGGAAAACCAAGCCATTAATAAAAAGACCGTATACCAAGTTATGGGGCCCGTTTGGGAAGCAAACCATATTTGGATTATCATATTGATCGTGATTTTATGGATTGCCTTCCCCCATTACTACAACATTTTAGTGCTCGCACTACATATTCCGTTGACCTTGGTGTTACTGGGTATAACCCTTAGAGGCGTGGCGTTTGTTTTTCGTTATTATGATGCGTATAAAGACAGTTCACAAATTTTATATGATTGGATGTTTAAAACCTCAAGTCTAGTTACGCCAATATTCTTAGGCCTTACCATGGGCGGCGTGGTCAGTGGAGATATTATCAATCCGTCGCAAATGGAGCAACATAGTTTTTTGGAAGTTTATGTACACTCTTGGTTGAATGTTTTTTCAATTTTAACCGGTTTTTTCTATGCTGCCCTCTGTGCATTTTTGGCTTCCGTTTTTCTTATTGGTGAGGTAGACGACTTTAGTAAGACCATGTACATGAGAAAAGCCTCTATTGCCACCATTGTCGTAGTTTCTTTAGGTTTTATTACATTACTCTATGGGTATTTTACAAACATTGCCTTTGTGGTAAATTTTATTGGAAATATATATTCCATTTCTGCTATTATTTTATCCGGAATTTTGTTGTTCCCTTTGTGGCAGAGTATTAAAACGGGACGAAGAATTATATCTAGAACATTAGCGGGACTCCAAATATTCTTAATCCTATTTGCAGCAACTATTACGCATTTCCCAAACATTCTTTTCACCACGACCGGAAGCATAAGTATTCTTGAACAACCTGTACCTGATAGTGTTATGAATGTTTTAGGAATTTCACTTCTAATTGGTGGTGTTTTAATCATACCCGGTCTCTTCCATTTATTAAAATCTTTTAAGTTAATTAAAATATTAGAGCGTTAGTTTCTGTAACATTAGTTACCTACCAAGTCTTTTTTATTCCATTTCTTTGCATTTTAATTTATTTCTATGAATTTACTATACGATCCCTGGCCGTGGTATGTGGCAGGACCTTTAATTGCCCTAACTATGTTTATCTTATTATATATAGGTAAGCAATTTGGCATGTCATCTAACCTTAGAACCATGTGTTCCATTGGCGGTGCAGGCAAATACTCCGATTTCTTTAAGTTCGATTGGAGAGCTCAACGATGGAATTTAATTGTTGTGATCGGTGCTATTATTGGCGGCTTTATCGCTTCTCAATTCATGTCCAATAACACGGTTATTATAAATCCTGATGTTGCGCAACAACTTTCAACTGATTACGGAATTGAAAGTGCCGGCGAGGCTTATTTGCCTACGGAGCTTTTTGCAATAGAAAACCTTAGCGACCCTTTTGTGTTGGCTGTTTTAATTATTGGAGGATTCTTAGTGGGCTTTGGTGCTCGTTATGCTGGGGGCTGTACCAGTGGGCATGCCATATCCGGATTAAGTAATTTACAGTTGCCTTCCCTAATTGCCGTTATCGGTTTCTTTATTGGTGGTCTAGTCATGATTCACTTGTTATTCCCTCTAATATTCAGTTAATATGAAATATATAAGTTATTTGACCATAGGTATCTTTTTCGGTATCATCATGTATAAATCTGAAGCTGCATCGTGGTTTCGTATTTATGAAATGTTTCAGTTTGGGTCTTTCCATATGTATGGGATTATAGGTTCTGCCCTTGTTATTGGAGTGATCGGTGTGCAAATCATCAAAAAATATAAGATAAAAGCGATTGGTGGTAATGAGATGAATTTACACCCTAAAACTAAAAGTGTTGCCCGTTATTTAATTGGTGGTATTATTTTCGGATTAGGTTGGGCATTAGCTGGTGCTTGCCCCGGACCAATGTATGTACTTGTAGGTGCTGGCTACTACTCTATTCTGGTTGTTATTGGTGGAGCTCTTTTAGGTACTTTCGTTTACGGATTGGTAAAAAATAAATTACCTCATTAAATTAATAAAGTGATTTAGCCTTCGGCGGATAATTTTGGTGAAAGCCATAACCACCCTACCCCTAATAAAAAGAGGATATAAAATACTAGTAGAGAAACAGGACGGTCCACAACAACCGTCCTGTTTTTTAGAGTTTCTTTTTCGAATTGATTTTTATTTGCTGCTATGTTCGCGGTACTTTTTAAAGCTTTCCAATCTTTATGTTCAAAAACATAGTATGAGAAGTTCGTACTATCATTTTCAACTTGCATTGAATTCCAACCTGTTTTCTTCGGATAAACAGTACCTGAATAGTGACTAGGCAGCAATACATTTTGAACAAGCGATACCGAAATACTATCTTTATTTATAATACCGAACTCCTCTAAATTTGTTCGAATCTCAAATTGAAATGGCTCGTCTATTCTAGGAAATTTCGTATTGGATTGCCATGAAACTACCTGCCCTTTCTTCTTTGCAATCTTATCTAAAATGGTGGTCCAAACACCATGGTATACTTCACTTTTACCATTCAACAAAAGCTGATAACTATTTAATAGTGTTGTTGTTGCAATTTTACCATTTCCTATTTGTCTATACGCTGCCAAGTTTGATGCTCCGCCTAAATGAATTGACTCTACTAATAATTGCTCATTAAACTTATACGGGTACTTTTCTGTTTCTGCAGCATAAACTGGTAATTTCACAGTGTTCATCCTATCACGTTTAAAATTAAAATAAGCATCGTTGTTTCGACTATTAAACAGAAAATCACTTGGTTGAATAAATAGTCCTAAGCCTTGTTCTTCAATACTTGTTTCAAACCTTTTTCTAATAGTATTTCCAAGACCCGTATATGTTTCAGCATCAACAATTACAATATCAAAATTTTTAAGGGTCTCTTTGGTAAACTGATATATAGGTAGCGTAGGCGTATTGAAATATTCAAACTTATATTTCCCTTTTGTCAACTGACTTCTAACAATAACTTCATGGCCAGATTCAGCCAAGAAATTCTTTAGATATTTGGTCTCAAACGTGGGGAAGGTATTTAAAATCAAAACCCGTAACGGTTCTTTTCTCATCACCTCTATAGGTAACGGATTCGTTTCTAAAACAACACCTGTGCTATCTTTAACAGCGAATTGATATACATAAGCTCCAGCTACTTTTGGACGAGTCTTCAGGTTAAAATCCGCATTCTTATCTTCAGTAATCTGAATAGAGTCTAACCCGTTATTCCTTGAATCTTGTAGTACTAAAAATGACTTTTCAATTGGTTGAGAATAACTTCCAGAAACCTTTAATTCTTCACCTAATACAAGCTGTTCCGTGTAGTTCAGTTGTGTTACTCCCATTGGAGCAGCATTAGGAATGTAGGTAGTTGGAATACTATCGAACAAATAAAAATCATACGGTTCTACACCATCACCTAGTACAATAACATTGGTAAGTGAATCGAGCTCTTTACGAATCGATTTTTTAGGATTATAATCTAAAACCTTTATTCCCTCATAACGGTTTAAAAGACTGTCTCTTATTATCCCATCAAAATTATTGGTCAACACTACTGCCTGACTATCATTAATTTCCACCTCTTGTGTAGGCTCTAGAATTAACACAGCCAATGCCAAGACGGTTATTAAAGCAACAATAGTATTTACTACAAACCGACCACTATGCTTAGTCTTCCATTCTTTCCAAACATAGCTATTAAAAACTACTAATCCGCCAAGTAAGATGGGGATCATGAGCTCTTTTTGCAAAAATGAGAATCCATCAATCATACACCTCTAGTTGTTTTAGAAATAATGAATTGATGTCATCTGTATACTCTTTTTTAGCCCCAGGTATTTGTGGTGTTTTGGGTAAAGCTGCTAATAATCCCTTTTGTACGAATTTATAATTAGCCATTGTACGCTCCGTATTATTTTCAATTCCTTTTAAACCCTGTAACACTTGTAAATACTTACTTGGGTTAAGTATAGCCAATTGAGCCAATTCATTGCCTGCAGCTGCAAAAAGGGAATTATCAGCCTCATTAAAAGTGCTTTCTTGCTGAATGAACTGTTCTAAGCGAGCAACTGCATTCTCAAGTGCTTCAAAAGGACTTTCCACCTCTTGAGATTCGTTTTTTCTGTAATTTTTAATATCCTTTATTTTACCGGTAAGTCTGCTGTCCTCCTTTATTGGTGGTGGATCAAAACCTATTCTGTGTACATAAATACGAGCACTGTTTTTTATTTCTTGAATATATTTTAAAGCTTCATATTGAAATGGTAATGACTTTTCTGGCTCGTTTAATCGTAGGTGTAATTCGGCATCCCACATAATGCTTAATGCCTTTCTTAATTTTGTTTTCAAAGATTCTTCAAACAGAGTAGATTCCTCAGGATCATCATGATTATGAAGATAGTCGTGTAATGGATCTTCTGCTTCTTCGGGATCATTTTCTTCATGATGTTCATGCTGTTTTACCAAGTTATGCTCGTTATCGTCATCATGGTCATGCATGAATTCTTTTATTACATTTTCTTGATCTTCAGCATGATCATGGTCCTCACCTTCTTCATCGCTTTCGATCCCTTCTGGAGCTTCTTCCATTTCAGATTCATCGCCCATAAACTGACCATATTTTAAGCGCAACGCTTTTTGGTCAAACCCCAGTTCATTACTTCTCGACTTAAATTCGGTCATCGTAATGCTCGGTTTATCTTTTATCAACTTCTCGGTATCGATAATCAACTGTCGCTGACTTCTAAAATAATCGGGCATTTGATCTACGCCCAAAGTTCCTTCCACACCATATTGCTCACCAACAGTATCTTTAATTACAGCGAAATATGTTTCACTTCGTGCTACGTTTCGTTTTGGCTGTTTTTCATCAAAGGCTTCGATATAGAAATAGAGCTCATCGCCTACTTCCATTTTCAGGGCATTTAAATCCAGTGTTTTGGTTGCTCGTATTGATTTCGTTCCTTTTAAAATGGTTTCCTTAAAATTCAATTTCTCTTCCCTAAACTTGACCGATTCTCCCGATCCTTTACTTACAGTTGCTATGATATAAGCTTCGTCAATTCCGTAATCATCGGTAATTGCACTTTGCAGTTGTACCACCTTTTTATCAGAAAAATCAAAATACGTGTACTGCTCCAATCCTAAAATCTCTATTTCTGGAGGATTATCTGGTATCGCTTCCAACGAGAATAAATCTGATGTAAATTCAATACCGTCTTCATTCTTGAATTTGAAACTATAAAATCCCGATTCTAACAATACTTGCTTAATACGATACCCGTTTTCACCTTTTTGCAACGGAATTAGTTCCCCCATGCGGTCTAGGTAGACTTCATGAACAGGATTATCAAATTTCAACAACCACTGAACTGTAGCGTCAGCAATTGCCTTAATATTTGGGTTGCTTACCACAATAGTTCCTTTTCGTGTATAGGATGGATAAGTAACACTAATATCTTGACTAGAAATTTTTGGAATGATGGACTTCTCACTAATACTATCTGTTGCTATAAACTGAAATTGTGTTTCGTTAGTAGCATTCCTTAAAACGCTTTCTACGCTTTTAAACAAGTCTAATTTCTGAACCACAATACCAAGTAATACCAACCCTAGCGTAACCATTAGCGCCTGTTTTAATTTATTAGGCGGATGAATAGCACCTAGCCTTTTGCTAAGCTCTTCTGATACTTTATAGCGTTGTAATTTGGCGAGATTTGATAATGTATCTTCTGGCTGCAACAATAGTCCCGTACTAAACGATGCTTCATCTACATGTGCATCTATATAAGTGCTTGTGGTAGCTAAATTATGTTTCCAAGGCTTCTGTATAAAAAGCACTGCGACTACCGCAACTACAAAGCTTAAAACGCCAAGCCATAGATTTTTCGATACTAAATAGAAAAGAACAGCAATACCTACAGCATACAAGGCAGCTTCTGCGTATGACAAGATTTGCCATCGCCTGTGAAATTTCATCAAGTGTAGTTTACCTGATTCCATTACTGTTTTCGTTTATAAGCCACAAAGCGTTCTACAATCAATAATACTAGCAGAACAATCCATAAATACGGATTCAGATTCCAGCTGGCTTGGTGTGTTTTCGATTCTTTATTATCAATAAAATTTGTTTTTAAATCTGCTTCGGCAACTGTACGAATATCAGCATTAGCTTGTAGTTCACGTAGCTCTTCATCGACATCTAAAATGCTTAGTAGGTTCTCTGTTAATCGCCCGGAGACTGCATTTTCTGTCGTGATTCTTTCTGTTATATAAAATGTACTTTCATTTTCACCATTTGTTATTAGTGAATTAGAAATGGAATCGTTCTTAAATATAAGTGTCTTTCGAGCTGTAACTGGAGCAGGCTTAGTGCTCAACCAAATCATTAAATCCGCTTCCTTATTCTCCAATAGTTCGCTATCTAAAAAACTTTCGACTTTTATTTCTCTATTCAAGTAAATCGATAAAGCCTCCAATGCTGCTTCAATATAGGTTTTATCGGTACTTAGACTATCGGCGTAAGCCAAAGAAACTTCTAAAGCAGATTGTTGAATTAAAGGGACTTTTACTGAGTTTAAACTTGAGCTTGAACTTGAAACCTGTAAACTATCACCATTTGATGTCAGTTGGTATGCATCTCCTATTTCAATATTCTTCTTTGCTATTTTTGAAATCACCGAACTATTGCTAGCTGTAAATATGGTAACACTTTCCTCAGTCTGATATGCTAATAAAGGCTTCTCAACAGTTTGAGCCGAATCCAAAACTATCCAATTGATATCATGATTGGTTTCTGGCCTAGCTCCTTTTAATCCTTTTGCATATCCATGGGTAAAAACAATAATACTATCTGTTTGCAAAGCATTCATTTCTGATGCTAACGACCAGTAATCGGCACTTTTAAAATCTTCTGAATTGGCATATTTAATATCGTTTTCAGGTAAACCTGATTGTAACAATCTTATCTCTTGATCTGCCTGTAAATCAATAAAACGAGCCATGAAATTTTCATTCTTTGCTAATTCAGGTTCAATAATATAGGTCAGTTTGCTGTTGTTTACCTTTGATTTCCAATGCGGTTTTGCCATGACCAAAGTAATCAGCGAAATAATTGCCATACGCAGTAGCAGCAACCACCATTCGTTTAATTGTATACTACTAGATTGTCTTGATTTTGATTCTGATAGCAGTTGAACACTACCAATTTTTATAGTTTTCGCTTGCTTTTTACTCCATAAATGGATGGCTATCGGAACCAAAAGTCCCAATAAAGCCCATAAATATGAAGGTTGTGCGAATGACATATTAACCGAGTCGTTTACGTTGTTTTAAAAATAATAGTAATGCTTCACCCAAGTGTGCATCCATACGAAAGACATGGTGATCAATACCATTTGAAAGTAATTCTTCTTTAACCTTTTTCAATCTACTTTCTAGGGCAGCCAAATATGCTGTTTTAGCTTTTTCGGTATCTACTTTTACTCGTGCCCCTGTTTCCCAATCTTCGAAAGTGATGTTGGGACCGTAATTAAAATCCATTTCAGCTGATCCCATCACCTGTAGTACCACAACTTCATTTCTGGCAGATTTTAATCCTTTGATAAACTTTGAAATCTCCTCACCTGTTTCATACATATCGGTTAAAAAGAAAATCAATTCTTTTCCTCCTCTATTCGGAATGCGTTTATTAGAAATATGGGTTTCTGGCCATTTACCAGAATTAGAAAGATTAATTAATTCTAGCAGCAATCTGTTGTAATGCTTTTTATCTGCCTTGGGGTAAATACTGACCACATCATTTTCATTGAGTGCGAAAAGACCAACAGCATCTCCTTGCTTATGAGCCATATATGCTAGTGTAGCCACCAAGAGACGTACAAAATCAACCTTCGACAAATCCTTTTCTTTATGCAGCATTGAAGCACTGGCATCGACAATAAACTTAATGGTTACCTGACTTTCTATCTCTGACTGTTTAATGTAATACCTGCCCGAACGTGCCAACATTTTCCAGTCCAGCAATCGTAAATCATCACCTGGTTCATAACCTCTATACTGACTGAATTCCATACCAGGACCCACACTTGCACTTCTATTTAAACCAGACGTAAAGCCCTCGACCACAATTCGTGATATCAAGGAGAGTCCCTCAACCGTATTGATGACCTCTGGTTTTAATAAATCGTGATAGTCCTGTTTTGCCATGTACTAGGTAATGGAGCGTTGTTTATTTGCCTTTTATTTCAATTGTGTTCAATAAATGCGTTGCTACTTTATCTGAAGTTATGCCTTCTGCCTCTGCCCTGAAATTCACCAACACCCTATGGCGAAGCACTGGTAACGCTACACTTTTAATATCGTCTAACGTAACCGATAACCGACCTGATAACAATGCATTAGCCTTTGCCGTTAAGATCATTGCTTGACCTGCACGCGGACCTGCGCCCCAATCTACCCAGTCTTTAACATAAGAATCTGTTGTGGTTTCCGGTCTTGTAGCACGAATCATATCACTCACAAAACTGATGAGTGCATCGCTTATAGAAACTTCGCGAACTAACTGCTGCAATCGTACAATATCATCACCAGAAATAACCTTATTCAGTTTCTTTTTTATACCTCCGGTAGTTGCCTTTAATATTGTTTCCTCATCTTTCTGAGTAGGATATCCAATTTTTATATATAGTAAAAAACGATCTTGTTGTGCTTCCGGCAAAACAAAGGTTCCCGATTGTTCTATAGGATTTTGTGTCGCTAGAATAAAGAACGGTTTATCTAAAGGATATGTTTTATCTCCGTAAGTAACCTCAAATTCTTGCATCGCTTCTAACAATGCCGCCTGTGTTTTCGGTGGAGTACGGTTGATTTCATCCGCCAGGATAATATTGGAAAAAATAGGTCCTTTATTGAACTTAAAGAACTTTTTGCCTGTGGTATGGTCTTCTTCCAATATCTCTGTACCGATAATATCCGAAGGCATTAAATCGGGTGTAAACTGAATACGTTTAAACTTTAAATCGATGGCATTTGCCAAAGTTCTGATCATTAAGGTTTTTGCTAAACCGGGTACTCCTTCTAACAAAGCATGACCACCGGCTAAAAACGTAATCAATAATTGCGATACGGTTTCTTCTTGACCGATAATCACCTTTCCTATTTCTTGCTTTAAAGCATTCAATTTACTGGAAAGCACTTCCACCTCATCTGCAATACGTTGTAATTCTTTATCCATTCAAAAATGCGTTTATGAGGTTAAGGCGTACATGACGATGTTTACCCCAAACCGTGTATTGTCTATTTTATACCAACGTTTATTTCTAAAATCATAATCCCATTCGCAGCCGTAATCTTTATTACTATACAGCACCCCTATTCTTCCATTGATGACAATTGCCTTTAAATAATCATGCACCAAATCATCTCCCCAGCCGTTCAGCTCTTGTGATGTGGTTGGCGGACCGTCTTCAAAGTCAAAGAATATGGTATAGATTTCGTGGTCGATGGGTATTTTTTTTAATGCGGAAGGACCAAATATTTCTTCCATTTGGCGTTCAAAAGATTTAGCGAACAATCCGTCTATATCATGATTGCAATCATCTGCAAAAACGAAACCTCCGTTACGCACATATTTCTCAAAATTCTCTTGTTCCTTTTTAGTGAACTCCACCAATTTATGTCCTGAGATATAGCAAAACGGACTCTTAAAAATATCATCGCTGGCGAGGGTGATTATCTTTTCTTGAGTGTCTACTTTTAATGTAGTGTACTCTACCAATGAATTCAACAAATTAGAAGGCATACGTTGATCCACATCCCAATCGCCGGACTCATACTGTAATCTCGTGAAGAAAAATTCGTTACTCAAGGGCAATTGATTTGTGTTTTTATTCCGATAGAAAAAAGAAAAAACTGGTTGTCGTGACGTGTCACAAACAACCAGTTTAGATATTCATAATGTCATTTATACGGCATCTGAAAGACTGGTGAACGTAAAGTCACGAACCTTCATATATGGTATTAGATTACCATTGATACGTACTTGTTGCCCAAGGGTTTCCAAATTGTTTAACATGATGATCGGACTTTCATTAAACCTGAAGTTTTTTACAGGGTATTTAATTTCTCCGTTCTCGATGTAAAACGTTCCATCCCTTGTTAGTCCCGTATATAATAAGGTCTGCGGGTCAACGCTACGTATGTACCATAAACGTGTTACCAGAATTCCCTTTTTGGTACTCTTGATCAATTCTTCTAAACTTGCATCGCCACCGGTCATAATTGCGTTAGACGGAAAAGGAACTGGCTCAACACCTTTCTCTTTCGCCCAAAAACGATCATAAGCCAAGTTTTTAACAACTCCGTTTTCAATCCAGCTTGTCTTTTTAATTGGTTGCCCTTCGCCGTTCCAAGTTGCTGTAGGCACTTCCGGATTCAATGGGTCTGAATAAATATTAACGCGTTCGTCAACTATTTTCTCCCCAATTTTATTTTTACCATCTGGTGCAGACATAAAGCTTCTACCTTCATCTGCAGAACGTGCATTTAATGATCTAAACATATTACGCAACAAATCTGCCGATGCAGCTGGTTCTAATATCACTGTATATTTACCTGGCTCTATAGCTTTTGCTTCTCTAGATAATATTGCCTTGTCAATTGCTGTTTTTGCAGCTTCATTAGCATCGAACTTATCTACATCGTTAAAATCTCTTTTAACCCAACCAGAACCGGTACCGTCATTGGTACGCATGGTTACCGTAAAATCGACATCTGTAGATTGGTTGTAAGCGAACAATCCCTTAGAATTGATCATTGCATTAAAACCAGCGGAATCATTTAAAAAACCTGCTGCGGTAACATCTTTTGCAGCTGCAGGAACAATACTGCTGCTCGCTACTTCTGCTCTATATTCCGGAGTTACATTGGCAGTTGATTCACTATATGTAATTGCTTCATCATACATTTGCGGACCTAAAGGTTCCATAAACTCAGGATTCTCAGGAGATAATTGCGCCAATTCCTCGGCTCTTCTTACTACCTTTTCTAATGATGCATCATCGAATTCATCAATAGTTGCCGTACCTGATTTTTTACCAAAACTAGATTGTACCGCCAAACTTTGATTGGAACTGTACCCAGATGTAGATACCGTATTTCGTGCATATCTTATATTACCGCTGTTATAACCGCTTAAATTTATCTCGCAGGTATCGGCTTTGGAAAAGCTCAATGCTTTCTCCAATATTTTTCTTGCTTCTTCTTTTGTATAAATTGCCATTGTTGTTCTTTTTTGAGTGAAACAATTAAATGTTTCTACCAGTGTTAATTACGTTTACATCATTGAACCTGGCAGTAGAACTACCATGAGATACTGCGCTCACCTGAGAAGGCTGCCCTTTACCATCGAAGAATGTACCGAACAAACGGTAATCATCTTTATCGCAAATCTTAACACATGAATTCCAAAACTCTTGGGTATTTGATTGGTATGCTACATCTTCTAACATGCCCACGATTTCACCATTTTTAATTTCATAGAAAACAGTACCACCAAATTGGAAATTGTAACGTTGCTGATCTATGGAATATGATCCACGACCCGCTATATAAATACCTTTCTCTACATCTTTGATCATTTCAGAAATAGAATATTTCTCTTTGCCCGGCTCTAAAGAAACATTAGGCATACGCTGAAACTGAACATCGTCCCAGCTTTGTGCGTAGCAACAACCGTGAGATTCCTCTTCACCGATCATATGTGCTTGGTCACGTATCGCTTGGAAATTTGTCAGTACTCCGTTACGTACCAAATCCCACTTCTTAGCTTTCACTCCTTCATCATCATATCCAACAGCCCCTAAAGAACCAACTTGGGTCTTATCTGCAACAAGGTTTACAATATCGCTACCGTATTTAAAATTGCCCGATTTCAACTTATCTAAAGAGGCAAAACTAGTACCGGCGTAATTTGCTTCGTAGCCTAATACTCTATCCAATTCTAATGGGTGACCTACAGATTCGTGAATAGTCAGTCCAAGGTGATTCGGCTCTAATACCAAATCATATTTACCGGCATCAACGGACTTTGCCGTTAGTTTTTCTTTAGCTTGTTTCGCTGCCATAGTAGCATCTTCTACCATGTCATAACTATTTCTGTATAAACGTAACCCTGCAGGACCTTCAAGTTTTTCAGATTCTAATCCGTCTAAATACTCATACCCCATACCTACGGGAGCACTCATATTCTCTCTAGTCTTAAAAGTACCAGCAGCCTTGTCAACTGCAGTTACCCTTAATGTTGGCCACAAACGGTGTATATCTTGATCTATATAAGAACCATCGGTAGATGCAAAGTATTTTTGTTCATTTACCATGAATAAAGCGGAGTTCACAAAGTTTGCTCCGTTATCTAAAGCGGCTGCATTTGCGCTTAATAAAAGGTCTACCTTTTCTGAAACAGGTACTTCTTTAAAATCCTTTTTGATTGGTGTTTTCCAAGAAACTTCTCCGTAAGCATTTACGGGAGCCAATTTTACCGGCTCTTTTTGAATTTTAGAATTTGCTTTGGCAATTGCAACAGCTTGTTCTGTAGCTTTTTTAATACCGTCTTCGGTAACGCTATTGGTTGAGGCAAAACCCCAAGTTCCATTAGCAATAACACGAATACCGATACCGAAAGATTCTGTATTTACAACATTCTGTACTTTATCTTCCCTAGTAAAAACATATTGGTTCAGGTACCTACCAATTCTGGTATCTGCATATGTTGCTCCTAAAGATTTGGCGGTGTTCAATGCCACATCTGCCATTCTCTTTTTTACCAAGGTATCCATACCAGGTTCTAGTAAAGCCTCCGTGGGGATGTCATTTCCTAGCAATAATGATGGCATCATTAGTGCTCCGGCACCCAACCCGGCGTACTGTACAAAATCTCTTCTTTTCATGTGTTAGTTTTATAGTGTTTCAATGTTGTTAGCGTTGTTCTTTAAGAAAACAACTATTTCTAAGCTTACCATATGTAATAAGGACAACTCGTGAATATCCCTTCTTACGGTTAGTTTGAAATATGTAACTGAATTCGTGCCCTCTAAAAATAGTTAGGCTTTTGAAACTATTATGTTAACCTTAACATAAATTATAACAATTAGTACCGCTTTTGAGAATACTATAAAATTGGGGTAGTGATTTTTTGTTCTTCGGAAGGGTGAATTGAAAAATAAAGGATGGGCAGTCTTGATTAGATTTTTAAAATAATAAATATAAATTTAACTAGCCATGATTATCGCCGATATAATTAAAATCAGAAGCCATTTATTGATAATATCAAATTAGTTTTACTTTTAAAATATCTTCTGATCATATTTGTAATTCTTCTCATTTGGAAAATTACCTTTTAAATCAGGAAAAATTAATTGCAAATATTTATAGTCTCTTTTGTCATAATATTTTATTGAACTTAAAACATATTCAGTCAAAACCTCATTTGCAACTTCAACAAAATAAACTGGAAAAATATCAATTAACCCAACTATTTTCTTATTTAATGGTACGGTTCCGTCTTTATATTTATCTGTGTAATTACGAACTAAAGTTGACGTTAAACCATTAGGTAGTCCTGATATAATTAGTTCTGGTATATTGAAATTTTCGTAAATCCCAGTTGAATAACCAAAAGGAGTAAATCCAATTTTCTCCATAACATATGTTGTGTTATATCCATATTTAGAAATATTGGTGTTAACCTTTTTAAAATATTTGTCTTTTTGATTTTTATCCATATTAGTTTTCAATAGTTTAAAATTCCCCCTACCTATGCATCTTATCTAAAATCTCAATAATCTCAGTTTTCTTACGAACAGAAACAGGAACATTCTCTCCATTCTTCAACATTAAATAACCTCCATCGGTTTTTATATAGGCACTGATGCATTGCAAGTTGACCAAATGACTTTGATGAACACGTACGAAATCGTGACTACTTAAAAGTTCTGCGAAGTACTTTAAGGTCTTTGTTACAAATATCTTGCGTTTGTCTTGAAGATGAAAAATGGTGTTATTACTATCCGATTCACACCTTATTATATCATCTAAACTGACAATGATAATTTGATCTAGCGTATGTAGCGAAATCTTGTTCGGCTTTTTCTCTGGCGCTGCAATAGTTTCCTTTAAAATCTGTAAACGTTCTTTATTGGGTTGTAACTGCTCTTTTGCTCGTGAAATGGCTAGGCTTAAATCGGCATTTGAATAAGGTTTTAATACATAGTCGATTGCGGCAAACTTGAAAGCACGAATTGCAAATTCATCACTTGCAGTTACGAATATGATTTTGGATTTTAAATCCGGAAAAATCTCTAAAATATCAAAGCCCGTACCATCACCCAACATAATATCCAAAAACAGAATATCTGGCTGATTCTTACGCAGTACCTTGGCGGCTTCCACTACACTCTGGGCCGTTGCGATAATTTCAATTTCTGGGTGTTGCGTCTCAATATCCTTCTTTAAAAGGGTTAACGCGTCAATCATATCTTCTACTATTATCGCTGTATGCATAGGTGTTTAATAATCTGTTAGTAAAGGTATTTTAAAAGTAATCTTGGTACCTTCAATACTACCATCTTCATTTTTGATTTCACTGATATGCAGGGTATTGGTACCTGCAATTGATTCTAGCCTTTCTTTGGTAACGGTCAATGCCATAGATTGATGGTCTGTTTTTGGCTTTTCGCTTTGAGATTTGAAAATACCTAATCCGTTATCAATAATACTACATTGTAAATGGGTCTCGCTAGTACTAAAACCTATCTCAAGTTTGCCCGGTTTATCGCCTTTCAATATACCATGTCTAATTGCATTTTCTACAAATGGCTGAATTAACATTGGCGGAATCAATATCTCTTCTGCATCGGGGTTGGTTTGAACATCAATTGTATACTCAAAAGGTCTCTGAGCCATTAACTGCTCTACTTCTACATAATGCCGCAACGCCTTAATTTCTTGGTCTAAATTAATATGTTCTTTTCTAGAATTCTGTAGTGTTTCTCTCAATAATATGGCGAAGCTGTTTATGGTGGCATCCATCTTTTCTGGCTTTCTGCCTGCCATCGCTTTTACTCCATTCAACACATTGAATATAAAATGCGGATTCATTTGTAATTGAAGCGCTTTCTGCTCTAAGGTTAGCAGGTAATTCTGTGTTTTCAACCGTTCTTGCTCCGCTTTGTTCTTAGCTTTTATCTTACGAATATAATACCATCCTATACCTAACAATACAACAATTGCCAATGCTAAAACTGACCATTGAAACCAGTCTTTTTTATACAGCGGACTATCAATAAAAAAACCGAAATTTATAGGTTCACTTTCTTGCCATCTGTAATTTCTAGATTGTACTTGAAAATTATGAGATCCATAAGCCAAACCCGCAAAATTTTGCTTGTTCTCTTTTACCCACGGACTCCACTCCGTTTCATCTAATCGTGTTCTGTACTCAATTTCATTTGGGTGATCCACATCTACCGTTCTGAATGAAAAACCTAGTTGCGTTTGTTCGGGCGTTAATTGTAACACCTTGTTACTATTTGTCCAGTCTTTTAGAACTATAGAATCTATACTTTTATACCGCTCTTCTACTCCCGTAAAATAAACTGTTGGCGGTAAAGATGCCTTTTTGCTTTCACTAGGCACATGTTTAGTCAATCCGTAAATGGCACCAAACCATAGATTTCCAAAGTCATCTTTATCTACGGCATTTATGCAGGTTTCTATTCCTAAAAACCCGTCATTTCTACCAAAGTGATAGACGTCTAAAATTTCGTTATCAGGATTTAATTCTATTTTATCCACTCCCCTTTCGGAACCTGCCCACATGTACCCTTGGTCATCGAAAATGAGCTGATAAATGTTATTAGAAGACAAATTCTTGTTTCCTTTTAATTGTTGAAAATTTACAGGGTTTGTGCTATTTGCATACCAAATACCCTTACCCGATGTACCTAAGAAAATAGTATCGTCATGAAACAAAATGTTATTAACTGCGGTCTGTTGCTCTAAACCGGTTTCAATACTGGTCACCTTGTTATTTTCTATATATCCTAAATGACCATTTTGTGTGGAATACCACAGATTACCATCTGGTGCTTTTACCATGCCTTTTATCAGCATATCGGTAATACCACTTCGCTTAGAAAAGGTTTTTCTAACCACAAGGCTGTCATTATTTGAATAGTAATTGAATTTCACAATACCGTGGGCATAGGTTGCCGCCCAGATATAATCATCTTCGGCAATTACGGTACGTACCCAATCTGACGGAAAACCTTTGCTTTCATCAATGATATGATTGGTGGTTCTTTCTACGGAAACCGTATCTATCTGTATCAAAAAGGTTTCACTAGAGGAAAAAACCAAACTATCGACCATTTTAGTTTCTCGAAATAAAAGCCCTCTATTGTCTGATCCTGCCCAAATATTGCCTTTTGAATCGCTATCGATTGTCTTAATTTTGACATCGAAAAAAGTACCCTTACTTGGTAAGGAATGAATACCCGAAGAATCTATTTTTGCCAAACCAGCTTCTGATGTGGAAAACCATAATCCGTCTGCAGCATTATGCACGGCATAAACCCGATTTCCTTTAAGACCTGATCTTTGATTATAGTGCTTAAAATTATTCTGAAAGTACTTGTAAAATCCGCCACCAGATGTTGCAATCCATAAATTGCCATTGTCATCTTTGACTACCTTACGTATATGCGGAGTTGCCAAACCACTAGCTGTATTCAGTTGCTTGACCTCAGCGAATTTATTCGTTTCTACAATCGCAATTCCCTCATTATCAGTTGCTATCCATAATTCATCTTTATTTTGGATTGACATGGAATTGATACGCGATGGTTCTGACATTAGAAACTTGTCATCGTTAATTTCTTGATCAATGATAAAAATACCGTCATCGAAAGTCGCCGCAATTATTTTGTTTTGATGTGCAATAACGGACTTGAAGTTATTGACTTCTAATTTTATTTTTTCTGTTGCTGAATCGCTTAATTCATTCAGTTTCCATAGCCCGTTATTGGTTGCTAACCAATAGTCATTTCCATCAAAAAGAATGGAATTGATTTCGCTAGCATCTATTTCAGGATTGATAACAACCTTACTTAATTCTTTGTTTTTAGAATAGCTATAGAGTCCTTTTTTGGTACCCACATACAGCACATTTCCAGTAGTGTAGATTTGAAGAATTTGTGGGGAATTAAAATTTACAAAGTTGTTCTTTATTTTTATGGAAAGTCCTTTTCTTGTTCCCACAAAAAGAGAGTCATTTGCGGTATATAAGGCATCAATATAATTAGAAAGTAATCCATCACTTTCATTCCATACTTCAAATGTTTCTCCGACAAAATTTGCCAATCCGCCACCTTGGGTTCCTAGCCATAGATAACCCATTTCATCTTGTACAATATCATATACTTGAGACTGCGGTAAACCATCTGCAATGGTATATGCTCGTAACTGGCTATTTTGCGCAGCTAAGTGCATTGTTTCAAAAAAACAAAATACCAATAAGACGTATGTTCTAAGCAGATTCAAATATGTGTTCTATTTTAAGTAATTACCTAACGTTATATTGCCTATAATATTTGATACAATGACGGGTCTCGTATGTTTGTATTTTGGTACTCACTAGTATCATTAGCCTGCAAAATAGGTGCCAATACACAGAGTACAGTCGTTTTACCTTTAATTTTAAGTGTATTGCCTTTTACACTGCTTCTCCAACGGAATTTTTCTATCGGAATGTTCAATTTAAACAATACCTCAGCCATTTCTGGAGATTCTGATATCCAATCCATTATTGCTTCTTTGTCTTCTAAAGTAGGTATATCATTTGTGTTGTCAAAAGTAAATTCCCAATCTACCGGTATATTGAATTTAAAACTATAGGCTTTACCAAATGAAGTTTCTTGTCTTGTCTTTAATGCCGTAAACCAATCGATAGCTACATCAGGATATTCTTGTTGAAACTCTTTTGCAAGATGCGCAGGACCCAAAGATTCTGCTGTTGGATAGTAGCCGTAATAAGGCTTTGCCAAATAATGATCGGCATATTTACCGCCGAATACATTAAAATATGAGGACGCCACTACTTGCTCTACTTTAAACGTATTTTTCAATTCTTGAAGTAAGGGTTGATTTTCCCCTAATCCGCACGAATGAAATATGATTTTAGAGCCACTGGTAACATCATTACAAATTGTTTCTATGCTATTCGCACGAATGGCATTCTGCAAACTTTTCTCCGTAATACGCTCACCATTCTCCCTGATTTTCAACGACATGCCCAACCAGGCATTACTATGACTTACAATGTGTATTTCTTTAAAACGTACTTGATTTTCTTCTGCATTATTTAAATAACCTACAATCTCATCAATAGCATATAAGCTATCTACAATTGGCATTCCTTGTTTTTCAAAATACTGCTTGGCATTGCTATAATAGGTGTTATCACCTTCATCAAAACCAGCAATAAAAACAATAGCTTCTTGTACCATTTCTTTTTTGGTAGGTGAAGCAAGTGCCGCCTCCGACTGTTGCGAAAACGGCTTCTTACTACCTAGCATTAGCACACTAACCAATACTATAATTAAACACTTATTCATAATTATTTTTTAAAAGTCTATACTAACTAAAGCATCATCCTTAATCTCACGAACTTCTTCTTTTTTGGTCAACTTAGAGCCATTCCATACATACGAAGTGGTAATGAATTCTACGTTGTTTTGAGCCAATGCATCATCAAGTGTTTTGATGTTTTTTGTAATGGTCGTTTTCAGTAAAATAGTACTCTTAACGCCTTGCATATCCGACGGAAAAACAAAAGACTCGGTCTTTAAGTAATTGGTGTCTGCATAATCTATTAAATCCGCCACTTTCTTGAATCTACCATTATTCCAAAATAGGTAGCTTTTACCTACTTGGTAACCTGTGTCTTTATCAGCTAAATCTACCGTAATCACATCTTCTACATTGAACAAACCTAAACTACCGTGGTTTTCAATATGAACCGGAATCGCAGCCAAACTATCTAACACCATTTTGTCTAATTGTTGTCCGTTTTTAAAGGCACGTAATTGGTATTTTACTTCTGTAATACCTGATTCGTTTTTGGCGCTACTTTCATAACCGTACACAAACTTCACTTGGTTGTCTGCAATACTCCCAAAAGATTTTTGAGCGATCATACCTCCCCAAACCCATCCGGTTTCATTGCCTGTAGTTACTCGGTACCAGTGACTATTGATGCCATCTATTTCTTTAGAGTACATGCTTTTTTCCCACAGTACCATTTTAGTTCCAATATCTAGAAGTGTTACTTTTTTACTTCTAACAGATGGCTTTTCACGAAGAAATACTTTGTGAGCCAATAAATACTCATAAGTCAGTTCTTCTGCAGGAATATCTTTATCCATCACTTCAAATTCTACTTGTTCTATACTTTGGGCGAACATGTTTACAAATGCAAATAAGCATAGGAATAAGGCACTTTTCTTCAAATTTTTCATAATTCTAAATTTTAAGGGTTATTAATAATTAATTGCTGTTATAGCGTCTTCAGTATCAAAATCATCGTCGTTCCAGGCGATGCTTCTAAGTACTTTAATGTCTTTAATAGTAGCTGTTTCTGTGTATTCTAATGCTGCTCTTAAAATGGTTCCTTCTTTACCGAATAATTGGTTAGGAAAAATGTAGTGTATGTCTAAAATAGGTTCGTAGGCATACTCATTTTTTATACTTGGCAACGCGATAAAATCATTGTCATTACTTACCAAATAATAGTACTCTTCTGTACTTGAACAACAAGCGTTATATTCTAGTGTTACTTTTAAGATTTCATTGATATCTTCTAAATCCGGATTACTTAAAACCGAGATGCGTATTTCATCTAATAAACCGAAATCTGAGATAGATAATGTTGCCACAAGACGCTCTGGATTGTTTGATTCGATTATATCTACCAACCAGGTGTCTTCCTCTTCTTGACCACTACTTCTTTGGTTTGTAATATCGTAGGTATCCGTTAATTGAAACTCCTGTGCATTGGTGATACAAATGCTGAATAAAAAGGCGAATAAGATTAAATTTTTCATACTGTTATTTTTAGTTGTTTTCTTTCTACACTACTAAATTACAGTAGAGACAGCGCTCTTAAGAGGGTGTTCTAGTATTCGTAGCACCTCATCTAGAATTCGTTGAATATGCTGTAATTATTTATTCTGCACCTGTTCTTTATTGAGTTTATTACAAAAGAAAAACCTGCAAGATTTTACAAATCTCACAGGTCTCCTCCTCCTTTCGGAGAACCAACTAACAAAAACTAACTACCTATTTTTTCAACGTTAACGTCATTTCTTTTTTAACGGATTTTAAACTGATTTTCTCCAATTCTGATTGCATAGTTTTATCAATTGTCCAGCTACCATTTTCTAGTTTCTCTACACGTATCACCTTGCCTTGTTCATTGAATTTTATGCGTAAGCTTTCATACTTTTTTAAGTACTCGGTTATTAGTTTGGTATACATCACTTTGAACTCCATCGTCAATTGTCTTTTTACATTCTTCTCTATTTCGTTTTCAAAATCTATGGTAAATGTGCGTTTAAATTTGCTACTCTCTTTTACCTCAGCTTCTGCACCAACGGCTGAATTATTTACATTGTTAGGCATTGGTAACGGTTGCTTCACTTTGGTCAATGAGCCGTCCTCATTTACTATGGCTTCATCTACCGCTACAAAAGAAGTGTAGTTGGTAAGTAGGTTGTATTTTAACCCTAAAGCAACTACCTCACCTTTTACGTCTTCATTGAACAAGTTTTTATAATCATCTAACTCCGCTATTTTCTTTCTTGCCCATAAGTAACGTAATGCTTTGTTCTGCTTACTTAAATGCCCATCAGATACATTATACACTTCTCTAAATCGCTTTTTACCTTGATAGCCGGTTACTATAATTTTCCCTTCTGCCTTGCCCCTATATTTTCCATGGATAACTACTGGTCTTGCCGCAAATACATCTGGTATACTCTTTTGGGCTAGGTCATACATATCAAAGCCTTTTGATTCTATTTTTACTCGTGTTAATAATGGTGTAGAAATGTATTTAGCAAAGTCTTTGGCTACTTCTGCCGCTTCTTCAGATGTCGTTGCAATAAAGGATTCACTATTAGAAACCTTTGCCATACCTTCTATTAAATACCTATTGACGCTAGAACCGATACCGAATGTAAATACATTGGCTTTATCCAAATTTGAGCTGATCAGCTCAAAAGCTTCTTTTTCTACACTTACATAGCCGTCAGTGATAATGACCATAGAACGGGCACTTCCCATATCTTTTCTAGGTAATTTATATGCCTCGTGTAATGCACCTAATAATTGGGTGCCACCACCGCCTTGACCATCGGATAAAAAACGAATGGCTGCTTCAATATTCTGCTCGGTCGATTCTACCGGTGTGGGGCTAAAAACAGTTGAACTAGATGCGAATAACTGAACATTGAAGGTGTCGCTCATTCGTAAATTGCAAAGTAGGTTTCGCATTAATTGTCTTGAAACTTCTAAAGGGTATCCGTTCATAGAACCAGATACATCTACAATAAACAAGTACTCACGTGACGGAATATCTTCTAACTCCACATTTTTACTTGGCTCCATTTGATAGGTAAAGAAATTCTCGTCTTCGCCCTCATACATCAACAATCCCGTTTGTATCTGGTTACCTCTTAGGTTGTAATTTAAAATGAAATCTCTGTTCGACGGATTTATATTATCCTCGGATAAAAAGACTTCTGCTGTTTTCGCATTAGGATGCTTTACGGTTACTTTATGACTAGTGCTATTTATATTCTGAATGATCATACCCGCATTCAAGGTTACCGTCATATCAAAATCAAAACTATCTGCAATACCCTTTGCCGTGTATGGCATATTGAAACTCTCTTCATTTTGAGTGCTCTCACCAGTAAACCTTGGACCCACAACACCTGGTGCTATAAATTGATATTCCCCATTTACAGGCACCAATATTTCTGTGTAATAGATATCTATGGCAATTTCATCGCCAGGCATAATATTACCCACATTCATTTTAAACACGTTGGGTCTGTCTTGGTCTAACTTCGCTGCTCGCTTGCCTTCGCTTAAAGCCGTTTCATATACTTTTTGGGCTTCTTGCTTTTCAAATATTTTGGCATTTACAATACGGTTACCAATAGTCATCTGCATTTTATGCACCGCTGCCTGTGTAGAAAGCGGAAATATGTATTTAGCTTCTATTGCCTCTGCTCCCTTATTTTGATATACCTGCGTTACCCTAACATGAGCAATAGTACCAGATATTTCAACTTCTGTTTTTGAAGATTTTAAAGGAATAACCGCATCTTCTGTAGATACCAATAAATACGGACTTTCATTATCTTGAGAAAAGCCTGTGAAGATGGTGCAACACAGTAAAAAGGTGTAAAGTAGTTTCATGATCGTAGTTTTAGATTATTATTATTTGAAGTCAAATCTAACTGCGAACTACTCGTAAAATGGGTGCCTTTTAGTATTCGTTGGCTATGAACTAGAATTCGTAGTTCACTTTAGCTTTTCAACTACTGACGAATATCATGTATCACTAATTCAATCATTTATACTTTTATCGCATCAACAAAAAACAATAAGGTCATGAGAAGAAATTTAGATGAAAAGGAATGTGTAGCATTACTAAAGCTAAACTACATTGGTAGACTCGCCTATATTTCTGGTGGATGCCCACATATTGTACCTATTAACTATTTCTACGATTCAGATACAAATACTCTTACAAGCTATTCTTCTGAAGGTCATAAGATTCAAGAAATGAGAAAAAATACAGCTGTTTGTTTGTTTATTGATGAAATCGTCTCTATCGCAAAATGGAAATCGGTTTTAGTTCAAGGCACTTTTGAAGAACTTTCGCGTATTGACGCCAAGCATATGCTACATGAATTTTCTGAGGGAGTCAAGAACGTTATCTTAGATAAGTATGGAGAACATCCGAAATACATCAGTGAATTTTCTGCAAAAATTGATAATCAAGATAAACCAATTGTTTTTCGTATTCATATTAACGAAATGAATGGTAAATCAAGAAAAGCAGATATCTAAAAACCGTAATAATCACTATTAGAATATTATAAAAACTCCCGAATTTATTTAGAGTTTTTGCAATCTTAATTGCTATCTATAAGAAATCTCTTCTCGAAACTATTCTTAAGCAGTTGTCTTGCAGATGCCAACAACTCTTCTACCTGTTCTTGGGTTGTTTTACGTATGTACGCTATTTCTTCTGTAGTTAAACCCTCGTTAGTAAAGAGTTCAAATACCGTTCTCATTGGCAGGTTCATTTTATCTAATATTAATTGTACATGGTTATATATACGTTCTTTATCTAATGTAGCATCTAACTTATCTGCCAATTTCTTTTCTTCCTCGGTTATAAATACATGATTAAGAGAATAATTGCTTTTATCTAAAGACTTATCATCCATCTCATCTAAAAGTAAAAAGTCACCATCGGCGTCTTGTGTATAATTTTCTTCCATGGCATCCCATTCTGGTTTGGAATAGGTATCTATATTATCAAAAAATACATGATCAAACTCCTCCTCTACCAAACTATCCTCTAATAGCTCATCTACTTTTTTGAATAGAAAAACATGCAATTCATTTTCACTTTTTATATCATCGATATTATCATACACTTCTATAAAAAGTTGATCTGTAAAATCGCTGGGGTTAAACATACCTTTATTTAACTTTCCATTTGCAATGGCACTATTCAACCTTTTAGACACATATCTGTAAATTTGAGGGAGTACCTTTAATAGTTCTGTATTGAAAGATTCTCTATTCTCTTTTCGTTTATAAGAGACCAGTTTAGAATACGTTTCTTTCATTATTATTCTTATATCATTCATGGCAGTTTCCATAATAGTTTATTTTTAAGGTTATTACACTATAAAATTGCAATCTTATAGGCGTAAATCATATGATAAATATCAGTGACTTCCCTAAAGATTTCAGATACCTTAGTACTTGATATGCCTTTTACAAATTAGTACCGAAAAACAATAATATGATCAACCCTACCGACTTTGGAATTACCGGACTCACAGACCAACAGATTGATGCTTCTAAAGAAAAACACGGTGTAAATTCTTTTAATTACAAAAAAGAAAATAGCTTTTTAAATGCCCTAAAAAGTATTGCTAAAGAGCCCATGGTCATATTATTACTCATAGCTTCATCTATATATTTCATAACCGGTAATTATGGTGATGGCGTTTTTTTGGCTTCTGCCATTGTTCTTGTTGGCTCCATATCGCTATTTCAAGATTCTAGAAGTAGAAAGGCTCTAGAAAATCTCGAAAACCTTACCCACCCAAAAAGCAAGGTCATACGTAATGGTGCCGTTGTAGAAATTGATAGTCAAGATATTGTTGTTGGTGATTTTCTTATGGTTGAAGAAGGCACTACCATTTCTGCCGATGGCGTTATAGTTCACTCAAATGATTTTTCTGTAAATGAATCCATATTAACCGGCGAATCACTTTCTGTATATAAGGACGCCACAAGTACAGATAATTTAATTTTTACAGGAAGTACCGTTGCTAGCGGATTGGCAATTGCCCAAATTACAGCAATTGGCAACTTAACCAAACTGGGAAAAATAGGCAAAAGCCTTGAAGACATCACCGAAGAAAAAACACCTTTGGAACTGAAGATTTTCAACTTCGTGAAATTAATGTCCATCTTGGGCGGCGTTGTATTTCTACTCGTTTGGGGAATAAATTACCTGCGTTCTGGTATTGTACTAGACAGTTTACTAAAGGCATTGACCTTAGCCATGAGTATTTTACCTGAAGAAATTCCTGTAGCATTTACCACTTTCATGGCATTAGGCGCGTGGCGATTAATGAAAATGGGAATCGTCGTAAAACAGATGAAGACCGTTGAAACCTTAGGTAGCGCAACTGTTATTTGTACTGATAAAACGGGTACTATTACCCAAAACAAAATGGCTTTAGCCAAACTGTTCACATTAAAGACCGGTAACATAGTAAACACTAAAGATATTTTAGGCGATAATGAAAAAGAACTTATAACTACTTCTATGTGGGCAAGTGAACCAATACCATTTGACCCTATGGAAATTGCAATACATAATGCATATGGTACCTTAACAGATAACGATGAGCGCCCCAATTATAAAATGGTTCATGAATACGCCTTAGGTGGTAAACCGCCAATGATGACCCATGTTTTCCAGGATGATGAGGGCAACCAAATTATTGCCGCTAAAGGTGCGCCTGAAGCTATTATAGCAGTAGCCAATCTTACTACTTCTGAAATTGAAATGATACAAAACACACTTACCGAATTAGGTAAAGACGGATTTAGAATGCTTGCCGTGGGCATGGCGATATTTGAAGGAGAAAATTACCCAAAAGAACAACAAGATTTTAAATTTGATTTTAAGGGAATTATCGCCTTCTATGATCCGCCAAAAGAAAACATCTCACAAGTTTTGAAGGACTTTGATAGTGCTGGCATACAAGTGAAACTGGTTACTGGTGATAATGCTAATACCGCTATGGCAATCGCCAAACAAATCAATTTTAAAGGATACGAAAAATGTATTTCTGGCGATGAGTTAATGCAACTAACAGATACCGAATTACAAGAAAAAGTAAAGCACATCAACGTATTCTATAGAATGTTCCCCGATGCGAAACTGAGAATTGTAAATGCATTAAAGAAAAACAATGAAGTTGTTGCCATGACCGGTGATGGTGTAAATGACGGCCCTGCTTTAAAGGCTTCACATATTGGTATTGCCATGGGTAAAAAAGGCACCGAAATTGCCAAGCAAGCGGCATCCCTTATTTTGGTTGATGATGACCTATCTAGAATGGTAGATGCCGTTGCCATGGGTAGAAAAATATACACCAACTTAAAAAAGGCAATTCAGTATATCATCTCTATACACATACCCATCATTCTTACTGTATTTATACCCTTGGCGTTACGGTGGATCTATCCAAATATATTTTCACCCTCCCATGTTATTATTTTAGAATTGATTATGGGACCAACATGCTCTATCATTTTTGAAAATGAACCTCTAGAGAAGAACCTCATGTTCAAAAAACCGAGACCTTTTTCAACTACTTTCTTTAACTATAAAGAATTAACTACCAGTGTTATACAGGGTTTAGCAATAACTATGGGTGCATTAGTAATTTATCAATATACAGTGGCTGTTGGGTTCTCTGAGAATACGACTAGAACTATGGTTTTTACGGTGTTAATAGTCGCCAATATCTTTTTGACTTTAGTCAATCGTTCTTTCTATTATTCCATATTTACAACCTTGAAATACAAAAATAATTTGGTTCCGCTAATTATAGGTTTAACGATCATTCTTTCATTAGCGATAATCTATATACCTGTGTTAGCCATCTTTTTTGAATTTGAAAGTCTAACGCTATCTCAGTTAGGTTTGACCATTATTATAGGTGCCATCTCCGTTCTTTGGTACGAATTTGTAAAAGCAGCAAAACGCGCTAAGAAAAAAGTATGATTATAGCTTTTCGCCATATGCTAAATCACCAGCATCGCCTATACCCGGTATAATGTAACCGCGAGCATTCAATTCTGGATCTACTGCGGCAATCCATAAGTGAGTATCGGTTGGGAAAACACTTTTTACAAAGTCAATACCTTGCTGAGAGCCTATAACAGAGACAATATGAATTTGTTTGGGCGTACCATGTTTTTGTAGACCTTCCAATACATTTTCTAAGGTTCTGCCTGTTGCTAACATAGGATCTGTAAGTACAAGAACCTTACCTTCTAAAGAAGGTGCAGCAAAATAATCGACTACAACTTCAAAATCATCTTCGTTGTTTTTATGTTTACGATAGGCTGATATAAATGCGTTTTCAGCCGCATCAAAATAATTTAAAAGCCCTTGGTGCAATGGTAAACCTGCTCTTAATATAGAACATATAACTACTTGATCTTGGCTTAAATGCATGGTCTTATTACCAAGCGGAGTTTCTATATTTTTAGAACTATATGATAGTTCTTTACTGAATTCATAACCGAGTACCTCTCCTATACGCTCTATATTTCTACGAAATCGCATAGGGTCTTTTTGAATCTTTACATCGCGTATTTCTGAAATAAACTGGTTGAGAACTGAATTTTGGTCTCCTAAATTATGAATGGTCATAAATGCTATTTTTTAAGGTACTGCTTTCAAAAATAAAACTTGTCATTATGAAAATGGCTATTAACGACCTCAAGTTTTTTAAAAATATAATGAAACTGTATACGACAATATATTACCCATACTATCTTCATCTAGATTTACGATTGTCTTTCTTTTTGTTAAAATATTGAAAATCAGCTACTAAAAAGCAAAACTTATGATTTGCTTTTACTGCTTATGATATTTATCATAGGTTTTTTTCATACCCTCCAATACTTTTAAGTATCAATAAAAGAAAGCTATGAAAAATATTCTCATTCCTACAGATTTCTCGAGCAATGCTGATCACGCGATTGCATATGCCCTTAATATTTTTAAGTGTGAGCGTACCAATTTTTATTTTATACATGCATATGCAGATGAAGTATATGGACCATATCATAATGTAGACAAGGATACATTCGACAAACAAAAAAATAGTATTGCTGAAGAATCTGAGAATAAATTACAGAAGCTTGTTGCGGATACGCAAACAAAAACACATAACCCGCTTCATAAATACGAGGCAATTTCATCTTTTGAATCTCTGGTTGATGCCATTAACGATTTTGCCGATTCAAAAAATATCGACTTAATAATTATGGGTACCAAAGGTAAAACCGCCAGTTCTAAAATCACCTTTGGCAGTAACACCGTGCAAGTATTTAAGTACGTGAAATGTCCGGTTTTGGCTGTACCCGATCAATATAGTTATAACCAACCTAAGAAAATACTATTTCCAAGTAACTACATGCTTCCTTATAAACGTCGAGAATTAAAACTACTGGATATTATGGCAGGAGAGTTCAAAGCAGAGGTTATTAGTTTATACATCTCTGACTTTGAAGATTTAAGTCTTAGACAACTAGATAACAAAAAATTCTTAGAAGAATCTTTACCCCATGCTAGATTATCATTTACAAGAACCGGTGTCAAGAACAGGGCACATGCGATTACCGAATATATAAAAGAGCATGATATAGATTTACTAGTAATGGTTAACTCAAGACATTCTTTTTTAGAAGATTTACTATACCAATCCACTATTGATGAAATGGGTCTTTCATCTACTATTCCGTTTATGGTAATGCAAAATCTACCCCGCTAATTAAAGTTATTCTACTATGAAAAAGATACTGATTACAACAGATTTCTCAGATAATGCATGGAATGCCATTTTTACTGCATTAAAAGTGTACACAGAAGTAGATTGTCATTTTTACTTACTGCATGCTTATGAACCAACACCTTTAAATTTAATGGGCTCCAAAAGCCAACAAAGGATGGGTGTTATATATGATTCGCTTTCAAAATATTCTGTAGAAGAACTCCAAGAGGTGCTCTCATATCTAGAAAAAAACCACAAAAACGCAAAGCACCAATTTACGACGTTATCAAAACCAGGAAATTTAGAAGACGCAGTGGAGTCTGTATTGAACAAAAATGATATCGACATGCTAATTATGGGTACACAAGGTGCCACTGGTGCCAAAGAAGTTTTCTTAGGTAGTAACACGGTAAAAGTATTAAATCTAATAAAAAGCATTCCCATTCTTGTGGTACCGACCGGTTTTAATTTTCAAAGCCTAAAGTCAATACTTTTCGCAACTGATTTTAGCGCACCCTACACCAAAAATTTATTTGACCCTATTATCGAGCTTAGTAAGCTTTGGAATGCCAATATTGAAATAGTGCATGTGGCTATAGAATTCATTTTAAATGATCATCAAGAGGCACATAAAGAAGTTTTAAAGGAACGATTAACCGGGTTCGATATTAAATTTAAGAACATACCTTTTGAAATCAATATTTCTAAGAGTATTGACCTGTATGCTGAAGAGAAAAATTCAAGCTTCTTGACCATACTACGCCATCAACATACTTTTTGGGAGAATGTTATAGGCGAACCTGTTGTAAAAAAAATCGCTTTTCATTCAAAAATTCCGGTTTTATTCTTACCCCAGTAACAGGTCATCTTTTCTAATATTTAAACTACTACAATGAAAAATATACTAATACCTACAGATTTCTCAGATAACGCTTGGAACGCATTGGTTTACGGAATTTCTTTTTACCAGAAAACACACTGTAATTTTCATATTGTTCACGTTAATGCCATTAATACAACTGCTAGTGGAGAAGCTGCGATGTACGTATCTCCAGAAATTTTAGAGACCTCAATATTGGCAGAGAGTAGAGAACAACTTAAAGCTCTTAGTAAAAAAATAGAACAACTACCACTAAACGTTAAGCATGAATTTCATTTTAAAGCTATCTATGGCTTTTTAACTGATCAGCTTAAAGATTTTGTCAAAGAAAAGAGTATTGAACTTATAATAATGGGTACAAAAGGGGCCTCTGGTCTTCAATCTGTGGCTATGGGTAGTAATACAGGTAATGTTATTACAAAAGTACCATGTACATTATTAGCTGTACCAGAGGATGCTACTTATGATAAAGTAGAAGAAGTAGGTTTTCCGTCCGATTTAAATTTATCATACGACGTTAGAATACTTGATACCATCAAAGATATCATCCTGCTAAAAAAATCTGCTTTACGATTGCTATATGTTTCTAGTAAAGGTGAAGAACTAAGTGCTAATCAACTAAAAATTAAAAATTTATTCCTAGATTATTATAAGGAAATGGAATGCACCTTTCACGAAGTTACAGGGAAACATATAGATGAATCTGTTCAATGTTTTACAGAAAGTAGAGATCTAGATATGCTCATAATGGTCGCAAAAAATCTAAACTTTTTAGAGCGTATTCTATTTAGACCGACTGTTGAAAAAATAAGCTATCACACGAAAGTGCCATTCTTAGTCATACACGAATAATACTGAATAGCTTAAGCATTACATATGCTCTTTTATGGCTATTCTAATATCTTCGATTGGCATTACACCTGTATGCCGCCAAAGAGGTGTACCGTTCTTAAAAAGTATTAAGGTCGGTACACCTTTAATTTTATATCTTCTTACTTTTCCCTTTTCAATTTCTACATCTATTTCAATGCTTTGTATTGCTTCACCGAACTCCCCAACCACTTGGTCTACAACTGGTCTTAATAATTTACAAGGTACACACCAAGGTGCATAAAAATAAACCAATGTAGGGGTAGTCGAACCTATACTTTTTCTAAATTTCATTTACATCGATTTTGTATTTGCTTCTTAATACTAGCTATTAAAAAAAGAACTACTAATGACCAATATCATACTATTTGTAATCTACAGTACCTAATTTTAATTCATCAAATGACAGTACTATGACACGTATTCTATTTCCCACAGATTTCTCTCAAAACTCCTTAACAGCAATACGTTACGGACTCACTTTATATAAAGATATAAAATGTACTTTTTATCTTCTGAATAGTTATATGCCACCTGTTTACCATACCGAATATTTAATGGGGAGTCCGGCGCAAATAGGTCTTGGAGATCTTGTACAGCAGAATTCTCAAGACAACCTTGAAAACCTCAAAGAGAAATTACTAAAAGAATTTGATAATCCTTTACATACTTTCATTACCCATTCTGCGCTAAACGTGCTTTCTAGTGAAGTTACCAGAACGGTGGAAGCCGAGGGTATAGATATTGTTGTAATGGGAACCCAAGGCGCTACAGGTGCCAAAGAAATTTTGTTAGGTACCAATACAGTGCACGTTATCAAAAATTCTAAATGTCCAGTTTTGGTCATTCCTTCAAAATTTGAATACGAAGCACCTACGCAAATACTTTTCCCAAATGATTTTGAAGTGTCATTAGATAAAAAAAGTTTGGCACAATTATTAAAGATCACCAATTCTCACGTATCGCAAGTAAATGTAATGCATGTTGATACTGGGGATGTTCTTACTCCTACTCAGGAAAATAATAAAAAACAATTGAGTAAAGTATTATCTGAGAGCGGATTTTTCCATGAAGTTAAATGTAATGAGATTATTGCGGCCATAAATGAATTTCAGATAAAGCAAAAAATAAACTTATTAGTCATGGTACAAAACAAGCATACCTTTTTAGAACGTTTGTTTATTGAGCCTGTAATCAAGAAAATAGGCTTTCATGTAACAGTGCCATTTTTAGTAATTCCACAATAATAACTATGAAAACCAAAAACATTCTTGTAGCAACAGATTTTTCTAATAAAGCCTATAACGCGCTTTTTTATGCTACCCAAATTTTTGAATCAACAGCATGCACATTTCATATAGTTCATGCCTATGATGATATTATTTTGAGTGCAAAAAACGCACTATTTACAGGTAAGAAAGAGATGGAGCTTTTAGAAAAACAATCTCAAGAAAACTTGACAAAAACAGCACATAAAATTGTACTTGACACGGGTAATGAAATACACAAATTCAATACCATTTCTAGTAATGGAAGTCTTGCCAGTGTAATATCCAAAACGATTGATACTCATGATATTGATTTGGTAGTTATGGGTAACAAAGGTAAAACAGGCGCCAAAGAATTATTTATGGGCAGCAATACCATTCAAATTGCCAATACTATTACTACATGTCCCATTCTGGCCATACCTAGAGAGATTGCCTTTAAACCTATTGAAGAAATCGCTTTTGTTACCGATTATAAAAAAGGATGTACTAAAAATTCGATTTCTATGTTGTTAGATATCGCGTCAATTTCAGATGCTTCAGTTGCAGTTCTGCATATTAATGAAGAGGAATTAATGACTTCTAAACAGGTATCCAATCAAAAACTATTAGATACCTGCTTATTAAATACACCGCACAGCTATGATGAGATTTGGAACTATGCCGATAAGGCAAATGTTATTCAGGATTTTATAGCTGAAAGAGAAATCAATATGTTGGCAATGGCGTATCATAGAAGAAAATTCTTTGAACGTTTTTTACATGAACCCGTAATTATGGATTTAAGTATCTATGCCACTATTCCGTTTCTGATTCTACCGGTACAAGACTGATATTTATCATAGTTATTCAGTTAACTGGACAATATATTTATAGAACAATCTAAATCATTTAACAATGAACAAGCGTATTTTAATACCTACCGATTTTTCTAAAAATGCTTTAAACGCAATTAGATATACTGTTGATTTGTACGCCAAATTAAACTGTGACTTTTATTTTTTAAATGTATTCAGTTTTGAAAAGTACACTACTAATAGCTTAAATATACCAGAAGAAGGGAGCGCCGTATATGAGCAAGCAAAAGAGGATTCTGAAAAAAACTTTGTGAAGCTATTAGATACCTTGGCCTTACACCCAGAAAACCTTAAGCATAATTATTATACCGAATCTACATCTAATTTCCTATCAGAAGCTATAAAGAAAATTATAAGTGAAAAAGACATTGATTTAGTGGCTATGGGAACAAAAGGGGCTACCGGATCTAAAGGTGTGTTATTTGGTAGTAATACTGTAATGGCAATGGAAAAAATCAGGGAATGCCCAGTGCTTGCAATACCTGAGCATGTATCATTTATGTCTCCTAAAGAAATTGTTTTTCCTACAGACTATAAAGATGTATACAAAAGATCAGAATTTAGATACCTTATAGAATTGGCTAATATGCATCATGCTGAAATTGCCATTTTACATTTAGAAAAGAATAAAGGACTTACTAAAACTCAACAGAGCAACAAGCAATTGTTATCATTAATATTAAGTGAGACCGCACACCAATTTCACACACTTACCGAAAAAAATCTAGGTAAAGGTATACAGAGCTTTGTTGAAAGTAGAGAAAGCGATATGGTGTCTTTCATAAACCGTAAACACTTCTTTTTTGGAAATGTTTTCTCTAGACCCTTAATTAAAGAGATTGGTTATGATAGTGATGTTCCCATACTAGCATTACATTAAGATGTTTTAGAATTGATACCTACAGACAAATAAAATAATCATAACATATTTTAGACATCCTTGGTTGATTGATGTCTAAAGTTAAACCGTCAAAGAATTCACTTCATAGGCGGTTTTTTTATTACAAATTTTTGCATTAAGATTTAGAGATAATAGCGATTCAACTGCCATATTTATAATTTGAAGAAAGTATTGACCTATTCTTTAATATGCATTTATATTCTTGTTTACTGTAATAGAGAACTGATAATAGTCATTTTTACAAGTTCGTGTATAAAGTATCTTCGAAAAAAATAAAACATACCTGTGCCATGAAAAAGTTTATTGTTTTGTTCTCTTTAATGTTGATGGGCTGTTCTTCTATTAGTTTAGTAGAAAACTGGAAAAACCCAGATATCGTAATATTCAATGCCAATAAGGTCCTAATTGTAGGTATGGCACAAAATGATGATACACGAGAAGATTTTGAAACCAAATTACAAAAAGAATTTACTAGTAGAGATGTAGAAGCATGGCGCAGTATAGACATTTTCGACCTTTCGCTGACCGATTCCCGTAAGACCGAAAAAGAACTAGACGATGTGGAACAAAGTCTTTTAGACAAGGATTTTGACGCTATTTTACTTACCAAAATCATAGGGTCTGAAAATCGCGAGAACTTTGTAAAATCTATCTCTAGATGGGATGACCACCAGTCTAGATTCAACGATGATTATTTAGAACATCAAGGTATTTATTACGATGACAACTACTACGACCAATATACAATTTATCATGCAGAGACTACTTTATATTGCATTTGTGAAGGTAAAGAAAGAGCTATGATATGGAGGGGAATCATCGAAATCACTGAGCCTAACAATATTGATAAGGCAATTAAAGATTACGTTAAAATGATTATCGTTGCGATGGAAGATCAAGATTTGGTTTTTACTTCTCAAGTGGAATAAGTAAATCTAGAACAACGGACTCAGTACTTTGCCAACACCTTCTTTAAGCTTTTTGCCCCAAGACCTTTTAATATATTCATCATAAAATAGCTCATTGCTTATTTTACAATCATTTAAAAAGTCTTCTTTTAAGAGCTTAGCCATTTTTTCATGATACATAATTGCATTTACCTCATAATTTTGCTCAAAGCTTCGGTCATCTAAATTTGCTGTACCTATGGAAGATATGGCGTCGTCGCTCACCATAATTTTACTATGTAGAAAGCCGTCAGGGAAAAGATATATCTTAATACCTGCTTTTAAAAACAGCTCAAAATAAGAATGTACAGACCAACTTACCACCTGGTTATCTGCCTTTTCAGAAACTAGCAACCTAACATCTACCCCACTCAATGCTGCAGTTTGCAATGCCCTTACCAATGCCTGCCCTGGTATAATATATGGGTTGGTAATATAAATATAGTTCTTGGCCATATTTATCATAGAAAAATAAATTTGCTCTAACACCGGAAAATCATCATCTGGTCCACCGGCAACAATTTGTACCAATTCATTAGTATTGGCATCTGGTTCAGCAGGAAACGGAAGTTTTATAGGTTCTAATAATTGTGTACTTACCAAGTACCAATCTGTCATAAAAACTTGATCTAGTTGTGTGGCTGAAGCACCTTTAAGCCTTAAATGCATATCGTGCCATTTACCTAGACCTACTTGACCTTTTAAATATTTATCAGAAACATTAATACCACCTGTAAAAGCAACTTTGCCATCTACAACGATGATTTTTCGGTGGTTTCTAAAATTTAAGGAATAAAAATACCTCCCAAACTTGAATGGTAGAAAAGAATATACTTCTACACCAATTTCTATAAGTTTCTTTAGATATTTCTTGCTTAAAGAAAAACTACCGATACCATCATAAATTAACCTAACAACGACTCCATGAGCAATTTTTTCCTCAAATAGTTTTAGTAATCTAGTAGCTAAGTCCCCGTCTTCAAAAATGTAATATTGAATATGTATTCTGACTTTTGCTCCTTCTAATGCCTCAAATATTGTTTCAAAGGTTGTTTTGCCGTTTTTCAGAATTTTCAGATCATTACCTGAAGTTGGTGGAAAATGAGAATTCTTATAACTAAGTGTCATCAATTTACCATACTTACCATCAAATACATTTTTCTGTTCGGCATTTGGCTTAGGTAATCTTTTGAACAAGTCTTTTTGATTCTGAATAAGTTTGTACCTTCTTCTATTTCGACCTAATAATAAATAAAGAAAAATACCACCCACAGGCAGTGCAAAAATGGTTAAAAGCCAAGCCAAACTTTTGGTTGGTTTTGCCCCATATAACAAAATCGACAATACTATAGACAATGCTAGTAATACATAAATACCAATAAAAATTGAAGTCCACATCTAATGCTTTTTAACAAATTTTTTTCAATTGTCTAATTTGTTTAAACTACAATTTAAGTATGATTAGGTTATAAAAACATGATAAATATTAGGATCCCTATAACGTGACCAGCATTATGCGCAAATTTAGACGGGTTTTCCATATCTAACAATGTAGAGAATTAAAAACAGAGCATAAAAAAACCGAGATTTTCATCTCGGTCTTTTCTAAACTATTTTAAAGCCTTTCTAAGTTTTGCTTTTTTGTTTTCAAGCCTTTTGACCGAAGTGCTCAACTTGCTTTTTACTTTTTTGATTTCACTTTTCTTAGCATTTTTCTTTTTTGCTTTCTTTAATTCGCTTTTTAGGCTTTCTACTTTTTTAGCTGATTTGGTAACTTGTTTAATCTCTGCTTTCATTCCTTACTTAATTTATATAGTGTTTAATTTAAAAACTTAGTTATAAAATTGTAGTCCGCCCTGTAATATACAACACAAAGCTAGCTAGTTTATGGTTTTTATCGTTACAACCATACCACCACAGTGTAATTTAATTTACACAAAATTAACATTAAATTTACATTGATCCAACATTTTTACTAATTTATTACTTCAAGTGAAACTAAAATCCTACAGGTTTTATAAGTTCAATCAACTTTAGATAAAGATGGCTTTGTTTATAATTTTTCAACTCTTCTACCCAAAAACATTATACTGTAACTGAATTAATTTGATAATACATTTATATGATTTGGTAAATTAATAGCTAAAAGAATATGAAGTAATGAAATTAAATTTTAAAAGAAAGCTCTAATGAAACTACTAATACAAACAGTAATGGTTCTGAACCATATCCGTTTTAAACGAAAACTCGTAACCCTACCTGTTAGCAAACCCGTACAGAGATCTGATTATTATACAAGAATACCTTAAAAATCTTAGTTATAGTTAGACTAAGCAACGTGCTTGTTAAACTAGAAAACTCTATCTAAAGATTTTAAGGTATGTGATAAATTAATGGGCTATACTTTTGCGGAAATATTATAGTTATTTCTATTATCATGTGATTGCTAATTAATCTAAAAATTACCTCGTAGCGTTGACTATAGCTTCTGCAATTTCTGGGTAAACCCATTCTAATGTGTTCCTATTGAAAAGACCAAATTCATCGGCATTACCATTGTCCCACCAAATAGGACAAATACCGCGCTCAGCGCATAACTCAGCATAATATTCTGCATGTGCTAAACGATCTGCCACGTTATTTGCAAATGTAGAGCCCCATTCCCCCATTACTACTGCCCTATCTTCGGTCTCGAACTTATCTTGAATGGTATTAAATTCTTGTGTTAACTGCTCCTTATCAGCGTCTGAACCCCAAGTTAAATCAGTACCCGCTAAAGAGAATAAATAAGGGGAATAACTATGAATAGATACAATTATATTTTCATCATTATTAGGAACTAGATAATCTTCTAAGACATTGTCACCAGTGCCTGCGGCATAAGTAGAAACCATAATTTTTCTAATTGCATTGTTGCCTCTCGTAGCACGGATTGCATCAACACCTACTTGGTGATATTGATTTACAACATCTCGACCTTCGGCAGTACCACCTTCCCATTCTTCAGGAGACCCTTCGTGGCGTGGCTCATTTAACGTTTCAAATATTACATAGTCTCCATAAGGTTTAAACCTGTTGGCTATCTGTGTCCATGTTTTTGTTAATCGTTCTTTTACAGCTGGTGCATTTTCATATGTAGGTACAATCCACTCATCATCATGATGAATATTGATGATGACATACATGTCATTACTTAAAGCAAAATTTGCTATGTTTTCTACCCTATCTAACCAATCCGATTCTAATATATAATCTGGCGCATCGCCTGTATGAAACCGCCAAGTAACAGGTAATCGTAAGGTTTTAAATCCTTTTTCAGCAACTGCATCAATCATTGCCTTTGTGGTTATAGGATTTCCCCATGCGGTTACATCTATATCTTCAGTGTCAAGAGTATTACCCAAATTCCAACCAGAGCCCATGTCCAGCACAAATTCTTTGGGCGATATATCTCGCATATCACCATTAATGACTTCACTAGGCATACCATCGTTTTCAGGGGTTTCAATACCGTCGGCACCTTCTGTCGAACTATTATTTACTTGATTTTCTGAACTTGAGCATCCTATGAAAATAGTAATACTGAAAAGAATTAAAAACGAGAAAAAATTTTTCATTTGTGGCTTCTTATCCAAAGAACAAATCGTGTGTGATTATTGCACACTTGTGACTTGTTTTTAAATTAATGAAATATAAGCAATTAAGAAATGAAATGCTATTTAAGACAAATACGTACTTTATTAAGGTTTTCTTGATTAAAGCGTGATTTAGATAACACTAATAAACCCTCGGTGCAAATAACAAAATGAAGGCTATCGCCTTCTTACTTTTTTGATTCCAATCGCTTACATAGGCAGAACAAAAGAGGATTTAGATAATCCTTATAAACCCTCGTTGCAAATGACAAAGTGAAGGCTATCGCCTTCTCACTTTTTTGATTCCAATCGCTTACAAAAACTATGTTTTTGACACTTTTGTAACCAAAAAAGTGAACCATTCACATGGTTCACTTTATCGCTTTGTCGGGATGACAGGATTTGAACCTGCGACCACTCGACCCCCAGCCGAGTGCGCTACCGGACTGCGCTACATCCCGAAAATTCAATGGAAGAAAATCTCCCTGATTTTATCTAGTTTTTCAACTGCCTAAGATTCACTGTAGTGCAGTTCGTCTTGAGCGGAGTCGAAGGGCTACATCCAGAAAATTCCGATTGCAAAAATAGAGAAGTTCTATAGATTAGAATCTATCTTTTACAAAAAATTGAAATACTATCTCAAAGAAACGATCCAGTCTATCATACGCTCACCCCAATCTTTTAAATGCTCATCATGTAAACCTAATCCGAATCCGTGACCGCCTTTTGGGTAAATATGCATCGTTGCAGAAATACCTTTATCCTTTACCGCTTTATAGAATAACAAGCTATTTTCTACGGGTACTACGGTATCATCTGTGGCATGGAGTAAAAAAGTTGGTGGTGTTTGTTCGGTAACTTGTTTTTCATTCGAAAAATACTCTACCATATCAATCATAGGGTTCTCGCCTATTAAATTATTCTTTGAACCCTGGTGTGTCACTTCGCCAAATGATATTACTGGATACCCTAACGCCATAAAATCTGGTCGTGCACTTTCTTCATCTATACCATCAATTGACTCATAAACCTTTTCATTAAAATGTGTTCCTAAGGTAGATGCTAAATGTCCGCCAGCTGAAAACCCAATTATTCCAATCTTATCAGAGTCTACATTAAATTGTTCTGCGTTAGCACGAACAAGCTTTACCGCTCTTTGAGCATCTATAAGTGGCACGTACTTTTTGTCGATCTGTGATACATCTGACGGTAAACGATATTTTACCACTATCCCAGCAATACCATTGCTGTTTAAAAATTTTGCAATATCTGTACCTTCCCAATCATAGGCTAAAATTCCATATCCGCCACCAGGAAAAATTAAAACTGCTTCTCCTGTTGCATCTCGTTTTGATGGTAAATACACCTCAATAGTAGGGACTTGAACTTTGCTAATTCGTAAAATTTCCTTTTGCTCATGTACTTCTTTTTCTAAGCTCTTTATCTGGTTAGGAATTTTATCTTTTGGCCATAATTGCATAATGGTATCTTGCGCAGCGGCATTACCCATTATAATCAGCATTAACAACAATAGTGTGTTTTTCATACGTAGTCCACTAAGGTTATTCGCAATCCCATTTAAAGTTGGCTATAGGGTCATGCGATGCTCCTTGTAAATTATAGTGCCACCACTCTGTTCTGGTAGACCAAAACCCATGTTTTTCCATGGTTTCCTTGAGTAACTTTCTGTTATCTAAAATTTCTTGAGGTAAGTCAAAATTATCATGATATGCGCGTTTACCAAAAAAATCAAAATCTGACGGCATTTTCACTTCATCACCATCTAGTGTAACCAAAGTAATATCTACTGCTCCTCCCTTATTATGAATAGAACCTTTAACTGGGTTTGCTACGTACTGCGGATTAGGTACTATTTTCCACATTTTATATTGTACAGAATTAGGTCTGTAGCAATCATAGAACTTTATTTTTACTCCGTGCTTTTTAAATTCTTCATTGGCTTTTAGCAAAGCCTTTACCGTTTTTGCCCTGGTATAGCATTCACCACAATCGTATACCTGCTCTTTCAAAAAATTATTATCTGTAGCATATCTTAAGTCATACGCAAAGCCATCGCTATAGTCTGCTAATCGCACGAATGTAGTATCTGAAACCCCTTCTAAGCTTTTAAATACAGGTTTCTCTACTTTAGGTTCTATTATGGAATCTATTACAGTTTCTAAAATTTTCTTTGTATTGGCAGTTGTACTTGTATCTTTTGTTTCTTCTTTACACCCAACACAAAACATCAAAATTGACAATATCAATACTCCTAAAAATCTAATCTTAAACATGTTCTAATTTTATTTAGGTTTCAAGATACAGATTTTTAACTATTAATTATCTGGAGGAAAAAGGACGATTGTTTCTAAAATATCTGGTTGATCATTAGAAGAATCTAAAATATTACCTAATAAACTTTGGTAAGTTCTTCCTTGAATTTCAAGGGAAATGGAATATAAATTTATTTTATCTAAAAAAAGATTTGAATATTTTTCAATAATTTCTTCTGGTAGTTTACCTACTGTATGCATTTTTTTATTTGTAGTGTTTACCGTCCAATCGGTGTAGACATAACTTCCATCTTGAAAATTTTCTTCATATTTCCAATTACTTCCTGACCTAATAAAACTTATATCTGTATCAAAACTAAAGTCATAAACAGTTTGGTTTTTCACCGAGAAAGTAGGTTTTTCCAAAATTCTAATTTGCTCTAAAGGCAGTTGACTTTTTTCATAATATCGATAAGCATATCCGCTATTCATGGTAAGATGAAAAGAAGTTGTATAATAGTCAAAACCTGGAATATAACCAATTCGGGACATTTCAGGTGAATTAAAATCAAGCTCAACTACCATTTCAAATTTATTGCCAAATTCACTCTTAGTTTCGAAACCTCTAGATACACTAAACAAGTATGAATTCTCAGGCAATTGTGTTTCCAAAGTACTTGTGAAATTCTGATAATCATTATAGTCTAAAACTAATTGATCAGTTGTTTCATCAACTTCGAAAAAAATATATTTCTGACTTCCTTCATTATCTCCAATATAATATAAATAATTATTGTTGGGGGTAAGTTCAATATTTTCGAGGATTATTTCATCTGAGTCAATTGGATTGTAATTTGCGGTCACCACACGTTGTTCGCCATAAATATTATATTTCTTTACACCAGGAATATTCGTTACGGTAATTGAATAGGGTTTACTTTTAGAACTATTAATTTCTAGCTTTTTGTTATTATAATCACTTTTCAAGTTATCCATTGCACTATTAAATTCAAAATCAGAATGGGTTGCAAAACTCCAGTCCATACCGATAGGAATATCGGTATAAGTTTGTAATCTGTTAATAGTCGAATTATTATTCTGAGATAATGTAAGTGAAGTTATTACTAAACTCTCAGTTGCAATAAGAGTAGTATCAAGAGCGGTAAACACTAAAATATCGTCTTTTTCATAAGCTTGATAATCTAATAACTTCCCATTTTGATTGTGAATAACCAACCAATTGTCTGATTCCGAAGTTTCAATATAAGAATTAGGCTTATAGGTAAAATATGTTATTTCATTTGACAACTCTAATTCAGGACTTATTTGATTTGTCTCTTCAATTTTGTCACAATTTGTAAAAATCAATATTAATAGAATCGATATATATTTAATTATTTTCATCTTTGAAATATTGATTTTTTATTTAATATTAATCCATTATGATTTTTCGAAGGATTAAAAATACCCAAATGGATTCATTGATAAAGAATAACGTAGTATGCATGATAACTATTGTAACCACAAGATTCTTACTTCAATAATTATATTATAATCTTTTGAAGAAATAACAAAACAGAGCTAACCTAAATAACTATATTAGAATTATTAAAAATGTGAATTCTACTTATTCTTTCTACTACTTGCTATTGTTTTTTTAGTATGTTTTTCTAAAAAATAGATAAATAAAAAAACCTCCTATTCAATTAAAAATAGAAGGTTTTGCATTCAAGTTGGTAGTTGGTTTACTTCAAGGTTTTTAAATACGTCAGGCTCTTTGGAACTTGGGTCACCACATTTTTAGATTCATCTTCTATAAACATGTATTCAATACCTAATTTTTTAGCCTCTGCAACTATGCCTGCAATATCTATTTGTCCTGTTCCCAAGACAACATTGGTATCATCTTCTTCATGACCGGTATTATTACCTTCAATACCTTTTTCCATATCCTTTAAATGTAACAGCGTAATTTTCTTAGGATATTTCTTCATTAACGCCAACGGATCTGCACCACCATGTTGCGCCCAGAATACATCTAGTTCAAAAGTAAAGTCTTTAGCATTCTGTGCCATATAGTCAAACAATGTTCCATTTTTATAAGGTCTAAATTCATACCCATGCGGGTGATACGCCAATACGAGTCCGTTCTGTTTTAAAATCTTGCCAGCTTTATTGAAGACTTCCGTGGCATGTTTGGTTTCTTCTAGATCCCATTTGTTATCATCATGAGGTACCCATGCACACATTACATATTTAGCTCCAAAATCTTTGGCATTTTCTATGACCTTGTCTACATCATTCTCCAAGTCATCGAACCCAGCACCTACACTCACTACCTCTAGATCACTTTCATCTATTAAAGCTTTAAAATCTTCCAATGGCATATCATAGGTTTCGCCACCTTCAATTTTGGTTATTCCCCACTCATTAATCAATCCTAGGGTATTAGAAACATCAATTTTAAATTGATTTCTAAGGCTATATAACTGTAAACCTACCTCTTGGGCTTGCGCTAAAAAACCACTACCCAAAAGGATAGTGGCAATCATTATTTTTTTTATCATCATTTATCAATTACGTAAGTAAATTTCCTTCGTCATCCCACTCTGCCTTAACATTACGCTGACTTTGGTCTACGCACTTGGCTATCCATTCTGGGTCATAAGCAACACCGTGTTGGTCTAATACATCTTGCGGCACACCATCCCAAACGTTTGGTGAATTTCCCTTATAACCTAAATCCGCAATACCAACTTTAGAAGTATAGTAACCTGTAACGGTTAAACCACGCATGGTATAGAAAAATTGAATTTCTAATGGTTGCTCGCTTAAAGGTTTCTCTGTATCATGCCAGCAAATTTCATCGCAAATCTGTTTTTTCTGCTCTAAGGTAGCCGACTTAAATTCAGTACCAAATTCAGTATTGCTCTTATGATCCAACCACATTAAGCCTCCTAATAGTATAGGAGCCATTTCTGGAATATCTTTACCCATAAATTCTACTAGCGCTGGCACTTCAGCCTCTATAGGACCACCATGTGGCTCTTTTGGAGGTAATATCACTACACTTAAAGCTGCAATAGTTTCCATCTCATGCTCGTTGAACAATTGCTCTGCATTTAACTTTTCTATACGTTCTAATTCTGCCGGTGTTCTGCCAAAATACTTTTCACTACTAGCTACTATATCTTGATCTACAGATTCGCCATTTTCAGTCTTACATGAATTGAAGACTAGCCCAGATGTTGCCGCAGCACCACCGAGTATTAAAGTTTGTAAACTCTTTCTTCTATCCATCATTTAAATATTTTGTGCCTTTAATTGTTCAATGATATAATCTGATGCTCTCCAAGAAAGCGCCATAATCGTCCAAGTACAGTTCTTATCCGCTTGAGAAACAAAAACCCCTGCATCTACTATAAATACATTGTCCGCATCATGTAACTGTTGAAACTTATTGGTAACCGATGTTTTAGGATCATCTCCCATTCTAGTAGTACCAACCTCGTGAATAATCTCACCTGGTTTGTTTAATCCGTAATCTTTATCCTTACCTGGTTTTTCACCTAAATAATGACCACCCATATTATGAATAATCTCTTCAAAGGTATCTTGCATGTGCTTCGCCTGATTTACCTCGTATTCTGAATGTTTATAGTTAAAATTCAAAACAGGAATACCAAATTGATCTACGGTCGTAGGGTCAATTTCACAGTAATTGTCCTTATAAGCAATCGCTTCGCCACGACCACCAAATCCTATTACAGAACCGTAGTATTTCTTTACATCATCACGTAAGCTATCTCCATATCCTCCAGATTTTAATCCGAAGTATTGGTTCATGGCATTCGGGTCCCAACCAAAACCGTAGTTTGGCTGACCCATACCACCCCAAACTTCTATGTGATATCCTCTGGGGAAATTTAATTTAGAATTATCTCCCCACCATGGTGAGTACACGTGCATACCACCTACACCATCTTCATTATATGAAGTTTTTCTGTTCATTAACCCAGGTATTACGCCCGATGCACTTGATCCTGTTGAATCATGTAAATACCTACCAACAAGGTTGCTACTATTTCCTAATCCGTTAGGGTGTTGCTTACTTTTAGAGTTTAAAAGTATACGTGCAGAACTACATGCAGATGCAGCCAGCACGACCACTTTACCTCTTAGTGTATATTCTTTTCTATCTTCTTTGTTAATGTACGATACACCTGTAGCCTTACCTTCTTCGTTGGTAAGAACCTCACGTACCATTGAATTCACAAATAGTTTTACTTGACCTCCACTCTTTTGAGCGGGAAAGATCAAACAACTACCTGCTGAGAAATCAGCATATATCTGACATGATCTGCTACATTGCCCGCAATAAAAGCAAACCCCACGATCTTCGTTAATTCTTTTGGTCAACATTGAAAGTCTCCCGGGAATTACCGGTATGTTCGACTTCTTTGCGCCATTGATATAAAACAGTTCGTGTAATCTTGGTTTCGGGGGAGGAAGAAAGAATCCGTCAGGATCGTTTTCTCTACCTTCATTGGTGCCAAAAACACCAATTAACTTGTCTAATTTATCGTAATATGGTTTTACATCTTCGTATCCTATTGGCCAGTCATCTCCATGACCATCACGCGATTTTCCTTTAAAGTCTTTTGGTCCGAAACGTAACGAAATACGCCCCCAGTGATTTGTTCGTCCTCCAAGCATTCTTGCTCGCCACCACTTAAATTCAGTGCCTTCTGCATGCGTATATGGCTCTCCTTCTACTTCCCAATCTCCCCAAGACATATCCCATTCACCAAAGGCACGGGTTGTTCCTGCTCCTCTTCTTGGCGAATCATATGGTTGTTTTAGTTGGGTCATGGTTTTTGGGTCGGCAGGGTCAAAAAACGGACCGGCCTCTACAACTGCTACGTTTAAGCCTGCATCTGCCAATTGTTTGGTAGCCATACCACCACCAGCTCCTGAACCTACGATGATTACATCAAAGATTTCTGAGGATTCTTTTATTTGCATAATTTGAGATTAGTTGATGATTACAATTTAATTCTTTATTAAAATAAGAGCCTTGTTTTTAGCTGAATAACATGCGTTACTGGACGGACGGATATTTTTTAAGCACCATAGTCCATTTTTTAGCAATTTGGTTATTCACTAACAAAGGTTGAAGCAGGCAATCCAGCAGCATTGAACAAAGTTCCTATGTCGGTACTTTTAAAAGCATATCTTACACCTGTCGGATTTTTCACTTCTTTTGAGCTTAATATTACTTCTTCGTTTTTCAATTTTGCCTTTGCAGGAAACCATTCTCCGGCTGCATTTGAAACTTCAAAAAATGTTATTTTCTTTCCTTTATTATATAATCCGTCCGCGTTGCTGAAGCTCACTTTTAACTGATTACCGTCTAATTCAAATGATTTGTAAAGCGGACCATAAACTTCTTGATCTTGTAATAATCCGTAGTGATTTTTCAATGCGATATTCGCCAATCGTAAGCCTACATCTTGCTTGTTCAATGGATGAATATCTTCTGTGGTACAAATATCACTAGTCATCGCCATTCCTATATTTTTCAATGCTAAAGTTCTTCGTTGCTGGTCGCGTACCATACCACCCGCAAACTCTTGGTCATACTTAAATGGCGCAATTTGCACGTAATAAAACGGAAAATCGTCATTCCATTCTGCTCGCCAAGATGTAATCATTTTACTAAAAAGTTCATGGTAGCTTTCTGCGTTTGCTGTATTGGCTTCCCCTTGATACCAAAGAACGCCCGCTATTTTAAACTTGGTTAAAGGTGCCGTCATTCCATTATATAATGTAGATTTCTCAACAGTTACCCATTTATTTGTCTCGACCTTTTTATGTGCTTCAACCAATTCTGGGTGTGCTTTGAAAACATTGTCTGGTGTCCATACCTCAGCGCTTGATGCGCCCCATGCGTTATCTATTAATCCTATGGGAATATTTAATTCTTTTTGAACTTTTCTCGCAAAGAAATAGGCGACCGCACTAAAGTCTTGCATGGTTTCAGGTGAACAAGCTACCCAAGTTCCCGCTACATCTTCTTGAGGATATTTAGCGGTTCTCTTGGCAACCGTGAACAATCGGATATTGGGGTAATTGGCATGATCGACTTCAAAATCTCTATTTGCAATTTTACTGTTTGCACTCCATTCCATATTACTTTGTCCAGAACAAAGCCACACCTCACCTATTAAAACATCTTTCAAAGTAATTTCATTGCTTTTCCCTTTAAAGATTATTTGAAATGGCCCGCCTGCTTCAGGTGTTTTTACTGTAATCTTCCATTTTGCATCATTGCCAGTTTTGACGTCAACAATCTTATTGTTCCAACTTGTATAAATCGTAAATTCTTCATTAGGATCTGCCCAACCATACAAGAACACATCGGTTTCGCGTTGCAATACCATTTCATTAGAGAATATTTTAGGAAGTGTAATTTCAGCTTTGGCAAAAGTTGTCATCACCAAGCACAGCAACATCAAGGTATAGCGCAAATTCATGTAGTCATTAAGATTTTGATTTAAATATACTTAAATAAGACACACGTTAACAAATTCACAATCAATCAATGCTGTTTTTAAAGTATTCGCTATATTAACTACATTATTCGTCTTGTTTGTAATCTACTTAAACTCAACTTGTCATGCCTAACCAGCCAACATTACTAAAACGTCGAAATTTTATTAAAGCTGCTTCGGCATCTTTACTATTTACTTCTTTACCCGCCTTCGGATTCAAATTTTTCGCGAACGAAAAGCAAAAAAAAGTAGCACTTATTGGCACTGGTTGGTATGGCACTGGAGATTTATTACGTCTTATTCAAGTAGCGAATGTAGAGGTGATTGCGCTGTGCGATGTTGACACCAATCAATTAAATACTGCGGCACATTTAGTTTCTGAGCGGCAAAAAAATGGTAAAAAACCAAAACTTTTTTCTGATTATAGAGCTATGCTGAAAAGCAATCAATTAGATATTGTTCTTATTGGCACACCTGATCATTGGCATGCCTTAACGTGTATTGAAGCACTTAAATCTGGAGCTCATGTGTATGTTCAAAAACCCATAAGTGTTGATGTTATGGAAGGTGAGGCTATAGTCGCTGCCGCTAGAAAATTCAACAGAGTTGTACAGGTGGGTACTCAAAGAAAAAGCACACCGCATTTAATAGAAGCTAAAAAGAAAATCATTGATACGGGTTTACTTGGAAAGATAGGGCATGTAGATATGTGCTGCTATTATCACATGCGTGCAAATGGGAATCCGCCTGAGCAAGAAGTACCAGATTTCTTTGATTATGATATGTGGACAGGTCCCGCACCTATTAGACCTTATGATGGTCTACCACATAAAAGATGGTGGCGTACATTTCGTGAGTACGGAAACGGAATTACAGGTGATATGTGTGTGCACATGCTAGATACCGTTCGTTGGATGCTAGATTTAGGATGGCCCAAACGTATTAGCTCTGAAGGTGGAATATTTGTTCAGAAGGATGGTAAATCTAACATCTCTGACACACAATCTGCAGTGTTTGAATATGACGGACTTAACTGTAATTGGCAACATAGAACATGGGGAAACCCTGATGATCCGGAATATCCTTGGGCATTTAAAATCTATGGAGAAAAAGGTGTTCTAAAAGGTGATGTAATGAAGGCTGAATTTGTACCCGTAGATGGTAGTGAATCTATTCGTTTTGATGTTCTTTATGAAAAAGAGAAATACCCTGAAGACTTATCTGAAAAAGACATTGAATTACATGCCGCACCCGCAACTCGTAGGCATATGATAGATTTCTTAAATGCGATTAAGAACAATACAAAACCCGTTGCCGATATTGAAAACGGACACATTTCTACCGCTAGCTGTATTTTGGCAAATTTATCGATGGATTTAAAAAGACCTTTAGCGTATGACCCACAAAGTAGAACGGTAATAAACGACCCAGAAGCTACTGCATTATTGCAACGAGACTATCGTGGACAATGGGAACACCCACACCCAGACACGGTGTAAATTATTGTAATTTTTTGGTGGAATCCCTTACCAGCAAGCTCGTCTTCACAACTTTAGTCTCGTAAGGCAAACCAGGATTTTTAATTCTGTTTATCAGTAGTTTAGCTGTTTGCTCGCCTATATATTTACCATGCTGACTTACCATTGTAAGTGACGGAGTTACGTATTTAGATAACTGTCCGTTTGTAAAACCAATGATCGAAATATCATTTGGCACGTTATATCCTCTTGCCTTTACCACTTCTAAAACTTGAACAGCAATGAGTTCATCTATACCTATAATCCCATCTATGGTTTTATAATTCAGTAAAAATGACATCAATAAATCTAAATCATCTTTAACTGTCAAATTAATAACCAACTTAGGATCAAACGGAATATCTAATTCTTCTAACGCTTTCTTATACCCTAGCAATCTTAATTTACCAACGCTTGAACTAGATATAGGGTTAACGACCGCTATATTTTTACAGCCAATATTTATTAAATACTTAGTAATTTTATAGCCTGCTTCAAGATCATCTACAACTACTTTATCGCACTGCACATTTTCTGAAACCCTATCAAAAAGCACTACAGGAATATCATTATTGATTACATCTATTAGTGCTTCATGCGTGTCTTCATTCTGGCTTTCTTCCGCTAGAGACATAATAACACCATCTACCGTACCGGCATCAAAAAATTCTAGCGTCTTTGTTTCTTTTGCTTTAGACTCGTTACTAATGCAACTTATAATATTATAGCCACTTTCATTTGCCACTTTCTCTATACCATATAGCACCTGAACAAAAAAGTAATTTAAAATATTGGGCACAACAACACCAATGGTCTTTGTGCTTTTGTTCAATAGATTAAGTGCCAACCTATTAGGCTTATAATGCTTTTCTTTTGCGTATGCCTGAATTTTTACCTTTAGGTCATTGCTAATCTCATGACTATCATTTATCGCTTTTGAAACGGTAGAGATAGAAACGCCAAAATGCCCGGCAATATCCTTTAAGGTTACTTTTTTCATAATTTATACTGCAAAATAACAGATTTAAATTGACATTTAAATTATGTAGAAAAAGCAAAATGTCCCTGAGGTAAAAACCTAGGGACATTTTGATTCCTTTTAGATAAACTCCAATACCCAAAAAGCTACGATACCTAAAGGGATAAAATAATTATATGTATTGATTAATGATGTTCTCAAACAACTCTTGCTTACCACTCTGCAATTCCAACTCACCATTTTCTTTGGCAATATTGTAAAGATCTTTCATATTTAACTTACCGGTTTCAAAATCTTTTCCTTTACCAGAATCAAAAGAACTGTATCTGTTTTCACGTAACTTGTTATATGAAGACGATTCAATAATTTTATCTGCAGTGATCAAAGCTCTTGCAAAAGTATCAGCACCACCAATATGTGCGTGGAAAACGTCTTCCAAATCCGTACTGTTTCTTCTTATCTTGGCGTCGAAGTTTACTCCGCCACCTTGCAATCCACCAGCTGCTAAGAATACCAACATGGCTTCTGTCGTTTCTTGAATGTTATTTGGGAACTGATCGGTATCCCATCCATTTTGATAATCACCACGGTTCGCATCCATACTACCTAGCATACCAGCTTTTGCCGCTACTGCTATTTCATGCTGAAAAGTATGCTGTGCCAATGTTGCATGATTTACTTCAATATTCATTTTAAAATCGTTCTCCAAACCATATTCTTTCAAGAACCCAATTGCGGTGGCACAATCAAAATCATACTGATGTTTCATTGGCTCCATAGGTTTTGGCTCAATAAAGAAATTGCCTTTGAACCCTTGGCTACGGGCATAATCTCTTGCCATAGTCAAGAATTGACCCATGTGATCGACTTCGCGACCCAAATCCGTGTTCAACAAAGACATATAACCTTCTCTACCGCCCCAGAAAACATAATTCTCACCACCTAAGGCTATGGTTGCATCTAAGGCCAATTTAATTTGACCACCTGCTCTTGCCAATACATTAAAATCAGGATTGGTAGCAGCACCGTTCATATATCTTGGGTTTGAGAAACAGTTTGCCGTACCCCAAAGTAATTTCTTACCAGATTCTTTTTGTTTTTCTTTTAAGTAGTCAGTGATCGCTGCCAACCTCTTTTCAGATTCTGCAAAAGTTGGTGCTTCTTGAATTAAATCGAAATCATGAAAACAGTAGTAATCAAATCCTATTTTATCAAAGAATTCAAAAGCAGCATCTGCCTTATCTTTTGCTGCTTGTATGGCATCAGAGGATTTATCCCATTCAAAACTCTGTGTACCTGGACCAAATGGATCTGAACCTTGACCACAGAACGTATGCCAGTATGCCGTTGAAAACTTAAAGTGATCACGCATGGTTTTACCTGCCACTACTTGATCCGGATTATAGTATTTAAAGGCTAAAGGATTGTCAGATTCCTTTCCTTCAAATTTAATTTTGTCTATTCCTTTAAAATATTCCTTGTTTGCCATTATGTTGATTTTATAAGTTGTTCAATATTAATTCCAATTCATTTTTCCAAGTTGCATATGCTTCTTGGTATGCCGATTTATCTTTCTTCGGACTAAAAGTCATTACATAATCATTATCTAAAATTGCCTTACCGAATGCTTCAAAATCACCTTTATAGAGATTCGCAGCTCTTGCCGCACCAATTGCCCCTGTAGTATCATAAATTTCAATATCATACCCAATTAAGGTTGCCACAGTATTCGAAAAAATTTCTGAACGAAAAAGATTGTCGTTACCGGCACGCATAACATTCACTTTTATACCGTCTGACTCCATGATTTCCATACCGTAGACAAATGAAAAAGCAATGCCTTCTAATGCAGAACGACACAAATGACCTTTACCGTGATTATTTAAATTTAGGTTGAGAATTCTTGTACCAACATCTTTGCTTTTCAACATTCTTTCAGCACCATTACCAAACGGAATCATAGTTACACCATCTGAGCCAATTGGCACTTCATTTGCCAATGCATTCATCTCTTCATAAGATGCAACGTTAAGATTATTCAATAACCATCTGTATTGAATACCCGCTCCATTAATACAAAGTAGTTTACCAATTCTGGCTGGTTTACCAGGTGAATAATTTACGTGTGCAAAGTTGTTTACACGAGAGCTTTCTTTTACTGAAAGATTATCTGTCACGGCATATACGACACCCGATGTACCACCAGTAGCAGCAACTTCTCCAGGATTAAAAACATTTAATGTCAATGCGTTATTTGGCTGATCGCCTGCTCTATATAATATGGGTGTACCCGTTGATAATCCACTTTCTTTTGCCCCTTTTTCATTTACTTTAGATTGTACTGAAAAAGTATCTACGATATCAGGAATCATTTCCTTATCCAAACCATACTCATCTAATACCAAATCAGCAATTTCATCCTTTTTAAAATCCCAAAAAATACCTTCTGATAAACCAGATACGGTTGTATTTACCACACCAGATAATTTATAGGCGATGTAATCTCCAGGAAGCATCATCTTATAAATCTGCGCGTAGATTTCAGGTTCATTTTCTTTGACCCATTTTAATTTAGAAGCTGTAAAGTTTGAAGGGGAATTTAGAAGATGTGTATCGCAAGTTTCTGCACCTATTTCTTCATAGGCTGTTTGACCAATGCCTACTGCCCTACTATCACACCAAATTATAGATTTTCTTAGGGCATTTCCTTCTTTATCAATAAGCACTAGACCGTGCATTTGATATGATATTCCGATACCAGATATATCAGATTTGCTAATATTTTCTTGTACACATAATTTCTCGATACCGCTACAAACGTAGCGCCACCAATCTTCTGGACTTTGTTCCGCCCAGCCATTTTTTACAGCTTCCATAGACATTTCTGTCTCTGGCTCTGTAACTACTCCAACACTTTTTCCCGTTGAAGCATTTACCAAAGCAATCTTAATAGATGAACTTCCGATATCTAATCCTAAATGGTACATAAATACTATAAATTGGTTTGCTGTAATAAGTTAAACCAAAAATAGGTACTATACCGACCATTCGATATTTGTACTACGAAAAAGTATCGTCGATCAAATTATTAAAAATATAATGATTTTAAATACAATTCATAATAAACTGAATTTCAGATACTTGAACCTATTCTAAAAATCAATTTATTTTCGAAAAGGTTTTCGTACTAGGCTAGAAATCAATGGGTAGCAATTCGAACTTTAATACTGTTCTAATTGATTTTGAAGCTGCTCTAACTTTGAAAGTGCTTCAGATTTTGAATTTACATCTAGCTTCAAATAAATATTCTGAATGTGAAAATTAACCGCACTGGGCGTTACAAATAACTTTTGCGCAATCATTTTATAAGTTGCTCCTTGACATAGAAAGTCTACAATCTGATTTTCTCTTTCCGAGAAAAACGCAAATGTCTTTCTATGAAAATTGCTAATGATTTTCTTAACGATATCATTGCTCATAGCGGCACCTTCAGTTTCTATGCTACGTAAAGCATGTTCTAATTTATCTAAAGTCAATGGTTTTGTCAAATAACCGTTTGCTCCTTTCTTGAATGCATTTTTAATAATGTCAAAATCATTGATTTCACTGAACATGATGATTTTTACTTCCCAGTCTTTTTTCTTGAAAAGCTTAATGGCATCTACCCCATTCATATCTTCCAATTCAATTTCCGATAGAACAATATGGGGTTTGGTAAACTTGTAATCTTTAATAGCATTTTTGGCAGATGTATAACTGCCTACCACTTCATAACCATCAATATCTTCGAAATGATTTTTATAAACAGAATGTAATGTGATATCTTTTTCTAATACAATTATTCTAATATTTGAATTTTTCATGATTTCCATAGTTTTTGAAGCTATCGTTCAAAATAAGAACAATAACCAACGTTAGTTTTGAGTAATCTCAAGAACCTATTAAAAGGTTTGAATAACCAAACAATAGCTATGTTTTATAAACCAATAGTGTATGCTACAAGTTCATTTTTACATTAAAAATCGACAAAGGTCGCCTAGAAGAACAGTCAAAAATAGACCGCTTGTCGCTATTGTTCAATTAAAATATTAAGTCATAAACGAATAATCGTCAATGAGTTAATTCATTAAACCGAGGCGTTTGCCAAACTTTGAATCATTGAGATTTCGGAGTTCTAAAATGATAGAAATCTTGTGAAGAAAAAAATGTGTTTTGAAACCGGAATTTAGTAGGATAAATTCTTTCATGGTTGGGGGGATTTGGGGTTATACAATTGGGTTTGAATCTTTTGGTGATCGAAAGATATATATTAAAATAATATACCCGTTGAAAACATCAGAATTTTCGTTCAAATGCACCATTTAACAATACAAAACGGTCATTCATCGATTGTTAACCCTTAGTTTAACCGAAAAATAACCTCTTAAAATAAAAATAAAATAAAGGAGGGGCCCCAGTTATCCCCCCGGACAACACCCCTCCTTTTATTAACAATTCAAATCAACCATATAACCGTAAAGGCTTATAGATTTTTAATAAATTACTCTATGCTTATATCATCATCTTCAAAAGTATTAGATGCCGTAGCTGTTGTTTCGCTTACTTGCATGATCCATTTCTCTTGATTGTATTTTCCATTTAAATTTGTGCTTGCAGCCATTTGCGCATCGTTTTTGTAATCGTAGTCTGCCAAATACACATAATACAAGCCGTTTTCTTTATTGTAAAATTGTTTAGGATCTAATCCTTTTTCACGTAATTCTTTCATGAAAGCATTCATATACTTTGTTTGGCTGTATACATTTGCAATTACATAGTAACCAGAATTCATATCTATTACATTAGCATCTACCAACATCTTTACCGGTAACTCTTTAAAATTATCTCTTGTGGATGGAAATTCTTTAAAATTCGCTCTTCTAGATGAAGTTGATGTAGTATTCGATACCACAGATGAAGCTTTCGGTGTTTCTGCCGCGAATGCATTTGCAGGTTCTGTAACAAAATCGATGGCATCGTCATTTAAATTATTAGAAGCATAAGATGTGTTTTCTTCTGCGCTAAAATCTTGTAAAGAGCTCTTTATAGTCGTATCAATATCATTACGTAACATTCTAACAATTAACTCGAATCGTTCTTCAAATGCCGCAATTCTTTCATTTTCAATAGAATCTTGACGTAAGATCAACTCATCTAAAATAATTTTGTTCTCATAGGCCAAGCTGCTTTCTGAAACTGGAGCAGATAAGTTAGAAGTTGCTTCTTGTCTCTTACGACCAGATTTTCTGGCATTATCACGTTCTTCAATTAAATGAGCTATCTGCTCTTCATAATTACGTACTATATTATCTATTTGATTGTCTGATGAATTATCGGCGACCGAGATAGCCAAATCATCATCTTTGAATTTATAGGCTAAAGTAATTTCATGATTCCAACCTAAATTGGCATCTTCATTCGATAAGTCTTTCTCCATTAAATACCCTAAAGACATTTTCTCACTAAGGTTAAAACCAACACCTGCCGCTACACCATACTCTTCATCTATCGTAGTTTGCAACCACCCGTAGTTTGGCATGTCTAGTAATAAAGAACCAAAGTAATACAGACTACCATCATAATTCTGACCTACTTGCCCCATTGGCATTAGTCGGGCATTTTCAAATAGTCCTCTTGAGTGTTCAAATGAGTGTGTATATTGTACCGATGCCTTTACACTCTTGGTAGACAATTCGGTTAAAAATTCGTTTGTTGTTTGGTTGTATTTAAAAAGGTCTTCTGCATAGAACCCAAAATCGAACTTACCTAAAGACAAGTTCATACCCGGTTGTATGGCAATTTTACTTTCTTTACGTGCATCTGCCAATTGTGGATCGTCTTCACTTACTACAATTCTATTTTTATCTAAACCTTGATTAAAATAGGTGACATTGGTACCGAAGGTCAAGACAGATTTCTCTCCTAAACGCACAGATGATGCGTAGTTGGCATTGAATCCGAATTCTTGCACAACGCCAGACCACTGACTGTAAACACCAATACCTACTGCGGTATGGTCATTTAACTTGTTGCTGAACCCTAGAAAATAGTTTTGGCTATTATCATCGAAGGTTGCATATTGATTTCTATGTAGAATGTTTAAATATGATTTGTTCTCACGTACCAAAGAGAACGTTGGGTTTATAAAAAACCTGTTGAAGAATAATTGGTTGTGGTACGTACTGCTTGATCCTAAATTTGCATTGGTTTCTTGACCTTTTACTGTTTGGACAAGAGCCAATAAGAATAAAGCAATAAGAAAACTATTGATTTTATAAGGACTTTCCATAACGATTGATTTTGTGATTAGATTTGAATTGGGGAAATGAATTGGGGGAAATGAATAATGGGTGGTTATTCATCTTCGAAAACAGAACTTGAATATTGCGTTCGTCTATCTGAGTTAAAGGCTTCTAAGAAGCGATCATCCCTATACTTATCATTTATAGGCTTATCACTTAAATTGAAAGCTACATTTTGGGTGTACTTACCTTGTGCTATTCTATTAGATACTACATAGCCAGAACCATCGCTTTGTAAAAGATTTACCGAATATTCATCGTAAGAACTGTTTATAGTATTACCCATGTTTACGGCAAGACCAACACTACGTTGCCCTACTTCTACCATGAAGACATCTAAACCACCGTAACCATCCCTACCGTCTGATGCAAAAACCAGACTACCATTAGAAACAGGATTTGGAAGAACATCATTCTTTGCTGTATTTACTTTTGAACCCAAGTTTTTAGCTTGACCTAACATGCCGTTTTTTTGAATAGTCGCTACATAAATATCATACTCGCCAAAAGTACCTGGCATATTAGACGCGAAGAACAAACGAGTACCATCTGGTGATATCGCCGGATGCTTTGCCGAATAATCACCCGGGCATACCGCAACTTCGGTGATTTTTTTCCACTCACCATTAACTTTATCGGCTTTGTAAATTTTGTGTATTTCTTTCTTTTTTGAGAACATACCGGTTGTAGGTTTTCGGTATGTGGTTTTACTGTAGTAGGCTGTGTTACCTCCATTTGTCAATGCTACCGGTGGGGCATATTCACCAGTAGTCTTTACAGGAACTGCCCTGTTAGAAGCATACTCTTTGGTAGTGCCTTGATTGTCCCAAGGTAAAAAATTACTTCTATTATTAGAGGTAAGACGAGATGGCACAACGTTTCGTGTCATTTTGTAATCGTCTTTAACTAACTCTGTCCAGTTTTCATCTGCTAACTCATTCTGAACTTCTTTACCTAACTGAGATACGGCATGGTCAAATCTTTTCTGATAACTTCTTTTTAAAGTACCATCTTCAGAGATTTCCATTAATCTACCATACCAGTATAATGCATTTGCATATTTCTTGGTCAGGAAATTAGCATTACCTAAATCTTCGAAAATCTCTACATCAGAAAAACCAAGATTCTTAAGTTTATTATAATTTTCTGTACGGTTTGTGACTTGCTCAACCTTTCTCTGTTGAAAACTCGTACTGTTGTCATTGTAGGCCAAATCTTGGCCGTAACCCATGGTTGCCATACAAGCAAACAAAAGGCTAATTTTAATTGAATTGTTCATGTTACTAGATTTTGGGGATTAATACTCCAAAGGTCTTATAACTCATTCAATCGGTTATTAATAAAAATTCATAGGTTTTTAAAAATTTACTAAACAATTAAATCAAAAAATCCATTTAATTATTTAATAATCAGATATTTACGAAAATTATTAGCTTATTTTCTAACCTGTTTATTTTTTCTTTTATCTGAAATGTAGGTATAACCTAAATATGCCAATTGTAAGCCTACCGCTGCCATTTTCAATTTTCTACTTCTTACTAATAATTTTGCTACTCCAAATAGTGGTGATAATCCCATAATCTTTTTTTTATTGTTCTCGACCAAATTAATAGCAGATGCCTTTTCAGCTTAACTCAATCCCTAAAAATGATATACCAATACACTAAACAACCCCAATGTTTACGGTATTTGGCTGTTTATTGTATAGAGCAAAAGCGATATTTTTTATAGCTAAGTATAACGGTTATATACACGTAACTTAGTAAAAGAAAATTTGTTTAACCATAGACCATGGGGTCTAGTAAAATTTAATATATGAACACCGATATAAAAAAAATCGAAGAACATTTAAAAGATTTAATCAGTAAAAACGAAGATGCAATCAAAGGATTTGAAAAGGCATCGGAGAATTCAAAGGATGTAGGAATCAAAAGTTATTTCGAAAAAAAGATTATAGATCGTATGCAATTTTTAAAAGAACTAAGAGCATCGGTACCAGAGTTAGAATTAGGTAGTGTACAGATTGAAGGAAGTGCAGCAGGAACATTACATAGAACTTGGATGGACATTAAAGCATTTTTTGCAGAAGATAATGATGAAGCCATGCTAGAAGAAGCCATTAGAGGCGATAAAGCGGCTATAAACGATTATGACAATGCACTAACAGAGGTTATGATGCCACATAGATTAAAGGAAATCATTAGAGCACAAAAAGAACAATTACAAAATGCTTTGGAAACTACTGAAGTATTGGAAGATTACAGATAGTAAATCTTTAATCAATTAAAAAAGCCCTTGCAAATTGCAAGGGCTTTTTTGTTGCCATTAAAACTTGTTATTTCTTAACTCTATTAGATTGTTCGGCACATTTCTTTTTTAACCAATTTTTATAAAATTTTTTACCAAAATAAAGTATTAATGCTTTTTTCATAATAGCGTATTAATATGTTTTCATTTTATCTTTTCTCTTCTTCAGTTGTCTTTCTAATTCACTTACTGATTCTATAACCGATTCTTCAAAGTTCTCATTACTGGCTTCAGCGAAAATTCTTGGTCCTGGTACACTTAAACGTATATTACAAATCATGCCAGTTTCATCAGATGATGTATTTTCTTGTTTAAGAAAAACATCTGCCCTAATAATGTCATTGAATTTTGTATGAAGTTTGGTCAACTTCTCTTCTGCAAAACTTTCTAATCTTTGACTAGCGGTTACGCCGTCATATTCATATATAATATCCATATCTTTTATTTTAATCTAAAAATCGAGGCTTAACTCCAAGGAGTTTTGCCCCGATATTTTAATATTCTTAATTCTAAAATCTCAATTACTTAATAACGTGTGGTCTACTTATCTACGTTTACCATCCACCCTATTCCAAACCGATCCGTACATCTACCAAAATGTCCCCATTCTCGTTCTCTAAACTCGTGATGTATCTGACCGCCACTAGACAAGTCTTCAAATAACTGTTTACCCTCATCCAAGCTATTGGTATCAACACTCATATTAATCTGGTTTCCATTATTCAATGGCGTATCTGGTGCAGCATCGTATGCCATAAAATGCACACCCTTGCCTTTTAATTCTGCGTGTTGTAATTTTTGGCGAAAAGATGACGGTACATCTATTTTCTTATCCTCGTATGTTTGTTTATTTTTAATATCTGCATCGAATAGATTTCCGTAGAAATTCAATGCTTCTTGACAATTGCCGTTGAAGGCTAAATATGCTTGTGTTTTCATGATTATTATTTTTATACAAATTACCCAAAACCACAAGTTTACCTTGTCTTAAAAGACATAGTTATTGATGCATTTAACAATACTATTCTAGCACAATCTTATTATCATCTATAAACTGAAAAAAAGATAATTTTTCATTGGATCCGGTAAAAATTAAATTGGTAGTCAAATCAAACAAATGTGCTTCCGTTTCAAAAAAGTGCATCATGTAACCTGCCGTATTTACAAAGGCAACATACTCCCCTATTGCCGGCAATCTTGGTAAGGTTATTTTTCGTTTCAACAATACATCTCTTTCCAAACAATAAGCTCCTGTAAAATATACATCTACATGCTCAATTTCTTCAATTTCAGAATTGTAGAGCATAAATGGATCTAATAGAAAATCTGCGCTAGAGCTCATCATCTGGCTCATATTCATTTCTAGACCAACCAACCATTGTCCTCTTGCATCTTTTTTTCTGTGGATGACCTTGGCCACTGTCATACCTACTTGATCCAATAAAGAACGACCAGGCTCAATGCGTATTTCTATATCATTTTTGAGCAATAAAGATGCTACCGACAATCCAGATGCATCATCGGTAAAATCCAGTACTTCTTTTATAAAGGAACCTTTATTTATTTTATTGAAGTACGGGTAGGTATTGCGCTTTCCGTTCAACTTACCATCTTCCAATCTAAAGCCTAATCCGTTATTATTAAACGTAATATCATTGTTCTGATTTATTACAACTTCCTTTAATTTTTCATTGAAATCAATCCATTCTTCCTCATCTTCTAAATAATTCATTAAAATACCGCCGCCTATATCAATAAAGGTAATAGGATATCCTTTTTCCTTTAAAGCTGATATCATATGAATGCTAGCAATTAAACTGATACTTCGTTGATGTGTAGAATAACTATCTAAATGAAAATGAAGTCCGGTTACTTCCAGTAAATCAAAAGTTTTACCGTCACCTACGTAAGAAGCAATAAAATCTACCACCTCATCTACATCAAATCCAAAACGACTATAAAGTTTCTCGCCATCAACTTTAAATCCGCTAATTCGAAAACCAACATTTGCCTTTCTATTCAATTTAGCGGCTACAGTTTGGGTCAATCTACATTCATCTTCATTATCTAAAATAATGGGTACTCCATTTTTAATTGCCAGTTCTATCTGTGCTTCGGTCTTTATGGCTGCAGTCAATACTAAATTTTCAGCATTTCCGCCCAATGCCAGAGACTGTTCCAGTTCTTTAAAGCTGGCGGTATCTACACCTATACCAGATGCAAATGCCTGTTTTACCAAACCTTTGGATTTGTTCGCTTTTCTAGCGTAAAAAATTCTATACTTTAATCCGTACGATTGAAAAACCTGCTGATAGTTTTCGCAATTTTTATTGAAAGATGGTAAATGATGTATATTTATCGGTGAACCATATCTTTCCATCAAACCTCTAACAACCGCTTGGTCATTAAATAGTTCATGCATCCAGTCAGAAGTTTTTGGGGTTAATTGATATTCAGGTTTTCCCTTAAAATACATGTTCTTGTCTTTCATATTTTTCAATTCTTTCATCTTTCTCTTTAATTGCTTCACAAACATATTTTGCCCAAACCGATGCAAAATCATTTCGGGTTCTTGACAGGGTATCGTTATCACAGGTTATGCCTTCTGTAGGGGTTCCATAAAATGAAATGTCGTTGTTGACATAACCATTAACGTCTATAGCATTTCCGTCTTTATTAATTTCTATACAACCTGGTTTATAACTAGTCTTTGATTTATTTTCGAATTCACGAATTAGTCCGTTTTTCAATAAATTCTGATAAAGTTCATTTTCAAATCTACCTTCTTTAGCTCTTGATATTGTGGCATTTACTACATAATCTATCTGCGTTCTCTGACCGTTTTCTATATGTAGACTAAAATTATTATCGGAATCGTCTTTCGAAATAGTTGCAGATTTGGCATAAGTAAAATCTAAAACCCCTGCTTTACTTAAGGCTAATATTTTTTTCATGTTCTTTACTGGCGGACCGTAAGATAACCGGTTAAACAAGCCGAAATAATACGAATCAAACTCCCTGTGCGAAACCGCATCTAAACCTCCAAAACTGTAAAGCTCATTAAAAATCGGACTGATTTTACGCCATGTAGCAACAGCTGATATGAGCGGACTTTTTTCCTCTCCATTTGCAACCTCATCAATCAAATACTGCATGTAATCTTGAATTTCATCAGTTGATAAGACAGACTTCTCTTTAAACGGATTTACTATAGTTTCCCAATTGAAAACAGGAGCGTCTGGATAGTCCTCATGAAAATATTTTACCTGTTTTTCCATCACCGAAAAATCGGTATCAAAATAAAACTGATGACCATAATTTTTGAACAGTACAGTGTAATATGAAAAATAAAATTCTTTCTTAATTAGGGGCAACAGCCTACTATGAAAATTAATAGGTCTATGTTGTTTTAGATTCGTTATTACCTCTTCGGTTAAAAAAAACAATTCCAAATCAGCCGTCGCTAAACCATTTCTTGGTATCATAGGTACACCTGTTCTTGAGAACGGGTATATTTTATGAGGCTCTTTCCCTGATGAAATATATTTTAAATCTCCTGTTTCATTTTTTATAAAATTACCTCCTCTGCCTTCTGTCAAAGCCAAAATTGCATCTATTGCCGTTAACCCGAAACCTTTTATCGCTACCAAAGATGGTGAAGAGATATACTTTAATTTTTCATTGGTAGGGTAAATAAAATCAATCTTATTACCTGAATTATCACTTTGGTTTTTTTGAGTCTTAAAAGAATGGTGACCCGTTGTAAATAGGACTTTGTTACAAGTAATAGCTTCTAGCTCACCGCTTATCTTATCCGAATAAAACACCTTATAATCATCATCCTCTTTTATCATATTAGTTACCGTACCAATGTGGGTAACTACCTCAATGTTCATTGGCAATTGTTCCAATACGAATTGATAACAATCTACCAAATAATCACCTACTAGAGCTCTTGGAGCATATGTTCCAGAAGCAACAGCGTTATATCCATTATCCGTTAGCCATGTGACAAAATCCGGGGTTTTAGTAGCCGATGAAAAAGGTTCTTTCAAGACCCAACTATTGATATTACGGTTGGCGTAATTCATTATTAAGTATTCTGGCTGATCTGATCTATATACATCGCCTGACGCTAAAAATGATGTGTTATTAAAAATATGAATTCGTACGGTTCTCGAAATTTTGGCTTTATTTAAATAAGCTATCAATCTTTCAAAACCATAAAAACCCTTAGGTCCGAAACCTATTATACCAATTTTATATTTGCTATTGTTATTCATAGACTAGGCTACCTTCCACCCTCCTAACGGAGTAAAAGCATTTCTACTTTCCGGCAATTCTTTTAATAACCATTCTTGATTATAAATGGTATCTAAATAACGTTCTCCACGATCACATAAAAACAACGCACAGTTACTACCATCCTCTATTTTTTTACTGTACTTTTTTACGGCACTTATCATACCTCCAGAAGAACCACCACATAAAATAGATTCATTTTCCAGCAATGACCAGCATCCTCTTGCGCAGTCAACATCATCTACATATACATAATCGTGAATCTTGTTGGTATCTAAAAATTGGGATGGTACGCCAGCCCCATGCCCCGGAATTAAGCGTTTTAATGGTGGTCCACCAAATAAAACACTACCAACGGCATCTACGGCAATGATCTTAGTGTTTAGGTTGTTTTCATTAATATAGTCTGCACAGCCCATTAATGTACCACAGGTGCTTGTAGCCACAAATAAGTAATCTAATTCCCCGTCTAAAGAATCCATGATCTCTGTCATTGTTTTATGATGTGTTAAGGGGTTGTCTTTATTACCATACTGGTTAGACCAAAAGCTATTAGGAATACTAATTAACAGGTATTGTACGCGTGCCAATCTTGCCGCTAGAAAACCGCCATCTTCTTTTGGTTCTGTAACTTTTTCTATGCGGGCACCATATGTTCTAAGAATTTTCTCTGTGTGTAAATTTAATTTCGGATCCACAACTACAATCAATTTAAGACCATAGTATAAACATGCCTGAGCCAAACCTACCGCCATGTTTCCTGAACTTGATTCTATAACTGTATCTCCCTTTTTTATTCTACCATCTGCAAGTGCTTGTTGTAATATAAATAGGGAAGTTCTGTCTTTAATGCTCCCCGCAGGGTTTGCCGCTTCTAGCTTACCAAAAAGGTTGAACCTACTATGTTCAAATATTTTATTTAATTGAACCAAAGGTGTATTACCAATGGTGTTTATTATAGATTCAGATACAGTGTCTGGTATATGTTGTGCTATCATATTGAATAGATTAGTTTTAATACAAAAAACATGGATTGTTTACGTGCTTAAAAATACTTGGATATACACTCTTTGTATATCACTATTCAATAATTAAATAACTCTTTCGGTTTAAAGCTAAAAACACAATGGAAAACGATATTTTCAAGTACACATCCAATAAATATCACACACATCTCATTACCAATTGATTACACAAACCTTTAGATTATGATGATCTATATTTTATAAAATAAATTTTTAAGATTTTTTCTCCTTTAATCTCGGTCATTTTTCTAAAAAAATACCTAATTTCAAACAACTTAAACAAATAGGAAAAACGAATGGCAAATTTCAGTTTAAAAGTTAATGGAGAAACCAAAGAAGTAGATGTAGACCCTTCTACACCAATGCTTTGGGTATTACGAGATCATTTAAAATTGGTAGGTACAAAATTTGGTTGTGGTATTGCCCAATGTGGAGCATGTACCGTTCATTTAGGTGATAATGCCGTTCGCTCTTGTCAGCTTCCGGTTTCTGCAGTGGGCGAACAATCCATCACTACTATTGAGGGACTTTCTGAAAACGGAGATCATCCGGTTCAAAAGGCTTGGTTAGAAGAAGATGTGTACCAATGCGGTTATTGCCAAGCAGGTCAGATTATGAATGCCAGTGCGTTTTTAAAGCGAAATCCTAATCCTACAGATACTGAAATTGAAGATGCTATGAACGGTAATATCTGTCGTTGTGGTACTTATACGCGAATTAAGAAAGCAATTAAAAATGCTTCGAGTATTTCTAACGCGTAATTATAAGCCCACAGTGTTGGGATTTTAACCTTCAAAAAATAAACAGATGACACTTATTAAAACAACATACAATAGACGTTCTTTCTTAAAAAGCGGTACGCTTGCCGGTGGTGGTATGATTTTAGGATTCAGTTGGCTAGCATCTTGTAAGCCTACCCCAGAACAAGTTAGTAACATACCAAAAGAATGGTTCGATATAAATAGCTTTCTTAAAATTGGCGACAACGGCATGGTGACTATTATGTCGCCTAACCCAGAAATAGGACAAAATGTAAAGACCTCTATGCCCATGATCGTGGCAGATGAACTTGGTGTGGATTGGAAAAATGTAATCGTAGAGCAAGCCCCTTTGAATACCGATATTTTTCAAAGACAATTGGCAGGTGGTAGTCAGTCTATCCGTGTTGGATGGTCTGGGTTAAGAATGGCAGGTGCTACTGCTAGACATATGTTAGTTGCTGCAGCTGCAGAGGCATGGCAGGTTGATGCTTCTGAAATTACGGTTGATGCAGGTGTTATAACTCATACCGCATCAAACAATTCAGCCGGATTTGGTGATATGGCTTCTAAAGCAGCTACGATGACCGTACCTGAAGAGGTGAAACTTAAAGAAATAAATGATTTTGATATTATAGGGACCGATAGACGAAATGTTGATGGTCCAAGTATTGTTACCGGTAAACCTTTGTTCGGTTTAGATATTCAAGAAGAAGGAATGATGATCGCCATGATCGTACACCCACCTGCTTTCGGCATGACCTATAAATCAATGAATGCCGATGCTGTAAAATCTATGCCAGGTATTAAAGATGTTTTTTCTTTTGATGCATATAAAGATGATACAGAGAAACAATGGTCTGATGGCGGTGCCATTAATAAGCTTGTTGCCATTGTTGGTGAATCTACTTGGCAATGTATGCAGGCAAAAAAGGCATTGAATGTGGAATGGGAAGCATCTTCTGCTTTAGAAAGTACAGAAGGGCATGATGAAGCATTGACCAAACTATTGAACACATCAGCTAAACAGCCAGCTCGTAAAAATGGTAATGTAGCTAGTGCATTTAAAAAAGCGGATAAGGTTATAGAGCGCTCCTATAGCGCTCCTTTTTTAGCGCACAATACCATGGAGCCAATGAACTTTTACGCAGATGTTACTGCTGAAAGAGCTTTGCTTAACGGACCAATACAAACTCCTGAGTTTTTAGAAAAGACATTGGCTTCTAGACTAGGAATGCCAGTTGAAAAAATTGATATTAAAATGAGCCGTATGGGTGGCGGATTTGGTCGTCGTCTCTATGGAACTTTCGGTGTGGAAGCTGCGGTAATTTCACAACACATGAAAGCACCTATTAAATTGGTGTATACGCGTGAAGATGATATGACCCAGGGTACCTACCGCCCAACATATAAAGTAAAATATAAAGCAGGTTTAGATAAAGAGGGCAATTTAATTGCATGGCACGTTAAAGGTGCGGGGTCTAATGATGATCTACTTTTTGAAAATAGATTTCCGGCTGGTGCCGTCGATAACTATCTAGCTGAAAAATTCAGTTTAGAAACAAATGTAACCACAGGTGCTTGGCGTGCGCCACGTTCTAACTTTGTTGCCGGTGCCGAACAAGCATTTTTAGACGAAGTTGCCGAAGCTGCAGGTAAAGACCCTATAGAGTTTAGATTGACATTATTTGACAGGGCGATTAAAGATCCTGTTGGCGAACCTGAAAAAAACGACTACGATCCGGCACGTTATGCGGGTGTACTTAAGTTAGTAAGGGATAAAGCTGGTTGGGACGGAAGTCAAAAAAACGGTATCGCGAGAGGTGTTTCAGCTTACTATTGCCACAACTCTTACGTTGCGCAAGTTTTAGACATGTCTACCGATACAAAGTCACCAAAGGTCAATAAAGTATGGTGTGCCGTAGATTGCGGAATTGTCATTAACCCGATGGCCGCAAAAAATCAAATTGAAGGCGGAATCATCGATGGTATCGGTCACGCTACTTATAGTGAAATGACATTTGAAGACGGTAAACCTCAACATAAGAATTTTGATACGTATCGCTTAATACGACATAAAGAAGCACCGAAAGAAATTGAAAGCTTTTTTGTTGATAACGGGATAGACCCAACCGGCTTAGGAGAACCTTCTTTACCACCTATAATCGGAGCATTGGCAAACGCCTTATACAAAGCAACAGGTCAAAGACATTACAATCAACCGTTTATTACCGAGAAATCTGTAATAGGTTAAAACCCTTATGCTATTGTAAACGAAAACGCCGAAATCTTAGATTTCGGCGTTTTTATTTTCTTTTAGCCAACTTATATTTTAAACTTTAATACCGCTCTAAAATAACTTCTAGAATTATTGTCGATTGTGAGCAATGTATTATTGTTGCCATCTTCCAACCTATTACTTAAACTAAAATTATATGCGGCACGTACATCTAATTGCAAATGGTTCGTAAAATGATATTCGTATTGAAGACCACCGTTAATTAATGACATATTTATCAATTCCGCATACTCCTCACCATTTATCAAAGCGCCGTTTTGTATGTTAGAGGTAAATCCGTCTAATTGCGCAAAAAGCTTAAAGCGGTGTTTATCTGTAAGATGGTATTGTAAATTAGTTTTTGGCACTCCCAAATTAAATGACCAATCGGGTCTGATTTTTTTATAATAACTAATAAAAGGTAACGGAAACACATACCCCCTATTTTGTGAATAGGATAAACCAACAATTAGCCGCGATGGCTTATCGATATTATCTTCAAAACTTTTAATAAAAACGATGTCTCCCGAAAAAACCAAGTCATTGGCATTTAAACTTTTCGCGGTTAAATTAGTACTAATACCCGGTTGAAACCTTAGCCCCAATCGCCAGTCGTTTTTTAATGGTTTTGTATACCCAAAAGTGAAATCCAATAATTTGAAATCATTCAATAAATTTCGATCAAATGGGAGCTTATCATTTTTAAAGCGTAGATGAACGTTGCTATAATCAATTCCTAAAAGTAAATACTGCCCTTCCTTTTTTAATTTTATTGGGTAATTGACAAGAAATCTTGAGCGCGTATATTCTACATCTGACCCTTTATTGGGAATAAAAGTAAAATCTAAACGAGCCAAATCACTTAATTGTGCATGTCCCACAAAACTTATAATTAATAGAAAAAATAGAAGGAATCTAAATCGCATTTATTATTGATTGCATCTTTGGTAAAAAATGATAATGCAAGATCCGTCATATTATTGTATTGACTTAGTGCTATTAAGTATAAAACTATCTTAAATAAATTAAGGTAGTTATAATTCTAAAACCTGGGTTACGCGTTCAAGCTGAGCATCAAACAATTCTTTGGTAACTTCTTTTTTATAAAAAGGCACCATTTTACTCAGTTGCTCTTTTCCTTTTTCAGATGTTGTTAATTCTGGAAAAGCTTTTTCAAGTACATCTAGCATGATCTTTACTGAAGTTGATGCTCCTGGCGATGCCCCCAACAAACAAGTAATTCTACCATCCTTACTACTTACTAGCTGTGTACCAAATTCTAACGAGCCACCTTCAAACTCATCTTTCTTAATTGTCTGCACGCGTTGCCCAGCAACCATAATTTCCCAATCTTCGCTTTTGGCATCTTTAAGAAATACTCTTAACGAATCCATTCTATCTTCAAAACTCATAGCTACTTGTTCTACCAAATATTTTGTTAGCGGTAAATTGTGCCAAAACACACCCCACATTGATGGTATATTATCAAAATTTATCGATTTCAATAAATCTAAATATGAGCCTTCTTTTAAAAACTTGGGACTAAACCCTGCAAACGGACCAAATAACAATTCTCTTTTACCATTGATAAAACGTGTATCTAAATGAGGAACCGACATTGGTGGATCCCCAATACCTGCTTTGCTATATACTTTGGCATTATGCTGATTAATTATATCTGGATTTTTACATACCAACCACTCCCCGCTTACCGGGAAACCACCATAACCATCCTTTTCATCAATCTCTACTTTTTGCAATAATAACAAACTACCGCCGCCAGCACCTATAAAAACATGTTCGGCATCTACCGTATTCTTAGCACCTGTATTTAGATTTTCCATTTTTACCAACCACTCTACATCATGATCGGGATCAATATCTTCTACTTCGGTATTGAACAATACTTTAGTATCATATTGTTTTTCTAGAATATCGAATAATTGGGCTGTTAACGAACCGTAATTCATTTCTGTTCCTCTATCAATTCTAGAAGCCGCCATAACCTCATCTTCGGTTCTATTGTGCATCATCAACGGAAACCACTGCTGCATCTTTTCTACTTCTCTTGTAAACTCTATGGTATTGAACATAAAATGCTCTTTAAAAGCTTTAAATCGATTTTCAAGGTAGTCGGCATTATCTTTCCCTTTTACCCAGCTGTGATGTGGTACCGGAGTAATAAATGATTTTGGATCCTTAATAAGTCCTTCAGCTACCAAAAAAGACCAATATTGTTTAGAGGTTTCAAATTGCGTACAAATATTTATTGCCTTTTTAATTTTGACATGACCATCTTCATCTTCTGGTGTATAATTAAGTTCACATAAGGCAGAATGACCTGTACCGGCATTGTTCCAAGCAGCTGAACTTTCTTGTGCCACTTTATCTAATCGTTCAACGATCAGCACATTAAGATCTGGCTTTAACTGTTTTACCAATAATGCCAGCGTAGCACTCATGATACCCGCACCTACACAAATAAGGTCATATTCTTTTCTCAGTTCCATTATCTCTACATTTTTACTACTAAGTTGGTAATAATTTGTAACAATATTTTATTCAAGCTACTAATTAGTTATTAATCCTAAAATAAATATCATTGAATACAAAAATATTAATGACTTTTAGCTCCTTGTTTTTAGCGATTATGGGGCTAACTATTTCTTTTTTGCCAAATGAACTAATTAACTATCTAGACATTGAATCAAATATTATAACAATACTTTTCATAAAAATCTTAGGTGCATTGTATATGGCGTTTGGAATTTTAAATTGGATGGCGAAAGGAACATTATTTGGAGGAATTTACAATAGACCAATTACTATGGGGAATTTAATGCATTTTGGAGTTGGAGCAATTGCATTAGTAAAAGTTGCATCTAACAGTGCCAATTATTCAGAAATTTTAATTCCTTTAACAGTAATTTATATAATTTTCGCGCTATTTTTCCTGTACATTTTTAAAACCAGCCCTGCTACTATAAAAGGCAAAAACAATTCACAACAATAGGATGTTTTAAAACCAATGTCTAGAATTCAAGTAAAATTTTATTTAGTAAATATGCGTTCAAATACCTAAAACGAAAATACCTATACCTTAAACTAGTCCATCACAAACTTAAACCCTGCGGTGATAATGCTAGAACTAAAGGTAGTATCCCTATCATATTTATAAAACTTCAAATCAATACTTTTAAGTCCCAATTTCCAGATATGCATTTTCGTGAAAATATCTGTGTAAGAAACGCCCATACCAAATTGGTTTGCCGAATATTTTGACAAATCATAATCTGAGGTATAAAACGTATCTGTAGAAAGTGCTTCTTCATAACCAAAGAAATAATCTGCCGCAGTTTGTTGGTAATATCGATACGAAGGATAAACCGTAAACTTATCTGTAAGCTTAATAGGCACCTCTACACTTGCTGTGTGGGAGTTTATGCCCCAATCATCATAGTAATACCTATAGAAGCTTCTTACAACCACCGTTTCATTAATATACCAGTTTAAACGACCGCCGGCAGCAACCTTAAACCTGGTATCCGGTAATTGCTCTATGGCATCTGCCAATTGAAAATTATCTATAAACGAATCTGCGACATCGCTGAAATAAACCCTTTGAAAAGGTGTGGACAACAAACCTTCTTGCTGAATAAAATCTAATGCTAATGAACCTTGTAGATTCTTGCTTAAAATTTGAGAAAAACCGAATCCCACGGAATATGAATTTCTCGTTTCATCAGAAAATTCATTGAATATGGGGCTGTAATTGGTATTACCCGTAATTGTATTATTACTAAATAGTCCATTCGCCAAACCATTAGCTCCACTTGCAAAAGGTCTCAACTCTGTAGGATAAATTGCCGTCCATCTATCTAAATAGACATTGGCATTTACACTAACCTCCGTATTCTTTTCATTAAACAACTTTGTTAATCCACCACCGAAACCTAATGAGAAATAATCGTATTCTGATGATACCGATAGTTTACCTGACACAATTGTATTTCTATCATCTGAACTATGACTATAAGAACCAGATAAACTTGACCAAGTATCTGAACTAGAAGCGCCAGAACTTGCTACAAAAGGATCTGCCGGATCGCCACCATCAAAAGGACCTACATTACTAGAAGAAGCTGATGTATATGCGGAAACGCCTGCATCTATGGTAAGAACATCGTCATCGTTTAGAGGAATAGACACTATGAAAGTACCTGTGAAATCTGTCAACTCTTCCGTACCCAAACCACCGCTTACCGCAGCATTGTCGCCATCTTGGGAATAGTAACTTGTTAAAAAATCTACCTCAGTAGTTTCTAAAACACGCTTTTTGTATGTTTTTACAGAATCTTGAGTTTGTTGAGCATAATTCATCGTGAACACGAATAAAGCCGCTAAAGAAACTGTTATTTTAAATATTTTCATTTTACAAAAATTATATGCTATACTAATTACAGCCGCAGCCACCACCAGTTTTACCTCCGTTTGCACCTGCTGCAGCTTCTCTGTAAGAATGAGCAGTAGTTAAATTGCGGTCTACCTTTTTATCCTGCAAAACCATATCTGGATCATTAATATTAATTTTTTCGTACTCCTTCAACACGGTACAGCTATTAAAAGAAGCTGCTATCAAGGCAAAAATTAAAATCTTTTTCATCATGACTTTTCTATTTCTATATTCTTTGATGTGATAATATTTCCTTTTTCATCTATGATAATACACTCCACTTGTGATAATTGTTCTATTCTATTTAAGCCGACTTCTATACCCATAACAAATACCGATGTTGCCAAGGCATCAGCTAATTCTGCTTTGGGAGCAAATACGGTAACACTAATAATACCCGTTGCCGGATAACCACTTCTAGGATCAATTATGTGGGTATATCGAATATTATTGAAATTCACATACTTCTCGTAATTACCCGATGTTACTACTGCCCCATTTTGTATCGGTAATAATGCAAAAACCTTATTCTTATTCATAGGGTTGGTTATGGCAACTTTCCACTCTTTACCATTGGGCTGTTTTCCCCAAGTATTCATATCGCCAGATGCATTAATGATACCTGCAACAACGCCTTTAGATTTCAAAAGCTCTTTTGCCTTATCTGCGGCATACCCTTTACCAATGGCTCCGAAACCAATTTTCATTCCGGCTAACTTCAGAAAAACGGTATGGTTCTCTTTATCTAAAATAATATTGTGATAACCCACTTTAGCAACAGATGCCTGAATGGACTCTTCTGATGGCATAACGGTCATGCTACCATCAAACTTCCAAATGTTATCCATAGAGGCATAACTAATATCAAAAGCCCCATCTGTCAGCTTAGAAATACCTATTCCCCGTTGTATTAAATTGAATAATTCTATATCAACTTGCACTGGCTTAATGCCAGCATTTCTATTAATTTTTGATGTCTGCGAGTTTGGATCCCAAGAAGAAATCAGCTTTTCTATTCTTGTTATTTCACTGATAGCCATGTCAATATATACATCGCCTTCAACAAGATCTTTAGCCACTACGGTAATATCAAAACGACTACCCATTAATTTAATGGTACGCTTATAAGGCTCTTGGGCATACAGCATACCAACAGAAAAAAATAATACTATGAGAGTTAGTTTCTTCAATCTATTTTATGAATGAATTCAATTCTTGTATGTACTCTTTGGGTGTCAGTTTCTTGTAACTGGTTTCACCATAGACTTCACCATTGGCATTCATAACCACAACAAAAGGAAAAATTCCTTGTCTGTTATAATTTTCAGCCAATGCCTTGTTTTTATTCAATTGCTCCTCTGGCAACGCATTCTTTTTTCTACGAGGAAAATCTGCCTGTAACATTACATAATGCTCTTTTGCATATTCTTTAAACTCATTTGTAGACCATATTGCCCTATCTAATTTAATACAAGGTGCACACCAATCTGAACCTTGAAAAACTAGTATTATTGGCAGATCATTAGTTTCGGCAAGTTTTTTAGCTGTTGTAAAATCTGTATTCCAGTCTTGCGCTGTTATTGAACTAAAACTAATCACTGCAAATAACAGAAATACTATATATTTTTTCATATCCATTTATTAAACTAACTTGTACTAAGTCAATTATTCCATCAACAACTTTCTTTTTACTACCATATTAAAGTTATGCTCCTATCAGGCTAAACGCACCTTTTGCCAAAAATTGTGCATCTTGTTTAAAAGTCGATGAATTACTGAACGAGGTTTTATTCTTATAACTACTTAAGATTTCGACAGGTACTTGTTTAAAATAATAACTACCGTCTTTTTTTTCATCTAATACCAATACATAAGCCTCGTTATCTACTACTGCAATAGCCTCTGAAGGCAACGACATTTGTTTTGATGTTTCTGTAATAATATTCGCCTCTACGAACATACCAGTTAAAAAGTTAGCTTCATCTTCATTTTCTATATGTGCATGCACTTTTATGGTTCTATTTTTACCAATTGAAGTACCTACCAAATGGACTTCTGCCTTGTACATCTCTTTTGAAGCTTCTGGTATCTTAAATTCTACCACCTGATCTTTTTTCACTTTCATAATATCTTTTTCAAAAACCGAAAGTTCTAAGTGAATGTGGTCATTATTAATAATCTCCATAATTGAAGTTGCCGGAGAAACATATGTACCTTTTGAAACATTTACGCTTGTAATACTACCTTCAATAGGTGCATAAATTGAGGCTACCGAACTTATATTTCCTTTTTCTACTTGTTCTGGTGATATATTCAACATACCTATTTGCTTTCGTAGTCCGTTGTACTTTGCTACTCCTGTTTTATAATCGCTCTCTGCTTTTAAAAAGCTTTTTTTTGATGTTATATTTTCCGCTACCATTGTTTGCTGACGTTCGTACTCTGCCTTTAAATAACCCAACTGCCCATTCACCTCCATATACTGCTGTTGTAAGGATACAAACTCCGGATTTTCAATGGTAACCAACAACTGCCCTTTACGTACTTTGTCTCCTATTAACAAAGGTGTGGTTTTAATATAGCCACCCATAGTTGCATTGACCACCGCTCTATTTTCTGGTGGTACGTCTATCATACCCGAAGTCTTTACCATTACAGGAAAATCACTTTCAGTCATACTAGCAATCTCCATTTTATTCTGGTCGAATTGTGCTTGCGTAATTTGAATTCGGTCATCTGTTTGTGCCTCAGATGCGCCATTATCACTTGAATTATTTGCCTTGTCTCCACAACTTGAAATTATGCCGAGAATGAAAAGGGTTACTATTTTGTATATATATTTTTGCATGATGCCCTATTTATAATGTTAAGAAATTAATGTCTGTAGCGGTTTGGTTATATTCTTTCAACTTATCTAGATAGCCTAATTTTATATCATAAGCACTTTCTAAACTCTGTATATATTGATAGAAATCAATTTCACCATTTCTAAAGCTGATGTTCGCGGTCTTCAATATTTCATCTGATAGCTCTGCACCTTCGTTCTCATAGTAATTCAGTGAATTTTGAATCTGTACGATTTGTTGCCTTAAGATTTCTTGCTTCGATTTTATCTGGATTTTATATGCGACGGACTCAGCTACCGCTCTTTCTTTGGCAATTTTAGATGCCTTGATTCTAGAGGCGCTACCACTAAATAATAGCGGAATCTTTAGCCCTAGTTGATAACCCAAAAGATTATCGTTCAATTCTGAATTTGTTCCTTGAAAATAAGCTAAACTAATATCTGGTAATAGTTGCTGTTTTTCTAGTTTACGGGCTGCAGCCATTAATTGCATTTTATTCTCATAATATACTGACTCAGGCGTAGCATCTACATTTACATCTTTAATGTCAATTTTCAGGTTCATTTCTTCGGAAATAACCAAACTATCTTTTGCCTGAATTAATTGCAACAAATTGGCATACGACGCGGCAACATGTTGAATAGCTTGTTGATAGTCTAAATTGATTTTTCGTTGCTTAGAAGCTGCGGTTATTTTCTCTAAATAATTAGTTTCCCCCAGTTCATACCTTCTCGCTGCTACCTTTGAAAAATTGGCATACAAACTATCTAGCCTTTTATAGACTCTAACTTTTTCTCTTGCAATTTGATAGTCGTAATAGCCTTTGGTAACATCTCTAGTTATTGCCTTACGCTGAATATCATATTCACTTTGCACCAAAGTAGTTTTCACCTTATTGACTTTCTTTTCAGAAAAATAAGCAGTTGGAAAACGAAAATCCTGCTGAACTCCAAATACCTTTAATGGCACATCATTTATGGCAAGGTTATTCTCATCATATTCATAATACACATGGGTTTTATTGAACATAAATGCGCTATTTATCAATGCTTCAGATTCATCAACTTTTAACCGACCAGCTTTTAACCCCATGTTATTTTCAATAGCAAGAGGAATTAATTCATCAAGATTCTGACTTTTTGATTCTTGCGCCGATGCTCCAATTGAAATAAGCAATGCAATAAAAGCAATACCATTTTGCAATGTGGTTTTAGGAATTGGCTTTCTTGAATTCTCATGTTTATCGAAAATGGAATACAACACCGGTAATACTACTAAAGTTAATATGGTTGCCGTAAACAAACCACCGATAACTACGGTTGCCAATGGTCGTTGAACTTCTGCACCTGCGTTGGTAGATATTGCCATAGGTAAAAAACCCAGAGCAGCGGCTGATGCTGTCAATAATACCGCTCGCAACCGATCTTTTGCACCTTGTTTTATTAAATCGTCTAAACTCTCAAAAGAATATTTTTTCAGCTCTTTAAAATGCTCTATCAAAACAATACCATTTAATACTGCGATACCGAACAACGCGATAAACCCTACTCCCGCCGAAATACTGAACGGCAAGCCTCTCATCCATAATAACAATACACCACCTACTGCTGCCAGCGGAATTGCCGAATAAATCATTAGGGCTTCTTTTACCGACTTAAATGCGAAGTATAGCAATACAAAAATGAGTACAAGTGCTATAGGTACTGCCACTAATAAACGGTCTCGGGCACTTTGTAAATTTTCAAATTGACCGCCATAGGTAATGGTATACCCTGCTGGTAATTTTACATTTTCATTAATTAATTTCTGAACATCATCTACAACCGATTGTAAATCTCGATTACGGACATTTACACCTACCACTGTTCTTCTCTTGGTATCATCTCTTGATATTTTTGCAGCACCTTTTTTATAGGTAATATCTGCCAGCTCGCTTAAGGGAATCTTTCCTCCGTAAGGCAAATCAACGTACAAGTTTTTAAGGTCGTCAATATCTTGTCGTTTTGCTTTATCTAATCTCACAACTAAATCGAACCGTTTTTCACCTTCAAAAACATTACCTGCAGTTTTTCCGGCAAATCCCATAGAAACCATATCATTCAGTTCTTGAATATTTAATCCGAAACGTGCAATTTTTGCACGATCATAATCAACACTCATTTCAGGCAAACCTGCTATTTTCTCTACACTAATATCTGCAGCTCCTTCAACGTCTTTAATCAATGCTCCGATTTCATTTCCTTTTTTAGCCAAAACATCTAAATCAGGACCGAAAATTTTAATAGCAATATCTGCACGGACACCTGTAATCAGTTCATTAAAACGCATCTCTATAGGCTGCGTAAATTCTACTTCCATACCTGGTATAATGGCTAATGCCTCTTTGAACTTATCGGCTAGCTCATCTTTAGATTTTGCACTTGTCCACTCCCCTTTCGGTGCCAACTTTATGATGACATCACTTTCTTCCATAGACATAGGATCGGTTGGTACTTCGGCGGCTCCAATTCTAGTGACTACCTGCTGAACCTCTGGAAAATTATCTAGTAAAATTTTCTCGATCTCAGTAGTAATTTTAACCGTTTTACTTAATGAGGTTCCTGTTTTTAAAACTGGTTGAATAACAAAATCGCCTTCATCTAAAGTCGGTACAAACTCGCTGCCCATATTCGTATATAAAATTGTAGCCCCAATAAGCAGTATGGCCGCAATGCCCAGAACAACTCTCTTGCTTTGCAAAGCCCAGTTTATAATAGGCTCATATTTCTTATTCAACCATTTCATTAAACGAACAGATATATTTTTGTCCGACTCTTTTGATGGTTTTAAAAAGATTGATGCCGCAACAGGTACATAGGTAAAACATAAAATCATTGCCCCAATCAATGCGAAACTAAAAGTCAAAGCCATAGGCTTGAACATTTTACCTTCTACTCCGCTCAACGATAGAATGGGAATAAAAACAATGAGTATAATCAACTGCCCAAAAATGGCAGAATTCATCATTTTAGAAGCTCCGTTAAATGTAATTTCATCTTTTAGCTGCTGTTGCTCTGTTTTGTGCAAAGCATTTATTTCCTGCTGTTTTCTTGTGATTTCAAAGGCTATAAATTCTACAATAATTACGGCGCCATCTATAATAATACCGAAATCTATAGCCCCTAAGCTCATTAAATTGGCATCTACACCAAATATGTACATGAGCGATAACGCGAATAATAAACACAGGGGAATTACAGAGGCGACCACCAAACCCGACCTAAAATTACCAAGCAGTAATACCACGACAAAAATGACAATTAAACACCCTAGTATTAAATTCTCGCTTACCGTAAATGTAGTTTTTGCAATAAGCTCGCTTCGTTCTAAAAACGGATTAATAAATACGCCCTTTGGCAACGAAGTTGAAATTTCCGCAACACGTTTTTTTACCGCTTCAATTACTTTTTTAGAGTTTGCATCTTTCAACATCATTACTTGCCCCAGTACCTTCTCACCCTCGCCATTACCGGTAATCGCACCAAAACGAACTGCGCTACCAAAGTCAACGGTAGCAACATCTTTAATATAAATTGGTAGTCCATTTTTAGTTGTTATAACGATATTTCCAATATCTTCAAGTGATGAGATCAATCCTTCACCACGAATAAAAAAAGCCTGATTTACCTTTTCAATATAACCGCCACCCGAAACACTATTGTTAGTTTCCAACGCTTTAAAAACATCACTAGCAGTAATGTTCATGGCATTTAGTTTTTGGGTATTTATAGCTACTTCATATTGTTTTAGAAATCCGCCCCATGTGTTCACTTCTACTACACCGGGTATACCGGATAATTGGCGTTTTACAATCCAATCTTGTATGGTCCTTAATTCAGTAGACGTATATTCATTTTTGTACTCTGGTTCTACTTCTAAAACGTATTGATAAATTTCACCCAGCCCAGTTGTAATAGGTCCCATTTGTGGCGTACCAAAACCTGCTGGTATTTTCTCTGAAGCTGAAGCAATTTTCTCGGCAATAAGCTGCCTGGGCAAATACGTTCCCAAATCATCTTCAAAAACAATAGTAACAACAGACAAACCAAACTTAGATACCGAACGAATTTCTTTGACTCCCGGTAAGTTTGCCATTTCAAGCTCTACCGGATATGTTATGAATTGCTCCATATCTTGTGTAGATAAATTACGTGATGTTGTTATTACCTGAACCTGATTATTGGTAACATCTGGCACAGCCCCAATAGGTATTTGTGAAAGTGCAAATAAACCGTACCCAATAATAAATACGGTAAATAGAAGAACAATAAGCTTATTCTTTAAACTGAAATTAATGATATGTGATAGCATCTTTTCATATAAATCAATGTGAAGCGCTCAAATTCATAAGGATGAATCTGAACTAATAAATTAAAAAATCGATTGTATTATGAAATGCGGGGCGGCTGTAAAATGCCTTGCGAGTGTAATGAAGAAGATGGTGCTTGGTAATAGAAATTTGCGTCTGAATAATCTGAAAACTCTAATACATTTAATTCTGACTTATAGCTATTAATAAACACGTCGGCAACAGAAATATGTGATGCACCACTATGATTAAAAGGTAACTTTTCGTGATCTTTCTTTTCTTCTTGATGATCACGTTGATGGTCTGCTTTTAATTCACCATAATGTTTAGAGAGAAATACAATGATATTATCGCCATATTGTTCATTATGAAATTGAGCATGCTCGATTAATTCATCTAACTGAACAATATCATCAAAATGCACACCAAAACTTTGCAGCATGATGAGCGATGATAACAGTATGGAAAACAGTTTATTCACGTTAGTAAAATTAATAAAATTTTTAGTGTTAATTATTTAAATTCACTTTAAACTAAGTTTAGATTTTGGCATAAACCATGTAATTTTTTTAAGCTGCCAAAGCACTCCATATCTTTAAAAAACGGCTATTATTAGTTACTACCGTATCAGACCAACTATTTTTCAACTATAATAATAGCGTACTGCTTAACAATAATACGTAATATGAAAATAGTTGTAAATTATAATTATATGAGATTTGTCATAAATAACCCTGCTTACTGTTATTAATTTTGACTATTTATGAAAATAATGAGCAAACTATAAATATAAATGTCAGATTTTCATTTTGTAAGTCCTAATCCATCAAGAATCCTATAAATTTGTTAAACACTAATCCCTTTTACACGTGAGTAAAGCTATATATATTGTTACTACAGAACCTAATAGTGGAAAATCTATTGTCTCATTAGGCCTAATGCAACTTCTTTTAGGTAGAACTGCCAAAGTAGGCTATTTCAGACCCATTATCGACGATGTGCCCAATGGTAAAACTGATAACCACATAGATACTGTTCTCAGCTACTTTAATGTTGATATGAAACCAGAAGAGGCTTATGCATATACGCGTAGCCAAGTGGTTCAATTAAAGAACCAGGACAAAGACGACGAAATTGTAGGGCATATTATACACAAGTATAAAACCATTGAGAATAAATTCGATTTCGTCTTGGTAGAAGGAACCGATTTTTCTGGAGAAGGTGCTATAATCGAATGGGACATCAACGTACTTATTGCAAAAAATTTAGGGATACCTGCAGTTATTCTCGCAAGCGGAAAAAATAAAACCTTAGATGAGTTAGTGGGCAACCTTTATATGGCATACGATTCTTTTAAAGAGAAAGGTGTCGACGTCTTGTTAATTGTTGCCAATAAAATGCAGCCGGAAAACGTTACTATGGTTTCTGACGGACTAAAAGAAAAATTACCTGATGACGTTTTGGTGGGAACCATACCGGTAAACACTGTTTTAGGTAGCCCTACACTAAAGGAGATTGCCCAAGAACTTGATGCCAAAGTTCTTTTTGGTGAAGGTTATATTAACAATCAAGTTGGGAGTTTTAGTGTTGGTGCCATGCAACTACGCAATTATTTAACACACCTAAAAACCGATAGTCTTGTAATAACCCCAGGGGATCGTGCAGATATTATTCTTGGAGCGTTACAGGCAAATATTTCAACTAATTACCCTAGTCTTTCCGGTATCGTGCTAACTGGTGGGCTACTTCCAGAAGATTCTATTATTAAACTGATTGAAGGACTTTCAGATATTATCCCCATTTTATCGGTTGCAAGAGGTACGTTCTATGTTACCAACAAAATCGGTACTATAAGACCGCGTATTTATGCTGAAAACACCGAGAAAATACAAACATCTATTCAAGAGTTTGAGAAACATGTACCTACCCAAGAATTGGCTGAACGGTTAATTACATTCAAGGCTAAGGGCATTACCCCTAGAATGTTCCAATATAACCTTTTGCAAAAAGCTAAATCTTCTAAAAAACATATCGTGCTACCAGAAGGTTCGGATGAAAGAATTTTAATGGCGACAAAAATGCTAATTGATGCCGATGCCGTTAACATTACCCTTCTAGGAAATAGAGAGCAAATTGTTTCAAAAATCACTGAACTAGATATTGATCTAGATGTTAATACTATCGATATTATCGACCCGACAACATCCGAACAATTTTTAGATTACGCCTCTACTCTATTTGAATTACGTAAGCACAAGAACGTAAACTTGGCAATGGCTAAAGATTTAATGGAAGATGTATCGTACTTTGGTACTATGATGGTTCATAAGGGGCATGCTGACGGTATGGTTTCCGGTGCAGTTCATACCACCCAACATACTATTAGACCAGCTCTTCAGTTCATTAAAACAAAACCAGGGGTTTCTATAGTATCGTCTATATTTTTTATGTGCCTACCCAATAGAGTTACCGTTTTTGGCGATTGTGCTATTAATCCTAACCCAAATTCTGAACAATTATCTGAAATTGCCATATCATCTGCTGCTACAAGTGCCGCATTTGGAATTGAACCTAAAGTAGCTATGCTTTCCTATTCATCAGGTGCTTCTGGCGTCGGCGAAGATGTTGATCGTGTACGTAAGGCCACTGAAATTATTAAAGAGAAAAGACCTGATCTTAAAGTAGAAGGTCCTATTCAATATGATGCTGCGGTAGATGCTAAAGTCGGACTTAGTAAATTGCCGGATTCTGAAGTTGCAGGGCAAGCTAGCGTCTTTATATTCCCTGATTTAAATACAGGTAATAACACGTATAAAGCAGTACAAAGAGAGACTGGGGCGTTAGCTATCGGACCAATGTTACAAGGCTTAAACAAACCTGTTAATGATTTAAGCCGTGGCTGTACCGTAGATGATATTTTCAATACCGTAATAATAACTGCTATTCAAGCAGAAGGATTTTAAACCAATTTTCATGAATATTTTAATTATAAATTCCGGCAGTTCTTCTATAAAATATCAACTTTTAGAAATGCCTTCCTCTAGAGTTATCTGTGTTGGCTCTATAGAGCGTATTGGTAGTACAGATGCCATATCAAACTATAGAACAGATAACAATAAAGTTGAAAAAATTTATGAAATAGCAAACCATAAAGCCGGGCTAGAACGAATTACCTCACTTTTATTAGATGCCGAAATCGGTGTACTTAAAAGTACCGAAGAAATCGATGCTATTGGACATCGTGTGGTACATGGCGGAAGTGATTATACGGCTACGACATTAGTTACAGAAGAAGTAAAAGAAAAAATAAAGATTTTATCTCCACTTGCCCCTTTACACAACCCTGCCAATTTAGAAGGTATTTTAATGGCAGAACAAATATTTGCGATCGCTAAACAAATGGTCGTTTTCGATACCGCTTTTCATGGCACCATGCCTGTTAAGGCTAAAAAATATGCAGTTCCTAATGAATTATATGAGAAAGACGGAGTTCAAGCTTACGGATTTCATGGTACTAGCCATAAATATGTATCGGAAAAAGCAAATGAATATTTAAATAACCAGCATACTAAATTAATTTCCATTCACTTAGGCAACGGGTGTAGCATTACCGCAATTCAGGACGGAAAAAGTATCGACCACAGTATGGGCTTCGCTCCTTCAAACGGAATTGTTATGGGTACCAGAAGTGGTGATATTGACCATTCCATCATTTTTTATATGGTAAACACACTGGGTTACGATTTAAATGAAGTAAGCGAACTTTTAAATAAAAAGAGCGGAATGTTGGGACTTACAGGTTTCAACGACCTTAGAGATATTGAGGAAGAAGCAAGTAAAGGGAATAAACAATGCATTTTGGCACTTGAAATGAATGCTTACCGAATTAAAAAATATATTGGTGCATACACCTCTGCCATGAACGGTTTGGATGCCATTATATTTACTGCGGGTATTGGTGAAAACTCTAGCTTAATGCGTCAGTTAATTTGTAAGGATATGGAATACTTTGACCTTAATTTAGATGATTCTAAAAATGATCTTAGAGCATCTAATCTTAGAGAGCTAAATACAGAAGATTCTAAAGTCAAAATTTTAGTCATACCTACAAATGAAGAATTAGAAATTGCAAAGCAGGTATACCAATTATTATCGAAATAGTCTTACTAAATATTTATCTCAGATTAGTTAAGATTATCAATAAAAAAATAGCTAAGAGCAATGCTCTTAGCTATTTTTTCGTTTTAGTTTTATATTTTTTTACTCTACCACAATAAACTCTGACCTTCTGTTGAGTTGATGTTTCTCTTTGCTACATGGTACATTGTTGCTACAGTTGTTCGTAAGCTCCGTTTCGCCATAGCCCTCATATGAGATCCTGTCGCTAGGGATGCCAGCCGCTATGACGTAATCGGCTGTTGCCTTCGCCCTGTTCGCCGATAATATCATGTTGTACGCATCTTTAGCACGTGAATCGGTATGCGAGCGTACCTGTACGTTGACACTTGGGTATTCGTTAAGGTATGCCAGAACCTTTTCTATACTGATCTTGGCATCTTCCCTGATGAAGTACTTGTCGAAATCGAAGTAGATCGGTTCTATGTTCAAGTATTTTGCAAGGTCGGTGCCTACAGGTGCCGATGGGTCGACTTGTGCCAGTACGATTTCTATGCCCATGGCATCTTCTGCTTTGACGGTCATGAAGGTCTTGTTGCCTTCTTCGTAGTCCGCTTTGGTCGCTACTACCCTGTAACTTCCTTCCGCGCAGTTGCCTTCCATTTCGAATGCTCCGTTCTCGTCAGTGCTCGAGCTAGATATCACTTTGTTATCCTTGTCGTATACCGTTACCGATGCATCGGTTAACAGTGCATTGGTCTTCTCGTCCTTTACGATTCCCGTAATATTCGTATGGCAGGTGAAGTCGAGCGGGGTCATTTCCACAAAACCGTAGATATCGTCATTGCCCTGTCCTCCTTTTCGGTTCGATGCGAAAAAGCCTTTCTTCGTCTCTTCGTTTATAATGTACGAGAAGTCGTCTTCCTCCCCGTTCAATGGGCGTCCAACATTGTAGATCTCTCCCGTTTCATTGTTCAGATCCGTTGCGAAAACGTCAAGTCCCCCTAGTCCCGGATGCCCGTCAGAAGAGAAATATAGTTTATCCGATTCCGTTACGAACGGAAAGGTCTCCCTTGCCTCCGTATTGATTCTTGGTCCAAGGTTCTTCGGTGTACCGAAACTACCGTCCGTGTTGATGTCCACCACGTAGATATCCGATTCCCCTTTCGTTCCCGGCATGTCCGAGGCGAAGTATAATTTGGTTTCATCGTTGTTCAGCGTTGGGTGTGCCACCGAGTAGCTGTCCCCGTTAAAGGGCAGTTCTTCGATATTGTTCCATTCGCCTTCTATCAATTTTGCCCTATATATTTTTAATCGGCTTACCCCTTCTTCGTCCCTTTCGAACTTGCCTTCGTCTGAGTTGTTACGCGTAAAGTACATCGTCTGTCCGTCCTTGGTGAATGCCGTTGACGATTCATGGGTCTTCTTGTTCAATCTTTTACTGAGCTTGTCTACATTGGTGAAATTTCCTTGGTCGTCCTGTGCCGCTTTGTATAGATTTAAAAACGATTCGTTGTTCCATCTATGGATGTTCTTCGTTAACAGTCCGCTGTCCCTTGCCGTCGAGAACACCAATCCGTCTTCATAGAACGAGGGTGCAAAGTCCGATACCTTCGAGTTCAACCCGATGTTCTTCAGTTCGTACCTGCCCGAGCGTTCCTCGATCTGTTCCAGGTAATCCTGGTTATCGCTATATAGTAATCCGCGTTGATCGTTCGATCTTGCGTTCTTGAACTTGTTCATCCACTGATCGGACTCTCCATACTTTTCTAAAGATTTTAGCGTCTGTGCATATCTGTACATATATTCCGGGTCGATATCCGCTCCTTCAAGTGCGAACAGTTTGCCGTACCAGCTCGATGCCTCTTCGTAGTTCGCGTTCAAATAGTTTGCGTTCCCTAGGTTCTTGTACACCTCTTCTTCGGTATACCCGTCCTTTACCAATTGCTCGTACGATCGTATCGCGGAGGCATAGGCGTAGTCCGTGAATTTTGTATCCGCTTTTTGTATCTTCTTGTCCTGTGCGCTTGCCATCATAGCCATTACCGCCAGGCCGTAAAAAATATATCCTGTTTTTTTCATGTCGTTTTTTTAAAAGAATCTTGGGGTGATCACTCGTTTGTACTTGTTCAAGAATTCATATCTCAACATAATCTCGAAAGACCCGTCGTTGAACCTTGTCGCTCCTAGATCGGTGGTTTCCTTATCGTACGCCAGACCGAGCATCAACTGGTCGGTCATCTGAAAACCGAACAGGGCGCTGATCGCCGCGTCCCAGCGGTACGCCGCTCCCAAGGAGAACTTGTCGTTGAAAAGGAAGTTCGCGCTCAGGTCTACCTGTAAAGGTGCCCCCTTTACAGCTTTTACAAGTGCCGCAGGCTTGAACTTTACGTTCGGGTTCAGGTCGAACACGTACCCCGTGATCAGATAGAGGTTCATACGCTCTTGCGCGATCAAACTCGAACTGTTCGAATCGGAACTGTCGAAATGCTCGGTCTGCAGAAAGTTGGGTACCGATAGCCCTGCATAGAACTGGTCCGTATGGTAATAGATCCCAGCTCCGAAGTTCGGCGAGAACTTGTTGTCGATGTTCGGCAGGTTGCTCTCCGCCCCGTAGTTCCTAAGTTTCGTGAAGTCCACGTTGAACAGGTGACCGCCCGCTTTTAGACCGAACGACAGTTTCCCTTCCTCAGAGGTGTTCACCGTATAACTGAACGCCGCATCGATATAGGTATCCTGGTTGGTGCCGTTACCTATCTCGTCGTTCACTACCGATAGTCCCAATCCTACATGTTCGGATACCGGGGTATGGAAGTTCAACGTCTGTGTCGTCGGTGCGCCGTCAAGGCCCACCCACTGAGAACGGTGAAGTGCCGCTATGCTCAACACTCCCCGTGAACCCGCATAAGCTGGGTTCACCGATATCGTATTGTACATGTACTGCGTGTACTGCGCATCTTGCTGGGCATGGCCCATAAAGAGTCCCGTAACGGTAATTATAATAGCTAGAAAATATTTGTTCATCGTATCTTTTTTAAAGGGGATTTTTTATCTGTTTATGTATAGGTAACCCGACTTGTTCAAGTTATCTCCGTTGTTATTATACTTGATTACATAGAAATACACGCCCACTGGTAATTCTTCATCTTGACCAATGGTAACTCTACCATCAGATGCTCCCCTGAATACATTGGTGTTGTTGTCGTAGCCGCTCATCTCGTATACCACGATTCCCCAACGGTTATAGATCTGTACCGTATTGTTAGGGAAAGACTCGATATTTTCTATTCTGAAAAAGTCGTTCGTACCGTCACCATCAGGTGTAATGACCTCATTGGCTACTGCAATACCAGAATTAACTACTTCTGCATTACAACCGGCATCTAAGGTTGGAACACCGCCAATTGAATCACATGGGTCCAATGGATCAGTGCCGTCTTCGACCTCTTGACCATCCGGTATAGTATCACCATCGGTATCCGCATTATAAGAACCTGTACCTATAGCATCTTCTTGGGATGTCGTCAGACCATCTCCATCACAATCACTATCTGGCAATGCTGTACCACCTACATGGTCACAATCATCTAAAGGATTTGTTCCATCCAATAATTCCTGTCCATCTAAAATACCATCATCATCTGAATCAGGATCATTAGGATCTGTACCTAAAGATGCTTCTTCATCAGTTGTCAATCCATCTTCATCACAATCCGAAGTTCCTAATGGAGCTCCTCCATTTGAATCACAATCGTTTAGTGGATCTGTGCCATCAGAAATTTCTTGACTATCTGAAATGCCATCTCCATCTGTATCTTCATTATAAGGATCTGTACCGTTAGTAACTTCAGTTCCATTTACAATACCATCTCCATCACAATCTGCAGAAGCCCAAATGGTGTTACTTTCAAAATACCCTGTATAACCAATTGCTTGTTGTGGATCACATGGATCTAATAAATCCGTACCATTTGTTGTTTCTAAATCATCTGAAACACCATCTCCATCAGTATCATTGTTGTAAGGATCGGTACCATTGGTAACTTCAGTACCATTATCGATTCCATCACCATCACAATCAGCAGCTGCCCAAATAACATTACTTACATCGTAACCATCATAACCTGCTACTTGAATTGGGTCACAAGGATTTAAAGGATCCGTTCCATTCGAATCTTCCAATCCATCAGTTATACCATCTCCATCTGTATCTGTGTTATAGGCATCGGTTCCGTTTGTAAATTCAGTTCCATTATCAATTCCATCACCATCACAATCAGCCGCTGCCCAAATGGCATTATCTGCATCATAACCTGTGTAACCTGCAACCTGGATTGGAGCACATGGATCTAACGCATCAGTATCAATATCATCAGGAACACCATCTCCATCGGTATCCGTATTATATGGATCTGTGCCGTTAGTAACCTCTGTACTATTAATAATTCCGTCTCCATCACAATCTGCAGCTGCCCAAATAGCATTGCTGACATCATAGCCCGTATAACCAGCTACTTGAATAGGATCACAAGGATTCAATGCATCAGAGCCATTAACTGTTTCTAAATTATCTGAAACACCGTCACCATCCGTATCATTATTGTAAGGATCTGTACCATTTGTATCTTCCACGCCGTTAGTTATTCCATCACCATCACAATCAGCAGCTGCCCAAATAGCATTACTTGCATCATAACCTGTATAACCTGCTGTCTGAACCGGATTACAAGGGTCTAAAGCATCTGAATCAATATCATCAGGAATTCCGTCGCCATCGGTATCCGAGTTATAAGGATCGGTACCATTGGTATCTTCTGTTCCATTTATTACTCCATCCGAGTCACAATCAGCTGCTGCCCAAATGGCATTGCTTGCATCGTAACCTGTATAACCAGCCGCTTGAACCGGATCACATGGATTTAATGCATCTGAATCCATATCATCTGGAACTCCGTCTCCATCCGTATCCGTATTATAAGGGTCTGTACCGTTGACCACTTCAGTACCATTAGTAACTCCGTCACCATCACAATCAGCAGCTGCCCAAATAGCATTACTTGGATCGTAACCTGTATAACCTGCTGCCTGAACAGGGTCACAAGGATCTAAAGCATCTGAATCAATATCATCAGGAATTCCGTCGCCGTCAGTATCATTATTATAAGGGTCTGTACCATTGACCACTTCTGTTTCATTAGTGACTCCATCTCCGTCACAATCAGCAGCTGCCCAAATAGCATTACTTGCATCGTAACCTTCATAACCTGCTGCCTGAACTGGATCACAAGGATTCAAAGCATCAGCATCTGTGTTGTCAGGAACACCATCACCATCAGTATCTGTATTATAAGGATCCGTTCCATTGGAATCTTCTGTTCCATTTGTTATCCCGTCTCCGTCACAATCAGCCGCTGCCCAAATGGCATTGCTTGCATTGTAACCTGTATAACCTTCAATCTGAATTGGATTACAAGGATTGGTTCCTTCAGCATCAGCATTGTCAGGAACACCGTCACCGTCAGTATCCGTATTATATGGATCTGTACCATTAGAATATTCTACTCCGTTACTTACACCATCTCCGTCACAATCTGCCGTTGCCCAGATAGCATTACTAGCATCGTAACCTATGTAACCAGCTACTTGAACTGGATCACAAGGATCTAAGGCATCACTATCCGTATTATCTGGAACGCCGTCTCCATCCGTATCCGTATTATATGGATCTGTACCATTAGTCACCTCTATACTATTGATTATTCCGTCACTATCACAATCCGCAGCTGCCCATATGGCATTGCTAACATTATAACCTGTATAACCTGCTGCCTGAACCGGATCACAAGGATTTAATGCTTCACTGTCCGTATTATCAGGAACACCATCACCATCGGTATCGGTATTATAAGGGTCGGTACCATTGGTATCTTCCGTTCCATTTAATACCCCATCATTATCACAATCTGCAGCTGCCCAAATAGCATTGCTTGAATCGTAACCTGTATAACCTGCTGCTTGAACTGGATCACATGGATTTAATGCCTCACTGTCCGTATTATCGGGAACGCCGTCGCCATCTGTATCATTGTTATATGGATCGGTACCATTGGTATCCTCCGTCCCATTCGTTATTCCATCAGAATCACAATCAGCTGCTGCCCAAATAGCGTTGCTTGCGTCGTATCCTGTATAACCAGCTGCCTGAACTGGATCACAAGGATTTAATGCGTCACTATCCGTATTATCGGGAACACCATCACCATCAGTATCGGTATTATAAGGATCGGTACCATTGGTATCTTCTGTTCCATTTGTTACTCCATCATTATCACAATCCGCAGCTGCCCAAATAGCGTTGCTTGCATCGTAACCTGTATAACCAGCCGCTTGAACTGGATCACAAGGATTTAATGCATCTGAATCAATATCATCAGGAACTCCGTCACCATCGGTATCCGTATTATAAGGGTCTGTACCATTAGTTACTTCAGTACCATTTATTACTCCATCCGAGTCACAATCCGCAGCTGCCCAAATAGCATTGCTTGCATCGTAACCTGTATAACCTGCTGCCTGTACCGGATCGCAAGGGTCTAAAGCGTCACTATCAGTATTATCGGGAACACCATCACCATCGGTATCGGTATTATATGGATCGGTACCATTAGTTACTTCAGCACCATTTGCAATTCCGTCTCCATCACAATCCGCTGCTTCCCAAATAACATTGCTCGCATCGTAACCTGTGTAACCTGCTGCTTGAACTGGATCACAAGGATCTAAAGCGTCGCTATCCGTGTTATCAGGAACTCCGTCTCCATCCGTATCGGTATTATAAGGATCGGTACCATTGGTATCTTCTGATCCATTGGTCACGCCATCACTATCACAATCTGCAGCTGCCCAAATAGCATTGCTAGCATTGTAACCTGTATAACCTGCTTCTTGAATAGGATCACATGGATCTAAGGCATCAACGTCCGTGTTATCGGGAACGCCATCGCCATCGGTATCGGTATTATATGGATCTGTGCCATTGTTATCTTCAATTCCATTGGTCACGCCATCTCCGTCACAATCAGCCGCTGCCCAAATAGCATTGCTAGCATCGTAACCTGTATAACCTGCAGCCTGCACTGGATCACATGGATCTAGGGAATCCGTATTATTGGTTACCTCGGTTTCATTATTCACTCCATCACCATCACAATCACCAGTATTCCAAGTTGCTGAAGGTGCAACTGTTGTACTACCGATAATATAGCTACATAAGTCTAGAGGGTCTGTACCATTTATATTAATTTCAGTTCCATCCAATACACCGTCGCCATCAGAATCTGCATTTGTAGGATCTGTACCTGCGGTAATTTCTTCATCTGTGGTTAAACCATCATTATCACAGTCGCTTGTTCCTAATGGACTTCCTCCATTAGAATTACAATCATCTAACGGATCCGTTAAATCAGTTTTCACTTCCGTTCCATCTAAAATTCCGTCGCCATCAGTATCTGGATTAGCAGGGTCCGTTCCCGCTGCGGTTTCTTCATCATTGGTAAGACCATCACCATCACAATCATTGGTGCCCTGTGGACGCCAATCTGGATGACCATTATCGACACATGGGTCAGTATCATCAATATCTGCTAAATCACAAATATTATCATTGTCCAAATCTTGACATTCAGGAGTCTCTATAGACAAAATAGCATCTGCACAAATTGCACCACTACAAACTCTGTAATCTATAGTTACTGTGGTGTTATTTTCTGCATTGGTAGGCGTATAAGAAATTTCACCTGTTGTTTGGTTTATTACAATGGTACCCGCTGCACTACCTGTACCTAGGTCTGTAATTATACTACCCGGTAAAAAGTCGTCATTGAATAAAATATTTATTGTTTTCTCAACCAGTACCGTGGCTGTGGTATAATCATCTGTTGCTGTTGGAGCAAAAGGATTAGGATCTGTACCATTATTGTTTCCATCATCATCACAATCCGCAGCTGCCCATATTGCATTGCTTGCATCGTATCCTGTATAACCAGGAGCTTGTGCCGGCAAACATGGATCTAGAGGATCTGAATCCGTACTATCGGGAACACCATCACCATCGGTATCGCCACTGTATGGATCTGTTCCATTGGTATCTTCCGTTCCGTTTGTTACTCCGTCAGCGTCACAATCTGCAGCTGCCCAAATGGCATTGCTAGCATCGTAACCTGTGTAACCTGCGGCCTGAACCGGATCACAAGGATTTAAAGCATCAGCATCTATGTTGTCAGGAACACCATCACCATCAGTATCGGTATTATAGGGATCAGTTCCATTGGAATCTTCCGTTCCGTTTGTTACTCCGTCACCGTCACAATCCGCAGCTGCCCAATTGGCATTTCTAGCGTCGTAACCTGTGTAACCTGCTACCTGTGCAGGGTCACATGGGTCCAATGCATCACTGTCCGTATTATCGGGAACACCGTCTCCGTCGGTGTCCGTATTGTAAGGATCCGTACCATTGGTATCTTCAGTTCCGTTAGTCACGCCATCATTATCACAATCAGCAGCTGCCCAAATAGCGTTGCTTGCATCGTAACCTGTATAACCTGCGGCCTGAACCGGATCACAAGGATCTAAAGGAGCTGAATCCGTATTATCAGGAACACCATCACCATCAGTGTCGCCACTGTATGGATCTGTTCCGTTGGTATCTTCCGTTCCATTTGATACTCCGTCAGCGTCACAATCCGCAGCTGCCCAAATGGCATTGCTAGCGTCGTAACCTGTATAACCTGCTGTTTGAACCGGGTCACATGGATCCAATGCATCACTGTCCGTATTATCGGGAACGCCGTCACCATCGGTATCGGTATTATAAGGATCCGTACCATTGGTCACTTCAGAACCATTGGTCACTCCGTCACCATCACAATCCGCTGCTGCCCAAATGGCATTGCTAGCGTCATAACCTGTATAACCTGCAGCCTGAACCGGATCACAAGGATCTAGAGGAGCTGTATCCGTACTGTCGGGAACACCATCACCATCAGTGTCGCCACTGTATGGATCTGTTCCATTGGTATCTTCCATTCCGTTTGTTACTCCGTCAGCGTCACAATCAGCAGCTGCCCAAATAGAGTTGTTAACATCGTAACCTGTGTAACCTGCGACCTGAACCGGATCACATGGATCCAATGCATCACTGTCCGTATTATCGGGAACGCCGTCACCATCGGTATCCGTATTATAAGGATCCGTTCCATTGGTAACTTCCGTTCCGTTTGTTACTCCGTCACCATCACAATCCGCTGCTGCCCAAATGGCATTGCTAGCGTCATAACCTGTATAACCTGCGGCCTGAACCGGATCACATGGATCCAATGCATCACTGTCCGTATTATCGGGAACACCATCACCATCGGTATCCGTATTGTAAGGATCCGTACCATTGGTATCTTCCATTCCATTGGTTACGCCATCATTATCACAATCAGCAGCTGCCCAAATAGCGTTGCTCACATCGTAACCTGTATAACCTGCAGCCTGAACTGGATCACAAGGATCTAAAGGAGCTGAATCCGTATTATCGGGAACACCATCGCCATCAGTGTCGCCACTGTATGGATCTGTTCCGTTGGTATCTTCCGTTCCATTAGTTACTCCGTCAGTGTCACAATCCGCTGCTGCCCAAATGTCATTGCTCGCGTCGTAACCTGTGTAACCTGCGGCCTGAACCGGATCACAAGGATCTAGTGCATCAGCATCTGTATTATCGGGAACACCATCACCATCGGTATCTGTATTATAAGGATCGGTACCATTGGTCATTTCAGAACCATTGGTAACTCCGTCACCATCACAATCCGCTGCTGCCCAAATGGCATTGCTAGCGTCATAACCTGTATAACCTGCGGCCTGAACCGGATCACATGGATCTAAAGGAGCCGTATCCGTATTATCTGGAACACCATCACCATCGGTATCCGTATTGTAAGGATCCGTACCATTAGTATCTTCCGTTCCATTGGTCACGCCATCATTATCACAATCCGCTGCTGCCCAAATGGCATTGCTAGCGTCATAACCTGTATAACCTGCGGCCTGAACCGGATCACAAGGATCTAAAGGAGCTGAATCCGTATTATCGGGAACGCCGTCTCCATCGGTATCCGTATTATAAGGATCCGTTCCATTGGTATCTTCCGTTCCGTTTGTTACTCCGTCACCATCACAATCCGCTGCTGCCCAAATAGCATTGCTCGCGTCGTAACCTGTGTAACCTGCGGCCTGAACCGGATCACATGGATCTAGAGAATCTGTATTATTGGTAGCTTCGGTTTGATTATTCACTCCATCACCATCACAATCAGCCGTATTCCAAGCTGCAGAAGGAGTTTCCGTTGCGCTAGCAATATCATAACTACATAGGTTTAAAGGATCGGTTCCATCTACGTTTATTTCCGTACCATCCAATACACCATCTCCATCAGAATCCGGATTTGTTGGGTCTGTACCTGCAGTTGTCTCTTCGGCTTCCGTTAATCCATCATTATCACAATCACTTGTACTTAAAGGAGTGCCACCAATAGACTCACAATCGTTTGTTGGATCTGTATTATCTATATTTACTTCTGTACCATCGTCTATACCATCTCCATCACTATCTGCATTATAGGGGTCAGTACCTGCCGTTGCTTCTTCATCATTTGTTAAGCCGTCACCATCACAATCATTGGTACCTTGAGGCTGCCAATATGAATCACTTTGAGGAGCACACGGATCGTTGATAGTAGATGCATCTTCCGCAACATCACAAACATTATCACCATCTGCATCTGCACATGCAGGAATAGTAATGAAGTATGTAGCTGTATCACATACACTACCGTTACATACGCGGTAATCTATGGTAACCGTACTAGGATTTTCGCTTACTAAAGCTGTATATGTAATTTCACCTGTTGCTTGATTGATAGCTATAATACCAGCTGCAGTACCTGTACCTAAATCTGTAATAGTGCTACCAACTAAAAAATCATCGTTATTTAAAATATTGAATACTTTTGCTACCCCTACATCTGCATTAGTATAATCATCTGTAGCAGTTGGCGCAAAAGGATTTGGATCAGTATCATTTATGTTACCATCATTATCACAATCCGCAGCTGCCCAAACTGCATAATTTTCAGCTGTAGTCAAAGGAACTGTTTCGTTGGTAACCGAACAAGGGTCTGATGGATCTGTACCATTTGAAACCTCTGTTCCATTTGTTTCTCCATCACCATCACAATCAATAGCATTCCAAATTGGATCTACATTTGCCGTATTTTGATTTGAACTATATACACAAGGATCGTTAGGGTCTGGATCACTTGTATCTGGATCTCCGTCACCATCATCATCACTATTTTCTATTATTATAGTTTCTTCTAAATCGTCTAATGTTTCGTTGGAGTCTACCTGATCCTGACTATTAGAAACCGTATTCGTAATCGTAATCTCTTTTGTAGTCGCCTCAATTGCATCTGGTGTGGCTACAATGGTCAACGTTTGTCGTTCTCCTTTTGTCATGGTACCAATACTCCAGTTTGGAGCAGTCCATGATCCTGAAGATGGCGTGGCACTAGTCAATGACAAACCTGAAGGTAAAACATCGTTTATAACTACATTCGTAACATCATTAATACCTAAGCTTTCAACTGTAATTGTAAATGTTACCGATTCGTCTTCCGAATAGACATTTTTATCAGCTGTTTTTGCAACCGCTATATCTGGGTTGCAGTAATACATATTTATTACATTAGAGTCATAAAAACATCCACCTGCTGAAACCTTTACGAAGTAATCACCAATTTCCGTTGGAGTTATTGTCGATGAATTAGCACCTGGAATCAAAACATTATCCTTATACCATTGATAGGTATCAAAATTACTTACCAGTGCTATTTCACCACCCAAACATCCTCCTCCTGAAATGGTATAATCTACTACTGGTACCGTATCAAAACCAGAAAAATATCCACCGATTCCTAATGCTCCGCTCAGACCAACTACACCTACAGCAATTGGACCTGTAGATTCTACGGAAACATTTCCTGTAAGATTTGGCAGGTAAAAACTCTTCCAGGGTAATCCTGTTGCAATTTGAGCAGTTGGTAATGTAACCGTACCGTTACCATCTGTTACGATAATATTTTCATCTAGAGTAGTTGTCGAAGCCAAAATTGTAAGTCCGCCAGAGATATTTACCCCAACGAGATCTTCAATATTTACAATATTGCTTAAAGTATTAGGTAACAAACAGTTGACAGGTGCAATAAAGTTTAATCCTGTTGTGGCAACACTTGTACTACCTGCTAAACTTTGATAGGCATATACGTTATTAGAAGTAGTGACCGTAATATTACTACCTGCTGTTGAACCTGAATAATTAGAACCTGGTATTAAATAGTATTCTCCTTCGTTAATCGTGGCAATTGGTGTTGAAGACCCATTAACGAATATATCGGTACCATTAACTGTACCTATTATTATTGGAAATTCTAACCTATCTGAACCACCACCTCTTATAAAAACATATTCTCTACCTAAACTCTCTATAGGCACAGGTTGATCAATACCAGCATCTTGAGCATTTGAGGTAGCAACTACACCTACTAAAATATTACCATTACTGATAACAATATCTTTGTCAGATAGTATATCTGCTCCTAACCATCCATCTTTATTTGCATCTACACCGGCTCCCCTACTTTCTACAACATAACTTTGACCTTTATTCAAGGTTACCGTTATAACATCATCCTTAAGTCCAAAAACGTTATTCTGTAATCTAAATTCACAATTTGGATCATAGTCAGATATAGTTACCGTAGTATTGTCTTCGGTTGCCATAATACCCAAAGTGGCATTATGAATATTTCTATTACGTATTAATGGAACCCCACCCCATTTAAAATGCGTACCGAATGCGGCTCTACCTTTGGCAGTCAATGACGCACCTTGAGCACTATTTCTACCTCTATAGTTTACATAGAATTTTTCACCCCCCGGTGCTTCAAACCGAAGTCCACTATCACTTAAAACAATTCCTACATTGGTTGCATTTACCATTGTGATATCATTATTGCCATTAGGCAAAGGATAAACATATGGATTGGAATTAGATACACTTACAATAACCGGTACTGTAGATGTACCTTGATAGATATATACATCGAAAGGTGTTGTTTCTGGTGTAGATAAATAAACAGCTTGATTATTCATATCCGCAGCTCTTTGTCTTAGAGGCGGTAAATAGTGTAAATCACTAAGCTGTGCATAGGATCCAGCGATTGTAAAAATTAAAAAAAGAAATGTTATACAGTTCTTAATTACAGAAGTCTTTATATTCATGGCAATTATTTGAAGACCCAAACTAGATTCTAAAATCTAGTTGGTAATGTGTAAAATATTATAGTATTCTAACTTTTAGATATGTCAGATTCATTCAATAGCATAACTGCTAGAAGAATTTGACCTTTTAAAAAAAAATCAAATTTTATTTAAGAAATTTATATTTGAAGACCAATATGTCGTTTTGTATCGACCAGTAAACTGAAAGTTTCTTTTGACCATAATGGACAAAAATGATAATAATTGAAAATCGAAAAAATTCATAGCAGGGGATTTTTTTGATGTATAGTTTTTTTTTATAAAATATAAATTGAACTACAAAAAATATGTTATTATTTTAAAGATACTTACCGACACATGTATAAGAAGATAAAATGTTGTGAGATAAGAGAGAAGTGTATGTAAAACTGCAATTATTGTATACCAATAATAAGACAAAAAGAGCATTTTATCGATAAGCCCTTTAAATTCAATACTTAACGACTAATTTTTATTTTCAAATAAAAATTAGAAAATATACCGCCTTTATCATGTTATTAAACGGATAAAGAATGTTTTTTCTCTGATATTAATTGGGATTTCAATATGTAGAAAAGGGTTAAATTTTAAAATTCTTACAAAGAAAAACAAAATTTTTTATTACAGTACATTTGATTAATTGAAAGAAAAAAATCCAATTTAATTGTGATTTTTAAATAGAATAAATTCATTTTAATAAATAAAAAATGGTGTATAAACAAAGCTTGATTGCCTTGTTAATACACCACTTTCAATAAATCTGCTATTGAACTTATAAGACTCTATGCCTCACAACTAGCACAATCTTTCTTTTGTTTGAACTTTTGTGCCGCGTTCATGCTATGTTGGTAGTACAATGACTTCAACCCTAATTTCCATGCAGTTACATGTATTTTATTGATTTCTTTAACCGGCATATCTGGGTGAACAATAATATTTACCGACTGCCCTTGATCAATATGGTTTTGTCTATTCGCTGCCTGATAGATAATATCCATCTGATCAATTTCAGAATATGTTTTAAATACGTCTTTCTCTAAATCTGAAAGGAAATCTAAATGCTGAACCGAACCGTCAAAATCACGAATACTATGCCATACTGCTGTGGTATTCATTCCTTTTTCCTCTAAAAGTTCAATCAAGAAAGGATTTCTAATAGTAGTTTTCACTTTGGCGATATCCTTTACATATGTATTCGACCATATTGGCTCAATACCTTGAGATACTTGACCAAGTATAAAAGCTGAAGATGTCGTTGGAGCAATTGCATTCAATGTTGCGTTTCTTCTGCCGTAACCCTTTAATACTTCTGGCTCACCAAACTTCTCTGCTAACTCTTCTGAAGCACTGTATGATTTATCTTTTATCGTTTTAAATATTTCACTATTTAAATTGTATGCTTCTTGACTGTTAAAAGGCAACATTTTAGATTGCAACAATGAATGCCAACCTAATACACCTAAACCTAAAGCACGGTTATCTTTCGCAAAATTATATGCTCGCTCCATAAACAAGAACGTTTGGCGATCTTCACGACTTTCTGAATCACGGTATACCTCTAATTTCTCACAAAACTCAGTAATCACGGCATCTAAAAAGAATACCATTGTTTCTACAGCATCGGTATCTTTCCATTTATCATAATGAAGAACGTTTACAGAAGATAGTACACATACGAACGACCATTCGTCGCTTGATGGTAACATAATCTCTGTACATAAGTTACTTGCGTAAACCTTATGTCCTTTTTCTTGGTACACATCTGCAGCACCATTATTAGCATTATCCTTAAAGAAGATATATGGGTAGCCCATTTCACCTCTTCTTTGCAATACTTTTGCCCAGATAGAACGCTTCTCGTTATCACCATCGACCATTTCTTGCATCCACTCATTTGTAACTGTTACACCATGAGTCAATTCTTGAATAGGGTTACCTTCAGTTCCTATTTCCAAGAATTCTTTAATGTCTGGGTGCTCTACAGGTAAATACGGAGAAAAACGACCACGACGAACAGAACCTTGACTTACAACATCTACCATAGATTCAAAAAGCTGCATGATATGTACCGCTCCAGAAGCTTTACCATTATTCTTTACCTCTGCTCCTCTATGTCTAATGTTACCAAAATAACCAGATGTACCACCACCTAACTTAGACATCATCCCTACTTCTGACTGCGTATATAGAATATTGCCCATATCATCGGATATGTTAGAACCGAAACAGCTAATTGGCAATCCTCTTTCTTTTCCAAAATTAGACCAAACCGGAGATGCCAATGAGTAAAAACCTTCACTCATATATCCGTAAAATTTGTCTGAAAAACCGGGCATGTTCAATATTTGCTCAGCTCTATCCGCAATTTCGCGAATACGGGTTTCAGCAGAAACTCCTGGAGATAAATAACCAGAAGCCAAAAAGTTACGGCTATCTTGATTTAACCACTTAAAACCTTCATCATTATCTTTCTTCAAGCTATCAAGGGCTTCCTTTCTAGCTTGTACAAGTTCATCTGAACCATTCAATTTTACTACTTCTTGAATGCTAGTCTCTAATTTAATTTTTGAATCGTTCATTTAAAATAAGTCGTCACTGGTTATACTTTGTGTTCTTTTGCTATAATTGATAGAGCGCTTTACGAAGAAATCTCCATGTTTTGTACCGATAATTTCATCATCAAACCATTCTGTTTGTGATAATAATTCTTCGTCTACGTCAAATATTTTTTCAATACCAATACTTTCTATAGAATCGTTAAATCTCTTTTTAATGAATTCCTTAACTAAGTTCTTAGGCAAGAAATCAATTTCACCCGCTTCGAAAATCCAATCTATGACATCACTTTCAGATGCAAAGGCTTCTTTACACATATCTTGAACAGATGCGTGGAATTCCTTATTGAACCATGTAGGGTTTTCATCTTTTATAATGTTAATGATATCTATACCAAAATCACCATGTATCTGCTCTTCTTTAGAAGTTGCCTCTACCACATTAGAAATACCTTTGAACATATTCTTATGCTTATTGAAAGCCATAATGATCAAGAACTGAGAGAATAACGATACGTGCTCTATAAATAAAGAGAACAATAAAACCGATTCTGCATACTCTTGATTATTCTCGCTCTTAGAATTCTTTAGGGCTGTTTCTAGGTAATGTACCCTTTTCATGATTACAGGTTTCTTCTTCAAGTTTTTAAACTCTTCGTTCAACCCTAGTATTTCCAATAAATGCGAGTAAGCATCATGATGTCTTACTTCACTTTCAGCGAACGTTGCACCTACCGATCCAATTTCTGGCTTTGGCATTTTCTGATAGATATCGCCCCAAAAACTTTTTACCGCAACCTCTATTTGAGAAATAGCAAGCATTGTGTTTTTTATTGCGTTTCGCTCAATATCCGTCAATCCCGTTTTAAAATCTTGTATATCACTAGTAAAGTTAAACTCTGTATGAATCCAATACGAATGTCTAATTGCCGATACATATTCATATAACGCAGGGTATTCATAAGGCTTAAGATTTACACGTTTTTCAAAAACATTTGACTTTCTTCTCTGCGCTTGTTCATTTCTGTAGATAATGTATGCTTTGGCTACATCAAAGAAACTGCCTTCCATTAATTTATTTTCAACGAAATCTTGAACTTCCTCTACTGTAGGAATATAGCTGGCATCGACTTCTTTTCTTTCCAATAGTGCCAAATGAACATTATTTGATATAATTTCGGCATCACTGGGTCCACCATGTTCTACAGCTGTCATAGCCTTTAAAATGGCGTTTGTAATCTTGTGTAAATGGAAAGGTTTTGTTGAAAAATCCCTTTTTATGACTTCTGTTATCTTCATGTTAATACAAAGTTAAATTAGTGGGTAATTAAGCGAGGTGTAAAGTTCGAAAATTAATCATCTTAATTTTACATTTACTGCGTTAAGCTTTTAACAGGGTTATCAACAATTTGTTTTTTCGCATAAAAAATATGGTTAAAATCCGTTCTTAAACACAATTTTAATTTACTGAAAATCAATTATTTAAAATTATTTATTTAAATTTTGAAATGAAATATCTTTAAAGAAACACTTCAGCTAAAACTTTTTTAAAAGTTTTTTTTCGTTCTTTTTCATAAGCTATTTTTTATAAAAAACCACTATCCATGTTCATGTAAATTTTATATTAAAATTTACATGACTTTAAGTAGTTTTCCCTCAATTAAATAGCAAAATTCACATGAACCTAAGCATTATATTTTTAAACTTAAACCACAACTTTAGAAAGCTCTCTAAAAATACTTTTTATAGATTATTCTGTCTTTTGCAGCACCAAAACTTTAAGAATGCACTTCTGAGTAAATAATGGCATTTTTTGTAAGAATTTTTGAGATATAGCGATTTAATGCCGAAATTTTCATAAGCTATTCTTTTTCATTTTCGTCATTTATATAGTACAAATTATGATACTCATTTTCAGAAATAGTTTTAAATGAATATATAATTCTAAGTCATTTTAGTGTGGAAAATTTTGCTCTTTAAATGTGTATGTTGATGGCTTAGGTTATTTTATCGCTTGTATAGATAATTTACTATTAGATAACTGGCAATATACTTCTAACTTAATGTGATCTTTTTTTGACCACTATAAATTGTACCTTTTTATCTAAAGGAATATCAGTATCGTCATTTCCTTTTAATAACAAACTAAAGTATAACTCTCTTAAAATAAATTGAAGATTTTACGTTGATTGTGTATTCTTAAAATTGCCATGTTATTATATATGTTGTATAATAAAGTCACGCCATTCATATTATAAACAGCATCAGAAAATAAATCCATTTAATATTTAATACTTTTGAAAAAGGAAACAGCATATATGACCATTGAAGATTTAGTTGGAGAATATAATATCTTAGGAGGCAACCAAGATGCCGAACAGCATTCTTACAAAGGAAAACTGATTTTGTCTTTAGATGATAATACCAGAATAAATGCCAACTGGACTATAGGCACTAATCAACAACAAACAGGCACTGGATTTTTTAAAAACAATATTCTAGTTATCAACTTTAGATACACTGGTGAAGACCGTAATATTTATAAAGGTGTTGCTGTTTATCAATGTATCAGCAAAGATATTTTAGACGGATTTTGGTCTGAGAAACATGGTAATCCTCTTTATTTAGGAGAAGAGCGCTGTTTTAGGGCAAAGTCAAAATCTATGATGTTAAACTAATAATCGTATACGATAGAAAACTAAAGTTAATACTATTTTATTCCTGTAATTTTGTAAGTACAATTTTAAATAAGTTACAATGACGAAAGACCATGAGTTTTTTATGAGAAGAGCCATTGAAATGGCAGCAAAGGGAATGAACTCGAACGCCGGCGGACCATTTGGTGCCGTTGTTGTCAAAGATGGAGAAATTATTGCGGAAGGCCATAATAAAGTTACCTCTACCAATGACCCAACAGCACATGCAGAAATGGTGGTGATTAGAGATGCCTGTAATAAACTGAATTCTTTTCAGCTAACCGATTGTATTATTTATACTTCTTGCGAACCATGCCCTATGTGCTTTGGTGCTATTTACTGGGCTAGACCTAAAGCTGTGTATTATGGTTGTGATAAAGCTGATGCAAAAACCATTGATTTTGATGATCAATTTATTTATGATGAACTAGAAGTTGAAATGCAAGACAGACAAATTCACTTTAAACAAATGTTACAAGGCGAAGCTGTTGAAGTTTTCAATAACTGGGCTTCTAAACATAATAAAACGAAGTATTAATAAAATTAAGATAAAAGATATTAAGGGGATTTCACTAGCAACCTCTCCAATTCTTCTAGTGATTTCCCTTTTGTTTCCGGCACTTTTACTACGATAAACAATAATCCTATTATTGCACAAATTGCATATAATAAAAAGGTAAGTGAATTACCAAGATTGGTTAATTGCCAAGGAAAAACCAGTTGTACCAAAAAGGCAAACGTTAGGTTTACCAAGCCTACAAAAGAAATTGCGAGTCCGCGGATACGGTTTGGAAACAGCTCTGAAAACAGTACCCACATTACAGGACCGATCGATACGGCATAAAAGGCTACAAACAACAAAATTCCACACAAAATAAGTACGGAATTCATATTTGCAGAAGCTGTAACCAATGCAGCTTCATATTGTTTTGCTTTTTCATCTCCTAAAACATTTGCAATGGCAGCTTTGAAATCTAAATCAGAGGTAAAAGTCTGACTTTCTATTGCCCTTAGTTTTTCAATTGCCAATTCATTAGGTAAACTTGTCAAAGCTTCACTATCCAAAGTATAGGTAGCATTCTCAAAACCATATGCTAATATCAACATAGAAATTGCCATACCAACCATACCATAGACCAACATTGGTTTTCTACCAATCTTATCTATAATTTTCATAGCAATTACAGTAAATACCAAGTTCACCAAACCAACAAGAATGGCTTGTAAAAATGATGCATCAGTTCCAATACCGGTTTGCTCAAAAATCAATGGTGCGTAAAACATTACAGAATTGATACCCACCAACTGTTGAAAAATCGCAACGATAATACCTACTAAAATAACCAGGCGTATATTCTTTTTAAATAACTCGCCAAATCGTAAGTTCTCTTTTCTACCTTCTTGAAGAATACTCTCCTCAATTGATTTCATTTGCGTTGCGGCCTCTTCTAGACCTACGAACTTTTGTAACGTTTGTTTAGCCTGCTCTAAAGAACCGCGCATTGACAACCACCTGGGACTCTGTGGTACACTGAACAAACCTAAATAATAAAATAGCGCAGGTAATACCTCTAAACCAAGCATCCAACGCCAGTTCCAGGTTTTTAAATTGATTGAATTCACCCAATCATAATTGCTTTCTCCCAATTTCAAGATTAAGTAGTTTGTGAAAAAGGCAGCAGAAATACCAATGACTATGTTCAATTGATTAAAGGATACCATCTGCCCTCTTTTTTCGGGCGGACTAACTTCTGCGATGTACATTGGTGCAATTATTAAAGCTGCACCAACTGCAAAACCACCAATCAACCTACCGATGATGAGCATGGTAAACGTGGTAGAAAATGCTGAAAAAAGCGCCGATATAGCAAATAACAGAGCTGCATATTTTAATACCGACCGTCTGCCAACCTTATCGCTCAAGGGTCCGGCAATGAACGTACCAAGTGCCGCTGTCAAGGTTATTGAACTCACCAGCCAACCTAATTGAATATCGTTTAGGGCAAATTCTTTTTCTACGAACTTTAAGGTACCAGAAATTACGGAGGCATCAAAACCAAGTATAAAGCCACCTAAGGCCACTATTGCTGCAATTTTCGTTACATAACTTTTATCTACCCCCATTTACCGTACAAATTAATGTTACTATTAAAAAACAATGCTCCATATTAAATGGAGCATATATCTTTATGTTAATTAAATTTAGCTTTTAAAAGGAGCCAATTTTTCCCAATCGAAAACAACACCTGTACCAGGAGTGTCGGGAGCTACCGCTCTATGATTCTCCACGACCAAAGGTCTTAAGGTATATTGATCTATTGGAAAACTATGCACCTCTAACCAACCCGCATTTGGTTGTGACGATACCAAACTTACATGTAATTCTTGCATACCATGACTACAAACAGGTATGTTGTGCTCATTAGCCATTTGGGCAACTCTTAGCCAACCTGTTATACCACCACAGTTAGAGGCATCTGGTTGAATAAATGATAGTTTAGATTGAGCAAATGCATATTCAAATTCATGAATAGTGTGCAAATTTTCACCCATGGCCAAAGGAAAACCTGTACGATCAACAATTTCACCGAACCCTAAATAATTATCGGGTATTATCGGTTCTTCAAACCAAGTAATATCATATTGCTTAAAGCCCTCTATAGCTTTGATTGCATTTTCAACGGTCATTGAATAATTGGCATCGACCATAAAAGTAACGTCAGGACCAACAAATTCACGTACCGCTTTTATGCGCTCTAAATCTTCTTCTAGATTATCTCTTCCTATTTTTATTTTCACGGCATTGAATCCGTTATCCAAATAGCTTCTCATATTGTTTAAAAGCTTAGGAATAGGAAACTGCAAATCTATACCGCCACAATAAGCCTTACAAGTATTATCGGCACCACCAGCCATTTCATGCAAAGGCTTATTCGCTTTTTTACAGCGAATATCCCAAAGGGCTATATCAATGGTTGAAATGGCGAACGAAGCTATACCTCCCCTACCCACATAATGAATATGCCATTCCATTTCTTCATATAACTCCTCTATTTTTGATCCATCCTTTCCTATTAGAAAAGAGGTGAAATCTTTTTCTACCATGGCTCTGGTCGCATGACCGCCTTTGCCACCAGTATACGTATATCCAGTACCTTCAGAACCATCTTCTAGAGTAATGGTAGTAGTAACCAATTCAAAATGAGTATGATCGCCGTGCTTGGCATCATTCATTACTTCTGGTAACGGAACCTTAAATAATTGACAATCAACTTTTGCTATTCTTGTACTCATTAGGCTTTATGTCTTACGTAAAACGTTTTCTTTTCCATATACTGCTCAAATCCGTATTTACCGTCTTCACCACCAGACCCACTTAACTTGTAACCGTTATGAAAACCTTGGTGCTGCTCTCCGTGACCACGGTTTACATAAATTTCCCCATACTCAAGTTCATCGTTACAACGCATGATCTTATTCATGTCATTAGTAAATATCATGGCTGCCAGACCGTATTCACAGTCATTTGCATAACCAATTACCTCATCAAAATCCTTAAACTTTAATACAGGTAAAATCGGTCCAAAAGACTCTTCATGCACGATGGTCATATTTTGGGTTACATCTGTTAAAACAGTTGGTTCGAACCAGTAGCCTCTATCAAATTCCCCGCCAGTTAAACGCTTACCGCCCGTGGCAATAGTAGCGCCCTCATCTACACTTACTTTTACCAAATGCTCCATATGCTCCAACTCGCTTTTATTCACTTTTGGCCCCATGTCGGAATCTTCTAGCATTGGATCACCAACCTTAAGTGCTTTGGTCTTTTCTATAAATTTATTCATAAAGGTTAAATAAATATCTTCGTGAACATACATACGCTCATTACAAGTACACACTTGACCACAATTATCGAATCTTGAATGCAATGCAGCGTCTACGGCAGCATCTATATCGGCATCTTCAAATACTATAAATGGTGCTTTTCCACCTAATTCCAATTGTACATGCGTTAAATTTTGAGCTGCCATTTTAGCTATTTGTTGACCTACCGGTGTTGAACCGGTCATGGTCACCATTTTTGTTATAGGGTTCTCTACCAAAGCGGTACCCATTGCCCTACCCGGTCCGGTGATAATATTCAACAAACCATCTGGCAAACCTACCTTTTTAGCCAAGTGACCTAGCTCTAAAGTTGCTAACGGAGTTTCCGATGTTGGTTTTACCACAATAGCATTACCTGCTACCAAAGCCGGACCTATTTTTCTTCCTGCTAATGCCAATGGGAAATTCCATGCCGTAATTGCCACAACTACACCACGTGGTATTTTTTGGATCCAGATCTGCTCATTTGGATTATCAGAAGGGATGATATCTCCTTCTATTCTTCGTGCTCCTTCACAAGCATATTCTATAAAAGAAGCGGTAACGGCAACTTCCATTTTAGCTACCTTTAGCAGTTTCCCCTGCTCTTTCACCAATAGTTCTGCCAACATATCTGCATTGGCCTTTATTTCTTGTGCAAATTTGTAAAGTAGTTCTGCTCTTTGCCTTGCAGGTACTTTTTTCCATTCTTTCTGTGCCTTATCTGCAGCTGCCAAGGCTTGCTCTGCCTCTGCAACAGTTCCATTTTGAACCGTTGCATAAACTTCTTCCGTCGATGGATTTACAATATCGATGGTTTCGCCAGAGGTTGAAGTAACCCAAGCTCCATCTATAAACATTTTGTATTCTTTTATTGATGCCATTTTTCTGTTTTTAGTTTGATTATCTACCCATCCAACCTCCGTCTACCAGAGTGATGCTACCGTTCATATATGCTGCTGCGTCCGAAGCTAAAAAGACTACAGGACCTGCAAAATCTTCAGGTTCGCCCCAACGCCCTGCAGGTATTCTTGCAAGAATTGAGTTAGCGCGCTCTGGATTATTACGTAATGCCTCTGTATTATCGGTACTTATGTAGCCCGGTGCAATAGCATTTACATTTACGCCACTACCTGCCCATTCATTTGCGAATGCCATAGTCAACTGACCTATAGCTCCTTTACTAGCCGCATAACCCGGTACTGTAATACCACCTTGGTAGGTTAATAAAGATGCCGTGAAAATTACCTTTCCTGATTTACGTCTCACCATTTCCTTACCTATTTCCCTGGTTAAGATGAATTGGGCATTTTGGTTGACCTCGATTACTTTGTCCCATAACTCATCTGAGTGTTCCACAGCCGGTGCCCTTAATATGGTACCCGCATTATTTACCAAAATATCTATAACAGGAAAGTCATTTTTTACATCGGATATAAAACCGTACAACGCTTTTCTATCACTAAAATCACATGCATAGGCTTTAAAATCTCTACCTAATGCTTTTACTTCCTTTTCTACATCACTACCGCTTGCCTCTAAGGTGGCACTTACACCAATGATGTTTGCACCAGCCTCTGCAAGTCCTACAGCCATAGCTTTACCTATACCTCTTTTACAACCGGTTACCAATGCTGTTTTTCCTTTTAAACTGAATTTATCCAGTACTCCCATTTTCTTATAAAATTTTAGTTCTTAGTTAAGATTGACAATCCATCAAGACTTTTAATCCGTCAGGGTTTTTATCTATATTTTCAAATACCGTTTGTATGTTCTTTAGCGGCTGTACATCTGTAATCATATCATTAAACGGCAATTCGTTCGCTGTAATTAAGCTTATGGCCTTTTCATAGTCTTCTTTCTCATATACTCTAGCTCCTATAAGTTTTAGTTCTTTCCAAAAGAATTTAAAAAGATCAACTTCTTTCTTTTGACCATGTATGGCAACCATTACTATTCTACCTCTAATACCGGCAACCTCTGTCATAATATCTAATGCCGGTTGCACCCCTGCAACCTCGAATACGACGTCTGCGCCCTTATCATCGGTCTTACTCTTTACATAAGCCACCAAATCAGTATTTATTGGGTTTATAGCATCAAGACCTAATTCTTTTGCCTTTGCTATTCTAGTTTCATTTACTTCGGATACGACAACCTGAGCGCCTTTTTCCTTGGCTACCAAAGCGACCAAAAGACCAATAGGTCCACCGCCCAAAACTACTGCGGTCTCACCTGCTTTTAATTCGCCCATGCGCACGTCATGAACGGCTACCGATAATGGTTCTATTAAAGCTGCCAATTTTAAATCTGTTTCTTCTTTTAATTTATGAAGTGTAAAAGCTGGCACGTTCCAGTACTGTTGCATAGCACCCGGGCTATCAATACCTATAAACTTTAGCTCCTCGCAAATATGATTAAATCCTTTATCTGATGGTTTTACTTTTCTATCATCTAATGGCCTAACTACAATTTTATCACCTACGTTGTAACCGTCTACGCCTTCGCCTATTGCATCAATTGTTCCTGACATTTCATGACCAATGGTCTCTGGTATACTTACACGCTTATCCATCATACCATGATAGATATGTACATCTGTACCACATACACCTACGTATGCCACTTTTATTCTAACTTCCCCCTTTGCAGGAGCTTCCATTTCTTTTTCTATTACAGAAAATGTTTTATCGCCTTTGTACTGTGTTGCTATCATTTTATATTGCTTTTTCTCCTATTGCTGTATGTGATGTTTTATTATATGCTGAAAATCTTTGTATACTTTGATAGTCATCGTTATTGTAAATGTGGGTCAATCCCCATTTCAGTATTTCTACTGGACTATCATTAGTGCTCACCGTTCTATTTAAACCTATTGCGTGTGGTGCATTTTGAATGCTCGATACAATTTCAAAATTAATACCGTCAGGTGACCATTGAATGGTATTTTTCTCAGGTCCGTCAGTTGTAATCAATGACGCTATACCATCATTATAGGGCCACACACAAATTTCATGACCACTATTGCTGATGGGATTGTATACCGATTTTTCGTAGGGTCCTAAAGGATTATCCGCAATGGCGACACCATGTCTAATTTGACGACCACCAAACGTAATCTGCTCACCCATCTGCTCTCCTTTATAATACAGATAAAATTTACCTTTATAAGGTAGAATACATGGATCATGAACCTTATGACTATCAAAATCTCCTTTTTTTTCGACTTTAAACCTATTATCTTCCTCACCCGACCATACACCGTTATCGGCGGGTGAAAGAATCGGTTCCGGTAATTTGTGCCAAGGACCATTTGGAGAATCTGACCAAGCTAATCCTACTTGATTTTTTACCCTAACGGTATATGGACTTTTAACGGTTTGGTAACTGAGGTAATATTTACCATCATGTTGCATTATCTCTACCGTAAAGACTGAACGGTCATCAAAAGAACCAGAATCTCCTCTTTTAACGGCTATTCCTTCTTCTTTCCATGTCCAACCATCTTTAGAAGTGGCATACCATATATCGCAACGATCCCAAGGAAAAACTTTATCATTTTCAATGTCTCCGGCAAAACCTTGTGTAGGACCTATACTTTTGCTGTACCATACGTAATACATACCGTTTTCTTTTATAATGGCGCTAGGATCTCTTCTACAGACCCCTTCTTCATATGCTAAATCTCCCAATAAAGGTTTTAACGGCTCAAATTCTACAAACCATTCATTGCCAACATCTGGCCATTCTAATGCGCGTTTTGATGCTGCACTTAAAAATTGTGCATTGGAAATACCTAAATTGTCTAGGCGTTCTTTTGAAATATTTTCTTTTTTAATCGCTAGTTTATTTATGGTTTACACGGATTTTTATCCATTTACTAAAATGCTAAGCTGTCTATCTAAATAATTATTTGTTGTTGATTGGTAAAATATGACACAGGCAAAAACCAAAAGTTAATGCGATTATCAAATACTTACTTTTTACTTTCCAACAATTTCATTTTTACAATTTTTTATATAGACGATTATCATTTCGATAATGAGAAGCAATTTAGAAATAACAATTCATCTACATTAAAATAGATACTGAACAAAAACTGTACATGTATTTAAAAGGATAAAACAGTAATACCAAGCCCTACTTTTTCAATTGAAAACTAACACTTTTATACTTCTATTTGCGCAACATATTAGTTAAGAAACACTACATATGATCAAACGGATAAAAAGCGTAAACACTAATATCACATGCTAAATACAAAGTACCCCCATAACCATCTTGCCACACAAACAATAACTATATTAACAAGAACACTAGGCAAAAACTTTTAAGGTCTAGTTTTTGTTCAGGCAATATTTATAAACCTAAATAGAAGCTTGAAATTTAAACGACCACAATTGTAACAGTAGTTGTTTGAAGAAAAAATTTATGTGCGTTAATATCAAGGTAAAATCATAATTCAACGATATTTAAGAAATAAGCAAGAATTAAGATTAATATAATGGTACCGTAAATAACACTCTTAAGTTTATCAAAGCTTTTCCCTGATTATATATGCAGTATTACATTGGTTAAGTCGGTTCGCTACTTTTATTCTTGAACTATATATTTAAATATCAAATTGCAACGAATACGCATATATAAATGAATATCATCAAAGGTATTATTCAACAATAATAGCGTAATGATGTATTATGGCATACCCTTATAAATGGGCGATAAAATCTTCAAGATTTTCTTTTCTTTCCAGTTTTAATTTTTTGCGTAATCTATAACGTGTTGTATGTACAGATTCTACAGATATTCCTAATAGCCTAGCCATATCTTTACTAGAAAAATTCAATTTTATAAGAGCACAAACTTTGTGATCACTTTGTGTTAGGTTCGGGTATTTCTTTGTTAATTTTTTATAGAATTTTTCATTGACTGCCGTAAACCTCAGTCTAAATTCCTCCCAATTATTATTATTGTTCACAGAGATGGTTCGCAATAATTTATTGATTTCTGTCTGACCAAGATTATCTTTATTAGATTTTAATTTTTCCTTTAAATCTTTTAAAAACTCATCTTTCTCTACAAGTTGAAGCACCGAAGCAGCTAGTTCTTTATTCTTCAACTCTAAAAGCTCGTTAGCTTTTTGAATCTCTAATTCTTTATTTCTTCTAATCAGTTGTTTCTCTAACTTATGCTTATTTCGTAAGTGTCTAAAAAAGAAGAATGCCAATATTAAAATAAAAACTATAGCGCCTGACAAAATTATGCGCTGTAACATTGAAATTTTTTCCTCTTGTTTTAGTTTTTCGAATCGTTGTTTTTGTATTAAATCTAATTGGCGTTGTTTTTCGATTCTAAATTCATCTCGAATTTCTAGCATAGATTTATTTTTAGAACTTCTGCCATCAAAAAAGAGTGCATCTAATTTCTTTGCTATTTTTAAATTCTCATATGCTTTTTGATAATTACCCTGCTTCTTATAGTGCTCTGTTAATCGCTCATAAATAAGAGGTGTAAAATCAATATGACGATTATACTTCTCTGATATATCTATAGCCTTCTCATAATACTTGACACCGTTGTACAAATCTCCTAAATTCTGCAACACGTCTCCCCAATAAGTATAAACTAAAACCATGTAGGTTGGTCTATGTTCCAAAAACCAAGGTTCTACACTTTTAAACAACTCAAGTGCTTCTTCATTCCGACCTTTTTTAGATAAAATAAACGCCTTCTCAAAATTCAATTGAGGCATTGGTAGTTGATTCTTTACCTCTTTGTAATATATAAAACAGCTATCTAAATACTTGCTTGCCATTTCTGGCATATCAAACTCTCGATAAGTACTTACAAAAGCGAAATAATTATGCACTAAATACGCTGGTGCCGTTCTGCCTTCGTTGACCATTTCCTTTCTTATCTTCAAAGCCTGATTTAAATATTTCAAAGACTCTTTCTCTCTTTTATAAAAGCTATAGAATCTACCAAGTCGCCATGCGATAAGTGCGTCTAAGGAATCATTTTTTATTTGCTCTGCCAATGAAAGTGATTGCCAAAATAAATCATATGAATTGGCATAATCTGCACGATGACCATACACATCTGCCAATTGCATTAAAACGTCAATACCTTTTAACGTATCCCCATCACGCAACAAGCTTTTATGTTTTTCTTCAAGTTCTTTAATTGCCGCTGTTGAACCCTCATATTCTTTTCCATACGGAAGTATGAAAAAATCGTCATCGTCTTTGTTTATGCTGTCAGTAACTTGTGCAAAGAGTGTACAATTAAACAGAAAAATGATGACAAATAAAACTTTATCAATATTAGGATTTAAACTAGAAATAAGGTGTTTCACAACTGTACAAATAGGTAGTTATTATATGTTTAAATATACAATAACTAATTGATTATAATTTTTTATTTAAAATGCTAGACAAAGAAGTTAACCTAAAGTGCAAATCGAACAGGTTGTATCAATAACAGTAAAATAGTCTATTGTTTTTTAGTGATTTATTTTTTTAAACAAGTAAATTCTGCGAAATAGATATTAAACATTCAGCTCTACCTTCATTATCACTAGACATAGATAACCTTTGGTCAAGAAAGCAAAAAAAGAGCATGGTTACAACCCCATGCCCTTAACTAAATTAAAATAAACTAACAACTATTTTTCCACTGGCTTATAAATTCTAATCCAGTCTACCTTAAGTGTATGTCCTTCGGTGTCCGAGAGCTCATTATCCGTAGGCGTATATGTATCTGCTTGATTGCCTGATGCAGGACTAGACCTCCAATCCTGATCCTCTACATCTATAATAATATCCATTTCTTTACTTAAGCCTGTACGAGTATCATTACTCATATCACCAGGGTTGGTAGCATTGGTATAAAACAAAGGGTCTATTTGTTCTTTACCTTCTACGGTTCTTACCAACTCACCGTCTATATAATACTCCAAATGCCATGGATCTCTCCAGTATACACCGTAAGTATGATAATCTTCCCTCCATTTTATATTGTCTTTCATATACCAAGTACCGGCATCTTTTGGTTGATAATCTTGAAAAGGTTCCCTTATAAATACGTGGTGACTTATATGCATTCTTTCCTCATACCATGAATGACTTGCTTGAGCACTTTCTGAAAATTCAGCTCCGTAAGCCTCCATAAAATCAATTTCTTGGGTATCATCAGGACTTAACATCCAAATACCGTTAGCCAAAACGGAATTCATGATTTTTGCTTTGACCTCAATATATACAGGGTATTGTACTCTCGTTTTATTGGTGATACATCCTGTACTTATTTTGTTAGTTCCTTCTTTTCTTTTTGCCGGTATCTGCAATAGACCGTCTGCAACAAAGGGTATATCTCTACTCCACTCCGTTAATCCTGGTCCAGACCAATTATTATGGTAAAAGTCATCCCATTTATTAAAAAAGGCATCACCTTTATTTCCTGCAGGTGCTTCATAATTAAAATCATCTGAAAAATCTTGAAATTCCCATTCCAATCCAGAACCTGGGTCTGCAGGTACTGCCATAGTACTATAATCTTCTTCTACATCATCTTCTGCCTCTACTTTTTGGTCTGAGTTTTCAACCTCATCTTCTTTAGGTTCAATAGGTACGTCTGAGCTCGAACTACAATTAGATGCAGTTAATAAAAAAAGAAATAATGCCGAAAGCACTAAAAATTTGAATTTCATGAGTGAGTTGATTTTAAGCTTGGATATAATTACTTTTTCAAGGTACGCTTATGTGGTTTATCGAGTAAATAAATCAACTAGACAAAAACTAACATTGTACTGAACATTTACTGATACGGGTATTTTAAAAGAATACACGAATAGACCAAATAATAAGACCTGTCCTTTAAAATAAGGGCATCACCTATATAAAATTGTCTAGACCATTAAAATGGCCACAAAAAAGAACACTATAAAACCCATTAAAATTTTGTACTTTAAAAGTGAATTACACCAACTAAACCAAGAATAAAATGTTTTTAAAAAGAGCAGCAGGCATTTTTCTGTGCTTCTTAGTGATCAGCTTATATAGCTGCAAGAACAAAAAGCAAGAACCTTATGTTTTAAAAGCAAGTCTGCTGGTCAACGAAGACCATTCGTGGCACAAAGCCTTTGTATTTTTTAGCGAACGATTAAAAGAGAAATCGAACGGTAGATTATTACTCGAGACTTTCCCTTCAGAACAACTGGCCAAAGAAGTTGAAGCCATTCGAATGATCCAAGCTGGTGTTTTAGATATGACCACCACTAGTTCCCTGCTTAGTAATTGGACAGAGATAATGACCTTTTGCGAATTACCCTTTCTATTAAAAACGCCGGATGATGTAGAAATTTTAATGCAAGGGCCTTTAGGAAAGCGCATTTCACAAGTAATGGAAGAAAAAACCGGTCTAAAGCCCTTAGGCTATTTTCAAGCAGGTGTTCGGCAATTAACTTCGAACAAACCGATAAGGCATCCTGATGATTTACAGGGTTTGATTTTACGTGTACCCAATGTTCCTTCTTTTGTCACCGCTTGGGATGCCCTTGGTGCCAAAACCACACCAATGGCTTTTTCTGAAGTCTTTACCTCTTTACAACAAGGTACTATAGATGCCCAAGAAAATCCCCTGGCACTTATTAAAGTTTCCGGCTTCTATGAAGTCCAAAAATATGTAAACCTCACCAACCACGTCGTTAGTTGGACCTACCCGGTTATCGGCGAAAAATCATTTGAAAAATTACCTAGTGATTTGCAAGCTATCTTTTTAGAGGCTGCCGAGGAAATGATTACCTATCATCAAGAATTGTTCTTAGAAAACGAGAAAAAAATTAGAGCTGAACTTGAAGTTAAAGGAATGGTTTTTATAAATGTTGACAATGCCGCTTTTATTGAAAAATGTGGTTCCGCCATATATGAAACGCTATCTCCTGAAATGCAAAAAACCTATGACACCGTTAAAAAAGATTTACCATGATATCTTTCTTTAAGTTTTTTAGAAAAGCAATGAAGTGGGGAACTATCATTAGTACCTTACTGTTTATAGCAATTACACTAATTCAAATTTACGGACGCTTTTTTATGACAAAAGCCCCATCTTGGACAGAAGAAGCTGCGAGAGTGGCGTTTATTTATGCCATTGCCTTCGCTGCTGGATTAGCCGTTAGGGGTACGTATTATGTAGACTTCGGTTTTTTGGTCGAAAAGTTTAGTACCAATACCCAAAATATAATCAAGTTTTTTATCTGGGCTGTGACCACGGTCTTTGTTTTAATATTTACCTACCACGCCATTGATTTTCTATTGATGGGAACCATTGAAAAGTCTCCAAGTTTAAAGTATAGAATGGCTATATCCTTTTCAGGAATTGCCATTATGGGACTTTCTATACTGGTGCATTTGATTTACGAGAAACCTAAAAGCAATAAACCCTCTAAAATATGATTGCCATACTACTTATTGTTTTTGTTATTTGCCTTTTAATGCGATTTCCTATCGCTTTTTCATTGGGAATTTCATGTATGATTTTTTTAATCTGCAATGGTACCGACCTTATCATCATGCCCATGAAAATGTATTCCGGAATAGATGTTTTTGTGTTACTGAGTATACCCGGTTTCATTATTGCCGGTAATCTTATGAACCAAGGTGGGTTGACCTCTAAAATCATAAAATTCTGTAATCACCTTATTGGTCATGTGCCTGGCGGACTTGCTTTGGCAAACATTGGTTCTTCTATGTTGTTTGCAGGTATTTCCGGTACGGCAATTTCAGATACCGCGAGTATTGGTTCCGTAATGATACCAGCCATGAAAAAGGAAGGTTATGATGCCGATTTCGCTTGTGCCGTAACCGCATCTTCTTCTACCGTAGGACCAATAATTCCTCCAAGTGTACCCATGATTATCGCTGCTACGCTAAGCGGACTTTCGGTAGGCAAGTTGTTTTTAGCAGGAGCTTTACCCGGCTTATTATTGGGTGTTGCTATGTTGGTACTCACCTACTACATCGCCAAAAAAAGAAATTACCCCAAATACAAACGAAGTTCTTTTAAGCAAATATTTAAAGGGTTTATAGATACGTTTTGGTCTTTGTTAATGACGTTTATCATCCTATTCGGAATCATTGGTGGAGTTTTCACACCTACCGAAGCATCAATCATTGCAGTACTTTATGCCTTTTTAGTCGGCACTTTTGTGTATAAGCGACTTAACTTTAAAAAGACCATGGTTATTTTAATCGATGCCATGAAAACATCTGCCAGCCTAATGGTCCTTATTGGCTTTGCCAACTTATTTGGGTATATCCTGGTTTCTGAAAAAGTACCTCATGAGATTTCAAATATGATTTTAGGTTTTTCAGACAACAAATATGTGGTGCTGCTACTTATTAACCTACTCTTAATTTTAGTGGGTACGTTTATGGAAACCATAGCAGCACTTTTAATTCTATTCCCAATTTTATTAAAGGTGGCTTTAAGTGTAGATATAGATCCTATTCATTTTGCTATTATCGCATTACTCAATTTAATTATCGGGTTGACCACCCCACCATTAGGGGTATGCTTATTTGTAGCGTCGGGTATAGGAAAAGTTCCTTTAGAAAAAGTAAGCAAAGCGAATTTGCCTTACCTAGGTATTAGTTTTTTAGTATTGATTTTAATCACCTTATTTCCACAAATAACACTGTTTTTACCAGACTTATTTATGGGCGATTGAAGCATTAAAAAACAAATAGGTTTTACGAACATGTTCTTGCCAATACTCCCATTGATGCCCACCACTAAACTCTGTGTATTCATGCGGTATTCGCAATTCGGTCAATTGCGCATGCAAATCTCTATTACCATTAATCAGTTGATCTGCTTTGCCACAATCAAACCGTAATGGTGGCAATGTAGTTTTATTATCCGTAATTATATCTACCACGTTAGGTTGGGTTGCATTTTCGGTATAATCACTTAAAGGTTCTTCTACAAAAAGTTCCATTTCTTCTAATTTAGTAATGGCACTGTGTGCAGAAATAGCACTAAACTTATCAGAATATTTTGCGCCCAAACTTAAAGCACCATAACCTCCCATGGACAACCCACCAATACAAAGTTTACTTTTATCACCCGCTTCCGGAATGTTTTCTTGAATAGCCAATGGTACATCTTCAACAATCCATTTTGCAAAATCTTTGTTGTGATGTGGAAAATAAGCAGAACCATCTCCCCATAATCCATCCGAAGGCATAGCTATAATTGCCGGTGCTATTTCTCCATTTTGCATCATTTCGTGTGCCGATTTATGTGCACCTCCTTTTAGAGCCCAAGCCCATGCGCTACCATAAACCCCATGTAACAAACTATAAATAGGTAAATTCTTGAGTGGCTTTTCGCTTTTTGGAACAAATACACAGATATCTCCCCTACCCTTTAAATTCGGCGTTTTTACCGTTAGAAATCGGAGTCCGTCAAACTCAAAATTTGCATCCGAAAGTTCTATGGTTCTAAATGATCCTTGCATAGTTTATTTAAAAACAATTACACCTTTTGCGTTTTTACCTTTCAACATATCATCAAAGGCTTCATCAAGTTGGTGCAGTTCATATTCTTTGGTTATCATCTCATCTAACAATAATTCCCCCTTTTTATACAAGCCCATGATTTTAGGAAAATCTATTTGTGGGCGACATTTGCCATAAAGCGGATTCATATAAATTTTATCCCACTCGAACAAACGCATATCAATAGTTATTTCTTCTTCTATACCACTAACTTGCACTGCCGTACCGGCATTGCGCACCATGGCTAAAGGGGCAGCACCAAGTGCAGGAATAGCAGTACACTCAAAGGCATAATCTGCTAATTTGTAACCAAGTAGTTTTTTTACTTCAGATGCCGCATTTAGCAATCCCTCATCATCTTTTTGGGCTAGAATAACATCTGTAGCTCCAAACTTTTTAGCCATTTCCAATTTATTAGGATTGATGTCTATCGCAATAATCCTATTGGCTCCTGAAATTTTACAAGCATTGATCACATTTAAGCCAACACCACCACAACCCAAAATTACAGCCGAACTACCTGCATCTAATTTTGCGGCGTTAACTACGGAGCCGTAACCCGTCATGACCCCGCAACTAACTATAGCGGCGGCTGAAAAATTCAATGCCGCTGCTTCCACCTTTACCAAGGCAGAGGCTTTCACTAAAACATATTCACTTAAACAACCTAAATTAAATGAGCGCTCAATAGCCTTGCCTTTCCATTTGGTACTTTCTAGGTTTGCATGCCCAGGAGTATGTCCATTACCACCAGCCACTACGGGAGAATTGTTATCGCAAATATGCTGATTACCTTCTTGACATTGAAAACAATGCATACACGGTGTCGCCCAATTCAATATGACTTGATCTCCTACTTTAAATTCTAAATTTCCATTGCCTACTTTTTCTACTATACCTGCACCTTCATGCCCCATAACAATAGGCTTGCCCCATGAAAGGGAGTCATAGTCCGTATGGCAGAGTCCGGCTGCTTTCATTTTTACCAAAACCTCATCGCTATTGGGCTCATCAATGGTTATGGTATCTATATTAAACTTTCCATCACCTGTGGCAATAGCTGCTTTTACATTAATGGGCATTTGTTTCGGTTTTAATTAAGTTATTGGGTTTAAACGGAATTGTATGATCAGCTATTTTAATTGGGTCTACCAAAGTATTATTTTTTATAAACTTACCCCCTAACACAAAGGCTTTACCATTGTTAACGGCGTCTACAGCAATTAAGTCATCATTCTTAAAATACCATATAGAAAAACAATCTTCCTTATCAGCCTCCGTACGAACAACCAAATTCGTATATCCTTTAGATAATCCTACCATCTGCAATTTTACGTGAAACTGATCTGACCAAAACCAAGGTATGGCACTATATTGCTGTGCTTCACCAACCACATTTGCCGCAACTATTTTTGCCTGATCTACGGCATTTTGCACACTTTCCAACCGCATCCATGCTTCATATTTGGGATGATAAAATTGGGCAACATCTCCAATGGCATACACATCTTTCACTGAGGTATGTAAATTTGCATCTACCTTAATGCCGTTATCAATTTCAGCACCTATTTCTTCCGCTAAAAGTGTATTTGGTTTTACGCCAGTACCTACAATTAAAACATCTGCAGAATATACCTTGCCATTACTACATTTAATTTCTATAGAAGTTTCCTTTTCCTCTATTTTAACAACAGATGTACCCGTGTAAATTTCAACTCCATTTGCCGTATGTAATTCTTGAAAATAATTGGCTAATTCCAAAGGAGCTACGCGTGCAAGAATACGTTCTTCACGTTCTAAAACGGTAATATCACCACCCATTTTCTTTAAAGAAGCTGCGGTTTCCAGCCCAATATAACCACCACCAATTATTACAACTTCTTTGTTGGCACTTGTCTTAAAATCTTGTTGTATTTGCAGGGCATCAACCGCATTACGTAATACCCTTACTTTTTTACAGGCTGATATTCCTTCAATAGGTGGAATTATTGCCGAGGCACCAGTAGCCAATACAAGCTTATCATAGTCTAAAATTTCTCCCGTACTCAAAGCTACCGACTTCTGTTTTTCATCAACCTTAATTACACTAACACCTAATTTTAAGGTAATGTTTTCTTCTAGGTATCTCTCTTTAGCAAATAATGGTTTAAAGCTAGAAGTTTCTACATCTTCTATGGATAAATAGTCTTTGGACAAGGGTGGTCTGTGGTAGGGCAAATACTCATCGGCATCAACCAAATAAATAGCACCCAGCCAACCTTGTTTTCGAAGTTCTAGAGCACAATTGGCACCAGCGTGACTTGCCCCTATAATTACGCAATTTAATTTTGTAGTATCCACAAGTATATTTAGTTAGCCACATTTACGGTTATACCATCAATGGTTTCTGAAATAGGAATTTGACAGCATAATCGGCTATATTCGTTTACGTTATCATCAAACTCGAGCATATCCGACTCTATTTCAGTTGGTGCTTCTAATTTTTGATAGATTGCTGGTGCTACATGTACATGACAGGTAGCACAGGAACATACACCTCCACAATCGCCATCTATACCGGTAACCTTATGCTTTACAGCCAGCTCCATTAAACTACCAGTACTTGCTTCTAGTTGTATTTCTTCTCCTGCCTTGGTGATATAGGTTATTTTAGCCATCTTATTTTGCGTTTAGTTTTATAATTAGTTCATTAAAGCCCACCTTACGTTTATGAGCTCCCCAATCTTCAATATTTTCTGCGGCATCCATAATTTCAACAGTACTTACCTTTTCAGTAAATACTCGTAAAAACACTTTCATCAATTGCCTTGCATGTGTAGCTCCCAAACATTTATGGGCACCAAAACCGAATGCTACATGCGGATTCATTTTGCGATCCAAAACAATCTCGTTCGGATTATCAAATACACTTTCATCTCTATTGGCAGATGCCCAACATAAGGATACACGGGTATCTTCTTTTACAACGTGCCCGCTAATTTCTTTCTCTTCTTTTACCACTCTGCCCATATGCGTCAACGGAGAAAAATAGCGCACGAATTCTTCTATTGCCGTATTCACCAATGTGGGATTATCATGCAATTTCTCAATAGCTTCTGGATGTTCTGCTAAATAGGCTATGGTATTGGTCAAATAATTAATAACCGTATCTCTGCCCCCAGCAAAAGTTAAAATAAGTACCCCTTTCACCTCCTCTTTGGTCATTTTACGACCTTGATATTCCGAGTTCAGTAAAACGGAATACAAACTGTCATTAGGTACTGCAATGACCTTATCTATTTCAGCATCTATATAATCATATAAAATAGAAGCTTTATCCGCATCTAAATCAGAATCTTCACTTCTAAACACATGCGTTCCCCAAGAAATCCAAGTTTGCGCTTCGGTTAAAGGTATGTTCAGCAATAAGGTCAATGCTTTTGATTGTATGGGTAGCGACAATTCTGAAATGGCTTCTATACTTCCTTTTTGCAGTACACGTTCGATTTCTGCCTCAACAATCTGCGTTAGTTTATTTTCATAATCGGGATCTAGAGGGCGTTTGAACCAATCTTCTACCAAGGCACGATATTCTGTATGCTCAGGCGGATCTACTTCAAACGGAATTTGCCTAGTATCTCTAATATTTACTTCTGATGGAACTACAATTCTGCCTGGCTTAGCAGCAGAACTAAAACCTTTGGTATTATGTGCCGTTTTCCTAACATCTTTAAAGCGTAACAACATGGTTACTGGGTCGTTTTGGTCATTAAAAGGACAAGTTCCCTTGGCTTTCCTTGTGTCTTTAAATGCATCGGAAAAATTGCTTGCGCTCATTTAGGTCTCTAATTTTAAATATTTACAATTAATAAAGACCATCTTTTACTAATTCAATAAAATTACACTGGTCTTACTACAAAAATCTTAAATAATTAGACTTCTGCTATAGTCTATATTTGCAATTAATTAATCTATATTATCATTATTTTAAAATAAATTGACATATATTGATATAATAGTAAATATTAATACCTATGAAACCACAGTTAGAAGCCATACCTTTTTCAGAGAATAGTAATATTTTGGCATACAAATATGTGGACAGCCATTTTGATGCGCCTTGGCATGTACACCCACAATGCGAATTAACCTATATCGAAAAGAGTAAAGGCACTAAATTTATTGGTGATTATGTTAGTGGCTATGAACCGGGTGAATTGGTGCTTTTAAATTCTAACTTACCCCATTGTTGGAAAAATGAGAGTTCTGCCGATGCTAAAAGCGTATCCATAGTAATTCAATGGAATAAGGAAATATTCACTTCAATTTCAGAATTGGATGCCCTACATCATATGATGCAACAAGCAAGTAGAGGTATTCTATTTAATGAAGTTGCTACAGCTTCCATATTATCAAACCTAAAATCATTGCCCAATCTCAAAAGTGCAGAACAGTATTTAGTTTTATTATCCATTTTACTGGATCTCTCCAAGGCTGATTTCACCACTTTATCAAATGCAAAATTCACCAAAGAACTACCGTGGGCACATAATAATAGAATGGCTATTATTCATGATTTTGTCTCTGCCAATTACCACACAGCTATAACTTTACAGCAGGTTGCAGCTATGGTCAACCTTTCGCAGCAAGCATTCTCGCGTTTTTTCAAAAAAATGATGGGTAGATCGTTCTTCGTATACCTCAACGAATACCGTATAAATTTAGCTGCGAAAATGCTGATTGATACCGATATGACCGTTGCGGACATCGCCTACAAATGCGGATTTGAAACCCTGCCGTTTTTCTTCAAGAAATTTAAACTACAATATAATATTACTCCCAATTTATACCGTAAACAACACGCCACCGAGAACAAATAATATTTAAGCGCCTGAAATAACTTTTAACTGAGAGTCTGCCGATAATTGCTCAATGGCATCTGTACTTATTTGTGTTTGCCAGATGTACACCTTTTTCAAGTTTGTCATCTTTTTTAATGTCGGTAATACGCTATTGGTAATATTGTTATTATAAATATTCAATGATTCTAAACTATTTAAAGACGCCAAAGGTTGTATGGCGGCATCTGTAATACTTGTATTATCCAAAACCAATTTTCTAAGATTTGTAAAACCTGAAATTTGATTCATTATGGTATCAGACAATTCATTTCCTCCAAAATCCGCCCATAATATTTGATCTTTTACTGGGATTAATGACTGAAAGTGCTCTTCCCATTCACTCATATTCGATGCATTAATTTTATTATCATCTAAAGTAATTTCTACTAGACCAGAACCGTCTATAAGCTCTCTCACCTTAAAACCTGCTGCCGTAATAGTATTTACAACATCCATATTTAAAGGATTAGCCGTTGGCAATACTTCCGAAGAACCTTGACCAACGCCCGCGGCTGCGAAACCTAAAGTCGATGCTGCATATGCCAATACATCTTCAGGCACTTCTGTTGCACCTAAAGTCGCTACTTCATTTGCTTGCCCATGTTCTATCCAAAATTTGATCAAGGCACTTTCTTGTTCCGTTAGTGGGGTTTTACCTTCGGGCGGCATTACATCGTCATGATGTTCTGGCAGGGTAATTCTTCGTATCAACTCTGAGCCTTCAACTTCGCCCGCCGTGAAGATGGCACCGCCATCTCCACCTAAAGCCATGGCTTCAAAAGTATGCATTGCTAAACCGCCTTTCTTTTTAGATTCATTATGGCAGCTTACGCATTTTGCCTCAAATACCGGTTTTACTAAATAAGGATAAACGGTAGCTTCTTCTAACTTTGCCAATTGGGGCAAAGGCTCCTCTTTTTCCCTAAATGGTGCGTATTTTACCAGATAATCTTCCCCGTGGGTTAAATTTCCTCCATAATGTCCTGTTACACTTAATAGAATCACCATTACGGTCAACAAGGCTAAATTTGGTTTTGCTTTTTGTAAGATGGCAATTTTAAGTACACCCGATTTTAATGCCCAGGCAAAAAACGCAAGAAGTGTTGTGCCAATACCGAACCAAAAGTGCCCGTTCAGCATATCTTCGTCATAACCGCCACTTTGCGATAACATATAGCCCAAAATACAAGCAACCGTGCCAGAAATAGCACCGAATAAAAGTGCCAAAGGTACGGCAGCGTTCAGATGCTTCATATTAGTAAAATTATTTGCCAATTCTAAAATTAAGGCAAACATTAAAAACCCTATAGGCAAATGCACCACCAATGGATGAAACCTACCTAAGAACAAAACAAAATCCGATACTTCTTGCATACTACTTTTTGATATTAAACACGCTCTAATTTATAGGGAGCGGAATGGTTTGCATTCCATTGGCAGATGTATAAATTTTTATCTTCATCTACACACACATCATGACCATGTAAAATAGGTTTTTCGTCTAACTGATAGCTCTTTTGTAATATCCCATTTTTATATGCTGGCTCGGTACCACCAGGGTTAGATACCACCTTGTCCCCTTCCATTACGGTCACAAAGCCGGTGTGGTCTTTCCAATTTGTTTTACCAACTTTAGGCTGAGACCAACAAACCCCGGCATATAAATTATCGTCATCAAAAACTGCTCTACATACCTGCATATTAGGCATTTCCACTGTTTTAACATACTTACCATCTAAGGTGTAGTATTTAAAACACTCTTGAGATCTTGATGTTACTACTACCATTGGATTGCCCTTTTCCCTATAATCTATTGCTACCCCATGGGCACTCACCAATTTGTAATTAGGGTCAGGATTCTCGGTTCCGCCCCAATGGCGAATGTACCTTCCATTACTATCATATTGAATAATTCTACTTTCCCCATAACCATCGGCTACATAAATATCACCGTTAGGTCCAATCGCCGTTTCAGTTGGACAAAATGATTCTTCTGATTTGTAGATCCCTATAGTCATTGGGTGACCAATATCGAACAACACCCTACCATCTACAGTAGTCTTGGCTACGCGACCATTATGTTTTATCATTTGATTGCCCTTACCCAAAGCCCAACCAGAATCGGTAATATAGAGCATGTCTTCGCCACCTTCATCGTGCAAAGTCAATCCGTGACCTCCTTGGTATGCCGTGCCCCAATAATCCAATAATTTCCCAGATTTTTCAAAAATCAAAATGTTGTTCTGCGGATGATCGCCTACCATGATCAACCTTCCTTTGCTATCCATAACCATTTCATGGCAGTTTAACAGAGGGATTCTAGTAGCACTAATTTGCGCCCAATTTTTAGTGAGCTTATACTTATAATCGCCATGGCCTAAAATGGTTTCCGTCTCGTTCAATAAACGATCAGTATTCTTTTTGCTACCAATTACAGTGGCTCCAAATGCCGTAGAAGTTGTTGCCAACGCTGTACTTGCCAACCCGGTAGTTTTTATAAAATTTCGTCTTGTGGACATCTTTAATATGTTAGGTTAAAATATCTTTGACCACATGGCCGTGCACATCTGTTAATCTAAATCTTCTTCCTTGATGTTTAAAGGTTAAACGTTCGTGATCAACACCGAACAAATGCAATAAAGTGGCATGAAAATCGTGCACATGTACCGGGTTTTCAGTTACATTGTAACTAAAATCATCGGTCTGGCCATACGTCATTCCTGGTTTTACCCCAGCTCCCGCCATCCACATGGTAAATGCTTTTGGGTGATGATCTCTACCATAATTCTCTTTGGTCAATTGCCCTTGTGAATATACCGTTCTACCAAACTCGCCACCCCAAACAACTAGTGTATCTTCTAACATACCACGTTGCTTTAAATCTTTAATCAATGCCGCTGTGGCCTGATCGGTCTGTTTTGCTTTAAATTTTACTCCGTTAGGGCAACCAATATGTTGATCCCACCCTTGGTGGTATAGTTGAACAAATTTTACTCCCTTCTCCAATAATTTACGTGCCATTAAGCAGTTCGCCGCATAGGTACCAGGATCTTTACTGTCCTTTCCATACATTTCAAATATATGCTCTGGCTCATCTTTAGTGTCCGTAACTTCTGGTATAGAGGTCTGCATGCGGAAAGCCATTTCGTACTGCGCCATGCGCGACTGTATTTCCTTATCTCCATATGCATCATGCTGAATACTGTTTAGCTTACCTAAATAATCTAACATTTGTTTACGATCCTTACCGTCATAATTATCAGGATTATTCAAGTACAATACCGGGTCTTTACCAGAACGAAATTGTACCCCTTGGTGTTCTGTTGGTAAAAAACCATTACCCCACAAACCAGCTTTCAGCGGCTGCCCTGTGCCATTTTTAGATACCAAAGTGATGAAAGTGGGCAAATTCTCATTATCCGATCCCAAACCATAACTTAACCAAGAACCTATTGACGGCCTACCCGGTAATTGATGCCCGGTCTGCATGAACGTTACCGCCGGGGTATGATTTATTTGATCTGTTTGCATTGATTTCACAAAACACAAATCATCCACAATCTCGGCAGTATGTGGCATAAGTTCACTAACCCATGCTCTGGATTCCCCATGTTGTTTGAAATCGAATATAGATGGTGCAACGGGCAGGGTAGATTGGCTACCGCTCATACCCGTAAGGCGCTGACCACCAATGATGGTCTCTGGTAAGTCTTTACCGAACATATCTACCAACCCGGGTTTATAATCAAATAAATCTAGCTGCGATGGTCCTCCACTTTGAAACAAGTAAATTATTCGTTTGGCTTTGGGCAAATGATGGGGCAAACCTAGTTTGTTACGCGTAAAATTATTTACCGAATCGCTAGAATTGCCAATAGCGCCCCATGCCTTATCCGCACCGAGCAAACTGCCCAATGCCAAAGCACCTATGCCTAAAGAAGTTTTCTTTAAAAAATGTCTACGGTCCAATTGTTTTTCAATATCTTGAAAATCCTTATTATTAGAGCGTAATGGATCATGATGGTCGCACATAATGTCTTCTTTTATCGTTTGGTAATAAATGCATCTGAATTAATAATGGTAGATGCTACCACGGCATTAGCTGCTACTAGGGCAATATCATCTGTAAGTGCTATTTTGTATTCCCCAATACTTATCCAGCCCTGTGCTTTTGAATTATTATTTTTAAACTTTTCAAATTCTGTATGCTGCAGATCGGTTAGTATGGTCAATTCTTGTTTCTTGATGGTTCTGCCGGTAAGTTTTTTATACGTTTTTGCTATTCCCTCCTCTATATTTTTATAATCTACCATCTTTTTACCCAGAACCCTTGCCGCTTCAACGAAGGTTGGGTCGTTTAGCAGCACCAACGCTTGTAACGGTGTATTCGTTTCTTGCCTTCTTGTTGTACAAAGATCACGAGACGGTACATCAAAAGTAGAAATGGTAGGATGCGGCACTGCCCTTTTCCAAACCGTGTATATACTTCTTCTATATAGTTCTTCGCCTTGCCCTTGTGCATATTCATCTCCGGTTACCCGCCATAAGCCCGGTGGTTGATACGGGTACACACTCTCCCCTCCAATTTTTTCGTTCAATAAACCTGAAGCAAAAAGCGCATTGTCCCTTAACATTTCACCGGACAGTCTTTTAGACGGTCCTCTGGCCAATAGTCTGTTTTCGCCATCTAGCTCTAACAAATCAGCACTGGCAATACTACTCTGTTGATAAGTATTGGACATCACTATTAGTTTATGCAACGCTTTTACGTCCCAACCAGATTCCATAAACTCTATGGCAAGCCAGTCTAATAATTTGGGATGTGATGGTAGTTCTCCCTGATTTCCAAAATCTTCTACGGTTTTTACGATTCCGGTTCCAAAAAGATGTTGCCAATATCTGTTAACGGTAACTCTAGCTGTTAACGGGTTGTCTTTATCAGTAATCCATTTTGCCAAACCGATCCTATTTTTTTCGAACTTATCGGAAAATGGAAAAATGGCCTCTGGTGTATTAGGAAAAACAGAATCGGTAGGTTGATCGTACTGACCACGATCTAAAAGATACGCTTGCCTTTTTTGCTTGCTCTCTTTCATTACCATAATCTGCTTTACATTATCCGTACTATCTGCAAGTACCAAGCGATTCTTTTCCAATTCCTTAATTGCTTTACTATACTTTTTGGAATTGACGGAGATATAATACTGCTTTAATTCAGATTTTTCATCAGCCGTTAAACTGGCATAAGACTTCTCTTTTAAAGTAGACAAATGTTGTTTATTGGAGATTTGTAACACTTCTATTGGTGTTAGCTCTTTTTCAAAAACAATAAGATTATCTACAACGGCACCTCGTATTCCTTTACCTCTCCAGACCGCACCTACTCGCAAGCCTGGCTCTATAATAGGGCTGTTCTCATATAATTGCAGTCCATGAAAAATAATGTCTTTGTACAGATTATCATACAGCGTTTTGGTTCTTAGTTTTTTACCGTCCATATAAATAGATACACCATCTGCCTTACTGCTGCCGTTATAGGTAAGGGTTAACTGCACCCATTTTTCTTTCGGAATTTCCTCTAAAGATTCTACTACCAAAGCGTTATCTGACCAAACGTGTGCCAATAAAGCCTCTATTTTATTATCTTTTATTTTAAGGTGATAACCTCTGAAACTATGCAATTCAGGACTATTCATTTTATGAAAAATCACTCCGGTTTCAAGGTCTGTCGGTACAAAAACCTCTATGCCAATAGAAAAAGACTCTGCACGTTGGTAAATGCCAATTTTATCTAGATCTAACCAAGTATCGCCATCCATGAACAATCCTTTACCATGACTACCTTCTTTATAAACCGGTTTTTCATTATCTACGAATTGTTGGCGCATACGAATGTTGTTTTTGCCATTACCGCCAATAGTATTTAATAATTTTCCCTGATCAAAATTCATAGCAGCCACTATATTATCAGGTTTTGCCGAAATAGAGATTTCCTTATATTTTTCTTGTTTTAGCCAATCTTCAGCCTTTTCCGCTTCAGTTTTAAAAGTTTCAGTTACTTTTTCCTCTTTTTCACTTACCAAGGTTTCTAAATACGCCAATACTTTTTCTTGCTCATCCGTTGGGATCATCATGGCCGGTACCGGTGTAGCATTATCCCATGATATAAGTCCGGTTTCATCTACATTGTTAAAGAAACTGAACATTTCAAAATAGTTCTTTTGAGAAATCGGGTCATATTTATGATCATGACATTTGGCACATTCCATGGTCAAACCTAAAAAACCCTGACTGGCAACATGAGAGCGATCAGCTACATATTCTATCCTAAATTCTTCGTCGATAATACCACCCTCCATATTTTGTGGATGCAAACGATTAAAGGTAGTTGCCAGTTTTTGTTCTCGCGTTGCGTTAGGTAACATATCCCCTGCCAACTGCCATAATATAAACTGGTCATAAGGCATATTTTCATTGAAAGCCTTTATTACCCAATCTCGGTAAGGCGAAGTGTCTCTATACCTGTCTACACTATAACCATGGGTATCTGCATATCTTGCCAAATCCATCCAGTCTAACGTACGTTGCTCTCCATATTTTTCTGAAGCCAACATACGATCTACCTGTTTTTCAAAGGCATTGGGCGAATTATTGTTTACAAATTCCTCAATATGTTCTAAAGTTGGCTGTAAGCCCGTTAAATCTATAGAAGCTCTACGCAACAAGGTCTCTTTATCTGCCTTTTCAGATAATTTCAAATCATGTGGTACTAATTGTGCGATGACAAAATTATCTATGGGGTTGGCTACCTGCTCTTCATTATTGATTTTGGGAATCTTATGTTTTTCAGGCTTTAAGAATGCCCAGTGGTCTTTATACTCGGCACCATCTTCTATCCACTTTACCAACACCGCCTTTTCTTTATCTGTAAGCGTTAAATGAGAATCTGGAGAAGGCATTATTAAATTAGGATCTGTAGTCATTATTCTATGGAACATTTCACTTTTACCCAATTTACCGGGCACTATAGCAAAATTTCCTGGATTCTCAGATAATTCGGAATAGGCCGTCTCTGCCGAGTGCAATTGCAGACCACCCTTTATATTACCGGCATCCGGTCCATGACATAGGTAACATTTATCTGAAAGAATAGGTTTCACATGCTGATTAAAATCTAATGTTTTCGGCAATGCTTCATACTCCAAAGCTACTTCTTCTGGCAACTCGGGTCCGCCACAAGAGGCTACCAATACTACTATTGGCAAAAGGAAAAATCGTTTTAACATGTGCATTTATTTCTGTTGTTTTCAGTTTAGTCAAATCTATAAGAAGAGTAACGGCCGTACAATACCAAAAAAAGGCTAAAATATGTACATTTCCGACATACGAGTTTATTCTAAAATCTGCGTTCTTTTCTTGACCGTAATCGGTTAGCTTCAGAATCTTTGAAAAACTTTTCTTTTTCAGAATTCCACTGCAAAGGCCTATTCAATTTATATGCAATGTTGGATAAATGACATATACTGGCACTTCTATGTCCTGTTTCCACATCGCAAATAGGTGTACCTCCATTTTTGATAGCATCTAACCAGTTACTGTAGTGATTTTCAGAACGAATTAGTTTTTCATTCAAGGATGTATAATCGGTATCTAACAAGCTAGCTGGTGTTGTTTCAAAATATCCTCTACTGATATCCATTTGACCATCAGTACCAAAGAAACGCACACCCCAGCCCTTGCCAAAATCTTTATGCTCAACCTCTATACCATTTGCATAATATATTTTTAAACCTCTCACTGCAGTTGGGTCTGCTGGAGGCACTAGTTCTACTGGTCCCGTATGATCCATTCCCAAAGCCCATTGCACGATATCGAACATATGTGCGCCCCAATCAGATAGTATACCGCCACCCGTTTCTTCAAACAAACGCCAGTCTGGCCAAAACTTTACATCATTGTTCGAGGGTGCCAGTCTATGATTATAATTTAGCAGTGGCGCAGGACCACACCAATTGTTCCAATTAATTTCACTTGGCATGGCTTCTTCGCTTAAATCATATGCCTTTGCAGGATCACCTACATTTACCTCTACACGCTTTATTTCTCCCAGATAACCATTTCTAACCAGTTCGCATGCTTTTCTAAAACTATCCCAAGACCGCTGCATGCTACCAACCTGTAATACTTTACCTGAACGTTCTACCGCTTTCACCATATTTCTTCCTTCCTTAATATTATGGGAAAGTGGTTTTTCGCAATAAACATCTTTATTTGCTTTTAAGCTATCCATTACATGTTTAGCATGCCAATGATCTGGTGAAGCTATTACTACGGCATCTATTTTCGAATTCTCTAATAATTCGTTATAATCTAAGTAAGTATCTACCGTATTTTTTCTAGTCGATTCAAATATCTTCAAATGACTATCGGACACATGATTTACAAACCATTTGTTCTTTGTAGTCCACACATCTGAACATGCTATAATTTCCGCATTGTTCTTTATAAAATTCTTAGCCAACCCTCTACTTTGTTTTCCCAATCCGATAAATCCTAAATTTATTTTATCGCTAGGTGCTACAAACCCTTTCCCCAATACATGTCTAGGAATAATGGTAACTGCCCCGGCAGCTAAAGCTGTTCTCGTAATAAAATTTCTTCTTGATAGTTGTATATTATTTTTGTTCAATTCCGACTTTTTCACCACCTTAGAGTTCGTATTATCTTTTTTCATCTGTTATATAATTGGTTGTATCTAAAGTTAAATTACTTGTATCAAGAGCTCTTATACATATATTCTTTTAAGTACAACAAATGTTTTTATTATGCTAGAACTGATACAATCGCTTAAAATAAGTCTGTTACATACAGGCTACGCCAAACTGGGCAAAGAATGGAATTTTGATAATGTCATTAGTCCGTTTACCCGCTTATTTTATGTAACCAAGGGTTCTGCCACCGTTTATCATAACAACAAAACCTACACCTTAAAGCAAGGGTATATGTACCTTATTCCCAGTTATGTATACAATACGTATAGATGTGAAGATTATCATGAACAGTTCTACATTAGTTTTTTTGAGGAAATAAGAACGGGATTATCCATTTACAATTTAAGATCCTTTATTTACGAAGTACCCATTAATGAGGGCGATCATTTATTTTTTAAGCGTTTAACGAACATGTACCCAAAAAGAAACATCGTAAACAGTGATCCTAAAGCGTACTTGCATAAACCACAAGAACTTTTACGATTTAATAAAGACAATGCCCAGATGAAGACACAACGCTATCTAGAAACCCAAGGTATATTGACCATATTACTTTCTCGCTTTATTAAAAATGAGCCCGCCAATAACTCTAACATCTCATCTTACGGAAGGTTAGATGATGTTCTATTTTACATTGCCGAACATTTAGACCAGGTACTAGAGGTGCAAGATTTAGCAAAAAGATACCACATGAGTGCCGATCATTTTTCTAGACTATTTTTGCAACAGTTTGCAATGAGGCCTTTAAAATATATACAGACCAAAAGAATTGAACGTGCACAATTATTGCTCTGGACCACCAATGATACATTAGAGGAGATTTCACATAAAATAGGAATGGAAAATTTATCCTATTTCTCTAGAACTTTCAAAAAAATAACGGGAGTTACCCCTGGAAAATATCGCAAAAACCAAACTTCTACTCTCTAATAATCATTTGTGGTACTGTTTTGATCACTTGTTGCATTAATGACCACAGCACTTAATTTAGGTGCTGGGTATTTACTTTATCTTGAATCATAATTAAATACACTTTGTAATTATGAATTTAAAGCGCGTTACCCTTCTACTTTTTTTTGCTTTTTTAGGTTATTCAACAAATGCCCAAAAAGCTTTTCCTTTTCATCTGCCCAAAGAGAAACCCGATCAGCCATTGAGCCTTGCCATGCAACGGAATTATGATCAATATTTAGCTCCACGCCCAGAAGATAACGAACTTTATTCTCAATTTAAATACACCGAGTTAAAGGGATTTGATTATAATAATGGCGACGGTACTATTTCTAGAAGAGACCCTTCTAAAGTTATATTCCACAATGGTAAATATTACGTTTGGTACACATACCGACACACTAGTACTCCGCCGCAAGGTGCTGACAAAAGCAACGATACCATACCTTCTAGCGACTGGGATCTTGCCGAAATCTGGTATGCTACCAGTGAAGATGGAATAACTTGGGAAGAACAGGGCGTAGCTATAAAGAGACCTGAAAAACCCCAAGTAGGATGGCGCTCTGTTTCAACGACGGACATCTTGGTTTACAAAGGCAAATACTACCTTTACTATCAAGGTTTTATGGAGGCAAGTGGAAAAAGAGGTGATGACTGCCCCGTTGCTGTTTCGTATGCCGATTCTCCTGACGGACCTTGGACAGCCCACAACGAAATTGTAATTCCTAATGGGGATAAAGGTGCATGGGACCAATTTTCTATTCACGACCCATACCCGCTGGTTTATAACGATAAAATATATTTATACTATAAGTCCGATTTTGATGGAGACCCTAAGTTGGTGCGCATGCAAGGTTTGGCTACCGCAGACAACCCGCTTGGTCCGTTTACCAAAAGCCCCTTAAATCCGGTATTGAATTCTGGGCACGAAACCACATTATTCCCATTTAAAGAAGGTATTGCCGCATTGGTAATCAAAGACGGTAACGAACATTTTACCATTCAATATGCGCCCGATGGTGTTAACTTTTCTATTGCAGCCATTACCAACTCTTTAATGCCAATTGCTGGCGGACCATATATTCCAGATGCCTTCACAAACACTGATTATGGCAAAGGTATTACCTGGGGAATATCTCATGCCATTACAGCGGGCAGCAAAGGCAAACAGTATTCTATTTTAATGCGATTTGACTGCGACTTAAGTTTAGAGATCGATGATCAAGAAATGAAAACCCATTCTAATATTTGGCATTACAAACCAAGTGATTTTTATAAACTAGGATTAAGCAAAAAGCAGCAACAGCGTATTGAAGCTCAAAATAAAGCTGTTAAGGAAAAATAAGATGCTATTAAAACCTACCATCATGAAATGCGCTATCATATTTAAGTATCTATTATTATCTCTAGGCTGTTTGTTTATAAACTACTCAGTCGCCCAAGATTCAAAAACCAATATCAACTATCAACTTGAAGGAGAGCTTAAAAAATGGCATAAGGTTACCATAGTATATGACGGTCCGCATTCATCTGAGCAGGCAGAAATTAACCCTTTTACCAATTACAGATTCAATGTTCGCTTTACACATAAGGCTACCAATAAAACTTACCTAGTACCAGGATATTTTGCTGCTGATGGAAATGCCGGTGAGACTTCTGCCACTGCAGGAAATAAATGGAAAGTGCATTTTGCGCCCGATGAAATTGGTGAATGGGGTTTTAAAGTGGATTTTAGAAAAGGAAATTGGAGTGCTATAAGTGATAAAGAAGATACAGGAGTAAGTGCAGCATTTATGGATGGCCATACAGGTAGTTTCACTATTGCCCCAACCGATAAAAAAGGGATAGACTTTAGAGCAAAAGGTAGATTGCAATATGTTGGTGAGCGTTATTTGAAATTTGCTGAAACCAACGAATACTTCTTAAAACAAGGCGCAGATGCTCCTGAAAACTTTTTAGCTTATACAGATTTCGATGGTACTTTTCACAACGATGGTCATGGCGATAAATTGGTAAAGACATGGTCTCCACATATTCAAGATTGGAAGACTACTGACCCGGTTTGGAAGGGTGATAAGGGAAAAGGAATGATTGGGGCGCTTAATTACTTATCTAACAAAGGTCTAAATGCCTTTTCTTTTTTGACCAATAACATTAAGGGTGATGATAAAAATGTATTTCCATATGTTGATTACAATACTTGGGACCGCATGGATGTATCAAAATTAGACCAATGGGAAATTGTTTTTAGTCATGCACAAAAAATTGGACTGTTTTTACATTTTAAAACCTTAGAGGTAGAAAACCAAGGTCTGTTGGATAATGGCGGAGTTGGTGCCAATAGCAAGTTATACTACCGAGAATTAATTGCACGCTTTGGACATCACTTAGCTCTAAACTGGAATCTTTGCGAAGAAAACGGTGAGTGGGTAAAAAACCCTACAACCCCACCACAAGATACTATGCAGCGCCTGGCAATGGCGCATTATTTTAAAACTCACGACCCCTACCATCATCACTTGGTCATTCATAATGGGAAAAAATTCGATGATTTACTAGGAGCCGAATCTGGTATTACAGGACCATCCGTTCAAACCCATAGAGCCGATTTTGGTAGTATACATAAAGAAGTATTACATTGGTTAGCCGCTTCAAAAAAAGCGGGCAAGCAATGGGCGGTAGCTGTAGATGAACCGGGTGACGCACAATACTCCCTCTTACCTGATAACGAAAACCCAGATCATGACCTGGCAAGAAGAAACGGACTCTGGGGAACACTAATGGCAGGTGGCTGGGGCAACGAATGGTATTTTGGATACAAACATGAACATTCTGACCTTACCTGCGAAGACTACCGTTCTCGAGATTTATTTTGGAATCAAGCCCACAATGCCTTGCAGTTTTTTGAAGAAAATAATCTTTCTTATTGGGAAATGGAGAACCATAACCAGCTGGTTGGTAATTCAGAGAACAAAAACACAGTTTACTGCCTAGCAAAACCCAATGATTCTTATATCATTTACTTGAATAGCGTAGGCTCTACAGTTTTAGACCTAAGTGCATCAAACAATACTTATAAGGTGCAATGGTACAACCCAAAAACAGGTGGAAAGCTAAAAACTTCGAAAATCAAAAAGGTATCGGGCGGTCAAAAAGCGGACTTAGGCAAAGCTCCAAACAACAAACAAAAAGATTGGGTAATTCTTCTTACTAGAGCATAACTACGCTGTCAAAAATTGATTTTAACCCCTCATTAGTTCTTCATGTTGAAATTTTGAGGATTTATTATTTATACCAGAAACTATCACAATCATTTCATTTCAAACTAAAATCCTGTTTCCCTATTTTGGATTTTCACATTAGACGCATCCACGTAGCCGCTGTTTTCAAAATTGACCACATCAAATCAAAAAAAAAAACGCATTTAATACTAGAATTAATTGATAATCAACTAATACAAATGGTTTTAACTAATTAACCATTTATTACCAAATGAATAAAATAGCTACTTAATTAATAACAAAAACCATATGTAATGGTCTCTAAATCATTTGTTCCTTAAAAAATCAACATTTTTTTAAATATTGCGGTAACTGAAAATGAACAAACTATGCGAGTAAAACAAATTAACTCAAAAACACTTTGGTTCTTATTATTATACTTTATAGTAAGCATCAATTTAATGTATGCCCAAGACATAATTGTCAAAGGTAATGTAAGCGATGAATCAGGTCCGTTGCCTGGAGTATCGGTTATCGTCAAAGGTACTACCACTGGTGTAGCTTCAGATTTTGATGGTAATTATGAAATTAACGCCAGTACTAATGATGTTCTTGTTTTTACCTATTTGGGTTATAAAACAAAAGAATTGGCTATTAATGGTAGAACAAACCTTAATGTAGAATTGAACACTGACGTCTCTGCATTAGACGAGGTGGTCATCATAGGTTATGGTAGTTCTAAAAGAAAAGATTTAACAGGTTCTATTGTTTCTGTAAAAGGAGAGGATTTAGATAAAGTGGCACCTGTTTCGTTCGAGGGTGGTCTTGCAGCTAGGGCATCTGGTGTACAAGTTGTACAATCTGGTGGTGAGCCAGGTTCTGGTTTTAATATTAGAATTAGAGGTGGTAGCTCAATTACAGCAAGTAACGACCCACTTTATGTAATAGATGGTTTTGCATTACAAGGTAATACCGCTAGTACTTCAGTAGGTATCGGTAATTCATCTACTAGTCCGCTTTCAACCATTGATCCTAGCTCTATCGAATCTATCGAAGTGCTAAAAGATGCATCGGCAACTGCGATTTATGGTTCTAGAGGCGCAAACGGTGTAATTATCATTACTACAAAGCAAGGAAAGAAAGGTAGGGCTTCTCTTAATTTCGAAACATTTACAGGTGTATCTACCTTAGCGAGACCATTGGATCTAATGACCGGTCAAGAGTACGTCGATTTCTGGAACGATTATTTCCCATGGAATCCAGAAGCGGAAGACACCTACACCAGAGCATTTAGATATGATGATGGCACACCATTGGATTTAAGCGATTCAAGAGTGCTCGTAACAGACTGGCAAAAAGAAATTACAAGACCAGCGATTACCAAGAGCTATAAGGTGTCTATGAGTGGTGGTGGTGACAAGAACACCTATTCAGCTTCTTTCTCATACCTTAATCAAGAGGGGATCGTAAAAACATCAGATTTTGAAAGATACAACGGTAACCTTAATATCAATCAAAATATCAGCGACAAATTAAAAGCCGGTATGAACCTTAATTTAGGTATCAATAAAAATAACGGTATCGTTAATGCAGCCAATGAAAATGGTAATGGTAGAAATGGTATTATTACCAGTGCCATACTCTTTACCCCGGTACAAGGTATCAACAGATATGATGATGCCGAATATGATGAAAACGGTCGTATAATCTCGGTTAGAGATGGCGATATTACCAATCCTTTGGCTACGCTTGAGTTCAACCAAAATAAAAGAACTGCCTTTCAATCTTTTGGTAGTGTATTTCTTCAGTATACCTTGGCAGACGGACTAACTTTTAAATCTTCCGTTAGAGGTAATATTTCATCAGCTAAAGGAACAGCTTACTTTTCTGAAAAAATTAGCTGGGGTAGAACAGCCAACGGTAGAGCATTCGTTAACAATAATATTGGTACCGGTATCATAACAGAACAAAATTTAAATTTCAATAAAACATACGGTGACCATAACTTAAACGCTACGGCGGTATATGAAGAACAACAGAATACATTTGAATTCAACAATTCGGCAGCAACCGGTTTTGATCTCCCTGGCGTAAATCTAGACAACCTAGGTTCTGCCACGGAGACCTTACCAAACTCCTCTGGGTTTACAAAAACAGCTTTACAATCATATTTGGCAAGAATCCAATATGGCTACAAAGGTAAATACACGTTAAATGCCAGTGCACGTTATGATGGTTCATCTAGATTTGCAGAGGGTAAAAAATTCGGATTTTTTCCTTCTGTTGGTGTTGCTTGGAACATAGCAAATGAAAATTTCCTTAAAGACAACAATACTTTAAATCGCTTTAGAATTAAGGCTAGTATTGGAGAAACAGGAAACACCGCAATTGGATCTTACCGTTCTTTTGCACAGGCAGGTGTTGCCAGCGCAATTTTAAACGGAAGCCAATTGGTAACCGGGGCAGCTATTCAACAATTGGCCAACGAAGAACTTACTTGGGAAACTACCCAACAGTTTGATGCCGGTCTTTCTGTAGGTATGTTCAATGATAGAATCTCTTTAGAAGCGGATTATTATCGTAAAGAAACTTCTGATCTTTTATTAGAAGTTCCATTACCATCAACATCCGGATTTAAAACCGTATTTAAAAACTTAGGAAAAGTTGAGAATAAGGGTCTTGAATTCGCTTTGAACACTGTAAATTTTGACAATGAGAACTTTGGATGGACCACTAACTTTAATATCAGTTTCAATGACAATCAAGTATTGGATTTGGGTGATGCCGACCAGTTTTTAGTGAGGTCTATAGGTGACAACCAAATACAAGATGACTATATCGTAAAAGTTGGAGAATCATTAGGTTCTATGTATGGTCTTGAAGTCGATGGCATTTATAATTATAGTGACTTTGCCGCCTTTGATGGTTTATCAAATGAAGAAGCTGCCGCTAAAGTTAGACAAGATGCAGAAGATCAAGGTCTGCTTTGGTACGATGTAGTTTACGAGCTTAAAGAAGGTACGGTGCTGTCTTCTGGACAACCAGACAATACCCAATACAGACCAGGGATGCCAAAATTTGCAGATCAATTGACCGTTGACACCAATGGTGATGGCATACCTGATGAGGCAGATGGTATTGTAAATTCAGATGATCGTAAAATTATAGGTAACGCATTGCCAAAGCACTTTGGTGGTTTCACAAATAATTTTAGATATAAAAATCTAGACCTATCCGTTATTACACAATGGTCTTATGGTAATGACATATATCTTAAAAGTCTTAACAAAGGTACAGCACAGGCAATTCCTTTTTTAAATAAATATGGCAGAGTAGCCAACCGCTGGACACCTGAAACTCCTGATACCGATATTCCTTCTATTTGGGGAAATGGTGATGCAGGTATTAATGGATCGGCTTATTCATCATTTATTGAAGATGGATCTTATTTTAGAATAAGCAATGTTACCCTAGGTTACGAATTGCCGAACAGGGTCAAAAATACGATAGGTCTTAAAAGTTGTAGAGTTTATGCAGCAGTAGACAACTTACACGTATTTACCAAATACTCGGGTTATGATCCAGATGTAAGTGTTGGTAACAATCAACTTACACCAGGGCTAGATGCAGATTCCTACCCAAGATCAAGAACGATAAGATTAGGTGTAAGTGTGGGATTCTAATTTAAAGAACAAAAAAATTAAAAGATGAAAAAAACAAAATTTTACGGATTAATGACCTTAGCGGCAGGTTTGCTATTGGTAGCTTCGTGTGATGATGATATATTAATTGAATCACCTAGCAACTTTCTAACTCCAAATGCTTTACTGGTAGATGCTAAAGGTGCAGAAACTTATTTAATAGGAGCATATGATGCTGTACAACCCATAGTATCTTCTGGCGGTAACGGTAAAGACGGTTGGGCCATACATTGGGGTACCATTGCCGCAGACGAAGTAGTGTCGCCACCATGGGCAGGTAATAGAAAATTTATTTATCAGCATCAATTAACACCTTCTAACGGTGTTGTGCGCTCTGTATGGGAAAATTTATATGTTGCCTTGAACAGAATTAACAGTACAATTGATCGTATTGGCGCTATGACAGAAGATCAAATCGATAATGACACTAAAAATAAATATGTTTCCGAAGCAAAATTCTTAAGATCCATGGTATTATTTTCATTAGTTTCTAGCTATGAAAATATTCCACTACTTACCAGTGAAACTAAAGACTTAGAATCTGTTGAGGTCAGTCAGGCCACGCCAGAGGAAACTTATAATTTTATTGTACAAGATCTACAAGAGGCCGCTTCCTTTTTACCAAATGAGCAAGGCGGCGGACGCGCAACCTTGGGTGCCGCAAAAGCACTTTTGGGAAAAGTTTACCTTCAAATGAGCGGTTTTCCATTAAACCAGACCGATAAACTGGCTAGTGCAGAAACGGTATTAAAAGAAGTTATGGACAGTGGAGTTTACGATTTACTACCAAATTATAGAGAGGTTTTTGACCTTAATAACGAGCAAAGTGTAGAGATGGTGTATTCTATTGGTATGGACGGACCTGCTCGTAGCGAAGGGGGTTTATTAAGTACTTTTTACGGACCTAACGGTAATGTTAATAATGGCGGTGGCTGGGGTACTTGCTTCATCAACCATTCTTTTGAGGCTTCTTTTGATAGGGAAGATGTTAGACTATATAATAATATTGCCAAGCATAACGCAAATCAATCTACACCAGAACAAGGATTTTCTGATCCTGAATCGCGTACCGTACCCATGAATAACTGGAGAGGATGGAAATGGCACGCAGAAAAGCCGAACAGCTACCCTAATGACACACCGTTTGACAATCCTTATATTAGATATGCAGATGTACTTTTAATGTATGCCGAAGCTCGTAACGGCCAAGGTAAATTGACGCAAGCCGATCTAGACATGACCGTTAACAGATTAAGAGCCAGAGCTAGAATGACACCAGATGCGGTACCAGACATGGTAGTTGGCTCACAAGATGAGATTGCCACCGCGCTTTTAGACGAGCGTAGAAAAGAATTGTGCTTTGAAGGATGGAGACGTAACGATCTTATTCGTTTTGGCGTTTACCTTGAATCTATATCGGGCATTACACAAGGCGGACCAAATGCCGGTGATCCAGGACCTGAATTTCAAGATTTTGAAATTAGGTGGCCTATTCCACAATCAGAATTGGACATTAACCCGAACCTTGTTCAAAACCCGGGTTATTAATGCAATACCTTAAATAACTAAATAAATAAGCCTATTCAATTTTAATGAATAGGCTTTTATGCTAATTAACCTCATATGCTCATTAATCGTTTCTTTTCTAAAAACTTACTTTCCATTAGTCTAACTACTTGCCTTTTGTTGGTTGGTTGTGAACAAAAAGATGCAGAAAAAGAAATCACTAACAAAACAAAAACACCTTTATTTAAACTAATAGAACCCGAAGAATCCGGTATTCAATTCAATAACAAGATTGAAGAAAATTACGATAATTTTTTCGCCATTTTTAACTACGTATACAATGGCGCAGGTGTAGCAGTTGCAGATATCAATAATGATGGATTATCCGATATCTATTTTACCGCCAATGAAGCTCCTGATAAATTATACCTCAACAAAGGTGATTTCACATTTGAAGACATTACAACGTCAGCAAATTTGACCAAACAAGATAGTTGGCATAACGGTGTAGTTATGGCAGATGTAAATGCAGACGGCTTAACAGATATCTATGTCTGTAGGGGTGGTTGGCAAGATACACCACAGGAAAGAAGCAATCTTTTATACATAAATCAAGGGGACAACACTTTTAAAGAATCTGCCGCTGACTTCGGATTGGCAGACGAAGGGTTTTCGGTAATGGCATCCTTTTTTGATATGGATAACGATAATGACTTGGACCTCTACCTTACCAATCGACCAGAACATTTTTTTCTCAACTACCAGCAGGTTTTAGCCGGTAAGGCCGATGAAAATGATTTCTATAGAGACAAACTCTATATCAATAATAACGGAAAATTTGAAGAAGTAGGCAAACAAAAAGGTATTACTAGCAATTTTGGTTACGGACTAGGATTAGTTACTTCTGATGTGGATAAAGACGGACAAGTAGATCTCTTTGTTGCCAATGATTATCTAGAACGAGATTATTTATATATGAACCAAGGCAATGGTTCTTTTAACGAGCAATTAAAATCGAGATTTAATCATATACCGTTTTACGCCATGGGTGTAGATATAGCAGATTTAGATAATGATGGCTGGGAAGATATTATTCAATTAGAAATGATGCCAGAGGACTATGAACGATCTAAAACCACGATGGCAGATATGAATACACAGCTGTTCAATAGCATGAAAAACAATGGTTTTCATTATCAGTATATGCACAACATGCTTCAAAAAAACCGTGGTAATGGTTTTTTTAGTGATGTATCGCAGTATTCGGGCATTGCAAAAACAGATTGGAGCTGGGCTTGTTTGGCAAGTGACTTCGATAATGACGGTCTAAGGGATATTTTCATTACAAACGGATTCAAAAGAGATATTTGGGATAAAGATGCTACCATAAAATTTAGGCAATATATGCAGAGTGCCGAAGCATCTAAACGAACCAATGAAGAAAATACACAGCATATTATTTCGCTTTTTAAACAGAACAAAATTTCGAACTACCTCTATAAAAATGAAGGCGATTTAAAATTCACGAATATGAGCAAAGCTTGGGGCTTAGATCAACAAAGCTTTTCTAATGGTGCCGCTACTGCAGATTTAGATAATGACGGCGATTTGGATTTAATCGTGAATAACGTTGATGATCCTGCCTTTATTTATGAAAACCTTAGCAATTCTAAAGATAACGGATATCTTAAAATAAAGCTCAACGGTCCCGCAACAAACAAGGATGGTTTAGGAGCAAAAATCACACTAAAAACCAACGACAGCATACAGTTTCATGAATTCAAAACTGTTCGTGGCTATCTTTCTTCGGTAGAACCAATTATACATTTCGGGCTTGGAAAAACGACCAAAATAGACTCCCTAACCATTGCCTGGCCAGACGGCAAAGAGCAGCAACTGCATGATATCGCTACCAATAGAACAATTATCGTCGATTATAAAGATGCCTTACAGGCTTTAGAAAAGTCTACGATCAAAGAAACCCTATTTGTAGATGCAACCAGCACTTCTTTCTCATCGGTCTACAAACACCAAGAAAATGAATTTGATGATTTTAGAATTCAGGTATTACTGCCTCACAAACTTTCTAACGAAGGACCTTGTATTGCCGTTGGTGATATTAACAATGATGGTTTAGAAGACTTTTATGTTGGTGGAGCATCTGGCAGTTCAGGTGCTATTTATTATCAAACTGCTAAAGAATCCTTTGTAAAAAAAGACAATGCCATTTTATCTGGTGACGCAAAATATGAAGATGTTGATGCCGTATTTTTCGATGTAGATAATGATCAAGATCTTGATCTTTATGTGGTAAGCGGTGGTAATGAATTTTCCCAAAACTCTCCTTTTCTTCAAGATCGACTCTACCTCAACGATGGTAAGGGTAATTTCACTACGAAAAAAGAGCTGATTATAAGTGCAGAAAGTGGTGGTTGCGTACTGCCTTTTGATATTGATAATGATGGTGACCTAGACCTTTTTGTTGGCGGTAGGCTGGTTCCTGCAAAATATCCAAAAGCTCCAAGAAGTATTATTCTAAAAAATGAAAATGGAAACTTTACCGATGCTACAGCAGAGTTGGCTCCTGAACTGGAGTTTATTGGCATGGTAACAGATGCCACATACTCGGATATTGATGGTGATAATAATAAAGAACTTATCGTAGTTGGTGAATGGATGCCTATTTCAGTATTTAAAAACAGTAATGGCAATCTTGTAAATGAAACGCACTCCTACGGTTTAGACAAAACTAATGGTTGGTACAATACGGTTACCTCCGTAGACATTGACCAAGATGGCAGTAATGAACTTTTAGTTGGTAATCTTGGAATAAACTACAAGTTTACGGCAAGCGAAAAGAAACCATTTAAGGTCTACGCTAGTGATTTTGACCAAAACGGTACAAATGATATTTTTCTAGCGAAAGACTACAAAGGTAGACAAGTACCTATAAGGGGTCTACAATGTAGCTCGGAGCAATTACCAGGATTGGATCGAAAATTTAAAACCTTCACTCAATTTTCAAAATCTAACCTTAGGGAAATTATTGGGGAAGGTATTGATAATGCGCTTCAACTAAATGCCTATGAATTCGCAAGTGTTCTTGTAAATTTTGAAAATGGAAATGCAAAACTAGCCCCACTTCCCTACCCTGCTCAGTTCTCAAGTGTAAATGGTTTTATTACAGGCGATTTTAATGCGGACGGACTTACGGATATCGCATTAGCTGGAAATAAATTCGAATCTGAAATTGAGACTACAAGAGCAGATGCTTCTGTCGGGTTAGTATTATTAGGCACAAAAGAAGGAAATTTTAAACCTCAAAACCGTTTGTCTAGCGGATTCTTTGCCCCTAAAAACGTAAAAGCATTAAAATCAATTACACTGGCCAACGGAAAAACAGGGATCCTGGTAGGCAATAATAATGACGAGATACAACTATTCAAAAATTGATAAAATATGAAATTGATAAAAAGACTATTCTTATGTTCAGTCGTAATGTACTGTTTCAATATAACAGCACAAACGCCCGAACCTCCTAAAGGATATAAATGGGTACCAAATGATAAATTTACCGATGAATTTGAAGGCAATTTATTAGACACCAGTAAATGGTACGCTAGATCACCTTATTGGGTAGATGGTAGACCTCCGGCTACTTTTAGGGCTTATTCCGTATCTGTGAAAGATGGTAATCTCCAAATAAAAAATACAGTTTTAGAGAACGACAAGAAATATAACATTGCAGGCGGTGCCGTAGCTTCGGTTGCAAAAGATGCACTTTATGGCTATTTTGAAACCAGAATGAAAGCTTCTAGTATAAGTATGTCTTCTACCTTTTGGCTAAAGAATAAACCAGACACCAAAGTATGTCCGTTTGAAGTGCAAGAATTGGATATTGTAGAAGTTGTTGGTCAGCAAAAAACGGGTGGTGACTTTAGAACCAAATTAAGATCGAATACACATACCTTTTATACGGATTGCGATGGGGCTAAAACTGTGAAGTCACAAAAAGGAGTCGTCTCTGAAATTAATCCGCCGGCAAATGAAGCATATCATGTGTACGGTTGTTGGTGGGTAGATGCCAACACCATAAAAATTTATTTAGATGGCGAATACAGAACTACCATGAACCCTAGTACATTTTTTAGGGAAACACCGTTCAATAAACCCATGTACATGCATTTGGTAACTGAAACATACAATTGGGAAACACCTCCAACACCAGAAGAATTAGCAGACGATAGTAAAAATACTACCTATTATGATTGGGTACGAGCCTATACTTTAGTGCCAATTAAATAAAAACAACATGCGTCGATTACATCCTACAATTATCCTATTTTTCATTCTTTTTACTTTAGTTCTCCGTGCTCAAAAAAAGCCAAACGTAGTTGTTGTTTTAGTAGACGATTTAGGTCTTGGAGATGTATCGTACTATAGAAAAGCACATTCAGATTCTATTATTGTTGAAACTCCTGCAATTGATGCCTTAGCAAAAAACGGAGCCGTTTTTACAAATGCGCATGCTCCCGCTGCACTTTGTGCACCATCACGATATGCGATAATGACGGGAAACCATTGTTATAGAAGTGATGCCCCATGGGGAGTTTGGGGTAGTTATGAAAAAAGTCCTATCAAAGAAAACCAGCTAACACTTTTCCAAACTAATGAAGCAAGCGGGTTACCAAACCGCCTTTTTTGGGAAATGGCATATTGGTGGTGATTTTCTAAAAAAAGATGACCCAAATACTATTTATCGAGGTCCAAGAAACAAACCCGAACTAGATGTAGATATCAAAAAAATCGTAGGTGGCGGACCACGCTATCAAGGGTTTGATTATGCGCTTTCTTTCCAAGCCGGTATTCAAGATGTGCCTTATGCTATATATGAAAACAGTGTATTCAAACCTATTGCAAGAAATTCTGAAATCACTTTCATATCCCAAGCTAAAATGGATAAGATCGGAGTGAAATTGGACAAAGCAGAAGGTTTAGGCGATAGTAATTGGAACCCGCATGACATGGGACCATTATTGGTAAAAAAGGCAATGGATTATATTGATGCGAATGCATATAAAGACAAACCGTTCTTTATGTACTATTCCGCCTTAGCCGTTCATTTACCACACACCCCAACCGATGAGTTAAATGGAATTAAAATAGCCGGCACCACACCTTCAAAACATTTAGACTTAGTTAAAGAATTAGATGTACAAATACAAATGTTGATCGATTCTTTGAAAAAGCAAGGTATTTATGATGATACCATTATTATGCTGACTTCTGATAATGGCGGACTTTTAAGAATGAATACCTTAAAGTCTGGGCACAGACCAAGTGATATTTATAGAGGCGGAAAAAACCAAGCTTATGAAGGCGGTAATCGTGTTCCGTTCATAGTATCTTGGAACAATCATTTTAAACATCAGATAAACGAAAGTCCGGTTCTTGGTCTTGACATTATGGCAACACTGGCTGAGTTAAATCATATTGAGATTTCTGCTGACCAAGCTTTAGATTCATCTAGTTTATTACCATTACTTGAAAATAAATCTGAAGATTTAGATAGAGTTATTTACACTCAAAGCGGTACAGGCAAAGAAGTTATGTTGATTAAAGATGGTTTTAAATTGATTTTACAAGTGGACAAATCCGATAAAAGCAACCATACCCAAACACCGATAGCTCTTTTTAATCTAAATGATAATCCAGGTGAATTAGAAGCGCACAATTTGATTACAAATGCAAAATATCAACCAAAAATAAAAGAGTTGGCTACCCTTTACCATGCCACAAGAAAAAGCGGAAGACCTACAGCCTCCCGCTTTGTGAACAATTAGCACTTTAGCTACAAAGAACAAAAATCTTATTAGCTTATTCCGTTTGAATATGCTACTACTACAATACCAGATATCATTAGCGCAAGACCGGCGTATAAAAAGCTTTTTGCCTTTGATGACGCATTAATCCATTCTTTGGTAATTAGACCACTAACAATTGCAGTAGCTACCGATGATGTATTGAAAATAGCATACCCTACGGTATTACCAGAACTTCCTAACTTAAATGCCGCGTAGGCGAACAACGCCGATGCCGCATAATGAAATACTGCCATGACTAAAATCAGTACTACATTTTTACCGAACGCAGGCGTCTTAAAATTGCCCCAAGCATTATTTTTACTTAATTGCCATAAGAAATATGCAGTCATCACTATACCTCCACTTAAAAATATGGGGAACATTACAGCTACTGCCGTAATCCAATCCGCATTACCTTGGGCAATACTTGCTTCATGCAAATATGGTCTACCTGCTGCATTGGCATAGCTGAACCCCGTCGCCAATAACCCACCTACTATGGCAATCATAATACCGGTAACCATTGATCCTTTTTTGTCAGTTGTACCAGCTTCATCCTTTTCTCTTAAAATACCTGCCCTACCATTTAGAATAACACCAACCAAAACGATAAAAATTCCAATTAAAATATAGGTTAGTACGTTTGTAGGAGGCAAACCATCTTCAATAAATGGCAGTAACGATCCTACTAATATGATAGTTCCAATAAAAATGGAAAAACCTAAAGACAGACCAATGTGGTTAATGGCCTTACTCCACATCATAACTCCAATTCCCCATAAAAAACTGGTCAGTCCCATCTTTACCCATATATCCATTGGCATGTTTCCAAATATTTCCCCAAACCCGTTTATGAGGGTCAAAGAGGCTATAATCGGCACAACGAACATGGTGAGCAGAAAAAATAAGCTCCATGTGTTCTCATATTTAAAGTCTTTTGTAAATTTCTCTGGCAAGGCATAAAGACCCAGCATTAGTCCGGCAAAAATTGCCAGCGATACTCCTTCTATCATCTTAATTAGATTTTGGTTTAGTTGATTTATTGGTTACCAGCCAAATTTAAAAATGGTAGTACTATGGTATGTTTCATCTTTTTCTAAAATACTCTTTGGAGCATTTGTAATATTGGGTCCATTGGGGTAACGGTGTGTCTCTAAACACAAACCACGGTACTTTCCATATTGTAGACCAGACTCTCTTTTTAATTCGTCTGAAGTATATTTACCGGTATAAAATAGCATACCAGGTTCGGTTGTATATACTTCTAGACTTCTGCCGCTAGTCTCTTCATTGATTTCAGCTACCTTATCCAATTTAAAGTCTTTATCTTCAAATAAGTAATAGTGTTCAAAACCGTCTTCCATGTCGTTCTGAACTTCGCCAATGACCTTAGCTTTTCTTAGATCGTCTGGCTTGTCTATAACTGATATATTAGTACCTGTTGCCGCTCCGGTATCATCCCAAACTTGTCTTTTATCCGATGCAATTTGTACGGTATGTTTTAATATATCATCTTTAAACCCTGTTAAGTTAAAGTATGAATGATTAGTGATCGTGAAAGGTGTTGTCTGATCTGTAGTTGCCTTATAATCTATCTTTAATTCGTTTGCATCGGTCACACTAAATGTAACCAAGACATCAACATTACCAGGAAAGCCCTCTTCTAAGTGTTCACTTTTTAATTTCATGGATACGGCCGCTTGGTTTTTACTGAAATTTTCTATTGACCATAATCTCTTATCGAAACCAATTTTACCACCATGTAAATTATTATCCCCAACTATTTTATTCAATTGATAGTCAATACCGTTCAATGAAAATTTTGAATCTTTTATTTGAGAGCAGTATCTACCTACGGTACCACCAAAATAAGGGGCATTTGAATTGTATTCCGATAAAAAATAACTGCTAAAATCATCAAAGCCACAAACAACCTCTTCTATCTTACCATTTTTATCAGGAAATTTTATGGAGGTTATAGTTGCCCCATAACTTGAGATTTTAACCTCTACCCCATTGTTATTGTTCAATGTTACCAACTGTACGGTATTGGTTTCAAAGGTTCCGAAATTTTGTATGCTTGTTTTCATTTTATGCGTTACTCTTTATTAATCGTGATTTTTTTAGCACTGTATTGATCCATACGTTGTGCAGCCTTGCCTTCAAATTTGCGTTGTAATTGCCATTTCGGTCGTTCAAGACCTAATTCCCATTGAAACAGCTTTTTATACATTGCCTTAACTTTGTCTGGATACTGTAATGCTAAATCATATTGCTCGGCTATATCTTTAGATATATCGTATAACTCGGCAGGTCTATCGGGGTAACGAATTAATTTCCAATCAAATTCTCGTATAGCTCCCCTATTTTCCTTCTTCCAATATAAAAACTCATGAGGTCTCCCTTCTTTTTCATTTTTAAAAAATGGCAAAAGATCTACACCATCTAAATGCTTTAATTTATGTTGCTCTACACCCGCAACTGCACTGAAAGTTGGGTACATATCCAATAAAGAAATCGGATGATCAAAGGTTATATTCTTTTGTAGATTTCCTTTCCAAGAAATCAAAAAAGGTACACGTATACCCCCTTCAAGATGATTGGCTTTTGTGCCGCTTAAAGGTTTGTTCAATGAGGAGTTGGAATCACTTGGTCCTCCATTATCATTTGTGAATACGATAATTGTATTTTCTAAAAGATTCAATTTTTCAAGTTGATCAACCACCTTACCACAAGCCCTGTCCATAGCCAAGGTCATTGCCGCTAACGTTTTTCTTTTACCCCTAAGATCAGGAAATTGATCTAAGTCTGTTTTATTTGCCTGCATCGGTGTATGCACCGCGTTAAACGATAAATAAACAAAGAAGGGTCGGTCTTTATGTTGAGCTATAAATTGATTGGTTTTATCTGCCAAATCATCGGTTAAATAACCGTCATGTTCTAAAAAATTACCGAAACCTCGTTCTAACCTATTTTCATCTTTATCTATTGGGTTGTTTTCATCATAAGGCATAAAGCTTCTAGCACCTCCCCTAAATCCGTAAAATTCATCAAAACCTCTTTTGGTTGGATGAAACCTATCTGCATTACCCATATGCCACTTTCCAAAAATAGCGGTGGCGTAACCTTGCTCATGCAGCTCAGTGGCAATGGTTCTTTGATTAAGCGGCAAACCCATATCATCGCCCGTTGCACCACTTGCGCTCATATAACCCGGCACGTTGTTTTCTTCAAAACCGAAACGCTGCTGGTACATACCTGTTAAAAACCCTGCTCTAGAGGGCCCACAAACAGCTGCACTTACATATGCTTGCGTACATTGTATACTTTCTTTTGCCAAAGCATCTAACCTAGGCGTTTTAAATTCTTTACTTCCTTGAAAACCAAAATCGGCATATCCGGCATCGTCAGAAAGGATTAAAACAATGTTCGGCTTTTTCTGAGCTATTAAGCATTGTCCTATTAAAAGAAAAGCTAATAACAAGAATTTGCCCGATTGTGAACACCATTCATTATCAAACACCTTATGGACCTTGATTTTCATATGAAATATATGTGCTAGTATTTCTTCTTTTTACGAGATGTAAATCGCATAATACTTTGATAATCGCTACTGTTATATACGTGGGTCAACCCCCATTTTAAGACTTCGGTCGGTTCTTTCTCACTATCAACCGCTCTATTTAAACCTATGGCGTGTGGCGGACTCGGAATAGAAGACATTATGTTGAAATTTACGCCGTCTGCCGCCCATTGTATCGTATTTTTCTCAGGACCATCTGTTGTTATTAATGATGCTATACCATCATTGTATGGCCATACACATATTTCATGCCCACTATTACTTATAGGATTGTAAGGTGATTTTACATAAGGACCTTTAGGATTATCTGCAATAGCGACACCATGTCTAATTTGACGACCTCCAAAAGTGATCTCCTCTCCCATTTGCTCACCTTTATAGTATAAGTAGAACTTGCCATTGAAAGGAAGAATGCACGGATCATGCACTTTGTGGCTATCAAAATCTCCCTTCTTCTTAACGGAGAAGCGATCATTAGGATCATCGCCTTCCCAAACACCATTGTCTGCGGGACTTAAAATAGGTTCTTTACTCTTAGTCCAAGGTCCGTTAGGTGATGTAGACCAAGCCAAACCAATTTGATTTTTCACCCTCTTATTATAAGGCGATTTTACGGTCTGGTAACTTAGGTAATACATATCTTCATGCTTCATGATTTCTACCGTAAATACCGAGCGATCGTCATATTCACCTTTTTTACCCCTTGCTACCGCTATACCTTCTTCTTTCCATGTAATACCATCTTCTGATGTAGCATACCAGATGTCGCAACGATCCCAAGGAAATACTTTTTCATTTTCCACATCACCATCAAAACCTTGAGTAGGTCCTTCTCCTTTTGAATACCACACATAGTACTTACCATCTTCCATGATCATAGCACTTGGATCTCTTCTTATAACACCTTCTTCATATGCCAAATCCCCTTTTAACGGTTCTAATTGATTAAATTCTAAAAACCACTCATCTCCCAAATCAGTTGGCAAGGCCAATGCCCTTTTTGATGCATCACTTAAATGGTCAACATCGGTAATACCTAAATGGTCTATTTGTTGTTGGCTTATTGACTTGGTATCATTTTTCTCTTGGGTGTTTTCAGACGGCTTATCAGCTTTCTCTTGGCAACTTACAAATACCGATAAAACATAAATACCCAACAATGTTTTAATTATTCTCATTTATGAAATAAAATTTTAGATTTTATTAATTTTTTTAGCAAAAATATTATGCATTACACAAAGCGGTAATTTATAATACCATTCTTAAAGCTTACTATTTTATAACTAGACATTAACTGAACAAATCATTAATACATTCAGCAACAATTATTTATGATCCATTACACTAAAACTTAATTAACTAAAATGCACCTACTCATCATCAATCATTATCCTTAATATCATATACAAACAGTAGCATATCAGATTTTTTTGATATAGGTATAATAGACTCCGTATGCATCAGTGCCAAATAAAAAATCGGTTTCCAATAATGTTTTTCCTTTTTCTAAATACACTTCAAAATCTATTGACGCTTCATTCGCATTTATAGATTTTTCCAATATTTGATTGGCTATTTGTGTCCTCACTTTATCAGGAGAAATGGCGACATACTCAAAATTTGATTTAGGATGTTTGCCGGGTACTCCTAAAACAGGACCAGGGACTTCTTTTGACCAGCGCATACAAGAGATTTTATACGTACCCGCCGAAGCAACTTCTATGGCATACCTATTATTTTTATTTTTTACGCCTGCGGCCACTTGTTCGGTTTTCCAAATACCGCTATCGTCTCCGATGGCATGTTGAATGGTTAATTTTATTTCTTTTTGATGTTCAGAACCTATTATGGTAACCGGTAATTCGGTAAATACATCATTAGCCATAACCGACATATAAAAAGTGGCATTCTTACTCCTTAAATCTTTAACCAATTGCGGATGTTCTTTTGCCAGGTTTTGCTTTTGCCCTATGTCATCAATGATATTATAAAGCTCTTTCCCCTTTAGTAATCGCCATTCGTTCTGTAAAACAAGTCCGTCATGTTCTTGTGTGGGTGGTCTCCAGTCTTGTCGGTTTTGCAGAAATAGTGCTCGTTCTCTTAAACTTGCATTCGTATTCTTTAATACAGGAGAAAAATCGATTCCGTCTAAACTCAAACTATCTGGCACATTCAATGCACATAAATTTGCCAAGGTTGGGATAAGGTCTATATGAGCCGCCAGTTCATTATTGTCTTTTCCTCCTTTAATTTTCGCTTTAGGATATCGAATAAAAAACGGAACCCTATGTCCACCTTCTTCCTTCTGACCTTTTATTCCTTTAAATCCTTTATTATATCCTAAGTTATCAGCTGTACGATACCCAAAGCGCGTACCGTTGTCTGACATGAAAATAACAATGGTATTCTTTGCTAATTTCTCTGCTTTTAAGAACCGGTTAAGTTTGCCAAAATTCTCGTCAATATTGGCTATCATGCCATAGAGATCGGCACTAACTATTTGTTTTCCTTCTAAATGTCTATACGGGGCAGCATATTTTTCATCGACATATAGCGGGTCATGAGGCGCATTTAAAGGCAAATACACGAAAAAAGGATGGTCTTTGTTTTGCTTAATAAAATTTATCGCCTCATTGAACCAAACATCGGTACAATAGCCCTTAAATTGTTTGGGTTCGTTGTTTACATAATATACATCATCAAAATAGTCATTACCCCAATAATCGGACAATTCCCCAATACCTCCTGCCAAATGATGTATGGCCGTATCGAAACCAGCATCGGTTGGTCGATTAGGATAGTTATCCCCCAAATGCCATTTGCCGAATAGGGCGGTTTTGTACCCGTTTTGTTGAAAAACATCTGCCATTGTCACCGAATTGGAAAGGGCATCCCTACCCTTATACGTTGCCCAAGCCCCATTATTTATAGGATACTTTCCGGTCATTATTGCAGCTCTAGTGGGTGTGCAAAGCGGCGATACATGAAAATTGGTCATTCGTACGGCATCATCGTAAAAGGCATCTATTTCCGGTGTTTTTAACCACGGGTTGCCATGTGCCCCTAAATCTCCAATACCTTGGTCATCGGTAAGTACTAAAATAACATTGGGTCTATCTTGTGATTGCAAGGAAAACATACAGCCAATACCTATGTAACATAAACCTATTATCACCTTTTTTGAAAGTAAGACCGTATAATTTACCATCAGAAATCAATCTATATGTGCTTCAACGTCACCACCAATATCATTCTCTCTGTAACCTTCTAAAGTTATTTTAAAGGCATGCGCATATTTTGAAGGAAAGGAAGTTGGTTTTTGAATAACAAGTCCTTTTTCGTTGCGTTCCCAACTTAATTTCTCGTTGCTCCCTATTAATTGCACATTAAGAATTTTAGAATTTAAGACGCCAATATCAGTAGAAAGTGTCTTCATTGTAATTGCCGATTTTGGTTCGTCTAAAACAATGGCAAAAATTTCTTTATCTCCTTTTTTGGTATACCGAATGTCTTTTTCTTGATATTCGATTTTTAACTTTTCCTCTACCTTGTGCCCACCTTCTGGCAACCTTGTTGGTCCTTCGCCAAATACCGTCCAAGGGCGTGTGTCATAAATAGCTTCGCCATTAATTGCTAACCAAGACCCCATATCTGTTAGTAATTGTTGCATTTCTGGCGGAATACTTCCATCTGGGTTTGGTGGTACGTTCAATAACATTAATCCGTTTTTAGCTACAATATCCGCAAGTATATCTATGAGCTCATTAGCTGTTTTAAACTTTGCATTTGGTCTATAGAACCAAGCTCCGGGAGAGGTATCGGTTAACCAAGCATTCTGTTTGGGTTGATTTGGTCTACCGCGCTCATAATCCTTAATAGCGACATCTTCGTTAAAGGTTGCTTCTTTATAACAAACCGCTACTTCTTTTCCCCACTCTTTGCCCTTGTTATAGTAATAGGCTAAAAATTTAAGTCGGTCTTCTTCGGGTAAACTCTCTAACCACCAATCGAACCAAATAATATCTGGTTGGTACTTATCTATGTATTCTTTTAAACTAGCCCACCATGCAGTCATAAAAGCCTCATCTGGCGTGTCATTGTCCAAACTATGCGGGTTGGTATACAAGTCATAATCCTTCGGGTTTATATTACCGTGGGCATGTGCAGGACCAAAATATTTCCAGGTAAATGCATGGTGAAATGACCCAATAAAACGCATTCCTTTATCATTTATCTCCTTTTTCAGTGCTGCAGATGGATCAATACCTCCATAATTCATAGAATTCCAACGGGTTGCTTTACTATCCCACATAGCAAAATTATCATGGTGCATAGCTACAGGACCTGCAAATCGTGCCCCAGATTTTGCAAATAGATCTGCCCATTCTTTGGCATCGAAAGCTGTGGGAGAAAAATCTTCTATGATTTCTATATATCCCTTTTTAGAAGGCTTTCCGTATTTCTTTTTATGATGAATGTAATTGTTACTTGGCTTACCGTTTTTGGTTTCAATAATTTTTCCGTCATTATACATCATCATTCCATGCCAACCTGCATAATGTTTGTTCGGTTCAGCACCCTCAAATGCACTTGAAACGGGACCCCAATGTGCATAAATGCCCAATTTGGCATCTAAGAACCAGTCTGGCGTAGCATTTACGTTGGCTAAAGATTCCCAACTTTCTTCATACTGTTCAGTTTGTGCAAGAAGGTTTGACTGTAAACTTGCACCAACAATCACAGCCAGCACACCTATTTTTTTACCAATGTTTTTTTTCATTTGTACTATTTTAAATCTTATCTAAACGTGTTTTCAAGTCTTTACCTTTTGGAGCCTAAGTACCCATATTAAACATTAAGGGACTGAACAAGAATAGTACGATTTGCTCGAAAACAACACTACAAATGACCCATTTAGGGTTATAAATGGTTTTGAAGGTAGATTATTGACCTACTTGAATTTTAAAATCAGGTTGTTGCGATCCAAAATGGTTTTATCTTCTTCGTTTATGTACTGTAACTTCGCTAGAAGTCTATAATCACCGCGCAAACGCAAAGTATTATCCAAATGTAGATTATGACGAAAATGACCATAACCTGGTAGCAATTTCACCTTATCTGTTACTATTTTGTTATCATCGTTATCATAGATTTCCAGCACTAGTTGCCTTGATTCGTTTGCCTTATAGGAAATAGGAACTTCTATGTTCAAAGTATTTTTGACATTTATCGCTACCGTATCAAAAATTACGCTCTCTTCATATAACTGCAGTTGCTTTTCTAAAGGTTGATGTGCTACTTCTTTTGAAATATCTTCTAAGGTATAGGCTCGTACCCAATCATAATACACCACATTTTTACTTGGATCAGAAAGTTCTTCTTCATCGGGAAGCGCTATCCAAGGAAAAGGATAAGTCTCGGACACCAAGCGCATATACATGGGCTGATCAAATGGTTTTTCTTTTACCTTATCATAAAATTTTTGATGCTTAGGTTCGCGATGGTCATAGTAATAACTTGCAGTACTCTCATTTCGCCACCAGCCACCATATACGTGAAAATTTTCGGAAGTTACTTCATCATCTTCGAAACGGACTTGAGCCGCTCTACGATCATGTCGTTCCCCTTCACAATCGGTATACCAAAAATGACTGTTGGAATGCATTCCGCTTGCAAAATAATCGCCGCTAAAATCACCCGTTCTACCAACCGATTCATGAATATCCCATTCCAGACCATATGCATCGCAGTCATTAGGTCCTTTAAAATTACCAACAGTAGAAAACCAGAATGTGGTAGACATAGTCGTTGCTGCCGCTTTTACCCGTGTTTCAAAGTAGCCAAATTGGGTTTTCTTTTTTGAAACTACCGCAGCTCCTGCAATTGAAAAGGTCATTTCTTTGCCATATGCTTTAATTACAGTGTCTTGTGACATTTTCTCCCCTTTTAATTGCAAAAAACCGTCAGCTACAGATACTTGCGATTTCATAAACAAACCTGGTTCACGCCCTATCCATGTAGGGTGATGATCTAACCACCTGGTAGTATCCAACTCTGTACCATTAAATTCATCTGAAAAATCCCGATTCATAACCCATCTTTTTCCCAGTGGTGGTTTTGGCGGACCCACACGTACATCTTCCTTTTCGGGACTATAATTTTGTCCTTTTACTTCACCAGTGAACATACCGAACAATATGAACAGCAAACACACTATCGTAGTTATATGTGATTTCTTTTGCGCTTGTGGACTGTCTATCTCTTCCATTCTTGCAGTTCTATTCCATTTAACCAAATTCCTTTTCCTGTGGTACCTTGAATACTTACTTTCGCTGTTCCCTCATCCTTTACGGTAAATATGATCGTATTTTTACCCGGCTCACTAAACTGCATCATTTTACCTTCTGTTACCAAAACCTCTTTGGAATTGTCCCCTGCCGTTACAGTTAATTTTCGCTCGTAGGGAATATTCAAAATTTTAATTTTCTTTAGTTTCTCCTTGTTAGGATCCATTTCATCAGAATTACTTTTTGGTGCATGATGATAGGTACTCATCTTGTAACGACCCTTTGGTAAGCCTCTAAAACTAATAGTTAATCCTTTTTCATCAATACCAAGTACACCATCGCCATATACGTATCCGTATTTACCAATAACATTCATTTCACCCAACCAACGCAATACACCATCTGTACTGTTTGTAGCTAAGCTTACTTCCGCATTATTACATTCTGGTAGCTTATAGCTCTTCTTTTCTTCGTCATTTCCGTTCCAAAAATCCCAACCAAATTGTACCAACTGGTCATTGGCACCCATGTCTATTCTAATTTTCTTAAAATCGTAAATAGGTTTTGCATTCGCTGCCAAGACATTTGGATTATATGACGTTGATTGCATAGTAGTATTAGCTGATTTCAAGCCTTTGGCACTTGCTTTGATTTTAACTTCACCAGCTGTAGTACCTGCTTTTATCAATGCCGGTGCAATACCATATTCGGTAAACATAGGGTTGGCATTAATAGCGGCACCATCGCCTACAACTGTTGCATTTTTGTTGACAGAAAAATTCACCTTACCCTTATAATCGGTAATTGGAGTTCCATTTTTATCTACCACCGTGGCATATGCCATAAGTATATCGGCACCATCTGCGGTAAACTGTCTACCTAAGGTATCTAGCATTAATTCGATGGCATAAGGTTGACCCGCAGTTTTATGAACTACTTCTTTTGTTTTTCCGTCCTTAAAAATGGCTTTGGCTTTTACTTCCCCATCTGCATATTTTAAATTTTTGAATAGGAACGGAGCATGATGCAACCCTTCATAAATAGTGTCTTTTGATGGTGATTTAGTTTCAATAGTTTTACCATTTACACTCAATTCCACACTTTGTGCATTACTAAAAACCGTGATGGAATCTTGACCTTTTTTCCACGTTTCCAACATGTACACAAAAGGTTCTTTTCTAAGCTCAGCCTTGTACCAATATAACTCTGGTCTTGGGTTTCTAAAAATGGTCATTCCGCCACTTCTGGTTCTGTCAATTTCATTTTTTGCTTTATCATGGGTTGGATGAAAAGTGTAATACGCATGGGCAGTCCAAGAGATCAAACCCGTCATTAACGAATCTTTTCTGAAAGGAGCCAAAGCTTCTGGACCAACGCGACCTTCCATGGCGAACATAGGTTCTGAACGATCCCAAATGAAAGGTCCGTAAAGCATATTGGCATTGATATCCGTTAGACCCGATGTTTGCCAGCCCGTCCATCGCGAACCTTGCGACGCAGTAAGCCTTGTTGGGTCTTCTTGCTTAGCGGTATTATGGGCAAGAGGCACATAACCTCTATGGTTTATACCACCGCCCCAAATAATTACAGAAGGATGATTTCTATGATTTCGAATCATAACACGTTCCGATTGTTCAAAATTACTCCACCATTCTTTATCAGTACTCATTGAAACCCATGAAGGTGCTTCTTCATAAACCAAAATACCCAGCTTGTCACAAGCATCTAAAATGGCATTATCTTGCGGATAATGCGCCGTTCTCATAATATTGAAGCCGAACTCTTTAAACTGCAGCATATCTTTATAGTGTAGTGCATCTGGTACAGCATCGCCTATATATGGATAATGCTGATGCCTGTTGAACCCCATTAGTTCTATCGGTTTTCCATTTAGCATAAAACCACGATCAGGATTCAATTCAAATTTTCTAATGCCCAGATTATTTTCGACAACATCTACAGATTTATCATCGACCAAAACTTCTGTATTTACACGATACAGGTTAGGATTATCTACATCCCACAACTGAACATTATCTTCTAAACTACCTATTTGGTCAAACTCATAATCATTATTTTGCGCAATGGTTGCATCATTAGTCAGCTTTAGAACCACGAGCCCTTCTGCATCTATTATTCTTGTTACCACGGTTACTTTTGCCGGTGAATTGCTTGTATTTTTTACGACGGATTTAATATCTATCGTCGCGTTCTTATTCACCACATCTACCGTTGGTGAGGTTATGGTTACCCCTGCACGCTTGGCTTCCCAATTGAAACCAATATGCACCGGATGCTTTTCAACCAAATACACATCTCTATACAGACCACTAAATTTTACATAATCGAAAGGACCCGGATCTGGCGGAACAACCGTACTTCTTCTATTATCTGCCAAAACGGTTACTTGATTGTCTTTTCCCTTATCTACATACCCTGTAATATCAAAATGAAACGGTGTGTAACCACCTGTACCATGTTTGCCTACATGCCTACCGTTTACCCAAACATCGGTTACTTGGTGCACGCCTTCAAACTCTAGAAACACCTTGTTGTTGTTCTGCGGTACAGTAATGGTTTTTCTGTACCAACCTACATTTCTATGAAATTCTAGTTGTGTTTTTTCATCTTGCAAACCATCTAAAGCCAACGATGTTAATGCTAGGGTATGGGGAACATTTACGGTTTCCCAAGAAGCATCATCCGTATTGGTTTCGTAATAGGTAGCATTTGGATTACCCAAGTGAAATTTCCAACCCTGATTGATACTTACCTTGGTACGTTCCGTATCTGGATACCCGAATGGAAGTTCTTGTGAAAATGCCCCCGTAGTTAACAAGAGTGTGATTAAAAGACCTAATAGTGCCTTGTTAGTGTTTTGGTTTGTCATTTCTGATAAATTCTGAATTATTTAGGTTCTATGATTACGCCACGTTCTGCTTCACTGTCAGATGTATATCGCAATACTTTTGGTGCTTCATCGCCTCTGGCAAATGTTATTTTCTCTTTCCACACAGCTCTTAGTTTTTTCAACACCGATGCATGTTGGGCTAAGTGAGCCAAGTTGGTAGTTTCGTCCGGGTCATTTTCCAAATCGAACAACTCTTCATAAACTGCTTGCTCGCCTTGTAAAGGACCTTCTACAAACGAACGATACAAGGCGATATCTGGATCATGAACTTTATACAACATCGCCGTCATCTTAATACCCATTTGCTTTGCGGTCTCAATCTTCTTTTGTGCCGAAAAATTTTCGTTCTTGTAGTACCTTATATATTTCCAGCGTTTATCTTTCACTGCTTCACATCTTGGATTTCCAAACTGGGTAGACCATAAATTTTCTGTGTATAAATAGTTTCTAACGTCGCTTTTTTCTTGTGATAATAGTGGCGATAAATCTCTACCTTGATATGTATCTGGAATTTCAATTGCCGCTTTTTTAAGTAAGGTTGGCGCAATATCAATGCTTTGTACAAGAGCGTCGGACTTTCTACCTCGGTTCGCTTTTTTCTCGCTTGGATCATAAATAATTAATGGTACATGCGTAGTAATCTCGTAGCAAAGGGCTTTACCGCCAATGCCGAATTGCCCCATAAACAAGCCATGGTCAGAAGTAAAAACGATAATCGTATTCTTGTCTAACTTTTGTTTCTTTAGGGTTTCTCTTAATTCCCCGATCATACGATCTATGCCCGCCATCGCCTGTAATTTTAATCGGTAACGAGTTAACAAACTTTCGGGTGTATCTACATAATCATAACCTTCTTGCCTATCACCTGTTTTATGAATTTCTGGCGGTAGTTTTGGTTGTTTAATATCTTTTTTGGCAATGTAGTTTCTGGGTAAATCCAGCTCTACATCATTATACAAGGTTTTGTAAATAGCATCATCACTATCGCGCTGTGCCATAGTAGATGCACTTGCATCATGTGGTAAATTAAAGTTGACCGAAAGTACAAATGGCTTATCTTTTGGCCTTTGATCCAAGAACTTTTGTGCGCCTTGTAATTTTTGTTCATTAGATAAAAAATCTGAAACTCCCTCGCTTACAATTTCTACTTGTGTATCATCTGTTGCGTTTTTAAAAATTTCGTGTCTGTCTTTTGGGTAAAAGCTTAAATGTCCATGACCGGCATACCAATAATCAAAACTCTTATCCATTAATCCGCTGGTATAACCACCATCGCCCACCGGCAAATGGTTTTTACCTATCCAGCCAGAATAATAGCCATTGTTACGCAATACCATAGGATAGGTGTTGTTCCACCCTTCTTCTGACATGCTGGTGCCAGAATTGAAATTTACACCGTGCTTACGTTCAAACTGACTGGTTAAAATGCTTGCCCTACTTGGGGTACAAATGGCGCTGGTAATATGTGCGTTGGTAAACAATACTCCATCGCCTGCCAACTTATCAATGTTGGGTGTTTGTACCACTTCATTACCGGTACACCCCATCATACCATAACTCTGATCATCGGTTAAAATGAAAATAATATTAGGTTGTTCTTGAGCTTGTACTAATTTAAATATCAGCAGAGTACATAAGAATACTAAGGATCTGGGAAATTGTGTATTTACATTCATATACCTAATTTTTTGGTCTAAGTGATTTTTGCCTAATGGCTTTGTATTTTTTCTCTTCTTTAATAACATTTTCGGCATGGGGATCAACCCAACCTGGTGCCATATTATTACTATCCCAATCTTTATACAGGGTTTCTAATTTTGAAACAATCTCAGGATAGTTTGAAGCAATATCATAACGTTCTAAGGCATCGGTTTTTAAATTGAATAACATGGTTTTGTCTTTATAAGCACTTTTGTACAATTTATAATCTTGATGCCTAACCGCATATTCAAATCCGCCAACTGAACGCCAAAAAAGTGTTTCATGCGGTTTTTCATTTTCATACTCTAAATAAGGAAGAAGGTCTACACCATCTAACTGCTTTTCATGCTCCGTTTTGCCTCCGGTCGCAGATAGTAGTGTGGGAAACAGATCCAAAGAACTTACTACCTCATCATATTTTTTATCGGCTTTTATCCGATTTTTCCAAACCATGAAGAAGGGTACTTTTATACCACCTTCAAACAGCATTCCTTTATGACCTCTATTGGGACCATTGGAAGCTTGGGTGGCGCGCCCACCGTTATCGCTCAAGAAAACCAAAATGGTATTTTCTTTAAGTCCGTTGTCTTGCAAATACGAATTTATTTTACCAACACCGGCATCTACCCCATTTACCATGGCAGCATATACGCTTCTACCACCATATTCTATATGTTTGGTTTCTTCTAAGTATTGCTTGGTGGCATGGTCTGGAGCATGTGGTGCGTTGTATGCCAAATAGATAAAAAATGGTTTACTCTTGTTTTCTTCCATAAAAGTGATGGCTTCCTTAGTAAAATCATCTGTTAAATACGATAATTCTGTTTCTGGTACTTCAACATTATTTCGGAATATTGTTCGTAGCGGGCCATTAGGTGTTCCCCAATAATTCATTGATCCCCCGGCAAAACCGAACCAATGGTCAAATCCTTGTTGTGGTGGGTGTAGACTTGGATGGTCACCAACGTGCCATTTTCCAATTGCACTCGTTACATAACCTTGTTCTTTTAAAGCTTCTGAAATTATCTTTTCAGAAAGAGGCGTACCTACGGAAGCGTCATTCTCGCCATCATATGGCATATTACAATCATGCCCAAAACGTGCTTGATACCTGCCAGTTAAGAGTCCCGCTCTAGATGGAGAACAATATGGATGAGATACATAACCGTTATTAAAAATGACACCTTCTTTCGCCAAGGCATCTAAATTTGGTGTAGGTATATCTGTACCACCATTAAAACCAACATCTAACCAACCCTGGTCATCTGTTAAGATGACAATGATATTGGGCTTAGGTGTATTCTTCGGTTTTTGAGCATTACAAATAATACCTAAAAACCCTAGAAATAGTAATATGGATAATTTATAAGATTTGATCATAATCGCGTTCTATAGCTCTATCTGATTAAAAGTACGGGTTAACTTCAAATGCGTGAAACGTTTAAAACATGTGTGGCATTGTTTAGAACATTTGTTACTGGTAAAGCATCTTTTTAACGGTCAAGACTTCTACACGAACAAAAAAGCACCCTCTCGGGTGCTTCTAACAAATAAAACTAACAATTATCATTAATGTAATTCCAACTCAGGCACCGATGCATTATCGACCCCTCTCTTATTCTCGTATTCTTCTTTGAGCTCCTGTAATTTTTCAGGATTTTCTTTTGCTATATTCTTTTGTTGACCTAAGTCGTTTTTCAGATTATATAACTGATAAGACTCATCATTACCCAATTCTATATTTACCTGAGTGTTAACGGCACTGCCTGGATATGGGGGTATAAACGCCCAATCTCCTTTTCTCAAGGCGGTTCTACCACCTGCCTCTATAATTAAATGGTCTCTACCTTCATCAGATTTCCCCATAAAAACATCCAATAAATTTTCGCTATCCGGCAGATTAGATGTGGCTCCCGTTAATGCTGCGAGAGATGCATAAAGATCTATTTGACACACCAACGCATCTGATGTTTTTGGCGCTATTTTACCTTTCCAATACACCGAAAATGGAACTCTTGTTCCTGCTTCAAATAGGCTGTATTTTCCCCCTCGTAAACCTCCTCTTGGTGTATGCTTTCCTAATTTCTCTACGGCATCATCATAATAACCGTCATTTAAAACGGGACCGTTATCGCTTGTAAATACGATTAAGGTATTTTCCAATACACCTTGTTTTTCCAGTTCCTTTACAAACTCACCGATCATCCAATCTGCCTCTACAATTACATCACCTCTAGGTCCCATTCCCGATGACCCTACAAATCTAGGATTAGGAGTTCTTGGCACGTGCGGTTGCTGTAATGCATAATACAAGAAAAACGGAGCGTCTTTATGATTCTTAACGTATGCCTTGGCTTTTTCCAAAAAATGGTCTGCCATGTCTACATCGCTCCATTTTGCGGCTTCGCCTCCTTTCATAAATCCAATTCTAGGTACGCCGTTAACAATACTCTGGTTGTGACCATGATGCCATTTCATAGTAGTCAATTCCGGATTATCCTTACCTGTTGCCTCTCCCTCAAAATTAGTTTTGTAGCTAACTTCTATGGGGTCGTTAGGGTCTAAGTTATCAACCTTACCGTTATCTATATAAACCGTTGGCACCCTATCTTGTGTGGCAGCTAATATGTACGAATAGTCAAAACCTAGTTGGTTGGGACCGGGAGTAATTTCTTGGTTCCAATCTACATTGCCATTTCCTAATCCTAAATGCCATTTGCCCACTATACCTGTTTGATAGCCTTGTGATTTCAGCATTTTGGGCACTGTCGGTTGGTCTGTATCTATTATTAACGGAGCCGTGCCGGGTAATATTTGTGCATTTACACGCCAAGGATATTCACCCGTAAGTAAGGCATATCTACTTGGAGTGCATGTTGCAGAACTCGCGTAACCAGAGGTAAATTTTATACCTCCATTTATTAGCTTGTCCATATTGGGTGTTCTCAATTCGGTAGCTCCGTAAGCACCTACATCACCATAACCTAGGTCATCCAAATAAATAACAACAATATTTGGTTGCTTATTTTCAGCTTCTTTTGTCTCTTTTTTATCGCTCTTTTCTCCACATGACACAAAAAGGAATATGGCTAAAAGGCCTACTAGATGTTTTAATGTTCTATTTGAAATACTCATCTTTATTATTTGTTGGTTGCTTTATATTCGTTTATCATTTTATGAAAGCCTATTTCTTCCCCTGCCAACATTCTGGTATAAGCTTTTGGCTTTTCTTTTTTCACCCACTCTAACACATCTACCGATTCTGCGTTTACGGGGTTGTAAATTTCCGTTACCGGAGTAAAGGCATTATTATAATCTAATGTCTGTTGTCTCATTTTTTGCAAAACCACTGCATATTCAGCATCTAAAACTAAATTATTTAGTTCAAAAGGATCCTTTTCCAAATCGTACAATTCTTCTGTGGGTTTTACACCAAAGAAAATCGATTCGTTTTTATTCAATTTACCCTCCTCTTTTAACCTTCTCATGACATGCACCGCAGGTCTGTAAAATTCTAAGTACGCTTGGTGGGCATCCCAAGGAATTTCTGGCTTAAAATTGCGTATATATTTAAACTTATCGGTCGTTATGGCTTTGCTTTTTTCCGGAATTTCATCCCATAAATCGCGAGAAGCAAATACCTCTGATCGATCAAACTCTTTATCCAAGAACGATTTTCCGGTCATAAAATCAGGTATTTCAACTTGTGCCAAATCTAAAATTGTTGCCGTTATATCTGTTGAGCTAATTATTCTATCATCTATTTGCCCTTTATCAATTCCTTTTGGCCACTTCACCAATAACGGAATACGCAAACCAGAATCATGTAAATAACCCTTACCTCTTATATTGCATCTGCCATTATCTCCTATAAAAATTACTACCGTATTTTCTGCAAGACCTTTTCTCTCCAATTCATTAAAAAGCATTCCCATTTCGGCATCCATGTATTCCATCTGGTCTAAATACTTGGCCCAGTCTAATCGAATAACCGGGTCGTCTGCTAAATATGGAGGAAGTTCAACATCATCAGGATTTACTGGATGCTTTGATTGTGCCCTAATATCATCCCACCAATCTCCACGGTGGGTTACGTTTAGTGTTATCTGCGAGAAAAACGGAGCATCTTTAGGTAGAAACTCATCGTACTTATCGTAAATACCAAAATTTGATTCTCCATCCCAGGTGCCAATAGGTGTATGTTTAAAATTCACATCAATCTTCCTTCCTTTTCCACGTACATCTTTATGCCCCAATATAGTCGTGTACCCTGCATCCCTTAATAATTGTGTAAACGGTACAAATGGTTTTGGCAATACCACATCTCTATTGCTGCGGTGATTATGGGTATTACTTTTCTGCTGGTGCGTACCCAAGATCATGGCAGACCTGCTTGGTGAACAAATAGGATTGGTCACAAAACAATTATTAAAACGAATGCCGTCTGCAGCCATTTGATCTAAAAAAGGTGTGTTCACAGCTTTAGTGCCGTAACATGCCAGATCCAGACTAATATCTTCTGCCATTACCCAAATGATGTTAGGTCTATTTTTTCTACTTTCTTGACTCATTAAAAACTGAACAGCGACCAAAAGAATGTATAAAAGGGACTTTTTCATTTATTTTAAGAATTGAATTTTATATACCTTATTCATTTAAACATTAAATATATCCCAAAGAAATACATATAAAACTTAATAAAAAACAACGATAACCATTTGTTGTAATCATTAAAACATCTGTTATGAATTCGATAAAACAAAAAACGGAATTTAGCAGCTCTTACTTGAAATGACCTTTAACAAACGATTACCATATGATTATGACCAAATATTTTATTTACCCTTTACTCTTCATACTATTAGTTGTAAGCTGCAAATCAAAAACCGAAAAAGCAGACAACGAAACTATTGAAACAACAAAACGTTTTGAGCCTAATTGGGAATCTATAAAAGAAAACTATAAAGACCCAGATTGGTTCAACGATCAAAAGTTTGGCATTTTTATTCATTGGGGCGCTTATGCCGTACCAGCATTTACCTCTGAGTGGTACCCAAGAAGTATGTATATGGATTCCGCTACTTTTACCGCTCAACTTAAACATCAACATTTAGGGCCCAATGAAGTGTACCTATATCACAAAGATAAATACGGTGATCAGAAAAATTTTGGCTACAAAGATTTTATCCCTCAATTTAAAGGTGAGAAATTCAATGCTACCGAATGGATAGATATCTTCAAAAAATCTGGCGCCAAGTACGTTATTCCCGTAGCTGACCACCATGATGGTTTTGCCATGTACAAGTCTAATACAACACGATGGAATGCTGTAGACATGGGACCGAAAAAAGATATTCTAGGAGAATTGTTTAAGGAAGGCCGTAAAGCGGGACTTATTATGGGAGCATCTTCGCACTATGCTTTTAACTGGTCTTTCTACAATAAAAAAGATCATTTCGATACTACTGACCCTGATTTTGCAGACCTGTATTCCACAAAAGGAAAAGACCTAACCGAACCTGTTTCTGAAGAATTCAAAGAGTTATGGTGGAATAGAACGGTGGATTTAATCGACAATTATCAACCACATATTCTATGGTTCGATTTTTATTTGGACATACCCGATTTTAAAGAATATAGACCAAAACTAGCGGCATATTACTATAATAAAGGATTGGAATGGGGCAAGGAAGTGGTTATCAATGACAAAAACTTTGACCATGAAGCTTTTCCTGAAGGCACTGTAATTTACGATTTAGAAAGAGGAAAATTACCGGGAATTAGAAAACTGCCTTGGCAAACAGATACTTCTATCGGTAAAAACTCTTGGGGTTATGTTACCAATTGGGAGTCAAAAAACACGAATGAATTAGTAGACGACCTAGTTGATATTGTATCTAAAAACGGAAACCTTCTTTTAAATATTGGTCCAAAAGCGGATGGTAGCATTCCTGAAGATCAACAAAAGATTCTTTTTGAAATTGGAGATTGGTTAAAAGTAAATGGTGATGCCATTTATGACACGGAATATTGGACCGTTTTTGGAGAAGGACCTACGGAAGTTAAAAAAGGACACCACTCTGAAGGTGACAACAAAGGATTCACTTCTCAAGATATTAGGTTCACGAAAAAAGATAATAAGCTATATGCTATTCTTTTAGCATGGCCAGAAAATAATGCCGTCACCATTAATTCATTAGCATTGGACAATGATATCGTAGAGGGTATGGATATCAAATCTATCAAACTATTAGGTAGTGATAGCGAAATTGAATACCAACAGACCAAAAACGGACTTGTCATAGATAATCTTGGTAAGAAGATAGGTGACCATGCCTTCTCTTTAGAGATTACCATGGCAGATAACATATAAAAAATTATTGTTGAGTTAGTTTTTTTAAGCAGCGCACCTTTAACAAGGTGCGTTTTAAAACTTCTGAATACTTAGAACACACGAGAATGAAATATATTACTTGCGAAGAACCTGGCACATTTACCCTTAAAGAAAAAGAGGCTCCAATAGCAAAAGCAAACGAGGCGACTTTAAAAATAAAAAGGGTCGGTATCTGTGGTACCGATTTACATGCTTACGGCGGTAACCAGGCGTTTTTTAAATACCCACGAATTTTAGGTCATGAATTGGCTGCAGAGATTATTTCCATAGCGCCAAATGAAAAAGGGTTGAAGCAAGGTGATAAAGTAGTGGTAATGCCATATGTAAGTTGCAATAACTGTGTTGCCTGTAAAGCAGGTAAAACTAATTGTTGTACCAATATTAAAGTACTGGGAGTACATACCGATGGTGGTATGCAAGAGATTATAACGGTACCCATAGATTTATTGTTACCGGCAAACAACCTGAGTCTTGAACAAATGGCTATTGTAGAACCCTTGGCCATTGGTGCGCATGCATTACGAAGAGCACAAATTACAAAAGGAGAAACCGTTGCGGTTATTGGTTGTGGTCCTATTGGGATCGGAATTATGAAATTGGCACAATTACAAGGTGCCAAGGTAATCGCCATTGATGTCAATCAACAACGTTTAGATTATGCCAAAGACAAAATCGGTGTAGACTTTATTGTCAAAGCTGATGATGATGCGGTCGCAAAAGTGAACGAAATTACCAATAACGATTTAGCCACAGCTGTTTTCGATGCCTCCGGTAATAAATTTGCCTTGGAAAGCGGACCAAATTATATGGCACATGGGGGGCAATATGTATTGGTAGGTTTGTCTAAGGGCGACCTAACTTTTAACCACCCGGCAATACATGCAAAAGAATCTACCATTATGTGCAGCAGAAATGCAACCTTGGCCGATTTTGAATATGTTATTGATGTAATAGACCAATTTCCAATAGCATCTTTTGTTACCCATACCGTCCCATATACTGAAATGATCACGAATTTTGATTCTTGGCTCAATCCTGAAACAGGCGTTATAAAAGCCATGGTGACTTTCTAGATCAATCAATAGGTATTAACACCCACACAGTTTTGTTTCTGTTCGAGAAACGTTTGTAAATTAATTTATGGATAAAAGATTTTTACACATTCACCCAAAAGATAATATTCTTGTTGCCTTACAGGATATACCAGAAGGTGCGCAAATAATTCATAAAAACATAACCATTCCTATCCCAAAAAAGGTGAAGGCCAAACACAAATTTGCCCTCTACCCTATTGAAAAGGATGCTTTAGTATATATGTACGGTTCTATTGTTGGTAAGGCTCTCGTACCCATTAAAATTGGGGAGGCAATTACTACTCAGAATTTGGTCCATGCAACGGCCAGCTATCAAGTAGCAAACCAACATTGGAAATTTACACCACCGGATATCGATAATTTTAAAGACCGAACTTTCATGGGTTACCACAGAAAAGATGGTAGCGTTGGTACTGCAAATTATTGGTTGGTAATCCCATTGGTTTTTTGTGAAAATAGAAATGTGGATGTATTGAAAACAGCATTGTTAAAACCCTTAGGATACAAAACCTCTGCTGCCGATATTATTTCTACTGAAACCCTTGTAAAGCATTATAAAAACCAGGAAAGTAAAGAAACATTCCTAAATAGTGATATAATAAAACCTGAAATCCCCAATACGGACGAACAGGTTTTCCCTAACGTAGATGGTATTAAATTTTTAAACCATGATGGTGGTTGTGGAGGTATAAGGCAAGATAGCGATACGCTTTGCAATCTTTTAGCGGGTTATATTACCAACCCAAATGTAGCCGGTGCTACCGTATTAAGTCTTGGCTGTCAAAACGCTCAGATCCCTATACTGGAAGATGCCATTAAAAAAAGGGATGCTCAGTTTTCCAAACCCTTGGTTATTCTTGAGCAGCAGCAAAGTAAAAGCGAAAAACATTTTATAGAAGACGCCGTTAAACATACCTTTTTAGGTTTAATAGAAGCTGACAAAACCAAACGTAGCAAAGCACCACTTAGTAAACTAACCCTCGGCTTGGAATGCGGTGGTTCAGACGGGTTTTCAGGTATATCTGCCAACCCTGCCTTGGGGCATGTTTCAGATATGTTAGTGGCTCTGGGTGCATCAACCGTACTTGCTGAATTTCCAGAACTAAACGGTGTAGAACAAGAACTTTTAAATAGGTGCCAAACCAAAGAAAATGCAGAAAAATTTGCAGGGTTAATGCAAACCTATTCCAAACGTGCCGAAGAAGTGGGATCAGGATTTGAGAATAATCCGTCTCCAGGTAATATAAAAGACGGACTCATTACCGACGCGATGAAATCTGCCGGAGCTGCTAAAAAAGGAGGAACCTCAATTGTTACCGATGTTCTCGATTATACAGAACCGGTAACAAAAAAAGGCTTGAATTTACTGTGTACACCAGGTAATGATGTTGAAAGTACTACTGCTCTTGCAGGGTCTGGTTGTAATATAATTTGCTTTACTACAGGTTTGGGTACACCCACCGGTAACCCTATTGCCCCAACAATCAAAATATCAAGTAATACCATACTTAGCGAGCGTATGGCAGATATCATAGATTTCAATACTGGCGGTATTATCGAGGCAAAAGCTACCATTGAAAGTAAGGGAGAAGAATTGCTGGATTATATTATTGCCGTAGCAAGTGGAGAAAAAACACCTAACGCAGTACGTTTAGGTCAAGATGACTTTATTCCTTGGAAAAGGGGAATATCACTTTAAAAAAGTATATGAAAGTATTAAATAGTAGCGCATTTCAAAGCCGTAAATCATTACCGATCAAAGTAATGCAATTTGGCGGTGGCAACTTTTTAAGGGCGTTTGTAGATATCAGTATTCAAAAAATAAATAGCGCTACAAACTTCAACGCAGGTGTTGCCGTTGTAAAACCTACAGAACGTGGTGATTATAAAGCGCTAAAATCGCAAGACGGTCTATTTTCCGTTAATCTTGAAGGGTATGCAAATGACAAGTTCGTTCAAGAATTAACATTGGTAGATTGTGTGCAAAAAGTGGTAAATCCGTATACGGAGTGGGATGCTTATTTGTCACTTGCCAAGCTTCCTGATTTACGTTTTATAATATCGAACACTACGGAAGCGGGAATTGTTTTCAATGCCGATGATGCCTTTGACAGCAATCCGCCAAAAGAGTTTCCTGCAAAGCTAACGGTTTGGCTTTTTCATCGCTTTAAACATTTTAAAGGCGACGCGGATAAAGGTTGTATGTTCTTACCTGTTGAGCTTATTGAGAAAAATGGAGAGGCATTAAAGGATTGTATTTTACAATATGCGCAACAGTGGCATCTTGGTAAAGCTTTTAAGTATTGGATCGTTCATTCCTGTACTTTTTATAACACCTTGGTAGACCGTATAGTTTCAGGGTACCCGAAAGATAAAATTGAACAAATTGAAGCTAAACTTGACTATACAGATCAACTTGCCGTTACCGGTGAACTCTATCATAGTTGGTTAATAGAAGGACCAGAAGATATTTTAGCCGAATTTCCTTTTCATAAAACTGATTTAAATATTGAATTAGTAACCGACTTGGATTCTTATAGAAATTTAAAAGTTCGTATTCTAAACGGCGCACATACGTCAATGGTTCCCGTTGCATACCTTTTAGGGCAACGTTTGGTTAAAGATGCCATGGACAATGTTTTAGTTGTTAATTTCATTAAAGGTGTATTGATGAATGAGGTACTACCTACTTTAGATTTTCCTAAAGATTACAAACAACAATTTGCCAATGATGTGCTTACCAGGTTTAAAAATCCTGCTTTAGAACATCAATTGATCAGTATTGCATTGAACAGTACCTCAAAATTTGTGACACGTTTACTTCCTACATTAAAAGATTACCTAGAAATAAAAGGAAGTCTTCCCGCAAACATCACATTTGCATTAAGTGCCTTGATTCGCTTTTATGAAGGGAATTTTAATAATGAAAAGATAGACCTAAACGATAAGTCTTCAATACTTGAATACTTCTCCAACACTTGGCAGCAATTCAGAGAAAATAATATTGATCTAAATACACTGACCTCACAAATATTGGGCAATACCGATATATGGAATGAAGACCTCAACCAGATATCAGGATTAACGAGCAACGTAACCCATAATCTCAGCAATATAGAACAGTACGGATTTGAAGAAGCCATAAACCTAATAAACCAAAAATAACAAAAGACAAACTGACTATGACGATAGATGCACATCAACATTTTTGGCAGTATGAACCTCAAAAGCATGCTTGGATAGATGATGACATGGCTGTTATTAGAAGAGATTTTATGCCAAGAGACCTTATTACCGAATTAAAGGTAAATGAGATTGATGGATGTGTTGCCGTACAAGCGGACCAAACCATAGAAGAAACCAATTTTTTAATTGATTTAGCATCAGAAAATGACTTCATAAAAGGCGTTGTTGGTTGGGTAGATTTTCGTGCTTCTACCATTAAAAAGGATTTGGAAAGGTTTAGTAACAATACAATTGTCAAAGGATTTAGGCATGTGGTACAAGGCGAACCCGACCCAAACTTCTTATTGAGTAAACCTTTTTTAAACGGAATTAAACAACTAGAGCAATATGGCTACACCTACGACATTCTAATATTTCCGCATCAACTTGGGGCAACTTTAGAGTTTGTAAAGCAATTTCCAAATCAAAAATTTATGATTGACCATATAGCAAAACCCTATATAAAAGATGGTTTTTATGATGGATGGGCAACATTGATGAAAGAAATAGCATCACACGAAAATGTGTATTGCAAATTATCGGGCATGATAACGGAAGCGGATTATAACAATTGGAAGCCTAACGATATTATGAGATATCTAGATCTTGTTTTAGCCTCTTTTGGAGCTGATAGATGTTTATTTGGCTCGGACTGGCCGGTGTGTTTAGTTGCTGGTAGTTACGGTCAAGTAAAAGAACTGATCACCAATTATATTACAAATTTTAGCACCGATGAAAAGGCTAGAATAATGGGTAACAACGCGGTGGAATTTTATAATTTATAAAGTATGGATTTAAGACTAAAAGATAAAATAGTAGTTATAACAGGCGCTGCAGGCTTAAGAGGAAGTATTGGGCAAACCATTGTAGAAGAATTAGCCAAAGAAGGCGCTATACCGGTAATAGTATGTAGAAATGACCGAGGATTCGAATATGAAAAAGAATTACAGGACAAAGGTGTGGACAGCATTTTTGTAAAGACCAATTTAACCGATGTTGCCCAAATAGAAAAAGCTGCCAAAATCATTGGTGATAAATATGGTAAAATAGATGCCTTGATCAATAATGTAGGCGTAAACGATACAGTGAGTTTAGACGATAGCATTGAAAAATTTATGCGTTCGTTACAATTAAATTTGGTAAGCTTTTTTGCCATGACCAAATTTTGTTTGCCCTATCTTAAAAAAGCAAAAGGTAACATTTTGAATGTAGGTTCGAAAGTTGCACTTACAGGACAGGGCGGCACTTCTGGCTATGCCGCTTCAAAAGGTGGTGTATTAGGTTTAACGCGTGAATGGGCGGTAGATTTGATTCCGTTTGGCATACGATCTAACGCATTGATCATTGCCGAAAGCTGGACGCCTGCCTATGAAAATTGGATCAATAGTTTAGATAACGGAGATGAGAAATTACAATCTATCGTTAAGAACATTCCGTTAGAAAATAGAATGACTTCTCCGCTTGAAATATCAGACGCCGTATTATTCGCAATTTCCGAAAGGTCATCGCACACAACTGGGCAATTTATAACCGTTGATGGCGGCTACGTACATCTGGATCGTTCTTTACTTTCCGAAAAATAAATTCACCTTAACCAACCACTCTATATGAATTCATCTGAAAAAATACCCGTAGTTTCCAAATCTGTTTTGGTGCCTTTTATCTTGATTACTTCGCTATTTGCTTTGTGGGGCTTGGCAAATGACATGACCAACCCGATGGTACGCGGTTTTCAAAAAGTACTGGAACTCACCAATACACAGGCATCGTTGGTACAATTGGCTTTTTATGGCGGTTATTTTACCATGGCCATACCTGCAGCGTTATTCGTAAACAAATACTCTTATAAAAAAGGGGTGCTTTTGGGCTTAGCGCTTTATGCCTTGGGGGCATTATTATTTTACCCGGCAGCCGCTTTTGAAAGCTATCCGTTTTTCTTATCGGCATTATATGTGCTTACCTTTGGGTTGGCTTTTTTAGAAACAACTTCTAACCCCTACATTCTTTCTATGGGTGCCGAAGAAACAGCAACAAGACGATTGAACTTTGCACAAATGTTTAACCCCATGGGTTCTATTTTAGGCTTATTGGTGGCTCAGAATTTTGTGTTGGGCGCTTTACAATCTGATGATACTACGGCAGACGGGACACCTATTTACGATACCTTATCGGAAAGTGCAAAGGCTGCCATCAGAACATCTGACCTAGAAATTATCAGAAATCCGTATGTGCTTTTAGGGGTTGTAGTCCTTGTTTTTTTCGTGTTGATCAGCGTGGTCAAAATGCCACAAAACAAACATCAAGAAGCTAAGGTTGTTTTTAAAGATTCGGTTAAACGTTTATGGAAACAACCAAAATTTGCTTTTGGAGTGGTTACACAGGCATTTTATGTAGGTGCACAAATTATGTGTTGGACCTATGTGTACCAATATGCCGAAACGTTGGGCATAGATGCAAAATCTGCTGTTTGGTACGGACTGGCAGGTTACATTGTTTTTCTTGTGGGTAGAACAATAGGTACTGCGCTTATGGCTAAAATAGATTCGGGTAAATTATTAATGCTTTTTGGCTTAGGCGGAATGCTGACTTTACTAGGAGCAATATTCTTGCCCGGTATGTTAGGTATCTATTCCTTAGTGGCTACTTCATTATTTATGTCCATCATGTTTCCAACTATCTATGGTATTGCTTTAGAAGGGCAAGGAGAAGATGCTAAATTTGGCGCTGCCTTTTTGGTAATGGCCATTGTTGGTGGGGCACTACTACCCTTCTTACAAGGTTACATGCTAGATTTAGGTGGTGTGGGCTATGAAGATATAATTATACTGGGCGTGACAGAAATGCGCTTTTCTTTTATACTATCGCTAATCTGCCTTGGTGTAGTTGCCTTTTACGGTAGAACGGTCTATAAAAAATATCACACCAACTAATTAGCTAATTTATGAGTAGTTCAAAAAGACTTTGTTTTTCATGCGATTTAAAAGATAATCCCGATTTAATAGCTGAGTATAAAAATTACCATGCAAAGGGAAATGCTTGGCCAGAGATTACCAAGAGTATTAAAGATGCCGGTATCATAGATATGCAGATTTATCTCATTGGTAATAGAATGTTCATGATTATGGAGGTTGATGAAACATTTGATCCTATTAAAAAAGCTAAAATGGATGCCACAAACCCTAAAGTACAAGAATGGGAAAAACTAATGTGGAAATTTCAACAAGAACTTCCTTGGGCTGAAAAAGGAGAAAAGTGGATTGCATTAGAACAGATATTTCAATTATAACCAACTAAAAAAAGCTACTCTAACGAGTAGCTTTTTTTATGATTTATGGGTTGGTGGACCACAATGCCGCTGATTTGAGCATTGCCCTTCTAGGTAACTTTAACCCCGATACAATGAGCTCGGCAAAATCACTGGGCTGTAATGTATTTTCTTCACTGCCTTTTTTCGCAAAACCAAGCTCAATGGTCATGTCTGATTCTATAGTACTTGGTGTCATCGTAATTACCCTAATATTATGTTTGCGCACTTCTTTCATAAGGGACTCTGACATACCTACAACCGCAAACTTAGATGCGGAATAAGCAGATACATTAGGGTTTCCATTAAGACCCGCCGTAGAAGCTATATTGACAATATCACCGCTACTACGTTCTACCATTTGCGGCAACACTTCTTTGGTCACATAATACATGCCCATAAGATTGGTCTGTATCATTTGTTCCCACTCGCTTACCGGCATTTCTAAAAATGAGCCTACACCTGCAATACCAGCATTATTGACCAAAATATCTATATGACCCATGGTATCTATAATACTTTTAATCCCTTCTTTTACAGAATCATAATTGCCAACATCAAAGACAGCGTACATAGCTTTTATACCCAATTCTTGCAATTCCACTACCGTGGTCTTTAAGTTTTCCTCATTTCTACCTGTTATAGCAATAGAAACGCCTTCTTGTGCCAAAGCAATAGCCGTGGCTTTACCCAAACCTCTTCCACCACCGGTTATTAGCGCTGTTTTATCTCTTAAATTTTCCATTTTCTTTTTTCGTTCAGTTTCTTTATTACTCTTTATCCGTCCAGAAATCCGTTACCAAAACACCGCCAATGATAGGTCCGACTTTCTTTACCAAATTTAGATGTGTTTTATGGAACAAGTACTTTTCCCTGCCATGTTCATCATTAAAAGTAATGACAAAAGTATGCGTAAATCCATCACTATGACCTTCGGTGCTATCGTTTTCTCCCCATTCTATATCCACGATTTCCGGTATGGTATTCTTTAAATTCAAAAAAGTCTGTACTGCCTCGTCTACCTGCTTTTCGGTAGCATCTTCAGTATATTTTAAGTTTACGATATGTCGCAACATTTTTCCTTCGCGTTCTATTTTTGGCGCAATCTCATAACTGGCCACCTTGTTCAATTCAAAACTCATGGAACCGGCCACTAATAAATTTTTACCGTCTATTTCCAATGCGCGTAATCCGTAATAAATAGGAAAGCCTGTCTCCAAATAATTTAACGGACTCAATTGTCCCTCAGCATCCAATCTTAACAACTGAATGCTTGCATCGTCTCGAGTACCTACGGCGAATATGGCAGAATCTTCGGTCACCGAAACTACTTCTATACGGGTCTGCCCTTGTAATTTGGTAGTTTCATCGTCCTTTAAAACAAAATGCGGAACCAACGCACCTTTTCTATTCACCTTAAATACACTTACGCCATCACCATGGTAATAAAAATCCGTATTCTTGATGAATCCGTTTTGTTCGTAATACTTATGATGCCTATGCCCTACCACTACATAATGGTTATCGCCAATAGTAGCTCCTGTTACAGGGTATGCGCCTGTTAGATAGCGATCTGTGGTATTATCATCAATGTTGTTCACATTTTTAAATGTACCATCCTCGTTAATTCTAAAACTACTTACACCATTATCTTGAAAACCACTGGTATATAAATATGTTTTGCCCTTTACCTCATGAATGAACATACCAATAATACCATCTGTATGCAACTCATCGGTATCTTTCATAGATTGTACATGAGTGAGCTCCCCATCGTCGTGAATTTTAAAACTACTCAACCCCGGAGTCTCTTCAAGACCTCCTATGAACAAGTAGGATGCATTTTTCATGTGAACTACCTGCAAAGTAATGGCAACACCTAAATGTGTTTCTGATGTATCTTCAACCAACGCAACCTGTTTTAGTGAACCATTATCCTCAATTTTAAAGGTCTCTATTACGTTACCATATTTGTTGGCAATAAAAAGAAAGTCGGTACCATTAATATGATCTGCCACCATACCTCTTGCCGGACCTTTTTGTTTGTATAATTCGTGATTGCTTACCGGAGTTAAAATACCGTCTGCATCAATTTGAAAAACATCTACATTACCTACACCACCGGCATACACAAAATGCTTTCCGTTTTTTTCGTAGCTAGTAATGGAAACCGTATTCTTCCCTGATATATCTTTAAAATCTTTTCGATATAACATTGGATTCGTTACATCTTGTGCTTTGGTCAACGTACTTATTAACAGTATTAGCGTGACCAATGCGGCTTTCATATGAATTTTCATTGTGTTCTAGTTTTTGGTTAAAATTGATGCTGCACCAGCATTTGCAATAATTCTATCTTCTTCTATGGTACCGCCGCTAACGCCAATGGCACCAATTATCTTACCGTTTTTATTTTTTATGGGCACCCCGCCCGGAAAAGTCATAAGTCCGCCATTACTATGCTCAATATTATAAATGATACCGCCAGGCTGTGTTAATTCGCCCAACTCGCCCGTATCAATATCAAAATAACGTGCTGTTTTGGCTTTCTTGATGGCTACATCTATACTGCCTAAAAAAGAATCGTCCATTCTAACAAATGATTTAAGATTTGCACCTGCATCTACCACAGCAATATTTACCAAAACATTCATAGACTCCGCTTTTTGCTTTGCTATTTCCAAGGCTTTCATAGCTTGGTCGTGACTAATATCAAACGGATTTTGTGCATTTAACTGTATGGATATCAATGCGATGAACAGCATAATTCCATATTTTTTGATTTGTTCGGTCAACATAGTTTTGTATTTATTGGTACTACTTTACAAAAATCAAAAACCAATTGCATAAAAAAGTTGAACTAGTTCAACTCTGTTGAAATTATTATATTTTTTTCTTCCCAAAACCTCTAAAAACAAAACTAGCTACTGTACCATTTTCTAAGGTTCAGTAGCCAGTGCAATGTATTTTTAAGATGATGAAATAGTTATTTAATCATTCCAATGCTTGTCTATGACCTTTTGTATGTGCGGATAATTTTTATCGGTTTCGTTCAGTTCTTCTCGCACCTTCACCAATTCTTCTTTTAAATTAGCTATTACCTCTTTATACTTAGGGTCATTGTAGGCATTGTTCATTTCTTTGGGATCGTTCTTTAAATCATAGAACTCCCAAGCCACTGGTGTTTTATTGGTAAAATCATTACCCCAGCTTGCTTTATTATATTCAACGTTGGGGTCGTCTGTATCTACCCAATACCTGCCGTAAAAGAATATTAACTTATAATCTTTGGTTCTTAGTCCGAAATGTGCCGGATTCTGATGTCTGTGCGCCAAATGCATCCAATAACGATAATAAGTAGATTGCGGCCAGTCTTCTGGTTCCTCCCCTGTTTCCAAAATTGATTTAAAACTATTGCCTTGCATATAATCTGGTGCGCTACCTCCTGCTAGTTCAATAAGTGTAGGAGCAAAATCGGTATTATTGACCATAGCATCTGAACGTGTACCTGCTTTAATTTTCTCAGGATAACGAACAAAGAAAGGCATACGCATAGATTCATCGTACATCCACCTTTTATCGATATAATCATGTTCCCCTAACATAAAACCTTGATCACCGGTGTACACAATGATTGTATTCTCTAACAAATCATTTTCCTCCAAATATGTAATCAACCTTTTTACATTGTCATCTACCCCTTTAACACAACGCAAATAGCGTTTTAAATAATCTTGATATACCTTTGAGGTTATCTCTTTTTCCTCTGGTGTTAACTGCCATTTTTTATGCTCATCTGTCCCAATTGTATTTTGATCTCTATACTGCTTGTAAATAGAGCTATCGGTATAAATATTCATGGCTTGATTACGAATTAAATTTCGTCTAGAAACCGATGAACCAATAATACGCGTAAGCGAATCGTTCATACCTCTAGTAGCTACCGAGCCATTGTTTTTATTATCATATAAACTCTCTGGTTCTGGAATAAAGGTATCTGCCAAATAATCATCATAACGCGGAGCATTTTCAAAATCATCATGAGGTGCTTTATAATGATGCATTAGAAAGAAGGGCTTTGATTTATCCCTACCCTTATCTAACCAATCTATGGTATTATCAGTGATAACATCAGTAGAATGACCTTCTGTTTGCACTACATTGTTTGGCCATTCTTGCTCTCCACGCACTCTAAAATCGGGATTAAAATATTTGCCTTGAACCGGAAGCACCTTGTAGTAGTCAAATTCGGCAGGTTCATCATGCAAATGCCACTTACCGATAATTGCAGTTTCGTAGCCCAATTTTTTCATCTCTTTCGGCAAATATTGCTTCGCTGGCGGTAACGCACCTTCCAAATCTAACACTCCGCTTGTTTGCGCTCTTTGCCCAGATATTATAGCTGCCCTACTTGGTACACAAATAGAATTGTTTACAAAAACATTCTCCATCAACATACCCTCATTTGCCAACTTATCTAATGTCGGCGTCGGGTTCAAAGATGCCAACCTACTACCATAAACGCCCAAACCTTGGGTAGTATGGTCATCTGCCATAATGAAAATGATATTTGGCTGTTTTTTTTCTTCTTTACCATCTGTCGATTTTTCGTTACTGGCCATAGAAGAAAGCACCAAGGCGAACATTAAAATTTTAAAGACTTTTTTCATTCTGATATGTATTGAGCTTTTATTTTTTTACGATGGATAGATAGTATGCTGGAAATTGTACATTGTCTTCAGTGGTAAAACTTGCAGAAAGATTATATGATCCCTTTTTTAAGTATTGCTGTAATTGCACATAGGTTCTATTTCCATCAGTATCTATATTCTTTTTATTATCTCCAATTTGAATACTTGCCGAGACTATCTCTATTCCAACGCCAGCTGACAAACCGTCTTTATTGGATGTTGATGGAATGGGATTCGTATTATCGTTAATCTTTAAATTTGATTCCGTTGGGTATCTACTTAAATTAAATTGGTACAAACCTTCTTCTTCTACATGCACCAAATAATATCCTTCAGGCTTCAGTTCTCCTTTGCGAATTAAATTTTGATTCCATGGTATAGCATCCTCTGAATGTAAATCATGAATGGTCACCAACACTGGCTCTTTACTAAGGTTATGCAACGGAATGCTAGCATAGTGCATATCTTTTTCTGTGCTTGTCCACCAATCTTCATAAAACGCTTGCATATTCTTTACTCGCTCTGGAAATTTCGAACTCAAGTCTTCTGCCTGACCAAAATCGGTATCCATGTTGTAAAGCTCGTTGCCGTTAACCAAGCGCCACTGACCTTGCATAACGCAACTATTTCTGTCTTTTACAGGCCATTGCAAACGTTGGGTATCTACTACCAACATTCGGTCCTCTAATTTCTTGTTCGGATAAAACACTTTAGAAACATCGGTACCATCCAACTCATTTTTTGGAGTAAAGTCCATGCCACAGAGTTTTGCTAACGTAGGCAACATATCTACATGAGACACTAGATCATTGCTCTGTTTTAACTTATCGGCTGTTATATTTCCTTTTGGCCAATGGATTAAAAACGGCACTCTATGACCGCCATCATAAGGACTACTCTTTGTTCCTTTTAAATTCGCATTATAACCCGTAACCGTTCCATTTTTCTTGCCGATACCTGCCGCCGTACCATTATCAGTAGTAAATATCAAAATCGTATTTTCCAATTTCCCCGAAGACTCCAAATATTCCATCAGCTTACCTATATTGTTATCTATATTGCTGATCATTCCATAAAATCTTTTTTGTTTTTCATTTAGATCAGCATCTGCATACATCTCTAAATATTCTTGTGGAACGTTAAAAGGGCCATGAGGTGCATTTAAAGCTAGATATGCAAAAAAGGGAGTATCTTTCTGATCTTCAATATATTTTACAGTTTCCTTGAACCAGACATCTGTACAATACCCTTCAAACTTTTCGGGCACCCCATTTCTAAAATAAGTGTCATCAAAATAATCGTTGTTCCAATAATCGGGTGTTTGCCCTATGCCACCACCGCCATGATATAAGGCATCTTTAAAGCCCCTATCTTGTGGTCTATACGGATAATTATCGCCTAGATGCCATTTACCGAACATGGCCGTATTATAGCCGTTATCTTGAAAAACTTCTGAGATGGTTTTCTCTTCTTTGTTCAATATAGAGCAGCCACCAATGGTATGCCAGGTATTGTTTCTATTACTATTACGACCGGTAAGCAAACCGGCTCTAGATGGTGTACAGGTCGTACCCACATGAAAATTGGTAAGCTCGGTAGACCTTGCCGCTAAGGCATCGATATGGGGCGTTTTAATTATGGTGTTACCGTGAAAACCAACATCACCGTACCCCTGATCATCTGTCATAATAAAAATGACATTCGGTTTGTGAAATGCATCTGAACTTATTTCAGAACCACTTTCTTTACATGAAGCGGTAATTATTACAATTGTACATAAAACGAAAAAAAATGTTTTGATGGTTTTGATCATTGACTATATGTTCTTATGATTCTTGTTCTACCTTGGTCTTTTTAATATACTCGCTGGGTACTACACCAAATTCTTTTTTAAAACATTTAGAAAAATAAGATGCCGTATTAAAACCTGTTCTAAACATAATTTCCTTTACGGAATAGTCGCTGTTATCCAATAATTGAATGGCTCGTTTTAAACGAATATTTCTAATAAATTCACTTGATGACAGACCGGTAAGTTCTTTGAACTTTAAGTATAGGTTACTTCGACTATGTCCCATTTCTTTCACCAGCATCTCTACATTAAAATCGGTATTCATCATGTGCTTTTCTACCATCTCAACCGCTTGCTGTAAAAACTTTTCATCTAAAGATGTCACGGTAACCTCTTTTGGTTGTAGCGTAATTTCTTTCTTAAATCGTTTACGAAGTTCTTCCCTATCTTTAAGTATGTTGGCTACCTTAAGCTCTAAAACCTGAACATTGAACGGCTTCTTTAAATAGGCATCGGCACCGTGCGACAAACCTTCTATCTCACTTTCTTGCGAAGTTTTAGCGGTTAACATAATTACCGGAATGTGGCTGGTGATATTGGTAGTTTTTATTGTTTCACAAAACTCAATACCACCCATTACAGGCATTACTACATCGGTAATAATAATATTCGGCAATACTTTTTTGGCAATCTCCATACCACGTTCACCATTATTGGCTTCAAAAACCGTGTAGGTCTTACCCATTACTTGTTTAATGAACTTTATAATATCTGGATTGTCGTCTACGATAAGTAACACCGGATTTTTAGACCTAACCTTAGATAAATTGTAATCTTCTAGTTCATCATTTAAGTCTATTGCCAGTGACTCAGCCTCAGACGATCGTACCAGATAATCATTGTCCGTTATTTCTTTACAACTAATATCTTCTGCAGCTTCATACGCTTGCTTATCCGTTGGTAAAATAACCGTGAAACAAGAACCACCACCCTCATTATTATCTACAGAAATGCTACCTAAATGTAGCTCTACCAAACTTTTGGTAAAGGCAAGACCAATACCAACGCCTTTAGAGTTTACTTTCTCATTTTCTTTCTCGGTATAATATTTTTCGAATATGATGTTCTTTTTAATATCAGAAATTCCCAAGCCGGTATCTTTTACTTTTATGACCACGTTCTCTTTTTCTGAAAACTCCTCTGTTTCAGTATCGATTACCACAGTGATTTCGCCTCCTTCGGGAGTAAATTTGAATGCATTAGACAATAGATTATTAATGACTTTCTCTAAAGCATTGTGATCAAAATAGGTTTTATAATGTTCTTCTGAAGAAACAATATTAAACTTGACCGATTTATTGAAAGCCAATAACTGAAAGGGCTCTGCTACTTCTTTAATAAAAAAGACAATATCCGTATGCCTTACGACCAAAGACATTTTACCTTGATTTATTTTTCTAAAATCTAACAATTGATTCACCAATCTTAACAGGTAATTGGTGTTTTTATGCATGAGTTGATATTGCTCTTTTAAACCAGATGCCTCCATATCGTCTTTTCCGCTAAGCAAATATTCCAACGGTGCTTTAATCAATGTCAACGGAGTTTTAAACTCATGGGATATATTCGTGAAAAAATCAAGTTTTAATGTCTGTAACTCATCATTCTTCTCTTTTTCCAAATACTCCAATTCTAATTGATGCTTTTTAGAATTACTGATGATTGTAAATCTCCATAAACCTGCGAGTAATAATAAAAACAGTAAACTGTAAATGATGTAAGCTATGGTAGTTCTATGAATTGGCGGCTTAACCGTTAGGTTTAATCTATAGGGTGTGGTATCCCATAAGCCATCATTATTTGACGACTTCACCTGTAAGGTATAATTACCAGGTTCTATGTTCGTGTAAGTGGCAAATCTTTTATCGGAACCGGTGTACACCCAATCGGTATCAAAACCCTCTAGTTTGTATGCAAACTGATTCTTTTCTGGTGCAGAAAAGTGTAATGACGAAAACTCGAACGAAAAGCTATTTTCACTATAATTCAGTGTAATATCTTTGACTTCAGATATATTCTTATCCAATAAAACCCTACCATTTACTTCTTCACCTACAGCAATCTCCTCATTGAAAATCGAAAGCTTGGTGACCACTGTTTCGGGCGATGTTTCGTTATCGTATATTTCTCTCGGATAAAATGCGTTAAAACCATTAATACCACCAAAAATCAATTCCCCATCCTTGCGTTTTACCGCTGCCAATTCTTGAAACTCACTGTCTTGCAAACCGTCTGCTACATCAAAGTTTTTGAAAACTTCTTTCTCGGTATCGAACATGGACAAGCCTTTATTTGTAGAAATCCACAATTTTCCCTGTTCATCTTCCAAAATTGCCTTAATGACATTATTTGGCAACCCTTGCGCTATACTATAAGTTTTGAAAGTAGCCGAATCACCATTTTCACCGGGAATTAATTTATTCAATCCACCACCAAATGTACCCACCCAAAGCGCTCCCTTTCTACTCTCAAATAGAGATAATATGTAATTATGGCTTAGTGAAGACGGGTCGTCGTTTTCATTCTTATAAACTTTAAATTTCGGTTGTTCTTTGTACTTTTCGGTTATGGTCAACTGACTAAGACCATCGCCTGTAGCGATCCATATATTTCCCTTACTATCTTCATAAATATTTCTAATTATATTGTTTGATAAGGAATTACGACCATTAGAATTTTCTTGAAAGTTCTGCTTTAAATATTCGCCGTTATCGTCTTTTATCCATCGATATAAACCGCCTGAATATGTACCTATCCACAAATTATCATGAGAATCGTTCAACAAACTAAAAACACTACGTTGTAGACCCTCAAAACCAACTTCTTCAGCAATACTGTTTTGAGGATTTGTAATATCTATTCTAAATAAATAAGGATAAGTTTGACCGCCCTCTAAAAGATATTTTCTGCCTTTATAAGTAATCTCCTCTAAGGCAAATACTTTTCGCAACTTGTTATTTGAAGTAAAGGTGGAATACTTCTCTTTACCAGTATCTGTTCTATTTAAGCCACCACCTTCTGTACCTACCCAAAGTGTACCGTTGCTATCTTCAAAAATTGCCCTAATTTTATCATAGCTAAGACTATTTTTTCTTAAGTCGCGTTTAACATGCTTAAAACTTTTTCTGTTGGGGTCAAACTTGTTTACCCCACCACCATTGGTACCTACCCATAAAATACCTGTTCTATCAATATATAAAGAGGTTATAACATTTTTACTAATACCATTTTCATCTTCTGGTCGATACCTGAACGACTTTATTAAACTAGGCAGTTTTAAACTGGAAGAATTATCAAAATAATACAGCCCGTTGTCGGTACCTGCCCAAATATGATTTTGGTCATCAAAAGCCAATGATGTGTATTTACCATCTGAGATTTTTATAAATTCAGCGTCTTCCCCATTTCCTTGAACAAATAGACCTTGACCAGTACCAATAATCAATTTATTATATCGGTCTTGAGCTATTACACCAACCGATTCCGTACCAAAACCTATTTCATCGCTGATTAGTTTAAAATAAGATTTGCCCTGAGCATCGAGCTTTAGCTGATATATACCCAAATGACCGCCTAATAACAATTCGCCATCAGAATTTTCATAGATAGAGTTAATTACACTACCGTCTTGTTGCCCCCCTATATCCTCAATTACAAATTTGAACTTTTGAAACTTAACACTATCGACAGATACCGATAGGTCTACCATATTGACGTCTTCTTTAGTGGCAACCCACAATCTATTTTTACTATCTATATATAGTTTGGTTACATAGTCGCTAGAAATACTATATTCATCGTCTTTATCGAACTTAAATTGCTTAAAAGTTTCTCTCTCTTTATTGTAATAAAACAGACCGTCACCTGTACTACCTATCCATAAATTTCCCTTATCGTCACCGGTCATGGCATAGATAAGATTACTATTTATGTTGGTGCTTTTTTGATCTGGTTTAAATACGGTAAAAGAATAGCCGTCATATCTATTTAAACCATCATGTGTACCAAACCACATATAACCATACGTATCTTGATAGATGCAGTTAACATCACTTTGAGAAAGACCATCATCAGTACCAATCTGATCAAAATAAAAATTTTCTTGAGCTTGTACCACAAGACTACATAAGCATACGATAAGTATGAAATACCGCTTCAATTTTACGGATGCCATTAGTACCTTAAATTGTCCTTTTATACACAATTTACTTAGTATTGCTTGAGCTAAAATTGGGAGAATATTCATGAACAATAAAAATGATAAAATTTATACTAATCCTATAAATGAAATGATTTCATATGTAGAAGATATGGTTTAAATTAAAGACATATGGTGATTTACCAACCTCATCGTAATTTAACCATACTGTATTAAATATTACATAAGACACTTAAAGTAAAGTACTTAAAAATAAACTATAGCATATTCAATTATTTTAAATCACTATTCATCTAATTAATAGAAATAAGAATTATGACGTAAAGTAGATAAACATGATATATAGCAAATGCTTTCTGATAATCACTTTATTTAAGGACTACAAAACCACCTACATCTAAAATAAACTTGAAAAAATATTCTATTGAATACTCTGCCTCATCAATCCTTCTTGGGCTACAGAAGCAACCAAAACACCTTTTCTATCATAAACACTACCTCTTGCAAAACCACGAGAGTTAGATGCACTTGGGCTATCCATACTATATAACAACCATTTTGTAATATCAAAGTCTCTATGAAACCAAATAGCATGATCTAAACTGGCGTAAAACGTTTCTCCTTTATTCAACTCTTCTCGGTGTGGCAAAGTTGCCGTCGTCAGCAAATTATAATCAGAGGCATAGGCCAATAACTGTTGCTGCATAGGCAAACTAATTTCAGTAGCATCAGAAGTTTTAAGCCAAGTATTAAAGAAAGGAGAACCATTCTCTACCAACTGTGTGGTAAATTTTTCTACTGGTTTAAATTCGAACACCTTAGGCTGTATCGCTTTAAGTCTTTTATATGCTGTAGGATGTAAATCTTTTATCTCTTCAACCTGTTCTAAACTTGTCGTTAATTTCTCTGGCGGAATTAAATTGGGCATTGGAAACTGATGGTTTACTCCGTCAGTTTTTACCTGAAAAGATGCCGCCATATTAAAAATAGCTACTCCATTTTGTTTCGCCACTACTCTTCTGGTAGTAAAACTGCCCCCATTTCTAATGGTATCTACCTCATAACGAATAGGATATCTCAAGTCTCCACCCAAAATAAAATAACCATGTAACGAATGGGCTATACGATCTTCTGGAACAGTTTGATAAGCAGCATGTAAAGATTGTGCTAACACTTGCCCTCCAAAAACCCTTCCCCAAGGTGCTTGGTAGTTTTGTCCTTCAAATATGGTTTCTTCTATTTTTTTTAGAGTTATCAACTCTACTAATTCCTTAATTGTCTGCATGTATAGTAACTAATTGTAAGTGGAACAATTTAAGTATAAAAAATAAAAGTTAGTATTCACATTCATTGAATTTCAACAACAATTTTACAAAGTAGATGTATTCAATTTAAGATGAACAGCATACAATATCTAAAACCTACTGCCAATGAAAATATAATTAAACGAAACTTTAAAATAAGAAGAGCATCAAATGAAAAATATGAACGCTCCTAATTTTTAAATTACTTTATTTATGTAGTGTCAAGATAAAAGTACGGCGCAGTTCGACCTTGCTGTTTATTTCCTCTAACCTTCTACTCTACTTTTCTAAGTTGACAAACCCTATGAAAATGGTTACCCCCCTCTTTTCTAAAGTAAGCACATATCTAACAAATGTTACTACCCAACTTGATATAACCTGAATTAGATACCACTAGTTGGCATTTTATATGCTCGCAAATTTTTGTTTACATTATATTTTTCTTCTGAATATGGATTCTTCAAAAGCTACATTACAAAGTAAAACAATACTTACCAAATTAGTTTATATCATAAATGATAGTCAAAGATCAAAAAAGACCGAAAACTAATACTTCAAGATAATCTTTTTAATTTCAATACAATAGATAAACGAATCTGAAACTTATACTTTAAAAAGAAGGTTGTTTCTCGAATTGCTAATATTTAGAAATCAATAAATACAACAAAATCCTTATATTTATGGAGTCCCAAAAGGTATTTATAAATAATGAATGCACCCACCAATACAGATTATTTACAAAATCTAAAAAACAAAATTCTTTCATATACAGAAGTTGACGAAGAGCTTTTGAACCAATGGTTACGCTACTATAAAAGAATTGATGTTAAAAAAGGAGATACATTAATTTCTCCCGGTCAAATAGTGGATCACTTTTACTATGTTGCTAAAGGATGTATTTACTATTATAAATTAGAAGACGGTGAGCAAAAAGTACTAGAGTTTTATACAGATGATATTTTCTTTACAGACCTACCCGCTTATGTAAAAGAAACAACTTCAGATTATTATTTAAGAGCTTCTGAAAACACCGTCGTCTACGGCATTTTAAAGACAGATGGTGAAAGTTGTTTCGAAAAATCTCATCAATTGGAACGTTTCGGCCGACTATCAATGCAAGAAGCATTTATGAAAATTTTTACCCGGGTAGAGCGATTAAGCAACAGAACCAATGAAGAACGTTATTTGCGTTTATTGGAGAAAAGACCTGATCTACTTCAAAGGGTGCCACAGTACCTAATTGCTTCATATTTAGGGCTAACCCCTGTAGGACTTTCAAAGATTAGAAAGCGAATTAGCATTTCTCAATAAATCCAGCTTTTTTAAGAACTACTCATTTTAAGCCTACTTTAGACCTTATATATTATCATAATCGCAAAATTTTAACTTAAATTTTTATTTTATTAAACTGGTTTAATAAGTTTCATATGAATTAATTCTAAATTGTCGTACGATAATTTCAAAGACAAAATTAGATATGGCAAACCAATATGTAGATTTAGAAACCCTAAAATTTTTACTTTACAAAGTACATAACATAGAAGAAGTTTTAGAGCAGGAACGATATGCCGAGTATGACAAAGAGTCGATAGAAATGCTCTTGAATTCTGTTAAGGACTTTTCTGATAAAGAACTCTTTCCGTATTTCAGAGAAATGGATGAACAACCTGCCCATTTTAAAGATGGTGAAATTGTTGTTCATCCACAGGTAAACAAATACATGAAGGCAGCTGGTGAAATGGGCTTTATTTCGGGCTCTTTTTCCTATGAAGATGGCGGTATGCAATTACCACAAATGGTCTTGAATGCTTCTGCTTTTATTCAAGAAGCCGCTAACAATCACCTTCCTGGTTATGTTGGACTTACGGTTGGTTCTGCCGAATTAATAACTCATTTTGCAAATAAAGAATTAAACGAAACCTATGTGCCTAAAATGATGGAAGGTACTTGGGGCGGTACTATGTGTTTAACAGAACCACAAGCTGGTAGTTCATTATCGGATATTGTAACTTCTGCTACCCCAGATGGCGATTCATATAAAATTCACGGACAAAAAATATTTATCTCTGGTGGTGATTACACCGGTGCCCAAAATATTGTTCACTTGGTTTTAGCCAGAATAAAAGGTGCTCCTGCCGGTACTAAAGGAATTTCACTGTTCGTAGTACCTAAAAAGAGACCAACGGAAGACGGAGGTTTAACTCCCAACGATGTAACTACGGTGGCTGATTTTCAGAAAATGGGACAGCGTGGTTATTGTACAACACACCTGTTCTTTGGTGATAAAGAGGATTGCAAAGGCTGGTTAGTTGGTGAACCTAACCAAGGTCTTAAATATATGTTCTTGATGATGAACGGTGCAAGAATCGGTGTTGGTAGAGGTGCTGCGGCAATTGCCACGGCTGCTTACCACGCTTCTTTAAATTATGCAAATGAAAGACCTCAAGGGCGTAAGTTGACCAGTACCGGAAAAAAAGATGCCAATGAAGAGCAAACACTCATTATTAATCACCCAGATGTAAGAAGAATGTTATTGTTACAAAAAGCAGTATCAGAAGGTTCTTTGAGCCTTATCTTTTTAGCAGCTAAATATCAAGATCTTTCATTATCAAGTACAACAGCTGATGACAGAGAGAAATATAGATTGCTATTGGAAATTTTGACTCCCGTTGTTAAAACTTATCCATCAGAAATGGGCAAAGCATCGGTAGATAATGGCTTACAAGTTTTAGGCGGTTACGGTTTTTGTTCAGATTATATTTTACAACAATACCTAAGGGATATTAGAATTTTTGCGCTTTACGAAGGTACTACGGGGATTCAATCTCAAGATTTATTGGGTAGAAAGATCACCATGATCAATGGTAAAGCTTTACAATTATTATCCGAAGAAATCAAAAACTCCATTACAGCTAGCATGGCACATGATTCTTTAGCGCCTTACGCTAAGAAATTAGCTTCTAAATTAGAATTAACACAAGAGGTATTACAATCATTAATGGGCTTTGCCATGAAAGGTGATTATCAACGTTTTTTAGCTGATGCTACTCCATTTATGGAATTTTTCAGCAACATTTTAATTGGTTGGTTATGGTTAGATTTAGCCAGAGAAGCGCAAAACGCCCTAGTAACGGGCAATACCGATAATAGCACAGAATTCTATGAAAGTAAAATTCATACCATGCAATTTTATTTTAAATATGAATTACCAAAAACTTCAGGGTTAGCAGAAATTTTAAAAGATAATAGGGAAGCCTTAACCATAGGTACAGATAAAGAAGTATTTGCATAATTTACTGCACTAGCCATTAACATGAAAGCAGTTTAAGAGGCATCTTACAAAGGTGCCCTTCTGCAATCATTATTTTATTAAACAAATAGCAACCAATAGTATAAAATGAGTATAACAAAAAGATTTGATGTTACTGGAAAAGTAGCGATAATAACAGGCTCTAGTAAAGGAATCGGACTTTCTATAGCAAAAGGATTAGCTGAAAATGGTGCAAAAGTGGTTATCAGTAGCAGAAAACAAGATGCTGTTGATACCATAGCAAAAGAATTGAACGAAGCTGGCTTTGTTGCAGTGGGTATTGCATGTCATATTGGTGATCCAGACCAATGCGAAGCTTTAATCAATAAAACCATAGAAAAATATGGCCGAATAGACATTTTGGTAAACAACGCTGCTATTAATCCATATTATGGCCCCTTAGAAGATACTGATAGCGAAGTTTTCGATAAAATCATGAATGTAAATGTAAAAGCGCCTTGGTTGCTTTCAAACTTAGCACAACCGCATATGAAGACACAAGGTGGTGGTAGCATTATCAATATCTCTTCGGTAGAAGGAATTCACCCTGGTTTTAATCTTGGTTTATACAGTGTTTCTAAAGCAGCCATGATCATGCTATCGAAAAATCAAGCAAAAGAATGGGGTAGACATGGTATTCGTTCTAATGCGGTTTGCCCTGGCTTGGTAAAAACAAAACTTAGCGAAGCGCTTTGGTCAAATGATAAATTGGCGGCCGGTTACAAGGCTGTTGTTCCATTGAGAAGAATTGCCGTACCTGATGAATTAGCGGGCATTGTAATGCTTTTAGCCTCTGACGCCGGCTCTTATATGACAGGCGGAGAGTATGCCGTTGATGGTGGTTATTTAATCTCTGGATAAAGCAAATATTAAATCTTAAGTTGATAAAATAAAAAGCTAATGAATTTCGAACATAGCGAAAAAGCAATTGCATTACAGAAAAAAGTACAAGCTTTTGTTGATGAACACATTCTTCCGGTAGAAGCTGAGGTTGATGCTTTTCATCACCATCCGGATAATGCCTGGAAAAAATGGCCAGGATTAGAAGGCTTAAAGCAAAAAGCGAAAGATGCTGGTTTATGGAATCTATTTCTACCTAAAGCTTACGGCGAATTGAGTGCGGGGTTAACAAATTTAGAATATGCACCGTTAGCTGAAATAATGGGTCGTACCATATGGGTTCCAGAAATATTTAATTGTAATGCCCCTGACACGGGAAACATGGAAGTACTTGCCAAATACGGTTCTCCTGCCCAGCAAGATAAATGGTTAAAGCCTTTAATGAATGGTGAAATACGTTCTGCTTTTTTAATGACTGAACCAGAAGTTGCATCTTCTGATGCAACGAATATTGAGACCTCTATTGTTGCCGATGGCGATGAATATGTTATAAATGGTAAAAAGTGGTGGTCGTCAGGTGCTATGGATCCCAATTGCAAAATTAGTATTGTAATGGGAAAAACAGATTTTGATGCCCCAAGACACCAGCAACAGAGTATGATTTTAGTTCCTATGGATACCCCAGGTCTAAAGATCATTAGACACTTACCTGTTTTTGGGTATTCCGATTCTCCAGAAGGGCATGCTGAAATTTTATTGGAAAATGTTCGCGTACCAAAAGAAAATCTATTGGTAGGTGAAGGACAAGGTTTTGCTATTGCTCAAGGCAGATTGGGACCAGGTAGAATTCATCATTGCATGCGCCTGATCGGTATGGCACAAAGGTCTCTTGAAATTATGGCAGAGCGTACCACAAAACGAAAGCCTTTTGGTAGAACATTAGACACCTATAGTAGCATACGACAAGATATTGCCAGTTCTGCGTGCGAAATAGAACAAACACGATTACTAGTACTATCTGCTGCGGATAAAATGGACAGACTGGGTAATAAAGAGGCAAAAGATCTAATTGCGATGATAAAAATTGTTACACCAAAAATGACCTTAAAAGTAATTGACAGAGCTATTCAGATTTTAGGGGGTATGGGTGTTAGCAACGACACTCCTTTAGCACACTTCTATGCAGCTGCAAGAACCCTTAGATTGGCAGACGGACCTGATGAGGTGCATATGAGCCAACTGGGTAAAAATGTCATAAAAAGATATGCCAAATAAATAAAACGATAATTAAAAATTTAAAAGCTTCCCTCCTACTTGGGAAAGAAAATAAAAATATGAATATAAAACCGGTTAGAAAAGGTGAAGAATTACAAGAAATCAATCTTAAGAAATTTTTTATTGAGCATAACTTGATCGCAGATACAGAAAGTCAGCTTCACGTTGAACAATTTGCAAATGGTTTTTCTAATCTTACTTACTTATTAAAAATTGAAGATAAGGAATACGTCTTACGTCGACCTCCATTTGCTGCACCAAAACGAGGACACGATATGAGTCGCGAATACAAGGTTATTTCAAACTTAAATACTGTATTCGATAAAACCCCTAAAGCATATACATATACTGAAGACACTACAATTATTGGAGCTCCATTTTACATCATGAGTAAAGTAAAAGGGATTATCCTGACTGCTAGAGAGGCACATAAATTACAAATTACTCCACTAGAGTTTAAGACCATTTCCAATACATGGCTAGATACTTTTGTAGCTTTTCACGCAATAGATTACAAAGCAGCAGGATTAGAAAACTTAGGCCGTCCTGAAGGTTATGTGGAGCGGCAAGTAACCAATTGGAGCAAACAATATGTAGCTGCCGCAACAGATGATGTCCCTACTGCCGGGAAAGTCATGAAATGGATGGCAGAAAATCAACCCAAAACCTATGATCACACTTTAATACACAATGATTTTAAATATGACAATGTGGTTTTCAAGGACAATAGCTGGAAAGAAATTGCAGCTATTCTAGATTGGGAAATGTGTACCCTTGGTGATCCTTTAATGGACCTAGGTACTTCTTTAGGGTATTGGACCACGTATGCAGACCCAGATTTCATGAAGCAAGGCCTGCAGTCCCCAACGGTTATGGAAGGCAATCCTCTTCGTGCAGAGGTTGTACAGCAGTATGCCGTAAAAAGTGGACGAAATGTAGATAACCTAATTTTTTATTATGCCTACGGGTTGTTCAAAATTGCTGTAATCGCTCAGCAAATCTACTATCGCTATAAAAATGGACATACGAGCGACCCAAAATTTGCGCACCTAAACAAAGCATCTGAATTATGCTGTAAAACAGCTTGGGAGGCAATTCAAAAAAAACAAATCGATAATTTATTTTAAAATATTTGAAAACAACATCGCATCATAAAATCAATCAAGAACAGTTAAAAGCCTTTTCGCTATTACCTGTTGATAAACCTGTGGTGATGATGAACTTGCTAAAATTTAAAGATACGGTTGCAGAAACCGGATTATCTGGAGCAGAATCTTATAAAGAGTATATGAAAGCGGCTATGCCCTACTTTCAAAAAGCGAACGCTGAAATTCTTTATTTGGGAAAACCTCAACGAACATTGATTGGACCAGAAGACGAAATTTTATGGGACAAAATATTACTTATAAGATATAAAACTCCGGTTGATTTTTTAAAAATGATTACAGCAAAAGGCTATCCCGCACATTTAAGAGATCAGTCTTTACAGGATTCCAGATTAATTCAATGCCATTGAAAATTTGAGATTTAAAATATAAGCACTTAGAATACTAAGGTTAAAATAGAATAAATGAATTTAGAAGATAAAGTAGTAATTATTACTGGTGCCGGAAGCGGTATTGGTGCAGCAGCAGCTAAACTGTTAGGTGAACGCAAAGCAACCGTAGTGGTTTCAGACATCAACTTGAACAATGCCGAAAAAATTGCTGAAGAAATCAAAAAAAACGGTGGCAAAGCATTTGCCATAAAAACCGATGTCACAAAATATGAAGAGGTAGAAGAACTAATATCTCAAACAGTATCAAAATACGACCGTGTTGATGTTATTGTAAACAATGCCGGCATTGGTGGCAAGCATCAATTAAAAACTGCAGAGCACACACATGAAGATTGGCATAATGTTATTGCCGTGAACCAAACAGGGGTCTTTTACTGCATGCAAGCAGCTCTTAAACAAATGACGAAGCAAGGTCATGGCAACATAGTCAATGTAGCTTCTTTAGCGGGGCTTAAAGCCTCCGGAAATAATCTTTCTTACAGTGCAAGTAAATTCGCCGTGGTGGGTATGACGAAATCCGCAGCTTTGGAATATGGCAGTAAAAATATTCGCATTAACGCAGTTTGCCCAGGTTACACACATTCTGCACTATTGGATCAACTGCTAAGCGTTAGGTCTGACATGGGAGATTTGCTTAAAAGAATGATCCCTATGAAGAGATTTGGTGAAGCCAATGAAATTGCAGAAGGCATTTGTTTTCTGGCTTCTGATAATTCTAAATTTATGACAGGACAAACATTAACTCTAGACGGAGGAACTTCCTTATAACAATTATGAAAACATTAGAAATTACATATAAAGACGAGTACGCGATAGTACAAATGAACCGTGGAAAGGTAAATGCCATTAATGCGGAAATGGTTTCAGAAATGAGAGAAACCTTCAAATCTATAGCTGTAAATGACCAGGTAAAAGGTGTAATACTTTCCGGTCAACCTCATTATTTTTCCGCAGGGCTAGACTTAATTGAACTATTTCAATATGACAAAAATCAAATTAGTGATTTCTTTTCCGCCTTTGGTAGTTTGTATTTAGAACTGGTACAATTTAAAAAACCTCTTATATCTGCAATAACCGGTTATTCTCCTGCTGGAGGATGCGTTTTAGCAGTTGCCAGTGATAATAGGTACATGGCAGATGGGGAAAAATATGTTATAGGACTCAACGAGGTTGCCGTAAATATTCAGATTAGTCAAAACCTAACAGAGGTCTATGCCTTTTGGATGGGTGACGGATTAGCAAGCAGATATATTTTAGAGGGAAAATTGTTAACTGGTAAAGAAGCGCTTTCTGCCGGTTTGGTAGATGAATTGGTTCCGTTAGAAAATGTTTTGGAACGTGCTGAAAAGCAAATGCGCCTTTACATGAAAGCAGACCAGCAAATATGGAGAAATACCAAAGCGAAAATCAGAAAACATCTTCTTGAAAAATTAGATGCAAATGGAGAAAACTCCCTAAAAGAAGCAGCAGAACTTTGGTGGAAACCCGAAATACGGGCAAAGATGAAAGCTTATGTAGAAAGCTTTTCCAGTAAAAAAAAATAAACAAGCAACACTCTTAAATTAAAAGTAAATCAGATTCTGACTCTTATCAGATTGATCATAAAATAACGAACTCATGAACAAACAATTATTATTTGTAAAAAGACCAACAGGAGACGCAGATGCCTCTACATGGTCATTGGTGTCTAATCCTATCCCTAAAATAAAAGAAGGAGAAGTATTGATACAACAACATTATGTCTCGCTTGACCCTGCTATGCGCGGTTGGATGAATGAAGCAAAATCATACATACCGCCTATGGAAATAAAGTCGGTAATGCGAGCGGGTTCTGTTGGTCAGGTAATAGAAGCTAACAATCACCCAGAATTCAAAGTAGGTGATTATGTTGCCGGTTATGCCGGTGTGCAACAATACATTGCTACAAATGCAGACGGCTATTACAAAGTAGACCCAAAACTGGCACCATTACCCACTTACATTGGCACTTTAGGAATGCCTGGAATGACCGCATACTTTGGCATTACAGAGGTTGGTAAATTAAAAGAAGGTGACATTGTTTTAGTTTCGGGTGCAGCAGGTGCCGTTGGTAGCATTGTTGGGCAGGTTGCAAAAATAAAGGGATGTAAAGTAGTAGGGATTGCAGGCGGTACCGATAAATGCAAATACGTTGTTGACGAACTAGGTTTTGACGCTTGTATTGATTATAAAAATGAAGATGTTAAACAACGATTGAAGGAAGAATGCCCTAAAGGTTTAGATATCTATTTTGATAATGTTGGTGGCGAAATACTTGACATAGCCTTAGGTAGATTGCGCATGAACGCAAGAATAGTTATTTGTGGGGCCATATCACAATACAATAATAAAACTGCAGTGAAAGGCCCTAGCAACTACCTATCCTTATTAGTAAACAGAGCAAGCATGACAGGTATGGTTGTTTTTGATTATGCCGATAGATATGCTGAAGGTGCTAAAATTTTAGGTGGCTGGATGGCACAAGGAAAACTAAAAAGCAAAGAGGACATCTACGAGGGAATTGAAAATTTCCCCGAAACCTATAGCCGGCTTTTCTCTGGTGACAAGATGGGTAAATTGGTGTTGAAAATAATTGAGGAATAAATAATAAAATACAAGAGCAAATACAAAAATCAATTTCAGAAAGACAAAAGCTGAAATTTGAATTTGAATTGGTAGTTGAGTTTGACTTTTAAATTTTGAATTTTAATAGGTATGAAAGCAATACGGTGTAAAAAATTTGGTCCCCCTTCTTCTTTATCACTAGAAGAAGTCGATAATTTAAGTCCGAAAGCAAAAGAAGTTTTAGTAGAAGTAAAAGCATGTGGATTAAATTTTCCCGATACATTGATTATTCAAGGTCTGTATCAGTTTAAACCAGAATTGCCTTTTACACCGGGTAGTGATGTAGCCGGCATCGTTAAGGAAGTTGGCGAGGGAGTCTCGCATTTAAAAGTGGGTCAAGAAGTATTTGGTTTTGTAGCACATGGTGGCTTGGCAGAAGAAGTTCTGATACCTTCTAACGCATGCTTTCCAAAACCTCCCCAAATGGATTTCCCTATTGCAGCTTCATTCTTGATGGCTTACGGTACGTCATATCATGCGTTAAAAGACAGAGGTAATTTGAAAGAAGGAGAAACACTTTTGGTTTTAGGCGCTTCTGGTGGTGTAGGCTTGGCAGCTGTTGAAGTAGGAAAGCTTATGGGTGCAACAGTTATTGCAGCAGCCTCAACGGATGACAAGTTGGCTCTATGTAAAAAATATGGTGCCGATGAAATAATAAATTACACCACACAAGACCTTAAAGCTTCTATAAAGGAATTAACAGATGGTAAAGGTGTAGATGTTATATATGACCCTGTTGGCGGAACATATTCAGAAGCCGCTTTTAGAGGTATAGCACGAAATGGCAGGTATTTAGTAGTAGGGTTTGCCGCAGGCGATATCCCTAAAATTCCGCTTAATCTTCCCCTTTTAAAAGAAGCTTCGATTGTAGGTGTTTTTTGGGGCGCCTTTGCAATGAAAGATGCTAAAGCGAATATGCAAAATACAATGGCTTTAATGAAATGGCATGCTGAAGGTAAACTAAAACCACATATCCACGCCATTTATAATTTGAAAGATACCGCCACGGCACTTGAAGAAATGACCGATAGAAAAGTGAAGGGTAAATTGATTGTTAAAACCTGAAAGAGAAAGTACCAAACAGCGAAGCATTCTTAACATAACAATTCTATTAAAAATATAAGAATAACGAAACAGAACATCATGAGATTAGAAAACAAAATAGCAGTAGTGACAGGCGGTTCTAGAGGTATAGGACAAGCGATATCAGAACTTTTTGCTAAAGAAGGTGCAACCGTAATCATAGTTGATTTATTGACAGAGGGGCAAAACGTAGCAGATGGTATTAACGCTAGTGGCGGTAAAGCAGAATTTTACGCCGTATCAGTTACCGACAAAACGGCTATTGAAAGTCTTTTTGCATCTATAAACGAAAAGCACGGAAAACTGGATATATTAATAAATAACGCAGGGATCACAAGAGATAAAACTCTTGAAAAAATGAGTGAAGAAGAATTTGATTCTGTAGTAAACGTAAATCTAAAAGGTGTCTTCTTATGTACCCAGGCCGCAGCACCTTATATGAAAGCCAATAAATATGGTAGAATAGTAAGTGCAGCTTCTAATGTTGGGTTAAGGGGCAATTTTGGTCAAACCAATTATGCCGCAACAAAGGCAGGAGTAATTGCTATGTCAAAAACATGGACTATGGAACTGGGTAAACACGGAATTACCGCCAATGCAATTGCGCCTGGTTTCACAATGACAGATATGGTTGCCAAAATACCAAAAGAACATTTTGCTGCTATAGAAGCAAGTATCCCGTTAAAGACCGTTGCACAACCCATTGATATTGCCTATGGATATCTATACCTGGCATCTGAAGAAGCTCGGTTTGTTTCAGGAACATGTTTAACCATAGATGGTGGCACTTCAAGATAATAGTATGGCAAAATTAGAGATAGAAGATTTTGAGGCATTTAAAGCTCTAGTGGGAAAACCACTTCCTGAAGGTGATTGGTTGACAATTACCCAAGAAATGATAAATGACTTTGCAAAGGCTACCGGAGACCATCAATGGATTCATGTAGATGTTGAAAAAGCGACCAAACACTCCCCTTTCAAAAAACCTGTGGCACATGGTTTTATGTCGATTTCTATGCTTTCAAAATTGTTAGAAGATCTTATTTCGGTAAAGTCAGTTAAAATGGGGGTTAATTACGGATTGAATAAAGTTCGGTTTCCAAGTCCCGTTTTAGTTGATAGCCGCATTCGATTAGTAGGCAGTATTGCCAACATTGAAGCATACGGCGATACCGGATTAAAAGTAACATGGAACTGTACCGTTGAAATTGAAGGTTCAGAAAAACCAGCCTGTGTGGCAGAATTTATCAGCCTTATGTTCTCATAAGCCCTTAATAATCATAGTTATGTAAATAAAATCTATTAAATATTTTTCGTATTTTAAACTAGCAAAAACAAACAGAAGCAATGACCAGACTCTTTGACCTTTTATACAATCAACTTGAAAATCATCCATTAGAAAATTCCATAAATGGTCGAGATGCCTCTGGAAAATGGCAATCGTATAGCTCACGGCAAGTAAAAGAGGCTGCCGAAAATATGGCATCTGGCTTATTACACCTTGGTCTACAACCAGGAGACAAAGTTGCGTTGGTAGTTTACAAAAACAGACCCGAATGGATGATTTTAGATTTTGCCATGCAAATGACCGGTATTATAAGTATTCCCTTATACCCTACTATTAGTGTTGGCGAGTATGAATATATTTTAAACGAAGCCGAGGTAAAAGTAGCTTTTTGCGGTGGCGGAGATTTGTACGCCAAATTAAAAGCATCACAAAAAAATGTAACCACTTTAAAGCAGATCTATACATTTGACAAGCAAACCGACAAACCTTACTGGCAAGATGTTTTTAATGATTCCCTATTTGTAGAAGTTGAAAAAATCAAAAAAGAAATTACTGGCGAAGATTTAGCTACTATTATATATACATCTGGTACCACCGGAAACCCTAAAGGGGTAATGTTGTCACACAAAAATATACTACACGTAGTAAAAAGTACAACTACACATTTACAGGCGAAACCCGGTGAAAATGTATTAAGTTTTTTACCATTATGCCATATATATGAGCGTACAGTTTCTTTAGTATATTACTATAAAAGCGCTCAAATCTTTTTTGCAGGCACCGATAATTTAAGCGGACCCAATGGAGATTTAGCTGCGGTTAAACCCGTTACCTTCACAACCGTTCCAAGATTATTAGAAAAGATATACGAAGCCATTTATAATAAAGGGCTAGCCTTAGACGGCGTAAAAAAGAAGCTCTTCTTTTGGGCTTTGGCATTAACAGATGATTATGAATTGAACCAAACTTTATCTTTTGGCGCTAAATTGAAATGGAAAATTGCCGATAAACTCATTTTCTCAAAATGGCGAGAAGCACTTGGAGGAAATTTAAAAGCAGTAATTACAGGTGCTGCGCCTTGTCCAATTAAAATAATGCGTGTTTTCTGCGCAGCAAAAATTCCTATTCGTGAAGGTTACGGACTCACGGAAACCTCACCGACATTAAGTGTAAATACTATGGAGCCGGGCGGTGCCTTATTAGGCTCTGCAGGTCCACTTATTGATGGAGTCGATATTGTGATTGACCAAGATGGCGGGGATTACAGAGAAGGTGAAGGTGAGATTTTAGCCCACGGTCCTAGTGTAATGATGGGCTACTATAAAAAACCAGAGGTAAATGCTCAAGTTTTCTGCCAAATCGATGGCAAAAGATATTTTCGTACAGGTGATATCGGTATGCTTGTAAAAGGATCAACGGGACTAGAATTCTTAAAAATCACTGACAGAAAGAAAGAATTACTTAAAACTTCTGGCGGTAAATACGTTGCACCGGCACCTATTGAAAATAGAATAAAAGAAGAGTTCTTGGTAGAACAAATGATGGTTATTGGTGATAAACAAAAATTTGTCTCTGCTTTAATAGTGCCTGCTGTAGAAGCATTGAAAAGCTATTGCCATAAAAAGGATATTCCTTGGACCAGTTTAGATGAAATAGCAAAGCACCCCAAGGTACTAAAGCGATATCAAAAAATAATTGATAGATACAACCCTGAATTTAGCCACGTAGAACAAATTAAGAAGTTTAAACTTATTTCTCAAGAATGGCTACCAGTACATGCAGATGGTGCAGCTGCAGAATTGACACCTACCCTTAAATTAAAGCGTAGGGTCATAAGAGAGAAGTTTAGCGCTGAGATTATGGATATATATGCTGAATAATAGAAAAACAAAGAATCAACCTTCGTTACAGAAAATTTATAGTTCTTGATTTACATGAACTACGCTAATCTTTATCGGATTTTTATAATCTCTATTATTCAATTGGCAATGTCAGTTATAATTTAAGCGTTTAACCGTCTGTACTTAAGCTGTATTAACAGATATCTGCGCTTACTTTTCAAATAATACAACAAACATCCTTAAAATGAAAAAACCCTCGCAAATCAAATGATTTACGAGGGTAATTAAAATTGGTCGGGGTGGCAGGATTCGAACCTGCGACCTCCGCGTCCCAAACGCGGCGCGATAACCGGGCTACGCTACACCCCGAATTGGTTATCAAAAAATATGTCTCTCAACATATTGTTGCGGAGAGACAGGGATTCGAACCCTGGGTAAATGTTTCCACCTACGACGATTTAGCAAACCGCTCCTTTCGGCCACTCAGGCACCTCTCCAGTAATTCTTCAATGAACTGTTGCTCTAAATAGCGGATGCAAATGTAGTAAGTATTACTGATTATACACAACTATTTTTAATGTTTTTTTTCAATAAAAAAATACATCCCTGTTACTCAGGATATTCCACTCGCAAATGATAAATATTTATGAGCTTTTGTTTGAATATTTTCTTGATTGTTTCTATTTCTTTGAACGTAATGTCTGCATTCAAAAATTGATTTGCTTTCATTTGACCCGAAATTATTTTATCTACAAACTCATCAATAATTAAAAAAGTAGGATTCTTTAAACTCTTTGATGCCGCTTCTACAGAATCTGCCATCATTAATATTGCAGTCTCTCTAGAGAATGGCAACGGACCAGGATACCTAAAATCCTCTTCATTTACATCTTCTTCTAATTCTTTCTGTTTCATGTAGAAATAAAATACCAATGTGGTACCATGGTGAGAACGTATAAAATCTATAATACGATCAGGTATATTGTTCTTTCTGGCTATCTCTATTCCCTTTATGACATGATCTATTATAATACGCGCACTGTCTTTAGGACTAAGCTCATCATGCGGATTCACATTCGTCACCTGGTTCTCCGTAAAGTAAGTAGGATCGTTCATTTTACCAATATCATGGTATAATGCTCCTACCCTAACCAACATAGCATTTGCTCCAATTTCATTAGCAGCTGCTTCAGCCAAATTGGCGACCTGTAACGAATGATGAAAAGTTCCTGGTGCTTTGTTAGATAATTCCTTTAAAAGCTTAGAATTGGTATCTGACAACTCCAATAAGGACACATCTGACACCAGCCCGAAAACTTTTTCATAGATATATATCAAGGGCTGTACAAAAAGGGTAATCATACCATTTAACAGAAAAAGCCCCAATGTGTACCATTCAATATCACTTAAGTCTCCTTCGTGTATGGTATGAAAAGCTAAATATCCAATAATATAAATCAATGTTATTTGACCAACACTAACAAATAGGTTTGCTCTTTTATACAGCTCAGATACCGTCAAAATTGTAACGATACCTGTAATAATCTGCAGAAATATATACTCAAAACTGTTGGGTACTACAAAACCTAAAATCAGTATGGTCAATACATGTACAAACAAGCCTAACCTAGCATCGAAAAAAGTTTTTAAAATCAGCGGAAGTATACATAACGGCACAACAAACACTAATTGATCATTGTACTTAATAACCATAGTGGTAATAAATACCATCAATAAAATATTGAAAAATATAAAAGTGACCTTTACATTATTATCGTAAACGGTTCTGCGGTATTTTTTCAAAAACAAAAACAACATAATAAGCACTAGTGCAACCAAAACAGTATACCCTATCAATATATAATAATAGTTGTTTGCCGTCCATAACTCAGATTCGTATTCAGATTTTAACGACTCTAATATCTTAAGGTTTTCTGCCTCTACAACTTCTCCTTTAGCAATGATCAACCTTCCTTGATCTACTGTTCCCCTTGTATATGATAATTTAGATAAAGCTTCTGCCCTAGCTTTTTGGGTGAGACTATTATCAAAACTTACATTGGGGGCAATAATATCAAAAAATAATGCCTGAGTGTCTTTTTCAAAAGCAGCTAAATTATTCTCTGCTAGAACTTTACTTACCAAGTTGTTGATTTCGTTTACCCTATAGAAATCTGAAACCCTAACTTTTCTAGCTTCATTATCTTTAACCAAATAAATATAATTCCGCTGAACTTGCTTACCATTATTTTGTAAAATTCCCTTGGCGTACACCGAATCTAAGACCACTTTAGAAAAGTATTTTAAACGCGATTTTTGATTATCACCAAGTGCAGCCCTACCCCATTTATTTTCAAATTTTTGTTCAAATTCTTTTGCAACATTGCTTACCTCAGCCTGATCATATCTATAATATGGCAACTGATTACTTTCAATAACCTGTTTTTCTTTTTCAATTTCCGCATCGGTTTTTTGAATTGAAAAATCAAACGGAGCATATAGATTTTCAAACTGCCAAGGTTTCCCTTTTTGAAATTCGTATTTGAACTTCCCTCCCTTAGGCAAGAAAAACACAATAAATGCAACTGCTACAAAATAGAGTATATACTTGAATATGAGCGATTGCTGTTTGTAAAGATTATCCAAAAGAAAATTGTATTAGGTTCTTCAAAAATAGAAAATTATAAACTGATAACTAGTAATTGAAACGATATCCCTTGGGTTGCTATAGAATTTAGTAATTTCGTGTAATCAAATAATTGAAAACATGAAAGAAGTCGTTATCGTATCAGCCGTAAGAACTCCAATAGGTAGTTTCATGGGTGGATTATCAACAGTTGCCGCTCCAAAACTAGGCGCAATTGCTATTGAAGGCGCATTGAAAAAAATCAACCTTTCACCTACATTGGTAGATGAAGTAATAATGGGAAATGTAGTGCAAGCCGGTACAGGTCAAGCACCTGCTAGACAAGCTGCTATATTTGCCGGTATACCAAACACCGTTCCTTGTACAACTATAAATAAAGTTTGTGCCTCTGGTATGAAATCGGTAATGCAGGGTGCACAAGCAATTGCTTTAGGCGATGCCGATATTATTGTTGCAGGCGGCATGGAAAATATGAGCTTAATACCACATTATGTTCATATGAGAACCGGCACTAAATTTGGACCTTCTTCGTTGATTGACGGAATGCAAAAAGACGGTCTTGTAGATGCGTATGATGAGAATGCCATGGGTGTTTGTGCTGATGCTTGCGCTACCGAATATGAATTCAGTAGAGAAGATCAAGATGCTTATGCCATACAATCGTACAAAAGATCTGCAGACGCCTGGGAAAACGGAAAATTTGACAATGAAGTTATACCTGTAGCTGTACCACAAAGACGTGGAGAACCTAAAATGGTTACCAAAGACGAAGAATTCAGCAATGTTTATATTGAGAAGATTCCGAATTTAAGACCTGCATTTTCAAAAGACGGAACGGTAACCGCTGCCAACGCTTCTACAATTAATGATGGTGCTGCTGCATTGATTTTAATGAACAAAGAAAAAGCGGAAGAGTTAAAATTAATACCACTAGCTGTAATCAAAAGTTATGCTGATGCAGCTCATGAACCTGAGTGGTTTACTACAGCTCCTGCAAAAGCATTACCAAAAGCTTTAGCAAAAGCTAATCTAAAATTAGAAGAGATTGATTTCTTTGAATTTAACGAAGCTTTCTCTGTAGTTGGGCTTGCCAATATGAAAATATTAGGTCTAGACGACAAAAATGTAAATGTAAACGGAGGCGCTGTTTCTTTAGGACATCCATTAGGATGCTCTGGTGCACGAATCTTAATTACATTATTAAATGTATTGGAACAAAATAATGCTAAACTAGGTGCTGCCGCAATATGTAACGGTGGTGGAGGTGCTTCAGCTATAATTGTTGAAAAAGCATAGGCGCATAAAATTTGTATATGCAATACGGTATTTGTCAATTAAGCATTGTTCCTGTAAGAAGTACTCCAGACGAGGCATCTGAACTGATCACCCAACTTTTGTTCGGTGAACATTATAAGGTTCTCGAATGCAGAAAAAAATGGTCTAGAATAAAGACCGTTGCCGACAAATGTGAAGGTTGGATAACGAACAGTCAATTGACTTTTATATCTGAAGATGAGTTTAATGACATTGAGACTAACAAAGTGATAAATCATGTATCCGAATTAATATCGTTTGTAGAAGATGCTAATCATATTTTAACACCGATATTAATTGGATCTTGTATACCCGATACTCAGTCGTTACCTCACCATTTTAATGGTAAACTTATCGACAAAGCACAAACAAAAGAGAACCTTGTAAAAATAGCATTGCTTTATTTAAACTCACCCGAATTAAAAGGAGGAAAATCTCCTTTTGGTATTGACAGTGCGGGCTTTACACAAATGGTGTACAAAATAAACGGACACCATCTTTTAAGAACTGCAGAGAGTCAATCTAAACAAGGTACAGCCTTAAGTTTTGTAGAAGAAAGTGAGGAAGGAGACCTAGCTTTTTTTGATAATGCTCTGGGGGAAATTGACCATGTAGGTATTATTATGAAAAATAATTATGTAATTCATGTGAACGGAAAAGTTAGAATTGACCGTTTAGATCACACCGGCATATACAATAACGATCTTAGAACATACACCCACCAATTAAGGGTTATTAAAAAGATTGTATAAAAAAAGGCCCTTTAAAAGGGCCTTTAATTTTAATGGTGAGCTTATTATTACTCCCCTAACATCTTCTTCATTTTCATGAAATTCTCATTATCACCCATTGCTCCATAAATATTTTTAAGCTGAGTCATAACATTTTCATTTTCTGGATTGCTCTTTAACGCATCTTCCAATACATCTGCACCTTGCTTAAACAAACCATCTTTCTTTTCTTTTAACTCATCATATCTTGCAATGTCAGCTCTAGAGTTACCTAAAGAATTCATTTCATCAATTAACTTGTTACCTTCGTTTACATAAGTAGTAGAAAGGTTTAAGTAAGCATTAGTATACTCAGGGTTCAACTCAATAGCTTTTTTATAAGATACACGAGCATCTTCATAATTCTCTTGCTCCATGCTAATTACACCAACGTTATAGTGTAAATCTGGATTATCAGGAGCCAATGCAATTGCTTGAGCCATCAATTCTTTAAACTTATCCTTATTCCCTTGATTGAAATACAAGTTAGCTTCGTTCAAAATAAGGTTTACATCTTCTGGATCGTTTTTTCTTGCTGCTTGATAAGCCTCTAAAGCTTTCTCATCTTGACCTAATTGCGTGTAGATCAAAGCAGTATTTTTAACGATTTCAGCTTTTTTAGATGGTGTTTTTTCATCTACAGGATTAGAATAAGTACCAGACTTAACCATTAGATCACGCTGAACTTTATCCATTTCTTCAACTTCACCAGAAGCAGCGTTTGTAGCCTTGTAGACCATACCACCACCATCATAACCAACTTCTTGAAGCTTGTTATAATAGTCCAATGCCATTTCATAATGCCCACCGTTTACAGCACTACCTGCCGCATAGTATAAGTAAGATGTATCTCTTGGACTAAGCGTGTAGCTCATGTACAATTTCTCGGCAGCTTCTTTAAATTTGCTATTGCTATTGTCACTTACTGCAGAATTAACAAGATCAGCAGTCAATGCAGCCATGTATTGGTTAGTTTCTGAAGTATATTTCTGCTTACCGGAAGCTTCTTCGATCTCAACTACTTTTTTGAAAGAATTAGCAGCTTTTTCGAATGCCTCATTGTTTCCTTTTTTAGCTAAGTCGTTATATATCTTACCTCTTGTAAAATAATACTGTGCTTGTGTTTTTTGATCGGCAGCAGCAATAGTACCTGAAGCAGCTTCCAAAGCTGTTTGTGCAGTTGCAGCATCACCACCTTTCAATGCCTTTTCAGCAGCCTTTATTTCATTTTTTTGAGCAAAACCGACCATTGTAAATGTCAGTGCCGCTACAAGTAATAATCTATTCTTCATTTTTAATATATTAATTATTAGTGTTTACTTTTAAACAATGTTACCCTTCAGTTTCAGGACTATCCGTGTCTGTACTTTCTTCGGAATCAGAAGTATCAATCTCCGTGCCATCTTCAGCATTTACCTCTATATCAAGTATTTCAGCTTCTTCTAAATCATCCTCATCCTTCATAACCTTCGCTACTGCAGCAATAGAGTCGTTACCCTTAATGTTAATCAACCTAACGCCCTGTGTTGCTCTACCCATTACACGTAAATCTTCTACGCTCATACGTATTGCAATTCCAGATTTATTGATAATCATTAAATCGTCAGAATCGGTAACGTTTTTAATTGCTACTAGTCCGCCCGTTTTATCGGTTACACTAATAGTCTTAACTCCTTTACCTCCTCTATTGGTAACTCTATAATCATCAATACTTGATCGCTTACCATAACCTTTTTCCGAAACAACTAATATTTCATCTTCAAAATTATGAACGGAAACCATACCGATTACCTCATCCTCGTCATTTGCTAAAGTAATACCACGAACACCAGAAGCATTTCTACCCATTGGTCGGGTTTTACTTTCTTCGAAACGAATTGCTTTACCAGATTTAAGTCCTAAGAAAATCTCACTAGAACCTGTAGTTAATTTAGCCTCTAACAATTCATCTCCTTCACGAACGGTAATGGCATTTATACCATTTTGACGTGGTCTTGAATATTGCTCTAAAGATGTTTTCTTAACAACACCTTTCTTAGTAGCCATAATAACATAGTGCGCATTGATGTACTCTTCGTCCTTTAAATCTTGTGTACAAATAAAAGCTTTTACACTATCATCTTGTTCAATATTTATAAGGTTCTGAATTGCACGTCCTTTTGATGTTCTACTTCCTTCCGGAATTTCAAACACACGCATCCAGAAACATTTGCCTTTCTGAGTAAAGAACAGCATATATTGGTGATTGGTACCTACAAATAAATGCTCTAAGAAATCTTCATTTCTTGTAGAAGATGCTTTTTGACCAACCCCACCTCTATTTTGTGTTTTGTATTCACTTAAAGGAGTTCTTTTAATGTAACCCGCATGAGAAATAGTAATAACCACTTGCTCATCTGGAATCATATCTTCCATGCTAAGATCACCACCTGCAATGTTAATTACAGACCTTCTTTCATCTCCATATTTACCTTTAATCTCAAGAAGCTCATCTTTAATGATGTCCATTCTACGCTCCTTCTTATCAAGAATATCTTTTAAATCTGCAATAAGAAGCATGATTTCATCATATTCGCTTCTTAACTTATCTTGCTCCAGACCAGTAAGTTGACGAAGTCTCATCTCTACGATTGCCTTCGCTTGAATTTCACTTAATTTGAAACGTTCTATTAAATTTGCCCTTGCTTCATCAGCGTTTTTAGAGGCTCTTATTATAGCAATTACCTCATCGATATTATCTGATGCAATAATTAAACCCTCTAAGATATGAGCACGATCTTCAGCCTTCTTTAATTCGAACTGCGTACGCCTAACGACAACCTCATGTCTATGCTCAACGAAATAATGAATCATTTCCTTGACATTCAACAATTGAGGTCTTCCATTGACCAATGCAATGTTATTGACACTAAAAGATGTTTGTAATGCCGTATATTTAAACAGCATGTTCAACACAATATTAGGAATAGCATCCCTCTTTAAGATGTAAACGATACGCATACCGTTTCTATCGGATTCATCTCTAATATTGGCAATACCTTCCAATTTTTTATCATTGACAAGATCGGCAGTTTTCTTAATCATGTCTGCCTTATTGACCTGATAAGGAATTTCGGTAACAACAATACATTCGCGACCTTGAACTTCTTCAAAAGTTGCTTTTGCACGCATTTTTACACGTCCTCTTCCTGTATGAAAAGCTTCTTTTACACCATCATAACCATAAATAGTACCACCAGTTGGAAAATCCGGTGCTTTAATATGTGTTATAAGCTCATCTATCTCAATATCGTTATTATCTATATACGCAACCGTACCATCTATTACCTCAGATAAGTTATGTGGTGGCATATTGGTCGCCATACCTACAGCAATACCAGATGCACCGTTCACCAACAAACTTGGCACCCTTGTAGGCAGAACCGTCGGTTCTTTTAAAGAGTCATCAAAATTCAATTGATAATCTACGGTTTCCTTTTCTATGTCAATTAGCATATCGTCTGCAATCTTACGCATACGGGCTTCCGTATAACGCATTGCCGCAGGGCTATCACCATCAACAGAACCAAAGTTACCTTGACCATCTACCAACATGTAACGCAAACTCCATTCTTGAGCCATACGCACCATGGCATCATATACCGAAGTATCACCATGTGGGTGATACTTACCTAAAACCTCCCCAACAATACGTGCAGATTTTTTATGTGAGCTATTACTTCTAACTCCTAATTCATGCATTCCGAAAAGAACTCTTCTGTGTACGGGTTTTAATCCATCCCTGACATCTGGCAGGGCTCGTGACACAATGACCGACATTGAGTAATCAATGTAGGCAGATTTCATTTCCTCTTCAATATTAATGGGAATCAATTTTTCACCGTCAGCCATTTTAAAATCTTCTGTTTTTTAATTAGTAAAAAAGCATGCCAATATACTTAAATCCTGAGCGTTTTAAGAATAAGTGGATTTAATAATATTATTTTTTATTAACACTTGGCATAGTTATGTTAATTTTTACTTTTTATCAGTATTTGGACACTATTAAAGCCACATTTAATGGGTTTTACAATAACTTTAACGATTATAGGTACGGTATTTGCCATTGATTGAATCATATTTAGTAATTTTATAGTAGATAATATAGTATATGGATGATAATTTTTCCCCAAGAGTTAAGGATGTAATTGCTTATAGCAAGGAGGAAGCATTGCGACTTGGTCACGATTTTATCGGTACCGAGCACCTCATGCTAGGGCTTCTTAGAGATGGAAACGGGAAGGCTATAAGCATTTTAGATGCTTTGGAAGTTGATCTGGAACACCTACGTAGAAAAGTAGAAATACTTAGTCCTTCTAACCCTAACGCCAGTGGCGTACAAAAAGATAAAAAGAATCTGCACCTAACAAGGCAGGCAGAGCGTGCATTGAAAACCACATTTCTAGAAGCTAAACTTTTTCAAAGTTCTTCTATAAATACAGCACACCTTTTACTTTGTATCCTTCGAAATGAAAATGACCCTACTACGAAGCTTTTACATAAACTAAAGGTGGATTATGACGGAGTTAAGGAACAGTTTAAATTTATGATTACAAGCGATGACGATATGGTAGACGGCCCAACGGCCGAATCTTTCCCTAGTGATTCTGAAGATACGAACGAAGGTAAAGAAAGTACTTTCGGTGCATCTTCTAGTCAAAAAGGTACCAAGAAATCTAAAACCCCCGTATTAGATAATTTTGGTAGAGACCTTACCCAAATGGCTGAGGAAAATAAATTGGACCCAGTTGTTGGTAGAGAAAAAGAAATAGAAAGGGTTTCTCAAATTCTTAGTAGAAGAAAAAAGAACAACCCATTACTTATAGGTGAGCCTGGCGTGGGTAAAAGTGCCATTGCAGAAGGTCTTGCCTTAAGAATTATAGATAAAAAAGTTTCTAGAATTCTTTATAATAAAAGAGTTGTTACACTTGATCTTGCTTCTTTAGTTGCCGGTACAAAATACCGCGGACAGTTTGAAGAGCGCATGAAAGCAGTAATGAACGAACTAGAAAAGAATGATGACGTTATTTTATTCATTGATGAAATTCATACTATTGTAGGTGCAGGTGGAGCTACCGGAAGTTTAGATGCTTCCAATATGTTTAAACCAGCATTAGCTAGAGGTGAAATTCAATGTATTGGCGCCACTACCCTAGATGAATACAGACAGTATATTGAAAAGGACGGTGCTTTAGAAAGACGTTTTCAAAAAGTTATCGTTGAACCAACTTCAGTTGATGAGACCATTGAAATTCTACACAATATAAAAGGTAAATACGAAGATCACCATAATGTAACCTACACTGATGAAGCTATTGAAGCTTGTGTTAAGTTGACCAATAGATACATGACTGATCGTTTTTTACCGGACAAAGCTATTGATGCTTTAGATGAAGCTGGTTCTCGTGTACACATTGTAAATATGGATGTTCCAAAACAAATTCTTGAATTGGAAAAGAAATTAGAAGATGTACGTGAGCTTAAGAACAGTGTTGTTAAAAAGCAGAAATATGAAGAAGCCGCAAAGCTTCGTGATGACGAAAAAAGTCTAGAAAAGGAACTTGCCATCGCTCAAGAGCGCTGGGAAGATGACAGCAAGCTTAACAAAGAGACCGTTAGTGAAGACAATGTTGCAGATGTTGTTTCTATGATGAGTGGAATTCCTGTAAATAGAATTGCACAAACAGAAAGTAATAAGTTGGCAGGTTTACCTGAACTTATTAAATCTAACGTTATTGGTCAAGATGATGCGGTTGCCAAGGTTTCTAAAGCGATACAACGTAATAGAGCCGGACTTAAAGATCCAAACAAGCCAATTGGTTCGTTTATCTTTTTAGGTCAAACAGGTGTTGGTAAAACACAATTGGCAAAAGTTTTGGCTAAAGAACTTTTTGATTCTGAAGACGCACTTATTCGTATAGATATGAGTGAGTATATGGAGAAATTCGCCATCTCTAGATTAGTTGGTGCACCTCCAGGATATGTTGGTTACGAAGAAGGTGGTCAATTAACTGAGAAAGTTAGAAGAAAACCTTACTCTGTAATTCTGCTTGATGAAGTTGAGAAAGCGCATCCAGATGTATTCAATATGTTGTTACAAGTATTGGATGATGGTTTCTTAACAGATAGTCTTGGTCGTAAAATCGATTTTAGAAATACCATTATTATAATGACTTCTAATATTGGCGCTAGACAGTTAAAAGACTTTGGTCAAGGTGTCGGTTTTGGTACGGCTGCCAAAAAGTCACAAGAAGATGCACATCAAAAAGGTGTTATTGAAAATGCTCTGAAAAAAGCTTTTGCTCCTGAATTCTTAAATAGAATTGATGATGTAATTGTTTTCAACGCTCTTGAAAGAGAAGATATTCACAAGATCATTGATATTGAATTAGCGAAGTTATTCAAGAGAATCAAGAATATTGGTTATCACTTGAACCTTACTGACGAAGCTAAGGATTATATTGCAGAGAAAGGCTTTGACAAACAGTATGGAGCTAGACCGCTAAAAAGAGCAATTCAAAAATATATTGAAGATGCACTTGCGGAAGAAATAGTGAATTCAAAACTTAAAGAAGGAGATAGTATTTATATCGATCTTGATAAGAAAAGTGAAGAATTGACTATAAAAATTGAAAAAGCAGAGGAAGAATCACCTAAACCATAGGTATTCTTACTTTACTATCATATATATAAGGAGCCCTCTGTAGGGCTCCTTTTTCGTACAATTCAATCTCAATTGTAAGAATACAAATACACTGATTGGTAGGTATACGCAGTATGAACGATATTTTCGCGTTTAAACTAAAAATTTACCCAGAAAATGCAGTTCCTTTTACTTTCGCTTCAGACACACTATATAATACAAGAAGAATGAAGTTAGGATCTACCAAGAAAAAGGTAATTGTGCGGGAGTACGAATTAGAAACCGGAAAAATTCAAGTTTATGATAATTATATGGTATCCATCTTTGACGAGGGAGCTACACTAACTTTAGAAAGAGCGTATCAGATTATCGGTATATCTGAAATTCATTTTAGAGACAGAAACTTTGGTTTTATAAGTTTACGTAAAAATTCTTTTGCCATAGACCCTACTATATATAACTACCTTAAGCAATTAGACAACCTTAAAGCTTTTGCAATCGTATCAGTAAAAGAGATAGATATGCATAACTTTAAGATTGAAAAACTGTTTTATAAAAAACCAATGAAGTTTTTCATTGAATTTGACAATGCATTAAAATGGGTTAAAAGAAGAGTTAATTCTTAATAAGAATCAATTTTATTGATTTTCTTCCTCCACTACAGGTTGTTCAGGTATTTTAAATAAATCCAAATATGCACCAGCAATATTATCTATAAGATGAGAAGCTGTTAAAGATTGAAAACCTGTAGATTCTACAGCAATATCACCGGCTCTACCATGCAAGTAGACTCCAAATATTGCAGCATCTAAAGCAGGATAACCCTGAGCTCTTAGACCTGTAATCACACCTGTTAAGACATCGCCACTTCCTGCAGTAGCCATACCGGGGTTTCCGGTTGTATTTACATAACCTTTGTAATTCTGAACCACAATGGTATGTGCACCTTTAATAACTATTATACACTTATATTTTTTTGAAAACTTTTTGACCTTGGTTAATTTTTCAAAGTCGTCTTTCCATTTTCCAATTAATCGTTCTAGCTCTTTTGGATGCGGAGTTAATATAGCATCTTCAGGTAAATCTTTTAATAACTCTTTATTCTGAGAAAGAATATTTAGCGCATCCGCATCTATTACTAATGATGCCTTATTACCTTTTAAAAAATTAGATAAGGCTTTCACTGTAGGTTCACTTGTCCCAATACCAACACCTACTCCTATAACTGACGGCTCTAAATCAAACTTAATATCCGTGAGTTCATTTTCATCCGTATCCGTTAAAACCATTATTTCAGGCAATGAGGTTTGTAAAATGTTATATCCTATTTTTGGAACATATGACGTTACAAGACCGCTACCTGAATACAATGCCGCTTTAGATGAAAGACATACGGAACCCATTTTACCATAACTACCACCAATTAGTAATGAATGTCCGTAAGTACCTTTATGACCATATTTTTCTCTAGATTTATATAAAGTTAGCACTTCATTTTTACCTATTAATTCATAATCGGTTTCCGTAACTCTTAGATATTCTGGGTCCAAACCTATATCCAAAACCTCCCATTGTTCAATATACCTACCTGTTTCCGGTAAAAAGAACACCAATTTTGGAGTTTGAAAACTTAATACATAATTTGACTTTATTATAGATTCAAAATCTTCGGGACCTTTATCTGTAAATAATCCTGACGGAATATCAATAGATAGAATAAAAGCTTGAGAATTATTTAAATACTGAATTACTTTTGTCACCCAAGCGTCTGGTGTTCTATTTAATCCAATTCCAAAAATTCCGTCTACAATAATATCCTCCCTGCCAATTTCTGGTAGCTCATCATCACAATTCATAAAATGAGGCCATACCTTACGATCTTTCAATCTATCTAAATTTATCAGAAAATCTTTTGATCGCTTTTCACTGTAATTTATAACGTATACTTCTACATTATAACCATGGTCTACTAGATGCCTGGCAAGGGCAATACCATCACCCCCATTATTACCAATTCCACAGAATAAATGTATTTTAACGGGAGCTCCTTGCATACGTAAATGCATCCAATTGAAGAGTTGTAAAGCAGCACGTTCCATTAACTCATTACTTTCTATTTCCTCTTTTTTAATAGAAATCTGATCTGCTTTATAAATCTGTTTTGCGCTATATAATTTCATTCTTTATTGTATTTATATCTAAAAAATAACTATTCCGTAAAAAATTGTGGAATGATTTGTTTAAGTTATCAAATGTACTACTTTTGATTTTCAACCATTAGTATTTATGGACTGCTATAAAACAGACATAACATTCGATTTCACTTCAGCTACTATTACTTATGGTACAACTACGGCTTGTTTCACCCTTAGGGGTTAAATACTATATATCTCCGTACCCGTGTTTAATTACACCATATCTTAAATTACAAAGTCAATATTTCATATCATGAAAGTTCTAAAATTTGGTGGTTCATCTGTAGCCAAACCTGAAAATATAATTAAAATTAAAAATATCATCTCTAAGTACAACGACCCTATAATTCTGGTTGTTTCTGCATTAGGTGGTGTAACGGATCTTTTACTAGAGGCTGGATCCTTAGCTTCTGTCCAAGATGAATCCTATAAAAAGATTCTAAGCACATTAGAAGAAAGACATCTTTCTACCATTAAAGAGCTTATGCCGGTTACAGCACAAAGCAAGGTACTTAGCAAAGTAAAAAGCGAGTTCAATGTATTGGAAACTCTTTTAGAAGGCGCCTTTTTTATCGGAGAAATAACTCCGAAATTATCTGACAAAATAGTTAGCTACGGCGAACTTCTATCTTCATATATTATTAGCGAATATCTAATAAGTGAAAAACTGGATACTGAGTTTAAAGATAGTAGAGAGCTTATAATCACGCATAAGCTTAACGGTAAAAATGTGGTCAATTTTGCAAAAACCAATGCTAACTGCGTAGATTATTTTAAAGTTTCAAATAAAAAAATAACTGTTTGCCCTGGATTTATAGCTACTTCTGAAGAAGGAATTTCTACTACACTAGGCAGAGGTGGATCTGACTATACTGCTGCAATTTATGCTGCCGCCATTGATGCGGATGTTCTAGAAATTTGGACAGATGTAAGCGGAATGTACACTGCCAATCCAAAAATGGTGAAACAAGCCAAAGCTATACCACATATTTCTTATGAGGAAGCAATGGAACTTTCTCATTTTGGCGCTAAAGTACTTTACCCACCTACAATACAGCCCGTATTATCTAAAGGCATATCCATTGTTATTAAGAACACCTTTAGTCCTGATGAAGCAGGAACATTAATTACAAAATCTAAAAACGAAAAAGGAAAGACCGTTCGTGGAATAAGCCATATTGGCAATATTGCCTTGTTATCTTTAGAAGGACCAGGAATGGTAGGAATACCAGGGATTTCTAAACGTTTTTTTGAAGTACTTTCACAAGCGGATATTAGTGTCGTATTAATTACACAGGCTTCTTCTGAACATTCCATTTGTGTAGCCATATCTGCGGACGATGTTGAAAATGCAGTACACATAGTAAATGAAGCCTTTGAATATGAAATTGAAAGAGGTCGCATAAAAGAAGTAATTCCTGAAAAAGATTTAGCCATTGTTGCGCTAGTTGGTGATAACATGAAAAGCCATCAAGGATTGAGCGGTAAAATGTTCAGCACTCTTGGTAAAAACAATGTAAATATTAGAGTCATTGCGCAGGGTGCATCTGAAAGAAACATTTCGTGTATAATAGATGAAAAGGATGTAAAAAAAGCACTAAATGCATTGCACGAAGAGTTTTTTGAAGAAAACATTAAGCAATTAAACCTATTTGTAATGGGTGTTGGTAATGTTGGAGCTAAATTTTTAGAGCAAATTAAAGAGCAACGTAAATTCTTGAAAGAGAATTTAAAATTGAATATTCGAGTAATTGGTATGTCTAATTCTAGAACTATGCTTTTTGATGAAAAAGGAATAGACTTAAATGATTGGTCAGCCAAACTTGCCGAAGGTGAAAAAGCCGATAAGGTCAAGTTTTTAGAATTAGTAAATAGTTTAAATTATAGAAATAGCATCTTCGTTGATAACACAGCAAGTGAAGAGGTTTCCAAAACATATAGCGAATATTTAGGTAATAGCATATCAGTAGTTACTTGTAATAAAATTGCATGTTCTTCTGCCTACGAGAACTATTCAAATCTTAAATCATTGGCAAGAACTTATAACGCGCCATTCTTATTCGAAACTAATGTTGGCGCCGGTTTACCAATTATTGATACGTTAAAACATCTGATTGCATCAGGAGATAAAATATTGAAAATTCAGGCTGTATTATCTGGTAGCTTGAACTTTGTTTTCAATAACTTCAATGACAAAACTACCTTTCATGATGTGGTAAAACAAGCTCAGGAAGAGGGGTATACGGAACCTGATCCAAAAATTGATTTAAGTGGAGTTGACGTAATGCGTAAAATATTAATTTTAGCTCGTGAGAGTGGAAATCAATTAGAAATCAGCGACATTACCAACAATCCATTCTTACCTGAAGAAAGTTTAAACACAGCTAATAATAATGAGTTCTTTGCTTCTTTAATACAAAACGAAGCTCATTTTCAATCTCTATTTACCAGCGCAAAAAATGCAGATAGCAAATTGAAATATGTTGCTCAATTTGATAATGGCAAGGCTAGTGTTGGTTTACAGGAAATACCTAGGGGACACGATTTTTACAACCTAGAGGGTAGCGATAATATTGTTTTATTCTATACTGAAAGATACCCAGACCAGCCAATGATCATTAAAGGTGCTGGTGCTGGTGCAGCTGTAACGGCTTCAGGTATATTTGCGGATATCATACGTATTGGTAATTTCTAAATTTCATAAATAATATATTCATTATGAACCAGAATGAAATTAAAGTTTTTTGCCCAGCAACGGTTGCAAATGTTTCGTGCGGATTTGATGTTCTAGGTGTTGCCCTAGACTCGGTCGGTGATGACATGGTCGTTAGAAAAGTATCTAAAAAAGGTATTTTCATTACTAAACTTACCGGGCAAGATCTACCAAAAGAAACTTTAAACAACGTAGCTGGTGTAGCCGGAAACGCTTTTTTATTGGCGTCTGATTATGATGGGGGATTTGAAATTGAAATAGATAAAAAAATAAAACCAGGCAGTGGTATTGGTAGTAGTGCCGCTAGTTCTGCAGGTGCCGTATGGGCAATGAACCATTTATTGGGAAATCCATTTAGTAAGACCGAACTGGTGAAATTTGCCATGGAAGGTGAACGTTTGGCCAGTGATGTTGCTCATGCAGATAATGTAGCCCCTGCCCTATTCGGTGGTTTTACACTTGTACGTAGCTATAGTCCGTTAGACGTGATTGACATTCCCGCACCATCAGAATTATATGTAACCATAATTCATCCGCAAATAGAAATAAAAACTTCAGATTCTAGAAAGATTTTAAAAACTACTATTTCTATGGAAACCGGAATTAAACAATGGGGTAATGTAGGTGGCTTGGTTGCAGGGTTGTTCAAAGAAGATTACGACTTAATTGGTCGTTCTTTAGAAGACTATATTGTAGAACCCATCCGTTCTATCTTAATTCCCGGTTTTGATGAAGTTAAAAAAGTTTCTTTAGAAGCCGGTGCTTTAGGCTCTGGCATCTCAGGATCTGGACCATCAATTTTTGCGTTTAGCAAAGGAAACGAAACAGCTATAAAAGTTGGTGATGCAATGAAAACCGTTTACGATAAAATCGGTATTGCTTACGAAATACACGTATCAAAAATTAATATGGAAGGTGTTAAACTATTATAAGTTGGACATCACTACAATCATAACATTTAAAAATATTCAGCTTGAAATTCTATAGTTTAAATAATTCAGCGCCTCAGGTTTCTTTTGATACCGCCGTAATTAATGGTATTGCTCCTGATAAAGGTTTGTACTTTCCTGAAAAAATCAACCCACTACCAAATTCTTTTTTCGAGAACATAGAGAACTTCTCTAACGAAGAAATTGCATTTAAGGCAATACAACAATTTGTAGAAGGTATAGTGCCTGACGATGTGTTAAAAGACATTTTAAAAGAGGTATTGGACTTTGATTTTCCGGTAGTTGAAATCACACAGAATATTGCCACACTAGAACTATTCCACGGTCCTACGATGGCTTTTAAAGATGTTGGTGCTCGTTTTATGGCGCAATGTTTAGGTTATTTTTCCAGGTCTACAAAAAATGAGGTTACCGTACTTGTAGCTACTTCTGGTGACACTGGTGGCGCAGTAGCTAATGGCTTTTTAGGAGTAGCAGGTGTGAACGTAATTATACTCTACCCTAGCGGAAAAGTGAGCGATATTCAGGAAAGACAACTAACTACTTTGGGTAAAAATATTACTGCTTTAGAAGTAGATGGTACTTTTGATGACTGCCAAGCTATGGTTAAAAATGCTTTTTTAGATAAAGAACTTCTGGACAATATGAAGTTGACTTCTGCAAATTCCATTAATGTTGCCCGTTGGTTGCCACAATTATTCTATTTCCTTTTTGCTTACAAGCAAGCGAAATCAAAAGGTAAAGAAATAGTGTTTTCTGTTCCTTCAGGTAACTTTGGTAATATTTGCGCAGGATTAGTAGCTCAACGTCTAGGAATGCCTGTAAAACATTTTGTAGCCTCTACGAATGTTAACGATACCGTACCTCAGTTTATGCTTACAAAAGAGTACACTCCTAAACCATCAACAGCTACAATTTCCAATGCTATGGATGTAGGCGACCCTAGTAATTTCATAAGAATCAGGCATTTGTTTCAAGATAATTTTGAAGCATTAAAAGAGAACCTTTCCTCCTATCCTTTTAATGACAATCAAACAAAAGAAGCCTTAAAGGAAATTTATAATATCAACGGATACATTGCCGATCCTCATGGTGCTGTAGGTTACTTGGGTCTAAAGAAATATCAAGAAACGCACCCTGAAACTTATGGTATTTTCCTAGAAACTGCACACCCAGTTAAATTTTTGGATATTGTTGAGGAAACCTTAAATGAGAAATTGGAAATCCCAACACAAATTGAAAAAGTAATGGGTAAAACGAAAAAATCAATTAAGATTTCAACCTATGAAGGACTCAAAGATTTTCTATTAAAATCGTAGACCCTAATTAAAGGTTACAATATTTTCCCAAATCAAGGTTTAGCCACATTTGCTTCTATTTATTTTCGATAAATTTGTATCGCTAATAAATAGAATAAGATGAAAAATACTGCGCTTACCACAACACACGAATCACTTGGTGCCAAAATGGTACCATTTGCCGGTTACAACATGCCCGTTTCATACGAAGGTGTAAATGCCGAACATGAAACAGTTCGTAATGCTGTTGGGGTTTTTGATGTATCGCATATGGGCGAGTTTTTAATTTCTGGACCAAATGCATTAGGCTTGATTCAGAAAGTTTCTTCTAACGATGCATCTAAATTGACCATTGGTAGAGCTCAGTATAGCTGCCTACCTAATGAAACTGGTGGTATAGTAGATGACCTTATCATTTATAAAATTAAAGAAGAACAATATTTGCTAGTGGTGAACGCTTCAAATATTGAAAAAGACTGGAATCATATTTCATCTTACAATACAGATTTAAAAGCAGATATGCGAGATATCTCTGAAGGATATTCGCTTTTAGCCATTCAAGGTCCTAAGGCTGTTGAGGCGATGCAATCTTTGACTTCTGTTAATTTAGCCGATATAAAATTTTATCATTTTGAAGTTGCCGATTTTGCAGGAATAGACAATGTGATTATTTCTGCAACTGGATATACTGGATCTGGTGGATTTGAAATTTACTGTAAAAATGAAGAGGTTAAACAAATATGGGACAAGGTTTTTGAAGCCGGAGCGGATTTTGGAATTAAACCAATAGGACTAGCAGCTAGAGACACACTTCGTCTAGAAATGGGATACTGCCTTTACGGGAATGATATTGATGATAATACATCTCCTTTCGAAGCCGGATTAGGATGGGTAACCAAATTCACCAAAGAGTTTGTAAACTCTGAGGCTTTGGCAAAAGAAAAGCAACACGGTCCAGAACGCAAATTAGTAGCTTTTGAATTAGATGAACGTGGCATACCAAGACATGGTTATGATATAGTTGATGGTAGCGGAAAAACTATTGGTGTTGTAACATCTGGTACGATGTCGCCTTCTATGGGAACCGGAATCGGACTAGGGTATGTTCCACCGATATTTACGGAAGTAGGTAGTAAAATCAATATTCAAATAAGAAAGAAAGCTGTATCTGCAACTATAGTTAAATTACCATTTTACAAAAAGTAAATGATAGATTTTCAACGCATTCTTACCGCTATAAATGAAGCTGCATCCAATGAGAAGGAAAGGGGAGAAATTGCTGATTACATTCCAGAGTTAGCAAAAGTAGATGTAAATAATTTTGGTATACACCTCATAGACAATCTGCAGAACGACTTTTCTGCAGGAAATTCAAACGAACTATTTTCAATTCAAAGTATTTCTAAAGTTCTTACATTATCTATGGCATTAAGCCTTATTGGTGAAGACGTTTGGAAACGTGTTGATGTTGAACCGTCTGGTGATCCATTTAACCATCTATCGCTATTAGAATTAGAAAACGGAATTCCAAGAAATCCCTTAATAAACCCTGGCGCTATAGTCATTGCAGATATCTTGGTTTCACAATTGAAGAATCCGAAAGAAGATTTTCTAAACTACGTTAGGAATATTGCAGGTGATAACACAATAGATTATGATGAAACCGTAGCACTTTCCGAAAAGAAAACAGGATTTCGAAATTTTGCAGCTGCCAACTTATTAAAATCTTATGGCAATTTAAATAATGAAGTAGATGTTGTACTAGACTTCTATTTTCATCAATGTTCACTTGCCATGAATTGCGCACAGCTAACACATATATTCTACGTTTTCATGAATCATGGTAAATGTAGAAGAAACAAAACATATTTAACATTATCTCAAGTAAAACGAATTAATGCCATAATGCTAACATGCGGATTCTATGATGAAGCAGGTGAATTTGCTTTTGAAGTTGGTTTACCTGGCAAGAGTGGTGTTGGTGGCGGTATTGTAGCATTACTACCAAATAAATTCTGTGTAGCTACATGGTCTCCCGGTCTCAATCCTAAAGGAAATTCTAAATTAGGAATGCTAGCCCTAGAAAAATTAACCACAGAAACTGAACTTTCTATTTTTTGAAATTAGACTCTAAAAAAATACTGATTCTTGGCGGAAGCGGATTCATAGGTAATGCAATTTACAAAGAGCTTTGTAATTATTTTGACACCTATGGCACCTATTGTCATGCCGCAAATTCTTTTTCATCTAACAAACAATTTATACATTATAATTTAGAGGAAGATGATATTGTTGAAATATTAGAAGAACTGAAACCACAGGTTATAGTTTCCGCATTAAGAGGTAATTTTGCAGCCCTAGTTATTGCACATAGCCATATCGCAGAATACGTTTTAAAAGAAGACTGTAAAATTTACTTTATATCCTCTGCCAATGTTTTTGATGCCTATAGTAAATATCCATCCTATGAAATGGACAAGACTTTATCTGAAAGTGTGTATGGCAGACTGAAAATTAAGATTGAAAACATGCTGCTTAGGTTACCAAAAGATAAAATGGCTATTTTAAGAGTTCCTATGGTTTTTGGTAACAGCTCTCCAAGAGTAAAGGATATGAAAAAAGCGATTATAGCTAACGAACCTGTGGAGGTCTTTCCTAATTTGATATTAAATGTCTCTAATGATGACAAGCTAACCCAGCAAATTCATTATCTTATAAATAGAAACAAAACAGGTATTTATCATTTAGGAAGTAATGACTTAACACATCACGAAGATTTTATTAAAGAAATATTAGAACGTGTTGGCAATTTTAACCCAATAATCAAAAGGGTATATACTACCAATGAAGATAGATATTTGGCAGTTTTACCAAAGACCAATACATTACCTAAAAATTTACAGTTTACTTTTCAAGATATTATTGACCATCATGTTTTAAATTAGCAGCAATTATGAAAGAAATGGAAAAATTTACTGACCAGCAAATAGCAGATTATTTGGGTCAATTGGACGGATGGGAATATGTGGATGGTGCCATAGAAACCACATTTGAATTTAAAAATTTCAAAGAAGCCTTTTCTGTAATGACAAGAATTGCATTTGAGTGCGAAGCTCAAGATCACCACCCAGATTGGAGCAATGTGTACAACACCCTGAATATTCGTTTAAACACTCATGATGCCAATGGTGTTACCGAAAAAGATTTTGTTCTAGCTAGAACTATAGAAGATATAATAGAAAGTGAATTTTAATAACCAATACTAATAGTTAAAAATGGTAATCATGAAATTTATTCAATGATTTCTGAACATTGACCGTTTTTGTACATTTGTTTAAAATAATTTACCATGGGAAGAGCTTTTGAGTTTAGAAAAGCACGTAAAATGAAAAGATGGTCAGCAATGTCCAAAGCCTTTACTCGTATTGGCAAAGATATTGTAATGGCAGTAAAAGAAGGAGGACCAGATCCTGATTCAAATTCGCGATTAAGAGCGGTCATACAAAATGCCAAGTCGGTCAACATGCCGAAAGACAATGTGGAGCGCGCTATAAAAAGAGCGAGTGATAAAAGTCTTGGTGATTATAAAGAAGTTCTTTTTGAAGGATATGCTCCTCATGGTATAGCTGTTCTAGTAGAAACCGCTACAGACAACAATACTAGAACCGTTGCTAACGTTAGAAGTTACTTCAATAAATGCAACGGTAATTTAGGCACTTCGGGTTCTGTTGAATTCATGTTTGACCACACCTGTAACTTCAGAATTCCAGCTGAAGGTTTGGACCCTGAAGAAATAGAATTAGAATTAATTGACTTTGGCGCTGAAGAAGTTTTCGTAGACGATGACGGAATATTAATATACGGACCCTTTGAAAGTTTTGGTGCACTTCAAAAAGAATTGGAGAACCGTGAAATTGAAATTTTATCATCAGGCTTTGAACGTATACCACAAGTGACAAAGGCACTTAACGAAGAAGAAACTGCCGATGTAGAAAAGCTTCTAGAAAAACTAGAAGAAGATGATGATGTACAGAACGTATATCACTCTATGCAGGAATAAGCTTTATCAAGTTATATAATAAAAAAGGAGACCTAGTTGGTCTCCCTTTTTTGTTTTAGACTAGGCTAGTTTATGAATTCTATTGTCGCTGAATCAACATTTGTTGTTAAACTTCAAAAGTTTTTTATTTACCAGACACATAACACTTTACTCTTTTCAATGCTTCCCCGCTACCCCATCAAAAAAAGCATGATATTTTTTAAAGTCGGCTTCTTTATCTTCTGTTGGGATAATAGGTTCAGATAATTTTATTTCCTTTTTGCCATAGTCAAACGCAACTAGTACAATAGGTACATTAGCAGTTTTAGCTATATAGTAGAATCCTGTTTTCCATTTTTCTACTTTTTTGCGTGTACCTTCTGGGGACAATGCTAACCTGAATTTTTTTCGTTCACCGAATATGGCCGCGGTAGCTTTTACAGTATCATTGGTTTTGGTACGATCTATAGGTGCTCCACCTGTCCATCGAAAAAACCAGCCAAAAGGAGGCTTGAACAAACTTTTCTTACCAACGTAATTTATTTCTTCTTGCCAAACTGCACGAATCAATAATCCTAATAGAAAATCCCAATAACTGGTATGCGGTACCACAATAGCAACAAACTTATCTAAGTGAGAAGGGAACTTTCCATTCAGTTTCCATCCTAGAATTTTGTAATATATAAATTTTGCTATTTGCTGCATAAGACTAAGTTGTAGGGTATAATATTAATTAGCCTACTGATTAAATAAATGATATAAACTATATTTTTTGATAAATAGCTTTAAGCTTTTCAGGAGTAATGATTGATTTCCATTCTTCCCCTAACGCATTTTCCCATAAAGGTTCCATACCCATAGCAACAGAAATCATAGTATCCATTTCTGCGGTTGTCAATTTTGAGCATATCTGTTTTGGTAATACTATTTGATGCTTTTCAAGCATTTTGTTGAACACCTCTACTCCTTCCGGATAAAATTCTTCCAAATATTGAAAAACAAGACAATTACCTATTCCGTGCTTTACACCTAAAACGTAACCCAAACCATAACTCATAGCATGTGCTACGCCAACTTGTGAATATGCAATACTCATACCACCATGCCAAGATGCCATCATCAGCTTCTCTCTACTTTCCGATTCTTCTATATCTTCTAAAAATACTTCTTTACAAAGTTCTAATGATTTCTCTCCATAACTTTGACTAAAAGCATTTAGAAATGTTCCGTTCAAAGATTCTACACAATGTATATAACAATCCATACCTGTATAAAACCATTGTTCCTTTAATACACCCTTAGTTAACTCTGGATCTAACAAAACCTGATCAAAAGTGGTATAATCCGAATTTATACCCAGTTTCTTTTCTGGACCCATTAACACTGTAGTTCTTGAGACTTCTGCACCGGTTCCACTTATTGTGGGTATACCTACATGGTAAATTGATTGCTTATTCACTAAATCCCACCCTTGATATTCTGATGCGCTACCTTTATTGGTTAGCATAATAGCCACTGCTTTTGCTAAATCCAATAAAGTACCACCACCTATACCTATAATACCCGATGGCAATTCGGTGAATTTTTCCTGTATCATTTTAACAAGAGCATCCACTTGTTCAGTTTTGGGCTCTTCTTCTGCAGAAATCAATATAATCTGATCACAAAAAATGCTTGGTATCCTACTTATAAGTTCAGTATTCTCAAAAACATCATCTACCAAATAAATCATTGGTGCTTCTGAATGCTTTCTTTTTGGCATTAAAATATCGCCTAGGGTATTAAAACTTCCTTTTCCATAAACTACTCTTGGCACCATTGGAAAATTTCTAAACTCCTCCGATGCTTTTGTTGGTATTTTCTTCAATGTCAATTGTTTATTCACGTCCATCTCCATTACACATATTCCAAAATATCCGTTAATGTAGAAATTGTCATGTATCCCTTATTCTCTATCGGTCCTTTTACCTCTTCGTGTTCCCATGTAGTATGAAAGGGTACATGTATGGCGCGTGCACCTAATTCTACTAATGGTAAAACGTCTGATTTCAGAGAATTACCTATCATTAAAAACTCACTTGGCGCTATTTGTAAATGCTCTAATAGATCACTGTAATTTTTTTCCTTTTTATCGCTCAATACTTCTACATGATGAAAATATTCCGATAATCCTGATCGTTCTAGTTTTCGTTCTTGATCTAAAAGATCTCCTTTTGTCAAGACAATTAATCGGTATTTATCATTTAAGCTTTTTAAAACATCTTCTACTCCATCCAATAATTCTACGGGCTGGGTAATCATATCTTTTCCCAAATCTAATAGTGCACTTATGGTTTTGGATGAAACTTGATTATTAGAAAGTTCTAAAGCACATTCTACCATAGAAAGCACAAAACCCTTTATGCCGTATCCGTATAAATCTAAATTCTTTATTTCAGTTCTAAAAAGTTCTTGATCTATCTTATTCTTGGTTTCATACTTCTCCAATAAATTAGCGAACTTATCTTCTGTATCTCTAAAGTAAGTCTCATTTACCCAAAGGGTATCATCAGCATCAAAACCGATTACATTAATTCTGTCAAAATTTATTTCCATGCTGCTTGAGCTTTCTTTAAGTCTTCAGGAGTATCAATTTCTATGCCCTGAACATTCGTTTCTACCATTTTAATTTTTTTACCGTATTCCAAATAACGAATGGCTTCGATTTTCTCCGTTGCTTCCAATTGCAACATAGGTAACCTTTGAAAATCCATTAAAGCACTTTTTCTAAAAGCATATATACCTTTGTGCTTATAATATATGGTGTGGTCACTTTTTGCTCTTGGATAAGGTATAGGTGACCTTGAAAAATACAGTGCAAAATCTCTATTATCCACTATTACCTTTACCGTATTCGGATTATTGATTTCTTCCTCATCTGTAATTTTCACCATTAGAGAAGCTAAATCAATTTCTTTATGAATATCATCTTCAAAAACCTTCATCACCCCTTCTAAGCTTTCCCTATCTGTAAACGGTTCATCTCCTTGAACATTTACGATAATATCAACATCCATCTGCATAACGGCCTCTGCAATACGATCACTACCACAATCATGCTCTTTTTTACTCATGATCGCCAAACCACCTGCTTTAACGATAGTATCATAGATTACCTCACTATCTGTAACCACGTATACTTCATCAAACAATTTGGTATGTACTGCAGCTTGATATGTTCTTAAAATGACCGGTTTACCAGCTAAATCTTGCATTAGCTTCGCAGGAAATCTTGATGCCGCATAACGGGCAGGTATCATTGCTATTTTCTTCAACTACTTTTATTTTATGTTTTTGCCTTTGGTCTTAAGCTTCTGTATATCCTAAAAATGACAACCAAAATGATTATGACCAAAACCGCTGCTAAGATAGGTGCAAATATCGAGGCGACCGATACTAAAGCTGCAGTACCTGTTTCTACCGTAGTAATTAGCGGATTCGCCAAACCACCTGTGGTGGCTGTAGATGCCAATCTTCCTGTTGCCCCTGCCCCTTTAATTGCCGTAGCTGTACCGCCACCAGCTATAATAGCCAATGACCACGTTATTACTGGATCTAAATCTGCAACTGTTGAAACCATAACCGCTGTACCTGCAATTGCCGCCAAGGGTACTGCAATACTATCTAACAAATTATCGAACCAAGGGATGAAATAGGCGAATATCTCTAATAATGTAGCTACACCTAAAGTTAGCACAGCTACCAAACTTCCTATCCATTGCCAATTATCATTTAATTCCCATACTCCAAAATAGGAAGCTAAACTCAAAGCAAATAAGGGTAGAAATACCCTAAAACCCACAGATGCAGCTAAACCTATCCCTAAAAAAATACTTAAAACCGTATCTGTTGTCATATCCTATATACTATTTGCGAAATTTTTTGTTGTATCAATAATTACTAAAATAACCTTTTCTTAATCAAGAAAAAAATCGTCTTTAAAACCAATAAGATACAACTTGCTCTTTGCTCTGGTTACCGCGGTATACAACCAACGCAAGTATTCTTTATCTATCCCATTAGGCAAATATGGCTGTTCTACAAAAACGGTATTCCATTGTCCCCCTTGAGATTTATGACAGGTTATGGCGTACGAGAACTTTACTTGCAACCCATTGAAGTACTTGTTATTCTTAACCCCTAAAAACTTCTTGTACTTTGAACTTTCATGTGCGAAGTCTTTCATGACTTCTTGATACAACCTATTACCATCTTCATAAGACAACGACGGAGATTCTGCCGTTATGGTATCTAACAATAATACGGTTTCAAAAGGTGGCATATTAGGGTAATCTACCATCTTCACTCTAACCTCTGCAAATTTGAACGTAAAAATCTCCTTGATATCAAATATTTCTAGAATCTCTATAATATCTCCGTTTGCAATAAAACCAGCTTCTGTGCTTGGCTTCAACCAATAATAGTTATTCTTAACCACCATCATAAAATCGCCTACGGCAATATCATTCTCTAAAAATAATATGCGTTCTCGAATATTCTGATTGTAAAGATTTGCACGTTTATTTGAGCGTACAATAAATGCCGTTTCCTCTTTTCCGTTTTCTGAGTATGAACTGTCAATGGCTTCTTGAATTTCATTACCATCTATTAAGCGTACTATATCAGTGAACGGATCTACATCAAATTTAAAATCTTCAAAGAATTCACTTTGTAATTGTTCTCTTAATAAGGTAGCATTTGCTAAAATTCCTGAATCGCCTGCTTGCCTAACTACTTCATTCAATTCTAAACGAACCACTTCTTTATTATAATTAAGTGAAAGTTTATCGCCATCCAAAGCTGGACTCAACACTAAATGTACCGGAGGTAATTGCGCGGTGTCTCCTATTAGTAACAACTTACATTTGTGACCAGAGTACACGAACATCATTAGGTCATCTAATAACGAACCGTTTTCAAATAATTTAGAATCTGCAGCTGTATCCGGTATCATAGATGCTTCATCAACTATAAATAAAGTATCCCTATGTTTATTAGGTGCCAAAACAAACTGTACTCCACCTCCACTTTGTTTCTTCGGAAAATATATTTTTCTATGGATGGTAAATGCCTGTGTTTTTGAATAATTTGACATCACTTTTGCCGCTCTCCCGGTAGGTGCCATGAGCACAGCTTTCTTCTGAACCTTCCATAAACTGTTTACTAAAGTGCCTATTAAAGTAGTTTTACCGGTACCTGCGTAACCTTTTAACAAAAAAACTTCATCCTTGACCGTTGAAAGTGTAAACTCAGCCAATTTTTGCAAAGCCACTGATTGTGTGGCAGTTGGTGTGTGAGGAAATTTGGATTCTAGTATACTATAGAATGATGCGGGTGTCGTTGGTTTCATGTGCCTTCAAAGATAAAGATGATTTTTAGCCTAAAAACTTTTACGATTAAAAAAAAATTGTAGATTTGTGAAGACCACTAAATAAAAATAACACATACGAAATGAAGACCATAATACAAATTGTACTTTGGATTGGATGTATCGCTTTAGGATACTTTATTTACAACTCCATTACTGGACCAATCAAATTTAAAGAAGTAAAAATAGAGCGTTATTCGCAGGTTATCGCCAAATTGAAAGACATCAAAAACTCTCAAGAGGCTTACAAAACTGTGAATGGCAAATACGCAAATGACTTCAATAGTCTTATTCGTTTTATCGACACTGGTAAATATGTAATTACCCAGCAGAGAGATTCTTCTTTCATGGAGTTTGACAAAGCATACGGTATTGATATGTTGAAAGAAATGAAAATCATTGATACATTAGGAACTGTTTCTGTAAAAGATTCACTTTTCAAAACCGATACTAGATACAAAAACTTAATGGATGTACCTACAGCTGCAAATGGTGAAAAGTTTACAATGAAAGCTGGATTTGTAGAAAAAAGTGGATATAAAGCTCCTGTTTTTGAGGCAAAAGTTGATAAAGAAGTTGTTCTTTACGATCAGCCAAAAGATTTATTATCTCGTGAAAAAGCAGCCTTAAGTGTAGAAGAAGTAAATGGATCAACTATTTATGTAGGTTCTTTAGATGAAGTTAGCACAAGCGGTAACTGGCCTTCCATATATGACAAAAAAGTTAAAAAATAGTAGCTTAAATATAGCGGATAAAAATTTTAAAAAATTGTCCATTCAGGTTAGCTTGAATGGACTTTCTTTTTGTGTAGCAGATACTGTTTCGCAAAAATTGTTGATTTCTGACAGAATCGATTTTTCTGATGAAAAAAACCCGATGACCGCTAAAGATGAATTGGAAAAGCTTTTTCAGAAGCATGATATAGAAAACATGCAGTTTGATGAAGTAGTTGCTGTTCATAGAAATACACTTTTTGGTCTGGTGCCAAAATCATTATTCAACCCTAATCATTTAAATGAATACCTTAAATTCAATACCAAGGTATTAGCAAATGATGTTTTAGCTTATGACGAGGTAGAAAATCATGATTTGGTAAATGTGTATGTGCCCTATGTGAACATTAACAATTACATCTACGATCTTTTTGGCGAGTTCGATTTTATGCATAATGGCACAGTGTTATTACAATCTTTGCTAAATAACCAAACACAGAATCAAGAAATTACATGTTTTGTACATGTGAACAAAGAGCAACTAGATATTACCGTTTTAAACCAACGTAAACTTCTTCTGTACAACAGCTTTAAATACCAAACAAAAGAAGACTTTGTCTATTACTTATTATTCGTAATCGAGCAATTAGAATTAGACCCAAAGACCGTAGTTGTAAAACTATTTGGAGATGTTGAAGAAGATGATGAAACTTATCAACTTTGCTATACATATATTCAGCATATCAGCATTTTTGAACCATCAGCAGCTCAACTATTAAAACTTGGAGAACCTTCAACAGGCTCAATAGATTTCACCCTCATTAATACTATATAATGCGCATCATATCAGGAAAACATAAAGGTCGTCATTTAATGGCCCCTAAAAAACTACCTGTTAGACCTACAAAAGATATGGCTAAAGAAAGCTTGTTCAATATTTTGAACAATAGCTACTATTTTCCAGACCTTAAAGTTCTTGACCTTTTTGCAGGCACCGGTAATATTAGCTACGAATTCTCTTCTAGAGGTGTTGAAGATGTACTTGCCATTGATGCACACTCTGGCTGTATTCAATTTATTGACAAAACAGTTGAATTGCTAGACATGAATATTCGTACTTTAAAAAGTGATGTGTTTAGTTTTCTTCAAAGAAATATGGAGAAATTCGATATCATATTCGCTGACCCCTTCTACGATATGGAATTAGCCGATTTTGAAAAATTGCCCAAACTAGTTTTTGAAAATGATCTTCTCTTGGAAGACGGCGTATTAATTATTGAACATTCTAACCGTACCAGTTTAGCAGAATTTCCACACTATAAAAATTCTAGAAAATACGGTGGAAGCGTTTTTAGCTTTTTTGAGAAGTAATTTTTTAAAAGACCAGCCTTAGTTTTTAAATGTAAAGAATCTTAACTACACTCAAGGTTGTTACCATTAGGTAAATTTCGCACTTACCATTTCAATAAAAAAAGCAGGCCATAAGCCGGATTCTGTATTCTGAAAAAATCAGAATTCCTTATCATTTATCTAGGCAAAGGGTTACCCCAGAGCTCTAACCGCCTACCCTTCGGCTTGAGCGTGCAGCCCTCAAACACCGATTTACATGACGTTTCACCGTATAGAGTTTACCTGGTTTCACTACAGCCGAACTGTACTTGCTTTCTGTTGCACTTGTCCTCACATCTCTGCGGACGGGCGTTACCCGCTATACTGCACTATGGTGTCCAGACTTTCCTCTCCCAATTACTTGGCAGCGATAAGGTGGCCTGCTGAGCGCAAATGTACTGTAATTGTTGATAACTAAGGATGATCTCTTTTCTTTATTCTCGTTAGAATTAATGGCTATAATTATATTTGTATAAGTTTAATTAGAGATAGAATTTTGGAACCATTTATTGTATCGGCTAGAAAGTATAGACCCCAGACATTTAAAGATGTTGTGGGCCAACAGTCTATAACCAATACACTACAGAATGCAATAGACCAAAATCACCTAGCACAAGCTTTATTATTCTGTGGACCCAGAGGTGTTGGTAAAACTACTTGCGCACGTATTTTGGCAAAACAGATAAATTCTGATGGTACCGAAAAGGAAAATGAAGATTTTGCCTTTAATATTTTTGAACTGGATGCCGCCTCAAATAACTCCGTAGACGATATTCGTAATCTTATCGACCAAGTACGTATACCACCACAGGTAGGTAAATACAAAGTATATATCATTGATGAGGTGCATATGTTGTCTCAGTCTGCTTTCAACGCTTTTCTAAAAACTTTAGAAGAGCCACCAAAGCATGCTATTTTTATTTTGGCAACAACAGAAAAGCACAAAATCATACCTACTATTCTTTCTAGATGTCAAATTTTCGACTTTAAAAGAATTACCGTTAAAGATGCTGCCGAGTATTTAAAATACATTGCTCAAAACCAAGGTGTAAATGCTGAAGATGATGCACTACATATCATTGCCCAAAAGGCAGATGGCGCTATGCGTGATGCCTTATCTATTTTTGATAGAGTAGTCAGTTTTTCCGGCTCAGAGCTTACACGTAAAGCAGTAACTGAAAATTTAAATGTCTTAGATTACGATACTTATTTTGAAGCTACAGATTTAATCTTAGAGCATAATATACCTGGCTTACTTATATTATTCAACAAGACATTATCTCTTGGTTTTGATGGACACCATTTCATATCTGGACTAGCATCTCATTTTAGGGATTTAATGGTATGCCAGCATCCTGATACTATTAACTTGTTAGAAGTTGGCGAAGCAGCGCAACAATTATATAGAGATCAAAGTAAAAGGACTGCTCCCTCCTTTTTATTACAAGGTTTAGAGATTTCAAATGACTGTGATTTGAAGTACAAAACAAGTAAAAATCAACGCTTACTTGTTGAGCTTACACTTATGAAACTTGCCTCTATCAATTTTGATGGAGAAAAAAAAATCCTGAATCCGTAGCTCTTAACAATAAGACTATTGATTTCATTGCCCCTTCCGCATTTTACAACCAAGCGCCAAAAGCGCCTAAAAAAGAATCTGAGGTTAAGCCTGTAAGCGGTAATCAACCGGCAGTTACCCAAACTAATGTTCCTAAAGAAACAAATGTTGTAAACAAGACTTCCGCAACTACGGTAGAAGGTAAAAAACCTGTAGAAGCTGTTGAGACACAAGTAGCACCGATAAAAACTAAAGAACCTCAACAAAATACTGAAAAATCAACGTCAGCGGAAACCAGTACTGACGTTAAAAAACCAATTATTAATCGTCCTACCAAAAGGGTTTCTGGACTTTCAATTTCTAGCTTAAACGCTAAGAAACAACACGAACTGAACAAGATTGAGGTTGTTATTGACGAAAATAACTTACCTAAAGAACCATTCACTGAAGAAGAACTTCGTAAACATTGGGCAGATTTTATTGAAATCATAGATAAGAAGGGTCAAAAAATCCTTGCTTCTAACTTGCATTCAGATATTCCTAAACTAAAAGAGGGCTTCGCTATTCATTTAGAGCTTCCAAACAGTACAATGAAAAAGGAAATAGAACGTGAACAGTTCGAATTGATGGAGTATTTACGGGCTAAACTGAATAACCATTTCGTTCATTTAGTTATTAAAGTCAATGAAACTACAGCTACTAAATTTGCTTTTACACCCGAAGAGAAATACGAGAAACTAAGAGAGAAAAATCCGGTGATTGATTTATTGAGACAGGAATTCGATTTGTTCTTATAGCTTTCTCTTAATTCTAAAAGCAAATACTAAAAGAACTATTGAAATAATCAGAAGTCCAAAAGCCTCTCGCCCTAATTCTACAGTAACGATATCTCCATCATTTAAATCGAATCCTTGAAAATCTGAAGGATAAAGGTAAACGAAGCCAACAAAAGCAAATATTCCTAATATCAACGGTACTATATAGCCTATTTTATTTAATGCGAACAACAAAGACATTAAAGCCGCAACGCCATAGATGATAATCCAATGTAACGAGTCTGGATCATTGTATTGTAAAACAGCGCCAACAGAAAATAAAATGGCAAAAACGTAGCCTAAGATCTTAAATAATAGATTCATTTGAATTTAGTTTAATAAGTGATTTTCAATAAGATCACGCACTTGTACAGCACTAATTCTTTGATCGTTATCGCCAGTTAAATGGTTACTAATGAATATAGGAAAATCTTCTTCTTCTTCAGTTAAACGACCGTGTGACCCTTTAATTAGAGTTGCATCAATTGGGATGATATTCATGACGGTTCTGAAACCCAGCTTCTTCTTTAGTAGCTTACCAACCACTTTGGCCATTACCAATTTATCCTTGGGGTCTGTCATCATTTCAACCGGATCGTAGCCTGGTTTTTTATGAATATCAACCATTCTTGCATAGTCCGGTGCTTTTGCATCATTTAGCCAGAAATAATACGTAAACCAAGAATCTTTATCAGCTACCACCACTATATCGCCACAGCGTTCATGATCTATATGATAAGTTTTTAAATCTTCTCCATAAACTACTTTTTCTACACCTTCGACAGCTTTAATCAATGTAACAACCCGTTCAATATCTTGGGTATTCTTGCAATACACATGTGCAATTTGATGGTCTGCAACGGCAAATACATCACTTGCCCCTGCATCTAAGAGCTCTAATCCTCTTTCTTCACGCACAGCTATCAAACCTTCTTTACGTAATACGCGATTAAGATGAATGGGTCTGTTTACATTTGTAATTCCGTATTCAGAAAGCAGTATCACTCGGGTATCAAGTGCCTCATAATGTTGCACTAATTGTTCCACTACAGCATCTATCTCATTTAAATCTTTGGATATGATATTAAAATCAAGTCCATATCGCTGTAAATTATAATCTAAATGCGGTAGATAAATAAAGGTTAGGTCTGGATTATGTTTTTTATCCGTCAATAAAGCAGCATCTGCAATCCACTTTGATGAATTAATAGTTGTTTTAGGTCCCCAAAACTCAAACAATGGAAAAGTACCTAATGCTTTTTGCATATCGTCACGCAAGTCAGCTGGATGAGAATACACATCTGGAATTTTTCTACCGTCTGCCAAATAATTTGGTCTTGGTGTTAGACTATAGTCAACATTACTATACATATTGTACCACCAAAAATGATTGGCACAAGTAAAATCAGGATGTTGCTCTTTAATATCATCCCAAATTTTTGGCTGCTCCACCAATTTGTTAGATTGTCGCCAGAATTTTACTTCGCACTCATCTTTAAAATACCAACCATTACCAACAATACCATGTTCTGATGGCCATTTACCGGTAACATATGTAGATTGTACAGCACAAGTAACACCTGGCAGTACAGGTTCTATATATGATGACTGACCTTTTTCTAAAAATGATTTTATAAACGGAGTGTGTTCACCTATCAATCGCTTCGTTAATCCTACTACATTTATGACTACCGTTTTCTTCATATTACATATGTGATTTAAACCACTCTATTTCGCGAATTATGGATACTGATAAATCTTGTTTTAAATCTGCAGGAAGAACATCCCAAGTATAGGTTTCTATTTCTAGATGTTCAGATATAGAATCAATTTTTAGATAATCCATCGTTTTTAGAATATGGTCTTGAGTTGAAAACAGTTCGCCATATTTTTCCGTGAAAATAGGAACGTGATAATGCGCACGTAGTTCTTTATGATTTCTCTCCCCTTCTAAAACTAAAGGCAAATCACTATACGTTTTTACTTTGCCATCGATTTTCTCTGTTACTTGATGTAAATAAGTTGGCTCATTAAATTGGGATAATTCTTCCCAAATACGTTCATCATTGGTTCCATTAAAAAGAATTTTCAATGCGGCACTTACTTGAATTTTTCCTACCCTAATATTGTTTGCCTTGAGCTTTGCAAAGGTATCCGTTGGCTCTTCATAAGCTAGTGAGAAATGGCAAACATCATAACAAACCGTGATGTACTTTTTAATTAATGCTTCTGCTTCATCGGGATTTAATCCTAATTCCTGCTTAAAATATGCAATTCCCAAAGGCACTAGATAATCGGAATAAAACATCAATACCTCATCACTATTTTCCAGTAATCCGTCTGGTTCTGGTTCAATATCTAGATGCAAATATGTTTCTGTAGTTTGTTCAATTTCAAATAATTGCTTAGCAACTTTGAGCATATTTTTAGCACCAACTTCAAATGTATTTTGTGTTTCGCTTTCTGTTTTATGCCAATATTTATAGGTAATGGGTGAAGTTGAAATTCCGCCATTCATTCCTTCAGGGATTAACACCGACAATTGACGAAACAATCTCTTTGTATACTTTAAACGGTCATTAGTAGTCCAATCTGGAGCATGCACCATATCTTTTACACGTTCATCGTGAAAATTACCATAAGGAAATCCATTCATGGTAAATACATAAAGATTATTGTCGTGTAACCAACTTTTAAAGTGAGACATGTTTTCACCTAAATCAAGCTCCTCACTCGCTTTATTAGATAAGCGCAGCCCCAAACCAAAAGGTTGTTTTTTTGAAACTTCTTGCTTTATACCGGGTACATGGCTTTTAATACTCTCAAAAGTACTTTTCCAATCTTGCCCAGGGTGAATGTTAGTACAGTAGGTTAAATGAAAGTTATCTAGTAGCTGCATTGAACTTAATTTAATGCGAATTGATGATTCAATTTTGTTATCGCCTGTGCCATTAGCATCATATCAATGGTATGAACATCATGTTTGACTCCTAAGTCAGAAATTAGAGTAATTGTCAACTGACCACCCAAATGCTCTCTAAACTCTTCTATACCATCTAATAAAGACTGAATTTCTTCTTCACTTTCAACAGGAAGCGATAGATCAAAACCTATAGCAATCATTACATCTAATATGTATTGTAAATCTTCTTCAGAAATTAAGCCAATAAGTTGTGCATAGGTGACGTCTAATGCGATGCCTTTTGCTACAGCTTCTCCATGTCTTAATTCATAATTGGTCATGAATTCCATTTTGTGAGCAGCCCAATGTCCAAAATCCAAAGGTCTTGATGATCCTGATTCAAATGGGTCACCACCTTGGGCAATATGGTGCATATGCATTTCCGCACACTTATAAATGACATATTGCATAGGTTCCATTTCCTTATTTTTCAAAGCCGTGGCATTATCCGCTATATATTTGAAGAAGGTCTTATCTTTAATTAACGCTACTTTTATAGCTTCGGATATACCGGAAATCCAATCTCGCTGTTCTAGAGTTTCCAAAAAATTGCTATCGTTAATAATGGCAAATGGCGGGGCAAATGTTCCTAAGAAATTCTTCTTCTTAAATGCATTTACACTGTTCTTTACACCAACGGCAGAATCGTTCTGAGATAAAACCGTAGTAGGTATCCTGATCAACTTTACTCCCCTATGTGCAATAGCTGCAGCATAGCCAACCATATCTATCACCGCACCACCACCGATAACTACAACGAATGAATGGCGACAAATTTTACTTACGTTGACTCCTTTTAAAACGGATTCAATGGCGTCATCACTGTTCTTTACCTGCTCGCCACCCGGTAAAAGTAGTGTATTAGTGTACTTTATAGTTTGCTGATGTTTTTCGCAATATTTTTCAATCTGATTTATTAATGCAGGATGATGCTTTTCAACTCCGTCATCCAATACAAAAAGAAGCTTAACAGGCTCAAAATCTTTATAGTCTGCAATTAAGTTTGCGAACAAAAGATTTTCTAAATCAAAGAGTCCTGAAGTAAAATACAACTGATAATCATATTGTACTTGAAAAGACTGTTTTATAGGTTGTAATTGCATAGGAATTTTATGTTACTGCAAATAATTTAGACAATAGCATTGAAATCGGTAATAACAATAATACTGCTAACGCCAAATACCAATTAGAAAAACCGGCTACCCAGCAAGCATTCATTACGACTAACGATAAAACACCTCCCATAACCGCTTTCTTAATATTCTTAGGGGAATTCTCTTTGTATGCTTGTAATAATGGCTTATAAATCAAATACCCGAATAAAAATAAGAACGGCAATAAGACCACGATACTGTCTTTCTGTTGCATTACAATTAACGTAATAGATAGTATAACTATTGCATACAAAATACCAGCCCAAACAATATGCTTTTTATTGTTACCATGTACTTCTCCTCTACTTATTAATGTAATGGCAAAAATATAAACTACTGGCACCAATGTTATATACCAATTTATAAGAGTTCCTAAAATTGACATTCCCATTAAAAGGTTCAATCCCCGGCAAATACCCATATTCAAAGGTCCGGCGAAACTGAATTGCTTGAAATACCCGTCATAGGTTAAAATTGCAATGGTCAAGGCAACTGAAATGAGTCCGGATAACATACTACACTTAAATGCCAAATTAATACCAATCAACATTAGTATAGTACCAAAATAAATAGCTTCACGTTTTGGTACCAGTCCGCTAGGTATAGCCCTTTCCGGTCTTTCAACAGCATCTAAGGCTGCATCGAAAACATCGTTAAAAACCACTCCGCCAGCATACAATGCTACCGAAGAAAAGACCAATAAAAGTACGTCACCACTTTGCTCGGTTAGAAAACCGAGTACGTCTATGGTACTTAAATATAATGCAATGGCAATACCTGCCAATATATCCGCTGCTGCAGTTGGCAAATTTGCGGGTCTCGCTAAAAGAGCAAAACCCATTAATTTATCTTTCATTTTAGGTAATTTGGTCTTCGTCTATTCTTGGTTTCTGACCTCTTAAAACACTATTATCATTAAATAGTTGTGATTGGTTAATGCTATCTGGCTGTAACCAATGTGCTTCTTTCATTTTACCGTTTTTACTAAACGCATCTAAAGCGTTTTGGTAACAGGTCTTTCTTACATCTTCCATAGAAATACCTCTTTTCAGCATTAAATTAGCTGTCTTTGGCACTGCTAGAGGGTCACTAACGCCCCAATCTGCAGAGCTATCTACGATAATGTTAGAACTTCCAAATTTTCTAACTACTTCTACCATACGTTCATTACCCATTTTTGTTTTTGGATAAATAGTAAACGCAGCAATAAATCCGCGGTCAAGAACTTCTTTTACCGTTTCTTCATTATTATGGTCAATAATTACATTGGCAGGATCTAAACCATGCTCCAAACATACTTCCATACTTTTTATGGTTCCTGCTTTTTTATCTCGGTGCGGTGTATGTACTTGAACGGTCATATCCAATTCTTTAGCCATATCAAGTTGCATTCTAAAGAACTTATCTTCTGCAGGAGTTTGATCATCGTAACCTATTTCACCAATAGCAACTACATTCTCTTTATGTAGGTATAAAGGCAATAATTCAATTACCTGCTCTGCCAAGGCTTCATTGTTGGCTTCCTTAGAATTTAAACCAATAGTACAGTAATGTTTAATACCGAATTGGCTAGCCCTAAAAGGCTCCCAACCTACAAGACTACTAAAGTAATCTTGAAAAGAACCAACTTGAGTTCTTGGCTGACCAAGCCAAAATGAAGGTTCTATTACCGCCACAACACCCGCAGCCGCCATTGCTTCATAATCATCTGTTGTTCTTGACGTCATGTGAACATGTGGGTCAATAATCATCATTTTATCTTCCATTCTAATGTTGTTTAATCTTATTCCAAGTTATCTGCCCGTCTGCTATTTTGTGTTTTAGCTCTGGTTTACTATTTAAAAGTGCCATTGCTTTATCATTCTCTGATAGATAACAACAAAGTGCTCCGGCATTATTTTCTATTACATCATCACTATTAAGAAGCTTCTTCATATCATTCAAAAGTTCTTCATTCAAAAACTTTGAAACTGGTCTCCAAAATAACGGGTCTATTTTTCTACCCGCAGCCCATCTTTCATGTGCATAATCAGATATTATTCTTGTTAAATCTTGATTTGCCCTTTCGTCAATAGCTTCTATTTGAGAAAGGTCACGCTCCATAAATGCCGCTTTCAAAAACATTTGGTTCCACTGTTGGTCATTGAAAAACTTTGCAGGGTAAGGATTGTTCAATGATATGGCATCAAAAATAGTAGCAATATTTGTTCTTAAAGCTTCTACCGCTGTTTGTTTGTAAGCCTCAGGATTTGGTAATAAAATCAAGTACTTGAGAAATGTTTCTAACTCACTTGTATCAGCTACCTGTATAATGTTCGCTACCTTGGGTGTATAATATTGCTCATCTTGCCTTATAACTTCTGACAATAAATAAATACGTGCAATCTGAAGGATATTTGCGCTATGCGCGCTAAAATAACGGGCACTTTCAGAATCTTGACTTTCAAATGAAATTGGTTTCACCCCTTCAAACTTTACATTTAAAAGGCTGTAAGTCATAAATAAGTCTTTTGAAGACTTATCATCTGCCAATTTTTCAATTTTACCCTTTAACCAAGCAACACTTTCTGCATTTCCATATTTTATTAATATATTCTGAATATCTTCTTGATTGTGCATTTTAAAAAATAGGATTGATCTTACTTCAAAAATAATTATTATTCAGCAGTAAGTCGTCTAGGTTTTTGATTAAAATTGGTGAGGTCTTCAAAATCTTTCTAATTTTGGAAAAAAGTAAATTATGCTGGGCTTAAAACTACCTACCGACCCTAGATGGGTTAATATTGTCGAAAAAAATATTGACGAAATATTGACCGATCATGCGTACTGCGAGCAAAAAGCGGCTAGTACTGCAATCTCTTTAATAGTATCTTTTCCTGAATATACTGAGCTAGTTACAGAAATGGTTGCTTTATCCAGGGAAGAAATGGGTCATTTTAAAATGGTACACGATCTTATTTTACAACGTGGCAATACTTTAGGTAGAGACCGTAAGGATGATTATGTAATCGAGCTCATTAATTTTTTTCCAAAGGGAGGAAGCAGAACCACCCAACTGGTTCATAGATTGCTTTATGCCGGACTAATTGAAGCCCGTAGTTGTGAGCGTTTTAGGTTGCTTTCTGAAGAATTGGAAGATAAAAAATTAGCCGATTTCTATCACAAATTAATGATCAGTGAAGCTGGACACTATACGATGTTCTTAAAATTTGCCCGTAAATATGGTGAACTAGAAGAAGTAAACAAGAAGTGGGACAGCCTTTTGGAATATGAAGCCCAAATCATGAAAGACCTAGGCACTAAGGAATCTATTCACGGTTAAATCTTAATTTACTTGTTCTCAGAGTTATATAAATCTTTAATTATACCATCCGATAGTCCGATTTTGGGTACATGAATTTTCTTTGCTCCACTCCATTTTGCCGCTGAAAGAAATATTTTAGTTGCCGGAATGATAACGTCTGCCCTATCGGGATTTAAGCCTAATTCTGATATTCTATCATCATAACTTAAGCTATCTAAAAAATGGTATTGGGCATTCAGCCATATATAAGATAATGGTTCGCCTTCTTTTCTACCTGATAACTTATGTAACTTATTGATATTACCGCCAGAGCCTATGATAGATAACTTAAGCTTGTCCTTTAAATTAAACTTTATCCATTCTTCTAATTTTTTCCAAGTTTCTGGTTTCACCATATCGTTCAAAAGTCTTACCGTACCCAACTTAAAAGATTTTGAGACTTTAATATTTCCATTTGAAAATAAGGTAAACTCAGTGCTACCTCCACCAACGTCTATATATAAATAACATTGATCATCTTTTATTAAATTCTTTAAATCTGTTGAGGCAATAATAGCAGCTTCTTGCTTACCATCTATCAAATCTATTTTTACCCCAGATTCTTGAACAACCTTCTCAATTATTTCATTCCCATTATTAGCTTCTCTCATGGCAGATGTCGCACAGGCTCTATATTTCTCAACACCAGCGACTTCCATTAAAAGCTTAAAAGCCTTCATGGTCTTAATGAGTCGTGCTTCATTAACTTCAGATATTTCACCTACCGTAAACGAATCTTCACCTAAACGTACTGGTACCCTTACCAAAGCACTTTTTCTAAATTGAGTCTTTTTACCTTTATCCTCAATAACATTGTGTGTAAGTAACCTAATGGCATTAGAGCCTATATCGATCGCTGCAAATTTTCTTACCTTCAATAGACCTCTTTTTAAGATTCTTGTTTATTCGCATAATACTCATAGGTAGCAAATTGAGACCTTATTCTAGGTAACGTTGTCTTTCTATAGGCATTATCTTGTGATAAGTTGAATACACGCGCTTTCGTATTATCTTTCCAACAGATATCAAAAGTATCCATTAATTCTTCTTTAATATCCTTATCGTAAATTGGGCAACCTACTTCAACTCTATAATCAAGATTTCTAGTCATCCAATCTGCAGAGGAAATATACATTTTTGTATCACCCCCATTCGCGAATGCAAAGAAGCGGGTATGCTCTAAAAATTTATCTATTACACTTATCGCTTCTATGTTTTCACTCATACCTTCAACCCCTGGTATTAAGCAACATATACCTCTTATGATCAACTGGGTCTTTACCCCTGCTCTACTTGCTTCATACAGTTTATCTACCATCTTGTAAGAGGTAAAACTGTTCATTTTAATCTTGATAAAAGCTACTTTACCTTGTTTGGCATTTGCTATCTCATTATCAATCAATTTCATGAATGCATTTTTGGTATAATGCGGAGAAACAATAAGGTGTTTGTATTTATTGATTTTATAAGTAGTCTCAAAAAAATCAAAAACCTTATTCAACTCTTTCAATATAGAATCATCTGCCGTAAATAATGTGAAATCAGTATAAATTCTTGCCGTTGATTCATTAAAGTTACCTGTACTTACAAATCCGTAGCGTTTTAAAGAATTACCTTCTTCTCTCTCTATCAAACATATTTTACTGTGTACTTTTAAACCTGGTACTCCGAAAATAAGTTTCACCCCTTCTGCCTGAAGTTGCTCTGCATATTCAATATTCGCTTGCTCATCAAAACGAGCTTGAAGTTCAATCTGTACCGTTACCTGTTTTCCATTTTTAACCGCGTTTATTAGAGAGGCCGCAATTTGAGAATTACTTGCCAGTCTATATACCGTAATCTTAATAGTACGTACTTTAGGGTCTAATGCAGCTTCACGCAAAAACTTTAGTACATAGGTAAAGGTGTGATAGGGAGTATACTGCAAATAGTCTTTTTTAGCTATGCTTTCCAAAATACTACCCTCAACACTAAGACCTTTTACTGGCAACGGTATTATCTTATCGTACAGTAAATCTTTTCTACCTAAACTAGGAAAGCCCATATAATCTCTACGATTGTGATATCTACCACCTGGTATAACACTATCCGTATCTTCTATATTCATCTTCTCTTTAAGAAAAGTCAAAGTATCCCTACCTATACTTTTATCATAAACAAAACGAACGGGATCACTGATTTTTCTATGCTCTACGCTTGATGATATTTTCTCAATGAAACTCTTACTTAGGTCATTGTCAATATCCAACTCGGCATCTCTAGTAATTTTGATCATGTGAGCAGAAATAGACTCGTACTCAAACATGGTAAAAATATTTCCTAAGCAGTATCTAATTAAATCATCTAGTATAATGATATAACTTTTATCACCTTCATCTGGTAACACCACAAAACGATCTATCCCCTTAGGTATTTCAATTAATGCATAGCGTTTTTCTTTCTTACTTTCCTCACTTTTAATAACCATTTTTACAGCTAAATACGCCGCCGTATCTTTTAAGGTAGGAAAACGCGTAAGATCATTTAAGATGATAGTCATTAACTGCGGACTTACTTCTTTTAAGAAATAAGCTTTCACGAATTCTTTTTGATTTTCGTTTAATTCCGTTTCCTTGATGATAAAAATATTCTTACCCTCAAGCTCATGCTCAATTCTTCTAAGAATAGTTAAACTCTTGGTTTGCTGCTCAATTACAATATTTGTAATCTCCTCTAAAAGGTCTTTTGCTTTTTCACCTCCTAAAACACTTTTACCTGTTTTACCGGCTTCAACTATTCGCTTTACAGTTGCGTAACGAACTTTAAAAAACTCATCTAAGTTATTTGAGAAAATACCTAAAAAACGAAGTCTTTCAATTAATGGAACATTCTTATCCGCGCTTTCTTGTAATACACGCTCGTTGAACCATAACCAACTTATTTCTCTATTTACGTACTGGTTGTTATTTTTTATCATGCTTTTAGTTGCTTCGGAAAAATGGTTTGTATTGTTGAGCCTTTATTAACATTAGCCCAGGTATTTTCATTGAATTGCAAATGAACAAATCCGCTAGTAGGCACATTGTCAATATGCTTATCTCCCATAGAATTTGCTAAATGGGTAAAGGTATGGTTGTGTCCAAAAAGAAAGACATTATCTAAATTATCATCTAAATCTTTAATAAACTGGAATACTTGATTCCCTGAAAAATCATACAGATGCGCATCTACACTACAATTCTCTAACGGATAATTCAGAATTCGCAAACAAATCATACAGGTATGAAACGCCCTGTTTGCCGGACTCGTATATACATGATCTATTTTTAAATTTAGTTTGGAAATTTCTTCGCCTACCAAACGGGCGTCAGAAATTCCTCTTTGCAATAATGCCCTGTCTTCATCGCCAACATTTAGCTCCCAAGAAGATTTACCATGGCGCATTAAAAATAGATTCTTCATTTTACTTATTTAAGGAGCTAATCGCTCAATTTTCCAATCATATTCATTTGTAAGGGAGTACCTAATACGATCGTGCAATCTATTAGGTCTTCCTTGCCAAAACTCCATAGAAACCGGTCTTACCAAATAGCCACCCCAATGGTCTGGTCTTTCAATTTCCTTACCTTCATACTCTTTCTCCAACTTGGTAAGTTGATCTTCTAAAACAGCTCTTGAGTCTATTACCGTACTTTGATCGGAAACTATCGCTCCTAACTTGCTTCCGTCTGGTCTTGAATCAAAATACCCATCAGATAGATTTTTAGGTAGTTTTTCCGCAATGCCTTTTATGATTACTTGACGTTCTAAATTTGCCCAGAAAAAAGAAATACAGATATTTGGGTTTGCACTAATGGCACGGCCTTTCTCACTATTGTAATTCGTATAAAAGATAAAACCTTCGTGAGTATATTTTTTTAGAAGTACTACCCTACTTTTAGGAAAACCATCTAAACCAACTGTAGATACCGTCATGGCATTTGGTTCATCTACTCCATCAGATTTTTCAACCTCATAGAACCATGTTTGAAAAAGTTGAATTGGATTGTCAGATATACTGTCTTCCATCAACGCACTTTTCTCGTAAGATTTCCTGTAATCGCCTAAATCTTTTTGCATCATTTTCGTGTTAAAAACAAGATAAACAAAGTTCTAAAAAGAAAGGAAAATAAACGTTATAAAAATATATTTTATGGCTTAAAAATCAAAAGTCTTACCATCATCGGCAAGAAGTACATTAGGAAAAATTGTTGAAGCTTCTTCTTTAAATAGTGCTATTGATTTGTATCGAGTAGAATAATGACCTAATACCAAGGTTCTTACATTAGCATCTCTTGCTACTTTTGCCGCCTGCATAGCTGTAGCGTGCTTAGTTTTTGTTGCCAATTCTGCCTCTGACTCTAAAAAAGTAGATTCATGATACAAAACATCAACATCTTTAATCTTTTCAGCTAAGCTTTCATCATAAACAGTATCACTACAAAAAGCGTATGATTTTGGCTTTGGCGGATTAAAAGTTAATGTATTATTGGCTATCACCTCTCCATTATCTAAAGTAATATCCTTACCATTTTTTATATTTTGATAATATGCCTTATCAATACCATATTCCTCAGCAGCTTCAATATTCAGTTTTCGCTTTCCAATTTTTTCCTGAAACAAGTAACCATTTGTATAAATTCTATGATCTAACGGTATTGTAGTAACACTAATTTTACTATCCTCAAAAATAAGTTCAGATTTTTTACTTGATAGTTCATGAAACAACAGAGGGTAATTGGTCCAAGAATCTCCCAACTTTAAAAGTAAAGTTATCGCCTCTTTTATTCCTTTAGGACCATAAACATGCAACTCTTTCTCCCTTCCCAACAATCTCATTGTAGAGATAAAACCGGGCAGCCCAAAAAAGTGGTCTCCGTGCAAATGAGAAATGAAAATATGATTGATTCTAGAGAACTTTATTTTATGCCTTCTCAGCTCTACTTGAGTACCCTCACCACAATCAATTAACACAATATGGTTGTTGATTTCTAGCACTTGAGATGTAGGGTTCGTAAGTGTTCTTGGTGTTGCCGCATAACAACCCAATACAGTAAGATGCATAAAAAAGTACTTAAGTATTCCTATTTACAATTCAGGGTTGTTTTAAATACCCAAATCACGTTCTATTTCTTCCATTTCAACAATGTCCCTAGCTTCTTGAAGTGTAGGCACTAAATTGATTTCTTCTGGTACGTCATCATAAGACACCTTATCAGACACCAACACAAAAGACTGTTCATTCTCTTTATGTTTTCTAGCCATTTCTAAAAATGAAATAACATTATATGGCGTAAGCTCAGAGAAACTCAATAAATCTAACACCAAATTATCATTCTTTAATTTGGTATATTCCTTATCCAAATTTTCCAAAAAAAGCTCAATAGAAATTTCTTCCTGAGAGACAATTATCAACGATCCTTCTTTAGTAAAAATCATATCATTTAATTTTAGATGCTAACAAATAAATCACTGCCATACGTATGGCTACTCCGTTTTCAACCTGATTCAGAATTATTGATTGTTTTGAATCTGCAACGTCACTTGTAATTTCTACACCTCTGTTTATAGGACCCGGGTGCATGATTACAATTTCTTTATCCAAACTATCAAGTATTTTTTTATTGACTCCGAATTGCTGCGTGTATTCTCGTGTTGTCGGAAAATAAGATATATCTAATCTTTCGTTCTGTATACGTAACATATTAGCAACATCGCACCACTCCAAAGCTTTTCTTAAATTGGTTTCTACACCTACACCTAATGATTCTATATGCTTAGGCAACAAAGTTTTAGGTCCACATACCTTAATATTTGCTCCTTGTAATTTGAGAGCAAATATATTTGAGAGCGCCACCCTTGAGTGAAGAATATCACCTACGATAACAACATTTTTACCAGCAACATCACCAAGTCTTTCTCGTATAGAATAAGAATCCAGTAATGCCTGTGTTGGATGCTCGTGCGCACCATCTCCAGCATTGACAATAGATGCATTTACATGCTTGGATAAAAATATACCCGCCCCAGGGTTTGGATGCCGCATGACTACCATATCTACTTTCATAGATAAAATGTTATTTACGGTATCAATTAAGGTTTCTCCTTTCTTAACAGAAGACTGACTGGCAGAGAAATTAAGAACATCTGCAGACAATCGTTTTTCTGCAAGCTCAAAAGACAATTTTGTTCTGGTACTATTCTCAAAAAATATGTTGGCGATAGTAATATCTCTAAGCGAAGGAACCTTTTTTATCGATCGGTTGATCACTTCCTTAAAATGATCGGCAGTTTCAAAAATAAGCTGAATATCGGTTTCCTTTAGGTATTTAATTCCCAGTAAGTGTTTAACACTCAGTTCGCTCATTTTCTTATCTATTTACTAAATATATAACATCTTCCCCGTCATTTTCTTCCCACATCACCTTTACTTTCTCATCATTGATCGCATCTACCTGACGACCTCTGTAATTAGGCTGTATGGGTAAATGCCTGCTAAATCTACGGTCTATTAAACACAATAATTCTACATCTTTGGGCCTACCAAAAGATTGCAACGCAGTCAATGCTGCATTTATACTTCTACCCGTATATAAAACATCATCAATTAAGACCACATTCTTATCTTCAATCAAGAAATCGATTTTGGTTTTCGTTGCCTCTAAGGTTTTCTCTCCCCTTCTAAAGTCATCGCGATAAAAAGTGATATCCAAGAAACCTAAGTCTATATGCTTTACCTTATATTCTTCTTTAAGAATTTTATTTAAACGTTCAGCAAGAAACTTACCTCTAGGCTGAATACCTATTAATACGGTATTTTCAAAATTTAAATGGTTCTCAAGAAGCTGACAAGCCAATCGATGCAGGATGATATTTATTTCTTTGGAAGAGAGTAAAACTTTTTGACTCATAATAGGCACCCGTGCTTTTAGCTAAACAAAAATAGATAATTCTATCTAAACTTTGACCCCTTAAATTATGAAGTAAATTCTAAAAATTAAATTTATTGAGCTGAAACCATATTCTATAAGCCCAAAATGGAAAAGAAAGCTTCTTTATGACTTTCACCAATAGGTATACGCATATCGTTTATAACAATTCTATTGCGCTGAACGGTTTTAATATAATTTACATTAACAAGATAAGATTTATGCACCCTAAGAAACTGATTAGAAGGCAACTTACTCATAATCTCTTTAAAACTCATTAAGGTAAGAATGGTCTTATTGGTATTGGTAATATGGATTTTTAAATAATCTTTTAAACCCTGTACGTACTCAATTTGGTCTAAATCAATTTTTATACTCTCATATTCTGCCTTTACAAAAATGAACTTTTTTTCTACTGAATTATCGCCTGTCGATGAAAAAACATTTGCCTCCATAATAGTTTTTTGTTTTTTAGAAATTAAATCTTGTACTCTTGATACCGACTTTATAAAACGATGATATGGTATTGGCTTTACCAAATAATCTACCGCATTCAATTCAAAACCATCAACGGCATATTGAGAATATGCCGTTGTAAAAATAAACAAGGGCTTATTGTCTAGCGTGCCCATAAAATCAATTCCATTGATCTGTGGCATCTCTATATCACAGAAAATTAAATCTATTTTCTTCTCCTTAATTTCTGTTATAGCATCTAACGGATTGGTATAGGTATTTACCAATTCTATAAAATCTAGTTTTTCACAGTAGCCTGAAAGTATTTCAATTGCCAATGGCTCATCATCTATAATTATACATTTCATAGGCTTGATTGTTTTTGGTAAATAGTTAATGATACTTCATAATCTTTACCGTCATTATCAACTTCAAGATTATGCAACCCCGGATAAATCAATTCTAATTGATTTCTAATATTCTCTAAGCCTATACCCGAATTTTTGGTAGGCTCTTTAAACACTCCTATTTTATTCTTAACATTTAAATAAACAGATGTATCTGTAATGACCAAGGCAATTTTCACATAGGTCTTACCTTTATAGTCGGTACCGTATTTAAAGGCATTTTCTATAAACGAAATAAATAGTAAAGGTGGTACTGCCCTACCCCTATCTTCTCCTGTTATCTTTAGGGATACATTTTCACTATCAGATAGCCTTAAGCGCTGTAACTGTATATAACTTTTAATATAGTCTAGCTCTTTATTTAAAGGAACCAAATCTTTATCTGCCTCATAAATCATATACCGCATCAACTCAGACAGGTCTACAATTGCTTCTGATGTATCTGGTGACTTTTTTACGGAAAGCGCATAAATTGTATTTAGTGAATTGAATAAAAAATGCGGATTCAATTGTGCCTTTAAAAATTGTAACTCTGATTTTATACTTTCTTTTTCAACCGACAAACGTAGATTCTCATTACGTTTCCACTCTACATACATTCTCAAGATAGCACTGATCACATATGGTATACCAAGGCTAACGAAAGACCTATAATAAGGCATGATCATAATACCACGTGGTCGTTCCCAATCCATAAAAAAATTCTCGGGAAATCTGGGCTCATAAAAATGATTTAACAGTAAAGCCGAGATAATTAATAAGCCCAACGATATCATTAAATAAGACAACACACTTTTTTTCAACAAAAACTCCGGTACCAAATAGAAGTAGTTAAAATAAAAAAGAATGATAATTACAATAATCTTGGGGAATACATCTGAAGGAATGGGTCTTACATCATTTAAAATAGGATAAAATGTGAGTCCGTATAACAATATCCATAAACTAATATGGACAACTATTTGAACCCTATTTTTAATGATCGATTCCATAAATAAATTACTGAACTACCGCAGTAGAAATATTCAATTCCACCAAATCCGATGGTAATAATACCGGTGATTTACCTTCCTCTAATTTTAACAATACCAGATTTACTGTTTTTTGGGCATCTTCCTCAGATACAAATTTTTGCTTGCCCGGAAAACCAGGAATGTACTCTTGTAAAATCACAATCTTATCACCGCTCATTATCTGATAGCCAAAACCATCATTTAGATTTACCACCTGACCATGAAATTGTTGATTATTATCTGTTGTAATTTGATTATAAATAGAATAGCCAAGCCCAAGCGCCAAAAATAACACAAGAAGGCCCCAATATTTTGTAGTCAAAATCATAAATAAATGTTTAAAAATGGGTCAATCCACACAGATTGACCCAAAAAATTAACAATTGCACTCACTATGAAAAATTAATCTTCCTCTTCGTACTCATCTTGTGGAAAGAATTCATCTAAATCATCTAGGTATAAAGTACCAGTTCTACCCATACCAATAAATACACGACTACCATTAGAAAATGCTATCGCATCTTGTCTTGTTGCTCCCTCAAAAGAAGTTTTTTGCTCCCATACATCAGATACCGGATCATATTCCCAAACCGTATTGGTTGCGCCACCTAATTCACCAGTTGCTATATAGCCGTAACCATCTAAAGTAAACCCAACGGCATTACTTCTTTGTATAGCGTAATCATCCTCTTCATCAAGATCCAGTTTTGAGGTCCAACTTTCAGTAGCAGGATCAAACACCCAAAAATCATCTAGATAAACTCCGTTAGAAATTCCTGTGCCTAAGTACACTAAACCGTCTATTGTAAATGTTGTAGCGGATCGTCTTTTATTTCCTCCAAAACCTACTAATTCTGACCAAGTATCACTCGCTGGGTTATATTTATAGAAGTCTTTTCTATCGTTTTCTCCATCATAACCCGTACCCACATAACCAAAACCATTGACACCAAAACCAACAGCACTTCTTCTAGCAGTTGGTAAAGAAGCAATTTCCGTCCATGTATTAGATGCGGTATCATAACTATAGAAATCAGTTAATTCGTCAACACCGTCATAACCAGATCCAATGTAACCTGTACCGTCAATTTCAAAACCTACTGCTGCGTTTCTAGCAACACCGGGAAAATCCGCTTTTTGAGACCAGTAATCACCTTCAATATCATATGCCCAAAATGAAGCTAAGTAATCATCACCATCATATCCTACGCCCATGTAACCAACATTGTCAATTGTAAAGCCAGATACGCTGCTTCTTGGGCTACCATCAAATACAGATTTATCTACCCAGTTTCCTAAATCGTCACCGTCATCATCACTTGAACAACTTGTAATTACCATGGCCAATAACGCCATACCAGTAATTTTGTACACATACGATTTTCTTTTATTCATTACTTTTTGTTTTAAGGTTCTTTCTTTTCAAGATCAAATCTACTAGAGACCCTAGTGTTCAAAAAAACACAATAGATTAAGATTGGTTTTTAACATACCAAACCCTAGTTTTTATCTACGAACACAAACATTTCATTAATAGTTCAAATAATAGAGTTTATCCCTTAACATTCACGATTCGTCTATTCAGGTTTTTACAACCACGCTTGGTATTTAGTTTTGAGAAAAATTAATTTCTAAATGAAGGTGTTATTAAACAAAGTACGTGCGCTCTACATCATTATAGTAGGCGGTTTCCTCACTATTGCTGTTCATTCTTGCAGTGACGATATTTATAATGATTCAGAGTTTGTTGCCGGTGAAACTTTCACAGACAGTAACATTCGCCTTATACTAATAGACACTTTAACGGTTAATACGTCTACTATGAAGTTTGACAGTCTTGTTACTTCAGAATCTACCAGAATACTAACAGGAAAATATATCGATGAAGTTTTTGGAACCGTAACCGCCTCTAGTTACATGCAATTTTTACCAGAAACCTATACCATAGATTCAGAAGCGGTATTTGACAGTTTAGTTATGGTCTTGGGCTATGATAATTATTATTACAATGACACACTACAGAAAAACACCTTACACATTAAAAAAATAACCGAAAACCTTAATCCAGAAAGTAATGATTACTTCTATAATGCAAGTAGTATAAGCTATGACGAAGCTGATCTTGGGTTTTATGAATACACTCCTAGACCGTTGGCAGGTGATTCTATTACCATAAAGCTCGTAGATGATTTTGGAACAGATGTATTCTCTCAACTTCAAGAAAAGAACATTGTAAATTCTGACGAGTACCGAGATTATTTTAAAGGTATAGGCATTATACCTGACGAAACGGACAACGGTTCTATCATCGGTTTTTCAAAATCTTCAGAAAACACATACTTAAGACTGTATTACAGTACAGATACCGAATATGAGTCTGAGCAAGATTATTTAGATGTGCAAATAAATGCTGCAACGACTCCTATCCCCTTCTTTAACAGAATTACGGTAGAAGATCCTATAACACCTTTACAAACGCTTACAGATAGTAAGATAAATTTAGCTAGCTCGGATTCTGACAACAAAAGCTATATACAGTCTGGCGTAGGTATTGCCATGCGGGTACAATTTCCAAGTATACTTAGCCTGTATGATATACCTGGCAGCGGCACTATTTTAGATGGTACTCTTAAAATTAAACCCGTAGCACAGTCTTATAATGACAATCTAAAACTAAGGGACACCCTTGCCGTCTATGTGGTTGACCAAAACAATGAATTAACAGAAACCTTGTCTTCTACCTCTTACGCTATTCTTAACAGGGATAATCAAGAATTTAATGACATCTACTATGAAATTTCATTAAGCTATTATTTAGAGGAGCTACAATTGAGAGATAGAGATTTAGACGATGCATTAATTCTACTTCCCGTAGATTATAATTCTTCTGTTGATCGATTTATTATGAGTGGGAATGGAAATGGAGAAAACGAAACAATTTTAGAATTAACATACGGTATATACGATGAAGATTAACCAAATAATATTTTTTACCATAGCAGCACTGTCAGCTTTTTACCAGTCTTCGGCACAGTCTGAAGCTTTAACCAGCTCACCATATTCGCTTTACGGATTAGGAGTAATCAACCAAACCAGTATTGGCAAATTCAATAGTTTAGGTTACAGCGGTATTGGTATAAAATCTCCGTATGAGCTAAACAATCTAAATCCGGCAAATTATGCCTTAATACCTCAAAACTCTTTCTTGTACGATATTGGAGTTACAGGTGAATTTAATAGCTACAGTAATACTTCTTCAGCCGAAGATAAATCAAATGTAAACTTTTCCAACCTAGCTTTCGGATTTAGAATAATGGAAAATTTAGGTGCTGGTATTACCATGGTACCTTATAGCGATGTTGGTTATTCAATACTTGGCGTAAGTAGCAATATTGAGGGATCAACAGATTCTTTTGAAAGTATCGTTACTGGATTGGGAGGCCTTAACGATATTAAACTTAATGTTGGTTATGCAATCATCCCAAAATTAAGATTAGGCCTAAGTGCTTCATTTCTATTTGGAAATATAGAAGAGACCGAATCTTTCATCTACAACTCCTCTACCTTTGAATCTATTGAGAAAACAAATTACAGCGGAGCAAGACTAGGGTTTGGTCTTCAATATGATGTTAATGACAAGATAACCATTGGTAGCACCGTCCAATTACCTACAAGCTTAAACGGTAATCTAAAAAGGTCTGTAGACAAATCTATATCTGGAATAGATATTTCTGTTGAAGATGAGAGTTCTGATAATGTTTCTGATTTTAAACTACCTCTTGAAATGGGTTTTGGTCTTAGCATAAAACCTATAGAAGAACTGACATTTAGTGCAGATTATAAGAAAAACTTTTGGACAGACACCAATCAATCCGAAAACATTGGCAGTTATGTAGACCAAGACATTTATGCCTTCGGACTGGAATTTATACAAGACCCTACCAGTTACAAATATGGTCAAAGACTTGCCTATAGATTAGGGTACAATTATGATAATGGTTACTTGGCAATAGGCGATAATAAAGTGGAAGGTTACAACTTTACCTTAGGTATAGGTATACCAACAAGTAGAGGTACACACTCCATGATTAATCTTTCGTATAGTTATGGCTCTAAAGGACTTTTACAAAATGTATTGGTGAAAGAGAAATTTCATTTAGTAACCTTAAACTTGAGCTTAGAAGACATCTGGTTTGTAAAGAAAAAAGTGTATTAATTTAAGTACCGAAACTAATAGTGATTAAAATAAAAATCGAAATTAATTAAGACCTCCATTAGTAATTCATTTTTTTAGAACCCTAATAGGAACTGAAATTGTGGATATTAAAAAAAGCCCAGATGAATAATCTGGGCTTTTGTATTTAAGCTTGTTAAGCGCACATTAGTTAAGTTTGGCACATATCAAACCCAACCACCCATAACCTTGGAAGCTTTTAGAATTTTGTTTACATCTACTTGTAGGAGCCTATATACATTAGTTAGTTCCTAATTATAAATTGCAACTAACTTATTTTTCCAAGCTTCTTATGTTCATCTTATTTGGCAATATAAATGGTTTTAATAGGTATAATAGCGCTATCAAACTCCATAATTTTGAAAAACAAAAAGCCCGGATATAAATCCGGGCTTTTACTTATTATCCTTTTTCAAGGATATAAACTAATGAAATTACTTCTTCTTAGAATCAGCTTCCATTTTGTCTTTCAACGCTTGTAGTGCATCGTTAGCATCACCTAAAGTAGGCTTAGCTTCATCTGCGCTAGCTGCTTGTCTTTTGACAGCTGCTTTTACATTACGTTGCTCTTCTTCACGGAAAATAGCAGTATGACTAGCTACTACACGTTTGAAGTCTTTATTGAACTCAATAATCTTGAATTCAGCTTCATCGCCTTTACCTAGTTTCTTACCATCTTCTTTCTCTAAATGACGTTGAGGAATGAATGCAGTAATATCTTCGTTAAATTCAATTGTTGCACCTTTATCAACTACATCAGAAATGGTTGCCGTATGAACTGTACCCAAAGCGAATTCAGTTTCATATTTATCCCATGGGTTTTCTGTAGTCTGCTTATGACCTAAGCTTAATTTACGACCATCAACATCTAATTCCAATACTTCAACTTCTAAAGTATCACCTACGTTAGTAAACTCAGATGGATGCTTGATTTTCTTAGTCCAAGAAAGATCAGAGATATAAATTAAACCGTCAATACCTTCTTCTAGTTCAACGAAAACACCAAAGTTTGTAAAGTTTCTTACAATACCTTTATGCTTAGAACCTACAGGGTATTTAGTAGTAATATCAGTCCAAGGGTCTGGAGTCAATTGCTTGATACCAAGAGACATTTTACGATCTTCACGATCCAATGTCAATACAACTGCTTCAACCTCATCACCAACTTTTACGAAATCTTGAGCTGAACGCAAGTGCGTAGACCAAGACATTTCAGAAACGTGGATAAGACCTTCAACACCTTCAACAACTTCAATGAATGCGCCGTAATCAGCTATAACAACAACTTTACCTTTTACCTTATCACCAATCTTAATTTCATCAGATAAAGCTTCCCAAGGGTGCTTCTCTAATTGCTTAAGACCTAATTGAATTCTAGATTTGTTTTCATCAAAATCAAGAATTACAACATTTAATTTCTGATCAAGCTCAACAACCTCGTTCGGGTGGTTGATTCTGCTCCAAGAAAGGTCAGTAATGTGAACTAAACCATCAACACCACCAAGATCAATAAACACACCGTAAGAAGTAATGTTTTTAACAACACCTTCTAATACTTGTCCTTTTTCTAATTGGCTAATGATTTCTTTCTTCTGTTCTTCAATATCAGCTTCAATAAGCGCTTTATGAGAAACAACAACGTTCTTAAATTCGTGATTGATTTTCACAACCTTGAATTCCATTGTTTTGTTTACATACTGATCGTAATCACGAATAGGCTTAACATCTATTTGAGAACCCGGTAAGAAAGCTTCAATACCAAATACGTCAACGATCATACCACCTTTAGTTCTGCACTTAACAAAACCACTAACGATTTCTTCTTTGTCATGAGCCGCGTTAACACGGTCCCAAGCCATAATAGTTCTCGCCTTTCTGTGAGATAATACTAATTGACCACTTTTATCCTCACGAATATCAATCAATACCTCTACTTTGTCACCAACTTTTAAACCTGGGTTGTAACGAAATTCGTTTAACGAAATTACACCTTCAGATTTTGCGTTAATATCAATGATAGCTTCTCTATCAGTAATATAAACAACCTTACCTTCTACTACTTCCTCATCGGCAGTATCTACGAAGTTTTCGGCAACTAATTCTTCAAATTCCTTTAATTTAGAATCATCAACACGCTCAATACCTTGCTCGTATTTTTCCCAGTTAAAGTTTTCTAAGAATTCTTTTGGATCTTGCTGTGGAGTTTCAACAGCTTGTTGTGTTGCTTCGGTAGTAGCTTCTACCTCTGCGTTTGTTTTTTCTTCAGCCATTTGCTGATTAATAATTTGTATTCCATAACCTTATCAAGACTTAGGCAACAACTATGAAAGTAGTTATAATTATTTGTTTATCTAATCCCTTTTTCTCTTGACTTCCTTGCAAAAAAGGTGTGCAAAAATAATCATTTTATTTAAATTAGACAACAGAACTAATTATTACACGTTCATTTATGGATTATGGCATGATTTTAGAGCAATTCATCTTAAATATGCTTATCTTAGAAGTATTATAATAACCATTAAAAAAAGTAAATTTATGAGTGTTAAGGCAAAATATCAAGGTGTATTGGATCTTGGTGAGCAATTAGGTATAAAAGACGGCAATGTAACTGTTGAAGGTGATGTTCTAAAAGTAAAAGGACAAGCAAAAACGCCTTATGAAAAAGACCTAATGTGGGATAAAATTAAGCAACTAGGTGGTGAAAGTCCTTCTGACATCAAAGCGAACATTACCGTTGAAGATGATTCTGTTTATCACAGACACGTAGTTAAAGGTGGTGAGTCTTTGAGCAAAATTGCAAAGCACTATTATGGTGATGCAATGAAATACAAAGCTATTTTTGAAGCAAATACGGGTATCTTGAAAAATCCGGATGTAATTCATCCTGATCAAGTATTGGTTATTCCAAACAAATAATATTCAATTGTATATAAATGAAAAGAGGTTAGCATTGCTAACCTCTTTTTTTATGCTTGCTTCTCAATAACCCGAAGCGAATGTTCATAGATTCTTTGAAACTGGTCTTCTAGCCCTAAATCACTATTATCGAACTCAATAGCATCTTCTGCCTTTTTTAAAGGTGAAATTGCACGGTTACTATCTATATAATCTCTTTTTTGAACATTTTCAAGAATATCTGAATACTCTACATCTTCTCCCCTATCCAGCAATTCTTTATATCTTCTAACCGCTCTCTTTTCTGGTGAAGCCGTCATGAAAATTTTAAGTTCCGCATCAGGGAAAACAACGGTACCAATATCCCTACCATCCATAACTATACCTTTATCTTCACCCATTGCCTGTTGCATGGCAACCAGCTTTTCGCGTACAGCTTGTATAACGGAAACCGGACTAACATTCTTGGATACCGGCATGGTTCTAATTTCTTTCTCTACATTTTCACCATTCAAATACATTTCGGCAAAACCTAAATCCGAATTAAAAATAAAATTCAATTCAATATCACCTAAAGATTTCACCAATGCATCTTCATCTACTTTACCTGCATCTATAAAACCAGATTTCATAGCAAATAATGTAACCGTACGGTACATTGCACCTGTATCTACGTATACATATTCTAACTTTTTAGCTAGTTGTTTAGCCAAAGTGCTTTTTCCTGTAGAAGAGAATCCGTCGATTGCAATGGTGATTTTTTTCATCGTCTCAAAAATATAAAGAAAAGCTAAATTATAACTTCTTTGCGTTCTTAACTTTGACATCTGTGATTGCGATATCAATTACTTCAGACATTTCTTTTACGTAGTGAAAAGTAAGTCCTTTCAAGTAAGATTCTTTAATTTCCTTAATATCACGCTCATTATCCGCACACAAAATAATTTCTTTGATCTTTGCTCTTTTAGCTGCAAGAATTTTTTCTTTTATTCCGCCTACAGGCAACACCTTACCACGTAAGGTAATTTCACCCGTCATTGCCAAACTCTTTTTTATTCGTTTTTGAGTAAACAAAGAAACTAAAGAGGTCAACATGGTAATACCTGCACTTGGCCCATCTTTTGGCGTAGCACCTTCTGGCACGTGAATGTGTACATTGTACTTTTCAAAAACAGACGGATCTATACCAAAATGTTCTGCATTAGATTTTATGTATTCCATGGCAATGGTAGCAGACTCTTTCATGACTTTACCTAAGTTACCGGTAATACTCATAACACCTTTACCTTTTGACAGTATAGATTCGATAAACAAAATATCACCCCCAACACTAGTCCAAGCTAAACCTGTAACCACACCTGCAACTTCATTATTTTCATATTTGTTACGCTCCATTTTTGGCGCGCCCAATACTTCTATAATATCTTCATTGCTCACCTTAATATCATACTCTTCTTCTGTAGCAATAGATTTAGCGGCATAACGAACCATTTTGGCTATTTGCTTTTCTAAAGAACGCACTCCAGATTCGCGAGTGTACCCTTCAACAATTTTCTCTAGTTGTGGCTTTCCTATTTTTAAGTGACTAGCATCTAAACCATGCTCTGTTAATTGCTTTGGCAATAAATGCTTTTTTGCGATTTCCACTTTTTCTTCAATGGTATAACCAGTCACATTAATGATTTCCATACGGTCTCTAAGTGCCGGCTGAATACTACCTAGATTATTGGCGGTAGCCACGAACATAACCTTAGATAAATCATAGCCCAACTCTAAAAAGTTATCATGAAAGTCACTATTCTGCTCGGGATCCAATACCTCTAACATTGCAGATGATGGATCACCTTGATTGCTGTTGGATAGTTTATCTATCTCATCTAATATGAACACAGGGTTTGAAGTACCTGCCTTTTTAAGACTTTGAATAATTCTACCTGGCATTGCACCTATGTAAGTTTTACGGTGACCTCTGATCTCAGCTTCATCCCTTAATCCACCAAGTGACATACGCACATATTCTCTACCCAATGCCTCAGCAACTGATTTACCTAAAGATGTTTTACCAACTCCCGGAGGTCCGTAAAGACATAAAATTGGAGATTTCATATCATTTCGCAGTTTTAATACTGCTAAATATTCAATGATCCTTTTCTTAACATCTTCTAAACCATAATGATCACGGTCTAATATGCGTTGTGCTCTTTTTAAATCGAACTTATCTTTCGAATATTCTTTCCATGGTAAATCTAAAAGAAGGTCTAAATAATTTCTTTGAATAGAATATTCCGCAACTTGCGGATTCATTCGCTTCATTTTAGACAATTCCTTTTCGAAATGCTCTTTTTCTTTCTTGCCCCATTTCTTTTTCTTTGACCTCTCTTTCATTTCTTCAAGCTCCTCATCATAAGAAACGCCACCCAATTCTTCTTGAATGGTTTTCATTTGCTGGTGCAAGAAGTATTCTCTTTGTTGCTGATCTAAATCATTTCTAACTTTAGACTGTATATCGTTCTTAAGCTTTAGTTTTTGCATTTCAACATTCATGTACTTTAATGTTGCCAATGCTCTTTCTTGCAAGCTACCGATCTCCAACAAATCTTGTTTTGCCTTTACATCTAAATTCAAATTAGAGGATACAAAATTTATCAAGAACGAATTACTTTGAATATTCTTTATAGCAAAAGATGCTTCACTAGGAATGTTTGGATTATCCCTAATGATTTTTAAGGCTAATTCTTTGATAGATTCAATAATAGCCAAAAATTCCTTATCGTTCTTTTCCGGTCTTACTTCTTCCGTCTCCCTTACCGTTGCGGTAAAATATGGCTTTTTGGTCAATACCTCAGCAATCTCAAAACGCTTTTTACCTTGTATGATTACTGTAGTGTTACCATCGGGCATTTGTAGTACACGTAGTATTCTTGCAACCGTACCCAAGGTGTTGATATCCTGCACATCTGGATTTTCGGTTTCCTCATCTTTCTGTGAAACCACGCCAATAACCTTAGAGCCATTATTAGCATCTTTTATCAATTGTATACTTTTATCTCTACCTGCAGTAATAGGAATTACCACACCTGGAAAAAGTACTGTATTTCTTAAAGGTAAAATAGGTAATGTTTCTGGCAAAGTCTCACTGTTCATTTGCTCCTCATCTTCTGGGGTCAAAAGTGGTATTAGCTCAGAATCTTGATCTATTCCTTGTAAAGACATATTGTCAAAATTTGAAAATTTAGAATCTTCCATACTCATATATCGGTCATTCTGTCATTAAAAGAACAGAACTTTATTTTTATAAATTATACATAAATACTGTAATAGCAATGAAAACTAAGCGAATACAGCTTTTTACACCTTCAATTGCACATATGTATTTCAATTCTTGTGCCAACTGATTTATTTCATTTTAAAAATTGAACTTTATAAAAAGAAAGAATTTTTAATAATAATCCTAACAAACTGTAACAAACCGTAAATTGAATCATCTTTCAATAAACCAATCACTTTTTGAGCCAACAAAAGGAACATATTGATGAGCTAGTGCAATTGTGCTTAGCCGGTAAACAGAGTGCACAGCTAGAAGTGTACAACAGGTATTACAAGGCTATGTTCAATACATCTCTAAGAATTGTAAAAGACACTGCCCAAGCAGAAGACATTATGCAAGAATCATTTTTAAGCGCATTTACGAAACTGCATACTTTTAAAGGGGAAGTAACTTTTGGATCTTGGTTAAAACGTATTGTTATCAACAACAGCATTCATCATTATAGAAAGCAACAAAAAAAGAATGAAGTTGCTTTAGATGAAGTATTGTACAAGGTCGAAGATAATGACGGAATTGCATCTGACCATGTGTTTACAGAACTAAAGGCTCAAAAAGTGATGGAAACCATGAAAGATTTAAAAGACAATTACAGAATTTCTTTGACCTTACATCTAATTGAAGGGTTTGATTATGATGAAATTTGCGAAATCATGAACATTAGCTATGCCAATTGCAGAACTACTGTTTCAAGAGCCAAAGAAAGTCTTAGAAAAAAATTAATACTCGCTGTCTAATGAAGAAAGATACTATTGAGGAGCTTTTTATCGAGCTACAGGACAAAATGGATTATGTGGAACCCACCATTGGGCACCAACTACGATTTTTAGAAAAACTAAATGAATCTAAAGGTGTGGCAACGCTTGCTCCTAAGAAAAAGAATCCTTGGGTGCTATTTTTATCAGTTGCCGCTTCTTTTGCTATTCTATTATCTGTTGGAATATTTCAACTTAATACGGCTAGTAGCATTGAAGATCAGGTTGCAGAGATTTCACCTGAAGCTTCTAAGACCCAATTTTATTTTGCAAACCTAATCGAAGAGCAGATCAACGAACTGAATTCTGAAAAATCACCAGAAACAGAAAAAATTATTAATGATACTATGGCGCAATTGAAAAAACTTCAATTAAACTATACAAAAATGGAACAAGATCTTTTAAACGGTGGAAATAGTAAATTAATACTAAGCGCCATGATCACCAATTTCCAAACTAGAATAGACCTTTTAAACGAGGTAATGATACAGATTGAAAATATTAAATCAATTAAAAAATCGAATGATGAAAACTTTACTATATAAATACACTTGGCTATTAATGTTAGCGTTCACAACAGTCGCTACTGCCAACAACACCTCTTTTGACGGTAAGCATACAAGAGAGAAAACCATAAAAAAAGAGTTCAACGTTAACGCCAACGCATTGCTCAAAATAGATAACTCTTACGGTAATTTAAATATTACTTCATGGAACGAGAATAGGGTCGTTATTGAAGTTCATATTAAAACCAACGGAAACAATGAAGATAAGGTTCAGAAAAAATTAGATGAAATATCTGTTGACTTTGAAGCTAGTAGCGAACGCGTATCTGCAGAAACTATCTTCAACAAAAGTAGTAATGGCTGGGGATGGAGCTGGGGAAATAACAACAATGTTAATATGCAGATCAACTACACCATTAAAGTGCCGGTTAAAAACAATGTAGACCTTAGTAATGACTATGGTAATATTATATTAGATAGAATAGATGGTCATGCCAGAATTAGTTGTGACTACGGTAGATTAGAATTAGGAGAGCTTAGAGGGCGCAACAATAAATTAAATTTCGATTATACTTCTAAATCTACAATAGGCTATATCAACAGTGCCGAAATTAGAGCTGACTACTCTGGTTTTACTATTGATAAAGCCGGAAACCTTGCTATAAATGCCGATTATACAAACGCCAGCATTGGTACTATGGATAATTTGGAATACACCAGTAATTATGGAAATATGGATGTTTCTGAATTAAAAGATATAGATGGTAACGGCGACTATATAACCGTAAAACTAGGTGTTGTACATGGTGATGTGTCCATCCGTGCAGACTATGGTTCTGTACGTATCAACGAACTAGCTGCGGATGCCGGTAATGTAGAAGTAAGAACAGACTATACAGGAATAAAAATTGGGTACAACAGCGAATATCATTTTGATTTTGACATATCTACCAGTTATTCTGGAGTTAGCGGAAAAGACGATTTTACTATTAACATCAGTACTGAAAAATCTTCCGATAAACATTACGAAGGCTTTTACGGCTCTAAAGGGAGTGGTAATAGAATGACATTGTCCAGTGATTATGGTGGAATAAGTTTTACAAAAAAATAAATATCAATCAATTAAAAATGAAAATCATGAAAAAATTAAGTGTATTACTATTTGCAGGATTCATATCCCTTTCCTGTTCAGCACAATGGGGAAAGACCATTAAAGGAAATGGAAACAATGTTACCATTGAAAGAAACACCGGTGATTATGACGGGGTAGCCGTATCTGGCTGGTTCGATGTTGACTTGGTTTCTGGCAACGAAGGAGAAATTACCTTAGAAGGAGAAGAAAATCTATTGGAATATATTATTACCGAAGTAAAGGATGGCAAATTGGTCATTAAAACAGAGAAAGGCGTTAACCTAAAATCAAGCAATTGGAAATCTGGAATTCATATTACAATACCAGTAGAATCAATTAGCCACGTTGCTTTATCTGGTTCTGGTGATATCGTCAGTAAGACAAAAATCAAAGCAGATAAATTTAGTACCGCAATGTCAGGATCAGGAGATATTACTTTAGATATAGATTCTAATTCAATTTCAGCCTCAATGTCTGGATCTGGAGATATTTCTTTAAGTGGTAAAACCACAGACTTTGAAGCTACTATTTCTGGTAGTGGCGATATTGAGGCATACAACCTTGAAGCTGACAATGTAGACGCTACGGTATCTGGCTCTGCAGATATACAGGTTACCGCAAACAAATCTTTAAAAGCGAGGGTTTCTGGTTCCGGTGATATTTCTTATAGAGGTAACCCTGAAAAGGTAAATACCAAAACCTCTGGTTCTGGAGACATTTCCAAAGGATAAAAGGATAAAACCAAAATAGCGAACAATCAATTCAATACAGCCTCTTTTAAAGGGGCTTTTTTGATTCTTTAACCCTGGTAAGCAAAAACATTCCAATTAAGAAGAATATACCTAAGAATATAATTGAACTTCTCATGCTGCCTGTTCTTTGCGCTATTATTCCATAAAGAAAAGTACCAATGATTATCCCTATTTTTTCAGCTACATCATAAAAGCTGAAGAATGAAGTGGTGTCTGTAGTCTCCGGTAAAAATTTTGAATACGTAGATCTTGACAGTGCCTGTATACCTCCCATAACCAAACCTACGCAACCGGCGGCAATATAGAAATCTGTCGGTGTAATAACAAAATAGGCATATATACAAATGCCTACCCAAAAGGCATTGACAACCATTAAGGTTTTAATGTTTCCATATTTTTCCGATGCTCGTGCAGTTACCGTTGCACCTAGTATTGCTACCATTTGTATGACCAATATACTTACTATCAAACCTGTTGTACGTTCAGAATCTGTTCCCCATGCTATTTCTTCTTCTCCAAAGTATGTAGCGATTAACATTACAGTCTGCACGGCCATACTATATACAAAAAAGGCACCTAGATATCTTTTAAGTTTTACCTGCTCACCAAGTTGATGCCATACTAACTGAAGCTCTTTGAATCCGTTTAAAACAATATTGGTTCTTTTTCCCTCTTTCTTATATCCTTTTGGCAGATAGTAAAAGCTGTATTGTGCAAAAAGTATCCACCAGATACCTACAGTTACAAAGGAATATTTCATTGCCTTTATTTCTGCAGCACCAGCTTCATCCGTAGTGATACCAAAGAAGTCTGGTTTCATTACCATTGCCAAGTTAAAAATGAGCAAAATCACACTACCAACATATCCTAAGGTAAAGCCTTTGGCACTAATCGCATCTTGTTGTCTTGGAAAAGCTACATCGGGTAAATATGAATTATTGATAGCAAAACTGACCCAAAATCCCACCAGTCCGAAGAAATAGCATGCTAAGCCTATGTATATATTTTCTAAAGAAAACCAGTATAAGCCAATGCATGAGAGTCCACCTAAGTAACAAAAAAATTTCATGAACATTTTTTTATTACCGAGATAATCTGCAATACCAGACACTAAGGGTGTAACAATCGCTATAAAAACAAATGCCAAAGAAGTAGTATAACTTATTAAAGGAGCACGGGCTATATCACCGCCAAAAACGGTTACTTTTTCAATGTCGGCAACTCTAAAAAGTGCACCGTAAAATATTGGAAAAACTGCCGAGGAAATTACTAAACTATAAACCGAATTAGCCCAATCGTAAAAGGCCCATGCGTTCAACAATTTTTTACTCCCTTTTGCAATTATAGTTTTTCCCATATATAAAAATAAAAAGCCGTTCATTTCTGAACGGCTTCAATATACAATAATCATTAAGGTTTTACTTGAATTTCGTTACCCCAAATTTTGCTGCTTCAGCAGCAGCATCTGGCGCCCAGGCAGTTAGGTTATTAATTCTTGTGTCATTAGAAGGGTGCGTACTCATAAATTCTGGCGGAGCCTGACCACCGCTGTTTGCCTTCATTCTTTTCCAAAGCTCTGCAGCTTCATAAGGATCATAACCTGCAATGGCCATAATCTGCAAACCAATTCTATCGGCCTCTGTCTCGTGGCTTCTACTAAATGGTAACATACCCAAATATTGTGTGCCTACCCCATATGCTTGGTTGAACAGCCCTAATGTCTGTTGATTTTTAATTGCAACGTTACCTGCCACTGCACCTAATTGTTGCAAGGTTCCTGCACTCATACGCTGTGCTCCATGATCAGCCAATGCATGAGCTACTTCATGCCCCATTACAACAGCTACACCTGTTTCTGTTTGGGTAATTGGTAAAATACCGGTGTAAAATACAATTTTACCCCCTGGCATACACCATGCGTTAACGGTCTCATCTTTTACCAAGTTATACTCCCACTTATAGTCTGCCAAATAACCCGGATGACCGTTTGCAGTCAACCAACGCTCTGCAGCACTAGAGATACGCTGACCTACCCTTGTTATCATTTGGGCATCTGTAGTACCGGTTACCACGTTGTTTTCTGTTAAAAATTGATCATATTGTGCAAACGCAGATGGAAAAACCTGACTATTAGGATAAAAATTTAAAGTTTTCTGACCTGTAAAAGGGTTAACCTTACAAGCGGATACGCCGATAAAGACGAATACGATTAGTAGTAATTTTTTCATTTTATTAAATTTAGTTAATGGCGTTAAACTACAAAGTTATTGTTTTCCTGATAAATGCAATAAGGTAAAATTTTTGCTTATTAGCAAATCATGATTATCATTTATAGATATATCGTGTAATGCCACCTCTTCATTATCTATCATTACCTTATCGATTTTAAACGGAAGGCCATGAAAATTGAGTTTCATTTTTTCATATTCAGTCTCAAAGGTGCCATCTTTAAACAATTGAATGGTCAAAGAATTATCCTTTCCGGTCAATTTATAATTACTTAAAGAATATCTTCCTTTTTTATAATCATAACCATTCGAGGCGTCTTCATAAACTTCTGATGTTTCTATACCTTCCTTAAAATACACCTCTAACAATAATTCTTCTATTTTCTTTTCACCAACATATTGTTGAACTGGATATTTTGGAATGATTGCGCCGGCTTTTACGAAGACAGGAAGCATATCTATTTCTGCAGCAACCCATTTTTCTTTTCCCCCAACTACATACTCGTTAGTCCAAAAATCGTACCATTCTCCACGAGGCATATACATTCTACGCCCTTGTGCGTTAGGTTCTTGTATAGGACAAACCAATATTTTTTCCCCAAAAATAAACTCATCTGTTCTAAAATGGGTTTGATTATCTTCTTGATCAAAGAACACCAAAGACTGGATCATTGGGATGTTTTCTTTTACGTATTTATAAAACATAGTATATAAATACGGCAACAATTGATAACGTAGATTTACAAATTTTCTAACGATATCGGTAATCTCGGCACCAAATGACCATGGCTCTTGATCACCATGATCCCCGCTGGAGTGTACTCTACAAAACGGATGAAAAACACCTAGCTGTATCCACCTTGCAAATAACTCTCCATCTGGTTGTTCGGCAAATCCGCCAATATCCGAACCTACAAAAGAGTAGCCAGTTAAACACATGCGTTGTACCTGCACGTTGGCTATCCATAAATGTTCCCAAGTAGCCACGTTATCTCCTGTCCAAGTAGAAGAATATCTTTGTGTACCGGCAAACGCGGCTCTTGTTATTACAAATGGTCGTTTAGGATAGACATATTTCTTAACCCCTTCATAGGTTGCCCTAACCATTTGCATGCCATAAATATTATGCGCTTTTCTGTGTGTACAAGGGTGACCGTCATAATCATGTCGCGTATCTAAAGGTGCCGTTTTTGTAGGTACTTCCATTACCGCCGGTTCGTTCATGTCGTTCCAAACAGCATGCACACCTAATTCTGACATAAATTCTTTATATAACTCTGCCCACCATTCTCTTACCTCTGGATTTGTAAAATCTGGAAAATTACACTCACCCGGCCATACCTTACCGTGCATTAAGGGTCCATCTCCCCTTTTACAGAAATAGCCATTCTCTAAAGCTTCATTATAAATCCAATAATTACGATCTACCTTTATGCCCGGATCTATCATTACAACGGTCTTAAATCCGTCATCCTCCAACTCTTGAATCATTCTTTTTGGATCAGGAAAATGATTTTTATCCCAAGTAAAACATCTAAACCCGTCCATATAATCGATATCCAAATAAATAGCATCGCATGGTATTTGCAATCTTCTAAATTCGTTTGTAATATCTTTTACGTTACTCTCAGGATAATAACTCCATTTAGATTGATGAAAACCTAATGCCCACATTGGCGGTAATTCTGGTGTACCTGTAAGACTAGAATATGAGCTTACTACCTTGGGCATATCCGGTCCAAAAATGAAGTAATAATTCATTTCACCACCATCTGCCCAAAAACTGGTTATATTTCTTCGCTCTTGAGAAAAATCGAAACCTGTTCTAAAACTGTTATCAAAATAAATACCATAGGCCTTGCCTTTATTCAAGCCAATATAAAATGGTATTGCCTTATAAAGGGGATCTTGTTCTTTTGCAAAGGCAAATTGATCGGTAACCCAGTTTTCTACTCTTTTACCTTTTAAGTTGCTATGCATGGCCTTATCGCCCATACCATAAAAACTCTCACCTGATTGGGTTATTTTACTCAATTTTACGGTGTTGCCGCCATATTCATAATTTTCTTCCCAATGAAAACCTAGTTCATCTTCACAGATGATATTACCCTCTAAATCAGAAATCTGGGTTCTTAAGGTCATTTTATCCACCAAAATACTCAGTCTGGCCGTAGATACTATATACTCGGTATCGGTCTCTACAACCTCTAATCTACTATAACCCATTGTAGCATCTGGGTCTATTGCATAAGAAAAATCTGGTTCAAAATTATAGTTTGTAGCATACCTAAATCTAATAATGCTACCTCTTAATATTGTTATCTGCAGCACCACACCATTAGCAGTGGTAAAATATAATTTATCTGAGTCTTGCGAAAATTCAACGATATGGTTTGGGTATAAATTACCTTTATACTCAAGCTCTGTATTTGTGATCATGAACTAATAAATTAAAAAATATCAAATTAATAGTACTACAGAAATACTCTAAAATTGCCGATTTATTGTGCAATTTTCTAAAGTTATTTCAGTATTACAATGCCTAATGGGGGAATTGTAATTTCAATCGATTTTTTATAACCATGAGATGCCTTAGTAGATGACTTTACCTTGCTATTGACATTACCGCCACCACCATACTTGGCAGCATCACTATTTAATACTTCTGTTAGTTTCCCTTTTTTAGGGTTGCCAATTCTATAATTTTCTCTTGGAACCGGTGTAAAATTACAGGCAATTATCAAATCATTTTTCTCATCATGACCCTTGCGAACATATGTAAGCACAGAATTTTCGTGATCACTATAGTCGATCCATTGAAAACCTTCTGGACTAAATTGCTTCTCGTACAATGCCGGCGAGCTTTTATATAAATGGTTTAAATCTTTAACAAAATCTTGAATTCCTTTATGCCCATCGTACTGCAATAAATGCCAGTCTAAACTTTGCTCAAAATTCCATTCTGCCGTTTGACCGAATTCACCACCCATGAACATTAATTTGGTACCCGGGTGTGTAAACATATACCCAAACAACAATCTTAGATTCGCAAAACGTTGCCATTCATCTCCTGGCATTCTATAAACCAATGACTGCTTACCATAAACTACCTCATCATGAGAAAAAGGCAACATAAAATGCTCGGTAAAAGCATAGGTCATACTAAAGGTTAAATCGTTTTGGTGGTGTTTTCTATAAATAGGTTCTTTTTTAAAGAATTGCAACGTATCGTGCATCCACCCCATCATCCACTTCATACCAAAACCTAACCCACCGTGTTCCACAGGCTTAGACACACCTGTAAATGCAGTAGATTCTTCAGCAATGGTCTGTACTCCGTCAAAATTAGAATAAACGGCCTCATTCAATTCACGTATAAATGACATCGCCTCCAAATTTTCGTTGTTACCATACATATTCGGCTCCCATTCACCATCTTCCCTAGAATAATCTAAGTACAGCATAGAAGCCACAGCATCTACTCGTAGACCGTCTACATGAAACTGATCTAACCAAAAAATGGCATTACTTATAAGAAAAGCCCTAACCTCATTTCTACCGTAGTTAAAGATCAGACTTTTCCAATCTGTATGATACCCCTTTCTTCTATCTGGGTGCTCATATAAATTTGAACCGTCAAAAAAACCTAGTCCATGCGCATCTTCTGGAAAATGAGAAGGTACCCAGTCTAAAATTACTCCTATATCATTTTGATGAAAGGTATCTACCAAAAATTTGAATTCTTCTGGAGAACCAAATCTTGATGTTGGTGCAAAATAACCTGTAAGCTGATAACCCCAAGATGGATCATAAGGATACTCCATAACAGGCATAAACTCAACATGGGTATACCCCATTTCCTTTACATAATTTACAAGGTCTATTGCAAACTCTTTATAGGTCAAAAACTTATTCTCTGCATTTTTCTTCCATGACCCTAAATGCACTTCATAAACGGAGTATGGTTTGTCCAATCCGTTTTTATCTTTTCTATACCCCATCCAAGCATCATCTTTCCAATCATGCTCGGCAGTCCAAATTATAGATGCTGTATTTGGCGGGTGCTCACAATATCTTGCAAAAGGATCTGCTTTCTCTGTCCAAATATCATTGTTATTAGACTGTATCTTATATTTATAGATTTCGCCTTTTCCAATATTAGGTATAAATCCTTCCCAAATACCGCTAGAATCCCATCTAACATTCAATTGGTGTTCCTCAACATTCCACGAATTAAAATTACCAACAACAGATACAGATTTTGCTGACGGTGCCCATACCGCAAAGTAAGTACCGGCTATTCCATCTACTTCTACCAAATGTGACCCCAATTTTTCATAAAGTCGATAATGCTTACCTCCTTTAAAAAGATCAATATCAAAATCAGTAAAAAGTGAGTGAACTTGAACGTTGGGCATATGAAGTATTTATTTTTGTAAATCTAATCATCTTTTAAAGACAACCGACTTCAATTCTTCTTTGTTGTTAATTTAGCAGTTAATATCCGATTTAAATATCTAAATACCAAAAATGGAACGCTTTTTGAAACAACATTTCAAAATTAAAACTCAAACCGAAAAATTATAACATTATGAGAAAACTAAATTTATTTATTGGAGCACTAGCAGCCTTATTTATTATATCGTGTGAAGGACCACAAGGACCTCCGGGATTTGACGGATTTGATGGCGCTGACGGATTTGATGGGATAGATGGTGTAGACGGTGCAGACGGGATTAATATATTAGGTCAAGTAGTAGATATTGAAGGTACCTTTACCTTAGATAATGACTATTCTATATTTTACGAATTTCCACAAAGTATAGAAGTTTTTGAAACCGATGTGGTTTTGGTTTACATGCTTTGGGATGTTACCGAAGATAGCAATGGTGAATCTGTTGATATTTGGAGATTAATGCCACAAACAAGAATTCTAGATCAAGGACTTCTACAATATAACTATGACTATACTTTTTTAGATGTAAATATATTCTTAGAGTCGGATTTCGACCTAGCTACTTTACAAGCAGGCGATACTGATAATCAGGTTTTTAGAATTGCTGTATTACCGGCAGAATCAACAACGGGCAAATTAGATACTTCAAACATTAATTCTGTAATGGCTCATTTAGGTGTTACCGAAGAACAAGTACAAAAAGTAACACTACAATAATATCCCTGGGTAAATTAACCTATTTAAGCTAAAGCCTTTGAGCATTTCTCAAAGGCTTTTTTATTTCCAATTATTAAAACTTTAACTTAAAAATCCTCGTACATATATTACATTGAAAGGAATAGGTAATTTCGCCGACAGAATTAAAAAAAAAATTGAAAAAATGAAAATTAATATTGTAATTGCCCTATTAGTACTTTTTGTAAGCTGTAAAGGTACTTCTCAAGAAAAAGAGATGGAAACCTCAACCAAAACGAGTGATAAAAAAGAATTTGCCGTACAAAAAACGAATAGCGAGTGGAAGAAGGAGTTAACAGATTCTGAATATTACGTACTTCGTGAAGCCGCAACTGAAAATCCATTTACCAGCGAGCTTTTAGATAATAAAAAAACGGGAACCTACGTTTGTGCCGCCTGTGCCACTCCCCTATTTAAGAGTGATACAAAATTCGATTCTGGTACCGGATGGCCAAGTTTCTATGAAGAAATCAAAGGCAACGTAGCCTATGATGTAGATTATAAAATCGGCTACAAAAGAACCGAAGAACATTGCGCCACTTGTGGAGGTCATTTAGGTCATGTTTTTGAAGACGGTCCAAACCCTACGGGTTTACGTCATTGCATAAATGGTGTAGCCTTAGATTTTGTTCCCGCAGAATAGTTTTCTACTATAAACATTAGATACAAGAGGCCTTTAAAGGTCTCTTTTTCATTTCTATCATATTCATAGCAAACTGACTAGACCTGTTTCAAAATATCACAATTTCATAATAAAGGTCATATTTCAAAATCCTACAATCAATCTCAATTAGGTTTTGTATTTTTGCAGTTCAATAAAAACTACAAAAAATCAAAATATGAGCACTTTCGATATTATCGTTTTAGGTAGTGGTCCTGGCGGATATGTTACCGCAATTAGGGCTGCACAATTAGGCTTTAAGACTGCCATTATTGAAAAAGAAAGTTTAGGCGGCGTTTGCTTAAATTGGGGTTGTATACCTACCAAAGCTTTGTTGAAATCTGCACAAGTATTTGAATACTTGAAACATGCAGAAGATTACGGTTTAAAAATCAAAGGTGCAGATAAAGATTTTGATGCTGTAGTCAAAAGAAGCCGTGGCGTTGCCGAAGGCATGAGCAAAGGTGTTCAGTTCTTGATGAAGAAGAATAAAATTGAGGTTATTAAAGGTTACGGTACTTTAAAGCCAGGAAAGAAAGTTTCTGTTAAGGCTGAAGATGGTTCTACTACTGAATACAGTGCCAGTAATATTATTGTAGCTACCGGAGCTAGAAGTCGCGAACTTCCGAGTTTACCACAAGACGGTAAGAAAATTATTGGTTACAGACAGGCAATGACCTTAGACAAGCAACCAAAGAAAATGATCGTTGTTGGTAGTGGCGCTATCGGTATTGAATTCGCTTACTTCTACAACTCTATGGGTACCGAAGTTACCGTTGTTGAATATTTACCTAATATCGTACCTGTTGAAGATGAAGATGTTTCAAAGCAATTAGAAAGAAGCTTCAAAAAAGCGGGGGTTAAAATCATGACTTCTGCAGAGGTTACTTCTGTTGACACCTCTGGCGATGGTGTAAAAGCTACCGTTAAAACAGCTAAAGGCGAAAAAGTTCTTGAAGCTGATATCGTATTATCTGCCGTTGGTATTAAAACCAATATTGAAAATATAGGATTAGAAGATGTTGGTATCGCTACCGATAGAGATAAGATTTTGGTAAATGATTACTACCAAACCAACATACCAGGATACTTTGCCATAGGTGATGTTACACCAGGACCCGCACTAGCACACGTTGCTTCTGCAGAAGGTATTTTATGTGTTGAAAAAATAGCGGAAATGCACGTTGAACCCTTAGATTACGGTAACATACCTGGCTGTACGTACTGTTCTCCAGAAATTGCTTCTGTTGGTTTAACCGAAAAGCAAGCTAGAGAACAAGGTATTGAAATTAAAGTTGGTAAATTTCCTTTCTCTGCAAGTGGTAAGGCAAAAGCTGCCGGTGCCTCTGAAGGATTCGTTAAAGTTATATACGATGCCAAGTATGGCGAATGGCTAGGTTGTCATATGATCGGTGCTGGTGTTACCGATATGATCGCCGAAGCGGTTCTAGGTCGAAAACTTGAAACCACTGGGCATGAAGTATTGAAAGCCGTTCACCCACACCCAACAATGAGCGAAGCTGTTATGGAAGCGACTGCAGCGGCTTATGACGAGGTTATCCATTTATAATTAATTACAATAAACTATAGCATGTTAAAATTATTTCGAGCAACGGCAATTTTAGAAGGAATCTCTTATTTGGCGTTGTTCGGAGTAACCATGCCTTTAAAATATTGGGCAGAAATACCAGAACCTAATAAGTTAGTCGGTTACGCCCACGGCGTACTTTTCATTGCCTTTATCGCCCTAACTTTAATCGTGGGGTTTACCCATAAATGGAGCTTTAAAAAGATATTTATTTTCGGTATAGCTTCATTGCTACCTTTTGCTACTTTTTACGTGGAGGAGAAATATTTAAGAACCGAAGACAACGCTTAAGAATCATTTTCCAATAAATTAGAACTCACTCTTACAGAAAACCCTTAAAATTGCGATAATGGTTAATTTTAAGATATAGAAATAAGTGCGAGAAGTGTTTTTATATTTTTACACTAGCTAAAATAAAAAACTCTCAATAGCAAGATCATAACTTTTTAAACCAAAACCTAATATTACACCATTTGCAGCTGGCGATATATAAGATATATGCCTAAATTCTTCACGCTGATGTGTATTAGATATATGAACTTCTATTACAGGAGTTTCAACTGCTTTTACAGCATCGCCAATACCCACCGATGTATGTGTGTACGCTGCGGCATTCAAAACGATACCATCATATGAAAAGCCGGTTTCCTGTATTTTAGAAATCAACTCACCTTCTATATTTGATTGAAAATACTCCAATTCAACATCTTTAAATTTGAATTGTAGTTTTGAAAAGTAATCTTCAAAAGTTTCTGAACCGTATACTTCTGGCTCCCTTTTTCCTAATAAATTTAAGTTGGGACCATTTATAATGATAATCTTCATATATCAAAAATAACGAATGTTACCTTACAATGAATTAGAAATATGAGAAGTAAACTATAGTATTTCTTTAGCGACGCGTTCTATATTTAGGCTCGAAATTGTAAACGATACCCAAGGTCACTGTAGACCATGTTGTTTCTTCAATATCTATACCAGTATAAGAAAGATTGACCTCTACACTTGAACTCATTAAATATGCAATTGTAGGTCTGTAGTAAAGACCGCCTTCGTTACCATCACTTATTCCCATGGCGTAACCTACATTCCCTCCAAACGAGAAATAATTTGATGTCCAAAAACGAACCCCTGCAGACAGTGGCAAAAACTGAACAGCCTCTTGCTCTTCTCTAATAATAGTTGTTTGAAAGGTTTCCGCAAAACCATGTATATAACCTACTGCCGGACCTATATCCACTACTTCACCTAAAGGATACATATAGGAGAAATCTGCCCCAAGGACGACACTTACCGCTTCATTATAATCATCTAACGGAATACCTCCTTGAATACCGAACTTAAAGCCTTCTTGAGCAAAAACTCCGGTTGAAAGACATAAGGCAAATAATAAAATGAAAAACTTATTCATGGTATGGTTGGTTTATTTTCTTCAAAAATAAAGGTAAGACTAAGCTTATAGGCATCTTTGTTGTGAACACCGTGAAAGTAGTTGTGCATTTTACATTTAGGTAGGTTATACGTTATATAAATTAGAAAATTTACACCAAATAATTCTGCATTTTTTTCTAAGCGCTATAATTTATGCCCTACAGAATTTATGTATTCTCTATCTTTAAACCATGAATTGGAAACACGCGCTAAAAGATTACACCACCTATTTAAAACTTGAGCGTGGTCTGTCTAAAAACTCTATTCAGAGCTATACTATGGATATTGAAAAGCTAATGTCTTTTCTCGAAAACCACAATATAAACGCTACGCCTATTCTAATTGACAAAAGCACTGTTCAACAGTTTATTTATGAAATTGCCAAAGTGGTTAACCCAAGGTCACAGGCACGTATAATATCAGGACTCAAAAGTTTTTTCAACTATCTTATTTTTGAAGATTACAGAAAAGACAACCCATTAGATTTAATAGAATCGCCTAAAATTGGACGCAAATTACCTGATACACTTTCTGAAAATGATATAGATAAATTGATTAGTGCTATAGATTTAAGCTCAGCCGAAGGAGAACGCAACAGAGCTATGTTAGAAACTTTATATGGCTGCGGACTTAGAGTTTCTGAACTAATAGGATTGAAAATTTCTGACCTTTTTTTTGAGGAAGATTTTATTAAGGTTACCGGCAAAGGAGACAAACAACGCTTTGTACCTATTAGTGCTGTGAACAAGAAATACATTGATATTTATAGAAACGAAATTAGAGTTCACTTAAAAATACAGGAAGGGTTTCAAGATATTCTATTTCTTAACCGACGTGGCAGGCAACTTACAAGAGCAATGATATTTACCATCGTAAAAAACTTAGCCATAACAATTGACTTAAAGAAAAGTATTAGCCCCCATACCTTCAGACACTCTTTTGCTACTCACTTACTAGAAAACGGAGCTGATTTACGCTCTATTCAACAAATGCTGGGTCATGAGAGTATTACTACTACAGAAATTTACATGCATGTAGACCGTTCGCATTTAGCAGAGGTCATGAATACGTATCACCCTAGAACAAATCATTAAAATTTCCACTTACTACCTATTGTAAGTGCAGCAGGCGTTACTACATGCTTTTCACCAAAAGCACCTATGCTCGGGTTGTTGAATTGTACATTAGTCTTCAACTCAATCATTAAATCAGGATCAACATCATATCCTATCCCGGTAGCAAAACCAATACGATATGGTGTTTGTGCAACACCTGCATTTTCCGTAGCTATCCCTGCTTCTAGCCCACCAAGTAAATATAATCGTTTATTCATGTATACTTTAGCTAATACGCTGGATCTAAATCTTTCACTTAATATATACGTATCATAAAAACCTTGAAGTTCTAATTGAAACGATTTTGAAACTCCGTATTGCACCATAAACGGCTTATGAACATCACCAATTGCAGAAGCAGGATATGCGTTGCCCGGTTATAGATATTCCGGTTAATGACGATGGTAAGTTTGTTACTGGCGGTTCTTCTACTTCCTGACCTTTAGAAACAATTACAAATAAGAATAGAAAACTATGTACAAGAACTTTCATAGGTCAAATATCGGTTATTGAAATAAATTCCTACAAAAGATATTTTAAAAATAAGAACCAACGAAATACTTGGCAAAAATTTAACTTCCAAGCATTTAGAAAACTTCTATCCTACATAAATTGAAAAACTCCTAATCTTTAAACTGACTATAGTCTCTTTGAAACGGACGGATGATTAATCGTGCTTCACGATCAAAGCGAATGTAGTTATATACCCAATTGATAAATACGACCATTCTGTTTCTGAATCCGATTAAGAAAAAAAGGTGTACGAACATCCAAACAAACCAAGCAAAAACACCTTGAAACCTAAATTTCTTAATATCGCAAACCGCTTTGTTTCTTCCAATAGTAGCCATACTACCTTTATCAAAATACACAAACGGCTGCATAGGTCTGTTCTCTATTAGATTTATTAAATTTTTACCCAATAAATTTCCTTGTTGAATTGCCGGTTGCGCTACCATTGGATGCCCACGAGGATTATCTTCTGTCGCCATGCAAGCAATATCACCAATAGCGAATATCTCTGGATGACCTATTACCTGATTATATTCGTTTACATTTATTCTATTACCACCTGCAATAACATCTTCTGCATCTAAACCTTTTATACCAGCTCCTTTTACCCCGGCAGCCCAAACTACGGTTGCCGCATCGAATTTAAGATCTGTTTTTGTGGTAACCGTTTTGCCATTATACCCGGTAACACGAACTCCTTTCCATACTTGCACTCCTAATTTTTCTAAGAAGTCCTCTGCTTTTTTCGATGCTTGCGCACTAAAACCCGGCAATAAGCAATCTCCTCCTTGCACTAAATTTATCTGCGCCCTTCTGGTATCTAAATCAGGATAGTCTTTTGGTAAAATACCTTTCTTTATCTCTGCCAAGGCACCAGACAACTCTACCCCTGTTGGTCCACCACCTACAATTACGAAATTCATTAACGCGTCTCTTTCATGATAATCATCTGTAAGTAGCGCTTGTTCAAAATTCTCTAATATTAAACTACGTAGATTCAACGATTGTGGAATAGACTTCATGCTCATCGCATTCTTTTCAATCTCCTTATTACCAAAGAAATTGGTCTCAGAACCTGTCGCCACCACTAAATAATCGAAACTGATATCACCGATATTCGTATTTACTTTTTTACTTGCGGTATCTATATAATCAACCTCTGCTAAACGAAAATAAAAATTATCGTAACCTATCAAAACCTTACGTAAAGGGTATGCTATAGAATCTGGCTCAAGACCGCCTGTAGATACTTGATATAATAATGGTTGAAAAGTATGGTAATTGTTCTTATCGATAAGAACGACCTGTACTTCTTGCTTACTTAATTTTTTAGCGAGAGAGACTCCGCCAAAACCACCACCTATTATCACAATTCTAGGATAGCTCGAAAGAGGTATGTTCATAGTATGAATACTTAAATGCTAAATTAAACAAATGGACTTCTACTTTAAAATAATAATGTGTTTTTAGTATCTTTAAAAGATAACTCAAACAAATAGCACCATGCGTAAAACCCTTATTTTATTGGTAGTACTCGGTACTTCCTTTTATTCGATGAACGCTCAAAAGAGCGAAAAAGATATTATTAAAAATTTAGAGCAAAAAAGTGCCGAATACGGAATTATAGCTCAAAATATTTGGGAATTCGCAGAAATGGGATACCAAGAAGAACAAAGCTCCGGTCTTCTTCAAAAGACCTTACAAGATGCTGGTTTCACTATAAAAAAAGGTGTTGCCGGTATACCAACTGCTTTTATAGCAGAATACGGCAGTGGTAGTCCTGTAATTGCCATAATGGGCGAATTCGATGCCTTACCCGGTCTTTCTCAAAAAGCGGTCTCTGAAAAAGAATCTGCCGGTGCCGCGGCAGGTCATGCATGTGGGCACCATTTATTCGGTACGGCCTCTACAGCTGCTGCCATTTCAACGAAAGATTGGTTAGAAGCTAACAACTCTAAAGGAACTATACGTTTTTACGGTACACCAGCGGAAGAAGGTGGTTCAGGAAAAGTATATATGGTTCGCGAGGGACTTTTTAATGATGTAGACATTGCTCTACATTGGCACCCTGGAGCACAAAATGCAGCAAGTGCCGGCGCAGCTTTGGCTAACAAATCGGCTAAATTTAGATTTCACGGTATTTCTGCTCATGCCGCGGCATCACCAGATAAAGGTCGTTCTGCTTTAGATGGTGTTGAAGCTATGAATATGATGATAAATATGATGCGTGAGCATATACCACAAGAAGCTCGTATACATTATGTTATTACAGATGGCGGTAAAGCACCTAACGTAATCCCTGATTTCTCAGAAGTATATTACTATGCCCGACATAATAGACGTGACGTAGTTATAGAAATTTTTGACCGTATGGTAAAAGCTGCCGAAGGTGCTGCATTGGGTACCGGTACAACTATGGATTATGAAATGATCGGTGGCACGCATGAATTACTACCAAATCTTACTTTACAGAAAGTGATGCACGAAAACTTATCTGAAGTTGGCGGAATGGAATATACAGCAGAAGAAAAGGCTTTTGCCGATAAAATCGCAAAATCATTAGGTCGACAAAAGGCTGATCTTGCTACGGCAAAAAGTGTACAACCATACAAAACCGAAGCTAAAGCATTTGGTTCTACAGATGTTGGCGATGTTAGTTTCACCGTACCAACTGTTGGTTTTAGTACTGCTACTTGGGTACCAGGCACACCTGCGCATAGCTGGCAAGCAGTTGCCGCTGGCGGAACATCTATTGGTAACAAAGGCATGATGATCGCTGCAAAAACATTGACCATGACCGCAATTGATTTATTCAAGGATAAAAAATTGGTAGCATCTGCCAAAGCTGAGTTCTTAGAAAAAAGAGGTACAGATTTTAAGTATATACCGCTTTTGGGGGATAGAGCTCCTGCATTAGATTACAGAAAATAATTTTAGAGGTATATACTATAAAAAGTGCCAAAGTCAATTTTGGCACTTTTTTTATTTAATTAAAGAATTCTTGTAACAAATAAAACTTTTGTTAGACTAACATGCTAACAACAACCAACCAATAGTGAAGAAAGACCTTGAACACAAATTTGTGACCGAGCTACAGGACAATCAAAATATTGTCCATAAAGTCTGTACACTGTACACAAATGACCGCGACTCTCACAATGATCTGTTTCAAGAAATCACTATTCAATTATGGAAAGCATACCCTAAATTTAGAGGCGATGCAAAGTTTAGTACATGGATGTATCGTGTGGCATTGAATACCGCCATCACTTTATACCGAAAAAATAAGAGAAGAATTGATACCGCCGATTATGAGTCTATAATTTTTAAAATCAAGGCAGATGAGTATGATGAAACCGAAGAATTGCAATTAAAGCTTATGTACAAAGCGGTAAAGCAATTGAACGATGTTGACAAAGCATTGGTTTTTTTATATCTGGAGGATAAAAATTATACTGAAATCTCAGAAACTTTGGGTATTACCGAAGTAAATGCACGAGTGAAGATGAATCGTATCAAAACAAAATTAAGAACCATTTTGAACCCATAAGAGTATGACGGACGAACTGGAATTATTGAAAAAAGACTGGCAGAAAAAGGAATTTAACGTTCCTAAATTGAGCTATGATGAAATACATAAAATGATATGGAAGAAATCTTCCTCTATCGTTAAATGGATACTTATTATAAGCGTACTAGAATTTACACTACCCCAACTTCTGTATCTTTTACCTTCTTATAAAGATGGAATGGAAATTTATGAAAATATAGGTATTGCAAAATATTTAAAAGTATTATCTGGTTTAACCTATTTGATAGCATTTTACTTCATCTTCCAATTCTATAAAAGATTTAAGGAAATCTCAGTTTTAGATAATTCTAAAAACCTGATGAAGAAAATAATAAAGACCAGAAAAACCGTTAAACACTATGTTATCTTTTCTTTGTCTATGATTATGGTTACAATAATCGTAATGATCATAGGCGTTTATCTGAACGATAATATCATCTCAGCTTTCCCTGAACTAAAAGATAGTCTAGAAAACATATCTGCAGAAAAGCTAAAAATTACCATTATGCTCTCTATAGGTATTTTTGGTATTATCTTAACCCTAGCAGTTGGTGGAATCTACTTTTTACTTTATGGTCTATTACTTAGAAAACTGAAGAACAACTACAGTGAACTAAAACATTTAGCAGTTTAAGACTGTCGCCATTTACGCTGTTTATTTTCTTCTTCGACCGCTAATAATTCTTTTTTAGAAATCACCTTTAAAAATGAAGGGTGCTGCTCAATGGCATATTCTAGTTTCTCTATTATGGACTCAGAAGATTCATTCTGATAATCGATCTGTAAGGGTTCTTTAATGACTAAAGATTGGAGTATTCCTTTTTTCTTAACCCGTAATCCTTTCTTGTCAAAAGAACGCCTGAAACCGTCTATAACCACCGGCACTACAACAGGTTTGTATTTTTTGATAATATGTGCCGTACCTTTTCTTAGTGGTTTCCAAGGTGTTGTCGTACCTTGAGGAAATGTGATTACCCAACCATCGTTTAAAGCTTTACCAATACTAGAGATGTCGCTCATTTTCACCTGTCTCTTTACATCTTTCCCTTCTGAACGCCAAGTTCTCTCTACACTGACAGACCCTGCATATGCCATAATTTTGGTCAATAGACTTTTACTCATGGTCTCGGCAGCCGCGACATAATACATATTCAATTTGGGTTGCCATATATAACCTAAATTTTTAATAGAATCTTCCCTACCGCTTAAACTGGCATTGAATACATGAAACATAGCTACAACATCAGCAAAGTATGTTTGATGGTTACTTACGAATAGTACATTTCTATCAGGTAAATTTCTAATTATATCAGAGCCTTCGATTTCTAACGTATTAAAACCCTTATAGCGCTGATGCGACAGTAAGGCCAAAATACGAATTAGCCATTTTTTTATATATAAGTTATGCCCAAAAGGGTTTTTATCAAATAATCCCATAGAATGCTAAAATAAATAAATATGCCTTACAACACTTGTTTTAATAACTCTTTAATCTCGTTCAACATCATTGCAGTAGCACCCCAAACAATATAACCGTTTAATTTAAAGGCAGGTACTTCAATATCTACAGCATAAGATGTAGTTATTTTTTTAGAGACCACTTTTGCTTCATCTAAGAAATCGAGTATTGGAACTTCTAGAATTGACTCTACCTCAGTTTCTTGTTTGACAAAGGGTTTGGGCTCTTTATAAAGCCCTATATATGGCTGCACGATAAAATTACTTGGCGGTATAAAAATTTCTGAAATTTCTTTCACCAAAGTAACGTCATTTGGCTCAACCCCTACTTCTTCAAAGGTTTCCCGTAGTGCGGTGTTCAACAAACCATCATCAGTCTTTTCCGCTTTACCGCCCGGAAAACCTACTTGATTAGAATGAACGCCCTCATACGTTTTTCTCAATATCAACAGAAGATTGGTATTTTGATTTACCGTTGGATAAAACAATGCCATAACTGCCGCCTTTCTTGGATTCTTCTTTGAAAGGTTAATTCGCTGCAAATCTTCAATACGACTTTCTGGTGCCATTTTGTACTGTGAAGCTTCTCCCGGTAGCGGTAGATCCTTTATTTTTGATATTCGTTGTTCAAAAAAATTGAAATCCATGCGTTCACTTAAATTCAATATATTCCTTTTCGTTGCTATTGTAGCTTTTAATAGCTGCAAAGATACCCCTAAGAAGATTGACAATACAACTTCTAAATCATCGACTGCATTAGACTCTACTAAAATTACAGAAAAAGAAGTTATAATAGAGAAGCAAGAAGAAGCTTTTGAACTGACCGAAGACAATGCTATAGATTTCTTTTTCAACTACGAAAAAACTTTAAAATCGAATAAGGTTAAAATCACTACAAACCTAGGTAGCTTTACCATAGAATTATTTGAGAACGTGCCCTATCATAGGGCAAATTTCATTTATCTGACCGAAAAAGGTTATTTTGATTACACTCAATTTCATAGAGTTGTGAAAAATTTCATTATTCAGGGTGGAAATTCCGATGATGAACGAACCGGAAAGAAAAGAAATGATTTAGGAAGATATTTATTACCACCTGACACCCGAAAAGGTCATAAACATCATAGAGGTACTGTTTCTATGCCTAGTAGCGAAATGGACAACCCTCATATGTTGGCCAGCCCTTTTGAATTTTTTATAGTGGTAACCGACCCTGGATCTTATCATTTAGATGACGAGTACACTCCTTTTGGTAGAGTTATAGAAGGTATGGACGTAGTTGATAAAATTAATAATGTACCGGTTGAAAAAGGTGATTGGCCTTTACAGAACATTTACATTGAAAAAGCCGAAATCTTAGAGTAGTAGTTTGTTGTTCGTTGTTCGTTGTTCGTTGTTCGTTGTTCGTTGTTCGTTGTTCGTTGTTCGTTGTTCGTTGTTCGTTGAAGCACCATTATTTGGCTTCGCCAAATATTTTAAAAAAACCTATATTTCTTTGTGATATATATTTGGGAGCGAAATTTTAAAACGTACCGCCAATATCCTCATAATGATAATAGTTACAATTGCCATAGAATAGGCTATGGTATTTTGTATTGGAAATTGAATTAAAAGAAAATATACCAATCCGCCCAAAATACATACCGTTGCATAAATTTCCTTTCTAAATATTACCGGTATTTCATTACATAGAATATCTCTAATTACCCCACCAAAACAAGCTGTGATCGTACCTAAAGCTATACACATTACAATTGGTAAATCCGCGGCTAAACCTTTTTCAATACCCACCATGGTGTACAGTCCGATACCTATAGTATCAAAAAGAAATAGTGACTTTCTAATATATTTCAATTGCTTTACAAAAATAACCGCCAACAGAACGGTAACTACAATAATCAACAAATGCATAGGTGCGTTCAACCAACCAACAGGTCTAATACCAATTAATAGATCACGCAAAGTGCCTCCACCAACGGCTGTTACAAATGCAATGATAAAGACACCAAATGCATCTAGCTTTTTATCCATAGCAACCAAAACTCCTGATATGGCAAATGCGATAGTTCCTAAAATATCAATGATAGCATAAAACATTGATTATATCTTTTGGGTAAAGTAATTATAATCTTTTAGCACGGTATCCAAATATTGAACATCATACAATTCTGAATTGTTCTGCAATATACTATCTACTTTATCTCTAAGTGCTTTAAGTGTTTTAAAATCATTACTTTTTTTAGCTATACCAAAGGTTTCTTTGATCAGTCTTACATCTTTATCGGTCAACATGGTAACGTTAACAAATGTGGGCACATACGTATCTTCTACTTCTTCTAAAATGGTATGAGAAACTTTTGTTTTGTTCTTAGTACTTATCACCACAGTACCAGCTGCGGCATCACCCAAGCGTTGTCTTTTTTCTGAAAATAAAATAGAAAGTATACCTATAGAGCCTACAAAAATCCAAATATCTACCAAACGAAGCATCCAACGAATTAAATAATTGCTCCAGTTTACCGGCGAACCATCAACTGAGACTACCCGCATCTTCATAATCATTTTACCAACAGTTCTTCCATTAAATATAATATGCATCAATAAACTGTAAAACATTGCTGGTAAAGAAATTAAGCCCACAATACCTCTCTGTGTCCATCCATCATTATAAACATAACCCACTGCATCGCCAATAAAATCGACCAGAATATAATAGAGATATAATATAAATGCATCTATAAAAAATGCCACAATTCGTTCACCAATACCAACAATAGTATAATTAAGGTTAACATTTTGCGTTGTATTGATTTGAAGGTTATTCATTAAGTCTTAAATTTAACAAGGTAAATATAGTTTATGCGCGAAGCTGCTTTTGTAAAGCAAAATAAGGAAAAATGGATAGCATTCGAAAAAGCTATCAACCTTGGTGCTGCTTCTAACCCAGATGAACTTGTCAATGGCTACATTCAACTAACAAATGATTTAGCCTACGCGCAAACGTATTACGCAGAAAGTAAGACTTTATTGTATTTAAACGAATTAGCTTCTCAGGCTCATCAAAAAATATATAAGAATAAAAAAGAAAGCAAAAACCGAATTCTTAGCTTTTGGCTTTATGAATTCCCACTTTTTTTCAAGCAATATCATTACACATTAGGTATCGCTTTCATAATATTTATAATAGCTTCTGCCATTGGTTCATTATCTGCTTTGAACGATTCTACCTTTGTTCGTTTAATTTTAGGTGATGCATACGTAAACGAAACCCTAAATAATATTGCTAACGGCGATCCTGCCGCCATCTATAAAGGTGGTAGTGAAATTGGCTCATTTTTAGGTATTACTATCAACAATATAAGAGTTGCATTTCTTGCATTTGCTTTTGGAGTAATAACCAGTATAGGCACTGGCTATATTCTTTTCAGTAACGGAGTAATGCTTGGTGCATTCATCACCTTCTTTTATACAAAAGGGGTTTTCTTTGAAGCGAATAAGCAAATATGGCTACATGGTATCATAGAAATTTCAGTTATTATCATTGCGGGGTGCGCTGGCTTAATAATGGGCAATAGCATACTATTTCCTAAAACGTACTCTAGACGTGTTTCCTTTATGAAAGGTGCAAAAGATGGACTAAAAGTTGTTGTCAGCACTATTCCGTTTTTTATCATTGCCGGCTTTATTGAAGGTTTTATTACACGATATACAGGTATGCCAAATTGGTTGGCATTTCTTATTATAGGCGCGTCTTTATTCTTAATCATATTTTATTATATCGCATACCCGATTATACTCAACAACCAACATGAAAGACAATTACATACCGTTACGGGTAAACCGTGATTTTGGCGGAATCGTATCCGTTTATTTCGACTTTTTTAAACAGAATATTAAAAACTTTACCAATGTTTTTATAAACTACAATGGTGTTTTTTTAATAGGTCTATTAATTACTAGTTACTTATTGGTATCTGGCTTTTTAGGGATGATCGCACAAGAATCTAGCAGTAATTCATTTGCCAACGGTACAGAGTTTGAACAAGACTATTTTATCTACTTAGGCATTGGCGGCTTTTTATTCGTCATTATTTTTTTAGGTGTCGCTTTCTTGAACTATTCGTTATCTACTAGTTACATGATTAAATACGTTGAGACTAGAGATAAAAACGTTGATAAAAAAGTGGTTTGGCAACTGGCAAAGAGTCAATTTGGAAATATCTTTTTATTCGTATTATTACTTATTCCTATTTATTTTGTGTTTCTCATTGCCGCCATTATTTTGGCTATTATCCCAATTGTGGGGTTTATTGGGCAATATATAGTTCAATTCTTTTTAACCGCATGGGTAGGTGTTTCTTTTTTTGACATGTTACAAAAGAAAAAAGGAGTAACAGAAGCTTTAGGTGAAGGTTGGAAATTAGTAACCACTAACTTCTGGAAATCTGTAGGTGTCAACTTTATCTTAGGTCTCTTATTAGGTATTTTACTAATGATCGCTTTAATAGTACCTGGCATTATCATAGGTATCTATACCTTTCATGTTGTTGAAAATAACGTAGACTATTCACATTCCATAGTTTCTACAATTGTATACACCTTAGGCACGTGTATTGTACTAATAATTGCGGTGTACGGTCAATGCCTTAGTCAATTTGTAAATGGTGTCTTATATTATGCCCTCTATGAAAAAATATACAACGAAAATACTAGAGCTACCATAGAACAAATAGGTCAAAACGATTAAATTGAAGTATATTTTTCTTATCACATTCTTCCAAGTAACCATTCTCTGCACTTTTGCCCAGGGTACAAATGATAGTATCATAAAAATTGATTCTTCGTCAATATTGAACATTAGGACCAATGAAAAAGATTTGTCAAGAAAATATACTGGTGATGAGTTTAATTATACATTTAAAACAGGAGAATCTCAAAACTTGCTGGCGCGATTCATAAATTGGGTGGGACAAGGATTGAGTAATATTTTTGGTATTAACATTTCACCGCAAGTATTACAAATCATTGAATATCTCATTTATTTTTTACTGGTAATTCTTGCTATTTACCTCATCGTTAAGGTGCTGATCAACGAAAATTTTAATTCACTTTTTCAGAAAAAAGTAAAGACCATTAACGACATCAACTTAACAGAAGAACATATAGAGGGTATTGACATTAATAAGTTACTGACCAAGGCAATTGAGAGTAAGGATTATAGACTGGCTATACGCTACCAGTTCCTACTTACATTACAAAAGTTATCTAAAAGTGATATTATAGAATGGCATTTTGACAAAACAAACTCTGACTACCTTTCTGAAATAAAACCACCTGAAATACAAAAAGGGTTCAAACAAATAGCCTACCTATATGATCACATATGGTATGGTGAACAAACTATAGATAATATTAAATACACGAAATCGGTTTTGGATTTTGAATCGATCAACAAACAAATTCAAACATAACTTGGGTAAGCGTTCTAAAATAATACTTGGGCTTTTGATTGCGGTGCTAATTGGTATCATCGTGACAGAAATTGTGCGTCCTAGACCCATCAATTGGAGACCGTCTTACACATCGGTTTCTAAAATTCCGTTTGGCTGTTTTGTTCTGTTTAACGAACTACCAAACATATTTTCGAACAACGAAATTGAATCTGTCGAAAATAGCATGTACGATATTCTAATTCAACGAGATAGCTCCATACGCTCCAACTATTTAATCATCAATGATTTTGTCTATTTAGATGAGCAAGAGACTAATCAAGTTTTAAAATATGTAGCTGACGGCAATCAAGTTTTTATAGCTAGCAACAATCTTACAGGTCAATTAGCTGATACATTAAATATTGAAATCAGACAACAATATGACATTCAAGAAGATTCTGTAAAAGCTTCGTTTACCAATCAAAATTTTGAACAAGAACATTTCTATTTTACAAGAGGTGTTGACCCAAGTTATTTTGCAAGTGTAGATACCTTAAAAACAGAAATTCTAGGACACCTACAGTTTAAGTCTTCTACCTTTTTAGAAAATAACGTAGATGAAATTAAAGTTAGACCCAACTTTATCAAAACAACTTTTGGCAAAGGAAATTTCTTGATAAATACCTTACCAGTTGCCTATACCAACTATTACGTTTTGGGTGATAATAGTAACTACAGTGTTCAAAGTTTTTCCTACCTAAACGACGAACTTTTGTATTGGGACGATTACAAGAAATCTGGCAGAAAAGTTATTACTTCACCTATGCGGTTTATATTGAACCAGCCTGCATTAAAATGGAGTTATTACTTACTTGTCATAGGTCTGCTGCTTTTTGTAATATTTAAAGCAAAAAGAGAACAGCGAATCATACCTATTATTAAACCTTTAGAAAACTCTTCTGTAGAATTTGCAAAAACTGTGGGATCACTATATTATCAACATAGGGATTATACTAATTTGAACCATAAAAAGATAACTTATTTTTTAACGCACATTAGAAATAAGTACTACCTAAACACTTCAGTTTTAGATGAGAATCTAATAACCCAATTAAGTGCTAAAGCAGGTAAATCTATAGAAGAAACAAAAGCTTTAATTGAACTCATACTTAATCTAAAAAACAAAACGGTACATACTGAACAGGATTCTTTAACCCTAGTTCAGAAAATAAATACATTTAAACAATCTTATGGAAGATAATACACAGGATGAAAACAACGTAGAATTTAATTCGCGCATTGATCTCTCTAAATTACAAGAATCTGTAGCCAAGGTTAAATCTGAATTAGGAAAAGTAATTATAGGTCAACAAGATATGATCGAGTTACTGATTGTTTCTATTTTGGCAAATGGGCATTCACTTATTGAAGGCGTACCTGGTGTTGCCAAAACAGTGACCGCAAAGCTTTTGGCAAAAACAATGAACGTAGATTTTAGTAGAATTCAGTTTACGCCAGATTTAATGCCAAGTGATATTATAGGTACTTCCATTTTTAATGTAAAAACCTCGGAATTTGAATTTAAAAAAGGTCCAATTTTCTCTAATATTATTCTAATTGATGAGATAAACCGTGCACCTGCCAAAACCCAAGCCGCTCTTTTTGAAGCTATGGCGGAACGACAGATTACTATTGATGGAAATGAATTTGAAATGCAGCCTCCATTTTTGGTATTCGCAACACAAAACCCTGTTGAGCAAGAAGGCACATATAGACTGCCAGAAGCTCAATTAGACCGTTTTCTATTTAAGATAAATGTACACTACCCAACTTTAGAAGAAGAAATACAGATACTTGAAAACAAACACCAACAGAAAAATAAGAACGTTGAAGCACTAATAGATTCCGTTCTTTCAGCCGAACAGATCGCAGCTTATCAATTAGTGATAAAAGATATTATCGTTGAAGATAACTTACTCAAGTATATTGCCGCTATCGTGAACAATACTAGAACAAATGCTAATTTATATTTAGGTGCATCGCCAAGAGCTTCAATAGCAATTTTAGATGCTTCTAAAGCCGTTGCAGCCATTAACGGAAGAGATTTTATTACTCCCGATGATATTAAAAAAGTAGTAGGTCCTATTCTAGGTCATAGAATTATCTTGACCCCTGAAAGGGAAATGGAAGGCTATACTGCTGAGAAGATGATTAGCGACCTTATTCAAACTATAGAAATTCCAAGATAATCATCGTGAAAAAGGTTTTCAAAAATATATTTCTTCAAAAAAGATTCTTTCTGGCTTTGACAGTAATCATCTTGTGCTTTTTAATATCCTATATTTTTGAAAATGTATCTTTTGTAGCCAAGCTTCTCTTTTATCTATTTTTAGCCCTTACAATTGTAGACATTATCCTTTTATTTTTATCTAAAGGAACCATAATTGCCGATAGAATTGTACCTGACAAACTTTCTAATGGTGATGAAAATAAAATCAAAATCAAGGTTACTAATCAATACCTATTTACAAGCCATGTAAACATCATAGATGAACTTCCTTTCCAATTTCAAAAACGCGATTTTAATTTTCATAGCGTATTAAAATCAGGAGAACAAAAGTTTTATAATTATAATGTAAGACCTGTTGAACGAGGAGTTTATAGTTTTGGAAATTTAAACGTATTCGCTACATCCCCCATTGGGTTTTTGGCTAAGAAATATACATTTGACCAAGATAAAGAAGTACCTGTTTATCCATCCTTTTTACAACTTCGTAAATATGACCTTTTAGCTTTTAGCAATCGCTTATTTGAATTCGGAATTAAAAAAATTCGACGTATTGGCCATACGATGGAGTTTGAACAAATTAAAGATTACATACAAGGTGATGATATTCGTAATATAAATTGGAAGGCAACGGCAAAAAGAGGTCAGTTAATGGTCAACCAATTTCAAGACGAAAAATCGCAACCTATTTATTCTATTATAGACAAAGGTAGGGTAATGAAAATGCCTTTTAAGTCCCTTAGCTTATTAGATTATGCCATCAACGCCACTTTGGTCATAAGCAATATTGCACTTAAAAAGAATGATAAAGCGGGTACGTTCGCTTTTAGTAATAAAATTGAAAACAGGGTTGTTGCCGAACGTAGAAGTTCTCAAATGAACCTTATTTTAGAAACACTATATAATCTGGAGACCAATTTTGTTGAGAGCGATTTTAGTAGATTGTATATTGATACAAAAAGACATTTACCTCAAAGAAGCCTGCTATTATTATACACTAATTTTGAAACCTTAGATGCTTTACATCGTCAATTACCTTATTTACAAGCAATAGCCAAACAACATTTATTGGTGGTCATTTTCTTTGAGAATACAGAGTTATTTTCTTTTGCACAAGAGAAACCAAATAGTACTCTTGAAGTTTACGAACAGGCTATTGCAGAGAAATTTATCTACGAAAAACAATTAGTAGTAAATGAACTAAAAAAGTATGGTATACAGACTATTTTAACTAAACCTGAGGATTTAACCATTAATACAATTAATAAATATTTAGAAATAAAAGCGAAGGGACTTTTATAGTCTACCGAAGAAGATAAGCAGCCTGCAATTCTGAAGAAATATCACCAGTTCCGTTTTCTACGAATACGGGTAACTGAATTTGATTAGTATGGTCTATCTGTGCAACTAGGCAACCACAACTTTTGCCTCTTCTATAACTTCCTCTACCATTACTTCCGCTCCCAGTAAAAACTTCCAAAGCCAAAGCAGATATTACTCCCCCTAACGTGGTAAATACAACATCTCTTGTTTCCCAATCTGCTCCTCTTGAAGAATCATAGATAGCCTCTTTTGCCAGACCTGCAGCAAAAGCACCGCCAACCGCTCCTGTCCATCGCCAAACTGTATTTCCATTAGAAAGCTTGTTAGCTGCGTATCCGCCTACTCCACCAATCACTATACCTGCACCTAAATGTTTGGCAGCATCAGCGCTTGTTTGGGCGTAAGAACTATAAAAAAAGAATACTAAAATTAAACTAATTACGTATTTCATTTAACGAGGGGATTTTTGTGAATAACGTTTTTATTTAAAGAAAAGTATGTTTGCCAACAAAAGGCATTAATAAAAACCGAAGTATTTCATTGTAATTTTAAAGCAGTAGACCATAGTATATTTTATCTCTAAATCACGACTAAAAATTTATCTAAAAAAATAAAGAAAATGAAAACTATAATACATACATCTGACACCAGAGGTCATGCAGACCACGGTTGGTTAAACTCATACCATAGTTTTAGTTTTGGAAATTACTATAATCCAGAACGAATGAACTTTGGAGCATTACGTGTATTAAATGATGATACGGTAGCTGCAGGTCGCGGGTTTGGAACCCACCCACATAGAAATATGGAAATAATATCTATTCCTTTAGAAGGTGATCTTCAACATATGGATGATATGGGTAATTCTACTGTTATAAAGTCTGGTGATGTTCAAGTAATGAGTGCCGGTACGGGAATTTCACATAGCGAGTATAACAAGAACAAGGATCAAGAGGTCAAGTTCCTTCAGATTTGGATTATACCAAATAAAGAAGAGGTTACCCCGCGTTATGACCAAATCTCTATTGCTGATATTGCTACCAAGAACAGCTTGTATCAAGTACTTTCACCTAACGCCGATGATGCAGGTGTATGGATTCATCAAAATGCTTGGTTTCATCTTGGTGATTATGAATCTGGAACAACAGATTCTTACGATTTTAAGAAGAAGGGAAACGGAGTATATATTTTTGTAGTAGATGGAGAAATAGAAATTACAAATCAGAAATTAAATAAACGTGACGGATTTGGAATTTGGGAAACTGATACTTTTGATTTCAAAATAAATAGAAAATCTAAAATACTTCTCATGGAAGTTCCTATGACTTTTTAAAAGGTACTTTAGAATCTTCTTTCTAAATGTTTATATACTAATAGATACTAAATAAAGGTGTCTTTTTTAGTAATAAACGCTGCTACTTTATTATATTTAAGTAAAATATGATGTGATTAATACCTCCCCCAACTATTCATATTTTTTTAAATCAGATTTAACTTAAATCATAGAATAATTGATTCTTAAGTGAGTTTCTACACATAAATAGAAATCAATCTTAAAAATTGAAAACGTCATTATAAACTAAATTAAATAGTTTGCCAAAACTTAATACGACTTCAAAAAATAACAGTCAAAAAAGCAGAAACTTTTTGGACGAATTTGGTCTTATAACCATCGTGTCAAGTATTTTCACTTTTGTAGTGTTTATATATACGCTAATGTTTCATTCATATACCGAGCAGATTTTAGCAGGTATCGTTGCTATTGGTTTCGGAATAGGGTTCTTATTAAATCGTTTAAAACTTCACCATGCAACTAGAATTTACATGACGTTGTTTCCGCCGGTGATGTTTATGACCTTAATATTTTTGATAGGAGGCTTTTTTGGTCAGGCAGTTGCATTTGCTACTATGGGTTTTTTAGCATTTATAGGTTTTAGAAGAAACCCTAGATTAAGAAACCTGATAATTGTTTTTGATATTCTAGCATTTATTATTCCTACCGTTTATATCTCTATTTACGGACCAATTTTAGGAACTATTGATGTACCCTTTGATGAAATATTTGCTTTTTTGGCCTGTTTAGGTTGGCTTTCACTAACCTTTAGAATGTATGACCAAAATAAAACCAGAACATACACTACAGATCTAGAAAATCATATTGAAGCTTTAAAAGAAAGTGAGTTAAATTTAAAAAAAGCTCAAAATGATTTAAAACTTCAAAACAGTAAATTAGCCGTTTTAAACAATGAACTTGAATTAAAAAACACTCATATTGAGGAATTTACATTTATCGTAACCCATGATTTAAGGGGACCACTAAATAACATCAATGTTATTGCCACAGAATTGGAAAAACAACATGCTATAGCTAATTATGCGAATTTTAGTAGTTATTTAAAACATTTGCAAGGCAGCTCTACGAGACTGACAAACTTGGTGGAAGGACTTTTAAAATATGCCGAAATCGGAAACTCTAGCGGGTTGGAAACCGTTGATACCTCAGAAATAGTTCAACTAGTGCTAGATGACCTTTCAGAAAAAATAAAAGAGACAAATGCAACTATAAATATTGGTGAACTACCAAAAATTACAGCGAGACCAAATGATATAAGAATGCTATTTCAAAACTTATTGCACAATGCATTAAAATTTAGACCACAAACCAAAGATCCTATTATAACCATAGCATCCAAAAAAAGAGAGAACGAATTTCTTTTTAGTGTTGCTGATAATGGTATTGGTATTCCAAAAGAGCACCATGCAAATATTTTCAATGCGTTTCATAAACTACATAATCAATCTAAATTCGAAGGTTCAGGGATTGGGCTTTACGGAAGTAAGAAAATAATTGATCATCATTTAGGTAAAATATGGGTAGAGTCAGAAGAAAATGTAGGTAGCACCTTTTATTTTACAATTAACACTAATTTATTAGAACAAGAAGATATTCAAGAACAGGCTATTAATGTTAATTAAAATATATCATTAGATTCAAATTTGAAACTATTTACGCATTTCAAAAAATAGAATGATCTTAAAAAACAATTAACTAAAACAAATTACAATGGACTCAAATTATATAAAAGTATTCGGTGGCAATAGCATTGCAGCACATCGCGTAGAACTTGCATTAAAAGAAAATAACATTGAACCTATTCTTAAAGATGAAACTGAATCTGCACGCTTAGCAGGTTTTGGCACTCCACTACCTGAGTTGGTCGAAATATTTGTGAATAAAGATGAAGAAGTTAGAGCTTTGGCTATAATTACTGAAATCAACTAAGATTAATAAAAAAGCCTCCAATTTTGGAGGCTTTTTTATTAAACATATTGTCCCGTCCTGAAATAAGTTGACACAAATTCGACTTATTTATGAAACCTTCAGAGAACCCAGGGAATAAGCGCACTCAGCGCGATTACAATTTAGGCTTTAAATTAGCCGTCATCTCCCAAGTAGAAAAGGGCGAGATGACTTACAAGCAAGCTCAAAAGGCTTATGGTATTCAAGGCAGGAGTACTGTTTTGGTTTGGTTGCGTAAACACGGTACCTTAGACTGGACAAACCCAATTAAGCATCAAATGCCAAAATCCAAAGAGACTCCAGCTCAGAAAATTAAGCGTTTGGAACGAGAACTCTCTGATGAGAAGCTCAAGAACAAAGTGCTTAACACGATGATCGACATCTCTGAACAGCAGTATGGTACTTCTATCAGAAAAAAGTATTCACCCAAGCAATCCAACGAGTCCGACAACAACAAGAGCTAAGCCTATCGCGTTGCTGTAGATTGTTTGGGATAAGTAGACAAGCTGTTTATCAAGCAGAAAAACGTGCTGATAAAAGAGCTCGTGAACTAGCTCAAATTAAACCATTAGTTTCAAAAATACGTCAAGAAATGCCCAGACTTGGTACTCGAAAACTCTACTATCTGCTCAAGGCTGAGTTTGAAATAGTAGGTGTCAAGATAGGTAGGGATGCACTTTTCGATTACCTCAGATCTGAATCAATGCTTATAAAACCAAAAAAGAACTATACAAAAACTACTCATTCTAAACATTGGCTAAGAAAGTATCCTGATCTAATGAAAAGTTCAGTTGCTACAAGACCAGAACAGTATTTTGTAAGTGACATAACTTATATCAAAAGCAGAGAAAGAACTCATTATCTCTCTCTAGTTACAGATGCTTTTAGCAGAAAGATCATGGGGTATCATCTAAGTGATGATATGAGTACGGAAAATGTAGTAAAAGCCATGAAAATGGCTGTAAAGAATAGAGTTACTTCCAACAGATTAATACACCATTCTGATAGAGGTCTACAATACTGCTCTGCTACATACCAAAGAGAACTAAAAAGATCTAAGGTCATACCATCAATGACGGATGGATACGACTGTTATCAAAATGCTTTAGCAGAACGTGTAAATGGTATTTTAAAAACAGAGTTCTTGATTCATAAATGTAATACAGCAAGAGAATTAAGACAGCTTATCAAAGAATCTATAAAAACGTATAATAGCAAAAGACCCCACTTGAGTCTTAATTATGAAACACCTAATTTTATACACAACAAAAAATCCTGCGAAGCTAGCTTCGCAGGATTGATTTAATTATTTAAAAAATGTCAACCTATTTTAGGACGACTCATATCTTATAAATCTATCCTTTACTCAAAGGTGTTATCTCTAACTTTCTAAATTCTACAGGACCATGATCTCCTTGTATCATTATTGGTCCGGCTTCTGCTTCATTATTATCCAGAGCGCCCCCTGTCATTGCTTCAATATTCTGATTTGAAATTATCGTTTTTCCATTTGCTACAATCGTTACTCTTCTACCTATTAAAGTAATGTCATACGTTTGCCACTCCCCTGCTTTCATAGCCGCGTTTTCATTTGGTGTAAGTAAACCATAGATTCCTCCAAAATAAATTGAAGAAGGCTCTAACCCTATATTATCCGCTATTTGAACTTCGTAGCGACCACGTAAATACAAACCGCTATTACTCCCTTCTGGGTATCTAAATTCTGCATATAGTTTAAAATCCTTGAATTTTTCTTCTGACACTAAGTTTACTCCGGGTTTTGAGCTAGTCAATATACCATCTAAAACCGCCCATTGATTTCCTGGTTTCATCTCCCATCCTTTCAAGTTTTTCCCATTAAAAAGCTTCACGGTCTTGCCCTCTTTGGCATTGTCATAATACGGTAGTTTTGGCGATTTTGTAGCCGTCCAATTATACGTTTTTCCATCTACATAAATCATGGTTCCTGTTAAACCTTCTCCTTCTATTTTGCCTTCAAATTCCATATTGGCAGCTCCTGGCTCCCACTGTGGCGGAATTTCAAATGAAAATAATTCTCCATGCTTTTCAATCTCTGCAACTGGTCTTGCGCTACCAAACGCATACGTAAATCTACCGATCAAAGTATTGGTACCAGAATGTCTAATTTCTAACCACGATGGTAATTTTTTGCCTTCTTGATCAATGGTCAAGTTCCATTTTCCTTCTAACGGATGACCTTCTTGGGCTTGTAGTAGGTTTAAATTGAAAGCCATCAAAAAAATGAAAGCAGCTGTTTTTATAGTATTCATATAATTATTGGTTTGATAAGTAATCAAATATAAAAGAACTTTTGAACACACTTTCTTAACATTGAAATAAATTGTGTTTAAAATGCAAATTGATTAATCTATACCATAAATGGTTAATAGTTTAGCAACTATTCATTTTCTCCCTTCATTATCTACTTTATTCGCTAAATTTAAGTATCAATTTAACCAGACGACAATGACATTCTTTAAAAAATTCTTTCTAGGGACCATATCCCTATTATTTCTTTGCGCTTCTTGCATAAATAAAAAGCCAATTGAAATACCTTTAACCATACAACAAGACAGTACCGACCTTATTGAAATGGCAAAACTTGCCAGAGAAACTATAACGGCAGATGTGGCAGATGGACTTGAACTACGTCTTTGGGCTTCAGATTCCTTGGCTCCAGATCCAATTGCGCTGGATATTGATAATAAAGGCAATATATACATTACCCGTTCTAATAGAGCCAAAAATTCGGAATTCGATATTCGTGGACATAGAGATTGGATGACGGAATCTATCGCCCTAGAATCCGTAGAAGACAGAAGAGCTTTTCTGCATAAAACTTTTGCTCCTGAACTTAGTGAGGAAAATGAGTGGCTTCCAGATTTAAATAATGACAGCATTCATGACTGGCACGACCTTGCCGTTGAGCAAGATGAAATTTGGATGTTACAAGATACCGACAATGATGGCATTGCAGATATTTCTACACAGATCATGACTGACTTCAACGATGAAATCAATGATGTCGCCGGCGCCCTTTTAGTGCGCGATGAAGATGTTTTTGTTGGTATAGGACCTGGTATGTATCGCTTAAAGGATACTAACGGTGACAAAATATTAGATGACAAAACCAGTGTTGCAGAGGGTTTTGCTGTGCACATTGGTTTTAGCGGTCACGGAATGTCTGGCGCTATTGAAGGCCCTGATGGCAAGATATATTGGGGTATAGGAGATATTGGTGCAAATATCACTACCGTAGATGGTGAAAACCATAAGTATCCAAATGAAGGGGTAATCGTAAGATGTAATCCTGATGGGACAGATTTTGAGGTTTTCGCCCATGGTCTACGTAATACACACGAGTTTGTTTTTGATGCTTACGGAAATATAATTTCATCAGATAATGACGGTGACCACAAAGGCGAAAGCGAACGTTTGGTTCATATAGTCGAAGGTTCTGATGCCGGATGGAGAGCAAATTGGCAATATGGAAAATATACAGACCCAAAGAACAATGGCTATAATGTATGGATGGATGAAAAATTGTTCACTCCTCATTGGGAAGGTCAGGCCGCTTACATTATGCCTCCCATCCAAAATTTTCATAACGGACCTACCGGAATGATATATAATCCTGGCACTGCTTTGGGTAAAAAATGGATGGACAAATTTTTCTTAGTAGAATTTGTAGGAGACCCAAGCAGGTCCCATATTTGGTCGTTCGACCTACAACCAAAAGGCGCTTCGTTTGAATTGAAAAGCGACAAATCTATTCTATCGGGAGTATTACCTACAGGTATTGATTTTGGACCAGATGGCGCACTATATCTTGCCGATTGGGTAAACGGCTGGGGCACTAAAAATTACGGTAGAGTATGGAAACTAGACGTTACCGAAGAAACCAATGATCTTGCCAAAGAAAGGCTAAGAACACAACAGTTAATGACCCATAATTATGAGGAGGAAAAGACTGATAGTTTGGTCAGCTTACTATCATATGGCGATATGAGAATTAGACAAAAAGCTCAGTTTGAACTTGCTAAAAGAACCTTTTGGGGCTACAGAGCTTTAGAAAAGGCAATAATAGAGGAAGAAAACCAATTTGCACGTATACATGCTATTTGGGGTATTGGGCAAATTGCGGCAAACGATGCAAATGAAGCTCAACCCCTACTAAATTTATTGCATGATGAAGATCCAGAAATTATAGCCCAAAGCGTTAAAGTACTGGGAGATTTACGTTATGAAAAAGCTGCCGATAGTCTTATTTCACTAACTACCCATAAAAATGACCGTGTAAAATTCTATGCGGCGCAAGCCTTAGGAAGATTAAAATATGAAAATGCCATTGACCCATTATTGGCAATGATTGAAGCCAATAATGATCAAGATTTATATTTGAGACATGCCGCTGTTTTAGCCTTAGCCAGAATAGGAAATGCCGAACCGCTTTTAGCGCTTGCCAATAGTGAAAATAGAAGTCTTAGAATTGCAGCTGTTATGGTTCTTAGAAAATTACAAGATCCAAAAATATCCATATTCCTTTCTGATAAGGATGAATATATTGTTACCGAAACTGCAAGAGCAATAAATGATGACCTCTCTATTGAAGCTGCATTACCTGCGCTAGCGGCTACACTGAACAACGAAAAATTTGAATCAGAACCGTTGTTACGTAGAGCAATTAATGCCGCGCTACGTGTAGGTGGCGATGAACAATTAGAATTTCTCATCAATTTTGCCAAACGAAAAAACGTCTCTAGCGATTTACGTGGTGAGGCCTTAGCCGCATTAGGCACATGGAACAATCCTTCACTTTTAGACCGTGTAGACGGGAGATATAGAGGCGAAATCATAAGAGAAAACGGACAATTAGAAGAAAAGATAAAAAAAGACATACCAGCATTTCTTAAAGAGAGTCATCCCGAAATATTAATTGGAATTTCAAAAACTATCAGTGCTATCGGTATCAACTCTTACAATGATGATTTGTATGCTATATTTAAATCGAACAGATCACCTGAAGTTAGAACTGCGGTTTTAAATGCCTTGGGGCAATTAAAATTTAATAAAATGGAGACTGCAATGTCTATAGGTATGAAAGATAAGAACGAACAGGTAAGAACTGCAGCAGTTGGCTTATTGAGCCAATTAAACGTATCAAAAGAAAAACTACCGAATATTGTTGACCCCATATTTAAAAAAGGTTCTGTATCGGAGCAACAAAGAATGTTGAATGTTCTTGGAGACTTACCAGATGAAAAAAGTAATGCCATACTTACCAGCCTTATTAATAAAGCTAGTAGAAATCAATTAAAGCAGGGCATATTATTAGATTTAATGGAATCGGTGAAAGCGACCGAAAATCCTGAACTAATAGCACAATTAGATCATCTTAAAAAAGCAGGGTTTTCTGCTGATTCTTTCCAAGAAACTCTCTATGGAGGAAACTGGTGGGCAGGGAGATCTGTTTTCAACAACAATCCTACGGCGCAATGTGTACGTTGCCATTCAGTAAATGGATCCGGTGGTGAAGTTGGCCCTAAATTAGATAATATTGGCTCTATTTTAAATAGACAACAATTACTGGAAGCCTTAATAGAGCCAAGTGCTAGATTGGCCCCTGGTTATGGAACCGTTACTATTACCTTGAAAGACGGACAAAAAGTCAAAGGGGTTTTAATTGAAGAAAATGATAAAGAGCTTTTGCTGAGAACATCTGAAGCTGAACCTTTAAGGGTTCCTTTAATGAGAATTGCCAGCAGAGAAAATTCCATGTCTGCCATGCCCGCTATGGGACGCATGATATCAAGAAGAGAACTTCGTGATCTTATAGAATATCTTGGCTCTCTAAAAAATAAAAAACGAATTATCGTAGGGGAAGATAAAGAAGTATAATCTATAAAGAGGAAAGTTCTGCTTTCCTCTTTTCGAATTCTCTCATCAACTGTTTTACAATTTCACCTGCAGGTTTAATCTCGTGTATTAAAGCTGATGCTTGACCAATTTCTAGTTCACCATTTTCTAAATTACCAAGTCGATACATATTTTTTTTTGGCATGTTAATTGAGAATGTTACGTTACTCCAAATGCACTTTTAACTCTTAAAACCTACTTTTAAACCACTCTTATGAAAAAAGGTATTTTATTAGTTTTAGGCTTTTCGTTTTTGTTATTTTCTTTTCTTCAATGCAATCCCAAACCAGATTTAATAGTTAAAACTCATCAAGAAGACCCATTTACAGAAACCATGACTTCAAGTCAATATTTTAAGATTGATGCTAAAAAAGATACAGTAATTTCGGGTAAAAACGGTACTATAATCGTATTTCAAAAAGGAAGTTTTTTAGATTCTGAAGACAATATTATTACAGAAAATATTAAAATCGAACTTACTGAATTCCTAACCATAGATGAAATGGTTTTAAGTAATCTAACAACTACTTCAAACGGAAAGCTTTTAGAGACTGACGGAATGATTTATTTTAATGCAACTAATAAAGGCAGACAACTATTTGTGAATCCTGAAAAACCAGTATTTGTAGAAGTACCTACTAACGATAGAAAATCAGGAATGTCAGTTTATAAAGGCTTGCGAGATAAAAATGGGAATATGAATTGGGTAAATCCAATTCCGATTGAAAATTATCTTAATCCCTTAGATTTGTTTACGTTAGACTTTTTACCCGACGGATTTGTTGAAACTTTAGAAAAAGAAATGCCTTTTCTTAATCACCAGAAAGTGAATGAAAAGTTTGTTGATAGTTTATATTATAGCCTATACTTTAAAACTGGAAATGAAATTATAGAAGAAACTATACCAGATACAAATGTTAGCGAATCCTATCATGATAAAGAATATGAAACAGAATTAGATTCAACACACTACTCAGAATTAGACAATTCAGTTAACTATGGAGTTGATCCTGCTGCAATTAAAACAATAAAAAATAATCAGTTTCAAAATACAATAATTGCCACAAAACAATTTGAAGAAAGACTTAAAGTCATGTTCAAAATATGCCGTTCAGATATCATTGATATATATACCCATAACCTGGATAAGAATTTATGGGAACTTGACAGTATTGCAGCTAGCTTATTAGACGATAATATTTATCAAGAGGATTTTAAAAAATTTACATCTCAAAAATGGACTAAAATAAAGGTTCCTGATAAAAACTTATTGCTCTTAAAAAATTATTATGAAAATAGATTGCAATCGGTTAAAAATGAATTAACAAAGCAACGTAACAAAGCCGTCAAAGCTAATAATGAGAAAACGAAAAAGGCTAAAGAACTAGTTAATAATTATAAAGAATTATTGAATAAAAGAGAAGCCTATCGAATGACTGGATATGGTTTTGAACTTACAAATACTGGTTGGATTAATATTGACAGAGGAACAATGTCCAAAGATTGGGAATATGCACCATTAGAATTTTTAGTTTCAAATAGAAATAGCTTTGACAGAACATATGGCTATGTCATGTTTACCTCAATAAAAAGTCTTTATCGTTTAAAAACAAATGATTCTAAAACGTTCTATGTTGGTAACCAAACCCAAAAAGAAATGGTAATGCCTAAAGGTGAGAAATCAATGGGTATAATTATCGCATATAAAAACGATCAAGCTTTCATAGATGCTATTGATTTTAAAACAAATAACGACAGTCTATTGAAATTCAATCTTGTCGAAAAATCCACCCGAGAAATTAAGAGAATATTAGCTCAATTTGATAATGTAACACAAGAGAACTCTATACTAGAAGACCTAAAATATTTAGATGAAATTTACATTGAAGAATTAAGACAAGATAAATTGTTAAGAGAAGAATATGTAATGAGCCAGTTATGGTCAGTTTCACGTGCAATTGATACATCATATATGCAATATGATAAAACCTATGCGATTGATATGCTTGTAGAAAGGTGCTTAAATAATTTCAAAAAATAGCAACCTGATTTTTGGCATTATTAAACTCCCTCATAATATCCTTAACAATTTCACCAGCAGGCTTAATGTCATGTATTAACACTGATACTTGACCAATTTCTAGTTCGCCGTCTTCTAAGTCGCCTAAGAACATACCTTTTTTAGCACGACCTCTACCTAAAAGTGATTTCAACTGATCGGTAGTTGCTCCGTTAGCGTATGCTTTTTGCACTTCGTTATAGAATTTGTTTTTAACTAAACGAACAGGTGCTAATTCTTTTAATGTCAACTGCGTATCCCCTTCTTTGGAATTGACCACTACCTCTTTGAAACTCCTATGATTCGATGCTTCTTCACTAGCTACAAATCGGCTGCCCGCTTGCACTCCGTCTGCACCTAAAACCATGGCTGCTAACATGGCACTACCATTGGCAATACCTCCTGCTGCAATTAAAGGAATAGTTATTTTTTCTTTCACTGCAGGAATCAAAACCAAAGTTGTTGTTTCATCTCTTCCATTATGACCGCCTGCTTCAAAGCCTTCCGCTACAATTGCATCTACCCCGGCATCCTGTGCTTTTAATGCAAATTTCAAGCTACTTACCACATGCACTACGATAACACCCTTTTCTTTTAGAAAGGAGGTCCAAGTCTTAGGGTTTCCTGCTGAAGTAAACACAATTTTTACACCCTCTTCAATGATAATATCCATCAACTTATCAATATCAGGATACAACATAGGAATGTTTACTCCAAAAGGTTTTGAGGTTGCTTTCTTGCATTTTTGAATATGCTCTCGTAAAACATCAGGGTACATGCTTCCGGCACCAATAACTCCCAAACCTCCAGCATTTGATACAGCACTGGCTAGTCTCCATCCGCTGGTCCAAATCATTCCTCCTTGAACAATTGGAAATTCTATATTAAAAAGTTCGGTAATTCTATTTTGCATGTATTTGATAAATTTTAAAAATCTCGATTATCGCGTAAAAACTTTCATTTTAAAGATATCATTATAACTCTTAAAATGTAAGCTCCTATTTAAGATATAACACCAGATCCTATTAGATCATCATCTAAATACCAAGCCACAAACTGGCCCTCGGTAATTGCAGATTGCATTTCTTTGAAATCTACGTACATACCACCTTCCACTCTATAAATAGTAGCTTCTTGAAGTTCTTGACGGTACCTAATACGCGCTTTTACTTCTAATTGCTCATCAATATCTAAGGCTAGATCCGTACGTACCCAATGTATTTCTTCATCCTTTACAAATAAAGTTCGTCTATACAGCCCCGGGTGTGCTTTACCCTGACCTGTATAAATAATATTCTCATTAACATCGGTATCTATTACAAATAAAGGCTCTTTTGTTCCACCCACGTGCAGCCCTTTTCGTTGCCCTTTGGTAAAATAGTGCGCACCTTGATGCTCACCAACAACCTTACCGTCTGTTAAATGATATACAGGTTTCTCCGCGTAAAACTCTAATTCAGAGTTTTTATCATTGAAATTAGGTGTTGCGCGTTCGTAAGCTTCGAACCCAGCAGGAACTTCAACAATTTTACCTGTTTTTGGTTTTAACTGTTGTTGTAAAAACTCCGGCAATCTAACCTTACCTATAAAGCATAAACCTTGTGAATCTTTTTTATCAGCAGTTATCAAATTCATCTTTGCTGCAATTTCCCTAACCTGCGGCTTGGTCAACTCCCCTATTGGAAATAATGTTTTTGATAATTGCTCTTGCGATAATTGACATAAAAAATAAGACTGATCTTTATTACCATCTTTCCCCGCTAACAACTGGTAGGTTTCGGTACCGTCTGTATTTTTGATAGTGCCCTTTCTACAATAATGACCGGTAGCTACGTAATCTGCCCCAAGCTGCATAGCTATTTTCATAAAGACATCAAACTTGATTTCCCTATTACAAAGCACATCAGGATTTGGGGTGCGTCCCATCTCGTACTCCTTAAACATATAATCAACTATACGCTCTTTATACTCAGTACTTAAATCTACTGTTTGAAATGGTATACCTAACTTCTCCGCAACGATCAACGCATCATTGCTGTCTTCTAACCACGGACATTCTTCTGATATCGTTACCGAATCATCATGCCAATTCTTCATAAACAAACCAATGACATCATAACCTTGTTCCTTTAAAAGGTATGCCGCTACGCTTGAATCTACTCCTCCAGAAAGTCCTATTACTACTTTTTTCATTTCTTCTTCTTGGTCGATACAAAATTACGAAATTTCATTTCAAAGTCTATTTTTTTAAAACACTGCTTTTCGTGTAAACCTTTAACGATAAGCCTAGTAAAATTCAATACTCAGCCAATTTTATTTTTACTTAAAATTTTTTTGAGTTAAAAATATTTTGTTAAACTTTTTTAAAAATTAGTTAAACATTAAATAACTAGAGTATTTTTGATTTTGTAGATGTTTTACTACCATATATACATTTTATCAATTTAAAAGTTAAACATCTTTCATATTTAATTAAACAATCCTTAAAAACACAATTATGAAAAAAATGTTGAGATTACGAAATTTTTTACTGCTGCTTACCATCACATTGGTTACTTGGTCTTGTAGTGACGATGATGATGTGGAACCTATGACAGCTAACGAAATGAATATTGTTCAGACCGCTCAAGCGGAAGATGCACTTTCTTCATTGGTTGCCGCACTTACTACCGCAGATAATTCTGAAGGAACCGATTTAGTTGGTACATTGAGTTCTGACGGACCTTTTACCGTTTTCGCCCCAACAAATGATGCCTTTACGGCCCTATTAAATCAACTAGATGATTTTGAATCATTATCCGATTTTGATACAGATGAAGAAAGAGCAATTTTAACCTCTATTCTAACCTATCATGTAGTATCGGGTGTTGCTGCAAGTTCTTCTGACCTTAGTAACGGAATGACAGTTACTACTGTTCAAGGTGAAGATTTGACCATTAATATAGATGGTGACGTTTTTATTGATGATGCTACTGAAGTAAATGCAAAGGTTCTTATTGCAGATGTTGAAGCTAGTAACGGAGTGGTACATGTTATCGATAAAGTAATGTTGCCACAAGCAATTATCGACGCTTTAAACGGCGAAGAAATGCCTGAGGAAAACGGAACTTTAGTTGATATAGTAGTAGCTACCGAACCATTATCGCTATTAGAAGCTGCAGTAATCAAAGCTGATTTGGTTGCAACTCTTAGTTCTGACGGTCCTTTTACCGTTTTTGCTCCTACCGATGATGCTTTTGTTGCGTTATTGGAGGTTCTAGGTGATGATTACAATAGTCTTGATGATTTTGATACCGATGAAGAAATTGCTTTATTAAAGAATATCTTATTATTTCATGTGGTTGCAGCAGAAGTAAAATCAACTGATTTGGCTGCAGGGCAAGTTGCTACGGCTTTTGAAAATAATAGCGTTGAAATTATAGCTTCGGGCGACACGTTTGTTATAGGCGATGCTTCTGATACTGATGCAAATATTACAGGTGTAGACATTATGGCATCTAATGGTATTGCACATACTATAGATAAAGTCTTATTACCACAAGCTGCTATAGATTTCGTTACCAGTCTACAATTAAAAACTATCGTTGATACCGCTGTTGCGACAAATGATTTAAGCTTATTGGTAGATGCCCTTGTTCAAGCTGACGCCGGTTTGGTAGAAACTTTAAACGGTGAAGGTCCTTTTACCGTTTTTGCACCGACAAACGCTGCTTTTGCCGCTTTACTAGAAACATTAGGTGATGATTTTAATAGTCTTGCAGATTTTGATACTGAAGACGAGAAAGCACTTTTAACTAAAGTATTAACTTATCACGTAGTTGCCGGTACTGCTGCCTTTTCAACTGACTTAACTAACGGGCAAGCTATTGAAACCGTTCAAGGTGAAAACGTAACAGTGGTATTAACCGACAATGGTGTTCAAATTATGGATGCAACCGAAACCAACGCAAATGTAGCTTTGGCAGATGTAGCAGCTACGAATGGTGTTGTACACGTTATCGACAAAGTAATTTTGCCACAAGAGGTTTTAGATATGTTAGCCGCAATGAGTTTAAAAACAATTGTAGAGATTGCTGTTGAAACAGACGATTTAAGTTTATTAGTAGACGCTCTTGGCCAAGCAGATGCTGGGTTGGTAGAAACATTAAGTGGTGACGGACCATTTACGGTATTCGCCCCAACAAACGATGCTTTTGTTGCTTTATTAGATTCTTTAGGTGAAGATTACAACAGTTTGGCAGATTTTGATACAGAAGCTGAAAAAAATCTATTGGTGACCATTCTTACATATCATGTTGTTTCTGGTACTGCAGCCTTCTCAACTGATTTAAGTAACGGACAGTCTATTACAACTTTTCAAGGTGAAAATGTAGGTATCAATATTAAAGAAGATGGTACTGTACATGTTGAAGATGCAAGTGCAGATAATGCTACTGTAGTTATGGCAGATGTAGAAGCTAGTAACGGTGTAGTTCATGTAATCAACAAAGTACTTTTACCGCAGGCAGCACTTGATGCGCTATAATAAATACGATTCAATTGAACACAAAAGAAAACCTTCCTACAAATAGGAAGGTTTTTTTATGCCTTTAAATGGCTAACATCATTATACACTCTTTTAACATACAATAACCCAACCTTGACAACTAACTTTTTATAGAACCTTAAATTAATTACATCTTTGACATCCCAAATCTTACCAAACCAAGCCTTAACCAATGGCAAAAGCCCTTTCAAAATTGAAAGGGCTTTTATTTTTATATAGGTATAGGAAGTTTATTTAATTCTTCTTCTGCGCTTCTGCTTGCTCCATCATTTCACGCATTTTCTTTTGAAACTTGTTCTCCTTTTTAGGTTTCTTCTTATTCTCTTGTATTTGAGCATGTATCTTATCATTATCTATGATAACATTCTTAATGACCAACATAATACCTATGGTAATTAAGTTAGACACAAAATAATACAAACTTAAACCACTCGCATAGTTGTTAAAGAAAAACAACATCATAAATGGCATTAGATACATGATAAACTTCATGTTAGGCATACCAGGTTGTGTTGGCATGTTCTGACCCGTAGTCATATTCATGTAAAAGAAAATCGCTATGGAAGCCAATATTGGAAACAAACTTACGTGGTCTCCATAGAAAGGAATTGAGAACCCTTCTGGGAATTGATAAATAGTATCAAAAGACGAAAGGTCATCTGCCCATAAAAATGATTTCTGACGTAATGCGAACGATGTTGGGAAAAACATAAAAAGCGCATAGAAAATAGGCATTTGAATGACCGCGGGTATACAACCACTCATGGGGCTGACCCCAGCCTTGCCATACAATTTCATGGTTTCTTGCTGCTTCTTCATCGCATTGTCTTTGTACTTCTCCCCTAACTCTGTGATTTCAGGTTTCAACACCTTCATCTTCGCTTGAGATAAATACGACTTATAGGTTACCGGCGACATTGCCAAACGAACTAAGATCGTCATGATAACAATTGCTATACCGTAAGGGAAATAGGTACTGATCAGACCATAAAAAGGTGTAAACACATAACGGTTGATCCAACCGAAAATACCCCAACCAAAAGGAATAGAATCTACTAAACCTAAATCTTCGTACTGAGATAAGGTATCGACATCGGTAGGACCAAAATACCAATGTAACTCTTTAGATATTTCTCCGCCTTCCAATTCCACAGGTAAAGCAGATGCATATTCTTTAGTAAAACCAAAGGTTCTACTTTCTTCTTCCACTAAATTAACAGAAGTAAGATCACCGCCTTTAAAAGGCTCATCAGCTGCTAGAATACTGCTAAAAAAGTGCTGTCTGTATGAAATCCACTTTATATCTTCTTCAGTTTCCTCGTCATCACTTCCTTCAGAAAGTTTACTTATTTTACCATCTTCATGGTTATAGGTTAAACGCGTATACCTGTTTTCATACTGAATACTTTTTGAATGGCGTATCCCTTTTAATTTCCAATCTAAGGTTACTGGCTTACTTGTACTAATAACATTGTCCAGACCTTTAGACTTGATTGTAAAGTCAACTAAATAATCGTTCGGCTTAATAACATATCTATACTCTAAGTATTGATTACCTGATGTCTTAGCTTTTAATGATAATACCTTATTACCATTGTCATTTGACATTGTTGGCTCAAAATATAAATCTTGAGTATTCAACGTTCTATTATCAGAAGTGGCAAAATCCAATCCGAAAGAAGCATTACCATCCTTTATTAAATATACAGGTACAGAATCATAGGTAACGAATTGTTTCATTTTCGCTTCTACAATTTGTCCGCCTTTATTACTAATCTTTAATAAAAGTACTTCATTTTCAAAAGTAGTAATGTCATTAGAAGGTTTTGTAAAACCAAAAGCGCCAAGTTTACCTTGGTAATTGGCAACTGCAGTAGAATCTTGTAAATCTAATTGCGGTACATCATTGATAACAGTTTCTGTTCCTGAATTTTCTGATGCCTTTGCAGCCTCTACTTGTTCTTGCTTTGCCTTTTCTGCCTCTAACTCTTCTGGAGTTGGTTGATTTTGGTAAAACATGAAGATGAGTATTCCAAAAATAAGCACGAAGCCAATTATGGATTGTACATCAAATTTCTTTTCTTCCATGTGGTATTTCTAATTAATTGGGAATATTTTGAGTTTTTAAGAAAGCAAATATATGTCCAAATATGGTGTTTATGCCAATGTGGCATTAGTTTGTGCATTTTTATGCTCTAAAGCAGCCTTAACCAAGCCAACAAACAATGGATGTGGATTAGCTACCGTACTCTTATATTCTGGGTGATACTGCACGCCAATAAACCAAGGATGATCTTCTAACTCTACAATTTCAACCAAATTGGTTTCTTTGTTAAAACCTGTTGCCTTTAGACCTGCATTCTCTAATTGCTCTAAATAAGCATTGTTAAACTCATATCTATGACGATGACGCTCAGAAATTTGAGACTCACCATTATACATTTCTTTAACAAGGCTACCTTCCTTCAATTCACAATCCCACGCGCCTAAACGCATTGTACCACCTTTATCGGTAATACTTTTTTGTTCTTCCATAATGCTAATTACCGGATCAGGAGTGTTTTCATCCATTTCTGTAGAATTTGCATTTGCAAGGCTTAACACATTACGTGCATATTCAATAACCGCCATCTGCATACCTAAGCATATCCCCAAAAATGGAATATTCATTACACGTGCATATTCAACAGCCTTCACTTTACCTTCTATACCACGCTCACCAAAGCCTGGTGCTACCAAAATAGCATCCAATCCTTTTAGCTTGTTCTCATAGTTGGCAGCCGTAATGTATTCTGAATGAACAGATTTTACTTTTACTTTTACCTCGTTAGCAGCTCCTGCATGTATAAAAGCTTCCAGAATAGATTTATATGAATCTTGTAGCTCTACATACTTACCAACTAAACCTATAGTAACTTCATCTTTTGGGTTCTTATGTCTCGCCAAAAACTCGTTCCAACGACCTAAATCTGGAGCTACTTCATTAGGCAATGCCAATTTCTGTAAGGTTACGGTATCTAAACCTTCTTCTTGCATTAATAACGGCACGTCATAAATTGTAGATGCATCAATACTCTGTATGACCGCTTCACGCTTTACGTTACAGAAAAGTGCTAGTTTATCTTTAATATCATTAGAAATCTCATGCTCTGTTCTGCACACCAAAATATCGGCTTTTATACCGCTTTCCATTAATGTTTTTACAGAGTGTTGTGTAGGTTTGGTCTTTAATTCACCTGCAGCTGATAAATAAGGTACCAAAGTTAAATGAATTACAATAGCATTGTTATCACCAAGTTCCCAAAGAAGTTGACGAACCGCTTCAATATATGGTAAAGATTCAATATCACCTACCGTACCACCAATTTCAGTAATCACGATATCATATTCACCACTTTTACCTAAAACCTGAACACGTTCTTTGATTTCATTTGTAATGTGAGGAACCACTTGTACGGTCTTACCTAAAAATTCACCTCTACGTTCTTTTTCAATAACGCTTTGGTAAATTCTACCGGTTGTAACATTATTCGCTTGAGAGGTACGAACATTTAAAAAACGCTCATAATGACCTAAATCTAGATCTGTTTCTGCACCATCATCAGTTACATAACATTCGCCATGCTCATAAGGGTTTAAAGTTCCTGGATCTACATTAATGTAAGGATCTAGTTTTTGAATGGTAGTTTTGTAGCCGCGAGATTGCAGTAATTTCGCCAAAGATGCAGCAATGATGCCTTTTCCTAACGAAGAAGTAACGCCTCCCGTAACGAAGATGTATTTGGTTTGTGCCATGTATCAATTTCTATGTTACGGGACACAAAGTTACAAATTGAGGTGAGAACTTAACGGGTTTCCTTAGGAAAATGTTTTTGTATTTTTCGAATTATCGATTCTAAGCCATTTGTTTTGATTTCCAACATAGATTGCAACAAATCTCCCAATTTACCATCAGGAAATCCTTTTTGTTTAAACCATACCAAATAAGGTTCTGGCAAATCTATTAGATACCTCCCCTTAAACTTACCAAATGGCATTCTGTAATGTGCCAATTCTATTAATTTTTCCTTATCAGGATTTATTTCCATTTTTTAATCTAAAAAAATTATCTTTAAAAAATCAACATCTCAAAAACAACATGAAACGAAGAAATTTTATTGGAACCTCGGCGGCGGCGTCTGTTGGTTTCTTAACTACATCTGCTACAGCAGCTAACAAAAATAAAAACGAAGTTACCGCCAAATTAAAGTACAATATAAACCATAGTGTTTGTTATTGGTGCTATGGTAGCATCCCTTTTGAAGATTTTCTAAAAAATTTAGTAGAACTTGATATAAGATCTATTGATCTTGTAGGACCAGATGAATTTCCACTTCTAAAAAAATACAACATCCATGCCTCTATGTGCTGGGGTGCCGGTATGGGTATTACTAAAGGTTTTAACGACCTCTCTTTACATGATGAGCTTATTGCAGACTACGAACGCGTTATTCCGTTGGTAGCTGAAGCCGGCTACACTAACCTTATATGCTTTAGTGGTAATAGAAACGGAATGAACGATCTAGTTGGTTTACGTAACTGTGCCATTGGATTAAAAAAATTAATGCCTTTGGCTGAAAAGCACGGTGTTGTTTTACAGATGGAACTTTTAAACAGTAAGGTGGACCATAAAGACTATATGTGCGATACTTCTGAGTGGGGCGTTTCTCTTTGCGAAGCCATAGGATCCGAACATTTTAAACTGCTATACGATATTTACCATATGCAAATAATGGAGGGCGACATTATAAGAAATATCGAAAATTACCACCAATACTACGGACACTACCACACAGGTGGAAACCCCGGTAGACACGAAATCGATGAAACACAGGAAATATTCTACCCTGCCGTAATGAAGGCTATTTTAAAAACAGGTTATACCGGTCACGTAGCACAAGAATTCGTACCAAGTTGGGAAAACAAAATAGATGCTCTAAAACAAGGTGTTACTATTTGTGATGTGTAGTTCATCCAATTAATTAGTGAGCTGGTTCGTTAGTGAGCTGGTTCGTTAGTGAGCTGGTTCGTTAGTGAGCTGGTTCGTTAGTGAGCTGGTTCGTTAGTGAGCTGGTTCGTTAGTGAGCTGGTTCGTTAGTGAGCTGGTTCGTTAGTGAGCTGGTTCGTTAGTGAGCTGGTTCGTTAGTGAGCTGGTTCGTTAGTGAGCTGGTTCGTTAGTGAGCTGGTTCGTTAGTGAGCTGGTTCGTTAGTGAGCTCTTTCTCAAAAAACAGCAAGCTGTTTTTTTTTGAAGAAACTTACTTCTCCTTTTCTATACAAGAAGATTGTTGATGTTATTTTAATGAATTCTTATAACTCGAATCTAAAACTAATAAACTATTTCACTAATTCACTAATTCACTTTTAAACCATTAAGCTAAGATTTGATTAAAGCCTCTTCTATCTCTTTTACCCAACGTTCTTGTACAGGTAGATTTCTAGAATAGTTGGTTTCTGAATCGTATTTATTTTGAAAATCATTTAGTTGGCGAATGGTAGCCTTGTAGATTTTACGAATCTCTTCTTTTACGTTCTTGGTAAATTTTGCCTCTGCCAATTTCTTTCGCAATTTGCGCGCATAGAGTTCGGTAATATCAAAATGCAATTGTTCGTGTAGTAAGGTTATGTCATTACAGAGCGCCGGTTTATACCATGACTTTGTTGGATAAAAATAGGCGAACACCTTATAATCTACCTGTAATTCATTATTCTCGTAATAAGTGGAAAAGCGATAGGTTATGCCACTTGCCGTGGTTGCTGCTGCTCTAGAATATATAGGAGCAGCTCCTTTAAAATCGTTCCAAGTAAATCTAAAATCAGGTTCCCAAGACACTACTTCTTGACTCTGAACATTAGAGATGCTCAGTAGCGCTAAAAGAAATATAATAAAATGTACCTTTTTTATAAGTCCCAATTATAAGTGATTACTTTCTCGATATCTGGATGTAAACTATAATGCACAGGACAAGTGTTTGCCGTGTGCAACAAAATTTTTCTGTTCTTATCTGATATTTCTTTTGGCAAATGAACCTCAACTTCTATTTTAGAAATTCTTCTTGGTGAAGCTGCCATATGTTTGGTGACAGATGCCGTAGTGCCTTTTAGGTCTACTTCCAATCCGTTTGCTTTAATGCCCATCATTGTCAACATACAACTTGCCAAACCTGTAGCAACGGTATCGGTAGGTGAAAATGCCTGTCCTAATCCGTTATTGTCTACCGGTGCATCCGTAACGAAAGAATCGTTCGATTGTAAATGAATACATTCTGTTCTTAACTCGCCGTTGTAAGTAACCTTTGATGTCATTCTACTCTATTGTTTTTATTCTTAAATCATCCATCATCATAATATAAGACGACTGATTATAATAACCAGCTACTCCTTTTCTCTGGTAATTGAATTTATTACCACTGTATTCCGTTTCACCAATAAATCTTGAAACATCTATTAGGCTATTATTATATGCTAGTTTCAACAAAAGATCATAAGTAAGATCAAATCCTCTTACCGCATATTTATCTGGATCGTCGCCAAAACGTTTTCTATATCGCTCAACAAATGAATTATTGGCTACCTGACGATTTACAGAAGGATACGTAAATTTTAAGTTGGATAAATGCGTATTCGAAATCACATCTTTTTCAAATGCCGAATTCATATCTGTAGTAAACATACGTACACTCACGTTATCCTTACCCAATAAAGGGTCAAACGCGGTATTATTAAATGAATTTAATATAGATACAACACTGGCAATCAATTTATAATTATCAGATTCTACAAAGACCCAGTTAGGTACTTGATCAGATAATAAGGTTTGCAATTTATCTCTGTTAATACCAATATTCTTCTCTTCTTCTTTTACAACAACTACTTTAGCTGTCGGAAATCTTTTAAGAATAGCATCTTTCTCCTTTGCATTATCCTCATCCGCTATGATCAAAAGTGTTTCTTCCGTATGGTTGGCCTCTACATAATCTAGCATATGTTTCCACAACACTTCTTCATCTGTATATGAAAAGAAAACATTATCTAAACTTAACTCGCTTTTAGCAGGTACTGGCGCTACAACAGGAACATTAAATTTAGATGCCTGTACCGCAGTTTCTTTTAGTGACGGCATATCTAAAGGACCAAAAACAGCACTGTAGCCACCTAATTGCTCGCCTTGTAAAACTTGCTTTGTCCTAGCTAAATCCAATTGATTATCAAAAGTTTTAACATCTATAGAAACCCCTAATGATTTCATAGAATCAATTGCTACCAATGCCCCAGAATAAAGCCCTAAACTATATTTTAAGCTATTTCTATTGTCAATTATTTTTTCAGTTGCCGCTTTGTTACTTAGATCAAGTTTATCTAATCTAAAAGGTAACAAGAACAGTACTTTTGGTTTTACGGTAACATTTATACTATCCAATAAATTTACCTTATCTAAAACCAACGCATTTCTAACTTCAAAATCACCAACCTTGTCTTTTGGTAATTTTAAAACCATACCTGCTTTTAGACCGTCTTTTAAATCAGGATTCAAAGCAACCAACTCTGCCCAAGTCATTCCGAATTTTCTAGTTAATCGAAATTCATTTTGCTTTGGTTTCACCTCATAAAAAATGTAGTTATCCGTATTAATTTCACCTGTGGCTACTTTTTGCTCAGGAATACGAATAATCATACCTTCTTTCAATCCGCCTCTCTCAGTAATCTCAGGATTTAGACGAACTATCTCGTCTGACTTTACTTCAAACTCCTTTTCTAAACGATAGAAATTCATTTTGGCAGGCACTGTATATGAAGTATATAATTGAGTTACCTGATTTTTTACGGTACTACCCGCAATTTTAGGCATCATTAATTCGTAGCCTTCTGATAAATAATTATTTGCCGTAGACAACCCAGGGTTTAGCTCTAGCATTCGCTCTATGGTTATACCATATTTATGCGCTATACTCCACCTTGTTTCTTTTGCCGCAACAATGTATTTTTCCAAATCATCAGTATTACCTGTAACCTCTTCCACCTTAGGAGCGCGGTATTTAGGAATACGTAAATCCATCTTCTTTTGAAGTGGTGAAGCGTACAACTTTGGATTATATTTTTTCAGCTCATCTTCTGTTATATTATACATTTGAGTGATGCCAAAAATGGTTTCTTTTTTCTTGACACGATGCTCCGTATAACCTATAGGTTCTCTTGCCTTAACAGAGTCCTGAACAACCGTAGTATTCGTAGTCGTCGTTACTGTAGTTGAAGTTGGGGTATTAGATATAGGTGCACTTGTCTGCTCCACAATCTTTTTACCAGGCACTACCAATATGGTATTGGACCTTAGCTTCTGACCTTCCTTAATTTCTTTATTATACTGTAATATACTTGACGTTGAAACTCCGTACATTTTAGAAATGCTTTCTAAAGTCTCTCCTGATTTTACTTGATGGGTATCGAATTTTTGTGCCATTGCCGTGCAAGACACCAATAAACAAAACGACCCTATTAAGTAAATTTGATTAAACATATATTTCATACTATTCCCATTCTATTGTTGCTGGCGGCTTTGAACTTATATCATATACGACACGATTGACCCCAGGGACTTTATTAATAATATCATTTGATGTTTTTTGCAGAAACTCATACGGCAGATTCACCCAATCGGCAGTCATACCATCCGTACTTTCTACAGCTCTAAGTGCAACACATTTTTCATATGTACGCTCATCGCCCATTACACCAACACTATTTACAGGTAATAACATCGCACCTGCCTGCCATACTTTATCGTACAGATCCCATTTTTTTAATCCGTCTATAAAAATGGCATCTACTTCTTGCAAAATAGCCACTTTCTCTGGCGTTATATCGCCAAGGATACGAATTGCCAAACCAGGACCTGGAAAAGGATGCCTACCCAACAATGCCTTGTCGATACCTAAGCTAGCCCCTACTCTTCTTACCTCATCCTTAAATAACATCTTCAAAGGCTCTACCACTTTCAATTTCATATAATCTGGCAAACCACCAACATTATGGTGACTCTTTATAGTTTGGGACGGACCACCTGTTGCAGAAACAGATTCTATAACATCAGGGTAAATAGTACCCTGTGCCAACCATTTTGCATTCTCAACTAAATGTGACTCATCATCAAAAACTTCTACAAATACACGACCAATTGTTTTTCTTTTGGTTTCTGGATCACTCTCACCAGCTAAATCATCCAAAAAACGTGCCGAAGCATCTACACCTTTTACATTTAAGCCCATACCCTCGTACTGCTTCAACACATCGGTGAATTCATTTTTTCTTAAAAGACCGTTGTTTACAAATATGCAATGCAGGTTTTTCCCTATCGCCTTATTTAATAATACTGCTGCAACAGAAGAATCTACACCACCAGATAAGCCTAAAATCACCTTTTCATCACCGATCTTTTCTTTTAACTCCGCTACCGTTTTGTCTACAAAGGCATCCGGAGTCCAAGTTTGTTCCATTCCGGCAATGTGCACCAAGAAGTTCTCCAAAACCTGTTTTCCATCCTTAGAGTGATATACTTCAGGGTGAAACTGAATTGCATATGTTTCTTCTCCCTGAAACTTAAAAGCTGCATTTTCTACATCATGGGTACTTGCCAGCAAGGTTGTATTTTCTGGCAAATGCTTAATAGTATCTGCATGGCTCATCCACACTTGGCTGCCTGTTTCTACGTTATCAAAAAATGGTTCGTTTTCCTTAATAAAACTAAGGTTAGCTCGACCATATTCCCTTGTATTGGATTTTTCTACACTACCACCGTGAAAATGTGCCAAATACTGTGCACCATAACAAACGCCCAATAATGGTTTTTTACCACGTATTTCAGACAGATCCGGGTGAACGGCATCTTCGCCCCTAACCGATAAAGGAGATCCAGAAAGAATCACCGCTTTATACTCAGAAAGGTCTTTTGGTAGTTTATTATAAGGTTTAATTTCAGAGAAAATATTTAGCTCACGTACGCGTCTTCCAATCAATTGGGTGTATTGTGAACCAAAATCTAGTATCAGGACTTTATTTTGCATGGGCAAAAATAGCAAAAACCAAATGTTGAAACCATCTTATTTCGGTTATATTTTTTAACAAATAGTTTTAAAATTGAAATTCCTTTACACGTCATCAAATCATAATAAAAGATGAATTGTATTTTTCTTAACAATCAGTGTAGGAAAAATCTACTTATTTTTAGGCACCATTAATAAACAACACTAGCCTTTTGAAAAATAAGATATATCACAGCTTATTTTTCCTAGGACTTATTTGCAAGTCTTATGGAAAAGTAGCTCACACAAGTTCTAATGAAAATTGCTTTAATGTAGATATCAACAATTATCAAGAACCAAAAAACAGCTTTACCATTAGTGGTTACATTACCGAAAGCGGTAGTGGAGAAAATCTCTTAGGTGCTTCTATTTATGTTCCTGAGCTAAAAAGAGGAACAACTACAAATGACTACGGTTTTTATTCGCTTTCACTGCCAAAAGGAAAGCATATCGTTTACATTTCTACAATTGGGTACACTACAGTAATTAAAGAGATTGACATTAATAATGACCTCTCTTTAAATATCACTCTTGAAACAGACACGCAATCGCTTGATGAAGTTACTGTAAGTGCTGATAGTAAAGTAAAAGAAAGTAAGGTCACACAAATGAGCAAAATACAAATCAACCCTTCTACAGTAGCTGATATACCTGCATTACTGGGTGAAAAAGATGTATTAAAAACATTACAATTATTACCCGGTATACAAGCGGGATCTGAAGGAAGCTCTGGTTTCTTTGTACGTGGTGGTACGCCAGACCAAAACCTAATTATTCTAGATGATGCAGTGGTATATAATTCAAATCACCTATTTGGATTCTTCTCTGTATTTAACGGTGATGCCATAAAATCTGTAGAAGCATTTAAAGGAGGATTCCCTGCCAGATTTGGAGGTAGATTATCATCTGTCATTAAGATAGACATGAAAGATGGAAATAAAGAAAAGCTATCGGGTAAAGTAAATATTGGTCTTATATCTTCATCTATGCTTTTAGAAGGACCAATTAATAAAGGTAAAACATCATTTATTTTTAGTGGAAGACGCACCTATGCAGATGTTTTGGCTCAACCGTTCCTTTCTGAGGAAAATGGTAAAGGCGGATACTATTTTGCCGATTTAAATTTTAAAATACATCATATTTTTAGCGAAAAAGATAAACTATATTGGAGCAACTATTATGGCAGAGATAAATTTTATAGTTCATTCAAAGACCAGTTTACTGATGAAAAAGTGAAGCTGGGGTGGGGAAACATTACCTCTACATTACGTTGGAATCATCAATTCAATGATAAATTATTCTCAAACACCTCATTAATATATAGTAATTACGACTTCAATATATCTAATGAATATACAGACACTTTTGATGATAATGTAGTTGAGTATTTATTTAAGACCAATTCGGGTATAGAAGACTTTACCCTTAAAAGCAGCTTTGATTATTACCCTAACAGCAAAAATACATTGCGTTTTGGAGCAGAAATTACTAATCACAGCTTTACACCACAACGCGTTCTTTTAAAAGATACATTCGCTGATAATATAGATAAAACAGAAGAACTTAATTCTTTGGAAGGGGCTCTATATATGGAAGATGATTGGAAAATAACCGATAAGCTTAGGTCTTCGCTTGGTTTAAGACTAAGTTATTTTAATTATAATAACACAAACTATATTAACCCAGAAACAAGGTTGGGTTTATCATATAGTTTAAAACCAGATTTAGCACTAAAAGCTTCTTACGCTAAAATGAATCAGTACATTCATTTATTATCCAGCTCTGGAATTGGACTACCTACAGATTTATGGGTCTCCTCTACTGATTACGTAAAACCACAAACTTCCCAGCAATTTGCTGTAGGTATTGCCAAAGATTTTTTTGAAAAAGATTATTCCCTATCCCTTGAAGGATATTATAAAAACATGAATAATATTATCGCTTACAAAGAGGGCGCGTCATTCTTAGCATTAGATAACCTAGAATCTGGTGCAGACTTAGATTGGGAAGAGAATATTACCGCTGGCGAGGGTTGGGCCTATGGTGCAGAAATACTTTTTAGAAAGCAAACCGGTAAACTTACAGGTTGGTTGGGTTATACACTTTCATGGTCAGAAAGACAATTTGACGAATTGAACTTTGGCAATAAATTCTATGACCGTTATGATAGAAGACATGACATTTCTGCGGTGGGTATTTACAAACCTAGCGATAGATTTACATTTTCTGCTACTTGGGTGTTATCTACAGGTAACAATTATACCTTACCTAATTTACAAAGAATAGAAGGCACCTTCCCCATTGGCGGTTCTAACTTTTTTAATAGAGGTTTACAAGATATTACTACACAACGTAATAACTTTAGAGGGGAAACAAGTCATAGATTAGATTTAGGATGGCAATTTCATAAAAAGAAAAAGAAAGGAAGAGAACGTACTTGGGCAATTTCACTTTATAATGCCTATGCAAGACAAAACCCCTTTATTTATACCGTAGACTACAACAACTACGATTTCAACGACCCTAACGCAACAGAAGAAAAAGAGCTTACAAGAACTTCTGTACTCATTTTAATTCCTTCAATAAATTATATATTCAAATTTTAAGATATGAGAAAAGCATTACTCGCACTATTAGGATTATATCTTTTATTCATAGGATGCCAAAAGGTTGTAGATGCCGATGAACTTTTAGACACAGAAGAGCAGGTTTCTATTATTGGCTATATTTCACCACAAGATACCATCTTAAAAATATCTGTCACTAAAGCGCTACCCGCCATAGGAACTCCGGTTAAAGTAGACCAAGATTATCAATTTCCCGAAGAATTTCTAATTAAAGACGCTTTGGTCAACTTGTCAAACACCGAAGGACAAAGTGTTGTTTTAGATTATGATAATGAAACAAATACTTATGTAACCAGCGCTACAAATTTACAGATTACACATGGCCATACTTATAACTTAAAAGTAATTGTAGCAGAAAAAGAGTTTAATGCGTCCTGCCAAATTCCTAAACAGCTAGAGGCAATAAATGAAATCATTGAGTTTCAAGAAGACGAATATGGCTATGAATTTGCTGTGATCAATGTAAACTTTATGGATTTTTCAGATGAAAACAATTATTACATTTTAGGTGGATATATTAGCAGTACCATTCAATTTGAGAATGAAGAACCATTTGAAGATATTTTTCCGTTATATTTTGATGACGATGAATTTTTAACGGACAATTTAGGCAATGGCGCTCAGTTAAATGGTAAAACTGAAATTTATGCCGATAGCGAATACTACTCTGATGTTTCGATAACCTTACAAGTCGCCCATACAGAGAAAGTACTTTTTGATAATCTAAAAGCTTCTCAAACAAATAGTGATGCCGATGGTAATCCATTTGTAGAATATGTGATTGCTCCTAACAACATTTTAGATGAAGGTGCCATTGGTGTTTTTTCTGGATACAGTGTTACTGAAAAGGTTATTGATCTTAAAGATTAGTTATTGCCATTATACCTCTATTGAACATAAAAATAATGACTAGCTTAGCATAAGATGATTTGACAATACTATTTTTTCATGAAACACATTAGTGCAATTATTTTTGGAGCAGCAATTGTTATCGCTGCATATTTTTTAGGCAACGCATATATACAAAGGGCGAACCCGCCACAAATGATATCCGTTACCGGTTTGGGCAATGAAAATTTCACCTCTGACCTCATTGTTTGGGAAGGTCAATTTTCTACAAACAGTACCGTATTAAAAACAGCTTTTGATCAATTAAACCGCGACAAAGATATTGTTCGCCAATATTTAACCTCTAAAGGTATTGATGCGAACAGCATAATCTTCAATAGTGTACAGACTACAGAAATGCGAGATAACCAATATGAAAATGGAAATTATGTTGGTAGTATTTTTAGAGGATATCAATTAATTCAAACTCTAAAAATAGAATCTGAAAACGTTGCTTTGATAGAAGGTGTATCTAGAGAAATTACCGAATTATTGAACAAAGGAGTCCAATTCAACTCTTCACCACCAAGATATTACTATACCAAATTAGCCGACCTTAAAATTGAAATGATCTCTAAAGCTACCGAAGATGCTAGAATACGTGCCGAGAAAATAGCGGAAAATGCGGGTAGTAATTTAGGAGATCTAGTTTCTGCCAATATGGGCGTATTTCAAATTACAGGTCAAAATTCTGGAGAAGATTATAGCTGGGGCGGTGCATACAATACCTCATCTAAAAATAAAACAGCATCTATTACCATGCGCCTAGAATACAAAGTAAAGTAATAGTGTTACTTTGATCAATATTACATAGTGATCTGGGAAAGAATAATTTAAATAATATTAATTCTTTAAATATAAAAGCCCGGTAATCTTCAACCAATTATCAAACCGAATACTCAAAAATCTTTTTCATAACAATCTGTATTCAACCATTAAGTCGATACTTTTCTATATAACTTACATTCATTCAAAAAAAAGCTCAGGAATTACACTTAGCTTTCTAATACATCGAAAACCAAATTCAAGCCAAAGCTTAAAAATTGACCTTAATCAATTTCTTTTCAAAGCAATTACTTATTTAACAACTAACCCATCATCTACCCTATTATAAAATTCATTTATTTTTACCTTTAGATAAATTAACTGTATGATCCATTCATTTTTTGAAGAATTAAGTACTGAATTACAAAACGGAGTAAATGAAAAAGGGCATCCGTTCAGATTCATTGCCATGGCAACAGTTGGCAATGAAACTATCGCTCGTTTACGTACTGTAGTGTTACGTGAGATTACCGAAGATTTGCGAATTACGATATATACCGATAGCCGTACCCAAAAGATGAAACATATTGCCCAGAACAATCAGGTTAGCTTTCTACTTTATCATCCTGAAAAAATGCTACAGTTAAAAGTTGAAGGTACCGCACAAATTGTAACGAATACAGAAAGATTAAAAACAACTTGGCAAACTATACAGCCTAATAGTAGAAAAGATTACATTACCCAAACTACACCTGGAAGCCTTATTAAAAATCCAGATAATGTTGAATATATTGAAGAGAAGAATTATTTCAGCATCATTGATATTACACCCACAAAGATCGAATACCTAAAGCTTAAACGTCCTAATCATATTAGAGCTTTATTTAAGAATGAGGATAATTCTTGGAACGGGGAATTTCTTGTTCCTTAATTGATATAGAAATAAAGATTTTCCATATCCTTTCCAAAAACAATTAAACTATCTACTGGTGCGGTCTGTTTCATTGCGGATCTATCAATCCTTATTTCAACTTCTTTCTCATGTTTCAATTCTATAAGGGGTAACGAATAGTCATCTGCCGAAAATATTGTTCGTTCAGGATGCAGTAATCGTACATTACCTGCATAGGTTACATTAGGAAGCACCCATTGATAATGATCATAATTCTCGCTCAACTTACTGGCAATAGGATCAAAACCAAAATGAACAGAAGAAGGTATGTTCAACACTTTCTCTATTGGCGTTCTAAGTGTTTGTAAAAAAACTACAGCTACAAAAACCCAAAACCCAACATTAATTAACTTCTTGTTATTTTTAAAACTAACAGACTCTAGCAACAAAACTACAAAAGGAATAAAAAGTGGTAATAGCCATCTTGTTTCTACTTTCTGACTTTGAAAAACAAGAAAGAACAAGCCAACCACAACTAACTGCGCCAAGAACATTTTAGAAAACCAGTTTAAATTTTGCTTATTAAAAGTGATCCATTTTGAGAAGTAACTGATACCTATTACCAATAACAAAGGGAATGACAAAGCAAATAATCCTTTTACATAAATTAGAATCGGTATCAACGAAAACCCCGATTCAAATTCTTCTATTCCTATTTTATCTTCAATACTAGAAGCCAAAAAAGTTTGAAACCCTTCAGGACCCAATAGCCAATATACATGTGGCGCAATTAACAGGCAAGAAAGCAGCATAGTTATCAGTATTTTGGGATTGAAAACTATAGCCCGCAATTTTGAGTCCCATAAAGAAACCAAAGCAAACGCTACCAGAAAAAATGCATAGTTGTATTTAGACATGAAACCTACACCCACAACAAAACCTAGTAATAGATAATTTAATATGGATTTTCGTTGCATCAATAACTGTATGCAATAGTAAGACGCAACTAAGCTTAAACACAATAGACTGGTATGTGAAAGCCTTCTAAAAGTAAAATCTATGAATACTGGTATGAAGACCAATGCTAATACAGGAAGTTTTGATGTATACTTATCAGGTATTCTAAGTATTGAAAATTGATACAATAGCAGTATTATACCAGCAAATAATAATCCCCTTAGTATAGAGAATGAAATTTTACTAACACCAAATATGGTATTGAAACCATACTGCAACCATGTATAAAGTGGTGGTTGATCATCATACCCCCAACGAAACCATTGCGAGTAATATGCCTGTTCAGCGTCTTCTAATTCTAAGGCACTTTTAAAAAATGTAATTAAGGTTATAGCTGAAAATGATAAAAAAGCAAGGACGGTTATCTTATTTAGAGATGCGTTCTTGCCCATCGCTTATTTTTGGGTAATAACCGTGAAACTTAAATCTAGCGGATTTAAAGCTTCAAATAACATAGGCACTAAGTCTTCGCCATAAGCCAAATAAAACTCAGAAAAATTAGATTGCCGTTCTTGAAGCGACTGATTTGGGAATATTTCATTTTGCAATTCTGTCATACGAACTACGTGATCTTTCAACTTTCTTTTTTGCGCTTGCAACAAGCGTTTTTCTAAAGCATCCAGTCCTTTTTTCTGCTTTACTTCTTGTGCTTTTACAGCTCCTAGAAAAGATTTATCGGTCTTTTCGGCAAGTACGTACATATCTTTAAACTGTTCTTCCAATAATTTTTTCTGTGGTGAAAAATCGATATCGATATTTGAAATTTCTCTAATCTTTTTATTGATAAGACTATTTTGCTTCAAGAAAATGTCAGATTTGGAAATATTCATTTTCTCTAATTTTTCAGCTTGCTTCTCGGTAATGATCAGCGCCGAATTTCTAACCAGCAAAATTGGAAAAGGAACATCCATAGCCTCAAATGCCGATTTTAATTCAAACCAATAGGCAATCTCACCGCCACCACCTATATAACATAGATTCGGCAAAATTACTTCTTGGTATAAAGGTCTAGCTATTACGTTGGGAGAAAAACGCTCTGGGTGAGCATTCATCTCTGCAACTAATTCCTCTTTTGTAAATGATATATTCGTTTCATTTACTAGGTAGTTGCCCTTACTTTCTATAATTCTTTCGCGAACACCCTCTGCTAAATAGAAATAATTGATTTCACGCGGATTAACCTGTATAGGATAATCCGATGATATATTTTCAATCTCAGTAATACTTTCAGATACTTTCTTGAACGCAGTTTGTTCAAAAATATCTTTCTTCATGTAAGGCACTAATGTCCTTTTCAAATCTATATCATCACCATCAACAATGACTAGCCCGTAATCCTTAAAAATTTCATTTGCCAAAAATCGGGTTGCATCCGTTAAGTTATCATGCTTTAAATAGGCGTTTTCAAATAGTTCTTTCAGCACCTTGGCATTCTTACTATCACCAATGGTTCTTGAATACAATGAAAAAACCTCCTCTAGCCCATCCGTAGGTAAATGCCCTACTGCGCCAGATGCCTCTTTATTCCACTGAAATTTTAATCCTTTGAAATTAAAATAATTGATTTCATCAAAATCATGATCTTCCGTAGCCATCCAATAGATAGGTACAAAATTACTATTTGGAAATTCCTTTTTTAATTGCTTGGTCAAGTTGATCGTAGAAATGATTTTGTATAAAAAATACAACGGACCCGTAAAGAGATTTAACTGATGACCGGTAACAATCGTAAACGTATTCTTTTCTTTTAACAACGCTATATTAGCAGCCGTACCCTTAGAAGTATCTGTATTTTTATATTGGTTTTGCATTGAAGAATGCAACACATCTCTTTGGGCTTGGGTAAAATGCTTCCCCTTTTCTTCTATCTGCCCTTTAAAACCTTCAATATCGGGAAACCGATTATATAATGGTTTAAGCTTAGTATCCGCTGCAGTGTAATCGCAAATTAATTTCGAAAAATAACCCGTTTTTGCTAAGGGCAAACAATCAATATCCATATAAAAAGTAAATACTTGGTAAATATAAAACCCTTTCGTCTTACATTTCCTAAATATAAGTTAATTACCGTTAGTATTAAATACTTGAATTCTCGTCAAAATACGCTGCAAATGGAGATTATTTTGCATTTATTTTAATAGATTTGGCTGACTCAGAATACAAACAACGCTATATGAAACTAATTCTACGCTACACATTATTTTTAATTCCCTTTCTAGGTTTATCCCAATTAAAATCCCCATCAGAATTTTTAGGTTATGAACTAGGAACTCAATTTACCAGACATCATGAGGTTGTTGATTACTACCAATATTTAGCCGAAGCGGAACCTCAGTGCATGAACCTTATGGAATACGGTAAAACCAATGAAAGAAGACCTTTATTATTGGCTACTATTTCTACAAAGGAAAATATGCAAAATCTTGATAAAATTAAGGAAGAGCACATGAAAGGTATTAATGGCGAAGGATCACCAGATAAAGCAATTGTTTGGCTTAGCTATAATGTTCATGGTAATGAAAGCGTAAGTACAGAAGCGTCAATGCAGACTATATATGACCTTTTCACTACTAAAAGCAATTACTTAGAGAATATAGTAGTATTGATAGATCCGTGTATTAATCCAGATGGTAGAGATCGTTATGTAAACTGGTACAACCAATTTAAAAATTCGCCCAACCAAGTAGATCCTAATAGTAAGGAGCATCATGAGAATTGGTGGAGTGGTCGCAGTAACCATTATATGTTCGATCTTAACAGAGATTGGGCTTGGCTAACACAAGTGGAAAGTCAACAACGTTTAAAGCAGTTTAATAAATGGTTGCCTCATGTACACGTAGATTTTCATGAGCAAGGTGTTGACAACCCATATTATTTTGCCCCTGCCGCAGAGCCTTTTCATGAGGTAATTACGGATTTTCAAAGAGAGTTTCAAGAAACCATAGGTAGAAACCACGCTAAATATTTTGACGAAAATGGATGGTTCTATTTTACAAAAGAGGTGTTCGATTTACTTTACCCTAGTTATGGTGATACCTACCCTACCTATAATGGTGGTATTGGTATGACTTATGAACAAGGTGGTAGCGGTCGTGCTGGCTTAGCCATTACAACAAGTATTGGAGACACCCTTACTTTAAAAGATAGAATAGCGCATCATCTAACTACAGGTTTATCTACCGTAGAAGTAGCATCGAAAAACGTTTCTAAATTAAATGATGAATTCAAGAAATTCTATCTTAACAAAAACTTCAAATACAAAAGTTATGTATTGAACGGTAATCCAGATAAAATTGAGGCTCTAGCAGATTTGTTAAGCAAGCATGAAATTGAATACCAAGCAGGTTCAAACGCTACAGTCAAAGGCTACAACTTTGCTACAGGCAAATCTGGTTCATTAAAAAGTACTGACAAGAGTTTGGTGATTTCTTCAAATCAGCCGAAAAGCACCTTGGTCAAAGTACTATTTGAGCCAATGGCGAAATTAAGCGATTCTGTAACCTATGATATTACCGCATGGTCTTTACCTTATGCTTACGGATTGGATGCTATTGCAAGTGAAAGCAATTTAAACGGTTCAGCGCCCTCACTAAATAAATCTGAAGTCAATAGTTTTAAGGCAGACAAGTACGCTTATTTGGCAGACTGGAACAGTATGAAAGACGCTAGGTTCTTGGCTGAATTATTACGCAACAAGGTACGTGTGCGTTATGCCCACAAACCATTTACATTAGATGGCATTTCTTATGATCGTGGTACATTGATCATCACAAAAGGAGATAACAAGCATCTAAAGAATTTCAACGAAGTTCTTAGAACTGCATCTACCAACCACTCTAAAAATCTAACTTCTACCAACACAGGTTTCGTAGAAAGCGGTAAAGATTTTGGTTCTGGTTATGTTGATGTATTACAAGATTTAAAAATTGCCGTACTATCTGGAGAGCCCACCTCTACCCTACGTTTTGGAGAAATCTGGAACTTTTTTGAACAACAACTAGACTACCCTATTTCTGTATTGGACGAGGCTTATTTTGGTCGTGTTGACCTTGCGAAATATGATATTTTAATATTACCTGACGGTCGTGGCTACAACAGTTTCTTAAGCACATATAATAAAGAGAAAATCATGGACTGGGTTAAACGTGGCGGAAAATTAATTGCCATGGGTGGCGCAATTGACGGTATTACTGCTTCTGATAAAGATTTTGAACTATCTGAAAAAGAAATGCCAAAAGATACTTCTACTACTATTGAATCTTTCGAGATTTCTGAGAGAGAACAGATAAAATCAGCAATTACTGGCGCTATTTTTAAAGCAACGGTTGATAATACAAATCCGTTGGCTTATGGGTATGACGACACTTATTTCACCCTTAAACTGGGAGCTCGTGCTTATAATTTCTTAGAAAACGGAAGTGCTGTTTATTTAAGTGAAGGTGCCAATGAACCCGTATCAGGATTCGCAGGTAGTGAAGCAAAAAAGAAGATTGCCGAAACCTTGATCTTTGGGACAGAGGATATGGGTCGCGGACAAGTAATATACATGGTAGACAACCCTTTATTTAGAGGTTTTTGGGAAAATGGAAAACTATTTTTCGCCAATGCCCTATTCATGGTTAAATAAACAAATATGAAAGAATATAAAGTTGAAACACTCATTTTCTACTCGAAATTTACTTTTGACAAAAACCATTTAGCGAAGTCATCAAATAAAGCAATTCAAGATAAACTAAACGAATATGCTAAAAATGGATGGCGTTTGGTATCTACGGATACTACCGAATTTGGCATGGCTATGTATATTTATCTGTATTTTGAAAAGTAAAAGAACACAAATAAACATCTAGTTTAGATATCCCTGAAACGGCTAAAATTGTTTTAGGGATGTTTTATTTTATGGCTACATGGTACTTTTCCCAACAAATTCGCATCTTTTGCGTTTAAAATAGAAGACACTAACCTGTTAGTGCAAAAACCACCACCAATGCCAAACAACCAAGATCAATTAAATGCATTAATGCAAAAGTTAGAACTGCTTTTAAAAAAGCAGCAAGACTTTAATATTGAGGTAAATGAAATTCGTAGGGATATTCAAATTCTTAGAAATACCCAGGCAATAAAATTCAACGAAAAGCCTACCGAACAAACAACTAAACCTGAAGCGGCGAGTATTGAAAAAGAGGCTGCAATAACTGATAAAGTAGTAGAAATTGAAACTCCCGCTCCAGTTCAAGCTCTAATAGAAATTGCTTCTATACAAGAAGAACCTAAAAAAATTCCTGAAAAGAAAATAAAACTTCCAAAAGGCAAATCTAACCTTGAGAAGTTTATTGGGGAAAATCTTATCAATAAAATTGGGATACTAATTACCGTGATCGGTGTTGGTATTGGTGCAAAATATTCTATTGAAAATAATTTAATTAGTCCGCTAACCAGAATTATACTTGGGTATTTAGTAGGTATTGGCTTATTAGGATTCGGATTTAAGCTAAAAGCAAAATACATAAGCTACAGCGCTGTTCTTGTAAGTGGTGCTTTGGCTATTCTCTATTTCTTAACTTATATCGCTTACGACCTTTATGGGCTATTCCCACAGATGGTAGCGTTTGGTATTATGCTATTATTTACTGTTTTCGGGGTCGTAGCCGCACTGAGTTACAATAAGCAGATCATTGCCCATATTGGCCTAGTAGGAGCTTACGCAGTACCTTTTCTTTTAAGTAATGATTCTGGCAATGCTACTGCACTATTTAGTTATATCGCCTTAATTAATATCGGACTCTTAGTTATTTCGTTTAAAAAATATTGGAAAGCACTTTATTACGTTGCATTTGCGTTCACCTGGCTTATTTATGGATCTTGGTATGCATTCTCAAGCAATGATGTAGATTTCTATATTGGCTTTGGCTTTTTAGTGCTATTCTTCACATTGTTCTACGCTACGTTTTTAGCGTTTAAATTAATAAAATCCGAAAAATTCCAAGTTGCTGATATTATTCTAATCATGCTGAATTCGTTCATATTTTACGGATTTGGTATTGCCTGGCTCTATAATTATGAAGGTGGAGAATTTTATTTAGGTTTATTCACCCTATTGAATGCACTTATTCATTTTGTGATAACGGTAATTATCTTCAAAAGAAAATTAGCCGATCGAAAGCTATTCTTCTTAACCTCTGGGTTTGTACTTACGTTTATTACCATAGCGGTACCTGTTCAATTAGATGGCAATTGGGTAACATTATTTTGGGCTTTTGAAGCCGCATTATTATTTTGGATTGGGCGCACCAAAAAAGTCAAATTCTATGAATACCTTTCCTATATTTTGGTTGCTCTAGCATTCTTAAGTTTAACGATGGATTGGGCAGCAAGGTACTCTTATTTGCATACCACAGATGGATGGAGCCTATTATTAAACACTACGTTTTTAACTTCGATCCTTTGCGTTGCCGTATTCGGATTCATGAATTGGATTCAAACAAAATTCAGCACTGAAAAACCTTCAATAGTTCAACAGATAATGACATTTGGTATTCCTGCTTTGTTTATAGGAACCCTCTACTTTGCCTTCTATCTTGAAATAGAACAGTATTGGAACAATGCCTTTCAATTATCTAAAATAGAGATATCAAGTACCTCTGGCGAATACCCGGAATACAACTACAATCTCAAAAATTTTGAAGCTATTTGGTTAATTCTATATACCATGTTTTTTATCAGCGTTTTAAGTTTCGTAAATATTTTAAAAATCAAAAACAAGATATTAGGAATTGTAGCCTTAGGCTCCGCGCTTTTAATAACTTTAATATTCCTTACTAACGGACTTTATACCTTAAGCGAGCTTCGTGAAAATTACCTTTCACAGCAACTTACAGAATTTTACAATGTAGGAGCATATAACATATACATACGCTATATTTCATTTGTATTTCTTACACTTCTTCTATTCGCCATTTATAAATTAGCACAGCAAGAGTATTTAAAATTCAATTATAAAATTCCGTTTGAAATTCTAATGCATACCACTATTATATGGGTAGCAAGTAGCGAATTATTAAATTGGATGGATATATCCGGATCTGAACAATCTTATAAGCTAGGTCTAAGTATTCTTTGGGGCGTATATGCGCTACTTCTAATCGCATTAGGTATTTGGAAAAAGAAAAAATACTTGCGAATTGGTGCTATTATACTATTTTCTATTACGTTAATTAAGTTGTTCTTCTATGATATTTCATCTTTAAATACTATTTCTAAGACCATCGTATTTGTATCATTGGGTGTCTTATTATTGATTATATCATTTCTTTACAACAAATACAAATACATTATTTCAGATGAGACTGAACAATAGCTTTTTAACAATACTTGCCTTTTTATCTATTTCAGTTTGTTTCGGACAGATGGATTCCTATTCTAAAAAGATAGCGTTAAAGGGTATCGAAAATCAATGGCATACTATTGAAGTACCTAACCAAGTATTTGAAAATGTAAATGCCAACATGAGCGATATTCGCGTTTATGGGGTTACCGCTACCGATACTATTGAAGCACCGTACCTGCATAAAGTTTCTAAAGCTGAAGTTTCCAATTCAGAGGTTTCTTTCAATCTAATAAATAGCGTCAATAATTCTAAAGGTTACTTTTATACTTATGAGCTACCCCAAAAGGAAACTATCAATGAGATACTACTAAACATAGAAGACCTAAATTTTAATTGGGAAATTACACTAGAAGGTAGTCAACATCAGAAACAATGGTTTACTATTCTAGAAGACTATCGTATTTTATCTATTAATAATGACCAGACAAACTATTCGTTTACCACATTAAAGTTTCCAGATGCTAGCTTTAGATACTATAGAGTATTCATAAAGAGTAAAGAAAAGCCAAATCTAACATCTGTACATATTACTAAAAAGGCTAAAAAGGCGGCCACTTATCGCGATTATGAGGTTAGTGATTTTAAAATTTCTATAGAAGACAAAAAAACGATTATAGACATTGATTTAATAAACCGTGTACCCCTCAACCTACTAGATTTTACGGTCGATGATAAAATTGATTACTACCGATCAATTTCTATTCAGTATTTGGTTGATAGCGTAAAGACTGAAAAAGGTTATTACCACAATTACAGACCTTTAGCTACAAAGACGCTTTCTTCAATGGAAGATAACAGCTTTCAATTACCTGGTACATTAACACAAAAACTACGTGTTATCATCTTAAACAATGATAATCAACCTTTAAAAATTTCTGATGTGAAACTTAAAGGATACCTACACACGTTAACCACACGTTTTACAGAACCGGCTACTTACTATCTGGTTTACGGTAAACCTAATGGCAACTTTCCTAATTACGATATATCAAAAACCACGGTTATTTTACCAGATAATATTACAAAACTAGATTTTGGTAGCGTGGTAGAAATACCTAGACCAGAAACTGAAACAACCAATCCTTTACTTGAAAACAAATGGTGGTTGTGGGTTATTATTGGTGTTGTAATCGCTTTGCTAGGGTATTTTACCATTGGCATGATGAAGAAGGAGCTTTAGATTTTTATCAAATGATTTGCTTTTTAAAGTGGACATAACTGATTTTTAAAATCAAATATCAACTAGTTACATAACTAAGTTCAAACAAATCTTTCTGATCTGGGAATCAATAATTAAACCATGTTTACATAAATTATAATCTCATGTAAAAGTGGTTGATATAATTTAACTTACCAATAGACAAAACCTTCATAAATTTACATCGTAAGTAGTGTAATGAGATATTACATTCTATTACTGCTTCTACTTCCAACTGTTCTTTTAAGTCAAAAAATAGACCATCTTGCCTCTTTCAGAGATATGGGTAGTAAAAGCTATTTCCGATTTAATTATGACAATGATTTCTTCGCTGCATCAGATAAAAATTACACGCAAGGCTATAGTTTTGAGTATGCAAATCTAAGCTTAAAGAAAAATCCAGTAAACCATATTTTCATCAAGCCAAAAGGTAATCACTTCACTTACGGATTATCAGTAGAACATATCGGCTATACACCTAGTGATTTTGTTAGTCCAGATATACAAATTGATGATAGACCCTTTGCTGCTGCTATATACCTTAAGAGTTTTGCTATTGCAACAGATACCATTAAAAAATCAAGATTATCTCAATCGCTAAGTTTAGGACTTATTGGTCCGGGGGCATTTGGCAGAGAAATGCAAACAGTAATTCATAAACTTATTGAAAACAAAACTCCCGGTGGTTGGGACAATCAAATTCAGAACGAGTTAGTGTTGAACTATAAAATTGGCTACGAGAAACAAATATTCAATTATAAAAACATAATAAATACACAAGCAATAACTTCGCTACAATTAGGAACTTTATTTACAAATGCATCGTTGGGATTTAATTCTACTATCGGACTATTATATCATCCGTTCTCTAGAAACAGTACACCTTCAAAGTTTAAATTTTATGCTTTTGTACAGCCAACAGTTCATGTCGTTGGTTTTGATGCCACCTTGCAAGGCGGCATTTTCACCAATGATAACCCCTATACCATTTCTTCAAAAAATATAGAAAGGTTAACCGCACAAATCGACTACGGACTCATTATAAAGTACAGAAAATTATATCTAGAATTTAGCCGAACATCAATTACCAAAGAGTTCACGTTTGGTAATTCTGCCAAATGGGGCGGTTTTAAAACAGGTTTTTTATTTGATTAATTACACAACAGGTTCACCGTAAAGGTCAAAGTCAGCCGCTTCTGTAATCTTAATATTCACAAACTCACCTTGCTTTACATAATGCTCAGTTGCATCTATCAACACCTCGTTATCAACATCTGGAGAATCAAATTCTGTTCTTCCTACAAAGTAGTTACCTTCTTTACGATCTATGATGCAACGAAACGTCTCCCCTACTTTCTTTTGGTTCAATTCCCAAGAAATTTGAGATTGAATTTCCATGATAATATTGGCACGCTCTTGTTTTACTTCTTCTGGTACATCGTCTACCAAAGTATAGGCATGAGTATTTTCTTCATGGCTATAGGTAAAACAACCTAAACGCTCAAAACGCATGGCAATTACCCAGTTTTTAAGAATCTCGAAATCTTCTTCAGTTTCACCAGGGTAACCAACAATCAAAGTAGTTCTAATGGTCATTTCCGGTACTGCAGCTCTAAACTCCTTTAACAACTTGGTTGTTTTCGCTTCTGTGGTACCGCGACGCATACTTTTAAGAATACGGTCAGATATGTGTTGTAATGGAATATCTAAATAGTTACAAACCTTTGGTTCTCTATTCATTACATCTAATACATCCATCGGAAAACCTGCAGGAAACGCGTAATGTAAACGTATCCATTCTATACCTTCTACCTTAACCAAAGCTTCTAAAAGCTCAGCAAGGTTTCTTTTCTTATATAAATCTAACCCATAATACGTTAAATCTTGAGCAATTAAAATAAGCTCTTTTACACCTTTTGCCGCAAGTTTTTCAGCTTCGGTCACCAATTCTTCAATTGGAGTACTCTTATGCTTACCACGCATTAAAGGAATTGCACAGAAAGAACAAGGTCTATCACAACCTTCTGCAATTTTCAAATACGCATAATTCTTAGGTGTCGTCGTCAAACGCTCACCAATCAACTCATGTTTATAATCTGCACCCAGTGCTTTCAACAAACCTGGTAACTCACTCGTACCAAAGTATTCGTCAACATTAGGAATCTCTTTCTGTAAGTCTGGTTTGTAACGCTCACTCAAGCAACCAGTAACAAAAACTTTATCTACCGCACCTACTTCTTTCTTTTGAACATATTCTAAAATGGTATTAACACTTTGCTCTTTTGCATTGGCAATAAAGCCACAGGTGTTAATTACGACTATGTTTCCTTCTTCTTCATGTACAACTTCTTTGTCATTTGCCTTTAATTGGCCCATGAGTACTTCAGAATCATATACATTCTTTGAACAACCTAGAGTTACTACGTTGATTTTGTTCTTCTTAAGGGTTTTTGTCCTCATAATTTAAATTGGGGTGCAAAAATACGATTTGGGTACTTAAAAACGTTAGATATGGACAAATTTACTTGTAATCTTTATTTGATTACAGTTTATCAAGACCCAAATCTTAAATTAACCATGAAATTCTCCCAATATTTCAGGCTATTCGCCCTATCATTAATTGTAGCTTCATGCTCCAAAGATTCTGAACCTACATCAGAAACTAGTAAAAGTGGCGTACCTCCCGAGGTATCACCTATACCTACAGAAACTTATTTCCCTCCAATTTCAAGAGCCAGCGAATGGGAAACCATATCTATGGAAACCTTAGGTTGGAACGAAGATGAAGTAAGTAATCTATACTTCTTCCTAGAAAACAATAACACCGATGCTTTTATTATCCTAAAGGATGGCAGAATAGTAATAGAAAAATATTTTGGCGATTTTAAGTCTGATGACAATCATGCATGGAACTCTGCCGGAAAAAATTTAACGGCAATGCTTACAGGTATTGCACAAGAAGAGGAATTTCTTAAAATTACAGATACCACATCTACTTATTTAGGTGAGGGCTGGTCAAGCATGCCTTTAGAACAAGAACTGAATATTACCATAAAAAATCAATTGACGATGACTACTGGTCTAGATTATACAGGGGATGATATTTTCTGTACCGAACCAGAATGTCTGTCTTACTTAAATGATCCTGGCACATTTTGGTATTATCATAATGCACCATATACATTATTGGATGATGTCATTGCCAATGCTACCGAAACCGATTTTAATTCCTATTTCTCAGAAAAAATCAAAGAACCAATTGGCATGCAAGGTCTGTTCTTTAAAGTAGGATACAATAATGTATTCTTTAGTTCTGCACGAAGTATGGCTCGTTTCGGAATTTTAAATTTGAATCAAGGTAACTGGGACGGAACAGCCATTCTATCTGACCAGAGTTACTTTAACGCCATGATCAATAGTTCTCAAGATTTAAATCCTTCTTACGGATATTTGTATTGGTTAAACGGTAAAAGTAGTTTTAGACTACCAAGTACTGTAGAAGAATTTACAGGTAGCTTAATACCTAATGCCCCTGCCGATATGTATGCCGGACTTGGATTAAACGACCAAAAATTATATATGGTGCCAAGCCAAGATTTGGTAATCGTACGTATGGGCGGTGCTAGTAATGAAGAACTTTTAGGACCTTCTAGTTTCGATAATGAAATATGGGAGCTAATCAATGCTATCATCGATTAGTTTTTCTTTCTATTTAAACACATCTTATATTCGTAGTCTACACTTAGCAAATAAGTATGCTTACTTTTGTATAAAATTGTAAAATGGATTTTAGAAGTATTGCAGAAAAAAGATACACTACACAGAAATATAATGTATCTAGAAAAATCTCAAATTCAGATATTGAAGATTTAAAACACATTCTAAAATTAAGTCCGTCTTCTATTAATAGTCAACCCTGGTTATTCACATTCGTTTCTAATGAACAGGTGAAAAATGCCTTAGCTGATGCTTCATATTCTAATGCGCCTAAAATAAAAAATGCTAGTCATTTGGTCGTTTTTAGTGTTATGGATAATCTTGAGGAATTTGAAAAACGTGTTGAAGAAAATTTACTTGAAAATTCTATAAAGTTTTACAAGCAATACATAAAAACGCAATCAAAAGAGAAAACGGTTAATTGGTTATCTCATCAAGTGTATATTACGTTAGGATTCTTTTTGGCCGCATGTGCATCTATGGAAATAGACTCGACTCCTATGGAAGGTATAGACGTTGCTAAATACAAGGACATACTTAGTATTGAAGATCACAAGGTTTTATTTTCAGTGGCAATTGGCTACCGTGATGAACAGGATACTACACAACCTAATTTAATAGGTAAATCTAGATTGGCTACAGATACCGTTATTCAATCAATTGATTAGTTTAAAATTTTAAACTTCTTTAGCCAATTTAAATACCGTAATTTCTGGTCTTACATTAAAACGCACTTGACGCAAACAACCTAATGCGCTATTAATATACAGTGTTCTTTCATCTTTTAAATCTTTAATACCGGCATCGTAATTTTTGTTTTTAACAGGTAAAATAAGTGGCGGCAAAAAAGGAGGTTTAACTTGTCCGCCATGAGTATGACCAGAGAGTATCCAACCCTCAAAATTATTCCAAACAGGAAGATCACATACATCCGGATTATGACATAGGGTAATATTTGCTTTCTCAGGATTGTATTTTGCAATAGCTTTTTCAGGATAAAAATTACTTCCCCAAAAATCATCCATTCCCAAAAAATTGAGTCCGTTAATTTCCACTGCATCATTTCGTAACATGGTTACCCCTACATCTTCTAAACTCTTCGTGATTTTTTGCGCGACATCATCTTCTACAAAATCAATACCGTAATCGTGATTACCTAATATACCGATGGTACCCAAAGTGCCTTTAACCACAAATTTCAATACCTCTTGCAACTGGTTTAGTTGTTCATTATCTTCATAGGTAACATAGTCACCGGTATACACCACAAAATCAGGATTCAATTCTTGGGCTTCTTTGAATGAATCTATGATGTATTGATAATCAAAAGAATTGCCAATATGCATATCACTTATTTGCATTACCGTTTTACCAACCAGTGAATCCGGTAAGTTCTTCAAAGGCATATTTACATACACAAACTGCATCCAAAAAGGCTCTATTTGCCAACTGTACAATCCTGTTAACAAACCTAACCCCGCTACCCACTGAAAAGTCTTTTTGAAAAAGCTTCTTCTTTGCATTTTAAGTAGTCAAATTTAGTTTTGATAGTCTTTAGGTGTCACACGCTTTTGAAATTTGTCTTCATAGGATTTCCCCAACCTCAAAAGTTGCGCCTCTGAAAACTGTTTTCCAATAAAAGTTAAGCTTATTGGCTCACCCGATATTTTATACCCCATAGGTATCGTCAAAGCAGGGTATTTGGCAACTGCAGCATAACCTGCGTGGTAATTATTAATAGATAAAACAGCATCCAGCTTGTACTTATCCATCGCTGTATCGAAGAAAGTTCGTCCATTTGTTTCAAGATTAGATTTTATCTCCTCTAATTCGGTCGTTGTAGTAGAATCTGAAAGTATACCATTGAATAATGCTTGACCATATGGTATTCTAACCAATGAATCTGTATTATTAAATGCCACCGCATCTGTAATTGAAGAAATTCTCACTAACTCAGGGTTGGTATACTCCTTTAGATACGACTTTAAATCATTTCGCATATCAATATTTAAAATACTTAGAAAGCCATTCATGGCAACTTCTGGCGGTGTAAACGTTACAATTGTTGCGCCAGCTTCTTTTAAATCTTCAATGGTTTGTTTATAAATACTATCAGTCTCCATCAGTTCTTTAATAGCACCCAATCTCATTTCTGAAAAAGGTATGGGATGTAATCCTGCAGATAAAACACCCGGAAAATTATCTTCTACAGAAGCGGCATCCAATTTATCATAACCCAACATAGCAGATAATAAAATGGCATTATCCTTAACGTTCTTTGTCATAGGACCGGGAGTATCTAATGTGCTAGAGATAGGAACTATACCTGACCTACTCAATAAACCTATAGTTGGTTTTAAGCCTACTACAGAATTTTGACTACTTGGTGATAAAATAGAACCCGAGGTTTCCGTACCTACTGCTGCAACGGCATAATTTGCCGCAACGGCCGTACCACTTCCAGAACTTGAACCACCTGTTTCAAAGACTCTTCGCCCGTAAGGATTCAAAGTTTGACCACCATAGGCACTATACCCAACTGGGCAACCTGAGCATAAAAAATATGCCCATTCACTTAAATTTACCTTTCCTAAAATCAAAGCACCGTTCTTTTTTAATTGTTGAACGATAAACGAATCGTCAACTTCATTATCCATTAAAGCAATTGAACCCGCCGTCGTTTTCATACCCAATGTATTAATATTGTCTTTCAGCAAAATAGGCATACCATAAATTGGGTGCTGAACTTGAGCCGCTATTCCTTTTTCATTCTGCCTATCTAATTCACGGGCTTGCTCTACTACATCTTTATTAAGAGCAATCACAGTATTTAAAGTTGTCGCATTATCCAGTTCATACTTATAAATACGATGTAAATAAAACAACACTAGATTTTCATAAGTAAGCCTACCCTCTTTTATATGATTTCTAATAACAAAAATATCTTGTTCCAAAATCATGGGAAGCAACTCTTTATACTGAGCCTCAGTAAACTTAGAAACCTCTTCAAACAAAGGCATAAAAACCTCATTCTTATCTAATACCTTAGATTGAATCAGCTTGTACTGCATACGTCCATTCTCGTGATCAGCATTGTCAGCAACTTCAGTAGAATCATTATAGGGAGTCCAAAGAACTACTTCCTCTTTTTTCGTTTCTTGCTTGTTCTTACATGCACTTATAACAATGATGATTAATAATAATACAAGTTTTTTCATACTGTTATTTATTTGTTTGAATACTTTTCCACTTCATTATATCATTCTTGTTCAATCGAACAAATTCATCTTTTCCTTCTTTTTCGGCTAGATTTATGGAAATGTTGGATGCATTGATGGCAGCTTCATATTCTTTTAAATCTCCCAATATTAACGATCTCACCCTATGAAAGTAGTATGTATCACCACCCAATTCAATTGCTTGATCAACATAATCAAGTGCCTTTTTGGGGTGCAAATCCTGCTCTTGATAATATCGTGCAATTTCGTAATAAGTTTGTGCAGTGGGTTCTTTTGATAATAATTCATCTATCTGTTCTTGCATAATAGATTTTGTATCAAACATAATAAGAATTACTACTTGAGTAGTTCCCCAATTTAAATAAATTGATGCTTGGTTGTGATCAATATTATCGAACGAAATTAAAAATGTCTCCTGAAAATCGTTGTTATGTGTGGGCGTAACCGTAAACCGTAATGCATCTTCTTCAGCATTGTAATTTGCCCTGCCATCTCCCCAATGTGTAGTATTGTTATGAAAAACTATTTGCCATTCTTCTTCCTCAGGAAAAGCATATAGGGCATAAGTACCTTTAGCAAGTTTATTTCCATCTATTAAAACATCAGTACTAAAAGTAATTTTAGTAGATTCATTGGCTCCTACCCTCCAAATACGACCGTTAGGTACTAAACCAGATTCACCATTAGGTTGATTGCCAAATAAAGTGCGACCCTTAGCAGAAGGTCTTGAATATGCTATAGTAATTTTTGAAAGCCCGACTTCTTGTTCAATCTTAGCAAACGGACTAGCTTTCGGGTGGTTCATTTGCCCCCAACTCAGACTACATATTAAAAGAGGAAGTATGAACCAGCCGTATCTCAATTTTAAATTTTAAAGAATGAATCTACAAACTCGTGCTTATTGAATGCCTGTAAATCTTCAATACCTTCACCTACACCAATATACTTCACCGGAATTTTGAATTGATCAGAAATTCCGATAACAACACCACCTTTTGCCGTTCCATCTAGTTTGGTGATGGCTAAGGCAGTTACCTCCGTAGCCTTTGTAAACTGTTTTGCTTGTTCAAATGCATTTTGACCCGTAGAACCATCTAACACCAATAATACTTCATGCGGCGTATCTTCAACTACCTTCTGCATTACACGTTTAACCTTGGTCAACTCATTCATTAAGTTCACCTTATTATGCAAACGCCCAGCCGTATCTATGATAACTACATCGGCATCTTGGGTAACGGCAGAACTCAACGTATCAAAAGCAACGGATGCAGGATCACTTCCCATTTGTTGTTTTACAATGGGCACATCTACACGATCAGCCCAAACTTGTAACTGATCAATTGCAGCTGCTCTAAATGTATCTGCAGCACCCAACACTACTTTTAAACCCTGGTTTTTAAATCTATGTGCCAACTTACCAATAGTGGTTGTTTTACCAACACCATTTACACCAACGACCATTATTACATAGGGCTTTTTATCTTTTGGTATCTGAATATCGCCAGTTTCGCTGTCATTAGTTTCAGAAAGCAGACCAGCAATTTCAGCTCTTAAAATAGAGTTAAGCTCATCTGTACCTACATACTTATCTCGAGCTACCCTTGCTTCTATTCTTTCAATAATTTTCAATGTAGTATCTACACCAACATCTGAAGAAACCAGTACTTCTTCAAGATTATCTAAAACATCATCATCAACTTTAGACTTACCGGCAACTGCTTTTCCTAATTTAGAAAAAAAGCTTGTTTTTGTTTTCTCCAAACCTTTATCTAAGGTTTCCTTTTTCTGAGAAGAAAATATTTTTTTAAATAAACTCATTTTTGATTGTATGGTTAGTCAAATATAAAAAATTAAAAAGCCCCTTTCGTAGGAAAGGGGCTCAATAACTACTAAAAGTTATATTTCTTATTTCTTGGCAATCCAAGCATCTACCAATTCTGGTGGCATTACTTGCTCTACAAAAACGTAAGCACCTGATTTTGGTGACTTAACCATTTTTATAGCTTTTGTCAATCTTTTAGAACTTGTCTGTAAACTTGCTACGGTTTTCTTAGCCATGACTTATATTTTTTGTGATTCTCTAAAGTGAAAATCTATTTAATTTCTTTGTGAAGGGTCATTCTCTTAAGAATAGGATTGAATTTTTTAATTTCCAATCTCTCAGGAGTATTCTTCTTATTCTTGGTAGTGATATATCTTGAAGTACCTGGTTGACCAGATTCTTTATGCTCAGTGCATTCTAATATAACTTGTATTCTATTACCTTTCTTTGCCATCTTATCGCTCTATTTTCCAGATTACTTAATAACGAATCCTTTTGCTTTTGCTTCTTTTAAAACAGCAGATATACCTTTCTTATTGATACTTTTTAAAGCTCTTGTAGATACTTTAAGAGTTATCCAACGGTCTTCCTCTGGAATGTAAAAACGTTTTTTAGATAGATTTACATCAAATCTTCTTCTAGTTTTATTAATGGAAAACGAAACATTGTTTCCAAACATCGCCTTCTTACCCGTAATTTCACAAACTTTTGACATCGTGCTGACTTTTTCTTTTAAACAGGGTGCAAATTTATATCTTTTTTATCGTTCCAACAACAATAAAGATCACATTTTTAAAATTTCTTTTTGAAGAAGCTCAAATGCCTTATTTACAGACTTTTCCACAACTCTCTCACGGGTGCTTCCCATTTGAAATTTTTGTACATATTTTGACTTCGGACCATCGATCGCAATAAATACCGTTCCAACCTCTGCATTTGAATCTCCTTTTGTAGGTCCTGCATTACCAGTTGTTGCTATTGCATAATCGGTTTTTAGCAATTCTTTTGCCCCTTTTGCCATTGCCGTAGCAACTTCTGCACTAACTACAGAATATTGATCTACAATTTCTTTAGGTACATTCAATACATTTATTTTTGCTTCTGTAGCATAACTGACCACACTTCCTTTAAAATAATTGGACGCACCAGGTATTGAAGTAATCTTCTCGGCAATTTTACCACCTGTAAAACTCTCTGCAGTGGATAAGGTTAAATTTTTGCTAGTTAATAATTTCGCTACAATCTCTTCTATACTTTCGTCATCTTCAAGACCAAATATAATATCATCGATTAAAGGGTGTAATTTTTCAATTTCAGCGTTCATCGCCGTTTCCAACTCATAAAGACTAGGTCCTTTACCCGATAAACGCAACCTCACTTTACCTAGATTAGGTAAATAAGCTAATTTTATATTAACTGGCAATGCACCTTCCCAAGCCTCTATACGTTTGGCAATTGCACTTTCTCCCAAACCATAAGTAACTACAGTTCTATGGATAATATGTGGTCTTTTATAATAAGATGCCAATTTAGGAATCACAGATTCCGTCATTAGGTGCTTCATTTCAAAAGGCACACCCGGCATAGAAATAAACGTAACTTCATTTTCCCTTATCAGCATACCAGGAGCGGTACCATTGGCATTATGCAAGACTTCTGCCTTACTAGGTACTAGAGCCTGCATCCTATTAATATCGGATATTGGGGTATTACTTATATATTTAGCGAACAGTTCTTCTACATGTGCCAATACCTCTGTATTCTCAACAAGGGTATCATTAAAGAACTCACATAAAGTATGTTTGGTAATGTCATCTTTTGTAGGACCCAGACCACCTGTGATGATGACTACATCTACGCGTTCTGATGCATCTTTAAAAGCATTTAATAAATGTTCGCGTTCATCTTGAATAGAAGTTATTTGATAAACCGAGATACCAATCTTATTTAACTCCTTACCAATAAATGCGGAATTAGTATCAATAACTTGACCGATGAGAATTTCATCGCCAATAGTAATAATTTCTGCAAGCATTATAACTGGAAGTCATTTTTTAATTCTGCCACAACCTGATTGATATCGGTTTTCAGCATCGGAAATCTTTTCTCGATCTCTGCCATATTAGCCTCTTGCTTACCTAAAGTTTCTAACTCCAAGGCTATGGCACGTGTTTGCTCCATCCCCAATAAATCTACATTAGGCTTAATTTTATGTGCAAGCTTATAGACTTGTACATGGTCTTTTTCCTCCAGTGCTTTCTCCAAGGCTTGTAAATCTTCTGGAACTTCTTCCAAAAAAACAGATATAACAGAATTTATAAAATCCTGATCCCCCTCTGCCATCTCATTAATCTTATCCAGGTTATAAATCATTATTTAATTTTTAAGGTAAAAAGTTGTTTATCTTCCAAACTACCCGTAAGATAGTCATTTGGACTTATCTTGCCAACACCCGCAGGTGTTCCTGTAAAAATAATATCTCCTTTTTTTAACATAAAGAACGTTGAAACATAGGCAATTATTTCATCAATCTTCCAAAGCATTAAACTAGTATTGCCATCTTGAACGACTTCACCATTCTTTATCAACTTAAAATTTAGATTATTAATATCTTCATAATCAGTTTTAGGAAGCCATTCCCCTATCACGGCAGCACCATCAAACCCCTTTGATTTTTCCCATGGCAACCCCTTGTCTTTTAATTTAGATTGCAAATCTCTTGCGGTAAAATCTATACCCAATCCTATTTCGTCATAATAAGTAGGTGCAAATTCTTTAGCTATATGCTTACCTACTTTTTTAATTTTAACCAAGACCTCAACCTCATAATGCACATTATCTGTAAATTCTGGAATATAAAAATCTTGCTGTTTAGGCAAAACAGATGAATCTGGCTTTATAAAAACCACAGGTTCTTCCGGTCTTTCATTCTTTAACTCATCAATATGTGCTGTATAATTTCTACCTATGCATATAATTTTCATCCCAGACTTATTTTTTCTTAGACAATTTTAAACTGATGGCAGGAATTAAGTTTTCATTATTACCAGGTGCCTTTATCCCAAATTCATTCCACTCGCCCATACCGTAAACCATAGTTTTAAAATTCTGATTCTTTTGATATACCGCAGCAAATGTAGGTGCAAAACGATCTTCCACTACATTCTTATTTGTAATGGCATGTTTGTACGTATTTGTATACCAATTATAAGGAAGGAAAATCCACTCTAGCCCTATATACACACCTTCGTCTGGCATTCTTATACCCATGCTTGAAAGATCTATGGAAACATAATCTTCTTTTGTAGAGCTCTCTAATATGATGCTTTTGCGAATTAAATCGTGATTTGGTTTACGTGTCTTTTTATCTACATCATAAACACGAAGTCTAAATTTAGACGAAGCTCTTTTAAACTTGCTATTCTGTTGTACATGAATAGTTATTTTCTGTAGATACTTTTTGGCAGCACCTATATTTGGAAAATACAAAGCCAATACCCAAGGGGTCTCTGCAGACGAGAATCCACTTTTAATACTATACGAACTCACAGGATTTAACACCTGTGAATCACCCAAACTTTGAGAAACCACCACCTCTTCAAGCTCAAAGGTTTCTTCTTTCATGTAAATCTTCTTCTTTTCAGAAATTACCTTTGCAGGCATAATGGTGTCTTTAAAGCCCAATGCCGAAATATGCACGTCTCGCTCTAAATATGATTCAGGTACATCTATATAAAAATAACCTTCTTCATCACTAGAAGTTCCTTTAAGCGTTTTTAAAAAACTTATGTTGGCGTATGGTACGGCAGTTTTCGTTTTATCATCATATACATGACCCTCGACCAAAACTTCTTGGGCATGACCAATACCCATTATCATTAAAAACAATACTAAACAAATTCGCATTTTAACTTAATTTATTATTGAGTTTGCTCAGTTTAATTTGAGTAAGGATCTTTTTAGTATACAATGGAAAATCCGCATTTAGCATCCAGCCAAAATAACCTGGTTCATTTTCTAAAACCGCATGTACTTTTTTGCCCTTATGCTTACCAAAAGAGAAAACTTCTTCACCTTCCTCATCCAACGCTATAAAACCTGCGAAATCTACAGATTGCTTTCTTCTTGAGAATTCTGATAGTTTTTTTATATTGTTTTCTAAATCAGGATACCTATCTAACTGAGAAAGCAACACCTCGTAAGTAGCATTGGTATCTGCCGCGGCACTGTGGGCATCGGTAAGGTCTTTATCGCAATAAAATTTATAAGCAGCTTCTAGGGTACGTTTTTCCATTTTATGAAAAATGGTCTGTACATCTACAGATACTGTATTTTTCATATCAAAATCTATATCTGCACGTAATAGTTCTTCTGCCAACAAAGGAATATCGAATCGGTCAGAATTAAATCCGCCTAAATCACTATCCTTTATAATCTTATAAATTTCTTTAGAAAGTTCTTTGAAGGTTGGCTCGTTAGCCACTTTTTCATTGGTAATACCATGAACGGCAATTACCTCTTCCGGTATCACCATTTCAGGATTTACCAACCACGTTTTACTTTCTTTTTTACCGTTAGGGTATACTTTTAAAATCGCTATTTCTACAATACGATCTTTTGCTACATTAACCCCAGTTGTCTCTAAATCAAAGAAACAAATAGGTCTGGTAAGCTTTAATTCCATAAGTGTTTAACTTTTAACAAAAATACACTTTCGTTTTTTAGACACATAAAATTACTCGCGATTAATTTTATTTCAAATCAAAAAGCTGAAGAAAATACGGATTTGCCTAAATAGTCAATCAATTTTACACTACCCAAACTAACAGGTACAATGAATTAAAAACTATATAATAAGAAAAAAAATACCCCATTACACATTTCGTATAATGGGGTATTGTAATTATAATATCTCTTTAGGCTTACACCTCTCTATTAACGTCCCAACCTTCCAGATAGTCTGCAACAGCTTTGGCGAACATACTACCTAAAGCGCCATTAACCACTCGGTGATCATAGCTATGAGATAAATACATTTTGCTACGCACTGCAATTACATCACCTTCTGAAGTTTCAATAACCGAAGGAATTTTTCTTATAGCTCCCAATGCCATAATACCTACTTGTGGCTGATTGATGATAGGAGTTCCGAACACACTACCAAACGTACCAACATTGGTTACCGTATAAGTACCACCTTGTACCTCATCTGGCTTAAGCGCATTGTTTCTAGAACGGTCTGCCAAATCATTTACGACTTTAGCTATACCCAATAAATTTAACTGATCCGCATTTTTTATAACCGGAACTATCAAATTACCATCTGGCAGGGCTGCGGCCATACCTATATTTATATTCTTCTTTTTTATAACGTTATCACCATCAACTGAAATATTCATCATAGGATATTTCTTTAATGCCACGGCAACAGCTTCCATAAAAATCGGGGTAAACGTAAACTTCTCACCTTCTCTTTTAAAGAAAGCATCTTTGATTTTATTTCGCCATGTAACGATATTGGTTACATCTACCTCTATAAAACTCTGTACATGTGCAGATGTAGAAACACTATCTGCCATATGCTTGGCAATCAATTTGCCCATTCTCGACATTGGTATTACCTCATCGCCACGAGAAACCTGCATTTTCGGTTTTTCTGGAGCAGGTTTTGGAGCAGTAGTCGATTTAGGTTTGGCAGGTTCTGTTTTAGCGGTAACCGCAGGTGCCGTAACCTTTTCAGGTGTAGATACCGTAGCTGGTTCTCTAACTGGCACTTCAACCCTATGCTGCACAACTTCCCTTTTTGGAGCTGCTACCTTTTCTACCGATTTACTTTCTCCTCTGTTTACATAATTTAGAATGTCATCTTTGGTGACCCTACCATCTTTTCCCGTACCGGGAATAGTTTCAAGAACTTCAAAAGAGATACCTTCTTCTCTTGCTATGTTCTTAACTAAGGGAGAGTAAAAACGATCAGAAGTTCCATTCAACTGCGCTGTAGATGTCTCTGCCCTAGCGTGCATAACCGCTGATTCTGCCGCCACAACCATTTCTTGAAGAACCGGCTCTGGTTCTGCTATTTCTTGAACGGTTTCTGTAGCATCACTTACATCAACATCACCACTTACTTGAATTATAGCTACCGTTTGACCGACCTCTACCACATCATCAACATTAAAGCATTTTTCAATTAAAACACCATCAACCTCACTTGGCACTTCACTATCAACCTTATCCGTAGCAATTTCAAAAATGGCCTCGTCCATCTCAATCGTATCACCTACCTCTTTCAACCATGACGTTAATGTTGCTTCTGCAACACTCTCTCCCATACGTGGTAGTTTCAATTCAAATTTTGACATATCGATAATTTAAAGCTTGTTTTGTTTATGTTTTTTGCAAAAATAATAAAATAAATACCTTTTTATTGATATTTAAACGAAAATCAAGTGCTAATCTTGTCTTAACGACCCCTCAAATGGCACCCTATTCAAAATACTTCGTCCTAAAGTGACCTCATCAGCATACTCCAATTCATCGCCAACCGCTATTCCTCTTGCTATGGTAGACGTTTTAACATCCAACCCCTCTATCTGTCTAAAAATATAAAAATTGGTAGTATCGCCCTCCATGGTAGAACTCAACGCAAAAATCAACTCCTTTATTACGCCTTTTCTCACTTTATCTACCAAAGTTCCTATTTTCAAATTTTGTGGACCAATACCTTCCATAGGAGATATTTTACCACCAAGAACATGGTACTTACCTCTAAATTGACCTGTATTTTCAATTGCCATGACATCCCTAATATCTTCAACGACACAAACCAATGCGCCATCTCTTTTAGGGTTGGCACATATTTCGCACATTGTTGTATCTGAAATATTATGGCAATTTTCACAAAATTGAATTTTACCTCTTAAATCTACCAAAGATGTAGATAGATTTTCTGTACGTTGCTCTGGCTGTTTTAATAAATGCAATACCAAACGTAATGCAGTTCGCTTACCAATACCCGGTAATTGCGAAACTTCATACACTGCGTTTTCCAATAATTTCGATGAAAAATCCATAAGATAATATGGGTATAAATTTACGATTAAACTTATAATGCTAATCGTATAGTTTTCTTAAATTTTAACAAAACTACAGCATAATCGACGCTATCAGCTATAATAGTATAAAAGAGATACATTCTTGTCGTTACTATCAATGCATTTTAAACTCTTTGGGCGGCGTCATTTAACTTTTTGTAATTTGGCGCAAATTTAACAACATGAACGCCTCTCATATTTTACTTCTAATTACCGGCTACTTTGTTTTGCTGTTGGTTATTTCATACTTCACCGGCAAAAACGATTCTAACGAAGATTTTTTTAAAGCTGGTAAACAGTCGCCATGGTATTTGGTTGCATTTGGTATGGTGGGCGCCTCTTTATCTGGTGTTACCTTTATTTCTGTACCAGGATGGGTTAAGGCTTCTGAATTCAGTTATATGCAAGTTGTTTTTGGATACTTTTTAGGTTACATGGTTACGGCATTTGTATTACTACCTGTTTATTATAAACAGAATGTAACCTCTATTTATCAGTATTTAGATGATAGATTTGGCTTTGTAAGTTATAAGGTGGGCGCTATCTCATTTTTTATCTCAAGAGTTCTGGGCGCTGCTTTTCGTTTATTTCTAGTTGCTATTGTTCTGCAACAATTCGTGTTCGATGCTTGGAACGTACCTTTTGAAATCACTGTTGTTCTATCGATATTGCTAATTTGGATTTATACCTTTAAAGGTGGAATCAAAACAATTGTTTGGACAGATACTTTGCAAACTTTATTTATGTTGGTATCCGTAGGGTTATCCATTTATTTCATACTGGAAAAAATGGATTGGACTTTTATGGAATTCTTGAACTCGCCAGAATTAGGTCAGTATAGCAAAACCTTTTTTACTGACGACCTTTCTTCTAAAAACCATTTGGTAAAATCGTTTTTAGGTGGAATGTTCATTACCATTTGTATGACAGGACTTGATCAAGATATGATGCAAAAAAACCTGACATGTAGAAACTTAGGAGAAGCTCAAAAAAATATGGTCAGCTTCAGTATCGTACTGGTCATAGTTACTTTTGTTTTCATGCTTCTCGGCGCTCTTTTATTTATTTATGCAGATACATATAATATAGCCTTACCACTTATGGATGGCTCACCGAAATCTGATCTTTTATTTCCAGAAATTGCACTTAATAGTGGTTTAGGCATTACAGTTGCCGTTACGTTCATGTTAGGTTTAATTGCAGCTGCTTACAGTAGCGCAGACAGTGCACTTACCTCATTGACCACATCATTTTGTATAGATTTTCTAGGTACGGAGAACAAATCTGAACATGTGGCTAAAAAGACCCGTAGAATAACACATGTTGGCATGAGCGTTCTATTAATTCTAGTAGTAATCTCTTTTAAATATATATTGGATAAAAATGTAATTGACGGGCTGCTCACTGTTGCCTCATACACCTACGGTCCTTTATTAGGGTTATTCTCCTTTGGCATTTTCACCAAACATCAAGTAAAAGATAAATATGTATGGATCGTGGCTCTAATTTGCGTATCCATAATACTCATTTTAGCAAAACTACCTAGTGACTTTTTTGGTGGCTATGTCTTCGGTTATGAACTTTTACCATTGAATGGTCTGATGACTTTTATAGGATTATGGCTTATTCGCAAAAAAAATACTGTCGCCAGCATTAACGATATCACTTAATATTGACCAGTACCTAAAAGTACCAAAGTACAAGCAACATCTACCTCTATACCGCTACTTTCCAACAACTTATAAAACTCTGGGTTTTCTGTTCCCGGATTAAAAATTACTCTATTCGGTGCCAGCGAAATTATCTCCTCATAATATTCTTCTTGTCTATTTGGATTTATATATAGGGTAATTGTGTGAATATCGTTAAATTTGTCTAGATTGTTACTGATATTTACACCAGAAACCGTACCTTCTCTTAAACCATAAGCCAAGGTTTCTACGCCCGAATCTACTAATCGATGAATTGCTATATTGCTGTATCGATTTGGTTTTAAGGAGGCTCCGAAAACTAGAGTCTTTTTCATAATATTAGATTGTTAAAAATTGATTAACTTGTAACTATTAAGACAATATTTCGTCTATTAAAATAGTTAAGTATTCTTACAAGATTATAATATTGTTGGTAACGCTATATGTTTATAGTTAATGGTTAGTGTTTAGTATAGCCTATCAACATGTTGAAGCCCGACTTCCAATTTATTTAGGAATGTTCGGGTTTCTTTTTTTTTAAAACTTGACAGACACTTACCATAATAACTGCACTTCATTTTTTCGATAAAACGAAAGACGAAGTAACATTTATAACATAATTACGTCTATTACTTTATATAGGGAGTTTAATTAAGAAGATTGGTTGGTTTTTTCTTATTAAGTAAAACTATATAGCACCCATAGCCAAAACTATGGGTGCTTTATTTTTACCATCTAATAATGACACTGCCCCAGGTAAAACCACTACCAAATGCAGCTAATACTACCAAGTCTCCACTTTTCACCTTACCTTCTTCCCAAGCTTCTGTAAGTGCAATAGGGATAGATGCAGCTGTAGTGTTACCATATTTCATAATATTATTGAAAACCTGGTCATCACTTAACTGGAATTTCTTTTGAATAAATTGAGATATTCTCAAATTCGCTTGATGCGGAACCAATAAATCGATATCGGTCGCATTTAATTTATTTTTTTCTAAACCTTCTACAATTACCTCACTGAAACGAACAACTGCATTTTTGAATACAAACTGACCATTCATATGTGGAAAGTAAGATTCATCATTTGGATCATTGTCCTCCATGATATCGGTTACCCATCTGTTACCCATACCAGGCGCTATAAGAGAAAGCTCTTCTGCATGCTGACCTTCTGAATGTAGGTGTGTTGACAATATACCTTTGGTAGTATCTTCTTCTCTAGTTAAAACTGCCGCACCGGCCCCATCACCGAATATTACAGAAACTCCCCTACCCCTTGTGGTCATATCCAAACCATGAGAGTGAAGTTCTGACCCTATAACAAGTACATTTTTATACATACCTGTTTTAATATATTGATCAGCAATAGATAATGCATACACAAAACCAGAACATTGATTTCTAACGTCTAATGCACCTACGGTTTTAATTCCTAAATCTCGTTGTACCAATACACCAGGACCAGGGAAATAATAATCAGGACTCAAAGTTGCAAAAATGATAAAATCAATATCATCCTTATCTATACCAGCTCTTTCAATGGCAACTTTAGCGGCTTTTACACCCATAGTCGTGGTGGTATCTCCATCGCCCCTAATTACATGTCTTCTTTCTTTAATACCGGTTCTTTCTTGAATCCAAGCATCATTAGTATCCATCACTTTTGACAAATCATCATTTGTCACTACGTTTTCAGGTACATAATGACCTAAGCCGATTATTTTTGAATTATACATAGTATTTTTTTAATCCTGATAAAACTCAGGTTGAATTAGTGTTGCAATATAAACAACTATTGAGAAATTTTTTAAAAAATATAACAATCATCTATTATTAAAATAAGCGAGAAATTACAAGTTCAAATATTTCTGATAGTCGTTAACTTTTATATTCGATTTTAAATCATGCAGAAGATTATATAGACCAAAGAAAGTACGATTCATATACAAGAAGTGCTTAGACCCTCTATTTCCATTCATTTTACGTATTTGCTTATCTGAAGAGAATTGTTCTCCCAATGCCGCAATTTTGTCCCAAAAAACCTCATCGCCAAAATAAAAATCATCTTCATGAAAAGGTGATGTAAACAAACTTAATAATTGATGAAATATGGATTTGAAAAATGATATTTCTTCGGGTGTATCATTAGGCATCAATATTTCAAGCTCGTATAACTTTTCTGTAAACTTTTCATCATTTGATATCACCTCTGGTCTTGCCAATTCAAAATACGGTACATAGAAAGTATCCGGTACTTCTTTAATACATCCAAAATCAATAGCGATAAGCTCCTCATTATCATTCACCAAAAAATTACCTGGGTGCGGATCTGCATGCGCTTTTCTTAAGCCGTGAATTTGAAACATATAGAAATCCCACAATGCCTGACCTAACTTATCTCCTGTTGCCTGAGAAAAATCAGTTTTTGTAAATTCACTCAAGTGTTTACCGGTCATCCAATCCATTGTTATTATACGTGAACTAGACAATTCTGTATAATATTTGGGGAAATTGATATTAGGTATTACCGAACATGCTTCGGTAATCTCTTTACTTTGTGCTACTTCTAAAATATAATCTGTCTCTTCTACCAGTTTATTTTCAACTTCTTTGAAATATTTATCTGAATCTTTGCCTTGAAGATTGAACATACGAATAGCAATAGGCTTTACAATCGCCAAATCGCTGCTTATACTTTGTGCTACACCTGGGTACTGAATTTTTACCGCTAAATTTTTACCGTCTTTGGTTGCTTTATGCACCTGACCTATACTAGCTGCATTAATAGAATCTTTATCGAACGTATCAAAAACTTCTTCTGGATACTTATCTAAATACTTCTTAAATGTCTTTCTAACCAACGGTGCCGATAAAGGGGGAACTGAAAATTGCGAAAGTGAAAACTTTTCTACATAAGCATTAGGCAGTAAATTTTTCTCCATGCTCAACATCTGGGCAACCTTAAGCGCACTACCCTTCAATGATTTTAACCCGTCATATATATCTGCGGCATTATCTTCGTTCAACTCGTCTTTAGTCGTGTCGGGATTTATTATTTTCTTACCCAAATACTTGGCATAATTACCACCAATCTTAGCTCCGGTTTTCACCAGCTTGCTTGCACGCTCTATTTTTCCGGTAGGTATTTTATCAAGTGTTTTCAAATCGTATGAGTTAGATTAGGCAAAGGTTTCTTTGTAAAGAAATTTCCCAAAGTCTAGAATATTCTCTAGTGGTGTGTTATCGAATACATCAAAAATGGTGTTTACAGATTTTTCAATAGCAACATCTGTTTTTTCAAATGCGGCAGAATCATCCGATTTCCAAAAATTCATTAAAAACATAGTCTGTAACCATGCCCCTTCTGAAAACAATTGCGGGTTGTGTTTCGTAATTTTTAAATTCTTGTCTGCATTTCCATCTGCAATCAAACCCTTAGAGAATTCTTTAATATTTTTTCTAAGTCCTTTTAACTGCTCCAAATTTTTAAACTGTCCAGAAGCACTATCCATTATGAATAAGATATAACTTCTATTCAATGTCATTACTTCAAAAAAGGTATAGAAAAACGTAAGCATCTTTTCTCTATTGGTAAAATCTTGATACTCTTTATTTTTCTCTATCACACTAACCGTGTTGGTGTAAAATGTATTCCAAATACCTTTCTTGATGGCTTCTATCGATCCAAAGTGAAGATAAAAATCTGACTCTTCAATAGCATTTACTTTACAAAATTTATAAACTGTTTTAGGTAACTTCTCGTTTTCTAAGACGTAGTCCATAAACATTGTTATAATCGTCTCTTTTGTTACTTTTTTAGCTTTTGCAGGCATATCGAATAATTTTTATTTAAGGTACGATGTAGATTTCATAGTTAGAAGTTTTAGCCGAACATTAGCTTATATTTAATAAAAACGTGCTATCAGATGATAGCACGTTCCTAAACAACCTAACCAATAAATAATCAACATGTGATTATGCTTAAAATTCTTTTTCATAGCATTTTTTCATAACCACAATACAAATATACATTATGTTTAACTTTTTTTACTATTTCATAAACAAAAATATATGTTAAACTTTTAAAGGCAGTAAACTGTCAGTTTGTCACAATAAGATATTATGGTATTTTTTTTGACCAATAGCAACGAACAATCATTATTAACAATGGCCGCACTGACTGCGGCGAAAAAAATATAAAAAATGGCAACAGGTAAAATTAATGTGTCGGTAGACAACATTTTTCCACTGATCAAGAAGTTCTTGTATAGTGATCACGAAATTTTTCTAAGAGAATTAATTTCTAATGCAACAGATGCAACCTTAAAAATGAAGCACTTGACCACAATTGGCGAGGCGAAGGTTGAATATGGCAACCCTATTATAGAGGTTAAAGCAGACAAAGAAGGCAAAAAACTACATATCATTGATCAAGGTCTTGGTATGACAGAAGAAGAAGTAAAGAAATACATTAACGAGGTAGCTTTCTCTGGTGCAGAAGAGTTCTTGAACAAATATGAAGACTCTGCTAAAGATTCAGGAATTATCGGTCATTTCGGACTTGGATTCTATTCTGCGTTTATGGTTGCCCATAAAGTAGAGATCATCACCAAGAGTTTTAAAGATGAGCCAGCGGTTCATTGGTCATGCGACGGATCTCCAGAATTTATTATGGAACCAGCTGAAAAAGAAACCCGTGGTACAGAAATCATTCTTCATATCGCAGATGATTCTACCGAGTTTTTAGAAGATGGTAAAATAAACGAGCTTTTAACAAAGTATAACAAGTTTATGCCTATTCCGATCAAATTCGGAATGAAAACTGAAACTTTACCAAAGCCTGAAGGCGCAAAAGAAGAAGATCCTGCGCCAACGCAAGAGGTCGATAATATCATTAACAACCCTAACCCGGCATGGACAAAGCAACCTGCAGATTTAAAGCCAGAAGACTATAAGAGTTTTTACAGAGAGCTTTACCCAATGCAATTTGAGGAGCCTTTGTTCAATATTCACTTAAATGTAGATTATCCTTTTAATCTTACGGGTATTTTATATTTTCCAAAACTTTCTAACGATTTAAATCAGCAGAAAGATAGAATTCAACTATACCAAAACCAGGTATTCGTTACTGATAACGTTGAAGGTATTGTTCCTGAATTCTTAACCATGCTACGTGGTGTTATAGATTCTCCAGATATTCCGTTAAACGTATCTCGTTCGTATTTACAGGCTGATGGTGCAGTTAAGAAAATATCTTCTTACATCACTAGAAAGGTGGCTGATAAAATGAACTCGCTGTTCAAAAATGATCGTGCCGAGTTTGAAGCGAAGTGGAACGATATCAAAATCGTTATTGAATACGGAATGCTTTCTGAAGATAAGTTCTTTGACAAAGCAGATAAGTTTGCACTTTACCCAACCGTAGATGGTTCTTACTTTACGTTTGAAGAGTTGCAAGAGAAAATAAAAGATGCACAGACAGACAAAGACGGAAAAACAGTTATTCTCTACGCATCTGACAAAGAAGCACAACACAGTTATATTGAAACTGCAAAGGCTAAAGGTTACGAAGTATTGCTATTAGATTCGCCAATCATCGGTCACTTAATGCAGAAGCTAGAAAGCTCTAAAGAGAATATTTGTTTTGCTCGTGTAGATGCCGATCATATTGACAAATTGATCCAAAAGGAAGAAACTCAAATCTCTAAATTATCTGAAGAAGAAAAAGAGACTTTGAAGAAAGAATTGGAAGAAGCTATTACCGATAAAAGCTTTACCGTTCAATTAGAAGCTATGGACAGCGATTCTTCTCCGTTCACAATTACAGAGCCTGAGTTTATGCGTCGTATGAAAGAAATGCAACAGACCGGCGGTGGCGGTGGTATGTTTGGCATGGGTTCTATGCCAGACATGTATAACCTGATCGTTAATACGAATCACCCATTGGTTAGCGAGTTTTTGAATACAAAGACAGCGAAGAAAAAAGAGCGATTGATCAATCAATCACTTGACTTGGCGAAGTTATCTAAAGGCTTACTTAAAGGTAAAGCTTTAACAGATTTCATTAAGCGTAGCTACGAGATGGTAAAGTAATTTCCATTTCCTATAATCTTAAGAAAAGCCACTACATTTTTTGTAGTGGCTTTTTTGTTAAATGTTGTTATCTTTCAATTGAGAAATCACTGACCAAATGAAAAACGACTACCGTAGTAATCAATTTAAAAAACTACTGGATAACCTACAGCAAGAAAGCTGGCAACTGGAGCTCATTATTTCTGGGTTTGCTATTTACGGATTAATAGCTGGATATGATTCAATAGAATTAGAATATTTGAAAGCTGTTCAAAAAGAGGAAGGTTTTAATAGTTTTATGTTAAGCATACTTTTAACAAGCATGTTAATATTGATAGGTGTTTTATTAACACACGTTATAATAAGAGGTTTATGGATTGGCGCAATTGGATTAAGATATGTTTCCGGTGATATTGATTATGAAAGCTTGAATTATTCAGAAAAATTCTCAGATTTTTTAAAAGAAAAGGTAGGTTCGTTTGATCATTATATTTATAGACTTGAGAATATTTGCAGCACCTTATTTGCGCTAGCTTTCTTAATGATTTTCTATTTAATTTCATTTTTTATGGTCATAGGTATTATGGTTGTGACTATAAGTTATCTTGAAATAATCAAATCTATTTCTGAAACGTTTTATGAATTTATAAATGGGAGTTTCATTTTTATTTACGTATTCAGTATCCTATTATTATTGATTGATTTTCTAGGAGCTGGTATTTTAAAAAAGTACAAATGGACATCAATAATATACTATCCAATTTATAGGATATTTAGCTACATTACTCTTTCGTTTTTATACAGACCCTTAGTATATAATTTCTTAGATCAGAAAAAAGCGCGTTGGATCGGTATATTAATAGTACCCGTTTATTTTATAGTTTCATTTTTTTCTTCTGGTTTTGGTACGTTACGATCTAACTACCTAGACCATCAACAAAACACTTCTCAACAATTTACAGGTAAAGAAAATTACGAAGACCAATTATTAGAAGATATTGATATGGTGAATTTTGCCTCAATACCATCTAAAATTATAGAAAAATCCTATTTACCGGTATTTATAAACTATACTAATTATATGGAAGATGCTGTTTTTAAAAATGACTCTACACTTTTACCCGAAGAAGATGAAAGAGGCTTTGGCTTTCATTTAACTAACATGCAGTCAGCTTCAGGTTTAGTTAGTTTTCAAGTTGCACCAATAGACAATCTCGAAAATCAATCTAAATATTTAAAGGTATTCGATTCTATTTTCGAACTTCAAATAGACTCAAAAAAACAAGTTTATAATTTTAATTTGACTAAAAATAGACAAGAACAGTTTGGTTTTGAAACTATTTTAGATATTGAAGAATTATCAAGAGGAAAACATTTTCTTAGAATAATCGGTCCGGACGAAAAGGAAAAAGGAGTTTTTGAAAGAGATACGCTGATTACCATCCCCTTCTGGTACTTCCCAGAAAATAGCTCATCACAAAATGTTCAAGATACTAGCATATTACTAGACACTGTGACAACTAAGCAATACAAATAGTCTAATTTCTAAATTTAGAAATTAGCAAATATGAAGCATAAAAATCTATAGTTAATCATTTACATAAGCTGTTTTTAACCAATTTAGTAACAGTTTGGTCAACTTTAGGTAAACCTTTGATTATAAATACTAGTGCTTTTTTTATCTTCACCATATGAAGGTGATTTCAACGAACATAGGAGATGCAGTAACTTTTGAGTGGAACGGTGCCAAAGAGCAAACCGGTATCTTCAAATATCCAACTTCTAAAAGTTTATTTCTAACTAAAAATGACGTTAAAGATGACACTGTAATAGACCGTGTTCACCATGGTGGCACCAACAAAGCATGCTATCTTTTCTCTGCCGACTACTATGATTATTGGAAGAATCTTTACCCAAATTTAGAATGGGATTGGGGCATGTTTGGTGAAAACCTAACCGTAGAAGGTCTTGATGAATCTAAAATTCGTGTTGGCGATATTTATAAACTAGGCAAGGCGCTCGTACAAATTTCTCAGCCACGTGAACCTTGTTATAAACTTGGCGTCCGTTTTGGCACACAAAAAATCCTTAAAGAATTTATCACCCATAATCACCCAGGTACTTACGTAAAAATACTAGAAGAAGGTCTTGTAGCTGCCGGAGATGAAATGGTATTAATGGAACAATCTGAAAATACATTTACCACTCAACAATTTTATGAATTGATCTTCGCAAAAGAAAAATCAAAAGATTTACTGGAACTATTCATGACCAACGAAGCTGTACCGCAATACAAAAAGGACAGGTTCAAGAAATACCTATCATAATTTTAATATACATCAATGAAAAAGATACTTATAACATTTACCCTAATTTTTGGGCTACAGACTCAAGCGCAATTAAGAACGAACGGTGAAATTTCTACCAATCCCACGGTACATAATATTGGCTTTGTAACCTTATTGGCTCATTATTATGACGACGGTTTAAAATTGAATCCGTTAAACGCTACTTTTCAAGGTGATAATAGATTCAATGACACTTTACCAAATTTTCTTTCTGATAGTTACAAGAAAGAACTGGTCAACTATTACCAAACCTATTTAGAAAAAGCGGAGAAATTTGACAATTCGCAACTTTCTGAAAGTGAGCTAATGTCCAAATCTATATTAAAATGGGAATGTGAAGTAAATTTAGAGGGACTAGCTTTTGAGCAGTACACTCCAATAGACCAAATGTGGTCTATGAATTTAATGATGGGGCAATTAGCCGGTGGCACAAGTGCGCAACCTTTTGAGACTACCGAAGATTATATAAACTGGAGCAAGCGTTTAGAAGATTATGAAGTCTGGTTACACTCAGCCAAATCTAAAATGCAAGAAGGTATAAAGGCTCAAAATGTTTTACCTAAATCGCTTATCAAAAAAGTATTACCTCAACTAGCCAGTGTTGCTAACACCGAACTTGAAGACAACTTGTTTTACAGTCCGATTAAAAACTTCCCTGCAGATTTTTCCGACTCAGATAAACAACGATTAACCGAAATTTATACAAATGTAATTACCAATAAAATAATTCCTGCATACAAAGAACTTCATGATTTTATGGCTACCGAATATTTAAATGCAGGTAGAGAAACTAGTGGTATCCAAGGAATACCAGACGGTGATGAGTACTACGCGCATCAAATTAAGCTATATACCACTACTAATATGACTGCTTCAGAAATCCATGAAATTGGATTAAAAGAAGTCGCTAGAATTAGCGCTGAAATGGAAGCTGTTAAAAAGCAAGTAGGTTTTAAAGGTGACCTAAAAGCGTTCTTTAATGAAGTTCGTAACAAAAAGGAACTGATGCCTTTTAAAGACCCACAAGAGGTTATCGATAATTTCAATGACATCCACAAAAGAATGATGCCTAAGGTAAATGCTTTATTTAGCAAACAACCTAAAACTCCTTTTGAGGTAAGACGAACAGAGGCTTTTAGAGAAGCTTCTGCCAGTGCAGAATACAACCCTGGTTCTTTAGATGGTACCAGACCTGGAATATTTTATGTTCCTATACCAGACGTTACCTCTTACAACACCTACTCTGATGAAGACTTGTTCTTGCATGAGGCTATACCAGGGCACCACTTTCAAATTTCACTGACACAAGAAAATGAAAATTTACCCGAGTTCAGAAAAACACTTTGGTATAGCGCATATGGCGAAGGTTGGGCTTTGTACACAGAATCTTTAGGTAAAGAGCTAGGTTTGTACACTGACCCATACCAATATTTTGGTATGCTTGGGGCAGAAATGCACCGTGCTGTTCGTTTGGTCGTAGATACTGGTTTGCATTCTAAAGGATGGTCTAGAGAAAAAGCAATTCAATATTCTTTAGATAACGAAGCAGAATCCGAGGCTAGTATTACCGCAGAAATAGAAAGATATATGGCAAATCCTGGTCAGGCACTATCCTATAAAATAGGTCAGCTAAAAATCATGGAACTTCGTGCTAAAGCCGAAGCTAATCTTGGTAAAGATTTTGACATTAAAGTATTTCATGAGAAAGTTTTAGAAGTAGGGTGCGTACCGTTAGCGTTACTTGAAGAAAAAATCATGAATTGGATTTCCGCAAACACCAAAGCTTAACATATTAAACTTTAAAATACGTATGACTTATCCGTGGCACTTATATGTAATGGGCGCAATCTATATTTTTGCGGGCTTTATGCATTTTATAAAACCTAAGATATACCTTAGAATTATGCCACGCTACTTACCTGCTCACAAAGCTTTGGTTCTGCTAAGCGGTGTAGCAGAGATTGTTCTAGGTATTGGTCTATTTTTTAAAAAGACCAAAAACTTTTCCATTTATGGCATTATTGCTATGCTTGCCGTATTCTTATTGGTGCACTTTTATATGTTGTCTAGCGAAAAGGCAAGTGCAGGATTACCAAAGTGGGCGCTTTTACTGAGATTGCCAATACAATTTGCTTTAATGTATTGGGCTTTTATGTACTTAAAATTATAGCAAAAAAAAGGGGACGCTCCCGTCCCCTTCTTAAATCAACTTAAATCAACTTAATTAACAACAAACTCTTCAGTATATGTTTTACCTGCAGACTTAACGGTAACCGTGTAAGTACCAGGGAAAGCATCTGTGAAATTGAATGCTTTTTCAACAATCAACTCATCTGCTACTTCTTGTGTAAATACTGTTCTACTTTCTGTATCGTAAATCTTGATAGACATATCTGCTCTATCTAAGTTTAAATAGTTCATGAAGATCATATTATCAGTCTTTCTAAAGAAAGGCTTGATCTCTTCATCAGATTCTACGATTTTCACATTATCGTTATCTAAAACGATTGTATATGAATATGCTGTCATATTATCATCGGCAGATAAGAAGTATACTCCATCCGTCAAATCTTTAAGGTTTAATTTCTTGCTAAACTGACCTTCGGTCATTTTTTCTGAATAAATAACATTTAAATCAGAATCCATTAACTTAACCTGTACACCATTTGTAGATGCATCCATTGTTAAAACCACACTCTTGGCTTTACCCGCAGATAATAGGTTTAATTTTGGCTCTCTTGCCATGCCTGCTACTGTAGCTAACATAAAGGCAACAACTGTTGTGAATTTTACTAGGTTTTTCATAATATAAATTATTTAAGGGTTAATGATAATTTACACTACAAACATACAGCCGTTATAAAGCTCTCACTACATCATATTTTCCCTATTTGTGTGCTATTTTAACCACTTCATATATCCATTATTACCCTATGGTTAAGATGCCACATATTTTAGTTAATTTTGCAAAGAACATACAAATTAGAAGGATTAATTTTATAGTATAATCCCCTAGTATCATGGTAAAACAAAAACCTACATTCGAAGCTATTAAACCAGATTTTGGTCATTCTTTCACTTATCAGAAGTTTGATGAACATCGATTGAATAAAAATAACCTTTGGCACTACCACCCAGAATTGGAGTTAGTATATGTAAATGGTGGCTCTGGTAAAAGGCAAATCGGTAGTCATGTATCATATTATACGAATGGTGACCTTATATTAATAGGTAGTAATCTACCTCATTGCGGCTTTACAGATGCCCTTACCGGTAATACTAGTGAAACGGTTGTTCAAATGAAGTTAGATTTTCTGGGTCCAGACTTCTTTAGCCTTCCCGAGATGAAAAAAATTGCAAGCTTGTTTAATAGCGCTAGTGGCGGAATTGCTTTTTCTGGGAAGACAAAACGGAAAATAGGAGATAAAATGGAAGTTTTGGAATATCAGACAGATTTTCAAAGACTATTATCCATCCTTAATATATTAAACGAACTCGGTAATTCAGATGATATGCGGTTATTGAATGCGGAAGGTTTTTCATTTACCACAGACGTTAAGGATAATGACCGTATTAACATTGTATTCAATCACGTTAAAAATAATTTTAGAGAAGAACTTACCCTAGAGGAGATATCTTCTATGGTAAGTATGACTATACCGTCTTTCTGTAGGTACTTTAAAAAGATTACGAATAAGACTTTCGTACAATTTGTAAATGAATATAGATTGGTACATGCTTCTAAGCTACTTGCAGAAAAGCCTATGAGTATTACGGAGGTTTGTTTTGAATGCGGATTCAATAACTTTTCTCACTTCAATAAATCTTTTAAAGCATTTACAGGTCAAAATCCGTCAGAGTACAGGAATGAGTTAAAGAATGTTATGGTGTAAAAGTTATACCTTATATATAGTACTAAAATTTTAAAGCTTCTAAATGGTAAATTCCACCTCATTTAGAAGCTTTTTTTTCCTATTTTTTTGAGTTATAAAAAAACGGATACGTGTTCTTCACTATTTATTTTCATGTAGTACCTTTATACCGCTATGATAAAAGAATTTACAGAAAGAGAATTAGATCGTATTATTGAGATGGCATGGGAAGACCGTACGCCGTTTGAGGCCATTACATTTCAATTTGGTATTAGCGAACAGGAGACTATTGAAGTCATGCGTCGCGAAATGAAACCAAGTAGTTTTAGAATGTGGCGCAAACGTGTTCAAGGTCGCGCTACAAAACATGCTAAATTAAGATCCGATGAAATGGACCGATTTAGATGTTCTAGACAACGCCACATTACAGGAAATAAAATATCTAAACGATAATTATTTAAATGCCTCGTTCAATACTGCAGCAAGGCGAACTCCGCCTTTTTGCAATTGATCTTCTACGGTATGCCACCAATCATAACTATAACGGTAGCTTAGTTTTTCACCTGACTCAACAGAGGCATAAACTTTCTCTGCCAATTGGTGAGATTCCTCAACCCAATCAAGCAAACTTCCGCTCTGTAGAAATTTTATTTGTTCCTTTGACATTTCTGGGTATTCCGTAGCCAGTTCTGTAAAACTCATTCCGTTTTCATCAATCATATTAGAATCCCATACTCTATGTAAGTTAGTTCCGTTACCAAACCATTGTAGCTGAATATCGTTACCACCTTTGTCCTCTACCCTTCCTACATGCATAGGTTGGTGTAGATCTCCAATTAAGTGAACCAAGAATTTTAGATAAAAAGCTTTATCTTCTTTACTGCTGTTTTCGTCCTTTATAATTTCCAAACATGTATTAACCCCTTGTACCAAATCCCCATATTCATTCTTCTCTATTTCTTCATAGGTTTTTCCAAACGGAATATTTACATAATGCCATGCACTGAATTTACGGTATGTTCGATCAGATTTTATTTCATCACCAAAATTGGCAACAGCAGCCAAACTCTCCCCCTCCAATAAATCTTCAATAGCACGTTTTGCCTTTTTACTTAAATACTGTTCCGCAACTTCACCAACAACCCTATGTCCGGTTTTTGACCAATACATATCATTTGCAAAAGTGAAATTCGATACCAAAAAAAGTAAAATAATATAATTTTTCATCACTAAAATTTTGCCCAAAAATAGTACAACAAATTTTAAGGCATTGTTAAAACTTGGTAAGATTAAATTTATATCTGAACTTGCAGGCATGAAGAAGAAGACGAGAAAATCATCTAAACGAAAATTTAGTATCCGCAAATTAATCGGCTTAGGTATTCTGGGTCTTTTTGCCCTGTTCATTCTATTCATTGTTAGTGTTAATATTGGTTTGTGGGGGAAAATTCCTTCTAAAAAAGAACTTTCAAATTTTCAATATCAAATGGCATCTGAGGTTTTTACCGCAGATAGTGTGTTGATCGGTAAATATTATTTGTACGATAGACAACCTGTTACCTTTCAAGATTTTCCTGATCATTTGATACAGGCATTAGTTGCCATTGAAGATGAGCGTTTTTATGAGCACTCTGGTGTGGACATCAGAAGTTTGGTTAGAGTAGGTTTTAAAACCGTACTATTAGGCGATAATTCTTCTGGTGGTGGCAGTACCCTTACCCAACAGTTGGCAAAAAATTTATATCCCAGAAAAGAAAGGAATAAAACGAGTATAGTAGTCGATAAGGTCAAAGAGATGATTATTGCCAAAAGGCTGGAAAAGATTTTTACTAAAGATGAAATTCTAACTAATTATTTAAATACAGTTTCCTTTGGCGATAATACTTTTGGTATTGAAAGTGCCGCGCTAAAATTTTTCAATTCCAGAACTAAAGATATAACCGCCCCCCAAGCAGCAACATTAGTGGGTATGCTAAAGGCTACTTATGGTTACAACCCAAGAATATTCCCAGAGAAAAGTCTTGGCAGGCGTAATTTAGTATTGCGTGCCATGTATAACAATGATTTTATTACCGAAGAACAGGTTACGAAATTCTCGCAAGAAGGTCTTGGTCTCGATTATAGGGAGTTTGATTACAATGCCGGAATTGCACCTTATTTTAGAGAAGAGGTCCGCAAGGAAATGCTAAACTGGATCACAGAACAAAACGAAGCTGATACAGATTACAACATATACACTTCAGGATTAAAAATTTACACCACCCTAAACTACAAAATGCAAAAATTGGCTGAAGAAGCCATGGTTGACCACATGACCAAATTGCAGCATAGTTTTGAAAAAAGCTATGGTTCTAACGCTCCTTGGTTAAAAGACAATAAACTGATAGAAAAAATAGCCAAACGAACACCAACGTATAAAAGGCTGCAGCATTCTGGCTTATCGCATACCCAAATTATAGATAGCTTATCTAAAAACAAACAAAAAAGAATTTTTAAATCATGGCAAGCAGATGAAGAAATAACAGCCAGTACTATCGATAGTATTCAGCATTACGCCAAATTCTTAAATACGGGCTCTTTAGCTGTAGACCCTACTAATGGTGATATTTTGGTATGGATCGGCGGTATTAATTTTGAACAGTTTAAATATGATCATATTTCGCAAAGTAAACGCCAGGTCGGCTCTACATTTAAACCCATTGTTTACACAACTGCTGTAGAACAAGGTGTTTCTCCATGTACCTATTTCTCTGCCGAAGAAATAGAATATGATAATCTAAAGGGTTGGTCACCTTCTAACTCTGGTAATAAGGACGAAGCGTACCTCAACTATTCAATGGAAGAAGGTCTTAGCAATTCCATCAACACCATTGCTGTAAAAGTATTGGAAAAAGCCGGTATTGATAATGTATTAAACATGGCTAAAAAAATGGGTGTTGAAGACAAATTACCTAAAGAAGCTTCTATTGCCCTTGGTACTGGTGAAATCAAAATCATCGATTTGGCACAAGCGTATACGAGTTATGCAAATAATGGCAAGCATATTCAACCAAATTTGATTAAAAGCATTTCTAATCATAAAGACTCCATTTTAGCTGAGTTTAAGCCCAAATTGAACGAAAAAGCCGCTTTTTCTAAAGAAACTAGTCAGATAATGATTGAAATGATGAAATCTACGGTCAATTCTGGAACGGCGGCTAGACTTAGAAATACATACGGACTCAAAAATGACATTGCCGGTAAAACAGGTACTACCCAAAATAATAAAGATGCTTGGTTTGTTGCCTTGACCACTAAACTGGTTCACATTACTTGGGTGGGTCTTGATCAACATGAAATCGGATTCAGTAATACGAGTATCGGGCAAGGTGCAAATGCCGCTCTACCCCTATTTGCACTTTTGATGCAAGAATTGAACAAAGACAAAGATTTTAACATCTATACAAAATCTAATTTTCCAAAACCTTCTACTTCTGTATTAGAAGTATTGAATTGCGACCCCGTTAAACGTGACGGATTCTTTAAACGTCTTTTTAAAAATCCGAATAAAAAGAAAAGTAAAAAATTTAAAGGGTAACTCTTTACTAAGAATATAACTGCAATTATAGTTTGGCATTTTTTTAACAAAACAAAATCTTAAATTTGGTTATCTAACAAACTCAAACCTAATGACCAAATATTTAAGTACCCTCGTACTTATACTTTTATGCTCTTCTTTACATGCACAAACCTCAGAAAAATCATTTGTTGTAAAAGAAACTAATGATAAAATTACGCCTGACGGAATTCTTAATGAGCCTGTTTGGGAAAATGCAGAATACGCAGAAGATTTTTGGCAGTTTTTTCCTCTTGACACTGTGCAAGCAAAAAAACAAACCGAAATTAAAATGTTATATGACAAATCTAACCTTTACGTTGGTATTACTGTTTATACAGCTGGTTCAGATTACTCTATTCAATCTTTAAAAAGAGATTTTAGAGCAGGTAACAGTGATAATATCACTTTGCTTTTTGACACCTTTAACGACGGCAATAATGCTTTTCTATTTGGCATCAATCCGTATGGAGTTCGTCGTGAAGGACTAGTTTCCGGCGGTGGATTGAACCTTAACGGATTTACCATTTCATGGGATGTAAAATGGCGCGGAGATTCTAAAATTTATGACGGCTACTACACTGCAGAAATGGTAATTCCCCTAACCGCTTTTAAATTTAAGGAAGGTGAAACCAAATGGCGATTTAATAGTTACCGTTTTGATACGCAGTCTAACGAAAACAGTACGTGGACCAATATTCCTCAAAACCAGAATATCTACGGACTTACTTTTATGGGCGACATGATTTTTGAAAAACCTTTAGGCAAATACCGTACGCCCCTTGCTGTTATACCCTATGTAAATTTCGGTTCAGACAAAGATTTTGAATTGAATTCCGCAGACACCAAATTTAATTTCGGTGGCGACGCCAAAATAGCTATAGGCAACAGTATGAATTTAGATGTTACCGTAAACCCCGATTTTTCGCAGGTAGAAGTTGATAACCAAATTACCAACCTCACACGTTTTGAAGTGTCATTACCTGAGAAAAGACAATTTTTTATAGATAACAGCGACCTTTTTGGAAGTTTTGGTGGTGGTAGAGATGCTAATCCGTTTTTCTCTAGACGTATAGGTATTGCAAGAGATACTGCTGACAATACTATAGAGAATAAAATTATTGGTGGTGTACGTTTAAGTGGTAAGCTTAATAAAGGACTAAGATTAGGCTTTCTAAACCTACAGACTGCAGAAGATTTGGATCAAGAAATAGTTTCTAACAACAATACCATGTTGGCACTTCAACAAAATGTTTTTGGGCGATCAAATATTGGTATGTTCTTTATCAATAGACAATCATTTGAAGATTATGAATTTCAAGATCCTGAAGATCGTTATAATAGAGTTGCCGGAATTGACTATAACTTAATATCGAATAATAATATTTGGAATGGTAAATTCTATTTACACAAATCTTTTGCCCATAATGCCGGTAAAGCTAATCTTTCATCTGGTGCATTTATGCAGTATAATTCTAGAAATTGGAACTTTTTTGAAGATATAGTTTACATAGGCGAAGATTTTAGGTCTGATCTTGGTTTTATAAGAAGAACAGATATTTTTAAGACCGCAACTATGATCGAGCGTGTTTTCTGGCCAGAAGATAGCGCATTACAAAGCCATAGTTTTCAATTTTTCCCTGTGCTTACTTGGAGCCCAGATAATGATTTTCTTCATACCGATTATAATTTAAGGGGAGCATGGCAATCTAAATTCAACGACCAATCAGAAATCAACGCTTCTTATACACACTCGTACACGTATCTTTTTGATGAATTTGATCCTACAGGTTTAGATGATGCCATACCATTGCCCGGTATGCTTGGCTACCATTATAATTTTGTTTCTCTAGAATATCGATCAGATAGAAGAAAACGATTCGCCTACAGTATTGAACCTACTTTGGGTAGTTTTTTCAATGGTGACAGGTTCTCCTTAAGGGGACAATTGTCGTTAAGATTTCAACCTAAAATCTTTTTATCGCTAGACATGAATTACGATAAAATATCATTACCAGACCCCTATTCAAGTACCGATATATGGCTAATTAGTCCTAAAATTGATGTTACCTTTAGCAAATCCATATTTTGGTCGACACTTGTGCAATACAGTAATCAAAGAGATAACTTAGGTTTCAATTCTAGACTTCAATGGCGTTTTGCTCCTTTATCTGACTTATTTATCGTTTATAACGATAATTATTTTGTCAACTCTTTTGAACCAAAATATAGATCGATTAATCTTAAATTGACCTACTGGTTAAATATCTAATATGAAGTATAAAATTTTGTGTTCAGATTTAGACGGAACCTTACTTTCTACAAAAAGTGATGTTTCGCTAAATGCTATAGAGCAAATAGGTAAAATAAAAAATGAAACCAAAATCATACTTGTTTCTGCCAGAATGCCCAGTGCAATGTGGTATATACAAGAAGACCTAGGTATTACAGATCAGCCCATTATTTGCTACAATGGGGCGTTGGTTCTATCAGGTAATAAAGAACTTAATTCGGTATTTATCCCTATTGATATTTTAAACACCATCAGGGATTTGTGTGTGGGACTAGAAGCCGATTTAGGATTGTATTATAGTAATGAATGGTTTGTACCTAAAACATCTGTACGTGTAGAAAAAGAAATTAAATACACCAAATCTACCCCTGTATTTCAAGACACCGAGCAAACTTTACAAAATTGGCAAGAGCGTAAGATAGGTGCGCATAAAATTATGCTAATGTGTACGAAAACCAGCGCAGATATTTTGATGCCAATTCTTCAAGAAAGATTAGGTGTTTCTCTTAATTTATACCGTTCTAATGATACCCTTATCGAGGTTGCCCCAAAATCCGTTTCTAAACTTTCTGCAATTAAACTACTTATGGAAGAACATGAAGCACTAACAGATATCATTGCCTTTGGTGATAATTACAACGATATTGAAATGCTTGAAAATGTTGGCTGCGGTGTTGCCGTTGCCAATGCAAGAGATGAAGTTAAAGCTATTTCAAATGATATCACATTAGAAAATACCGCAGACGGAGTAGCACATTACATAGCTAATAACTTGGTTTATTAATTATATTTGAAAATACAACTTACTTATATTTTATGCCATACCTATTTGCACAACCTTTGATAACGAATGATACAGTAGTCTTTGGACTGTTAGCACTTTGCCTAGGTTTTATCTTTTACACATCTAGTTTAAAAACTGGATTTTGGAGTAAATTTTATTCTATTGTACCAGCAGTACTTATGTGTTATTTGTTACCGGCAATATTGACCAGTACCGGTATTGTTTCTGATGAGATCTCAAATTTATATTTTATGGCAAGTAGGTATTTACTACCTGCAGCGCTTGTTCTTATGACGTTGAGCATTGATATAAAAGCAATATCAAACTTGGGCTCTAAAGCTATTATTATGTTTTTAACCGGTAGTGCAGGTATTATTATAGGCGGACCCATTGCCATACTTATTGTTTCTATTTTCTCACCGGATACTGTTGGCGGAAATGATTTTGATGCCATTTGGAGGGGACTTTCCACTATTGCAGGTAGTTGGATCGGTGGTGGCGCCAACCAAGCTGCGATGTTAGAAATATTTCAATATAATCCGGAGAAATATGGTGGTATGGTTTTGATAGACATCGTGGTTGCGAATGTTTGGATGGCGATTGTACTTTTAGGAGTTGGTAGAACAAAAAGAATTGACGCATGGTTAAAAGCGGATACCTCGGCTATTGAAACTTTAAAAGTAAAGGTGACGGAGTTTACTGAAAAAATTACCCGTGTACCTACTATGAACGATTATATGATTATGCTGGCCCTAGCCTTTACAGCGGTTGGAATAGCTCATTTTTTCGGTGACCATATAAGCACTTATTTGGAAAGTAATTTTGATGCCGTTAGCGACAAAAAAAGTTTCCTTTCGTTCTTAGGATCCGCTTTCTTTTGGATGGTGGTTATCGCCACCGGCTTAGGTATAGCACTCTCCTTTACCAAAGCCAAAAATTACGAAGGGGCAGGCGCCAGTAAAATTGGCGGTATGTTCATTTATATTCTAGTAGCGACTATTGGTATGAAAATGGATTTAAACAAGGTACTTGAAAACCCAGGCTTAATAGCAGTTGGCTTTATTTGGATTGCCATTCATGCAGGTTTAATGATATTGGTCGCAAAACTCATAAGAGCTCCCTATTTCTTTTTAGCGGTAGGTAGTCAAGCAAATGTTGGTGGTGCCGCTTCCGCTCCTGTGGTTGCTGCAGAGTTTCATCCATCATTAACTTCGGTTGGTGTCCTATTAGCTGTTTTAGGCTATGTTGTAGGTACCGGTGGTGCCTTACTTTGTGCTTATTTAATGGAGGTAGCCTCTAGCTTATAAAAAATCATAGTTACTAACAAAATAAAGGGTTGGCGTTCTTTATTATCAAATTTTATAGATATTTGCGCCCTAAATAATAAGAATGAAAAAAATACTATTTGTTGTTGCCGCACTGTTGGCATTGAGCTCATGCGGAGATAATGCAGAAGAAACGATGATTGTAAACGGTAAAATAAAAGGACTTAAAAAAGGGACGCTGTATTTACAACATGTACCAGACTCAGTACTAATTACTGTTGATTCCCTTGCTATAAACGGAGATGGAAATTTTTCTTTTAAAACCAAATTAACGAGTCCCGAGATATTCTATTTATACTTAGATAAAAAAGATAATAACGATATCAACGACCGCATTACTTTTTTTGCCGAACCAGGTACGATAACTATCAATACCGATTGGAATACGTTTGATACTACTGCAAAAATTACAGGTTCGGAATCTAACGAAAAACTAAAAGAATATAAACAGACCATGAGTGGTATCAACAAACGAAATGTTGAGATTATGATGAATGCCGCTCAACCAGATGGCGAATTAAGTAAATTAAGTATAGATTCATTGGCGAATATCAGCAATAGAAATACACAAAGAGGTTATGCATTCGCAATCAACTTTGCATTAAATAACAAATCGTCGTTTGTAGCCCCATACATCGCTTTAAAAGAAATACCTGATGCCAATGTTAAATATTTAGATTCTATCTACAGCGTACTATCACCAGAGGTAGCTGAATCTAAATATGGTAAAGAGTTAGCCACTTTTTTAAAGAAATAATCGTTAGAACTCAATTTGTACTGAGTCGTCCTAAAATAGGTTGACAGTTTTTAAATAATTAAATCAATCCTGCGAAGCTAGCTTCGCAGGATTTTTTGTTGTGTATAAAATTAGGTGTTTCATAATTAAGACTCAAGTGGGGTCTTTTGCTATTATACGTTTTTATAGATTCTTTGATAAGCTGTCTTAATTCTCTTGCTGTATTACATTTATGAATCAAGAACTCTGTTTTTAAAATACCATTTACACGTTCTGCTAAAGCATTTTGATAACAGTCGTATCCATCCGTCATTGATGGTATGACCTTAGATCTTTTTAGTTCTCTTTGGTATGTAGCAGAGCAGTATTGTAGACCTCTATCAGAATGGTGTATTAATCTGTTGGAAGTAACTCTATTCTTTACAGCCATTTTCATGGCTTTTACTACATTTTCCGAACTCATATCATCACTTAGATGATACCCCATGATCTTTCTGCTAAAAGCATCTGTAACTAGAGAGAGATAATGAGTTCTTTCTCTGCTTTTGATATAAGTTATGTCACTTACAAAATACTGTTCTGGTCTTGTAGCAACTGAACTTTTCATTAGATTAGGATACTTTCTTAGCCAATGTTTAGAATGAGTAGTTTTTGTATAGTTCTTTTTTGGTTTTATAAGCATTGATTCAGATTTGAGGTAATCGAAAAGTGCATCCCTACCTATCTTGACACCTACTATTTCAAACTCAGCCTTGAGCAGATAGTAGAGTTTTCGAGTACCAAGTCTGGGCATTTCTTGACGTATTTTTGAAACTAATGGTTTAATTTGAGCTAGTTCACGAGCTCTTTTATCAGCACGTTTTTCTGCTTGATAAACAGCTTGTCTACTTATCCCAAACAATCTACAGCAACGCGATAGGCTTAGCTCTTGTTGTTGTCGGACTCGTTGGATTGCTTGGGTGAATACTTTTTTCTGATAGAAGTACCATACTGCTGTTCAGAGATGTCGATCATCGTGTTAAGCACTTTGTTCTTGAGCTTCTCATCAGAGAGTTCTCGTTCCAAACACTTAATTTTCTGAGCTGGAGTCTCTTTGGATTTTGGCATTTGATGCTTAATTGGGTTTGTCCAGTCTAAGGTACCGTGTTTACGCAACCAAACCAAAACAGTACTCCTGCCTTGAATACCATAAGCCTTTTGAGCTTGCTTGTAAGTCATCTCGCCCTTTTCTACTTGGGAGATGACGGCTAATTTAAAGCCTAAATTGTAATCGCGCTGAGTGCGCTTATTCCCTGGGTTCTCTGAAGGTTTCATAAATAAGTCGAATTTGTGTCAACTTATTTCAGGACGGGACATACCAAATAAAAAAGCATCCTAATAAATTAGGATGCTTTTTTATTTTAAGTAAAAGGTAAACTATACCAACTTGTTCAGGTCATCGACCAATTTAGTGGCTTTTGTTTCCAAGTCTTTTCTTACTTCTTTGAAATGTGCTTTTTTGTTCTCAACATCATTTTTGTTGATTTTAGCAACTAATTCGTCAAAAGTAGTAAACGCCTCATTTATAATAGCATTACCTTCTTTAGAGTAAGTTGTATGACCTTTAGTAGCCTCTACTATATCAACACCTTCTATAATGTCTCCAAGAACATTATTTATATCTTTCTTTAAATTTTTAATACTTGCCATCTCTAATTATTTTTTGCAAAAATACAATTTTTACACTGCTGTATAGATAATTAGTCCTTAAATAGTAACCTCTAACAATTTAGCCCCTTTTGATTGTAAGGAAATCTTTTGTGTCAATGCTGGTAATAATACTGTCTCCCCACTTTTGATCGAAACTTCGCCTTCAGCGGTTTTAATGGTAGCTTCACCACCAACACACATAAAAATGGTAAATGAATCTCGCTGAGCCGTATCTAAATCTAAATTTTCCGTTAGTTCAATGAAGTTAGTTTTAAAGTATGGGCAATCTACCATTGTATTCACCTCATTCTTATCTTGACCGTAAGAGACTTTAAAATCATCTTTCTTTTCGTAATCAACGGCATCTAAAGCTAAATCTGTATGCAATTCACGTAGGTTACCATCTTTATCTTTTCTATTAAAATCGAAAACACGATACGTAACATCTGAAGTTTGTTGTATTTCCGCCAACATCACCCCTGCCCCAATAGCATGAATTTTACCTGTATTTATGAAGAACGTATCGCCTTCTTTAACTTGCTCATAATTAAGAAGATCAAGCAAGGTATCATTAGCAACACTTTCAGCATATTCTTCTTTGGTAACATCTTTGTTGAAGCCAACAATTAGTTCTGCTTTAGGATCTGCATCCATAATGTACCACATTTCGGTCTTACCAAAAGAATCATGACGCTCTTTCGCCAAAGCATCATTTGGGTGCAATTGAATGGACAAATCTTGTTTAGCATCAATAAACTTTATAAGAATAGGAAATTCTTTTCCAAAGCGTTCTACTACACTTTTACCCAACAATTCTTCTGCATTCGAATCTATAAGATCTAGTAGTGACTTACCCTCTAAACTACCATTGGCAACGACAGAGATATCTCCTTTAACGGTAGACAACTCCCAACTTTCGCCGGTAATATCACTTTCTATGGGCTTACCAAAAACTTCTTTTAGCTTAGTACCGCCCCAAAGTCTTTCTTTTAAAATTGGTCTAAATTTTAGAGGATGTATCATTGTATTTTGTATTTGTTGGTATCTATTAATTAATTAGATAACGCATAATTAAGAATTTTCTTACAATTATATTTTTTTTAATTATCCTGAAAATGTCACAAAATTTCTAGGCGTTTCATAAAGTACGACTTCCAAATCTTGTGATTCTAAAATATGTGGTCTTAACTTTTGCCAGATAACTACCGAAATATTTTCCGCAGTAGGGTTTAAAGTTTTGAACTCCTCAACCTCAATATTTAAATTCTTATGATCTAAATAGTCTTCAATCTCTACTTTGATCAGATCTTTTAACACCTTCATATCCATAACAAAACCAGTTACAGGATCTATCTCTCCTGTAACACTTACAACTAACTCATAATTGTGTCCGTGGAAATTTGGGTTGTTACATTTACCAAAAATCTCAGTGTTTTTGGTATCGTTCCAATCTTTCTTATATAACCTATGCGCAGCATTAAAATGCGCCTTTCTACTGACTTTAACCTTCATAGTTACGCTGACATATTAAATAAATGTTCGTAATACTTGTCAAAGATGATTTTAAACCAAGCCGTATACTCATTAGGATTATTGGAAATATCATCTTTTATTGAGGCTGGAGACATCCATTTGTATGCCTCTACTTCATCAGGATTTATGTTTGGCTCAGCATCATAACTACCTATCATTACATGATCCAATTCATGCTCTGTTAATCCATTATCGAAAGGAGCTTTATAAATGAAGGAGAACAACTCTTTTAATTCTGCCTGAAACCCCATTTCTTCTTGAAGTCTACGTTTACCGGCTTCAATATTAGACTCTCCTACCCGCTGATGACTACAACATGTATTTGTCCATAACAATGGTGAATGATATTTAGATGCCGCACGTTGTTGCAACATAATATCTCCTTTTTCATTCGTAATAAAAACGGAAAATGCTCTATGTAAAACTGCCTTTTCATGGGCTTCCATTTTAGCCATAGTGCCTATTTGCTCATTATTTTCATTTACTAGAATTACCTGTTCTTCCTTCATAAGGTAAAAATAAGGCCTTTTAGGTATTTTTCGTAACGATGAATATATAAAAAGAAAAATCTAGAAGAAACGTGGAGATTTTAAGTTGTTCTTGGTCATAATGAAATCGTATCTGAAAATTATCTCGAACGACCCATCATTAAATGCAGTATTACCAAGGTCTGTTGTTTCCTTATCATACGCTAAACCAATTAAAAATTTATTAGAGACATTGAAACCTGCCATTCCGCTAAATGCGGCATCCCATCTGTAGGCTGCTCCTAAAATAAACTTTTCGTTAAGCATAAAGTTTGCCGATAAATCAACTTGTAATGGTGCTCCTTGCACCACTTTTGTCAACAATGCCGGTTTAAATTTTAGAGACTCATTCAAATCCCAAACATAACCAGTAATCAAATAAAGGTTCATTTGTTCTTTAGCCGTTGAAAGGTTGGTTTCTTGAAAATGAGATGTTTCTAAAAAACGGGGTACGGATAAACCTGCGTAGAATCTTTGGGTATGATAATAAACCCCAGCCCCTATATTAGGAGAAAGTCTATTATCGATATCTTGCTGTAAGGTTGGATCTGTTGTATATTGATTCAATTCTGAAAACCTAACATCCAACAAGTTAGCACTTGCTTTTAATCCAAAACTTAACCTCCCTTCAGTTGAAGTATAAACGGTATAAGAAAAATCGATATCAAAATTAGTTTCTGAAGTTGGTCCTATTTCATCGTTAACAATGGATAAACCTAAACCAACACCCCTATACCCTATAGGTGAATGCACATTAATGGTTTGTGTAGTTGGTGCACCATCTAAACCAACCCACTGAGAACGATGCAAAGCACCTATACTTATGTGACCTCTAGACCCTGCGTATGCTGGGTTTACACTAATAGTATTATACATATACTGTGTATACTGTGCATCTTGCTGACCATAAGATAACACCCCAAAACAAATGGCTGCTATAACTGCAACTTGTTTTAGAATATTATTTGTGAATAAGGTTATATATGTTTTCAACATTCTTATTATCTATTTATATAAATGTAACCCGATAGTGTTTCCGATTCTCCGTTCGGCATTTCATATTCTAGAATATAGAAATATGTACCTACCGGCAACCTACTATCTACATCAACGGTTACCCTACCTTCAGATGTTCCATCAAAGACATTACCTTCAGTATTATATGCTTTTGTCATATATACCGCAACACCCCATCTATTATAGATTTTCAGTGTATTGTTAGGGTAATTCTCTAAACCATCGATTCTAAGAACATCATGAATGCCATCACCGTTAGGTGTAATAACGTTGAAAATTTCAATTTCTTCTTCTAGCTCACCTAAATCTGAATCTAAGTAGTTTGGTATACCATCTTCATCAGAATCGTCATCTACGTAATCGCCATTTAAGTTGACATCTTCATCTCGGGTTTCAATACCATCGTCATCGTCATCTGTATCTCTATAATCAGACTCTTCATCACTATCGGTGTTTGGAAGCTGCGCATATGGATTGTCGATTTCATCATTTACATCTGTATCAACAGCAATTGCACCTTCATAACCATCATCCAATCCGTCATTATCTTTATCTGAACCAATCATAACAACATCCGCAATACCATCATGATCATAGTCATGAGCTTCAATAGCATCTAGTACATTATCATTGTCACTATCCTCATCTAAGTAATCTGGTAGGTTATCACCGTCAGTATCCACAGGGAATATTCCAGTTAAACCATTTACTTCATACGCATCATCTAAACCATTGGCATTTAAATCGATCCCAGAAGGTGGAATGTAATCTGCCGTCGCCTGAGCTTCAACATTATCTGGTATACCATCGCCATCTGCATCGATATCTAAATAATCTGGAAAGCCGTCACCATCAGAATCTGTTGGGTCTGTAGATGGGTCATTATCACCATCTAAATTCAGATCTTCAAAACTATCAACGATACCATCATCATCACTATCCAAATCAACACCTAACGGGTTAATTAAAATTGTTATGGTCGATGTGCTACAATTACCTACTGTATCACAAACGGTATAATCAAAAGCATCTGTGCCTAAGTAATTATTATTCGGGAAATATGTCGGAATATCATCTGATGGGTCATTCGGTGTACCATTATCATCAACAGTTACCGAACCATTCGCTGGTTGCGTTACGCTAAATGTACCATCTGTAGGTAAATCATTATCGTTTATTTGCCATGTATCTATTGCTGTAATTGCATTGATATCAATTGCTATAGAATCATCATTAGTATCTAAAATTGGTAATACTTCTACAGTTACGGTTGCTGTACTACAATCTCCATAAGCATTACAAATGGTATAATCAAAAGTGTCTGTACCATTGAAATCTACATCTGGTGTATAGGTTACTATATCATCCATAGGATTGTTCGGTGTACCACCATCATCAATGGTTACCGAACCATTTGCTGGATCAGTCGTTGTTAAGGCTCCTACATCAGGTAAATCGGCATCATTTCCATAAATGTCTATAATTACCGGTACTTCCTCGTCTGTAGTTACTAAATCATCTTCTAAATCTGCAGCCTCAGGCAAACACACCACCGTAAAATTTGGTAGACTAAACGTATTACCTGCTTTGGTTACTAGAGCTGTATATTTTATCACTGCATCGGTAGCAATGACCATTGGGCTTAGTTGATCACCTGGTAATGGCGGACTCCAACTTACCGAAGCTGTGCTTGGTACGTTAGAAGTGATATCCATAGTTACTTCATTGTCTGGATTATTACAATCTGTTACAATAAAATACCCTGTTGCATTAGAGCCACATAAGGTACCGTCATAGGTTGCAAGGTAAATACCCGGTTGGGTTACTTCGTAAAAAGAATCTGTACCGAGTATCGTTGCCGTGTCCGAAGCTTCATACCAACGAAAGTTATTTTGATCACTATCCGTAGGTGCCTGCAGTAAGAACTGGGCATTAGATACCAACACTCCCAGTATCGTAGTTACGATACTGAGGAATATGGTTTTATATATATGCGTTTTTTTCAAATCGATTTGGGATCTATGCTTTATTAAGCTAATTATTTGGCTACAAAAACTACATTAATCAATGTATTATAATCCGTTGGTGCAGCAATAACATCATAAGTCATTTCACCTAATGCATCAACACTTACGTTAGCAAAAACAGTATCATCAAAATAAGTAACGTAGTAATATAATTCAGTATTAGCATACGTTGGTATAGCTGCTGGTGCCCCTGTACTAACTACTGAAGGCGTACCATATTGAGATAAGTATTCTGCATGTAAATCTATTTTTCTATCAGTACCTGTTGTTGCCACATCTACCTCTATAAGAAGGCGGATAGAAAATATCAGGTCTCGTATTGGCAATTAAATAAGGTGTAGCCGCACTACCATCGCCTGTTACACTAATGTCGGTACCAGCTGTTACGATAGTCTCAGAACCATCTGCCGTTGGCAAGGTTACACTCGTAGCATCGCCTGTTAAACTTAATACGTTTCCACTTATCGTTAGATCTTGTTCGTCCGTGTTGTCTAAATATCCTGCCAAATCTACGGTCGTACCATCGTTCGTTAAACTCAAGGTATTACCTGTCAAACTTAGATCCTGCTCATCGGTGTTGTTAGGAACATCTATAGTGTAAGGACTCGCTATCGTTCCCGCCCCGTTCACTACGGTGTTCGCGCCATCATTGATCAACGTCTCCGAACCATCTGCCGTTGGCAAGGTTACACTCGTAGCGTCGCCTGTTAAACTTAATACGTTTCCACTTATCGTTAGATCCTGCTCGTCCGTGTTGTTCGGAACATCGATGGTATATGGACTCGCTATCGTTCCCGCACCGTTCACTACGGTGTTCGTGCCATCATTGATCAACGTCTCCGAACCATCTGCCGTTGGCAAGGTTACACTCGTAGCGTCACCTGTTAAACTTAATACGTTTCCACTTATCGTTAGATCCTGCTCGTCCGTGTTGTTCGGAACATCGATGGTATATGGACTCGCTATCGTTCCCGCACCGTTCACTACGGTGTTCGTGCCATCATTGATCAACGTCTCCGAACCATCTGCCGTTGGCAAGGTTACACTCGTAGCGTCACCTGTTAAACTTAATACGTTTCCACTTATCGTTAGATCTTGTTCGTCCGTGTTGTCTAAATATCCTGCCAAATCTACGGTCGTACCATCGTTCGTTAAACTCAAGGTATTACCTGTCAAACTTAGATCCTGCTCATCCGTGTTGTTCGGAACATCGATGGTATATGGACTCGCTATCGTTCCCGCACCGTTCACTACGGTGTTCGTGCCATCATTGATCAACGTCTCCGAACCATCTGCCGTTGGCAAGGTTACACTCGTAGCGTCACCTGTTAAACTTAATACGTTTCCACTTATCGTTAGATCTTGTTCGTCCGTGTTGTCTAAATATCCTGCCAAATCTACGGTCGTACCATCGTTCGTTAAACTCAAGGTATTACCTGTCAAACTTAGATCCTGCTCATCCGTGTTGTTAGGAACATCTATAGTGTAAGGACTCGCTATAGTTCCCGCCCCGTTCACTACGGTGTTCGTGCCATCATTGATCAACGTCTCCGAACCATCTGCCGTTGGCAAGGTTACACTCGTAGCATCGCCTGTTAAACTTAATACGTTTCCACTTATCGTTAGATCTTGTTCGTCCGTGTTGTCTAAATATCCTGCCAAATCTACGGTCGTACCATCGTTCGTTAAACTCAAGGTATTACCTGTCAAACTTAGATCCTGCTCATCGGTGTTGTTAGGAACATCTATAGTGTAAGGACTCGCTATCGTTCCCGCACCGTTCACTACGGTGTTCGTGCCATCATTGATCAACGTCTCCGAACCATCTGCCGTTGGCAAGGTTACACTCGTAGCGTCACCTGTTAAACTTAATACGTTTCCACTTATCGTTAGATCCTGTTCGTCCGTGTTGTCTAAATATCCTGCCAAATCTACGGTCGTACCATCGTTCGTTAAACTCAAGGTATTACCTGTCAAACTTAGATCCTGCTCATCGGTGTTGTTAGGAACATCTATAGTGTAAGGACTCGCTATAGTTCCCGCACCGTTCACTACGGTGTTCGTGCCATCATTGATCAACGTCTCCGAACCATCTGCCGTTGGCAAGGTTACACTCGTAGCATCGCCTGTTAAACTTAATACGTTTCCACTTATCGTTAGATCCTGTTCGTCCGTGTTGTCTAAATATCCTGCCAAATCTACGGTCGTACCATCGTTCGTTAAACTCAAGGTATTACCTGTCAAACTTAGATCCTGCTCATCGGTGTTGTTAGGAACATCTATAGTGTAAGGACTCGCTATCGTTCCCGCACCGTTCACTACGGTGTTCGTGCCATCATTGATCAACGTCTCCGAACCATCTGCCGTTGGCAAGGTTACACTCGTAGCGTCACCTGTTAAACTTAATACGTTTCCACTTATCGTTAGATCCTGCTCGTCCGTGTTGTTCGGAACATCGATGGTATATGGACTCGCTATCGTTCCCGCACCGTTCACTACGGTGTTCGTGCCATCATTGATCAACGTCTCCGAACCATCTGCCGTTGGCAAGGTTACACTCGTAGCGTCACCTGTTAAACTTAATACGTTTCCACTTATCGTTAAATCCTGTTCGTCCGTGTTGTTAGGAACATCTATAGTGTAAGGACTCGCTATAGTTCCCGCACCGTTCACTACGGTGTTCGTGCCATCATTGATCAACGTCTCCGAACCATCTGCCGTTGGCAAGGTTACACTGGTAGCGTCGCCTGTTAAACTTAATACGTTTCCACTTATCGTTAGATCCTGTTCGTCCGTGTTGTCTAAATATCCTGCCAAATCTACGGTCGTACCATCGTTCGTTAAACTCAAGGTATTACCTGTCAAACTTAGATCCTGCTCATCGGTGTTGTTAGGAACATCTATAGTGTAAGGACTCGCTATAGTTCCCGCACCGTTCACTACGGTGTTCGTGCCATCATTGATCAACGTCTCCGAACCATCTGCCGTTGGCAAGGTTACACTCGTAGCATCGCCTGTTAAACTTAATACGTTTCCACTTATCGTTAGATCCTGTTCGTCCGTGTTGTTCGGAACATCGATGGTATATGGACTCGCTATCGTTCCCGCACCGTTCACTACGGTGTTCGTGCCATCATTGATCAACGTCTCCGAACCATCTGCCGTTGGCAAGGTTACACTCGTAGCGTCACCTGTTAAACTTAATACGTTTCCACTTATCGTTAAATCCTGTTCGTCCGTGTTGTTAGGAACATCTATAGTGTAAGGACTCGCTATAGTTCCCGCACCGTTCACTACGGTGTTCGTGCCATCATTGATCAACGTCTCCGAACCATCTGCCGTTGGCAAGGTTACACTGGTAGCGTCGCCTGTTAAACTTAATACGTTTCCACTTATCGTTAGATCCTGTTCGTCCGTGTTGTCTAAATATCCTGCCAAATCTACGGTCGTACCATCGTTCGTTAAACTCAAGGTATTACCTGTCAAACTTAGATCCTGCTCATCGGTGTTGTTAGGAACATCTATAGTGTAAGGACTCGCTATAGTTCCCGCACCGTTCACTACGGTGTTCGTGCCATCATTGATCAACGTCTCCGAACCATCTGCCGTTGGCAAGGTTACACTCGTAGCATCGCCTGTTAAACTTAATACGTTTCCACTTATCGTTAGATCCTGTTCGTCCGTGTTGTCTAAATATCCTGCCAAATCTACGGTCGTACCATCGTTCGTTAAACTCAAGGTATTACCTGTCAAACTTAGATCCTGCTCATCGGTGTTGTTAGGAACATCTATAGTGTAAGGACTCGCTATCGTTCCCGCCCCGTTCACTACGGTGTTCGCGCCATCATTGATCAACGTCTCCGAACCATCTGCCGTTGGCAAGGTTACACTCGTAGCGTCGCCTGTTAAACTTAATACGTTTCCACTTATCGTTAGATCCTGCTCGTCCGTGTTGTTAGGAACATCGATGGTATATGGACTCGCTATCGTTCCCGCACCGTTCACTACGGTGTTCGTGCCATCATTGATCAACGTCTCCGAACCATCTGCCGTTGGCAAGGTTACACTGGTAGCGTCGCCTGTTAAACTTAATACGTTTCCACTTATCGTTAGATCCTGTTCGTCCGTGTTGTCTAAATATCCTGCCAAATCTACGGTCGTACCATCGTTCGTTAAACTCAAGGTATTACCTGTCAAACTTAGATCCTGCTCATCGGTTCCTAAACTACTCAAAGGAACATCAAAATCAGTACCCGCTTCAGTTATACGAAGGTTTGGTCCCACAACTCCGAAAGAAGTTATTAGCTCATTTGTATCACTAGCATCGCCAGGAATTGCACTGCCACCAACAGGCTGCCAAGCTCCAGAATCATAAACATATAATTGACCCGAATCGGTATCAACATACGTTGTACCCTCAGCTGGTGTTCCTGTCGGACCGCCATTTCCTCTTTGTGTCAATTCGTTTGTCGAATCATTATCTCCATCAACATAGTCAACTGTATAATTACCATTGCCATCATCCGTTACAGAAATATCTCCTAAACCCGAAACTGTTTCCCTGTAATCTGATAAATCTATAGCCGTAGCTGTAGGGTCATTTGTTAAGGTTAGGTTATCACCTATTAATTGCAAATCTTGTTCATCAGTATTAACTAATCCAGATAAATCAATATCAGTAGCTGTAGGATTGTCGGTAATATTTAAAATCTGAGTTGCAGGATCGTATGTTAAATCTTGAATCTCATTAGTTTCATCTTCATCAGAATCCGTAGAATTTACCGTATAATTTCCATTACCATCATCATCAACGGTTATAGCTCCTGTACCTGCAGTTACTGTCTCGCTCAAAGATGATAAATCGACATTTGTAGAGCTTCCTCTTTCTATATCTATCTGTAGCTGATTTAAACCGTTTAATGTCGCTCCTGTCAAATTTTGATTATCACTGCTATTATTCGCTAAATCTGCAATAGCCTCTTCTACGGTTGTTTCATTAACCAAATCTCCATCAACGTCTATAGGTGTTACTAAATCTACCTCTGCCGCATTTTGAATTTCGTTAGTATCACTCTTATCACCGTCTACATAATCGACCGTGTATTCTCCACTTCCATTATTGGTTACAGAAATATCACCTGTACCAACTACCGTCTCTCTGTAATCAGATAAGTCAATTGCAGTTGCAGTTGGGTCGTTGGTCAACGTTAGGTTATCTCCCGTTAATTCTAAATCTTGAATCTCGTTGGTATCATCATTTACATAAGGAGTTAAATCAACTGTGGAAGCATCATTGGTCAAACTCAAGATATTTGTGCCGCTATTTAGCTCCAAATCTTGATTGTCACTGCTACTATTCGCTAAATCTGCAATAGCTTCCTCTACGGTTGTTTCATTAACCAAATCTCCATCAACATCTAATGGAGTAACTAAATTAACTTCGGATGCAGTTTGATCATCGGTACCATCGAAACTAGTGGTTGTATTGTTTTCAGATACATAGTCAAAAACACCATCTGCATCTGCATCACTTAATGTTGTAACTGATTCATTAATATCTACAGCTGTTATACCTGGCTCAGAAATAGTTGCAATTCTGTTACCTGCAGTTGTGTTAGATACACTAACATCATCATCAGCAAGGTTATCTACATATGCCTTATTAACAGCATCGTTTGCATTTACAGGTGTACCTACATCTGTAATAACAATACCTCCTGCACTTGGATCTCTTAATAGTACCTCTTCTAAATCTTGTAATTCGTTTTGATCATCTTTATCTAAATCTAATGCTTCACTTGCCGTGATAGCATCCGACAACTCCGTGTCAGTCGCCAAACTTGGATCGGCACTGAACTCCGTACCTACAAGGTTCAAGCCTGTACCCGCAGTATACTGCGTATCGGTATCCAATGAACTTGCCGTTACAAATTCCCAGTCCGTACCATTCCATTGTATTAAATCACCAGAATTATTACCTGCCGCTAATTTACCTAAGGTAACTGCATCATCTGACAAATCTGTAGTTTCTACTGCTCCCGGAGCTATCTCATTCGATGTAATTCCATCATCTGAAACTGCCAACCTTAATGGGTCACCTGTAGAACCTGCTCCAGATAAAGTCAATGTTCCATTTGAAGAACCAACGACTTCGTTACCAATTATTCCGTCATTTTCTGTTACTGTTACCGAACCTAAATCTATTAGAATCCAATCAGTTCCGTCCCACTGCATTACTTGACCAGTAGCAGTACCATTTGCTAACTTTTCCAATGCAACTGCATCATTTGCTAAGTCTGAAGTTTCAACTGCACCTGCCGCTATTTTATCTGTAGTTATTGCATTATCCGATACATCTAAAGTAACATCCTTAAATAATGAATTGTCTCCGCCTGTAATATCTATTGTACTATCGGTTGAAGAAATTGTTCCATCTGCGATTGCCGATTCATCAACTTCCAATGCTCCTGTTGTCGCATTTTGCGTTAGTCCCCCTCCGGCTACATCACCGTTTATCGTTGCTGCATTTACTGCATCTGCCGCGATATCCGCACTGGCTATTGTACCGTCTAAAATTTCTGTCGTTGTGATAGCATTATCTGCCATTTTTGCGTTGGTAATAGCATCATCTGAAACATCTAAAGTAACATCCTTAAACAATGAATCGTCTCCGCCTGTAATATCTATAGTACTATCGGTCGATGAAATTGTTCCATCTGCGATTGCCGATTCATCAACTTCCAATGCTCCTGTTGTCGCATTTTGCGTTAGTCCCCCTCCGGCTACATCACCGTTTATCGTCGCTGCATTTACTGCATCTGCTGCGATATCTGAACTGGCTATTGTACCGTCTAAAATTTCTGTCGTTGTGATAGCATTATCTGCCATCTTCACATTAGTAATTGCGTCATCCGCAATAGTAAGTGTTACATCATTTAATGTTGAATTTGCTCCTCCTGTAACATCGATATCAGTTGATATAATACTTCCGTCACCAATTATATCAGTAGGATCTACGGCAATAGTATATTCCGTATTATTTCCTGTTACTAAAGGTGTAATATTGATTCCTGTCCCCTCTACAACCGTTGTAGTTGTTTGGTTTGCCTGTATTGCAGAGGTTAAATCTAAAGCTGTTGAAGCTTCTCCGTTTACCGTACTTACTAATTCATCACTACCATTTAAAGTAAGTGAGTTACTATTTATAATTGGCACTCCTACTCCTGTAACACCGTCAACTGTTGTAGTCAATGTGTTTATTGTACTTGTGTTGGAAACTGTTGTTGCTGGAATTAAAGAACTTGCAGCTATATACTCCCAGTCTGTTCCATTCCATTGTATTAAATCACCAGAATTATTACCTGCCGCTAATTTACCTAAGGTAACTGCATCATCTGACAAATCTGTAGTTTGTACTGCTCCCGGAGCTATCTCATTCGTTGTAATTCCATCATCAGAAACTGCCAACCTTAATGGGTCACCTGTAGAACCTGCTCCAGATAAAGTCAATGTTCCATTTGAAGAACCAACCACTTCGTTACCAATGATTCCGTCATTTTCTGTTACTGTTACCGAACCTAAATCTATTAGAACCCAATCAGTTCCGTCCCACTGCATTACTTGACCAGTAGCAGTACCATTTGCTAACTTTTCCAATGCAACTGCATCATTTGCTAAGTCTGAAGTTTCAACTGCACCAAGTGCTATTTTATCTGTAGTTATTGCATTATCCGATACATCTAAGGTTACATCCTTAAATAATGAATCGTCTCCGCCCGTAATATCTATTGTGCTGTCAGTAGATGAAATTGTTCCATCTGCGATTGCCGATTCATCAACTTCCAATGCTCCTGTTGTCACATTTTGCGTTAGTCCCGCTCCGGCTACATCACCGTTTATCGTTGCTGCATTTACTGCATCTGCCGCGATATCCGAAGATTCCACTGCACCTGTCGCTATTTTATCTGTAGTTATTGCATTATCCGATACATCTAAGGTTACATCCTTAAATAATGAATCGTCTCCGCCTGTAATATCTATTGTACTATCGGTCGATGAAATTGTTCCATCTGCGATTGCCGATTCATCAACTTCCAATGCTCCTGTTGTCGCATTTTGCGTTAGTCCCGCTCCGGCTACATCACTATTTATTGTTGCTGCATTTACTGCATCTGCCGCGATATCTGCACTGGCTATTGTACCGTCTAAAATTTCTGTCGTTGTGATAGCATTATCTGCCATCTTTGCATTGGTAATAGCATCATCTGAAACATCTAAAGTAACATCCTTAAACAATGAATCGTCTCCCCCTGTAATATCTATTGTGCTGTCAGTAGATGAAATTGTTCCATCTGCGATTGCCGATTCATCAACTTCCAATGCTCCTGTTGTCGCATTTTGCGTTAGTCCCGCTCCGGCTACATCACTATTTATTGTTGCTGCATTTACTGCATCTGCCGCGATATCTGCACTAGCTATTGTACCGTCTAAAATTTCTGTCGTTGTGATAGCATTATCTGCCATCTTTGCATTGGTAATAGCATCATCTGAAACATCTAAAGTAACATCCTTAAATAATGAATCGTCTCCGCCTGTAATATCTATTGTGCTGTCAGTAGATGAAATTGTACCATCTGCGATTGCCGATTCATCAACTTCCAATGCTCCTGTTGTCGCATTTTGCGTTAGTCCCGCTCCGGCTACATCACCGTTTATCGTTGCTGCATTTACTGCATCTGCCGCGATATCCGAAGATTCCACTGCACCTGCCGCTATTTTATCTGTAGTTATTGCATTATCCGATACATCTAAGGTTACATCCTTAAATAATGAATCGTCTCCTCCTGTAATATCTATTGTACTATCGGTCGATGAAATTGTACCATCTGCGATTGCCGATTCATCAACTTCCAATGCTCCTGTTGTCGCATTTTGCGTTAGTCCCGCTCCGGCTACATCACCGTTTATCGTTGCTGCATTTACTGCATCTGCCGCGATATCCGAAGATTCCACTGCACCTGCCGCTATTTTATCTGTAGTTATTGCATCATCCGATACATCTAAAGTAACATCCTTAAATAATGAATCGTCTCCGCCCGTAATATCTATAGTACTATCGGTCGATGAAATTGTTCCATCTGCGATTGCCGATTCATCAACTTCCAATGCGCCCGTTGTCGCATTTTGCGTTAGTCCCGCTCCGGCTACATCACCGTTTATCGTTGCTGCATTTACTGCATCTGCCGCGATATCCGAAGATTCCACTGCACCTGCCGCTATTTTATCTGTAGTTATTGCATTATCCGATACATCTAAGGTTACATCCTTAAATAATGAATCGTCTCCTCCTGTAATATCTATTGTACTATCGGTCGATGAAATTGTTCCATCTGCGATTGCCGATTCATCAACTTCCAATGCTCCTGTTACCGCATTTTGCGTTAGTCCCGCTCCGGCTACATCACTATTTATTGTTGCTGCATTTACTGCATCTGCCGCGATATCTGCACTAGCTATTGTACCGTCTAAAATTTCTGTCGTTGTAATAGCATTATCTGCCATCTTTGCATTGGTAATAGCATTATCCGATACATCTAAGGTTACATCCTTAAACAATGAATCGTCTCCTCCTGTAATATCTATTGTACTATCGGTCGATGAAATTGTACCATCTGCGATTGCCGATTCATCAACTTCCAATGCTCCTGTTGTCGCATTCTGTGCTAATCCCGCTCCGGCTACATCACCGTTTATCGTTGCTGCATTTACTGCATCTGCCGCGATATCCGAAGATTCCACTGCACCTGCCGCTATTTTATCTGTAGTTATTGCATCATCCGATACATCTAAAGTAACATCCTTAAATAATGAATCGTCTCCTCCTGTAATATCTATTGTACTATCGGTCGATGAAATTGTACCATCTGCGATTGCCGATTCATCAACTTCCAATGCTCCTGTTGTCGCATTTTGCGTTAGTCCCGATCCGGCTACATCACCGTTTATCGTTGCCGCATTTACTGCATCTGCCGCGATATCCGAAGATTCCACTGCACCTGCCGCTATTTTATCTGTAGTTATTGCATCATCCGATACATCTAAAGTAACATCCTTAAATAATGAATCGTCTCCGCCCGTAATATCTATAGTACTATCGGTCGATGAAATTGTTCCATCTGCGATTGCCGATTCATCAACTTCCAATGCTCCTGTTGTCGCATTTTGCGTTAGTCCCCCTCCGGCTACATCACCGTTTATCGTCGCTGCATTTACTGCATCTGCTGCGATATCTGAACTGGCTATTGTACCGTCTAAAATTTCTGTCGTTGTGATAGCATTATCTGCCATCTTCACATTAGTAATTGCGTCATTCGAAATAGTAAGAGTTACATCATTTAATGTTGAATTTGCTCCTCCTGTAACATCGATATCAGTTGATATAATACTTCCGTCACCAATTATATCAGTAGGATCTACGGTTATAGTATATTCCGTATTATTTCCTGTTTCTAAAGGTGTAACGTCTATTCCTGTCCCTTCTACAACTGTTGTAGTAAGTTCACTAGATGTAATAATACCGTCTAATTCTTCTAATGCAGATTGTACATCATTTGCGGTGATGTTGCCTGCAGGGGTTACCTCAACTTCACCTGCATTTTGATTATCAGTAACCATTGTCCAGTTTGTACCATCATACACATACAATTCATTTGATGCAGTGTCTAAATAAGTTACTCCAGGATTATCATTTGCTGGCGCACCTACCGGAACTCCATTACCGCTTGTTGTAAGTTCATTGGTAGGATCAATGTCTAAATCCAAAGCATTATTTGCTGCTAAATCTGCTATTGCCTCTTCTACTGTTGTTTCATTTACCGTATCGCCATCTACATCTAAAGGATTGGTCAATAATACTTCTGTACCTTCTTGATTATCGGTATTTACCAACGCAGCTATATCCGCTAAAGGAACAGAAACAATAGCACTCTCAGAATCTATAATATCCAATGTACCATTTACACTATTTACTGTAAAAGTTACATTCGTAGTATTTGTATCAATTGCAGCAGCTATATCAGCTAAAGGAATAGATACCGTACTTAAATCACTATCGGTCAAAATTAGGTTTACTCCATCTTCTGTTAACGAAGCATTGGTGGTGTTATCATCCGTAGACGTTAACTCCCAAGTGGTTCCATTCCAATAGTAAATAGTTCCTGTATCTGTATTTACATACAGATCTCCTAAATCTGCACCTGCTGGAGTTGTTACCCCTGGCGCTGATACATCGGTACCCTGCAGTACTTCACAATTACATTGATCTTCTAGGGTCACAGTTGTCTGCGCCATAGAGATACCTGATATTAGTAAAGTAAATAGCACCATCATAAATTTAATGGTATTACTTAGCGTTGTAGTAGTTTGAGTCTTCATACTTTTATTATTCAATTCCACTTTCAAAAATTCGTTGGTCATATAGGTTTTTCAAAATGTGCTTTCCAGAATTATCCAATCCTTTTTTATAACAAGGCGGATCACTGGTAACCACACTATACAAATATTGATTTTAAGTAGTGCTCCTTAAAATAAATGTTGTGTAAGCCAATATTTACGCTATATACCTCTATAAAGGTGAGGTTTGGCTTTGTTAAATCTTTATGATTTTTGATTGTTGTTCGTCGAAGATGCGCTGCTATTCGGGTAGTTATCGTTATTGGGAAAAACTAAAAAATTTTCGTTTTCCTTTTTCAAACAGCTAAAAAATTTGGATAAAAAGAACGTGTGAAAAGGCTGATTTTAATTCGAAATTTGATTTTTCACAACCATTTCCTTTAGGTAGACACCCTTATTTTTATCAATAGAAATACACGAAAAAAATGAAATGTAATTAGTTGGGCTTTATACGGTATGGTAATTCGCTTGTTTGTTATTACCGTTCTAACTTTTACAAAAAGTCAGAATTCATAAATTGAACAAATGATCTAATTGTATTACCACACTCTACCAATGGCAAATGCGACTTATCTTGTTATAATTTTACAACGTTTATATGAACACGTTTAAAGTAAGAGTTACACTGTCCTTTATCATACCTATTATAACTTAATACGTCTTATACTTGCTTAAAGTCAAGATAGTATTGCGCCAATTTTTGGACATAAAAAAAGTGTGCTTTACCACTTGAAAATTAAGTAGTAAAGCACACTTTTTCTTTTTTTATTGGAAAAAAAATTAATTTTTCTTTATCCTATATGTTATTCTTCTGTTTGTAATTACCGTATAATTTTCAATTATGCTAAAAGGTGAAAATTCTGATGTTGAATTAGATAATGTAGCCGTTGATGTTATGTAATTACCAACATTTATAGGTAATGACATAGGTATTACAAACTTAAACTTATTTGTATTATCAGTATTGTTATCTAAATCAGTATATGGCGTTACCATTGAGAACAAATCTGCCCCGCTACCTTCGGTAACTGTACCAACATAAACTTGACCTTCACCGTAATCTGTAGATAAACCCAATTGATTATCTCCTTCGGTCGCTGTACCTTGATTTACATCGGTTAAAAATATTTCAATGGTAGCTCCTGGTCTTGACCAACCTTCTACCACTAAATTACCTCCTGACATAAACGCTCCTGATATTATAGGAAAGTTCAATAATCCGTTAGGACCTATATCTGAATCACCTGAATCATTTAAGGTGACTCCATCTCCCAGAGCATCTGATAGATCCAAATCAATACCTAAAGCTGGACTTGCAGTACCATTAGCATAAATTGAATTTTGGGAAATTAAATTTCCGCTAGTAGTACCCCCAGAAACAATAATTCCTGAGCCACCGTTAGACGCTATTATATTTTTTGAAATGGTTGAATTATTACCGTCTAGTTTGATACCTGCATTAGCAATGACTCCAGCACAAAGACCTCCGTTTTGACCTGAAGTTAAAATGGTATTTTCATTAATCATTAAATTGCCTGCATGGCCATCAGCATCAATACCAATTGCACCTGCTTTTTCGATTAAATTGCCCGTAATAGTAATACCTGAACCATTTTGAATCGTAATATTATCAAAGCACTCCAATGTACCGTTTTCTGTAATTTGATTTCCTTGAATTAGCGTACTTGTACCGCCATTAATTAAAATACCCGCATCTGAAGCTGTAGCTATATAGTTTTCGCTTATTACTATTTCACCACCAACAACTTCAACGCCATAATTAATATTACCAGAATTATTACCTAGTGCATTTACACCAATAAGGTTATTTGTGACTAAAGCACTACCAGAACTTATACGAATACCTGCATTATTATTTGCATAAACCGATACATTTCTAATTGTGGTATTTTGGGCTGTAATTCTTATGACGTCGCCTGCATTTCTTTGAATCTGAATTTCTGGATTATCATAACTGGGTAACGTAATTGCCGAGACCCCAACTGTAGTGCCCCCAAGACCTGTCGTTCCAGTATTTGTATTTCCAGAATACGCGGTTTGTGTTCGACCATCAATACTTGTTGTATCATCTGTTATTATTGGCAACGTAGAAGTATTAGATATAAATATATCAAAACGACCTGATGCATAATTTGTATCTGCAACCCTACCCTGAGCATCACCTGAAGGTGGTATCATAAAAATAGAAACATCTTCACCTGCTATTGGGTCAAAAATTGAATTCGCCTCAATATCCAAACCTGTATTTCCTAGCGCATTTGAGTTGACTATAAATTGGTCTAATGACCCTTGCCCATCATTATTTGTATTAACAATGGTATTAAAGTTATAGCCAAAATTTAAACCAACGATACCTTCATTGGCAATTGCCACGTTAGAAACTGTATTTGCATTGGTAAGAGAGCCTACCGCAGCATCTGGAAAAGAAGGATTAGATCCACCTACTTCATTTATAGGCGTAAATCCTGTTAATGTTGCATAATCTGTGCTATAGGTTGAGACACCTAAACATGCACTACAGGTTGCCCCATTATCTCTCGTTGATTTTACAGTGGCGTCAACCACCCTAACCTGATAATTTCCATTAGCCATACCTCCGAAAACATACTGCCCTTGATCATCAGTGATAGAAGTTCTAATTAACGTATTACTAGCATCATACAATTCTAAAATTGCTCCTTCTACTATTTCACCAGATGATGCAACTAAAGATCTACCATCGCCACCACCATAATTAACATCTTCAAAAACGTGCCCTGTAATAATGTTAGAAGGCACCTTTAACAATACCGCATTCATGATCACATAATCTTGCCCGACATTAACCGTAGTTGTAGCTGAAGTCTCACCCACACTAATATAAGTAGATACATCAAAAGTATCAAGATCAAGCCCGTAAGATGTAGTATTGTTAACTGCTGGTAAAACGGTATTATCGAAAATTGTTGAATTAAAAGGATTACTTTTTATAGTACCATCATTATCTCCATCATTAACCAAAGGGTTATTTGGAGAACTTGGTGTACTAAATATAAGTGACTCATTGTCAAATAGGGTTTTATCACCTTCCCAAGATAATATTGTCGTTTTAGCCCCTAAAGAACCAATAGAATAGAAACCGCTTAATGTGAACGAACTTGTAGCACTACCTGACGGATAGTTTGCGCCACTATCACCATCATAACCTTCATATAAATTTATAGTTACAGCAGGTAATGAAGGTTCTTGGTAAAACACCATCATTGACCAACCCCCTAATACTGTAGAAGTTGCACAATAAGCCCCACCATTATCAATGATTAAACCAGAAAAATCAAATACATTTGTCGAAGGAGATGCAATACCGGTAACAATTGATGTTACATCGGCAACATACCCATAAAACTGTAAATTATCACCATTAAAATTTAAAGCTGATCCATATATTTTTGATGCCTTAACATTAACTCCTTCAAAAACTACATTGTCATCTGGCACTTGACTTGAGTGTGACCAATATAAATACGCCTTATCTATTACTGCCCCTGTCGGTATTGGCGAAAGCAGCGTATTGGAAGAGGCTGTATTTATACTACACGGATCAATATCATTTGTATTAGACCTTAGAGAACCACCTGTTGTGGAATAATCGTAATACCCGTTAAATTCATCTGTTAATACTAATGGTGCATTATTAGGTATAGGTACATCTGTATCTGTAATAGAAATACTAGTTGATACTGGATTTACTGAATAACCTCCGGATACATTTGAAAAGTTAATAACAAAGTTCTCTGTACTTTCACCATAATCATCATTAATTATAGGTACTGTGATTTGACGCGTCTGTCCAGATACCCCAGAAAATGACAAAGTACCAGAGGTGTTCGTATAATCAAGTCCATTCAAAGCAGAACCATCTGCAGTTGCATAATTTACTGTGAAAGCCGAAGTATTTGCTCCGGTATAGGTAACTTCTATAATTGCATTACCTACTTCCTCTGCTACAGTGGTATTACCAATATTTAAACTAAGTGAACAGTAACTTATAGCGTCTACACTAAATGAATTATTTCCATTTCCAGACTCATCTTCAAATAACAAGTAACCAGTAGTTCGACTTGTTGTATAAGTTACATCTACTGCAGTACCTTCTGGTGTATTCGTTGAGCTATATTGAACCCCATTATTGTACCCGGTTCCCTCCTGATCAGAATTAGATACTAATAAACGTGCATTTTTGGAATCCCTTCTTAATCTAATAGTTATTTGTGTACCTGCTGCAACTGGATTATCTAGATGCACCACTAATTGAGCGTTACTACCAAATACCGTATAACTATTATTTGGCGCACCTAATATTTGATTTGTATTTGTAATATTTGCGGGGAAACTTGTAGCTACAGCATATTCAGTATTTGGGCATTGCGCCTGTACCAAATGTACCGCAGAAAACAAGAGTATAAACGTTAATGATATTTTATTAATCAAAATTTAACCTTTGGTTAGCGTTAAAACAAAATTATTTCACGTTCAAAAATAGAGATACAGTAGCTTGAAATGAAAATTATGTTGTATAATTCATAAAAGCTAGAGTGAACGCCTATCAAACCAATGTATAAGCACCATAATAGACTGTTAAAATTAACTTTAACGTATAAAAAAAAGCAGCTACCATTAGGTAACTGCTTTCTATTTCTTAAAAATTAAATGTAGTTTATTCTAATATTATAAACTCTGACCTTCTATTAACATCATGCTTTGCTGCAGAACATTTAACACCATCTGAACACTCATTTAGTAATTTAGTTTCTCCAAAACCTTCACTTACCAATCTGTCTTTTGATATTCCTTTTTTGATCATATAGTTCACTGTAGATTCTGCTCTTTTACCTGACAACCAAAGGTTATATTCTTCGGTACCTCTACTGTCAGTGTGCGCATTGACCTTTAATTTTAAACTAGGGTATTTTTCCATAGCAGCAATCACCTTTTCAATTTCAACTTCTGAATCTTTTCTGATATTGTATTTATCGAAATCAAAATAAATGGTACTCAATTGAAGAAGTTTAGACAGGTCATCACCGAAACCTGCTGTAATATTATCTCTTTCAAGATAAAAATCGATAATCTTTGGTTTACCGTCGGATGTACCTATATATTCTTCAAATGGAACGTAACCTTCTTTTAAAGCTCTTACGAAATTTCCTTTATTGCAATCTAATTCTAAGTTGTAATTACCATCTGAATCGGTAATTGTAGATAAAACTTCTTTGTTATCTTCATCAATAACCTTAACAGTTGCTCCAACTAATACTTCATTTGAAATTTTATCTCTTACAGTTCCCGTAATTTTCTGAATACAATCAAACTCTAACGGTCTAGTCTCTGTAAAACTATATATATCATCATAACCCAAGCCTTCTACACGATTAGATGCTACATAACCTGTTCTCAACTCTTCATTAAAAATAAAAGTGAAATCATCACTATTACTATTTACAGGTTTACCAACATTTAAAACCTTTCCCGTAAAATCTTGTCTTTTAATTTTGGTAGCAAATACATCTAATCCCCCTAACCCTGGATGCCCATCTGAAGAAAAATACAATATCTCTTCACTGGTTATATAAGGAAATGTTTCTCTTGCTTCAGTATTAATATTTGAACCTAAATTTTGAGGTGTACCAAATGTACGGTCTTCATTAATTGACACCATATATAAATCTGAAGCACCAAGGGTACCAGGCATATCAGAAACAAAATATAAAGTTTTTTCATCTGGACTTAAAGCCGGATTGGCAGTGGAATAAGAATCGCTATTAAAAGGTAGTTCTTCCACTTCTCCCCATACACCCTCGTCAGTTAATACAGCTCTTAAAATTTTTAATCGAACAATGCCTTTATCATCTTTTACCGTTTTGCTTTTCTCAGAGTTGTTTCGAGTAAAATACATTGTTTGACCATCTTTGGTAACTACAGATGTAGATTCGTGATAGCGTGTATTTATATTTTCATCTATTTTTTTTACATGATCGATCGATGAACTATCTGCATTTACTACATATAAATCTAAAAAATCTTTTGCATTCCAAGTGTGACGATATCTTGCAAAGTTACCAGTATCCCTATCAGAAGAAAAAATTAATCCTTCCTTATAAAAAGATGGTGCAAAATCTGAATAAGGTGAATTATATTCAAAAGGACCTAAATTATATCTACCTGAATTCTCCTCAATTTCCGACATAAAATCTCGATCTTCATCAAATGTCGTAGCGCGAACATCACTAGAAGTTACTTCTATAAATTTATTCATTATAGATTTAGAAGTATCATACTCACCTATTGTCTTTAATGATTGGGCATATTTAAAATAATCTTCTGGTGTTACCTCTGAAGCGTAGTCAGCCACTAACTTCTTATACGTTTCTGCAGCATCGGTATAGTCTGCATTATAATAATATGAATTTCCTAATTTTCTTAATAAATCTGCAGAAACATATCCCTTGTCCATTACCTTTTTATAGATATCTATAGCAGGGCTAAAAGAATATGAATCAAACTTTTCATTACCTTTTTGAATTAGTCGCTCTTGAGCATTAACTAATCCTTGAATAAACAATAAGGCTATTATTAAAAATTTTACTGTATGCTTCATATGTGAGTTTGCCATTTAGAAAAAACGAGGTGAAACCAATTTTTGAAAAGATTTTACCAATTCATATCTTAAGAGTACTTCAAATGATCCGTCGTTAAACTGTGTACCACCCAAATCTGTAGTTTCCCTATCGTACGCCAAACCAATCATGAATTGATCTGAAATTTGAAATCCTGCCATTGCACTAACAGCAGCATCCCACCTGTAAGCAGCACCTAAGGTAAATTTTTCATTAAACATAAAGTTTGCAGAAAAATCAACTTGCAAAGGAGCTCCTCCTACTACTTTAGTCAATAAAGCCGGTTTAAATTTTAGGTTTCCATTCAAATCGAATACATAACCTGTAATTAAATAGAAGTTAATTCTGTCTTTAGATAAAAACTGAGTATCATTTGCATCTCGTTGCGAACTATCAAAATGCTCAGTTTGAAATAAGTTAGGTGCAGAAAGACCTGCGTAAAACTTAGATGAATGGTAATAAAGACCCACACCTACATTAGGTGAAAACCTGTTTTCAATATTATCAGTTCTTACAACTTCCTCATCAAAATTTCGAAGCTGACTAAAGTCTAAATTCATTAAATTACCACCGGCCTTTAATCCAAATGATAATTTACCCTCGGCAGATACATCTATGGTATAGGAAAGAACAGCATCAAAATAAGTCTCTTGAACGGCACCTTCACCTATTTTATCATTTACAATTGAAAATCCATACCCTAGTTTACTATTTCTAATAGGCGACTGAATATTAAATGTCTGTGTTGAAGGTGCTCCTTCCAAACCTACCCATTGGGATCTATGCAGCCCTGTTAAACTCAACTGACCCCTTGAGCCCGCGTAAGCAGGATTAACACTCATTGTATTAAACATATACTGAGTATACTGGGCATCTTGTTGGGCAATGGCGCTACTAAATATCAGCAACAAACCTCCGAATAGAATTAAGAACTTATTTTTAATATTCATATTTTATAAACTATTATCGACTAATATAAAGATATTCACTATCTACTTTGCTTTCTCCGTCAAAGGTAGTATAATCAAATATATAGAAATATATTCCGGCTGGAAGATAATCATCTGTACTTAAAGTAGACCTTCCTCTTGACCTACCATCAAATACATTATTTTGATTATTATAATTTTCACCTTCGTAAACAGCAACACCCCATCTATTAAAGATTTTTAAAGTACTACTACGAATTTTATCTACCCCTCTAATGAATAGGAATTCATTTTTACCATCACCATTTGGAGTCACCATTTGATTTACTTCAATAGGACTATCATCTGAGTCTGTAGCATCATTATCTACAACCAATATTTCTACCGTAGCCGTATCACAATTACCTTCCGCATCGCAAACGGTATACTGTATTACATCGGTTCCTTCGAATCCATCATTTGGAGTATATGTGATCGTATCGTCTGATATATCATCAGGTGTACCACCATCGTTGATTTCAATCGTTCCGTTTGCCGGATCAGTTACCGTTAACGTACCATCCGAAGGAATACCAAAATCATTATCAAGAATATCGATTTCTATTGGAGTATCTATTGGCGTTGAAACAGAATCATCTACAACATCAAGAGCAACAGGCTCCCCTACAGTAATAGTTACCGTAGCAGTATCGCAATTACCTTCCGCATCACACACTGTATACTCTATTACATCGGTTCCTTCAAAACCATCATTTGGAGTGTACGTAATTGTATCATCTGAAATATCATCAGGTGTACCTCCGTCGTTGATTTCAACCGTTCCGTTAGACGGATCGGTTACCGTTAAAGTTCCGTCGGTTGGAATCCCAAAATCATTGTCAAGAATATTGATTTCTATTGGAGTATCTACTGGCGTTGAAACAGAATCATCTACAACATCAAGAGTAACAGGCTCTCCTACAGTTATAGTTACCGTAGCAGTATCGCAATTACCTTCCGCATCACACACTGTATACTCTATTACATCGGTTCCTTCAAAACCATCATTTGGAGTGTACGTAATTGTATCATCTGAAATATCATCAGGTGTACCACCATCGTTGATTTCAACCGTTCCGTTTGCCGGATCGGTTACCGATAAAGTACCATCTGTAGGAATACCAAAATCATTGTCAAGAATATCGATTTCTATTGGAGTATCCACAGGTGTAGAAACTATATCATCAATAGCATCCAAATCTTCCATAGGTACACTATCAGGATCTAAATAGTCCGGAGTGCCATCATTATCGCTATCATCGTTGGTAGGGTCGCCATCATTGTTCGCGTCCTCGTCCGGAGTATCGATACCATCGCCATCATCATCAAGATCACGGTAATTTACATCTTCCGTACCATCCGTATCGGGAAGATCGTTCGCCGGATCGTCTATCTCATCGTTTACATCGAAACCATCGTTCACATCAGAACCCTCGTAACCATCGTCAAGTCCGTCACCATCCGTATCCATACCTGTATAGGTCTGATCGGGAATTCCGTCAAAGTTGAAGTCGTTACCCTCGTTGTTATCAAAAACTAAATCATTATCACTATCCAAGTCGATATAATCCTCAGTGTCCGTATCGTCCGTATTTACAGGTGTAAGTCCATCAGGATATGCGCTATTGACACCATCGTTCGAAGCATACGTTGCGGCATCGTCCTCGTTTGGCGCTATATAACCTTCCGTTGTCTGTGCCTCAACATTATCCGGAATGCCATCATCGTCGCTATCGATATCCAAATGGTTCGGTAATCCATCATTATCAGTATCCAAAGGATCTGACAATGGGTCGTTGTCACCATCTAAATTAGGGTCTTCGACACTGTCCAAGATACCATCGTTATCATCATCGAGGTCAGCACTGTCAGGAACCCCATCACCATCGGTATCAGGTCCAGGACTGTTAGGATCTAAATAATCAGGTATACCGTCATTATCGCTATCATCGTTGGTAGGATCGCCATCATTGTTTGCGTCCTCGTACGGAGTATCGATACTATCGCCATCATCATCAAGATCACGGTAATTTACATCTTCGGTACCATCCGTATCGGGAAGATCGTTCGCCGGATCGTTTATCTCATCGTTTACATCGAAACCATCGTTCACGTCAGAACCTTCGTAACCATCGTCAAGTCCGTCACCATCCGTATCTACACCTGTAAAGGTCTGATCAGGAATTCCGTCAAAGTTGAAGTCATTACCCTCATTATTATCCGGTACAGAATCGTTTTCACTATCCAAATCGATATAATCCTCAGTGTCCGTACCGTCGGTATTAACAGGCATAAGTCCTTCTGCATCGTTTGTATCATAAGCATTGTCAAGACCATCACCATCATCATCAAGACCAATAGGTAACACATAACCTTCAGTAGTCTGAGCTTCTACATTATCTGGGATACCATCATTATCAGAATCAATATCCAATCTATCTGGATAACCATCATTATCAGAATCTACATCTTCACTAAAAGAAACTGTTTGAGGGTTTACAAAATTATCTAAACAAGAAAATTGAATTCCTGATTGCCTAGGCACATTGGTAGTAAAATTATCTAAAGTCTGAGTTTCTATGCCAAAGCGAAAAACGAACGTATTTATATTTACAAATTCTACTGCTACATTTACCGAAGGATTTAAATTTGAAATACCATCATATTCACTCATTCCACCATTAATTAATAAACCTCCTGAGGTATAATTAATACCAACATCAGTTGGATTGTCGTAAGTATAACTAGCTGGGGTATCAAATCTATTAAATTCTTGATATTGATTATTACCATCAACATCAATAAAATTAGCTATCAATTCGTCTAAAAAAGCTTTTTCCGTAGTTCCTGTTTTTACCATTGAAATACGTAAATCAACATAAGGCCTTCTTACCAAATCGGTAGTGGTAAATTGGATTTCTGGTTTGAAGAATTCTGGATCAACAGAATTTTGATCTAAAGTACTTATTTGCCCATTTACAATTTTTTCAATTGTTACCAACGCATCAAGATTTTCTGATATATTTGAAAACCTATAGATAGCACCTTCACTTAGGCTCTCTCCAGATTCCAAAGTAGGAGCATTACTAAAATTTAACTCTGGTACCGTATCACAATCAAAATCTGTACTAAGCTCACTAGATTCCAGATTATCTAATATACCATCATTATCTGAGTCTACATCTAAATAATCAGGAACACTATCTAAATCAGTATCTACAGGAACAAGACCTTCACCGTTTCCAGGCGAGGATTCATATCCGTCATCCAAACCATTTTGATCAACATCTATACCTGATGGGAATATAATATTATTTGAAACCTGAGCTTCAATACTGTCCAAAATTCCGTCATTATCAGAATCTATATCCAAATAATCTGGAATATTGTCCCCGTCTGTATCAGTTGAATTTGTTTGATGATTGAAATCACCGTCAAGATTCATATCTTCTTTCGAATCAATTATACCATCACCATCATCATCAATATCTTCCGAATCGAAAATCCCATCCCCATCGGTATCCGCGGAATACATATTTAAAGAATTATATTCTACCGTATTAACAGAAGAGAAAGACAACGTTAAAAATAACGAAGTAATAAGAAGAAAACCTTTTATCAAAAAAGGATAGCGTAATTTAAAAGTAATTTTACCCATAAGTGTTAGTGTTTTACTAATCACCATGGCATTTGGCAGTGTTTTTTTTTAATGTTCGTTATAAGAAAGTGGGGCTGTCTTATTTAACGATGCTAAGATATATTATAATTGAATCAACTCAAATTCTTTTTCGATTAACCAAGGGAATAAAGGGGTAATCGACAGAACAAGGGTAAAAATTAATTAAGAATATTTAACATTTCAATAGTATTTACGAGGAATTCTTAATAAAAGACTATAAAAAATCAAACAATAGATACTTTATTTACATATTAGCACGTAACTCACAGTTAATCAGTTTTATACACAATAAAATAAATTTTCCCTTTCAGCAAAATTTCATAAATCTTAAGAATTGAATTTGTATTACTTTTGTACAAATTTTGAATATGACCTTTAAGCAACAAATAGCACGTAGAAGAACTTTTGGAATAATTTCTCACCCAGATGCAGGTAAAACTACATTAACTGAAAAATTATTACTTTTTGGTGGTGCAATTCAAGAAGCGGGAGCTGTTAAAAACAATAAAATAAAAAAAACCGCTACCAGTGATTTCATGGAAATTGAAAGACAAAGAGGTATTTCTGTAGCCACTTCTGTTCTTGCTTTTAATTATAAGGACAAGAAAATCAACATTCTTGACACCCCAGGTCACAAAGACTTTGCTGAAGATACTTTTAGAACTTTAACTGCAGTTGATAGTGTAATTGTTGTTATTGATGTTGCCAAGGGTGTTGAAGAGCAAACCGTAAAACTCGTTGAAGTTTGTAGGATGCGTAAAATACCAATGCTGGTATTCATTAATAAGTTGGATAGAGAAGGGCAAGATGCCTTTGACCTATTAGATGAATTAGAACAAAAATTAGGACTTTCAGTTACTCCTCTGAGTTTTCCTATTGGCATGGGTTATGATTTTAAAGGTATATACAACATTTTTGAAAAAAATATCAATCTCTTTAGCGGTGATAGCAAAAAGAACATTGAAGAGACTATTGCTTTTGACGATGTTGCAAATCCGGAGTTAGATAAAATTATAGGAAGTAAAGCAGCATCTGAATTAAGAGACAATTTAGAATTGGTTTGGGGTGTTTACCCAAGTTTTGACAAAGAACTATATCTTAAAGGTGACCAACAACCTGTATTCTTTGGTTCTGCGTTGAACAATTTTGGTGTTAGAGAGCTATTAGACTGTTTTGTTCATATAGCACCTACCCCACGTTCAAAAAATGCAGAAGAGCGTCTTGTTGAAGCAAATGAAAAGGAAATGACAGGTTTTGTTTTTAAAATCCATGCAAACATGGATCCTAAGCATAGAGATAGGTTAGCTTTCATTAAAATCGTGTCTGGCACCTTTGAAAGAAATAAGCCTTACTTACATGTTAGGAATGGAAAAAAATTAAAGTTCTCAAGTCCTAATGCATTTTTTGCCGAAAAGAAAGAAATTGTAGATATTTCATACCCAGGAGATATTGTAGGGTTGCATGATACAGGTAATTTTAAAATTGGAGACACCTTAACAGAAGGCGAAAGTCTACATTACAAAGGCATTCCAAGCTTTTCTCCCGAACATTTTAGGTATATTAACAATGCCGATCCTATGAAGTCCAAACAACTCTACAAAGGTATTGACCAATTAATGGATGAAGGTGTAGCTCAATTGTTTACTCTTGAATTAAATGGTAGAAAAGTTATTGGAACTGTAGGTGCTTTACAATTTGAAGTTATTCAATATAGATTGGAACATGAATATGGAGCTAAATGTAGTTACGAGAACTTTAATGTTTATAAAGCATGTTGGGTAGGCACAGAAAACAGAAAAACAGATGAGTTCAAAGAATTTGAACGTGTAAAACAAAAATTCTTGGCAAAGGACAAAAAAGGTCAATTAGTGTTTTTAGCAGATTCCCAATTCTCCCTGCAAATGACGCAGCAAAAATATCCATCTGTAAAACTACACTTTACCTCTGAATTCGAATAAAAAAAGCCCAACTTATAAAGTTGGGCTTTTTTTATGCTTCACCAGTCGGACCAAAATTCATTGGTATTGAAGGTTGTTCATAATCCTTTATTGTACCATTAGCTTTTTCAAACCGTTGTACATTATCATTCAATGCTTTTAAAAATTTCTTAGCATGTTGCGGGGTAAGTATAATTCTACTCTTAACCTTTGCCTTTGGAGCTCCTGGCATCATACTAATAAAATCAACTACAAATTCAGAAACTGAATGATTAATTATAGCTAGATTAGAATAAATTCCTTCTGCCAACTTCTCATCCAATTCAATATTAATTTGTTTTTGACTCGGATTCTTATTGTCACTCATATTATAGTTTAATTAAAAAAATAACCCCCAAATAAAATTTGAGGGTTAGTATAAAATTAGAATCTTAATGCCTCTTTTCTGGCCATTATTTCATCATATTCCTCTTTGGATCCTACAATAATGCTATCATAGTCTCTCATACCCGTACCAGCCGGAATCTTATGACCAACAATAACATTCTCCTTAAGACCTTCCAATGTATCAATCTTACCACTTACAGCAGCTTCATTTAACACTTTAGTCGTTTCTTGGAACGATGCAGCAGAAATAAATGATTTCGTCTGTAACGATGCCCTTGTAATACCTTGTAGTATTGGAGTTGCAGTTGCTGAAACAGCATCTCTAGCTTCAACCAATGCCTTATCTCCACGTCTCAATAAAGAATTTTCATCTCTTAACTCTCTAGGAGTAACAATTTGACCTGGTTTAAGGTTATCAGAATCACCTGCTTCCATTACTACTTTCTTACCAAAGATTTCATCATTTTCTCTAATGAAATCATCTTTATGAATCAATTGATTCTCTAAGAAGATTGTATCACCTGGATCTTGAATTCTTACTTTACGCATCATTTGTCTAACAACGACCTCAAAGTGTTTATCATTAATCTTCACACCTTGTAATCTATAAACTTCCTGAACTTCATTCACCAAATACTGTTGAACAGCCGATGGTCCTTTAATAGCCAAGATATCTTCTGGAGTAATAGAACCATCAGACAGTGGCATACCAGCTCTAACATAATCGTTTTCTTGTACTAAGATTTGATTAGAAAGTTTCACTAGATATTTCTTAACCTCGCCTAATTTAGATTCAATGATAATTTCTCTATTACCTCTTTTAATCTTACCAAAAGAAACTACACCATCTATTTCAGATACTACAGCTGGGTTTGAAGGATTTCTTGCTTCGAATAATTCAGTAACTCTTGGAAGACCACCTGTAATATCACCTGCCTTAGCAGATTTACGCGGAATCTTAACCAGAGTCTTACCTTCCTTAATCTTATCTCCATCATCTACCATAATATGAGAACCTACAGGTAGGTTGTACGAACGTAAAGTTTCACCTTTAGCATCTTGAATCAATAATGTTGGTATCAACTTCTTGTTTCTAGATTCAGAAATTACTTTTTCTTGGAAACCGGTTTGCTCATCGATTTCAACTTGATAAGTTACACCTTGTTCTATATTCTCGTAAGCAATTTTACCTGGGAATTCTGAAACGATAACACCGTTATATGGATCCCAAGAACAGATTACATCTCCTTTAGCAACCTTAGCTCCATTTTTAATGAACAATTGCGAACCGTAAGGAATATTACTTGTACTTAAAGTAATACCAGTTTTGGCATCAACAACTTTTATTTCACTAGTTCTAGAGATTACGATTTCAGCAGGATTACCATCTGAACCTTCACCAGTAACTGTTCTTAAATCTTCAATTTCAGCAACACCGGAGAATCTTACTTCTAGCTTGTTATCTTCAGAAATGTTACCTGCAATACCACCTACGTGGAATGTTCTAAGTGTAAGCTGTGTACCAGGCTCACCAATTGACTGAGCAGCAACAACACCTACGGCCTCACCTCTTTGTACCATTTTATTGGTTGAAAGGTTTCTTCCGTAACATTTAGCACAAATTCCTTTTTCAGCTTCACAAGTAAGAGCAGAACGTACTTCGATTTTCTCAATCGGAGATGCTTCAACTCTCTTCACATCAGCTTCCATTATTTGCTGACCAGCTTGAAGAACCAATTCTTCGGTCATTGGGTTATATACATCATGTAATGATACACGACCTAAAATTCTTTCACCTAAGCTTTCAACGATTTCTTCATTCTTCTTAAGCGCCTGAACTTCTACACCTCTTAATGTTCCACAGTCTTCAGTGTTAATAATAACATCTTGAGAAACATCTACCAATCTTCTTGTTAAGTAACCAGCATCTGCCGTTTTCAAAGCGGTATCCGCAAGACCCTTACGAGCACCGTGAGTAGAAATAAAGTACTCAAGAATAGAAAGACCTTCTTTAAAGTTAGAAAGAATCGGGTTTTCAATAATCTCCCCACCACCGGCAGTAGATTTTTTAGGCTTAGCCATCAAACCACGCATACCTGTTAACTGACGAATTTGTTCTTTAGAACCCCTTGCACCAGAATCAAGCATCATATACACCGAGTTGAAACCTTGCTGATCCTCACGGATACGTTTCATCGCCAACTCTGTTAATTGAGCGTTAGTAGATGTCCAAACATCAATAACCTGATTATATCTTTCATTGTTAGTAATAAGACCCATATTATAATTGGCCATAATACCATCAACCTGAACATTGGCTTCACCAATCATGTCCATTTTTTCAGCAGGAATAATAATATCCCCTAAACTAAAGGACAATCCACCTTTGAAAGCGAATTCATAACCCATAGTCTTAATCTTATCCAAGAATGCAGCTGTAACAGGAACACTAGTTACCGCTAAAATATCACCAATAATATTTCTTAAGGCTTTCTTGTTTAATACCTGATTAATAAAACCTGCTTCTTCTGGTACGTGATTGTTGAATAATACACGACCAACAGTTGTAGGTATAATTTTATAAACCAGCTCTCCTTCTTCATTAAAATCCTTCGCTCTAACTTTTATACCTGCATTAAGATTTACCATACCTTCATTAAAAGCAATCTCCACCTCTTCTGCTGAGTAAAATGTTAAACCTTCACCGATAATTGGCACTTCTGGTGTTGATTTACGCTCTTTGGTCATATAATACAGACCCAAGACCATATCCTGTGATGGTACTGTAATAGGTGAACCATTAGCAGGGTTTAATATGTTTTGAGAAGCAAGCATCAATAGTTGTGCTTCTAAAATTGCTTCTGGTCCTAATGGTAAGTGAACCGCCATTTGATCCCCATCAAAATCCGCATTAAATGCAGTACATGCCAATGGGTGAAGACGAATTGCTTTACCTTCTATTAATTTAGGTTGGAATGCTTGAATACCCAAACGGTGTAATGTAGGAGCCCTGTTTAATAAAACTGGGTGACCTTTCAATACATTCTCTAAAATATCCCAAACTACAGGCTCTTTTTTGTCTATAATTTTCTTAGCGGACTTTACTGTTTTTACAATACCTCTTTCTATCAGTTTTCTGATTACAAAAGGCTTGTATAATTCAGCAGCCATATCTTTTGGAAGACCACATTCATATAAGTTCAATTCAGGTCCAACAACAATTACCGAACGTGCAGAATAATCAACACGCTTTCCAAGTAAGTTTTGACGGAAACGACCTTGCTTACCTTTTAATGAATCTGAAAGTGACTTTAACGGTCTGTTAGATTCTGTTTTTACAGCAGATGCCTTTCTTGTATTATCAAATAAAGAATCGACAGCTTCCTGAAGCATACGTTTCTCATTTCTAAGAATAACTTCTGGTGCTTTTATTTCAACTAATCTTTTTAAACGGTTGTTACGGATAATAACCCTTCTGTAAAGATCATTTAAATCTGAAGTTGCAAAACGACCACCATCTAATGGCACTAATGGACGTAATTCTGGTGGTATAACCGGAATTACTTTCATGATCATCCATTCTGGCTCGTTTTCTCTATTTTCTTGAGATTCTCTTAAAGCTTCAACAACTTGCAAACGTTTTAAAGCTTCCGTTTTACGTTGCTTAGAAGTTTCTGTGTTTGCCTTATGTCTTAGCTCAAAAGAAAGCTCTTTAAGATTAATTCTACCTAACAAATCAATTAGACACTCTGCTCCCATTTTAGCAATAAACTTGTTTGGGTCAGAATCTTCTAAGTATTGATTTTCTTGAGGAATAGTATCAATAATATTTAAATACTCTTCTTCTGTCAAGAAATCCATTTTTTGGATTTCCTCACCCTCAGGACCTTTAGCTATACCTGGCTGAATTACTACGTAACGTTCGTAGTAAATTATCATATCCAATTTCTTGGACGGCAAACCTAATAAGTATCCTATTTTATTTGGTAAAGAACGGAAATACCAGATATGAGCAACCGGTACTACCAAGTTAATATGACCTACACGATCTCTACGAACTTTTTTCTCTGTAACCTCTACACCACAACGGTCACATACGATCCCACGGTAACGAATACGCTTGTATTTACCACAAGCACATTCATAATCCTTCACAGGACCAAAAATACGCTCACAGAATAAACCATCACGTTCTGGTTTGTGAGTTCTATAGTTAATTGTTTCAGGCTTTAAAACTTCACCTCTAGACTCTGCCAAAATAGATTCTGGCGAAGCTAATCCTATTGAAATTTTATCGAACCTTTTTACTGGGTTATTATCTTTTATTCTAGCCATAATAGCGTGCTGATAATGTTTTAATTTGTTTTACTTAATAGTTCTTCAATATAAAATATTGAACTATTCCTCAAGTCTAATATCCAAACCTAATCCTTTAAGTTCGTGCATTAAAACGTTGAAAGATTCTGGTAAACCAGGTTCTGGCATTGTCTCTCCTTTAACGATAGACTCATAGGTTTTAGCTCTTCCGATAACATCATCAGATTTAACCGTTAAAATCTCACGTAAAGTTGCAGATGCACCATATGCCTCAAGTGCCCAAACTTCCATTTCTCCAAAACGTTGACCACCAAATTGAGCTTTACCACCCAATGGTTGTTGTGTAATTAAAGAGTATGGTCCTATTGAACGAGCATGCATCTTATCATCTACCATGTGTCCAAGTTTCAACATATAAATCACACCTACCGTTGCAGGTTGATCAAAACGTTGTCCAGTTCCACCATCATATAAGTATGTATGACCAAATCTTGGAATACCTGCTTCGTCAGTATAAGCATTAATTTGATCTAAAGTAGCACCATCAAAAATTGGAGTCGCGTACTTTCTACCAAGTTTAAGCCCAGCCCAACCTAATACAGTTTCATAAATCTGTCCAATGTTCATACGAGAAGGTACACCCAGTGGATTAAGAACGATATCAACAGGAGTTCCATCTTCCAAGAACGGCATATCTTCATGACGCACTATTCTAGATACAATACCTTTATTACCGTGTCTACCTGCCATCTTATCACCAACTTTAAGCTTACGCTTTTTAGCAATATAGACTTTAGCCAACTTCATAATACCGGCCGGCAATTCATCACCAACAGATATTGTAAACTTATCTCTTCTCAAGTTACCTTGTAAATCGTTAAGCTTGATTTTATAGTTATGAAGTAAATCAGCTACTAATGAATTTGTATCGCTATCCGTTGTCCAGCTTCCACCAACTAAGTGAGCGAAATCATCAACAGAGTTCAACATTTTCATCGTATACTTCTTACCCTTAGGCAATACTTCTTCACCTAAATCATTTAGAACACCTTGAGAAGTTTTACCATTAACAATAGTAAATAATTTCTCAACAAGAATATCTTTCAATTCTTGGAATTTTACTTCATATTCTAATTCCAGTTTAGATAACTCTTCTTTATCTTCAGAACGCTTTCTCTTATCTTTTACAGATCTAGAGAATAATTTCTTATCGATTACCACACCTCTTAATGAAGGTGAAGCTTTTAACGAAGCATCTTTTACATCACCAGCCTTGTCACCAAAAATAGCACGTAATAATTTTTCTTCTGGAGTTGGATCCGACTCTCCTTTAGGAGTAATCTTACCAATTAAAATATCACCAGGCTTAACCTCTGCTCCAATTCTAATCATACCATTTTCATCAAGGTCTTTTGTAGCCTCTTCTGAAACGTTAGGTATGTCATGCGTTAGCTCTTCTGCTCCTAATTTAGTATCTCTAACATCTAAAGAATACTCATCAACGTGAATAGACGTGAAAATATCATCACGAACAACTTTTTCAGAAATTACAATTGCATCCTCAAAGTTATATCCTTTCCATGGCATAAACGCCACTGTTAAGTTTCTACCTAATGCTAATTCACCTTTTTCAGTTGCATAACCTTCACAAAGAACTTGACCTTTTTTAACTCTATCACCAACTTGTACAATTGGTTTTAGGTTAATGTTTGTTCCTTGGTTGGTCTTTCTAAACTTCACCAAGAAATAAGTCTTACTATCTTCTTCGAAACTGATTAATCTTTCTTCATCAGTTCTATCATACTTGATAGTAACTTTCTGTGCATCTACGTATTCAATTACACCATCACCTTCAGCATTGATCAATACTCTTGAATCTGAAGCTACTTGACGCTCCAAACCTGTACCAACAATTGGTGATTGTGGTTTTAATAATGGAACTGCCTGACGCATCATGTTAGATCCCATCAAAGCCCTGTTCGCATCATCATGTTCCAAGAAAGGAATTAAAGATGCAGAAATAGATGCAATTTGATTAGGAGCAACATCGGTATATTGAATTTCTGATGGATCTACAACAGGGAAATCACCTTCTTCTCTTGCAATAACCTTTTCAGCATCGATTGTACCGTCTTCTTTCATAGGAATATTCGCTTGCGCGATTTTCATTCCCTCTTCCTCCTCAGCACTTAAATATGCGAAATTCTTATAGTCTACTACAGAATCTGTAACTTTTCTATATGGTGTCTCTAAGAAGCCCATCGGATTTACTTTCGCAAATACAGATAAAGAAGATATCAAACCAATGTTCGGACCTTCTGGAGTTTCAATAGGACATAAACGACCGTAGTGTGTATAGTGAACATCACGTACTTCGAAACCTGCGCGCTCTCTAGATAAACCACCTGGACCTAATGCAGATAATCTTCTTTTGTGCGTAATCTCTGCTAACGGATTTGTTTGATCCATAAACTGAGATAACTGGTTTGTACCAAAGAAAGAATTAATAACTGAAGACAATGTCTTAGCATTAATTAAATCTATAGGTGTAAATACCTCATTATCACGAACGTTCATACGTTCACGGATTGTTCTTGCCATACGCGCAAGACCAACACCGAATTGAGAAGACAATTGCTCACCTACTGTTCTAACACGACGGTTAGACAAGTGATCAATATCATCAATCTCTGCTTTTGAGTTAATTAACTCAATTAAATATTTAATAATAGTTATGATATCTTCCTTAGTCAAGACTTGCTTGTCCATTCCAATATCCAACTGTAATTTTTTGTTCATTCTATAACGACCAACTTCACCTAAGTTGTAACGTTGATCAGAGAAGAATAATTTATCTATAATACCACGTGCTGTTTCCTCATCTGGCGGCTCAGCATTACGTAATTGACGATAGATATGCTCAACTGCTTCTTTTTCAGAGTTCGTTGGATCTTTCTGTAGTGTATTATGAATTATAGCATAATCAGATTGCGCATTATTCTCTTTATGTAAAAGAATAGTTTTTACATCTGCATCAATAATTTCAGCAATATGCTCTTTTTCAAGGATGGTATCTCTATCAAGTACAATCTCATTACGCTCGATCGATACAACCTCACCAGTATCCTCATCAACAAAATCCTCGTGCCAAGTGTTCAAAACTCTTGCCGCTAATTTACGACCAAGTACTTTTTTAAGTCCGGCATTAGAAACCTTAACTTCTTCCGATAGGTCGAAAATCTCTAATATATCCTTATCACGCTCAAAACCAATAGCCCTGAACAATGTAGTAACCGGTAATTTTTTCTTTCTATCGATATAAGCATACATAACGCCATTAATATCGGTAGCGAATTCTATCCAAGAACCTTTAAAAGGAATTACCCTAGCAGAATATAATTTTGTTCCATTTGCATGGAAAGACTGCCCAAAGAATACACCAGGAGAACGGTGTAACTGAGAAACAACAACCCTTTCTGCACCATTGATAACAAAGGTACCACTTGGAGTCATGTAAGGAATCGTACCTAAATAAACATCTTGTACAATTGTTTCGAAATCCTCATGCTCAGGATCCGTACAATATAATTTAAGTCGTGCTTTTAAAGGAACGCTGTAAGTAAGACCACGCTCGATACATTCTTGAATAGAATATCTTGGTGGATCTATGAAATAATCTAAAAATTCCAATACGAACTGATTTCTTGTATCAGTAATTGGAAAATTTTCCATGAAGGTGTTATAAAGACCTTCGTTACCTCTTTCATCTGATTTAGTCTCTAGTTGAAAAAAGTCTTGGAAAGATTTAATCTGAATATCTAAGAAATCCGGGTAATCCGGTGTGTTTCTTGCGGAAGCGAAGCTTATTCTTTCAGTATTATTTGTGAACATCTACGGACAGTGTTTTGATCGTGAGTACTAAATGAGTAGTATACCTCTTAATATACCTAATTCTATAAAATGGCTTAGGTCTAAACGCAAAAAGCGCAAAGACCTAAACCAAAAGTAATATGGTTGTTGCTATTATTTAAGCTCAACTTCTGCTCCAGCTTCTTCCAATGATTTTTTGATACCTTCAGCCTCATCTTTAGTAACTGCTTCTTTAACAGCTTTTGGCGCGCTATCAACGATATCTTTCGCATCTTTCAAACCTAAACCAGTTAATTCCTTAACCAATTTAACTACTGCTAATTTAGAAGCACCTGCTGCTTTCAATATTACATCGAATTCAGTTTTCTCATCTGCTGCTTCACCAGCTTCACCACCACCACCGGCAGCTACTGCTACTGCTGCTGCTGCAGGCTCAATACCATACTCATCTTTTAATATATCAGCTAACTCGTTTACTTCTTTAACTGTTAAGTTAACTAATTGTTCTGCGAAATCTTTTAAATCTGCCATTTTCTATCGTTTAATAAAATTTTTAAAATATACTTAGTTTATTGTGCGTACTTATCTTTCAGATAATGTTTTAAGGATACCAGCGATTTTTCCACCACCAGATTTAAGTCCAGAAATAACATTCTTAGCTGGAGATTGTAATAATCCAATGATTTCTCCAATCATTTCTTCCTTAGACTTAATGCTAACTAAAGCATCCAAGTTTTCATCACCTATGTAAATTGCTTCTTCTACAAAAGCTCCTTTCAACAAAGGCTTATCAGATTTCTTTCTGAAATTCTTTATTAATTTTGCTGGAGCATTGGCAACCTCTGAAAACATAAGAGAAGTATTCCCTTTTAATGTTTCAGGTAATTCGCCAAATTCTTTATCAGAAGCTTCCATTGCCTTTGCAAGCAATGTATTTTTAACTACAGCTAGTCTAATATCAGCTTTAAAACAAGCTCTTCTTAAATCAGAAGTCGTACCTGCATCTAAACCTGAGATATCAGCTACATATATAGTGCTGCTATCTGCCAACTGCGTAGTCAAATCTTTTATAACCGTTGCTTTTTCTTCTCTTGTCATACTATTAATTTTTAACTACCAGCTGTTAAACTGACTTTGGATCTAATTGCAAACTAGGACTCATTGTGCTAGACATGAAAATTGATTTCATATAAACACCCTTTGCCGCAGTTGGCTTCATCTTATTCAAAGTATCCAACAACTCTTTAGCATTATCTGCCAATTTATCGGCAGTAAAAGAAGCCTTACCTATCGCAGCATGTACGATACCGGTTTTATCAACTTTAAAATCTATTTTACCTGCTTTAACCTCAGATACAGCTTTCGCTACATCCATAGTAACAGTTCCGGTTTTTGGATTAGGCATTAAACCTCTTGGCCCTAATACACGACCTAAAGGTCCTAATTTACCCATAACACTTGGCATAGTGATGATAACATCAACATCTGTCCAACCGCCTTTAATTTTCTCCAAATACTCATCTAAACCAACATAGTCAGCACCTGCTTCTTGAGCCTCTGCCTCTTTGTCTGGTGTTACCAAAGCCAAAACCTTAACATCTTTACCAGTTCCATGAGGTAATGTTACCACACCACGAACCATTTGATTTGCTTTTCTTGGATCTACACCCAAACGAACAGCTAAATCTACAGATGCATCGAATTTTGTATTGGTTATCTCTTTAATTAAAGCTGAAGCTTCCATCACAGAGTATAATTTATCTTTCTCTATTTTGGAGTGCGCTTCCCTTTGCTTCTTAGTTAACTTTGCCATTTAATTACTTTTAAGATTTTAAAAAGGTTTTTTTCCTGCTACCTTCATACCCATAGAACGCGCAGTACCAGCTATCATACTCATAGCGGATTCTACCGTAAATGCATTAAGGTCAACCATTTTATCTTCGGCTATTGCCTTGATTTGGTCCCAGGTAACACTACCTAATTTTACTCTGTTAGGTTCGCCAGATCCTTTTTTAATCTTAGCCGCTTCCAATAGCTGAATTGCCGCCGGTGGAGTTTTTACAACGAAGTCGAAAGACTTATCCTTGTAAACGGTGATAACAACTGGTAATACCTTACCTGGTTTATCCTGCGTACGAGCATTAAACTGCTTACAGAATTCCATTATGTTAACACCAGCAGCTCCTAAGGCAGGTCCAACCGGTGGCGATGGATTCGCTGCACCTCCCTTAACTTGTAGTTTAACTACTTTACCTATTTCTTTTGCCATTGTTTAAAATTAAATTGAAAGTGTGTTTACGGAAGCAACACTACTTTAATTATATGTATGTAACACTTATTCTAATACTTATACTTTCTCTACTTGCATGTAACTCAACTCTAATGGCGTTTTTCTTCCGAAAATCTTCACCATAACCTCAAGCTTACGTTTTTCCTCATTTATTTTCTCAACAGTACCATTGAAGCCATTGAAAGGACCATCAATTACTTTTACAGTTTCACCAAATACAAATGGAATTGCAACGCTATCCGTATTTACAGCTAGCTCATCTACTTTACCAAGCATTCTGTTCACTTCATTCTTTCTCAAAGGAACAGGATCCCCTCCTTTAGTTTCACCCAAAAAACCTATCACATTTGTAATAGACCTAATAATATGAACCATTTCACCACCAAGGTTCGCCTTAATCATAATGTAACCAGGAAAATAAACCCTTTCTTTGTTTATTTTCTTACCATTTCTGATTTGAACAACCTTTTCGGTAGGAACAAGAACATCTTCTAAATAGTCAGAGAAACCATGACGTTCTACTTCGCTCTCAATGTATCCTTTGATTTTATTCTCTTGACCACTAACAGCTCTTACAACGTACCATTTTTTATCCAATACTTCTGACATAATCCTATTAGTTTAATACGAAGTTGAAATAAGATTTAATCACTTTACTAAAGACCGTATCCACTCCCCAAGTCGCCAAAGCAAAAAGGATAGAAAACACAGCTACAACAACCATCAAGTTAGATGATTCTGCACGTGATGGAAGAGTAACATTATTCCTCAACTCTTCAACGGATTCTTTTATATATGTGAACATTTAAATGCTTTTTTTACAATTTCAACAAATAGGATACCTATATTCCAAATTCTATTGTGGCACGGGAGGAGAGACTCGAACTCCCGACACCTGGTTTTGGAGACCAGTGCTCTACCAACTGAGCTACACCCGTATGAATAGCGATAATTAAATCACGTATTCTATTATTTGCATGTAAAGGTGTCCCGCTTGAGCAGGACACCCTTATACACAATACTTATTTTAGATTAAAATTAATCTATAATCTTAGTTACTTGACCAGCACCTACTGTTCTACCACCTTCACGGATAGCGAAACGAAGACCTACGCTCAATGCGATTGGCTGAATCAATTCAACTGTAATTGTTAAGTTATCACCAGGCATAACCATTTCAACTCCTGAAGGAAGTGCAATATTACCTGTTACATCCGTTGTTCTTACGTAGAACTGTGGACGATAGTTATTATGGAATGGCGTATGACGACCACCTTCTTCTTTTTTCAATACGTAAACCTCAGCTTCAAATTTAGCATGTGGCTTAACAGAACCTGGCTTACAGATTACCATACCACGGCTAATTTGAGACTTTTCAATACCTCTTAACAAGATACCTACGTTATCACCAGCCTCACCTCTATCTAATATCTTACGAAACATTTCAACCCCAGTAATAGTAGAGTTCAATTTCTCAGCACCCATACCAATAATCTCAACAGGATCACCAGTGTTAGCAATACCAGTTTCTATACGACCAGTTGCAACAGTACCACGACCAGTAATAGTAAATACATCTTCAACAGGCATTAAGAAATCCTTATCAACATCTCTTTTAGGAAGCTCGATCCAATCATCAACAGCAGCCATCAATTCCATCACAGTATCAACCCACTTTTGCTCACCGTTCAATGCACCTAATGCAGAACCAGCGATTACAGGTCCATTATCACCATCATACTCGTAAAAAGAAAGCAATTCTCTTACCTCCATTTCAACAAGCTCAATCAACTCCTCATCATCAACCATATCCACTTTGTTCATGAATACAACGATTCTTGGAATACCAACCTGACGACCTAATAAGATATGCTCACGTGTTTGTGGCATAGGACCATCTGTAGCAGCAACAACTAATATAGCACCATCCATTTGAGCAGCACCAGTAACCATGTTCTTTACGTAATCCGCGTGACCAGGACAGTCAACGTGTGCATAGTGACGGTTAGCTGTAGAATACTCTACGTGTGAAGTGTTAATTGTAATACCTCTTTCTTTTTCCTCAGGAGCGTTATCGATAGAATCGAAACTTCTCAATTCAGAAAGACCTGCATTTGCCAAAACAGTAGTAATAGCAGCAGTCAATGTAGTTTTACCGTGATCCACGTGTCCAATAGTACCTATATTTAAGTGCGGTTTGGAACGATCGAAAGTTTCCTTTGCCATGTTTAATGTATTTTATTCTTAGTTTATATTAGTGTACAAATTTATACCTTAATTGAGCCAATGACGAGAATTGAACTCGTGACCTCTTCCTTACCAAGGAAACGCTCTACCCCTGAGCTACACCGGCGTAAAGTGTTGAACCCACCTAAAAGATAGATTCCTGCCTTCGCAGGGATGACATTACTGTCAAATTTATAGAGCGGGAGACCGGGTTCGAACCGGCGACATTCAGCTTGGAAGGCTGACGCTCTACCAACTGAGCTACTCCCGCTTATAATATTACAATATTTCAATAAAATTCCTTAGAAAATAGTTTAGTGGGGAGAGCAGGATTCGAACCTGCGAAGACGTAGTCAGCAGATTTACAGTCTGCCCTCGTCTGGCCGCTTGAGTATCTCCCCTCAAACTAATATTTTAAAGAACTTAAGAGCCGATGGAGGGACTCGAACCCACGACCTGCTGATTACAAATCAGCTGCTCTAGCCAGCTGAGCTACATCGGCTTATTTCACGACTTTTTCTGTCATAAAAAAGCCCGCTATTTCTAACGGACTGCAAATGTATAGTATTTTTTGTTTATTCAAAACAAATTTTGAAAAATTTTTATCAAGCATGTAATCTTATTTTTTCTTTTTGCTTTATCAGCCTACGTTCCAGCGAACTACAAGCAGAGTCTACAGCCTCTTCAAATGATTTACATTGTTTTTTTACCACAAATTTATCTTTAGGAACAGAAATTTTAATCTCTACTATTTTATTCTCTTTGGCACTTGTGTTCTCCACTTTCATATAAACATCTGAGCTAATCACCTTAGAATAAAAGGTTTCCACTTTGTCAAGTCTATTTTGAAGGAAATCAATCAACTTATCGTCTGCATTAAAATTTACCGATTGCGTATTTACTTTCATAGTCAGAAAATTTATGGCTTTAAGAATTTAGCCTGATTTAACAATAATTATTTGTTACCCCTAGGATGAGCTTTTGCATGGACTTTTTTCAACTCTGCAATGCTATTATGTGTGTAAACCTGAGTTGAAGCCAAACTAGAATGACCCAACAACTCTTTAACAGCATTTAAATCTGCGCCTTTATTTAAAAGATGCGTGGCAAAGGTATGCCTTAGAATATGCGGACTCGTCTTCACCTTTGAGGAAACCTCTCTAAAGTACTTTTTTATTAATCTATAAACAAGTGTTTCATACAATTTATTGCCTGACTTCGTTAAGAACATAATTTCTTCGTCAACCACATCACTCAACCTTTCACGCCCTTTTAAATAATCTATAAATTTCTCTTTAGTCTCTAAAAGCATGGGTATAATTCTCTCTTTGTTGCGTTTACCCAAGACCTTAATTGTCATTGCTTCAAAATTAACATCTGACACTTTTAGAGCAATAACCTCTGCCCTACGCATGCCTGTCACATACAATACATGTATTAACAACTCATCTCTTTTACCCTCAAAATCTTCTTTATACTCTATTTGCGATAACACCTTCTCCATCTCTAATTCAGAAAAAGGAATCTCAACTTTCTTAGCAGTCTTTAATGCCTTATGCTTATTCAAAGGATTAACATCTGTCACTTCTATTTTTTGAAGAAACTTAAAATAAGCTTTCAGCGATGCTATTTTCCTATTGATCGATCTGTTATTGTTTTTACTTTCAGACAGTTCAACTATCCAAAACCGAACAACATTATATTCTATAATATCAATATCATGGATATCATAACTTGATAAGCAAAAATCACTAAATTCAAGTAAATCATTCTCATACGCCTTAATCGTATGATTAGAATAATTTTTCTCCAAAGAGAGATAAGAAATAAATTCACTTAAAAACATTACCTAAAGGTATTAAAGTTTTGAGTTTGGTAAAATTTGAGCAAAAAAAATCCCGCAATTTGCGGGATTTTATATTTTCTACGACAAAGTCTAAACTTCTTCTTGATCTCTTAGACCTTGAATATATTCTGCTTTTTGTATCTGTGCTCTACGAACTACTGACGGCTTATTGAACTGTTGACGCTTACGTAACTGTCTCATTGTACCTGTCTTATCGAACTTACGCTTGAAACGCTTTAAAGCTCTATCGATGTTTTCTCCTTCTTTTACTGGTATTATTAACATGGGCTAAACCTCCTCTCTTTTGTGATTAAGGCTGCAAATATAGTAACTATATTTAAATCAACAACCTTTAAACTAATATTTAAAAATTTAATTTAACCAACTATACCGTAGCTGGTTTGTATTCTTTCTTATCAATAATGATCTTAGAAATAATTTCTCGCAATATTTCTGATGTACCACCGCCTATTGGTCCTAGCCTACTATCTCTAAAGTTACGTGCCATTGGGTAATCTTCAATATATCCGTAACCTCCTAAAAACTGCAAACATTCATAAGCTACTTCATCAGAGACTTTTGTAGATTTTAATTTAGATATCGTCGCCTCTTTAACAACATACTGTCCTTTATCTAAACGATATGCTACGGAATAATTATATTCTTTACACATATCTATATCTGCATGCAAATCAACTATACGATGCCTAAGTGCCTGAAATTTATCTATAGACCTACCAAAGGCTTCCCTTTCCGACATATATTTTAAAGCGTAGTCTAAAACATGTTCTGCTCTTGCATGGGCATTAACACCCATTATCAATCTTTCTAAAGAGAAATGCTCCATTATATATGAAAAGCCCATGTTTTCTTCACCCATTAGGTTTTCTACGGGAATCTTAACATTGTCGAAAGCCAATTCTGCAGTGTCCGAAGCTCGCCAACCTAATTTATTCAATTTGTTAGCTGTAACCCCTTCACTATTTCTATCAACAGCAAAAATGCTAATTCCCTTATTACCCAGCTCAGGACTTGTTTTTGCCGCCACGATCATATAATCGGCATATACCCCGTTTGTGATGAATGTTTTGGAACCATTTAATATGTAATGATCACCTTGCTTTACAGCACTGGTTCTCATCGCAGCAACATCGCTACCACCAAAAGGCTCTGAAATACAAAGACAGCCAATTTTATCACCATTTACACTTGGTCGTAAATACTTTTCCTTTAAAAAAGAATCTGCTTCTTTATTCAAATGGGTCATTGCCAAATAGGCATGTGCCCAAATTGCCGCCGCAAACCCTCCAGAATTGATTTTTTGCAACTCTTCCAACAAAATAATAGTATAGAAAAGGTCAAGACCAAGACCACCATCTTCTTCGGGCGTTGCAAGGCCAAAATAACCCATATCGCCAAATTTCTTCCAAATGAACCTTTCTATAGTTCCTGTTTCTTCCCATTTATCTATGTGAGGGACTACTTCTTTCTGTAAAAAATCTTTTAGGCTGTTCCTAAATAATTCATGTTCTTCTGTGAAGTACATACTTTGCATAGCGTTTTTTTTATAATGACAAATATAAAGCAATTCTATTAATACGCTCTGACGGAAATTCCTCAATTTTTACTAATTCGTTCAAAGAATTGATACTTCCGTTGAGATTACGATAATTTACAATGCTCTTAGCGACGTGTTTTTGCAGATATATCAATTTAGACAATTCTTCAGCAGTCGCAGTATTTACATTTATTTTTAAAATATTAGGCTTCGTAACTACCTTAAACTTCTTTAAAGTTCTTTCAATGACATCTGGTTTTAGACCATACACATCTTGTAGTTGATCTTCTACTAAAAATCCGCCGAGACGATCTCTGAATTTTATTATTCTCGCTGACAACTTCTCCCCTATTCCACTAATCATTCTTAAATCTTCTGCCGTTGCAGTATTCAAATCTTTCCAAACTACTACTTCCTTTACTTCGCTATCTTGGGTAAATGTGTTTGATTTAGATGCAGATTTCTTTTTTCTATTCTGAGTCCATTCAGGAAATTTAAAATATGGAGAGAAAGTACTGAGCAATGAATCTGAAACTTTTGTTACGTTTTGAAATTCCTTAGCCGAGTTCACAAATCTTTTCTCACTTCTAAATTCATGTAACCTATCTATTTCAGCAACCGACATACCCAGTATATATCCTTTAAAATCAGTAATAAAGTTAGGATTAAAAGGATACATTCGAACAGTATCCTTGGTTGACGCTAAAATTTTTAGTGAATCTATTTCTGCCTGTACGGCACTGTCAACTTTTAAAGGCAAAGTTTGACCTATTGCCTTTGTCTTATACAGATAATAACCTACTTGCACAGTTATCAAAAACAACAATAAAAAGAAAATCCCACTTCGTTCTTGTTTGTTGAACTTGAAGTGGGATTTAAAGATATTCATGACAATTCTTAATCTTCTATAGCGTCATACTTTAATTTGATCGCATCTAAATATCTGTTCAATTGCTTTTTCACAACCGGGAACAAGAAGAACAGACCTACCATATTTGGGAATACCATAGCAAATATCATTGCATCTGAAAAAGCCCAAATTGATTTCATACTTGCCGCAGCTCCTATTACTATAAAGGTACAGAACAATAATTTATAAACCATATCAGCTGTTTTCCCTCTACCGAATAAATATTTCCAAGACTGTAGTCCGTAATAAGACCACGATATCATAGTAGAAACCGCAAATAACACTACCGCTATAGTCAAGAATATATTAGAATAAGGAATATATTCTGCAAACGCAACAGCAGTAATACCGGCACCCTCATAAGGCATACCATCTATTAATACAGCCCCAGAGCCATCGCCACCATAATTGAATGCACCACCAAAATTAAAGATGATAATCACTATTGCCGTCATTGTACAAATTACAACAGTATCGATAAAAGGTTCTAACAAAGCTACTAAACCTTCGGAAGCTGAATATTTGGTTCTCACCGCAGAGTGCGCAATAGATGCTGAACCAGCACCCGCCTCATTTGAAAATGCCGCTCTTTTGAAACCAACCAACAATACACCTATTAAACTACCCACACCAATTGCTGTTGGGTTAAAGGCTTCTTGAACTATTAATGAAATAGCGTCATCCACTAAAGAAAAATTACTTAAAATAATATATAAACAAGCAACAATATACATTACTGCCATAAAAGGCACTACTTTTTCAGTTACTTGGGCTATACGTTTAATACCACCTATAATTATAACCCCAACAAGTATAGCCAAAACAAGACCCACAATAGCACCTGCCGCTGTACTTTGCCAATTAAACAATTCTTTAATTACAATTGTAGCCTGGTTTGACTGAGCTGCATTACCACCACCAAAAGAGCCGCCGATACAAAAAATCGCAAAAATGGCCGCAGCCACTTTACCTATGGTCTCAAAACCTCTTTCTTTTAAACCTTTACTTATATAGTACATTGGCCCTCCATAAACAGTACCATCTTCACCAACATCCCTATATTGAACACCAAGTGTACATTCCACGAATTTTGAAGACATACCTAAAAGTCCACATACGATCATCCAAAAGGTAGCTCCAGGTCCGCCCAAAGCAATAGCTAAAGCTACACCTGCGATATTACCGTTACCAACAGTACCGGAAACTGCAGTTGCCAATGCCTGAAAATGGCTAACTTCTCCTTCAGAACTTTCATCTCTAATAGTATCAATGATATCACCATCTATAGCCAAATCATTTTCCATACTAACTAGATGGTCTTCAATATCTACATTGGTCAAATCTTGACCTTGAGCAATACCATCTTCACCATAAAGATTTTGCGCTCCATGTTTTTCAATATCCTCATACTTACCACGAACAGTATTAATGGCTTTACCAAAAAATCTAATGTTAGGAAATCCAAAATATATCGTAAAAAATAATGCACTACCTACCAATAGCACTAATACAAATGGAATGTCTGGATCATGCCAAACATTAAAGAAAATTACCGCTGAAAAGAAGTCGGAAATAGGTTGAAAAGCTTGATCAATTTGTTGATCCAATCCTTGTTCTTGAGAAAATATTAAAAAGGGAAATAAAAAGGTAAACAGGTTTAGAAGTTTATACTTCATAAGTTTAGAATTTATTTTTGAGTTAGTTTGTCTAGCAATATCCTAAAAATAATGGATGCAATCAAATATATATGGTAGAAAGATGATTATTCTATATTAAACATTTCGTTCAATTTCTTAATTTGTTCTGGTCTGCCCAATACTATAACCTTACTTTTAGGCTGTAATTCCATATCCGCTTCTGGATTTATAGTATACTCACCATCAGGTGAAATATAACCAATAATAGTACATCCTGTTTTTCTTCGTAAATCTAAATCCCGTAAAGAATTACATTCTATCTGATCCGCAAAATCCTCTATAGCAACCTCTTCTAAATTAGTAGTATGTTCACCTTCCATAGAGAGCTTGTCCATAAATGTAATAAGATCTGGCATTACCACTAGAGATGCCATATGGTCTCCACCTATTTTATCTGGCATAATTACCTTATTAGCTCCTGCCAAGAATAATTTCTTTTGTGAATTAACCAAAGAGGCCCTACTGATAATAAAAAGATTCTTTTTCATTTGCCTTGCGGACAATACTACAAAAAGATTGGCTGCATCATCTGGCAAAGTAGCTATTAAATACTGAGCTCTTTCTATACCCGCCTCTAACAATATGTCATCATCGTTGGCATCGCCTTCAATAAATAAAACATCATCTTCATAACGTTCTATCACCTCTTTATCTTTCTCTATAACCACAAAAGGTCTTTTGTATGCTTTTAGCCTTTCAGCAGCTTGCATACCATTTCTACCAAAACCACATACGATAACATGCTGATTTAAATTTGCTATAGCATTTTTCATTTTTTTCTTTTTAAGCAGTTCTACAGAATTTCTAGAGAGGAGGTAATCGGTAACTATCGAAATAGCAAAACCAACTATAAATACACTTGTAATTATAAGAATAATAGTAAAAATTTTTCCTTCGGGACCCATTGGCCTAACCTCTGAAAAACCAACAGTGGTTACCGTTATTATGGTCATATAAAATGCATCGACCCAAGAATAGTCTGCCACAAAACGATACCCTAAAACCCCAAAAGCCAAAACCATCAGCATTAAAGTCAATGCTAAATATATTTTAGACTTAAATAATTTCATCATATGCTAAAGATCAAAAACTGAATTTCGTTTTGTATAAATCAAATCTTTTATTCTAAGCCAAAAAGCCAAGAACAGATAAAGTGCAAACCCAAAGCCTACGGTAACAAAGGTGAGATAAATGAATGATGTCCTTACCACTCTAGCCCTTATACCTAATCTTTCCGCTATTCTACCGCATACCTCATACCCCCTTTTTTGAAAATAATGTAGTAATTTATAAAATACGTTCATGGGCTATAAAATTAGACTTTTATATTCATTAATGAAGCCCCTACCGCACAATCTAAACATTTGTCTTTTACACAATAGTTAGTATATAACTGAAGGTATGCCTGAGAATCCTTAGCGCTTTCAAGCCTTTCGCCTACCTTACCAAAGTTAGTTATAATACTGTTTTCTTCCTTTTTAATTTCTGACATCATTTTTAGAAACCTTTCATTATCTAAACCACCTTTATACCTACTAAAAGCAAACTTTAAAGGAATTATAGTATTTATAAGCAGTAGATTCAAAAACGAAGTTGAAATTCTTTTTTTACTTTTTTTCGAAACCTTGCCAAAATTAAAATGGGTTTCCCAATATTCAGATGTTCCTGTATTTAAGATTTCAGAAACGTTAGATTGTTCATTTTCAATCAACAAATGAAATAGGTTATTGTTTTTGGAATATAGGGCGCTCAATTGAGCTAGTCTAATAGTTGGGAAATTTGATGGTCTTAAACGAAAAAACTCTGGAGACTTAAAAACAGGACTTAAACCGAACTTATGTTTTAAGAATTCATACTCCTTTTTTAGTTCCGCCAAATAGGTGTCATTGCTATTTTTTACATCCAGTAAATTTGCTTGACCAAAAAACAAGCTTTCCATTTGTATGGGTTTGCCATACAACTTACGGATAATTGAAAAATCAATTGACTTTCCAATCTCAATAAACGATTCTCTATTGATTTTAGAGCCAAAGGTTTTTAAAAGCATTAAAAACAACACCTGCTCCCAGTCATTGTTTGTTTCCTTTAATAGTTGATTAATAAAAATTGATTTCTGTTCTAATCGCTCCACGAATAAACGATCAAGCCAATTGTTCTTTAAAAATTCATCAACATTATTAAACTCGTTTTCACAATTAATGAATTTATAATTTTTACTATTAAAAAGTCCTTGATAGGTATGCAGTAACTTTAAGGGTATAATTTCTTTTAAAGATAAAGTGGATATTTCTGTTCCATCTTTTCTAAAAACAGCTACATCATCATCCCATACCACATGTAAAATAACATTATTGTAGTTATCATCTTCTTGATGATTATGTGCATACCAATCTGATGATTTTATATGAATTTCAACATTACCTGCCCATAATTGCCCGTTTAATTCTATTTGAGCATTAAAAAAATCTGGGCCACTTAAATGATTATGCAGACCTGCAGATACTACATGTACTACTTCGCCAGACGTAGTCACAAGTTCTTTTAAGGGGTACTTTTTGTACTTCCAAATAAAATGAAGCAAGTCTTCCTTCATTCTATAAAAATAAAAAACCCGCCGTTAAGCGGGTCATTTTTTTAAAGAAATAAAATTAAGCTGTTTCGCCTTCCCAATTCATGAACCCTCCTTGAAGGTTAAATGTCTTGTCAAAACCTAAGTTATTCATAATTGCACATGCTTGACCACTTCTTGCGCCAGACCTACAATACACATAATAATTTTTAGTTTTATCTAACTTCTCTATTTCGGCTACAAACTCTGGTCCTTTGTAAATATCAATGTTTATTGCATTAGGTATAATCCCATCCTCTATTTCTTCTTCTGTTCTAACATCTAGTATTACTGCATTAGAATCTTTCTCTAATTGCTCTTCCCAATCTTGTTGTGATAAATCTGCCATAGTATATATTATAAGTAGTAAAAATAATCGATTTTTATTTATTAGAATACTACACACGAATTTAACAAATTTTTAATCTACGCATAAACAGGAACACTAAAAATAATCATACATTTGTATATACAATTATTGTATCGACATGAATGTAGAAGAAATCATTAAAACCAACCAACAGATGCCGTTAGAAAAACGGACGCTTATTCATATAGCATTGGTTGCCAATAAAATTGACGAAGAAATAGCATCGGTACTTAAACCTTTTGATGTATCTATTCAACAATTTAATGTTTTAAGAATTCTTAGAGGTCAAAATGGTAAACCAGCCAATCTTTCTACCATTAACGAAAGAATGGTTACAAAAATGAGCAACACCACTCGCCTTGTCGATAAATTAATCTTAAAAGGTTTAGTCAATAGAACCATCTGCCTAAAAAACAGGCGTAAGGTAGAAATCGTAATCACAGAAGGTGGCTTACATATGCTAAGTAATATTGATGGAATACTTTTTGAAGCAGAGAAGAAAATGCTTAAAAACTTTGACGATACAGAATTACAAGAACTCAATGAACTATTAAATAAATTTTAAGAACTAAAATGAAAACAATATTAGATAAATTAAACTGGCGCTATGCCACTAAAAAATTCGATAACTCTAAGAAAGTAAGCTCAAAAAACTTAAACACCTTATTAGAAGGCGGTAGGCTAACAGCTTCATCATACGGTCTACAGCCCTACCATATATTTGTTATCGAGAATGCAGACGTAAGAAAAGAGCTAAGAAAAGTCTCTTATGATCAACCACAAATAACAGATGCCTCACACCTCATCGTTTTAGCGAACAAACCTACCTTTGACCACGCTATGATTGATGATTATATTGAAAATATTATGGCAGTAAGAGGTCTAGACAAAGATGATCTTAAAGATTTTTCGGAAACAATGAAATCAACATTATTAGATTTACCAGACGCACAAAAAAACACATGGACTTCTAACCAGGCTTATATCGTCTTAGGAAATTTAATGACCATTGCAGCAGAAATGGAAATCGATGCTTGCCCAATGGAAGGTTTTGAAAATGCAAAGTATAACGAAATTTTAGGTCTTACCGAAAAAGGTTTGAATGCTGCCGTAGTTTTAGCTGTCGGCTATAGATCTGCTGAAGATGAGACTCAAAATCATACCAAAGTGAGATATTCTCAAGAACAAATTGTTACACACATATAAATTACACAATCATTTTAAAATTAGAAACATGAAAAAATCATTATTAAGTTTAGTATTCGTTGCCGTTTTTGGATTTACCGCTACAGCATCTACCCCTATTGAGTCAGAAAAAAAAGAGGTAAAAGTTAGCGAAAGTACAGTGACCTGGAAAGGTTATAAGGTTACCGGTTCTCATGAAGGAACCATCAACCTAAAATCTGGTCATTTAGAAATGAAAGGTAAAAAATTAGTTGGAGGTGAATTTACCATTGATATGACCTCTATTTCTTGTTCCGATTTACAAGCTGGTCAAGGTAAAGAAAAATTGGAAGGGCACTTACAGTCTGAAGATTTCTTTGGTGTAGAAAACAATCCTACTTCTAAATTAGTGTTCACTAGTGTAAAAGCTATGAACGATAATTCATATACCGTAACCGGAGACTTAACCATTAAAGGTATTACAAAACCAGTAACTCTTGTAGTTTCTATGTTTGAGAACAAAGCCACAGCTACCGTAAAAATAGACAGAACAAAATACGATATCAAATATGGTTCAGGAAGCTTTTTCGATAACTTAGGTGATAAAGCTATCTATGATGATTTTGATTTAGTGGTAGATTTAGCACTATAAGGTTTTTTCAAAAGAATCAAATTACAACAATTTAAAATCCCTTTGAGATATATTCAAAGGGATTTTTATTTTTGATGATCTAAAGTTTGAAAGTTTAAATTTCCTTTTTATATTTGATGCTCAATGAAAAAATTAATCGCAAATACTTGGTGGTGGAACAACTTACGAAAAACATCGTGAGCAAAGCATCATTGTAGTAAAACTATATAAAGGCTTGTCTTCACGACAAGCCTTCTTTATTTTATAAAAGTACCTATGACCTATCAATTTAAGACATATCACAAAAAAATTCTTGCCGACACCATGACGCCGGTAAGCGTTTATCTAAAAATAAGAGACCGTTTTCCAAATAGTATTTTATTAGAAAGCAGCGATTATCATGCTAACAATAATAGTTTCTCTTATATATGTTGCAACCCAATCGCTTCTATTAAAGTGGAGAATGAAATCATTGTCAAACAATTTCCTGATGGGGCTACTGAAGAAATTCAGATTACAGCAGATACTAATGTTGTAGAGATTATAGATACTTTCAGTAAAACTTTCAAAGCAGATAACAACGACTATAAATTCATTAATAACGGCTTGTTCGGTTATATGGCTTACGATGCCGTTCGGTATTTTGAAGATGTAGATATATCGGTTAAAGATGACTCTGTTCATATACCAGATATTTACTATGCCGTGTATCAAAATATCATTGCTATAAATCATTATAAGAATGAAGCCTACTTATTTGCGCACTGTTATAACACAGAGAATAATATTCCAGAATTGGAACAGCTTTTAAGTATTAGAAACTTTGCCACGTATAATTTTAAAATAGAAGGTGATAGAGAATCTAACCTAGAAGATGCAGAATATAGAGAGCATGTAGAACTAGCTAAAAAACACTGTCAACGTGGCGATGTTTTTCAGCTGGTTTTAAGCCGTCGTTTTTCCCAAGGTTTTAAAGGTGATGAGTTTAATGTGTATAGAGCTTTACGTTCTGTAAATCCGTCTCCATATTTGTTCTATTTTGATTATGGTGATTTTAAAATATTTGGCAGTTCACCAGAAGCTCAGCTGATCGTTAGTGAGGGCAAAGCTGAAATTCACCCCATTGCAGGTACTTTTAAAAGAACCGGAAACGATGAACAAGATGCTGAACTTGCCAAAGAACTAAAGACCGATGATAAAGAAAACAGTGAGCATGTCATGTTAGTAGATCTTGCCCGTAACGACCTTAGTAGAAACGGTAGTGTTGTAAAGGTAGAAAACTATAGAGAAGTGCAATTCTTCTCTCATGTAATTCACTTAGTCTCAAAGGTTACAGGAATGAAGAAAAGTGACATTCCTACCATGAAAGTGGTAGCTGACACTTTTCCTGCCGGTACATTAAGTGGCGCTCCAAAACACATGGCCATGCAACTTATAGAAAAATATGAAAAAACCAGTCGTGGGTATTATGGTGGCGCTATAGGTTTTATGGATTTTTATGGAAATTTCAACCATGCCATCATGATTAGAACTTTTTTAAGTAAAAATCATAAACTACATTATCAGGCTGGTGCCGGATTGGTCGCTGCATCAAACCCAGAAAGCGAACTACAAGAAACATATAACAAACTAGGCGCTTTGACCAAGGCATTAGAAATAGCTGAAGACATATAAAAGCCTCCCCAACCCCTCCAAAGGAGGGGCTTTAAAATGATATTATGAGTAAAAATATAAAAATTGAAGAGCAACAAAATTCCTCCCCATTGAGGAGGTTAGGTGGGGCTACTGTTTTAGTTATAGATAATTACGATAGTTTCACTTATAACCTAGTGCATTATTTAGAGGAATTAGGTTGCGAGGTTATTGTAAAACGCAATGACCAACTTACCCTAGAAGAGGTTGATGTTTTTGATAAAATTGTACTTTCTCCAGGTCCTGGTATTCCTGATGAAGCTGGATTATTAAAACAAATCATCAAAAAATATGCACCTACCAAAAGTATTTTTGGAGTTTGTTTAGGGCAACAGGCAATTGCCGAAGTATTTGGTGGTTCCCTAATAAATTTGGATGAAGTGTATCACGGTATTGCAACTAAAATAAAAATCACAAAAGATGACACTATTTTTGAAGGGCTTCCAAAAGAAATCGAAGTTGGCCGATACCATTCTTGGGTGGTAAATACTGATTTACCAGAAGTTTTAGAAACAACTTCGGTTGATGAAAACGGACAAATTATGTCGCTTCGTCATAAAACCTATGATGTGCGTGCTGTACAATTTCATCCCGAATCGGTGCTTACGCTACAGGGTAAAAAAATGTTAGAAAATTGGTTACGTTCCTAGCTAATCAAGCGAGAACTAAATAAAAAGATAAAGACTAACACGAATAAAAAAAAATAAGGAGACCTTTATCCCTCCCCTTTGGGGAGGTTAGGTGGGGCCTATGAAAGAGACACTTAATAAACTTATTAATCACGAAATACTTTCTAAAGAAGATGCGAAACGCATATTGGTAAATATTGCTAAAGGTGATTACAACACAAGTCAGATTGCTGCTTTTTTAACAGTATATATGATGCGTAGTATTACTATTGAAGAACTTGAAGGATTTAGAGATGCATTGCTAGATTTATGTTTAGCGGTAGATTTATCTGCTTACAACCCTATTGACCTTTGTGGTACTGGAGGTGATGGTAAAGACACATTTAATATCTCTACACTTTCTTCTTTTGTTACTGCTGGCGCTGGCATCAAAGTTACTAAACATGGTAATTACGGTGTATCTTCTAAATGCGGTAGTAGTAATGTAATGGAATTTTTAGGGATAAAATTCAGCAATGACGCTGGCTTTCTTGAAAAATGTATTGATGAAGCTGGTATTTGTGTATTACACGCTCCCCTATTTCATCCTGCTATGAAAAATGTGGCTCCTATTCGTAAAGATCTAGCAGTGAAAACATTCTTTAATATGTTAGGCCCAATGGTAAACCCTGCATTTCCAAAAAACCAAATGGTGGGTGTTTTTAACCTTGAGCTAGCTCGTATGTATGGCTATCTTTATCAGAAAACAGATAAGAATTTTACAGTACTCCATGCTTTAGACGGTTATGACGAAATATCATTGACAGGTAGCACCAAGACCATTTCAAATACTACCGAGGCGATGCTAAAACCATCTGATTTTGGTGTGGCAGAAATTAAACAATCGGAAATTGTTGGTGGTGATGGCATAGAATCATCCGCTCAAATTTTCATGAACGTTTTACAAGGCAAAGGTACTGAGCCGCAAAACAATGTGGTATGTGCCAATGCAGGTATTGCCATTGCTACGGTAGAAAACCTAACTCCTCTTGAGGGTTTTGAAAAAGCTAAAGAATCTTTATTGGGAGGACACGGACTAGCGGCTTTGAAGAAAATACAAGAACTAAGCAGAAATTAAGCATATTACTTCATACCTTGGAATGACGAGGTAATAAAGAACATATATTTCATGAATATTCTAGATAAAATAGTAGCCGATAAACGCAAAGAGGTTGAATTGAAAAAATCGATCATTCCGGTGTCTCAATATGAAGCATCTGTACTTTTTAATCGAAAAACCAACTCTTTAGCACAAGCACTTAAAAATAGTGATACGGGTATTATTGCCGAATTTAAACGCAGATCGCCATCTAAAGAAAGTATTAACCAGAACGCAAATGTTGGGCAGGTAGCAATGGGTTATGAAAAAGCAGCAGTTTGTGGAATGAGTGTTCTAACAGATATTAAATATTTTGGTGGGTCAATTGAAGACCTTGTCTTAGCACGTGCATCGGCTCAACTTCCATTATTGCGGAAAGAGTTTATTATTAGCGAATATCAAATAATTGAAGCTAAATCATATGGCGCAGATGTTATTTTACTTATCGCAGCAATTCTAACAAAACAAGAAATAAAAACATATTCTGAACTAGCTAAAAGCTTAGGCTTAGATGTTTTATTAGAGGTACATAATGAAGAAGAACTTCATAAATCTATAATGCCAAGCTTAGATATGTTAGGAGTTAACAACAGAAACCTAAAAACTTTCGAGGTTAGTTTAGATACTAGCAAATCTTTATCGAAATTGATACCAGATGATTTTGTAAAAGTCTCTGAAAGCGGAATAAGTTCTGTCGATGCCATCAAAGAATTAAAACCCTATGGTTATGAAGGTTTTTTAATTGGCGAGAATTTTATGAAGACAGAGAACCCAGGCAAAAGCGCCATTGAATTCATCAAAAACTTGAAAAACTAATGAAACTGAAAATTTGTGGAATGAAACTGAATACGACTGAAGTTGCTCAATTGCGACCAGACTATTTGGGCTTTATTTTCTGGGAACCTTCTTCTAGATTTTTTGAAGGTAAAATCCCCGAACTTCCACATACGATTAGTAAAGTGGGAGTTTTTGTTGATGCTGAGTTAGATTATATCATTAATACAGTTCAGAAACATCAGTTACAAGGACTGCAATTGCACGGTCATGAAACTCCAGATTATTGTACTAAAATTGCAGCTGAATTAAAGAAATTGAATCATAAAGTCGACATTATAAAAGTATTCTCTATTAAAGAGGAATTCGACTTTGATGTTTTGACGCCATATGAAAATGTGTGCGACTATTTTCTTTTTGACACCAAAGGAAAGTTACCAGGTGGTAATGGTTACACATTTAATTGGTCTGTCTTAAAAGATTACCCTTCTACCAAACCTTTCTTTTTAAGTGGTGGAATTGGGCTGAACAATCTTGATAAGATTAATGAATTTATAAAAAGCCCCGAGTCTATGTATTGCTATGCCATTGATGTAAATAGCAGATTTGAAATAGAACCGGGTTTAAAAAATATTGAAGAATTACAAAAGTTTAAAGAAGCGCTATGAATTATAATGCTGACGAAAAAGGATACTACGGTGAATTTGGCGGTGCCTTTATACCCGAAATGTTGTACCCAAACGTTGAAGAACTACGACAAAATTATTTAAAACTGATGTATGAAGATTCTTTTCAGAAAGAATTCAATCAGCTTTTAAAAGACTATGTTGGTAGACCTTCTCCCCTATATTTTGCTAAACGTCTTTCTGAAAAGCACGGCTGTAAAATATATTTAAAAAGAGAGGATTTAAACCACACTGGTGCGCACAAAGTAAATAATACCATTGGTCAGATTCTAATGGCTCAAAAGCTAGGTAAGACCAGAATTATCGCTGAAACTGGTGCTGGGCAACATGGTGTTGCCACTGCTACCGTTTGTGCTTTAATGGGCATGGAATGTATTGTATATATGGGCGAAATTGACATTGCCCGTCAAGCACCTAACGTGGCTCGTATGAAAATGTTAGGCGCAGAAGTAAGACCTGCAAAATCCGGAAGTAGAACCCTAAAAGATGCCACGAACGAAGCTATTAGAGATTGGATCAACAATCCGGTAGATACCCATTATATTATTGGGTCAGCTATTGGCCCGCATCCATACCCAGATATGGTGACACGTTTTCAATCTGTAATTTCAGAGGAAATAAAATGGCAATTAAAAGAAAAAGAAGGGCGTGAAAATCCTGATTATGTAGTGGCATGTATTGGTGGTGGTAGTAACGCCGCCGGCACGTACTACCATTTTTTACATGAACCTGAGGTTGGTATTATTGCCGTTGAAGCTGCCGGTAAAGGAGTAAATTCTGGCGAAAGTGCCGCAACTTCCGCACTTGGTAAAGTAGGTATTATTCATGGTTGTAAAACCATGTTGATGCAAACAACAGATGGTCAAATTACGGAGCCCTACTCTATTTCCGCAGGATTAGATTATCCTGGTGTTGGTCCAATGCATTCGCATCTTTACAAATCTTCTCGCGCAGAATTTTATTCGGCAACAGATGATGAAGCTATGGCTGCCGGATTGGAACTTTCACAATTAGAAGGTATTATTCCTGCTATTGAAACGGGACATGCGTTTGCAATTTTTGAACATAAAAAATTCAAAAAAGATGATGTTGTCGTTATTAGCCTTTCTGGTCGTGGAGATAAAGATTTGAATACATATATAGATTATTTTAAGCTAGCATAATACTATTATGAACAATAGAATTACAACAAAATTACAAGAAGACAAAAAGCTTCTTTCCATATATTTTACGGCTGGTTACCCTGCACTCAACGATACCGTTAAAATCATTGAAGATTTAGAAAAGAACGGGGTTGATATGATTGAAATAGGATTACCATTTAGTGATCCTTTAGCAGACGGACCAACAATTCAAGAAAGCTCTACTGCTGCATTGAAAAACGGAATGACTACCGAAATACTTTTCAATCAATTGAAAGATATTCGTAAAACGGTTTCAATTCCGTTAATTATCATGGGTTATTTCAACCCGATGTTACAATATGGTGTGGAGGCATTCTGTAAAAAATGTCAGGAAATTGGAATAGACGGACTTATTTTACCTGATCTTCCGTTAGATGTCTATCAAGAAGATTATGAAGAAACGTTTAAAAAATACGGACTTTTAAATGTTTTTCTAATTACACCACAAACTAGTAACGAACGTATTGATCAGATCGACAAGGCTTCAGACGGCTTTATCTATATGGTAAGTTCAGCTAGTGTAACAGGTTCTAAATCTGGCTTTGGTCAAGAACAAGAAAGTTATTTTCAGCGCATTGCCAATATGAATTTAAAGAACCCTCAAATAGTAGGTTTCGGCATTAAAGACGAAGAAACTTTTAAGCAGGCAACTAAAACTGCGAAAGGTGCTATTATCGGTTCTGCTTTTATTAAGCATTTGACTGCTAATGGAACCGAAAATACTGCTGAGTTCACCAATTTAATACGCTAATTTGAAGGAGTTTTTAAATAATTGGAAATTAATTATTCTACTCTGCCTTACCTTGGGTTTAGCACCATTTTTTCCTGAACCCCATATTTGGGGTAAACTGAAATGGATTTTTGGTGGAGCAAAAGGAATGGTCTTTATGGATTGGTTTGATGTAGTTTTACACGGCTTTTTTTTTATACTTTTAATTCGTTTAATTATCATGAAGATAATCAACTCAAAAACTTCGGATTAAATTGACAATTTTTTAGTCATTTAAATAATTGTTAGCTCATTCTATATTTAGAAAATAAAAAAGGTTGTCTTAATTGGGCAACCTTTTTTATTTTCTACCCTACTTCTAAAAACAGCCTTAACAAGTTTATTCTTTTTTTATATAGAAAACCTTAACACATGCTACCTTATAATTAGAGTACAGTTCCCTTCAATTTGCTTACATTTAAAAAATATATCTACGAGAACTAACATGAAAAAAATACTTGCCCTTCTATTAACTATAACTCTTTATTCCGGCTACTCACAAGACTCCATTTTAATAAAATCTAAAGTAGCAAATGCTATTACAGAATTACGAGAATTTGTAGCCATACCTAATGATGCTTTAAACGCAGATGATATAGATACTAACCTTTTTTGGCTTAGAAAGAAATTTACACAACGAGGTTTTAACAGTACTATTTTAGAGACAGAAGGTCTACCGCTTTTTTTTGCAGCTTTACCAATGGATGACAATAAACCTACCATCTTGTTTTATATGCATTTAGATGGGCAATCTGTTGATGCTACTAAATGGGACCAACCAGACCCTTACAAAGTAGTTTTAAAATCTAAATCTGATGATGGTTGGAAAAAAGAATCATTTTCAGAATTAGATGATGATATTAATTATGATTGGCGACTTTTTGGTAGATCTACTTCTGATGATAAAGGACCTATTATTATGTTCTTAAATGCTATTGATGCGCTTAAAAAAGATGGTATCGACATACCGTATAACGTAAAAGTCATTTTAGATAGTGAAGAAGAAAAAAGTAGTGCCCCATTACCGCAAGCTGTGCGCACCTATAAAGACTTACTTAAAGCAGATTATTTAGTTATCAATGATGGTCCGGTTCATGTTTCTGGCAAACCAACTGTAGTTTACGGTTGCAGAGGAATTACAACATTATCCATTACCACGCACGGACCTATTAAACCTCAGCATAGTGGCCATTACGGAAATTACGCTCCAAACCCCGGTTTTCAATTAGCGCAACTTCTAGCCACTATGAAAGATGTTGATGGTAAGGTTTTAATAAAAGGTTATTATGACGGAATCACCTTAGATGAAACTACATTAGAAGTTTTAAAGAGTGTGCCAGATAATATTGAAGAAATCAATAAAAACTTAGCAATTTTAACTCCTGAAAAAGTAGGTAGTTTTTATCAAGAATCTCTACAATATCCTTCTTTAAACATAAGAGGTTTGGGCTCTGGATGGATCGGTGATCAGGCAAGAACAATTTTACCTGCTACAGCAACAGCAGAATTAGATTTAAGATTAGTACCAGAATCTGATGGCAACAGACTTAAAAAATTAGTGACAGAGCATATTAAAAATCAAGGCTTTCATGTTATGAGTACAGAACCAACTATGGAAGACCGACTTAAATATGATAAAATTGTTACCATAAAAGAAGGTACGGTTACAGATGCGTTTCGTACAGATTTGAATAATCCGTTTGGGAATAGTATTGTAAAAACTATGGAAACAAAATTTGGAGAAAAGCCTGTTCAAATAAGAATAATGGGTGGTACTGTTCCTATTTCCCCTTTTATAAACGAACTGAAGATTCCGGCGTTTATTGTACCAATGGTTAACGCAGATAACAATCAACACAGCCCCAATGAGAATTTAAAAATAGGTCAGATTGCTTATGGTATCGAAACATTTTATGCCCTCTTGAGCACTAAAATGTAATATTCTGCCACAATATAAACTTTTCACGGTCTTTTTATAAATGCCGATTCTTTTGCCTACCAACAGCAAAATTATCGGCATAATATTTGAAACTAAGTTTTTATGATATTTAAATTAAACATTTTCCTTCTTTCTATCTTTATACTAACAAGTAGCTTTTCATTAAGTGATTCTAAAGCTATCGAAGAACACAAATATTCAGTAGAACGATTTCCAACCATGGTAGAATCATTACAAAATGGAGATCATTTTACCATTCAAATTAAATCTATTGGCTGTTTTCATAACGAACGCCAGACGATTACAATCATAAATAATGAAGGTATTTTAACTGCACACTTTAATAATAAAAGAAAACTTTTGTCTCCATCAGACATAAAAGAACTTATTAATTTTGAGCTTCAATTAAGAGATTTACAATTAGGCGGCTGCACAACCGTAGACACTTATGTTCTTACTAACAACTACGAATCTTTTAAATATAGCGACAGTACATGCCGATGGTCTGGTTACAAAAAACTTATGGCCATGTTTTAAACATAAAACATAGCCATCCATAATCAGAAGATTACCTATTTACTTTCAAAATAACCTGCCTTACAGCTTGTTTATTTTAAATAATACAATCTTTAAGCAAACCTCTTAAATATTTAATGTCTTATAGAGCTATATTCTTTAAAGATCTCAAATTCAATAAGCTACCACCACACTAAGTATCTTCAGAAAATTTCATCAATTATCACAAAAACATCACAGAAGTTATCACAACATGTTGATATTCTTGTGATTACCCTGTTATACCATTTTCATTCATTTGTCTGTAACCAAAAAAAACAGAACATATGAAAAATTTCAACTTTTTATCCATTTTAATGCTATTGCTAATTATGGCAAGTTGTTCAGATGACGACAATGCCGTTGCCGATGTTATTATACCCGCATCTGGTGATATTGCCGGTGGTCCCTTTACATTTTGTGTAGATGGAATACCAGATATGGTTAACGGTATTGCCCTAAATAGCGAAAGCTCTGCAGGCAGTTTAAGCACTTGGGTTATTACCGATGACCAAAATAACATTCTTGGCCTTCCCCCTACTTTAGATGCGGTCTACGGTGTTGACTTTGACGCTGCTGGAGCAGGCACTTGCTTCATTTGGTATCTGCGCTATGAAGAAGGATTGGCAGGACTGGAAATGGGCTTGAACACCAATAATTTTGAAGGCTCGTTTGATTTATCCAATTTTATAGAAGTTCAAAGAAACGAAACCATTGCAGGTGTTCTTTCTGGCGGACCATATGAATTTACCGTTGACGGCAATGCAGATTTCGTTACTGATATTACATTAAATTCCGAAGATGCACTAGGTACGAATAGCACTTTTGTAATTACCGATGACGAACTTAACATTCTTGGATTACCGCCTACTCTAGATGCAGTCAAAGAAGTTGATTTTGATATGGCCGGAGCTGGAGTTTGCCTCATCTGGCACCTTCGTTTTGAAGATGGTCTTGTAGGTGCAGAAGCAGGTATGAACGCAGGCGAACTTGAAGGATGTTTTAATTTATCGAACTCTATTCAAGTTACAAGATTAGATGCAGCAAATGCCGGTACTATCTCTGGCGGACCATTTAATTTTTGTGTTGATGGGGAAGTAGATAATGTATACGGTATCACTTTAGATAGTTCTAACGCCAAAGGAAGCAATAGTAGTTGGGTAATTACAGATGAGCAAGGTAAAATATTAGGATTGCCACCAACATTAGATGCAGTTGAGGGAGTTAATTTTGATGGAGCAGGCGCAGGCACTTGTCTAATTTGGTATTTACGTTATGAAGGTGAATTAAACGGCCTAGCGGTAGACATGAATGCAAACGACCTACAGGGTAATTTTAATCTATCAAACTCGATAGAAGTTGTGCGTAGCAAAACAGAAGCCGGTCAATTAATAGGCGGTCCATACAAATTCTATGTGGATGGTGAAGCTGATTTTGTCACCGATATTATGTTAGATGGTTCTGAAGTTTCGGGCACTAATAGTACATGGGTAATTACTGATGAAGATTTAAATATTCTTGGACTACCACCAACTTTAGATGCTGTAAAGGGGGTGAATTTTGATGCTGCAGGTGCTGGTACTTGTCTTATATGGTATTTAAGATATGAAGATGGTTTAGAAGGTGCTACCATGGGTAGTAATGCGGCAGACTTAACAGGGTGCTTTGATCTTTCTAACGCCATTGAAGTAGAAAGAATACAGGGGGTAAGTGCGGGTACACTAGAAGGTGGTCCATTTAGCTTTTGTGTTGATGGTGAAGTAGACAATGTTTACGGTATATCTCTAGATAATTCTAATGCTACAGGTTCACAGAGTACTTGGGTAATTACTGATGACCAAGGGAAAATCTTAGGATTACCGCCTACTATTGCAGCTGTTGAAGGAGTTAATTTTGATGGAGCAGGTGCCGGAACTTGTCTTATATGGTACGCTAGTTACGAAGGTGAAATTACAGGACTAGAGGTTGACATGAATGCAAACAATGTTTCTGGAAATTTTGCTTTATCCAACCCATTAACAGTGGTAAGAACAGCACCACACGCCGGAACGATTACTGGAGGTCCTTTTGAGTTTATAGTCGATGAAACTTCTGATTTTGTAACCGGTATCGCTATAAACAATGAAAATGCTTCTGGCGCCAATAGCTCTTGGATCATTACCGATGAAACTGGTAAAATACTTGGTCTTCCGCCAACTATTGCAGATCTTAAGTCTGTAGACTTTAATGCTGCTGGCGTAGGAACATGTTTTATTTATTACATTAAATATGAAGACGGACTAACAGGTATGGAACCTGGCTGGACATTTGATGAATTCAATGGTTGCTTTGATATTTCTAATTCCATAGAAGTTGTACGTAAAGTTCATTAAAAATAAATACATGTAATGAAAAAGGCTCTGTAATTATAATTACAGAGCCTTTTTACCTTTGTGATATTAATTATTATGCCGAGTTTCTACTGGCATTAATATTTCCGTAAAGGGATCTTGTAACAATTTTCTCGTACAGCTCCTTAAACTCTGTACCCTCGCCTATTCTCTGTAGCGCATATTGCTGTATGACCAATAATGGCAGAACAATATTCTCACGTATTTTAATGGACTCTCTAGATATTGCTTCTTTCTTCATTAGTATCTCCATACCTGAAAGTTTTAAAAGCATTGATTTTGATAATTCATATTCCGCATGAAGAATTTCCCAAAATGCGCCATACTCCTTATTCTCTTTCATATAACTGGTCAATTCAAAATAACATTTTGTAAGACTCATCATACTATTCATCATCAAAGCTTGAAAGAACGGTACGTCTTTATATAATCTTTTAGCTTCTTCTAATCTACCATCATCTTCCAAAGTTTTTAAAGCGGTACCTATACCGTAATACCCAGGAACATTTTGTTTTAACTGGCTCCATGAACCTACAAAAGAAATAGCTCTTAAATCTGATAGTTCTAATTTAGCTTTGTTCCCTCTTTTTCCAGGTCTACTTCCAATATTTGCCTTTGTGTAGTATTTAAGGGTGCTCATATTTTCTAAATATGGCATGAACTTGTCATGATGTTTTAAGTCATCATATTTCTTGAAGCTCAGTTCAGATAATTCTTCGATCAAATCTCTATCGGCATCAGAAATAACAATTTCTTTTTCTAAAATAGTATTAGAAAGACCAGCGGTCAATAACTGCTCACTGTTGTAAATGAACTGTTCTTTTGTACCATAGGTACTGGTAATGGTTTGCCCTTGAATAGTAAGTTGAATTTCGTTGTTCGCTACCTTATTTGTTTGTGCTGCATAAAAACGATGTGTTTTACCGCCACCTCTTGCCGGTGGTCCTCCTCTACCATCAAAGAAGACTGCTGCTATACCGTGCTGATCACACACTTCTGAAAGTTCTTCTTTTGTCTTTAATATAGACCAGTTTGCCTTTAAATAACCACCATCTTTAGTACCATCAGAAAAACCAAGCATTATGGTTTGCTTTTTATTTCTATTTTCTAAATGTGCTTTATATTCAGGTAAACCGAATAAAAATCTCATGGTATCTTGTGCAGTGTCCATGCCATTCATAGTTTCAAACAATGGCACAATGTCAAAAGTAATTTTCTTATCCGCCCAACCACACCATCTAAACAATGCATAAACAAAAAGTATAGAGAACTTATCTTCAGAATTACTAATGATGTACCTATTACATCCTTCTTCACCGTTCTTCTCTTGTATTGTTTGTAACTGTAGTATGTTCTTAATAGTATCTTTTACAATATCTTCCTTGTAATCATCTGGAACTAACTGTAAATTCTCATGTACTAAAATATCTATTAATCTCTCTTCAGATAATTCACTAAGCTCTTCTTTTATTAATCCGTTCTTTTTCAAAACCTCAACCATAACCTTGGTATGCATACTATGGTCTTGACGAATATCTATTGTTGCAAAGTGTACTTTGAAGATTTTTACTTTATCAATAAAGTTCTCTAAATCTTTTAAATAAAGGCTTTGATATTTTTCAATAAGAATTAATCTAATTTCTTCTAAAGGGATAATTAAATCTTCATAACCAATGTCCTTAGAACTATCAAACATTGCGGTATACAAATTAGACCTCAATTTCTGAATGGGTTCTTGGACATCTTTAAATGTAAGTTTATGAACTAAGCCTTTTAAATCATTGTAATAACACTTCATTAAGGTTAAACGAAGCTCGTTCATGACATCTCTTGTAATATCCGCTGTTACAAATGGGTTACCATCCCTATCACCACCTGGCCAGAAACCTAATTTTACTATATCATGATTTTCAAATTTTTGAGAACCTGTGCTACCTTTTATATACGCGTACATATCACCAATAGCATCATAATACACATGTCTTAGTGTATAAATAATATTTTTTGCCTCGTCTAAAGGGGTAGGTTTTTTAGCATTAATCAAAGAAGTTAATCCTAATTGCTGCAAGCCAACATCTATCTCATCAATTTTATCTTCTAAAATTAATGTTCTAAGGTTCGTAATAATATCTAAAACCGCTGGAGTATAAAATTGAGTTGGGTGTGCCGTAAGAACAATACGCGCACTGAAAGTGCTCAACTTATCCCAAATGGTATCCCATGAATTATTTTTTTCGACTAATTGAAAATAATCTTTCAATGATAACGAGCTAGAATGCTTCTGCAGTTTTGGGAAAGCAGCATCTTCTACACTATCATAAAGTACCACCTGACGTTCTACATATTGTATAATGCGGAACATGAAATCTATCTGTTCTTTTTCAGATTTAATATCTACAAAATTTTCGAAAAAATTCTCTAATATTTCCTTCGGGTTAAGACCATCACTCAATCCCTTTTCAGATTGACTGAGTAATAACGGTATTAACATACCCACATTCTCAATATTCTCGTAAGGTAGGTTTAAGAATAGACTATTATAAACATTAAATTTATTTTGGACAGACTTCTTAAATTCTGCCAACCTTTCTTGTTGTTGCATATATCAAAAACTTTACGCCGTACCATTACGGCAAACTTTCTAAAATTCGAACATAAATATCGCTATTCCAAGAGAATTTAGAGAATCATTTTTGTGAAATATCATATTCCTAGCAGTATACCACAAAATTGTGTGTATTGACAACAAATAATTCAAAATACTGTATAAGCTATCTACCTTTACAGTGTTAATAAGAAATAAAAATTTTCATTTTCATATAGTGTTCTCGTAAAAGAGTCTTGTTTTAAAAACAGGACTCTTTTTAGTTTTAAGAAGTTTTAAAACTACACACCTCTTAGAAGTAATTCTTATATTGAAGTATCCTAAAATCCAATGTATTGAACTTAGGGTTTTCTTTTTTCATCGTCTTATAGCTTTCAAGACTACCTACTGCCCTATTTGCAGCTCCAGAAGGAGCAATTAAAGAAACTGTTCTAATTGTTGTTTTTGTGGTAGGATGTTTAAACTCATGTATTCGTGGCACGTTGTTAGAAATTAAATGCAATACTACATTATGCTCCTTTAAAAGTTTTCTAAAAAAATACTCTGGTCCATTTTTACTGTTGCCTCCTGTAAATAATAAGGTGGTTACTTTAGTATATTTTTCTAGATACCCTAATACATTTCTTAATTGAATATTCTCCATACCAATATCAGAGGCATCTATTTTTTCCCTTTCTGCAGAAGCAACAATATCGCAAACTCCTATTTTTCTTTTCCTTAAAAATGTTTTGCGTTGTTCTTTGGCTTCTAATGTAGTTTCAAACTTTAGATTTAAATTGAATATTTTATCTAAAATAGGCCACAGCTGACCATCGCGACTTCCATAACAAAAATTGACATCACCCGCTTTTAAATCTCCAGTGGTAAAACGGGGCGGCGGTAATGTTCCTACAATTAACTTTTCAGTAAATTCATCTATAAAAGGTTCATATGGGTGAGTATGTTGAAATTTCTTTTGCATTAGTGTTTTATTCTCATGAGCCTATTTTACAGATAAATCTTCTCTAATTTACTAACTTAAACAGAAATCAAAGAAAACGAGATATGGGAAAAGGAGATAAGAAATCTAGAAAAGGAAAAATATCGAATAATTCTTATGGTACTAGAAGACCACGTAAAATTAAAAAGAGACCTACAATTGAAGAAAAAATAAAAATCAATAAAAAGAAGTAGCCCTAATCGTCTATTCTAAAGGTTAAGTCTACTTGATTCTCTTCATCTAAAGATATCTCGTACGTATAAAAACCTATTGGCAAAGTGTCTGTTGACATCTCTACAGGCACATAATTTAAGCTAGTAGAATCTGTAAGAATTGATATTGCCGTAAACGCATACGCCCTTTCAAATTCCATATATTCTGAAAATTCACCTGCTTCAATATTCTCATAAACAGTGTCATTTTCAACTATACGCACTTCGCTAAAAAAAAGTTCTGTACTGTTTTGAACGCGAATATTGACTAAGTTAACCTCATCATCTCTATCTGTACAAGAGAACAATACAACAACACAAATAACAGCAAGCAAAACAACCCTTTTCATAGACGTATTTTATATATACTTACAGAACGAAAAAGAGAAGATTATATTTTATCTAATAAAGACAGGTTGGTTTTCCTTTAAAGTATGTTCTTGACTAAATTGATAATCATCTAAATTGAACCCTTTAATATCTTCTAATGTTTTGGCATCGGCATCTATAATATATCTAACCATTGCCCCTCTAGCTTTTTTTGCGAAGAAACTTATGATCTTTAACTTATCATTCTTCCAATCTTTAAAAACCGGAGTAATAATTTCTGCTTTTATTTTTTTAGGTTTTAAAGCACTGTAATACTCATTACTTGCTAGGTTCACCAACAACTCATCTTCTACCATCTCATTGTTTAAATGATCAGTAAGTCTTTCTCCCCAGTATTCGTACAAGTTTTTCTTTCTCCCCATTTTTAAAGAAGTACCCATTTCTAGACGATATGGTTGCATTAAATCCAATGGTTTCAAAATACCGTACTGTCCTGATAAAATTCTAAGGGTTTGTTGCAACTTCTCAATTTTTTCTTCGGATAACGTGTACGCATCTAAACCTTGGTATACATCTCCGCTAAAGGCATAAACCGCAGGCCTTGCGTTATCTGGTGTAAACGGTACCGTAAAATCTTGATTGCGTTGCCAGTTTAATTGCGCTAAATTATCTGAAATAGACATTAGTTCAGAAAGCGCTTTTGGTTTCTTTTTCTTTAAAACCTTATTCAGCTTTTCAGCATCTTCTATAAATTCTGGAGAAGTATATTTAGTTGTTGGCAACTCACTTTCGTAATTCAATGACTTAGCCGGAGAAATAACAATTTTCATAGTGCAATTTTAATACTCCAAAAATAAACAGGATAAACAGGAAGACCTAAAAAAGACAAAAAAGAGTTTAAATAGTGGTATTGAAGAATCTTATTCTGTACTATTTTTACTGTAACCCCTCCATTTTTCTATAGCACTGGTCATATCTTCTGGTACTTCAGAATCAAAGCTCATATGCTCTCCCGTGACGGGATGTATAAAGCCTAATGTCTTGGCATGCAATGCTTGTCTTGGCAGTAATTTAAAAGTATTCTCTACAAATTGCTTGTACTTTGTAAAGGTTGTTCCTTTTAAAATCTTCTCTCCACCGTAACGTTCATCATTAAACAAGGTATGCCCTATGTATTTCATATGCACACGAATTTGATGTGTTCTGCCGGTCTCTAATTTACAAGATACCAAGGTGACGTAACCTAATCTCTCCAATACCTTAAAATGGGTTACCGCTTCCTTACCTTCTTCCCCTTCTGGAAAAACATGCATTTGTAGGCGATTTTTAGGATTTCTACCCACATTACCAACTACCGTACCTTCATCTTCTTCAATATTACCCCAAACCAAAGCAACATATTCACGCTCAGAAGTCTTATCAAAAAATTGTTTTGCTAAATGTGTCATAGCTGCTTCTGTCTTTGCAACTACCAACAGACCAGAGGTATCTTTATCTATACGATGCACCAAGCCGGGTCTTTCATTGCTGTTTGATGGTAAATTATCTGTATGATAAATTAATGCATTGATCAACGTACCAGAATAATTACCGTGCCCTGGGTGCACTACCATGCCCGCAGGTTTATTCACTAATATTAAAACATCGTCTTCGTAAACAATATCTAAAGGGATATCTTCTGGCACCAACAAAAATTCGTGTGGCGGATGCTCAAATAACACCTTAACCTCATCACCTGCCTTAACCTTATAATTGGATTTTACGATTTTGTCATTGACCCAAACGTGACCATCTTTAGCCGATTGCTGTATTTTATTTCGTGTTGCATTTTCAATGAAATTCATTAAAAATTTGTCTACACGCAAAGGAACTTGACCTTTAGAAGCTACAACCTTATGATGCTCAAAAAGTTCTCCATCTTCATTTTCCGGTCGCTCAATATTATCCTCCATCTAATCTTCAGATTCCGCTTTAATTATTGCTCTTTCTGTAATACTACCATTACCACATACCAATTCTATCTTAGATGTTTTAGGTAGTTTGTCACCTGGCTTAATATCTTTTCCTTTATACTTTATACGATAAACCATATCCTTACCCAATTCATCCACATAAGTTACACGTTGTACATCTAAACCTACGGCTTTCAACATTGAAGATGCATTACGCTTGGTAACCTGAATAATTTTAGGAACGGTTACTTTTTTATATCCCGATGGATTTACTGTGAAATATATTTTTCTATTCTCCTTGACTTTTGATCCCGCTGTAGGGTTTTGTTCTATAATAGAGAACCTAGGGTAATCTGGATTGTAGTTTGCAGAGTCTAAAACTTCATATCGTAAGCCAGCTTCTTCAATTGATTTTCTCATATCCATAACAGATTTTTTAGAAAAATCCGGTACTTCTACAAACTCACCATGATTGGTGGTACTGTTCAGGTATCTTAATGTGACAAAAATCACTATAATCAATACCAACAACGCAAGACCAAGCTGAATTAAAAAAGTCTTACTTTTTAAAAAATTGAAAAAATTCCTCATACGTATTATTTGACCCGACAAATATAGTAAATGCCCTCATACCATTTTACAGCATTGGTTTATAGTTATGAGTATCATAAAAATTAATTCTTAATTAGTGAATGCTGTATGTTTTCTTTTTTATTTTATTTCAAAACTCCATCTTTGCTTTAACATTCTTAATAGACCATACACATGAAAAAAAATATTGCAATTATAATGGGCGGTTATTCTAGTGAATATAAAATATCGCTTAAGAGTGGAAATGTGGTTTATGATTACCTAAACAAAGAAAAATTCAATTTATATAGAATACATATTTTCAAGAACAAATGGGTCTATGTAGATGATGCAGGTAACGAAACGCCAATTGATCGTAATGATTTCTCTATCCCTTTAAACGGCAATTCTATAACATTTGATTGTGTTTTTAATGCTATTCATGGTTCTCCCGGGGAAGACGGACTCATGCAAGCTTATTTTGAATTATTAGGAATAAAACATACTTCTTGTGATTTCTACCAAGCTGCTTTAACCTTTAATAAAAGAGATCTGCTGAGCGTTTTAAAACCTTACGGAATTAAAGCAGCACCATCTTACTATCTTAACTTAGGCGACGAAATAAATGAAACCGAAATTATAGATAAAGTCAAATTGCCCTGTTTTGTAAAGGCTAATAAGTCTGGTAGTAGTTTTGGCATTACTAAGGTCTATAAATTAGAAGAACTTAAAGCCGCTATTGAAACAGCGTATAAAGAAGATGATGAAATTATTATTGAAGGTTTTCTTGACGGCACAGAGGTTTCAGTCGGTGTATTGAAATTAAATGGAAAAACCACGGTATTTCCTATAACAGAGATTGTATCTGAAAATGATTTCTTTGACTACCAAGCAAAATACGAAGGTAAATCTCAAGAAATAACTCCAGCAAGAATAAACGCTGAACAATTAGAAAAAGTAACCATAGCATCAAAAAGAATTTATGATGTGCTAAAAATGACGGGGTTTTCTAGAAGTGAGTTTATATTTATAGATAATCAACCTTTTTTGTTAGAAATGAACACTACACCAGGTTTAACTACTGAGAGCATTTTACCTCAACAAGCAAAAGAAGCTGGTATTGAACTAGGTATGTTATTCGAGTACGCCATTGATGAGGCATTGTCATAAATTGCCTATATTTAAAAAGAAAAATACACTTATGAGACGCGCAATTTTCCCCGGTTCTTTTGATCCTTTGACTTTAGGACATCATGATATAATTATGCGTGGCATAACTTTATTTGACGAGGTCATTATAGCTATAGGAAAAAATGCCGATAAAAAGTACATGTTCAGCTTAGAACAACGTATTCAATTTATTGAAGAAGCTTTTAAAGATGTACCTTCTATAACCGTGAAATCATATGTAGGACTAACAGTGGATTTTTGTAAGAAAGTCGATGCAAATTTTATTTTAAGAGGATTACGAAATCCTGGAGATTTTGAATTTGAGAAAGCAATTGCACATACCAACAGAAAACTATCTGAGATTGAAACCGTGTTTCTATTGACCTCATCTGGTAAATCATACATTAGCTCATCTATAGTAAGAGATGTTATACGTAATGGAGGCGATTATACAGGTTTAGTACCCCATTCTGTAAGAAAATAGAGGTATTTCGTCGGCCACACAACAGAAAAGGCACTTTCGACCACAACTTTTCGTAAAAACACAACAATCTACGCTGGTAAACTGTATTTTTCCTATAAATTCGTAAGAAAATTCTTTCCACCAATGATTAGATCAAAAAATAGTTCATCGTTTTCTTTAGACTGGATCAAGCAAATTCCTTCATTGATAGTCATTATTGATACCGATTTTAGACTAATTAGCGCATCGCCAAGATGGGAAGCTAATTTTCAATTAAGTCTAGAACAAGTACAGGATAAATATTTTATCGACTTGTTTCCAGAATTAGCACAAGAGTTAAAAACTAGATTAAAGTATAGTTTAGATGGTCTTCGTGATATTAAGTTTAAATATAATGCCAGTGATTGCCAATATTCATCAGAAGACTCTATTTGGCACTTGAACCCTTGGAAAGATGGCTACGGGAATATTATCGGCGTAATAATAAAGATAGAACCCGTGACCAAAACCCAAGAATTACAGCTAGAACTTAATAAAACCAAACTACTGCTCAACAATAAAACATCTGTTGCCAAAATCGGTAGTTTTGAGCTAGACACTAAAAATAAATCTTTACTATGGACACCTATAGTAAACAAAATTCATGGTCTTTCTACAGATTTCGTACCTACTTTAGAAAATACGCTAGACTTTTATGTAGACGAATACAAAGTACTGATAAAAAATGTTGTAGATGAGGCTATCAAAGCAGGCAAACCTTGGAACGTAAAGGCAAAATTAAAGCAAAAAGACGGTACCATTATCTGGGTGAATACTATAGGACGACCTAAATTTAAAGATGGCATCTGCACTAGAATTATAGGCACTATACAACAAGTAAAAGAAGAAAATAAAATTGAAGTTAAAAAAACCGTTCTAGAGGCTGAATTAAGTGAGTATCCTTTATTCGAAAAAATTCCTTTAGGTCTAGCTATTATAGATTTTGAAAATGGCAACTTTTTAAATGTCAACCAACAGTTTATAAAACTATCCGGTTTTGAAAAAGAACATTATATCAATAGAAATTTTAACGAATTTATTGATAAATCTTTTGTGACCAAAGAAGCTAGCTTAGTAGAACAATTGAAAACTAAAGAATCATTTGATCCCGTAAAATTTAGTTTTGTAAATAAATTGGGTCACATGCTAAACCTAAAGGTTACCGGCAATCTGGTCAAGGGACTTAACAATAAGACAAGCATACTTTGTACTATTGAAAATATTACCACCCAAACTAAACTAGAAAAGAGATTAAAAAATACGATCATTGAATCTAGGGAGAAAAATGATCAACTTCTCAATTTTGCACATATGGTTTCCCACAACCTTAAAACACACGCAACCAATTTTTCATTGTTATTGAATTTCTTAAACGACGAAAAAGGATTAATACAGCGCAATAAGTACATGACAATGCTTTTCAATGCATCTGACAACTTATCTGAAACCATTAAGGGTTTAAGAGAAATTGTAGCGGTAAAATCGAATTTGAACAACGAAAAAAAGTTACTTTCTTTAAATGAAAGTGTTTTTACAGTTGAGCAAAATGTAGCAGGCCTATTAAAACAGACCAATGGTAAAATCATCAATGAAATATCAGATGATACAAAGGTCAAAGCCCTACCAGCTTACTTAAACAGTATTCTTACAAACTGTATTACAAACTCTATAAAATACAGATGCGATAACAAACCACCTATTATTATATTAAGTACAGAAGAAAACAAGCACTATACTGTATTAAGCATTGAAGACAACGGTCTTGGTATCGATTTAGAAAAATATGGCGATCAATTGTTCGGGCTTTATAAAACCTTTCATAGAAATAATGAATCTCGTGGTATCGGTCTTTATATCACTAAAAATCAAATGGAGGCTATGAAGGGAAAAATAACCGTTGACAGTGCTCCAGGACAAGGCACAACTTTTAAATTTTATTTCAATAAAAAATAAAAAAGTGATAGATAATGTAATTTATCTTGCCATTTACCACCAAAATGTTGGTATTGACAACAAAAATATAGACCAATACGGTAATTCCACTAGATTTGTAAGAAATTATATATTTAAATGGTAAAAGTTCCCCTAACCACCGATGCCTCTTACATAATTAGACAATTACCAGCACCAACAGCTTTTATTGATACTAATTATAACATTGTTCAGACTTCTGATAAATGGACGAGTATTTTTAATGAAAATGAAGATTATGCTTCATCGAAAAGCTTATTTGCGGTTTTCCCGAATTTAAGTAATAAATGGAAGTTAGTATTAAATAATTGTTTTAAAGGTAACCCACAACCAATGGGCATTCACCAAACAATAGATAGCAACGGTAAGGAGATTTGGTTTGAATGGGTAAATACACCATGGTACGATACCCATGAGAATATTATAGGGGCTATCATCCAATTAAGTAATATTACCGAAGCAGTAAATAATGAGCTAGAACTTAATAAAAAGAACCTATTCTTACAGCAACAGGCAGAAATCACCAAGATTGGAAGATGGGAATTTAATATCGCGGATAATCAGTTATATTGGTGTTCGACCACGAAAGCCATTCATGGTGTATCGAAAGATTTTGAACCAAATATTGAATCTGCAATTTTTTATTATAAAGAGGGCCATAGTAGAAATACGATATCCATGGCGCTTTACGAAGCGCAAAATAACGGCAAATCTTGGAGTAATTTAAAATTACAAATTGTTACCGCCAATGGAAAAACCAAATGGGTTATGGCTGGCGGAAAGCCTATATTCAACAAAGGTGTAATAGTAGGTCTAATAGGTACTTTTCAAGATATTCACGAACAAGTGATAGCGGATATCAAAACTATAGACAATGAAAAATTATTAAGAACCTTGATCGATAATTTACCGGTAAACGTATATGTAAAAGATACGGAATCTAAAAAGGTTCTTGCCAATAAAGCAGAGTGTGAATATTTGGGTGTGAACGACCCAAAAGATATTCTAGGCAAAACTGATTTTGAACTTTATGCTTACGAGGCTGCGGTAAAGTCTAGAAAAGAAGATGTAATGGTAATGAAAACCTTACAGCCCGTAATCGGAAAAGAGACTGTCAAAAAAACTTTAGACGGTAAAGAAACTTCTTTTTTAAGTTCTAAAATACCATTATTGAACAGTAAGGGCATTGCATATGGCATTGTCGGTATCAGTTTAGATATTACAACATTAAAAGAAAAAGAAAAAGAGCTTAGAAATATCATAAATATCGCATCGGTACAAAATAAAAAACTTTTAAACTTTGCCCATATAGTATCACACAATCTACGATCCCATTCTGCAAATTTTTCCATGCTATTAAGTTTTTTAGAAAGTGAAAAAGATGAAGATGAAAAGAAGAATATAGTTGACATGCTTTCAAAGGCATCAAATAATCTACTAGAAACGTTGGGAAATCTAAACCAGGTAGTTTCGATAAACACAAATACCAATATAGCTGTTAAAAAAATTAATCTATACGATAAGGTGACTGAGGCATGTCAAAATCTATCAGCTTTAATTTCTATTAGCAGTTGCGAAATTGAAAACAATATACCGGTCAATTTTATTTTAAAATCAGTACCAGCATATTTAGATAGTATCTTAACGAATTTTATTTCTAACGCAGTAAAATACAGACATCCAGATAGAAAAAGCCATATCATATTAGATGTTGAGAAAAAAGGAGGATATTCCATTCTTACCATAAAGGACAACGGTCTTGGTATTGATCTTGAAAAATACGGCGATAAATTATTTGGCATGTACAAAACATTTCATAATCACAAAGATGCCAGAGGTATTGGTTTATACTTGACCAAAAATCAAATTGATGCCATGAGCGGTAAAGTAGAAGTTAGCAGTGTAGTAGAACAAGGAACAGAATTTAAAATTTTCTTTAATGAAAAAAATTAGTGATATCACTATAATTGACGACGACGCCATTACGGTGTTCGGATTACGAAAACTAATATCATCAAGTGTTGACTGCACCTCAATAGAATCTTATGACAATGGAAAAATAGCATTGGATGCAATGACCGATTTCCACGATAATGGAAAACAAATTCCACAGATCATCTTTTTAGATATCAATATGCCCATAATGGATGGATGGGAATTTTTAGAGGCATTTATTAAAATTCCTATTCAAGATAAAATTAGAATCAATATCGTCACTTCATCTATAGACCCCTTTGATTTAAATCAATACGAAAAATATAAAAATAAAAGCCATCATCTAATAACTTTCAATCAAAAACCGATTGACAGGAATAAAATAACAGAAATTACCAAAGTAGCTTAAGGCAATAGAAGTATTGATTATTTTTACATTCAATGAATGGTATCTTTACCATTACAATGATCTGTAAATGAAAAATATATCAATCTTAATTTTAGCGCTTTTAATTTTTTCTTGCGAAAGTAAAGTTGAAAATACCAAGACAGATTTTCCTACTCCTTTTGAAGTATCGAACAAAAAAGAAACCGCTACTTATGATGAGGTCATAGATTTTTACCTAAAACTATCTAAAGAGTTTTCAACCATCAATATACAAACTATAGGAACTACAGATAGCGGCAAACCGCTACATGTGGTTACGTATAGCCACAAGGGTGATTTTGACTTTAAAAAGTTAAGTGAAAGCAATACCATGATGTTAATTAACAATGGTATTCACCCTGGTGAAAGTGATGGCATTGACGCAACCATGTTATTATTCCGCGATCTGGCAAGCAATGAAATTGAAACTCCAAAAGAAACTATAATTGCCACTATACCAATTTACAATGTTGGTGGTGCTCTAAACAGAAATAGCACCACACGTGCAAACCAAAACGGACCTTTGGAATACGGATTTAGAGGCAATGCCAAAAACTACGATTTAAATAGAGATTTCATAAAAGCGGACACCAAGAATGCAGAAACTTTTGCAGAAATCTTTCATCTCATAAATCCTGATGTTTTTATAGACAACCATGTTAGCAACGGTGCAGATTACCAATATACCCTTACACATTTATTTACACAACACAATAAATTGGGCGGTGATTTAGGTGAATACATACATGGGTCATTAATGCCCCAATTACATGATTCTTTATCTAAATCTAATTGGGATATTACACCTTATGTAAATGTCTTCAATAGTCCGCCAGAAAAAGGTTTTAAACAGTTCATGGATCACCCTAGGTATTCTACAGGTTACACTACACTATTCAACACAGTTGGCATGATGGTAGAAACTCATATGCTAAAGCCGTACGACATGCGTGTAGAAGGCACTTATGAACTTATGCAAAAAATGATTGCCATTGCCGAAAAAGACGGTAGTAAAATAAAATCTTTAAGAGAAGCTGCATTCTTAAAAAACAACGCAAAAGAGTATTACCCCATTGCCTGGCAAGTTGATACTACTAAAGTTAGTAAGTATATATTTAAAGGCTATAAGGCAGATACCATAACCAGTGAAGTTACAGGTCTTAAAAGACTGAAATATAATCGAGAAATACCAGTAGAAACCGAAGTAGCCTATCAAGATTACTTCAGAGCCTCAGATTCTATTAAAATTCCTAAAGCATACGTGATAGGGAGACAATGGGAAAACATCATTGAAAAACTTGATTTAAACAAAATAGCATATACCACTCTTCAAAAAGATTCAACCATATCAGTAGAGGGTTATAAAATTAATGAGTACGAAACATATTCATCACCTTATGAAGGCCACTATCCACACTATAACACTACTGTGACTACATCATATGAAACAAAAGAATTTCATGCAGGCGACATCATAGTACCTACAAATCAGCCAGGGTTTAGATATATTTTAGAAACATTAGAGCCATCTGCAATAGATTCATTTTTCAACTGGAATTTCTTTGATATCATTCTTCAACAAAAAGAGGGCTTCTCCCCTTATGTGTTCGAAGATACCGCCCTTAAAATGTTAGAAAACGACACTATTCTTAAGGCAAATTTTGAAGATAAAAAAATGCTTGATTCAGATTTCAACGAAAACTGGTACAAGCAGTTAGATTGGCTTTTTAAACAAAGTGATCTTTACGAAAAAGCACATTTACAATACCCGGTGTATAGGATAAACAAGTAACTTTTAATCTTCTCCGAATAGTATTTTGATATTTACGTATGAATTTTCTAGCGCCTTTTTAATTTTCTCTGGTCCTTTCCAGCGTACTTTAAAAATACCTTCTTTTTTCTCTGGCTTTAATTTCCCATCATAATCGGTACTCATATCATACCAATAAACCTGTTTAAGTTTATTGATTCCGTTACGCTTAAAAATATGATATGTTGTTCTAATATAATTATCTATAACAAGACCTCTAACACCAGTTTCTTCTTCTACCTCACGCATGGCACATTCTTCTATAGACTCACCCTTGTCCAATTTACCTTTGGGTAAATCCCATTTATCGTTTCTGTAGATAAAAAGTACTTTTCCCTCTTTGTTTCTAACTACACCGCCACCGGCAATTACTAAGGGAATAACTTGAGTAAACTTTTTTAAAATTTCATCGTAATTAGGATGATAAATAAACGCTTCCCTCAACTTCCCTTTCCTCAATGAACTTATTACCTCTTCTATTGATTCTTGATTTAATGAAAAATACTCCCCATTTGTTGTATCAGAGAGTTTATTTGTCAAAATCAAAGGCAATTCATTAACAAAAACTTTATACATTTGCGTCATGGTTTTAGACAAAAACACTGCAAAAAAAACAGCAGAGCTTCTATTGCAAATTAATGCAATTAAATTGACACCCGAAAATCCTTTTACATGGGCTTCTGGCTGGAAATCTCCAATATATTGCGATAATAGAATTTTACTATCCTATCCGATCATCAGAAACTATGTTCGCGATGAAATGGCAAAGCAAGTAGAACAACTTTATGGCAAGCCAGATTGTATTGTAGGTGTAGCTACAGGCGCAATAGGAATTGGAGCTTTAGTTGCCGATAAACTAAATTTACCTTTCGTATACGTAAGGCCTGAGCCTAAATCTCATGGTCGTCAAAATCAGATAGAAGGTCATTTAGAAGCGCACCAAACGGTTGTTGTTATAGAAGATTTGATCAGCACAGGTAAGAGTAGCTTAAATGCCGTAGATGCACTAAGAGCTATTGATGCGAAAGTAAAGGGCATGTTGGCAGTCTTTACTTACGGATTTGAAACCGCTACCAAAAATTTTGAAGAAAAAAATACAGAGCTACACACTTTAAGTAGCTACGAATATTTAATTGAACAAGCATCTGATACGGGCTACGTAAAAGAAGAGCAGTTAATTACATTAATGGAATGGAGGAAAGACCCTTCTAAATGGACAAATAAATAATATATGTTTATAGAAACACCAAAGGCAGAAATATCTAAAAATACAGAAGACACTTTTAACTTCTTAAATGACCTGCCTAATTTTAGATTGTTAATGCCTGAAAATATTGACAAATTTGAGGTTTTAAATGAGAATAGATTTCTTTTTGCTTTAAAAGGAATGCCAGAAATTGTTTTGGAAAAAAAAGAACAAACACCTTTCAGTCAAATTGTTTTGGGTGCCGCTAGTGAAAAATTACCTTTTACTTTAACAGCAGATATTATAGAAATAGATGCTAATAAGAGTGAAGTTGTTTTAAGTTTTAAAGGTGAATTCAATGCTATGATGGCAATGATGATCAAAAAACCTATTACCAATTTCATTAATACGTTATCAACGAATTTGGCAAAGGTCTAATACATTAGCTGTATTTCTTTTAACCCATATTCTTGAAGATCACCATCTTCATGTCTCACAATAAGTTTACCGCCAATAGAAACTTTTTCTATTGTGCCGGTAAATAGTGAACTGTCTTGATTTTTAAAACTACTCCTATCTCCTATTTTAAATAAGTAAGAATGATATTGTGCGTACAATTCTTGCTCTAAAGAATCTATTGGTTTGTTTAAATACAAATGCAACTGTTCTATTAGGGAATAAAAAACCGAATCCAGATCAAAATCTGCATCCATAATATTTTTCAATGAAGATGCATTTGGTGCGTTTTTGAACACTTCTTGATTCACATTTAAGCCAATTCCTATAATAGTTCGTTTAATTTTAGATCCAGATAAAATATTTTCTATCAATATACCCCCTATTTTAGAATTACCTGACAGAATGTCGTTAGGCCATTTAATGCTTAAATCAGGTATACCCAATCGTTTTAAAGTATCTACAATGGCAAGAGATACACAAACACTTACCAAAAAAATACGCTGTATCGGTATGTTAATATTATTTTTCAACACACTGAATGCTAAGTTTTTACCCGGTTCAGACTCCCATTTAGCACTCATTTGCCCCCTACCCGAAGTTTGATCTCTTGTGGTAATTACGGTAAAATCATCAAGTTCTTTTTTAAATGACAGGTGTTTTAAATAGGTGTTTGTAGATTGCGTGGCATCAAGTTTGATTATTTGCATTTACTGTTCTTATTGTGAATCTTTAATGTATTGTTAAAAACTAGTCCTAAAAGAACAAAAAAATAATAACTTTGTAAAAACTAAAATTTTTGAATGCAGGAAAGTAAAACTAGCAAAGATGAGTTAATTGCATTAATAATTCAGGGAATTGACGAAGTAAAAGGTCACAATATCAACCTATTAGATTTAAGAGAAATTGAGAATACCGTTTGTGATTACTTCATAGTTTGTAACGGTACTTCAAATACGCATGTAAATGCTATAGTAGGTTCTATCCAAAAAACAGTAAGTAAAGCGATTCAAGATAAACCTTGGCACGTAGAAGGCGAAGATAATGCCGAATGGGTATTAATGGACTACGTAAATGTAGTTGTTCATATATTCCAAAAGCAAGTTCGAGAATTTTATGATATTGAAGGTTTATGGGGAGATGCAAAATTCACAACCATAGAAAGTAGCGTAAATTAATAAAAAATTAAAATGGCAAAAGAAAACAAAACAAATCCGAAAAAACCAAAATTCAGTTCTTGGTGGATTTATGGATTAGTAGCAGTATTACTAATTGGATTCCAATTATTCAATAGTGATGATCTCGCTAGCTCCCAAAAAACGACTACTTCAGAATTACAGCAGTACTTACGTAATGGTGATGTAAGTAAAATTTTAATTATAACGAACACCAATCAAGCTAAAGTATTTTTAACCGATGAGGCTATTGCTAAAGAGGTTCATAAAGATGTGAACGAGAAATCTTTTCTTCCTTCATCGGGTAATGTACCCCAGTATACCTTAGACTACGGTGATCTTCAAATATTTCAGAATGAAATAGCTGATATTAAAAAAGAAAACAATCTTGATACCATTATAGAATTCGGTAAAGAATCTACAGCCATTTTAGATTTCTTGTTATCTCTGTTACCATTTGTATTGATTATTGGTATTTGGATTTATTTAATGCGCAGAATGTCCGGCGGTGGCGGCGGTGGCGCAGGAGGTCAAATTTTCAATATCGGTAAGTCTAAAGCAAAATTATTTGACGAAAAGACAGATACTAGAACTTCTTTTAAAGATGTAGCCGGTCTAGAAGGTGCGAAAGAAGAGGTTGAAGAAATTGTTGAGTTTTTAAGAAACCCGGATAAGTATACTTCATTAGGTGGTAAAATACCTAAAGGAGCATTGCTAGTAGGACCTCCAGGAACAGGTAAGACCCTTTTGGCCAAAGCCGTTGCAGGTGAAGCTAAAGTGCCTTTCTTCTCGTTATCAGGTTCAGATTTCGTTGAAATGTTCGTAGGTGTTGGCGCATCTAGAGTACGTGACTTGTTCAAGCAAGCAAAAGACAAATCTCCTGCCATTATTTTTATTGATGAAATTGATGCAATCGGTAGAGCTAGAGGTAAAAATAATTTTACAGGTTCTAACGACGAACGTGAAAATACATTGAACCAATTATTAACTGAAATGGACGGTTTCGGTACAAATACAAATGTTATTGTACTTGCAGCAACCAACCGTGCAGACGTACTGGATAAAGCATTAATGCGTGCAGGTAGATTCGATAGACAAATCTATGTTGACCTACCGGATATTCGCGAGCGTAAAGAAATTTTTGAAGTTCACCTAAGACCTATTAAAACGGCAGAGACTCTTGATCTTGATTTCTTGGCTAGACAAACTCCTGGTTTCTCTGGTGCAGATATTGCGAATGTTTGTAACGAAGCTGCATTGATCGCAGCTAGAAATGAGAAAAAAGCGGTAACCAAGCAAGATTTCTTAGATGCTGTAGATAGAATCGTAGGTGGTCTTGAAAAGAAAAATAAAATTATTACTCCGGGTGAGAAAGAGACTATCGCCTATCACGAAGCTGGTCATGCAACCACTAGTTGGATGCTAGAACACGCTGCTCCTTTAGTAAAGGTTACTATTGTACCAAGAGGGCAATCATTAGGTGCCGCATGGTATTTACCTGAAGAGCGTTTAATTGTTAGACCTGAACAAATGTTGGACGAAATGTGTGCAACTATGGGTGGTAGAGCTGCAGAGAAAGTTATTTTCAATAAAATTTCTACCGGTGCTTTAAGTGATTTGGAAAAGGTTACCAAGCAAGCAAGGGCAATGGTAACTATTTACGGTCTTAATGATGAAATAGGTAATATTACTTATTATGATTCTTCTGGTCAAGATTCTTATGGTTTCTCAAAACCTTACAGTGAAGACACCGCTCGTAAGATAGATGCTGAAATTTCTAAGATAATTGAAGAGCAGTATCAACGCGCTATCAAGGTTTTAACAGACAATAAGGATAAACTTACAACTTTAGCTGAAAGATTGTTAGAGAAAGAAGTTATCTTTAAGGAAGATTTAGAAAAAATCTTCGGTAAACGCAATTTCGAAAAGGATATTTTAGCCTTGGAAAACGAAAAGAAACTGAAAGAGGAAGAGGACAACAAATCTACAGACGAGCAAGAAATTACAGAGAACAAGTAATATTGCAATACTTTAGATAAGCAATTATTTCAACAACATAAATGGGATTTTTAGATATTTTATTTGGTGGTGGCAAGAAGAAGGTTTCGAAAGAAACCGCGGAAACGCGCGGCGATCATATGCCTGATTTAAATATTCCTGTTGATGAAAAATTTACAATTCATTTTAAGAAAAATGGTGGTAAGTTCATTTATTGCGATTCTGATGCAGAAGTTTCAAAAGCAATTAGAAATATTGTTACAGAAAATAATTGGGAAAGCGAGCCTTTCTTTGTTCTCAATGAAAGGCTAGCCCAAAAATTTTCAAAAGAATCGATTACATTTACTGATAATGCTCGCGACAGCGAAGTATTTTTTACCACTTGCGAACATCTTATAGCCCAAAACGGCAGCATTCTTGTTTGCTCAAACCAGCTCTTAGAAAAAAAGGTAAACGAACTACCTAGCAATCTTGTAGTCTTTGCCACTACAAGTCAACTAATAGAATCTATAGGAGAAGGTTTAAAGACCATAAAGAAAAAATACGGTCAAAAAATACCGGCCAATATAACTACATTAAAACACTTTAAGGCTACCGCAGAAAATTCAGATGATTTTCTAACTTATGGTAGTAGTACTAAAAATCTTTATCTTTTACTTCTGGAAGATTTATAGTATGAAAGAAATTCTAAGAAGGTCACTAACAGGGGCTGTGTACATAATCCTATTATTGTCAGCAGTCTTTTTAAGTTCTGATGCCTTTGATTTTTTATTTATGACCTTCGGGCTAGCTTGCTTATACGAGTATAAAAAATTAGTGCAATTAAGAGGCTACCATATTTTTGCGGCCTATTTAGCACTGTGGTGGGCTTATATTTATCTGGTTAAAGACCAACAGATTATAAATATATTAATGCTAATCACCATTGTTGTTGACATCTATCTGTTATATAATCTATTTGCCAAAAAACCTTTAAAACTTAATACGACATTAAAATTCTTAATCGGTCTATTTTACATAGGCGGAGGCTGTATTTTTCTAACAATGATACCTTACAAGAATGATGCATTTGCAAAACTTTTGATCATGGGTATTTTTATATTAATATGGGTAAACGACTCATTTGCATACCTAGTAGGTAAAAGTATTGGCAGAACTAAACTTTTTCCTTCAGTTTCTCCTAAAAAAACCATTGAAGGTACTTTAGGAGGTTTTATATTTGCACTAGCGGCAGCTTATTTAATGGCCACATTCGAAGCTCTTATAAGTCCTGTTCAATGGATGATCCTTGCAACGGTTATTGTAGTAGCCGGTAGCCTAGGTGATTTAATAGAATCTAAATTTAAAAGAGCTGCAGGTGTAAAAGATAGCGGAGCCATATTACCTGGCCACGGTGGTATGTTAGATCGTTTGGACAGCTTGGTCTTTGCCGCACCATTTGCTTATTTAACTTTAAATATATTCAGTTATGTTTCATAGAGAGGGACAAAAAATAATATTGTTTTCTTTTTTGATTATAGGCTCAAGTATACTCTTGGCTCATTACTTTATTGACATAGCATGGCTAAAATTAGCTGTACAAATTCTAGGTCTAGTTTTACTAATTATAATTTTGCAATTCTTTAGAAACCCAAAGAGATTGGCAAGAAAGGATTTCAATGAAATTCTTTCTCCTGTAGATGGCAAAGTTGTAGTTATAGAAGAAGTTTTAGAGAAAGAATATTTTAATGAAAAAAGAAGACAGGTTTCTATTTTTATGTCTCCGGTAAATGTGCACGTAACAAGATACCCTGCAAGTGGTTTAATTACTTTTTCTAAATACCACCCTGGTAAATTCTTAGTTGCCTGGCATCCAAAATCAAGTGAAGAAAACGAAAGAACCACTGTAGTTATAAAAACCCCTAAGTTTGGCGAAATCCTTTACAGACAAATAGCCGGCGCACTTGCTAGACGAATTGTAAATTATGCAGAAAAAGGTGAAAGCGTACAACAGGGAGACGATGCCGGATTTATAAAATTTGGTTCTAGAGTCGATTTGTTTTTACCTTTAGATTGCCAAATCAATGTCAAGCTAAACCAGAAAGTTAAAGGTAATGAGACTTGTATAGCTACATTTGTTGACCCAAACGAAAATGAAGAAATTACGTATTGAATTTGAGGAAAACGTGGCTTTGGTCAATAACTTTACCGAACCAATACCGGCAGATATACTTTTAAAATTGTATGCCTATTATAAAATTGCGAATGCAAATTTTGACAATCCAGGTAGTAAAACCCCTTTAATAAATGCCTTTAAAGCAAATGCTTTGATACAAGCCAAAAACATGAGTAAGAAAAAGGCAATGCAATCTTATATAGACCTCGTAACAAAAGAGCTAAAAAAATAATTACATCTACTATAATATAATAAGGTAAGTCTAGGTAAAACAACAAAAATCAGTACCGTAGTTTTTTTATCAATAGTAAATTTACTATTGCTTATTGCGACTACCGCAATTTACACCTAGTAAAACTATGTTCATCGCAAATATTGAATCTATTATTATTTGCATGCAATAAGTGATAATACATCATATTCGTCTTACTTGCTAAACAATGGATTAAAATTATAAAAGAATTATTTTCGACGATAACATTATTGATATAAATCTTCCAAATCAGCGTCGCAAAGTGAGCAAAATAAATCATCTAACTTTGCACACACATCATTAAAAAAACGCTCTCCTTTTTCTTTGGTAGCAAACTCAGGATTGCCAATACCCGTATCACTACTAACCTTTGACCACTGCCTTTCTGCCCAAGCCCAACCTTCATTATAAGCCTTTATCCTAAATTTTTTAGCACTACCACTACCCCATTTATCTTTCGGCAATACCAAATCAGGTCTTAAATAAAGCATTAAACTTGTTTCCATTTCATCGGCATGATCGCCCATTTCCTTAAAATATTTAGATTTATCGAACATGGGAGGAAAGAAACAAAAACTGATAAACATGTCTGGGAACAATAAACCCAACTCTCTTATAATAGGTTTAAAATTATTACCTCCGTGACCATTGAATAGCAATAATTTCTTTATGCCTTGTCTATTTAGTACGGTTACCAAATCTTTTAAAATAGCCAATTGAGTAGACGGATTCAAATTCATATCTAAATAGATGTCACTCTGACCTGTATTTACACCAAAAGGTATAGTAGGCAAAACCATTATCTTTCTTCCTTTCTCCCAAGAGACACCAGCAGCAGACTCAGCCATACTTTGTACTTGATAATTATCCGTACCATAGGGTAAATGATAATTATGAGCTTCTGTGGCTCCCCACGGCAAAATTGCCAATTCTATTTTTTCATCTTTTAAATGTTCCCAATTGGTTTCAGCAAGTACATAAGGTCTAATCATAGTATTAAAGATACTATTTAAGCACAAAAAAACCCTTGACATTAATCAAGGGTTCATATATTTTTTGATAAAATTGGTTTGTAAAATTGATTTTACAAGACCTTTTTACCTGAAATGATATTGTAAAGAATAACGATAACCGCTATTACTAATAAAATGTGAACTAAACTACCGGTTGCAAGACCAGGTACTATACCTAACATTCCCAATAACCATATAATTATACAAATAACTGCTACTAACCATAATAGACTTCTCATAATGTGTGTGTTTTTAGATTGTTTATACTACAAAACTAAAGGGATTAGCCGTGTTAGCTTAACTCAAACAAATTGATTACTAACTCTATATCAGAAACTTCAATAGTAAAATCACACCCAAAAGCCCTTAAAACCAGTGCTTTATACTAATTTTTTATTGAAAAAATCCATAGTACGTGACCAAGCTAATTCTGCTGCTGGTTCATCATACCTAGGTGTAGACGTATTATGAAAGCCATGATTTACATTGTCATAGAAATAAGCAACATTCTCTTTACCTAATTCATTCAATGCTTTTTCATATGCTGGCCAACCCGCATTCACGCGTTCATCCATTCCAGCATACTGTAACATTAATGGTGCATTAATGTTTTCAATACCCTCTGTTGGTTGTCCTCCATAAAAAGGTACTGCAGCAGATAAATCCGATACTTTTACTGCCATCATATTAGAAATCCATCCACCGAAACAAAAACCTACTACACCGATTTTACCATTGCAATCTTCGTGATTTTTCAAATACTCGAATGCCGCTATAAAATCTTCAAGCATTTCATTTCTATCTCTTTTACGTTGCATAGCGCGACCATCATCGTCATTACCCGGGTAACCACCTAACGGACTCAAGGCGTCTGGTGCAATAGTTACGAAACCTGCCAAAGCTGCTCTTCTTGCTGTATCTTCAACATACGGATTCAATCCTCTATTTTCATGAACCACTACGATACCTGGCAATTTGCCTTCTGCCGATTTCGGCTTAGATAGTAATGCATTGATTTCACCACCTCCTTTATCAGAATTATAAGTAATGAAACCCGAATCCAAATCTGGATTATTTTTATCCACCAAAAAAGTATTCTCATAATCTGGCATTAGAAAACTCATTAGCGATGGCACTGTAAGACCACCTACGGCGTACATGGACAGTTTCTGCACAAAGTCTCTACGTTCTAGTTTATTATGGGCATAGGCATCATACAAATCAAATACCTCTTGCTTAATATCTTCTTTCTTAAGTGGTTTCATTTTCTTAGCTTTTTTGTTCAATTTAAAAATACGAAAACATCATGACTACCTAAATACTTTTAACAATAGAAAAAGCCTCATTCCTAATTGTTTAGGAATGAGGCTTTCGTAATTTATGGAATGAAATGTTAGCCTAAACTCGCTAAACTTTTTTCCAATGTTTCTATTTTAGCTTCGGCATCAGCTAGTTTTTTGCGTTCTATGGCTATTACCTTTTCAGGAGCATTATTTACAAATCGTTCATTAGAAAGTTTCTTTTGAACTGATGTCAAGAAGCCTTTAGTATATTTTAGCTCTTCATTGATCTTAATGATTTCTGCCTTTATATCAATAGCATCTTCCATAGGCACAAAATACTCATTACTCTTTACCCTAAAAGTCAATGCACCTTCTATCTGTTCATCTAAATAACTGATTTCAGATACATTGGTTAGTTTGGAAATTACCACATCCCAACGGTTACTTGCGTTTTCAGAATTTAGAACTGACAGCTCCAATGATTCTTTCATTGGAATATTCTTATTCTTTCTTATCGTTCTAACACCGGATATTACCTCAGCAGCAAAATCGAACTGAGCTATTAACTCTTCATCAATTTTACCAACGGTTGGCCATTTTGATATGACCAAAGCTTCTGTTTCATCTCTTTTTGCAATATGTTGCCAAACTTCTTCGGTCAAAAATGGCATAAAAGGATGCAACAATTTAAGGTTCTGCTCAAACAACTCTATTACCTTATTAAAAGTAGTTCTATCAATAGGCTGTTGATATGCAGGCTTAATAATCTCCAATAAAGAAGAACTATAATCATCCCAAACTAACTTATATATTGACATTAAAGCATCTGAAATACGGAACTTGCCAAAATGATCTTCAATCTCTAATAATGTCTTATTCAACTTAGACTCATACCACTCTAAACCAAGTTTTGAAGCCTCTGGTTGAGGAATATCTGCAATCTCCCATCCTTTCACCAATCGGAAACCGTTCCAGATCTTATTGGCAAAGTTTTTTCCTTGCTGACAAAGATCTTCATCGAACATTAAATCATTACCTGCAGCTGAACTTAACAAAAGACCTACACGAACTCCGTCAGCTCCATAATCCTCTATTAATTTTAAAGCATCTGGTGAATTACCCAATGACTTTGACATTTTTCTTCGTTGCTTATCTCTTACCAATCCGGTGAAATAAACATTTTCAAAAGGCTTCTCTCCTCTAAACTCATAGCCGGCAACTATCATTCTAGCTACCCAGAAAAATAAAATATCCGGCCCGGTTACTAAATCGTTTGTTGGGTAGTAATAGTTTATCTCTTCATTATCTGGCTCCATAATACCGCCAAATACACTCATTGGCCATAACCACGATGAAAACCAAGTATCTAAAACATCGGCATCTTGTCTTAAGTCACTTTCTTTTAAATCTGACTTACCTGATTTCTCTTTTGCCAGTTTTAATGCATCTTCTACATTAGCCGCTACAACAAAATCTTCTTGTCCGTCACCAAAATAAAATGCTGGTATTTGTTGTCCCCACCATAGTTGTCTAGAAATATTCCAATCCCGAACATTCTCCATCCAATGACGGTATGTGTTTTCAAATTTCTTTGGATGCAACTTTACATCACCACTCTCCATAACCGCTTCTAAAGCAGGTTTTGCCAAATCTTCCATTTTCAGGAACCATTGATCAGATAATTTAGGTTCAATAACAGCCTTGGTTCTTTCTGAAGTACCTACTTTATTAATATGGGTCTCGGTCTTAACCAGAATACCTAAATCTTCTAATTCTTTAGAAATCTCTTTTCTTACTACGAAACGATCTTTACCCTCGTAATGCAATCCAAAACTATTTAAGGTTGCATTATCATTAAAAATATCGATAGTTTCTAGGTTATGTTTTTCTCCTAATACTTTGTCGTTGATATCATGTGCAGGCGTTACTTTTAAACATCCTGTACCAAATTCCACATCTACATATTCATCTTCTATAATAGGAATTACTCTATTACAGATAGGAACAATTACTTTTTTACCTTTTAGATGTGTAAAACGCTCATCGTTCGGATTTATGCAAATTGCGGTATCCCCTAATATAGTTTCAGGTCTTGTGGTTGCAATGGTTACTTTTTCGTCTGATCCTTCTATAGCATAAGACAAATAATATAAAAGACCTTGTTTTTCTTCATAGATAACTTCTTCATCAGACAAGGTTGTTTGTGCTTCAGGGTCCCAATTCACCATTCTATACCCACGGTATATCAACCCTTTGTTATAGAGATCAATAAACACCTTAATAACACTATCATAACGCTCTTGATCCATGGTGAACGCAGTACGGTCCCAATCGCAAGAACAACCCAGTTTTTTCAACTGTTCTAAAATGATTCCGCCATATTCATTTGTCCAATCCCACGCATGTTTTAAAAACTCATCTCTGGTAAGATCGTTTTTATTGATGCCTTGCTCTTTTAATTTCGCAACTACCTTTGCCTCGGTTGCAATAGAGGCATGATCCGTACCTGGTACCCAACATGCATTTTTTCCTAAAAGACGGGCTCTTCTTATGAGTACATCTTGTATTGTATTGTTCAACATATGCCCCATATGCAAAATACCAGTTACGTTTGGTGGTGGTATTACGATACTATATGGTTCTCTTTCATCTGGTTCTGAGTGAAAGTAGCCGTTTTTCATCCAGTAATCATACCATTGTGATTCTGTGGCCTGCGGATTATATTTTGAAGGAATTTCCATTTTTTGGAACAGTTTTTGAATAATAATAAACTGGGTTATTAAAAATTAAAGCCGAACTGACATTCTAACGGTCATTTCAGCTAAATTTCACCCAAAGATAAATACGAAACAAAAATAAGTAACGTTAGAGTATAACAAAAGGATTTTGAGGTTGATCTGAAAAGATTTAATTTTGACATCCACCCAAAATTATAAATGATGAAAAAAATAGTACTTGTATTATTTGTTGGCTTACTAGGTTTTAGCTTAACTGCACAGGACGCAGCTGCCAAAATAGAGTTTAAATCTGAAACTGTGGATTACGGCGAAATCGCTAAAGGATCTGACGGAGTAAGAGTTTTTGAATTTACAAACACAGGAACTGCGCCACTAATTGTGAGCAAAGTAAGTTCTAGTTGTGGTTGTACAATTCCAAAAAAACCAGAAGATCCAATTTTACCAGGTAAAACAGGTGAAATTCAAGTGAAATATGATACTAATAGAGTTGGTCCTATCCGTAAAGCAATTACGGTTATTTCTAACGCTGACACTCCTACCAAGGTTTTAAAAATCAAAGGAGAAGTTCAAGCTACCACTGGTACCAAATAAAAGAACTTTTTAAAAATTAAAAGCCCAACTAAAAAGTTGGGCTTTTTTTATGCTTTACTGTTCGTCAAATAAAGGTTTTAACACAAAACTAAAGAGCAGATCGCTGTCATACCTTTCTACCAAAACCTTAATTTTTTTGTCCTTTTTAAAATTAAGCATATGCATAATCTCTTGTAATTTATATCGATGGATTCGCTTACCGTTCACTGCCAGAATGACATCGCCTTCTCGTAAGCCCGCCGAATGTGCCGGACTCCCCTGGCGTATGCCCGATACTATAATCTCTGGCACCAAACTTAACCTTGTAGCACCTTGAAGTATAATTTGCACATCGCCATACGTTTTGGCACTGCTATTTAGCACACCGTTTGTATCGGTAATTCGTTCTGAAACATAACGCATACCCGCATGCTGCAAATCAATACCGCTAATATTGTATTGAAATAGTTTACCGAAATTGGCGTTCTTGGTCATTATCAATTTTTCATTTCTATAATCGAATACCACATTAAAACGCTTTATCACCTCACCGCCCAAGCTTCCGTTTCTACCTCCAAAGTCAGAAATTGTAGTGAACGTCTCCATATCAGGAAAAGCCGCCTTTGCATCACTCAGCACAAAATCTGCAATCTTTAAATGACTGATTTTTGTTCGCTTCCCAAAAATATCACCAGCCAACCCTTTTCCTAAAAAATCTTGATAATGCTTTTCGGGCAATTGAATTCTTTCATCTTCAAATAGCCATACTGCATCGCTACTACCCGTATCCATTAACATTTTTACAGGTATTTCCTCATCCTTACTTATCATCACAAATGCATCTACATATGCCTTCTTTCTAATAACCGACATATCTACAACTCTAGAATTCTTAGATTTTTTGTACCTATAAAGTTCAGGGTCATGAAATTTTATGGTTTGCTTTACATAGTTTATATCAACTACAAAATCTCTAAATAGATTATATCCAATTATACCATGCACAGGCACACCAAGGCTTGGCGAGAAGTTAATACCAGCATCCATTACTACATAAATGTTTTGGGAAGTATTCTTGACATTACCTAACTGCACAAAATTTCCGGTAGATTTTAATGCATTGATTGGGTCTCCCTTCCCTAGCCCATTAATTGTAATTTCGGTTACATTATTTAATTGAATAGAATCTTGATCCGCCAAATTGAATAAAATTGGAGTGCCAACACCAGAATCTAACACAAAAGATAACTCCGTGCCATTGACTTCAATAGGTATGACCATGAGATTATTAATCAATTGAAACTTGACTTTGTGAAATTTCTTTCCTGCTGGCAAATAGTACTTTTGTGCCATTCCTGAAAAGGATAAACAACAACACAAAAGAATCAATAGCATCCTATATGTACGTAACATAATCTATATGAATTAGTTAACCCTTTTTAAGATACTGAATAATTTGTTATTAAACCTAAATTTAACACTATGGGCAAATCCAAATAAAAGCTTAATTACTTTGTAAGAACCATAATCATTTATCACTTTTGTGAAAAATTCAAATAATATGCCATCTGTATCAAATAAGGGGCTTACCATGCCTCAATCACCTATAAGAAAGTTAGTTCCGTTTGCTGAAAATGCAAAAAAGAGAGGAGTTAATGTCATTCATTTGAACATAGGGCAACCAGATATTAAGACTCCGCAGCAAGCTTTAGACGCTGTGAAAAATAATGATATAAATGTATTGGAATACAGCCGTACCGAAGGTTCTGAGACCTTTAGGACCAAAATTGCGCAGTACTACCTTAAAAACGACATTCAAGTAAGCCCTACAGATATCATTGTTACTACCGGTGGATCAGAAGCCTTGTCTTTTGCAATGAACACCATTGCAGATACAGATGATGAAATCATCATCCCTGAACCTTTTTACGCCAATTACAACGGATTTGCTACTGCATGTGGCGTAACCGTAGTACCTGTAGTTTCTAAATTAGAAGATAATTTTGCACTACCTCCTATTGAGGATTTCGAAAAACTAATTACACCTAAAACCAAGGCTATATTAATATGTAACCCTGGTAACCCTACAGGATATTTATATAGCAAGGAAGAAATTCAAAAATTAGCTACCCTAGTTAAAAAACACAACATTTATCTAGTTGCAGATGAAGTATACAGAGAATTCACATATGACAATAAAACCCATGCTTCCATTTTAAAAGAAGAAGGATTGGAGGAACATGCTATAGTTATAGATTCGGTTTCTAAAAGATATAGTATGTGTGGCGCTAGAATTGGATACTTGGTATCAAAGAACAAAGAGTTTATTGCTACGGCAATGAAATTTGCACAGGCTAGACTATCACCACCTACATATGCGCAAATTGCAAGTGAAGCGGCTTTGGATACACCAGATAGCTATTTTACTGAAGTAAAGACGGAATATGTTGCAAGAAGGAATCTGCTTATTGCGGAATTAGAAAAAATTGAAGGTATTAAAATTGCTAAACCGCAAGGTGCTTTTTACTGTATAGCAGAACTACCTATTAAAGATGCCGATCACTTTGCTCAATGGTTGCTAGAGGAATTTAACATAGACAATGAAACTGTTATGGTAGCACCCGCAGCAGGGTTTTACGCTACAGAAGGACTAGGCAAAAATCAAATTAGAATTGCATATGTTCTTGACCAAGATAGTTTAAAAAGAGCTGTTCAAATTTTAAAAGAAGCACTTAAAAGTTACAAAGGTTAATGATCGTACATGAACACTTTTCCCTAAAAAACTATAATACTTTTGGTATTGATGCTACAGCAAGATTCTTTGTTGAAGTTACATCTATTGAAGAATTACAGGATATTCTTGGTAATCATGATTATGACAGAAAAATCATTATAGGTGGCGGTAGCAATATGCTGCTTTCAGATTATATTGAAGCATTGTTTATTCATGTAGATTTAAAGGGAAAGAAAATTGTATCAGAATCTGCCAACAGCGCACAAGTGAAGGTGATGGCAGGCGAAAACTGGCATGATATGGTCATGTGGACCCTTGAAAATAATTTTGGAGGACTGGAGAACATGTCCTTAATACCTGGAAATACCGGTACCGCACCTATTCAAAATATTGGCGCATATGGTGTTGAATTAAAAGATTGTTTTGTTAGTTGTGAAGCGATTAGAATAGAAGACCAAGAATTAATTACCTTAACCAAAGAGGAATGTAAATTTGGCTACAGAGATTCATTTTTTAAAAATGAAGGAAAAGATCAATTTGTAATTACGTCGGTAACTTTTTCCTTTACCAAAAAAAACCACAAAATTAACTCTGGCTACGGAGCAATTGAACAACAATTAGAAAAAGAAGCGATAACCAACCCTACTATAAAAGATATTTCCAATGCGGTTATTGCTATTAGACAAAGTAAACTACCTGACCCAAAAGTTTTAGGTAATAGTGGTAGCTTCTTTAAAAATCCGATAGTTGATAAAGAAGTATTTGAAGAATTTACGCGTAAAAACCCTGAAGCTCCTTTTTATAAAGTTTCAGATGAATTTTATAAAATTCCGGCAGGTTGGCTAATTGAGCAATGCGGATTTAAAGGAAAACGTTTTGGTGATGCAGGTGTTCACAAAAATCAAGCTTTAGTACTTGTAAATTATGACAATGCAACCGGAAAAGATATTTTAGATCTAGCAGCAAATATTATTGATGCCGTAAAAACAAAGTTTCATATTGAAATAAGTCCTGAGGTTAATTTAATAAAATAACCCCTGTAAAAATTACAGGGGTTATTACCAAACCAAACCAACCAAAAACAAAGTGGGCAGTTACCAGCTGACCACTTATTCAATATATATTTTTAGAAAACGCTTCCTTAACAATCAATTTTATAATTTAGCGTTTAATCATATACGGTTCAATGTTAGCATTTGGATGTCCATCATAAAAAAATATGTACATCTTTTAAATTATGAGCACTCTATTAGAAAACCATATTGTTGAATTACTACAGGAAAGAAACGAAAAAGCGATTTCTCTCTTGTACGATAATTATGCCGACACCCTATTAGGTGTTGCTAATAAGGTAGTGCGTGATCCTGACCTAGCACAAGATGTTGTTCAAGAATCTTTTGTGAAGATTTGGAAAAAAGCTGACTCTTATGACCCTAAGAAAGCGAAACTGTTTACTTGGCTTTTTAGAATTACACGTAACACTGCCATTGACAAATTAAGAAGTGTCAACACAAAATCAGATAAAGAAATCCAAATAGACGTTTCTGACGTATATACTTTAGGCGTAGAAAGTACAAGGCCAGAGTTAATGGATGTAAGAGAACATCTAGATAAAATTGAAGATAAATATCAAATTGTTTTAGAAGCTCTTTTCTTTCAAGGCATGACCCAACAAGAAGCTAGTGATGAGTTGGATATACCTTTAGGAACTATTAAATCTAGACTTAAAATTGGATTACGCGAATTAGGCAAAATCTATGGCCCAGCCGTAGTTGCCATGTTATTAAATTTCGTATTATGAAAGACAAAATAAGAATTTTCCTTGATTCTGATTTATTAGAAAAGTATCTTTTGGGTACAACTACCGAATTGGAAAGCCTTCAGGTAGAGCGCTATATTGCCATGTACCCAGAGGTTAGGGAAACATATAGCGAATTACAGAATAATCTTGAAATCTTCGCTAAACTACATGCTATCGAAGCACCACAAGGTTTAAAGGATAAAATCAACTCTAGAATAAAAGCTGAACGTAAGGGCAGAAAAAGATTCTATAGTTATGCCATTGCAGCAAGTATTACCGCTATCATGTTCATAGGTATCTCTACTTTTTTCTGGAATCAAAACCAGAGTTTACAAGAAGAGAACAGCGTTGTTAGCAATAAAATAAAATTGCTTGAAGAGAACATGAAAGAGCAGTTAGAAGATGTACGTAATCAGTTCATTGTTCTAAACAATCCACAAACTAAAAAGTACAATGTTAAGGGGAATCAGAAAGCTAAAGATTTGAAAGCTGTGGCCTATATAAACCCTGTTAAAAAATTATCATATATCAATGTGAGCAAATTACCTCATATTCCAGAAAGCCAATGTTTTCAAATGTGGGCAGAGGTTAACGGTAAAATGATAAACTTAGGTATTATCGAAGAAGCTGGCGATCAAGAAAAGTTGTTGGCATTACCATACGCTGAAAATGCCGTTGGTTATATTACCATAGAACAAAAAGGTGGTAACCAAGCCCCTAATGTAGAAAATATAGTAGCGAACATAGCATACTAAGCTTTCGCACATAAAGTATTCTTAAAGCCCCATTTTTGGGGCTTTATTTTTTATCTTTGTTTAAAATTTAGCACATGAAACTAGTATTATTGACCATTGGGCTGTTAGCATTGGCTTTTGCAGGTATTGCAATTAAAATATGGTCTAAAAAAGATGGGGAATTTGCAGGAACTTGCGCAAGCCAAAGTCCTTTTTTAAATCAAGACGGACAAGCTTGTGGTATGTGCGGTAAAATGCCGAACGAACAAGATTGTAAAAAAGATTTAATCTCAGAATAAGCTTAGTACTTAATCAAAAACTTACGCTTACCAAAATTAATATTTGAATAACAGAGACACTTTAGAAGAAACAATCATTAAAGCGAAGCAAGGCAAACAGATTGCCTTTAGTCGTTTGTTAGATATGTTTTGGAACGATGTTTATGGATTTCAATTAAAGCGCACGGAAAATGAAAACGATTCTGAAGATATAACCATTCAGACATTTTCAAAGGCGTTCGATAAGATAAATACCTATAACGAGTCTTACGTATTTAAAACTTGGCTAATAGCCATTTCAAAGAATATACATATTGATCTGGTTAGAAAGCGTAAAAAGAATTTGTTAGATTCTAGCAGCAATTCTGATGCTATTACCAGCGCTTTAGACGCTTCGCCTTCTATGGAAGATCAATTGATACAAGAACAGAATTTAGCCGATTTACTCAGGGATATTAAGAAACTAAAGCCCCATTACCAAGCAGTCATCAACCTAAGGTATTTTAATGAGTTAAGCTATGCTGATATTGCCACACAATTAAACGAGCCCATAAACAGTGTCAAAGTAAAACTTCTAAGGGCTAAAAAATTACTTTCAGAAATTATCAAGGAACGAAAGTAATCAACAAACGAATAGTAAATTTCTCATTATTTAGAACTCATTTGTGTAGGATGTAATTCTACTTTACCCACACTTTATTAGTTCGTATATTTGTAATAAAATTGAAAGCATGTCTACAGTTTTAAAAGAAAATGTTGCTCCACCAAAAGGCAAACCGAAATGGCTAAGGGTAAAATTACCTACAGGTAAAAAATACACTCAACTTAGAGGTTTGGTAGATAAGTATGACCTACATACTATTTGCACCAGCGGAAGTTGCCCTAATATGGGGGAATGCTGGGGAGAAGGTACAGCAACTTTTATGATATTAGGTAATGTATGCACCAGATCATGTGGTTTTTGCGGCGTTAAAACCGGAAGACCAGAGAACGTTGACTGGGCAGAACCTGAAAAAGTAGCTAGATCCATAAAAATTATGGGTATTAAGCATGCTGTTATTACTTCTGTAGATAGAGATGACCTTAAAGATATGGGGTCTATCATTTGGGCAGAAACCGTAAAGGCCATACGCAGAATGAACCCAACTACTACTCTAGAGACTTTAATTCCCGATTTTCAAGGTATAGAAAAGCATTTAGATAGAATTGTTGCTGTTTCTCCTGAAGTTGTTTCTCACAACATGGAAACTGTTAAAAGACTAACTAGAGAGGTGCGTATACAAGCAAAATACGAACGTAGCCTAGAAGCCTTGAACTACTTGAAAAAACAAGGTATCAACAGAACCAAATCTGGTATTATGCTAGGTCTTGGTGAACATGAAGATGAAGTAATTACTACGTTGGCAGATTTGCGAAATGCAGATGTTGATGTTGTAACTATAGGTCAGTACTTACAGCCATCTAAAAAACATCTTCCTGTTAAAGAGTTTATTACTCCTGAGCAGTTTAAGAAATATGAAGATATAGGTCTTGAAATGGGTTTTAGACATGTTGAAAGTGGTGCCTTGGTGAGATCTTCTTACAAGGCACACAAGCATATTCTATAAAAATTCAAGAACATACTTCTTGCTACTACGCTAACATAATTGGATGGTTCTAATTTATTGGAATTATCCGTATTAACTGAACACATTCATCAGCAACCAATGCAAAAACTAAACATAGGCATTAATGGTTTTGGAAGAATAGGTAGAACGCTATTTCGACTTATGCAAGCACATGAAAATTTAAATGTGGTTGCCATTAATGACTTGGCAGATACCCGTACTCTTTCGCATCTATTAAAATATGATAGTATTCACGGTACTTCTCCGCTTAATATCTCTCATGACAATAAGCACATTATAGTTAATGATAAAGCCATAGCACTATTTAATGAATCTCATCCGTCTAAAATAAATTGGTCTTCTTCTGCAGTTGATTTAGTTGTTGAATGTACCGGTAAATTCAAGGACAGGGAAGCCTTATCTTTCCATCTTAAAAATGGTGCCAAAAAAGTCATTTTGTCCGTGCCGCCTACTGAAGATGATATTAAAATGATTGTCTTTGGCATTAATGAAAATACCTTGACCACATCTGACGATATTATATCTAATGCATCATGTACTACGAACAATGCTGCACCCATGATAAAAATAGTCAATGACCTATGTGGTATTGAGCAGGCATATATTACAACCATACATTCTTATACTACAGATCAAAGTTTGCATGATCAACCGCATAGAGACTTAAGAAGAGCACGAGCAGCATCACAATCTATAGTACCTACTACAACCGGAGCGGCAAAAGCATTGACCAAAATATTTCCTGAGCTAGCAGATACTATTGGTGGTTGTGGCATTAGAGTTCCTGTACCAAATGGCTCATTAACAGACATTACGCTTAATGTAAAAAGAGAAACAAGTATTGAAGAAATAAACTCTACTTTTGAAAAAGCGTCTAAAAACCAGTTTAAAAATATAGTACATTATACTAACGACCCAATAGTTTCCATTGATATAAACAATAGTTGTTATTCTTGTACGTTTGATTCTTTGATGACCTCTGTAATAGGAAAAATGGTTAAAATTATTGGCTGGTACGATAACGAAACCGGTTATAGCAGTAGAATCATTGATTTGATTAATTTTATAAGTACTAAAAATTATATTTGAAGATTTTATTTTTAAATAAAGCACTTAAAATTTTGCTAGTCCCCATTCTAATTTTGGCGGCTACCACCAACCTATACCCACAGAACACGGTTGCACAGAAAGATATACAACCCTATTTTGACCAAGCTAGAAAATTCAGAAATCAAGATAAAATCGACCTTGCTTTAGAAACACTTAATACAGCCGCAAACGAAGCCGAAAAAAGCGAAGATGTAAAAGGTCTTATCGATAGCCTTCACGAACTAGCATTATTGTATTTAAAAATAGATAAAGAAGGGGACACCGAATTTTATTGGGATCGCGCAAGTGTTCTGCTGAAAGACATTGAATACCCTTACGGCGACGGTATGCATAAATATATAGAGGCTATTCTTTTACATAGAAGTAATAGAAACTTTCAAGCGCTGTTTATGCTTAACGAAGCCAAACAGCTAAATAACGACCGTAATTTTTACAATAATTTATTATTGACAGAAGCAAAAGTATATCTCAGTTTAGAGAAATATGATAGCGCTACAAAAAACTTGAATTCACTTATTGTAAATACCGATCAATACGAAAAAGAATATCTTACTACGCAAGCCTATTTAACACTTGCTGAATTAAATTTAAAAAACGATAATTTATCCGAAGCTGCCAAAAATGGTGAAAATGCGTTGGCTCTCGCTCTTGATAATGGATTTTTAGAAGACATTAAAAAATCAAACACCTTATTATCATCTGTTTACGAGAAACTTGGTCTTTATCAGAAATCACTAGTAAATACTCAAAATCTGGTGAAATTAAAAGATTCCATATTTAATATCGATAAAAATATTATTGAAGCTAAAACAGCTGATAAAATAAGGGATGATTACAAAACGGAGGAGATTGCACGCCAAGAAAAGAAAATAGAAGAACTTACAGAATCTCAAAACAGATCTGAACTTACGGCGATTTTAACTTCTGCATTTTTAATTATTATTTCATTACTGGCAGTTACATTATATAGAAATAACCAGATAAAATTAAAAACCAACGATCTTTTACAGACCAAGAACAAAGAGCTACAAATTGCTCGTGATGGTGCCGTACAGGCAATGGAAGCAAAAACAAACTTTCTGTCTACCGTAAGTCATGAACTTAGAACTCCGCTATATGCGGTTACTGGGCTTACCCATCTACTGCTTGAGGAAAATCCTGAAGAGCACCAGAAAGAACATTTAAAGGCATTAAAATTCTCAGGTGATTATCTTCTTAATTTCATTAATGACATTTTACACATCAACAAAATTGATGCGAATAAATTAGAACCCCTGAACATGGAGTTCAACCTTAACAAGGTTATTAACGAGGTTATCAATTCTCTTGGTCAAAGTGCCAAAACCAATAAAACCAACCTGATTTTAGAATACGATTCAAATATACCAAATAGCTTATTGAGCGATCCATTGAAACTCTCTCAAATTTTCATGAATTTAATTGGTAATTCTATCAAGTTCACCAAAGGAGGCGAGGTAAAGGTCATTGTAAAATTATTGAACAAAGTAGAAGATGATATCACCATCTATTTTGAAGTTAAAGATAATGGCATCGGTATCTCAAAAGAGAAGCAAAAAAGTATTTTTGAAGGTTTTGAACAAGGCTCTATTCAAATTAATAGAGAATATGGTGGTACCGGTCTAGGTCTTACTATTGTTAAAAGTTTATTGAGCTTATTTGAAAGCAAAATTGAGCTTGAGAGTGAATTGGGCGAGGGAAGCTCTTTCTTCTTTGAAGTTAAAATGAAGAGTCTTGAAAGTGAATCAGAAGATGTATCATTTGAGATTACGCCTAAAGATTATGACTTTAAAGGGTTACACTTGTTAATTGTTGAAGACAATAAAATTAACCAAGTCATCACCAAAAAAATGCTTTCTAAACGAGATATGACCAGTGATATAGCCAATAATGGTCATGAGGCAGTAACAGCCGCTCAAGAAAATGTATACGATGCTATACTAATGGATATTCATATGCCAGGTATTAGTGGTGAGGAAGCTACTATACAAATTAGAAAGTTCAATCAAGACACACCTATAATTGCATTAACGGCTATTTCTTTAGATGATAGCTTAGAAAGTTTTTATGCCGCAGGTTGTGATGATGTGGTTACTAAACCTTTTAAACCAGATGTTTTTTACCAAAAGATAGGTGAGAATATTTTTGATAAAAGAGCTAAGAAATCGTTGTAATAAATTTTAATAATTCATTCTTCATGAGTTCGCCGGTATTATCAAAAAACTCATGTTTTACCTCTATATAACTTAAGCTCGTTAGCTTAGTTTCTAAACGCACGAAATCCTTCTCTGTAGTAAGAATACATTCTTTTTCTTTTAAAATATCGATTTCTTGATCTGTAAAGAAATGGTGGTCTTTGTATTTTAAATGCTCAAACGTAATTCCTTCCGAATTTAAAAACTTTACTAACGGAGCAGGATTGGCAATACCGGTTACCAAAGTCACATTTTTTTCTTTCAGCGTATCTAAAGTCAAGATATCACCCTTTAGTTCTTTATTATAAGACAAATAGCTGAACAATACTTTTTGATGGGGTTTAGGATGTATACTTTTCCTAATCTTGTTTTTTTCTGATGGCGACAAGTTAGCAGGGCATTTAGTTACTATAATTACATCTGCCCTACCCGCCTCTCTTTTTGAGTCTCTTAAATCTCCCGTTGGCAGGTACCAATCTTTTGTATACAAATTATCATAGGAAGTCAACAAAATTGAAAACCCGGCTTTTACTTTTCTATGTTGAAAAGCATCATCGAGCAATATAACATCTAGATCAATCAATTTCTCCAGCTGACTAATTCCGTTTCTTCTATCCGCATCAACTGCAACAGTAATTTTAGGGAATTTGGTTTTTATCTGAAATGGTTCATCACCCAATTCTTCAACAGTGGTTTGTTCATTTGACAGCAAAAATCCTTCTGACTTCCTTTTATAGCCTCTACTTAAAATAGCGACATTATAATTCTCAGAAAGCTCCCGTATCAATAGCTCGATCATTGGCGTCTTACCTGTACCGCCTACACTTAGGTTACCTACACAAATAGTTTTTACGGCAAATGATCGAGAAGAGAAAATACCCATATCATACAAGCGATTTCTAAGAAAGACAATCAGTCCGTAAATTAATGAAATAGGAAAAAGAAGTTTTCGTAACACCTGCATTAGAACGAAATTATAATAATTTATCTTTGAATATCTTATTTTCTTATAAAATGACCGTAAAAGACATTACCCTAATATTAGAAGAATTTGCCCCATTAACTTATGCCGAAGATTTTGACAATGTAGGTTTACTAGTTGGTAACGCTTCAAATGAAGTAAGCGGAGTATTAGTTACATTAGACACTTTAGAAAATGTGGTAGAAGAAGCCATTGCTAAAAAGTGTAACATGATCGTTAGCTTTCACCCAATTATTTTTGGTGGATTGAAGAAAATAACGGGAAAAAATTACGTGGAGCGTGTAGTTATCAAAGCAATCAAAAACGATATTGCCATCTATTCTAACCACACGGCACTTGACAATGCAAAAGAAGGCGTAAACGCAAAAATTTGCGAAGTACTTGGACTTTCTAATACCAAAATACTACTTCCTCAAAAAAATACGATTAAAAAATTGACCACCTATATCCCTAAAGATAATTTAGAAGTGGTAAAAAATGCCATGTTCAAAGCTGGTGCCGGTAACATAGGAAACTATTCTGACTGTAGTTTCACTATTGAAGGTAATGGTACTTATAAAGCAAATGAAGATGCCAACCCTACCAAGGGAAGCATTGGTACCAAGCATACTGAAAGTGAAATAATGTTTACATGTGTTTTTGGCAAGAATGAGGAATCTGCCGTCATCAAAGCATTATTGTCATCTCACCCGTACGAAGAGGTGGCTTATGACGTACAAACGATAGAAAATACCAACCAACATATTGGTATGGGAATGATAGGTGAATTGAACAAAGAGGTTACGGAAACCGAATTTCTTGAACATTTAAAGCTTAAAATGAACGCCAAAGTGGTACGTCATTCCAAATTTTTAAATAAACCGATTAAAAAAGTAGTAGTACTGGGAGGAAGTGGTTCTTTTGCCATTAGTGCTGCCAAAGCGGCCGGAGCAGACGTATTTGTTACTGCAGACCTTAAATATCACCAATTTTACGAGGCTGAAAACCAAATAGTTTTGGCAGATATAGGACACTTTGAAACTGAGCAGTTTACAAAAAACCTTTTAGTTGATTATCTTACGAAAAAAATTCCTAATTTTGCAATCCATTTATCGGAAAGTATAACAAATCCCATCAATTATTTTTAATATGGCAAAAAAAGAAGATTCGTCTGTAGAAGCAAAGTTAAGAGCATTATATGATTTGCAATTAATTGATTCTAGGGTTGATGAAATAAGGAACGTTCGCGGTGAACTTCCTTTAGAAGTAGAAGACTTGGAAGATGAAGTCCTAGGCCTAAAAACGAGAATGGATAAACTTAAAACTGATTTAGAGAATATCAATTTCGAAATCGGTGCTAAGAAGAACCTTATTGAAGAAGCAAAGACTTTAATTAAAAAATACGGCGAGCAACAAAAGAATGTTCGTAACAGTAGAGAATTTAATTCTATCAGTAAAGAATTGGAATTTCAAGAATTGGAAATTCAATTAGCTGAAAAGAACATTAAAGAATTCAAAGCTCAAATAGATCAAAAGAAATCTGTTATTTCTGAAACTAAAGAACGTTTATCTGAACGTGAGGCTCACCTTAAGCATAAGAAAAGCGAATTGAACGCTATTCTTGCTGAAACTGAGAAAGAAGAAAAAGCGTTATTAGAAGAGTCTATTAAATTTCAAGATAAAATTGAAGAGCGTTTGGTAAAGGCATATGCACGTATTCGTAACAATGTTAAGAATGGTTTAGCTGTTGTGCCAATTGAAAGAGGTGCTTCTGGTGGTTCTTTCTTTACTATTCCACCTCAGGTACAGGTTGAAATTGCTTCAAGAAAGAAGATTATTACCGATGAGCATAGTGGTCGTATTTTAGTTGACCCTACCCTTGCTGAAGAAGAAAGTGAAAAAATGCAAAAAATGTTCGCTAAATTATAATAGCAAACATCTTACATATATTAAAAAAGCCATCTTTTAAAGATGGCTTTTTTTGTTTACATTCATGACTATGAAATCTTTAAAAATCCTTTTAATTTTTATAATGATGTCTAGTCTTAATATAGAAGCTCAAGATTTATCGGAATATAAATGGAAGAACAGAATAGTAGTTCTTTACGAAACTGAAAATAATATTGCCGAAGTAAAATCTGCCTTAGAAACTATTGAAAGTAATGCTTCAAAAATTAATGAAAGGGATATTATTGTTTTCACCTATAAAGACAGTGTATTATATACTTTGGAAGGTAAAGCGACTGTTATTAAAAAATCCAGCACATTACCAAAATCCTATAATGGCTATATATTAATTGGAAAAGATGGCGGCATTAAAGCCAAAAGCCCCTATCCTTTTAAAATACAACAGCTGACTGACTTAATTGATAGTATGCCCATGCGCAGAAGCGAAATAAAGTCCAATAAGTAATTACCCCAGTAATTTGAGCATTAGCTCTTCTACTTCTTTACTATCCCATTTTTCGGCTATACCTGGTGTGCTCATGACTTTTTTCATAATCTCTTCCTGAGCATCTCCTTCTGCCAGTGCTTCTGCATAGGGTCTATTTGAAAATGTAACTCTACTATAAGCAGGAATCCATTTCTCTGGATGTTTTGCCGCAAAGTGTTTTTCGATTTTCTTTTGTAACAAGAAATTGACATCTGCAGTTTTACTGCTCATTTCTACAAAGTTGCGATAACTTAGCTCTGCAATAGCATCAGCGTTTGGCTTGCGCCTTTCTTGATAGATTTCAAAAATACGCTGCCAGTCATCACCTAACTCCTGTATAATCTGATCTAAGACATAAATATCCTCAAACCCAGCATTCATGCCTTGACCATAAAAAGGTACTACAGCATGCGCAGAATCGCCCACAAGGGCTACTTTATCCCAATAGGTCCAAGGGTAACACTTCATAGTTACCATGGCACTTGTAGGGTTCTTAAAAAAGTCTCCGGTTAAATTTTCTATATCATCCATTACATTAGGGAAGTACGTATTGAAAAAATGTACCGCATCCTTTTTTGTCTTCAGACTATCAAAAGAAACATCACCTTCAAATGGCATAAATAAGGTACAGGTAAAACTGCCATCTAAATTTGGCATTGCTATGAACATAAACTTACCACGTGGCCAAATATGGAATGAGTGCTTATCTAATTTATGTGAACCATCCGCATTTGCAGGTATAGTCAATTCTTTATATCCTACATCAATAAAATCTTGCGAATAGTCAAATCTACTTCGCCTTTGCATTTTATGACGTACTCTTGAAAAAGCACCGTCGCATCCAAATACCAAATCAAAAGGGTATTCTATCCACTCCCCTTTTTCGCTTTCTCCCGTATAAACTTTTGCTTCTGGCAAATTAATATCCCAGACTTTTTCCTCAAAACGAAACTCTACTCCGTTCTTTTCAGCAAGATCGATCATTCGCCTATTAAGCACACCACGCGATATTGACCAAATGGCCTCACCGTCTTTACCATATTTTTGAAAATACTGCTCTTTTCCAATAACGTGCATCGCCCTTTTATCTAAGGGTATGGCTATCTCCTTTATTTCTTCTTCTATACCAACCGCCTTCAAGGCATTCCACCCCCTATTACTCATGGCAAGGTTGATGGATCGACCAGAAAATTCAACATTTCTAATATCTGGTCTGCGATCGAAAACGGTAATTTGATGTCCGTACCTCTTAAGGTAAATGGCCAGTAAAGATCCTACTAAGCCTGAGCCAATAATGGCAATATTCTTTTTTTCTTGCGTCATGTACATGGCTTTAAGCCAACATTAATTCAATGTTAAAAATAGGAAATTATGCCCTCATTTCTTGTATAAACAGATAAACTAAGCAAATCATTTATGTTATTGAGTTCATATCTGTTTAATTTTTAATTATTTTTGTTAAACAAAATTAACAATTTGAAACATTTTAGTAAAGAAGAGCTAGGTAAAATGCCTAGTAGATACAGAGCTCATTTAATCAATAGTTGTACCGGTTACAAATCTGCCAACTTATTAGGTTCTAAATCTGAGATGGGAATTAGTAATTTGGCTATTTTCAATTCGGTGGTTCATATTGGTAGTACACCACCTATGCTAGGGTTTATTCTTAGACCTTTAACCGTTAAAAGAAATACCTATGCCAACTTTAAAGAAAGCGGATTCTTCACCGTCAATCAGGTAAACGAATCTATCATAAAAGACGCGCATCATACTGCGGCCAGTTATGATGAAGATATTTCAGAGTTTTCAAAAACCAAATTAACCGAAACTTATTTAGATAATTTTCAAGCTCCGTACGTAAAAGAGAGTGCAATAAAATTGGGGTGCAGCTATGTAAACGAATATGAAATTAAAGAGAATGGTTGCCTACTGATAATCGGTGCTATTGAGCATGTCTATTTACCAGACGATATTTTACAAAATGACGGTTGGTTGCAATTAGATAAGGCCCAGACTGTCGCCATTAATGGATTGGATGCTTATGCCTTACCTCAGCTTTTAGCAAGATTCGCATATGCAAAACCAGATGAACCCAGTAAATCTATATAATAGTGGCTCATAAAAAAGTAAACCTGCAAACAAAAATTTGCGCAACGTGTAATAAACCATTTTCATGGCGTAAAAAGTGGGAACGCAATTGGGACGATGTAAAGTACTGCGGAGAAAAATGTAGACGAAATAAATTGAAAACAGCAATTCATGAATAATCTAATTTGGTTTAGAAACGACTTAAGGGTGCAAGACAACTCTTCATTAACTGAAGCAATGAAAGGGTCTAATGTTATTGGCTTTTACTGTTTTGAATCTAAATTTTTTGAAACCGATGAATTCGGATTTAAAAGTACTGAAAAGTATAGGGCAAAATTTTTAATTGAGACTGTTCAGCAATTAAAACAGGAACTTGAAAAAATCAATATACCGCTATTTATTTTTCACGGTAATTCAGCAGATTACTTACCAGATTTAATTCGAAATCATTGCATCAATTCTATTTTCTTACAAAAAGAATGGACTAGAGATGAACAGGTTATACTAAACAATGTAAAGAAGAGCTTAGATCCCAATATAAATATTCACGAAGTATATGATCAATTTTTATTTCACCCAGATGATATTCCTTATGATGATTTTAGTTCGATTCCTAATGTCTTTACCACCTTTAGAAAAAAGTGCGAATCAAACTCCAAAGTAAGACCAATTACCACCTTACCTAATAAAATGCCTAGTGAAAATTTAATTGACACTAAGACCAAAATCCCTACTTTAAACGATTTAGGTTTAGATAATTATACTAACCATATAAATACCGCATTCCCCTTCAAAGGCGGAGAATTAGAGGCGTTAAAACGAATACAGAACTACTTTTGGGAAACGAAAAAATTGAGCTTTTACAAGAAAACCAGAAACGGATTAATTGGTACGGATTACAGTTCAAAACTATCTGCTTGGCTGGCTAACGGTAGTATATCTCCAAGAACCATATACTGGGAAATAAAGAATTACGAAAAGGAAGTTGTAAAAAACCAAGATACCTATTGGTTAATTTTCGAATTGATTTGGAGGGATTATTTTAAGTATATATCCCTTAAACATCAAGATGCAATTTTTAAATTAGGCGGTATACTAAATAGTACCTACGATCCTAAAACCAATGATAAAGCCAAACATACTTGGATCAATGGTTTAACTAAAGAACCTTTTGTAAATGCCAATATGAAAGAACTATTAGAAACCGGATGGATGAGCAATAGAGGGCGACAAAACGTAGCTAGTTTTTGGTCTAAAGAATTAGAACAAGATTGGCGAATTGGTGCCGCCTATTTTGAAAGTATGTTAATTGATTATGATGTGCATAGTAATTGGGGGAATTGGATGTACAACAGCGGAGTGGGAAATGACCCTAGAAACCGAAAATTCAATATTAAAAGCCAAGCTGAACGGTATGATGCTGCCGGTAAATATCAACTGTTGTGGTTACAAGAAACATTGTTCTAATCACAACTTCCAAAAAGACACGAAATAATGAAAATAGTACGCTTAATATTAGGTGATCAATTAAATCAAAATCACTCTTGGTTCTCAACCGTAAATGACGACATTACCTATGTAATAGCTGAAATGAGACAAGAAACCGATTATGTAAAACACCATATTCAAAAAGTGGTCGCTATCTTTTTAGCTATGCGAAGTTTCAGAGACGACCTTTCTCAAAAAGGGCATCGATTTATCTATTACAAACTAAACGATAAAAACAACCCTCAAGATTTAGCACAGTTAATATTGAACACTATCAAAGAAACAAATGCTGAAAAATTTGAATATCAGTTACCAGACGAATATAGACTTGATCAACAATTGCAAAAAATTTGCAGTTCGTTGACCATAGACACCGATAGTTTTGATACCGAACATTTTTATACCACTAGATATGAGTTAAAAGATTTCTATACCGGCAAAAAGCAAATGGTTATGGAAAGTTTTTATAGGATGATGCGGAAAAAACATGGTATTCTGGTGACTAATGACCAGCCTGAAGGTGGTAAATGGAACTATGACCAGAGCAACAGAAATAAATGGAAGGGCAAAACACCCATACCTAAAGAAAAAGAGTTTTCTAAAAATGTAGATGAAATAGTTCAAATGTTGCATGATAAAAATGTTGAAACGTTCGGCTATATAGATGCTTCAGAATTTCCATGGCCGGTGACAAGACAAGAATGCTTTAGTACGTTAGATTATTTCTGCAATGAACTACTACCACATTTTGGTGACTACCAAGATGCCATGCATACAGATGAGAAGTTTCTTTTTCACTCACGCCTATCATTTGCAATGAATGCTAAGATATTAGCACCAAATGAAGTTATCAATACTGTCTTAGACCATTTTTACGATAAATCAAATGATATAAACATATCTCAAGTTGAAGGTTTTGTTCGGCAAATTTTAGGTTGGAGAGAGTATATGAGGGGTATTTATTGGAAAGAAATGCCCAAATACAAAGAACTGAATACATTAAACAATACCAATAAATTACCTGAATTTTTTTGGACAGGTGACACCAAAATGAAATGTTTAAAAAAAGCTATTGGTCAAAGTTTAGATGCCTCTTATGCTCATCATATACAGCGCCTTATGGTTATCGGTAATTTTTCTTTATTGACCCAAATAGACCCCGATGAAGTTGATAAATGGTATCTAGGTGTTTACATAGATGCTATTGAATGGGTTGAAATCACCAATACTAGAGGTATGAGCCAGTTTGCAGATGGTGGTATTGTTGCAACTAAACCATATGTTAGCAGCGCTAACTACATTAACAAAATGAGTAATTACTGCAGTGGTTGCCATTATAGCCACACCAAAAAAATTGGTGAAAAAGCATGTCCTTTCAACTCGTTGTATTGGAATTTTCTGTCTGATAAAAAAGAACATTTCAAAGACAATCAACGTATGAATATGATGATGGCCCTTTTAAATAAAATGGATGGAAACAAACTAGCTGAAATTCAAGAAAGAGCTGCCGAAATAATTAAAAACCCCGATGCATTTTAATAATTATTTAAACTAAAATTTACACTATAAAACGTTCTAATCTATAGTTTTGAAGCGTAAATAAATTGAACATTCCGCGAGAGCGCCTATATAAAGAAAACACCTTTTCAATAAACTGAAAAGGTGTTTTTATTTACTATTGACCTATAGCAGTTTTACACCATTTTTGACTCATTTTCTAAAGTCTAAAATCATCCCTTATCAGTTGAATATGTTGATTTTATCGATAAAATGCAAACCATGGATTCTATATATCTTTCACAACAATTTTAACAGTCTACAACAATTAAGAATTAAGTGTTAATTGTACTATTAATTGATCCTCTGTACTTTCCTATATACATATTTAAGTATAAAATATTGAATATCAATTAATTACATAAATTTACATTTTAAACCGTGTAAGCATCTTAACTTATATGAAAGAAATGACTTACAAATTAAACACCACACATTATCACCTCTTCACAACAACTATTAAATATTCAGAATGTATCAACGTTATTTTGCCAACGTATGTTCATCGACGAATATCACCGTGTGGACTATAAAATTGAGTTATTGAACAGAAAGATCCTAATTTTGTAATAGAATTAGATCCCAAATCTGTTCTAAAATCTTTCTTAACCTGCTAGCCAATAATGTTTTGCATACAACTTGCAATCATTTTTGATAGGGTTAAGAATTAATCTTAAGAATTAAACTTAACCATTATTATGAAGTCAAATTACACTTCTAACAACATCATCAATCTTTACAGAGAATCAGTTCCTGTACTTTCTACTACCGGAATACATGAAATATTAGATAACTCATCTTGTTTCAATCACGTTTTCTGTACTTCAAATAAAGATGAATTTGTTCGTTTCGCTGACCGCTCTAATATTAGTACTTACAATATGCTGAATTTCCACCATAGTTCTTCTACAATTATACTGAAGAAAGACTATTCTGTTTTCTCAAATCATACATTTTCAAATAACCTAAAGAACCTATAATGAAAAATTCAACGTTCATAAAATCGACATTGTTTTTATTTGTCATGTGGTTCTTTATTGGATCTGCAAATGTAATGGCACAAACTTTTTCAGTTTCAGATGCAAGTGCTGACGAAGGATCTGACATGACTTTCACTGTTACCTCTAGTACACCACTTACCGGTAACTATACTTTTGATATAGCTTATACTTCTGGAACTGCAATAGCTGCAGATTATAACGGACCTACTTCGGTAACCCTTGGCTTTTTATTAAGTACGAGTAGAACATTTACAGTTGAAGCTCTAAATGATGACTGGGTAGAAGATACCCAACAAGAATTTACGTTGACCCTAAGTGACCCTTCCGGTACTTATTCATTTTCAGACGATACCGCAACCGGTACCGTAATCGATACCGATGTAGCATATGTTACAGGCGGCAATTACGACATTGCGGAGGGTGATGAAATACAGTATGTTTTAAGATTATCTACTGGTACAAATTCTGGTGGACAACAATATGTTGGTATTGAAGATGCCTATAATGTTGATTTTTCTACAGAAACGAACCCTACCTCTACGAGCCCGGCAACAGATGGCTCTGATTTTAATTCTTTTACCACTACCGTTACTTTTCCTGCTGGATCTGTCGCTGGGACTGAAATAGTTATACCAATACCAACAATTAACAATACTATAGTTGAACCTTCTGAAGAATTTAATGGAGTTAAGTCTAGAAATGCGGCAGAGGATACAAAGTATGGCACTTCCCCATCTAGGGTGAGTATCAATACCGAACGTTCTGCATTACGTATTCATGATAACGATATTGCTACCATTAATTTAAGTAATACCACAGAATTAGAATCTGTTGGTAATGCTAGAATTACATTCACATTAAACGGTGAGGTTCAAGATAATTTTAGAATTGATTACGATACTTCGGAAAACTCGGCGAAAAAGGATTTGGATTATGACGAAACAGATGGATTTTTTAATTTTAATGGGTCAAATCTTCAAAACTTTTCTCGAAATTTTAGCATAATCGATGATGCAATTATTGAACCTACAGAGTTTTTCACCGTAGTTCCTTCTTATACTCCAGCTGCTAATGCAATGACCAATTATGTGCCACAGAATATCGTTTTCGTTGCTGGCGAAGGTCGTATCACAATTACCGATGATGACTTGGATACTGATTTTGATGGTGTTAATGACTTAGTTGATGAAGATGATGATAATGATGGTATTACCGATGTTAACGAAGGTAGCGGAGATGCTGATGGTGATTCGATCATCGATAGCCTAGATTCCGATTCTGATAATGACGGTTGCCCAGATGCTGTAGAAGCAGGCCATACAGACCCAGATGACGATGGTTATTTAGGTACTTCTCCTTTATCTGTTGCTGATGGTACTGTTGATGCTTCTACCGGTCGAGTGATCGGTCAAGGTGGTTATACTGGTACCGATAGTAAAGTAACAACAGCTTTTCAAAACGTTAGTATCTCCTCTCAACCTACTGATGTAGTAGCTAATTTAGGTGAAACCGTTACATATACAACAGCTGTAAACGGTACGGCACTAACCTACCAATGGGATGTTAGTACTGATAATGGTACTACTTGGAATCCTTTATCTAACGGCGGCGTATATTCTGGTGCTACCACAACAACGTTGACCCTTACCAATATTACTACGACCGAAAGCGGAAATCAATATCGTTTTAGTGCTTTTGATAGTGAAAACCTATGTACACCATATACCTATTCTAATGCTGTAGATTTATTTATTAGACCAAATGTTACCATTGCAGATGCTACAATTGATGAAGGTAACGATCTTATTTTTGCCGTTAGTCTTTCTCATACCGTTAATGAAGTAGTAAGCTTCAATTTAACGTACGTAGACAACTCTACTACAAATACAGATTATACGGCATTACCCAGTTTTTCAATACCAAGCAATACCCTAAACACAAGCATAGCGATACCTGCTTTAGATGATAACACTATTGAAGTGGATGAAAATTTTACGTTAGGTATGACCAACGGATCTTCAAATGCAGGAGATATTACGGACACCGCTATTGGAACTATTAAAAATATAAATACACCTTCTGCCGGTGACGGTATTTCAATTGCTGGTTTTTCAGTGGAAGAAGATATTCCTACCACAAGCTTTGCTGTAACCTATACCGGGCCAACTGTTCAAGACCCTTTTACTATAGATTATGTCATTACCGATATTAGTACAACAAATGGTTCTGACTACAATATTGCAACGGGACAAATTAGCTTCCCGGCAAATACCGAAAGTAATGATATTGTTTACTTAACCGTTGCCATTACAGATGATACCCTTGTAGAAGGTGACGAAAGCTTTAGCATAGCGTTGACCACTATTTCAAATACAGATTTATCTATTGTAAACGCTAACGCAACCGGAGTTATAGAAGACAACGATACTAATGCTTCAACAGGTTTATCGGTTGCAGATTTTTCAATAAACGAAGATCTTGGTACCGCTAACTTTGTAGTTACTTATAGTGGTGGAAATGTAAAAGATGCTTTTAATGCAGATTACACCATAACCAATGGTTCCGCAATAAGAGATTTAGATTACACAGTTTCTTCTATGACAGGCAATGTTGCCTTCCCTGCCGGTACAATTGAAGGTAATTCTCAAAATATAGCGATAACTCTTTTACCAGACGATATTATTGAAGGTGATGAAAACTTAACTATTCAATTATCAAATTCATCTACCCCATTAATAAATTTGGTTGATCCAGATGCTGTCGGCACTATTACAGATCAAGATTTAAAGACGCCAGCTACAGGTTTATCCGTTGCAGATTTAAATGTGGATGAAAACGTAGGTACTGCCAATTTTGCAGTTACTTATGAAGGTGCAACTGTTCAGGATGAATTTACAGTAGATTATGCCATTACAGATGGTACAGCAACAAGCGGAGATGATTATAGAGGCAACACACAACTTACCGGTAACATTACGTTTCCTGCTGGTACAATAGACGGGCAAGTTATTGACGTGAGTTTTATAGTAGAAGACGATACTTTTATAGAGGGTGATGAAACCCTTAATGTTGAATTATCCAACCTTTCTACAACTCTAATTAATTTAGTGGATGGTACTGCTATTGCAACTATTATAGATAATGATATAAAAACAACCTCAACTGGTTTGAGTGTATCAGATTTTAATGTAAATGAAAATGTAGGTACTACCACATTTACCGTAACTTATGACGGTGCAGATGTTCAGGATGAATTTACGGTAGATTATGCCATTACAGATGGTACAGCTTCTGAAGGTAAGGACTATACCACAACGCCATCTACATTATTAAACGGACAATTAACTTTTGCCCCAAATACAGAAGATGGTGACAGCCAATCTGTAACTGTTGACATTTTGGAAGATAGTTTTATTGAAGCTACGGAAGATTTGAACATTCAGCTTTCAAACTTATCTACAGCTTTAATCAACATTGTAGAACCAACAGGTACGGGTGCAATTACCGATAATGACAATACTGCTACAAGCGGGATAGATTTTCAAAATTTAACCGTTACCGTTGCAGAAGGCGATACTAACGGTACTGTAAATGCAACATTCATTGTAGAATTCATTGGTGCGATTGATACTGGCGAAACTATTGAAGTAGACTATTTTGTAAATAATGGTTCTGCAAATAACGCTACGGATTTCAATCCTAACCCAACAATCGAAACCTTAACTTTTACAGATACTCAAAAAACACAAAATATTGTTGTTCCAATCATTAGTGATGATGTAATTGAAAATGAAGAAGATTTCTTTGTAGACTTAGTTGCGATACGTTCTAATGTTGGTATTAATTTATTGAACAACCAAGCTAGAGGGGTTATTACCGATGATGACGGCGGTGCTGTTTCGGTAACCGGTTTTAGTATTATCGAACAAACGAACGGCATTAATTTCGATGTAACCTATTCGGGCGATAGATTAAACGGTGGTTTTGACTTAGAGTATGCCATAATTGATATTTCTACTACTGTTACCGATGATTATACATTGAACACGGCCCCTTTAACTACAGGAGAATTAAGTTTTACCGGTGTTGATACCGAGGTACGTACGGTTCAAATTAATGTAGTAGGTGATGATTTCATTGAAGATAATGAAAATTTGCGAATTGTTATTTCTAATCCGCATAATGACGCTGACCCATCAGTATCCTCAAAAATAAGTATTACTAATGATGAAGCCATAGGTACTATTACAAATGATGATACGGGTACAATTGAAGTAACCGGTTTTTCTGAAGATGAAATTAGTACTACTACCAATTTTGATGTTATCTACTCAGGTGACCCTGTAAATGGTGGTTTTACCGCCACTTACGAAATAACCGATAATACCACTACAGCAGGCAGTGATTATTCGGCTACCTATACCGGTACACTTAACTTTACAGGTGCGGCAACAGATACCATACAAGTTCCTGTAACTATAATTCAAGATGCAATAATTGAGGGAGATGAAACTTTAAGGCTTACCATAACCTCAATTTCACCAAGTATAATTACCGCAACCAACCCTACAGGTATTGGTACCATTAGGGATATTGACCATTTACCTACCGCAGTTGATGATTCGTTTGTAGTTTTCCAAAATCAAGCATCCGCTAATATTACGGTATTGGACAATGATGATTATGGTTTTGATGGTCCTGCAGCAACCAATCCTTTACAAGTGGTCAACAACCCTATTAACGGAACGGTAACGTTAAGGGATAATGGAACTCCTGGCGATTTTACAGACGATTATTTTGAATATCAACCGAGTGCTTCATTTAATGGTAATGACTCTTTCAGATATAAAATAGTAGATTCAAATGGATCTGAAGATGAAGCTGTAGTCAACATATTCGTAAACGACACCAACCTTAAAAAGGATTTCGAAATTCGCTATTCTGGTAGTATTAATGGAGATTTTACCATGATCGCCAATAATGTATTATCAAGAAATTCTACCGGAAACTACAATGGAGAAGCCGGTAACCATGATTTTAACGATAATGTATTTGTAGATATAGATTCTGACCCAACCACTTTTAATTCTACAAGTGCAAATTTAGCCAACCCAGAGCCTAGCTTAAGTTGTTTAAATATTAAGAAGGCTTACTTATATTGGGCCGCGGCAGATAAAGAATATGATGGTACTACTGGTGGTGGTGCAACTGAACCTTCTTGGAACTATGACCAAGTAAAATTAATGCTACCCGGACAATCTTCTTATTCAACTGTTTCTGCCGATGAGGTAATTTACAGAGGCCGTAATGATCATTTTCAAAATGACCCATACGTTTGTATAAAAGATATTACAGATGATATCAATGCACTATCTACTCCTTTTGGTTCTTACCAAGTAGGTAACGTAAAAGCAACGGAAATGGATTTACGTTCGCACGGTATTGCAAACATTACCGGTACATCTGGTGGCTGGCAAATAGTGTTCGTTTATGAAAATGTTTCTTTAGATCCAAAAAACATTACACTATATGATGGTTACGTTCACACTTTTGCATCTAACGGTGCAGGTGAAACTGAATTTAACTTTAGTGGTTTTGAAACTATTCCTAGCGGTATTATCAATGCCGATGTAATGCTAGGTGCTTTAGAAGGGGACCGTGACCTTACTGGTGACCAACTATTGATATATGATACCTCTAATAACTGGTCTAAACTATCGACTACGCTAAGAGATGAAGATAATTTCTTCAATAGCCGTATTACTATTGACGGATTCGATTATACGGATAGAAATGCCGCAAGTACCAACACCTTAGGTTTTGATGCTACTGTCTTTCCTTTAACCAATACTACAAATAGATATATAGATAACGACCAAACTTTTGCCCGTTTTAAAATTACTACAGATCAAGAATCATACGGTCTGTATTTAATGGGGCTAAGCGTAGATGTATATAAGCCAAGTCTAGGTGCTTTGAGTTTAACTGCGAATACCACAGGACCATCAAACGCAGGTGATATTGTGCCATTAACTTTAAACGTTACAAATATTGGTAATGATGACATTCAAGATCTTGAAATCACCACGGTTTTACCGGCTGAGGCTAATTTCTCTAGTGTAGGCACCTTACCAACAGGAATTACACATTCTTATGATCCTGTAACTAAAACATTGACATTTACAGCTCAAAACGGTTTAACCGATATGGGCGATAACTACGACCTTGATTTTAATATAGAAATTATTGAAGCTTGCTATTTCCTTGAAACTGCATGTACTGCAAGTTTTGAACTACAAGCTACTGCCACATATAGTGGTGTTATTAATGGCGATCCAATTACTACCAATAGTTCTTCTTCTACAGATTCTTGTGGTATCGGTACACATACACCTACCATTATAGATGTTGAACAACCTGCACAAGTAAACTGGTCTACAGCGCCTAATGCTTTAGACAGAACAATTTCCTGTGATAATATAGCAGCTCTTAACAACGCAAACTCTCTAGCGCCATCTGCAGCTTCTTGTAATTTCACTTTAGATAAAATAGCGGGTTCTTTCGTACAATCTGGTGCTTGCCCAACAGAAGGCACATATACCAACACATGGACGTTTACAGATGCTTGTGGTAGAGTAAGTGAGACTTACACGCAGGTTATTACCATAGAAGACGATGAAGCTCCGACTTTTAACGAGTCATTACCGCAAGATTCTTACGCTGCTCATGATAACATTCCTGTGGCACCTGTACTTTCTGCTAATGACAACTGTGATTCTAATTCTACGGTTACATTTTCTGAAACTTTTGATGGTGATAATACAAGTACTGATTATACAATTATTAGAACATGGACTACTAATGATTGTGCCGGCAACAGTACAAGTCATACACAATATATTTACGTAAGTGAAAATGGTAACCCGATAGGAATTCAAATATCCGATATTATCGTTAATGAAGATGCTGGTACGGCAATACTCGAAATCACCAATACAGGTACGGTTTCTGGCGGATTCACCGTAAACTACGCTACCGCAGATGATTCTGCCATAGAAACCGATGACTACGTTTCAATTAGTAGTTCAGTTTCGTTTGCCGGTACAAATAATGAGATAAGAGAAGTAACCATTACCATCAATGATGATGATATTATAGAGACTACAGAGCAATTCTTTGTTCGCCTTACTGCTGGTACCAATACGCCTACTATTAATGATAACGAGGGAATTATTAGTATTACCGATAATGATAACGTGCCCGGCAGCACAGGTGTTTCTTTTGCCAATAACCCAGTTATTGTTACTGAAGGCACTAATAGTTTCGCAAGATTTACGGTAACTTTTACTGGTAATATCGCACCAGATCAAACAGTTACCGTGGACTATAATACTGATGATGATTCTGCCATAGAACCAGGTGATTATACCTCTTCTACGGGTATGGTTTCATTTAACAGTACAACAAATTCCTTGAACATAGATGTTCCGATTTTCGATGATACTATTATTGAACCATCAGAAGATTTCACCATTACATTGTCTAACATTCAATCTAATATCAATGTTGGGTTCTTAGACGAGCAAACAACAAACACTGCTACCGGAACAATTATCGACAATGATAATATTGCCGGCACAGGTATTTCTTTTGCTGATAATAACGTCATAGTTACAGAAGGCACAGATACATTTGCCAGATTCACCGTTACTTTCACCGGTACTATTGCACCAGGTGAAACCGTAACTGTTGATTACGCTACTGCAGATGATTCTGCGGATAATCCTGATGACTATACAGAAACCGTAGGTACAATCAGCTTTGATGAAAACACAAGCTCAATTGATATTGATGTACCTATAATAGATGACACCTTTATAGAGAATACGGAAGTTTTTGAATTAACACTATCAAATGTACAATCAAATATTGGAGTTGGCTTTGTAGATCAACAATCTACAAACACTGCTACAGGTACCATTAATGATGATGATAACTTAGCCGGTACTGGTATTTCATTTCAGAATGATGATATTATTGTTAGTGAAGCAGATGGTACGGCAACTATAAATGTGATGCTAACAGGAAAAGTGCAAGGAGGAATAAGCTTAGATTACACTACCAACAATGACTCTGCAATAGAACCTGGCGATTACCAAACAACATCCGGAACCTTAAACTTTACCGGAACTAGCGATACGGAAATACTACCAATCACAGTTCCAATAGAAGATGACGACATCATAGAAAACTTAGAAAGTTTATTTGTAGATCTTTCTAACTTCTCTAACAGTCTGGTAAACATCAATGACGACCAAGGTACGATCAGTATTACAGATAATGATAACATACCAGGAACTACAGGTATATCTATAGTTCAGACAGATGTAATAGTTACAGAGGGACCTGGAGTTACAGCTATTTTTGACGTAACCCTAAGTGGTGATTTCGCCGCTGGTTTTGATGTGGATTTCTCTACCGCTTTTGATAGTGCAACCGCCTCAGATTTCAATGCCATTACAAATGGAACTATTTCTTTTGACGGAAACGACAATGAAGTAAAACAGATAGCAGTAACCATCTTAAACGATGATATACTAGAGCCACAAGAAGCATATACGGTTACACTTAACAGTACTACCAATCCGCTTGTGCCAATTAATAACGCAACGGCAAATGGCATCATTAATGATGACGATGCTCCAAATGTCGGTGAGGGTATTGCTGTGGCAGATTTCAGCGTATTGGAAGACGTTGCAGGTGGAACTACAGATTTCGTAATTACCTACACCGGCCCTACTGTACAAGATGAATTTACGGTAGACTTTACCGTAACCGAAGGTACGGCAATTGAAGGGGATGACTATACCGTTGTTGTGGCTTCAGGGAACGTAACATTCCCTGCAGGTACTGCAACCACAAATACACAAGAGGTTCAGGTGACTATCATAAATGATAATTTAATCGAGCCTAATGAAGACTTAACAATAACTTTGACCGGCATTTCTACTTCATTGATAAGTATTGTAGATGGTTTTGCTACGGGTGTTATTCTTAATGATGACAATGCACAACCTGGAGACGGGGTAGCGTTTACACAACTTACTGTTTCTGAACTAGAAGGCGATAGCGCTGCAGATGCAACCGAAATAGTATTTGAAGTAACGTATACAGGGGTTATACCCGCTGGAGAGACCGTAACGGTAGAATATATTACCAATATAGGTTCTGCAGATGCTGCCGACTTTACTCCGGTAAATGGTACACTAGATTTTACAGATACCACAAGCTCACAGACAATTACTATTGAGGTGACCGAAGATACCTTTATTGAAGCCGATGAAGATTTCTCTGTGGTTCTCTCTAACCTAACTACCGCTAACGGTTTTGTTACTGGTTTTGTTGACGGAGACACCTCAAATACAGCTACAGGTATCATTCTAAACGATGATAATGCACTACCGGGCGACGGGGTTTCGTTTACACAAGTTGATGTTTCCGAATTAGAAGGTAATACGGCTGCCGATGCTACCGAAATCAATTTTGAAGTAACCTATACAGGAGCTATACCTGCAGGGGAAACCGTAACAGTTGAATATACGACCAATGTAGGATCTGCTGATGCTGCGGACTTTACACCTATAAATGGTACGGTAGACTTTACAGATACCGTAAACTCTCAGACAATTACAGTTGAGGTAACGGAAGAAACCGTTATTGAAGCTGATGAAGACTTTACAGTGGTACTTTCTAACATTACTACCGATAATGGCTTTGTTACCGGTTTCGTAGATGGCAATCCTACAAATACTGCTACTGGTGTAATTATTAACGATGATAATGCACAGCCAGGCGATGGGGTTTCTTTCACCCAGCTTACTGTTTCTGAACTTGAAGGTGATACAACTGCAGATGCTACTGAAATTACTTTTGAGGTAACCTATACAGGTGTTATTCCTGCAGGTGAAACCGTAACGGTAGAATATACTACCAACGTTGGTTCTGCAGATAATGCCGATTTTACTCCGGTAAATGGTACGGTTACTTTTACAGAGAACGTAAAATCACAGACTATAACTGTTGATATCACTGAAGAAACCGTTATTGAAGCTGATGAGAACTTTACCGTTGTACTTTCGAACCTTACTACTGACAATGGTTTTGTTACAGGTTTTATAGATGGCGACACTACGAACACTGCGGTAGGAATCATTCTTAACGATGATAATTCACTACCAGGTGATGGTATTTCATTTACACAACTTACCGTTTCAGAACAGGAAGGTGATGTTGCCGCAGATGCTACCGAAATTACTTTTGAGGTAACCTACACAGGCGTTATTCCTGCAGGTGAAACCGTAACGGTAGAATACAACACCAATATAGGCTCTGCAGATTTGGCAGACTTTACTCCGGTAAATGGTACACTAGATTTTACTGATACCGTTAGCTCACAGACAATTACTATTGAAGTTAACGAAGAAACGATTATTGAAGCCGACGAAGACTTTACGGTGGTACTTTCTAATATAACTACCGATAATGGTTTTGTTACAGGTTTTGTAGATGGTGACACCACCAATACTGCGACGGGTATTATACTTAATGATGATAATGCTCTACCGGGCGACGGGGTTTCATTTACACAACTTACCGTTTCTGAACAGGAAGGTGATACAACTGCCGATGCTACTGAAATCACTTTTGAAGTAACCTATACAGGTGTTATTCCTGCAGGTGAAACCGTAACGGTAGAATATACTACCAATGTAGGTTCTGCTGATGCTGCCGACTTTACACCTATAAATGGTACGGTAGACTTTACAGATACCACAAGCTCACAGACGATTACTATTGAAGTTACCGAAGAAACGATCATTGAAGCCGATGAGGACTTCACAGTTGTTCTTTCGAACTTAACTACCGATAATGGTTTCGTGACTGGTTTTGTAGATGGTAATACGACCAATACTGCAACCGGTGTTATTTTAAATGATGATAATGCATTACCTGGTGATGGAGTCGAGTTTACGCAACTTACCGTTTCTGAACTAGAAGGCGATACAACTGCCGATGCTACTGAAATCACTTTTGAAGTAACCTATACAGGTGTTATTCCTGCAGGTGAAACGGTAACCGTAGAATATACCACCAACTTAGGTTCTGCAGATAATGCCGATTTTACTCCGGTAAATGGTACGGTTACTTTTACAGAGAACGTAAAATCACAGACTCTAACTGTTGATATCACTGAAGAAACCGTTATTGAAGCTGATGAGAACTTTACCGTGGTACTTTCAAATCTGACTACCGATAATGGTTTTGTTACAGGTTTTGTTGATGGCAACACTACGAATACTGCGACGGGTATTATACTTAATGATGATAATGCACTACCGGGCGACGGGGTTTCATTTACACAACTTACCGTTTCTGAACAGGAAGGTGATGTTGCTGCAGATGCTACTGAAATCACTTTTGAAGTAACCTATACAGGTGTTATTCCTGCAGGTGAAACGGTAACCGTAGAATATACTACCAACGTTGGTTCTGCAGATGCAGCCGACTTTACCCCGGTAAATGGTACATTAGATTTTACAGATACCACAAGCTCACAGACGATTACTATTGAAGTTACCGAAGAAACGATCATTGAAGCCGATGAGGACTTTACAGTTGTTCTTTCGAACTTAACTACTGATAATGGTTTCGTGACTGGTTTTGTAGATGGTAATACGACCAATACTGCAACCGGTATTATTTTAAATGATGATACATCAGATGCTAGCGAAGGTATTTCCGTGGCCGACTTTACCGTTACCGAAAATATCATTGGCGGTATAGCTAATTTTGTGATTACTTATACAGGATTAACCATACAGGATGAATTTACCGTAGACTTTACGGTAACTGATGGTTCTGCTATTTCTCCTGATGATTACACAGTTGTTATTGCTTCTGGTAATGTAACATTCCCTGCGGGCACAACTAATAATGACACACAAGTTGTAGAAGTGACCATTATAGATGACCCTGTATTGGAATTCAGCGAAGATTTGAATATTACGTTGGGTGCCATATCTCATTCGTTGGTAAATATGATTGATGATAGCGCCGTTGGTACTATTACGGATAACGACTTGCCAGACGCGAATGAAGGTATTTCTGTTGCTGATTTTACGGTAGCCGAAGATATTTTTGGCGGTATAACTAATTTTGTAATATCGTACACAGGTCCTGCCGTTCAAGATGAATTTACGGTCGACTTTACCGTAACCGATGGTTCGGCGATTTCTCCTGATGATTACACTGTTGTTATTGCCTCTGGTAATGTAACATTCCTTGCAGGTACAACTGATTCAGATACACAGAATGTAGCGATTACCATAGTTGATGATGAGCTTATAGAATTTAGTGAAGACCTTACCATTACGCTAGGTGCTATATCTCATCCACTTGTTAATATGATTGATGATACGGCTACGGGTACTATAACAGATAACGATGCCGACCCAACTTTGTATGGTGTAGAGTTCGATATTACTTCAATAAATGTAAACGAAGATGCGGGTACCGTTTCTATTGATGTTGTGCTCAATGCAGATGTTCAAGATGAGTTTACGGTAGAATACTATACTGTAGACGTAACTACTACAGACGGTAGTGATTACACCGGTGTTCCTCAAGATACGCAGACATTAACATTTGGCGGTACAAATAGTAATACACAGACCATCGTAATTCCTATTACAGACGATGAGTTAATTGAATTTACTGAAAACTTCAATATTATACTTGAAGATATCTCGTCACCGATTGTTGGCATTCTTACAAATGATACGGCTACGGTAAATATTTTAGATAACGATGCCGACCCATCATTGTATGGTGTACAATTCGACACTACTTCCGTTACGGTGAACGAAGATGCAGGTACGGTAACCTTAAATGTTGTGCTTAATGCAGATGTGCAAGATGAATTTACTGTTGAATATTATACTATTGATGGATCTACTGTAGATGGAATGGATTATACCGGTGTTCCTCGTAATACGCAGACATTGACATTTGGTGGTACAAACCCGAATACGCAAACTATTGTAATTCCTATTATTGATGATATCATCATTGAAGATCCTGAAACGTTCAATGTAATTCTTGAGAACATTTCAAGTCCGATCGTGGGTATATTGCCCGATAATATCGCTACCGTTACCATAATCGATAATGACGGTAACGAGGGCTGGCCAACAGATATTACAATTGAAGCTTGTGATGAAATACCTGATGCTTTTGTAATTAATTCCGATAGCGATTGTGCTATCACGGTAGATTATACCGAGTTAGTTGAAGGTCAAGATGACGAGTGTGCTACCGAGTATACTATTACCAGAACATGGACCATTACGGATTGTGTCGGTAACGTGCGTACACATACACAGGCAATTACAATCGAAGATACTGTCGCACCGACCTTCAATGAAACGCTACCTCAAGATATGACCGTTGAGTGTAATATGGTGCCAGATGCATCTACACTTACCGCTACGGACTCTTGTGAGCCTAATATTGATGTGGTCTTTGAAGAAACGATTACCAATGACGAAAACTGTGCTTTAGGGTATACGGTTACCAGAACATGGACGGCTACCGATTGCGCAGGTAATATGGTAGAACATACCCAGGTTATTACAGTAGAGCCAACAGGTCCTATAATGAGCCAACCTTATGAAGAAGAGATAACCATAATTTGTGGTGATGATATTCCTGAAGCGCCAGAGATGAGCTTTACAGGTGGCTGTGGAGACTTTGATGTGATTTATAATGAAGAAACGCAACAAGCTGATGATTCTGATGATTACATGATCATTAGAACTTGGAACGTTACCGATTCTTGTGGAAACACTGCTGATTTTGAACAGATCGTTTTTGTGCTACAACCTCAATTACAAGAGATAACGATCAATATCTGTATTGAAGAGGAGCCTATAGATTTATTGAACTATCTGCCAGAAGATTTTGACAGCAATGGTACATTCATGATCTTGGAAGGCGATGTAGTTTTAGAAGGAAATTACTTTGACCCTATGGACCACGAGCCAGGTGAATACAAAATTGCCTACAGTTCTACTGAAGGTACTTGTAAATACTATGTCGACTTTACTGTTATAGTTGATACGGAATGTGTACCATGTGGCAGAGGTGATATTGAAATTTCTAAAGCGGTTACAGCAAATGGAGATGGTGTTAACGACTTCTTTGAAATTACAGGAGTGGAGTATTGTGCCTTTAGTTTTGATGTAATGATATTTAACCGTTGGGGAACTAAAATTGCCGAAGTTAAAGATTACCAAAACGATTGGGGCGGTGAGTCTCCAGACGGTTCTTTCGGGCAATCTGGAATGTTACCTACAGGTACTTATTATTACATTATTACTGCAACAGATAAGAATACCGGTACCATTTTAGAACCGTTCAATGGTTATATCTATCTGGGTACGAATTAAAAATTACATACATATTTCTTTTAGAAAGCCTCACCTTAAATATGGTGAGGCTTCTCTATAAACGATAAGATTGGTCGCTTTACTTAAAGAGGATTTTCAGTACTTTTTAAAATAACAAAACCCAATGTTATACATACAAATAAGCAATTGTGAGTACCCATAAATGGGTAACCCAATTCATTTGTAATTTTCAATATAAATCACATAATCAAACAAAGATCATTACTGTTACATTTTATAGCTAGCCAGTATAATGTATTTGGCTGTAGTACCTTTCTTCTCAACTTTCAACATAATTAAATGGTATGATTAGCTTTAATTCAAAAAGGAATACAATGAATTATCGATAAAAGTTGCATAAAACCCGATATTTAAATTACTCCTTTCATTTCACATCAAATTCAACTGCTTTTGCAACAAATATTAGAATTCGACCAATAACGAGGCTAATTTTGTATGTAATAAAGATTCTTTAGTCTTTAGATAAATCATTTGTTTAGAAAAGAATATGATAAAATTTCTACCTACCATTGCTTTTCTATTTCTAAGTATATCTTTATCTGCACAATTAGATTTAACCTTAGCGCAATCGGAGTCTATTTGCTCATCTGACGGTAGCATAACCGCAACGGCAAATGGTGGAACGCAACCCTACCAATACAGTATTGTTAGTGGACCTGAAACTAGAGGGTTTCAAAGCGCTGAAACTTTTCTTGCTTTACAACCAGGTAATTATTCTGTAGAAGTTAGGGACGCGACTTTCGCTACAGTTTCTGCGAATATTACGGTTACCGGTAATTATGTTCTTCCTAATTTAAATGTAAATATTACCAACCCCTCTTGTTCCGGTAGTTCAAATGGTCAGGTCATTCTTACGGGAAGTAATGGTAATCATATCGCTACTTCGGCTTTTCCAACCTATAAATACCGTATTGTAGACTTAAGTACCAGCCCGCAAACCGTACTTCAAGAGCAAAATTCAGATACTTTTACAGGACTCTCTGAAGGCACCTATACTTTTCAAATTAAAGATGACTGCCAAAATACGGTTAGCGAAACAATAACTCTAACAGCTCCTTCTATCACTTCATTAAATAGTGCGATTAATTTTATTGAAAAAGCAGCTTGTGATACTTACGAAGTGGAATATGCACCATTTGGTCGAGGAGTATCACCTCATCAAATTACGGTTACCGATGATGCAACAGGTACTGTAATTTTTTCAAGTTCAATAGATACTAGCAATGGGGTTTCTTATAGTCTTGGTACAAACTATAATTTTGGAAATGGTTATACAGCAAACATAGTCGACGCTTGCGGTCAAACTGAAACCAAGAACTTTACGTATACACCCGATATTGATATGTGGAGTCAGAAAGCATTTGATTGCTCTGGCGAAACTGCGTTTTTTGTATTTGCCTCATTGACGAATTCGAGTTCTCAGGAAAAAAGTATTTTGGTGCCAGCGACTCTTACGCTAACCAACCAAGCAGATGCTAGCGATGTGCTTGTATACACTTTTACAGACCCTAACGACCTTGAGGCAGAAATTCGTGAAGCCGATATTCAACTTGGTAGTACCTATGATGCTATTTTACAAGATAGTTGTTCATATACCATGAATACCGCGCTTACATTTACACCAGTTCCAGTAACTACATTTGAAGCGAATGTACGACCAGAACGCGGGTGTATGGACGGTACTACAGGTATGGGTTTCCATGTTAGAAACGGTGGAACTAATTATGGCAGGGTTACAATATTATCGGGCCCTGCAAGCTTTACATCTGAAAGTGGTGTGGTTACCAACTACAGCTACCCGAGAGTATTTGTGAACCCTAATGGAAGTTCTGTTTATCCAGAAGCTTTTCCACCGGGAATATACGAAGCAGAAATTACAGACGGTTGTGAGACGGGTATTGAAACTTTTGAAATTTTACCTTCACAGACAGTTCAACATGATTTTAGTTTAGATTTTTTACAAGGTTGCGGTAATTCCAATTCTCTAATCATCAATCCTAACGTTATCAGTAACATCAATAATACGTTCTATACCAATGTTACCATAACTAATTTAGATACGGGCAACTCGGTGTTTCGTGAGAGTATATTCTTTTTCACTGAAGGAACTCCGGTTACGGTACCCAATCTACCAGCAGGCAACTACCAACTGAATCTTGAATTTCAGAGCGGCGGTGAATGTACTTCTGGCCGTGCTTTTACGTGTGCTTGCGAACCCCAAACAAGAAATATAACTATACCTACATACGTATCTACTTCGTTTGATAATATTGTAGGTTACCTATGTACAGAAGGGTCGGGCGTTATTTTTGCAGAAGGGTCTAACGGTATTGCACCTTATCAATATGAAATAATAGATTCATCGGTTCCATCAAATATAGGACGTACTTCAACTGATGGTATTTTTACCGCAACAGATGAAGGCACTTACACCGTGAGAATAAGCGATAGTTGTGGCAACTCAGCTGATGGCGCTTTTGAAGTGGTCCCCTATTTACCTAACCTAGTTGCCAATTGCCAAAGTTCAGGTACACGTGTTACATTAACAGCAAACCCGGTTACCAATGCTATCTTTACCTGGATCGACGATTCTGGCAATATGGTTCAACAAGGTACTAGTAACGAACTTGTTTTTGACCCTTTTGATGCTTCCCAAGGCGGAGAGTACACCTTGCAAGTTGAAGCACCGGGCTTGAATTGTACTATTTTCGATGGTAACATTACCGTACCGGATATACCTTGCAGCTCTAACATTGATGTAAGTAAAACTGTTGAAACCGGTCCAATATATAATAGTACAACCAATGAATATACCGTAACCTATAGAATTACGGCAGAAAACACTGGCGGTCTCTCGGGTTCATACGATGTCATAGATACGTTCATTTTAGGTGATGGTTTTTCTTTAGTAAATGCAACTTTAGCTTATGGAAATGAAACTGATGGCGTTGACGGTACCATTATAAGTCCGTTTGTAAGTGGCAACCAAATAATTACCGGTGAATCTATTGCCGGACTGAGATCAGAAAGTTGGTTAGTAACTGCACTATTTACTTTAGATAAAAATTTATACGACCCCACCCAAAATTGTACAAATGGCGGTGGTCTTGGAAATCAAATAACTGTTACAGGTGATTCCGATACTTCTAATAATATAGCTTGTGTAACTGTTGATTTTGGAAATCTTGAAATTACGAAAGACGGAGTATATGTTGATACTGACGCGAACGGTCTTGCCAATATCGGTGATGAAGTCGATTATACTTTTATTATAACCAATACCGGTAATGTTCCTATTTCAAACTTAGTAGTTTCAGACCCATTATTAGGAGGTACAATTGCCGGTCCAGCTTTTGGCGACACAGACTCTGACGGGCAATTAGACACTACAGAAATTTGGAGTTATACTGCAACGTATTCCATAAGCCAGACCGACATAGATAATGGGCAGGTAAACAATTTGGCAACAGTAACCGGCGAGGACACTAGTGGTAACATCATCACGAATACCTCAACAGATCCAACTCCTTGTACTACATGTACACCGCCCCCTTCATGTACAGATTGTACGTTAACCGAATTACCGGGTAACCCTAGCTATGCCATTAACGATTCTTCTACAACAGAAGGCAACGATAATGTTTTTACAATTACAGCATCAAACTCTATTGACCAAGACATTGTTTTTAACCTAACATATATAAATAATACGACCACTAACACCGATTATAGTGGTTCTAATACGATTACACTCTTAGCCAACACATCTTCGGTAACTTTTAATGTTGCTGCGTTTGATGATAATCTAATTGAGCGCACCGAAACGCATGAAGTTCAAATTTCTTATACATCAGGTGGTTCAGTCAACATCACGGACGATATCGGTATAGGAGAAATTCTTGATAACGATGCCGACCCAACTTTAAATAGTGTTCAATTCGACACTACTTCTATTACGGTAAATGAAGACGCTGGTACGGTTACCTTGAATGTGGTTCTTAATGCAGATGTGCAAGATGAATTTACGGTAGAATTCTATACGGTAGACGGTTCTGCCACAAACGCTAGTGATTACACGGGTGTACCACGTAACTCGCAGACATTGACATTTGGCGGTACCAATTCTAACACTCAGCCAATAGTAATTCCTATAATAGACGATATCCTTATCGAAGAACCAGAAACGTTCAATATAATTCTTGAGAACATTTCGAGTCCGATCGTAGGTATTTTATCCGATAATATCGCTACCGTTACCATAATCGATAATGACGGTGACGAGGGCTGGCCAACAGATATTACCATTGAAGCTTGTGATGAAATACCCGATGCTTTCGTAATTACTTCCGATAGCGATTGTGCTATCACGGTAGATTATACCGAGTTAGTTGAAGGTCAAGATGACGAGTGTGCTACCGAGTATACTATTACCAGAACATGGACCATTACGGATTGTGTCGGTAATGTGCGTACACATGCACAGGTAATTACAATCGAAGATACGGTTGCACCGACCTTCAATGAAACGCTAACTCAAGATATGACCGTTGAGTGTAATATGGTGCCAGATGCATCTACACTTACCGCTACGGACTCTTGTGAGCCTAATATTGATGTGGTCTTTGAAGAAACGATCACCAATGACGAAAACTGTGCCCTAGGCTATACGGTTACCAGAACTTGGACCGCTGCCGATTGCGCAGGTAATATGGTAGAACATACCCAGGTTATTACAGTAGAGCCTATTGAACCCATTACGAGTTTGACTTATGAAGAAGAAATCACCATTATTTGTGGCGATGATATTCCCGAAGCACCAGAAATGGTATTCACGGGTGGCTGTGGAGACTTTGATGTGATTTATAATGAAGAAACGCAACAAGCTGATGATTCTGATGATTACATGATCATTAGAACTTGGAACGTTACCGATTCGTGTGGAAACACTGCTGATTTTGAACAGATCGTTTTTGTGCTACAACCTCAATTACAAGAGATAACGATCAATATCTGTATTGAAGAGGAGCCTATAGATTTATTGAACTATCTGCCAGAAGATTTTGACAGCAATGGTACATTCATGATCTTGGAAGGCGATGTAGTTTTAGAAGGAAATTACTTTGACCCTATGGACCACGAGCCAGGTGAATACAAAATTACCTACAGTTCTACTGAAGGTACTTGTAAATACTATGTCGACTTTACCGTTATAGTTGATACGCAGTGTGTACCATGTGGTAGAGTTGATATAGAAATTTCTAAAGCGGTTACCGCAAATGGAGATGGTGTTAACGACTTCTTTGAAATTACAGTGACCGAGAATTGTGCCTTAAGTTTTGATGTAATGATATTTAACCGATGGGGCGTACTGATTTTTGAAATGAAAGATTACCAAAACGATTGGGGAGGTGAATCTCCCAATGGTTCTTTCGGTTCATCTGAAATCTTACCTACAGGTACCTACTATTATATTATAATGGCTACCAACAAAAGTACCGATACAGAATTAGAACCATTTAGCGGATACATTTATTTAGCGACTTAATATAATCTACACTTGTCAGTAAATTGCCTTTTCAATATGAATAGGCATTTTTTATTTCAGGTAAGAATTTACTGCATATAACCTTCCTTAAAAAGTCCATATTTAATTCATCCGATAAATACCCCTATTGAACGAATATGATGTTTCAGAACGAATAATACGGGGTGTCAACCGTTAATTTTTAAATACTTAAGACCAGTCTTTAAATTTGTATATAATAAGATAACCTACTTATTCATTAACAAATAGCCTTAAAAAGCTAAACCCTAATTATAACCATGAAAAAAGCTAATCTACTCTTAGCCGTTCTACTTTTAACAGGTGCCTTTGTAAGCGCACAGCAGTTACCGCAGTTTACACAGTATATGTACAACACTATTTCTGTAAACCCAGCTTATGCGGGTAGTAGAGAAACTTTGAATGCAACCGTTTTGCATAGAAACCAATGGGCGGGTCTAGAAGGTAACCCAAGAACCAGTACACTATCTATTCATTCTCCAATGAAAAACGAAAGAGTCGGTATCGGTGTATCTTATATCAATGATAAACTAGGTTTTGAAAGTACCAACTATTTCTATGGAGATTTCTCATATACCGTTCCGGTGAGTCCACAGGTAAAAATGCGTTTCGGACTTAAAGGTGGTTTTACTAGTTATAATCTAGAAAACCCTGATCCTAACGATCAGTTTTTCAATGCTAATTTTAATAGTATCAACCCTAACTTTGGTGCCGGTTTTTACATTGGTTCCAATAAATGGTATGCTGGTATATCCTCACCAAGAATACTGAACACAGATGTAAACGATGGTGAGTTTGAAGCTATAGAACGTAACAGTTACTATGCTATTGGTGGTATGGTGTTCGACCTTTCTGAAACTACCAAGTTTAAACCTACCGTTATTACAAAATTCACTAATGGTGCACCGGCTACATACGATTTTACCATTAACTTTTTATTCAATGAAAAGTTTTGGATCGGTACTTCTTACCGAGTGAACGACGCATCGAATTTTGGTGCTATGATGGACTACCAGGTATCAAGAGATTTTAGAGTTGGTTACGCTTACGATCTGCCTACTTCAGCGGTAAGACCTTACACTGGTGGTACACACGAAGTTATATTGATCTATGAGCTTTTCAAAAAGGTTTTAGGTCCTGTTAAGTCTCCTAGATACTTCTAATAATTTAAAATCGATACGATGAAAAATTATAAAAATATTGTGGTATTGATGATGCTTTTACTAATAGCTCAATTATCTATTGCTCAAGTAGCATCACAAAAAAAAGCAGATTATTATTTCAGCAAATTCTCATATTCATTGGCAATACCAGAATATGAAAGAATGGTTGAAACAGATTTCAATGCAGAATACGCCCATCAGCAATTAGCGGAATGCTATTTACTAATACGTGACTACAAAAAGTCTATTCCTCATTTTAGTGCCGTAATCAATAACGCAACATTACCTACTGATTATTACTTTAAATATGCTATGGCCTTATACGCCAATGGAGATTTAGAAGAGTCTGAAGCTTGGTTAAAAAAATATAAGAAATACAATAAGAACGATTCTCGCGTAAAACGGTTTTTAAAAGATGGCAACTTAGCTTCTGTTGTATTTAACAGTAGACAACGTTATGAAGTGGAACCCGTTGCTTTCAATTCTACGGATAGTGATTTTGGTGTGTATAGATTTATGGGAAACTTGTACTTCAGCTCTTCAAGAAGAGATGTGGTTACAGGTGAAAGTTATGGGTGGAACGATGAACCCTGGTTAGATCTTTTTGCTGTTCAAGAAGACAATTCTATGTCTGAACCTAAACGCGTAAAAGGGGATATCAATACAAAATATCATGAAAGCTCTGTAGCCTTTTCTACAGATTACAAGAATGATACAATTATGTATTTTACCCGTAATAACTTCTATGACAAAAAAGCTGGGTACGGAGTATCAAATGAAATTAATCTAAAAATTTATACCGCTAAATTGATTGATGGCAAGTGGGAAGAAAACAGTCACCTTAGGGTTAATAGTGACTACTATTCCACCGGGCATCCGTCTGTGAATCTTGCGAGAACACGCATTTATTTTGCATCGGATAGACCTGGTGGTTATGGTGGCACCGACATTTACTATGCTGAAATTCATGAGCGCGGTGGTATACAAGAACCTATTAATGCCGGACCTATTGTGAATACAGAAGGTAATGAAATGTTCCCTTTCATTAATGAAGAAGGCAAATTGTTCTTCAGTTCTGATGGTCATGTTGGTTTTGGTCAATTAGACGTTTTCTCAACCATTTCCAATGAAGACAGCGAGGTTATCGACATTATCAATTTAGGTACTCCTATCAATAGTTCTAGTGATGATTTTGCGTATTACGGTCTACCAAACGGATTGGATGGTTACGTAAGCTCTAACCGAGAAGGTGGTGTTGGTAGTGATGATATTTACAAATTTAAATTCACCCCTGCTTTAGATGTTGAAGGTTATGTTGTAGATGGTGTAAACAACCAAATGTTAGATAGTGTTAAAGTAACCTTATATGATCAAGTAACAAATACATTGGTTGCACAGACCACTACTGATGAAAATGGGTACTACAGATTTCCTGTCAATAGAAAGACCGCTTACATGATCGAGGCCGTACGTAAAACACACCCTCATAAAAATGTATTTTTCAATACATCAAAGACGCCAAAGGCACAAAAGATAATGAGACAAGATATTGTTCTTGAACCTGTACTTGACCTTAAATTATTAGCGGGGCTCAATAAAATATATTTCGATTTCAATAAAAGTAATATTAGACCAGATGCGGCAAGAGAGCTGGACAAAGTGGTACGTGTAATGAACAACACCTACCCAGATATGATAATTAAACTAGAAGCACACACCGATCCCGTTGGTAGCCATAGCTACAATGACAACTTATCTGAAAGCAGGGCTAAATCTACTTATGAGTACTTAATTGCAAACGGAGTTTCTAAGGACAGAATTGTATCTTATAAAGGCTTTGGTAAACGTATGCCAATTAATCATTGTACTAGTAAAGAAGATTGTACCCCAGAAGAATTGGAGTTGAACAGAAGAACGGAATTCCCAATATTACAGATTAAAAAAGGTGTATTGGCATCTAAATGATTTTTTTAAGCATACCTCATAAATTCAACAACAACCTTGTCTTTTTAAGATAAGACCGGATAGTATTTTTTTATTCAAAATTAACTACCAACCACAAAAAAGTCCTTTACCATTTTGGTAAAGGACTTTTAAATTTTAATAGCTTTTGTAATCTATTCCATTATACCGTCAACGATACCATATTTAATAGACTCTTCTGCATTCATCCAATAATCTCTATCGAAATCTTTTAACACCTTGTCAAAATCTTGACCACAGTTATCTGCTAATATTTGTGCACTTAACTCTTTGGTCTTAATAATTTCTCTAGCCTGTATTTCAATATTAGAAGCCTGACCTCTTGCGCCACCACTTGGTTGGTGAATCATTACCTGTGCATGTGGCTGAATAAATCGTCTACCTTTTTTACCCACCGATAATAAAATAGAACCCATTGATGCCGCCAAACCTGTACAGATTGTAGAAACCGGACTCTTTAAGGCTTTTATAGTATCATACATTGCAAAACCAGAAGTAACATAACCACCAGGACTATTAATATATAGTTGTATTTCTTTATTGTTCTGCATATCTAGATATAACAACCTGTCAATTACATGTTTTGCAGAATCGTCATCAACCATACCCCATAGAAAGACTTTTCTTTCCTCCAGCATTTTTTCATCTATGGCTTCCTGAATTTTTCCTTTTTTAGCACTCATATTTTAAGTTTATTTATCTCTAACAAAATTAATGAATTAAATCATAAACACGATTAGCAATAATCCTTTAGATTATCACCAAACCTGTTTCTACAAATTAAAAAACGCTAATATTCGTTTAGGATTGTTCTTCTACGGTAACTGTTTTCTCTACCACCTTTTTAATTGGGATAACTACTTTACCGGTTTTCGTTTTTAATATCATTGAAATATTGTCGATACCTATTACCGTACCTTGTAAATCTCCGATTTTTACCTTATCCCCTACCTCATAAATCTTTCTTGAGTAAAAGGTTCTTAGCAAATCACCCACAATTTCTCGTGACCCTAAACCTAACGCTAGAGCTATAGCCAATAAAAATGCACCTAATACAATTGTAAAGTTATTAGTGATTATCTGTGTATCTATGCCCGCTTGGTTTAATGCAGTAATACTAACAAATATGATAATTAGGTAAAATAATACGTTACCTAAAAGCTTACCACCACCTAAACCTATAGAGTCAAATACCTTGACTATAGTTTCTTTTATAGTTTTGGCCAAAAACAGACCTATCATAAAAATGATCATCGCTGATAACAATATCGGTAAGTACCTTAAAAGGTTAGCAATTTCGGTCGATATAATGGTTAAGCCCATAATATCGGATGCAACAATTATAAACACCAACCATAAAAGCACTTTTATAAAAGTGACGATTATTTTAGGTAAGTCTATTTTGATATCGGCATCTCCAAATAATTTTGCTTCATTAATTTTTTCAGAAGCTTTATCTAATTTGATCGCTTTAAATATTCGTTTTAATATGAAGGTGACCACCTTAATGATGATCCACCCAAAAATAATTACGATAAATGCCCCGAATATACCTGGCAATGCAGAAGCAATATCCTTGAATATATTACTTAAAGATTCAAAGGTGAGGTCTTTCCACTTATCAACTGTTTCCATATAACTGTTCTACTTTATTTTTATTCGCTTTTAGATTTTGTGTTTAGCATACCTTCAATAATAGAGGCAAAACTACCTGTGAACAAATGAGACAACTCCATTATCAACTTAGCCGTAGCAACGTCTTCCATAACTTTTTTACGTAGCTCTGGCGGAACATCTTTAAGATCTCCTTGTAAGTTTTTAAATGGATTTTTGTCCTGTTCTAACATTAAGGTAGGGTTTTATACATTTCCGTTACTTTCGCTTTTGCTCTTTTGAGCCTCATTTTAATCGCACTTGATTTTAATTCTAAAATATCTTCCAGTTCTTTAATAGATGCACCATCTTGATATTTTAATAGCAATATCGATTTATCCTCAGGGGCTATAAGCTCTAGGGCTTTCTTAAGTTTATCCACTTGCATTTCAAGCAACAAATTATCTGTCACCTCTACCGGAACATCTTCATGTGTTTCAAACTTAACCGAATTATCATTTATTTTTCGTTCCTTATTTCTATTCACGTAATTAACGCAGAAATTATAGGTAAAAGAATATAACCAGGTAGAAAATTTTGAATTTCCTTTGAACGAACCCAATTTTACATAAAGCATTAGAAAAATATCTTGGGTCAAGTCTTCTGCCTCTTTATTAGATTTGGCAAAACCCAAACACTTATTGTAAACCAATTTCGAGTACCTATCATAGAGCACACCAAAGAGCATAGAGTCATTGTTAGCAACAATGCGTTCTACTAACTCTAAATCGGTATATTCTTCCTTCTTACCACCAGAAACCGATTTTCCACTGAATTGGTTTCCGATAATAATAAAACATAGCTTTTTAAGAAATGTCACTTTGATAGATGGTTTACAAAAAATAAAAGTAGGTTAAAGATACTGTAATTGATATATTTACTTGAAAATCTGCCGAAAATGAAAAAAACAATTATTCTTTCCGTTCTTATATCAAGCGTTTTTACAGCATGTAAAACCGACCAAAAAAAGCCTAAAATTGCTGTTGCCGAAGATACGCAATTGACAGTTCTTGAAAAAATCGCAAATGCGAACGGTTTTGAAAACTGGAAAAATGTAGAAAGTATTAAATTCACTTTCAATGTAGATCGTGAAGATGAGCACTTTGAACGTACCTGGTTATGGGAAACGGCACCTAACAATGTAACCATGATGACCAGACAAGATACCATTACATACAATAGAAAATCTGTGGACAGTACTATGACCGCGACCGATGGCGGATTTGTAAATGATAAGTTTTGGTTATTGGCACCATATCAATTGGTATGGGACCAAAATAGTTTTACCCACAAGCTTACAGAAAATGTAGAAGCGCCAATAAGCAAAGCTACCATGCATAAATTGACTACAGTCTACAATAATGAAGGCGGTTATACACCTGGTGATGCCTATGATTATTATTTTGGTGATGATTATATTATTAAGGAATGGGTGTATAGAAAAGAAAATCAATCTGAACCTAATATGACGACCACTTGGGAAGACTATAAAACCCTAAACGGGTTGCACATTAGTATGATGCACAAAAGACCTGATGCTGATTTCTCTCTTTTCTTTACAGGTGTTGAGGTAAAATAATTAGGTACGGAGTTTGATATTGTTCAGAATTAACTAACCAATTATGAAATTATCGCTTTTCACATTACTTCTTTTTTCATTTTTCAGCTATTCCCAATACAGTATTAGCGCTATTGTCTTGGATAGTGCAGATAATACACCATTAGAATTTGTTGGCGTTTACAATAGTAAAGATCACACGATGACCAATGCAGATGGGCGTTTTCAGTTCTCATCATCATTAGATTCCGTTACAATTTACAGAGTTGGCTATGATAAATTAAACACCACTTTTCAAAAAGTGGGAGATACTATTCACCTCAACAAAAGTGTATTAGAATTAAACGAAGTTACCGTAACTAATGAAAAAACGCTATGGCAAAAGGTTGGAGATTCTGTGAGATCAAACTACCCTATTTATCCTTATAAAGAGAAATTTTTGTTAAGAGGCGTACTACGGTATAATGGTGAAATTACCCGCATACAAGATTTACAAGGAAAGTTGGAAAGGAGAACACTTCTATACACTAAAGAGATTGATCCCGATAAAAAGGACTTCAAAGTAGAGTTAACTAATATGCGTAAAGTTGGTTTAGTTAAAGATGAAAAGAAAGTATATTTCATTTTTGAAACTTTTTACCAACTATTCATGAATTTCACCCCTATAAATGCTACGGGTGATGCTTTTGATTTAACAGAATCTACTTTCGAGAATGGAGATAAAATAAATTTAAGTTTTCATACGAAACCTGAGTTTGACAATGAAAAAGTTGTTGGTTACTATATAATCAACAAAGAAGACCACGCCATAGAGCGAATTTTAATGGAAATTGATTTTAAGAACAATCCATACAAGGAAGATGGTAAAACTAGATACAGAACTGTCTCGGTAAAAAAAGAAATGTCACTTAATAAATCATTGAACACTAACAAATACTACATATCGTCAGCAAAATATGATGTCAAGGTTGAATTGACCGATGAGCAAAATTCATATACCTCATACTACGATGTTTCATTTATTCTAACCACATCTGACAACGAAGGTGATTTTGAAGTCAAGAAAAACGTGAGCACATCAAAAGACTTATTCAAGATAAACTACCCGTACGACCAAAGTTATTGGAATGCACAAAACCAATTGCTTTTAACTGATGAGATGCTAGAATTTATTGAGAAAATACAAGATCCCGCCAGCGAATTTAAAATCAAGAGTAATATTAAAAATTAGGAAAAGCTAAGCCTTTCTTCGCTTTAACAAAAGTGTAAATAATAGTATAAGAAATGCACAAACAAGCAATACCACAAAGCTTCTAGTTAAACTGTAATTCTCAGCCAAAAAACCCAAAATCGGTGGCGCACATAAAAAACCCGCATAACCCGTACCTGCAATAAATGCAATGCCTTTAGAAGATTCAATTCCTTTTACATTCCCTCCTATTCTAAAAACTTCGGGTACCATTACAGAGAAACCTAATCCGTTCAAGGTGAAACCAATAATACTTAAAGTCATGTCTGACGAAAGCACTAAAAAATAACCTAGTATCGCGAAAACAGCTCCTAAAGCCACAATTTTCACCGACCCGATTTTATCACTAATACCATCACCTAAAAACCTACCTAAGGTCATGGTAATTTGAAAACCCAAAAATCCGATTCCCCATAAAGCTTCCGGAGCTAATGCTACTTCCTTAAGATACAATCCGCTCCAATCCACTATAGCTCCTTCGCTACCCATTGCTATAAATGAAATTAGACCAAGTAACAATAATGGCTTTAAAAGCCCTAAGCTAAATGATTCATTCTCAATTTGCTCCGCTATTTCCGAAAAATACTGACTCCTAAATTTCAAATTAACCAATACTACCAACAAGACGGCAAGTGACATGTGTAAAACGGGACTTGATAATGGACCAATTAAAAAACTACCCAACCCTGCCAATACTCCACCTAGACTAAAAAAACCATGAGAAGCCGCCATAAACTTTACCTTGTCTTTTTTTTCAATCTCGGTTACCAAAGTATTCATAGCGATATCGGTAATACCGTTTGCCGCTCCAAAAAAAAATAATGCCACCATCAACACATAATAATCAGGTGCTAATAAGGGCAGCATAGCCGCGGTACAGCTCATCATTACACCGTAAAAAGTAACCTTACCTACACCAAACTTATTGACAATACCAGAAGCAAATGGAAATACGGTAAACACTCCCAATGCCAAAAAGAAAATAGCTATACCTAATTCAGATTTACTAATTTCTAAAGCATCTTTTACTGTAGGTATATAGATTGCCCATGTACCAAATAGAATATTTATACTAGCGAAAACCCACGAGGGACCAAAGTATCTAGCATTCCCTAAAATTAATCGTAATGATTTCATTTAGTATTGGTTGTTGGTTACTTCGGCTACGCTCAGCACAAGTGTCCGTTAACTATTAAAAAAATCTATTTTCTATTCTCTAAATTCTATATTCTAAAAATCTATAAAATCTAATTTGCAAGTACCCCTGCTTTTAATATCTGACCAAAACGATACATATCTTCATAGGTGGAATAGAAAGGCGCCGGTGCTAAACGGATTACGTTAGGCTCTCGCCAATCGGTCACCACGCCATTATCCATTAGATAATTGAACAAAGCTTTTCCTTGTCCGTGTAAGAATACAGACAGTTGACAACCTCTATCTTTGGGAGTGATAATTTCAAAAGAGCTATCTACTTCTTTATCTATTTCATGTAAAATGAACTCCAGATACGAAACAATTAACTTTCTCTTTTCTATCAGCTTTTGCATCCCCACTTCTTCAAACATGGTCAGTGATGCTAGATATGGTGCTACAGATAAAATAGGCGCATTACTTATTTGCCAGGCATCAGCGTTTTCCATGGGTTCGAATTCTGGCTTCATAAGAAAACGGGTTTCCTTCTTCGTTCCCCACCATCCTTCAAAACGTTGTATGTCTTTTTTGTTCAAGTGTCTCTTGTTTACAAAAATTCCCGATGCATTACCCGGACCGCTATTCATATACTTATAACTACACCAAGATGCAAAATCGGCACCCCAGTCATGTAATTTTAATTCCACATTACCAACGGCATGCGCCAAATCCCAACCTACGTTGGCACCAACGGCTTTTCCGGCTTTTGTTATGGTTTCCATATCCATCACTTGCCCGTTGTAATAATTGACCCCACCTATTAACACAAGAGCCAACTCATCACCCAATTCTTCAATTTTCGCTAATATATCTTCTGTTCTCCAATGATGTTCTCCTTCACGCTTTTTAATTTCTACGACAGTTTCTTCTGAATTTAAACCGTGAAAGCGAACCTGACTTTGAAACATATATTGATCACTGGGGAAAGCCTTTTCCTCACATAGAATCTTAAATCTCTTTTTTGTGGGATTGTAAAATGAAACCATCAACAAATGAAGATTTACGGTCAAGGTATTCATTACCGATACCTCTTCTGGTAGTGCACCAACCACTTTTGCCAAAGGTGCCGCCAAGCGCTCATGATAATCCCACCAAGGTTTTTCAGCATAGAAGTGACCTTCTACGGCTAGTTCTGCCCAATCTTTCATCACCTCATCCACAAAAGCCTTTGTTCGTTTTGGTTGCAGACCTAATGAGTTTCCTGTAAAATAGATAACTTCTTCCCCTTTAATTTTAGGAAAAATGAACTCATCTCTATATGCTTTTAAGTTGTCTTGCGCATCTAAAGACTGTGCAAACGCCAACGTATTTTTAAATTCCATAGCTAATTTTGTATAAAAGTAATCATAAGCCTATAATTCTATAGACTCTATTCAATATTTGGGTACTACGATTCTGTTCTTAAGCGCATTTCTATCATATGCCTTTTAAATCCTTTTTTCTCATAAGCTCTAATAGCAGGATCATTATCATTGTACACATGCAACCGTATCTCAGTTAATCCTGCTTTTGTTGACCAATCTTGCAGGGCACTTACTATTTTACCATTTATACCCTTACCCCTATAATCCGGTTCGGTATACATGAATCCAAAGTAAGCATATGTTTCATGATCTAGGTAATGTCTAGCCGGTTTTTCCAAGGCATAGCCAGTTGCTACAATTTTATCTCGGTCACAAGCAACCATAACTGTTGCCCTAGGGTTTTCCATTAACATGTCTAAATTATAATAAGTTACGTCGCTACTTCTAATAGTCGGGTCCATCGGGCGTTCTGCTTTCACAACTTCCTGCTCATGTTGTAACAAAACAGGTATATCACTTTTTACCGCTTCTCTAATCGTAATTTCAGTATTCATCGCTCTACTCTTTTTCAGTCCTTTAAATTAAGGCTTAAAACCCTATTTTTGCAAAAAGAAACGCATGCATTTTCTATCACCTCTTTTAGAAAACTATTTAGCCGATAATTCACAAGCTGAACCTAAATTATTACAGGAGCTTACACGTGAAACGCATTTAAAAGTCATACAACCACGTATGCTTACAGGGCATTTTCAAGGTCGTGTGCTTAGTTTGCTTTCTAAATTGATGAATCCCACCAATATTCTTGAAATTGGCACTTATACCGGGTATTCTGCTTTATGCCTGGCAGAAGGCTTACAGAAAAACGGACAATTACATACCATAGATGTCAATGCAGAACTAGAACAAATTCAGCGTTCCTTTTTTGACCGAAGCGATTACGGTTCTCAGATTATTCAGCACGTAGGCAATGCATTGGATATCATCCCAAAAATGGACATTACTTTTGACCTTATTTTTATTGATGCAGAAAAAAAACAGTATGATAAATACTTAGAGGCCGTTTTACCTAAAACCAAACCTGGATCTGTTATTCTTTCTGATAATGTATTGTGGTCAGGAAAAGTAGTTGAACCGTTAGACCCTAAGGATGTTACTACAAAAGTATTGTTGGATTACAATAAGAAACTAAGTGAACACCCACTTTTAGAGACCGTTCTACTGCCTATACGTGACGGCCTGACCTTAAGTAGGGTAAAATAAGCAGACAATATAACCTATAGAACAGCCAAGCTGATACGATACCTACCACAGCACCCACCATTAGATCAATGGGGAAATGTACACCTACATACACCCTGCTCATAGCAAATAACAGGGGCCATATATAAAATAGGTACACCCATTTAAATTTATGCCTTAGAAAAAGCACCGTCAAAGTGATAATCGAAAAAGATAATGATGCGTGACCCGAGAAAAAACTGAAGCCAGACGGACTACGTAATATGCGAATTAAAGTATTTAGTTCTTCATCATTATTGGGGCGTAGTCGTGCAACCACATGTTTTGTTAAATCGGTAATGGTAGCTACAAAAGCCGCCATGACCAAAATGGTCAAAATCATGGTTAGAGCCTCACGTTTTGGAAACTTAAAAAAGAAAAGAAAAACGATAAGGGCAAAAAGCGGAATCCATGGAGGATATTTGGTTACAGTTGACCAAAACGCATCATACTGCTCAATACCAAGACTGTTTAGATAGACAAAGGCATCTCGATCCCATTGTAGAATGTCATCTAACATAGCAGTTTACTTTCGCTTGATACTGCCCGTTACCTCATTGATATTTTTACTAACGTCATTAATTTGTTTCTTGACGTCACTACCTAAACCAGAGCTAATGTCTTTTTTCATATCGTCGATATCTTTTTTGATATCGGTCACAAAACTAGTATCTATACCCTGCTTGTCAGCACTCTTCTGAATTTCTTGTTTAATATCTTCGGTAGCATCTTTAAGTTGACGCATACCTTTACCCAAACCCTTGGCAATACCCGGAATTTTGTCCGCACCAAAAACCATCACTACGATAAACATAATGAAGAAAATTTCAGCGCCACTAATAAATAATGAATACATAGCAATCATACTACAAATATAAACAAGTTTAGTATCGAAATTAAAAAAGCCCCGTAGTTATACGAGGCTTTTAACAATAATTATTTTCTTAATTATTTTCCTTTTACTCCATTCTTCATTTTATCGAAATCGCTCTCTTGCTCTTTCTTAGGCCAGCTATTGTTCGTTGTATCAATATCCGCCGTTTCCATTTTTGGATCAATGTTAATTCCTGTCAACTCAGAAGTAGATGAAATTACCATACTTACCTCTTTGCTATTCTTTCTCCAAATTTCTGGAGGGTAGGTAACATTCTTAACTGAACCGTCTGCGTACGTATATTCAACGATCAATGGCATTGGTAAGCCACCTGGGCTGTTATATGTTACTTCATAGAAGAACTTAGGTTCTTTTATCGCCGCTCTCTCTGCCGCTGTCATATTATCCATCATAAACTCTTTTAAAGTTTTAGATGTTTCAGACGGCAAGTTATTTTTCAATTCAGGTGAAACCATAGCTGCATCATCATATTCCTCTAAATATACCATTGGTGGTAGATTAGATTCTGGAATACCACGCTCTGCTAAATACGCTTTCATTTTTTTGTTCGGCTGATCGCTAACATAGTATTTCTTAATATCCTTTACGGCCATATCTACATAATCCGTAGTGTAGAACCATCCTCTCCAATACCAATCTAAATCAACGGCAGATGCATCTTCCATTGTTCTAAAGAAATCTTCTGGTGTTGGGTGCTTAAATTTCCAACGGTGAGAGTATGTTTTAAAAGCATGATCAAACAACTCACGCCCCATAACCGTTTCTCTTAATATATTCAAAGCTGTTGCCGGCTTACCATATGCGTTTGGCCCTAATTGAAATACATTCTCCGGATTTGACATAATCGGAGAAATCGTACTTTGATCTCCGCTCATGTAAGGTACGATCTTTGCAGGGTCACCTCTTCTTGATGGGTATTTATCATTTGGCGCTATTGCCGCAGGGAAAGCTTCACCAAATTCTTGCTCTGCCATGTATTGCATAAAGGTATCTAAACCTTCATCCATCCATCCCCATTGACGTTCGTCTGAGTTTACGATCATTGGAAAGAAGTTATGACCTACTTCATGAATAATTACACTGATCATACCGTATTTAGTTCTATCAGAGTAGCTACCATCTTTGTTTGGTCTACCGTAGTTCCAGCAAATCATAGGGTATTCCATACCTTGACGCTTAGCGTGTACAGAAATCGCCTTAGGATAAGGGTAATCAAAAGTGTGCGATGAATATGATTTCAACGTGTGCGCAACTGCCTTAGTCGAATACTCTTCCCATAAAGGGTTACCTTCCTTAGGGTACATAGAAACAGCCATTACATCTCTGTTTCCTAATTTAACAGCTTGCATGTCCCAAATAAACTTTCTTGAGGTTGCAAAGCCAAAATCACGAACATTTTCAGCCTTTAGCTTCCAAGTTTTTGTTTTCTCTGAAAATCCTTTTTCAGCTGCTTCCGCTTCTGCTTGAGTAACGATGATAACAGGCTTGTCATAAGATTTTTTAGCCTTTTCATAACGGCTCATCATTTCTTTACTATAGACTTCTTTTCTATTTTGAAGTACACCTGTACCATCTAATATATGATCTGCAGGCACCGTAATATTTACTTCATAGTCACCAAATGGAAGTGCGAATTCGCCATTACCCCAAAATTGGTGGTTCTGCCATCCTTCTACATCGTTGTATACTGCCATTCTAGGAAAAAACTGGGCAATTACATATGCTCTATTTCCATCTTCCTCAAAAAACTCATAACCAGATCTAGCTCTATTTACAGTGTGATCAGGTATGTTATAATTCCACTTTACATCAAAAGAATATTTATCTCCACTTTTAAGCGGTGTTGGTAAATCTACACGCATCATTGTAAAGTTGATCGTAAATGGCAATGCTTTACCAGAAGCATCTTTTACATAGTCTATATTAAACCCACCATCGAAGGATTCGGTCATATAATTACCAACGAATTTTTCAGGAGAATCCCCAAAAGAAATTCCACTACCGTTCTTTAACTTCGCTTTAGAATCTTTTTCTCTTACATTTTGATCCAACTGCACCCATAAATACTCTAGATCATCTGGAGAATTATTGGTGTACGTAATGGTTTCTTCACCAAACAATTTAGCGTTCTTATCGTCTAAACGAATATCCATTACATAATCTGCCTGCTGCTGATAATAATCAGGACCAGGCGCACCTGATGCAGACCTATACGTATTCGGCGTAGCGAACTCCTCATACAATTGTTTAAACTTGCTCTGGTTGTAGTGCCCAGGCTCCTTTTCTTTGGTGACAGCTTCTTGTGCAAAAGATACTGCTGCGAAAAGGAATAAAACAGACGCAAAAGCGTACTTTACTCTTATCATTTCTTAGTTATTTAGTACTGGAAAATTAAAGTTTTTATAGCGATATCTTAAAGTATGTTACAAATTTAACATTCCTTTAATACGTGATTTTATAAGCACGTGGCTCTTTTTCTTGCCATTTACCTTCATATGCACCACATTCTGCTGATCGTCATATATATCGGTTAAAACCTCGTTGGTTATGCCTATTTGCTTTAAGGTCTTTAATGGCACATTCGGTACTTCTAAATAACAAATGACCATATCAGAATCGTACTTATGACCAATAAAATCGTACGTAACGGTCTTACCATTGATCTCTACCAAGAATTTGGTGCGTAGGTATTTTTCCAAAAACTCCTTATCTACCGAAGATTCTTCGTCAGTACCTAATACCGCAGGGTAGCCATAGCGTTCTTTTAGTACGGTATTCATATCATCTATAAACACACGGGTAATGATCTGTACGGCTTCATCTTTCTCAGCATAATCAACATTGGTAACACTTATGTAAAATTTATGTGCCCCGGTGAAAGCAAAAAGTGGAAGTAATAAAAAAAGAAATACCGGTTTTAATATTTTCATAGTGTTTTGTTTCATGACCATAGTACAAACCATATACCAAATTTATGGTGTTTAATCTAAAGAATTATTTTCTCTGTACAGTAAACTCTTTCGTCGCAAGTATTCCCAAATTTCTAATTCATTATGGGTATCTACCACTTCTTGAAACCTAGGATCTACTTCGCAGTAATATAAGAAGTCGTCTATTTTACCCTTGGGGATCGATAATTGTTTTACATACGCACTATCCGCGTAAAATTCTCTTACCCGCTCTGTTCTATTGTACATCTTATTACGCTCTACCCTTTTCTTCAGCATTTTGGTACGCCCGCTTATAGCATTGATCAAGGGGTCAAAACTTATAATAGGGTTTCCTGTGGCAGCCTTTAATTCGCGCTCTGCCTTGGTAGGTATTTTAACGTAGGCATTGGGTAGACCCAATGTAGATGCCGTGACTATGGGGTCGGTTTCCAAGGTAGCCAAATCTGTTAATAAATTGCCGCTTAGGCTATACGGAGTTACGGTGACCTCGTCTAATTCGGTCAAAGCGTCTTCTAAGCCCACGGAGATCAATTTGCTCTCAAAAATAGCGGAACTGACTACCACCATTTTCTTTTTGTATTGTACCGCAGAAAACTCTAAGGTATCCAATAATTTTACCGCAATGGCGAAATATCCATTTTCATCGGTAATACTGGCTCTTTTAGATGTTAGGTTAAGTACATGCGTTGCGGCAACGTCACCGTTGTCGCTATACACCCTACCCTCTAACTTTTTGAACTCCCCTATTTGCGCCCATGAGAAGAGACTTGAAAAAAGTAAAAAAAAAGGAAATTACCTCTCATTTAAACTTATAAGAAATGATTTACTGTTATTGACCAAAGCATCGATCAATTGAAATTCATTCTCTTTTTTAAGTAATGTCGTTGCTGGCATTCTGTCATCGCAGTAGTATAGAAACTCATCGATTTTATCTTGTGGTATCTGTAAATCGACCACAAAGAAAGAATCATCATAAACTTGACGTAGCACTTCGCTTACCTTCAATTTAGGCGCTTCTTCTACATTTTCATTTTGAGATTTAAAAATAGCCCTGAATATGTTCACAAAATTTAAACCGTCTTGCATCCCTTTTTCAGCATCTGACATCGCTATATTATCTACCCCTGTACCACGATCTATCTCGTACTCATATTCTTTGAACTCTTGGTTCTTGGCATTTAAAAATCGCTCTTTCTGTTCTGGTGTAATAACAACCTCGTCCAATTCTGTCACTTTTTCGTTGACCTCTACCACCAAACGATTATTGGCTAAAATTTGTTCGGTAACAGTCACTACTTTAATATTATAATTTACGGCAGTAAAAACGAGTTGATCGCCCACTTTTACATCTATTCTAAAGACACCTTGATCATTGGTTATCGTAGCACGTTCAGCTGTGGCATTGATCACATTTTCGTTTGGCACCCCAATATTCATGTAGATTACCGAACCACTTAAAGGCTGCCTGTCGTCTTCTTGTGCAAAACTTGCCACGGTAGTAAATAATACGATTAAGAAAAGTAATTTTTTAGTCATGTAGTGTATATTAAACTTATCATACCCTTTTTAGCGGGGCATTTAAAAGATAAAGAAAAGATTTGTAATCATCATAAAAAAAACTGCGCCAATAAACTTTTGTTAATTTCTTCTTCTTTACCACAAACTTGGCAAGTGTTTTCAGCCCTTTTATGGGCACTCTAAAACGAGCTGTTCAACGACGTTACATGTTCTTTAACCCATTACCCTATTATTTCAACTTATAAATAAAGAGGATTAGCAAGATAATTCTATTTTTGTTCATCACTATTTTCTCGTCATAAGACACTAAGTATGAAAGCAATAATTTTCTTTTTTTTATTTACAGTACTGGCGGCACCGACCGCATTCGCACAAATTAAAATTGGAGACAACCCGCAAAACATAGATGCTTCATCTGTTTTAGAACTTGAAAGCACCTCTAAAGTGCTGGTAATTACACGTGTTACCACGGCAGAAATGGAAGCTATTACACCACAACGTGGTGGTATGGTCTACAATACCGACACAGAGTGTATAAATTATTACGACGGTACCCAATGGGTTAATTTGTGTGATGCCGTTGACTTTTCGATTACCAACGACCCAATTATTAATGGTAGAAGTACTATTGAAATTACCGATACCGCAGGTAGTATTAACCTAGAAGTTGCCAAAAACAGTATTTTGGGCGATAATATTATAGATGGCGGTATTGGACCAGATGACATTCAAGACAATTCTATTTCTCAAGATAAATTAGCTGCCGAATCTGTAGGTTCGAGCGAATTGAGGCAAAATGCAGTTGGTGCCGAAGAAATTAGGGACGGTAGTATTACCCCGGCAGATATTGCCAATTTTACACCGGGGCAGGTATTGACTACCGATGAAAACGGAATTGTACAATGGGAAGATTCTGACGGACTTTACGATCTAACCTTCAATAAACTAGATACCACGTTAACCATTGCAAGATCCACCATTGCAGGCGTTTCTACTATAAGCTTAGGTGCCTTAATTGGTTCTGACGATCAGCAATTAGATCTTACAGACAATATTCTTAGTATTGAGAACGGTGAGAACACCATTGATCTGTCTACATATTTTCAAACCTTGAGTATTGACAATACCACAAACGAAATAACTTTAAGTAACGGTAATTCAATTCCATTACCCGCTGCAGCTGTGGAAGCTGATGGTATTGTCGGAAATGAAATATTAGACGCTACAGACGGCACTCTAGTTCGTAATGGTGAAGGCACTAACGCCAACCCTTATACCATTGATGTTAAAGCAGGTGGTATTGACACCACAGAATTGGCAAACAATTCTGTAACAACCGCTAAAATTGCAAATAATGCCGTAACAACCGCAGACATTCTAAACGGCACCATATTGCCGGAAGATATTGCACCATCTGCTGCTGCCCCAGCAAATGCACAGATTTTATCGACTAGTACTACAGGAGTTGTTGGATGGATAAATATCCCTGAAGGCACAGCAGAAGTCGATGGTGACATTAGCAATGAACTACAAGATTTAAATTTCAATCCAGCTACTAATGTTCTAACTATATCTACACCTTTGACCGCAGGAAACCAGGTTAACTTAAGTGGCTTGGCTAATGGAGGTGCCTTAAACGACGGACAAATTTTTGTTGGTAATGCAACAAATACCCCTACAGGAGTAAACGTTGGTGGTGATTTAACCATGAACAATATTGGACAGTATCAAATTATCGACAATACAATTGAAAGTGCAAACATTATAAATAACACCATTACCCTTGAAGATTTAAACCGGAATGGGGCAACTGATGGTCAAGTTATTAAATGGGATGCTACTCTTAATGCGGGTGTTGGAGCTTGGACGGTTGCCAATGATATAGCTAATGGAACAGGTTCTAACGTTACTGATACTGATGCTAATGATGGACTAAGTAATTATAGCAATACATTAGGTTATAATGTTATTGTCGACGACACCACAATCGAAATTTTAGGCGATGCACTACAGGTTAAAGAAGATGCAATAGGTTTAGATCAATTAAACCCTATGGGTGCAACAACGAACGGTCAAGTTCTCAAATGGAACCAAGACAATACAGAATGGGAATTAGGAACAGATGCTACTGGGTCTGCAGTTACCGATATCGATCCCAACGATGCACTGACTGATTTCAATGCTACCACAGGATATAATATAAAAGTAGACGACACCACAATCGAAATTTTAGGCGATGCACTACAGGTTAAAGAAGATGCAATAGGTTTAGATCAATTAAACCCTATGGGTGCAGATACCAATGGACAAATTCTAAAGTGGAATGAAACGACATTAGCTTGGGAACTGGGAACGGATGTCGGAGGTACTCTGCTTGAAGGGCAGGTTTTAATAGGTAATGCAGCTGACGAAGCTACACCTCAAACTATCACAGGCGACGCCACAATTAGCAATTCCGGCATTATCACCATTGAGGAGGACGCCATTGACAATACGATGATAGCGGCAGATGTAGCAGGTAACGGACTTGTTCAAAATGGAATTTCGGGAGCTTTGGATATTATCCCAGGAACTGCCGCAAATCAAATCCTGAAATGGAACAATACAACTTCAATTTGGGAACTGGGAACGGATCTCGGAGGTACTCTACTTGAAGGGCAGGTTTTAATAGGTAATGCAGCTGACGAAGCTACACCTCAAACTATCACAGGCGACGCCACAATTAGCAATTCTGGCGTTATCACCATTGAGGAGGACGCCATTGACAATACGATGATAGCGGCAGATGTAGCAGGTAACGGACTTGTTCAAAATGGAATTTCGGGAGCTTTGGATATTATCCCAGGAACTGCCGCAAATCAAATCCTGAAATGGAACAATACAACTTCAATTTGGGAACTGGGAACGGATCTCGGAGGTACTCTGCTTGAAGGGCAGGTTTTAATAGGTAATGCAGCTGACGAAGCTACACCTCAAACTATCACAGGCGACGCCACAATTAGCAATTCCGGCATCATCACCATTGAGGAGGACGCCATTGACAATACGATGATAGCGGCGGATGTAGCAGGTAACGGACTTGTACAAAATGGAATTTCAGGAGCTTTGGATATTATCCCTGGAACTGCCGCAAATCAAATCCTGAAATGGAACAATACAACTTCAATTTGGGAGCTGGGAACAGATGCAACTGGGTCTGCGGTTGTTGATGCCGAAGTCAATGACGGACTTACAGATTTTAACACATCAACAGGATACAGCATAAAAGTAGACGATAGCACTATAGAAATTGTTGGTGATAATCTCCAGGTAAAAGGTTCTACAGTAAATGGTCAAGTATTGCAAACCGTTGGTGGTGATGCTACGTGGCAAAATTTAACAGATGATACAACTACAGGCTCGCTTTTATTTTCAGATGGCAACGGTGGAATAACTGAAAATAACAATCAACTCTTATGGGATGAAACCAACAATCGATTTGCAATAGGAAATTTACCTGGAGCCCCTCAAAGCAAACTTGATGTTGATGGTCAAATTCAAGCAAGAGGTGGATTCGCTTCTACATCAGGTAGTGCTGGTAATCCTGGTTATGGTTTTTATACTAACGATAACACTAATCTAGGAATGTACAGAATAGCCGAAGATTTATTAGGCTTTTCAACCAGTGGTACAGAAGCAATGAGAATAAATGCCACAGGCGATGTTGGTATTGGTATAGCACCAACCTCCAAACTTCATGTAGCTGGTGACATTAGAGCTGAAGGGGCTATAACGGCATCTGGACCAATTACAACTGTTCCAGACTACGTTTTCCAAAAATACTTCTTAGGAAATTCTATATTAAACCCTAACTATAAGTTTAATGACTTAGCTGAAATAGAGGCTTTTGTGAAAGAGAATAATCACCTACCAGGTATACAATCTGCTGCAGCCGTAAAAGAACAAGGTTTTTGGAATGTAAGTGAATCATCTAGAGTCAACCTAGAAAAGATAGAAGAATTGTTTTTGCATACTATTGAGCAAGAAAAGAAAATTAAAGAATTACAAAGTGCCAATACTAACATGAGTACAGAATTAGAGGAGTTAAAAGCTCAAATGGCAGAGATCAAAACCATGTTATTAGAAAAGCAGAAAAACTAATGAAAACATACATACACATAATATTCATCCTATTTACGGCAACTATTTCTGCCCAAACAGCACTATACAACAACGGCAACTTACGTATTCACGAAGGTGGGCAAATTGGTTTTCATACCAACCTCATTAATGAATCGCCTTTAGATAATAATCTTGGGCTGGCAGGTTTTTACGGATCTGAGCTTTTGACCGTTTCGGGTAATGTTACTCCGCAGTTCCATGATATGGAAATTGCTCTGGAAAACAATATGCAGCTGAATTTGGGCATGGACAATACCAATAACACCAATTTTATTTTTGGCAGTATCATTACCCCTACTGCGCAACCTGATATTTTTTACAATTTTGTAGACAACTCATTTTACAGCGGCGAAAATGACTTTAGTAAAATTGAGGGTTATGCGGCAATTACCAATCAGCAGAATTTTGGTTTCCCAGTTGGTGATGTTCAGTACTTAAGACCATTGATCATAAATTCAGAGAGCGTTAATCTTTTTGCTAAATGTGCCTATTACTTTGAAAGTCCAAATAACGCACCTGCTCCACTTACACCTTACGATACCAATGCTACCGATTTAGATGTAGAACTGGTAAACACCTTTGAATTTTGGAGATTAGAAGGTACCGTTCCTTCAACGGTTACGCTTAGTTGGAATATACGTAGCACTGTAGAAAGTTTAACCGATAACGTAGACGAGGTCATCCCTGTAGGCTTTAGCAAAGCATCACAACAATGGGTAAACTTGGCAGGCAGTGCCCCTGTAGGTACTTTGACCGAAGGGTTTGTAACTACAGAGTCGTTTGTACCAGATGATTATGAAGCCATAACTCTTGGTTCATCCAAAAATCCGTTCGAGCCTTTTGCCAAAGATGTTCTTTTTATAGATAATTTCTATGTTTCTGTAAACGGCGACGGTATTAACGATAACTTTTATATTGAAGAACTTGAGGAATTTGGCGGTAATTTTCTTCAAATTTATGACCGTTACGGTCTAAAAGTGTTTGAGATGACCGACTATGTAAACGAATTTGTCGGATTTTCTAACCTTAACAATGTACCATTTGGAGAAAAAGAAGGACTACCTACCGGAGTTTATTTTTATACCATCTATATTCCTGAAGATGATTTAAATTATCAAGGCTTCTTATATCTATCAAGATAATACATGACTCTTACAGATAAAATGTAAGAATTTACTTACTTTTTTATTTTCCTACAAACCCCGAATTATTAATAATTTCTGTAACATACGATAAACATTGTACCTATAGACCTCTCTTGTTTGCCAACAAAATCGTCTACGTACACAACAAAATGTAATCCTCCTACAAATATTGAGTTAATTTCGAAAGCATAAACTATTCCCCTAGTATTTTATGTCTTCAAAAATTAAATTGCTCCTTTTTTTCATTTTATTTTCTTTCTGTGTAAACGCCCAAGTTAAGATAGGGGAAAATCCAAATAGTATTGACCCAGCTTCTATTGTCGAGCTTGAAAGTACAAACAAAGCCTTTGTACTTACTAGGCTAACTACTGCCCAAATGCAAGCGATGGCTCCCCTTAACGGTGCCTTGGTTTATAATATAGACACACAATGTGTGCACTATTATAACGGAGTTGTTTGGACAAATCTTTGTGACGGTCTTAATAACCCTATTTTCACCTTTGAAGATAATGGAAACGGGACTATTACACTATCTGACGGTAATGGTAACGATATAACTTTTGACGGTGCATCGCAAATAATATCCACTCTTGAAGATAATGGCGACAGTACGTATACCTACACCAATGAAAATGGAATAGAAACCAATTTTTCGATTGTTAATACCGACAATCAAAATTTACAGACCGACAGTACACCTGGTAATATCAGCATAGATAATGGTAACGCTATTACAATAAATGTAGAAGATGCAGATGCAGATGACCAAAACGAAATTCAGACCTTAGAGTATACCTCGGGAGTATTAACACTATCTAACGACCCAAATGCAACTACTGTGGATTTATCGGGATTTGACCAAAATGCTGCCGATGATTTCTCAGGAAGTTTCAATGATTTAACTGACCTACCCGTAAATTTAGATACAGATGCAACAGATGATTTCAATACAGGAATCTCTTTTGATGGAACCAACTTAACAGTAACGGATGCAGGTGGGGATGTTAGTACTAATATTAGCGGACTTGCATATGACGATACTGCCATAAGAGCGGATATTGATCAAAACGAACTTGATGCCGATAACGCTATCGCAGCCGTGGACACCAAAATAGATAACCATATTATTGCAGATGAAGATGTTTCCGCAACGAACGAACTTTCGGATCTGAGCCTGGACGCTTCCAATATCCTGACGCTAACGAACCCTGCAACGGGCACCAACGAAGTAGACCTTTCGGGATATGTTTCTACAGATGACCAAAACCTTGAATCCGCTACTCTTTCGAGTGATAGCGAACTAGGAATAAACATTGAAGGTGGTGAAGATGTTACGGTCGACCTTTCCGCTCTTGAGGAATCAGATGATATCACAGCTGTTCAGAACGATGTGGACCAGAACGAAGTGGATGCCGATAACGCTATCGCAGCCGTGGACACCAAAATAGATAACCATATTATTGCAGATGAAGATGTTTCCGCAACGAACGAACTTTCGGATCTGAGCCTGGACGCTTCAAATATCCTGACGCTAACGAACCCTGCAACGGGCACCAACGAAGTGGACCTTTCGGGATATGTTTCTACAGATGACCAGAACCTTGAATCCGCTACTCTTTCGAGTGATAGCGAACTAGGAATAAACATTGAAGGTGGTGAAGATGTTACGGTCGACCTTTCCGCTCTTGAGGAATCAGATGATATCACAGCTGTTCAGGACGATGTGGACCAGAACGAAGTGGATGCCGATAACGCTATCGCAGCCGTGGATACCAAAATAGATAACCATATTATTGCAGATGAAGATGTTTCCGCAACGAACGAACTTTCGGATCTGAGCCTGGACGCTTCCAATATCCTGACGCTAACGAACCCTGCAACGGGCACCAACGAAGTAGACCTTTCGGGATATGTTTCTACAGATGACCAAAACCTTGAATCCGCTACTCTTTCGAGTGATAGCGAACTAGGAATAAACATTGAAGGTGGTGAAGATGTTACGGTCGACCTTTCCGCTCTTGAGGAATCAGATGATATCACAGCTGTTCAGAACGATGTGGACCAGAACGAAGTGGATGCCGATAACGCTATCGCAGCCGTGGACACCAAAATAGATAACCATATTATTGCAGATGAAGATGTTTCCGCAACGAACGAACTTTCGGATCTGAGCCTGGACGCTTCCAATATCCTGACGCTAACGAACCCTGCAACGGGCACCAACGAAGTAGACCTTTCGGGATATGTTTCTACCGATGACCAGAATCTTGAATCCGCTACTCTTTCGAGTGATAGCGAACTAGGAATAAACATTGAAGGTGGTGAAGATGTTACGGTCGACCTTTCCGCTCTTGAGGAATCAGATGATATCACAGCTGTTCAGAACGATGTGGACCAGAACGAACTTGATGCCGATAACGCTATCGCAGCCGTGGACACCAAAATAGATAACCATATTATTGCAGATGAAGATGTTTCCGCAACGAACGAACTTTCAGATCTGAGCCTGGACGCTTCCAATATCCTGACGCTAACGAACCCTGCAACGGGCACCAACGAAGTAGACCTTTCGGGATATGTTTCTACAGATGACCAAAACCTTGAATCCGCTACTCTTTCGAGTGATAGCGAACTAGGAATAAACATTGAAGGTGGTGAAGATGTTACGGTCGACCTTTCCGCTCTTGAGGAATCAGATGATATCACAGCTGTTCAGGACGATGTGGACCAGAACGAACTTGATGCCGATAACGCTATCGCAGCCGTGGACAGCAAAATAGATAACCATATTATTGCAGATGAAGATGTTTCCGCAACGAACGAACTTTCGGATCTGAGCCTGGACGCTTCCAATATCCTGACGCTAACGAACCCTGCAACGGGCACCAACGAAGTAGACCTTTCGGGATATGTTTCTACAGATGACCAAAACCTTGAATCCGCTACTCTTTCGAGTGATAGCGAACTAGGAATAAACATTGAAGGTGGTGAAGATGTTACGGTCGACCTTTCCGCTCTTGAGGAATCAGATGATATCACAGCTGTTCAGAACGATGTGGACCAGAACGAAGTGGATGCCGATAACGCTATCGCAGCCGTGGACACCAAAATAGATAACCATATTATTGCAGATGAAGATGTTTCCGCAACGAACGAACTTTCGGATCTGAGCCTGGACGCTTCAAATATCCTGACGCTAACGAACCCTGCAACGGGCACCAACGAAGTGGACCTTTCGGGATATGTTTCTACAGATGACCAGAACCTTGAATCCGCTACTCTTTCGAGTGATAGCGAACTAGGAATAAACATTGAAGGTGGTGAAGATGTTACGGTCGACCTTTCCGCTCTTGAGGAATCAGATGATATCACAGCTGTTCAGGACGATGTGGACCAGAACGAAGTGGATGCCGATAACGCTATCGCAGCCGTGGATACCAAAATAGATAACCATATTATTGCAGATGAAGATATTTCTGCAACGAACGAACTTTCGGATCTGAACTTAGATGCTACTTCTAACATTCTTACCTTAACCAATGCGGAAGCCGGAGCAACAGGTGTAAACCTTTCTGGATATAAATTAACAGGTACTACAGGATCTATTTTCTTTGCGGATACCGATGGAACCCCTACTGAAGAAAATTCTGAATTATTTTGGAATAATAGCAGCAATAGTCTTGGTATTGGAACAAATACACCATCAAATAAGTTACATGTTTCTGGTGCAATTCGTTCTCAGGGCATACTTAATTCAAATGGAACTGTTGGCGAACCTTCGTACAGATTTTCAAATGACCCCAATACCGGTATGTACAGACCGGCAGCAGACGAAATTTCATTTAGTGTTGGCGGAATTGAAGCTTTAAAAGTGGAGGAAACATCTAACAACACTTCTGTAATAGTAAACGAAACTTTAGAATTAGAAGGTGCAGTATTAGATGAAAATGATTCTGCCGGTACTGCAGGACAAGTACTGACATCTACCGCTACAGGTACCGAATGGGTAGACAATTTCAACCCTGTTAAAGCAATAGGTAAAATTAGTTCTACCGGTACGATTACTAAAGCAAGCACCGGAGTGGCGGTCACAAGAATAAGCATTGGCTATTATAGAGTTACATTGCCAGCAGGCTCAGTATCTGATGCAGATTATATTATTCAATTAACACAGCCAGGTAGAGCAGGTGCAGGTAATGACGACCCAGGTATTTCTTACGCTAACCAAACCGCGACCAGTTTTGAGGTAATCATTGGTGATAATGATAATGGTGGTACAGATAGAAGTCGTTTCGATTCTGAATTTATGTTTACTGTTTTAGATTTATAATTATGAAGAAATTACTGATTTCATTATTCGTTCTAAGCATAGGTTCATGTTACGCACAAGCACCTACCGCAGGTGATTTGGTAGCTATACATTCGGCTACTTTAGCTGAAATAAATGCAATTGTTGACCCACATGAGGGATCATTGATTTACAATTCCGATGACAGCTTTCTGTATCAATTTACAGGTGCTTCATGGCAGAAACTTACCCCAGAGGGGAATGAAACGAAAATAATATCTGACGGAAACGTAAGCATATCTGGTTCAGGGACTTCGGCAGATCCATATATTGTGTCGTCAATTAAACCAACTTTTACCACCAACCCAGATGGTTCTTTTACATTTTCTAATGGTGTTGACCCAGATGTAGACTTCTTGCCAACTGTACCAGGCAACACACCTATTGTTTCAAATTCTGATGCCGGAACCGGTAATTGTAATTTATTTGGAACCAATGAAACCAGAAATGTAATCATTCAAGGTGCCTACTTTGACGGTGCTTCTACAGTTGCTATTACAGGACAGACAGTAAATTCGGTAGTTATTAACAGTTCTTCTCAAATAACCGCAAATGTTACTTCTGGCTCTTCGTTTGGAAACTATGATATTACAGTAACTAATAATGCAGGTGCCAGCACATTAGTTGGAGGGTTTGTACTACATGCATCAACAAATTTAACCACCACTAGTATCGCAATTGCAGATATGGTCTTGACAGGCTCTATGACCTATGATGGAAATACACTGACAAAGACAGCTACAGCTGGTTGGAATGCGCAAGGATATTCTCCTACACATGCCATTAGCGCAACAACTGGCGGTCACTTAGACTGGATTGCCGATCAATCCAACAAATACGTTATGATCGGCTTAAGCACTACCCCATCTACAAGTGCATCCTATACTAATTTAGATTACGCCATGTATATGGTAACCAACAGCAATATTCAAATTAGGGAAAACGGAGCAAGCTTAGGCTATGTAAGCGGTTATTCTGCTGGTGATAATTTGACTATAAACATAGACTGCTTAGGTAACGTAACATATTTGAAGAATGATATCGTCATATTTTCTTCATCTAAAAAAGCCACCAACCCACTGTATTTTGATTCGTCATTTCACGGTGTAGACGCCTCTATTTCCAATATAACAATGACCTACTAAAATCATGAAATTACTCAAAATCATACTTGGCTTCTTACTACTACAAAATACCATTGTAGCACAAGATGCAGTGCATAATTATGGTAATATTCAAATTCATGATGCCGGACTTGTTGGTTTTCATATGGATGTTATCAATAATGGCGCATTTAATCAAAATAAAGGGCTGGTAGGTTTTTATTCTTTTGACAAGGCTTTGACCATATCGGGTGGATCCAACCCCATGTTCTATGATTTTGAAGTTGCGGTAGACAATGATCTATACATAGACAACACCGTTCATGTTCAAAATAATGCCAACTTTATTACCGGTGATATCGTTACTAACAGAACTACATCAGAAGTAAACATAAATTTCTTAAACGATTCGTTTTATACTGGTGAATCAGATAATACAAAAGTTGATGGTTATGCCGCCATGAGCAAAAAATCTGAATTTACTTTTCCCATAGGTCAATTTGACAAACTACGCCCGTTGACCATTTCATCTATAAGCACTAACGATTATACTAAATCTGCTTATTTCTTTGAAGACCCGAATACACCAAGTGTTTTTGGTACCAGTTTTAATACCGGTATTACAGCAAATGAAATTTTAGCGGTCAGTGAATTTGAGTTTTGGCATTTAGAAGGTACTGTACCCTCTAAAGTAACATTGACCTGGGACGATGATAGCAATGCCAACCTTTACGGAGAGTTTATTTCTGACTTAAAAGTGGTAGGATGGAGCATTGAAGATATGCAATGGGTAGATTTAGGGAACAACAATGTAGAAGGCGATCTGGATAAAGGCGCAATAACTTCTAAAGAATTTACACCTAGCGATTATGCTATAATTACCATTGGAGGTAAAACGAATGATTTAGCTATTTTAGACGGCATTATTTTAGATAATTACTACATGACTCCAAATGGCGATGGCATTAACGATTATCTTGTTATAGAGGGTATTGAAGGTTTTCAAGATAATGTATTGGAAATTTATAATAGGTATGGTAGACTGGTATTCTCAAAACAAAATTATACTAACGAATTCAATGGTATTTCCAACGTTGATGCAGTAGTCTCCAAAAACGTTGGTTTACCTTCTGGCATTTACTACTATATCATTAAATTGAACGATATTGATTTTAAACATCAGGGATTTTTACATCTTACTACTTTAGAAGAAAATTGATCATAAATTCCAATACGATCAATATTCATTACTTTTACTTTATTATAATATGATTTACTACTTTCAAAAGTTTTTATCTTTTGTTTAGTTTGGCAAATCTTTTGCATTGAATAACACAATATATAATTATGCAGAGAAGAACATTTATCAATAGAAGTAGTTCGGCAGCTTTAGCCCTTGCCCTAGCCCCTAGTTTCTTTATACAAGAAGAAACCGAGTATGGTATATTAGAACTTATGGGCAAAGAAGATATTAAGTTGTACGGTAAGGACATCAATCTTAGAAAAGAAGCTCACGATGCTTTTCTTGAAATGAAGAAGGCCGCATATAAAGATGGTATTGACCTAAAAATAGTTTCAAGTTTTAGAAGCTATGACAGACAGGCTGCTATATTTGAACGCAAGTATTTAAAATATACAGACGATGATGGCATGAAACCTATAGATGCAATTGACAAAATCATTGAATACTCAACTATACCGGGTACCAGCAGACATCACTGGGGTACTGACATTGATGTTGTAGACGGCTATAGAAAAGTGGAAGGTGACGTATTGGTGCCCCATAAATATGAAGGTGACGGTCCCTACGCAGATTTTAAAAAGTGGATGGATGAAAATTCTGAAACATACGGCTTTTTTCTAGTTTACACAGACGAATCAAAAAGAAGAGGTTTTAAATATGAACCTTGGCATTACAGCTACGCACCACTATCAGTACCAATGCTAGAACAATTTAGAAGTAAAAACGTTGCTTCAATTATAATTAGAGAAGATTATTATGGGGCAGAGCATTTTACCATGAACTTTTTAAAAACGTATATTCAAAATAATATATTGGACATCAATAGAAACTTATTATAAGCATTTCGTACATTAGAACCTGTACTTTAACACGTTACCATGAGAAGAGGAAGTTGGAAAATTAGAATATTTATCGGTTTGGCCATTGTTGCCTTTGCATTTATACAAAAATGTAGTAATACCGAAGAGAACCCTTATACCGGTCGCTCCCAACATATCACCATGTCTGCTGACCAAGAAATTGCTATTGGTCTGCAAAGTGCTCCAGAAATGGCACAGCAACATGGCGGGCTCTACCCTGACCAACGTTTACAGGCTTTTGTAGAATCTGTAGGCAACAAATTAGTACAAAACAGTATAGCAAGAGAAACTCCCTACCAATATGATTTTCATTTATTGGCAGATGATCAAACCATTAATGCTTTTGCATTACCCGGCGGGCAATGTTTTATTACCTATGCGTTATTTTCACAATTAAACGAAGCTCAACTAGCAGGAGTTCTTGGTCATGAAATAGGTCATGTAATAGGTAGACATTCCGCAGAGAGAATTGCCGATAGCCAAACTTGGCAGACTGCAACAATGGGGGCAACCGTTGGTGCCGGAGATATGGGTAGTATCTTAGGTAGCATCGGTCAGAATACACTTTTAAAAAATGGTAGAGGTGATGAATTGGAAAGTGATGAACTGGGAGTTTTATTCATGATTCAATCTGGTTACGACCCCTATGAAATGATAAAGGTGATGGAAATTTTAAAAACAGCTGCCGGTCCAAACCGTACTCCTGAATTTCAAAGTACACACCCTGATCCCGAAAATAGAATTGCAAAAATCAAAGAAGCCATAGACAAATATAAAAACCAAGGTTAATCGGATTTTTTATACAGTTAGTCTAGTCAACTATTCCCCGCAATTAAATTTGTTTACATTTGGCAAGTCCCAAGCTTATTTTGCCATATTGAATTGCCTTTATAGCTATGATTTAATCATAGAAGAACACTATAATGGGAACAATTACACATTTCAAGAACTTGTACGTGCAGGCGTTTGAGAACTGTAGACCAGTAGTATTGGTTACATTTTTAAAAGTCTACTCTGTATTTTGTGCCCTAATGATATTTTCGGCACTGTATGCCTTTGTTGTCAGAGCAGCAAATGGATTTGATTTTTAACGCGTTTTACTCTTTTACCTGAACACTATTTGAAGTAGAATCTCGTAGTATTAAAAAGGGCTCAATGAAATTTCATTGAGCCCTTTAGTTATTTTAAAAATATAAAGCTAGCTTCCTGTTGCAGCCTTAATTACCTCCAATGCCTCTTTTGCGTTAGATAGTTCGGCGTAACGTTTGGCGGTATGACCTTGACGGCTCTGTATTTTTAAATCCGCCCCATTATTAATGAGCATTTCCAATACCGCTACCTTATTATAACGAGCAGCGAACATGGCAGGTGTCATACCTAGAGATTTCTGATTTACATCTTCCCCCAAATCAATTAAACGACTTACGGTTTCTAAATCGCCATTGATAACCGCTTTACAAAATGAACTTATTTCTGCCTTTTTCACAAGCTCTGTCGTAGAACTTGAAGCGTTTCTTGTTTTTTCTGCAGCCATTACAGTTGTGCCCATGGTAAGAGCTACCATAGATAATGTTAGAATTACTTTTTTCATGATGATTGATTTTAATTGATGAGTACAATAGTGTACACCTAAAAGACGCCGATCAGCACAAATTGTTTCATCCTTTAACAATGTTATAACTAAACTTTAACAAACAAATCTTCATTGAAAATGAAAAATTGTTGCGTTATGCCGCGAAAACAAAAAAGGTAGACAATCTAATAGCTTAACTTGGCAAATCATAGTATTTTTGTACTCTTAAAACCTAAAGAAGATGAACAAAAAAGTAATCTTAATGATATTAGATGGCTGGGGTAAATCTCCTGATCCATCTGTATCTGCCGTAGATAAAGCCAATACTCCTTTCATAGATAGTCTATATACCAAATACGCTAATTCCAACCTTCTAACAGATGGTATGAATGTTGGGCTACCTGAAGGACAAATGGGCAACAGCGAAGTTGGTCATATGAATTTAGGTGCGGGTAGAATCGTGTATCAAGATTTGGCTAAAATCAATAAGGCGGTAAAAGAGAATACGTTAAGTTCTGAACCTGTTTTAAAGAGCGCTTTTGAATATGCTAAAAACAACAATAAAGACGTTCATTTCTTAGGTCTTTTAAGTGATGGTGGTGTTCATAGCCATACCAATCACATTAAAGGGTTGATTGCTGCGGGCAAAGAATCTGGAGTTGAGAACATGTACCTACATGCATTTACCGACGGTAGGGATGTTGACCCAAAAAGTGGAAAAGGTTTTTTAGAGGATATTGTACACTTTGGTGCTGATAAAAACACAAAACTAGCCACGGTTATTGGTAGATACTACGCAATGGATCGCGACAAAAGATGGGAGCGCGTTAAAGAAGCTTATGATGTTATCGTAAATGCGGAAGGTGAAAAATCTACCGACATTGGTAAGACTATTCAAAAGAATTATGATGCCGATATCACAGATGAGTTTATAAAACCTATAGTAATGACCAATACAGATGGCACACCTGTAGCCTCTGTAAAAGAAGATGATGTTGTTATTTTCTTTAATTTTAGAACGGATCGTGGTAGAGAATTGACGCAAGTATTAAGTCAGGTTGATATGCATGAACAAAACATGCACAAATTGAACTTGCATTATGTTACGTTAACAAACTATGACGAATCTTACAATAATGTTCACGTTGTTTACAATAAAGATAATATTGTTGAGACATTAGGAGAGGTTTTAGCCAATGCTGGCAAAAAACAAATACGTATTGCCGAAACAGAGAAGTACCCTCATGTTACTTTCTTTTTCAATGGTGGTAGAGAAGTTCCTTTTGAAGGCGAATCGCGTATTTTATGCCCATCGCCAAAAGTTGCTACTTATGACCTTCAGCCAGAAATGAGTGCTTATGAAATTAGGGATAAAATTATTCCTGAAATTCAAAAAGGAGAAGTGGATTTTGTTTGCTTAAACTTCGCAAACCCAGATATGGTTGGTCATACAGGTGTTATGGAGGCTGCAATAAAAGCTTGCGAAACGGTAGATGAATGTGCTAAAGATGTCATTACAGCAGCTATAGATAAAGATTACTCTGTTATCGTTATTGCAGATCATGGTAATTGCGAAACAATGGTAAACAAAGACGGCACCCCTAATACGGCGCACACGACCAACCCTGTTCCATTAATTTTAGTGGATAAAGACATTCACCAAATCAAAGATGGTGTTTTAGGTGATATAGCACCTACAATTTTGAAATTGATAGGTGTAGAAAAGTCTGAATTTATGACCCAAAACTCGTTGGTATAAATTTAGACACACAAGAAAGGATAACATTTTATGATAAAATTAAAAACAGCCGAAGAAATTGAATTAATGCGTGAAAGCGCATTAATCGTTTCTAAAACTTTAGGAATGATTGCCTCTGAGGTTAAACCAGGAGTTACCACACTACAGCTAGACGCTTTGGCTGAAACTTTTATTCGAGACCATGGTGCAGTGCCAGGTTTCTTAGGTCTATACGATTTTCCTAATTCTCTATGTATGAGTCCGAATGCTCAGGTTGTACATGGTATTCCAAATAACAACCCTTTGGTTGAAGGGGATATTATTTCTATTGATTGCGGAGCGTTGAAAAATGAATTCTACGGGGATCATGCGTATACTTTTAAGGTTGGGGAAGTTAGTCTTGAAATTGAAAAACTACTTGAGGTCACCAAAAAATCGTTGTATGTTGGTATACGAGAATTTAAAGTAGGTAACCGCGTTGGCGATGTTGGGTATGCTATACAAAAATTCACTGAAGATCACGGTTATGGTGTGGTACGAGAATTAGTAGGCCACGGTCTTGGTAGAAAAATGCACGAAGGTCCAGAAATGCCAAATTACGGAAGACGTGGCAGAGGAAAGAAATTTGTTGAGGGAATGACCGTTGCCATTGAACCTATGACAAACATGGGAACAAAGAATATTAAACAACTTAAAGATGGTTGGACCATTCTAACGGCAGATGGTAAACCTAGCGCTCACTTTGAACATGATGTTGCTATTGTAAACGGAAAACCAGAGTTACTTTCTACCTTCAAATACATTTATGACGCTTTAGGTATTGTTAGTGATGAGGAAGATGAGTTTACTTCTTCTACCATGAAAAGTTAGGAAATACAGATGAAGAAAATTTTTAAATTTTTTCTTAACCTTGTTCCAAGGCCTGTATTAATTTCACTTAGCTATTTGGTAAAGCCTTTTTTTAAAGCATATTACCGAGGTAACACTTACGAAGACCCTATTGACGGAAATACTTTTCGTAGCTTTTTACCTTATGGATATGAAAGTCCGAGAGAAAATGTACTTTCTCCTTCCACCCTATCTTTAGAACGTCATCGCTTGCTGTGGTTATTCTTGAAAGAGGAGACCGATTTTTTTATAGCTCCCCTGCATGTATTGCATTTTGCACCAGAGCAAGCTTTCTATAAAAGATTTAGAAAACTAAAGAATCTTAATTACGTTACCACAGACCTAAATTCACCATTGGCAGACGTCAAGGCAGATATTTGCAACCTACCATTTGATGATAATACATTTGATGTTATTCTATGTAACCATGTATTAGAGCATATACCAGATGACACGAAAGCAATGTCTGAATTATATAGAATTCTTAAACCTGGTGGTTGGGGTATTTTTCAAATTCCGCAAGATTTAAACAGAGAAGCGACATTTGAAGATGATTCTATCACCGATAAAGTTGAACGTGCTAAAATATTTGGGCAATATGACCATGTTCGTATTTATGGTAGAGATTACTTTGATAAACTAAGAGATATTGGTTTTAAGGTAGAAGAAATAGATTATACCAAAATTATGAGCCAAGAAAAAATAGATAGATATCGTTTAGCCCCGGGAGAAATTATTCCCCTTGTAAAAAAATAGCTATTTAACTACTACCGATTTAAAACCTTCTGTTGAATACTCTTTTGTAATACCATTCTCATCTATATAAATGATATAAGCTTCTAACTTTTCATTTTCATTAATAAGTTTAAACGCTTCATCTAGATTCATCGCCATAAATGCAGTTGCATAAGCATCGGCAGTAGCACAATTATCAGCCAATACGGTTACCGCAAGCGTGTTTGAAATTTGTGTGTACCCTGTTATTGGATTTACGGTATGCACAAACTTTTTACCGGTTTCTTCATCTACCCTATACTTTCGGTAATTACCTGAAGAAGCTAATGCTTTATCGTTTAAATGTATTAGTATTTTAGTAGCTCTACTCCCTTCCATTTCAGGATCATCAATGCCAACTGTCCAAAACTTATCTTTAATCGTGTTTTTGCCTTTTGCAACCAATTCACCACCTACTTCTATAAGATAATTCTCAATACTCTTAGCATCTAACATAGTCGCTAACCTATCTATAGCATATCCTTTTGCAATAGCGTTAAAATCTAAGTAGATATTAGGATTGGCTTTTACTATACGATGATTATCATCTAATGTAACTTTATCCAACCCAACAAAGTTCAACAAGCTATCAATTTTTAAACTGTCCATAGAGATTTGGCGTTCAGGCCCAAAACCCCAGGCGTTGACTAACGTACCTACTGTAGGATCAAAGAAACCGCTAGTTTCTTGATGTATAGATTTAGAAAAATCCAAAACCTCCTGAAACATTTTATCGACAACAACAGTAGTATCTCCGCTATTAATTCTAGAAATATCGGACTCGGGAATATAGGTTGACAAAGATTGATTTACTACAGCAAATACAGAGTCAATCTCTTGTTGTAAATCCATCTCTTCAGGTGTAATAGAAATAATACTATAAGAAGTGCCTAATGCCCCTCCAGTATTCTGATTGCGTATATAATCTGTGTTATCCTGTTTACATGACTGTAAAGATCCTACAGTTACCAAAATAGCTAAAATGTATGTTTTCATATCTCAACCAGACCATCATAGTCCACTATATATTCTTCGTTCAAGTAAACTGGCAAATTATGATCTGTAGCATTGACCAAACCTACCCCTGCATAAAATGTGGTAGCTTCAAATTTAATGGCATGATCCTTCATTTTTTTAAGGTCAGACATAAAGAAGTCCATATCTTTTGGGTCGCCGGGGTATTCAATAGCCTTTACCACAACAAAGCGCATCTTTTTATCTTTAGTACACACAAATTGTGGATTCTTACGCAATTCACTGTTTACCGCTAAAAATTCAAAACCTTCTTCTTCCAATTGTTTTCCAACAATATTCATGGCTAAATTATGAAGTTCTTGTTCTGTTAGTACATGCATTTAAATATCTTTTTTATAAAAAAACCGATACATTACATATCGGTTTTTATACTATTCGTTTAAAGACTTAAAAGATTATCCTCCAAAGTCATCAAAACGTATATGCTCGTCTGGAATACCGAAATCTTCACCCATCTTCTGAACAGCTTTGTTCATTAATGGAGGTCCACAGAAATAAAGTTCAATATCTTCTGGAGATTCATGATGACTTAAGTAATTATCAATTACACAATTGTGAATGAAACCAACAAAACCATCACCAGGAGCATCAATATTCTCTTTTACTTTCCAGTTATCTTCTTCTTGAGGCTCTGAAAGTGCCAAGTAGAATTTGAAATTAGGAAATTCTTCCTCTAATTTATAAAAGTGATCTAAATAGAATAATTCTCTTTTAGAACGACCACCATACCAATACGTTACCTTACGATCCGTTTTTAATGTTTTGAATAGGTGATATAAGTGAGAACGCATTGGCGCCATACCTGCACCACCACCTACGTATAACATCTCTGAGTCTGACTCATTGATAAAGAACTCACCATAAGGCCCAGAAATAGTACAATCATCACCAGGCTTTAGGTTAAAAATATAAGATGATGCCACACCAGGGTTTACATCCATCCAACCATTTTTAGCACGATCCCATGGCGGAGTAGCTATACGAACATTCAACATAATCTCTCTACCTTCTGCAGGGAAAGAAGCCATTGAATATGCTCTTTCAACCGTTTCTGGATTCTTCATTACCAAAGGCCAAAGGTTGAATTTATCCCACTCAGCTTGGAATTTATCTGGAGTTTCATGTTCCTCTGGGTGTGCTGTAATATCAATATCAGAATATTTAACCTCGCACTCAGGAATTTCAATTTGAATATAACCACCAGCTTTGTAGCCCATATCCTCAGGAATCTCAACTACAAACTCTTTAATGAAAGATGCTACGTTATAATTACGAACAACTTTTGCAGGCCATTTCTTAATACCAAACACCTCTTCAGGGATGGTAATCTCCATGTCTTGCTTCACCTTTACTTGACAGGCTAATCGAGCACCATGGTTCAATTCTTTTTTAGAGAAATGTGGTGTTTCCGTAGGCAAAGCTTCACCTCCACCAGTAAGCACATGACATTCACATTGAATACATGTTCCACCACCACCACAGGCAGATGGTAAAAACACTTTTTGGTTACCTAAGGTAGACAACAAAGATCCACCAGATGCAACTTCAATTTTCTTTTCTCCATTTATCGTAATGGTCACAGGACCAGATGGAGAAAGTTTTTGTTTGGTAAACAGAAGCAATGCCACTAACACCATCAACAGTATTAGAAATGCGACAACAGTTATTAGTATTGTTCCGCCAGTACTTGCAGCTAAAATCATATTTATTTGTTTACGTCGTTATAAGAAATCACCTTTTCGTCAATTTCTTCGTTCTTATCTACTACTACTTCTTCTACAGGAGTTACTATTTCTGGCTGAATCGCCTGATTTACTTGTTCGTTAGCTTCTTCAGTTTCTTCTCCTCCGCCGGTTAACATACCACCAAAACTTTGAAAGCCGATACCCATTAAACCAGTAATAATAAACGTAATACCTAAACCTCTTAAAGGAGCAGGTACATTACTATATCTAATTTTTTCACGGATAGCCGCAATTGCTAAAATTGCCAAGAACCAACCAATACCAGAACTAACTCCATAATTAAATGCCAATCCGAAGGTTTCAATTTCTCTTGCCTGCATGAATAAAGAACCACCAAGAATTGCACAGTTTACCGCAATCAATGGTAAGAAAATACCCAATGAGTTATATAAAGAAGGTGAGAATTTCTCTACCACAATTTCTACCAGCTGTACCATTGTTGCAATGGTAGCAATGAATAGGATAAAGGACAGAAAGCTAAGGTTGTAATCCGCATATTCAGGACCCAACCAAACTAATGCTCCGTCTTGTAATAAATACTTATCCAATAACCAGTTCATTGGTACAGTTACCGCCAATACGAATATAACCGCTGCACCTAAACCAACTGCAGTAGCTACTTTTTTGGATACCGCTAAATAAGAACACATCCCTAAGAACACGGCAAACACCATGTTATCGATAAAGATGGACTTAAAAAATAATTCTACATGTTCTAACATAATTTCTACTTAAATGTCGTTTAATTTTCTTCTACAAGCGCAGGGTTTCTTGAACGTTGTACCCAGATAATGATACCAACAACGATCAATGCCGCTGGTGGAATAATCATAAATCCATTATTCTCATAACCTGTAGCATACAAACCTGTTTTTTCAATTGGATCACCTAATACCGGAATACCAAATAAGGTACCCGAACCCAATAATTCTCTAAAGAAACCGACAATTATTAAGATTACACCGTAACCTAAAGAGTTACCAATACCGTCTAAAAATGAACGCCATGGTCCGTTTGCCAATGCAAACGCTTCAAAACGTCCCATAATAATACAGTTCGTAATAATAAGACCAACGAATACCGCTAAGGTTTTACTTAATTCATAAGCAAAAGCTTTTAGTACCTGATCCACAATAATCACCAGGGTCGCAACAACAATAAGTTGTACAATAATTCTAATTTTGGAAGGAATAATATTTCTCATTAAAGAGATTACAACATTACCCGCACCTAATACGAACATTACAGAAATTGCCATTACTAATGATGCCTTCAATTCTGCTGTAATTGCCAATGCTGAACAAATACCTAATACCTGAATGGTAATAGGGTTGTTATCCGCTAATGGATCTGTAATAAGATTTGTATCTTTTTTTGATAGTAGTGCCATATTACTTTACTCTAATTGTTTCTAAATAAGGTTTGTATAATTTGACAGTTTCGCTGATCATAGCAGAAACACCGTTACCGGTAATGGTAGCACCGGCCAAGGCATCTACTTCATTATCATCTTTTGTTTTGTTCAATGGATCATTGTTACCCTTAGCAACAGAGATACCTGCATATTTGGTACCATCAAGAATAGTCTCACCTTTAAAATCGTCCATGAAATAACGCATTTTAATGTTAGCACCTAAACCTGGAGTTTCCCCTTTGTGATCAAAATAAACACCTTGAACAGTCATAGTATCATCTAAGGCGATAAAACCCCAAATAGCATCCCAAAGACCTTTACCGTACATAGGAACGATATAGAACTTCTCACCATCTTTTTCTCCAATAAATACAGGTAATTTATAATCTTCACCCTTTTTCATGGCAGCTAATTGCTTTTTTAAATCAATTAAATAAGCTTCGTTATCTTCGGTAATTTTATCACCCTGTATAACCAATTGCTCTTTGATATAACTGGCAAATTCATTTTCAACTACGTCTGTTGGTATAAAGTTTACACTACCGGCATCATCTCCATTTTCATTGACACCCATTGCATAAAGAATGTTCTGTTGCTTTTCAAAACGTTCGTTTTCTTTGATGTTAGGACTTAAAAATGAAGCCAAAAACGCAAGTATTGACCCAACTACCACAACCATAACAGCAGCAAAAACTACTGTATAAACGTTACTATCTGTCTTTAGTGCCATAATTAAACTGTTTCAGCTTTAAGTTCTTCTGCCTTACCATCTGAATCTTTTGGATAGATAGTTGCATTTTTTAATCTGTTCATTCTTCTCTTAATATTACCCCTAACAACATAATGATCTATTGTTGGTGCAAATACGTTCATTAAAAGGATAGCCAAGAAAACACCTTCTGGGTACGCTGGGTTGAATACACGAATCATCACAGAGATGAACCCTATAAAGAAACCATAATACCATTTCCCTTTATTTGTTTGCGAACCAGTTACAGGATCGGTTGCCATATAAACGATACCAAATGCCAAACCACCTACAATTAAATGTTTCCAGAAATCGAAACTCATTAAACCATAAAATTTACTTGATTCGCCAACCCAACCAAAATCAACAACTTGGTTGAATATTAAGCCCATTACCAATGAACCTATAACAGCACTTAGCATTATTCTCCAGCTAGCAATTTTTGTGAATATCAAAAACAAACCACCTAATAGAATTAGAAATGCCGAAGTTTCGCCTACTGAACCTGGTATAAAACCGAAAAACATATCTGAAACGGAATAGGTCATTTCAGCTCCTTTATTCTGAGCTAGATATCCTAAAATAGTTTCACCGGATATCGCATCGACGTTCGCACCAGCTAAAATTTCTTCTGAACGTTCACGTGCTCCGTAAACCCAAACCTTATCACCACTCATCCAAGTTGGATAAGCAAAAAATAAGAACGCTCTAATTGTTAATGCCGGATTAAGAATATTCATTCCCGTACCTCCAAATACTTCTTTACCTATTACCACACCGAATACCACAGCAACAGACAGCATCCAAAGCGGAGTATCCACAGGAACTATTAATGGCACCAACATACCGGTAACCAAATAACCTTCCTCAACTTCGTGTCCTTTAATTACCGCAAAAATAAATTCAACGATAAGACCAACTGCGTAAGAAACAACAACCAACGGCAATACCTTAATAATACCGATCCAAAAGTTATCCCAAGTCAGGAAGTCGTTCATTAAAGAAAAATCTGCCGGAAAACCATTAATTGCAGAATAGTGCTGGTAACCTGCATTGAACATAGAAAATATCAACACTGGTATTAGCGCCATGATTACCGTATTCATTGTACGCTTTAAATCATCTGCCGCCTTTACATGCGTACCGCCAGCATGGGTAGTTTCATCTGGCGAAAACAAAAAAGTATGAAAGGCATTAAAGGCAGGAGCCATTTTCTTGCCCTGATACTTCAGTTTAAGTTCGTGTAATTTGCTTTTTAAACTCATTTCTTATCCTATTTCTTGTTGCAATAAATCTAACCCCTCACGAATAATCTTTTGGTGTGGTTGTTTAGAAATACATATAAACTCAGTTAACGAAAAATCTTCTGGAGCTACTTCATACAAACCTAATTGCTCCATTTCATCCAAATCTTTAACCATACAAGCTTTTAAAAGCTGCATTGGAAAAATATCCATCGGAAAAACTTTTTCATATTGCCCCGTTACCACGAAAGCCCTATGCTCACCGTTGGTATTGGTATCTAAATCATATTTCTTATTTGGCTGCATCCAAGAGAAAGTCAATGCCCTGGTTGCCGAAATTTTATTGAAAACGGGTTTATTCCATCCAAACAACTCATAATCGTCTCCTTCTGGTATAACAGTTACCGTATTATTATAGTAGCCTAAATAACCGTCTGGCTTACTTTTAGAACCTGTAAGCACATCACCGTTTATAACTCTAAAATTTTCTTCATTTACACCACTAGCATACAAGAACGTAGAAATCTCTGCCCCTATTTTAGTTGTATAATATTTAGGCGCCTTTACCGAAGAACCTGCAAGAGCTATAGTACGCTCTGCATTGAATGTACCTGTCAATAAATATTCACCTATTATAATTAAATCTTGAGGTGTAACAGTCCATACCAACTCCCCTTTATTAATAGGGTCTAATTTATTGATCTGTGTTCCAACCAAACCTGAAGGGTGTGGTCCAGAAACATTATGTAGCTCAATACCGTTCATTGTGGACAATGGCGATTTGCTAGAACCTACAGATACATGTACTTTACCAGGCGTTAATTTACCCAAAGCAATTATTGCCGTTTGCAATTCTTTTTCCTTTCCTTGCAATACATAATCCAAATCTGCCTGTAAAGGTCCGCTTGAATAACCGGAAATAAAAATTGATTTAGGGGTAGTATCAGGATTAGCGACTACATCATAAGGTCTTTGTTTAATAAATGGCCAACAACCACTTTTCAACAAAACTTCTTTCAGTTGCTCCTTAGATGCTTTTTCAACATCTAACGCTGTACCTGAAAACGCTTCTTGCGTTTTATCTGCCAATATCTTTAAGGTCAAAATACGTCTTCTATCTCCTCTTTCAATCTCTATAAGCTCACCGCTTACAGGAGAAACAAAAAGCATATCTTCTATGTTTTTGTTGTAAAACAAAGGTTCTCCCGCTTTTACCTCGGCACCTTGTTTAACCATCATTTTTGGAGTAATTCCGTGAAAATCACTTAACTGTATTGCATAAACATTACTCAAGACAGCTTTTGAAGTAGTCTGTTCTGCGGTGCCCACCAATTTAATGTCGAGCCCTTTCTTAATTCGAATGTCTTTTGACATGTGCGTTTAGACCTTTAGGTTATCAAAATTTGAGCAAATTTAAGTACAAAAAGTTCGTTTTCATAATTATTGTCCGATAATTTAGACAATAGAACGAGCTATATTTTTTAGGCATCCTTTTTGTTTACCTTTACTGTAAAAAAAAGGGTATAATGCGCATTTTCTTCAAACATTTTATTTGTCTGTTATTTTTACAGAATTTGGTTGCTCAAGTTCAGACAGAGATAAATCCGCCAGAAAACATAAAATCCGTAGTTTTCAAAGGACCTACGGAAGATCAATTTCCCGTAATTAAAATAGGAGAACCAATCTACCTTGAGTTCGATGATATTTTAGGCAACGAACAGGACTACTATTATAAGGTAATACATTGCGATTATGATTGGACCCCTTCTTCCCTATTGAAATCACAGTACTTAGACGGTGTTGATAACCAGCGCATCACCAACTACGAGAATAGTTATAGCACTTTGCAGTCCTATTCCAATTACCAGCTGACCATACCCAACGACAATGTTAGACTTAAAGTGAGCGGTAATTATTTAATAGAAATTTACAACAGCTACAACGAACTACAGTTTTCAAGAAGGTTTGTCGTTTATAAAGATATTGTATCGGTAGCCACTGAAGTAAAGCGCTCACGAGATTTTAATTTTATCAATGAAAAACAAGTGGTACAATTCAGCATCAACTCAAACTCTTTAAGATTGATCAACCCTAAAAAAGAGGTTAAAGTCGCCATTCTGCAAAATCATTATTGGCCAACTACAATAACCAATATACCGCCGCAATATACCATTGGAAGCGAGTTGGTCTATAAATACGACCAAGAAACCGCTTTTTATGGTGGCAATGAGTATTTGCTGTTTGACACCAGCGACCTAAGGGCTCCTAGTTCACAAATTTCAAGTATAGATTTAACCGACCTATATAATCATTATTTATTTTCCGATGATTTCAGAAACGATAAAGCTTACACCTATTTTCCTGATATAAATGGTGATTTTGTCGTTAGAACCTTACAAGGCGACAATGCCTCTAGAGAAGCTGAATACACCAATGTTTATTTTAGCCTGCCCTACACCGAATTCATTGCCCTAGACGATGTCTACATTTTTGGCAAATTCAACAATTACGCACTTACCGATGAAAACAAAATGATCTACAATGAAAAGAACGGTATGTTAGAGGCAACATTAAAAATGAAACAGGGTTTCTATAATTACAAATATGCCGTTAAAGGTAAAGACGGAGTTAAACTAAACGACGTTAGCGGCAACTTTCATTTTACAGAAAACAACTATTTGGTGCTCGTATATTACCGTAATTTCGGAGACATGTACGATAGTATAATAGGTATAGGGTCTGCCAATTCTAGAAATATCACCAACTAGCTGTATATTTACGTTTTTCATCATTTATGGAAAACAAACCAACCACTCAACCCAAAGGAAGATTCGAACTTAAATACAGGGGTGTAGACTGCCTAAACTGTGGTCACCCGCTGCAATTGAGTGATAAATTTTGCCCAAATTGCTCACAGGCCAATAGCACAAAAAAACTTACACTATTAGATTTTTTTGAAGAATTTCTAGCCAACTACCTATCTTATGATTCTAAGTTGTGGCGTACTTTGGCCGCACTTTTATTAAAACCCGGTAAAATCACTAAAGAATATATTTCTGGCAGAAGATTATCATACACCAACCCTTTTCGTTTTTTATTGAGCCTAGCTATTATTTATTTTTTGATCATTAGTTTCAATAATGAATTTGACTCGTTCAACAAATACGGTTACAACAACCAAAAACCAATATTTGACCTGAACAAAGAATTTGACAAACTAGAATTCGATAGCGAAGAAGAAAGAGAATTAGCATTGAAGCAAATAGATTCTCTTAAAATAAATAAGTATTTCAAGAATAAAATCAGCAATAAAGATTCAATCATATTAAATAATCCCACAAATTATTTTAAGGAAATCAATAACGAGAATATAGCGTATAGATTTTTAGAAAAAATCGACTTCTTCAACACCATAGTCAAACACGATACTATTTATTATTTTAACCAAGGAGTAACCAAATTTGAAATACCCGAAAATCGAGAAAACGAAATGGCTTTCAACTTGTCAAACAAGTTGTTGGACATTGAAAAACGGCCCGGTTCATTTATAAGCTCACTAATCTCAAAACTACCGTTCACTACATTTTTCTTTCTTCCGTTTTTTTCATTTTTCATTTGGATGGTCTATATCAGAAAAAAACACACTTATACCGATCATTTAATCTTTAGCTTTCACAATCAGTCTTTATTATTTATCTTGCTCATTGTTAGTAATTTGCTCAACGCATTGTTCAGTTTTAGAAGCGAAGGATTCTTTATTTTAATATTCGCCATTTACCTTTACAAAGCAATGCGCAATTTCTATCAACAAGGAAGAGTTAAAACGGTTATAAAGTATTTTTTCCTAAACACTATATTTTTTATCTTAGGGGTATTAGCAATAACCATATTAATAGCACAAAGCGTATTTACATATTAAATATGATGATAACACAGGTTACTAAAGGCATAAAAATTTCGGTTCAAACTACTTTTGAAGGCACGTTCTTCAAAAACTACAAAATGCATTATGCTTTCGGGTATACAATTACAATTGAGAACCAAAGTAAAGACGCCGTACAATTAACCTCTCGTCATTGGAAAACATACGACTCACTAAATGACATGGAAACTTTAGACGGTGAAGGTGTTATTGGTAAGAAACCAGTAATTCAGCCAGGGGAATCTCACACTTACAATTCTGGTTGTTTACTTACTTCGCCTATTGGCGCAATGAAAGGTCATTACAATATGGTTACCATGGATAGTACTGAAAAATTCAGGGTCTATATTCCAACTTTCAAATTTAGCGCACCTTTTGCTTTAAACTAAAGCCAAATACACCTCCAATAGTTTTTAGTCCAATACCCTTTTAGTACCTTTGGTCAACTTTTTAATATAAAAATTTAGACAATGGGTAAAGGATTTTTTCAAGTTCCTGCAGCATTTAATGAACCAATTAAAGGCTATGCTCCTGGATCTCCTGAAAGAGAAGCAGTTTTGGAACAATACAAAGCATATTTCAACGACAAGATAGATGTACCTATGTACATTGGTTCTGAAGAGGTACGCACTGGCAACACCAAGCCAATGTCCCCACCACATGATCACAAGCACATTGTTGGTACTTACCACACCGCAAATAAAGAAAATGTACAGTCTGCCATTGATAATTGCTTAGCGTCAAGAGATGCATGGGCAAATTTAACTTGGGAACAGCGTGCTGCAATTTTCTTAAAAGCAGCCGAGCTGATTGCCGGACCTTACCGTGCAAAAATCAACGCGGCCACTATGATCGCACAATCTAAAAACATTCACCAAGCAGAAATAGATGCCGCATGCGAGTTAATTGACTTTTTACGTTTTAACGTAGAATACATGTCTCAAATTTATGCCGAGCAACCAGACTCTGCCGAAGGTATTTGGAACAGAGTGGAATATCGTCCATTAGAAGGATTTGTTTACGCTATTACCCCATTTAACTTTACGGCCATAGCCGGTAACCTTCCTGCAAGTGCAGCTATGATGGGTAACGTTGTGGTATGGAAACCTAGTGATTCTCAAATTTTCTCTGCGAAGGTTATTGTCGATATTTTCAAAGAAGCAGGTTTACCTGACGGAGTTATAAACGTAGTGTACGGCGACCCGGTTATGATTACCGATACTGTACTAAGCAGCCCTGACTTTTCCGGACTACACTTTACGGGTTCGACACATGTCTTCAAAGAACTTTGGAAACAGATAGGAAACAACATACACACCTACAAAACATACCCGAAAATAGTTGGTGAAACTGGTGGTAAAGATTTTATTCTTGCACACCCTACCGCTAATACTAAACAAGTAGCAACGGCTATTTCTAGAGGTGCATTTGAATTTCAAGGTCAAAAATGTAGTGCTGCCTCAAGAGTATATTTACCAAAATCTACTTCTAAAGAGATTCTAGAATTTGTTAAGGCCGATATTGCATCTTTCAACAAACCAGGTTCGCCTGAAGATATGAGCAACTTTATTACCGCTGTTATTCACGAAGGTTCTTTTGACAAATTGGCGAAGTACATTACGCAGGCTAAAGAAGATGAAAATGCCGAAATATATGCAGGTGGTTCTTTTGACAAATCTAAAGGGTACTTCATTGAACCAACGGTTATCTTAACAACAGATCCTAAATACACTACTATGGAAACTGAATTATTCGGTCCTGTAGTTACAATTTATGTTTATGATGACAAAGATTGGAGCGAAACATTACAATTAATTGATGGTACTTCTGAGTACGCACTTACTGGCGCTGTACTTTCACAAGACAGATATGCTATTGACGAAGCTACAAAAGCATTACAAAACTGTGCAGGTAACTTCTATATTAATGACAAACCTACAGGTGCCGTTGTTGGCCAACAACCATTTGGTGGCGCAAGAGCATCTGGAACAAACGATAAGGCTGGATCAGCTCAAAACCTTTTACGTTGGGTTTCTCCAAGATTGATCAAAGAGACTTTTGTTACCCCTGTAGATTACAGGTATCCGTTTTTAGGATAAGAAAAAGCAACTTTAAAGGCTGAATGTAAATTCAGCCTTTTTTTTGACATAACGCTACTTTTAGCTTAAATTACAAGTATTACAAATTACTTTTAACAACCTTAACACACTAATTATGAAAAAGTTATTACTCGCAGCAGTCTTATTTGCAGGCTGCTTTTCTTATGCACAAGAAGAACTAACACAAACCACGATTAAAGCGGTTTTAGCTAGAAATCAATCTCAAGTGATACAACTAGCCGAAGCTTTCCCTGAAGATAAATATGATTGGAGACCAGCAGAAGGCATCAGTTCCGTAGGCGAAGCTTTGCTACATGTTGCGGGTGGTAATTATTTTTTGGCTTCTAAATTAGGATTCGCACCACCAGAAGATGTCGATGTTATGAATCTTGGTAAAATCACCGGAAAAGAAAACATCATTGCTGCACTTAAAAAATCGAACGAATTCGTTCTTGAAAATATCATTAAAGTAGAAGATGGAACTTTAAACGACGAGGTTGATTTCGGTTTTATGAAGTCTAATAAACTAGGCGGATTATTAGCTATCATGGAGCATAACGGAGAACACAAGGGTCAACTTATTGCTTATGCAAGAAGTAATAATGTGGTACCACCATGGAGTAAATAAGCTTTTGCAATCCCTAATAAAATGCCCGTTAACTTTTAAGTTAACGGGCATTTTATATTAATTAAGAAACATTAACACCTATCGAATACAATATCAATGTAAATTTAACGTTAATTAATTGTAAACTCAGGGTAATTTCCTGAAATTTGTACTTCATTTAAAATCAATTGCTTATGACTATCAACAGTATTAGATTACACATTACATGTATTCAGATTCACACTTGGAATTATTTAAAAGAGTTTGCCCGTAAATACAAGAAAGCTTATTGCAGTTCTTTTCTACTTTAAAAGACTTACCCTTTATACTTTAACGGCAAATAGACCATTTTCTTTGTCTCAAAGAAATCTTCTTTAAAATAATCGGTCAAATTATAAATTTCAGCCGTTTTATAGTCTTTTAATTCTTCCTTTAAATCACCACCTTTTAAATACAATATCCCATTACGAATAGGGTGTTTAGATTCCTTTTTAATTTTCCCTTTTATCCAGTGTACAAAAGTGGGCATAGCAGCCACAGCTCTACTGACGATAAAATCGAATTTACCAGGTATCTCTTCTACCCTAGCGTTTATGGTGGTAACATTTGTTAATTGTAGACCATAAACCACCTCATTTACTACTTTTATTTTTTTTCCTATAGAATCCACTAATGTAAAGTGTACTTCAGGAAATAAAATTGCCAAAGGTATACCAGGAAAACCACCGCCTGTTCCAACATCAAGTATAGATGAGCCATCCTTAAATTCTATAAACTTTGCTATCCCTAAGGAATGCAAAACATGCCTTAAGTAGAGTTCATCTATATCTTTTCTTGAAACCACATTGATTTTTTGATTCCAATCTTTATATAATTCCTCTAGTTTTTCAAACAATTGTTTCTGATGTTCAGATAAATTGGGAAAATTTTCAAATATGATTTCAGCAGTCATCCGTATATTTGTAAATAGATATTATTAGTATTTTCATTAATGCAAAGATTTAGCTTTTAATTAAGCTATCAAACTATTATAGATTCAATTACATTATATTAAGTAAAAGATTACCGAATTATGGAACAAAATATCATTCGTTTCCCTAGAACAGATTCTGCAAAGTTTTTTAAAACTTTGAACAGTAGAGTTAACGATTATTTTAAAACGAACAAATTAAAGAAAACAGGCAACTGGAAATTACACTTGAAAACCGTGGTAATGTTTGCGCTTTTTCTTGCTCCTTATTTTTTAATACTGACCTTAGGGCTACCTAATTGGGCCAATATTCTTTTAACCATTGTTATGGGTATTGGTATGGCGGGTGTTGGCATGAACGTTATGCATGACGGTAACCATGGCGCATATTCTAACAAGAAGTGGGTTAACAAACTAATGGGTAGCAGCATTTACATTCTTGCTGGTAACGTATATAACTGGCAAGTACAGCACAATGTACTTCACCATACATATACGAACATTCACGAACATGATGAAGATATGGAAGCGGGCAGAATATTACGTTTTTCTAAACATGCGGAATGGAAAAAACACCATAGATTTCAACACTTTTATTCTGTTTTTCTTTACGGTCTACTAACGTTCAACTGGGCAATTACAACAGATTTTCAACAGATGTACCGTTATATGAAACGCAAATTATCTTATGGTAAATTGCCTAGCGCTACTATGAACTGGAGTACCTTAATCATTACAAAATTACTTTACATTACTATTTGGATCGTATTGCCAATGTTAATTTTAGACATCGCATGGTGGAAGATTTTAATAGGATTCTTTTTAATGCATTATGTTGCCGGGGTAATCTTAAGTGTTGTTTTTCAATTGGCACATATTGTAGATGACGCAGACACTCCTTTACCAGATGAATCAGGTACAATGAAAAATACTTGGGCAATTCACCAATTGTTTACCACGGTTAATTTTGGGACTAAGAACAAGATTGTTAATTGGTTTACCGGTGGGTTAAATCACCAAGTTGAACACCACATATTCCCCAACATAAGCCACGTACATTACACAAATATTTCGAAAATTGTGAAACAGACGGCACAAGAATTTAATTTACCATATCACGAGTATAAAACTACTAGAAAAGCTATAATTTCGCACTTTAAACATTTAAAAGAATTAGGCAAGGAGCCTACATTACAATACTAGAAATTTAAAGCAACCATGAGCAATCAACTTTCGGACAGAATTAACAGCGTTACACCGTCAGCTACTTTGGAAATGGCCGCTAAGGCCCGTGAATTAAGAGCACAAGGAAAAGATATTATTGGTTTAAGTTTAGGGGAACCGGACTTCAACACTCCAGATTATATTAAGGACGCTGCAATACAAGCAGTAAATGATGATTATAATTCCTATACTCCCGTTGATGGCTATGTAGAGCTTAAAAAGGCAATTATCACTAAATTCAAGAGAGATAACAACCTTAGTTATGAACCCTCTCAAATTGTAGTCTCTACAGGAGCAAAGCAGGCTCTATATAATGTTGCCCAAGTTATTTTGAACCCAGGTGACGAGGTTATATTGCCATGCCCTTACTGGGTTAGCTATAGCGATATTGTAAAATTAGCGGATGGTGTACCGGTTGAAGTTTCTACTTCTTTGGAGAACGATTTTAAAATGACTCCTGAACAGTTAGAGGCAGCAATTACACCTAAAACAAAAATGTTATGGTATAGTTCCCCTTGCAACCCAAGCGGATCTATTTACAGCAAAGAGGAATTACGTGCACTTGCGGATGTTCTTAAGAACCATCCTCAAATTATTGTGGTAAGTGATGAAATTTACGAGCATATTAATTATGGTGTTACCGCACATGCTTCAATGGCAGAGTTTGATGACATGTATGATCGTACCGTTACCGTAAACGGGGTTGCAAAAGCATTTGCAATGACCGGATGGCGTATTGGTTACATTGGTGCTCCTGCATATATTGCACGTGCAACAAACAAGCTACAAGGTCAAGTAACAAGTGGTGCAAACTGTATTGCTCAGCGTGCCGTTATTACCGCTTTAGAAGAATCACCAGACCGTATACAATACATGGTAGATGAATTTAAAGAAAGACGTAAACTAATTTTAGGTCTGTTGAACGAAATCGAAGGTTTTAAATGTAATGAGCCTGAAGGTGCTTTTTATGTATACCCAGATGTAACCGCTTATTTTGGCAAAACATTCAATGGTACTACTATTAATAACGCTTCAGATTTTTCAATGTATATCTTAGAAGCTGCAAACGTAGCCACCGTAACAGGTGATGCTTTTGGTAACGGAAACTGTATTCGTATTTCTTACGCAGCATCAGTAAAAGAAATTAAAGAAGCTATATCGAGAATAAAAGAAGCGTTGAAATAACCTCAACATCTTTTTAGTGAGTCGTCCTAAAATAGGTTGACATTTTTTAAATAATTAAATCAATCCTGCGAAGCTAGCTTCGCAGGATTTTTTGTTGTGTATAAAATTAGGTGTTTCATAATTAAGACTCAAGTGGGGTCTTTTGCTATTATACGTTTTTATAGATTCTTTGATAAGCTGTCTTAATTCTCTTGCTGTATTACATTTATGAATCAAGAACTCTGTTTTTAAAATACCATTTACACGTTCTGCTAAAGCATTTTGATAACAGTCGTATCCATCCGTCATTGATGGTATGACCTTAGATCTTTTTAGCTCTCTTTGGTATGTAGCAGAGCAGTATTGTAGACCTCTATCAGAATGGTGTATTAATCTGTTGGAAGTAACTCTATTCTTTACAGCCATTTTCATGGCTTTTACTACATTTTCCGTACTCATATCATCACTTAGATGATACCCCATAATCTTTCTGCTAAAAGCATCTGTAACTAGAGAGAGATAATGAGTTCTTTCTCTGCTTTTGATATAGGTTATGTCACTTACAAAATACTGTTCTGGTCTTGTAGCAACTGAACTTTTCATTAGATCAGGATACTTTCTTAGCCAATGTTTAGAATGAGTAGTTTTTGTATAGTTCTTTTTTGGTTTTATAAGCATTGATTCAGATCTGAGGTAATCGAAAAGTGCATCCCTACCTATCTTGACACCTACTATTTCAAACTCAGCCTTGAGCAGATAGTAGAGTTTTCGAGTACCAAGTCTGGGCATTTCTTGACGTATTTTTGAAACTAATGGTTTAATTTGAGCTAGTTCACGAGCTCTTTTATCAGCACGTTTTTCTGCTTGATAAACAGCTTGTCTACTTATCCCAAACAATCTACAGCAACGCGATAGGCTTAGCTCTTGTTGTTGTCGGACTCGTTGGATTGCTTGGGTGAATACTTTTTTCTGATAGAAGTACCATACTGCTGTTCAGAGATGTCGATCATCGTGTTAAGCACTTTGTTCTTGAGCTTCTCATCAGAGAGTTCTCGTTCCAAACGCTTAATTTTCTGAGCTGGAGTCTCTTTGGATTTTGGCATTTGATGCTTAATTGGGTTTGTCCAGTCTAAGGTACCGTGTTTACGCAACCAAACCAAAACAGTACTCCTGCCTTGAATACCATAAGCCTTTTGAGCTTGCTTGTAAGTCATCTCGCCCTTTTCTACTTGGGAGATGACGGCTAATTTAAAGCCTAAATTGTAATCGCGCTGAGTGCGCTTATTCCCTGGGTTCTCTGAAGGTTTCATAAATAAGTCGAATTTGTGTCAACTTATTTCAGGACGGGACAAGAACATAAAAAAAGTCCCATCAAATGATGGGACTTTTTTTTATGCTTGATATATTTTACTTTATTTAAGTTCTTTTCCAGAAATATGGTGTCAATAAGATAAGTACGGTAAATAATTCTAGCCTACCTGCTAACATTAAAAATCCACACCACCATTTTGCCAGATCCGGTAGACTATTAAAATTGCTCACAGGGTTCAAACTCCCTAACGCAGGACCAACATTACCTAAAGATGATGCCGCACCACCAATAGCGGATTCAAAGTCTAACCCTAAAAAGCCTAACACCAAAGCACCAATAATAAAGAGTAGCATGTACAGCACAAAGAATCCGATTATATTATAAACTATTTTCTCTTTTACAGTCTTATTGTTATATCGTACAGGTATAATGGCATTCGTATGCAATGTTCGCTTAAACTCCAATACACCATTTTTGATAATCAATAAATGACGCATTACTTTAATACCACCTGCCGTTGATCCAGCCGAACCTCCTAAGAAGAACAATCCGAAGAAAAAAACGGTCAAGAATGGTGTCCATTGCGTAAAATCAGCACTTACGAATCCGGTTGTAGTTATCACCGAAATTATTTGAAACAAGGAATGCCTGAATGCACTTTCCGCCTTACCCAACACCATAGGATACCCAGGAGTCAGCTCAGTGATATTTGCCTGAAAATAAACTACCAATGCTACTATGATGGTAAACACAATTACAAAACCTGAATAATATTTAAACTCCTCATCTTGTATTACTTTTTGTACTTTTCCTTTGAAAGCAAAATAGCTTAATACAAAGTTACTACCTGCCAAAAACATAAAAAATATGATGATATATTGTATCATCGGTTGGTCATTATAGTAAGCCACACTCGCATTTTTGGTTGAAAAACCACCAGTGGACAACGTTGCCATTGCGTGATTTATAGCATCAAAAAATGACATTCCCGCAACTTGAAGCAGAATAGTTTCAGCAACCGTATAACCAAAGTAGATCAACCATAGTCGTTTTGCCGTATCGGTAATTCTTGGATGTAATTTATCGCCCGTAGGCCCTGGTGCTTCGGCAGAAAACAATTGCATTCCCCCTATTCCCAATAAGGGTAATATGGCAATCGCCAAAACAATAATACCCATACCGCCAATCCAATGGGTTAAGCTACGCCAAAACAAGATACCTTCTGGCATTGCTTCTATATCATCCATAATAGAAGCACCCGTTGTTGTATAACCGGATATAGTTTCAAAAAAAGCGTTAGTTACCGTGGGCAATGCACCTGAAAATAAATAAGGTAACATCCCAGAAATGGACATAACAATCCACCCAAAGGTTACGATAATATAGCCTTCTTTCTGTTTTACTTCTTTTTTATGACCTCTAGTATAGTACATCATAAAAACCCCTACGAACATAGTGGTTATAGATGCAAGTGCAATGCTTAACGTTGCGCCATCTTGGTATATACCACTGACCACTGCCGCCAAAAGCATAAATCCCCCATTGCACAACAACAGAAGCCCCATTATATGAATTATGATTCTTAAATTAAGTCGCATCTTAAAGGAACATTCGTTCTATTTTAGGTATCTCTGAAGGCAGACAACAAACCACTACCCTATCACCTTCCTGTATTTTGAACCCACCAAGAGCAATATGACCTTGCCCTTCTCTTACAACTCCACCAATTGTAGCAGCTTTAGGAAAATCCAACTCCCTGATAGTTGCCCCTGTTACCTTAGAGTTTCTTTTGACAATGAATTCTAAAATTTCAGCATTTAAATTATTCAAACGCATTAAAGCCACAACTTCCCCCTTACGTATATGTCTAAATATATTATTTGCGGCAAGAAGCTTTTTATTGATCAACGTATCAATACCAATTGAGTGAGATAGCTGAAAATAATCCATATTCTCAACCAAGGCGATAGTTTTCTTTATATACTTTGACTTTGCCACCAAGCATGACATAATATTGGTTTCAGAATTTCCGGTCACCGCAATAAAGGCATCCATAGATTCTAAACTTTCCTCATCTAGCAATTCAACATTTCTACCATCACCATTGATCACTAATGCATTTGGCAGCTCATCCGCAAGATCAAAAGCTTTCTCTTTGTTCTTCTCAATCAACTTTACGTTGAATTTGTTAGCACAAAGATCTCTTGCCGTTTTGTAACCCACTTTACTACCACCAAGAATCATCACATTCTTGATTTCCGCTTTCTTTTTACCTGTTAATTTATACAGCTCATCTACCCCCTCTTTCACTGTAATAAAATACACTTGATCACCTTCTTTAAAAAGGGTATCACCTCTTGGTATTACCGTATACTGTGTACCTGTACGCTGTAAAGCAATTGGCATAAAGTGTAATTCCGGGAAAATTTTTGCAGCTTCTTTCACTTGTTTACCTACAAATGGTGCAGACTTTAATAATGATACACCCACCATTATCAACTCACCATCTTCAAATTCATAGGTATCGTTAAAGGCCGACTTGTTTAAAAGCATCTGAATTTCAGTTGCCGCTAAAGCTTCTGGAGAAATTAATTCATCTATACCTAAATCTGAAAACCTCAACAGATCTTTATTCTTTATAAACTCGGTATTCGATATTCTGGCAATGGTTCGCTTACAACCTAATTGCTTAGCCAGCATACACAAGGTTAAGTTCGTAGTCTCAGAAGAAGTTACCGCAATAACCAAATCTGAATCTTTCACCTGAGCATCGATCAATACCGCAATAGAAGTTGCATCACCCTTTAAAACTCTTATATCTAGGTGATTATCTGCGTAAGCAAGACTTTCTTTTTTAGAATCGATTAAGGTAATATCTTGTGACTCATAGGATAGCAACTTGGCTAAATGAAAGCCTACTTCCCCAGCACCAGCAATTATAATCTTCATTTATTTTATTAGTCCGCTAAACATCAAGCACCAATTTTCTTCTCTTAACTATTACCTATACTTAAAAGTAGTCTTGAAAACAATAGCATTTATTATGGGGCAAAATTACATAATTAAATTAGTTTAATCTTAATTTTCAATTCTTTAACCTATCAATTACCAACCTAACTGATTAAAAAGTAATTAAGCATTAGCTATATCGTATATTTGCCAAAAAAATAGCTATAAAATGCCCCAAAAAGTTACTCCTTATAAAGATTCAGAATTAGGAAAGAAAGAACAGGTTACTAAAATGTTTGACACTATTTCTAAAAATTACGATGGTCTAAACCGTGTAATTTCTTTTGGAATAGACATTAAATGGCGCAAAAAAGTAGTCGAAATCTTAAAAAAAGAACAACCGCAGTCTATTTTAGACATTGCCACGGGTACTGGAGATTTAGCTATTGCCCTTGTTAAAACAGGCGCCAAAAAAATTGTAGGTCTAGATATTTCTCCAGGTATGTTAGCTGTTGGCAAAGAAAAGGTAACGGACAAGAATTTGGACAGCACTATAGAAATGGTGGTAGGCGATAGTGAAAAACTCACTTTTGAAGACAACTCATTTGATGCGGTTACGGTATCTTTTGGAGTACGAAACTTTGAAACGCTGAATACCGGTATGGCAGAGATATTACGTGTTCTAAAACCAAATGGCACACTGGTTGTTTTAGAAACTTCTGTACCTACTAAAACTCCATACAAACAAGGTTACAATTTTTACACTAAAAATATTCTTCCCTTAATTGGAAAATTATTTTCAAAAGATGATTCTGCTTATGGCTATTTAAGTGAATCTGCTTCTGTTTTTCCTCATGGCGAAAATTTCAACAATATTTTACGCGAAATTGGGTTTATAGATGTAACGAATAAACCTCAAACATTTGGGGTTGCATCAATTTATGTTGCGAAAAAAGGCTAATCTATATCTTTAGCATACTCACAATATATTTTTGACGTTTTACAATCGTAAACCAGGATATATGAAGAAGTGGTTTTTTATAAGCCTAACGTTGTTGATTACGAATTTAGTGAGTGCTCAATTCAACGAAAGTCCCATATTGAATAAACAAAACGAAGATAAGAAACTCTTAAACTGGGGTTACTTCCTTGGTTTAAACCAATATGATTTTAAAATAGAATACAAAGAAAATGCCCAAGATATTTTGGTTAGCAAAAGCTTTGGATTTAATGTTGGATTAATTGGCGAAGTGCGGCTTAACGAATTCTTAGATGTCCGTTTTGAACCAGGATTACATTATGGATCTAGGTTAATGGGTTTTCCAGGCTTTGAAGATGAGCGTGATGCCATTAGAGAGGTAAAATCCACTTACATTAATTTCCCATTACTCCTAAAAGCGAGCACTAGAAGATATGGAAACTTCAAACCATTTCTGTTGGGTGGTGTATCTACAGGACTTAACCTAGGTAGTAATGAAGAAAGTCTTGACGATAATAGCTCTGGCACCTTTAGAATGAAAAAATGGGTCTACAATTACGAACTTGGTTTTGGCATTGATTTTTACTTAGAGTATTTCAAATTCACCCCTTCTATTCGTGGTGTTTTTGCCATTACCGATGAGCTAGTTCCAGACAACGACCCTAATAGCCCTTGGACAGGAAACATAGAGTCCCTTAAAACTCGCGGTATTTTCATCAACTTCACTTTTGAATAGCAATTAGCAATTAGCAATTAGCAATTAGCAATTAGCAATTAGCAATTAGCAATTAGCAATTAGCAATTAGCAATTAGCAATTAGCAATTAGCAATTAGCAATTAGCAAAAGTTAAAATTTTCGGTACACAATACCTGATTACTTTCTAATTTCATGTAATAAAATGGCAGTTGCAGATGCTACGTTTAAACTTTCTGTAGTCACACCTCCAAACTGTGGTATTGCCAATCTATCGGTACAAAGTTTTGCGACAGCTTCAGAAACTCCTTTTCCTTCATTACCCATAATCATTATTCCCTTTGCTGGCAACTGCGTTGAGTTTACACTTTTACCATCCATAAAAGTTCCAAAAACAGGTAACTGAGTTGAAGTTAAGAATGTATCAAGAGATAAATATTGAATATTTATTCTAGTGATTGAGCCCATAGTAGCTTGTAATACTTTTGAATTAAAGCAATCTACAGTATCCGTAGAACATACAATATCACTGATACCAAACCAATCGCAAAGCCTTATTATAGTTCCCAAATTACCCGGGTCCTGTACTCCATCTAACGCCAAAACCCAATCAGAAGTTATTTTTTCGGTTGGTTTTGGAATGTAGAAAACTGCAAGATATCCGTTCGGGTTCTTTAGGCTACTCATTTGACCAAGTTCCCTAGCGGTTACTTTTTCAACTTGTAGATCACCCACATCCAATCCAATAGGATCAACTGCAAAAAGCTTATAGACTTTCATGTCAGAATTCACTACTTCTTCAATAGTCTTCTTTCCTTCCACAACAAATAGTCCGTGCTCATTTCGGCACTTTTTTTGCTGTAGACTTTTGATAAGTTTCAATTCACTTTTGACAACCATTCAAATAATGTATTTTTGATTTCTATGAGGATGGCACTTTGCTCCAAAAACAACATGGCTAAATTAAGCTTATTATCCCTACTGGCAATAGTCTTGTTATCCTGTAACTCGCTAAAGAAAGTTGAGGATGATGAATACTTGGTAATTAAAAACGCCGTTTATGCCGATTCTGTTAAAGTAAACAATGAAGAGTTGGAAAGTCTCATCTACCAAAAATCCAATTCTACTGTATTAGGCTACCCCCTTAGACTTAATCTTTACAACCTTGCAAAAGAAAATCCAGATTCTTCTTACAATGCATGGATATACAGAAAAGAGAATAGAAAAAAGAGACTTGACAAACTACTTTCAGAAAAACAAGTGGAACGCCTGGGCGAATCATTTATAGTTAAAGGACTTAGTAATTGGTTAAAGGATATTGGCGAAGAACCCACAATTTTGGACACTACCAAAACACGATTAAGCTTAGCAAAACTTAGTGCATACTACCAAAGCAAAGGCTACTTTACCAACAATACCACCTATGAAATTGATAGTTCAAAGCACAAAAAAGCTAGAGTCAATTATCATATTAAACTTGGCGATCCGTACATGATAGATTCTCTGGGCAACAATATTTCATCTAGAGCAATAGACTCCTTATATTTTTTAAATTCGTCACAATCATTAATAAAAGAAGGACAACAGTTTGACCTAAGTAATTTTAATAATGAACGTGAACGATTAACCGGTATTTTTAGAAATAGCGGAATTCGTAATTTTCAAGAAAGCTCTATTACCTTCGATATTTTAAGAGATACTATTAAAGCTGCTGATGATCAGCAAATGAATATTACTTTAAACATTGGCGATTTAAAAACTAGAGGAGAAAATGAAGTGACCACCTCTGCATATAAAGTAGAGAAAATCAATAAAATACATATTTATACAGATTACCTTTCTACAAATTCACAAGATTCACTGTACACCATAGACTACCAAGACTACACTATTCATTATTCCAATAATTTTGATATTAAGCCAAAAACCTTGGCTAATGCCATCTTTTTCAAAAAAGACAGTACTTATAGAGATGTAGATAAAATCAGAACCTCTAGACAACTAAATGCGCTTAATGTTTTTAAATATCCAAATATCATTTTTGAAGCTGATTCTGTAGGTAACAAAGTAAACACAAACATTTATTTGGCCCCAAAAACAAAGTATGCTTTAGGTACCAATTTTGAAGTTAGCAGATCTAACTTACGTAGACTAGGTGTTGGTTTAGGCACAACCCTACTAATAAGAAATATCTTTAAAGGTGCAGAAAACTTGAGTATCTCTGCAAATGGATCATACGGTCTTCTTAGCAGTAATACATTTGAAGCAAATTACTTCTCAGAATTTGGTGGAGACATTGCTTTAGATTTTCCAAGAATCTGGTTTCCCTTTGTAAACACTTCCAGAATTATACCCAAATATACTTTGCCAAAAACAAGAATTGCCATTGGTACAAATTTCCAAAACAATATAGGTCTGGACAAACAAACCTTTAATACCGTTTTAGGCTACAATTGGGTACCTAGTGATTTTGTAAATCATGAAGTTGAGCTATTGAACATTCAGTTTGTAAGAAATGTAAACAGTAGTAGATTCTATAACGTTTATACTAACACCTACGAACTGTTAGATGACATTGCAGACTCTTACGAAGATGCTACATTATATCCTGAATTAGCAGATTTTTTTGAACCAGGAGATAGTGATGATGAATTAAATCTAATAATTCCGTCAGGCACAACCGGATTTACAAATGCAATTTTAGATCGTGTTGTGTCTTCTTCAAGTGACAATTTTGATGATGTAAACACTATTGAAGAAAGAAGAATCAGACTTACCGAGAATAATTTAATATTCGCATCTAATTACACATTCAACAAAACAAATAGAACCGGACCTATAGATAATTCTTTTTATCAATTTCGTTGGAAGATTGAAGGTGCAGGTAATGTTTTATCGGCTTTCTCTTCTTTTATACCATTCAACAAAAATGACGATGATCAGTTATTGGTATTTGGAGTACCATTTTCTCAATACATTAAAAATGAGTTTGAATACGTAAAATACTGGGACCTAAAACGTTCTAATGTATTAGCTGCAAGAGCATTCTTCGGTATTGCCATTCCTTACGGTAATTCTGATAACATTCCATTTGTTCGTAGTTATTTTGGTGGTGGATCAAATGACAACAGAGCTTGGTTCCCATACTCATTAGGACCAGGAAGCACTTCAGCAATTAATGATTTTAACGAAGCGAATTTAAAATTGGCCTTGAACTTAGAATACAGATTTCCGATAGCAGGTGATATTAACGGGGCCATATTTGCCGATGCAGGAAACATATGGAACGTGCTGGATAATGTAGAAGATCCAGATGCTACTTTTGACGGATTTAGTTCTTTAAAGGATATTGCCTTAGGAACAGGTATTGGTATAAGATACGATTTCACCTACTTCCTATTTAGACTAGATTTGGGCTTTAAAACTTATAACCCTGCTGAAATTCAGTCTAAAAGATGGTTCAGAGATTATAATTTTGCGAACTCCGTGTTGCAAATAGGTATCAACTATCCCTTTTAAATATAATTGTTTTATTACATTTGTTTTTCATTTTTTTAAGAAACAAACAACAACATAATTATGGCTCACAATATTAAACCGGGAGTTGCAACCGGAGATGAAGTTCAAGCAATCTTCAACTACGCAAAAGAAAAAGGGTTCGCATTACCTGCAGTAAACGTTATAGGTTCAGATACCATTAATGGTGTTTTAGAGACAGCTGCAAGTTTAAACGCTCCTGTTATCATTCAATTTTCTAACGGTGGAGCACAGTTCAATGCTGGTAAAGGTCTTTCTAACGATGGGCAAAAAGCAGCCATACTAGGTGCTGTTGCAGGAGCCAAACATGTTCACCAACTAGCAGAAGCTTATGGTGCAACAGTTATTCTTCATACAGATCACTGTGCAAAAAAATTATTACCTTGGATAGATGGTCTTTTAGATGCTAGTGAAAAACATTTCGCTGAAACAGGAAAATCTTTGTTCAGCTCGCATATGATCGATCTTTCTGAAGAGCCTTTAGAAGAGAATATTGAAATATGTAAAGGGTACTTAGAGCGCATGAGCAAAATGAACATGACGCTAGAAATTGAACTAGGTATCACTGGTGGTGAAGAAGATGGTGTTGATAATTCTGATGTAGATGATTCTAAATTATACACGCAACCAGAAGAAGTAGCATACGCTTATGAAGAGCTTTCTAAAGTTAGCCCTAAATTCACTATCGCTGCTGCATTTGGTAACGTACATGGTGTTTACAAGCCAGGTAACGTTAAATTGACTCCGAAAATCCTTTTAAACTCTCAAGAATATATTTCTAAGAAATACGGTGTTGAGCACAACCATATAGATTTCGTATTCCATGGTGGTTCTGGATCTACAGTTGAAGAAATCAGAGAAGGTATTAGCTACGGAGTTATAAAAATGAATATAGATACCGATTTACAATATGCTTTTCTATCTGGTGTTCGTGATTATATTCAAGACAACAAAGACTACTTACAAGCACAAATCGGCAACCCTAAAGGCGCTGACGAACCTAACAAGAAATTTTACGACCCTAGAGTTTGGTTAAGAAAAGGAGAGACTGCTTTCATAGAGCGTTTGAAAAAAGCCTTTGAAGACTTAAACAACGTAAACACACTATAAAAGTATAGCATAACCAAAAAAATGGATGAGATGACGGCTTGGTTTAAAAGAAAAGAAAAAGGTATTCAAACCTCTACCGAGGAAAAAAAAGACACACCTAAAGGACTTTGGTATAAATCACCAACAGGTAAAATAGTAGAGTCTGACGATCTTGCAAAAAACTTTTATGTTAGTCCTGAAGATGATTATCACGTTAGAATAGGCAGTAAAGAGTATTTTGAAATTTTGTTCGATAACAATAAGTTTACTGAACTTGACGAGAAACTAAGCTCTAAAGACCCTTTGAAATTTGAAGATACCAAGAAATATAGCGAACGTTTAAAAGCGGCACAGAAAAAAACCGGACTTAAAGATGCTGTGAGAACAGGATACGGAAAGTCTTACGGTAAAGACATCGTAATCTGCTGTATGGATTTTAAATTCATCGGTGGTTCTATGGGTAGTGTCGTTGGTGAGAAAATTGCACGTGGTATAGACTACGCCATTAAAAAGAAAACACCATTTATGATGATTTCTAAATCTGGTGGAGCTCGTATGATGGAGGCAGCGCTTTCATTAATGCAACTTGCAAAAACATCAGCTAAATTAGCTCAGTTATCTGAAGCTGGTTTACCATATATCTCTTTATGTACCGACCCAACAACGGGTGGTACTACGGCTTCTTATGCTATGCTTGGCGATATTAATATTGCAGAGCCAGGAGCATTGATTGGTTTTGCCGGTCCTAGAATCGTAAAAGATACTACTGGTAAAGATTTGCCCGAAGGTTTTCAATCATCTGAATTTTTATTGGAACACGGCTTTTTAGATTTCATTTCACATAGAAGAGATTTAAAGAAAAAAGTGAATCTTTACATTGACTTAATTCAGAACAACCCAGTAAGAGCAGAAAAAGCAACAGCGTGAAATCATTAGTATTCACTATACTATCTTTTTGGTTTTTATGCTGTTCTGCAGATAAAGAAAAAGTGCTCGTCGAAGAATCAGATTCGGCGAGTATTTTTAATTCTAATGCACAAGTTACCCAAGTAAGCATATCAGGTGAACCAAATGGGTACACTTTCAATACTACAATTTCAAGTCCAGATACAGGGTGTGATCAATATGCAGACTGGTGGGAAATTATAGATTTAGAAGGTAAACTTATCTATAGAAGAGTTTTGGCACATAGTCATGTAGACGAACAACCTTTTACAAGGTCAGGAAGCAACATTCCACTATAAAGTACCACAGAAGTATATATAAGAGTACACATGAATACTACAAGCTATTCAAATGCGGTACTTAAAAGGTGCTATTGACACTGGCTTCTCTTCTTATGAATTGGATATTGAATTTGCCAAAGAACTAGAAAACGTAGAACCATTACCAAATGGTTGTGCTTTTTAATTTTAAATTATTAAAATTTAAATTAAACATTTCAAAAAATATCTTACCTTTGCGGCTTGATTGAAAATCAATCACGTACATAAAAATCATTTAAAATAATATTGGAATGTATTTATCAAAAGAAGTAAAAGCCGAAATTTTCAAAAAACACGGCGGTAGCGAAACAAACACTGGTTCTACAGAAGGACAAATTGCTTTGTTTACACACAGAATTAATCACTTAACTGGTCACTTGAAAAAGAACCATAAAGATTACAACACTGAGCGCTCATTAGTAAAGCTCGTGGGTAAAAGAAGAAGTCTTCTTGATTACATGATTAAAAATGATATTGTAAAATACAGAGAGCTAATTAAAGAGCTAGGTATTAGAAAATAATATTGCAAAAGGGGATAGCTAGCTATCCCCTTTTTTAATACTCCCGCCTTAGGAGTTTAAGCCAAATATTTGGCAAAGGAGAACAAAAAGCTACACACGGTTTTTCATTGGTCAACACAACAACACAACAACTCCGACCAGAGAAATTTCAGTCGGAAAGACCATTGTTTAACAAATTTGCATGATGCAAATTTTAATCGAATTTTATGATTCCAAAAGTATTTAAAGAGGTCATAGACCTTGGTGACGGTAGAGAAATTTCTATCGAAACAGGAAAATTGGCAAAACAGGCACATGGATCTGTTGTTGTTCAATCAGGAAAATGTATGTTATTATGTACAGTTGTTTCCAACTACAAACAAAGTGATGTGGACTTTCTTCCACTAACGGTAGATTACCGTGAAAAATTTGCAGCTGCAGGTCGTTACCCAGGTGGTTTCTTCAAAAGAGAAGCAAGACCAAGTGACGGTGAAGTTTTAACCATGCGTTTAGTGGATCGTGTTTTACGTCCGTTATTCCCTAAAGATTATCACTCAGAAACTCAAGTGATGATTCAGTTAATGTCTCATGATGAAGACGTTATGCCAGATGCAATGGCAGGTTTGGCTGCTTCTGCCGCTATTCAATTATCAGATTTCCCTTTTGAATGTGCTATCTCTGAAGCTAGAGTTGGTCGTGTAAACGGTGAATTCGTTATCAACCCAACCCGTGCTCAATTATTAGAGTCTGACATTGATATGATGATCGGTGCTTCTGCTGATTCTGTAATGATGGTTGAAGGTGAGATGGATGAGATTTCTGAAGAAGAAATGACCGAAGCTATTAAGTTTGCCCATGAAGCTATTAAGGTTCAATGTGCTGCTCAAGAAGCTTTAGCGAAAGCTTTCGGTAAAAAAGATGTACGTGAGTACGAGCCAGAACGTGAAGATGCTGATCTAGCTAAGAAAATTCATGACATGGCTTATGATAAAGTATACGCTGTTGCTCAAGCAGGTTCTGCAAAACATGAGCGTAGCGCTGCTTTTGGCGAAATCAAAGAAGAAATCAAAGCTTCTTTCTCTGAGGAAGAGCAAGCTGATTTTGGCGGATTAATTTCTAAATACTATAGTAAAGCTGAAAAAGCCGCTGTACGTGACTTAACGTTGAACGAAGGTTTAAGATTAGATGGTCGTAAGACTGATGAAATCAGACCAATTTGGTGTGAGGTTGACTATTTACCTTCTACACACGGTTCTTCTATCTTTACTCGTGGAGAAACTCAAGCTTTAGCTACAGTAACTTTAGGTACAAGTAGAGAAGCAAACCAAATAGACATGCCATCTTACGAAGGTGAAGAGCGTTTCTATTTACACTATAACTTCCCTCCTTTTTCAACTGGTGAAGCAAGACCTATTCGTGGAACATCTCGTAGAGAAGTTGGTCACGGTAACTTGGCTCAACGTGCATTGAAAGGAATGGTTCCTGAAGATTGCCCTTACACAGTACGTGTAGTTTCTGAGATTTTAGAATCTAACGGTTCTTCTTCTATGGCTACTGTTTGTGCTGGTACTATGGCAATGATGGATGCTGGGGTTCAATTGAAAAAACCAGTATCAGGTATTGCAATGGGATTAATTTCTGATGCAGATTCTGGAAAGTATGCTGTATTATCAGATATCTTAGGTGATGAAGATCACTTAGGCGATATGGATTTCAAAGTAACAGGTACTGCAGACGGTATTACGGCTTGCCAAATGGATATTAAAGTAAAAGGTCTTTCTTATGAGATTCTTGTTAATGCTTTAAAACAGGCTCGCGAAGGTCGTTTACATATCTTAGGAAAAATTACTGAAACTATTTCTACACCTAACGAAGATGTTAAAGATCATGCTCCTACAATGGTATCTAGACGTGTACCTAATGAATTCATTGGTGCATTAATTGGTCCTGGAGGAAAAGTGATTCAAGAAATGCAGAAAGAAACTGAGACAACTATCGTTATAAACGAAGATCCAGTTACTGAAGAAGGTATAGTTGAAATATTAGGTGTTGGTAGAAAAGGTATTGATGCTGTAATGGCAAAAATAGATTCTATCTTGTTCAAGCCAGAAGTTGGTAGCGTTTACGAAGTAAAAGTTATTAAGATGCTTGATTTCGGTGCAGTTGTAGAATATATGGAAGCTCCTGGTAATGAAGTATTATTACACGTAAGTGAACTAGCTTGGGAACGTACCGAAAATGTAGCTGATGTTGTAAACATGGGCGATGTATTTGACGTTAAGTATTTCGGTATAGATAAGCGTACTCGTAAAGAAAAAGTTTCTCGTAAAGCCCTTTTACCAAAACCAGAAGGTTTTGTTGAAAGACCACCACGTGATGATAAAAGAAGAGATGACCGTCGTGGAAACGATCGTAATCGCGATAGAAAACCAAGAAGAGATTAATTCTTTTGTAAGGTAATTCTTAAAGCCTCGACTAATCAGTCGAGGCTTTTTTTATGTAGTTCAACGGAAAAATGAACTTTTTTTGATTGAATTGTAACATTCGGAAGTTTTTTACGTATAAGTATATGCAGTCTATGCAAACTGAACTTAATTTATTTTAATGAGACAGCTTAAGATTACAAAACAGGTCACCAATAGAGAGACCGCATCTTTGGACAAGTACTTACAAGAAATTGGAAAAGTAGACTTGATTACCGCTGATGAAGAAGTAGAGTTGGCACAACGTATCAAGGCAGGCGACCAGATCGCTCTTGAAAAACTCACCAAAGCCAACCTCAGATTCGTGGTTTCAGTTGCGAAGCAGTACCAAAACCAAGGCCTTACTTTACCAGATTTGATTAACGAGGGTAACCTTGGATTAATCAAAGCTGCACAGCGTTTTGACGAAACGCGGGGATTTAAATTTATCTCCTACGCCGTATGGTGGATCCGTCAATCTATATTACAAGCATTGGCAGAACAATCTCGTATCGTTCGTTTGCCATTGAACAAAATTGGTTCTATCAACAAGATCAATAAAACTTTTGCTTTCCTTGAGCAAGCGCATGAAAGAATGCCTTCTCCTGAAGAAATTGCAAAAGAATTGGACATGACTGTTGATGACGTAAAACAATCATTGAAAAACTCAGGTAGACACGTATCTATGGATGCGCCTCTTATTGACGGTGAAGATTCTAACCTTTATGATGTACTTCGTAGTGGTGAATCTCCTAATCCTGATAGAGAATTGTTACATGAGTCTTTACGTACAGAAATTGAACGTGCTTTAGAAACATTAACGCCACGTGAGGCAGATGTTATTCGTTTATACTTTGGTCTTGCTAACCAGCATTCTATGACCTTAGAAGAAATTGGTGAAACTTTTGACCTTACTAGAGAAAGAGTTCGTCAAATTAAAGAAAAAGCAATTAGACGTTTAAAGCATACTTCTAGAAGTAAAATATTAAAAACGTATTTGGGTTAAAAACTCTTAGCGTTCAAGCTATAAAAATTACACGTTAAATATTCCCTAAATTGGTAATATGGCATATTAATTGTAATTTTAACGGTAACAACAGTTTATCATGACTGTTCGTTTTTTGATTGATGAATAAACTCCGGCTGATTACCGGAGTTTTTTCATTTATAATAGTTTCATTATTATTTACTTAGCTAACCCTAAATAACTATTATCCCCAAAATTTCTTTCCTTATCTTAGAGCATCAACACCATTTCAATGAAATACACACTACTAATTCCAATAGTTTTCATGTGCTTTAATTCTTGTAATCACCATAAAAATAATACTGATTTTGACAGCTACCCTACTCCTGTTAAAGAAAATTTATGGGCGCAATACAGTCAAAAATCAACTTTATTTAAACTTTGGTCCCCTAAGGCAGAAGAAGTGATTTTAAGACTCTATAGAACCGGAAACAACTCTAAATCATATGCAAAATATTCCCTAAACAAGGACGACGAGGGTATTTGGGAAATTAACGTTGATGGCGATTTAAACGGAATTTACTATACTTTTCAAGTTAAATCAGATAACAAATGGCTAAATGAAACTCCAGGAATTTACGCACAAGCTGTTGGAGTAAACGGAAATAGAGCTATGGTTATTGATATGGAAAAAACCAACCCTAAGAATTGGCAAAGTGATATCTCCCCAGCGCTCAATTACCAAAACGAAGCTATAATCTACGAGCTTCATATTAGAGACATGACCATTCATCCTCAATCTGGGTCTTCTATGCAGGGAACCTATCTAGGCCTAGTTGAAACCGGAACTAAAAACCCTAACCAAAGTACTACGGGCATAGACCACTTAAAGGAATTGGGCATTACTCATGTACATCTTTTACCTTCTTTTGACCATTATTCCATTGATGAAGCTAACTTAAACACCCCGCAATTTAATTGGGGATACGACCCTCAAAACTATAATATTCCTGAAGGTTCCTTTTCTACTGATCCTTTTAATGCAGAAGTTCGTATTAAAGAATTTAAACAAATGGTTCAAACGTTTCACGCTAATGGCATCGGTGTTATTATGGACGTTGTCTATAACCATACCGGCAAAACGGATGAATCTAACTTTAATCAAGAACTGCCAAATTATTATTACAGACATTGGGAAGATGGCTCGTATTCAGATGCTGCTGCTTGTGGTAACGAAACTGCCTCTGAGCGCCCAATGATGCGCAAATTCATGATTGAATCTGTTTTACACTGGACTAAAGAATATCATATTGATGGGTTTCGTTTTGATCTTATGGGCATTCATGACATTGAAACCATGAATATCATTGCTAAGGAAATTTTAAAAATAAATCCTGACGCACTATTATATGGCGAAGGATGGACTGCCAAAGATTCCCCATTACCTGAAGAAAAGAGAACGCTCAAAAAATACATGCAACAAATTCCAAAATTTGCTGCCTTTAGTGATGATTTACGTGACGGAATAAAAGGTTCTGTTTTTGAAGATGAAAGCTTAGGTTTTGTGAGTGGAGCTGTAAAAACGGAAGAATCAATAAAATTCGGGATTGTAGGTGCTATTCAACATCCCCAAATTAATTATAACAGTGTAAACTATTCTGAAGCCCCCTGGGCTAACGAACCTTGGCAATCTGTAAATTACGTGTCTTGTCATGACAATCATACGCTTTTTGACAAATTAAAAATCTCAAGACCTAATACAGATTCTAAGACCTTAATTGCTATGGATAAATTGGCAAATGCGATTGTTCTTACATCACAGGGAACTCCATTTTTACATGCCGGTACAGAAATGCTTCGTACAAAAAATGGCGAACACAATTCATACAATTTACCTGATAGTATTAACCAAATAAATTGGAACAGGAAAAATGAACACAAGGAGGTTTTTGAATACTATAAAAATCTAATTAAACTTAGAAAAGAACACCCGGCTTTTTATATGACTACAGGCTCAGATGTTCGTAAACACCTAATATTTCAAAAGACTGATAATTCGCTGGTTTCATTTACTTTGGAAGACAATGCAAATGCCGATAGCTGGGAGAAAATTTTAGTCATATACAATGCATCTAACGAAATAATAGATTATAAAATAGAAGGAATTTGGCAAGAAGCGGTTTCTGGTAGTACCTTTGATTTTGAAGGTTCAACTTTTTTGAAAGACCATATTAAGGTTCCAGCACTATCAATGTACATTGCTTTTCAAAAATAAAAGTAATTCCTACTAAATAAAAAATATCATGAGCTCAGATTCTCAACCCAACAATCCCCTTCACGGTGTAAAATTGGTAACTATTCTAGAAGAACTAACAGAAAAGTATTCATGGGAAGATTTAGCCGGTCAGGTAAATATAAACTGTTTTAAGAGTAATCCTTCCATAAAATCTAGCTTGAAGTTTTTACGCAGAACACCATGGGCACGTGAAAAAGTGGAACATTTATACCTTCAATCTTTTAAAAAATAATGGGATTTAATATTGTACTTATAGAACCGGAAATCCCTAACAACACAGGAAATATTGGTAGACTAGCACTTGGCACAGGTTCTACTCTACACTTGGTAAAACCTTTTGGGTTTGAACTTACAGACAAACGCTTAAAAAGGGCAGGGCTTGATTACTGGCAGCATTTAAATGTTATTATGTACGAGAATGTTGATGCATTCTTTGAGCAGAATAAAGAAAAGAAAATGATTTTCTTTTCTGCCAGCGCAACTAAAAATCATTGGGAAATTGATTTTGAGGAAGATATGTTTTTAGTCTTTGGCAAAGAATCTATTGGCTTGCCAAAATCTATTTTAAATGACAATGCGGATAAAGCTGTAAAAATTCCCTTATACAGTGAACATATCCGCAGTCTTAATTTAGCCAATGCAGTTGCAATTTCAATTTACGAAGGTTTAAGACAAATAGAATAGCAGCTATTAGCTTCTTGATTATTATGTCGTAGTAATTCTATAATCATACTATTTATTCTCCGTTTGCTGATAGCTACATTTCATAACTATGGAAATAGCAAAATAATTAGTGTATTCTAGTAGCATTCTTAAGACAAACATCATTTAATAAGCTTACCATATTAAATGAGTGCTATCCTCGTTAAAATTTTCCTATCGCTTATTATTGGCAGATTAAATTATTATTTTCAAGCTAGTAATAAACCAATCCACCAAACAAACAACGACTACAATGAACTCAAAATCATCTCTCCTTTTTATTTTATCTCTTATTTTTATTTGCAGCTCTTTACACGCACAAAAAAAGAAAATTAAAAAAACCAGCTCGCAAACAACAATCAATACAGCTTTTTATGACAATTTAGAATGGCGTAATATTGGACCTGTACGTGGCGGGCGTTCTTTAGGTTCTGCCGGTAGCCCTAGTAGACCCAATGAATATTATTTTGGTGCAACTGGTGGTGGATTATGGAAAACTACTGATGGCGGTAATGAGTGGAAACCAGTTACAGATGGTCAAATAACCAGCTCTTCTGTTGGCGCTGTAGCGGTAGCTGAAACAAATCCTGATATCGTATACATCGGCATGGGCGAAGTACAATTACGTGGTAGTATAACGCAAGGCGATGGTGTATACAAATCTATTGATGCCGGTGAAACATGGAAGCATTTAGGACTAGAAGAAACTCAGGCTATTTCTAGAATTAGAATTCATCCCACAAATCCTGATATAGTATATGTGGCAGCCCTAGGTCATCCATATGGCGATAATGAAGAACGTGGTGTTTTTAAAAGCACTGACGGTGGTAAAACATGGAACAAAACACTTTATGTGAGTGATAAGGCTGGTGCCGTAGATTTGATCATTGACCCCAACAACCCAAATGTATTATATGCCAGTACTTGGCAAGTGCAGCGTAAGGCTTGGAAAATGTGGGGCGGCGGTCCAGATTGTAACCTATGGAAGTCTACAGATGCTGGTGAAACCTGGACAGATCTTTCAAAAAATCCAGGTATGCCAGAAGGTCCGTTAGGAAAAATTGGAGTAACCGTTTCTCCGGCAGATTCTAATCGCGTTTGGGCAATTATTGAAGCAAATGAAGGTGGAGTTTTTCGTTCAGAAGATGCGGGTAAAACTTGGAAAAGAACAAATGATGAGCGTAAGCTTAGACAACGTGCTTTTTACTATTCTAGAATTTATGCCGACCCGTTGAATAAAGATATAGTTTACGGACTCAATGTAAACTTTTGGAAATCTACAGACGGTGGCGAAACATTTGATACAAAAATTACGGTACCTCACGGAGACAATCATGATCTTTGGATAGACCCTAATAATCCTGACCGTATGATTTCTTCTAATGATGGCGGTGGCGTTGTTAGTTTAAACGGCGGAAAATCCTGGACAGAAGAAGACTACACAACAACACAGTTGTACCATGTAATGACCACTAACGATGTACCTTACCATGTGGCAGGTGCACAACAAGACAACAGTACTATTGCTGTACCAAGTGATGGTTGGGGGCATATGCAAGCAAGAGGCCAAGGTGATGGTTGGGCATACGCTGTTGGTGGTGGTGAAAGTGGTTGGATTACCCAGCACCCAACCAATTTAGACATATTTTATGCAGGTAGTCAAGGTGCACTATTGACACGATATGACAGAAGTAATGGTCAATCTAGAGACATACAGGTATATCCGCGATTTTTCTCGGGCGAGCCTGCTAGCGCATTACCTGAACGTTGGCAATGGACGTTCCCTATCATGTTTGCACCAAAAGATGAAAACGTAATGTACACGTGTTCACAGCATGTTTGGAAAACTACGGATGATGGACAATCTTGGGAGAAAATTAGTCCAGATTTAACCTATGCAGACCCATCCACCTTAGGTAAAACGGGTGGTATTATTACCATGGATATGAACGGACCTGAAATTTACGCTACGGTTTTTGCTCTTGCTCCATCTAACCACAACATTAATACTATATGGGCAGGTTCAGACGATGGTAAAATTCACATTACTAGAGATGGCGGTAAAAATTGGTTAGACATTACTCCTAAAGAATTACCAAAATTCTCTAGAGTTAGTATTATTGATGAATCCATTCACAATCCAGGAACATTATACGTTGCAGCAAATAGATACCAAGTAGATGATAGACAACCTTATGTTTTTAAGACACATGATTATGGAAAAACTTGGACAAAAATTATCAACGGAATAGATGATGGGCACTTTGCAAGAGCGGTTCGCGAAGACCCTGTTAGAGAAGGACTTCTATTTTTAGCAACTGAACACGGAGTATATTTTTCAATGAACGACGGGGAATTATGGCAAAGTCTTCAATTGGAATTACCCGATACTCCAGTTAGGGATTTAGTCATAAAAGATAATGATGTCGTTTTAGGAACCCACGGTAGAGGGTTTTGGATTCTTGATGATATTCAACCCTTAAGACAGTATACTTCTGAAATGGAAGATCAAGAAGCTGTACTTTTTAAACCAACCAATGCTTTAAGAGGATTGACAAATGCTTCTATTCAATATTATTTAAAGGAAGAAAAAGACACCATCACCTTTGAAATTTTTGATACTAATGATAAACTCATAAATACGTTTACCGGTAGTAAACCTAAATATGAAGTTGACCCTAACATACCTTATTGGTTAAAAGGAGGGTCTACAAAACCTACCACAGCAAAAGGAATAAACAATTTTACTTGGGACATGAGGTATCAAGGTGCTACTACTTTTGAAGGAATGATCATTTGGAGTGCAAGACCTGCACGCGGACCAAAAGCTCCTTTAGGGACTTATAAAGTAAAAATGAAATCAGGGGATTATGAAAAAACATATGCGTTTGAAATAAAAATGGATCCAAATCTTAAAGGGATTACCAAAGAAGATTTAGATGAACAATTTGAGTTATCCAACAAAATAATGGGTAAAACTTCGGCTGCCAATGAAGCAGTTATTAAGATTAGAGAAATTAAAAAGACCCTTGGTGATGCAAAAGATGCTATTGATGACTACGATAAGAACATCACCCCTTTCTTAAACGAGTTAACCGAAGTCGAGGAAAGTCTATATCAAGTGAAAAATCAATCAGGTCAGGACCCATTAAACTTTCCAATAAAACTAAATAATAGATTAGCATCATTAAGAAGAAGTGTAGAATCAGGTGAAGCAAAACCTACAAGCGGAGCTTACAAAGTTTACAAAGAATTATCGGCAGAACTAGATGTTGAATTGAACAAGTTGAATACTATTATGAAGCAATACAAGTCAAAAATTAATCCCATACTCACTAAATATGGTGGAAGTAAAATTGATTAAATAGAGTTAAAGCTAATTTAAAAACGACTGTTGAACGAAATACAAATCCGTATTTTTGTATTGAATTACAAAGGTTATATATCATGAAAAAGGCAAGTATAGCGCCATCACTTTTAGCAGCAGACTTTGGAAATCTACAACGCGATGTAGAAATGGTGAACGCCAGTGAAGCAACATATCACCATATCGATGTTATGGACGGAGTTTTTGTGCCAAATATTTCTTACGGTATGCCTGTGGTCAAAGCAATACATAAATATGCCACTAAGCCTTTAGACGTACATTTAATGATTGTAGACCCAGACAGATATCTAGAGGAGTTTGCAAATTTAGGCGCTCATATCTTAACCG